>NZ_QFOB01000002.1 GCF_003248515.1 Sphingomonas sp.
CATGAAACGCGCCCCTCGCAGCCTTCAACACCATGTTTTATATAGGAAATATAATGGTCAGGACAGCGAAATCAGCGCCTTACTTGGGAAATGTGGGTTGAAGAGGCTGCCGATCGCGAAGAAGCCCACCGTGGCCCCAATCAGCCAGACGAGCAGGAACATGCGCGCCTGTTTCGCTTCCTCGCCATGCTGGCGCACGCGCACGCCCGCCACCCCCGCCACGATCAGCGGCAGGCCAAGGCCGATGACGGCGCCCAGCCGCTTGGCGAGCCGGAGCGCGGCCGTGCCCGGCCGATCCCCGATGGAGATGAAATTGGCATAGACGAACGCCTCTTCATGCCCCGCCACCGCATAGGCCGTGAAGGCGATGGCCGTCGGCAGGATGGCGATCGCGATCCACAAGGCGGCAAGACCCGGCAGGCCCGCCTCGATCCCGCGCCGCCGCGCCGCCCACAGCAGCACCAGCCCCAGCGTTACGCCTTCGAACAGGGCGGTATATTTGATCTGGATGGCGACGCCGATCAGCGCCATCGCCAGCACGCCGCGCGCCGCGAAGCGACGATCCTCGCCCTCCGGCATTTCCAGCGCGCGCAGCACGATCAGCGCCGCACCGGCCACGAGCGGATTGTAGAAGACCGGGGACTGGCCACCCGCGCCATCGAACACGATCGTGAAGATCAGGCTGGCCGCGCCCGCCATCCGCGCCGCCCACGGGCTGGCGATCGAACGGGCGAGCTGGATCACGAGGAAGGCGGTCGTCGCCGCGAAGATCGTCGCCACCAGCTGATACTGGACGATGCCCGCCCCGCCGAGCAGGCGGACGCCCGCATAGATGAGGAACAGGCCGATCGGCTTGCGATCCCATATGTCCACATAGGGGATGGCGCCGTGGAGCAGCCTGTCCCCGGTCAGCAGATAGAATTGCTCGTCCACCTGGATCGCGGGATCGCCATACCACCAGCAGCGCAGCAGCACGGCCAGCGCGAACATCGCCAGCGCATCGCGCCATAGGGGTATCGCGGCGATCGGGGAGGTGCGCAGCGAGGGGGAAAGCGGAAGAGCACGGCTGGCCATCGTCTGTCCTGAGGCAGGAAGAGGTTCGATGGCCAAGCTGGCCTTTCTTCTTTGCATCAGCATTGCATGATGTTGCGGGCAGCCTCTTTGCCGGAGCAACTTTGGGTAACGGGCGCGCGGCGCCTATATAGTCATGATGGCGGAAAGCAAATCAACCGGCCCGATCCGATGACTGTCGCGGTGCTGGATGCGGAGGACGATTTCGAGGGCTGGCGCAGCGCCGCACGCGCCCTGATACTCGCCGATATCGCGCCCGATCAGGTCATCTGGCAGATCGGCGACGGCCCAACCAATCTCTTCGGTGGCGCGCCGGCTGCCTTGGCGGCGCCACCGGCGGGCGCGGCCTTCTCCGTGCCGCGCGCCTTTCTCGATCTCGCCCGCACCGTGATTCTCCATGCCGATCCCGAGCGCTTCGGCCTGCTGCATGCAGCGCTTGCGCGCCTGCGCCGCGAACCCGGCCTGATCGGCGATCCGGCCGATCCGCTGATGCGCCGGCTGGAGCCGATGGCGAAGGAGGTTCGTCGCGACATCCACAAGATGCGCGCCTTCCTGCGCTTCCGCGAGGTGGCCGACGGGGACGGCGCCCGCTTCGTCGCCTGGTTTCAGCCCGACCATCATATCGTGCGCGCCAATGCCGATTTCTTCCTGAACCGTTTCGCCGCGATGCGCTGGACGATCCTGACGCCGGAACTCTCGCTCGACTGGGATGGCGAAACGCTGCGCGAGGGGCCGGGCGCCACCCGCGCCGACGCGCCCGACGGCGATCCGATCGAGGAGACATGGAAGACCTATTATGCCTCCATCTTCAATCCGGCGCGCGTGAAGATCGGTGCGATGCTGAAGGAGATGCCCCGCAAATACTGGAAAAACATGCCCGAAACGGCGTTGGTGCCGGAATTGATCGCAGGCGCCCACGCGCGGGAGGCGGGAATGGTCACGGCAAGCCGCGAGACACTGGCGAGGGATCAATCGGGTGCCAACCGCCTCGTCGCATGGGAAGCGTTGCGGGTGGAAGCCTCGGGCTGCACCCGCTGCCCCCTGTTCGCGCCGGCCACGCAGACGGTGTTCGGCGAAGGCCCCGTGGATGCAGCGCTGATGTTCGTGGGGGAGCAGCCCGGCGATCAGGAGGATCTTGCCGGCCGGCCTTTCGTCGGCCCGGCCGGCCAGCTGTTCGATCGCGCGATCGCGGATGCCGACATCAATCGCGCGACCGCCTACGTCACCAACGCCGTCAAGCATTTCAAATATGAGCAGCGCGGCAAGCGCCGCCTCCACACCCGGCCCAACGCGCACGAAATCGATGCCTGCCGCTGGTGGATCGCGCAGGAGCGTGACCTGATCCGGCCAAGGCTTACGGTGGCGCTGGGTGCCACGGCCGCGCGGTCCATGCTGGGCAGGGCCGTCCCGATCGGTGCGGCGCGCGGCCGGCCCCACACGCTGGACGATGGCGGGGAAGGCTGGGTGACCGTCCACCCGAGCTATCTGCTCCGCATTCCGGACAAGGCCGGGGCGGACGAGGAATATGCGCGCTTCGTGGAGGATCTGCGGCGGGTGAAGGCGCGCCTGGCGGATCTGGCCGCCTGAAAGCGCCACCACGCACCACGCCCCCCAATGTGACCCGGTTGTGCCACGGGATTGCTCCCAATAACGTGCCATTCCGGTAATGTGTGGGGGCGGGAATGGGGATTTCGGAGCGCGGCTGGCGGAATGCGGCGCTGGTACTGGCGGCCATCCTCCCGTCCCAGGCGCGGGCCGCCTGCCAGTTGCAACGCTATCTCGAGCTTCCCGTCACCATGTCCGGCCCGCGCCCGATCGTTTCGGCCACGATCGGCGGCAAGGATGCGCGCCTGATCCTCGACAGTGGCGCCTTCTTCAGCACGCTCTCGAAGGCTTCCGCGCAGGAATATGGGCTGCGGCTGGATCCGGCCCCTTCCTGGTTCCGCATGCGCGGGATCAATGGCAGCGCGGCCGTCTCGATCACGACGGTCAAGGATTTCGGCATTGCCGGCGTCACGCTGCCACGCGCCGATTTCATCGTCGGCGGATCGGATACGGGCACGGTCGGCCTGCTCGGCCAGAATATCCTCGGCATCGGCGATGTCGAATATGATCTGCCGCACGGCAAGGTCCGCCTGCTCAAGGCCGAAGGATGCGAGGCCGGGCAGCAGGCCTATTGGGCGGCCGATCGCCCGCTTTCGATCCTGCCGATCGTGCAGCGTGCGCCCCCCTTCCAGACGCACACGATCGGCACGATCACGATCAACGGCGTGAAGCTTCGCGCGATCTTCGATACGGGCGCGTCCTCTACCATGCTCTCGCTGGCGGCGGCCAGGAAAGCGGGGATCACGCCCAGCAGCCCGGGTGTGACTTCCGGGGGAATTTCCACCGGCCTCGGCTCGCAGAGCGCGCAGAGCTGGATCGCGACCTTCGATTCGATCGAGATTGGCGGGGAATCGCTCAAACATCCGAAGCTGCGCTTCGCGGACATCACGCTGGGCGATGCCGATCTGCTGATCGGCGCGGACTTCTTCCTGTCGCACCGCGTCTATGTGGCCAACAAGGGCCAGCGGATGCTGCTGACCTATGAGGGCGGCCCGGTTTTCGGCCTCAACCCCAAAGGCGCGGTGGACGCCGAGGGCAAGGCACTCGACCTGACGGACAAGAGCCCCGAGCCCACCGATGCCGAAGGCTTCAGCCGGCGCGGCGCCGTCTTCGCATCCCAGCGCAAGACGGAGCAGGCGATCGCGGATTTCGATCGCGCGATCGCCATGGCGCCCGCCGTCAGCCGCTATCTCGTCCAGCGCGCGCTGGCCCGGTTGGCCAATGGTCAGCCGCTGCTCGCCGCCGCCGATCTCGACAAGGCGATCCAGCTGGATCCGGCCGACGCGGACGCCCGGATGGCGCGGGCCGGGATGCGCCTGGCGGGGCGCGATCCCAAGGGCGCCGGCGAGGATCTCGCCGCGATCGACAGGACGCTGGCGCCCACATCGGACAAGCGGCTGGGCCTGGCCCAGATGCTGGACGCCACCGGCGCGCAGGATGCCGCCCTCGTCAATTTCGACGCATGGCTGAAAAGCCATCCGGCGGATGCGAGCCGGGCGATCGCCTTCAACGGCCGCTGCTGGGTGCGCGCGCAGATGAACCGCGATCTCGATCGCGCGATCGACGATTGCGATACCGCCCTCAAGCTGCGTCCGGATACCTCCGCCTATCTGGACAGCCGCGCGCTCGTTCGGTTCCGGCGCGGCGAACTGGCGCAGGCTCTCGCCGATTATGATGCCTCCCTGAAGGGGCTCGATCCGAAGGCGAAAGTGCCATCAAGCCTCGCCTGGACGCTCTATTGCCGCAGCCTCGTGAAACGGCGGATGGGCAACATTACGGGCGCGGACGCGGACCGCGATGCCGCGCTCGCCGCCTCCCCCGCAGCCGCCGAGCGCGCGCGGAAGATGGGGCTGGTGGGCTGAAGCGATTTCAAAGCGGGCGGGACAAGCGGCCCGCCCGGGAATCGGGGCAGAGCATAACCCTGAAGCGACCGATCCGGAGCGACCGGACCGAATAACGCTCCGCCCCGCCTCCCGATCAGCGCCCGAGCGTGGGCGATCCCAGATCGATCGCATCCGCGGCGATCGGCTCCATCGCGATGCCCTTGGCGGCCAGCCCCGCCGCGAATTGCTTCGCATCCCCCACCACCGCGATGCTGGCCGCCGCCGGATCCAGATAGGTGGCGGCCGCCATCTTCACCGCATCAGGCGTCACCGCATCGATCCGGCCGGAATAGGCCGCCATCTCCTCCAGCGGCACATTCTGGGAGATCAGGGCCGCCGCCGTTCCGGCCAGGCCGTCCGTTGTTTCGATCGCATCGCCGAAACCGCCGATCAGCGCCGCCTTGCGCGCGGCCAGCTCGGCCGGGGGAACGGCCTCGTGCCCCAGCCGCGCCATTTCATCGCGCATCAGCAGGATCACATCCGGCACGGACGGATTCTTGGTCTGCGTGGCGGCGGCGAACGGCCCGGGCATTCGCCCCGCGGCGAAACGGCTGCTGGCGCCATAGGCCAGGCCGCGCCGGATCCGCACCTCGAGATTCAGGCGCGAGGAAAATCCGCCGCCCAGCACCGAATTGGCCACGAGCAGGGGATAATAAGAGGGATCGGTGCGCGTGAGCGTGGGCCGCGCGATCGTGACCGCCGCCTGTGCGACATCGGGCATGTCGACCAGGATGTTGCGCGGCCCCGGCAGCGGCGGCGTGCCGGATGGGGTGCTGCCCGCCACCGTAGCGCCGGCCCAGCTGCCGAAGGCGCGCTCGACAAGAGCGCGCGCGGCATCGGGCGTAATGTCTCCGGCGAGCACCACGGTGGAGCCACCGGGCGCCCAGATCGCCTTGTAGCCGGCCGTCACATCCGCGCGCGTGATAGCAGCCAGCGTGCGCGGCGTGCCCGATCCGGGCTTGCCATAAGGCGCCGTGCCATAAGCCGCGCGCGTCGCCACGAGGCCGGCGAGCGTGCCCGGTCGCTTCAGCGCGACGGCGAGGCCATCGAGCGCCTCCGCGCGGGCGCGATCCAGTTCCCCCTGCGCGAAGACGGGACTGCGCGCGACATCGGCGAGGATATCCATTGCCGGCGCGAGCTGATCGCTGCGCGTGGTGAGGGTGAGCGTGGAGGCATCCCGCGAGGTGCCCGCATCGATCGCGGCGCCAAGCGATTCGATCGCCTCCGCCACCTGCGTCGCGGAGCGCGTGGGCGTGCCCTTCGTCATCAGATCCGCCACCAGTTCCGCCCGGCCGAGGCGATCGTCCGGATCGCCGGCGGACCCCGTGGGCGAGACGAGCATCGCCGTGACGATCGGCAGTTCGTGCCGCTCCAGCACGACATAATGCAGCCCGTTGCCAAGCGTGCCGGCGAAAGGCGCGGGCACGGTGGGCGAGACGGCCGGCCCCGGAGCCGGCGGCTGGGCGCGCTCGGCCGCTCCCAGCGCGATCACGACGGGAATGTTCGGCGGGGATATGAGAGGGACGGTGACGACGCTGGCCGCGATGCTGACCGGATCGACGGGCGCGGCACCCCTGCCCGGCGCCGCATAGCGGATCGCGACCGCGCGATCATCCGCCAGCAGGCGCCGGGCGACGCGCTGCACATCGGCGGCCGTGACCGCCTGGATCGCGGCAAGGCGGCGATCGGCGGCGGCGGGATCGCCATCGAGGATCACGCTGCCCGCCACCAGCGAGGCGCGGCCCTCGGCCGTCTCGCGCTCCCGCAGGGCGGACGTGACGATCAGATTCTTCACGCGATCCAGCTCGGCCGCCGCGACCGGCCGATCCCGCAGCAGGCCCACTTCGCGCCGCAGCCCGGCCTCCGCCGCCGCCACCGTCTTGCCGCCGGCCACGATCGCGAAGGCGGTGAACAGGCCCGGCCCCTTGCGGAAGCCGGCATCCACATCCGCCTCGCTCGCGACGCGATCGCGATAGACGAGCGCCTGATAGAGACGCGAGCTTTCGCCGCCCGAGAGCAGCCCGTCGATCACCGTGACCACCGCATGATCGGGATCGGTGGTCGGCGGCAGCAGCCAGGAAAGCGTGACGGCCGGCAGCGGCGTATTCGCCGCCGTCACTGAATAAGCCGCCGGCGCGGTGCGCGGCGGTTCGGCCACGGTCACGCGCGGGATCGGGCGATCGGGCTTCGCGATCGGGGCGAGATAGCGATCGATCCAGCCATCCAGCTTCGCCGGATCGAAATTGCCGGACACGACCAGCACGGCATTGTCGGGCCGGTAATAAGTGGCGTGGAAGGCGCGGACATCCTCCAGGCTGGCCGAATCGAGATCGGCGATGCTGCCGATGCCGGGCCGCGCATAGGGATGCACCTTGTAATTGGCCTTCACCAGATCGTGGCTGAAAAGCTGCCCATAGGGGCGGGCAAGGCCCGTGCGCAGTTCCTCCTTCACCACATCCCGCTCCGACACGAAGGTCGGCTGATCGATGACGAGGCCGCCCATCCGCTCGCCCTCGGCCCAGATCAGCCGTTCCAGATGGTTGGCGGGCGCCGTCTCGTGATATTCGGTATAGTCATCGTCGGTGGAGGCATTGTTGGCGCCGCCAACATCCTCGGTCAGCCGATCGAGCATTTCCGACGGCATGTTGCGCGTCGCCTTGAACATCAGATGTTCGAACAGGTGCGCGAAGCCGGATCGCCCGCGCGGATCATCCTTCGAGCCGACATCGTACCAGACCTGCACCGAAACGGTGGTGCCCGTCCTGTCCGGCATCTCATAGACGCGCAGGCCATTGGGCAGGGTGCGCGTGGTGAAGGCCAGAGGCGGCACGGTGACCGGCGCGGCGACGGCGGGGCTCAATGCCGTGGCGGCAAGGAGGGCGAGCGGAAGCAGGGAAAAGCGCATGGCCCTGCCTAACAGGTTTCCCCGACTGCGCCATGAACGGCGATAAGGCGCGGAAGGTGGCAGAAACGGATGCCACAGCATCCCGCGAGGCGCCTTCTCCGGAAGATCGGCAGGCGCGCTGCTCAGGCGGGTCCGATTGCCGGCTGCGATCACGCAGAGATCAAAGATCCCATCCGCCCACGCCGATGCACCGCAAAATGAGGAGGCAGAGCCATCAGCGATCGGTAGCATTTGGGCAAGGAATATGATCAACATACTAATATTAAAGAATTTTATAGGTGCATTTCATGCAACCGTTGCTTGCAAGCGAGCATTTGACGGCACAGGCCCGTTCCGCGAGAGGGGCGTTGACGCTGCGGTGCAGCAAATCCATTTTCGAGGTTTACGATGTTCAGCCTGCTGATCCTGATCAACAACGTCCGCAAGTCGCTCGCCGTCGCGCGCTGAGTTGCGACTGATCCCGGCCTGCGGGCCGGGATTGCCGGCGGCGATCGCCTGAGCGGGCGCGACAGAACACCCCTCGCTCGCCGCCCGGATCGATCGGCCAAGACCGATCGGAATCACGGCTTCCCCAAACCATCGCCTCTTCCCCGCGCTCCCGGGACGACATTTCATCCCGGATCAGTCTCGCGGGGGCGACGATCAAAGCACCTGGCAGTCCGTCAGATCAATCCGGCCAGCGGGCTCGAAGGATCGGCATAGCGGCGGCGGCCCATCCGCCCGGCGCGATAGGCGAGGCGGCCGGCTTCCACCGATGCCTTCATCGCCGCCGCCATCAGGATCGGATCCTTCGCCTCCGCGATCGCCGTATTCATCAGCACGCCATCACAGCCCAGTTCCATCGCGGCGGCCGCATCGCTGGCCGTGCCCACGCCCGCATCCACCAGTACGGGCACGCTGGCGCCTTCCACGATCAGCCGGATCATCACCGGATTCTGGATGCCGAGGCCCGAGCCGATCGGCGCGCCCAGCGGCATGATCGCCACCGCACCCACATCCTCCAGCCGCTTCGCCGCGATCGGATCGTCGGCGCAATAGACCATGGGCAGGAAGCCCTCCTTCGCGAGGATCTCGGTCGCGCGCAAAGTCTCCATCATGTCGGGATAGAGCGTCTTGGCCTCGCCCAGCACTTCCAGCTTCACGAGGTCCCAGCCGCCCGCTTCCCGCGCGAGGCGCAGCGTGCGGATCGCGCTTTCGGCATCGAAGCAGCCGGCGGTATTGGGCAGATAGGTGATCTTCTTCGGATCGATGAAATCGGTGAGCATCGGCTGGTTGCGATCGGCGATGTTCACGCGGCGCACCGCGACCGTCACGATTTCCGCGCCGGAAGCCTCCACCGCCGCCGCATTCTGCGCGAAATCCTTATATTTGCCGGTGCCGACGATGAGCCGCGAACGAAACGTCTTGCCCGCGACCGTCCACGTATCCGCATTCACAGCCGCAGTGGCGGCATGATCGCCGCCGCCCGCGACCGGATGGTCGCCACCGCCTACGAAATGGACGATCTCCAGTTCGTCGCCATCCTCCAGCGCCACATCGCCCAGCGTGGAGCGGGGCACGATCTCCAGATTGCGCTCCACGGCCACCTTGGCCGGCTCCAGACCAAGCTCGGCGGCGAGGCCCGCGATCGTCATTCCGTCATTGACGCGGCGATGTTCGCCGTTGACGATGATGCTGATCGTACCGTCGCTGTGCATGTCGTGCTACCGTTCCGCTGGAGAGAGGCGCGACTTAGGCTCTCTGCCGCCCGCTTTCAAATGGTGAGACGGGAGGCCGTTATGCCCTTGATGCTGGACGTGGAGCACAAGCTCTGACATGGCGCGCGACCAAATGTGAATGAGGTGGTCTTGATGACCGATACGTCGAAGGCGGCGATGCAGGTGGATCCTGCGCTCGTCCGCCAGCTTGCCGAGTTGCTGGATGAAACGCAGCTCACGGAGATCGAGGTGCAGGATGGGGATCGCAAGATCCGCGTCGCGCGCAAGGTGACTGTCGCGGCTGTCGCGCCTGCGCCCGTCGCGGCCCCGGCCGCCCCCGCAGCTCCGGTGGCGGCGGCGCCCGCCCCGGTCCCCGTGGCGGCGGCGCCCGCCGGAGACCATCCGGGAACCGTGAAATCGCCCATGGTGGGCACCGCCTATCTCGCGGCCGGCCCCGAGGCGAAGAATTTTGTCGCCCTGGGCCAGCAGATCGCCGCCGGCGATACGCTGCTGATCGTGGAAGCGATGAAGGTGATGAATCCGATCGCGGCGCCCCGCGCCGGCACGGTGAAGGCGATCCTGATCGACAATGCCCAGCCGGTCGAATTCGATCAGCCGCTTGTGATTATCGAGTAAGCGGCCTTGCCCGAGATCAAGAAGGTCCTGATCGCCAATCGCGGCGAGATCGCGCTCCGCATCCATCGCGCCTGCCATGAAATGGGCATCCGCACGGTGGCGGCACACTCCACGGCGGATTCCGATGCGATGCACGTCCGGCTGGCGGACGAGGCGGTCTGCATCGGGCCGCCCTCGGCGACCGAAAGCTATCTGAACATCCCGAACATCATCTCGGCCGCCGAGATTTCGGGCGCGGACGCCATCCACCCCGGCTATGGCTTCCTTTCGGAAAACGCCAAGTTCGCCGAGATCGTCGAGGCGCACGACATCATCTGGATCGGGCCGAAGCCCGAACATATCCGGACGATGGGCGACAAGGTGGAGGCCAAGCGCACCGCCGGCGCGCTCGGCCTGCCGCTGGTGCCGGGTTCCGACGGGCCGATCCGGCGCGCGGGCGAGGCGGCGGATGTCGCGCGCGAGATCGGCTATCCTGTGCTGATCAAGGCGGCCTCCGGCGGCGGCGGGCGCGGCATGAAGGTGGTGCCGTCCGAAGATCAGCTGGAAACCCTGATCCAGCAGGCCTCGTCGGAGGCGAAGGCGGCGTTCGGCGACGACACCGTCTATATGGAAAAATATCTCGGCAATCCGCGCCACATCGAATTCCAGGTGTTCGGCGACGGCAAGGGCAACGCGATCCATCTGGGCGAGCGCGACTGTTCGCTGCAACGCCGCCACCAGAAGGTGCTGGAAGAAGCCCCTTCCCCCGTCATCACGCCCGAGGAACGCGCGCGGATGGGCGGGATCGTCGCCAAGGCGATGGCCGACATGGGCTATCGCGGCGCCGGCACGATCGAGTTCCTGTGGGAAGACGGGAAATTCTACTTCATCGAGATGAACACCCGCCTTCAGGTGGAGCATCCGGTGACAGAGGCGATCACCGGCCTGGATCTGGTGCGCGAGCAGATCCGCATCGCCGAGGGCCATCCCCTGACGCTGCGGCAGGAAGACGTGGTCTTCCGGGGCCATGCGATCGAATGCCGCATCAATGCCGAGGATCCGCGCACCTTCGCGCCTTCGCCGGGGCTGGTGAAGGGCTATCACGCGCCGGGCGGCATGAACGTTCGCGTGGATAGCGGCCTCTACGCCGGCTATCGCATCCCGCCTTACTATGACAGCATGATCGCCAAGCTGATCGTGTACGGCACGACCCGTAACGGCGCGCTGCGCCGCCTGCGCCGCGCCCTGGAGGAATTCGTGATCGATGGCGTAAAGACCACGATCCCGCTCCATCAGGCCCTGCTGGAAGATCCGGAGTTCCAGGAAGGCGACTATTCGATCAAGTGGCTGGAAGAGTGGCTGGCGCGCGAGAACGCCAAGGACTGATCCCAGGGCGGGAGGCCACTCCCCGTCCGTTCGTCCCGACCGGCCAGCAGAGAATTCAGGCGCAGGGAGGCACTGATGAAGGCAGTCATCTACCATAATCCCCGCTGCTCCAAATCGCGCGAGGCGCTGGCCATCCTCGAGGCGGCGGGCGCGGACGTGACGATCGTGGAATATCTGAAGACACCGCCCGAGGCCGGGGAACTGGCGCGCCTCTATGCCAAGGCGGGGATGACGGCGGCGGAAGGGCTGCGCGCGGCCGAGGCGGACGCCAGGCCGCTCAGGGGTGCGGACGAGGCAACGATCCTCGCCGCGATGGCCGCCAATCCGATCCTGATCGAACGCCCGCTGGTGGAGACCGCCAGGGGCGTGCGCCTGGGCCGCCCGCCCGAAAAGGTACGCGAGATCCTCTGAGCGCCGGCCGGCAGCGAGCGATGCGGGGCATGCCGACCAACGCCGTCACGCGCACAGCGGATATCGCCGGCACGCTGGTCTTCGCGATAGAGGGTGGCCTGACCGGGCTGGGCGTGGGCCTGGATCCGGTGGGCATCCTCGCCCTTGCCTTTCTGACCGGGCTGGGCGGCGGCCTGATCCGCGATGTGCTGATCGGATCGCTGCCGCCCGCTGCGATCCGGGACTGGCACTATGCCGTCACCGTCGTGGCGGCGGCCACCATCGTCTGGCTCGTCCATCCCGCGCTGCTGTCGCTGCCACCGGGGCTGATGGTAGCACTGGATGCCGCCGGCCTCGCCTTCGCCGCGATCGCGGGCACCGAAAAGGCGCTGGAACATGGTATCCACCCGTTCGTCTGCGTCTTTCTGGGAACGGTGAGCGGCGCCGGCGGCGGCACGCTCCGCGATGTCGTCATCAATCAGGTGCCGCGCGTGCTGCGCACGGACATTTACGGCTCGGCCGCCGCCTGCGCCGCGATCATCATCGTCATCGGCCGCGCGCTGGGCTGGCCCGCGCGCGCCACGGCGATCCTTGCCGGCCTTGCCTGTTTCGGCCTGCGCCTGCTCGCCTACCGGCACGGCTGGCATCTGCCCACGCTCGGCTGAGCCGGGCACACCGTTGCGGCGGCCCAGAGGCCGCCGCTCGCCTCAATGCGCGGGGCGATCATCCTGCATGGGCTGGAGCTTGTGATCCGGATTCGGGTCCATCGGAGGCTGGTTCTGCAGCCGCTGGGCGGGGCGCTGCGCCGGGCGCTCGTCTTCCTCGTCCTGCAGGCCCTTCTTGAAGCTTTTGATGCCCTTGGCCGCATCGCCCATGATGTCCGACAGGCGCCCCTTGCCGAACAGCAGCATGACGACGACCGCCAGGATCAGCCAGTGCCAGATGCTCAAACCGCCCATCAGAAATCTCCCGGGAGCCCGCCCGCTTGCAGGGCTCCATCACTGCGCTTTGGCGTTATCTAGTCCGCCTCGTCCGGTTTCGCCACCTCTAGCTGCTGTTCCAGCGCAAGATCGATCGGATCCAGCAGCCCGGCGGCCTTGAGATCCTCGATCCCCGGCAGGTCGCGCCGCGAGGAAAGGCCGAAATGATCGAGGAAGGCCGGCGTGGTGGCATAGGTGAGCGGACGGCCCGGCACTTCGCGGCGGCCGGCGGGCCTGATCCAGCCGGCCTCCAGCAGCGCATCGAGCGTGCCCTTCGAAATCTGCACGCCGCGGATCGCCTCGATCTCGGCCCGGCTGACCGGCTCGTGATAGGCGATGATCGCCAGCGTCTCGATCCCCGCGCGCGAAAGCTTGCGCGGCTCCACCTTCTCGCGCCGGAGCAGATGCGCGAGATCGGGCGCGGTCTGCAGCCGCCAGCGCCCGCCCCGCTCCACCAGTTCGACGCCATGCCCCTCATAGAGATCGGCCAGACGGCCGAGCGCGGATTTCACATCCGCGATGCCGGTGGCGGCGGCCAGTTCGTGCGGGGTCATCGGCTGCTCCGCGGCGAACAGGGTCGCCTCCAGCGCGCGGACTTCGATATCGATCACGCCCCTGCTCCCGCGCGCCGCACCATCAGGGGCGCGAAGGCCGCCTCCTGCCGCAGCGCCAGCCGCCCCTGCTTGGCGAGTTCCAGCGCGGCCACGAAGCTGGAGGCCACGGCGGAGCGGCGATAATCCTCATCCTCCACCTCCGGCAGGAAGCTCGCCAGTTCCGCCCAGTCCCGTTCCTGGCCCACCATCCGCGCGACGAGTTCCAGCGCACTCTCCAGCGTCATCACCGGGCGGCGCGACACGACATGGATGGCCGGCACGGCGCGCGCCTTCACCGCGCCATAAGCGGCGATCAGCTCGAACAGATTGGCTTCCCAGGCCGGCATCCTGACGATCCGGAGGCCTTCCGGCGCACCGCGCGCGAAGACATCGCGGCCCAGCCGATCGCGTGCCATCAGCCGCGCGCCCGCCTCGCGCATCGCATCCAGCCGCTGGAGGCGCAGCTGGAGCCGCAGCGCCATTTCCTCCGGGCTCGGCTCCACTTCGGGATCGCGCGGCAGCAGCAGGCCGGATTTCAGATAAGCGAGCCAGGCCGCCATCACGAGATAATCGGCCGCCAGTTCCAGCTTCAGCGCGCGCGCCTGGGCGATGAAGGCGAGATATTGCTCGACGAGGGCGAGGATCGAGATCTGCTTGAGATCCACCTTTTGATTGCGCGCGAGCGTCAGCAGCAGATCGAGGGGGCCTTCCCACCCGTCAATGTCGAGCGTCAGCGTCTCGCTGTCGGGCAGGGAAAGATCGAGCTGGTCGGACATGAATGCGCCAGATTAGCGGCGCCGGCCGCCGAGTCGAGAAGCTCGGATGTCGCCATCCCGAACCGGTTTCGGGGCGAGGGCGCGCGAGCGATCAGCCCAGCGCCAGCAGCGCATCCCGCTTGGCGATCAGCGCCTCGAACGGCTCGGCCGTCCCGGGGGCGGCGATCGTCGCCATCGCGCGATCGAGGCGGACGCGCCCTTCCGCCGTGATCGCCGGCACCGCATCGGCGCAGGCGATCATCTCCCCCATGTCGCCCGAACAATGGAGCGCCACGTCGCAGCCTGCCGCGATCACGCCGAACGCCCGATCGCCGAAATCGCCCTGCAAGGCATGCATGCCCAGATCATCCGACATCAGCAGCCCATCGAAGCCGATCCGCTTGCGGATCACGCCCGCGATCACGCGGGCGGAAAGGCTCGCGCATTCGGCCTTGTCCCATGCCTCGTAAACGACATGCGCCGTCATCGCCATCGGCGCGTCGCGCAGCCGGATGAAGGGCGCCAGATCGGTTTCCAGTTCCTCGGCGGGCGCATCCACCACCGGCAATTCCAGATGGCTGTCCGCCATGGCGCGGCCATGGCCGGGCACATGCTTGACGACGCCGACCACGCCGCCCGCGCGCAGGCCCTCGATCGTCGCCCGGCCGAGCGCGGCCACGCGCAGCGGCTCCGCACCAAGCGCGCGATCCCCGATAATATCGTGCGCGCCCGGCTGGCGCACATCGAGCAGGGGCAGGCAATCCACGTTCACGCCTACCTCGCGCAGCATCAGCGCGATGGCGGCGGCATTGGCGCGAATCGCCTCGATCGCGGACATGGGGGCCACGTCATAGAGGCGATCAAAGGCCGCGCCGGGCGGAAAGGCCGGCCATTCCGGGGGCTGCATCCGGGCAACACGCCCGCCTTCCTGATCGATCAGGATCGGAACGTCTGCGCGCCCCGAAAGATCGCGCAGCGCATCGGTGAGCGCGCGCAGCTGGACGCGATCGACCACGTTGCGGCGGAACAGGATGAAGCCGGCGGGCGAGATCTCCCGGAAGAAAGCCTGCTCGTCATGGGTGAGGGCCGGGCCGGACAGGCCGAGGATCAGGGGGGTCATGTCAAAGCCTTCGATGGATCGTCGCACGTCCGCACCGGCTCCGTCCGGCCCTGCCTGAGACCCGGACGGACGGCGGACTCAGTTCACGATGCTGCAGCTCTCGCCGGCCACGCGCAGCTGCGCGCAGAGCCGGGCGGCGTTGGCCGCGCCCGAGGCGCGCAGGCGATAGAGCGTCTTGTCGCCGCTCTTCACCGGGCTGATCGCAAGGCCCAGATCGCGCAGGCCCGCAAACCGGGCCGAAAGCGTCTTCCAGGCCTGCTTTGCCTTCGCCTCGCTGGAGAAGGCGCCGAGCTGGACCACACCCGTTCCGCCGGCCATGGGCGCACCGGGGGGCGCCGCCGGGACGGGTGGCGCGGGCACCGGCTTCGGCCGCTCCACCGGCGACGGCACGACCGCGACGGGCGGCGTCGCCGGCAAGGCTGGGGATTTGGCGGCTGGCGCCGGCGCTGGCCGGGCCGCCGGCCCCGGCGTTCCGGGTGCGGGCGCGCCTTCCGCACCGGCCGGAGCGGCCGGCCGGTTCTGCGCGGGGCCGACCATCGGCTGCTCGGGCAGTGCGTTCAGATCGATCGGGCTGTTCACATCCTGCCCGGCGCTGGTGTCGTAGGTCACCTCGCCATTGGCATCCGGCGTCATCCCGCCGGGATTGGGGGGACGCACCTTGTAGGGGCCGGGCTCCGCCTTGATGATCTGGCCGCTGCCGCCCGAAGCGCCGCCATGGCCGCGATACCAGATCACGCCCGCCGTAATCAGCGCGATCGCCACCAGCACGAGGATGGCGGCGAGGATCAGGCCGCCATAGCCGCCCCGCTCCGCCTGATAATAATCATCCTCGTCCTCGACCGGCTCCAGCCACGGCAGACGCTCGCGCGCCGCCTCGCCCGAACCGCCCCGCCGGATCTCCACCATCGCTCAGTGCAACTCCTCGGCGGCCTCGACCCCCATGACGGCGAGACCATTGCGGATGATCTGCCCGATCGCATCGGCGAGCGCCAGCCGTGCCGCGCTCAAGGCCGGATCATCGGTGAGAAGGAAGCGACGACCCGGATCGTCATTCCCCCGATTCCACAGGGCATGGAAGGCCGCGGCGAGATCATAGAGATAGAAAGCGATGCGGTGCGGCTCACGCGCGGCCGCCGCACCTTCGATCAGGCGCGGAAATTGCGCGGCGAGCTTCACAAGAATCAGTTCCTCGGCATCCAGCAAGGCGAGATCCGCCGGCGGCAGCGCCATCCCCGCCTCTGCCGCGCGCCGGTGGAGCGAATGGGTTCGGGCATGCGCATATTGCACGTAGAAGACGGGGTTGTCCTTGGAGGCTTCCACCACCTTGGCGAAATCGAAATCCATCTGCGCATCCGCCTTGCGCGTGAGCATTGTGAAGCGGACGACATCCTTGCCCACTTCGCGCACCACATCGGCCAGCGTGACGAACGAGCCGGAGCGCTTGGACATCTTCACCGGCTCGCCATCGCGCAGCAGCTTCACCATCTGCACGAGCTTCACGTCGAAGGGCTTGCCACCGGTGAGCGCCTTCACCGCCGCCTGGATACGCTTGACGGTGCCGGCATGGTCCGCGCCCCAGATATCGATCAGCTGATCGGCGCTCTCGGCCTTCTGCCAGTGATAGGCGAGATCGGTGCCGAAATAGGTGAGCCCGCCATCCGACTTGCGCACCGGGCGATCCTGATCGTCGCCGAAGGCTGTGGACCGGAACAGGGTCATCTCGGTCGGCTCCCAATCGTCGGGAAGCTCGCCCTTGGGGGGTTCCAGCACGCCCTGATAGATCAGGCCATCGGCACGCAGACGATCGAATGCCTTGTCCACGCGCCCCTCGGCCTGCACGGCGGCCTCGGAGGCGAACACCTCATGATTGATGCCGAGCAGCGCGAGATCGGCGCGGATCATGTCCATCATCGCGGCCACGGCGCGCGTGCGGAACAGATCGAGCCACTCGCTCTCCGGCTTGCCCACATAGGAATCGCCATATTCGGCGGCCAGCGCCTGCCCGATCGGGATCAGATAATCGCCCGGATAGAAGCCCTCGGGAATCTGGCCGATATCCTCGCCCAGCGCCTCGCGATAGCGCAGATGCACCGAGCGGCCGAGCGTCTGCACCTGCGCGCCGGCATCGTTGATGTAATATTCGCGGGTGACGGCATAGCCCGCATATTCCAGCAACTGCGCCAGCGCATCGCCCACCACCGCGCCCCGGCAATGGCCCATGTGCATCGGCCCGGTGGGATTGGCGGAGACATATTCCACGTTCACGCGCAGGCCCTGCCCCGCATCGGAGCCGCCATAGGCCGCCCCTTCGGACAGGATCGTGGCCAGTTCCGCCCGCCACGTCGCCTCCGTCAGCCGCAGATTGATGAAGCCGGGGCCGGCAATCTCCACCGTCTCGACATGGGGCAGCGCCTCCAGCTTCGGCACGAGCAGAGCCGCCAGCGCGCGGGGATTGGTGGCGGCGGGCTTGGCCAGCACCATCGCGGCGTTGGTCGCCAGATCGCCATGCGCCGCGTCACGCGGCGGCTCCACCGTGATCGCATCGCGCTTCAGGCCGGAAGGAAGTGCCCCTTCGGCTTCCAGCGCGTCGAGCGCGGCGGCGAGATCGGCGGAGAAACGGGCGTAGAGCGTGGGCAAGGAGGCGTATCCGGATAGAGTGAGCGCGCGCCTGTAGCCGATAGGCGCGCGCGCGTCACGGCCGCCGATCCGGTGGTGGTGCCGGAAGGATCGACAGCGCCCGCGCAGTTGATACAGTTGCGCGATGCAGCATCCGCCCCAGCAGACCATCACCTACATCATCACCGGCCTCGTGATCGGGCTGGTGCTCCTGCTCCGCTATCGCGGGATGCGGCGGGCGAGCCGGCTGCGGCTGGAGACATTGTGGATCGTGCCCGCGCTGTTCGGGCTCGCTTTCTCGATCGGCGTGTATGAGGCGCCACCCCCCACGCCGCTCGGCTGGCTGTGGCTGGCGATCGCGGCCGGCATTGGCGCATTGCTTGGCTGGCAGCGCGGCAAGCTGATGAAGATCAGCGTGGATCCCGAAACGCACCAGCTTAACAAGCAGAACAGCCCCGCCGCCCTGCTCGTGATCGTGCTGCTGATCGTGGCGCGCCAGGGGCTGCGCTACGAGGCGGCGGAAGCGGGCATCAACCTGATGAAGATCACCGGCATCATGTTTGCCTTCGCCTTCGGCCTGCTGGCCGCCACGCGCGCCGAAATGTATCTGCGCGCACGCCGCCTGCTGGACGAGGCGCGCGCCGCCCGCCCCGCCTGAGCGGCCGCCGCCGGGCCGCTAGAGCCCGTCCGGCATCTCCACCGGGCCGATCACCTCGCGATAGCGGGATACGGCGTAGCGGTCCGTCATCCCCGCGATGAAATCGCCGATGTGGCGGGTGCGCGCCGGTTCCCCGGCCGGGAGCGAGCCGAACCAGGCCGGCGGCAGCAGCGTCGGATCGGCCAGATAGGCTTCCGCCAGCCCCGCCACGATCCGGCTGGCCCTTTCCGCCACCGCAAGCTGGCTCGGATGGTGATAAAGCTCGGCATACATGAAGCGCTTCAGCGCGCGCTCCTCGGCCGCCATCGCCTCCGAAAAGCCGATCAGCGGGCCGGGCGCCGCGCGCACCTCCTCCACCGATGCGGGCGCCGCCTCCGCGATTCGGCGGCGGCTTTCGGCAATGAGATCGCCCACCATCCGCCCGATCTGATCGCGGATCAGCTCGCCCGCCAGCCGATCGGCGGGGAGATGCGGCCAGCGATCGCGCACGACCGGCCAGCCATCCACCACCAGGGGCGCCGTCAGCACCTTGTCCAGCGACAGCAGGCCGGCGCGCAGGCCATCGTCGATATCGTGATTGTCATAGGCGATATCGTCCGAAAGCGCGGCCACCTGCGCCTCCAGCGAGGGCTGGCCGCCCAGTTCCAGCGGGAAATCCCGATCGATCTCCGCCAGCGCCCAGGGGGCGGCGGCGACGGGGCCATTATGCTTGGCCAGCCCTTCCAGCATCTCCCACGTCAGGTTCAGCCCCGCATGATCGGGATAGGGCGATTCCAGCCGATCCAGCACGCGCAGCGTATGCGCATTGTGATCGAAGCCGCCGGCATGCGCGGTCGCCGCCTTCAGCGCTTCCTCGCCGGCATGGCCGAAGGGCGGGTGGCCGATATCGTGGGCGAGGCACAGGGCCTCCGTAAGATCCTCGTTCAGCCCCAGCGCGCGCGCGATCGTGCGCCCGATCTGGGCGACTTCGATGCTGTGGGTAAGCCGCACGCGGAAATGATCGCCATCGGGCGCCACGAACACCTGCGTCTTGTGGCGCAGGCGGCGGAAGGCGATCGAATGGATGATCCGGTCGCGATCGCGCTGGAAGGCATCGCGCGGCGTGGTGGAACGGCCGTCGGGCGGACCGAACCGGCGGCCACGGCTGCGCGCGGGATCGGAAGCGTAGGGAGCAGGCACGCGCCGCGCCATAGAGGCTGATCGCCGGCTGCGAAAGCGCTTCCCGGCAAAGGAGCGCGAGCATCCGGCAAGCCATCGATCAGTCTGAACAAGGAAGCGCATTGGCGCGCATTCGCCGGATGCGCGAGGATCGGCCGATCAAGGAGCCCGATCATGCGCAGCGACGATTTTCCGCCCATTCACTTGGAAAAAGGGCGCGCAAGCCGTCCGGCGATCCGGGCACGGCTGCGCGCTTTGTCGCTGGCGAGGCGGACCGGACTGCGCCCCGCCTTCGCCTGAGCCTCGTCAGAGCCGCTCGATCACCTCGCCGGCGTGGGTTGAGACGCGGAAGGTGGTAAGCCCCTCCTTCTTGCGTTCCGTCACCCAGTCCTGCGCGGCCTCGGCACTCGGGAAGGGGCCGATCAGCAGCCGGTTGGTGAAGCGATAATGCATCGTCCAGGGCGAGCGCCCACCCAGCTGGCCGGGCCATTTCGCCTTCAGCTGCGCCCAGGCGCGCGGCAGATCCGCCTTGTTGGCGCCACCCGCCACCTGCACGAAATGGCGGGGTGGATTGGCCTTCGCTACCTTCGCCTCGGCGGCGGCCTTGGCCTGCTCGGCTTTCTTCTTCTGTTCGGCGAGCGCCTCAGCCCGTTTCGCGGCGGCCACCTTCTGCTTCTGGGCGCGCAGGGCGGCGGAATCCTCCACCGCAGCCGCCTCCGAAGCGGCAGCCGCCGGTGCGCCCGTCGCCTGCGCGACGGTCGAGGGCGCGATCGCCGTCGCCACGGAGGCATCGGCCACGATCGTCCCCGCCGGCGCCGCCTTGCGCGATGAAGCGGGCGGCATCGCGATCGGCTTGCGCGCGGCCGGCGCGGCACTCGCGATCTTCGCGCTGCCCGGCGGCGACGGGAAGCGGCCGAGGAAGACCGCGGCGGCCTTTTCCGCCGGCTTCATCGCGGCGAGGCGGACGAGATAGGGGCGCAGCGTTTCCACCTGATTGGGAGGCAGAACGAGGCCGGCATCCTGCTCCGCTCCCGCCACGTCACCGGCCACGGCCTTGGCGAAGGCGCGCGTCCGCCATGCCGGAATATCCTGCTTGCGCAGCAGCGGATCCAGCGTGACGAGCGCGCCGGGAAGATTGCCGGAAATCGCCTGGCTCAGGGCGAGCCGGCGGATTGTGGTCGGATTCCCGGGATGGCTCACGAGGGCGAGCTGATAGGAAGCCTGCGCGCGACGACTGTCTCCGCTGAGATCGTAAGCCAGCCCACGATCCTCCGCGATGCTGGCCTCGGCGACGCCCAGCGACTGCGCCTGCCGGAAATAGCGGAGTGCCGCGCGCGCATTGCCCGTCTGCACCGTGGCGGAAGCGAGCCCGGCCTTCACCGCGCCGTCATTGGGGGCCAGATCCTCGGCGCGGGCGAAAAAGCCCGTGGCGGCATTCACATCGCCCACCGCCAGCGCCGCCCGGCCCGCGCCGGCCAGCGCCTCGACATTGTTGGGCGAGGTGGAGAGCACCCGCAGATATTGCGAGAGCGCCTCGGGATGATCCCCGCGCGCGGCGGCGGCCCGGGCGATCGAAAGCGCGTCGGTGGGGGCGGACGCGTGAGGCGTCTCTTCCTCAAGGCTGTCCTGCGGGGCCTGGGCGAGAACGGGGCCGGCGAGTGCGGCGGAAAGTAGGAGAATCGGGCGGAGGCGCATCGCCCGGCCCTTAATGGGGATTGCCCGGCCCGGCGATGAACAAGGCGCGGGACGAAAGCCGAAACGAGCGCGATGCGGGACGAGCGGGATGCGCACCGCCACCAGCATCAGGGCCACCCCGTCTCCCCGACAGGCCGGGGAGACGGAAGCGTGCGATCCGCGCTCTTACTGGTTGTTCTGGCGGTTCAGGAAACGCGGAATATCGAGCGGATCCGAGGAGCCTTCCTCCTCGTCATCGTCATTGCCCACCTTGGCGGAACCGCGAGCGATGCTCGACATGCGTTCGAACAGGGTGCCGCCCTCACGCGCGGGAACCGGGCGGGGCGCCTCGCTGCGCTCCTGCCGCAGCCAGCGGCGCGGGCCGGCGGCAATCGGCGTCGGCTCGACGGCCGGAGCGGGCTGGCTCTGCACGGGAGCCGGCGCCGCGGCGACCGGCTGCTCGGGCTCACCGAGGATCAGTTCATCCTGCTCGTCATTAATGGCGGTCGGGGCCGGCTGCGCCGGCTCCGGCGCGGGAGCCTCCACGCTGGCCTCGGGCGCGGGCGGCGCGGGAGGCGTCGGCGCGGACGGCGCTTCGCCGGCAGGCGGGCGAGCCTCGGCGCGGCTGCGCGGCGGGAAGCTGAAGAGCTTGCTGGGCTCGGGCGCGGATGCCCCAAGCTCGCCGGCCTCGATCCCCGTCGCCACCACGGAGACGCGGATGCGGCCGTCCAGCTCGCTGTTGAAGGCGGAGCCCCAGATGATGTTGGCATCGGGATCGACCAGTTCGCGAATGTGGTTCGCGGCCTCGTCCACCTCCATGAGGCGCATATCCTCGCCCCCGGTGATCGAAACGATCACGCCCTTGGCGCCCTTCATGCTCACGCCATCCAGCAGCGGATTGGCGATCGCCTTCTCGGCCGCCTCGATCGCGCGATTGTCGCCGCCGGCCTCGCCCGTGCCCATCATCGCCTTGCCCATTTCGGACATGACGGAGCGGACGTCCGCGAAATCGAGGTTGATGAGGCCCGGCATCACCATCAGATCCGTGATGCCGCGCACGCCCTGCTGCAACACCTCGTCGGCCATCAGGAACGCTTCCTTGAAGGTCGTGTTCGGATTGGCGATCAGGAACAGATTCTGGTTGGGAATGACGATCAGCGTATCGACATGCTTCTGCAGCTCGGTGATGCCGGCATCGGCCGATTTCATCCGGCGATTGCCCTCGAAGCTGAACGGCTTGGTGACGACGCCCACCGTGAGGATACCGCGCTCGCGCGCCGCCTTGGCGATCACGGGCGCCGCGCCCGTGCCCGTGCCACCGCCCATGCCGGCCGCGATGAAGCACATGTGTGCGCCTTCCAGCGCCTTTTCCACCTGATCCATCGTCTCTTCGGCGGCCGCACGGCCGATCTCGGGACGGGAGCCCGCGCCAAGACCCTGCGTGATCTTCAGGCCCAGCTGGATGCGCTGTTCGGCGGGCGAGGCGTTCAGCGCCTGCGCGTCCGTGTTGGCGACGATGAAGTCGACGCCCTGCACTTCGGCGGCGATCATGTTCGCAACCGCATTGCCGCCGGCGCCGCCGACGCCGATCACGCTGATGCGGGGCTTGAGTTCGTCGATTTCCGGCCGAAGGAATTCGATGGTCATGGGGCGTACCTTAAACAGACGGGCGGCTCACCGCCGATTACACCGAATCTGACAGACTCGGCCACTTCGCGCGAGCAATTTCTGTGAAATTAACCACGGTTTATCCACAGACTTGTTCGCATCAGAACGAGCCGCTCTTCACGACCGACAGCAGCCGCTGGACCAGATTGCCGGGCGACAGCTTGACGATCGTCTGCGGGGCGGCCGCCGGGCGCAGATCGATGGGATCCGACGCGGCGAATTGTACGAGACCGGCGAGCGTGGAGAAAGCCGGACCGCTATGCGCCTCGGGCAGACCGATCAATCCGCGCGGCCGGCCGATGCGGACGGCCCGGCCAAGCACCCCTTGCGCATAATCGGCGATGCCCTTCAGCTCGGCGCCGCCGCCGGTGAGCACCACCTGTCGCCCGACCGGGCCGACGAAGCCCAGGCTCTTGAGCGAGCCTTCGATCGCATTGAAGATATGTTCCAGCCGCAGGCGGATGATCGAGATGAGCTGCGCGCGCGTGATGCGGGGCGCCTCACCCGCATCCTGCTCCCCGGAGAGCGGCGCCACCTCGATCATCTCGTGATTGTCGCGCGGGGATGTCTGCGCGCTGCCGTGAAAGCATTTCATCCGCTCCGCCTGCGCCCGGCGCGTGCCGAAGGCGGAGGCGATATCATCGGTGATATCGGCCGCCCCCAGCGGCAGCGAGGCGAGGCCCACGAGCAGGCCGCCCGCGAACAGCGAGACGTTCGTCACCTCCGCCCCCAGTTCCACCAGCGCCACACCCAGTTCGCGCTCCTCGGCAGACAGGCAGGACATGGCGGTGGCGATCGGGCTCGCCACGATCTGGCGCACGGCGAGGTGCGCGGAGCGGACGCACAGATCCAGATTGCGGACCGGCGAAGGCTCCGCGACCACCACGTGAATATCCACGCCCAGCCTGTCGGCATGGAGGCCGAGAGGGTTCTTCACGCCTTTCAGCCCATCCAGCGTATAGAGCGTGGGCTGGGCATGCAGCACCATGCGCCCGTCCGGATCGATCGATCGGCGGCCCGCCATCAGCAGATCATCGATATCCTGCTGGGCGATGCGCTGCCCGCCCAGATCCACCTCCACCGAGGCGACATCGGAGACGAGGCCGCCGGCCGAGAAGCTGAGCCAGGTCTCGTCGATCTGGGTGCGCGCGATCCGCTCGGCCTGCTCCACCGCCTCCCGCACGGCGCCTTCGGTGGCGCCCATGTCGGCGATATAGCCGCGCCTTATCCCCCGGCTCTCGCGCTGGCCGGTGCCGAGCACCATCAGCCCGTCAGGCGTGGGCTGCGCGATCAGCGCCGCCACCTTGGACGAGCCGATATCCAGCGCCGTGATCAATCCTTCGCTACGCGTCTGGGCCATCACTCGTGCCTCGTACTGACATCCTATATCTGGTTCGCGGGTTGGGGCGGGGTGACCTTGGCGCCCGGTTCGCTGGACATCCGGACCACCATCCGATCCGGCACGCGCATATCGAAGCGGACGATCCCCTGCCCCAGCAGCCGCGCCTCGCTATCCTTGCGCGCGAAGAGGGCGAAGGCATCGCGCGCCGCCTGATCGCCCTCGGGCAGCATCAGCGTCTCGCCAGACTGGAAGCGAACGTCCCAGCGGCGCCCGCCAATCCATGTCGCCCCCTCGATCAGGGGCTTGAGCACCGGCTGGGTGGCGATCAGCGCGGCGAATTCGCCCGCATGCAGATTGGCATCCGGGCCGATCACGAGGGGCAATTGATCGAGCGGCGAGGACGGGCCGACCGGCGCGATCACGCGGCCAGCCATATCGATCAGCGAAAGCTTGTAATCATGCTGCCAGACGCCGGCCGGCCTGCGCTCGACGATATCGACGATCAGCGTATCGGGCAGGCGGCGGGAAACGCGCGCATCCTCCACCCAGGCAAGGCCCAGCAGCGACTGGCGAATGCCGGAAAGATCCACCAGCGGCATATCCTGCCCGCGCGAATCCATCGCCACGCGATAGACGGCATCACGATCGACATGGGTGCGGCCGTTCACCTCGATCGTGCGCACGACGAAGCCGGCCCGCCCGATGGCATGCGAAAGCGCCATGCCGATCATGCCCGGCACCCCCATCGCCACCACGCCGGCGACGATGCCGCCCGCCAGCAGCAGGCCCAGCGTCCAGTTGCCCAGGCCGCGCAGGAAGCCATCCGGCAGCGGCAGCGAGGCCAAAGCCTTGCCGATCATCGCGCCGGCCCCCGGCGATGCTGTGCGCGCGGGCGGCCGCACGCGCGCCGGCGCACGGCGGGCGGCGCTGGTCGCCGGCCGTGCGCGCGGGCGCTTGGGGGCCGCCTTCGCGCTCACCGGGGGGCCTTCCTCGCCAGGGCTTCGTCGATGATCGTCTGCACCAGCGCCTCATAGGACATGCCGATCGCGCGCGCCTGTTCGGGCACCAGGCTCAGCGGCGTCATGCCCGGCTGGGTATTCACCTCCAGCAGATAGAGGCCCGCCTCGCCCTGTTCGTCATCCCAGCGGAAATCGGCGCGCGAGACGCCCTTGCAACCGAGCAGGCGGTGGGATTCGATCGACATGGCCAGCATCGAGGCCGCGACATCGGCCGGAATATTCTCCGCCGGGCAGACATGCGTCGTCAGCCCATCGGTATATTTGGCGTCATAATCATACCAGCCATTCTTCGGGATCAGCTCGGTAATGCCCAGCGCGCGCGGGCCTTCGGCCGTATCCAGCACGGAGACGGTCAGCTCGCGCCCCCTGATATATGGTTCCGCCAGCAACGAATCGAACGTCTGCCAGGGGCCGGCCGCCTCGCGCGCGATCGGATCGCCATAATTGCCCTCGCGCGTGACGATGGCGACGCCCACGGACGAGCCTTCGTTGAGGGGCTTCAGCACATAGGGCCGCGCGATCGGATCGCGCTGATACAGGCTTTCCGATTTCACGATCGTTCCCACCGGCATGCGGACGCCGTGCGGCACCAGCGCCTGCTTGGTCAGTTCCTTGTCGATCGCGATGACGGAGGTGGCGAGGCCGGAATGGGTATAGGCAAGGCCCATCAGCTCCAGCATCCCCTGCACGGTGCCATCCTCACCGGGCGTGCCGTGGAGCGCATTGAACACCACGTCCGGCGCGGCCTCCGCCAGGCGCAGCGCGACATCGCGGCCCATATCGATCCGCGTGACGCGATGGCCGAGGCTCTCACATGCCTTGGCGACGCCCTCTCCGGAGACGAGGCTCACCTCGCGCTCGGCCGACCAGCCGCCCATCAGGACCGCGACGTGGAGGGTCATGCGGACACCCCCACGCGCTGAATTTCCCATTCCAGTTCCACGCCGCTCTTCGCCTTCACTTTCGCGCGCACCTCCTCACCCAGCGCCTCGATGTCGGCGGAGCTGGCCTTGTCGAGATTGAGCAGGAAGTTCGTATGTTTTTCCGAAACCTGCGCGTCCCCGCGCCGCAGGCCCCGGCAGCCCGCCTCGTCGATCAGCTGCCAGGCCTTGTGCCCGTGCGGATTCTTGAACGTCGATCCGCCCGTGCGGCTGCGCAGCGGCTGGCTCGCCTCCCGCTCGGCGGCGATGCGGTCCATTTCGGCGCCGATCTCCTTCGGATCGCCGGGCGTACCCTGAAACAGCGCCTCCACCACCACGGCGCCGGCCGGCACATCCGAATGGCGATAGGTGTAGCCGAGCTTTTCGGCCTCCCACCGCTCGACGCTGCCGTCGCGCAGCACAAGGGTCGCCTCGACGAGGATGTTGCTCGCGTCGCGGCCATAGGCGCCCGCATTCATGCGCACCGCGCCGCCGACCGTGCCCGGAATGCCACGCAGGAATTCCATGCCCGCAATGCCCGCATCGCGCGCGGCGCTGGCGACGGTGATGCCCATCGCCGCCCCGCCCGCGCGCACGCGGTTGCCCGGCTCCGCCACCACGCGTGCGAACGCCTTGGGCAGACGCACAACCACGCCCGGCACGCCCCCGTCGCGGACGATCAGATTGGAGCCGACACCCACGGGAAGGACCGGCACCGCCGGATCGAGCGCGGCGAGGAAGCGCGCGAGATCCGCCGTATCGGCCGGGCGCACCAGCCACTCCGCCGGGCCGCCCGTGCGGAACCAGATGAAATCCGCGAGCGAGCCGCCGGCCTCGGCCGTGCCGGCCAGCGGCGGCAGCGCGACGGCGGGGACAGGCGCGACGAGGCTCACGGCTTGACCAACCACAGATCGATCCAGCTTTTCCACGCCTTCGTACCCGCTTCCAGCGCGGCCATGCCCTGCTTCTGCGCGGAGACGGCATCGCGGCCGGCCTCCATCATCCGGCTGGCCATCGCGATCTGCTGGCGCTGCATCTCCAGCGCCTGTTCCTGAAAGGCGATCATCGATTTCATCAGTTCGTTCATGCGCGCGCCGCCTTGATCGCGTCGGCCAGGCCCGCCGCCCACTTGGTGATGTCGCCCGCGCCCAGGCAGACGACCATGTCGTCCGGCCGCACCGTCTCCGCGAGCGCCTGAGCCAGCGCCTCGGGGCCTGCGATGGCCTGCGCGGCGCGATGGCCGCGCTGCTTCAGCCCATCCACCAGCGCATCGGTATCCACGCCCTCGATCGGCTGCTCGCCGGCCGGATAGACGGGCGCCACATAGACGATATCGGCCTCATTGAAGGCGCTCTGGAAATCGGACATCAGATCACGCAGCCGGGTGAAGCGATGCGGCTGGACAACGGCGATCACGCGGCCGCGCGCGCCCTCCGTGGCGGCGGACAGCACGGCTTTGATCTCCACCGGATGATGGCCGTAATCGTCGATGATCGTGACGGGGCCACCTGCCAGCGCCACCTCGCCCACCTTGGTGAAGCGCCTCTTCACGCCGCCGAACTTCGAAAAGCCGGTGCGGATCACGTCATCCGTGACGCCCAGTTCCAGCGCGACGCCGATCGCCGCCAGCGCATTCTGCACATTGTGGCGGCCGGGCATGGGCAGCTCGATATTCTCGATCGAACGGGTCGTGCCGTCGCGGTTCCGGATGATCGCCTCGAAACGATTGCCACCCGGAACCGGCGTCACGTTCACGCCGCGCACGTCGGCCTGCGCCGAAAAACCATAAGTGACGACCTTGCGATCGCGCACGCGCGGGATGATCGCCTGCACCTCCGGATGATCGATGCACAGCAGGGCCGCGCCGTAGAAGGGCACATTCTCGACGAACTCGACGAAGCTGTCCTTCACCTTGTCGAACGAGCCATAATGATCGAGATGCTCGGGATCGATATTGGTGACGACCGCGATCGTGCCGTCCAGGCGCAGGAAGCTGCCGTCGCTCTCGTCCGCCTCCACCACCATCCAGTCGGACGCGCCCAAGCGGGCGTTGGAGCCATAGCTGTTGATGATGCCGCCATTGATGACGGTCGGGTCCACGCCACCCGCATCCAGCAGGGCCGCGATCATCGATGTGGTGGTCGTCTTGCCGTGCGTGCCCGCCACCGCGACGGTGGATTTCAGGCGCATCAGCTCGGCCAGCATCTCGGCACGGCGCACCACGGGCACGCGCGTCTCCAGCGCCAGCTCCACCTCCGGATTGCCGCGCTTGATCGCGGTGGAGGTGACGACGACGGCGGCATCGCCCAGATTATCGGCCTTGTGCCCGATCGCGACGGGGATGCCCTTGGCGCGCAGGCCTTCCACGACATAGCCTTCGGCCACATCGGAGCCCTGCACCTTATAGCCCAGATTGTGCATCACCTCGGCGATGCCGGACATGCCGATGCCGCCGATCCCGATGAAATGGATCGTGCCGATATCGGTCGCAACACCCTTCAAGAGGAACTCCTTCCCATAGCCAGCGAGGCGCCGGCCGGCGCCCCATGTCCGCCGCGAATATCATCGTCGATCGCGTCCATTACCGGCGTTCGCCCGAAGCTCTCGACCAGATCGGCGAGATCCTCGGTCGCGCGCGGCAATCCGCAGGATTTGGCGCGATGCGCGGCGGCGATGAGCGCTTCCGGATCGCCCAGCAGCGCCTCCATCTGGCGCGCCAGTTCCTTCGGCGTGAACTGGCTCTGCGGGATCATCCGCGCGCCCCCCTCGGCCGCCATCTCGCGCGCATTCCAGGTCTGGTGATCGTCCATCGCACTGGGCAGCGGCACGAGGATGGCCGGGCGCCCCGCCACCGTCAGCTCCGCGATCGTGGAGGCGCCCGCGCGCGCGATCACGAGATGCGAGCGATCGAGAATCGCGGGCAGATCCTCCAGATACGTGGCCAGTTCCGCCGGAATGCCAAGCTCCTGATAGCGCGCGCGGGGGCCGTCTATGTCCTCCGGCCGGCATTGCTGGACGATCTGGAGCCGCATCCGGATCGCATCGGGCAACAGGCCCAGGCCATCCGGCACCACCGTCGACAGGATCGTCGCCCCCTGGCTGCCGCCGGTGACGAGGATGCGGAACGGCCCGTCCTCCTCTATCGCGGGGAAAGGGCGCTCGCCGATCGCCTTGACGATTTCGCGCACGGGATTGCCAACGAGATGCGTCTTCTTGCGATATTTAGGCTTCAGCCGATCGACGGTGGGATAGGCGGTGGCGATCGCCGCCACGCGGCCGGCCAGCAGCCGGTTGACCCGGCCGAGCACCGCATTCTGCTCGTGGATCACGGTGGGGATGCCGTCCTTCATCGCGCCGAGCAAAGCGGGCAGCGAGGGATAGCCGCCGAAGCCGACCACGGCGGTGGGCTGGAAACCCTGATACAGGCGCCGCGCCATCGCCCGGCCGGCACGAATGCCGCCCCACGCCTTGAGCCAGCCGATCGGCCCGCCGGCGATCCTGCCGGCCGGCATCACATGCGTTTCCACCCCCTCGAACAGGGCAGGGATGCGCGCGCCGCGTTCGTCCGTGATGAGCGCGACATGGTGGCCGCGCGCCGTCAACTCCGCCGCCAGCGCGTGGGCCGGCACCATATGGCCGCCCGTCCCGCCTGCGGCGAGCACGAAATGGCGCATCACGCTCATCTTTGCGGCCGCTCCACGCTGCCGACGCCGCTATTCCAGGTCACGATATAGGGCGAGCGGCTCAGATAGGGATTCTTGCGGGTGAAGGCGAGCAGCAGGCCGAAGCCCAGGCTGAGCGCGATCATCGACGATCCGCCGTAGGAGATGAACGGCAGCGTCATGCCCTTGGAGGGCGCGAGGTGGACGTTGACCATCATGTTGATCAACGCCTGAAGCCCGAACTGGGTCACCAGGCCGGCGCTGGCGAAGAACAGGAACTCATCCTCCTCGTGTAGCAGCTTGAGGAACACGCGCATGACGATGGCGAGATAGATCAGTGCGATGGCGAGGCAGGCGATCAGCCCGAATTCCTCGCCGATCACGGAGAAGATATAATCGGTGTGCGGCTCCGGCAGGCGGAACTTCATGATCCCCGCCCCCGGCCCCATGCCGACGAGGCCGCCATTGGTGAGCGTGTTGTAGGCGCTTTCCACCTGATAGGAATCGATCGCCTTGCCCGCATCGCCGATCTTCAGGAAGCCATCGATGCGGGTGCGCGCGACCGAATAGAACATGTAGGCGAGGCCCAGCGCCGCGACGCCCGCCGCGCCGATCGCGCCCAGCCATTTCAGCGGGAAGCCGGAAAGCGTGAGCAGGCACAGCCAGACGCTGGCGAAGATCACGGTCTGGCCCAGATCGGGCTGCTTCATCAGGAAGCCGCCGATCAGCGCGAGATAGGCGAACGTCATCGGCACCACCGGCAGCTTCTGATCGCGGTTGCGCAGCGAAAGCATCCACGCCACCGCCACCACGAACATCGGCTTCAGGAATTCGGACGGCTGCACCTGGATGGGGCCGAAGAAGATCCAGCGCTGGGCGCCATTCTTCTCCGCGCCGCCCAGTATCGGCACGAGGATCAGCAGCAAAGTGAAGATGGCGGCGCCGGCCAGCGCCAGCTTGCGCGCGACATCCTTGGGCAGCATCGACGTGGCGATCAGCACCGGCACGGCCAGCGCCGTCCACATGATCTGCCGCCAGAAATAATAGAGGGTCGGCATCGTGTGCGTTGCATCGGAATAGCGGTGCGCGGCGGCGGGCGCGGCGGCGGCCACCGCGATCAGGCCGATGCCGATCAGCAAGGTGACGAGCGCCAGCAGGACGCGATCAATCTCCCAGAACCATACGGCCAGCGCCGAGCGGTCGCCACGGCCGAACCGGTCGCCACGGCGCTTCGCCGGCACCGGGCGGCGCGGCGCGGGAGGGGGATCGAGGATCACGGATGCCACTGGTTACGCTCCCCCGCCACTCACAGAGCCGCCACCGCATCGCGGAAGGCCACCCCGCGCGCTTCATAATCCTTGAACTGATCGAAGCTCGCGCAGGCGGGCGACAGCATCACCACCTCGCCGGGTCGGGCGATGGCCGCGGCCGCGCGCACGGCGGCCTCGAGCGTGCCGCTCTCCTCGACAGGCTTGCCGGCCTCCTTCAGGATCCGGGCGAACATCGGCCCCGCGTCTCCGATCGTGTAGCCCTTTACGACATGATCGAAGTGCGGCGCGCAATCGTCCAGATCGTCCGTCTTGGGCAGCCCCCCCAGAATCCAGTGGATAAGTGGGTAGGCGGCAAGCGCAGGGGCTGTCGCGGTGGCGTTGGTGGCCTTGCTGTCATTCACGAACAGCACGCCATTCACTTCGGCGACGCGCTCCATCCGGTGCGGCAGGCCGGGATAAGTGCGCAGGCCCCGCTCGATCGCCTCCCCTTCCAGGCCGAGGATCCGGCAGGTCGCGAGCGCACAGCGGACGTTCTGCGCATTATGCGGCCCCTGAAGCGCCGGCCAGTTCGCCTGATCGCCGATCGCCACCTCATCGCTCAGCATGAAGCCAAGGCCATCGGGCGCATCGTCCAACACCGCATATTCGGCCTCGGAATAGGCATCGACAACAGCCGCATGCCCCTCACCCTGCATCGAGAATAGGCGCGCCTTGGAGGCCGCATAGCCCTCGAACCCGTCATAGCGATCGAGATGGTCGGGCGTGATGTTGGTGAGCACCGCCACGTCGCAGTCGAGCGTATAGGTCAGATCGATCTGGTAGCTGGAAAGCTCCAGCACATAGACGCCGCCCTCCGGCAGCGGATCGCGCGAGAGGATCGGCAGGCCGATATTGCCACCCATCAGCGTCGGCACGCCCGCCGTTTCAAGGATATGCGTGATCAGCGCCGTCGTGGTCGACTTGCCGTTGGTGCCGGTGATGCCGACCACGCGATGCGGCAGCAGGCTCGCGCGGGCCTGCGCGAACAGCTCGATATCGCCGATGATCGGCACATGCGCCTTGTGCGCGTGCGCGACGATCGGATGCCGGTTGAGCGGCACGCCGGGCGAGACGATCACCGCATCATAGCCCGCCAGATCGATTTCCATGGGATCGGCGAAGGTGGCGCCCGCGGGCGCCTTGGCGCGGGCCTCCTCCTTGCCATCCCATGCCGTCACTTCGGCGCCGGAGGCGAGCAGCGCTTCCACCGTGGCCAGGCCCGAACGGGCAAGGCCGAGCACGGCATAGCGCTTCCCCGCAAAGGCCGGAGACGTGATCACCGCAGCTTCAACGTGGCGAGGCCGGCGAGTGCCAGCACGAAGCTGATGATCCAGAAGCGGATCACCACGGTCGGCTCGCTCCAGCCCAATTGCTCGAAATGATGGTGGATCGGCGCCATGCGGAAGATGCGCTTGCCGGTGCGCTTGTAGAAGAACACCTGCAGGATCACCGATACCGTCTCCAGCACGAAGAGGCCGCCGACGATCAGCAGCACGATTTCGTGATGCGCGGTCACGGCGATCGCACCCAGCGCGCCGCCCAGCGCAAGGCTGCCCGTATCGCCCATGAACACCGCCGCAGGCGGCGCGTTGAACCACAGGAAGGCGAGGCCGCCACCGATGATAGCCGCCGTCAGGATCGTGAGATCGCCCGCGCCGGGAACATGGGGAATGCCCAGATAGGTCGCGAACTTGATGTTGCCGACCATGTAGCTGATGACGAAGAAAGCGAGGCTGGCGATCACCACCGGCATCGTGGCGAGGCCATCCAGCCCGTCCGTCAGGTTCACCGCATTGCCGAAGCCCACGATGATGAAGGCCGCGAAGAAGATGTAGAGCGGCCCCAGATCCACCACCGGGCCGCTGTAGAAGGGCAGATACAGGATTGTGCTGTTGCCGCTGGTGATGATCCAGGCGGCCACGCCCGCGATCGCGAATTCCATGGCGAGGCGCATCTTGCCGGATAGGCCGGCATGGCTGCGCTTCGTCACCTTGTCATAATCGTCGAGGAATCCGATCAGGCCGAAACCGAGCGTCACGAGCATGCAGGCCCAGACGTAACGGTTGTTCAGATTCATCCACAGCAGCATCGAGACGGTGACGGTGGTGAGGATCATCAGCCCGCCCATCGTGGGCGTGCCGGCCTTCTTGAGATGCGTCTGCGGCCCATCCGCGCGAATCGGCTGGCCCTTGCCCTGCTTCACCCGCAGCCAGCCGATGAAGCGCGGCCCGATCAGCAGGCCGAGGAACAGCGCCGTCATCGCCGCCGCCCCCGCGCGGAAGGTGATGTAGCGGATAAGATTCAGAATATGTGGAAAGCCGAGCGTTTCGGCGAGCACGTACAGCATGGTTAAACGGTCCCTGCCAGCGCGCTCACGACGCGCGCCAGCCCCACGGAATTGGATCCCTTGACGAGTATTGCGTCGCCGACACCGATCAGCCCCCGGGCCGTGGTCGCCGCGGCGGCGGCGTCGGCCACATGCGCGAAATCGATCCGTCCCTCAAGCGCGTCCGCAAGCGGGGCCATCTCCGATCCGACGAGCAGCGCGAAATCGACGTTGGCGGCGGCGATCGGATCGGCCAGCGCGGCATGCTCGCGCGCTTCCGCCGGGCCAAGCTCCCGCATCGATCCCAGGATGGCGATCCGCCGCGCGGCCTTTTCCTGCCCCAGAACGGCGAGAGTCGCCCGCATCGAGGCCGGATTGGCATTATAGGCCTCGTCGATCAGCAGCGCCTCGCCCTCCGGCAGCGGCACGGGCAGGCGCCGGCCGCGACCCGCCAGCCCCGGCAGTTCGGCAAGGGCGAGGCCCGCCGCCGTGAGATCCCCGCCCACGGCCTCCACCGCGGCGAGGATGGCGAGCGCATTCGATACCCAGTGATCGCCGGGCTGGGAAAGGGTGAAGGTCAGCTCGGCATCGCGCAGCCGCGTCACGATCAGCGTGCCCGCCGGCTGGCCGATCGATTCACGGGCCCAGACATCGGCCGCCTTGTCGCGCCCGAAGGTGACGATTTCCGACGCGAAAGGCCGCGCGGCCGCGATCAGGCGATCGCGATGCGGGCTATCATAAGGGATGATCGCGGTGCCGTGCGGCTCCAGCCCCTCGAAAATCTCTCCCTTGGCGTCCGCGATCGCGCTTTCGTCGGCGAAGAAGGCGCCATGGGCGAGCGCCACCGCCGTGACGATCGCGACATGCGGGCGGACGAGCCGGGTGAGCTGCGAAAGCTCGCCGGCATGGTTCATCCCCATCTCGAAGATGCCATAGTGCGTGCGCTGCGGCATGCGCGCGAGGCTGAGCGGCACGCCGACATGATTGTTGTAGCTTTTCAGGCTGCGGTGCGCGCGGCCCGGCGACGAGCGATCGAGCGCCGCGAACAGGGCTTCCTTCACGCTCGTCTTGCCGACCGATCCCGTTACACCGATCACGCGCCCCATCATCCGCGCGCGCGAGGCGGCGCCCAGAGCATCCAGCGCGCGTGCCGTATCGGCCACGCGGACATGGGGGCCTTCGACAGGCTCGGAAACCAGCGCGCCCGCCGCACCCTGCGCGAAGGCCTGCGCCACGAAACGATGGCCGTCGGTCGCCTCGCCCTTCAGGGCCACGAACAGATCGCCCGGCCCCACCTCGCGGCTATCGAAGGCGACGCCGGTGATGGCGAAATCGGCGGAAGCCGCGCCGCCGGTGGCGGCGGCGATGGCCGCGGATGTCCAGCGGGTCATCGTTGGACCTCTGCGCACGCAGGCCGTGCTTCGACGGGCTCGGGGAAAATGGAAAGGAAGGCCCCCTTCGCGCCGGGCGAAGTCGAAAGACTGGCCTCAAGCGGAACGCTCAGCCCGCACATTCGCGCGCCACCTGCACATCATCGAAGGGAAGCACGCGATCTCCCACGATCTGGCCCTGCTCGTGGCCCTTGCCGGCGAGCAGCACGATATCGTCCGCCCCCGCCTCCGCGATGGCGGCGGCGATGGCCGTGCGCCGATCGCCGATCTCGATCGCATCTGGCGCGCCGGCCATCACATCACGGCGGATGGCGGCGGGATCCTCGGTGCGGGGGTTGTCGTCGGTGACGATCACATGATCGCCGAAGCGCGCGGCGATGGCCGCCATCTGCGGGCGCTTGCCCTTGTCGCGATCGCCGCCCGCACCGAACAGCACGATCAGCCGGCCGGCGACATGGGGGCGCAGCGCCGCGATCGCCGCCTCCAGCCCGTCCGGCGTATGCGCATAATCGACATAGATGGGGGCGCCCGCCTTGCTGATCGCCGCGCGCTCCAGCCGGCCACGCACCGGCTGGACGCGGCCGAGCGCCCCCAGCGTAGCCTTCAGATCACCGCCCGTGGCCCAGACCAGCCCCGCCGCCGTCAGCGCATTGGCCGCCTGATAGGCACCAATCAGAGGCAGCTTCACGATATGGGTGGCGCCTTCCGCCTCGATCGTCAGCGTCTGGCCGAGCTGGGTGGGCTCGCGCTTCACCAGCCGCAGCCCATCGCCCGCCGCGCCGACGCCCAGCACCCGAATACCGCGTTCGGCCGCGATTTCGGCAACGCGCGGCGCATGGGCATCGTCCATCCAGATAACGGCCGTGCCACCCGGCACGATCACCTCGGAGAAGAGGCGCAGCTTGGCCTCCAGATAGGCCTCCATCGTGCCGTGATAATCGAGATGATCGCGGCTGAGATTGGTGAAGGCGCCCGCCATCACGGGCAGGCCTTCCGTCCGGAACTGGGAGAGGCCGTGGCTGGATGCCTCGAACGCGACGTGGCTCACGCCTTCGCGCCGGAGCCCGGCGACATTCGACAGGAAAGTGACGATGTCCGGCGTGGTGAGGCCGGTCGACACGCTTTCATCGGACGTGGTGACGCCGAGCGTGCCGATCGAGGCGGCGTGAAAGCCCGCCATCCGCCAGAGCTGGCGGGCCAGCTCCACCGTGGATGTCTTGCCGTTCGTGCCGGTGACGGCGACGACCGTATCGGGGAAAGGCGCGAAGAATTTCGCAGCGGCGCGCGCGAAGGCGCGGCGGGGCTCCGCCTCGGCGATATGGATCGCGCCCTCCACGATCGCCTCGGGCCGCGCCACGACGGCGACGGCACCCGCGGCGATGGCGGCGGGGATATAATCCTCGCCATTCTGCACCACGCCGCGAAAGGCGCCGAAGACGGTGCCCGGCGCCACCTTGCGGCTGTCGATCGCAAAGCCGGTGACGCGGGCGTCGGCGCCAGGCTGCGATCCGATCAGAAGCCCGTCGAACAGCTCATTCATACGCATTCTTGCCGGGCACCTTCTTCTCGAGGATCAGCGGCATCAGATCGGACACGTCGATATCGCGGTTCAACTCCGGCCGCACGCCGAGCAGGGGGCCGACGCGACGAATCACCCTTTTGGCAAGCGGAGCCGTCATCCAGCCCGCCGTCTTGAAGCCATAGGTGCTCTGCACACCCGGCGCCGCCTTGATCGCCTTGGCATCGTCCATCACCACCACCACCACATAGCGCGGATCTTCCATCGGGAAGGCGCCCGAAAAGGTGGTGACGTTGGCATTCTTCACATAGCGGCCGTTCACGACCTTTTCGGCCGTGCCGGTCTTGCCACCGACGCGCAGGCCCGGCGCATCGGCATTGGTGCCGGTGCCCTGGAGCACGACGAGGCGCATGAGCTGGCGGATCCGCGCGCTCGTCGCTTCCGAGATCACGCGCTTGCCGGGGATCGCCTCACCCGGCTTGCGCTTCACCAGCGTGGCCGGATGGAAGACGCCGCCATTGGCGATCGCGGCATAGGCCTGCGCCAGATGCAGCGGCGTCACCGCAATGCCATGACCGAAGGCGGTCGTCATGATCGTGGAACGGCCCCAATCGCGCGGGAGGATCGGCGCGCCGCGCTCGCGCAGTTCGATGCTGGTGCGATCGAAGAAGCCCAGTTCGCGGAAGAAGGCCTTGATCCGGTCCTCCCCGATCAGCTCCGCGATCTTGGCCGTGCCGATATTGGACGAGAAGGTCATCACCTCGGGCGTGGTGATCGCGCGGTGCATCGGCTCGTCATCGTGGATCTGGTGGCCGCCGATCATGATCGGGTGCGTCACATCCCACGTCTGGCGGAAATCGCTGAGCACGCCATGCTCGATCGCGTTGGCGAAGGTGAGCATCTTGAAGGTCGAGCCCAGCTCGAATGCAGACTGGGTCACCTTATTGGCCATATCGGCATTGCTGTAGTGGGCGTGCGAATTGGGATTGATGTCCGGCAGCGAGGCAAGCGCCATCACTTCGCCGGTGCGCATGTCGAGGATCACGCCCGCGCCACCGGCGGCGGACGTCTCCGCGATGCGGCGCGCAATCTCGCTCTCCAGCGCGGCCTGCACGCGCGTGTCGATCGAAAGCTGGACGGTTTCGCCGGCCGAAAGCTGCTTGTCGAAGAAGCGCTCCACGCCGATGCCGGTCAGCTCTTCCTTGCCCTTGGCATCGGCCACCATCTGCGAATAGCCGAGCAGATGGCCGGCCAGTGCAGCCTGCGGATAGAGGCGCTCGGGCACACGCAATTCCATGATCGCCGGCTCACCCAGCGCGTGGACGCGGGCGACGAGCGCTGGGACAGCCTCTTCCTTCAGATAGACGAACTTCTTCTTCGAGAAGAGGATACGCCGATAGTCGGCCTCGCTCTTTTCCGGGATGAGTGCCGCCAGATCGCGCGCGAGCTGATTCTTGTCGCCCAGCACGGTCTGCGGATTGATCGCGATCGACCATGCCTTGATCGTCGTCGCCAGCGGGACGCCATTGCGATCGACGATATCGGCGCGGGCGGAAACGGGCGCGGAGACGCGCGCGCTCTCCCCGTCCCCGAAGATCGCGAACTGCATCAGCCGGAGCGCCACCGCCAGCGTCACCAGCATGAACAGCATCATCACCACCATCAGGCGGAAATGCGATTGCTGGAGGCGGGCGGGCGCGGATGTGGGCTCGGGCGCGCGGAACAGCGGCCGATGCACGGTTTCGGTTCGGATCGTGGTCTGTACGTTCACCGATCGGCCGGGGCGCGAGCGGGCTTGGCGCTCTTCTTCTCGGCGGCGATGAGCTTGCCGAGATCAGACGGCAGCAGGCTGGCCGTCAGCGTGGCCGGCGCGGCCTTGCCTACCTTGGCGGCCACCTTGGCTTCCACCCTGGCGGCGGCAGCCGGAACGGCCCTGGCCGCGACGGTCACGGGCCTTGCCGCGTCGGGCTTCGCCTTCGGCGCTGCGGCCACCTTCTTTTCGACGGCCTTCGGCGCCGGAGCGGGCGCCGCCACCTTCGGCGCCGGGGCGTCGGCCGCCCTTGTCGGAACGGGAGTGGCCGCATCGGCATCGAGATCCAGCGCGAACGGCTTGGTGTGCACCACGCTCGCTTTCAGGATCGCACTGTCGGGCACCTCGAGCACGGCCGGCTTCGGGCGCACGAAGGTGGCGGTGCGAAGCAGCGGCTGCGCTGTGGATACGGGCGCGGGCGCCACATCGGCCGGAGCGGACGGCTGCGGAGCGCCACCCTCATAGGAGACGTTGCGCACAGCGCCCTTCGACGCGACGATCGCGGGATCCAGATCCAGCCCCTTGCCGCCGGCAAGGCTGGCAAGCTGCACCTCATCGGCCACGAACTGGCCCGGGGCGGGCGCCTGGAGGGCCAGCACCTCGGTATTCCAGCGCTCGATCTGGCCCATGCGGCCGCGCGCCGCGATTTCCGTGTTCAGGCGGCGAATGTCGCTGCCCGCAGACGCGATCTCGCGATCGACGCGGGCGAGTGCTGCCCGCTCCGTCGCCACCGACTGGGAGGCGAGATAACAGCAGAGGGCGGCGGCGGCACAGCCGGCAACCCAGCCGATCGAGCGAAAACGCTGCGCGATCATGAGGAAAGACCTTTCGGGGCCCAGGCACTGGCCTCCGTGCGCCGGGCGACGCGCAGGGTGGCGGAACGCGAACGAGGATTGCGGGCAAGCTCCGCCTCGCCGGCCTTCACCGGCTTGGCGACCGCCTCGAAGCTGGGCGCCGCACCCGCCTCTGCGGCGGGGCGGTGGCGCGAACCGGCGGGCGTGGCGCCCGAGCGCTCCTTGAGGAAGCGCTTCACGATGCGATCCTCAAGCGAATGGAAGGAAACGATCGCGAGGCGGCCGCCCGGCTTCAGCACGCGTTCGGCGGCGGCCAGCCCGTCCTCCAGCTCCTCCAGCTCGCGATTGAGGTGGATGCGGATCGCCTGGAAGGTGCGGGTGGCGGGGTCCTTCTTGTCATGTTCGCGATAGCCGAGCGCCTTGCGGACGATCCCGGCCAGCTGCGCCGTGGTCTCGATCGGGCGCGCGGCGACGATCGCGCGGGCCACGCGGCGCGACTGGCGCTCCTCGCCCAGCGTGAACAGCACGTCCGCGATCTCGGCCTCGTCCGCCTCGTTCACGAAATCGGCGGCCGACATGCCCGCCTGGCTCATCCGCATGTCGAGCGGGCCATCGGCCTGGAAGGAGAAGCCACGCTCGGCGCGATCCAGCTGCATCGAGGAGACGCCGATATCCAGCGTCACGCCATCCACCGCCTCGCAGCCCAGATCGGCGAGCACGCCGCGCATTTCCGAAAAACGCTCCGGCACCAGCGTCAGGCGACCCGTCGCCTCGGCCACGAGCGGCTGCCCCTCCGCGATCGCATCCGGATCGCGATCGAAGGCGATCACGCGCGCGCCCGATGCGAGCAGGGCGCGCGTATAGCCGCCCGCGCCGAACGTGCCGTCGACATGCGTCTCGCCCTCGGCCGGAGCGAGGCCGGCGATCACTTCGTCCAGCAGGACGGGCGCGTGGCGCGGATCGACAAAGGGGCCGGGCGCGATCATCCGCGCTGCCCCAGATAATAATCGATCATGCGCACCAGCATGGGATCGTCGGCCAGAGCCTCGCGCGCCTTCAGCGGATTCCAGATCTCGAAATAGGTGTCGACGCCCAGGAACAGCGCCGTATCGCCAATGCCCGCCTCGCTGCGCAGCCAGGGCGGCAGCACCATGCGACCGGCGCCATCATAGCCGACCGGCATGAGCGTGGAGACTTCGGAGCGCTTGGCACGCGTGAGCGCCTCGCGCCGTTCGCGCGCGGGCAGATCGGCGAAGCCTTCGGTGATCTCCTCCATCAGCTGGCGCGTGCCGACCGCATCATAAGCGCGCAGGCGATCGCCATCGGCGTGCATGCCGATCATCAGCTCTGTGGCGCGCACCTCGTCACCCGCAATCCCGTAGGTGCGGATGCGAAGGTCGACGGTCGATCGAAAGGATGACGGGACCGACACCCTGCCCTTCGCGTCCACCGCGTTCAGCGCATGGCTGAGAAAGGCATGGTCAATCTGCACTATGGCCCCTGTCCGAGCAGGCAGGGGGCCCTGATCCCCTGCCTTACCCCCGGGCGGAGGGCGCGGACAGGCGCCTTCCTTCCCTGGGATGATCGGGGAGTATCATGGGATCCTTATGGTTTTCAATACCGCTGGATGGATTTCTATGGTGAGTAAATCCCGCTCACAGCTTTGGAGGATTCATAAAATCCCGTTGTTTTACAATTTTTTACGACAGAAAAAGCCTGTGGATAAAGCTGTGTGGACAAAAATGACGAGCGCCCGCCCGTGGTTTTTCGTGGGATCGGATGGCACGCGGCCTTCCTGATCGCGGGCGAGATCACTGTGCCGGGGCGGGCTTGGCCGGATCGGGCTTGGCGACAACAGGAGCGGCCGGCTGCGGATTGCCGGGGACGACGCCCAGTTGCGCGAGCGGCTCGCTGGGGGTCGTCACATTCTCGGCCAGAACAGGCGCCCCGGCGCCGCCCTCCGAGCTTCCCGTCATGCGCAGGAATGCCGTCGCCAGCATTACCAGCAGGAAGACGAAGGCGAGCCCCGTCAGGCCGACGCGGACGCGCTGCACATTCTGTTCCAACAAAGGCGGGGATCGGCCATTCCAGCAAGATAATGCGCCGAACCGGGCTTGTGAACCGTCGAGGTGAACAGCTGAGGCGAACCGTCCAGCCCGCTTTTCAGGGATTGGCGCTTTTTCGCCCGAAAACCGGGAAATGACTGATGCAACGTCATTTTAACCAGAACACGCCTAGGCGTGTGGCGGGTTCGGGAGAGATTTTATCGCCACCATTGCGGCAAATCTGGTCGAAGTGGTTCGCGCAGGCCTTCGTCCGCGCGAGGCCCGGATTCGCGTCTGCGCACCCGCCCGGATGCTTTCCGAGGGCAGGTGGAGCGATATCACGATCCTCAACATGTCTTCACGCGGGCTGATGGCCCGCACCGGATCGGTCCCGAAGGCGCGGTCCTATGTGGAAATCCGGCGCGGGAAGCAGATCGTGATCGTCGGCAAGGTGGTGTGGCACGACGCGCAGCATTTCGGCATCCAGACGCAGGATCGCATCAGCATCGGGATGATCGAGGACGGCACGGCCGCCGATGGCGCCGAACCCCACGACCCCGCGGTGGAACGCCGCGCCCAGCCCCGCGCATCGGACCCGGCCGAAGCGTTCGAGAGAAACAGGCAGCGGGCGGCGATCTTCCAATTCTCGCTCGTCGTGGCCGGCGGCGCGGCCGGCGCGCTCCTGATCGCGAATATGGTGATGAAGGTTCTGGGCACGCCCTTTGCGACGATCGCGAGCCACTTGGCGTAGCCCCCCCCCCCAAAGCGGCCGGCGGGAATCGACGTTAGCGCCCCCCCTTCCCGGCAGGCAGGGGGAGGCACGCCCGCAAATACAGCGAAACCCGTCTTTCCGTTCGGGCCAGCTCAGATGCGGCCAGCCACATCCCGCGCCTTCGGCCCGTTCAACCCTGAGGAACGGCGACGCATCCCGCCCCGTTCAGCGCGTCAGCCAATCCGGCGCGGGCAGGTTCTTCGCGGCCAGCCACGCCGGATTGAACAAGGTGGAGAGGTAGCGCATCCCGCTGTCGCACAGGATCGTCACGATCGTCTTGCCGGGGCCGAGATCACGGGCCAGCGCCACCGCGCCCGCCACGTTGATGCCGGAGGACAGGCCGACGCACAGCCCCTCCTCCCGCAGCAGCGAGAAGAGCCAGGAAAGCCCCGCCTCATCGGAGATGCGATATTGCGTATCGACCGGCGCGCTTTCCAGATTGGCGGTGATGCGGCTCTGGCCGATCCCTTCTGCCACCGAATTGCCTTCGGCGCGCAACTCGCCATGCGCATAATATTCGTAGAGCGAGGCGCCGTGCGGATCGGTCAGCGCAATCGTCACGTCCGGGCTATATTCCTTGAGGCCCAGCCCCACGCCGGCCAGCGTGCCCCCCGTCCCGACCGCGCAGGTGAAGCCATCGATCCGCCCGTTGGTCTGCGCCCAGATTTCGGGCGCGGTGCTGCGGATATGGGCCATGCGGTTCGCGATATTGTCGAACTGGTTGGACCAGAGGGCGTTGGGCGTCTCCTCCGCGATCCGGCGCGACGTGTGCACATAATGGGCCGGGTTCGAATAGCTAGTGGGCGGCACCTCGACGAGTTCGGCGCCCAGCGCGCGCAGCGTATCCTTCTTTTCCTGGCTCTGCGTTTCCGGGATCACGATGATCGTGCGATAGCCCTTGGCCGCACCGATCAGAGCCAGACCGATGCCGGTATTGCCGGCCGTGCCTTCCACAATCGTGCCGCCGGGCGCCAGCTGGCCGCGTGCTTCGGCATCCTCGATGATATATTTGGCAGCACGATCCTTCACGGAGCCGCCCGGATTCATGAACTCGCACTTGGCGAGGATCTCGCACCCGGTCTCCTCACTGGCGCGGCGAAGCCGCACGAGCGGGGTATTGCCGACAAGTTCGGTGACATGCTGGGCTGGGCTGGTCATCGGTCAAAGCAGATAGCAGAGGCACCGCCCCCGGCAAGAAGCCTCAGCTTCATCATCGAAAACTCCTCCTTTCGTCGCGCATCCGGCATGTTTTCATCGCATTCGCAGCAAAAATGTTGCGTTTGCGTGATAGGCGACTTGACGATCGTTGCGCGCCTCGCAAAGAGGGCCATCTATGCGCAAGATCGTCCTCGCCCCCCTCGCCCTTTCCTTCATTCTCGCCGCCTGCGGCCAGCCCGAGACCATCACGGCCGGCGGCCCGAGCGATCCCGATGCGGAAAAGATCAAGGCCGCGCCGCCGGTGAAGCTGCCGCCCGCCATGCTGGCGAGCACGACCTATCGGTGCAAGGACAATACGGTCGTCTCGGTCGACTGGTTCAACGACGGCACGACCGCGAACATCAAGCCGAAGAAGGATGCCTCGCCCATCTCGCTGACCGCGCCGGCCCCCGGCCAGCCCTATGTGGGCAGCGATTATGAGGTGACCGGCACTGCCGACGCCAAGCAGATCACGGTCAAGGCTCCCGGCGGCAGCGCCCAGGCCTGCGACGCCTGATCCTTCCGGACAGATGAAAACCACGAGGGCGGGGAGCGATCCCCGCCCTTTCTTTTTGGCGCGTCTTTCTGGCTCACTACGGGACGAGCGACGTGCCCGGCCCGATGGACACTCTTGATCCCACGCCGTCCCACCGGGATAATCCTCGCCTCGACTCCGTTCGTCCATGCCGTTTCGTAGGGGAGCGCGCTCATGATGGGTCAGATCCGTTCGCAACTGTTTCGCGGCCTGCTTCCCGCGCTGGCCGCCTTTCTTCCGGCCGCCCCGCCGGCGGAGGCAACGGCATTCGGCACGATCCGCTTCGATCAGCCGAGCGGCACGGTGGAGCCGGGCGACAGCATAGAATTGAAGGTGACCTTCACGCTGGATGCCAATTCGGCGGCGATCATCATCAAGAATGGCGCGCTCATATCGGGCGGCTTTACCGATGCCGAGCTGCTCGCGAACGGCATCGATCCGTCTCGGGTCATCACGCAGGAACTGGGCCTCACCTATTCGTGCAACGGCGAGACATTCGGCTTCTGCGCGTTCAAGCCCTACCGGTTCGAATCCCCGCCCTATCAGGGCCCCACCTATTTCCCGCCGACCGATTTCACGCTGAACCCCGGAGAATCGATCACGGCGCTGGTGGGCACCTATATTCCCTATCCCGCCCCCATCGCGCCCGGCGTCTATACGCTCTATGATATCGGGGTGCTCGTGGCGGCGAGCGGCTACATCTCCTCGGGCGGCGGCCACCCCGTTTACACATATCTCCTGACATCCTCGATCGCGAACACCTGCCCCGATCAATCGGCCGACTGCGCCTTCACGCGCACCGTGGCTAGCGACACATCGCCCGTGCCCGAGCCCGCGAACTGGGCCGCGATGACGCTTGGCTTCGGCGCGCTGGGGCTGAGGTTGCGCCGCCGCCGGGCAATCCGGGTAACGACGCGCTCCGCCTGATCCGCCTTCGTCGCCGCGAATCTGCGTTTCGATCGCGCCGGCGCGGCCATTCCCGCTGACAAGGGCGCGCGCCTCCGCTATCGGCCACGCCCATGAGCAGCGCCGCCCCCGCCATCACGCCCGAAATCGTCGCCGAGCACGGCCTTTCCCCGGAAGAATATGAGCGCGTGCTGGGCGCGCTGGGGCGCGAGCCCAATCTGGTGGAACTGGGCATCTTCTCGGTCATGTGGTCCGAGCATTGCAGCTACAAATCGAGCCGCCTTCACCTGAAGAAGCTGCCCACCACCGGCCCGCAGGTGATTTGCGGCCCGGGCGAGAATGCCGGCGTCGTCGATATCGGCGACGGGCAGGCCGCCATCTTCAAGATGGAGAGCCACAATCACCCGAGCTACATCGAGCCCTATCAGGGCGCTGCCACGGGCGTGGGCGGCATCTTGCGCGACGTGTTCACGATGGGCGCGCGCCCGATCGCGAACCTGAATGCGTTGCGCTTCGGCAGGCCCGATCATCCCAAGATGCGCCATCTGATCGCGGGCGTGGTTCACGGCATTGGCGGCTACGGCAATTGCGTGGGCGTGCCCACCGTGGGCGGCGAGGTGAATTTCCACCCCGCTTACGATGGCAATATCCTCGTCAACGCGATGACGGTGGGCATCGCCGAGACGGACAAGATCTTCTATTCGGCCGCCTCCGGCGTGGGCAATCCGATCGTGTATGTCGGCTCCAAGACGGGCCGTGACGGCATCCACGGCGCGACCATGGCCTCGGCCGATTTCGGCGAGGATTCGGACGAGAAGCGCCCAACGGTGCAGGTGGGCGACCCCTTCACCGAGAAGCTGCTGATCGAGGCGTGCCTGGAACTGATGGCCTCCGACGCGATCGTCGCCATCCAGGACATGGGCGCGGCGGGCCTCACCTCCTCCTCCGTCGAGATGGCATCGAAGGGCGGCGTCGGCATCCGCCTTATCATGGACGACGTGCCCCAGCGCGAAACGGCCATGACCCCCTATGAGATGATGCTGTCGGAAAGCCAGGAGCGGATGCTCATGGTGCTGAAGCCCGGCCGCGAGGATTTCGCCAAGGCGATCTTCGAGAAGTGGGAACTCGATTTCGCCGTGATCGGCACCGTCACGGAAACCGGCCGGATGGAGCTCGTCTGGAAGGGCGAAACGGTGTGCGACATTCCGCTCGGCCCGCTGGCGGACGAAGCCCCGCTCTACGATCGCCCGCATGTGCCGACGCCCGCCCCCGCGCCGCTCGCCAACATTCCCGAATGCGGCGACGTCGCGGCCGATCTGCTGAAGCTGATGGGTTCGCCCGATATCGCCTCCCGCCGCTGGATCTGGGAGCAATATGATACGCAGGTGGGCGGCGACACCGTGCAGCGCCCCGGCGGCGATGCGGCGGTCGTTCGCGTCCACGGCACGGGCAAGGCGCTAGCGATGACGACCGACTGCACGCCGCGTTATTGCTTCGCCGATCCCGCGATGGGCGGCCGGCAGGCGGTGGCGGAAGCCTGGCGCAACCTGACGGCGGTGGGCGCCACCCCGCTCGCCATCACCAACTGCCTGAATTTCGCCAACCCGCAGCGCCCGGAGATCATGGGCCAGATCGTGGGCGCGCTGGAAGGCATGAGCGATGCCTGCCGTGCGCTGGATTTCCCGATCGTCTCAGGCAACGTCTCGCTCTACAACGAGAGCAAGGCCACCGGTGGCGGCTCCGCCATCCTGCCCACGCCAGCGATCGGCGCGATCGGCCTGCTCAAGGACTGGACGCGATCGGTGGGGATCGGTTTCCGCAATCCGGGCGACGTGATCCTGCTGGTCGGCGCGCGCAGGGGCGAACTGGGTCAGTCGCTATGGCTGCGCGAACTGCATGGCCGCGAGGAGGGCGCACCGCCCGCCGTGGACCTCGCGACGGAACGCAAGACGGGCGATTATGTGCGCAACGGCATCGAGCAGGGCTGGATCAGCGCGTGCCATGACGTGGCCGATGGCGGCCTGGCCGTGGCGCTGGCGGAGATGGCGCTGGCCGGCAATATCGGCGCATTGATCGATGGGGCGGCCCCCTTCGGCTTGGCCGGCTCCTTCTTCGCCGAGGATCAGGGCCTGTATGTGGTCACGGTCGACGATCATGCCCTGCTGGGCTTCCTCGCCGGGGCGAAAGCCGCCGGGATCGAGGCCGAGCCGATCGGCCGGACCACGGCGGGCCGCCGCCTGATCTTCGAGCTGGAATGCGGGGATTATTGCGTGGGGATGGATGCGCTGCGCACCGCGCATGAAGGCTTCTTCCCCAGGCTGATGGGCGCGGACGCCACGCTCGCCTGAGCAAAAAAAGGCCGGACCGCGTGGGCGATCCGGCCGTGCGACACAAGATGGGGCGACACAAGATGGGGCAGCCCGAAGCGGGCCACCCCTCTGTGATCGTCAGGGCTTTGCAGGCTCGGCCGCGCCCGGAGTGCCGGTGGGCGCACCGGACACCATCGGCGGCACATTCGAGGGTGCGCCCTTGGCCGGAGCACCGAAGCCGTTCTGGTAGCTGATCTTCGCGCCGGCCTTCAGCGCCTCGATCTGCTTGGTCAGCAGTTCGCCGAACTTCTCCTGGCGCCACGCATTGACCGCGGCCGGCTTCGCCTTCGCCTCGTCCACCGGCAGCGGGCGGCGCGAGAGGATGACGTTCACGGTGATGAAGCCCGGCTGCGGGATCACGAACGGCTCGCCCTGGGGCAGGCTGTCGATCTTCTTCATGATGTCGGTCGGCACGCTGCCCGTATCCAGGCCCACCTGCGAACGTTCGAACTTGATGCCCATGCCTGTGAGCGTCTGGCCCACGGCATCCAGCGTGTGATCCTTTTCCAGCGTCTTCAGCTTCTGGAGATCGGGCTGCGTCGGGAAGCGGATCTGATCCAGCGAGAGCTGCTGCCGCTGGCCGAACACATTGGCGTGCTGCGCCATGAAGTTCGAAATGTCGATGGTGCTGGGCACGGGAACAGCCGTCAGCTGCTGTTTGGCATAAAGCTGGACGAGGAGCAGTTCGTCCGCGCGGCGCTTCTGCGTCTGATATTCGGGCGTCTTGTCGATGCCCTTCTCCGTCGCGGCATCCACGAGCAGCTTGCGCTCGATGATCCGCTGGAGCAGCTCGCGCTGCACCGTCTTCTTGTCCGCCGATGCCGGAATGTTCGACGCCTGCAATTCGGCGTTGATCTCCTGGAGCGTGACTTCCTTGCCGTTGACGACAGCGGCGACCTGGCCGGAAGGCGCATCCTTGCTGCACCCCGTAATGGCCGCCGTCGTCGCAAGCAGCCCGCCAACCGCGATGACCTTAATGTTCCTCAACTCATACATTCCTTTTTCTAGGATGCCTTTTCCGGAATCGAGACGATGCCCCCCGGCCCGATCGGGATGACGATACAGCATCAGGCGACGCCCGAACCCAATAACTGGCGGCGCCCGAGGGGGCCGACCGTATCGAGCATGGCGCGCGCGAAGGTTTCCAGAGCGACGCGCGCGGGCGCGACCTGATCGACGAGGGTGGAGAGACGGACGAGCAGGCCATCCGGCACCGATCCCTTGAGATTGCTCTCCATGATGGCGATGCGCTGGCTGGTCCAGCTCGTGGGCAGGTCGTCCGCGATGCGCGTCCAGTACATCACCTGTTCCACGCGGGTATCGCCCGTGGCGGTGAATGCCCGCACGGGAATCTCCCGCCCACCGCCGATGGCCAAGGTTTCCGTCCTCGTCCGGCTCAAGCGGAAGCCGCTGGCGGGATAGCAGATTTCGGGCCGATGCACCTGGAGCATGCCGCCCTGGCTGCTGCCATAGGCCATGACGAGCATGATCGGCGGATGCTTCTCGCTCACATAGGCCCGCGTTACCTGTTGATCGTAGAGCAGCCGCGCCAGATCATCCGGTGGCGGCAGGACGATCCCGCTCGCCATCTCGAAGCGCCAGTCACCGATCACATCGGGGGCCAGTTTCTCCAGCCTGCCGGTCGGTATGCTCGCCAGGCGGCGGCGCGGCATCCGCGCATAGGTAGTCCCGGCCACGGCGAGGCAGGCGCCCCCGATCAGCAGATCGCGGCGCGACGGCACGAAGGATGGCTTGGCCGGGGGCTGATCGCTCGCGTCCATATCGCTCATGCCTCCCCCGTCCGCGAGAGCCGGCGGCGGATCGGGCTCGCCAGCGTATCGATCGCGAAGATACCGAGAAGCGCCACGGTGAACATGGTCATGCCGGCAAATCCGTGAAGGAAGCCCTGCGCCGCCGCATCGCCGAAGAAATAGGTGATGAGGATCAGCAGCAGCACGCGCACGAAATTGGCGAGGATCGCCACGGGCACGATCGCCACCATCAGCACAACCGCATAGCGCCAGTTCGCATTGTGGCGGATGTAGATGTAAAACAGGCCGATCGCCGACAGGCTGATGATCGAATTCAGCCCCGCGCAGGCCGCCGCGACGAGAATGTCATACTGATCCACCTGGATGATCACGCCGGTGCGCGATACCGACATGCCGAACATGCTGAGCAGGTTCACCGCCTCCCGCGAGATGCCGAGCTTCAGAGGCTGGGTGACGGCGGCCACGAGCGAATCGGGTGGCGGAAACAGGAAAGCGAAATAGAGGATGGGGAACCACAGCACGCGCATCGCGCGCAGCCCGATGCAGGCATAGGTGATCGTCACCGTCACCGCATAAAGGGCGAAGCCTTCCATCTCGATCGTGCCGCTGATCCGGCCGAGCGCATAGATGGTCAGCGTGACGAACAGGCCGAGCGCCACCAACGCCGGCGATCCGGGACGGGCGAGCGGCAGGAACGCGGGCCGCATGCGCAGCACCAGCCATATGCCGGTGGCCAGCACGACCGGGCCGTGCGCGCCCTGCTCCGTCGACCACGTATCCCGCGCGACGGACAGCAGGGTGGGAATGATGAGCGCGGCCAGCCCCAGCAGCAGCAGCCAGTGTTCGGCGGCGAAAGCACCGATACGCGCGCCATTGCCCGACGCTGCGGGCCGTGTCGCCACCGCGGAAATATCAGACATGTCGCGGCTCATCCTGCCGGCGGGCTCCGTCGGTCATGAAGGATCACATGCCATGAATTCGACGACCACCATCATTTCGGGCCGTGAACGGGAACGTCCGGCACCATGCCCCGGTCCGCCTCTAGCCTCGCCATCCTAATTTTGTCTTCCGTCATATTGTGGATATCTCTTCCCGCGATCCGCCGCATACCGCAAGCGTTTACGCATTTCCGGATCGCGTCCGGGCGCTCAGGCAACGGCCACGGGGATGGGAGCCGGTTCCTCGCGCCGGATCTGCGGCGGCCGCGCCACCGCCGCGCGCCGCGTGCCGAGCGCCGACGAAATCGCCATGACGATGTAGAAGATCATGCTGCCCTTGCCGCCGAAACCGGACGTGAAGGCGGTGACGGCCGTGAACAGGGAAACGGCGAACACCACGGCGCCCACCTGCACCAGGCCGGGCGTTTTCTGCAGTCTTTTGCGGATGGCGAGCATCCTGAGGGCCGTGCCGAAAAAGCAGACGATCATGATGATGATGCCGCCGATTCCCGCCGTGAGGCCGTAGAAGACATAGGCGTTGACGAAATCGATGATTCCTTCGCCCTGCCGGATGTCCGCCAGCGCGATCTTGGCCTCGGCCGAGCTCGTCCCTGTCCACGGATGCTTGCGTATCTCCTCCATCCCGCGCCGGAGGAGCAGCGCGCGATAATCGGTCGAATCGACAGAGGAGCCGGAAACACCGAGCCGATCCGCGAGTCGCGGCGAGAATTGGGCGGCCGAAAGGGCCATGAGCCCAAGGCCGACGATCCCCGCAAGCTTCACGATCATCGCGCCGTAGCGCTTCCGGTAGAAATCATAAGCGAGCACGCCCAGCACCAGCGAAAGGATCGCGGAACGCGCATTGGCGGCATAGAGGCCGGCCAGCATCACCATCAGCCCGATGAGGCGGGACTGCCGGTTCTTGAAGATATCGTGCGAGGCGAGCATGGCGAGGAAGGCGATTGCGAGGAAGAGCCCGAAGCTCGTCGATTCCTCGAAGGAGGTGGAGGCGCGCAGGCTGCCCGCGCGCTGCTTGCTGTAGGCGCTGATGCCGACGACCGACCCCAGATGCTGCGAGATCAGATCATAGGGCAGGAACTTGAAGCGCAGCTCATAGACCGCCTCGCACGACAGGACGAAGCCGGCAAAGGCGATGGTGAACATCAGCCGGCGAATGTCGCTTGGCTGCCGCAGCGAGCGGCTGACGACGAAATAGGGCAGGATCAGCACGACCACGGTGCCGAAAAGCGAGCGCAGCGTGCTCGTCACGTTCATGCCACGCGCCTGAATCAGTTCCAGCGTGATGATGAGCACGAAGAACAGATCGAACCAGCCGACAGGCAGGCGCGCGCGCGACCGGCGGATCTGGACGGCGATGATGAGGCCGATGCCCGCGAACAGCCATTTGTCGAACGTGAGCAGATACATCGAGCCGAGATTCATCTCGAGCTGCGCCGTCGGTGTCATCAGCACCGTCAGCACATAAAGGCACGCCGCCTCCGCCGTGGTGCGGGACAAAGTGGGGATGAGGATGCAGATCAGCGCCCAGTAAAGCCAGATCGACGGGAACAGCACGCCCGTCACGAACAGGCCCACCGTGATCGGCAGCAGGCGCTGCATGATCCAGTTCGCTTCGGACTTGTGCACCAGCTTCGTGAAAGCGAATCCGTAGATCGTCAGGAGCGTGCCGATCTTTATCGAAATCCAGATCAACGAAAACATAAGCGCCCCATCGACGGCAACATGACAACCCGCCGCGCGGCCGGCTTAGCAGCGCCCCTCCGCCATGGCGAGCATGCGCGACGGGCGGCTGCGATTGATTCCGCTCCTAGATCCCCCATCTTAACGAACCATTCGAGAGGAGACCGGCGGTGGCCGAACAAGTCGCGACATTGGCAGGCGGGTGTTTCTGGTGCGTGGAAGCGGTGTTCAACGATGTCGCCGGCGTGTCCCACGTCGAAAGCGGCTATATCGGCGGCGGCCTTCCGAACCCGACCTACAAGCAGGTATGCGGCGGCGATACCGGCCATGCCGAGGCGATCCGGGTGCGCTTCGATCCGGACGTGATCGATTATGCGACGCTGCTCGACATTTTCTTCCACACCCATGATCCGACGCAGCTCAACCGGCAGGGCAACGATATCGGCACCCAATATCGATCGGCCATCTTCCCCCATTCGCCCGAGCAGGAAGCCGAGGCGAAGGCCGCGAAGGAGCGTGCCCAGCCCGACTGGCCCGCGCCGATCGTGACGACGATCGAGCCGGACGCGCCCTGGTATCCGGCCGAGGATTATCATCAGGCCTATTGGGAGAGCGAAGGCCAGCGCAATCCCTATTGCCTCGCCACGATCCCGCCCAAGCTGGCGAAGCTTCGCAAAAGCTATCAGGCGCGGCTGAAGGCCGGCGCGGCGGCCTGAGGCGCCCCGGCGCTAAATCCGGGGGGCGGCGGCCCGGCGCAGGCGATCGTTGATCGCCAGACCAAGCCCCTCATCCGGGATCGGCGCCACGGCGATATGCTCCACGCCGGCCGCGTCGGCCTCGTGGAGCAGATCGAACAGGCGGGCGGCCGCCTCCGCCGGATTCCCCGCCGGCGAGAGCGAGCGATCGCCCGCCACCGGGCCGAACCCGATCAGCCATTCGCCCGCGCGTCGCTCCGTGGCGTTCAGCCGAACCGGCGCGGCCGGGGCATAATGGCTGGCCAGCTGGCCGGGGGCCTGGATCGTGCCATTGTCATCCGTCGCGACATCCAGCCCCGTCGCGCCCGCCAGCGCTGCGGGATCGATCGGGCCGGGCCGAAGCAGCCGCAGCGCACCGCCGACGACGGCGACGATCGTCGATTCGAGCCCAAGCCCCGTCGCACCCGCATCGATCACGAGCGGGATCCGTCCCGCCAGCGAGCGCAGGACATGATCCGCGCGCGTGGGGCTGATCGTCCCGCTGGCATTGGCGGAAGGTGCGGCCAGCGGGCGACCCGATTCCAGGAGCAGCGCCCGCATCGCCGGGTGCGCCGGCACGCGCAGCGCGATCGTCGGCAGGCCCGCCGTCACCAGCGCGGCAATCCCCGCATCGGCACGAAGGGGTGCCACGATCGTGAGCGGCCCCGGCCAGAAAGCGCGCGCCAGCGCCTTTCCGGCATCGCCCAGATCGGCCAGCGCCTCCGCCGCCGCGACATCGGGCACATGCACGATCAGCGGATTGAAGGAAGGCCGCCCCTTGGCCGCATAGATGCGCGCGACCGCCGCCGCGTCGGTCGCGTCGGCGGCAAGGCCATAGACCGTCTCGGTGGGCACGGCGACGGGCTCGCCCGCGCGGATCAGCGCGGCGGCCTCAGCGATCGCAGCAGGGGAGAAAGGCAGACGGCGGGTCACGCGGGGCCGGTATCAGCCCGGCGGCACGGCAGGCAAGCGGGCCGGCCTCAGGCCGGCAGGCGATCCAGCAATTCGGCCGGATCGAGATCGAGCCGCCGGATCCGCTCGGCCACCTCCGGCCATTCCTCCTCGAGGAAATGCGCGCGCGCGGCCAAGCGCAGCCGATCAGCCGCGCCTTCGACCACGAACATGCCAACGCCACGCCGCACGACGACGATCCCGTCTTCCTGGAAGGTCTGATAGGCCTTGGCCACCGTCAGCGGATTGGCGCCATGCTCGGCCGCGAGCGCACGGACCGAAGGAAGGGCATCCCCCTCCGCGATGCGCCCATCGAGAATCATCGCGATCACATGATCGCGCAGGCGGAGATAGACAGGGCGGTCTGCGGTCGACATTTGCGTTATGCTGTCGTAACACAGCATGGCGCGAGTGGCAACCACTAACCGTCGCGTTATGTCAGCGGCCCTGCCATATTCCGACGACGGCATCGCGATCCGGCCGCGGGCGCTCCTCCAGCTCCCTCGTCGGTGTGCCGATGAAGAGGAAACCGGCGATGCGCGCATCGCGCCCGCCGCCAAAGGCCGCGCAAACCCTTTCGGAAAAGGCCGCCCAGGTGGTGAGCCAATTGGCGACGAAGCCCTCGGCATGGGCGGCGATCAGGAGATTCTGGCAGGCGGCTCCTGCCGAAAGCTCCTGCTCCCAGATCGGAATCTGGCTGGCATGCGCGGGCGTGGAAAGCGCGACGATCAGGCAGGGCGCCTGGTGCGCGAACTGCTCCACGGCCTCACGCGCCATCTTGCCGACCGTTTCCGCCTGCGCGGCATAGGCTTCGTGCAGCAGGGCGGCGAAATCCGCCCGCTTCTCCTGCGGCACGATCACGAAGCGCCAGGGCGCGAGCTTGCCATGATCGGGAACGCGCGTGGCGGCGGCGAGGATACGATCGAGCTGTGCCGCATCCGGCCCCGGAGCGGCCAGATCGCGGGCCTTGCCCGAGCGACGCGTGGCGAGCAGGGCGATCGTGGAGGAGAGATCGTTGAACATCGGCTGTGGCTAACAGGCCACCGCCCGGCCAACAATCGCCTGCGGGATTTGCGGCGGACGATTTCGCGACTAGGCTCACGCCATTCGGCCGGGGCCACCCCGGCACGCCGCATTTTGCAGAAAAGGGTCTTATGGAGACCGCCACCGATTCCTCGCGGGCACAGCCCGACATCAGCCACGTCAATCCGGCCGACGCAGACGTCTGGTTCGGCCATCCCCGCCAGCTCGCGCGATTGTTCACCACCGAGATGTGGGAACGCTTCGGCTATTACGGCATCCGCGCGCTGCTCGTCGTCTATCTCACCAAATTCTATCTGTTCGACGATGTCGCCGCGGGTGGCCTCTACGGTGCCTTCATCGGCCTTGCCTATCTCACGCCCGTCATCGGCGGCCTGATCGCGGATCGCATTCTGGGATCCAAGGGCGCCGTGAAGCTCGGCGCGATCATCATGTCGGTCGGCTATCTCGGCCTGTGCTTCGGGGGAGAGCAGGCGAAGCCGGTCTTCATCCATGGCGGGCAGACCTACGCGGTGCAGGTGTCCACCGCCGTCAGCGGCCGCGAGGAACAATATGTCGTCACGTCCGCCGGCAATTTCGCGATCCGCGGACAAGCGGACGGATCGATCCGCCTGGAAGGCGCGACCGGGCAGCCCCTGCCGCCCGTGATCGCCAAGGGCGATTACCGGACGGACGGCGTGCGCAGTCCCTTCTGGATTTCGCTCATGCTGCTTTCCATGTCGCTCATCATCGTGGGCAACGGGCTGTTCAAGCCGAACATCTCCACGATGGTCGGCTCCCTCTATCCGCCGGGGGATCGCAGGCGCGATGCGGGCTTCACCATCTTCTACATGGGCATCAATCTCGGCTCGATCGGCAGCCAGCTGATCGCGCCGCTGCTGGCGCGCGCGCTCGGCTGGTGGGCGGGCTTCGGGCTCGTCGCGGTGGGCATGGTCGTGGCGTGGAGCCTGTTCCAGTTCGATAAGGGGAAGCTTGCCGGCTATGGCGAGCGCCCCGCTTCCTCCACGCCGCGCGCGCGCCTGCTCAGCTATGTCGCGCTGGCGGCGGCGGTGCCCGTCTCCTGGCTGCTCCTGAACAACACGCTGACCTCCGCCGCCGCGGCGAGCGAGGCGGCGGCGGCCGGCTCCGGCGTGATCGGCTATCTCGCCGCGCTGCCGCTGCTGGGCAAGGCGCTGCTCACCTGTTTCGCCGCCGCCGCGATCGGCATGCCCATCTGGGCGTTCCGCGCGGGATCCCGCGCCGAATTCCAGATGATGCTGGTCGCCTCCATCCTGATCGTGATGTCCGTCGTCTTCTGGACGTTGTTCGAGCTGGCGGGATCGGCCCTCACCCTGTTCGCGGAGCGATCGGTCGATCGCTCCATCTTCGGGTGGGACATGCCGGGCGGATCGGTGCAGGTGTTCAATCCGATCTTCATCGTCACCCTCGCGCCCGTCATGGCCGCCTTGTGGGTGTGGCTCGGCAAGCGACGCGCGGAGCCATCCATCCCGGTGAAGTTCGCGATCGGCCTGACCCTGGTGGGTCTCGGCTTTCTCGTCCTGCCGGTGGGGGCGCTGTTTGCCGACGGGCAATATCGTGTCGCGCTGATCTGGATGGTGATCCTGTATCTGCTTCACTCGATCGGCGAATTGTGCCTGTCGCCGGTGGGCCTCTCGATGATCACGAAGCTGTCGATCGCGCGGGTCGTGGGCATGATGATGGGGGTCTGGTTCCTCTCCATCTCCATGGCCAATTATGCGGGCGGCCTCATCACGCAGCTGACCTCCGTCTCCACGGTCGGCGGCGAGGTCACCAATCCGAAGCTGGCGCTGGACACCTATCTCCACACCTTCACGATCATCGGCATCGCGGCGGTGGCGATCGGCATCGGGCTCCTGCTGGTTTCGCCCCTGCTGAAAAAGTGGATGCACGGCGTGCAGTAAGGCCATCGGCGGAGGGCTGCCCGACATGACGCGCACCCGCGTCCTGCGCTAAGCCCTCCGCACAGAGTTTCACCGGAAGATCATCATGTCCCGCAAATATTTCGGCACAGACGGCATACGCGGCCGCACCAACGAAGGCGCGATGACCGCCGAGATCGCGATGCGAGTCGGCCAGGCGGCCGGCGCGCACTTCATGCGCGGCACGCATCGCCATCGCGTGCTGATCGGCAAGGATACGCGCCTTTCCGGCTATATGATGGAAAGCGCGCTGACGGCCGGTTTCACCAGTGTCGGCATGGATGTGGTGCTGGTCGGCCCCATGCCCACGCCCGCCGTGGCGATGCTGACGCGATCGATGCGCGCGGACATTGGCGTGATGATCTCCGCCAGCCACAATCCTTTCGCGGACAATGGCATCAAGCTGTTCGGCCCGGACGGCTACAAGCTTTCCGACGATACCGAGGCCGCGATCGAGCGCGCGATCGACGGGCGCGTGGCCCTCCCGCCCGCCGAGCAGATCGGCCGCGCGCGCCGGATCGAGGATGCACAGGGGCGCTATATCGCGGCGGCGAAATCCACCTTCCCCGATCATCTGCGGCTCGATGGCCTGCGCGTCGTGCTCGATTGCGCGAATGGCGCCGCCTACAAGGTCGCGCCTGATGCGCTGTGGGAACTGGGCGCGGACGTCATCACGCTCGGCGTCTCGCCCAACGGCACCAACATCAACGATCATGTCGGCTCCACCGACCCGAGTGCCGTGCAGGCCAAAGTGCTGGAGACGCGCGCGGACATCGGCATCGCGCTGGACGGCGATGCCGATCGCCTGATCGTGGTGGACGATCGCGGCCAGGTGGTCGACGGCGATCAGTTGATGGCGCTGATCGCCGGATCGCAGGCGCGCGCCGGCGCGCTCAAGGGTGACGGGATCGTCGCCACCGTCATGTCCAATCTCGGGCTGGAGCGCTTCCTGTGGGGCCAGGGCATCGCGCTCCATCGGACGCCGGTGGGCGATCGCTACGTGGTCGAGGCGATGCGGGCGGGCGGCTACAATGTCGGCGGCGAGCAATCGGGCCATATCGTGCTGGCCGATCATGCCACCACGGGCGACGGGCTGATCGCGGCGCTGCAGGTGCTGGCCGAACTGGTTTCCTCCGGCAAGCCCGCGCATCGCCTGCTGCGCCAGTTCGATCCCCTGCCCCAATTGCTCAAGAATGTGCGCTTCACCGGCGGCCAGCCGCTGGAGGACGGGAAGGTGAAAGCGGCGATCGCGGATGCGGAGAGGCGCCTCGACGGCACCGGCCGACTCGTGATCCGCAAATCCGGCACCGAGCCGCTGATCCGCGTGATGGCCGAGGGCGAGGATGCGAAGCTCGTCGGCGAAGTCGTGGACAGCATCTGCGACGCGGTGCGCAAGGCGGCGTGATCCCGCGTATCCTCTCGATCGCTGGCTCTGATTCGGGCGGCGGCGCCGGCATCCAGGCGGACATCAAGACGATCACGATGCTGGGCGGCCATGCGCTGACCGCCATCACCGCCATCACCGCGCAGAATACGCGGGGCGTGACAGACGTGCTGCCCGTGCCGGCCGAAATCGTGCTGGCACAGATCGATGCGGTCGTCTCCGACATCGGCGTGGACGCGATCAAGATCGGGATGATCGGATCGCCTGAGGTGGCGAATGCCGTGGCAGACAGGCTGGAGGCGCTGTTCCGAGGCCGGGAGATCGTGCCGGTCGTGTTCGATCCGGTGATGATCGCATCCAGCGGTGCCGTGCTGGCGGACGCAGCCACGATCGCCGCCTTCGGCCGGCTGATGCGCCTTTCCGTGCTGGTGACGCCCAACCTGCCCGAACTGGCGGCGCTGGCAGGGGCGGAGGCGCTGCCCGACGAAGGCGCGCAGGTGGCGGCTGCGATCGGGCTGGTGCGCGATCATCAGGCGGCCTTTCTGGTGAAGGGTGGCCATGCGGAAGGCCCACGCCTTACGGATCGGCTCGTCGGCTGGAACGGCACGGTCGCCGAATGGAGCGGCGATCGGATCGAGACACGCCATACGCACGGAACGGGCTGCACCCTTTCCAGCGCGATCGCGACCGGGCTGGGCGCTGGGCTGGAGCCGGAGGCGGCGATCACCCGCGCGCGCTTCTATGTGCGCTCGGCGATCGAGGCCGCACCGGGGCTGGGCGCCGGCCACGGCCCGATGGGGCATGGCCTCGGCCGCGAACATTTTCGGGGCAAGGCTCCACTGGTGATCTGAATTTCGCGCGCGCCTTTCCCCAACCCCATGCGGTTCGAACGCGTCGGGAAGCGAACGGATTGCGAAGGGGAGCGCCGTTACAGAAACCCCCGCAACCCGATCCACGCACCCCGCTTCGCCGCCCTCGTCATCCCCGCATGCGCCGCGCTGGACGAGGGCAGATCCATCAGCGCCACCCCGCTCACGCCGGCGAGTTGCCTGCGCCCGTGCCGCGCCGAGGTGGCCCCATTGAACGCCACCGCGCGCAGATCCGGCAGGCCGCCCACGAACGCCGCCAGATCGCGCACCTCCGCATCGCGGATCGCCTGATCGAGGCTTCCTTCCCGCCGCGCGCTGGCGATCACATCCCACAGGCCGATCCGATTCGCCTGCAACCGATCCAGCCTTGCTTCATAAGGAAAATCGGGCAGCGGCTCGCCCAGCACCTCGCCCATCAGCCACCAGAAGGCGTTGGTGGGATGCGCATAATAGCGCCCCTGCCGCAGCGATTCCTCGCCCGGCAGGCTGCCGAGGATCAGCAGCCGCGCATCGGACGAGATGCTGGGCGGAAAGGCGCTCTTGATTGTCATGGCCGTATCCGCCGGTGCATAGAGCAAGCGGACCTGCCGGGGAGCCCCATGCGCCGCCTGATTTTCGCCCTGCTCCTGCTGTTCGGCCTCGCGGAAGCCGCAACGGCCGAAGCGCCGCTGGTGCTGGCGGCCGCGAGCCTGCAGGAATCGCTCAATGCCGTGTCGGATGCGTGGACAAAGGCCGGGCACGAGCGCCCGGTCCTTTCCTTCGCCGCCTCCTCGGCGCTCGCCCGGCAGATCGCGGCGGGCGCGCCCGCCGATCTCTTCATCTCGGCCGACGAACCGTGGATGGATTATGTCGAGCAGCGCAAGCTCGTCACGCCCGGCAGCCGCGTGGCGCTTCTCACCAACGCGCTGGTGCTGATCGCACCGGCCGGCCCCACCCGCCCCATGCCAATCCGCAAGGGCTTTCCGCTGGCCATCGCCCTCGGCCGCGAGAAGCTGGCCATGGCCGATCCCGATGCGGTGCCGGCCGGCCTCTACGGACGCGAGGCGCTGACCAGGCTGGGCATATGGGCCGCGATATCCCCCAAGGTGGCGCGGGCCGAGAATGTACGCGCGGCGCTGGCACTGGTGGAGCGCGGCGAGGCGCCCTACGGCATCGTCTATCGCACCGATGCCATGGCCTCCCCCGCCGTGAAGGTGGTCGGCACCTTCCCCGATGAGAGCCATGCGCCGATCATCTATCCGGCGGCGCTGTTGACGGGCGCGAAGAGCGCCGACGCCCCTGCCTTCCTGCGCTTCCTCGGCTCGGCACAGGCCAAGGCGATCTTCCGCCGCTACGGCTTCGGCACGCGATGACGCCCGCATGAGCGGCGAGGATTGGGGAATCGTCCTCCTCTCGCTGAAGGTCGCGATCGTCGCGGTGCTGCTGGTTCTGCCCTTCGCCTTCGGGCTGGCGTGGCTGCTCGCACGGCGGCGCTTTCCCGGACGGATCGTGGTGGATGCGCTCGTCCATCTGCCGCTGGTGCTGCCTCCGGTCGTCACCGGCTGGATCCTGTTACTGCTGTTCGGGCGGATGGGGCCGATCGGCGGCTGGCTGGATCGCTGGTTCGGCGTGACCGTGATGTTCCGCTGGACGGGCGCGGTGATTGCCGCCGCCGTGATGGCGCTGCCGCTGATGGTGCGCGCGATCCGCCTTTCGATCGAGGCGGTGGACGTGCGGCTGGAAGAGGCCGCGCGGACTCTGGGCGCGAGCAGGGCCAGGGTCTTCCGCACGATCAGCCTGCCGCTCGCCTTGCCCGGCATCCTCGCCGCGCTGGTGCTGGGCTTCGCGCGATCGCTGGGCGAATTCGGCGCCACGATCAGCTTCGTTTCCAACATTCCGGGCGAGACGAGCACGCTGCCCATCGCCATCTATGCGGCGATGCAGGTGCCGGGTGGCGAGGCGCGCGTGGTGCGGCTGGCGATCATCTCCGTGATCCTGTCGCTCGGCGCGCTGATCGCGTCGGAATGGATGATCCGCCGTTCGGGGCCGCGCGCCCATGTCCTTTGACGTCGATGTCGCGCGGCGGATCGGCGAGGCGGACGTGCGCCTCGCTTTCTCGTCCGGGCCGGGGCTTACGGCCGTGTTCGGGCCTTCGGGCTGCGGCAAGACGAGCCTGCTCAATATGGTGGCCGGGCTGCTGAAGCCCGATGCGGGCCGGATCATCGTGGCGGGTGAGACTCTGTTTGGCGACGGAATCGATCTGCAGCCCGAGGCCCGGCGCGCGGGCTATGTTTTTCAGGATCGCAGGCTTTTCCCGCATATGAGCGTCCGGGCGAACCTCGCCTACGGCGCAAGGGAGGGGGCCGCGCTGATGTCGCTTCGGGAGGCGGCCGTCTTTCTGGGCATCGCCCACCTGCTCGATCGCAAACCCGCGACATTATCCGGCGGCGAGGCGCAGCGCGTGGCGATCGGGCGCGCCCTGCTTTCCGCGCCGCGCTTCCTGCTGATGGATGAGCCGCTGGTGGCGCTGGATCGGGCGAGAGCCGAGGAGATCATGGGTCTGATCGAACGGATCCGCGACGAGATGGGCCTGCCGATCCTCTATGTCAGCCACTCGCACAGCGAGGTGGAAAGGCTGGCGACCCATGTGGTGGAGGTGGCGCGGTAAAGCCGAGGCACGCCGCGCTTTCACGCGCACGGTGCGAAAATCACTCCGAAGCCGTGCCCGCCCCCACATAATCGCGCCACAGCATGATGAGCACGGCCATCGTCGCGGGGCCGACGAACAGGCCAAGCAGGCCGAGCATCTCCACCCCGCCCAATATGCCGATCAGCACCAGCAGGAAGGGCAGCCGCGTGGCGCCTCCGATCAGGACGGGGCGGATGAAGTGATCGGCCACGAACACCACCGCCATGCCGATCGCAAAGACGATCACCGCGGCGCCCACCGCGCCCTTCCCCACGAGCAGGCCGCCCGCGATGAGGAACAAGACGGCCGCGCCGAACGGGATCATCGCCGCCACCGCCGTGATCGAGCCCAGCAGCAGCGGATGCGGCACGCCGGCGGCGAGATACACGATCGCCATCACCGCGCCCTCGCCGATGCCCACCAGCACGAGCCCGTCGATCGTGCCGCGCACCGACAGGATCACCTGCCCGCCCAGCCTTTGCCCGGCGGGGCCGAGCAGCCGATCGCCGGCCCTGGCGAACTGAGCGACGATCACATCGCGATCACGCAGCACGAAGAAGAGCGCCAGCAGCGTGAAGCCGAAGATCACGCCGCGCAGGATCAGCCCCTTGCCCAGCAACTGGGACTGTTCCAGCAGCATGCCGCTGCGCAGCCGGTGAAGCTGCTGGCCGGCGCCTTCGGGCGTGGCGAGATTATCGTGCCACCAGGCGGCGACCTGATCGGAAAAGAGCGGCAGGCGCGTGAGCCATTCCGGCTCCGGCATGCCATTTTCCTGCGCATCGGCGAGCCAGGCGAAGAGATATTTGGCCTCGCGCGCCGCCTCCACCGCGCCCATCGCGAGCGGCACGAGCACGAGGAGCGCGATCAGCGTGGTCGCGACGAGCGGCAGGAAGAGATTGCGCGCCCAGGGCCAGCGGATCTCGGCACGGCGGTATAGCGGATCGATCGCGATCGCGATGATCGCGGCCCAGACGAGCGCGGGCAGGAACGTGCCCCCGATCCACAGGCCCAGCACGACCAGCGCGATGGACAGCACCACCTTGGCGATACGGTGGAGCCGCGCAAAATCGGCCGGCTCGCTCATCGCGCCGCGGCGGCCATCTCGCGATTGCGGAGGATCGCGGCATCGATCGTATCGCGCATCAACGCCCGCAGCGCGCTGGGCTCGTCCAATATGTCGAGGCCGGCGCGCGTGCTGCCGCCCTTGCTGGCGACGCGATCGGCCAGAGCGGCGGGGCTTTCTTTCGCGCCTTCCGCCAGCAGGGCCGCGCCCGTGACGGTGGCGAGCGCGAGGCGCGCGGCCTGATCGGCATCCAGCCCGGCATCGGCACCGGCGGCCGCCAGCGCATCAACGAAACGAAACAGGAAGGCGGGGCCGGAGCCGGCCAGCGCGGTCACGACGTCGAACAGGCTTTCATCGACCCATTCGACGCGGCCGAGCGGCGCCATCAGAGACTCCGCACGCGCGCGGCCGGCATGATCCAGCCCCTCGCCATGGAGCGCGATCACGCCGCGCCCGATCGCGATCGGCGTGTTGGGCATGGCCCGCAGCACCGCGCGGGGATTGGGAAAACGGCGGCGCAGCGCGTCTGTCTCGACGCCCGCGAGAATCGAGACCAGCAATGTCTCGCGCTCCAGCAGCGGCGCGAAGGCGGGCGCCACCAGATCCAGCATCTGCGGCTTGACCGCCAGCACGACGAGCGCCGGCACCGCGCCATCGGGCGGCGGCGCGGTGAGCACCGTCACGCCCGGCGCGACCGGCTCGGCCGACTTGCGGATCACCGTGACGCGGGCGGGATCCAGCCCCTCGTCCAGCCAGCGGCCGAGCATCGCGCCGCCCATATTGCCGCAGCCGATGAACCAGATCGGCCCCTCGATCGGAAAGGCCATGGCGCCCTATGCCTCGCCGTGCGTCTCGATCAGCGCGGCGGCGATCGCTTCGGAGGGAGATTTGCCGCCCCACAGCACGAACTGGAAGACGGGATAGAAACGCTCGCATTCCTCGATCGCGGCCTCGATCAGCGTTTCGCACTGATCGATCGAAAGCGCCGCCTCGTTCGACATGTCGAGCAGGGCGCCGTGGCGGAACAGCAGGATGCCGCTGGCCGACCACAACTCGAAATGGCCGATCCAAAGCTGCTCGTTGACCAGCCCGATCGTCTCGTAAAGCTGGCCACGGCGATCGGCGGGCACGCGGATATCAGGCAGCGCCAGGATCTGGAGAACCCGATCCTCCTCACGCCACACGCCGCGCAGCTCATATTTCGCCCAGCTGCCCTGCACGTTGGCGATCAGCTCGTCCTCGCCGAGCCGCTCGAACGTCCAGCCATGCGCCTCGCAATATTGTTCGAGCGTATCGATCGGGGCGCCGCCGTCGCGATCCGCCTCATATTCGTCCGCCAGCATCGTCATCCCGCCCTCCGGTTCCGCCGAGGGTTAGCGGCCGCCCGCACCAGCGCAAGCACGCCCACGCATATAGGGGCATAAAGCTGTGGATAGGTTTAGGAATCAATCCTGAATGGGAGGTGGATTGTCCGCTGCCTTGCCACGCGATTTCGGCGCCGGCGCGGATGCAGCCTTGAGCGCTGCGATCTCGGCACGAAGCGCCTCCACCTCGTCACGAGCGGCCGCCGCCATCGCCTTCACCGCATCGAATTCCTCACGCGCGACGAAATCCATGCCGCCGAGCCAGCCCTTCAGCTTCTCGCGCGCGCCGGCCTCGCCCTCGCGCGCCATGCCCGCGAAGGTGCCGGCGACGCCATTCGCCATCTTCACGAAATCCTCGAACAGGCGATTTTCGGTCTGCATCGAAAGCTCCTTTATCGGGCGCTAGATGGGAGAGGAACCGGGCCGCCGCAACCAGAGTCTTTCGGCGGGCGCCACACAGGGGCCTGCGCGGCACCATCCCCCGCCGCTATCCTGTGGAGTTTCCCTTCCCCGCCCGTGCCGGCATGGTGAAGGGCAGGCCCATCATCTCCGCGCCGCCATCAGGAATTCGACATTGCCTTCGGGCCCGGTGATCGGGCTGGGCTCGATGCCCTCCACCGTCCAGCCGCGCCCCTCGATCCAGGCGCGCGCCTCCGCGCAGACGCGGGCGTGAACCGCCGGATCGCGCACCACACCGCCCTTGCCCACCTCGTCGCGCCCCGCCTCGAACTGGGGCTTGATGAGGGCGACAAGGCGCGCATCCGGGCCAGCGAAATCCAGCGGGCGATCCAGCACCTTGGTCAGCGCGATGAAGCTCGCATCGCAGACGATGATGTCGATCGGCTCGGGCACCTGCGCCTCCGTCAGCGCGCGGGCATTGGTCTTTTCGTGAACGATCACGCGATCATCCTGGCGAAGCTTCCAGGCAAGCTGGTTCGTGCCGACATCGATCGCATAGACGCGCGCCGCCCCCCGCGTGAGCAGCACATCCGTAAAGCCGCCGGTGGAGGAGCCCACATCCATCGCCACCGCGCCCGCGACATCCCAGCCGAAGAAGGCAAGCGCATGATCCAGCTTGATGCCGCCGCGCGACACCCAGGGATGATCGCGCCCGCGCACATCCAGCACCACATCCGCGGCGATCGCCTCGCCCGCTTTGGCCACCTTGCGATCGCCGGCATAGACGAGGCCGGCGAGGATCAGCGCCTGCGCCCGCGCGCGGCTTTCGACGAGGCCGCGATCGACGAGAAGCTGGTCCGCACGGGATTTTCTGGATGGAATGCTCACGGGAGCCGGTAATAGTCCGCGACCCGATCGAGCGCCATCAGCAGCACGAGCTTGCCCGCACGCCGGGGCCAACCGAGCGCGCTTTCGGCCGCCTCCAGCCCAGCGCCATCGCACACGACCCGCCAGAGAATATCCGACAGGCCCTTGCCCGCCGCCTCGATCGCCTCGTCGAAACGGCGCTTTGCGGCGATACCCGCCAGCGTGGGATCGAGCGGGGCGCCGGCGCCCCGCGTGCCGCGCGCCGGATGGGGATCCCAGCGCATCGTGACGCGCGACCCCAACTGCGCGATCGTCCAGTCCGCACGCAGCCGCTCGCCCGCATCGAACTGGCGCGTGGAGACGAGGCCGCGCGCATGAAGCCAGCCGAGCGGCGATTCGGCGAGATTCACCGTCACGCTGCGTGTCGGGCGCGCCGCGCGCGATGCAGCCGAATTTGAGGAAGCGGCGTGGGTAGAGCCGGAATCGCGCCCGGCACGGATGCCGTCCACAGGCGCTGCCAGGGGGCGTTCCACGAGCAGGCGGCCGGGATGGCGGACATGGGATTCGGGCGTCGTCATGGCGTGCTCCTCCGCTTCGCCGATTCGCTTGCCACGGGGGCGCATCTGTAGGAAAGAGAATAACCGATCTGGTTCATCAGGAGGCGATGATGATTACCTGCATCCGTGAGATACGGCGCGCGAAGGGCCTGACGCTGGCCGACGTGGCCGAACGCTGCGCGCCGCCGACGACCGCGCAGACGATCGGCCGGCTGGAAATGGGGACGCGTACCGTATCCGTCGGCTGGCTCAATCGCATCGCCGACGCGCTGGGTGTCACCGCCGCCGATCTCGTCCGCCTGCCCGAACGGGGCGACCTGCCCGTGGTGGCGGATCTGGGGATGGATGGCGCGCGCGCTCTCGCCCATCCCGCACGCCTCCCCCTGCCGGAAGCCCTGCCGGGCATGGTGGCGCTGCGCGTGATCGAAAGCGTGGGCGACTATCGCGCCGGAGACACGTTGTGGTGCGAACAGATCGATCCGGATCGGTTCGGCGAGGCGCTGAACCGCGACGTGATCGCGCCCCGCCCGGCCGGGCGCTTCGCCTTCGGGCGGGTGATCCAGCGCGAGGGCGCGCGCCTGCTGCTCCTGCCGCCGGCGCCGGGCGCGAAATCGGCCGTCGTGGCGGATCCGGCGTGGGTGGGCATCGTGCGCAGGCTGGTACGCGAGATGCGCTGAGGCCAGGCGCCTGCCCGCATACGCGGCGCGCGCGCCGGCGCCTCTCCCCCCTTCCCGATCGATCGCTGAAATCGATCGAGGGGACGAACCGGCTGGTAGTGGCTGACGGGCTCGAACCGCCGACCCTCTCGGTGTAAACGAGATGCTCTACCAACTGAGCTAAGCCACCGCCGGTGGAGCCCCCTAGACGCTCCGCTCGTCTGGCTCAAGCGCCTCAAAGGCCATGGGCACCTCGTGGGGATAGCCCGGCGACGCATGCCCGCGCCGAATTCCGGGACATGTTTTCTGTTTCGCTCCGGAGCCGGGCTTCAGCGCGGCAGATGCACAGCGACGATCACCGCGAGCCACAGCCACGCGCTCAATTCGATACCTCTCACCAATCCTGTTGCAGACCGCATCGGTTCCACCACCTCTTGATGCACCAAGACGATGCCGGGCGGCCGAACCCGCACGATGAATTTCGCACGTCATCGCACGGTGTGGCGGGGGCCTTCGGGGGGATCGCCACGCCTCCCGACCACACCCCGCTTATCCCTCACACCGCGATCAGGCCGGCGCGATCGAGCGCCCTGAAATAAGCGCTGATACCGCCGATCGCGGCATCGGAGAGGCGGATGAACACACGCCGCCCGTCATCCGGATCGGCGACGCGGACGAACAGCCCCTCGTCCGTCAGCGTCTTGATCCAGCGCAAGCCCGTCGTGGCCGGCACCGCGGCGGCGATGCACAGGCTGGAGACGGCGACATTGCCGCCCTCGATCCGCGCGGCCGCCAGATCCAGCAGCATGTCCCACGCCGGATCCGCGAAAAGATCCGCCGGGAAATATTGGTCGCGCAGCCTCCGCGCCCGGATGCAGGCGCGGATCGTGGCGGCGCTGGGCGGAATGGTCTCCTCCCCTTCCAGCGGCGGCAGCCCGGGCAAGCGGGCGGAATCCTCCCCTTCCGAGAGCGCGGCCAGCGTCCTGGCGATCCGGCCCACTTCCTCGCTCAGCTGGCGGAGGCGGGCATGGCCATTCTCCTCGGCCAATTGCGGCACGCGGGCTGATCCGGCGAGCGCCAGGGCGAGTGCGGCGACGCTTTCCGCCTCCCCCGCGCCGCACAGAATCGCGACATGCGGGTGCGGGCAGCGCGCGGCGGCCAGATCGATCAGATCGGGCGTGATCGCGACGATGCTCATGAAGCGCCCGTCACACGCGGCCCGCTCCAGCCGATCCAGCAGCGCATCCAGCGCCGCGCCGGGCACGCTGGCATCCACCACGACCGCGCCGATATCGCACCTGTCCTCGATCGCCGCGATCGCGCCATCGATGGCGCCGGATGCGGCGATCCTCCCTTCCAGCCGATGTATCGCCCTCGCCTGCTCGGCAAGGCCCGCCTCGCTATCCGCGAAAAGCAGGATAGCCGGCGTCGATAGATAGCTGTCCCCCAGACCCACCATCGCATTCCCCCCAGAATGATGCGGTCACCGAAAGGTATGGAACGTTGCCGTCCCCTTCAATCGATCCATTTCGGATATCACCCGAATCCGGTCGATTCGGGCTTTTTTCGATCCATAGCGGACGTTTTTCGCGGGATCCTGTCATGGACAGGCCATGGCGGGAACCGTGGCCGCGCCTTGCGCGCTCTAGGGAAAACTATTCGGGAGCAACAGGATGGCCGAGAATTATGCCGCGCGGAACGGCAAGGGATATCATCGCATTGCCAAAGACGATCCGGCCGCGATTGCCCTGCTGAAGCAGGAGCATCATCGCTTTCGCGAGCTTTTCACCGAGGCGAACGAGGCGGAAGGCGCGCGCCTGAAGCATATCGCGGACGAAATCTGCCTGCGGCTGGACGTGCACATGACGATCGAGGAGGAGATACTCTATCCGGCGGGCAAGGCGCTGGGCGAAGGCGACGAGGTGGACGAAGGCATTGTCGAGCATGATGCCGGCAAGACGCTCGCGGCCGAGATTGCGCAGCTCTCCGGCAGGGAGGAACTCTACAAGAGCAAGGTCCACGTGCTGGGCGAACAGACCATCCACCATATCGATGAGGAGGATGAGGAATTGTTCGAGGACATGAAGAAGGCGCACGTCGCCGGAAAGATCGACCTCGACGCGCTGGGCGAGACGATGCGCGCGCGCCAGGCGCAATTGTATCGCAAGGTGGAGGCATCGGGCGATCTCGGCCCGACGGCGGAGGCGGATGCGGAGGAAATTGCGCGGGTGTGAGCCGCAGGCCCGACAGGAAAGGCCGATGCGCGGAATTCGCGGCCGGGCGGATTGAGCCCCGCGCGATCAGGGGCTAGCCGAACGGAATGTCCAAACTCGACAAGACCCCCGCCGCCATCGGCCCCCTCGTCGCCGCGATGGGACCGGCCGGCTTCCGCGTGGCCGATCGCATCGTGCCCGGCGGCCTGATCCTCACGCCCGACGACGCCCGCGACTGGCCGGCGCGCACCATCGATGCGCTGACGGAAGCGGATTTCGCGATCCTGCTCGCCATGGATCCGCTGCCCGAATTCGTGCTGCTCGGAACCGGCGCCAGTCTGCGCCGCCCGGCGCCGGCGCTGGCCGCCGCGCTGGAGGCACGCGGGCTCCATCTCGAACCGATGGACAGCCGTGCCGCCGCGCGGACGTGGGGCCTGCTGCGGAGCGAAGGGCGGGCGATCGCTGCAGCACTGCTGCCGATCGACTAGCAGCGCCGCCGAAAAACGGGGCGGCGCCCGATCACGGCTCCAGCCGGACCGGAGGCCAACCTGTTGCCTTTCGCGAACAATCCCGCCGATCAATCCTGCCGCAGCAGCTTGCTGAGCTTCAGCTCGACCGGGCTGGCGGAGGCGAGGCGGACGACGAAGCCCATCTCGCGCTCCAGATTGATCGCCGCGCGCTCCTCCGGGGTTTCGAGCGACGTCACCTCACGCAGGCCATGCGCCTCGGCATAGACGAGCACATGTTCCAGCAACGTCCAGCTCACCCCGCGCCCGCGCCAGTCGCGGTGCACCGAAAGCGCGACATCTGCGCTTTCTCCATCCTGATTGTCGCAAAGGGTGGCACAGGCGACCAGCGTGCCATCGCCGAGAAAGGCGAGGAAAGTGACGAGCGTCGGATCGTCCGCGCACGCCATCGTGCTGAGCCGGGCATCGTCCACCTCCAGCATCGTCGAGCTGAAGCGCTCGCGCAGATGCTCGGCGCCGACATGGCGGAACAGATCGGCCAGGGCCGCCTTGTCCTCCTCGCCGGCGGTGCGCACGTGAAGCGCAAGACCGGTGCGCGTGGTGAGCGCCGCGCTCCAGCGGCTGCGCTCGGTGTGCAGGGTCTGCGAAGTCTGCTGGGTCATCGTCTTTCTCGCCTGAAGTGATGAAGGGATGCTAGGCGGGGACGAGCGACATCGCATTGATGCCCGTCAAAAGCGGCGCGACGGATATCAGCCCGCCATCGCCAAGCCGGGCGATTCGGCGATCTCGATCGTGCGATGCATATCGAGCGCGGCCGCGACGAGCCGGGCATAAGGCCAGCCCCACGGCGCGAGCGTGACGCGCCAGCCCTCGATCGCGATCACCCCGCGCGCTTCCAGCGCGGCAAGGCGCGGGCGGATGCCGATCAATCGCTCCGGTGCGAGGCCGCGTGCGCGCGCCACGGCGGCCATGTCGACGCGGCCATCGCACAGCAGCCGCTCCATGATGGCGCCACGCAGCCGCGCATCGGCCGAACGCGCGATACCGCGCACGCCGGCAAGGCCCGTTTCCGCAACGCGCGAACGCCACCGCGCGACATGTTTCTCATTCTGGACGAGCAGCCCCGGAAACTGGCTGATCGCCGATGCGCCAATGCCGATCACCGCCTCCCCGGGCTCATCGGTGAACCCCTGGAAGTTGCGCCGCAGCCGTCCCTCGGCGGCCGCGACGGCCAGGCTGTCTTCCGGCCGCGCGAAATGATCGAAGCCGATCGCGCGATAGCCGGCGGCGACGAGCAGATCGTGCGCAAGCGCACTCTGGCGGAAGCGCGCCTCGGCATCCGGCAGATCGCGCGGATCGATCATCCTCTGGCGGGGCAGCAGCCCGGGATTGTGGCCATAGCCGAACATCGCCACCCGATCGGGAGCGAGGGCGAGCGCCAGCCGGATGCTTTCCGCGACATCTTCCTCCGACTGGCCGGGGAGGCCAATCATCAGATCGAGATTGACATGGGCGATGCCGGCGGCACGCAACCCCGCCACCGCCGCCGCCACCATTTCATAAGGCTGGATCCGGTTGATCCGCCGCTGGACGGGCTCCGCGAAGGTCTGCACGCCAAGGCTCGCGCGCGCGACGCCCGCCTGCCCCATGGCGGCAATGAAGGCGGGATCCAGCGCGCGGGGATCCAGCTCCACCGCGATCTCCGCATCGGCCGCACCCGCGAAGCGCGCGCGCAACATGGCGATCAGGCGGCCGAACTGCGCGGGCGTCAGCGCATTGGGGCTGCCGCCGCCGAAGTGGATCGAGACGACCCGGCCGCGCATGCGCCCGGCCACGGCCTCCACCTCCCGCTCCAGCGCATCGACATAGGCATCCAGCCGCTCCGCCCGGCCGATCGCGCCGGTATTGCAGCCGCAATACCAGCAGATGCGATGGCAATAAGGAATATGGACATAGAGCGACACCGGCGCATCGGGGGCGATCGCCCCAAGCGCCGCGGCCTGATCGGCTGCATCCACGCCATCATGGAACTCGGCCGCGGTGGGGTAGCTCGTATAGCGCGGCACCGGCCGCGCGGCGAGATCGGGAAGATAAAAGTGCATGGTCAGGCTGGTGCCAGCGGCTCCCCCGCGCATCCTTGATCCCGGTCAATGTTGCCCCCCACCGCCGGGCCTAGGCGCCCCTCAACTTCAATGAGGGAGCAGATCATGCGGATTTCCACATTTTTCGGGCTGGGCACGGCGGCCCTGCTGGCAGCGGCGCCGGCCCATGCGGAGAAGGGCGACGTGCTCGTCCGCGTCCGCGCGCTGATGGTAGCGCCCACCGAGAAATCAGGCCCGGTAACGCCCAGCTTCCCCGGCGCGCACGTGGCGGTGAACAATAGCTACGCGCCGGAACTGGACTTCACCTACATGGTGACGAACCATATCGGCACGGAGCTGATCCTCGCCACCACCAAGCATCATGTGTCCGGGCGGGGCAGCCTCGATTCGCTGGGCCGTCTGGCGGGAACCTGGGTGCTGCCGCCGACGCTGACCGCCCAATATCATTTCGCGCCGCAGGCGAAGATCCGTCCCTATGTGGGCGCGGGCATCAACTACACGATCTTCTATTCGGAGAAATCCAGCGACGCGCTGGATGCCGCGATCGGCCAGACGAAGGTGCGCCTGAAGGATAGCGTGGGCTATGCCGTGCAGGCGGGCCTGGATTTCGATCTGACGAGCAAGATCTTCGCCAATATCGATGTGAAATATATCGACATCGATACGACGGCGCGGCTGACGACCGGCTCTACCGTGAACCGGGTGCGCGTGAGCCTGGATCCGATCGTGGTGGGCGTGGGCCTGGGCATGCGCTTCTGAACACCGGCTCCTACGCGACGGAGACGGGAACGGCACCGGCCCACTCCCGAAAGAAGGACGTGGGCCGCCTTTCGATCCATCGGGATGAAGCGGTGCGCGGCTTTGATCCCGATCAAGGCCCGCCGCGCGCCGATCGGCCACTCCGGCGGCCGGAGAGAGACGCATGACAGAGATCGATGCCTATGCGGGCAGCAAGGTGCCCTTCTGCCGGCGATGGCACGTTATCGCCGAAATCGATCTCGCGCGGCTGGTGGCCGATCATAGCGGCCTTGAGCATATGTGCCGGCGGCTGGAGGCGATTGCGGATGCCCTGCCCGATTTGCCGGCGCCGGAGGAAACCGACTGGATCACCGCCGAGCTGGACATGCTTTCCCGCCACAATGACGCCGAGGATCGGCTGATGGAGGGGCTATTCCGGCGCGAGGCGCGCGATCCGCTCGCGCGGAGCGTGCTCGATCATATTCGCGGGCGCCATATCGCCTGCACGGTGCTGGGGCAGGATCTGGTCGCGGCGCTCGCGCCCGATCCGGACGCCCCCGTGCCGACCGAGCCGGAGGCGCTCGGCTATATGCTGCGCTGCTTCTTCGAGGGCTGCCGCGATGCCATCGCCTTCGAGGAACTGGCGATCCTGGCGCTGGGTGGCCTGCGGCTGACCGCCGACGCACGGGCGCTGCTGGTCGATCGTATCGCGAGACGAAGCTAGCGGCGCGAACGGCCCGAAACGAGAAACCGTCAGCCGCCGGCCATCATCCCGCGTCCGCGCGGGCGGCCAGCGCGTCGCGATCGCGGATCGTGATCGCGCGGGCGGCGGGCAGCGCGATGATCCCCGCCGTCTTGAGCTTGGTGAGCTGGCGGCTCACCGTCTCGATCGTAAGACCCAGCACATCCGCGATCTGGCCGCGCGTGAGCGGCAGATCGAACGTGACCGGGCCGTTCATGCTGGCGCGGCAGCCATTGCCGGCGGCGCGGGCCGCCATATCCAGCAGGAAGCCCGCCATCTTTTCCTCGGCGGACTGGCGCGCGAGCATCAGCATGCGGCCCCGCGCCTCCTCCAGCGCCGCGAAGGTGCGCTGGAGCAGCAGACGCTCCATCCGGACATGATCCTCCAGCACCTGTTCGAACGGGCCGCGCGGGAAGACGCACAATTCCGCGTCGGTCAGCGCTGTCACCGTGAAATCGGTCTGCTTCGCATAGGGGCGGCCGACGAAATCGGCCGGATAGAGCAGCCCCACGATCTGCTCGCGCCCATCGGCCGTGGCGGCGTTGAGCTTGAGCACGCCGGACAGGAGATTGGCGCAGATCGCCGCCTCCTCCCCCGCCCAGACAAGCGTTTCACCGCGCGCCAGCTTCTGGCGGCGGCCGAGGCGGTTGAGCGCCGTCAGTTCCTCATCATCGAGGCTTCCGCAAAGGGCCTGATCGCGCACGCCGCAATCGGCGCAGATGGTGCTCGCATGCATCCCCCCCGCATAGACGGAGCGGCACGAAAAGTCGCGTCTTTCGGATCGAACGCCCGTCTTTGACCGGGATCAAGGCCGTTCGCGCGGGAACCGGCGATCGGGGCGACGGCGGTGGCCCTGCTCCCGATTGGGGAGCGGGAGCGGGCCCGCCCCCGAGACCCGGCGCTTTTCCCCAGCGCGGGTCATTCACTGGCCGCCGTGGTCCCTGCCACGGCGGCCTTCTTTTTTAGCGGCGGAGGAACGGAAAAGTGCCGCGGGCTTCCAGAAGCCCGCGGCACAGAGGGGATAGCGGGGATGACGACCTATCGATCGTCGTCCATCGGCAGGTGGAACTCATGCCACAGGCCGTTGAGGATGCCGAAGGCCAGCGCGAGGCCGAGGCCGAGAACCCAGGTAAAATACCACATGGCAATCGCTCCAGATCAGTAGAAATCGGGGTTGGTGGCAACGTCGCGCGCCGTCACGCGGCCGAACATCACCTTGTAGGCCCAGGCAGTGTAGGCGAGGACGATCGGCAGGAAGACGACCGTCGCCACCACCATGATCGCCAGCGTATGCGCGCTGGACGAGGCGTTCCACACCGTGAGGCTGCTGTGCGGATCGATCCGCGACGGCAGCAGGAAGGGGAACATCGACAGGCCGACCGTGGCGATGATCCCCGCCGCCGACAGGGACGATCCCGTGAAGGCGGCCGGTTCGCTGCCACGGCGGATGCCGAACAACGCCAGCAGCGCGCCGGCAAAGCCAAGGATCGGGGCGATCATCATCCACGGATGCGCGCCATAATTGGCGAGCCACGCGCCTGCCGCCGCCTCGCTTGTGGTGCGCAGCGGATTGGAGGGGCCGAGCGGATCGACATCGCCGACGATCCGATAGCCGATATCGCCGTAAGCGACGAAGGCCCAGCCGCCCGCGAAGAGCAGGATCGAGAGCAAGGCGGCGACCGTGCCGATCGCGCGGGCGCGGGCATGGACGGCGCTCGTCTGTTCCACCTTCAGCGTGATCCAGGCCGATCCGTGCAGCACCAGCATCGCCACCGAGAGGAGGCCGCAAAGCAGGGTGAAGGGGGTGAACAGGCCCAGCAGCGTGCCTTCGTAGAAAGCGCGCAGATCGCTGTCGAGCCGGAAGGGCGCACCCGACAGGACATTGCCCACCGCCACGCCGAAGACGAGCGCCGGCATGAGACCGCCCACGAAGAGCGCCCAATCCCACCGCGCGCGCCACGCCGGATCCGGCCGCTTCGAGCGATATTTGAAACCCACCGGGCGCAGGATGAGCGCCGAGAGGACAAGGAACATCGCGAGATAGAAGCCGGAGAAGCTCACCGCATAGACGAAGGGCCAGGCGGCGAAGATGGCGCCGCCGCCGAGGATGAACCACACCTGGTTGCCCTCCCACGTCGGCCCGATCGTGTTGATGACCATGCGGCGCTCGCGATCTTCCCGCGCGACGAACGGCAGCAGCGCCGCCACGCCGAGATCGAAGCCATCGGTGAGCGCGAAGCCGATCAGCAGGATGCCGAGCAGCGCCCACCAGATCAGCCGGAGCATTTCATAATCGAGGAATGCCATTGTCTTGATCCTTGTGCCTAAAGGCGCTCAGCCGGCGACCGACGTGGCGACATGGGGCTCTTGCGCATGATCGTGCGGCCCCTTCCGGATCGAGGCGAGCATCAGCCGCACCTCGATCACCGCCATCGTGCCGTAGAGCGCGGTGAAGCCGACGATCGTGGTCCACAGCGCAGCGCGTGAGAGCGTGGAGGCGGCGAGGAAGGTGGGGAGCACCCCCTCGATCGCCCAGGGCTGGCGGCCGATCTCGGCCAGGATCCAGCCCAGCTCGATCGCGATCCACGGCAGCGGGATGGACCACAGGGCCATCTTCAAAAACCAGCGCGTCTTCAGATGCAGCCGCAGCGAGCAGAGCGCGAAGGCCAGACCGAACAGGGCGATCATGTAGAAGCCGATGAAGGCCATGATGCGGAAGGCCCAGAACATGAGCGGCACGTTGGGCACCACATCCCATGCTGTCGCCGCAATCAGTTGCGGGCTGGCGTCGCGCGGATCGGCGACGTGGCGCTTGAGCAGCAGGGCATAGCCCAGATCGCGCTTGTGCGCCTCGAACCGGGCGCGCTCCGCCAGATTGGCGGGATCGACCTTCAGCTTCTGGACCGCATCATAGGCGATCACGCCGGACGTGATCCGCTCCTGCGCCTTCAGCACCAGTTCCGACATGCCCGTGACTTCCTTGTCCAGGCTGCGCGTGGCGATGATGCCGAGCACCCACGGTATCTCCACCTGATAATGGGTGGTGCGCTCGCCCACGTCGGGAATGCCGACAAGCGTGAGGCCGGCCGGGGCTGGCGCGGTGTGCCAGGCGGCCTCGATCGCCGCGAGCTTCATCTTCTGGTTGTCGGTCAGCGTATAGCCGCTTTCGTCGCCCAGCACGACGACGGAGAGCGAGGAGGCGAGGCCGAAGGCGGCCGCGACCGTCATCGAGCGGCGCGCGACCTCCGTCCACCTGCCGCGCAGCAGATAATAAGCCGAGACGCCGAGCACGAAGACCGAGGCGCAGACATAGCCGGCGCTGACGGTATGGACGAACTTGGCCTGCGCGATCGGATTGAAGATGACCGCGCCGAAATCGACGACTTCCATCCGCATCGTATCCGGATTGAAGGCGGCACCCGTGGGGCTCTGCATCCAGCCGTTGGCGACGAGGATCCACACGGCCGACAGATTCGTGCCGAGCGCCACCAGAAAGGTGACGATGAGATGGCCGAGCTTCGACAGGCGATCCCAGCCGAAGAACATGAGGCCTACCATCGTCGCCTCGAGGAAGAAGGCCATCAGCCCCTCGATCGCGAGCGGGGCGCCGAAAATATCGCCCACATAATGCGAGAAATAGGACCAGTTCGTGCCGAACTCGAATTCCATGGTGAGGCCCGTGGCCACGCCCAGCACGAAATTGATGCCGAAGAGCTTGCCCCAGAAGCGCGTGATCTCCCGCCAGATCGCACGGCCGGTCATCACATAGATGGCCTCCATGATGACCAGCATGAAGCTGAGCCCCAGCGTGAGCGGCACGAACAGAAAATGATATAAAGCTGTCAGGGCGAACTGCAGCCGCGACAGGTCGACGACGCCGACGTCCATCTATGATCTCCCCGGGGTCCGTTCGGCCCCTTCACGCCGCCCCTAGGCGCAGCCCCGGGCCGCAACATTGATCGGTATCAAAGACGGTGGCGCCGCGCGAGGCTATAAGGGTCTTATGGTGGCGACGGTCTTGGACAGGCAGGCGGCGCGGGCGCGCACGCTCTACCTTCGCGGCGTGGCGAAGCCGGGCAACGGCGCGCGACGCGGCGTGGCGCTGCTGCTGGGCGATACGGCGGCGGCGATCGCCTTCGCCGCCGGCCTCGCCCGCGCGATCACGGCATCTCCCGAAGGCTGGCGCGCGATGCTGCCGTGGCTAGCGCTGGCGCTGGGCGCGGGCATGATCCGGGGCGTGATCGCGCTGGCGCTCGCCATGGCGGGGGCGGATGACGCCCGCGCCGCCAAGCTCGCGCTGCGGCGCCGGATCGCAAGCGCGCTCTTCCGCCAGCGCGCGGGCGTGACGGCGGGGGCGATGATGAGCGCGGCCGTGGACGATGTGGAGGCGGTGGACGGCTATGTCTCACGCTTCCTGCCCGCGCGGATCGCCGCCGGGATCGCGCCCCTGCTGGTGCTGGCGGCGACGGCCTGGGCCAGCCCGATCGCGGCCGGGATCCTGGCGGCGACGCTCCTGCCCTTCATCCTCGCCATGGCGCTGGCCGGCGGGGCGGCGGCGGATCAGTCTCGCCGGCAATTCATGGCGCTGGCGCGGCTCTCCTCGCTGTTCGGTGATCGGATTCGCGCGCTGCCGATCGTGCTGGCCTTTGGCGGGGAGGCGCGATCGACGGCGCTGCTGCACGATGCGGCGGAGGATCTGTCCCGGCGGACGATGCGGGTGTTGCGCGTCGCCTTCCTTTCCTCGGCAGCGCTGGAATTCTTCGCGGCGCTCTCCGTGGCGCTCGTCGCCGTCTATGCCGGCTTCAACCTCCTGGGGCTGCTCCCCTTCCCCGTTCCGGAAAAGCTGGATCTGGCGCGCGCCTTTTTCGTGCTGGCGGTGGCGCCCGAATTCTACGCGCCGATGCGCCGGCTGGCGGCCGCCTATCATGACAAGCAATCGGCCGAGACGGCGGCCGAACGGCTGGCGGCGGTGGAGCGGGAGGCCGGCGACACGGGCGCCGCCGCGCGGATTACCTGCCCCACGGCTCCGGCCCTCCGCTTCCACGACGTGGCGATCCGCTATGACGAGGGCGAGGCGGCCGCCCTTTCCGGCTTTTCGCTGGACGTGAAGCCGGGTGAGATGGTGGCGATGCTGGGGCCATCGGGAAGCGGCAAAAGCAGCCTGCTCCATCTGCTGCTGGGGCTCGCGCCGCTGAGTGATGGACGGCTGACGGTGGACGGACGGCCGATCGATGCGATCGGCAGCGTCGCGCCGATCGCCGCATGGATGGGGCAGAATCCACTGATGATGGCGGGCACGATCCGCGACAATATCGCGCTGGCCCGGCCCGATGCCGACGATGCCGCGATCGATGCGGTGGCGCGCGCGGCCGGCTTGGGGCCGATGCTGCTGGTGCGGCCGCAGGGGCTCGACAGCCCGATCGACGAACGCGGCGGCGGCCTCTCCGGCGGCGAGCGGCGGCGGATCGCGCTGGCGCGCGCACTGCTGAAAGGCGCGCCCCTCATGCTGCTGGACGAACCGACCGCGCATCTGGACGAAGGATCCGAAGCCGCGCTGATCGCCACGATCGCCGATGCCTGCGCGGGCCGCACCACCCTGATCGCCACGCACAGTGCGCGGCTGGCAGCCATTGCCGATCGCATCATCCGACTGGAGCGCAAGCCATGAGGCCGATCGAGCGACTGATCCGCGCCGAGCGCGCCCACCAGCGGGGCCTGCTCGCGCGCGGGGCGCTGCTGGCTGGGCTGGTGGCGGCATCCTCGGTGGCACTGCTCGGGCTTTCGGGCTGGTTCATCACCGCGGCCGCCACCGCCGGCGCGGCGGGGATCCTCGCGGCGCAGGGCTTCAACTATATGCTGCCCAGCGCCACGATCCGCCTGCTTGCCATCGTGCGGACAGGCGCGCGCTATGGCGAGCGGCTGGCGAGCCACGAGGCGGCCTTTTCCGCGCTGGCGCGGATCCGGCCGGCGCTGTTCGCCGCCATCGCGGCCGCCCCGATCACACGCACTCTGGCGATCACGAGCGGCGATGCCACCGCCCGCGTGACGCAGGATGTCGACCGGATCGAGGCGCGCTTCGTGCGCCTTTCGGCGCCGTGGGGCGCGGCATCCTCCCTGATCGCGGGTGGCGCGCTGATCGCGCCGGGTGGATGGGCGGCGGCCCTGACGGTGCTGCTGCTGTTCGCCGCCACCTTGCTCGCCGCGCGCCTGCTGGCGCACCGGCTGGCCGGGCCGGGCCGGCGGGCGCAGCACGCGATCGGCGCGCTCAAGACGGAGGTGGCATCGCTCGCCGGCGCTTCCGCCGAGCTGCGCTGCTACGGGCTGGAAGGCTGGGCGGCCGACCAGATCGCGGAACGGAGCCGCGAACTCGCCGGGGCGCAGCGCGCGCAGGCGATCGTGGCCGGCTGGTTCGATCTGTGCCAGCCGATCGGCATCGCGCTGGCGGCGGTTGCGGCCGCCGCGCTTTCGGCCGGTCATGGCGCGGCGATCGCCGCGCTCGCGGCGCTGGCCGGCGCGATGACGCTGGACGGCATCACGCCGCTGCTGCGCGATCTGGCGGAACGCGGCGCCGTGGACGAGGCGACCGGGCGGCTGGACGCGATCCTTTCCGATCCCGCGCCGGCCCGGACATGGACCGACGCGAGGATCGACGCATGGGCTCATGCCGAAGGCGATGTCGGGGCGGGATCGCTGCCGATGATCGAATTCGCGCGGGACGATTTCCGCTGGCTGCGCGCCGGAAGCCGGATTCTGATCGAAGGGCCGTCCGGCATCGGCAAGACCACCCTGATCGAAAGCCTGATCGGCCTGCGACCGGCGGAACGCGGCCATATCCTGGTGGACGGGGTGGATCTGGCCGATCTGCCCTGCGGCACGCTGCGCCGACTGTTCGGCTGGGCGCCGCAGGACGCGATGCTGTTGGCCGGCACGGTGCGCGAGAATCTGCTGCTGGCCCGGCCGGATGCCGACGAGGCGAGCCTGTGGGCGGCGCTGCACGATGCCGCGCTGGACGGTCGCGTGAAGGCGCTGCCTCTGGGGCTGGATGGCTGGATCGGCGAGAATGGCGCGCGCCTTTCCGGTGGCGAGCGGCGGCGCCTGTCCCTGGCGCGTGCCTGCCTTTCCGCCGCGCCCTTCCTTCTGCTGGACGAACCGGCGGAGGGGCTGGACGCAGCGACCGAGGCGCTGGTGACGGAAAGGCTGGCCGCGCGGCTGGAGCGGACCGGACAGGGGCTGCTGCTGGTGAGCCATCGCCACAGGCTCACCACGCTGTGCGGCGAGGTCATCCGGCTCGGCGGGAAGGCCGAGCCGGCGCCGGGCTGCCCCCGCGCACGCGAACTGGCGTAGCGTCTGGGCGTTCGGGCCGGGAAAGGCCCCGATCAGGCCTGAACGAAGGCCAGCAGATCCGGATTGATGATGTCCGGATGCGTGGTGCACATGCCGTGGGGGAACCCGTCATAGCTTTTCAGCGTGCCGTTCTTCAGCAGTTTCACCGTGAGCGGCGCCGAATCCGCATAGGGCACGATCTGGTCGTCCGTGCCGTGCATCACGAGAACGGGCACCTCGATCGCCTTCAGATCCTCGGTGAAATCGGTCTCCGAGAAAGCCTTGATGCAATCATAATGAGCCTTGATCGCGCCCATCATGCCCTGCCGCCACCAATTGTAGATCACGCCCTGGCTGACCTTCGCGCCCTCGCGATTGAAGCCGTAGAAAGGCCCCGCCGGCACATCGACGAAGAATTGGGCGCGATTGTCGGCGGTCGCCGTGCGGAAGCCATCGAACACCTCCAGCGGCAGGCCGCCGGGATTCGCATCGGACTTCACCATGATCGGCGGCACGGCCCCGATCAGCACGGCCTTTGCGACACGCCCCGGTTCGGACCGGGCGACATAGCGCGCCACCTCGCCCCCGCCGGTGGAGTGGCCGATATGGACCGCTCCCTTCAGATCCAGCGCGGCGGCGAGCGCGATCACATCAGCCGCATAGGTATCCATCTCGTTGCCCGCCCAGGTCTGGCTGGAGCGGCCATGGCCCCGCCGGTCATGCGCGATCACGCGGTAGCCGTGGCCGAGGAAGAACATCATCTGATTGTCCCAATCGTCGGCGCTCAGCGGCCAGCCATGATGGAAGACGATCGGCTGGGCATCCTTGGGCCCCCAATCCTTGTAGAAGATCTCGGTGCCGTCCTGCGTGGTGATGGTCGCCATGTCGCTATCCCTTCTTCACCGGAGCGCGGGCCCACCCCTGCCCCAATGGCCGAAGCCGGGGCCATTATAGGGCTGCTTCGTTACGGGTGCAGCGGGCAAATGCGACGCGCGAGCCGTGCGTCGGCAGCGGGGCGTGGGGCGGAAACCCTATCGCTTCCGCGCAAACCAGATGACGTGGATCGGGCCCTTGCCATTTTCGCGCGCGCGGACGCGGACATCCTCCACCACGAAGCCCGCTTTCTTGAGGCGCGCGGTGAAAGCGGGATCGTCACCGGCAGACCAGACGGCGAGAATTCCACCGGGATTGAGCGCGGCGCGCGCGCGGGCAAGGCCCTGCGTGGAATAGAGCCCGTCATTGGCGGGACGGGTCAGGCCATCGGGGCCATTATCCACATCCAGCAGGATCGCATCGTAGCCCCCCTGCTCCATCACCCTGCCAACATCGTCGATACGAATCTCCACGCGAGCGTCGTCGAGGCAGCCGGCGGTGAGCGCCGCCATCGGCCCGCGCGCCCATTCGACGATGCCGGGCACCAGCTCCGCCACCACGATGCGCGCATCGGCACCGACCTTTTCCAGCGCGGCGCGCAGCGTGAAGCCCATGCCATAGCCGCCGATCAGCAGACGCGGCGAGCGCAGGGACAGGCGATCGCACGTCATTTGGCCGAGCGCCTTTTCCGAGCCGCTCTTGCGCGTGCTCATCAGTTCGTTGCGCTCGAGCAGGATCATGAAATCATCGTCGTGGCGAATGAGGCGGAGCGGCGGACCGCCCGGAACCTCCGCCACGCCGATGACTTCGCGTGGCTTCACTTCTTGCGGGCCTTGCGCGCCGCGTAGCGCGCATCGCGCAGCGCCTTCTTCTCGGCGTCGCTCAGTTCCGGCTTGGCCGGCTTCTGCGACGCGGCGGCGGCGGCAGCAGCAGCGGCCTCCGCCTCGGCGCGCGCGGCGGCCCTGGCCGCCTTGGCCTCCGCCTCGGCCGCGCGCTTCGCGGCGCGGCGCTCTGCCTCCGCCGCCTCGCGCGCCTCGCGGGCAGCGGCCTTGGCGGCGAGTTCGGCCGGATCCGGCGCGGGCTTTTCGCGCAGCAGATCGAGCGCGCGCTGCTTGGCCGCGCGTGCCGCCGCCGCCCGCTCGTTGAGATCCGGGGTCTTGAAACCTGCCATCTTTCCGTCCGTCATCCTTGCTTTGGCCACGGTGGGCCTGATTGAAAGGAGGCCCCTTATCCGCAAAGGCCCGGACTCGCCAAACGTTCCGCCAAATGTTCTCAGGCGCGATGGCTTCGCGGATGCCACGCCAGCGATTAAGGGCGTGGGATGACGAGCTATGATGCGATCATTCTGGGGGCCGGCGCAGCCGGGCTGATGTGCGCGGCGACCGCCGGGCAGCGGGGCGCGCGGATCCTCCTGCTCGATCATGCCGACTCTGCGGGCAAGAAGATCCTGATCTCGGGCGGCGGGCGCTGCAACTTCACCAATATCGGCACCACGCCCGAGCGCTTTCTTTCGGCCAACCCCCATTTCGCGCGATCGGCGCTCGCCCGCTATACACCGGCCGACTTCCTAGCGCTGATCGCCCGGCACGGCATTGCCTGGCACGAAAAGACGCTGGGGCAGCTCTTCTGCGACGGATCGGCGAAGCAGATCGTGGCGATGCTGTTGGAAGAATGCGCCACCGGCAGGGTGAAAATCGCGCTGGGCGAGGCAGTCTCCACGGTGGATCATGCGGACGGGCGCTATCGCATCCGCTTCGGCGCGCGCACCGCCGAGGCGCCGGCGCTGGTGATCGCCACCGGTGGCCCCTCCATCCCGAAATTGGGCGCGAGCGGATTCGCCTATGATCTCGCGCGCCGCTTCGGCCTGAAGGTGGTGGAGCCCCGCCCCGCGCTCGTGCCCCTGACGCTGGGTGGCGAGGAAGTGCTGTTCCGCGAGCTTTCCGGTGTTTCGGCCGAGGTAACCGCGAAGGCCGGCAAGGCCAGCTTCCGCGAGGCTGCGCTCTTCACGCATCGTGGGCTATCAGGCCCGGCAATCCTGCAGGCTTCCTCCTATTGGCGGCACGGCGAGGCGGTGACGATCGATTTCCTGCCCGATCGCCCGGCCGGCTGGCTGCGCGAGGCCAAGCGCGCCAATCCCAAGGCCGGCATCCTGCGCATGCTGGGCGGCCGCCTGCCGGACCGGCTGGCGGAGACGCTGGCCGAAAGGCTGGGCCTTTCGGGCGAGATCGGCGCGTTCACCGATGGCCGATTGCAGGCGGCGGAACAGGCGCTGGCGGCCTGGCACTTCCATCCCAACGGCACGGAGGGCTTCGCCAAGGCGGAAGTGACGGTGGGCGGGATCAGCACCCAACGCCTTTCCAGCCAGACGATGGAGGCCCGCGACGTACCTGGCCTCCATGCGATCGGCGAGGCGGTGGACGTCACCGGCTGGCTCGGCGGCTATAATTTCCAGTGGGCGTGGGCGAGCGGGCGCGCCTGTGGCGAGGCGATCGCCAGCCGATAGCCATTTCACCTGCCCGTCAGCGATCGGACGAGCGCCCTCTCACTTCATCGCCGCGAGCAGATCGTCCACGGGCACGCTCGCGAAGCTCGTGAAATTGTCGGCCACGCCATAAGGCAGAAGCAGCGTGCGATCGTGGACCAGCGCGCCGCAGCTATAGACGACATTCGGCACGTAGCCGTCGCGCTCCTTGGGGCTGGGATGGACGAGCGGCAGGTGCATCCGCTTCAGCACCCTGCGCGGATCATCCCTGTCGAGCAGGCAGGCGCCGATGCAGTAATTGCGCACCGATCCCACGCCATGGGTGATGACCAGCCAGCCTTCATCCAGCTCGATCGGCGCGCCGCAATTGCCGATCTGCACATATTCCCAGAACATTTCGGGCCGGATGATGATCTCGCCGCCGTCCCAGTGGGTGAGATCGTCGGATTCGAGATACCAGAGATTCTCGCCATCCTGCCGGCCCAGCATCGCATAGCGGCCGTTGATGCGCCGGGGAAACAGCGCCATGCCCTTGGCCGAGGCGGCACTGCCCGTCATCGCGCGCAGATCGAACACCTGGAAATCGACCGCCTCCATCAGTTCGGATCGCGCCTCCACGCCATTGAAGGCCGTATAGGTGCCGAGCGGGCGGACCGAGCCGTCATCCTCCACGAAGCGCGTCATCCGGAGATCCTCGATCCCGCGCGACTGGCTGGGCGTGACGGGGAAGAGGATGGCTTCCGACGGATCCTTCGCGCCTTCGAAGCGGATCCGCGTATAGCTGCCATCATCCTTGCTGACCCCGCGTTCGATCTGCGGCGTGATCGCATGCGCGCTCGGCGGATCGACGCGGAAGCCATATTTCGGATCCCACGTCCCGATCCGGAAGGTCACGGAGGACAGATGCCCCTCCCCTATGCCGCGCAGCGACAGAGCGAAGCGCACCCCCCCCTCCGGCACGCCCGCCTGATCTTCCAGCGCAAGGATGCTGGGATTGAAGAGGGCGGCGGATTCGAACGAATATTCTTCGGTGAAATAGGCGCCGATCAGGCGCGCGCGATCCTGATCCATGCCGACGCAGCCGGCCCGATCCTTGACCTCCTCGAACCGGCGCAACACGACGTCCTCGACATCATAATGACGCTCGCCCAGATTCTCGAGCACGCGGCGAAGCTCGTCGCGCAGCAGATCGGCGTCCATATGCCGCACGCGATCGGCGATGCGGTGCGCCCGTGGCTCCGCCTGCTCGAACCCCTTCGGATCGCCTACATCGAACGGGCGCAGCACCGTGCGCGACGGATCGGGCCGGAGCGAGACGGGCGAATGGGTCATGATATCGGTGCCTGCGGGCATGACGGCTCCTCGACGATTTCTCTTTCGCACCTGCAACACGCCGCAAGGCGGGAAGTTGCAGAGCGCAACATCCGGTGGGGCCGTCGCAAGATTGATGAAACACACGCGGCACAAGATGCTGGCATTCGGCGCGCATGAACGCCATCAATATGAATATGGATCTCGCCACCCGTATCCTGATCGTCGACGACGACGCGGGCATCCGCCGCCTGATGTCCTCGTTCCTAGACAAGCACGGCTTCCAGACCGAAACCGCCGCCAATCCGATCGAGATGCGCGAAATGCTGGCGAAGCAGAGCTACGACCTGATCGTGCTCGACGTGATGATGCCCAAGGAAGACGGCCTTTCCGCGCTGACCAAGCTGCAGCGCGAGGAAGGGCCGCCCGTCATCATGCTTTCTGCGGTGGGCACCGATGTCGATCGCATCGTGGGCCTGGAAATGGGCGCCGAGGATTATCTGGCCAAGCCCTGCAATCCGCGCGAACTGCTCGCGCGGATCCGCACCGTGCTGCGCCGGCGCGAGAAGCGCGATGCCGGCGCCACACGCGAAGCGGAGGTGCACGAGGGCGAGGCGCTGCGCTTCGCCGGCTGGCGGATCGATCTCGACATGCGGATGCTCTACGATCCGGCCGACCGGCTGATCGCGCTGACCGACGGCGAGTTCCGCCTGCTGCGCGCCTTCGTCGAGCATCCGCGCCGCGTGCTGACGCGTGACCAGCTACTGGATTTCGCGCGCGGCGAGGAAAGCGACCATTATGATCGCGCGATCGACGTGCAGGTGAGCCGGCTCCGCCGCAAACTCTCCGACGGCGCCGGATCGGGCGAGCTGATCCGCACCGTGCGCAACGAAGGCTATCTGTTCGCCCCGGCCGTCAGCCGGAGCTGAGGAGTCCCCGGGAACGGCGTTTTCCGGGGGCATCGCCGCGCTGATCCATTCCGCGGCAGGGCAAGCCCCCTCCCCGGCGCAACATCGCAACATGCCCGACATGCGACGAAATCCACGGGCAAATTCCGCCGCTTAAGAAGAACCCCATATCCATTCTCCGGGGGAGCGACCTGCCATGCAACACGAAATCGAAGACCATGATCGCGGCCTCGCCTACGATCTCGCCATCATCGAGAAGAAGATGATCGATCGCCGCCGCGCGCTCGCCTGGTTCGCGGGCGCAGGCGCCGGCGCTCTGGTGACGGGTTGTGGCGGCGGCAGCGGCGATACGGCCTCCGCCAACTCCACCGGCACGACATCGTCCAGCACATCGACCACCACCACGACCACGACCACCAATACCGGCACCACCGACAGCGGGTCGACCACGACCACCACGACGAGCGGTACCTATGTGGCCGATCCCGCCGAGACGGCCGGGCCCTATCCCGGCGACGGGACCAACAGCTCCAGCGGATCGACCAACAATGTGCTGATCCAGAGCGGCATCGTGCGGTCCGATATCCGCCCGAGCTTCCTGTCCGGATCCACCAATGTCGCGGCCGGCGTGCTCATGACGCTCACGCTGACGCTGGTGAACGTCAACGCCAGCGGCGCGCCGCTCTCCAATTATGCCATCTACATCTGGCATTGCGATCGATCGGGCAATTATTCGCTCTATACGGCGGCGGCCGAAAGCTATCTGCGCGGCGTGCAGGTGACCGATTCCAACGGACAGGTGACGTTCACCACCATCTTCCCCGGCTGTTATGACGGGCGCTGGCCACACATCCATTTCGAAATCTATTCGAGCCTGGCCACAGCCACCACGGGGCGGAATGCCGTGCTCACCTCCCAGCTGGCGCTGCCGAGCGCGACCTGCTCCACCGTCTATAACGGCGCCACCGGCTACAGCAGCAGCATCACCAATTTCTCGCGCGTGACGCTTTCGAGCGACAATGTCTTCGGCGACAATACGGCCGCCCAGCTGGCACAGCAGACACCGTCCATGACGGGAAGCGTCTCCGCCGGCTATGTCGCCACCGCCGTGATCGGCATCGCCCTATAAGGCGCGCGCTCCTCCGTCACACCCCTGCCGGCTGCCATCCGCGCCTGTCGCGCGGGTGGCGGCGGAGGGCGGGAAGGCTCTCTCAATCCCCTTCCTTCACCGGTGGCATCACGCTGCACAGATCGATCGCGCCGGCCGGGCGGATGTAGAAATCATCCTTCCGGTTGGCGCGGATCTTCACCCATGCCGCAAAGGCGGGGCTGGCCGTATCCAGCACGCGCACCCGCGGGCGATCCGCCTCGGGCAGGTCGCTCGCCAGCCGCGCCGACACGATCGGCAGCCGCTCGGCCTCCGTCTTGTAGAAACCCATTGCCTCGCCGCCGCGCGGCAGCGCCGTCATCCCCTCAATCCCGGTCAGCACCCGGCCGACAAGCGCGATGTTCCGATCCAGCTGGCGCGGCGCATGGCCGATGATCGCGTAAAGCTCCGCCCCGCTGCCCGTGGATGGCGCATTGTTCCGCCCCACGCCCACCATGCCATAGCAATGGGTGAGCCACGCCTGCCCGTCCTCCTCCGCCACCGGCCAGCCCGCGACGAAGCCCGTCGCGGGGGCGAAGGTATCCCGATAGGGATGCGGCGCCACGACGAGGCCGGCGGCGCTGCGTTCATATTCGGCGGGCGGATCGGCCGCCACGCCTTCGGGCAGCGGCTTCTTCTCGGTGGGATCACCCCACTGAACGACATAATTGTCCTGCACGCGCTCGATCCACAGCCCGTCATACCAATGGGCACGGGCGAGCGCCTTGATATTGCCGACATGAACGGGCGCGAAGGAAGGCGCGAGCGCGATCACGACGCGCTTGCCGCCGGCCAGATCCATGACGAGCAGATCCTCCGGCGCGGGGGCGATCCAGGCAGCCGCGGGCGCCTCCGCCAGCACGGAAGCGGGCGTGACGGGCGCGGCCATGGAGGCGGAAGCGAGCGAAAGGGATGCGGCGACAACGGCCACGGCGGAGACGGACGGAGGGATCAGGCGCATATCGGCAGACTGCCACGTCGACACGGCTTGCGAAAGCCGCCCGCCCGCATTAGGGCGCGCCCTTCCAGAGCAATGCGGAGCGGTGGCCGAGTGGTCGAAGGCGCTCGCCTGGAAAGTGAGTATACGGCAAAACCGTATCGAGGGTTCGAATCCCTCCCGCTCCGCCACTGGACGGTCTCCCGCGAACCGCGGCGGACCGTCCAAAGGCTCAAAAACAGCAGTAATATCAGGCGGTTGAAAAATATTTTCCGACCCCATTGGTTCGTGCTTGATCGCCTCAGGCCGCAGCCACGATTGGGAACAGGATTGGGGCTGGATATCGCCTCCCCGGCTTCCCAGTTGGATGAGCGGAGGTCGTGATGGCACGCAGATTCAGCAACAAGCTGGTCGCCAAGCAGGTGACCGCGATCACCAAACCGGGCAAGCATTCGGACGGCAACGGCCTATATCTGTTGGTGAAGCCCAACGGTAACCGGTCCTGGGTGCTGCTCCTGATCGGTGGCGGGCAACGCCGCGAGATGGGGCTAGGCACACCCGAGGCTGTGTCGCTCGCTGCCGCCCGCAAATTGGCGGCGGATGCGAAGGCGGCGTTTGCCGAGGGACGTGATCCAATCGCTGAGCGGCTCGAAGCTCGGCCGAAGCCGGCAGAGCCGGTTGCGGTGGTTCTACCGGGGCCGAAGCGTCGCGCCCGTTCGCAAGGCGGCGTTACCTTCTGGAATTTCGCAGACAAGCTGATCGACGAAATCGAGGATGGGTTCCGCAACGACAAGCATCGCAAGCAGTGGCGGGCGACGTTGAAGACGCATGCCGCGAAGCTGTGCGAGATGGAACTCGCCGCGATCGTCACGGATGACGTCGTGGCAACGCTGCAGCCGATTTGGCTCAAGGTGCCGGAGACCGCGCGGCGCGTGCGGGGCCGGATCGAGCGCGTGCTTGATGCTGCACGCGTCGCGGGCCATCGAGAGGGCGAAAACCCCGCTCGGTGGAAGGGGCATCTCGAACTGATGATGCCGAAGCAACGCAAGTCGACGGGCCACCACGCGGCGATGCCCTACATCCAGGTCCCGGATTTCTATGGCAAGCTCAAGCGGCGGCCGGCTACGGCTGCCCGGGCGCTCGAATTCGCCATCCTCACTGCAGCACGAACAGGTGAGGTTATCGGGATGACATGGGGCGAGGTCGATTTCGAGAACCGGCTCTGGACGATCCCGGCCCTTCGGATGAAGGCTGAGGTCGAGCATTCGGTGCCGCTTACGGATCGCGCGATGGCACTTCTAAATGCGTTGAAGCCAAAAAGCCTAGAGCCACATCGACTGGTGTTTCCGGCTCAGAGAGGCGGGAAGTTGTCGAACATGGCGATGTCCATGCTGCTCCGGCGCATGGATATCGATGGTATCACCGTTCATGGCTTCCGCTCCTCGTTCCGGGACTGGGCCGGAGAAGAGACCAATTTCGAACGAGAGACGGTGGAAATGGCGCTTGCGCATACCATTGGTAACAAGGCTGAGCGCGCCTATCGGCGCGGGCGAGCACTGGCCAAACGGCGCGCCTTGATGGAGGCTTGGGAAAGCTACTGCTCGGACGGTGTCTCTCCAACAGAATTGGTGCCAGCCAATGCTGCCCCAGTGCCGCCCTCTCCGACGCAACCTGGTGGCGCATTGTTACACCCGTGACGGGCGTGAGGCTTGATCGAGCCGACGGTGGATCAGTGAGACGATGGTAAGCAGATCCTCGGCGTCGTCTTTGGTCATCGTCCAATGAATGCGGGCCTCGTGCGCCGTTGGGTTCCGGAACATCCCGAATGCGCCTTTCACAAGGTTCGCGAATCCGCTCTGCTCGCTCTTTTCGCTGACCGTGGATCGGGGATTGATCGCGAGCATCGGTGGCTCGCCGCCCAGCGCGCGATCGACCAGCGCGCCGCCATCATCGGTGAGCCCGGTCAGGCGGCGCATCTTGTCCGCGACACTTTTCACCGCCTCCTGGACGGCGTGAAAATAGTTGTCGGCGAGGAGCTCGGCCCTGCAGAACGCGAGAACGTCGGGATGCACGTCGCGACCCTCAAGGTCGGCGCGCAAGTCGCGTGCGCGCCGCTGCGCTTCCGGTAGCGTGGAAACCGCGTCAACCGTCGTGAGCTTCCCCGCCTCATCCACGACGAGCCCCGCGAAGGCGAGCGCCTGATTCAAGGCCGCGCGCAGCGGTTCGAAGCGATGAGGCTCGCGGCTGTAGCGAGCTGGGCTCATTGCAAGACGGATAAACTCGAGAATATGGGTTCGATTGCGTTTGCTGTTCTGGCTCTCGGCGAAGGCGTTGAAGAGGCGCACACGCTTCGTGGTCTTGCCGGGATCGACCATTTTGGCCGATCGAATCAGAAACTCGATATCGGGGTTGGTCAATCCGATCTCGGTGTCGCCCAAGGCTCCCGCGATCGCTTCCAGCTGGTCGGGTGTAAAAAGCTTCACGGCTGTTCGACCTGTGGCCTGGCGACGCGTCGCCGCCAGTCATGAGCGTGCCCAAGACGATCCTCAATCCAGCTCGCCAAGGCGTCCACCTCATCCAACGCGCGATGTAGTCCGGCGCCATCGACCTTGATCGTCGGCATGAGGAGCGACGCCAGCGAGCCCTCCTCCGCGGTCAATGCCGACAGTTCGCTATCCGCGACGAAGAACGGCCGCGGGTGCTTATCGAGCGTCGCCTTGTCGTGTGTGACATGGAATGAGGTAAGATCCTCGCCGTGCTGGCCCCGATTCCGGACCAGGACGATCTGCTCGATCAGGGCGAGATCAACTGGACAATCGCTCCAGTCAGTGCCGAGTATCTCGCCCAGAGCTGCCAAGTAGGCGGGAACGAAGCCTCCACGGAAGGGCGCCTCGCGGTTCTCAAATCCGAATCCAATCACCCTCTCTTCCAGGGTCTTGAAATAGAGCTTCAGACTGTCGGAGAGCATGGAGATGCAGGCGACGCCGAGGACGTCGAGCGCCGCCTCGGCATCCATCCATTCCTCAAGATATGGGGGCTCCGAATCCTCGCTATATGGGGGATCGTCAAAGGGCGGGAGCGCGTTCTCGATCTTGTCCTTAACGCCACTGAATGATGCCGAACTTTCCGCGTAGAAGAAGCGGATGAATCTCGTTCGGCTGTTCAGGAAATAGAGGGCGTCCACGGTCGGTGCCTCACGATCAGAGCTGTGATTGCGGGGGCTGGTCGACCCCGAAGAGGCGCCAGAATCCCTCGGTGAACGGTCGGAGGGCGTCGGCAGACATTTGATCGTCGACAATCTCGCCGAGATAGGCGGGATCTTCCCACGCTGGATCGGTCATGTAATCGTCACCCGCAATGATGCGATAGTCTCGCACGCCAACAAACGTCAGCATTGCGATCCAAGGCCCTTCTATTCCGAGGCTTCTGAGCCGCGTGACCGCGAAGGACGCAATCCCCTTGAGCTCAGGGACGAAATATTTCGGCCAGACCAGCTTTTGGCCGCGGTCGGCATGACCGACGGTCCAGGCAAAGTCGAGGTAACCCAGTCGATGATTGACTGACCAACTGCGGACCGCCCTGGTTTCGGCATCAATTGGCGAGTGCACGACGAGGCCGCTCAAACCCACCACCATATTGAGGTTGCTGGTGTGGCGTGGGGGAAGGACCGCAAGCTCGCGCGTGAAATTGACAGAGCGCGCCTCTCTCAGAACGGACAGCGGCGCCACGGTCAACACGGCCGTGGGGCCCTCCTGAATTCGGCATGGCATATCTGTTCCTGCGATCGCTGCGACGGCGGCACGGTGCAGATCGCGGATGCGGTTCGGAAGGTCGGTCGATGCGGCGAAAGCTTGCCGGAGCTCCGTTGTACTCATCTCGTAGTTGCTCCGATTGCCTCGCCGAAAGAAACGACTGCTCTTGTCGAAGGCGACACGGTGGGGCGCGATCAGGCTCGCTCCGACCCGCATCACGAGGACGGCGCGCCCATTTTCAAGGTCGATAGTCCGTATCCGGAACTGCGGAACTCTTGGGTCTACGCAGCTTCGCAGCTGATCGTCGACGCGCCGCAGGGCTTCATCGAGGTTTGACGCATCGATGCCAACGACTTCCTGTGCGGTACCGTTGCCGTCCTCACGAACGCCGATGACAATGTCGCCGCCATCCGTGTTTGCCAGAGCCGTTACATCCGCCAGGAAATCGCGGGTGCCCTTATGATCCGCGCCCGGGAAGGATACCTTGAAATCCAGCGTTAGCCCTTCGCTGCGGCCATAAAGGGCGAGCGCTTCGATGTCTTTGAACGTGATCTGGTCCAGGGGCTTGTCGATCATGTCGCTGCATAGCATCGGCGAGTCCGGGGTCGAGACCGTTACTTGGCCAGCTACCGACCAAGTTAAGACGAAAAGCTTGGCAACAATCGACCGGATCGGCGCAGCTATTTCGTGCGGTCCTCGGTCATCTCTCTTATGAGGTGGCTAAGGGGGATGCATGGTCGGATTTCCAAACTGGTGTGACAGTGCGCTTGAGGATGTGGGGCCGCATGCGCTGCAAGTGATATCCGCACGCGCAGCAGACACGGCGAACGGATGCGTCGCGGTCGCCGCGATCGTTCCCGAGCATTATGCCGCCGAAGAGCAGGTCGCTCGCATCCTGCGCCGGCTCGGCCGCCCGGAGGCAGCGGCGTTCATCGAAAACAAGCTGCCGACAACCAAATCGATCCGGTCCGGCGATCTCGGAGAGATTCTCGCGACCGAATATATCGCCGGCGAAACGCCCTATGATGTGCCGATCAAACGCTTGCGGTGGAAGGACCATCGCAACATGGCGATGCGCGGTGACGACGTGATTGGCCTGATGCGCGATCAAGCGACTGGGCGACTTCACTTTCTCAAGACCGAGGCGAAGAGCCGCGCGGCTTTGGCGGGCGGGGTCGTTACAGAGGCGCGGGAGGGACTGGACAAGGAGGGTGGCTTGCCCTCCGCACATGCACTCGAGTTCATCTCCGCACGATTGATGGAGGCTGGCGAGGACGCGCTGGCCGATGCGATCGACGACGCATTGTTGAAGCATGGTATTGCCCCGCAGACCGTCACACACCTCCTCTTCACATTCTCCGGAAACGATCCTGGCAATATCCTGCGTGCGAACCTTCAAGGCTATCCTGGCGGATATCCGCAGAACTATGTTGGAGTGCGGATCGACGCCCACGGCGCCTTTATCGCCGACGTGTATGACCGGGTGATTGCCGATGCCAACCACGGTTGAGGCGATCGAGGTCGATATCGACGCGGCGACCGTTCCGGGATTCAGAAACCGTCTGATTGCACGAGGTCAGGCGCGGGCTATGGTATGGCGGGACGGCGTCCTCCCGCCCGAGGCGCCTGCGTTTACGCCGCAGCTTAGCAATGACCTGCTCGGCTATGGGTATGCTCTTCTGGAGATGGGCATCCGGCTGCGCGACAAAGGCGGTGATCGTGTCCGGGCGCGTACGGCGTTCGAGCAAGCCGCGACCGCGATCGAGGCTGTGATCGCTCGCGGGCCACGCGGGGGAAGCGACCGTAGTTTCCATTTCGTAGTGGGTGCGGCCAGCTATCATTTGGCGCGGCTATCGGCACGGGCCTATTCGCTTCTCAGCCACGTGATTGCCGATGCGAATTTCTCGCGATCCGAGCGAGCGCTTGCGCTCTTGATGCTTCGAGACCTGGACGAGCTGGAAACCATGGTTCTGGCATTTCGGGTGAGCGGCGCCGGATCAGACCGCACGATCACCGTCTCGCTTGAGAATCAGTTGCTTGTGGAGGAATTGCTGGGGCGCCCGGAGGGAGACGATCCGAGCTTTGTCTTCGACGCGGTCGATACCGTGCTCACCGACCGCTTCTTCGGCGCGATCGCGATGTTCCTTGTGGCACTCGAACGGGGGGAACGCGCCCTTGTCGATGCGGCAATCGCGGATCTCACCGAAAATGTAGCGGCCAGCGAAGAACTGAACCTTGTTCCCCAATGGTGGATCAACCGGATCGCAATCCACCTGCTTTCGGACCTTTGGGACTGCAGCTTTCACGATCGATTGCCGATCGTGCCGGCCGGCGGGGATGCGCCGACGTGGCCGGGGCTCAGGACATTATTTCTTGCGGTGCTGCACAGCCGGCGGAAGGCGGAACTCGAGCTATGGCCTTCGCAGATCGATGCGGCCGCGCGAAGCGTGAACCAAACCGATGATCTCGTCGTGTCCTTGCCGACGAGCGCAGGAAAGACGCGCATCGCGGAACTATGCATCCTGCGATGCCTGGCCGCGGATAAGCGGATCGTGTTTGTCACCCCGCTTCGTGCCTTGTCCGCGCAAACCGAAATCATTCTCCAACGAACCTTCGGCCCGCTGGGTAAGACAATCTCTGCGCTGTACGGGAGTACGGGTGTTAGCGACGTCGATGAGGATGCGATCCGCACGCGCGATATCGTCGTTGCGACCCCGGAAAAGCTCGATTTTGCGCTGCGCAATGATCCGACACTGCTCGATGATGTCGGGCTGCTGATCTTTGACGAAGGCCACATGATCGGATTGAGCGAGCGTGAAGTTCGCTACGAGGTTCAGATTCAGCGGCTCCTGAAGCGGGCGGACGCTGCCGATCGGCGGATTGTCTGCCTGTCGGCGATTTTGCCGGACGGCGATCAACTCGACGACTTCGCGTGCTGGCTGCGGCGTGATCAGCCAGGCGGGCTGATCAAGAATGATTGGCGTCCAACGCGGCTGCGATACGGCGAGGTTCTGTGGAACGGCAATTCTGCTCGTCTCAACCTGCGAGTGGGTGACGAGCGCCCGTTTGTACCGCGCTATCTGACGAGCTTCGTTCCGCCGGTCGGTCGGCGGACGACCCCGTTTCCCAAGGATCTCGGCGAGCTTTGCCTGGCAACGGCGTGGCGGCTGGTCGACGATGGGCAGTCAGTCTTGGTGTTCTGCCCGGTTCGCAAGCACGTCGAACCCTTCGCCGACCGCATCATCGACCTGCATCGCAGAGGCGCGTTGAGAAGCCTGCTGACCGTAGAGCCGGCGGTGCTCGACACGGCGCTCGTGCTGGGAGCGGAGTGGCTCGGTGCTGCCCATCCGATACTCGAATGCCTGAGGCTTGGCGTCGCCATCCATCACGGCGCTCTTCCGACTGCCTATCGCAAGGAGGTCGAGCGACTGCTTCGCGAAGGCGTACTCAAGGTCACGATCTCTTCGCCGACTTTGGCGCAGGGGCTCAATCTTTCCGCGACCGCAGTCATCATCCATTCGCTGTACCGCAACCGCGCGAGGATCGAGGCGGCTGAGTTCAAGAATGTCGTGGGCCGGGCAGGTCGTGCCTATGTCGATGTCGAGGGGCTCGTCCTCTATCCGATTTTCGACCAGCACGATTATCGCACCGCCCAATGGGAAGGGTTGATCGCGGACGTCACGTCGCGCGAGATGGAAAGCGGTCTGCTGCGTCTGGTCCTGACGTTGCTTCTGCGCATGCAGGCGCAGGTCAGGCGGAGTCTACCTGATCTCACGGAATATGTTCTCAATCAGGCCCAGGCTTGGGCTTTCCCGGTGGTAGCCGGTGAAAGTCCCGAAGACGCGGAGAGGGAACGCCGGGCATGGGACGGCTATGTTGCCTCATTAGACACTGCTATCCTGGCATTGCTCGGTGATGCTGAGGTGCCTGACGACGGCATTGCCGAAGCGCTCGACAACATCTTGCAATCTTCACTGTGGTCGCGGCGGCTCAATCGCCGCGGCGAGGAAGCGCAGGTGGCGCTGCGTGCGGGCTTGATCGGTCGCAGCCGCGTAGTGTGGGCGAATTCGACCGCGCAACAGCGACGCGGCTATTTCCTTGCGGGTGTCGGGTTGGGCACCGGCCACGCGCTCGATGCGATCGCCGCACAGGCGAATGACCTGCTAGGCGCCGTGGACAAAGGGCAACCACAGGAATGCTGAGGCAAGGCTGACGAAGCCGAGATAGGATTCTCTGGTTTTATCATATCGCGTGGCGACGCGGCGCCAGTTCTTGAGCTTGCTGAACAAGCGCTCGACGAGATTGCGCCAGCGGTATTTCGAACGATCGTGCGGGATAGGGATCCGGCGATTGCTCTTGGCGGGGATAACCGCCTCCACTTTGGCAGCTGCAAGCTCTGCGCGGATGGCATCGGCGTCGTAGCCCTTGTCGGCGAGCAGCGCTTCGATACGGTCGTCGAGCATCCGGAACAACGGGCCAAAGCCCTGCACATCGTGCGTCTGACCCGGCGTCAGGACGAAGCCGAGCGGCCGGCCGTGCCCGTCACAACGAGCGTGAAGCTTGGTGCCGAAGCCGCCGCGCGACCGGCCAAGCCCCTGGGCCTCTTGATCCCCTTTTTTAGCCCGACGGCGCAATGATGCGCCCGGATCACCGTGCTATCGATCATGTCGGCGCTGGTGTCGCGCGCCACCATCTCTGCCAGTGTTTCCAGCAGCGCGTCGAACACGCCGGTCTCGACCCAGCGCCGGTAGCGCCGGAACACGCTGTTCCATTTGCCATATTCGTCGGGAAGCAGGCGCCACTGCGCGCCTGAGCGCGCCATCCACATCATGCCCTCGAAATAGCGCCGGTTGTCCCCGGCGGGGCGACATCCGCGACCTTGTTCCGGTGGCAGGAGCGGCCCGATCAGCGCCCATTCTTCGTCCGATACCCCAACCCGCTCGCCCAACGCCGCCTCCAAAAGACAGCCTTGAATCAACCCACGAGTCTCAGGTCAAGCTTTGTCCACGACGCCTAGTGACGGCAAACGCAGCCCTGCAAGAACCCGATGCGGCAGCGGCAATCCAGGCGATTACCGGTCTCGCGGAGCTTGTGTTCCCGATTTTCCCATTCACGCCGGACGCGCTTCCGGGCAACTGGCGCGACATTCTGCGGGCGTGGTTGCTTGGCGAACCGTTGGCGCAATTAGGCGCCGGCGATCCTTCGTCGACGCTTCAGTTCGTCGAAGGCGGGCTGGTGTACCGTTTGCCGTGGGCGATGGAGGCTATTCGGGTACGCGGTATCGCGAACGGAGATGCCATCGGCGATTTTGCGCTCGACGATTTCGAACTTGGATTGGCCGTGGCCGCGGTCGAAACGGGCACGGTGAACCGGTCAGCCGCGATCCTCATCCAGGCAGGGTTCACCTCACGTCTGGCCGCGATCAAGGCGGTTACCGATACGGGAGCGGACTTTGCGACGCTGGGCGAGCTTCAGGCCTGGTTGGGCAGCGACGTGGTGCAGGCTTTCGATCAGCTTGCCGACTGGCCTACGGCTGAGACGAAGGCGCTGTGGAGGGAGTTTGTCGCCAGCTTCGTTCCCGTCGAGAAGCGGACTTGGTCCGAGCGCCGCTATTGGGCTTGGGTGAAATGGCGTGATGGTATCGTGCCGGTTGCCGGTTCGGCATTGCGTCTCAAGGTGCTCGATGGCCAGCGGTTGGTTGCAGCGGCCGACGGCAGTGTGATGGGCGAACTGCAGGCGGTACTCAATCCAGCGCATCGGGGACTGCTGCGAACCCAGGTGAGCGCCGAGGCCAACAAGGTCGACATCACCTATTTTGGGCCAGACGACCTGTGGCTGGCGTGAAGCGCGAGTCGCCGGTACGGCGACTCTGTTATGACGGCGCTGCGTCGGTCGGGAGATCGCGTAGATACGGGAGCGCTGCTTCAACCGCGGCCGTCGCCTGCGGCAGATAGCTTTGCCACATCGGCTTGCCTTCGAATTTGATGTTCTCAGGGTTCCCCTCAAGCCGGCACAGCGCACGCGCTGCTGCTTCGAGCGGCTTTGTAAGGTTTGGCATCGAACGTCTCCGTCGCGAAAAGCGCCTCTTGTCTAATGCTGCCAGCGGCGCTGCAGCTTGATGCTGGGCCTATCGGTGCACCTGTCGGCGGATCACCGATTTGGGTTCGCCGCACAAAGAGCAGGGCTCTTCACTGCGCTCATAAGCCCGCGTACCCGCCAATTCGCGCGTGCGCAGACTCGCCTGGTGCAACGCAGCGAGCCCCAGCCTTTCGACGATACAATCATCGCAAATCGCGGCCGGCGCCAGCCTATGAATGAGGGCTTCGACACGGTCCATCACGCGTAGCGTCCGTCACGGCGCGGCCTGCTCCCCCACGCGTACGGGACGTAACCAGGGCCGTGACTGCGCTCGCTTACCTTCGACCATCCGGCTTTCAAGCGCTGGCCTTCCGGACGCCCCGCTTTGCCCGGCCGGATGCAAGCCTGCCGAGAAGTGGACTTTTCTTGCCGGTCGGCGCCACTTTCCCCGGTAGGAGACGGAAGGCGCGCAGCGTCGCGACTTCTTCAGGATGACGAGCCAGCACCTCGATCAGGCCGACTGCCGCATCGCTTGGCGGCGTGCGCCCGCTCTCATATTTTTGGAACGCGCGCTTTCCACCACCGATGATCACACCGGCTTCCTCTTGGGTCAGCCGGAGCTTCTTGCGGACGGATTTGACGTGGGCGGCATATTGCTCGCGCAGCAGCTTATAGGCCTCGTTCGATGCCTTGAGATCGGCGCCAGTGTGGATGGCATCGCCGTCGCCCTCGGGATACCAGCCGGGCATCTCGATGGTCTGCGAGAGCGAGCCAACGACGATCGTCTGCTGCCGCACGTCGCGGCGCAGTACCATACCCGTCTCCGGATGAATCCGTGTCTCGCTCACGTCATACCTCCTTGAACGATGTCAGCACCACATCGATCAGCGTCTCGCCGGCAAACTTCAGGTACAGGTGAAGGCCGTCACAGGGGATATTGTAGGTGTCGTGCCAAACCTTTGAGTTTGGCGGATTATGCGCTGTCTCGGACTTGACGAAATCGCCCGGTTCCAGCGCCTGCACCACATCGACAATGTCCTCCAGTGAATAGCCGATCGCCTGGGCATCGCGGGTTGCCTTGCTCGTGATCTCAAGCGTCTCCGGATCGGCAAATTTCGCCTGGATGGCCGTCAGATCATGGTGGGGCTTTCGCTTTACCATCACGACATATACACCTTAGAGGTCACTTTTTCAACACTCTTCCGTTATTGAGGCGATTGGCTAACTGCCCCGATGGGTGACGAACAACGCTGGCAAGCTTCAGAGGCATCGTTCGGATGTCGCTGCTTTCCATGCCACCAAATAGCGGGTCAATCCTCATCCGATAGAGTGATCGATGCGGCGAGCGCCGCGCCGATCGGCCCGGACCGCCGCTCGAGGAAATAGCGCACGCGATCATCGGTGCTATCGTCGAACTGCTGACCGACCTGGCATGTGAGCAATAGGTCGGCCGCCCATGTTTCGAGCGGCCAATCGCGAGCGGCGCATGCGGATCGCAAATGGTCGAAGCTGGGCGATTGCCCCTCCTTCAGCTCCGACAGGGCACGATGCACATCATCGGCATCGACGACCCGGTTGCCGACCGGCATGTCGCTAATCCGGATCCGCGCCCGCAACGGATAGCTGACCGAATAGGGAAGCTCGGGCGGGTTGTAGAGGAGGTAGTAGACCGCCTTGCCAAAGTCGCGGTTGAGGTCGTCAATCAAGCCGACCTGCCGATGGCCGGCTTGGATCGCCGCGTATGTGCAGGTCCGGTCGAAGCCGTAGATCCGATGGAGTGCTGCGGCGGCCTGCTGCCCCTCGCGCCGGATAAATGCGTTCATGCCGTGAAGGAAGCCGATCTCGTCCTCGTCCTCGACATCGCTATTGGTTGGGAAGAGTCGCTTCGACTGCAGGAGGCCGATCTTCTTGGCGACGAGCCTGTCGCGGCGATAGACGAAAACCAATATCGCGATGTCCGCCGTCTCCCACCGACGGCGTTGCGGGAAGTCCCAGTCCCAATGCGGCGCACCGAGGCGCCGCAGTCCGCCGATATTGTGGGTGTCCATGCGGACGATCGCGCCCGAGGGCAGAAGGGTCGGGGCGCTGTCGGGAATCAGCGCTTCGATCAGACTGTCATCGAGCGAGGTCTCCCGAATGTTCGGAAGATTGACGAGGCGCTCGCAAACGGCCCGGTTGGCCTCTGCGAAGACGCTGCGGAACCACGCAACGACATCGTCGGGTATCGCAGGCCATGGATTCAATGCTTCCCCCTATCGATCGATCCGAGTGCGTCACGCGATTGCAGATGGCACGCCATTGTTATGACACTGGTCCGGGTCGGCCCCAACATGTTGCTCGACGCCGACACCATGATGATCGTTGGTCGGCAGGTTCAGTTGACAGTCGATGACGGATCATCGCGATCATCGTCCGGCCATTCGGCGAGGTGAACGCCTGTGGCTCGCGCCCGCCAATCCCTTGCGACGGTCGCCGCATCAGCTGGGGAAGCGCCAGCTGCAACCAGCATCTGGGCGCGTTCGAAGACCTTCTTCGTCAGGTCGTCGCAAACGCGCCGCTGCGCTTCCATCTTTTCCAGCCAATCCGCGGCAAGCTTGCCTTCCGTCATTTCGGCCGCGGTTGCCTCGACGAGTTCACGCATTGCCCAGTTCTGCGTGCGATATTCGGTGGCGAGCGCCTGATCCGCCGAATCGCCGCTGGCGATGAGATAGTCGAGCCAAGCAACGAAATGCGGAATGTCCGACATAGGCACCTCATAGCAGTCGAAATCCAAAGCCCGCATTCTAGGTCAGCGATACTGCTCGCAGCCAGAGAATGATGATCCGCCGTGCGAGTGATTCGCTCGAGGGTGATCGTGACAGGCTCAAAATTCGGCAGCCGGCCCAGACGTGACCGAGCCCTAGATATCCGGCCGCCGCCGATCCTGCGACGGCTTCACGGGGCTGTTGTCAGCGGCGGAATTTCGTATTCTTTACCTGTCTCCGACGCCGCTCACGCGGCTCGCGCACCACGGAGACATCCCAGTGACCCAGCCCTCAGCCATCGTTCACGCACGCGGAACCGCGATGCTGCGGAGCGCGCTGGGTCCGGCGATCGCGGCCTGGCTCGACGACGCCAACGTCGCCGAAATCATGCTCAATGCCGATGGCCGGCTGTGGGTCGATCATCTCGACAGCGGCATCGCCGCGACCGACGAGACACTCAGTCCGCTGCAAGCCGAGCGTATCATCCGGTTGGTCGCGCACCATGTCGGCGCCGAGGTCCATCGGGGCGCCCCGCGCGTCTCGGCTGAGCTGCCGGAAGGTGGCGAGCGGTTCGAGGGCTTGCTGCCGCCGGTGGTGACCGAGCCCGTTTTCTCGATCCGCCGCCCAGCGAGCCTGCCGCTCGCGCTGGCAGACTATGTGGCGGCCGGCACGATGACGGCGACGGCGGCGGCGTATCTCGCGCATGCGGTCCAGACGCGCGCGAACATCCTCGTCGCCGGCGGCACGTCGACCGGCAAGACGACGCTGACCAACGCGCTGCTCGGTGTCGCGTCGAGCGGAAGCGACCGTATCATCCTGATCGAGGATACGCGCGAGCTGCGCTGCGACGCGGCCAACGTCGTGGCGTTGCGCATTGCGCCAGGCGTCACGATGACCGATCTCGTGCGGTCGAGCCTGCGCCTGCGGCCCGACCGCATTCCGATCGGCGAGGTGCGCGGGCCCGAAGCGCTCGACCTGCTGAAGGCCTGGGGCACCGGCCATCCCGGCGGGATCGGCACGATCCACGCCGGCACCGCGACCGCCGCGCTCCATCGGCTTGAGCAGCTCATTCTCGAAGCCATCGCCCATGTGCCGCGCGCACTGATCGCCGAGACGATCGACGTGATCGCGGTGCTGACCGGCCGCGGCGTCGAGCGCCGACTGTCCGAGCTCGTCCGCGTCGAGGGCCTCGATCCCGACGGCACCTACCGCCTTGTCACCATCCACCTTGCCACAGGAGCAGCATCATGACGCGTTTGCAGAAACTCCAGCGCGCCGGCCTTCTCGCTGCCGCGATCCTCACGTCGCCTCCGGCCTGGGCGGGCGGCTCGGGCATGCCCTGGGAGACGCCACTCCAGTCGATCGTCGACTCGGTGCAGGGCCCTGTCGCCAAGGTGATCGGCGTGATCATCATCGTGATCACCGGTCTGACGCTGGCATTCGGCGACACGTCGGGCGGATTTCGCAAGCTGATCCAGATCGTGTTCGGCCTGTCGGTCGCCTTCGCCGCTTCGTCCTTCTTCCTGAGCTTTTTCAGCTTCGGTGGCGGGGCGCTGGTCTGATGCAAGAGGATCTGCCCGGGTTCGCGGCGCCGGTGCATCGGGCGCTGGCCGAACCGATCCTGCTGGCCGGGGCGCCGCGTGCGCTCGCGATCGTCAACGGGACGCTCGCGGCCGCGATCGGCATCGGTCTGCGCCTCTGGATCGCGGGCATCGTGATGGCGGTGGTCGGCCATGGTCTCGCCGTCTTCGCCGCCCGCCGTGACGCGCAGATCCTCCCCGTCGCCCGTCGCCACATCGCGCTTCCCACCCTCTTTGAAAGCTAAGCCCCATGTTGTTCCTGCGCGAACATGCCCGCCGCGCGTCGCGGCTCTCCGACTTCCTCCCTTGGGCGGCGATGATCGCGCCTGGTATCATCCTCAACAAGGATGGCAGCTTCCTGCGGATTGCGCGGTTTCGCGGACCTGATCTCGACAGCGCGACGCAGGCCGAACTGATCGCGACGTCCGCCAGGCTCAACAGCGCCTTGAAGCGGCTCGGTACCGGCTGGGCCATCTATGTCGAGGCGCAGCGCAGCGCCTCGCCGGGCTACCCCGTCTCCGACGGGTTCGCCGATCCGGTCTCGATGCTGATCGACGAAGAACGGCGCGACCTGTTCGAAGGCGGGGACATCACCCGCCCCAACTTCACCAGCGCTTATTATCTGACGCTGCAATGGTTGCCACCGGCCGACGATACGTCAAAGGCATCATCGCTCTTCTACGAAGGCGGTGCCGAGGGCGTCGCGACGGCGGCCGACCATCTCGACGATTTCGAGCGCGAGACGGGCCGCGTCCTCGATATGGTCGAGGGCGTAATGCCCGAGGCGGCCTGGCTGTCGTCGGCCGAAACGCTGACCTATCTGCATTCGACAATCTCGACCCACGATCAGCAGATCGCGGTTCCCGAGACGCCGATGCACCTCGATGCGCTGCTTGCGGATGAACTGCTTGTCGGCGGGCTGACCCCGCAGCTGGGCGGCAAGCACCTGCGCTGCCTGTCGATCACCGGCTTTCCAGCGGCGACGGTGCCCGGCATGCTCGACGAACTTAATCGACTGGGCTTCGCCTATCGCTGGACGACACGCGCCATCTGCCTCGACAAGGTGAGCGCACAGCGGATGCTGAATCGCATCCGACGGCTCTGGTTCTCCAAGCGCAAAAGCCTGGCCGCGATCATCAAGGAGGTGCTGACCAACGAGGCGAGCGTCCTCGTCGACAGCGATGCGGCGAACAAGTCGGCCGAGGCCGACGCGGCGCTGCAGGATCTCGGCGCCGACATCGCGGGCTATGCCTATGTCACGACGACGATCACAGTGCTGGGTGACAGCCCGCGCGACGCTGACCTCCGGCTACAGGCGATCGAGAAAATCGTCCGCGGACGCGATTTCGCCTGCATCGCCGAAGGGCTGAACGCGCTTGAGGCCTGGCTCGGCTCGCTTCCAGGCAATCCCTACGCCAATGTCCGGCAGCCGCCGATCTCGACGCTGAACCTCGCCCATATCATGCCGGTGTCGGCGGTCTGGGCGGGGCCGGCCAGCGACGGGCATTTCAATGCCCCGCCGCTGTTCCATGCGCGCACCCTCGGGAGCACGCCGTTTCGCTTCTCGCTCCATGTCGGCGACGTCGGACACACCCTCGTCGTCGGTCCGACGGGCTCGGGCAAGAGCGTGCTGCTCGCCTTCATGGCGCTGCAGTTCCGCCGCTACCGCGGCGCGCAGGTCTTCGCCTTCGACTATGGCGGCTCGATCCGCGCGGCGACATTGGCGGTCGGCGGCGAATGGCATGATCTCGGCGGCGCGCTGGGCGGCGACGCCGCGCCGCTATCGTTGCAGCCGCTGGCGCGGATCGACGAAGCGGACGAACGGGCCTGGGCGTCGGACTGGCTCGGCGCGATCCTGGCGCGCGAGGGGTTCGCGATCACGCCGGAGGTGAAGGAGCATCTCTGGACAGCGCTGGGCAGCCTCGCCGATGCGCCGGTTGCGCAGCGCACGCTTACCGGCCTCACGGTGCTGATCCAGGCGTCCGGACTGAAGCGTGCGCTGGCTCCTTATACGCTGGCCGGTCCTTATGGCCGGCTGCTCGACGGCGATATCGAGCATTTCGGGGACAGCAACGCGCAAGCGTTTGAGACCGAAGGGCTGGTCGGTACGCCGGCCGCGCCAGCGGTGCTCGCCTATCTGTTCCACCGGATAGGGCGCTGGCTCGATGGTCGCCCGATCTTAATCTTGATCGACGAGGGCTGGCTGGCGCTCGACGATCCGCTGTTCGGCCGCCAGCTCAAGGAATGGCTGAAGACGCTCCGCAAGAAGAATGCGAGCGTCGTGTTCGCGACGCAGAGCCTGGCCGACATCGAGGGCTCGGCGATCGCGCCGGCGATCATCGAAAGCTGCCCGACGCGGCTGTTCCTCGCCAATGAGCGGGCGCTGGAGCCGCAGATCCTCGGCGTCTATCGCCGGTTCGGCCTCAACGACCGCCAGATCGAGATCATCGCGTCGGCGACGCCCAAGCGGGATTATTACTGCCAGTCCGCCCTCGGCAACCGGCTGTTCGACCTTGGGCTTGGTCCGGTCGCGCTCGCCTTCACGGCCGCCTCGTCGCGCACCGACCTGAACGCCATTACCGCGCTCGTCGAGCAGCACGGCCCCGAGGGCTTCGCCGCTGCCTGGGCCCGCCACCGCGGTCTCGGCTGGGCGGCCGAATTTCTCACCACAGGATCACTCAAGCCCGAGGAGGTTGTCCCATGACCCGTTCCCGTACCGCCAAGCTCGCCCTCGGCGCCGCCGCGCTCGCGCTGGCGCTGAGCTCGCCCGCCAGCGCCCAGTTCGGCGGCATCGTCTACGATCCGACCAACTATGCGCAGAATGTGCTGACGGCCGCGCGCAGCCTCCAGCAGATCAACAACCAGATCACGCAAATCCAGAATCAGGCGCAGAGCCTGATCAACCAGGCGCGCAATCTCACCAACCTGCCGACCTCGGTCCTGTCGAGCATCCAGCAGGACATCGACCGGACGCGGGCGCTGATTACCCAGGCGCAGCAGATCGCCTATCGGGTGCAGGATATCGACCAGGTGTTCAGCCAGCGCTACCCGGCCGGCTCGCTGTCCGGCACGTCGTCGGGGACGCTGGTTTCCAACGCGCAGACGCGCTGGACCGATGCCCTGGCGGCCTATCAGGATTCGCTGCGCACCGGCGCCACCGTCACCGGTAACCTCGACGGTACGCGCAGCCAAGCGAGCACGCTGGTGACCGCAAGCCAGGCGGCGAGGGGCGCGCTGCAGGCGGCACAGGCGGGCAACCAACTGATCGCACTGCAAACGCGCCAGCTCGCGGATCTGACCGCGATGCTGGCGGCACAGGCGCGAGCTACCGCGATCGAGTCCGCGCGCGCCGCGGCAGATGAGGCGCAGGGCCGCGAGCAGACCAAGCGGTTCCTCGCGCCCGGCACCGGCTATGTCGCGCAAAGCGTCAGCCTGTTCCATGACTGAGGGGGAGCAGCTCGCAAAGCCGCGCGGCCGGTTTGCCGCGCTCGGCTGGCGATCGGCGGCGATCGCCGCTGCCGTCGCGACCACGGGCGTAGCCGCGCTCATCGCGCTCGGCGATGCGGCCCCGCCGGTCGCGCATTACCGGGTCGGCGATGCGAGCGAGGAGTCTGCGCCGCCAAGCGCCGATCCGCTTCTCGCCGAGCTCACGCGCTGCCGGACGCTTGCCGCCGATACCGACGACGCGCGTTGCCGTGCGGCGTGGGAGGTGAACCGGCGCCGCTTCATGGGCGAGAGCCGCAGCCTGGTTGTGCCTATCGAGCCGGCGCCGATCGAGCCAGCGCCCGCTGATCCGCCTATCGTTCCAGCCGCCGGCGGTGCGCCATCAACGACATTGGAGCATTGAGCCATGGGCGAAGGCACGGGCGTCATCGATCGCTTCCTCGATCTGTTCGCGCGCTACATCGATTCGGGCTTCGGCCTGATCCATGGCGACGTCGGGTTCCTGGCGAGTTCGCTGATTGTCATCGACGTGACGCTTGCGCTGCTCTTCTGGACCTGGGGCGATGGCGAAGATGTCGTTGCGAGGCTGGTCAAGAAGACGCTGCAGGTTGGCTTCTTCGCCTTCCTGATCTCGAACTGGAACGGCCTCGCCAAGATCATCTATTTGAGCTTCTCCGGGATCGGCCTGAAGGCGGCTGGCTCGGGCAGCGCGGACGATCTGCTCCATCCCGGCAAGATCGCGCAGATCGGGATCGATGCGGGGCAGCCTTTGCTCGACCAGGCTTCGCTCTTGGTCGGCCCGGTCGGCATCTTCACCAACTTCGTCCAGATCGCGGTGCTGCTGCTCGCCTGGGCGATCGTCCTGCTCGCCTTCTTCATAATCGCGATCCAGCTGTTCGTCACGCTGATCGAGTTCAAATTGTCGACGCTGGCCGGGTTCGTGCTGGTGCCGTTCGGGCTCTTCGGCCGCACTGCCTTTCTCGCGGAGCGCGTGCTCGGCAATGTGATGGCGACGGGCGTCAAGGTGCTTGTCCTCGCCGTGATCATCGGGATCGGCTCGACCATCTTCCGCGACTTCGTGATCGATTTCGGCGGCGCGCAACCGACGCTCGAACAGGTCGCCAGTCTCGCGCTTGCCGCGCTCACGCTTCTCGGTCTCGCCATCTTCGGCCCCGGCATTGCCTCCGGCCTGATCTCGGGCGGCCCGCAACTCGGTGCCGGCGCGGCGGTCGCCACCGGCGCGACGGTCGCGGGGATCGGTGCTGCCGCCACGATGGGCGTGGCGGGCGCTGCGGGCCTTGCCGGCCGGGCTGGCTCCGCTGCGGCTTCAACCCTCTCCCGGTCCGCTGGCTCGCCCCCCGCGGGCGGATCCTCGTCGGTCCCACCCGCTCCCCCGGCGCCGACGGGCGGCGCTCCGACGGTTCCCCCGCCGTCCGGAGCGCCGGGAGGCGGTGGCAGTAGCGCAGGCGGCGGCACGGAACCCGCCGGGTCCGAAGCTGAACCGGCACCCAGCGGTAGCGAGAGCAGCGCGGCGGCCGAGCCGCAAGCCGCCGAGGCTCCGGTGGCGCCGGCTGCGGCGCAGGCAGCCGCCCCGGCCTGGGCCAAGCAGCTCCGCCGTCGCCAAGCGATGATCCAGGGCGCGACGCTCGCCGCCCACACCTTGCGGTCCGCCGACCATCATGGCGGATCGGCCCACATTTCGCTGGAGGATCGTTCATGAACCCGTTTCGCCGTCCCTCATCGCGCTTCGGCCGCGAACCTGTGCCTGAGACCCCGTATCAGCGTGCCGGCCAGGCCTGGGACGATCGTATCGGCTCGGCGCGGGTGCAGGCGCGTAGCTGGCGGCTGATGGCCTTTGGCGCGACCGCCCTGCTGTCGCTCTCGATCGTCGACAATCTGAGGCTACGGTTCGGCTCGCATATCGTGCCCTATGTCGTCGAGGTCGATCGCCTGGGCGCGGCGCGGTCTGTCGCGCCGGCGGCGACGGACTATCGCCCGACCGATCCGCAGATTGCATGGCATCTCGCGCGCTTCATCGAGAATGTGCGATCACGGCCCGCCGATCCGATTGTGCTCCGTCAGAATCTTGCCGCCGCCTATGACTTCACGACCGAGCAGGGCGCGGCTGCGCTCAACGATTATGCCCGCGCCAACGACCCGTTTGCCGGGCTGGCCGACCGTCAGATCTCGGTCGACGTGAAGAATGTCGTCCGCGCGTCGGGCGACAGCTTCCGCGTCGCCTGGGACGAGCGCCGCTACGAGCACGGACAACTCGCGGCGACCACCCATTGGTCGGCGATCCTGACCATCGTGATCCGCACCCCGAGCGATGCGGCGACACTCAGCCGCAATCCGCTCGGCCTCTACGTCCACGCGATCAACTGGTCGCAAGATCTCGGAGAATGACCATGCGCACCGTTCCCATTGTGATGCCGCTTCTTCTGCTCGCGGCGGCGCCAGTAGTCGCTCAGACTGCACCGTCATCGGCTCGACCGGTCGCCGCAGCGACCGAAGCGGCGCGGGTCAGCCCGCGTGCCGCTGGATGGCAAGGCGCGACGCAGCTGTTCGTCTATGCCCCGGGCGGTCTCTATCAGGTCTATGCCGCGGTCGGCCAGGTCACCGACATCGTGCTGCAGGAGGGCGAGACGCTGTCCGATACGGGCGCCGTGGCGGCGGGCGATACCGTGCGTTGGGTGATCGGCGAGGCGGCGAGTGGGAGCGGAACGGGTCGCCGCACGCACGTACTCGTGAAGCCGACCGATCCTGGCCTCAGGACCAATTTGGTCATCAACACCGACAGACGCACCTACCATATCGAGCTTCGCTCGACGCCCGGCATCTATATGGCGAGCGTGGGCTGGTCCTATCCCCAGGATGAGCTGATCGCGGTGCGCGCCCGGATCGAGGCTGCGAACGCGGTGGCGAACACGCAGGTCCAGACCGGCATCGATCCGGCCAACCTCGACTTCGCCTACCGGCTGACCGGGGCCAATCCGGCGTGGAAGCCAGTCCAGGTGTTCGACGACGGCGCGAAGACCTACATCCTCTTCCCGGCCACGATCGCGCAGAGCGAACTGCCGCCGCTATTCCTGATCGGCGAGAGGAAGAATGCCGAATTGGTCAACTATCGGGTGTCGGGCCGCTACATGGTGGTCGACCGGCTGTTCTCCGTTGCCGAATTGCGGCTGGGCACGAAGAGGCAGCAGATCGTGCGGATCGAGCGCACGCGTGCCCGGGAGATCGGCAAATGAGCGGTCCCGACGATCGCCCGGTCGATCCGGCGGCGCGGCCGCCGATCGCTACCCGCGCACCCGCGCCAACACCGCGGCGGCTATCGCGCAAGGCGCTGGTGACGCTCACCGGGGTCAGCGCGCTCGGGGTGGCGGCGGCGCTCGGCTACAGTCTGACGATGAGCCACCGCACCGAAGTCCCTCAGGAAACGGTGTCCGTTGAACGCCGCAATACCGACGCGCTTGCCGACGCGCCGAAAAACTATGGGGATCTGGCTCGGACTGCGGCCGCCGGTATCGCGGCGCCGACGACTGCGACCGAGCCGGTCACACCGCAGCTGCCTTCCGGCCCTGCATCCGGATCATCGGCTCCCGTCAATAACGGAGCAGCGGCGGACCAACAGCGTGGTCGACAACAACGCGACAGTGCGCGGTCAAGCAAGCTGTTCGCCGGCGCGGGCGACGGCGTGAGAGCCGTGGCCTCAGCACCGGAACCCGTCGCCGCGCCTCCCGGAGAAGCGCCCAGTAATGATGCGCGCGCCGGAAACGCTGATGCGCAGGATCGTAAGGCGGCGTTCGTGGCCGGTGGCGCAGTGCAGCCGGCCGTGAACGGTGGCAGGCTGAACGCGCCTGCTGGTCGCTATGTCATCTCCGCCGGATCGACGATCGCCGGCGCCCTGATCACCGGCCTGTCTTCCGACCTTCCCGGCCAGGTCGTGGCCCAGGTGACAGAGGATGTGTTCGACAGTGCGACCGGCCGCAGCCGGCTGATTCCGCAGGGCACACGGCTGATCGGCACTTATGATGCCCGTGTCACCTACGGGCAGAGCCGTGCGCTGGTGGTCTGGACGCGGATGATCTTTCCCGACGGCCGTTCGATCGACCTTGACCGGCTGATCGGGACGGATGCAGCGGGACAATCGGGTTTGGTGGATCGCGTGAACGGCCACACCGGCAAATTACTGATGGCGGGATTGCTCTCCACCCTGTTCGGGGTCGGTGCCAATGCGGCTACGTCTGGAGGCGGCAGTAACAACGACCTCGCTTACGCCATCCGGGAGAGCGCGGGCCGATCGGTGGAAAGCGCGGGTGACAAGATCGTCAGTCGCCAGCTCGATGTTCAGCCGACCATCACCGTCCGGCCGGGCGCGCGCGTGCGCGTGCTGGTGTCGCGGGATTTGCTGCTCGAGCCGACGTAAGGCACCGACCTTCGAACCCTCATGTGATTGGATCGAGCTGAATCGCCTGAAGCGTGTCGATGGCATGGTCGAGATAGATCACCGCGATCTCTTCCTCGGGTGCGATTAGCATAGCCTTTGCAAGACCGATCAGCCGTTCGGCTTCGACCCGGCGATCGATCGCAGCATAGTCGGAGCTAGCAGCGCGCACCGCGGGGTTTGGCGTCGTTCGCTCTTCCATCCAAAGCTCCGGATTGACGGGTTTTATAATACGTAGCGCTAAAGTACCCGGATGGCTTCTAACCTTGCGATGGATATTCGCAAGCTGTTCGGAAGCAACCTCCGCCGCTATCGGCTCGCCGCCAATTTGAGCCAAGAGGCGGTCGGCGCGAAAATGGGCGTCGACCGCGCCTATGTCGGCCTGATCGAGCGAGGCGAGCAAAATGTCACGCTGCTCACGATTTGGGGCGTATGCGAAGCGCTTGATGTACGGCCAGCCGCCTTGTTTGCGGAAGTCCCATACTACGGGGATGATCGAGATCAGAGGCCGCCGAGCTAAAGATTTTGGAATTCACCGGACCGTCGATTTAGAGAGGTTGAACTGCCAGCGTGGGCGAGGCGGTTCTTTAGATGTGTTTGCGCACGTATGTTAGAAAGCTGTGCCGGATCGGATTTCGGTCAGTAGCAATCCATACCCCCTCCACTTTTGCGACCGCCGCGTCGTCAGCGATCGGAAGATAGGTGATGCCGTCTCGGGGGATTGCCGCGGACTGGAAGCAGATCGTCGTGCCGAGGCCCATAAGGATCATGTCGAAAATGGCGCCGCGCGACACATCGTGCAGTTCGCAATCGAGCGGCCACTCACCGATTCGGGACAGCAGCGCATGATGGCTGGTCCGATCGCTCTCGCTAGACCGCATCATGATGCGCAGCTTCGATACGTCATTCCAGCCGAGCGACGCTTTGCCCGCGAGTTGATGGTCTTCCCGCAGCGCTACAATCATGCGCTCTTCCCAAAGAGTTTCCTGGACAAGCGCCGTGGAGGTGAGATCCGGTAGGAATGTAACGAACATGAGGTCGATCAAGCGGTCGTTGAGCTGCCTGTGCAGTTCATGCGGAAATGCTTCGACGAGGCGTAGCCCCACATCGGGCCGATCGGCGGCAAACGCCGTGATGCCATCACGGAGCGGACCTGAAACAAGCCCTGGATAGAAGCCAATCGTCAGCGATCCCGACCGGCTCTGAGCGGTGGCGACCGCCCGAACCATTTGCTGGTCGATGGTGTGCAAGAGTGATCGCGCGGATGGCAGGATTGCGCGGCCGGTGGGCGTGAGCCCCACTGGTGCCCCGCGGCGCCGCTCGAAGAGGTCAGCGCCGACAATCTCTTCAAGACGTGCGATCGCCTGACTGACAGCCGGCTGGGTGCTCCCGAGCTGGCGCGCAGCAGCGGCAAAGCTGCGCGTTTCGACAACTTTAAGAAATGTTTCAAGCTGGCGAAATTCAGGACGGCGGGACCGGGCCCTTGTTCCGGATGGACCAGAAGAGGTCATGGTCACGATACAGGAGCAGACACCGCTGGTGCCAAGAGGTTTTCGCTAATAACAGGAGCATGGATAAGCTCAAGTTGGCGATCATGAGGAAATACGTCACCTCGATCAGATGCGGCCGGATCAACTTTCGAAACCGCGCGCCGATTATTTATACTTAGAGACCGTTTGAGAAAGCCGATTCCGGCCGGCGTCCCCGCCCGACCTTCCGATAGAATGACACTGGATCGAGAGAATGGGCGGGGGCGCGGGCCGAAACCGTCACCAGAACGCGCTCTTTCGCGCTTTCTCAAACGGTCTCTTAAAGCCAGGTGAGCGCGAATGGCCAGCCTCGGTTGGCGCGAAGCGCTACGCCAACGAGCGTGATACACAACTTCACATCGAACTCGGACCGGCCGTCCTCCACGTCCTGAAACCGTTTCATGGTCGAAGAATAGGTTAGGATCGTTGCCAACGCGGCAAGGGCCAGAGGCTCGCCCACGATCTGTTCGGTCGGCGCGCCGCACACCAAGTCCAAATGGTCGCGCAGGACGACCGGTAGATTGAACTAGGTGACGTAGCAAGTCACAAGCTGCGGTGCCTGGCATGAGGTATGTTCCTCAGGCAGCGCGTCTGATCGGCAAGATCGCGCTCGCAAAGCCCGTCTTCGGACAGAGTGGTTTGTCCCAGAACATGCGTTCAAGTCCAAGCTCTTCCACGATAGCCGGGGTCAGCGCACGGGCTTCGAAACATTCTGCGCGCTGTGATACTGGCGTTGAGCGCTGCCACGATTCATCGGGCGTATCGGTATCCGTCGCGATGGATGGATCGGCTTCGGCTTTCACGGGCCGTATTTTGGCAATGCAATGGCCAGCGGCTGATCCTTCGGCAGTTCTGCGGGAACAGGAGCTGAAGCGTCTCAAATGCTTCCGTCCTCTTCTCAACATATGTTCGTTCCCTTCCAGCCTGCGAAAGGTGCGACCGGCGCAAGTTAGGTCGAGCACTCATGCATCACCATTGCCGATGAAGGTAGTTAAAGATGTTTGTTCATTTATAATCGTCTTAAGAGAAATAAGAAGTAAGTATTTGCATATTATCAATGATGTTTTTATTTCTTTATTATAAAACCGCCCTTCATAACAAAGAAGACTTGATTTAATACTGAAATGTCTTGCAGCGGATCACCGCTAACAGCAATGATATCGGCGTATCGCCCGGTAGCGATCGAACCAATGCGATCACTTGCTCCGATAAGATCAGCGGCATTGCGGGTGGCAGAGAATATGGCATCCATTGGTGTCATGCCTGCGCGAACAAGGAGCGAGAACTCGCGTGCATTTGTTCCATGTGCTGGAAGACCTGCATCAGTGCCGAAAGCAATTTTCACGCCTGCTCGATAGGCCCTGCCCAGATTGGCCGTGACTACGGGCGCGATCCTCAGTGCTTTTGCAGCCGATGATGGATTTAGCAGTTCGGGATGTTCGCGCGCGATGCCGGCCCCGACATCCGCGACAAGGAGGGTCGGCACGAGATAAGTGCCATGAGCTTTCATCGCCGCGAATGATGCATCCGTGGCAAACGAACCGTGCTCGATCGAATCCACCCCGAGCCGGACGGAATTGTTGATCGCCGCCGTGCCATGCGCGTGCGCGGCGACCTTCAAGCCCAGACTGTGAGCGGTTTGGACGACCGCACCGATTTCCGCATCCGACATCAATACCGCGTCGGGATCGTCGTTGATGGAAATCACGCCCCCACTCGGCATGATTTTGATGACATCGACCCCTTCGCGCTTCAATTCCCGCACCGCCCGGATTGCAGCTTCCGGGCCATCGATGATCATTGCCGACCAGGTCGGGTCATCAAGACCGGGGTCGAGGCCGTTATGCAGATCGCTGTGACCACCGGTTGGCCCTAAGGGTACGCCAGCAACCCACAGCCTTGGGCCAGAAACGGTCCCGTTATCAATGGCATGTTTAAGAGCAACTGCGGCCGCAGCCGGGCCTTCGAGATTGCCTAGATCGCGAACACTGGTGAAGCCAGCCTCCAGCGTCAGCCTCGCATTAGCGGCCGCGTCATAGGCGCGATCGAATGCCGAATGCGTCACCCTGTTGGCGACCGGGTTACCACGACCAGGCGTCGAGAAAAGATGTACGTGCGTATCGATGAGACCGGGAAGGACCGTGTATCCCTCAAGATCTATCACGCGCATGCCGACGGGCGCATCAAAGCCATCTCGAATGGCGAAAATCCTGTCACCATGTACTTCTATCGTTACATGTTCGCGTGGCTGAGGAGATACGCCGTCGATCAGCACGCCGGCATGGATGACTAGATTCTCTGCATGCGCGACGCTGCCCGAAGGATAGGATATCAGAATGACCCCGGCGATTAGGGATCGCAAAAACTGCTGCCTGGTCCACAGATTCCGCATCCTTCAGAGTCCTTCCAAGTCAATCTTTGTGATTACAACTCATCATCGACCGATGCTTCACTAAACCTGCGCGCTAAAAGGCCTGAATTCTTACAAATTATGGACTTGGACCCGCCCAAGGCAGATACAACCAACAACGAGCTTGGACGCCTGTATCGCATGGATGGCATGCACAGTTGGCCAGTTGGCAGGTGCCTAACTATCCCCTTGCGCTGTGCATTCGAAACACACTGTACAGATCAGAGCAATTAGTGCGGCTTGTATCTCCCGCGATGCCGACAACATCTCCAGCTTGATAAAGACTGGGGCAAATTACCACGAAGAAATGACAAGAATGCGTACGGCACCAAGCTCCGGGCCATCATCGCAATCTAAAGGGGGAGAATCATTGTGATACAGTCGCGCCATTTCGTTGGATCGTTGATCTGCTCGCTGCTTGCAGGTGCGAGTTGGCCAGCAGTGGCGCAAACATCGACACCGTTCCCTGCACAGCCAGCTGATACCGTCAATGCAGATGCTGCAAAATCGGAAAACACCCAGCTAGGCGACATCGTCGTTACAGCGACACGCCGTCAACAATCAGTCCAAGACGTTCCGCTTAGTATAACGGCCGTCACGTCCGAAACATTGGCGCGCAAGGCAGCGACAAATTTTTTCGACTATGGTTCGTCTATTCCTAATCTCTCCTTTGGTAATACCGCCGAGGGCACCACCGGATCGCGCACCATCGCTATCCGCGGCATCGCAGACCGCAACACCACCGGCTTTTATATCGACGAGACGCCGGTTTCCGAATCGCTCGATCCCCGCATTGTCGATGTATCTCGCATTGAGGTTCTGCGTGGCCCGCAAGGCACGCTCTACGGCGCACGATCCATGGGCGGCACGGTCCGGCTGATTACAGAGCAACCCAGCACAACCAATTTTGAAGGTCGCGTCCATGGGGCGATCTCGACAACGCGCAATACCGACCGCCCAAATTATCAGCTCGACGGTGCAATCAACATTCCGATTGTGACCGACAAAATCGGTCTGCGCGTCGTTGGTGTCCACCAGCAAGACGCAGGCTATTTTGCCCGCGTCATCGGCCCTGCAGGCGGCCCCACTACAACCCGCGACAATATCGGACAGTCGCTGACCGACGGCTTCTCCGTGGCAGCGCTGCTGAAACCGACCGACCGTCTATCGATTACACCCCGCATCCTCTATCAGAACACCCGTCTCAATGGCTTTCCCTTTGCGGATGTGGCCGTTGCGGGCGGTACCACACCGGATGTGTTGAAACCGCAAAGCTTGGTACAGCGTCGCACGCTGGACGTGCCGGAAGCCTCGCGTGACAAATGGCTGCTGGCGACGCTCGACATCAAATACGATGCCGGCTTCGGCAGCTTCTCTTCAGCATCCTCCTATTTTCGTCGCCGCTCCAGCGATGTCGAGGATACGACTGATTTCATCACCGCTGCGTTCGGTCTCGGGAACAACCCGATCGCAACCGTTGCCGAGATCCGTAACCAAACCGATAGCTACACGCAGGAACTACGTTTCGCATCCTCATTCCGCGGGCCATTTCAGGTCGTCACCGGTGTGTACGTCAATCGGAACGAAACTGGCCGCTCCTATCCATCGATCATCGTCAATGGCCTCAATGCCCGGCTCGGCGGCGCCTTTGGGACCGATCTGCTTTACAAGACTGACACGCCGATCGTGCAGACCGAATACGCCGCCTACGCCGAGGGCACCTATAATCTCACCAACAAGCTGAAGATAATCGCTGGCCTTCGTGGTTTCAGTGTGAAGACGACATCTTCGACCATATCGGACGGCATTATCGTCGGCGGGCCTACCGTAATCCCGCGCCAGAGTCAGACACAGAGCGGCGTTACGCCAAAAGCGTCGATCCAGTATGAATTCTCGCGCGGCAACCAGATTTATGCAACCGCAGCCAAGGGTTTCCGGCCGGGCGGTGTCAACGGTGTAGTGCCGACCGCCTTGGGCTGCGCCGCCAACCTCACTGCACTCGGCCGTACACCGGAGAGCACGCGCTTCTATGACTCCGACAGCGTGTGGAGCTACGAGGTCGGCGCCAAGGCGACTTTGCTGAACCGACGCCTCACCGCGAACGCCAGCGCCTTTCGGATCGACTGGAGCAATATCCAGCAGCGTATCCAGCTGCAATGCGGTTTCGGATTTCGCGGCAATGCCGGTGCAGCGCGGAGCCAGGGCGTCGAACTGGAACTGAACGTGCATCCAACCGACAATTTCGATCTCAGTTTGGGCTTTGGCTACACCGACGCGAAATTTACGCAGAGTTCACCGGGCACCCGCTTTGCCGAGGGGGATCGTGTGCCTCAAGTGCCCCATGTCACTGCAAATATCGGTGGGGACTACCGGGTAACCCTGACTGATCGCATCGGCGGGTTCCTGCATGGCGATTTCAGCTATGTCGGGTCGAGCACCAGTAGCATCAACGCGAACACCGACGCCAATGGGCGACTGATCCCACGGATTCGGCCATCTTATGAGTTGGTCAATCTCCGATTGGGCGTGAATTTCGGCAGGTCCGAGATTGCCCTGTTCGCCAAGAACCTGACCGATGAGCGCGCCAACCTGTCGGATGCGCTCGCGGTTGGTGCGGAAGTGCCGGGTAAAGCGCGGGTCACCGTCAATCCGCCGCGTACGCTTGGCGTGGAGTTCAGAAGCCGCTTCTAACGATAGAACGCTCGCCACTTTCCGTCCCGCAAAATCCGCTTGACAGCAAAAATTAAAAGGCGAATTATCACGTGAATATTCAATCGAAATGTCGGTTAGGATAAAAGCAAACGCAGGACGGCATGGAGATTTCGTACAGAGATTAAGGGGAAACAACATGGTCGATATCGCAAACCGGGTATGGCGCTTGGCGGGGGGTGTCTCCTTGCTGGCTTTGGTGCCGACACAAGCCTATGCGCAGGAGCAGATCGCTCCGAAGCCTCAAGTAGAAGCGCAGGCAGCGGATCAGTCGCAAGGTGTCGGCGACATCGTCGTTACCGCGCAAAAGCGGTCCGAGCGGATCAACGATGTCGGCATCTCGATCACCGCGCTGTCCGGCGATGCCCTGCGTAACCAAGGTATTACACAGATATCTGATCTGACCAAGGTTGTACCCGGACTGAACTACACTCGTAGCAGCTATGGCGCGCCGGTCTTCACAATCCGCGGCATTGGTTTTAACGAAACGAGCCTGGCGGCGGCGCCGACGGTCACGCTTTATCTCGACGAAGTGCCGTTGCCGTTCCCCTTGATGTCTTCGGGGACGGCATTCGACCTGCAGCGGGTCGAAGTGCTCAAAGGGCCTCAGGGCACCCTATTCGGGCAGAACTCAACGGGCGGCGCGATCAACTTCATTGCCAACAAGCCGACCAGAAGTCTGGAAGCCGGCTTCGATCTTACCTTAGGCCGTTTCGATCAGGTCGAGACCACGGCCTATGTCAGCGGTCCGCTGACCAGCAATTTGCGCGCTCGCCTCGCCGTAAAGAAGGATTATAGCGGGCCGTGGCAACAGAGCAGCTCGCGTAACGATGAGCTTGGCAAGGCTGACCGCGTCACAGCACGCTTGTTGATCGACTGGGACGCGACCGACCGGCTGACGTTCAACTTCAACGCGAATGGATGGCAGGACCGCTCCGATACTCAGGCGGGGCAATTGGTTGGCGTATTTAATCCCGCCATCGCACGTGTACCGCTAGCGGTGCGTAATTATCCACTCTCCCCCGAAACACCGCGCGCGGCCGATTGGGATCCGAACGCGAACCTCTTCACCCACGATGATTTCTATCAGGGCTCGGTCCGTGCCAGTTACGATTTCGGCAACGATCTAATGCTGACTTCGATCACCGCCTATGAAAAGCTGAAGCGGAGCAATTTTACCGACGCTGACGGCATGGCGATCCAGAATTTCAGCGTATTCAACCATGGCTTCGCCAAGACCTTCACGCAGGAACTCCGGCTGTCAGGCAGGATTGACAATGGTATCCGTTGGGTCGTCGGCGCGAACTATCAGCATGACAATGTGTCTGATGCCACCCAACCTCGAGTGCTGGATTCGAGCTTTCCTTTCGACTCTGCCGAAGCGCGGAGCAACAACAAAGTCGATACCTATGCCGGCTTCGCTAACGTTGACTGGGAAGTCGCGGAAGGCCTGACGCTTCAGGGCGGCGTACGTTACACCGATCAGAAACGGGCTTACGAAGGGTGCCTGTATGATCTGGGTGCAGGTGACGTTAGCGCTGCCGTGCAGGGCGCTGCCAACGGCCTGCGCGCGCGCCAAGGCCTAGCCCCGATCGTCATCCCTCCGGGCAGTTGCGTGACACTGAATACCAGCTTGGTGCCGGCGGTCTACACCAATACGCTCAAGGAGAATAATGTATCCTGGCGCACGGGAATCAACTGGAAGATCAATTCAACTTCGCTACTCTATGCAAATATTAGCCGTGGCTACAAGAACGGCAATTTCCCAACGACCGGCGCGACCTTCTCTCTCTCGCTTTTCCCGGCCACGCAGGAATCCGTCACTGCCTATGAAGCCGGTTTCAAGCTAGGTCTGCTTAACAGGACCGTCCAGCTTAACGGCGCGGTCTTCTACTATGACTACCAGGACAAGCAGATACGGGGTCGTATCATCGACCCCACGCTCGGTGGCCTCAACCAGCTCCTTAATATTCCCAAATCGCATGTCGAGGGCGCGGAGTTGCAGTTGGCTTGGCAGCCCGTATCGGGGCTGACGCTCAATGGCGGCGCGACCTATGTCAAATCGCAGATCGATGGCAACTTCACCAACTTCACCGGCATCTTGCGTGGACCGGTGAACCTGAGCGGCCAAGCCTTCCCGCTAACACCAAAGTGGCAACTGACCGGCGATGCGCAATATGACGTTCCGGTCTCCGGCTCGGCCGCCATATTCGCGGGCGTTGGCGCAACCTATCAAAGCGCGACGAATGCCGCTTTGGGAGACGAACCTTTGCTAGCGATCAAGGCCTATACCCTGGTCGACCTGCGCGCGGGCATTCATGCCATTGACGATACTTGGCGGATCAGCGGTTTCGTCAAGAACCTGACCAATGAATATTATTGGACGAACGTGGTCAATGCGGGGGCAGACGTCGCGGCCCGCTATGCGGGACGGCCACGTACGTACGGCGTTACGCTGAGTTATCGCTACCGCTGAGCGTCGCGGTCATCACGCTTGATGGCGGCCCCTGCGCATACGGGGGCCGCTTCTTTTTTGCGTTTGCCGAATAAACCGCGAGATTAGCGGCGAGCGGCTTCCACCTCGGCGACGGATGTACAGCCCGACAGGGCGAACGATGCCTTGATCTCGCCAGCAAGATCGGCGAGCAATTGCGCAACGCCCGCCTCCCCGCCCGCAGCCAGGGCGAAGGCCCATGCCCGACCGAGCAGACACGCATCTGCGCCGAGCGACAGCGCCTTGTGCACATCTGCACCCGAATGAATCGCGCCATCGATCAGGATTGGGATGCGGCCGGCGACGGTCTCGGTTATACTAGGCAAGGCCGATATGGTCGAGCACGCCCCTTCCAGTTGGCGGCCACCATGGTTCGACACTATAATCGCATCGGCGCCGGAATTTATGGCGCGCACCGCATCCCCTTGCTCCAATATGCCTTTCACGATGACAGGGCCATTCCACTGCGCCTTGACGAAGGCAATATCGTCCCAGGACAGCGCCGGGTCGAAATTGACGCCGAGCCACGCCCAGAAGTCGGCCAATGTGCTGGCATCCGGGATAGCCGGCACAATATTGCCGAAAACCAGCGGCCCGCCGCGCAGATAGACGTGCCAGGCCCAATACGGGCGCGCCATCACCTGTGCCGCTTGACGGAATTTGCCGTGCAGGCTGCCGGTGACAGTCAGGCCCGATTGCCGGTCGCGATAGCGCGGGGCTGATACCGCTACATCTGCCGTCAGCAGTAGCACCCGGCACCCTGCCGCCCAAGCTTCGGCCAGCATCGCCCGCATGAACGCCCGGTCGCGCAGCATATAGCATTGGAACCATGGCGCGACGCCGGCTTGGCTGGCGACTTCGCCAACGCCGCAGATGCTGACAGTAGATAGAGAAAAGGGGATGCTGTGGTTCCGCGCTGCCTTCGCTGCCTGCACTTCGCCGCGCCGGGAAAACATGCCGGCGAGACCCACTGGACCCAATATGACAGGCATAGCTAGTTCCTGGCCGAACAGCGTGGTAGTAATCGACACGGTGCTGACATCGCGCATCACAAACTGTCGTAAGTTGACCGCATCCAGATCATCGCGATTCCGTGTAGCGGTCCGTTCGGTTAGCGCCGCGCCATCAAGGTAATCAAACAGAAAGCGCGGCAACCGGCGTCGTGCTATGGCGCGATAGTCGGCCACCGATCGCGCGTAGCGAAGCGAGCGAGCGGGCGGTGTAGAATGCGTCATATCGACAGGCGCGGGCAAGCTAGTTGCTTGCGGTCCGTCGCCGCACGCAAAGTGTCGGTGGGAGATACGCCGAACCTTTCCCGATAATAGCCGGCGAAACGGCCAAAATTGGCTATGCCGCAAGCGAGCATCGTCTCGGTCACGGTCTGGCCTTCAATGGCGTTCCGCAGCGCCCGATCCAGACGATCGAGACGACGCACGCGAATGTAATCGGCGGGTGCCTTGCCGGTGAATCGGCGAAAGCCGGTCTGGAGCGTGCGCGGACTAACGCCGATCGTCTCCGCCATGCCGGCGACGGTGAAAGCCGCATCCGGAAAAGCATTGATCATTTCGATAGCGCGACGGACGTACCAGGGCCGCGCCGGGCTGGACGGTTGTAGGATCCGATCGCTTTGACTGTGATGATGGTGACGCAACAACAAATCGGTCAGCAAGCCAGCATAGTGAAGCCGGATGACCGGATCGGCCAGCAGTTCGGGCGTAAGGCGCCATTGTCGCCAGATCGACTTCAGAATGTCCCGCCATCCTAGCGCTAAAGCGCGGGACGGATCGACCGTCGCGTCAAAAAGGAGGGGGGCATCAAGCTCGACATCCCAATCCTGTCGCAACTTGCGCGCGATTGCCGCCGTCGACAGCCGGACGCCCAAGCTCCGCGAACCAGCGGGAAGCTCGAGGCTGAGCGCCTCGCCATGCGAGGACACCAGCAAATTGTCCGCAGCCATACGATAACGCGCAGGCCCATGGCTGACCCAAGCGTCTCCGCCGACGGCAGCGTGGACAATATGACAGTCATTTAGCGTGCCGACATCGATCGCCACGTCACCGCCATAACTGAGGTCGAAGATGAGGACGCCGCCCAGATCGAGAGCTTCCATGCGTGTGTCGATGCCGGATCGCGACAGGCAACGCATGGCGTGCGGCATCAGCGACTGGCTCAGTTGCCGTTCCACCAGCCCCTGCTCGCTGGATCTTATGTGATAAGCCGCATTGTTGATGCGACTGATCTGCTCGGCCATCGGTGACGTCATCATTCAACCTCCTGCCGGCGGAACGTCGGCCATCGGAAGTCTAACTTTCGCGGGCGGCTCCTTGCGCAGCTTGACGATCAGCACGGCCGCGCCGACACCGATCGTCGCGATGCCGACGACTTGGAAAAACCGGTCGATGCCAGCCGCCACGATCATCGCACCGGCACCCGCGCCCGCGATGGCGCCAAGGCGACCGGTGGACAGCGTCACGCCCACGCCCAGCGCGCGGATCGGTGCGGGATAGGCCTGGACGGCGAGCGAAAAGATCATCACCTGAAGACCGGCAACGAACGCGCCTTGTATGCAGAAGGCGCCGACCACGAACCAGACCTGCTGCGGGCCGGCCGACAGGATATGGCCGACTAATAGGGCGAATATTCCCCCCAATCCGGCCATGGCCAGCATCGGACGGCGCGCGCCGAGCCTATCCATGAGTGTGGCGCCGATTAGCGCGCCGCAGACCCCGCCCATATTATAGGCGCCCAGCCCAACCGAAGACACGGCAAGCCCATAACCTGCCACCGTCAACATCGTCGGCGCCCAGTTGAAGACAAGGTAATTGCCGACCAGCGCACAAAAAAAGGCGGTTGAGATAGCGATGGTATCGCGTAGCAGAGGCGGGACGAACAAGGCGCGTTTCCGGAGCGCCGCTTCGGACCGTTCGGGGACGGCGACGTTGTAACGTGCCGGCAGAGCAAGGCCACAGGATCGAAGGATGCGATCGAGTTCGCGGTGACGATGCGGGCGCAGACTGATGAAACGAGGAGACTCGGGAAGCATAAACACCATGGTGACCGCCACGCTGATCGTCAACGCCCCGCTGACCATGAACAGCGACCGCCAGCCGTGGAGAGGCAGGAGCCATGCCGACAGTACACCACCCAGCAGGCCACCGATTGCCACCGATAACATGCTGATCGACACTGCGAGGCTGCGGCGGCGGAGTGGTGAGAATTCCGAAACGATCGCCGTCGCATTGGGTAGTGCCGCGCCGAGCGCGAACGTGGAAATGAAGCGCAGCGCGGCAAGTTCGGCGAGCGTGTTGGCGAAGGCGCTGGCCGCTGTTGCCAGGCCAAAGATACCAACCGCGCCAATCAGCGACGGGCGGCGGCCAATGCGATCACCCAGCAGCCCGCCCAGCACTCCGCCAACCGACATGACGAGCAAGCCGATCATCACGATCGGCACGAAGCTTTCGCGACTGATGTTCCAGGATGTTATGAGTGCGGGCATCGCGAAGCCCAGCATCTGATTGTCCAGCCCGTCCAACAATATGGCCGCCGTCGCCAAGACGAGCACCCGCTTCTGATAGATGTTCCAGCCGCCTTCATCGATCATCCGGCCGGTATCGATGGCTGGAAGATTTTCTTCAGGCTTGCCAGTGATGGGCACGGCTTTCTCCTTCTGGGTAGAATCGAAAGCTACGTTATTCACGTGAATAGTCAACTATAATGACAGACCTTACATACCTTGGTCGTGGAATCGCGCCAGCCGCGTTATGCAGCGCAGCGCGGGCATCGGATGACCGACCACGTCCGCGATGGCTAGGGGCACCTCACACAGGGTTCCCAACTCCAGCGGACGGCCGGCCCGGTAATCCTGCAACATCGATGTCTGGAAATCGCCGCGGGCCTGCATCAAGCCCTTGACCGCATCGCGGTCGAATGGCGACGCATGACCAAGCTTTGCCCCCAGCGCGGCCATTTCCTCCAGCACCTCCATCATGACAGCGAAAAGATCGGGATCGGACGCAATTTGCCCCAGGCTAGCCTGTGCGAGCACAGAGACCGGATTGCTGGCGGCGTTCAGCATCAGCTTTGACCAGGCCGCGCCGCGAATGTCGGGCGAGATTTGTGTGCGGATGCCGGCACGGTCGAGAAGGCGCCGCAGGTGGTCCGGCACGAAGCCGGGTCCGGTCATGCCCAATACGATATGTTGGCGACCGACGACATCGGCGATCCCCTCGACCAATGTGGCAGAGGTATAGACCACCGCGCCCACGATGACGGTATCGCGTAGCGCGTCCCCGATCACATCACCCGAATTGAGGACAAAGCGTAGATCGCTTCGGGCCTGCTCGCTGAAAAACCACCACGGCACGCCGTTCACCAATGGCAGGACCAGCGCCCCGGGCGCAGCGAATGCGGCGAGGGAGGCCGCACTCTCGGCAAGCTGATGCGATTTTACTGCTAGGATCACGATGTCATGCGGCGAGGGCTGATCGGGCGCGCTGACGGGCGGCCGCGCGCGCGTGACCCCGCCGCCTTCGCGCAGGATTACGCCATGGGCTTCCAGCGCCTGCCGCCGCGCACCGCGCGCGACAATGCGAACATCCTGCCCATCCGCCGCAAGCCGGCCGGCGATCGCCGTGCCGATCGCGCCTGCGCCGATAACCACGATGCGCGGCGGCGTGTCGGCGGCGCGGCTCCTAACGTCCATCAGGCAAAGCCGCCACGCTCGCGCTCCATCTTGCGGACAGTCGCGTCGAACATCAGGCGGCAGAAGGAGGCGTGTTGCATAAGATAGTCGGACGCTTCGACGCAATTCTGGCCCACGGCCTTGCTCAACGCGATGTTCGGACCGGGGAGCATGCCGGCCTGACATTGCACCTCCGCCGCGCGCTGGACTTTCCAGAGCAACACGAACGTGTTGGGAATATCACGTTCGCAAACCGCGATGCCGTGATTGCGGAGGACCAGCACATGCTTGTCGCCAAGGCTCTGTACCATGCGCGCCATCTCTCCGGGATTGATCGTGATCCCCTCGAAATCATGATAGGCGACCCGGTCGATAAGCTGCGCGCCGTAGAAATTATCATGACTGATACCGCCCTGTTTCATCGCGACCGCAGAAACTGCGATGCTGTGCGTATGCGCGACGCACAACACATCCTCTCGGGTGGAATGGATCGCACCGTGGAGTGAGAATCCGGCAGGATTGGCCTTATATTCCGATTGGCGGGCCAGCGTGCCGTCCAGCGCGACGGTGATGAGGTTGTCCGGCGTCACCTCGTCGTAATTTAGGCCGAACGGGTTCATCAGATAGTGATGGTCAGGTCCGGGCAGGCGGACCGAGATGTGATTGAAGATCAGTTCGGTCCATCCGAAATAGTCCACGAGCCGATAGAAGCGCGCGAGTTCGACGCGCAGCCCCCATTCCTCAGCGCTATAGTCGCGGGTGCCGACCGAGGGTACCGTCGCTAAAACTGCCATCCGAACGCCTTTCATGCCTATGCACTGCAAGCATATTCTTGCATATGCAACGAGTCAATTGCATCTATGGACGCGACAGCAAAATGCTGCGAAAGGACATAGGACTGAGAGAAGGATAAAAATGCCCAAAAGCATTGCGCTTCCGCTAGGCGTGGTGATCCACAACCCGATCGCCCTGGACAATTATCTTCCCTATCGGATCGACCGTCTCGCCACACTGCTGGCGTCTCTGGAGCCGCGCGATATTGTCGATGAGCCATATATGACTACGCGGTCCTGGCGGGTCATGATGGTGATCGTAGCCTATGGACCATCGACAATCACCCAGATCGCCGATCGGCTCTCGGTCGATGTCGCTACAGCGACGCGGGGCGTGCAGCTTCTCCGTAAAGCGGGCTATATCGTGTCGCGTAGTCCCAAGGCCGACCGGCGTAAGCAGGTCGTGACGCTGACAGTCGAGGGCGGCGTGGCCTATGACCGCATCGCGGTGCGGCGGCGCGAGGATGAAAGCGCGGTCTTGTCAGCGCTGAGCGACGCGGACCGAGATGCCCTGCTGACAATATTGGGCAAGTTGGAGCAATATGTTGGTGCCCGCTTGAATGTCGATGACGACCCGTTCGCTGACGCCTGACTGTTATGGAGTAATGGGCAGTACAGTTTCGAGCATGGGCGCAGGGCTGTATCTCCGCATACAATGGAGCAAAGCTTATCCCATAGAGGGGTGTCCTGCACGGTCTACTGCGAACACCATAAGGGGAGACAGTGTTTGAGCATGGCGCGCTGGAATGGTTCTACCGAGACACCGGCCAGGCGACGAGGCCTTGCTAACAGGCATTTGCAGTTCATGGCGCTCGGCGGCGCGATCGGCGCCGGCCTGTTTCTGGGGTCAGGTGGGGGGATAGCAACAGCCGGCCCGGCGATATTGATTGCTTACGCCTTGTGCGGGGTCATGGTCTTCCTCATCATGCGGGCGCTTGGCGAACTGGCCATCGCCGACCCGGCGCGCGGATCGTTCAGCAGCTATGCCGAAATTTATCTCGGTCCTTTTGCCGGATTCATGACCGGCTGGAGCTATTGGGCGAACTGGATGCTCGCGGGCGCCGCGGAGATCACCGCTGTCGGGATATTCGCGAAATTCTGGTTCCCCGATTTACCGCAATGGCTCCCGTCGCTGGTCGCTCTGCTCGCCGTCTATGCGATCAATCTACGCGGCGTCCGCTTGTTCGGCGAACTCGAATTCATCATCTCGCTCCTGAAGGTGATGGCGATCCTGGGCATCATCACCTTGGGTCTGGTCATCCTGTTCACACCGGGTCTGGCGGCGCGCCACCATGCCGGTATAGGCAATCTTCTGGGATCGGGCGGCATCCTGCCGCATGGACTTATCGGGCTCGTCGCGGTGCTGCCTGCTGCCCTGTTCGCCTATGGCGGCGTCGAAGTGATCGGCCTGGCCGCAGCCGAAACCGAGCAGCCCGAACGATCGCTGCCCCGCGCGATTAACGGCGTCATCCTTCGCATCCTGGTCTTTTATGTTGGCGCCCTCGCGATCGTGATGACCATCATGCCCTGGACACGCTTTTCCGCTGGAAGCAGCCCGTTCATCGACATGCTTCAGCATGTCGGGTTCGGCCAGGCCGCCGCGGTGGTTAACCTGATCGTCATTTCGGCTGTACTTTCGTCTTGCAATACAGGCCTGTTCGCGATGGGCCGCATGCTGGCGTCGCTGGCGGAGCGGCATCACGCGCCAGCATGGCTTGCCCGCACCGGACCAGCCGGCCTTCCCGTCACGGCGATTTCCGTGTCGGCTGGCGCCTTGCTCGTCACGGTATTCCTCAACTGGCTTATTCCGGACCGCATCTTCGGCGCGATCATCGCGACGGTTGCCCTGTTGCTGCTGTCGGTTTGGGCACTGATTATCCTGTCGCATTGGGCCTATCGGCGCGCGCATCGGGGCACCCGACCAGCTCGACGTTTCGTCATGCCGTTATTTCCCTGGTCCAGTACGATTGTCCTGATGTTCATCGCCCTGACTGTGGCGTTGCTGGCTGCCAGAAAGGAAATGTGGCCGACCTTCGCGCTGGTCCTCCTCTGGTATGCTTTGCTCGCGCTCGCATGGCATCGAATGCGGCGCCCGAACAGGGGCTGATCTGTATCGGAGCGGAGTGCAATACACCTCCCGACAATCAACTCGGCGTGTGTATGCTGCCTGCCAAGTTTTCCTTTTATCCAAAGCGAAAGCAACTGGGGAAGACAGCGTGAATGTGTTTCGTGACATTGCGGACAGGGCGACATTGGAACGGGAATATTCGCCCAGTTCCTGTATCGACAATCTGCCGGAAATATTGGCTGACTATAGCCGAATGAGCCAAGGGGTGCGCCACAACACACCCGCCTATCGAACCCTATATTATGGGCCGGATCAAGATGAGTGCCTGGATATCTTTCCCTGTGCTTCGGCACTTGAGGGAGAGCCGCGACCAGTGATGATTTTTATACATGGCGGCTATTGGCAGGAACTCAACAAGGACTATCACGCCTTTCCTGCACCGGATTTCCTTCGGCAAAACGTCAGTTATATCGCGATCAACTATGGCCTCGCGCCGACGGCATCGATGGAGTGCATGGTCGCGCGTTGTTGCGCGGCCGTTCAATGGATTCATGCAAATGCGGAACAACTCGGCATTGATCCCGACAAGATCCACCTGTCCGGTTGCTCGGCCGGCGCGCACCTGGCGGCGATGGCTGCGCTGCTGCAGCCAGCAGACGCGCTCATGCGACTGGCGTCCCTCACCCTGCTGAGCGGCATCTTCGACCTGCGTCCGATCATGCTGACCTATGTCAACGATCCGATTGGGCTGTCCCTTCAGGACGCGCTGACCAATAGCCCCCAGTTCCGGGGAGATATTTCGAACGCAAATCTGCCGCCGGTCAACATTCTCTTCGGGAACAACGAGACGGGCGAATTCAAGCGGCAAAGCCGAGAGTTTGCGGAAACACTTGATCGACGCGGCGTATCGGTGGTCCTCGCCGAGGTGCAAGGGCGCAATCACTTCGATTTGGTCTACGACCTTGCCGATCCCGGCACGACGCTGGGCACACTCGTCGTCAAAAACCTGCTGGGTCAAGAAGCTGCACAAGGAATGATACACCCATGCTGAAGTCTCATGAACTCGAAACGGCGCGACAGGCGCTGCTCGGCGAAGGACCGATCCGTGCCATCCCGCTGCAAACCGATGCGGAGCGGGCCGCCATCGTGGCGGAAACCGGTGGCGCGCCGATAATGGATGTGGCCGAATACAGTACAGAAGGCAGTACGCCGTTCATCGACTATATCAACGCCGACTTTCTTCACACGCTGCAGCAGCCGCGCAGCGACGGACGCGACGAGCTGACGTTCATCTGCATGGCGCAGGTGATGGAGCTTCAGTTCAAACTGATGAGCGGAGAGATGTTGCGTGCGCAGGATGCGCTGCGCCGCGATGCGCTAGCCGAAGTGATGCCGGCCCTGCGCCGCGGGCACCGCATCCTTGCCTATCTGGGCAACATCTGGGACGTGCTGGGCACGATCACACCGCAGGGTTATCTCGAATTTCGTGATCATCTGGGCATCGGTTCCGGCTTTGAATCCTTCATGTACCGGCGCCTGGAATTCCTGCTCGGCAACAAGCAGCCGACGATGCTGAAGCCGCACCGCCATGTTCCGAAGGTCCATGCCATGCTGGAAGAGGCTCTACGCATGCCGAGCCTCTATGACGATGTGGTTGCGTTTCTGTCGCGCCAAGGATTGGCGATCGATGCCGCTGCGCTCAATCGTGATTACACCCTGCCGTACCAGAGCAACGCCTCGGTGCGCGCGGCTTGGCTCAGCGTCTACAAGGAACGGGACCGGGAAGATCAGCTCTTTGATCTGGCCGAGGCGCTGATCGAATTGGGCGATCGCTTCAAGGTCTGGCGTTATCGTCATTTCGTATCGGTGGAGCGCCTCATCGGCTTCAAGCCCGGCACTGGCGGTACGGCGGGCGTCGGCTGGCTGCGCCAGATCGTCGATCATAATTTCTTTCCCGAACTCTGGGAACTCAGGACGGAACTGTAATGGACATGACGGACGTACCGAACCTTGCCGGCCTGCGTGCGCTCGATCGGGCCGACTCGCTCGGCGGTTTTCGCGATCGGTTCGCACTACCCACGGGCGTGATCTATCTCGATGGCAATTCGCTCGGCGCCCTGCCTGCCGCAACGAATGCACGGATGGCGGATGTGATCGGGCGGGAATGGGGCAACGACCTCATCAAGAGCTGGAACATCAATGGCTGGTACGAAGCGCCGCTACGGATCGGCGACAAGATCGGGCGGCTGATCGGTGCCGCTGCGGGGCAGGTTGCGGCAGCGGATTCAACTTCGATCAACATCTACAAGGCGCTCGACGCGGCGCTGCAACTGCGCCCGGATCGCGCAGTCGTCCTGTCCGAACCCGGAAATTTTCCCAACGATCTCTACATCGTGCAGGGCATCGCGGCGCAGCACGGCCGCAACATCGAAATGCGCCTGCGCGACGCGGCCGACATAGTGGAGGCGATCGACGAGAGCGTTGCGGTGGTCATGCTGACCCACGTTCATTATCGGACCGCCAACCGGCACGACATGGCCGCCATCACCCGGCGGGCACATGAAAAGGGCGCGCTGGTCATATGGGATCTGTGCCACAGCGCGGGTGCGATAGAAATTGATCTCGACGGCGTGAACGTCGATTTCGCTATTGGATGCGGCTACAAATACCTCAACGGCGGCCCCGGCTGCCCTGCCTATATTTATGTCGCGAAGCGCCATCAGGACCGGGTCGTCTCCCCGCTCAGCGGCTGGCTCAGCCACGCCCGACCGTTCGATTTCGTCGATGACTATCGGCCGGCGGACGGAATCGCCCGGTTCCTGTGCGGCGCACATCCGGTGCCGGGTCTGATGGCGCTCGAAGTTGGTGTGGACCTGATGATCGAGGCGGAGATGGCGCGTGTCGAGACGAAGGCGCACCGGATGTGCGATCTGTTCGTACAACTGGTTGAGACGCGTTGCGCGGGACACGGGCTGACCTTGGTCACGCCACGCGATGCCGCCGACCGGGGCAGCCACATTTCTTTCGCGCACCCCGACGGTTATGCGATGATCCAAGCCCTGATCGAGCGTGGCGTGATCGGCGACTACAGGGCGCCATCGGTGCTGCGCTTCGGCTTCACACCGCTTTATCTTTCCTATGAGGATGTATGGAACGCCGTCACGATCCTAGCAGATATTCTCGATAGCGGGAGCTGGCGCGAGGAGCGGTTTCGAACCATGGCGGCAGTGACATGATCATAATTGAATAGTCACGTGAATATGGGTATAACTGTGTCGTAAACCGTACCCATACAGGTGCTCTGTGCTGCCGATCATTCTGACAAAGGACAGTGCGATTGTTACGCAGGTCGAGCGGCAAGTGCGCGATCTGATCGAAAATGGTCGACTGGCCCCCGGCGCCCGCATGCCGTCGGTCCGTCGGCTGGCCAAGGATCTTGGGATCAGCACCTTCACGGTCGTCAACGCCTATGACCGGCTAGCCGCGTCGGCCTATATTCGAGCGCGGCAAAGAGCCGGTTTCTACGTCGTCGAAAAGCAGCTTGATCACGTTGAGGAGAAATCTGTCTCGACATTGCCGATCGGACCGAGCTGGCTATTCCGTGCCTTGCACGACAGCTCGGGAACGATCAAGGCGGGGGCCGGTGTGCTGCCGCTCGACTGGTTCGACGAGGAAGCACTCAAGCGTTGCGCACGATCAGCACTGCGCCTGTCGGGCAAGTCCTTCGGCGAATATCCGCAAGTGCTGGGCTATCGTCCGCTGCGCGAATTGATCGCGCTCAAGCTCATTGAGACCGGCATTACGGCACAGGCGGACCAGATATTGTTAACGTCTGGAGCAAGTCATGCTCTGGATCTGGTACTGCGCACGCTGGTCAGGCCAGGCGATACTATCCTGGTTGAGGATCCAGGCTATTATGCGCTCTATTCCTATCTCAAGATGCATGACATCAACTTCGTGGCAATTCCCCGCTCGCGCGAAGGCCTCGATCTCGACGCGCTCGAACGCGCGATCCGGGAACACAAAGCCAGGGTGATCGTCCTCAACTCACTATTGCACAACCCGACCGGCGCCACACTTCAGCCGATCAATGCGCACAAGATATTAGGACTGGCGGAACGTCACAACCTGACCATCGTCGAGGATGATATTTACGGTGATTTCTACAAGGGCCGCGCTTTTCGTATCGCCAATCTCGATCAGCTCGAGCGCGTCGTCTATCTTTCGAGCTTCTCGAAAACGATCTCTGCCAATTTGCGCCTTGGTTACGTCGCGGCGCATACGGACATCCTGGCGCGATTGGCCGAACGCAAGCAGGCGACCTGCCTCGCCACGTCCGAAATCAGCGAACGGATCGCTGCGGAACTGCTCGCATCGGGCGAATATCGTCGACAGATGGCACGTATCCGGGAACGGCTGGCGGCCAAGCAAACCGGGGTCGTTGCGCGGCTCGCCGATGCGGGATTTTCGGTATCCGAAGAGCCGGAAGGGGGCTTCTTCCTTTGGGCCTGCATGAAGGACGGCCGATCGAGTGATCATCTCGCCGAAGCGGCCTTGCGACAGCGACTCGTATTGGCCCCCGGTTCGCTGTTCTCATCGACGGCCACACCATCCGCCTGGGTTCGTTTCAACATCGCTGTCTGTGATTCCGTGCTGTTCGAGGAGCGGCTGGCCGCCTGCTTGACGGACATCGGCTATATGAGGCCATGATCGTCGATCAGCTCCGTGCCATCGTCGGCGAGGCACATGCGTTGACTGGAGACGCGATTGAGCCGCGCTACCTTACCGACGCGGCGGGCGGACGGAGCGGCAAGCCTGCGCTGCTGGTCAGACCTGCCGATACTGCACAATTGGCCGATGTCGTCGCCAACTGCGCGCGGGCGGGGCGTGCTATCGCGATTCAGGGCGGCCGGACTGGCATGTGCCATGGCGCAACGCCGCAGGACGACGAAATCATCCTGTCGCTCGAACGATTGAACCGGATCGAAGGCATCGATGCTAAGGCCGGCACGATGATCGTCGGTGCCGGAGTGATCCTGCAAAGCGCGCAGGAGGCGGCCGCCGAAGCCGGTTGGCGGCTGGCAGTCGATATTGGCGCACGCGGCAGCTGTACAATCGGCGGTATGATCGCCACCAATGCCGGGGGCCATCAGGTCATGCGCCAAGGTATGATGCGCGACCAGGTACTAGGGCTGGAAGTGGTGCTGGCCGACGGAACGGTCCTGTCGTCGATGAACCAGATGCTGAAGAATAACGCGGGCTATGACCTGAAGCATTTGTTCATCGGGTCTGAAGGGACACTGGGCATCGTGACGCGCGCAGTGTTGCGCTTGCGTCCGCCCGCGATCGGGCGGCAGACGGCCTTGTGTGGGCTGCTTGATTATGACGCCGTCATCGCGATGCTCAACCGGGTCGGGCGCGCGCTGCCCGGACAGGTTAGTGCCTTTGAACTCATGTGGCGGGACTTCTTCGAGGCGGCGGGCGCCATCGCCGCAGGGGGCATGCCCTTCGCCGTGTCCTACGACTATCAGATTTTGATCGAGGTAGAGGCAGCGGACGACGCGCCGTTCGTCGGCATCCTCTCTGAATTGCTCGATGCCGGCATCGTCGCCGACGCGATCATCGCGCAGTCGGATAGGGAGGTCGCTCAGCTGTGGAGCCTGCGCGATGCGATCGGGCCGCTCGTCGGTAGCATGACGATCGTCGAGCCGTTCGACGTCAGTGCGCCGATCGCGCGGATCGGGCCGCTCGTCACCCATTTGCGAGCGGCGCTGCTGGACGCGATCCCGCGCTGCCGCCCCTATTTCTTCGGCCATATCGCCGACGGCAATCTGCATCTGGCGCTCGACCTGCCGACCGACGCGGATCGGACGGTGGCCGAGGCGCTGGTCTATAACGCCGTCCGTGACGCAGCGGGGTCGGTGTCGGCCGAACATGGCATAGGCTTGCTCAAGCGCGGCTGGCTTGGCCATAGCCGCACGGTGGAGGAAATCGCGCTGATGCGCACGCTGCGGCGGACGATGGACCCGGCCGGCGTCCTCAATCCGGGGCGTGTGGTCGAAACGCTCACGCCGGGGCGATGAACGGCAGCAGGTTGCGCTGACGCAGGATTGTTGCGAAATCGCGGAGCTTACCCTGTCGATAGGACTCGACGTCGATCCCGCGGAAATCGTGAAAGCCAATCCCGTCGCGCAGGCCCCGGCGGCCCTCCTGCATGTTCGACACGACGATGTCAGGCGTGGCGTAGCGATGGGGATCGATCGTCGCGGCGAGATGGCGCGACGCATGGTAGAGAATGTCGCCGCCGCCCCAGTCAACGAATTCCAGCATGCCGAGCGTCGCGAAGCGCAGACCGAACCCGACCTGGATCGCAAGATCGACGTCCGCTGCTGATGCGACGCCTTCCTCGACCAGGCGGCTGGCCTCCGCGCAGGCCAGCGCCTGGATACGCGGCACGATGTAACCGGGCGAAGCGCGGCAGACGACCGGCACCTTCCCCATCGCCGCAAGCCAGCTTTTCATGGCGGCGGTGGTGGCCGGAGCGGTGAACCGTGCCGGGCTGATTTCGACCAGCGGCATCAGGAACGCGGGGTTGAGCCAGTGGGCGTTGAGGAAGCGCTCGGGAGAGACGACGCACGCCGCCAGCGCCTCGACATCCATCGTCGAGGTTGTCGAGGCGATCAACGCGTCGGGGGGCGCGTGGTCGCCGATGCGGGCCAGCGCGGCCTGCTTGGCTTCGAGTGTTTCCGGCACACCTTCGAACAGGATGTCGCACCGGGCGATCGCCTCTGCAGCGTTCGCATGATCGACCAACGCGATCCGGTCGCGAATATTTTCTTCCGTCCCGGCCGGGAGCAGGCCGGTGTCGCGGAAGAAGGCCAAAGTGGCGTGCATCTCTGCATCGGCCTCTCGCCACCGCTCCGCCTGTTCGTCCGGCGCGCGGTCCTTGAGATCGATCAGCAGCACATCATGCCCCGCCAGTGCGCAGGCGATGGCGATGCCGCGCCCCATCCGGCCGGCACCGATGGCGCCGACGATGCTGCGTTCAATAGCCATGATGCAGGAACTTCGTCATGGCTGCGCGATCTAGACCGGCTATCCCAAGCGATTCCAACGTGCGCCCCCGCGCATAGAGATCGTCGCCGACAACGGCCGACGCGATGGCGAGCAGTCCTTCGGTCAGCGGCATCGGCTGCCCCGCCCAACGGCCGATAGAGGCCAGCATGCTGAGGCCGAGCGCGGTATCCTCGCGCATGTAGCGGTGTGTCTTGAGGTCGATCCGCTCGCGCCAGTCGGAACTGTCGATCAGGTCGCCCTTTGCCGAGCGGGCATACATATATTCGTCGCCATCGTCGTTATAATAGTCCGCCAACGGGAAATGCGGTGCACCATAGCCGATCGCCTCGCGCAGCCGCATACGTTCCGCGTCCAGCGCCGTCGCGACCGCCCGGATCGAGGGCTGCGTGCCTTCGTTGTGGATGTCCCAAGCAGGGAAATGCTCGAGCGGCCCGGCATTCATCAGGATGAGCGGGGGGTGGATGATCGGTCCGGCGTTCATCAGACCACCCGACAGCGCGTCATCGACCAGTTCGATCGCGGGATACACTTGCGCCAGCCGTTCAAACGCCTGGCGGGCATTGGCGGCAGGGAAGAAACCGGTCGGCAACCGCGTCGCATAACCGCTGACCGTGATGCTCTGCGGGCCATGTTTGCGCACTAAGTAGGGCAACGTGCCGGTTTCCGCATAACTGACCCGCGCGCCATTGCCCGCCGCCTGTGCGGCGCGGGCGAACAGCAACGTGCCGAGTGTGCCGGGCGGCAGGAACAGGATCTGTCCGTCGTGCAGATGCGGCGCGACCGCGGCGGCCAGATCGTCATGCGTGGTGGCCGGCAATGGAAGGACGATGATTTCGGCATTACCAATCGCTTCGGCGAGGGACGTTGTCGGGTGCGCCACTGTCACGTCGCGTGTCCCCGCTTTATCGGTTACGGTAATGACGGGCCGGGCGATGAAAGCTGTAAATTCTTCCGCAGAGCGCCGCCAGAACCAGACTTCATGGCCCTTTTCGCTGAGTTCCGCTGCCGCCGCATAGCAGCCGTGGCCACCGCCGATTACCGCAACCTTCATGCTCTCGCCTTCCTGAAAGAATATGCTGCCGGTATCGGCATTCTATCCGCGTTCAGCTATCCGGGGCCCGAAGTGCCTGTGCGAAATCGGAAGCCGAACGCCGCTCGCGATCATTTGCCGACAGGGTGATAGCGGCGGTCGAAATAGATCAACCCATGCGCCTTCGTCGTCCGGGTGAGGGCTTCCACGACACCGAAGAAGATGCTGTGCGTGTATTTCTCGACGATATTCTCGATGCGGCAATCGAGGCAGGCGACGGTATCTTTCAATGCCGGAACGCCGCTGGGCATGGCGAACCAGTCGTTGGGATCGCCGAACCGTTCGTCCACAGGCAATGCCTTGTCCGCAAAGCGCTGCGAAAAGGCTTCCTGACCGCTCGCCAGAATGTTGACGCACAGTCGCCCATTCGCCCGAAACACCGCATTCCCCTGCGACGCGCGATTGATGCAGAGCAGCAGCATCGGCGGGCTGTCGGTTACGCTGCACACGGCGGAGGCGGTCATGCCGTGGCGGCCCGCCACCCCGTCGCTGGTGATCAGGTTTACCGCCGCCCCGAGTTGCGACATCGCATCGCGGAACAGGCCAGGCTCAACGGACGCCATAGGCATGGTCAACGCATCCATAGGCCGCCATTGACGTCCCAGGTCGCGCCCGTGACAAACCCGGCATCGGGCGCCACAAGTTTCAACACGAGGTCCGCGACATAAGCCGCATCGCCCAAGGTGCCGGCGGGAATGGCCCTGACGATGCCATCGAGTTTGTCCTGCGGTACGAGGGTACGGACCGACGGTAAGTCCAGCGGCCCCGGCGAGATCGCATTCACCGTCACGCCAAAGGCTGCCAGATCGCGTGCGAACACTTTGGTCAGGGTGAGGATCGCGCCCTTCGACGCGGCATAATGCGCGCCGGTCGCGGTACCGCCATTCTGCCCCGCAAGCGAGGCCATGTTGACGATCCGGCCATAGCCGCGATCCTTGAACAGCCGCCCAAAGATCTGGCTGGCGACGAAGCTGCCGCGGACGTTGACCGCCATTACCTGATTGAATTCTTCGTCGGTAATGTCCAGGACCGGCGTCGTGCGTTGCAGCACGGCATTGTTCACCAATATTTCGGCGGACCCCCAGCGGGCGATCATCGCATCGCGGGCTGCTTCCAGATCGGCCCGGCTGGTCACGTCGAGCCGGATTGCGGCGGCGGTGTCTCCCGATGAACTCAGCGATTGCGCCATTTTTTCGGCAGCGGCGGGATCGATATCGCTCACCATCACGCGATAGCCGGCACCATGCAGCGCCCGGCAAATCGCCGCGCCGAGACCGCCGCCGCCTCCCGTCACCAGAGCCGACTGTGCCGCACCGCTCAAAACAAATATCCCACGCCGACAAAGGCGTCGTCGGAATTTATCATGCGGATCACTTTGCGCGCGATGCGCAGGGCACCGTCCGCCCGCGTTAGCCGGTAGTCGACATCGGCGGCATGAACGAGCACGCGGTCATTCTTGTATTCCGCTAGATGCTGGGCGCAGCGTAGCGCGATCCAGTTTTCGCCGCGTTCGTCAACGACGAAACGTGAAACGGTCCTGACCGTGCGGGCCGATGCTCTGGCCGACATGGAAAAGCCGCTCGACAGCCGCTTGACGCGTGCCTGCCGCATTTCCGCATCGTCATAGGCGACGTTGAGGTGCGCGGCATAGTCGGCCGCATCGCGCTCGATCGGGATTATGTAAAGTCCCGTTTCGTCCCACAGGTCCAGCCATTCGCGATAGGCGCGGCGGTCAAGCAGATCGGCCTCGACCCAGATAAATTCGATCGCTTCCTGCACGGCGATGTTGGCGGCAGGGGCGATTTCGGGGGCGGATGCAGTCCGTGTGGTCATGCCGTCATCATCCTCTTCCACATCTGATAGGCAGCGCGCATGCCGGTCTCGGCGCTGACATCGCCGGTATTGGCGCCGCGAAACGGCTCTTTGCCACGATTGAGCATGATCCACAGATCCTCGCCCGATGCCGAGCCGCGCTGGACCCGCTCCCAACCTTCGGCATCGTCGGGCGTGCCAAAGCCCATCGGTCCCTGGAAATGTTCGTGGAGGCGCAGCCGCATGCGGTTCGCCGCATCCGGGCCGCCGTCCATCGCCAGCGCTACGTGGGTGATTTCGGTTTCCTCCACCGCGATCGGGCGCAGGATGCGGAAGAAAGACATTGAACAGGCGACGTTGGGAAACAGGTTGAGGTTGAAGCCAGACCCGCCGACTGCACGAACGATGCGGCGGACCTGTGTCTCGTCATGATCCCTGCCCAGCTCTTCGGCGAGCGCCCGGAAGCGTTCGGGGATCGGCGCATCGGGATCGGCGTCCAGATCGACCAGATCGGGGATCATCACGATGACGCTATGGCCGTTGCCCAGATCCTCGACCCATCCGCCCTGTCCCAGCAGATCGAACAGTTCTTCGGTCTCGTCGTCGAGCGAGGTCAGGAAGCTCTTGTGGACGATCGGAAAATGATAGGCGTCGGTGGTGTTTTCGAGTTGGATCTTCCAGTTGCCGCGGAACCGGAACTTGTGCTCGCCGGCAACCTTCACGCCGAATCCGGCGCCCTGTTTCATAAACAGGTCGATCCATCTGGTCGCAGGGCCGAGGAAATCGGCCAGAGGCTCGATCTCGTTGCGAAAGGTCGCGAAGATCAGACCGCCATAGCTTTCGGTGCGCAGCGCAATCAGCGGAAAGTCGGCCTTGTCGAAATCAGCGTCATAGCCGTCGGCCATCGGCACGGAGCGCAGCTTGCCGTCCAAATTATAGCTCCAGCCATGATAGGGGCAGACGAACACGCTGGCCTTGCCCGACTTGCCTTCGCACACGCTCGCCGCACGATGGCGGCATCGATTGAGCAGCACATGGATCTCGCCGGCCTTGTCGCGGGTAACGATGACCGGCTGGCGGCCGATGGAGGACGTTTTGAAGCTGTTGGGTGCGGCGACTTCGCTCTCATGGCCGACGAACACCCAGGTGCTGGCAAAGATGCGGTCCATTTCCTCCTCGAAAATGGCCGGGTCGCGATAGAGCGATGTATGGACGCGATCCTCGCGTACCAGCGGGCCGCGATCGATAGGCAATGTAGATTGAGTCATATCGGGCTTCCTCTTAACGGGAGGGAGTTGGGGTCGATTCGGGCGCGTCCCAGAGATCGACCGGGCGCGCGAAGAGGTTTTCGGTTTCGAACAGCGCGATCCGCCAGTCCTCGCCGTCCTGCGCGAACCGGGCGGTGATCCGCGCCGATCGTAGTTCGCACATGCCTGACGCATAGCGGGCGGTCTGGATTAGCATCCAGTGTCCGCTGGCGGTTTGTGCATCGGGGGCAACGGTGATCGCTTCCGATGTCAGGAAATGCGCATTGAACACGAAATGAGCGGGTGGTCCGATATGGCGGCGGAACATGGCCATGATCGCGTCCCGGCCGTCATAGCCGCCATAGGCCTGCGCATATTTGCCGCCGACGCCGCGCCAGACCGCGTGGGCGGTGAACAGGACCGACAGATCATCCATTGCCCCAGCTCGGGTCAAATCGTCGCACAGCGCCATGTAGCGCGTCATCACTGCACGTACGGCGGACTCGGACTCGAGCCGTGCCAGCCGTGCGCGCGTACCGCTCATGCGGGAATGGTCAGATCGCGGCCGATCCGCGCTTCTACCCGCATATATTTCCACAGCAGATGCTCGCCCACTGCTGTCGTGCGGAACAGGTTGCAAGCGGCGACGACAGTGGCGTGATCGGGCATGTCTGCCATGATGTAGAAAGTCCACGGCCAGCCATTGGGCGAGGTCCCGACCATCAACTCGTCATCATCGAGCGTACCCAGTATTTTGACGCCGGGCAGGTCTCGGACGCCCTTGAGCATCTCGCCGGTCGCCTGCCACACCGGGCCGATCGCGTCGGCTGGCAGGTCGAAGAAATTCTGCGTCACCGCGCCGCAAAGTAGGGCACGTAGGGGCTTTCCGGGGGTGTCTGACATGGCAATATCCTTTTTGGTGGGTCGGTAATTCAGGGAAAGCCTGGCGCGCTTTCGAGGCCCAGCAAGACGCGGCCGGCATTCTGCCACGTGCCCTCCGACAAGAAGGCGTGCTGGACGACGACCATCGCGTCTTGCGCGTAGCGCGCCAGCGGGTGTGCAGCGTAGATGCCGGTCGTACCTGAAAGGGTGTAAGCCATGCGCGCGACGTCTGCGCCCACGCGGGCGATATGGGTCGAGGCAAGTCGCAGCAAAGCGATCTTGTCGGTCGACAAAGCGTCACCCGCGACCAGATCAGCATAAGCGTCTTCCGTCACCTCGTAGAAGAAAGCGCGGGCGGAACGAAGCGCTGCTTCGGCCTTGGCGACCTCGGTCTGCACATAGGCGCGATCTGCCAGGACCGGTGCACCGGTGATCGACTTGCGTCCTCCGGCCATATGGCTGATCTCGTCCAGCGCCGCGCGAGCGACGCCCAGACCGACGACCGCCAGCACCTGCGCAGCGAACGCCATCGACGGATATCGATAAAGCGGAGAATCGAGCGAGGACGACCCGCCACGGATGAAGGTCCAGCCTTCCGGCACGACGACCTTGTCGACGATCAGGTCGTGGCTGCCTGTGCCCTGCAGCCCGATCACGTCCCAGTTACGTTCGATCCGCACCTGCCCGGATGGCATAACCGCCATGCGCGGCAGCGGGGATGCCTTGCCGTCGGCCAGAGTGATGCCGACGCCGATCAGGTCCGCGCCGGTACATCCGCTGCCGAATTTCCAGCGCCCGGAAATCTCCAGCCCCCCCGGTGCGTGCCGTGCGGGCTGCGGTGGGAACAGGCCTCCAGCGAAGATGACGTCCGGCCCTTCGGCATAAATGGTTTCCAGCGTCGCGATAGGCAGCGAAGCCAGATACATTGCCGATACGCCGAAGCTGGCGACCCATCCGACTGATCCATCGGCAATCGAAATCCGCTCGATCAGTTTCAGGAATTGCGCCGGGGATGCTTCGTCACCGCCGAACTGTTTTGCGACCAGCATCCGGTACACACCCGCGCGCTTCATCAGATCGACGATGCGCGGCGACACTTGCTGCGTCTGCGCGAAAGATTCGCGTTCTTCATGGATGGCGACGAGGAGCAGATCCTCGTCAGCGGTCGTTGTTTCCGATGATAACGGAGTTGCCAATCGCATCTGCCCGCTCATGCTTCGCTCTCCAATGTCAATTCGACGCGTATTCCGAGATCGGCCGCGATGCGGCGGCCCAGCGCACACAGCGCGGCATCCTCCCCAATCCTGCCGATCAGTTGCAGTCCGACGGGTTGACCGGCGGCCGTTTCCAGAGGAATGCTGAGTGCCGGGTGGCCGGACAGATTGAATGGCCGCACCAACGCAGTCAGTTTTATTGCTGCTGCAACATCGGCCGCGCCCGCAAGGCTCGGCGGTAGGCAGGGTAGAGTTGGCAGGACCAGCGCGTCGACGTCGGCAAGCGCTGCATCGACTTCAGCCGCGAAGGCCTGACGCACGTGTTCCGCCTGTTCGCGCTGCGCAGCATTCACATCCGCCGCCTTGGTCAAGCGCGCCGCGACATCCGCGCCCAGTTTGCCCGATGCCAGCAATGGCGAGAAGGCTGTCCAAGTCTCCGCCGCAATGATGGCGAGCGCCGCGTCAAATGCTGCCGCGAAACCCGGTAGCGTTGCACGCGCGCCCTGATAGCCGAGTGTCTCCAGCGCCTGCGCGAGACGGTCCGCCACATCGGCATCCGCATCGACCGCCACGATGCCAAGGCGAGGATGCGTCGGCAAAGAGGCGGAAACATAAGTAGGATCGATGATCGCCATCGCTGCCTCGATTCCCTGCATGTTGCGCGCGAACGGGCCTATGCAATCGAGCGAGGAGGTGGCCGGTATCGCTCCGGCGCGATTGATCCGGCCGAAGCTGGGTTTTAGTCCAAAGACACCGCAACAGGCAGCAGGCACGCGGATCGATCCGCCGGTGTCGGTGCCGATTGCAATATCGCTGATGCCGCTTGCAACGGCCGCTGCCGAGCCCGACGACGACCCGCCGGGGATCAGGTTGGGATAGCGTGGATTGACCGGGGTGCCCGTCCAGTCGTTGATGCCGGTCACGCCATAGGCAAGCTCATGCATATTGGTCTTGCCGACGATGCGGCAGCTGCCCTCCAGCAACGCCTCGACCACAGCTGCGTGCGAGATAGCGGGGGCAGCGTGTTCCAGCGCAGCGCTGCCCGCGCGGGTCGAATAGCCGGCGATATCGATCGAATCCTTGATCGCAACGCGTAGCGCCTTTCGGTCCGTCGATCCCAGATCCAGTTTGCGAACAAGAATTGACACGGCCGTATCCGCCCCTCCTCTTCCGAGAGGTCAAATACTATATTTATCACGTGAATTGTCAACTGATTTTAACGACGCAATCCGTTTCTCGATTTATACGCCCGTTGTTCCTAGGCGGCGCCATGGGGATGGCTTGTTCCGAGTGTGCCAAATGTCACCGTTTTAAAGCGTCAAACACACGCGAGAGCGTCGTAATGAGAGCCTTGGTCTCCTTCGCCGGTACCTGGCCGAACGCGCGCTCATAGGTCCGGTGGGATACAGCCCAAGCGTCGGCCCTTGCTTCGAAGCCTCGCTCCGTCAGTCTGACCTCCGTCACGCGCCCATCATTTTCGCGCGGACTGCACTCTACCAGGCCTTCCGCTTGCATCCGCTGGATAATCTTGGTCATGGTTGAGAGCTTGGCGATAGCGTGATCGGCCAGTTCGCTGACACTCGCGCTCTGGTCTTTGCCGAGAAACATGAGAACGCGCCAACTCGGTATATCGAGACCGATCCGTTTCAACTGTCCCTCGCTTTGCGTCAGGTACAGGCTCACGACGCGGGTAAGCCAGTAGATCGGCCATTCGTCGATCTTGAACCGTTCCTCTTCAAGATCGTAAAAACCGTCGTCCGTATTTTTCTTTCCTGCCATTTACCGTCCCGGTGCGATGTGATCGATTGAAGGAGAAAGCTGCGCCCGACCGGTAAATAGTCAATTGCGGCGAATCTGTCGATGAACGGGACCATATATCGAACCGCGCCGAACGCGACCTGTTAGTTGGTCAAGTCGTAGGCGGCGCCTGCCCCGGGATCGGATCGCCCGCAGCCGCCGTTCCAAAGACATAGCGCCGATCATAGAGCGCAGTCCGCCACGGGCACACCACGATTTCGCCACGTGTGCCCGCATGGGTCAAAGGATCGTCGTCGGCAAAGCGTCGGGCTTCATTCAGCGATCCGGCTTCGATGACGTAGATCGAACCTGTTGGTCCGGTTTCGCTCTCGTCGAGAATCGCACCACCGATCAGCACGTTCCCGGCCCGGTCCCGCAAATAGCGATGATGGTCCGGTAGGGCGTCGGCCCGGGCATCTTTCGTACCGGGTTTGTTGGTGATTTGGACAATAAAGAGCGGCATGGGGTTTCTTTCAGTCTGCGATCGGGCGCTCGCCGGCCCAGGCTCGGTGCAGCATGCCCTCGATTGCGCCGACGTCAGGGGTGCGCGGATTGGCGTAGGCGTTGGAGGTAGCCAATAACGCGGCACGGGGGATTCCGTCCTGCGGCATACCGAGGTCGCGCAGGCTGGTCGGCCCGCCCAACGCCGTAATGCGGTCGAACAGAAAGCCGCCAGGTTCTTCGTAGCAGCCCAGGGCGACGCGAATCCGCTGGTCGACCTCCGGGACGCAGGGTGCATTGAAGGCCAGCACATGCGGAATGAGGACGGTGTGCAATTCGGCATGCGGCAGGACAAAGCTGCCGCCCAGGATATGCGCCAGCTTGTGATGCAGGCTCATCGTCGTCGCACCCAGGCAGGCGCCGCACAGCCAGGCGCCCCGCAACAATTCCGCCAACGCCGCGTCGTCGTCGGGCGACGCACGACGCCGTTCGAGCGCTGGCAGGATAAGGCGCATGCCCTCAAGTGCCATCAGATCGATCACCGGCGTCGTATCAGGCGCATACAGTGCCTCGATCGCGTGGGCGATGGCGTTCATCCCGCTGGTCACGCGCACGACCTGCGGTAGTGTCCGGGTTAGGTCGACATCGTAGACGACTGTCGCCGGCAGGATCGCGTCGTCACGTCGCGTCGTCTTCTGGCCGTTTTCGGTCTCGCCCAGGATCGGCGTCATTTCCGACCCAGCATAGGTTGTCGGGATCGCCAGATGCGGCCATCCGGTCCGCACCGAGAGTGCCTTACCGAGACCGATGGTCGATCCGCCACCGATGCTGACGATCGAATCTGCGTCGAGCGCGCGCGCTGCGGCGAGGGCATCGGCGGTGACATCGGTCGGCGTGTGCATTCTTGCTACCGCCAGATGGCCGACAGTGCGCGTGCCAATCAATGCCGCTACAGCCTCGCCCGACCGTGCCTGTTCCGGTGTCGTGAGAACGATCGTGCGCTCAGCGCCGAGCGTCTCCAGTTCACCGGCGACGCGATCCAGCACGCCGTTTCCAAACAGCACACGCTGGGCTTTGAACTGGTGGATGAAAGCGATCATGAAAGTCCGATCATCACATATTCGCGGAAGGCCGCGCGTTGCTTGAGAAGCTCCAGCCATCGCCGCAGATGCGGCGTAGGCGTGCCACGGTCGAGCGCCATTTCGAACCAGCGATAGGCGAACATTCCGGTTGAGATATCTGCCAGTGTGAGAGAGGAACCAGCCAGATAATCGGTCGCAGCCAACGCTTCATCCAATCTGGCAAATAGATCGCGCGCCTGAGCGGTCAGGCGCTCGAGCATGACCGGATCGCGATCTGCCGCCGCCGTTCGCACCATGGCGATGAACAATGGGGACATGCAGGGATTAAGGCTGCTGAGTTGCCAGTCCATCCAGCGTTCGCACAGTGATCGTATATATGGCTCTTCGGGATAAAGCGGCGTTGGACCATGAACGTTGGCGAGATATCGCAGGATGGAGTTCGATTCCCAAACGACCTCGTCCCCGTGGACCAGCACCGGAACAAGCCGATTGGAATTGAGCGCTACAAAGGCCGGGGCATCAAGGCTGGCGAAAGGACCGCCGTAGTCCTCGCGACTGAAAGCGAGGTTCATCTCGCTCATCATCCAGAGGATTTTCTGAACATTCCCTGAGGTCTTTCGACCCAGAAGACGGATCGTGGCCATGACTAAGCTGACCAGCCAATGCGATATACTGATAGGATACTCATCTGGACATGCTCTGGTCGAGCAGAGCAAAATTCCGTTCCCATGACTGCGTCGTCGCCACGGCGTCGAATTCCTCCAACCGGTGACGGTTGGCGAAAGCATGCGCCGCACCCGGATACAGCCGGAAATCGACAGAGTCGTTACGCGCGGCTGCCTCGATCAGATGACTGACCGCCGCTGGTCCAACATGGACATCATTGTCGCCCATATGGATGACGGTCGGGGTCGAGAGGCTGTCGAGCGCGTCGGGGAAATCGCTCATCTGCACCGGATAGTAACTGATGACCGCCGCAAAGCCGCCACGCCCGCCCGCCAGCAGCGCGAGTTTGCCACCCAGGCAAAAGCCGACCACCGCAACTCGGCCATCGCAGCGTGGGTCGGCAGCGACATGCGCCCGTACCTTCTCGATATCCTGCACCGCCTGGTCGGTGTCGAACGCCTGCCAAAGAGCGAGCGCCATAGGACGTTCCTGCGGATCGTAGCTCAGCTGCACGCCCGGCGCCTGCCGGTGGAACAGGTCGGGCGCAACCGCAAGATAGCCCGCCCCGGCCAGCCGGACGAGTTCCTCACGCATGGCGAAGTTCACACCAAAGATCTCATGCAGCAGGATGACGGCGGGCCCCGGCTCATCGCCGCCAGCCCTGTCCTGCACGATGCCGGTCAGCCCGATCCGGCCGTCGTCGACGGGCAGGAAGCTGTTTTCAACCTGCCGCGCCTGCCCGTCCATCCTCATGCCGCCTGCTCCGCTTTTGCCGCCGGTTGCAGCGCGAAGTCGTAATGCGCAACCAGTACCGGGCGATCGAAGCCGAGCTTAGGATCGTCGACACGCTTCAATTCGGTGAGCAATCCGTCCTTGACGCCGATCACGCAGTCGTTCGACGTGTAATCATCTCCGGTGAAATAGACCTGCGTGATGAGCGATTCAAAACCGGGATGGTCGATCATGAAATGGACGTGGCGCGGCCGCCATATCTGCCGGCCCATTCTTTCCAGCAATAGCTTGCACTCCCCGATCAGCGCATAGGGCTGCGGCATTTCGGTGACGATGCGGTAGGAGCCGTCCGCATTCGTCCTGATCTTCGCACGGTTATTGAAATCGGGGATGTTCGGCGCGAACTGCGAATATTCACCGTTACGATCAGCGCACCATATATCCAGTTCGACACCAGCCAGCGCCTGCCCGGCCAGATCGCGGACAATGCCGTCCATGACGAGGATGTCGGCATCGGCCTCGATCAGTCCGATCGGTGCACCACTGTCGGTTGTCGGCGCATCCGCAATATGGAACGGGCCCTGTACCGTGTTGACAGTTGCGTCTGGCCCCAGCGGGCTGTTGAGATCTTCGACGATCTGGTTGATACCGAACGCCCAGGACATGAGCCGCACGTCCAATTCGCTCAGCTTCGCTACATAACCGAGCGCGGCGTTGAGTTCATCCATGGTCGGACGAAGATCGAGGATGGCGGGACAAATGGCGTCGAGCAGCTTTTCGACGACTTCGACGACGCGGTCTTCTCCGGTGCCGTCATAAAGCGATTTTTCGTGCGCGCGACGCACTTGCAATTCAGCATGATCGAGCATTTCAGTCTCCTATTTGGTGCGTGCGTAATGACGCATCTTGTCGTGATCGATGGTGATGCCCAGGCCCGGTCCTGTGGGGACGGCCACGGAAAAGTCAGAATAATCCAGCGGTGCGGCCAATATGTCGTCGGCCAGCAGCAATGGCATGAACAATTCGCTGCCCCAAGCGAGCGGGATGGTGGAGCAGAATTGCAGGCTCGCCGCCGTACCGATCGGCGAATCCAGCGCGGTGCCGCCAAAGCATCCAATGCCCGTTGCCTGTGCCATGCGCGCGATTGCCATCGACTTCAGAAAGCCGCCCGATTTGGACAATTTAAGTGATACCAGTGTCGCGGCGCGGGCGCGGACGATGTCCACCATGTCCGCGGGCGAGCAAATGCCCTCGTCGGCCATGATCGGCAGGCTCGACCGGCGCACCAGGTCGGCCATGCCGGCATGGTCGATGCGCGGGATCGGCTGCTCGATCATCTCGACCCGCGATCCTTCCAGTATCGGCAACAACCGCGCGATGTCGGGAAAACTCCAGGCTTCATTCAGGTCGATCGCGCACGGCAGATCAACCGCGTTGGCGGTGGCCACCGCCCGCTTGACGTCGTCGACAGGATCGCCCCGGCCGACCTTGATCTTGAAACGATTGTGCAGGCCGGCATCGACCTTGGCGCGCGCCTCGGCGACATCCGGTTTCATCTCGCCGGTCGCGAGCACCCACAGCACCGGCACCCGGTCGTTGATCCGCCCACCCAGCAAATGGCTGACCGGCACGTCCAGCGTCCGGCCAGCAGCATCGAACAGCGCCATCTCGATCGCCGCCTTGGCCACCGGATTGCCGAAAGCGACCTTGTCTAATTCCGCCATGATCGCGTTGATCGCGAACAGATCCTGCCCGACGACCAACGGCGCAAGGTAGCGTTCGACGACGACCTGCATGGCCTCCACTGCTTCGCCGCCCCACCACGGACCACCGGGCACCGTCGCGTCGCCGATGCCCTCAACGCCGTCTTCGGTCAGGACGCGGACGATCAGATAGCTTTGATGCGTCAGGACCGCGCGGCTCAGCTTGTGCACGCGCTTGAGTGGCAGATCGATGATGTGGGTTTCGACGGATCTGATTCGTGTGCCTACGGCAGCGATCGTAGGCGCGGTCAGTTCTTCCAACATCGTCTCTCCAGATATTAAATAGCTGCCGCAAAAGCGTACAGACTTGCCATCCACCGCACTTACTTATAGTGAATATTCACGTGATAAGTCAATGATAGAGGATGCGGTGGCGAACAAGATTTTCGGATCGGCGGCACAGGCGCTTGACGGAGTCGCATATGACGGGATGATCATCATGTCGGGTGGCTTCGGCTTAACCGGGAATCCCGAGGACTTGATCGGCGAACTGCGGCGGCTGGGTCCGAAGGGTCTGACCGTGATCTCGAACAACTGCGGCGCGGATGGCTTCGGCCTATGGGCGCTGTTGGCCAATGGCCAGATCCGCAAGATGGTCAGTTCCTATATCGGCGAGAACAGACTGTTCGCTGAGCTCTATCTCGCTGGCGAGCTGGAACTGGAACTGAACCCTCAGGGCACGCTTGCCGAACGCATCCGGGCGGGCGGTGCGGGCATCCCCGCTTTCTATACGAAAACCGGGGTCGGAACAGTGGTGGCGGAGGGGAAGCCGACCGAGCAGTTCGAAGGCGAGACCTATGTTCGCGAAAGCTGGCTGCGCGCCGATCTGGCGATCATCAAGGCCTGGAAGGCTGATTCCGCTGGCAATCTGATCTACCGAAAGACTGCGCGCAATTTCAATCCGAACATGGCCACCGCCGCGCGGATCACAATTGCCGAAGTTGAGGAGATCGTGCCGGCTGGCGCGCTGGACCCCGATCATGTCCACACGCCAGGCATCTATGTTGATCGGGTCATACTAGCGTCAGGATACGAAAAACGCATCGAGCAGCGCACAGTACGGTTACGGCCGGTCACGGGAGACGCATGATGGCATGGACGCGCGATCAGATGGCGGCACGTGCCGCACGCGAATTGCGAGACGGATGCTACGTCAACCTGGGCATTGGCATACCGACGCTGGTGGCCAATCACGTGCCGCAGGGTATTGATGTAACATTGCAGAGCGAGAACGGGATGCTTGGCATCGGTCCTTTTCCCTATGAGGAAGAGGTCGATCCCGATCTCATCAATGCGGGCAAACAGACGGTGACGACGCTTCCCACGTCCAGCTTCTTCTCCTCGGCGGACAGTTTCGCAATGATCCGTGGCGGCCATATCGATTTGGCGATTCTCGGCGCGATGCAGGTAGCGACCAATGGGGATCTCGCCAACTGGACGGTCCCCGGCAAGATGATCAAGGGCATGGGTGGAGCGATGGATCTGGTCGCCGGCGTGCGGCGCGTCGTCGTGGTAATGGACCATCTCGATCGCGACGGCCGGTCCAAGATCGTGGACAAATGCACCTTGCCGCTGACCGGCGTAGGCGTGGTCGACGCCGTCATTACCGATCGCGCCTGTTTCGAGATCGACCGCGCCGCGGCCACCCTCACGCTGAACGCGCTCGCGCCGGACGAGACGATCGATGGCGTCCGTGCAGTGACGCCCATTTCGTTCCGCGTGGGGGCGATGCTGTGACCGAAGCCTATTTGTGCGATGGCGTCCGCACGCCGATCGGTCGCTTTGGCGGTGCACTGGCGCATGTGCGGACGGACGACCTTGCGGCCATACCGCTTCGCGCGTTGCTAGCCCGCAATGCCGCGCTCGATCCGGCGGCGATTGATGAGATAGTCCTTGGCTGCGCCAACCAGGCCGGGGAAGATAATCGTGATGTCGCCCGCATGGCCGGGTTGCTGGCGGGGTTGCCCGTATCGGTGCCCGGCACCACGCTCAATCGCCTGTGCGCATCGGGGCTCGATGCTGTCGGCACGGCGGCCCGCGCCATCCAGGCGGGCCAGATCGATCTCGCCATCGCCGGCGGAGTCGAATCCATGTCGCGGGCGCCGTTCGTCATGGCCAAGGCCGAGACCGCTTTTCAGCGATCGTCTGCAATCGAGGATACAACGATCGGCTGGCGCTTCGTCAATCCGGTGATGAAGGCACAATATGGCGTCGATTCGATGCCCGAAACGGCCGAGAACGTCGCGGAGTTCTATGGTGTGGATCGATTGGCGCAAGATCGCTTCGCCGTTGCGAGCCAGCAGCGCGTCGCTCTTGCAAGCGCGGCCGGATGGTTCGCGGGCGAAATCGTGGCAGTCGAGACACACGACGCCAAACGCCGCCCGGTATGCGTTGCGGTGGACGAGCATCCCCGCGCAGGCACTACGCTGGCGGGCCTTTCCTCGCTCAAGGCCCCCTTCCGTGTGAATGGAAGCGTCACGGCCGGCAATGCATCGGGGGTCAATGACGGAGCCGCAGCGATGTTCATCGCGTCGGCAGAGGCGGTCAAGGCGCATGCATTGCGGCCGCTGGCGCGGATAGCCGGCATGGCGACCGCCGGTGTGGAACCACGTCTGATGGGCATCGGCCCGGTGCCTGCGACCCGCAAACTGCTGGCGCGGCTTGGGTGGGGGATCGGTGAATGTGCCGTCATTGAGATCAACGAGGCGTTTGCCGCGCAGGTGCTCGCATGTTTGAGGCAATTGGACGTCGATCCCGAAGATGATCGGGTCAATGCCAATGGCGGCGCGATCGCGCTCGGTCACCCATTGGGGATGTCCGGCGCGCGGCTTGCGCTAACGGCAGCACGGGCATGTGCAAAAGCTGGTGCCGGTCGCGCGCTGGTGACATTATGCGTAGGCGTGGGACAGGGAGTCGCCCTTGCGCTGGAGGCTGTCTGACCGACCATCCCCTTAAGGCCGGAGCGGAAGTCGCGACCTTTTCACAACCTGGCGCATCGCAATACTCGACGTGACCCTAGCAACATGCTTAAGCCGCGTCAGTTTACGCGCGTGCAAACTTTCAAGATCGTCGACATCGCGCGCGACCAGGCGAATGAGATAGTCCGCTGTCCCGGTCATCAGGAAACATTCCATAACTTCGGCCACTGATGCGATGTCCGCTTCAAACTCGCGCAGCGCATGCTCTGCCTGAGAAGTCAGCGTCACAGTCAGGAATACATTTAGCGGCAACCCCACTGCTTTTTGGTCGACGAAAGCACCATAGCGTTCGATGATGCCTTTCGCTTCCAGTTGCTTAACGCGCCGCAGACACGCGGAATCCGACATTCCGGCATGCCGGGCTAAATCAGCATATACCATCCGCCCGTCTTCCTGCAGAGCGTTCAGGATCGCGACATCGACAAGATGCAAATGATCGACGGTCTCCACCATATTAGCGCATTATATCGCATGTTTGCTCCATCTGTATAGGCTATTTCGCCTAATTCGGGTGAGAAGCTGCGCGCAATTCATCGTATGCTTGTCAGACACTGGTGCAGGGAAGATGATGATGCGGATCGGCATACCTAAAGAAATTAAGACGCTGGAAAGCCGCGTTGCGGCAACGCCCGGATCGATCCTGCAACTTGTGCAGAAGGGGCATCAGGTCTTCGTCGAAACGGGCGCGGGCCATGGCGTCGGCATCGATGACGAGGCGTACCGGGCCGCGGGTGCGGCAATCGCCGCCGATGCCGACACTCTGTTCGACCAGGCCGAACTCATCGTGAAGGTCAAGGAACCGCAGCGGGCCGAAGTCGCGCGGCTGCGGCCGCATCACATCCTGTTCGCCTACCTCCATCTGGCGCCCGACCCTGATCTGACGAAAGGGCTAATGGCGTCCGGCGCCTCCTGCATCGCTTTCGAAACCGTGCTCGATCGCAACGGGCGTCTTCCGCTTCTTGCACCGATGAGCCAGGTTGCCGGACGCATGGCCATCGACGTGGGCGCCGTTCATCTGCTGCGCCCATTCGGTGGGCGGGGCCTTCTTCTTGGCGGCGCTCCTGGCGTCGGTCCGGCCAAAGTGCTCATCCTGGGTGGAGGCGTGGCGGGCAAGCATGCCGCCGAAATCGCAATTGGGCATCGGGCTGACGTAACGATCATGGACATCTCGGCGACGCGTCTCGAAGAACTCGACGATATCTTCGGCGGCAGGGCTAAGACGGTCTATTCGACCCCTCAATCCGTGCGCACTGCGGCATTCGAAGCGGACCTGGTGGTAGGTACTGTCCTGATACCTGGCGCGACGGCGCCGCACTTACTACGCCGTGCCGAATTGAGGTCGATGAAACAGGGATCGGTGCTTGTGGACGTGTCCATCGACCAAGGGGGCTGTTTCGAGACCTCCCGACCGACGACTCACGACAAACCGACCTTCGTCGTCGATGACGTTGTGCATTATTGCGTAGCAAACATGCCAGGCGCTGCGCCGCTGACCTCAACCTATGCTCTTGAAGCTGCGACAGCGTCTTATGTGATGCGCTTGGCGGATCACGGCATAGATGCCGCCTTCTCCGCTGATCCGGGATTTGCTGCGGGTTTGAACATTCGAGGCGGCGCAATAGCCCATCCCGCGATCAAGTCTGTCACATGATCAACGGCGTAGCGCGCGCTCGGCATCTTCTAGAGACTCGAAATATTCCGGCTCCTTTCCAACCGGGGTCGAGCGTGCGACCTGTCGTCTGAGCAAAGCGGATGAAATTACGATGATGTTGCGGCGACGTCCGGCGCGGTCCAAGTCTGACATGATTTGCTCGTGGCGTTTCACAATTTCCGCACATTGGGGCGCGAGCTCGTTCAGATCAGAAATCGAATCAAACGGTTGCCCTGCTGCCGACCGGATTAGTGCCCTAATCCGATCCTCATAAGCGCGCATTTCGTCCATTTCCCAGAACCCACTCAGTTTCTCAAGCAGGATATGGCGCTCCGAATCCCAGGATACTTCAAACATTTGCTCTTCCTGCACCTTGCATGTCATCGAACTCGCATTCGGGTTTGCTATCACCGCTTTTTTCGAGATGCTATCGCTGCGTCGTCGAAAACCAGCGTCTCCTTTAAACTAGAGGGTAAGCGATGCGATCAAGGCGCTGATGCCATTCGCGACGCCGCATCCACTCCAACGGCGTGATCACGGTGAACGAATAGTAATGAACGGCAGACTGCCCTGTTAGCCCTGCAGCGAGCAGATATCTCTCAGTTTTTCGACAAGCGGCGTACGGTCGTTCAGCCGAGAAACCATGTAGATTATGGCGAAAGGTTCTTCGTCAATTGGGACGAAGCGCGCCTGAACCACGTCATGCATGGTTTTATCGAAATCGGGGACCAGAGCCACGCCGTAACCGGCTGCCGCCATTGCAATTGCGACCGGCATGCTTTCCACCTGCTGCCGAATATTGGGCGTGAAACCTGCCTCCGCGCACATCCGGCATAGCTTGTCATAAGAGGCGGGGTAGCTATGGCGACTGAGGGCGACGAACGGCAATTCCTTCAACTCCTCCGCCTTCACGGATAGCCTTTCGGCTAGAGGGTGGTCTGGGGCAACACATAGGACCAGTCGCTCGTGAAGTGCCGGACGCACATCGAGCGCGACCGTGTCCGAGGTGGCGAGTGCTTCGCCGAGCGAAAGATCGACGAAACCTATGTCGAGCTGCCCCGATATCACCGCCATATACTGCTCGTCGGATCGCTTTTGCTGCAACACGAGATCAGCATTGGGAACCTCCGTGCTGAAGCGTCGCAGATAGTGACCGAGCTTGAACAGCATCACAGAACTCATGAAACCGATCAGAACCTTCCCCTCGATACCCCGATCCACACGCCTTGCTTCCTGCGCTGCGTCTTCGGCCTCTGCGAGGATCCAGCGGGCCCGCTCCAGAAAAACCCTGCCTGCGCCTGTAAGCTCGACGGTGCGGTTGCTGCGTTCGAACAGCTTGACCCCAAGTTCCAGCTCAAGCGCCGCAATCTGCTGACTGAGTGGCGGCTGTGATATGTTGAGGCGGATCGCGGCACGGCTGAAATGCAGCTCCTCCGCCACGGCAACGAAGTATCGGAGATGTCGAAGTTCCATTGGCGATATCTACGCGAAACCCCGTGAGGAAAATACAACCTCTTTTTCGCCGCACCGATTTTGGAAGCGGGTGAATGGACGATACGCCTGAGCTATCGCCACGATCCTATATCCATATTGGACGAGAAAGGGTGGGATACTGTCAGATCAGTTTGGCTTGCTACCCTGCGTGCTGCCCGCAGGCACAGCCCGGACAGAATGTCGGGAAGAAAAAAGTGCCAAGCAAGCGAAATTGATGGGGAGTGCGATGAAGATCGAGACGAAATTTGCGCGAACGGACGGGTCCAGGGTGCCCTATTCGGTCTTCAGCAGCGACGACATCTATCAACGCGAGCAGGAGCGCATTTTTCGCGGTCCGACTTGGAATTTCCTCGGCCTGGAGGCCGAGATTCCGAATACGAACGACTACAAGTCCACATTCGTCGGCGACACACCTGTCGTGATGACGCGGTCTTCAGACGGCGATATTGCCGCTTGGGTCAATCGCTGCGCGCACCGTGGGGCGATCCTGTGCCGCTACAAGCGGGGCAACGCGGCGACGCACGATTGCGTCTACCATCAATGGAGCTACGATCCACGAGGTGCCTTGATCGGCGTTCCCTTTCGCCGAGGCCAGAAAGGTGCGCCGGGCATGCCGGCCGATTTTAAGCCATCTGACCACGGTCTGCAGCGCCTCCGCGTCGATAGTTATAAGGGGCTCGTCTTCGCGACGTTCAGCGAAGAGATCGAGAGTCTCGCCGACTATATTGGGCCAATAATGCGCCCCTACGTCGACCGGGTTTTTTGTAAGCCGGTCGAATATCTGGGATGCACCCGCCAATATTCAAGCTCAAACTGGAAACTCTATCTAGAGAATGTGAAGGACCCATACCACGCCAGTCTTCTCCATATGTTCCACACGACATTCAATATCTTTCGAGCGGGTATGCGAGCGCACAGCCTGATTGGACGGGGAGGTCTGCACAGCTTGTTCATGTCCATAAAGGAGGGGCATGACGACGGATCGGCTTATAAGGATCAGAATATCCGTTCTTTCGACGAGGGCTTCGCACTTCAGGATACCAGTCTTCTCGCGCTTGTGCCGGAATATGAAGAGGTAGCGTCGAACCATATCCAAGCGATTTTTCCACAACTCGTCATACAGCAGATTCACAACACCCTCGTCGCCCGACAGCTTTTACCAAAAGGGCCCAATAATTTCGAGCTAGTCTTTCATTTCTTCGGATATGCCGATGACACACCAGAGATGAGGGCGTTACGGATCAAACAGGCCAATCTTGTTGGGCCTGCGGGCTATATCTCGATGGAAGATACCGAAGCGACGGAACTGGTCCAGCAGGGCACAGCGGCGTCGCCTCATTTATCCTCCGTCATCGAGATGGGACGGAGCGACGAAAGCGGAACGTCAACAATCACCGAAGAGATGATCCGCAGCTTCTGGCGAGCATATCGCGACCTCATGGACCTGCCTGCGGAGGAACTGGCATGACACCCATGCAGACCACCCGGTTCGAGATGCTGATGCTTCTCGATCGATATGCCGATGTGATCGACAATGACCGGCTGGAGGAATGGCCAGACCTGTTCGCCGAAGACTGCCTCTACGAAATCATCCCGAAGGAAAACGAGGATGGGGGCTTTCCCGCTCCTTTAATTCGGTGTGACAACAGGCGGATGCTGCACGATCGGATCGTTTCGCTCAGGCAGGCCAATATCTACGCGCCGATGACATATCGCCATTTCTTCTCGGGCCTCGTAATCTCCGATATCGGAGCGGATACGGTCGATTTCAGCTGCAATTATCTCGTCGTGAGTAGCAGCGAAGCCGGCGATTCTCGTATCTATCAGGTGGGCCGCTATCTCGATCGTGCCGTGCGCGACAGCGGCGACTGGTTGTTTGCCAGCAAGCGGGCGATATTCGATACCGCGCGGGTACAGACCCTGCTTGCGCTGCCGATTTAGGCCCTTTTTCGCGCTATACCTGCGCGTTTCGCAGGCTCAATCCCTAGGCTAAATCTGCGGGTTTCAACCTTGTATGGAATTTCTATGAACTGGATTGATATCGGACCTGTCGACATTGTGGCGGAGGGCGAAGTCGCTGCCGCAGATGCGAAGGGCGTTCCGCTCGCATTGTTCCGTAAGGATGGCCACTGCTTCGCACTGCACGATCTATGCACGCACGGCCAGGCACGGTTATCTGATGGTTTCGTTGAAGACGGCTGCATCGAATGCCCGCTGCATCAAGGTCTCTTTGACATAGAAACCGGAGAGCCGCGATCCGCGCCTGTGACGGAGGCCGTGCGCAGCTTCCCTGCGCGCGAGCATGATGGTCGGATACAGGTGGCGCTCGACGGAGAAGGCAATGGCGACTGACACGTTTTGCGTGGTCGGTGCGGGTCAAGCCGGCGGTTGGATCGTCAAAACGTTGCGCTCGCGGGGCTTCACAGGACGGCTCGTGCTGGTTGGTGCGGAAGGGCATCCGCCGTATGAAAGGCCGCCATTATCGAAGGCGGCCTTGCGGGATGCCGACGCCGTCTCCCAGACTGTGCTTATGTCGCTCGAGGCGCTGCGCGCAGCCGGAGTCGAGGCACGGCTCGACGATCCGGTCGCGTCGATCGACTTGGCGAAGCGCGTCGTTCGCTGCGAAAGCGGCAGCGAAATCGGCTATGATCGCCTATTCCTGACCACCGGCGCTCTCTCGCGCAGACCCGACTGGCTGGGCCCGGTCCTTTCCTCTTGCGTTCACATGCTTCGCACACTCGACGATGCCGCCGCGTTGCGGGAAGGTCTTGCGGCCGGTGGACATCTGCTCATCGTTGGCGGCGGCTGGATCGGGCTGGAGGTTGCGGCGACCGCCCGCGCGCTCGGTGTTGGCGTTACCGTGGTCGAGGCTGCACCGCGTCTGTGCGCGCGATCCGTGCCAGAACCGGTGTCGCGCTGGCTCGCCGATCTCCACCATCGCAACGGTGTGACCTTGCACCTCGGCCGTAGCGCGCAAAGCATGGTTGAAACCGACGGTGGGGTTACGCTGCTACTTGACGATGGTGGCAGAATCGCGGCGGACCGTATGTTGGTTTGCGTCGGAAGCATCCCTGAAACGCAGCTTGCCGAGGCTGCCGGACTCGCTGTGTCAAACGGCGTGATGGTCGATGAAACCGGGCGTACGTCCGATCCCCACGTCTTCGCAGCAGGCGACGTTGCTAATTTCCCTTGCCCGTTCGTAGGCGGGTCGGTGCGCCGCGAGAGTTGGGCCAACGCGCAGAACCAGGCGATCGTGGCCGCACGAGCGGCGCTTGGTGACGACCTGCGATATGTCGAACTGCCCTGGCTCTGGTCGGAACAGTATGAGCACAACATCCAGATCGCCGGACTGCCCGAAAAGGCGGCGACGGTGCTATTCAAGCGCGGAACGACGGTGGACGGGGGATGCTGGCTCGGCGTGGATGCCAACGGAATGCCGATCGGTGCGATCGGCATCGATTCACCAAAGCTTTTTCGTCCTATTTTAAAAGCGCTAAAGGACAGCACACCCATCGCTATGGACGATTGGGGCTGCCTTTAGGCTTCGCCATCATTCGCCAGGGTGAATTCTGCCTTGGAATCAGTTCGTAATTAATCAATACTGATGTCAATCTATTGCAAGCGCCCTAGGCTCAAACGTTGCAACGCGCTGCGGGTAGTTAATGTAAGAAAAGCGCACTCGGCGCCAGTTGGAGTTTGTTGCCCGTTTGACAAATCCCTCGCGATTTGGAAGCTGCATAATCTCGCTCGCCAACGCCACATCCTCGATCATTCGTTTGTTCTGCATAGACATCGAGCGTGAGGTGTATCGGCCGTGGGTGCGCGAACGACTGACGTCGTCACGCTCGACCTCTCGGCTGCCGATCAGATCAGAGGCAAGTTCGGCTGTTCCGCCGCCTTCGCTGAGTCCGGACCGAAGTAGCAGCAGATTACCGCAATTCTCGATGATGGTGTGCGCCCCTTCGCCGTAAACGGCCTTGACCTGAGCGGATGACTGGAAGCCGATCACTACGCAGCCGCCGAATTTCCGGAGACGTGCCTGTGCGTCCTTCAAGCCCTCAATCCGCCCCAGGGCATCCAGTTCATCAATCTGAAACCAGATCCGGCGATCCCGAACGGGAGGTAGCGACAAGGTTTCGAGGATGGCGATGTTCATCCAGCAGGAAATCAACCCGCGCAGCGCTGCTATCTGGTTGGCGGTATAGGGTAGCCAGAGAGACCCCGTGCCGGATCGGACCCATTGCCTGATCGAGAAGGACTCCCCGTCCAGCGGCGTGATGAAGCGAAGGTTTGCAATTGCTGGCGCTAACGTGCCGAGAATGCTGGCGAGCATCTTCTCGCCGCCCGGCTCGAAATAGCGCGCGGCGGCTGTGTCCTGACACAGGAGCTTCAACTCGGCGACGGAGCCTGACGCGAGTATGGTGATGAGGTCGCTGGTCGTGCCGAGCCCAAGCCGTCCAAAATTTTCCAGCGCTGCCGCGAGCAATTGCTGGGCATAGGTGATCCACTGATCGTGCTCGCCAATACCGAGGTGCGGCAGCACCGACTGGGCGAGAAAAGCATAGTCGCCCGGGCGCTCGATCTCGGCGAGCAGGTCCCAACGCGCGCAGCGGCGATCGAAGGGGTTGAGTATGACGTCGCCGGCTTCGAAGAAGGCGCTCATCGCAGCGCCGTCCGGATCGGCAACGACCTGACGGTCACCGCGCCGGATCGCATCCGCCATGAGCGCTCGTAGAGCGGTCGACTTCCCTGAACCGGTGGCACCGATCGCCGCGACATGCATGGTTTCGTCCTCCCGGGAGAGCGGAACTCCCGCCAAGGTGACGCCGCCCATCAGGCGGGCCTTGAGTCGACCACCACGCTGTCCGGTGAAGACGCCGAGGCGGGTGCCGCGCAGATGGGAGACCTTGCGCGGGCCGGCGGCAAGACGGGCTGCGATCGTGCCGCCCAAGAAACCGAAGGCCGCGGGCATCATCACCGCAAGCGGCCAGCTGTCGGCTTGAAAACTGGTGTAGAGCCAAAACCCAAGCGCGCTGCCGCCGAGCCAACCGAACGGAGTATAGACGAGCGGCCAGAAAGTCCGGCGATCGACGCCCTGGACGATTGCCGCCGCGATCGTGCCGGGGAATGCGGCACGAGAGGATATCGAGCCTCTTTCAGCAGGGCGATCGGCGGATCAGCGCCTGTCTTCGCAGGGCCGTGGCCGCGATCGCGCCGCATGCGCCCGCAAAGGCATGCGATGATTTCGTGCAGATGATCATGGTGTTGCTGCTCGGGCTGCCGCAGCGCCATCTGGCGGTGCCGAACACGGATCTTGCCGCCGTCAGCGCCAGCCTCAGCGCGCTGATCGATCGGGAACTGGACAGGCTGACGCAGTTGTCGGCGGCCTGAGGCGGTCGGCCGCCGCCCCGATCACGGGCCGGCGATCAGTCCTTCGCCTGGCTCTTCTTCTTGCGGGTACGGGTCGCATAGAGCAGGGCCGCCGCGAGCGCGGCCGATCCGATGCCGGCGCCCACGCCCGCGCCGATCCACATGCCCACGTTGGCACCCGGCTTGGCGGGGGCCTTCGCGTCTGCGGGGGTCTTGGTCTTTTCGGGCGTTTCTTCGGCCACCGTGCGGCTCTCCGTCGAGAAATCGTGACTGGAATGGCTGACTTTTAGCCGCCCGAGGGCGATGCTGTCGAGCCGGCCCGTCGCGCGATCAGTGCGCCATGGCCTTCACGATCTCCTCCACCATCTTCTTGGCGTCGGCCAGCAGCATCATCGTATTGTCCTGGTAGAAGACGTCATTGTCGACGCCGGCATAGCCCACGCCGCCCATCGATCGCTTGATGAACAACACGGTCTTGGCCTTGTTCACGTCGAATACGGGCATGCCGTAGATGGGGCTGGACTTGTCCGTCTTGGCGGCCGGGTTCACCACGTCGTTCGCGCCGATGATGAAGGCCACGTCCGTCTGCGCGAACTCGCTGTTGATGTCTTCCAGCTCGAACACCTCGTCATAGGGTACGTTCGCTTCGGCCAGCAGCACGTTCATGTGGCCGGGCATGCGGCCGGCGACGGGATGGATCGCATATTTCACGGTCACGCCCTCGGCCTTCAGGAGATCGCCCATCTCGCGCAGGGCATGCTGGGCCTGGGCTACCGCCATGCCGTAGCCCGGCACGATGATGACCTGCTCGGCCTGCTGCATGAGGAAGGCGGCATCCTCGGCCGAGCCGCGCTTCCACGGCCGCTGCTCCTTGGCCTCGCCGCCGCCACCGCCGCCGGCCTCACCGCCGAAGCCGCCCGCGATCACGCTGATGAAGCTGCGGTTCATCGCCGCGCACATGATGTAGCTCAGGATCGCGCCGGAGGATCCCACCAGCGCGCCGGTGATGATCATCGCCGTATTGTGGAGCGTGAAGCCCATCGCCGCCGCCGCCCAGCCCGAATAGCTGTTCAGCATCGAGACGACGACCGGCATGTCCGCGCCGCCGATCGGGATGATGAGGAGGAAGCCGATCGCGAAGGAGAGGATCGCGATCGCCCAGAACATCGCCGGCGTATCGAGGTGGAAGAGCGAGACGAGGATCAGGATCGCGGCCAGCGTGCCCAGATTGATGATGTGCCGTCCGGGCAGCAGGATCGGCTTGCCGCCCATGTTCCCGTTGAGCTTCAGGAAGGCGATGACGGAGCCGGAGAAGGTGATCGCGCCGATCGCGATGCCCAGGCCCATTTCGATCCGGCTGTTCTTGGCGATGTCCAGCCCGCCGGGCTCCAGAATGCCGAATGCCTCCGGATTCAGATAGGCGGCGATCGCCACAAGCACGGCGGCGAGGCCGACCAGACTGTGGAAGGCGGCCACGAGCTGCGGCATCGCCGTCATCTGGATGCGCCGCGCCGTGACGAGGCCGATCGCGCCGCCGACGGCGACGGCGCCCACGATCTCGATCAGCGAGCCCTGATGGGTGAGGAGGGTCGTTGCGATGGCGATGGCCATGCCGGCCATGCCGAAGCGGTTGCCGCGCCGGCTGGTCGAGGGGCTGGAAAGCCCGCGCAGCGCGAGGATGAAGCAGACACCCGCGACCAGATAGGCCAGCATCGCCCACGGATTGACGGCAACATGCTCCATTCCAAACCCCCTTCGCCGCGGCGCCCGCATGTCGCGGTGCGCGGCCTTATCCTCTCAGGCGCAGGCGGCTCATTTGGCCGCCGGCTTGTCCTTCTTCTTGTACATGGCAAGCATGCGTTCGGTGACGGCGAAGCCGCCGAAGATGTTTACCGAGGCCAGCGCCACCGCGATCAGGCCCAGCCATTTCGCCACGGAGGAGCCGCCGAGCGCTCCCGCCGCGCTTGCCACCAGCGCGCCGACGATGATGACGGAGGAGATGGCGTTGGTCACCGCCATCAGCGGCGTATGCAAAGCGGGCGTGACCGACCAGACCACATAATAGCCGACGAAACAGGCCATCACGAAGATGGACAGGATCGAGATGAAGTCCATATGCGTCCCCTTCAGCCCAGCAGTCTCGGATGCACGACCCTGCCGTCCCTGGTCAGGCGGATCGCATCGCCGATTTCCTCGTCCAGCACCGGCCTGCCCGCTTCCTTATCCCAGAAGGCGGACAGGAAATTGAAGAGGTTGCGCGCGAACAGGGCGGATGAATCCGCAGCCATCGTCGCGGCGATATTCCTGGCGCCGATGATCTTCACGCCGTGCTTGGTGACGGTTTCGCCGGAGATGACGCCCTCGACATTGCCGCCGCTCTCGGCCGCCAGATCAACGATCACGCTGCCCGTCCGCATCGTGGCGAGCTGCGCGTCCGATATCAGGCGCGGGGCGGGGCGCCCGGGGATCAGCGCGGTCGTGATGACGATATCCTGCTTGGCAATGTGCGCGGAAACCAGTTCGGCCTGCGCCTTCTGATATTCCTCGCTCATCTCGGTGGCATAGCCGCCCGATCCCTCGCCCTCGATCCCCTTCACGCTTTCCACGAAGATCGGCTTGGCGCCGAGCGACTGGATCTGCTCCTTCGTGGCCGAGCGCACATCGGTCGCCGAGACCTGCGCGCCCAGCCGGCGGGCGGTGGCGATCGCCTGCAGGCCGGCCACGCCCACGCCCATCACGAAGGCCTTGGCGGCGGAAACCGTGCCCGCCGCCGTCATCATCATGGGAAAGGCGCGGCCATATTCGGCCGCCGCCAGCAGCACGGCCTTGTAGCCGGCGAGGTTCGATTGGGAGGAGAGGATGTCCATCGATTGCGCGCGCGTGATGCGCGGCATGAATTCCATCGCCAGCGCCTCATAGCCGGCCGCCGCATAGGCATCGACGCGCGCCCGCTCCCCGAAGGGATTGAGGCCGGCGGCGATCCACGCGCCGGGCCGGGCGCCGGCAAGGCTCGCGGGATCCTGCCCCTGTATGCCGAGGATGATGTCCGCGCCGGCGAGGGTCGCGGCGCGATCGCCCACGCTGGCGCCTGCGGCCGCATAATCCGTGTCGGCGATCGAGGCGGAGAGGCCCGCGCCGCCTTCGACAGCGACGGAGGCACCGAGGGCGGCGAACTTCTTGGCCGTTTCAGGCGTCGCGGAAACGCGCGTCTCTCGGGCCGCCGTCTCCTTCAGGACGGCGATCTTGATAGCCACGAAGGATCAGCGCGTGATGAGAAAGACGACGAAGGCCGCGATCAGCGCGCAGACGATCGTGCCCGTCTTCGCGAGCCCGATGAAGCGCGCATAGGTTTCCTCATGCGCCTTCTGGTCCATTGGAGCGCCTTCGGCCATCTGCAATCCCCGTCCCTGTTGTTTCGGGCGGTTTAGACGCGCTGTTCCTGTACCTCAAGTGCTCGAAGGGCCAAGGCGATCCAATTCGGCGTGAGTCTTTTGGGCAACACCCACCAGAGCTTGAGTTCCCTCGCATTTTCGATCGCCAGATCCTGTGGATAACTTTATCGTGCCGGCGGCGTCGATCGGCCTTCGCGGAAAATTGGCGCAAACAGGACTCTTGACCGCGGAGTCCCGGCGGATTCATTTGCGCGGCTCATTGCGGGGAAGGGCGGAAGACATGGGGGTGGTACGTCCGATACGGGAGGCTGCTGCGCGGCCGATGCTGGCCTTGCTGCCGCTGGACACGATCCTGATCGGGGATTGCATCGCGGAAATGGCGAAGCTGCCGGATCGATCGATCGACATGATCTTCGCCGATCCGCCCTACAATCTACAGCTGGGGGGCGATCTCTTCCGGCCCGATGGCAGCCAGGTGGATGCCGTCGACGACGAATGGGACAAGTTCGACAGCCTCGGCGCCTATGATCGCTTCACGCGGCGCTGGCTGAAGGAGGCGCGCCGCATCCTGAAGGATGATGGCTCGATCTGGGTGATCGGCAGCTATCACAACATCTTCCGCGTCGGCACGGCGCTACAGGACGAGGGCTTCTGGATCCTCAACGACATCGTCTGGCGCAAGGCCAATCCGATGCCGAATTTCAAGGGCACGCGCTTCACCAACGCGCACGAGACGATGATCTGGGCCTCGAAGGGCCAGAAGGCGCGCTATACGTTCAACTATCGCGCGATGAAGACGCTGAACGATGATGTGCAGATGCGTTCGGACTGGGAGCTTCCCATCTGCGGCGGTGCCGAGCGCCTGAAGGACGAGCACGGCCACAAGACGCACCCGACGCAGAAGCCGGAGGCATTGCTCTATCGCGTGCTGCTCGCCGCCAGCAAGCCGGGCGACATCGTGCTGGATCCCTTCTTCGGCACGGGCACCACGGGCGCGGTCGCGCGGCGCCTGCGCCGCCGCTGGATCGGCATCGATCGTGAGACGACCTATGTGAAAGCGGCGCGCGCGCGCATCGATGCGACGCTGCCGCTCGATGAAAGCGCGATGCTCGTCGTGCCCGAACGGAAGACGGAAAAGCGCGTGGCATTCGGCGTGCTGGTGGAATCCGGGCTCGTCGCCCCCGGCACGAAGCTGCGCGATGCGCGCGGGCGCTGGCATGCGGAGGTGATGGCCGATGGTGGGCTGGTCTGCACGGACGGCAATGCCGGCTCGATCCACAAGCTGGGCGCCACGCTTCAGGGCGCGCCTTCCTGCAATGGCTGGACCTTCTGGCATGTGGAGGAAGGGGACGCGCTGTTGCCGATCGATGCGCTGCGCCAGCGCCATCTGGCGAAGGCGGCCGGCTGACAGGCGGGGCGGTTCGTCGCAACTCGGGTCCGGCGTGAATATAAGGGAGGTGCTTCTGCCGATCCCTCGTTATGGGGTTCGCATGGCCCGTCACATTCCGCTCGCCGCCACCCTTCTTTTCGCAGCCGTCCCCGCGCTCGCGCAGCAACCGGCACCGGCGCCCGTCGCCGCCACTGCGCAGGCGCCTGCTGCCGCCGCGCCCAGTGTTTCCGCGCCCAGTGCCGTCCCGCCCGCGGAGGGAGGGCCAGACATCACAGTGAGCGGCCAGGCGAAGCCGATCGATCCGCTGGACGGGCCTTCCATCTTCCTGAGCCCGATGGGAGAGCCTTTCCGTTCGGAGGACAAGCTTTCGGGGGCCGAGCACTGGTTCCTCAAGGCCGATGCGAACGGGGACCGGCGCGTGACGCGCGAGGAATTTCTCGCCGATGCGATGCGCTTCTTCGCGATCGTCGACAGCGATCATGATGGCGTGATCGGGCCGATCGAGCTGCTGCACTATGAAACGGAGATCGCACCGGAAACGATGGTCACCTCCACCTGGGGCGACATGTCGAAGATGAAGGTGGATTCCGATGGCAACATCACGGCGCCGCCTTATCCCACCCGGCTCGGCGCCGGGCGCTACAGCTGGGTCGCGGCGCCGGAGCCGATCATCGCGGCCGACACCAACATGGATCGTGGCGTCACCAAGCTGGAATTCCAGATCGCCGCGATGGCCCGGTTCAAGGCGCTGGACCGCAACGGCGATGGCGCGCTCGTCCGCGCGGAGCTGCCCCGGCTGGTTTCGCCGCACATCAAGGAATGATGCCGGGCGCGCATGCTGATCGGGCATGACGCCGGCCGCCGCCGCCTGTAGGAGGCGGGCATGGCCGAACGCTTCGAACGACATCGCCAGCCCTGGCGGCAGGACGAGATCCAGAAACTCCATACGCTCGCGAAGAAGGGCATGGCGCTCAAGGCGATCGCCAAGGCGCTCACTCGCAGCGAGGAATCGGTGAAGGAGCGCGCCAAGCTGGACGGGCTCTCGATCGCCAAGCTGCATTGATCGGCGGCATGGTCCGCTCTCGTCTCTATCTTCGCCCGACCGGCTTCGTGGAGGCACCCTTCGGGCATGATGGCAAGGTGCTGCGCCTGGCCGGCGGGCTCTGCTTCTTTTCCGCCATCGAGGCGATCGAGGTGGAGGATGGCCGCCGCATCGCGCAGACGCTCGTGCCTGTCGAGCGGCTGGAGGATTTCCTCGCCTCGCTGCCGGGCGATCTCGCCGATCAGGGGCGGGGCATGCTGGCCCGGATCGTGGCGCCGCGCCCGCCGCTTCAGGTGGGCGCGCGCACGATCCGGCTGGATCAGCCGCAGGTGATGGCCATCCTGAACATGACGCCGGACAGTTTTTCGGACGGGGGCCGCCATGCCGATCCGGGCGCGGCCGCCGCCGGCGCCGCGCGCATGCTGGAGGCAGGCGCGGCGCTGATCGATGTGGGGGGCGAATCCACCCGGCCGGGTGCCACCACCGTCTGGGAGCAGGATGAGATTGCCCGCGTCGTGCCGGTGATCCAGCTGCTGGCCGGCGGCGGGGCGGCCGTTTCGATCGATACGCGCAAGGCGGCGGTGATGGCGGCGGCGCTGGATGCGGGCGCGGGGCTGGTGAACGATGTCTCGGGCCTCACTTATGATGGTGAGGCGGCGTCGCTCGTCGCGGCGCGCGGGGCGCCGGTCGTGCTGATGCACCATCAGGGCGATCCCGCGACGATGCAGCAGGATCCGCATTATGGCGACGCCCTGATCGATGTCTATGATTGGCTGGAGGATCGGATCGAGGCGGCGGTGGAGGCCGGCGTCGATCGATCGCGGATCATGATCGATCCCGGCATCGGCTTCGGCAAGACGCTGCGCCACAATCTCGCCGTGCTGAACGGCCTGTCGCTGCTCCATGGGCTCGGCTGTCCGATTCTGCTCGGCGCGAGCCGCAAGCGCTTCATCGGGGCGCTTTCGAACGAGGCGCCGACGGAGGCGCGTCTTGGCGGGTCGGTTGCGGTCGTGCTGGCGGGCGCGGCGCAGGGCGTGCAGATGGTCCGCGTCCATGATGCGTTCGAAACCGTGCAGGCGCTGCGCGTCTGGCGCGGCCTGCGCGATGAGGCGCTGTCGCCGATCTAGAGAGGCAGCGGCGGCTCCGGCAGGTTTGTCCGGCGGGGCGTCACAGCCCCGACAGGAGATCCCCGAAGGATCGGCGGTGGTGGCGGGAGGGGCCGATCGTCATGATCGCCTCGCGATGCGCCTTCGTGCCGTAGCCGCTATTCTGTTCCCAGCGATAATGGATGTGCCGCTGCGCGAGCCGCGCCATCAGCCGATCGCGCATCACCTTCGCCATGATCGAGGCCGCCGCGATCTGCGGCACCTTGGCGTCGCCCTTGACCACCGCCATCGCATCGCCGGAAAGCCCGCGCGGCACATCGATCCCGTCGATCCGCACGGGGGCGTCCAGCGCCAGCCGCGCGACGGCCTGCGTCATCGCCTGCAAGGTGGCGTTGCGGATATTGTACACATCGATGTAGCGCGCCGATCGCGCCGCGAAGGAGACGCGGGCGGCCCCCGCGATCAGCGGGTAGAGCGCCTCGCGTTCGGCGCGGTCGATCTTCTTGCTGTCGTCCAGCCGCGCCAGCAGGCCCTTGGGCAGGGCCGTCGGATCGAACCAGACGGCGCAGACAACGACCGGCCCGCACAGCGCGCCGCGCCCCACCTCATCGCATCCGATCACCGGCGGGAACAGGCTCGCGCGCTGCCGCGCGAACGGGCGGATGGCGGGCTTGCGGGGGGAAGGCGGGGGCTTGGTCACGCGCAGGCAAGAATATCCGAGCCGTTCCCACCGCGAAAGCACGGAGCCGGCCCCATCGCCCCAGCCTCCATGCCTTTTCCGCCGAGCCGCAGGTTCGGGGTCAGCGTGCCCGGCTGATCGGTCGCCCGCCCGCCTCGCGCAGGCGGATCACGCGGAGATAGCCGTCGACGAGTGCCTGGTTGACGCGATCCCAGGTGTAACGCTCGCTGGCGAGCAACCCGGCCCGGCCGGCGGCCTGCCGCGCATCGCGATCCTCGCAATAAAGGCGCAGCGCCTGCGCGAAGGCCTCGTTCGCGCCGGGCCGGATCAGTCGACCGGTGACGCCATCTTCCACCAGGCTCTCGCTGCCCGTGGCCTTGGCCGCCACCACCGGCAGGCCGCTGGCCATCGCTTCCAGCGTGACGTTGCCGAACGTCTCCGTCACCGAAGGATTGAACAACACATCGCAGGAGGCCACGGCGCGGCCCAGATCCTCGCGGCCCTGAAAGCCGGTGAAGATCGCATTTTCAGGCAGGCGCTTTTCGAACCATTCCCGCGCCGGCCCTTCGCCCACCACCACGATGCGCGCCTTCGATCCGCGCCGCATCATCAGGTCGATCGTCTCGGCGAAGACATCCAGCCCTTTTTCCATCACGAGCCGGCCGACATAGCCGATCGCCGCTTCGTCGTCGGCCAGGCCGATGCTGCGGCGCCACTCCATGTCGCGGCGCGTGGGAGTGAACAATTCATTGTCCACGCCGCGCGTCCAGATGCCGACATCATAGCTCATGCGCTGTTCGCGCAGCACCTGGGCCATCGATTCCGATGGCGCGAAGATCGCGTCGCAACGGCGATAGAAGCGCCGCAGCCAGGCCTCCACCGCCGGCTCCAGAAACGCGAAGCCATAATAGCGCGGATAGGTTTCGAAGCGCGTGTGGACGGATGCAACCACCGGCTTGCCCCAATGGCGCGCGAGCGTGACGGCACGATGGCCCAGTATCTCCGGGCTGGAGACGTGGAAGATGTTCGCGCCGAATTCGCGTATGTCGCGGCGCACCTTTCCCGGAATGCCAAGCGGCGCGCGATATTCGCCGCGGCCGGGAAGGGGGATGGAGGGAACGTTCACCACCCGGCCGGTGGAAGCGAAGGCGGGCCTCGCCACCTTGGGGCTGTAGATGCGCACCTTGGCTCCCTGACGCATCAGATAGCCGACAAGCCGGTTCAGTGCCTGATTGGCCCCATCCCGCACATAATTATAGTTGCCGGAGAAAAGGGCGACGCGAAGGTCGGTGACGTCCATCGCGTGCCCCTAACGAAGGGGCGCGCCGGGTGCAACGCGGCTGCGCCGAGCCGACGATCCGGGAAATCCGCTTCCGGATGCCCCGTCGCGGGATCGTGCGGGGATCAGCCCCCGATATTGCCGTCGGCGGATTCCAGCGCGCGGCCGGCGGCGCTCGCCTCGGCGGCAACGGCCTTGGCGCCGTTATAGATGAAGCCGTAAGTGGGGTAGGCGCGGGTGCCGATATTGCCGATCGGCGAATACCACACCTTCACCTGGCTCCAGTCACCGGCGGGCGAGGCATCGACGACGGTCACGTCGCGCTCGACACGGCCCTTGGCGCCGCCCCAATTTGCGTGGGTCACCTTGATGATACGGTCGGAAACGATCTTGGTGACGGTCGCGACATGGCCCGAACGCATCGCGCCGATCGCCTTGAACACCAGAACCGAGCCCATCTTGGGGGCCTCGCCATGGGCATATTTGCCGATCGCCTGGTGCCACCAGCTCGCGGCGGCGCCGAAAAGCTGGATGCCCGAGAAGACGCGGGCGAAGGGCGCGCACTGCCAATAGGTCTGGGCGTTGGCGGCCGTGGGGGCCGAAAGCGCTGCCATGAAGATCAGGGCGGCGAAGGCTGCCCGTATATTCCTGAACAAGGTGTCGAATCCCCCGACCCGGCTGATATGATCGGGCTACGGTGTCGGGGCGGAGCTGTTAAGCGGGCCTGCGGCGAAGCGACTGAGTCCTGCGTTTATCTGCGGTTCAGTTCCCGAAGCCTTTTTGAAAGGTAAACGGGTGCCCAACGGGCGTGCAGGAAAAAGATGCTCCGTGTTCGAAGGGTGACGGGAATCGTCAGCCTTGCGAATCGTTGCGTCGCTTTTCGTCTTCCCGCGCGCGCTTGCGGTCCTCGCGGGCGCGCTTCTCCTCTTCCTTGCGCATCTTGCGGCCGTAATTGCGGTCCGCCTCGCTCTGGCTGGTCGTCGCCTTGTCCACGCCCCAGCTCGCCGCCTTCACCGGCGCGGTAACGATCGTTCCCACCGTGCGGACGCAGCCGGTGAGCGAGAACGCCGCCAGTGCGAGCAGGGGGAGGATGCGGGTCATTCGCATGGCTTGCCGGTCCTTTGCGGCGGGATCGCGGCAGGCGCGATGGAATGCGGTGGGAACGGTGCGGACAGCGGCGGGGCGAGCCCTTCGCCTCAGGGGGCCGGGGTCGCCGTGGCCAGCGCCAGCGCCACTTCCGCGGCCGATACGCCGCGCAGGAATTCGCAGCCCACGATCTCACCGATCCGCCAGACGACGCGCGCCTCGGCATGCCCCGTGCGGCCAAGCCGGAAGGTCAGCATGTCGCCGTCCGCAAGATTGGCGGCACATTGCGCGCCGAAACCGCCTTCGGAAATGTTCCAGAGCGTGACCGAGGATGTTTCGCCATCGGGGCCGCGGATACCGCAGGTGGCTCGTGTCTGCCATCTCTTGGTCCGCCGCCGGTCAAATGCCAGCCTTTCCCCCGTCGGCGTGATGAAAACCATGCTCTTACCCCACTTACGAACGCAATCCCGGCACACCCCAACGGTTCACATCGTGGGACGTGTTTCCGCCGGCAGGCACCAATGACGTGCTGCATTAGCGCCTCTTATGACGGATTTGTGGAAAAAAGCACGAATCGGTTTCGTGTCCGGAACGGTCTCCGGCGCATTCCCGGCCCAAACGAAAAGCGCCGCCGCCCCCTGGGGGACGACGGCGCCATTCGTTCGCGATTCAGCCTGCGATCAGCTGTTCAGATAATCGCCCGCATCGGCATCGCTGCCATGCGTCTGGCCGACCACTTCGGCCAGCGGATCGCTGCCCGTATCGGCCTGCACGGGCTGCTTGAGCTCGGCGGCATGCTCCTCGGCCGCGCTCTTCGGCGCGATCAGGGATGCCTGCCAGCTCTTCTGCTGCGCGCGCAGCGCCGCATCGCGCGACGATGCGGTGACACGCAGGCGGTTCATGCCCGCGCCGGTGCCCGCCGGGATCAGGCGGCCGACGATGACATTCTCCTTGAGGCCGTTCAGCGAGTCCACCTTGCCCTGCACCGATGCCTCGGTCAGCACGCGGGTCGTTTCCTGGAAGGAGGCGGCCGAGATGAAGCTGCGCGTCTGCAGGCTGGCCTTGGTGATGCCGAGCAGGATGGGCTTGCCCTCCGCCGGAGCGCCGCCCGTGAGCGCCGCCTTGGCGTTGATCTCGTCCATCTCCTCGCGATCCACCTGCTCGCCGGGGAGCAGGGTGGTGTCGCCGGCCGCCGTGATTTCAACCTTCTGCAGCATCTGACGAACGATCGTCTCGATGTGCTTGTCGTTGATCTTCACGCCCTGCAGTCGATAGACTTCTTGGATTTCCGACACGAGATATTCGGCGAGCGGCTCGATGCCGAGCACCTCGAGAATATCGTGCGGATCCGGCGAGCCGCCGATCAGGTTGTCGCCACGCTTCACGTAGTCGCCTTCCTGAGCGTCGATCGTCTTCGACTTCGGGATCAGATATTCGACCGGCTCGCCGCCATCCTCCGGACGGATCAGGATCTTGCGCTTGGCCTTGTAGTCCTTGCCGAATTCGACACGGCCCGAGACCTTGGCGATGATCGCATTCTCCTTCGGCTTGCGCGCCTCGAAGAGCTCGGCGACGCGCGGCAGACCGCCGGTGATGTCGCGGGTCTTCGCGGCTTCACGCGGCACGCGGGCGAGAACCTCGCCGGCCTCCACCGCCTGGCCATCGTCCACCGCGATGACGGCACCCACGATCAGGCGGCTGACGCCCGCCTCGCCCGAGCTTTCGTCGAGCAGGGTGATGCGTGGACGCAGATCGTCCTTCTTGCCGCGGCCCGTATCCTCGATCACGACGCGCTGCGTCAGGCCGGTCGTCTCGTCGGATTCCTCGCGAACCGTGCGGTTCTCGATGAGATCCTGATAACGGACCGTGCCCTTCTTTTCGGTGATCACCGGCATGAAGGCCGGATCCCACTGCGCGATGCGATCGCCCTTGGAAACGATGTGGCCGTCTTCGAACAGCACCTGCGCGCCATAAGGCAGGCGATGCGTCGCCCGCTCGCGGCCTTCCATGTCGACGATCGCGATCTCACCGTTACGCGCCAGGCTGATGCGCTGGCCGCGCGGGTTGACGATCGTCGGCAGGCCGCGAAGCTCCAGCTTGCCGTCCGACACCGCCTCGAGGTTCGACTGCTCGTTGAGCTGTGCCGCGCCGCCGATGTGGAAGGTACGCATCGTGAGCTGCGTGCCCGGTTCGCCGATCGACTGTGCCGCGATGACGCCGACGGCCTCGCCGATGTTCACCGGCGTACCGCGGGCCAGATCGCGCCCGTAGCAGGCGGCGCAGACGCCGCCCTTGCTCTCGCAGACCAGCGGCGAACGGATCTTCACCGCCTGCGGGCTGACGGCCTCGATCTTCGCGATCAGGGCCTCGTCCAGCAGCGTGCCTTCGGGGGCCACGACTTCGCCGGTCTTGCTGTCGACGATGTCCTCGGCCGTGGTGCGGCCCAGGATACGCTCGCCCAGCGAGGCGATGGTCGCGCCGCCCTGAACGATCGCGCGCATTTCCAGCGCCCGCTCCGTGCCGCAATCCAGCTCGACGATCACGCAATCCTGCGACACGTCGACCAGACGGCGGGTCAGGTAGCCCGAGTTCGCCGTCTTGAGCGCGGTGTCGGCCAGGCCCTTGCGGGCGCCGTGGGTGGAGTTGAAATATTCAAGGACGGTCAGGCCTTCCTTGAAGTTCGAGATGATCGGCGTCTCGATGATCTCGCCCGAAGGCTTGGCCATCAGGCCGCGCATGCCGGCGAGCTGCTTGATCTGCGCCGCCGAGCCACGCGCACCGGAATGCGCCATCATGTAGATCGCGTTGATCGGCTTCTCCCGGCCGGTCTCGCTGTCGCGCTTGACCGCCTGGATCTCCTTCATCATCTCGCCCGCCACGCGGTCGCCGCAGCGCGACCAGGCGTCGATCACCTTGTTGTACTTTTCCTGCTGGGTGATCAGGCCGTCCTGATACTGCTGCTCATAATCCTTCACGAGCAGCTTCGTCTCGTCGACCAGCTCCTCCTTGGCGGCGGGGATGACCATGTCGTCCTTGCCGAAGGAGATGCCGGCCTGGAAGGCGTGGCGGAAGCCCAGGCTCATGATGCCGTCCGCGAACAGCACCGTCTCCTTCTGGCCGGTGTGGCGATAGACGATGTCGATGACGTCGCCGATCTCCTTCTTGGTCAGCAGGCGGTTGATCGTTTCGAACGGCACCTTGTGGCTCTTCGGCAGCGTCTCGCCGAGCAGCATGCGGCCCGGCGTCGTCTCGACGCGCTTCATGTAGGTCTGGCCGTTCTCGTCCGTCTGGGGCACGCGGCTCGTGATCTTCGAATGCAGCGTCACCGCCTTCGCGTTGAGCGCCTGATGCACCTCGGTCATGTCGGACAGCAGCATGCCTTCGCCGGGCTCACCCTCCTTCATCATGGAGAGGTAATAGAGGCCCAGAACCATGTCCTGCGACGGCACGATGATCGGCTTGCCGTTGGCGGGACTGAGGATGTTGTTGGTGGACATCATCAGCACGCGCGCTTCCAGCTGCGCCTCAAGGCTCAGCGGAACGTGCACGGCCATCTGGTCGCCGTCGAAGTCGGCATTGAAGGCGGAGCAGACCAGCGGGTGAAGCTGGATCGCCTTGCCCTCGATCAGCACCGGCTCGAACGCCTGGATGCCGAGGCGGTGGAGCGTCGGCGCGCGGTTCAGAAGGACGGGATGCTCGCGGATGACCTCATCCAGGATGTCCCAGACTTCCTTGCGCTCCTTCTCCACCCACTTCTTCGCCTGCTTGAGCGTCATGCTCAGGCCCTTGGCGTCGAGGCGGGCGTAGATGAAGGGCTTGAACAGTTCGAGCGCCATCTTCTTCGGCAGGCCGCACTGGTGCAGCTTCAGCTCCGGACCGGTCACGATCACCGAACGGCCCGAATAGTCGACGCGCTTGCCGAGCAGATTCTGGCGGAAGCGGCCCTGCTTGCCCTTCAGCATGTCAGACAGCGACTTCAGCGGACGCTTGTTGGCGCCCGTGATCGTGCGGCCGCGACGGCCATTGTCGAACAGGGCGTCGACCGCCTCCTGAAGCATGCGCTTTTCGTTGCGGACGATGATGTCCGGCGCGCGCAGCTCCATCAGGCGCTTCAGGCGGTTGTTGCGGTTGATCACGCGGCGATACAGATCGTTGAGATCCGAGGTCGCGAAGCGGCCGCCATCCAGCGGCACCAGCGGGCGCAGTTCCGGCGGGATGACCGGAACGACATCGAGGATCATCCATTCCGGGCGGTTGCCGGATTCGATGAAGCTCTCGACGACCTTCAGCCGCTTGATGATCTTCTTGGGCTTCAGCTCGGACTTGGTCTCGGCCAGCTCCTTGAGCAGCTCGACCTTCTCGCCTTCGAGGTCCAGATCGATGAGCATGGTCTTGACCGCTTCGGCGCCGATCGAGGCGGAGAAAGCGTCCTCGCCATATTCGTCCTGCGCATCGAGCAGTTCATCCTCGGTGAGGAGCTGGAACTTCTCGAGCGGTGTCAGGCCGGGCTCGGTGACGATATAGGCTTCGAAGTAGAGCACGCGCTCCAGCTGCTTCAGCTGCATGTCGAGCAGCAGGCCGATACGGCTCGGGAGCGACTTCAGGAACCAGATGTGCGCGACGGGCGCGGCCAGCTCGATATGGCCCATACGCTCGCGGCGGACCTTCGAGACGGTGACCTCGACGCCGCACTTTTCGCAGACGATGCCCTTGTACTTCATGCGCTTGTACTTGCCGCACAGGCACTCGTAATCCTTGATCGGACCGAAGATGCGCGCGCAGAACAGGCCGTCACGCTCGGGCTTGAACGTGCGATAGTTGATCGTCTCGGGCTTCTTGATCTCGCCGAAGCTCCACGAGCGGATGCGGTCCGGCGAGGCGATGCCGATCTTGATCTGGTCGAAGGTTTCGGGCTTCGCGATCGGATTGGCGAAATTGGTCAGTTCGTTCATGTCTTTCGTCCCTCTAGAGGGTCAAATTCTCGGGCGGCGGAGGTTTGGGGCACCGCCTTCGGGAGACGGTGCCCCGAATTTCACTCCGCGGCCTCGGCCAGCCCGTCATCCTCCTGATCGTCGACCGAATTCAGGTCGACGTTCAGGCCCAGCGAGCGCATTTCCTTCACGAGCACGTTGAAGCTCTCCGGAATGCCGGCCTCGAACGTGTCGTCGCCCTTGACGATCGCCTCGTAGACCTTGGTGCGGCCGACAACGTCGTCGGACTTCACCGTCAGCATTTCCTGCAGCGTGTAGGCGGCACCGTAAGCCTGGAGCGCCCAGACTTCCATTTCGCCGAAACGCTGGCCGCCGAACTGCGCCTTGCCGCCCAGCGGCTGCTGGGTGACGAGGCTGTACGGCCCGATCGAACGTGCGTGGATCTTGTCGTCCACGAGGTGGTGGAGCTTCAGCATATAGATGTAGCCCACGGTCACCTTGCGATCGAACGCGTCGCCGGTGCGGCCGTCATAGAGCGTCGACTGGCCCGACGTGTCGTAGCCCGCCAGCGTCAGCATCGCGGACACATCCGCCTCGCGAGCGCCGTCGAACACCGGCGTCGCCATCGGCACGCCATTCTTCAGGAGCTTCGCCATATCGACGACCTGATCGCTGCTCATCGCATCGATCTCGTCGTGATACTGCGCGCCATAGACTTGCTTCAGGCTCTCCACGACCGCCGACGGAGCGGCGCCCGCCTTCGGATCGGGATTGGCGTCGCGCCATTCCTCAAGAGCCTGCGTCACCTGCTGGCCCAGGCCGCGCGCGGCCCAGCCGAGATGCGTCTCGAAGATCTGGCCGACGTTCATGCGCGAAGGCACGCCCAGCGGGTTCAGCACGATATCGACATGCGTGCCATCTTCCAGGAACGGCATGTCCTCGATCGGCAGGATGCGCGAGATGACGCCCTTGTTGCCATGACGGCCGGCCATCTTGTCGCCCGGCTGCAGCTTGCGCTTCACCGCGACGAAGACCTTGACCATCTTGAGCACGCCCGGCGGCAGCTCGTCGCCGCGCTGCAGCTTCTCGACGCGATCGTCGAACTTGCGGACGATCGCGGCGACAGCCTCGTCATACTGGGCCTTCACGGCTTCCAGATCCGACTGGCGGGCGTCATCGGCAACCGCGAACTTCCACCATTCGCGACGCTCCACCTCGTCCAGCACGGCGTCGTCGATCACGGCGCCCTTCTTCGTGCCCTTCGGGCCAGAAGCGATCGTCTGGCCGAGCAGCATCTCCTTCAGTCGCGACCAGCTGGCGCGGTTGAGGATGGCGCGTTCGTCCTCGCGATCCTTGGTGAGGCGATCGATCTCCTCGCGCTCGATGGCGAGCGCGCGCTCGTCCTTGTCGATGCCGTGGCGATTGAAGACGCGGACGTCCACGATCGTGCCGGAAACGCCCGGCGGCAGGCGCAGCGACGTGTCACGCACGTCGGAGGCCTTTTCGCCGAAGATGGCGCGGAGGAGCTTTTCCTCCGGCGTCATCGGGCTTTCGCCCTTCGGCGTGATCTTGCCGCACAGGATGTCGCCCGGCTCCACTTCGGCACCGATATAGACGATGCCCGCCTCGTCGAGATTGTGGAGCGCTTCCTCGCCCACGTTCGGAATGTCGCGGGTGATGTCTTCCGGCCCGAGCTTCGTGTCGCGGGCCATCACCTCGAATTCCTCGATGTGGATCGAGGTGAAGACGTCATCCTTCACGATCCGCTCGGAGATCAGGATGGAGTCCTCGTAATTGTAGCCGTTCCACGGCATGAACGCGACGAGCGTGTTGCGGCCCAGCGCCAGCTCGCCAAACTCGGTCGACGGGCCGTCGGCGAGGATGTCGCCCGCCTTCACCACGTCACCCACCTTCACCAGCGGGCGCTGGTTGATGCAGGTCGACTGGTTCGAGCGCTGGAACTTCATGAGCGTGTAGATGTCGACGCCCGACTTGCCGGCATCGACGTCGCCCGAAGCGCGGATCACGATACGGCCGGCATCGACCTGGTCGACGATACCCGGACGCTTGGCCGCGATCGCGGCGCCGGAATCGCGGGCCACCGTCTCTTCCATGCCGGTGCCCACGAAGGGCGCCTCGGCGCGAACGAGCGGCACGGCCTGGCGCTGCATGTTCGATCCCATCAGCGCGCGGTTGGCGTCGTCATTCTCCAGGAAGGGAATGAGCGATGCCGCGACCGACACGAGCTGCTTGGGGCTCACGTCCATCAGCGTGATGTGGTCGCGCGGCGCCATCAGGAATTCGCCGGCTTCGCGCGCGGAGATCAGATCCTCCACGAACGTGCCGTCGCCCTTCACCTCGGCATTGGCCTGGGCGATCGTGTGCTTCGCCTCTTCCATCGCCGAGAGATAGACGACCTCGTCGGTGACCTTGTGATCCACGACCTTGCGGTACGGCGTCTCGATGAAGCCATACTTGTTGACGCGCGAGAAGCTCGCCAGCGAGTTGATCAGGCCGATGTTCGGGCCTTCCGGCGTTTCGATCGGGCAGATGCGGCCATAGTGGGTCGGGTGAACGTCGCGGACCTCGAAGCCCGCGCGCTCGCGGGTGAGGCCGCCCGGCCCGAGCGCCGAGACGCGACGCTTGTGCGTCACTTCGGAGAGCGGGTTGGTCTGGTCCATGAACTGCGACAGCTGCGAGGAGCCGAAGAATTCGCGGACGGCGGCCACTGCCGGCTTCGCGTTGATGAGGTCGTTCGGCATGACGGTCGACACGTCGACCGAGGACATGCGCTCCTTCACGGCGCGCTCCATGCGGAGCAGGCCGACGCGATACTGATTCTCCAGCAGCTCGCCCACCGAACGGACGCGGCGATTGCCGAGATTGTCGATATCGTCGATCTCGCCCTTGCCGTCCTTGAGGTTCACGAGCGTCTTGACGACCTCGAGAATGTCCTCGGTGCGCAGCGTCGTCACCGTATCCTCGACGTCCAGGTCGAGGCGCATGTTGAGCTTCACGCGGCCCACGGCCGAGAGATCGTAGCGCTCCGGATCGAAGAACAGGCCGGCGAACAGCGCCTCGGCCGTTTCCTTCGTCGGCGGCTCGCCGGGGCGCATGACGCGATAGATTTCGGAAAGCGCGTGATCGCGCTCCTCGACCTTGTCGGCCGCCAGCGTGTTGCGCATCCACGCGCCGGTCGAGATGTGATCGATGTCGAGCAGGTCGACATGATCGAAGCCGGCATTGTCCAGCTTCTCGAGATTTTCGGGCGTCACCTCGTCGCCGGCCTCGATGTAGATGCGTCCGGTGGACTCATCGATCAGGTCGTAGGCGGAATAGCGGCCGTAAATTTCCTCGGTCGGGATCAGCAGGCTCTGCAGGCCGTCCTTGGCCGCCTTGTTGGCGGCGCGCGGGCTGATCTTGGTGCCGGCGGGGAAGACGACCTCGCCGCTGTCGCCGTTGACGACATCGAAGGACGGCTTCTGGCCGCGCCAGTTCTCCGGCAGGTAGGGAACCTTCCAGCCGCCTTCGCCGCGCACATAGCGCTGCGTCTTGTAGAATTCGTTGAGGATCTGCTCGCCGTTCAGGCCGAGGGCATAGAGCAGGGTCGTCACCGGCAGCTTGCGCTTGCGATCGATGCGGACGTTGACGATGTCCTTGGCGTCGAACTCGAAATCGAGCCACGAGCCGCGATAGGGGATCACGCGCGCGGCGAAGAGATACTTGCCCGAAGCGTGCGTCTTGCCGCGATCATGATCGAACAGGACGCCCGGCGAACGGTGCATCTGGCTGACGATCACGCGTTCGGTGCCGTTGATGATGAACGTGCCGTTCGCGGTCATGAGCGGCATGTCGCCCATGTAGACGTCCTGCTCCTTGATATCGAGCACCGAGCGGGTTTCCGTATCCGGATCCACCTCGAACACGATCAGGCGCAGCGTGACGCGCATGGGGGCGGCGAAGGTGATGCCACGCTGGCGGCATTCCTCAATGTCGTATTTCGGCTCTTCCAGCTCGTAGGTCACGAAATCCAGCTCGGCGGTGCCGGCGAAATCGCGAATCGGGAAGACGGAGCGCAGCGTCTTCTCCAGGCCGGAAACATAGCCGATCGAGGGATCGGACCGCAGGAACTGCTCGTAGCTCTCCCGCTGCACTTCGATCAGGTTCGGCATCTGCACCACTTCGTGGATGTTGCCGAAAACCTTGCGGATGCGCTTCTTAGCTACGCTCGTGAGCGCCGCTGCCTGGGGCGGGACTGCCTGGGTCGCCATTCAATAACCTCGCATAGGACCGTCAAAATATCCCGCCTCGCTGCGGGGATGCGGCCTTTGCGCGGAAGGACTCCACGCAAAAAAGTGCGGGTCCGGGCCGTCGGAACCGCACTGGCAGCGTCTGATCCCGTCTGCCCCCATTCGTCGCGGCCACTGCGCTACCAGCGGCCGTGTCCCGGGGCGGGACGGGCGGCACGACTCACCCCGAGGGGAAAGTGGCGCCATGGATGTTGGATCGCGCTCATATAAGCCCTCTTCAGAAATTGGAAAGCCCTGTTTGTGGGAGAGGTTCGGTCATGTCCGGTGAGGGTGACCTGCGGAAAGCCGGTATCGCCTTCGATCCCCTTTTGGTGGCACGTTGCGGGTGTGGGACGGGTTCGATGACGGACCCACGGAAAACGACCGAGAGGAGCGAGAAACGTGCCCGGCAGGATCGTGATTCGCGCGGCCAGGGCTGACGATGCCGATGCGCTGGCGGCGATCTATGCTGGCCATGTCCTGCATGGCACGGCCAGCTTCGAGGTGGATCCGCCGGATGCGGAGGAAATGCGGCTGCGGCTCGCGACCGTCGCCTCGCGGGGGTGGCCGTGGCTGGTCGCGGAGCGCGGTGGCGAGGTGATCGGCTATGCCTATTGTTCGCGTTTCCACACGCGCCATGCCTATCGCTTCACCTGCGAGGATTCGATCTATGTCCATCCGGATCATGTCGGCACCGGTGCGGGCCGGGCGCTGCTCGCCGCATTGATCGAACGCGCCACGGAGGACGGTTTTCGCGAGATGATCGCGGTGATCGGCGATGCCGACAATGCCGCCTCGATCGGCCTTCATGCCGCCTTCGGTTTCGAACATGCCGGCACCATCCGCCGCGTCGGCCACAAGTTCGATCGCTGGCTCGATGTGATCTACATGCAGAAAAGGCTGGTGGCGTAGGAGGCGCGCGCCGCGATCCGCCGTTTCCCGCCGCCGCGATTGAAAGCGGCGCATCCGGCCCATAGGCTGTGCCCCGGTTTGCGGGAGCGAATGATGCGGGCGAAGCGGTGGCTGGCGATCCTCGGATGTTTCGGCGCGGCCATCACGGCGGCTCACGCCGCGTCGCCGCCGGATCTGGAAGATTTCCTTTCCTATCCTTTCGTCACCGATCTCGTCGCGCCGGATCAGGGCGGCCGCCTCGCCTGGATCGAGATGCGGCAGGGGCGCCGCTCCGTCTGGCTGGCGACGGGGAGGGATCTCGCCGCGACGCGGCTTGTCGGCACCGGGCTGGATGACGGGATGGAACTGGCCGAGCTCGCCTTCTCGCCCGATGGCCGCATCCTCGCCTGGGTGCGCGGCGGCGGCGAGCATAATGACTGGGCGGCGAACCTGCCGCCGCCCAACCCGGCCTCCTCGGTGATGCAGCCGGCGCAGGCGATCTGGGTTTCGATCGATGGCGCGGCGCCCGTGCAGGTGGCCGAGGGCGCCGAGCCGGCCCTGTCGGCAAAGGGACAACTGGCCTTCATCAAGGATCATCAGGCGTGGACGGTCGTGCTCACGCCCGGTGCGAAGCCCGAGAAGCTCTTCTACGATCGCGGCAAGGTGCGCGATCTCGCCTGGTCACCGGATGGATCGAAGCTCGCCTTCGTCTCGCGGCGCGGGGATCACAGCTTCATCGGCATCTATGCCGGGGCGGACGTGCCGATCCGCTGGCTGGACCCGTCCACCGCCTTCGATGGCGATTTCGCCTGGTCGCCCGATGGCGCGCGGATCGCCTTCGTCCGGCGGGAAGGGGAGGCGGATGTGCTTGCCTCGCCACTGGTCCAGACGCCCAATCCCTTCTCGATCCGGGTGGCGAGCGTCTCCGATGGCAAGGGCCGCGAGCTGTGGGCGAGCCCGGATACGCTCGACGGCTCCTATCCCGGCGTGCCGGACGGGATGTTCGTGCGCTGGGCGGCGGGCGACCGGATCGTGTTCCGGGCGGAGATGGATGGCTGGCCGCATCTTTATACGCTGTCCGCCGGAGGGGGCGTGCCGAAGCCGCTCACGCCCGGCGCCTTCATGGTCGAGCATGTGACGATGACGCCCGATCGGAAGGCGATCGTCTATGATGCGAATACGGGCGGGGCGGCCGGCGACATCGATCGGCGGCATCTGTTTCGCGTGGATGTGGCAGGCGGCGCGCCCGTCGCGCTGACGAAGGGCGAGGGCGTCGAGTTCACGGCCGCCGTCGCCGGGAATGACCGGATCGCCTATGTCGGCGCCACGCCGACCGGGCCGATGCGCGTGGCTCTGGTTGGCGGCAAGGCGCTGGGCGAGGCGGGCGCGGCCTATGCGCCGGCCGGGATGGTCGTGCCGCAGCCCGTTTCGTTCACCGCCGCCGATGGCACGCTGATCCACGGGCAGCTCTTCGCGGCCAGGGGTGGTGCCGCGCGCAGGCCGGGGCTGATCTTCGTCCATGGCGGGCCGCCCCGGCAGATGCTGCTGGGCTGGTCCTATATGGATTATTACGCCCATTCCTATGCGATGAACCAATATTATGCCGCGCATGGCTATGTCGTGCTGTCGGTCAATTACCGGCTCGGCATCGGCTATGGCCGCGCCTTCCAGCATCCCGCCAAGGGTGGCATCGCCGGAAATTCGGAATATCAGGATGTGCAGGCCGGCGCCCGTTTCCTTGCCGCGCAGGGCCAGGTGGATCCCGCCCGGATCGGCATCTGGGGCGGCAGCTATGGCGGGCTGCTCACGGCCCACGCGCTCGCCCATGACAGCGCCACCTTCAAGGCGGGCGTGGATTTCCACGGCGTCCACGATTGGTCGCTCTATCCGAACCTGATCGGCAGGCCGGAGCGCTACGAGCAGGGCGATTATGAAGCAGCGATGAAATCCGCCTTCGAAAGCTCGCCCGAAAGCGCGCTCAAGGGCTGGACGTCACCCGTTCTCCTCATCGCCGGCGATGACGATCGCAACGTCCGCTTCGATCAGACGGTCGATCTCGCCCGCCGCCTGCGCGCGCAGGGCACGCCGTTCGAGAGCCTGATCCTGCCCAACGAGATTCACGGCTTCCTGCGCTACGAAAGCTGGCTGCGCGCGGACGAGGCATCGGTGGAGTTCCTGCGGCGCCACCTGAAGCCTTGAGGGCGCGCGCATGGGCTCGGCGATGGTTGCGCCCCAATTGCGGACATTCGCGCATGCTCAAATTTTGCAATAAGTATCTTCCATGATCGGCATATTGCTCGCCATGACAGTCGCCCCGCCCGCACCGCCCTGCGACGTAGCTTGCCGCGCCGCCGCGATTAAGTTTCGCGACGAGCACCCGGAGGTGTTTGGTTTCTCGATCGTTGGAGCGCGGTCCGTAACAAACTCGGACCAGCTTATAACTGACGACGACAACGCGACAGGCGAGCACGGCGAGGTTGTGGTGCGGTTTCACTTTTCCGACGCTCGGGCAGTTGACTGCATCGTGCTCAAAAGTTCGGGAAGCAAGGCGTTGGACGACGCGACCTGTCGCCTTCTCATACGGCGGGGTAGGTTCCTGCGCGAACCGCGAACGGGGGTCGGAGCTTTCAAACACGTTTGGTAGAACGTCCGCTTTCCACCCAAAACAGCCGCTCGCCCCGCTCCACGCGCCGATCCCGGATCGTCCGCCCGTTTGCCGCTCACCGCCCGTCGGCATAGGCCTTGACGAGGTCGGTCAGGAAATCGCGCGCCACATAAGCGGATTTCACCGCGTGGCGCTCGTTCAGGCCATGGGCGCCGTTGCCGTCCGGGTCGCCCCAGGGGCCGGGCACGCCATAAGTGGGGATGCCGGTCATATAGGTTGCGTCCGTCGCGCCCGTGGACATGATGGGGATCAGCGGCACGCCCGGGAAATAGCGTTTCACCAGCGCCTCGGCCGGGGCCATGATCTTCGGCGTCAGCGGCGGCACCACCGCCACGGGGCGCAGCCGGCCCACCAGCGCCACCGCGATCTTCGGATCGGCGATCGCCTTTTCCAGCGTCGCCTTCGTCGTGTCCGCATCCTCGCCGGGCGCGATGCGGCAGTTGACGGTGGCGACGGCGCGCTGCGGCAGGGCGTTCACGGCATGGCCCGCCGCCAGCATCGTCGCCACGCAGGTGGTGCGCAGCATCGAATTATAGGTGCGATCGGAAACGACCATCGCCTCGGCCGCCTTGTCCGATGGATCGGCCGAAAGCCGCATCATCGCCCTGCCCAGATCGTCGCCGCGCGCGGCGCCCGCGCGGGCGAAGAAAGCCTTGGTCGTATCGTTGAAGTGGATCGGGAATTTGGTGGCGCGCACCTTCCCGATCGCGTCGGCCAGTTCGTAGATGGCATTGTCGTCCACGGGGAGAGAGCTGTGGCCGCCCGGATTGGTCGCGGTCAGCTCGAAGCTGCGATTGGATTTTTCGCCCACCTGCATCGATTGGGTGAGGATCTTGCCCTTGCCGTCCGTATCGCCGCCGCCGCCCTCGTTGATCGCGAATTCGGCGGCGATCAGGTCCGGCCGGTTCTTCGCCAGCCATTCCGCGCCGTTCATCCGCGCGCCCGATTCTTCGCCGCAGGTGAGCGCCAGCTTGATCGTGCGCTTCGGCCGGTAGCCTTCCTTGCGGAAGCGGATCAGCATATCCACCCAGATCGCGTCCATCACCTTCATGTCGGATGTGCCGCGGCCGTAGAAATAGCCGTTTTCCTCGATAAATTTGTAGGGATCGCGCTCCCAGTCGGCGCGCCGGGCATTCACCACGTCGAGATGCCCGAGCAGCAGCATCGGCTTCGCTTTGGGGTCGCTGCCGGGCAGCATCGCGACGAGGCCGCCATCGAGCGGGAATTTCTCGTCCCTGAAAAGCGTGATCTGGTTATCGGCATAGCCTGCCGCTTTCAGATGACCGGCGATCTTTTCGGCCAGTGCCGTGCAACTGCCGCTCTCCACCGACGTGTCCGTCTCGACGAACTCCCTGTAGAGATCGCGGAAGGCGAGCTGGCCGGGTGTGGGCGTCGTCGTTTGCGCCTGGGCCGGGGCGTTCGTCGTCAGCAGGGTTGCGCCGAGTGCCGCGATGATCGCCTTCATGCCTGTTCCTCCCGTGGTGAAGCGGGCCGAAGGCTAAAGGCTGGGACTGCGAAGTCCACAGCCCCCGTCCCGCTGAACCAGATCCGGCGGGACGGGGGGAAGGGAACGGCGCCTTATGCCGCCAGATCGTAAGGCTGGATTTCGCCAGAGAGATAGAGGTTGCGCGCCTTGGCGCGGCTGAGCTTGCCGGAGGAGGTGCGCGGCAGCGTCTTGGGCGGCACCAGTTCCACCACGCAGTTCATGCCGGTGATCGCGCGCACGCGCTCGCGGATTTCGTCACGCAGGCGCGAACGCTCCTCGGGATCGCTCGTGCGGCACTGGACGAGCACGGCGGGCGTTTCCTCGCCGCCGGGCGTGGTGATCGCGAAGGCGGCGATGTCGCCCGCCTTGAAGCCCGGCAACTGCTCCACCGCCCACTCGATATCCTGGGGCCAGTGATTCTTGCCGTTGATGATGATCATGTCCTTGGCGCGGCCGACGATGTAGATGTAGCCGTCGCTGAGATAGCCCATGTCGCCGGTATCGAGCCAGCCGTCGACCAGGCAGGCGTCCGTCGCCTCCTGATCGCGGAAATAGCCGACCATCACGGACGGGCCGCGACACCAGACCTTGCCGATCGCGCGTTCCGGCAGGGCTCCGCCATCCTCGTCGCGGATCTGGATTTCCATCTCGCGCGCGGGCTTTCCGCAATTGACGATCGCGCGATAGCGCTGGGGGCGGTCCGCCTCGGCATCGCGGCTGCCGGAAAGCTCGGTCTCCTCGACCAGCTCGATCACGATGCCTTCGCCCGGCGGCATGATCGAGACGGCGAGCGTCGCTTCGGCAAGGCCATAGGAAGGAAGGAAGGCGGAGGATTTGAAGCCGGCCTCGGAGAAGGCATCGACGAAGGCCTGCATCACGTCCGGCCGGATCATGTCCGCGCCGTTGCCCGCCACGCGCCAGCGGGAAAGATCGAAGCGATCGGACGCCTTGGTCTGGCTCGACATGCGGCGCGCGCAGATATCGTAGCCGAAGGTGGGCGAATAAGAGAGGGTCGTGCCCGGATTGCGGCTGATGAGATCCAGCCAGGCCAGCGGGCGGCGCGCGAAATCCTCGGTCTTCAGATAATCGGTCGAAACCTGGTTGGCGACCGGCGAGAGCAGGCAGCCGACAAGGCCCATGTCATGATACCAGGGCAGCCAGGATATGCAGCGATCGCCATCCCGCACGTCCATCCCAATCGAGTGGGCGGCGAGGTTGGACATGAGCGCGCGGTGCGTGATGACCACGCCGTGCGGGAAGCGCGTCGATCCGCTGGAATATTGCAGATAGGCGATATCATCCGCCGCAGCTTCCGGAAGGGACACATCCGTCGCGGGCAGGGCGGCCTGCGCCGCATAGGAGCGGGCCGCCACGTTCTTCGATGCGGCGGCGGCCTCCGCCATCGTCTCCAGTTCGGACGGGTAAAGGAGCAGCGCCGGATCGGAGCTGGCCAGCTGCACGGCGAGCTGCTCGATATAGGCTTCGCGCCCGCCGAACGAGGTAGGCAGGGGCAGCGGTACCGGCCAGGCGCCCGCATAGACCGCACCGAAGAAGGCGGCGGCGAATTCGGCGCCGGTCTCGGCCAGCAGGGCGATCCGGTCGCCCGGCCGGATGCCGGCCGCGATCAGGCCCTTCGCGCTGGCGATGGCATCGCGCCGCAGCTCCGCGAACGGATAGGGACGGACGAGCGTGCCGCGCGGATCGTGGAAGTTCAGCCCGCGCTCACCGCCGGCGGCATAATCCAGCGCGGCGCACAACGTGGGGAAATCGGCGTAGCGACGCGGCCGATCATCATCGCTGGGGGTGCTGCGGAGGACCGCGCCGTCTTCATTCAGGGTCTTGGCCGAACTCACTCTCTGGCAGCTCCAAAAATTCCACCGGGAGCGTGGGCACCCGTGTCACCAACCTTTAACCTATAATCGGCGGCGCGTTCTAATTTCGACAGCCTTGTGGCACAAACGTGGCGGGTGAGACAGTCGACGTCATATAAAGGTACGCCGGAGCGGCGCGGCGGCCGTGCCCTGGATGCCGCGCGGCTGGAGGCGCTCGCGCTCCGTTATGTCGGCCGTTACGCGACGACGCGCGCGAAACTGCGCGATTATCTGCTGCGCAAGCTGGATGGCGCGGAATGGGCGGGCGCCGACCCGCCCGATCCGGCGGCGCTCGTCAGCCGGATGGCGGAGCTTGGCTATGTCGACGACAGGCTTTTTGCCGGGCAGCGCGCCGCGGCGCTCGGCCGGCGCGGCTATGGCGCGCGCCGCATCGGCATGGCCTTGCGGGCGGCAGGAATCGAGGGCGAGGATGGCGAGGACGCGCTGGAGGTTGCCCGCGAAGGCGCGCTCGCGGCCGCGCTGGCGCTTGCCAGGCGCCGCCGGATCGGGCCGTTCGCGGATGAAATGCCCGATCGCCCCGCCCGCGAAAAGGCGATCGCGATGCTCGTCCGAGCCGGCCATGATCCTGTGCTTGCTCGGCAAATTGCGTCGAGCCCGCCCGGGCAGATTCCCGGCGACTGACGCAAACGCTTTCCTGCTGCCTTAGTTCCGTCGTTTTTGGGGCGGAGACTTTCCCTCGAAACGGGCGCCTGCTAAGCTGACATTTTATAGGCCCGATCGGCCCTGGAAGGAATGCCTGAGTTCCGATGAATGACGACGAGGCGGGCCGCGTGCTCGCGACAGGAGAGGAATTGGACGAGGCATCGCCCGCGGCCGCCACGGCGGAAGCAACGTTGTGCGTCAGCGGCTCGGTCAAATGGTTCGATGGCACGCGCGGCTTCGGCTTCATGATCGGAGACGATGGCGAGGGCGATGTCCTGATCCATTTCTCCGTGCTGCGCGAACATGACCGGCGCACCCTTCCCGAAGGGACGCGCGTGGTGTGCGAGGCGGTGGAGCGCCAGCGCGGCCTGCAGGCCCGCCGCATCCTGAAGATCGATCTGTCGACCGCGATCGGCCCGGATGCCGATCTGATCGCCAAGAAGAATGCCGATCGCGTGGATCCGATGGCGCTGGTCGCCATTGCGGGGCCGCTGGAGCCGGTGATCGTCAAGTGGTTCAATCAGATCAAGGGCTATGGCTTTCTGCTCCGGCCCGGCACGCAGCAGGACATCTTCGTCCATATGGAGACGGTCCGGCGCGCCGGCCTGATCGAGCTGGAACCGGATCAGCCGCTGCGCGCGCGCATCGCGGAGGGGCGCAAGGGGCCGCTCGCCGTCCTCGTCGAGCGGGTATGATTCGCGCGTTCGGTGCGGCGCTGGCCGCGCTCCTGCTTTTTGCGTCGGCCGCGCCCGCCTCGGCGGAATATGCCGCTGCCGCCCAATCGCTGAAGGCGGTGCCGCTCAGCATCACGGGCAAGGGCAAGGTCCGGCGTTTCCGGGTTGAGGTGGCGGCCACGCCCGATCAGCAGGAAACCGGCCTCATGTATCGCCGCACGATGCCGGCGGATCATGGCATGATCTTTCCGATGGATCCCGCGCGCCCGGTAAGCTTCTGGATGAAAAACACCTATCTGCCGCTGGATCTGGTGTTCATCGGCCCGGATCGGCGAATCATCAGCATCGCGGCCAATGCCCAGCCGCTCTCGCTGGATCTGATCGAGTGTCGCGAGCCGGTGGCCGCCGTGCTGGAATTGAACGGCGGCGCAGCGGCGAAGCAGGGGATCGTCGCGGGCGATCTCGTTCGCTGGTAAAATTTGCGGCAGGCGGCGGCCGGATGTGTAGGCGCCGGTTGCGCTCGCGCCCGGTAAGCGGCTAAGCGCAAAACCATGTCTGTGCTGATGAAAATCTTCACCTGGTGGGAAGGTGCCACCGTCGGAACCCTCCTGTTCAGCCGCCGCAACGGCCGGTCTGTCGGCACGGACGATCTGGGCAACGCCTATTTCGAGAGCAAGACGGCCTCGAACGGCTTCAGCCGGCGCTGGGTGATCTACAAGGGATCGAACGACGCGAGCCGCGTGCCGGCGGAATGGCATGGCTGGCTGCATCATACGACCGATCTGGTGCCCGATGCGCTGCCGCCCGCGCGCATCTGGGAAAAGGAATCGCTCCCCAACCTGACCGGCACCGTGGCGGCCTTCCGCCCGGCGGGCGCGCTGGAGCGGGGCGGGAATCGCGCCGCCGCCACCGGCGATTATGAGGCGTGGAGCCCCGGCAACCCATGAAGGGCCTCTTCCGCGAGAATGCCGGCGAGGCGATCGTCGGCCTTCTCGTCGTCGTCCTGGCGGGTCTTTTCATCCTGTTCGCCTGGAAGCATACGGGCGGCGGCAGTTATGCCGGCGGCTACAAGGTCAACGCTCTCTTCCCCAATGCCAGCGGCGTGAGCGTTGGCACGGATGTGCGCGTTTCCGGTCTCAAGGTGGGCAGCGTCACGGGGCAGAAGCTGGATCCGCAGAGCTTCCAGGTTTCGGTCACGCTCGCGCTGGATCCTTCGGTGAAGCTGCCGGCCGATTCGAGCGCGTCGATCACGTCCGAAGGGCTGCTTGGCAGCACCTTCGTCTCGCTGACGCCTGGCGGCTCCGAAACGCTGCTGAAGAGTGGCGACACGATCACGGATACGCAGGGGGCGATGGATCTGATGGCGCTGATCGGCCAGTTCATCAACAAGCCCGCCGCGCCCACCGAAGGGGCTGCGGACAAGGCTCCGTGATGATGGGCAGGACCGGCGCGCTGGCGCTGGCGGCGATCCTCGCCGGGGCGATCGGCCTCGGCGCCGCGGTGGCGATCCAGGCGCCGTCGAACGGGAGCGAAACGGCCCCGCTCGTGCCGGATGCCGCCCTCGCCAACGAAACCGCGCCGGCGACGGTGGAAAAGGCCGCCCCCAGGCCCGCCGCGCCGCCGCTCGCCAAGGCCGATACGCCCATGGCCGAGCGTGTCGCCGTGATCGGTGTGCTCAACAAGCGCGACGGCACGTCCCGTGATCTCACGATGCGCCCGGGTGAAGCGAAGCGCGTTGGCCCGCTGATCGTGCGCCTGCGCGCCTGCGATCAGACGGCGGACTGGGAGCCGGAACAGCTGACGGGCGCCTTCATCCAGGCCGATCTGCACGGGACGGACGGCCAGTGGCGGCGGATCTTCTCGGGCTGGCTCTACAAGGAAAGCCCGTCGCTCAACGTGGTGGAAAATCCCTATTGGGATGTCTGGCCCAAGAGCTGCACGATGCGGCATGCGGAAACCGGGCCGGCCACGGTGGTCGCCGGCTCTTCGCCGGGAACGGCCCGGTCGAGCGCGAAGAAGTCGGCCGATCCCGCCGCCAAGGCGCCCGCCGCAGAAACGGCCGAGCCCAGGCCCAGCGCCTCGTCCAACAGCACGACATAATCGGCCCGCCCGATCTCGATCGCGCCGAGCGAGGCGAGGTGGCTGGTCTGGAACTGGCAGTCGAGCAGACGAAAGCCTCCCACCCTGAGGCGGGCGACGAGATGCGCGAGCGCGACCTTCGAGGCATCAGTCGCGCGGCTGAACATGCTTTCGCCGAAGAAGGCCGCGCCCAGCCTCACCCCATAGAGCCCGCCCACCAGCCGGCCATCCTCCCACGTTTCGATCGAATGGGCGTAGCCGCGCTGGTGCAATTCGCCATAGGCGATCTCGATCTGCGGATTGATCCAGGTATCCGGCCGGGTCGGCGTCGGCTCGGCGCACATGGCGACGACGTCGCCGAAGGCGGCATCGGCGGTGGTGGTGAAGCGGCCGGACCGGAGTGTCTTGGCCAGGCTGCGGGAAAGGTGGAAACGATCGAGCGGCAATATGCCCCGCTTCTTCGGCTCCACCCAGAAGACATCATCCGTCTCGCGGCTGTTCGCCATCGGAAACACGCCGACCGAATAAGCGCGCAGCAGCAGATCGGGGTCCAGCTCGGCCATATTCGCAGCCTAACCCTGAAGCCGGGCCGCTGCCAACGGTCGCGAGTGCCGGATCAGCGATTCTGCCAGGGTTTCGCATCCATGATGTCCGGCGGCTCCATGCCGAGCGCCCGCATCGCCTCCCGCCAGCGGGCAAGCGCATCGTTATAATAATCGAAGATGCACGGGCAGCAGCCCCGCCCGCAGCATTCATGCGGCTCCGGCCGTGTCGGAGGAGGGGGAGGGGCGATGCTGCTTCGCGCGCCGGGCTTGCTCATGCGCAGCGCATTCCGGCTCTTCCGTCCGTCATCCCGGCGCGGGTCCGGGCCGATTCCCGGCTGCCGTGGGCAATATGCCCCGGGGTGCGGGCCGTGCACCCCGGCCTGTGCCACACTGGCGGATGGGGATCTGAACGGGATGCGCGCAGCATTGGCCGCAAAGTAGCGATGATTGGCGCCGGTTTCCATTTAAGATGCCGAAATGGCTCGCGGCGTTATTTACATGCGTACTTTCCCCCGCTAACCGGCGCTCCATGTCCGTCGCCACCATCAAAGCGATTAGCATCAAGCCGACCCGCGCGAGCGGGGCGGTCCGTGCTGCGCTGGGGCTTTCCCGCTAGGCGCACCGGACACAGCCCCGCCGAAGCGCGGGGCGGCTCCCAAACGGGACCAACCACCTCCGCGCCTCCGCACCCACCAGGAGACGCATTTCCCATGACCAGCTTCCGTGGCCGCGATGGCCTTCCCAATGTCGGCGTCGTCGGTGCCACCGGCCTTGTCGGCACGATGATGACGAAGCTGCTGGCCGAGCGCGATTTCCCGCTCGATGGCCTGCGCCTGTTCGCGTCCGCCCGCTCGGCCGGATCCACCATCCGCTTCCGCGATCGCGACGTGGTGGTGGAAGATGCCGCCACCGCCGATTTCGCCGGTCTCGACATCGTCTTCTTCTCGGCGGGCGGCTCCACCTCGAAGGCGCTGGCGCCCAGGGTGGCGGCGGCCGGCGCGATCGTGATCGACAACAGCTCCGCCTGGCGCTCGGATCCGGAGGTGCCGCTGGTGGTGGCCGAGGTGAATCCCAAGGCCCTGCGCACCATTCCCAAGGGCATCGTCGCCAATCCGAACTGCACCACGATGGCAGCCATGCCGGTGCTGAAGGTGCTGCACGAGGCGGCTGGCCTGAAGCGGCTGGTCGCCAGTACCTATCAGGCGGTGTCGGGCGGCGGCATGGAGGGGGTCGAAGTGCTGCGCGACCAGATCGCCTCGGGTGCCGCGGATTGCGACAGGCTGGCGATGGACGGTGCCGCGGCCGATCTCGGCCCCGTGCGCAAGTGGGCGGTGCCGATCGGCTACAATGTCGTGCCGCTCAATTATGTGCTGGGCGAGGATGGCTATACCGAAGAAGAGCTGAAGCTGCGCGACGAGAGCCGCAAGATCCTCGATCTGCCGGATCTCACCGTTTCGGCCACCTGCGTCCGCGTGCCCGTCTTCACCGGCCATTCGATCTCGATCAATGCCGAGTTCGAGCGTGCCATTTCGGTGAATGCGGCGCTGGCGCTGTTGCAGGATGCGCCGGGCGTAGTCGTGAGCGAAGTGCCGAATCCGCTGGAGGCCACCGGCCGCGATCCCGTTTTCGTCGGCCGCGTCCGCCCCGATCCCACGGTGGCGAACGGCCTCGCTTTCTTCGTGGTGGGCGACAATCTGCGCAAGGGCGCGGCGCTTAACGCGGTGCAGGTGGCCGAGGTGCTCGTCGCCCAGCAGGGCTGATGCGGTGATGCTCCTGCTGAAGCGGGAGCCCAGCGTTTCCGGGCGTCGCGTCCGGAAGTGCCGGGTTCCCTCATTCGCGGGAGCGCCGCCTCGGCGCGATCGTGCCAGCGGGATCGATGCCCTTGCGCGTTCCGTCGGGCGCCGCTATGCGCCCCTCCACCTCTGCGGAGGAGTGTAGCTCAGTTGGTAGAGCATCGGTCTCCAAAACCGAGGGCCGTGGGTTCGAGTCCCCCCACTCCTGCCATTTTCGGCTGATCTTCCCCGAAAGGGGGCGCCAGCCGATCCCGCTTGGGAATGCGCGCATCGGCGCCTCCCCAGGCAGTCTCTCACATGCCGAAAGCCTTGCGCAGATGCGCGTCGCTTCGCTCCAGCAGATCCGCGCGGGCGGCCCCGTCCTCCAGCTGGTGATCCAGTTCGGGGAAGGTCAGCAGTTCCGGTTTCGCGCCCGCCGCTTCCAGCTTCGCCTTCATCAGCGTAGACTCGGCATAGCTCACGTTGCTGTCCAGCGTGCCGTGCGCCAGCAGCACGGGCGCCTTGATCCTCGCCGCGTTCTGCGCGGGTGAGGCCTCCGCCATAGTCGGCCCCACATAATCTGTCATGATCCGGTGGTTGGACCAGTTGCGCGATTCCTCGCGCCAGGTCGCGAAATCCGTCACCGGGGCGATCGCGACCACCGCCTTGAAAAGATCGGGCGCCATCACCGCCGATTGCAGCGCCGCATAGCCGCCATAGGACCAGCCGACGATCCCGATCCGCTTCGGATCGGCTATGCCTTCCCGGATCAACCACTGGCCGGCGTCCACGACGTCCCCGATCGACGTGCGCCACGATTTGAAGCCATTTTCCATCTGGAAATCGTCGCCATAGCCTTCCGATCCGCGAAAGTTCGGCTGGAGCACGGCATAGCCCTTCGCCGCGAAATATTGGGGCAGCCAGTCGAAACCCCATTCGTCGCGCGCGGCCGGACCGCCATGCGGCATCACGATCGCCGGCAGCCCCTTGCCGGTGCTGCCCGGCGGCAGCGTGAGATAGGCGGGAATGGCGGTGCCGTCGCGCGTTGTCAGCGTGATCGGCCGGACGGTGGCGAGCGTACGTTCCGCCAACTGCGGGCGCACCTCCAGCAGGCGCTTGAGCTGTTTGGTTCCCTTGTCGAACACATAATAGGTGCCGGGATCATTGTCCGATGCGGCGATCAGCAGCAGTTTGCTCTCATCCTCGCTCGCATCGACGATGCTGACGATCGGCGCCTGGGGCAGCGCCTTGCCCAGCGCGGCGCGCAGCGCCTTCAGGGCCGGATCGAAATAGACGATCTCGCGGCCGTCCGTCGCATAGCTGGCGCCGACGATGCGCCGCTTGCGGCCGATCCGCACCAGTCCGTCCATGTCGACCTGCGGGTGCGAGAGGATGAGCGTTTCGGTGTCCGACCCATCCAGTGAATGCGTGTAAAGCGCCAGTCTCCCGTTCAGCTTTCGGAATCCGTAAGCGACGTTGCTCTCTGGATCGACCGCGAGCGGATTAAATCCCTCACGGGTTACAGAGTCATAATCACCCAGGGTTCGCCATTCACGCGAGTCCAGAGTTCGGTATCGGTATGTGTAGCCTCCCGTCGCCTGACCGGTTTGGCCGGCAATACGAATATAGCCTGTTATACGGACGGCCCCTTTGCCGTCTGTGATATATTCGGCCGCGTTGAGCCTCGGCTGTTCGACTGGTTCGGTCCGGAGACTCTGCCCGTCGATCTTCGAGACGCCAAGATAGTTACGATAGCCCGTAGCGATGAGGATCTGCCCCTCCGAGCCAGGTAGCCAATCGAGGACCGAGTCGACCTTCAGCATTTTCTGGTTGGCGCCAGATGTATCGACGAACACTAGGCGCCCATAAGAATAAGGTCGTGTGAAATCGGGAGATTTCTTCATTCCCCAGACGCTACAGACGAGGCGGCTGTTCGAGATCCACTTGCAGCCCGAAAGCCGGTCCGGCGTTCCCGGCACGGCCAGTGCCGGGCGCGGCGCGGCGCCTTCCTCGGTGCTCACGGTGAACAGGGTCGATCCCTGGCCCTTCGTGGGCACGATGAAGGCCACCTTCATCCCGTCCGGAGAGAGGGATGCCTGTTCCACGCCGGGCCGCACGCCGAATGCTTCCGCCACCGGATCGGCCGCACGGGCCGTTCCGCCACCCACCGCGACGAGCGCGAGCAGCGCCGTCGCCTTCACCAGAACCATTCTACCCCCAAAAGCTCGTCTCATCCCGCGACACGTCGATGCGGGATCCCCTGAGCGAAACTAGCCGGGCGGAAGCGAGAGGCAAGACCGGCCATTCCGCCCGACCGGCACCCCAAGGGAGGCGTCTTGCGTCCGGAGCGCCAAAGGTCTATCTGGCCCGCCAATCCGAAAGCGTGGATGGATCGCACCGGCTCCGACGAGGACCGGGCGGCGGTCCCATGCCCGTTCAGGAATCAAGGAAGAAAGCGCGCCGTGGCGAAGGTCAGTCCCACAGAATTCATCCAGCAGGTGAAGGCCGAGACCGCCAAGGTCTATTGGCCGAGCCGCCGCGAGACGGTGATGACCGCCGTGATGGTGGTGGTGCTGACGCTTGTGCTCAGCATTTTCTTCTTCGTCGTCGATTGGAGCTTCAGCCGGATCGTCAAGTTCCTGCTGTCGCTCGTACAGGGTTGAGGCTCGTCTAGAACTATGTCGCGCTGGTATATCATCCACGCTTATTCGGGCTTCGAGAACAAGGTGAAGGAGCAGATCCTCACCGACGCGACCCGGCTCGGCCTCGAAACGCTGGTCGAGGCGGTCGAGGTTCCGACCGAGAAGGTCACCGAGGTTCGCCGTGGCAAGAAGGTGACGTCGGATCGCAAATTCTTCCCGGGCTATGTGCTCGCGAAGCTGGCGATGAACGACGATGTCTATCACCTCGTGAAGAATACGCCGAAGGTGACCGGCTTCCTGGGATCCTCGGGCAAGCCGCAGCCGATCTCCGATGCGGAGGCCGCGCGCATCCTGAACACCAAGGAGGAGGCCGCCGCCGCCCCCGCCAAGACCAAGATCAAGGTCGATTTCGACATTGGCGATTCGGTCAAGGTGCTGGACGGCCCGTTCGCGAGCTTCAACGGCGTGGTCGAGGAACTGGATTTCGATCGCAGCCGCGTGAAGGTTTCGGTTTCGATCTTCGGCCGCGCGACGCCTGTGGAACTGGAATTCGAGCAGGTCGAACGCGTCAAATAAGCATTCCGGCATTCCCGCACATGCGGGGATCCAGAGTATCAGGCGCTGCGCTCGCGGCCCTGGGTTCCAGCTTTGGCAGGAGCATGTAGCGAGCAGATCCGCGGGAGGCAGGTTTCGGCCCGCCGTCAGCACCGCTAAGCCATAGGAGGTAATCATGGCGAAGAAGATTACGGGTTACATCAAGTTGCAGGTGCCGGCCGGCAAGGCCAATCCGTCGCCGCCGATCGGCCCCGCGCTCGGTCAGCGCGGCGTGAACATCATGGAATTCTGCAAGGCGTTCAACGCGCAGACGGCTGGTGAAGCCGTCGGCACGCCGCTGCCGACCGTGATCACCGTCTATGCCGATCGCTCTTTCTCGTTCGAGACGAAGACGCCGCCGGCGACCTATCTGATCAAGCAGGCCGCCGGCCTCAAGTCGGGTTCGAAGGAGCCGGGCAAGGTGTCTGCGGGCAAGATCAAGCGCTCGCAGATCTCCGAGATCGCGACCGCGAAGATGAAGGATCTGAACGCCAACGATATCGATGCGGCGACGAAGATCATCGAAGGCTCCGCCCGCGCGATGGGCCTCGAAGTGGTGGAGGGCTGAACATGGCCAAGCTGACGAAGAAGGCCAAGGCTCTGGCCACCACCATCGACCGCGAGAAGCTGTATGGCGTGAACGAGGCGATCGCCCTCGCCCGCACCAACGCCACCGCCAAGTTCGACGAGACGATCGAGGTCGCCCTGAACCTCGGCGTCGATCCGCGTCACGCCGACCAGATGGTCCGCGGCGTCGTCAATCTGCCGAAGGGCACGGGCAAGGATGTGCGCGTCGCCGTCTTCGCGCGCGGCGCCAAGGCTGAGGAAGCCACGGCTGCCGGTGCCGAGATCGTCGGTGCCGAGGATCTTCTCGAGACGATCCAGGGCGGCACGGTCGATTTCGATCGCTGCATCGCGACGCCGGACATGATGGGCCTCGTCGGCCGTCTCGGCAAGGTGCTGGGTCCGAAGGGCCTGATGCCGAACCCGAAGCTCGGCACGGTGACGATGAACGTCGCGCAGGCCGTGAAGGACGCCAAGGGCGGCCAGGTCGAATATCGCGTCGAGAAGGCCGGCATCATCCACTCCGGCATCGGCAAGGCGAGCTTCCCGGCGGAAGATCTGCGCGCGAATTTCGACGCGCTGGTCGATGCGGTGGTGAAGGCCAAGCCCACGGGCGCGAAGGGCAAGTACCTGAAGAAGGTTGCCATCTCCTCCTCGATGGGCCCGGGCATCAAGGTTGACGTGACGGAAGTCGCGACGGCCTGAGCCTTAAAGCCTCAGTGAAACGGGAAGGGCCGGGGAGTGATCCCCGGCCCTTTTCTTTTGGCGCTGCCGGACGGCATTCATGGCGCATCTATGCTGATGCATGCGTTGATGGGCGATGCGCACACCCGCCCGTGACAGGATCCTGGCCGGAGCCGGCACCGCCGCCATCCTGGCCTCGGCGGCCGCCTTGCTGCTGGGTGCGTTCGATGTGCCGGTCACGCGGATACGGGAAACCGCGCTGGCGCTGGTCGACGTGCGCACGCCCATTCCGCCTGCGCCTCGCGCCAGGCCAGTGGCTCTTCGGGAACGCGCGAAGGGCGCCCCATCGCCACGCAACCTGAAGAACAAGGCGACCGAGATCGTCGCTGCCCCGCCGGTCCTGCCGGTCGCGCCGCCACCTCTGGTCGCCGCGCCCGCGCCCGATATCGGCATGGCAGCCAATTCCGGCGCATCCGATCGGCCCGGTCCCGGGCGAGGGGCGGGCGGCCAGGGCGAGGGCGCTGGAGGAGGCGGCCGGGGCGGTGACGGCGATGGCACGCCCCCGCGCTGGATCCGGGGGCGCCTGTCCTTCCGCGATCTTCCGGCGGATCTGCGCGCGACGGGCTGGAACGGAAAGGTCGGCGTCCGCTATGCCGTCGGCACGGACGGGCGCGTCACCGATTGCCGGATCGATCGCACGAGCGGCATTCCGGTCGTCGATGGTCTGACCTGCCGCCTGATCGAAGATCGCTTCCGCTTTCGCCCCGCGCGGGACGAAGACGGAAGCCCGGTCCGATCCGTGATCGTCGAGAGCCACGAATGGATCGTCCAGCGCGAACCGGACGAGCCGGGTTGAGCGTCAGCAGCCGTTCTTCCGATTCTGGGCGGCGTCATGCTTCTTGTCGAGATGCTTGCCGAGGAGCGCGCCGCCGACGCCGCCGGCGATCGTACCGATGGTGCCGCCGCCCAGCAGATTGCCGGCCAGCGCGCCGCCGGCGCCACCCGCGACAAGGCCGGTCGTGCCGCTGCTCTTCTTGCAATTCTGGTAATAGCGGCGATCCCGTCCGCGATATTCGCGGTCGCGATCATAGCGGCGCTCCTGGGCCGAGGCCACGCCGACAGGGCCGATAGCCACCGTGGTCGTGGTGGTGGCGAGCATCGCCAGGATGAGCAGTTTCCGCATCGTCAGTCTCCTTATCCGCACATAACGATGGGAAGGGACGAGGGTTGCCCGGGACGCGACACCCGGTGTCGCGGCAGCGCCGGTTGCCTGCCGGACATCGATCGCAACACGAGAATGGACCTGGTCCTGCTTCGTTCCGGCGGGTCTTGCCGCCCAACGCCGATCCGTGCAGAATTGTATACAGTCGTCGTATGAACGGATCCGGAGAGGGAGAGGCGAAATGGGGCTCGGCATGCGAGGGCCGCTCATCGTTGCGGCGATGACGCTGCTTGTCGGCGCAGGGCCAGCCGATCCGATCGGCTTTCCGCGCGGGCGCATCTTTCCGGAAAGCATCGCCGTCACGCGCGCAGGCGATCTGTTCGTCAGCGGCGCGGATGATGGCGCCATCTGGCGCGCGCGGCCGGGCGATGCCGTCGCCACCGAATGGCTCACGCCCGCGCGCAGCGGCATGGTCGCGATGCTGGGTGTCTTGCCGGATGAAAAGGCGGGAATCCTGTGGGCATGCGGCAGGCCGCACGCGGGCGATCCCGATGATGTGCGCGATCGCAGCTCCTCGCTGTTCGCCTATGATCTCAAGACGGGCGCACCCAGGGGGCGCTGGCAGATGCCGGGCGGCGCGAAGGATGTCTGCAACGATATGGCCATCGGCGCGGACGGCACCGTCTATATCGCCGAAACCGCCAGCGGCCGGATCATCCGGCTCCGCAAGGGTGCGCCCGCGCTGGATATCTGGCTGAGCGATCCAGGGCTTGCCGGGGTCGACGGCATCGCTTTCGATACCGATGGCACGCTGTATCTGAGTTCGGTCCGCTCGAACCGGGTCTTTCGCGTGAAGCCGAACGGCGATGGCGCGCCCGGCGAACTGGTGGAACTGGCCCCATCCCGCCCGCTCGATCATCCGGATGGCCTGCGCTTCGTTGCCAAGGGGCGCTTTCTGTTCGGCGAAAATGGCGAGCAGGGCGGCATTTCCGAAGCGGTGGTCATGCCGGGCAATCGGCTCGAGGTGCGGATGCTGCCGGGCAGCCTGCCGGGCACCACATCCGCCATCGCCTGGAAGGGGAGGGCCTATGGGGTGGTGGCGAAGCTCCGCTTCCGCGCGGCGGAAATGGCCGGCCAGGATCCGGGCCTCTTCACGGTCTATTCGGTGCCGATGCCCTGAAAGGATCGGGCAGGCGGGAGGGGCAGGCGGGTCCGTCCGCCCCTCCCATCCAGGTCACGCCACGGTCAGGCCGACATCCAAATTGCCCCGCGTCGCGTTCGAATAGGGGCAGATCTGGTGCGCGGTCGCGACCAACTCTTCCGCCACGGCGCGATCCAGGCCGGGCAGGCTGATCTCCAGATCGGCGGTGATGCCGAAGCCGCCGGCCGCGCGCGGGCCGATGCCCACCGTCGCCGTCACATTCACGTCCGCCGGCAGCTTCACCTTCAGCTGCTGGGCGGCAACGCCCATCGCGCCGATGAAGCAGGCCGAATAGCCCGCTGCGAACAATTGCTCCGGATTCGTTCCGGGGCCGCCGGCGCCGCCCAGTTCCTTTGGGAGCGAGAGGGTGACGTCCAGCCGGCCATCTTCGCTGCGCGCCTTGCCTTCACGGCCCCCGGTGGCGGTGGCGCGCGTCCGATATTTCACATCGATCGACATATCCCGAACTCCATCTAATATCGCCATATTCATTATCGCGATAATCATTAGATAGAGGCGTTGCCTTTCCTTGTCCAGACATTATTTATCGCGATATTTAATTGGCGGGCGAGGCTCGCCGGTTGGGGAGAATGATGATGTCCGCTGCCCTGCCGCTCGATAGCCAGCTGTGCTTTTCGCTTTATTCGGCATCCATGGCGATCAATCGCGCCTACAAGCCGATGCTGGATGCGCTGGGGCTCACCTATCCCCAATATCTGGTGCTGCACGCCTTATGGGAGGAGGATGGCCGCACGATCGGCGCGATCGCCGATCGGCTCGCGCTCGAATCGAGCACGGTCACGCCGCTCGTGAAGAGGCTGGAGGCGTCTGGCGCCGTCGCCCGTTCGCGCAATCCGAAGGATGAGCGACAGGTGCATGTGGGGCTCACGGATCGTGGCCGCGCGCTGCGGGAGGAGTGTGGCTGCCTGGGCGAGGCGCTGCTCGCGCGATCGGGCATGACGCTGGCCGATCTCGTCGCGCTCAATATGCAGGTTCAGGCCCTGCGGGACGCGATCGCGGGCTGAGCGATCAGTTCACCGCCAGCACCAGGCTCTTCACCTGCGGATAGACCTGATTTTCCCATTTGCGGCCGGAAAAGACGCCGTAATGGCCGACACCCGGCTGCAGATGGTGCCGCTTCAGATGGGGGCGTAGCGACGAGCAGAGATCGTGCGCGGCCGCCGTCTGGCCGACCGCGCAAATGTCGTCGCGCTCGCCCTCTACCGTCAGCAGCGCCGTCTTGCGGATCTTGTCCGGCCGCACGCGGGCGCCGCGATAATCCAGCTCGCCTTTCGCCAGCAGCGCGCGCTGGAACACCTTGTCCACCGTTTCCAGATAGAATTCCGCCGTCAGATCCAGCACCGCGAAATATTCATCGTAAAATTCGCGGATCACATGGCCGTCCTCGCCGTCTGCCATCTGCTGATAGAGCTTGCGATGCTGCGCCATGTGGCGGCCCATGTTCATCGACATGAAGGCCGTAAGCTGCATGAAGCCCGGATAAACCTCGCGGCCCCGGCCCGCATAGCGCATCGGCACGCGGCCGATCAGTGTTTCGCGAAACCATTCGAGCGGCTTCGATGTGGCGAGCGCGTTCACCGTGGTGGGCGCCACGCGCGTATCCACCGGGCCGCCCATCAGCGTCATCGATCGCGGCTGGCAGGGATGATCGTCCTCGGCCATCACCGCCACGGCCACGAGCGCCTGCACGCAGGGCTGGCATACGGCGATCAGGTTCGCGCCCGGACCGATCGTCTCGAGAAAGCGGATCACATAGTCCACATAATCGTCGAAGCCGAAGGCGCCGGCCGAAAGCGGCACGTCGCGCGCATTCTTCCAGTCGGTGATGTACACGTCATGATCGCGCAGCAAGGTCGCGGCGGTATCGCGCAGCAACGTCGCGAAATGGCCGGAAAGCGGCGCCACCACCAGCATCTTCGGCTTGGGCTCCGCATCCTCGCGTACGAAGTGGAGCAGGTTTCCGAAGGGCAGCGAGAGCGCCACCTCTTCGTGCACGCGCAGCGTGCGGTTGCCGGAAACCACGCTGTCGATCCGATAGGGCGGGCGATGATGCGAAAGCTTCGTTTCGGCCACGATATGCGCGAGCGCCATCGCGCTGCGTCCGACCGGCGACTCGTTCGCGGCCGTCTCGCCCATCAGCGCCAGCCGAGCGCCCAGCCTCACCGGGGCCATGAAATCCGTGAAGGTCTGGTAGGTTTCGTACAGCATCGTGCAGCCGTTCCCCCAAACGGTGGGCATGGGCCTAGGCTTTTTTGCTGCGGTGCGCCACAACTACGATCATCGAGCCGGCGGGGGTGAGGCGATCATGAGCGCGACGCTGACGATTTCCAGCAAGAATTATTCGTCCTGGTCGTTGCGCGGCTGGCTGCTGTGCAAACTGGCCGGGCTGGATGTGAAGGAGGAACTGATACCGGTCGACGCCGATTCGCGGGCGGAATTGCTGCTGCTGTCCCCTTCGGTCCGCGTCCCCCGGCTCACGCATGATGGGGTGAGCGTGTGGGATACGCTCGCGATTGCCGGCTATCTGAACGAGGTGTTTCCCGAAGCCGGCATGTATCCGGCCGATCCCAAGGCGCGCGCGCATTGCCGATCGATCACTGGGGAGATCCATTCGGGCTTCTTCAATCTGCGCTCGGCGCTGCCGATGAACCTCCATTCGCAATTCCGGAACTTCAAGATCTTCTCGGGCGCGAAGCCCGATATCGAGCGGATCGAGGAAATCTGGGGCGATTGCCTGAAGCGCTACGGCGGCCCCTTCCTGTTCGGGAAGAAACCCACCATCGCCGATGCGATGTATGCGCCGGTGGCGACCCGCTTCGTGACCTATGACGTGCCGCTGGGCGACGGGGCGGCCGCCTATCGCGATACGATCATGGCCTGGGCGCCGATGCAGGAATGGATCGCGGCGGCGAAGGCCGAGCCGGTCGAGCTGCAGGAACTCGAGGTGGAATTCTGACCGCGGTGGACGCGCCCGCCGCCGATCGCTCGGCATCCCTCTGGAATCCGGATCTCGCGCCCACCGGCCCCGAACAGCGGACCTGGGCCTGGTATCATTTCGCCGCCCTCTGGGTGGGCATGGTCGTCGCCGTGCCCAGCTGGATGCTCGCCTCGGGCCTGATCGAACAGGGCATGTCGGCAGCGCAGGCGACGCTCACCGTGCTGCTGGGCAATCTGGTGCTGCTCCTGCCGCTTACGCTGATCGGCCATGCCGGCGCGCGCTATGGCGTGCCCTTTGCTGTGCTGGCTCGCGCCTCTTTCGGCACCAGCGGCGCGCGCGTGCCCGCGATCGCCCGCGCGCTCGTCGCCTGTGGCTGGTATGGCATCCAGACGTGGATCGGCGGCGAGGCGCTGCTCACCCTGCTCGGCATCTTCCTCGGCCGCGATCTTTCGGGCGCGGCCTTGCCCGCGCTGGGGATAGGCGCGGGGCAGTTCGCAGCCTTCCTCGCCTTCTGGCTTCTCCAGCTCTTCTTCGTCCGCAAGGGGCTGACGACGATCCGGCGGCTGGAAACCTGGACGGCGCCGATCAAGATCCTCGTCTGCCTGGCGCTCGTCTGGTGGGCGGTGAGCCGGGCAGGCGGCTTCGGGCCGATCTTCTCGGCTCCCTCGGCCTTCGCGCCCGGCGGTGCCAGAGCGGGGCAATTCTGGGTCGTCTTCTGGCCGACGCTGACGGCGATGGTCGGCTTCTGGGGAACGCTGGCTCTCAATATTCCGGATTTCACCCGTTTCGCCCGCAGCCAGCGCGATCAGATGATCGGGCAGGCGATGGGCCTGCCGCCCACGATGGGGCTGATCGCGCTGGCCAGCGTCATCACCACATCGGCCACGGTCGTCATCTATGGGCAGGCGATCTGGGATCCGGTGAAGCTTGCCGGCACGCTCTCCGGGCCGTTCGTGCTGCTCGGCCTGATCGTCATCAGCATCGATACCATTTCGTGCAACATCGCCGCCAATCTGGTCTGTTCGGCCTATGATTTCTCGTCGCTGGCGCCCTCGCGCATTTCCTACCGCACGGGCGGGCTCATCAGCGCGCTGATCGGCGTGGTCATGATGCCGTGGAAATTGCTGGAGACGACGGGCGGTTTCATCTTCGTCTGGCTGACGGGCTATGGCGCGTTGCTCGGGCCGATCGCGGGTATCCTGATCGCCGATTACTGGATCGTCCGCCGTGGCCGGATCGAGGTGGAGGCGCTGTATCGGGAGGAAGGCGCCTATCGCTATCGCGCCGGCTGGAATCCGGCTGCCCTGATCGCCTTCGCCGCCGGTGTCCTGCCCAATCTGCCGGGCTTTGTCGCCACCGCCTTTCCGGCGATCGGGGCCGGCATCGGCGCCTTCTGGAGCGGGCTCTATGCCTATGCCTGGTTCGTCGGTCTGTTTGGCGCGATGGCCAGCTACACGCTGCTGATGCGGGCGGGCAGGGCAGGCGGCTTGGCAAGCCGTTAACCTTTTCCGGGCTAGCGACCAGCCGACTATCCGGAAGACGCAGGCATATGGAGGCAATTTCGATCCGCGCCCGCGTGAGCCGCCTTCTGCCCTATCTGTTCGCCGCCGGCGCCTATGCGGTGATGATGCTGCTGACCCTCGTCCAGTCCCGCTGGCGGGTGGCCTACTGGTATGACAGCTGGGATCAGAGCCAGTATCTGCGATCGATCGCGGCGTTTGCGGCCGGACGTCTCGAGCCGGGCGAACATTGGTATCCCTTGCTCTACCCGTTGCTCGAAGTGCCGTTCCACGTTCTCACGCCGCACGCGCCCTTTCTGATCTCCGGATGCCTTTATCTGCTGCTTGCGCTGGCGGGCTTTCTTCGCGTGGCGGCGCATTTCGATGTGGAACGCCTGCCGGCGGCCCTGCTCTTCATCGGGACGACCATTCTTTATCCGGCGATCAACGTTGCCTGGGTGGTGCCATGGACGACGACGCTTTCCGCCGCCCTGATCTGGCTGGCACTGGGGCTGGCGCTCGACACGCTGGCCGGCTGCGCCCGAGGCGACGCGCGCGCCGCCATTTTCGGGTGTGTTCTTGCGGCGCTTCCGATCGCGCGTCCCGGAGATGCGCTGGTTGGCGCGGTAACCGGCGCGATCGTGTGCGCAACGCTGGTCTTTCGCGATCGGCGGTGGCGTGAGCCGTGGCATCCGGCACGGTTGCGATCCTGATCTATGGCGTGCTCCATCTCGTCATCTACGGCCTGCGGCCGACGCGCTATATGGAATTGTCGGCCGCCTATGGCCTGAAGCTCGCATGGCTTCCGTGGAAGGCCTATGTGCTGATCGTGGAGCCGCAGCCATGGTTCCCCGCGGGCCTCAGCCTGCTGGCCTTGTGCCCCTGGATGATCCTCGGTGCGGCAGGCATGCTCGTCACGATCGCCTGCCGACCGGACAGGCGTCTGGCTGCCTTCACGATCATCCTGCCCATGCTGGCTTATGCCGCGACGATGCTCGCTTATGTCGATCTGCTGCCGCCGGGCCTCTGGCGCTATGGAAACATTCATTATTTCAAATGGCTGCTGCCACTTTTCGCTCTTTTCGCGCTGGTGTTCGTGCGCGGATTGAAGGCGTTTCCCCGCGCAAGTCTCGCCACGTTCGCATGGGTGCTGTTGGCTGCGAGCATCCGCCTCGTCCCGGTCGAGGCCAAACCGGATGAGCCGGCGCGCGCGCTGGTATTCCAAGCCCTGCCGGGCGAATTCGGGAAGATCTACATGGCGCGCTCGATCATAACCGATCGGGCCGGCATGGTGCGAAACACGGTCGAATATCACCAGGTTCAGAGAGTCCACGGCGTCTGGGCGATCGCCCAGACCCGCGACTTCGCAGGGGAGGAGCGCTGGTTGCCGGACGCTCCACCATCCGTCGCGTGGCCCGCAGGCAATGGTGCAAGGCCGGCGCCGGGCATCATGACGGGCGGGGCACTGCCGTTGCACCGCTACAGGATCGGGTGGGAAATCGGGGCGCCCTGCTGGCTTCCGCCTTATGCCTGCGCCGCATCCGATTGACTTTCGCACGCGATTCGCTAAGGGGCCGCACCTGCCCGTCGGTTTGCCGATGGGCATCCGTCCGAGACAGCAGGTGAGGGGAATATGCCCCTCTTAATGCCCTGCCTAGACGGGGAAGAGATTTTGCCGGCCGCGTCCTTCAAGCCGCGCCGGTCTGCCTGACGGGTTCGCCCTTCGGGTCGGGCATCCATTCCCCTTCGGACTCTTGCCGTTCCGGTTCTGCCGGGGCGGTTCGTTGCATTCGGCGCATGTCGCGCCGGGTGCATTGGTACATCCGGCGAAACATCGCCGGATGAGTGGAGAATGGCAATGGATCGTGCTCAGAAGTCCGAGCTGGTCGCAGAGCTGAACCAAGTCTTCAGCGAGACGTCCGTCGTGGTCGTCACGCGCAACCTTGGAATGACCGTCGCCCAGTCGACGGCGCTCCGGGTGAAGATGCGGGCAGCGGGCGCCAGCTACAAAGTGGCCAAGAACCGCCTTGCCCGCATTGCCGCCGAAGGCACGCCTTACGCCACGATCAGCGAGATGCTGACGGGGCCGACGGCGCTGTCCACCTCGGTGGATCCGGTCGCGGCCGCCAAGGTCGTCGTCGATTTCGCGAAGACCAACGACAAGTTGGAAATCGTGGGCGGCGCGATGGGCTCGACCGTCCTCGACGTGAACGGGGTGAAGGCGCTCGCAGAGCTGCCCAGCCTCGACGAGCTGCGCGCCAAGATCCTGGGTCTCATCCAGGCTCCGGCGACGAAGGTTGCATCGGTGCTTCAGGCGCCGGCCGGCCAGCTCGCCCGCGTGTTCGGGGCCTATGCGGCCAAGGAAGAAGCATAACACCTGACCTTATCGGGGCCGTCGCGCCCCCATGGAGAATATCATGGCAGACCTCGCGAAGATTGTTGAAGACCTGTCCGCGCTGACCGTCCTCGAGGCGGCCGAGCTCTCGAAGCTCCTCGAAGAGAAGTGGGGCGTTTCGGCCGCCGCTGCCGTTGCGGTTGCCGCTCCGGCCGCCGGTGGCGCAGCTGGTGGCGCCGCCGCCGCTGAAGAGAAGACCGAGTTCGACGTGATCCTCACCGGCGACGGTGGCAAGAAGATCAACGTCATCAAGGAAGTCCGCGCCATCACCGGCCTGGGCCTGACGGAAGCCAAGACGCTCGTCGAGAGCGCTCCGAAGGCCGTCAAGGAAGGCGTGAGCAAGGACGAGGCCGAGAAGCTGAAGAAGCAGCTCGAGGAAGCCGGCGCGACCGTCGAGCTGAAGTAAGCCTTTCGGGGGCTCGCCCCCCGGGAGACTTGCCCCCGCTTCGGCGGGGCCTCGGTCGAAAGACACCTGATCGAAAGATCGGGGAAGGGCGGTCCGGCGACGGGCCGCCCTTTCTTTTGCGGCCCGCGTCCAGCCGACGGCACGCGCCGCCATCGCGCGAGCCATCGACGATTCGATATTTCGATGATAAGCGAAATATCGAATCGATATCGACTGGCGGAGGGGGCGACGGGATTGGAGACTTCGATGGATCTGTCGACGGGCGTCGAGGCCTTGTCGGCACTTGCGCATGCCACTCGTCTTGCCGTGTTCCGGCTCCTTGTACGCGCGGGTGCGGAGGGCGTGCCCGCCGGGGAGATAGCGCGCGAGATCGGCGTTCTCCCCAGCACGCTTTCCACGCACCTCATGATCCTCGGCCATGCGGGCCTCGTTCGCCTGCGCCGCGAGGGGCGATCGATCATTTATGCCGCGGAATATGATCGGATGCGCGATCTGCTCGGTTTCCTCGTCGCGGATTGCTGTGGCGGCCGCCCTGAAATCTGTGCGCCCCTGGAGCGGATCGCCCGGGACGTGCAATGCTGCGGGTGAGCCTTTCGCGCCGCCTGGCCGCCGAATGCCTGGGCACGACGATGCTGCTGGCGATCGTCGTCGGATCGGGGTTGATGGGCCAGCGGCTTGCCGCCGGCAATGATGCGCTGGCCCTGCTTGCGAACACGATCGCCACCGGGGCCGGCCTCATCGTCCTGATCCACATTTTCGGGCCGGTTTCGGGTGCCCATTTCAACCCCGCCGTCACGTTCGTCCTGCTGTTGCGGCGCGAGATCGGGGTGGCGACGGCCAGCCTCTATGCCGCGGCGCAGATGGTGGGCGCGATCGCCGGCGTGTGGGCGGCCCATCTGATGTTCGCCGCGCCCTTTTTCGAGGTTTCCACCAAGGCGCGCGACGGGCTGCCCCAGGGATTTGCGGAGGCGATCGCGACGTTCGGGCTGATCGGCACGATCCTCGGTACGCGCCGCCATCGCCCGGATGCCATGCCATCGGCCATCGGTCTCTATATCGTTGCGGCCTATTGGTTCACGGCTTCCACGTCCTTCGCCAATCCCGCCGTCACTATCGCGCGCGGGATGACGGACAGCTTCGCCGGGATCGCGCCACATTCGATCCCCCTCTTCATCGCGGGCCAACTGGGCGGGGCCGTGGCAGCCCTGCTCCTGTTCCCGTGGCTGATGCAGGAGGATTACACGCCATGAGCGACAGCTTTCCCGTTACCATCTATCACAATCCCGAGTGTGGCACCTCGCGCAACGCGCTCGCGATGATCGAAGCGGCTGGCTACCGGCCCGACATCGTCGATTATCGCGCCGTCGGCTGGAGCAGGGCGCTTCTCGAACGATTGCTCGCCATCACGGGCATGCGCCCGCGCGACATTCTGCGTGAGAAGGGGGCACCCGCGGCCGATCTGGGCCTGCTCGATCCCGCAGTGCCGGACGATGCGCTTGTCGACGCGATGATCCGGCACCCGATCCTCGTGAACCGGCCGATCGTCGTCACGCCCAGAGGTGCGCGCCTGTGCCGGCCGTCGGAGACGGTGTTCGATCTGCTCGAACGCGGCCCCGTGACGTTCCGGAAGGAGGATGGAGACGTGGTGACGAGGGGCTGAGGGCCGCGTTCCGGTTTCGGCCCGCTTCGATGCCTCGCTGCATCTTCGAGGGCGATCACCTTTCCGCGACGCGCCGTTCCGCAGGAGTGATGGTGGCGCAGGCGGGCGTGCCGTCGCTGGCGGTGCCGATGATGATCGTCTCGATCACGCCGCCGCTGCGGGCGGCATGCTCGATCATCGCCTCGTCGATATCGTGGATGTCGATCTTCATCCGGCGGGACCAGGGCGAGGCCGCATCGCCGGCCAGATCGCCCACGCGGATATAGACGAAGCGGCGCACGGGGCCTTCCGGGCGCACCTGATCGCCATGGAATTTGGGGCCGGGCCCGATGCGCACCGGGAAATCGAAACGCAGCGGTGCGCCGTCCGGCGAGGATTTCGGATCGAGGGGGCCGCCGTTCCTCGCCTGAAGGCTGTGGAGAACGTTCGGAACGGGCTGCCGGATAATGATCCGGAACGGTATCTCGATCCGATCCGTCCGGGCCATGGGAGGGGTGCTCCCGTCAGCCGATCTTGCCGAACTGCGCTTCGAACGTTTCGCGATCGCCCTTGGCGAGGAGGCGGGCCTGCTCGACCCACTTGTCGCGCACGATGCGGCCCTTGAAGGCGCCCATCTGCGAGTCGATCGCCTCCACGTCGGCAAGGCTCCACGAGGCGATCTGCTCGAAGCTCGTCACGCCCAGATCGTGCAGGCGCGCTTCGGCCTTCGGGCCGAGGCCCTTGAGCGTCGTCAATATGTCGCCCGTGGGCGCGGGCTGGCCCGAAGGGTGGGCATCGATGCCGATGAACTGATCGACGACATCCTCGATCGCGGCGCTGATCTCGGAATCGACGCCATGGCCTTCCTCGATCGCGGAGGATGGAGGAGCGGCGGGTGCCGGCGCGGGAACGGGAGCCGGTGCGGCCTTCGGCGCGGGCGCCATCGGCGGCACGGCGGGCGTTTCCCTGAATGTCACATGCTGTTTGCGACTGCGGAGCAGGAGGAAGGCCAGAAGCACGGCCACCACGATCGCGGCGATGATGATGAGCGTCGTCTGGTCCATATCGTCCCTGTTCTCTCTGGTGGTCCGCAGGCGGTGGTGCGGCCCTAGCCTCCGTTCGTCGCGGGACGCAAGCTAGCCGTTAGGCCCTTGCGCCTCGCGCGCCACTTCGCGCCAGCCTATGTCGCGGCGGCAGAAGCCGGTGGGGAAGGCGATCCGGTCGACCGCGTCGTAGGCGGCGGCCTGGGCCTCGGCCACGGAGGCGCCCGTGCCCGTCACCGCCAGCACGCGGCCGCCATTCGCGATCAGGCGCCCGTCCTCAAGCGTGGTGCCGGCGTGGAAAACGATCGCGCCGGCGGCTTCCGCCGCGTCAACGCCCTCGATCCCGCCGCCCTTTTCGGGCGTGCCGGGATAGCCGCGCGCGGCCATCACCACCGTCAGCGCCGCGCGCGGCGCCAGCTCTGGCAACGGGATTTCCGCCAGCCGGCCCTCGGCCACGGCCAGCATCAGATCGATCAGGTCACCGTCGAAGCGCGGCATCAGCACCTGCGTCTCCGGATCGCCGAAGCGCGCATTATATTCGATCAGCTTCGGCCCTTCGGCCGTCAGCATCAGGCCGGCATAGAGAACGCCCGAATAGGGCATGCCGGCCTCGGCCATCGCGCGCACGGTGGGCAGGATGATTTCGCGCATCGTCTGCGCTTCCAGCGTGGGGGTCAGCACGGGGGCGGGGCTGTAGGCGCCCATGCCGCCGGTATTGGGGCCGGTATCGCCTTCGCCCACGCGCTTGTGATCCTGCGCGGAGCCGAAGGGGATGGCCGTGGTTCCATCGGCAAGGGCGAAGAAGCTCGCTTCCTCGCCCGTCATATATTCCTCGATCACCACTTCCGCGCCGGCTCCGCCAAAGCCGCCGCCGAACATGTCCGCCAGCGCGGCCTGTGCCTCTCCGGCCGTTTCGGCGATCACCACGCCTTTGCCGGCGGCGAGGCCGTCCGCCTTGATCACCACGGGCAGGCCGAAGCGGGTGAGGCCGGCCTGCGCCGCCGCCAGATCGGTGTAGCGCGCATAGGCGGCGGTGGGGATGCCGGCGCGCCGGCACAGATCCTTGGTGAAGCCCTTGGAGCCTTCCAGCTGCGCCGCCGCCTTGCTCGGGCCGAAGACGAGGATGCCATCCTCGCGCAGCCGATCGGCGAGGCCGGCGACCAGCGGCTGCTCCGGTCCCACCACAACCAGACCGATATTCTCGTCGCGCGCGAAAGCCACGATCGCCTCGATATGAAGAGGGTCGAGATCCACCGGCTCGGCGTGGCGCGCGATGCCCGGATTGCCGGGCGCGGCATAGAGTTTGGTGAGGCGAGGCGATTGCGCGAGCTTCCAGGCGAGCGCATGTTCGCGTCCCCCCGAACCGATAAGCAGGACTTTCATGACGATCCCCGATGCGAACGGCCGGCTGCTAGCCGAGGAAGCGGCCGGCGACAACGCGCCCGCGCTTTCCGTATCGGAGCTTTCGGGCGCGCTGAAGCGATCGGTGGAGGACACATTCTCCCATGTGCGGGTGCGCGGCGAGATTTCCGGCTACAAGCGCGTCGCCTCCGGTCACTCCTATCTTACGCTGAAGGATGATCGCGCGGCGCTGGATGGCGTGATCTGGAAGGGCACGCCGCTCGCCTTTCGGCCGGAGGATGGTGCCGAGGTGATCGCCACGGGCCGCCTGACCACTTATCCGGGGCGTTCGCGCTACCAGATCGTGATCGAGCGCATGGAACTGGCGGGGCAGGGCGCGCTGATGGCGCTGCTCGATCAGCGGCGCCGCGCGCTGGCGGCCGAGGGGCTGTTCGATCGGGATCGCAAGCGGCCTTTGCCGTTCCTGCCGCGCACGATCGGCGTCGTCACATCGCCCACCGGCGCCGTGATCCGCGATATCCTGCACCGGCTGGAGGATCGCTGCCCCAGCCACGTTCTCGTTTGGCCGGTGGCGGTGCAGGGGGAGGGCGCGGCGGCGCAGGTGGCGGCGGCGGTGCGCGGCTTCGCGCGGATGGCGAGCCCGCCCGATCTCATCATCGTGGCGCGCGGCGGCGGATCGATCGAGGATCTGTGGGCCTTCAACGAGGAGGTGGTGGTGCGCGCGGTGGCGGAATCTCCCATCCCCACCATCTCGGCCGTGGGCCATGAGACGGATACCACGCTCTGCGATTTCGCGGCGGACGTGCGCGCGCCGACACCCACCGCCGCCGCCGAAATGGCCGTGCCGGTGAAGGCGGATCTGGCGGATGGCATCCAGCAGCTCTGGCTGCGTGCGGGCCGCTGCGCGCGGCGCTATCGCGATTATGGCGCGGAACGTCTCGCCACGGTGGCGCGTCGCCTGCCGCCGCCGGAACGATTGCTCGCACCCCAGCGCCAGCGGCTGGACGAGGCGGGCGAGCGGCTGCCGCGCGCGCTTTCCGGCCGGTTGGCGGAGGCGCGACGCGAACTGGCCGATGCGGCAGGTGCGCTCCGCCCGGCCCTGCTGGAGGCGCGGTTGGCACGCGGGCGGGAGAGGCTGGCCGGGCTTCGCCTGCGCCCCGGCCTCGTCACCGCGCGGATCGAGGCGGATCGGCACCGGCTGGGCCAGACGTGGCGGCTGATCGAACAGCTCAATCCCGAGCGGGTGCTTTCGCGGGGCTATGCATGGGTGGAGGATCGCGCGGGCGGCGTGGTGACGACGGGGGCCGCGGTGCGCGCGGCGGGATCGGTCACGCTCGTCTTCGCGGGCGCGGATCGCGTGGACGTGCAGGTGGAGGGCACGGCACCCAGGCCCGCGCGCCCGGCTAGGCCCGCGAAAGGCCCGGATCAGCCGACATTGCTGTAGCATGCCGCGACGATCCGCCTTGTAAATGGCTGCCCATGCTTGCCGTGCGGGCGGGACGCGCTATCTCCCCGGAATTGGCAGCAAAGAGGATCGCGGAAACATGCTGATGGCGCAGGGGCGGCCCGCCCGGCTCCACTATATGGCGAATGGGTTTCGCGTGATGGCGGCCGGCGATCATGTCGTCTGCGCGATATCCGGCGAGCGCGTCCCGCTGGACGAGTTGCGCTACTGGAGCGTCGCCCGGCAGGAGCCCTATGCCAGCTGCGAGCTTTCGACGCAGGCGGAGCGCAAGGCTTGAAGCGCGCGCCCGCGCTGGCCTCGCTCCTCCTTGTGCTGGCGGGTTGCGCGGGGCGGCCGGTCGCCCCCGGTCCGGGCACGGCGCCGCCTCCGCCCGGCCGCCCCGTCGTCCCGCCGCCGCCGCGCATCGTCGGCCCGGATCTGTTCGGGCTACAGGGTGACATGACGCAGGGCACGCTGCTGCGCGGAGTCGCTCCGGCGGGCACGGCGCTGCTGATGCTCGATGGCAAGCCTGTCCGAATCGCGGCGGATGGCCGCTTCATCATCGGCTTCAATCGCGACGCGCCCGATCATGCGATGCTGGAGGCGCGCCTCCAGGACGGGCGCCTGCTGCGGCTGCCGCTCACGATCGGCAAGCGCGCCTGGGATATTTCGAACCTGTCGACGTTGCCGATGGGTACGTCGCCCAGCCCCGCCTACCAGAAGATCCGCGCCGCCGAACTGGCGCAGATCGCCGCCGCGCGCGCGCTGAACGCCAACAGTGACGGCTGGCGACAGAAGATGATCTACCCCACGACGGGCCGGATCAGCACGCTCTTCGGATCCCAGCGCATCTACAAAGGCGGGGTCGAGGGCGCCTATCATGGCGGCATGGACATCGCCCGGCCGACCGGCACGCCGGTGGCGGCGCCGGCCGATGGCGTGATCGCGCTGGCGACGGCGAAACCCTTCAGCCTGGAGGGCAATCTGGTGATGATCGATCATGGCTTCGGCCTGATGAGCGCGATCATGCATCTGTCGCGGATCGACGTGAAACAGGGGGATCATGTCCGGCAGGGCCAGATTATCGGCCTCGTCGGCTCCACCGGCCGTGCCACCGGCCCGCATCTCCACTGGGGGCTTACGTGGCAGGGCGCGCGGATCGATCCGCTGCTCGTGGCGGGGCCGATGCCGACGGGCGCGGCCACCACGGCGGGAGCGCGTTGATCGCGATTCCGATGCGCAAAGCCCCGCTCCCGCGCGGGCAGGCGCGCGAAATGGCCTTCAGCCCGCCGTCCAGGGATCGTGCGGCCCCAGCCTGATCCAGCGCGAGCAGAGCCATTTATGCCCGGCCGTCACCGGCATGCCCGCATGCGTGGCGCGCGGATCGGGAGTGCCGGCCGCATCGGTGTTGCGAAACAGCAGGCCATCGCCCAGCCTGCCCCGCACGCGCAGCCCGTTGGCGAGGAACATCGTCTCGCCGCCGCCATATCCCTCGTTCAGATAGACAAGCATCGTCCAGCCACGCTGATTGGGGCTGTGCGCGATCGCATCGTGATGCGCGCGATATTGCTGGCCGGGCGCATAGCGCAGCACGGTGAGCGGCTCGCCCTGTTCCACGCGCGTGCCGCTGGCGGCGGCGATCCGGGCGTTGAGTGCACGCACCGCGAGATCCTCGCGCGCCGGCCCGATCACGCCATCGTCCGCCGCGCGCACGGGATGCGGGATGGCGCGCCCGGTGCGTGGATCGATCACGCGCGCGGGCTCCAGTAGCGGATCGGCCGTCCGCGCGACATGCAGGCATTCGTCCGCGGTGAACAAGGCCGGGAAAAGCCGCACGTCCGGGGCGGATGAGAGGGGGCGGCCCACCGGGGGATCGAGCGGCAGCCCCTGCGTATCGATCCGCATGGCCCGAACGAGACGAAGCTGATCGGCCGCGAGGGGGTCGTCGGCGGCGGCCACTTCCAGCAAAGCGAGCGCACGGGGCCAGTCGGCCGCGCCGCCCGATCCGTTGGCGGTGAGCGCGATCTCCATCAGCGCGGCATCGACATGCCCGATCTCCACCGCGCGGCGCAGCCAGCTGCGCGCCGCTGGCAGATCGCGCGGCACGGGCGCGCCGATGAGATGCCACAGGGCAAGCTGATAAAGCGCGTCGACATCGCCGCGTTCGGCCGCCCCGCGCATCACGGCGATCGCCTCGTCGGGGCGGTCCGCGGCCAGCAGCGCTTCGGCGCGCTCGACGGGCGAAGTTGGGCTCACCCCGCTTTCATCCGCGCGAAAGAGGCAAAAGAAAAGGGGCCGGGAAGGCCCGACCCCTCGTCTTTTCGTTCCGGTCCCGAAGGATCAGAACTTCACGTTGACGCCCGCATAGCCGAAGCGGCCACGCACGTCGTAGATGCCCGATCCCGCGCCGACGCCGGTCAGGCCGAACGGCGGCATGCGATCGGTGATGTTGTCCACGCCGACATAGATCTGGAACTTCTCGTTCACGTCCAGCGAGAAGCGGATGTCGTGATAGAAGACGTCCGGATACTTCTTGAAATCGGCATAGTCGGCATTCTGCGCGGGCTGGCCGTTGAGGGCGTTATAATCCTCCCACGTATTCAGATACATCTTGTCGATCCAGCGCACCTGATAGCCGAAGGTGAAGGCGCCGCGCTTGAAGTTCAGGCTCGCATTCACGCGGTCCGAAGGATCGCCCAGTTCGTTCAGCAGGCGATTCTTGAAGGTCGGCGTGCTCGGATCGGTGAACTGATCGTTCTGGAGATAGTGAGTCCAGATGGCGTTCAGGCTGACCGTGCCGAAATCGAACTTCTTCACGTAGCTGACGTTCGAATTGATGACCCGAACGCGATACTTCGCGAAGTTCAGCGAAGACTGGAGCAGCGAGCCTTCCAGAACCTGGAAGGGGATTTCGCCGTTCGGGCCTCCGCTGGCGCCGGCACGCTGGAAGAGCGGGCAGAACTGGTTGTCCAGCGTCGGCGAGTCGTAGCAGAGGTTCAGGATGTTCTGCGCGCTGACCGAGGCGATCACGTTCTTCACCGTGATCTGCGCATAATCCACCGTCGCCGAGAAGCCCTTCAGGAAGCTCGGGGTGACGACGACGCCGGCCGTGTAGGAATCCGACTTTTCGACCCCCAGATTCGTATTGCCGCCGCTCACGATCTCCAGCGAGGCGCCATAGACATAGTCGTAGCTCGCCGGGCGGCCCGCCGCCGCGCAGTTGGCCGCGCGGGTGGAGGAGCCGGTGCCGATGTTGCGGGCCGAGCATGGATCGTTCGGTGCGGGCGCGAAATTCTGGCTGGGCGTGGAATAAAGCTCGGACAGGTTCGGTGCGCGGACGGAGCGCGAATAGGCGCCGCGGAACTTGATGTCCTCGATCGGCTTCCAGTCGACGCCGCCGCCATAGGCCCAGACGGTGCCCGCCGAGCCCTTGTAATCGGAAACGCGGGCGGAGCCGGAGAGCGAAAGTTCCTGGAAGAAGGGCACGTCCTTCAGGATCGGTGCGCGCAACTCGCCATAGAGTTCCTTCACCTCGAAGGCCGGCGCCGTGAATGCCGGGATCGCATTGTAGAAGGCGTAACCGGCCTGCGTGAGATCATCCAGATCGTAGCGGTTCGTCTCGCGGCGATATTCGAAGCCGAGCGAGAAGGCGACCGGGCCACCCGGAAGCTCGAACAGCTGGCTGGAATCGCCCGAAACGAAGCCATAGGCGTCGAACTGAGTGATCTTGCCGGTGGCGAGCGAAGCGACCGTCAGATAGTCGCGCGCGGCCTTGCTGACGGAGCCGTCACCGAAGGGATTGAGCGGAACGCAGGCCGCGATGTCGTTGTTCAGGATCGAGTCCACGCCGGCGGCATTCGAGCCGTCGACATAGGCGATGCGCGCCGCCGGATCGATCTGGGAACGGCAGACGATCTGGCCGGTGGCCGGATTTCGGACGGTATCGATCGCCAGCAGGTAGCGCTGGACGTTGATATTGCCCTGGATGAGGTTGCGTTCCTTGTGCTCGCCGTAATTGACGCCGACTTCATAGTTCCAGTCGTCGTTGAAATCGCCCTTCACGCCGGCGACGATACGGTAGGTCTCGCGACGGATCTTCTCGTCGCGAATGCCGAGATCCACCCAGTTGCGGCGCAGGTTGAATTTGAACGAGCCGTTGGCGATCGCCGTGCGCTGCGCGGTGGTCAGCGCCGGCGCGGTCGCGGCGGTCGAGTTCGGATCGACGCCCGCCGCCAGGATCTGGGCGGTAATCAGATCGCGCGCCTGGGTCGACAGGAAGGGATTGTCGAGGCGAACGCGCTCGCGATTGCCGGGATCGCCCAGCGTGGTGCCCTGCGAGAAGAAGGGGCCGCTCTGCGAGCCGAAGGCATCGGTGCGGCTATACTTGGCCTCGACGAACGGCGCGAAGGCCGGCGAGATCTCGTAATGCGCGAGCAGATTGGCCGAATAGCGTTTCAGATCCGGGGAAAGCGTGATGAGCTGTCCTTCGCGGCCCGAATAGCCATTGCCGCCCAGGAAGCTGCCGTTCGGGCCGATGCCCACGCGCGTTCCGGTCTGCGCGGCGAGCGAGCCATCCGGCTGGAACAGATAGGTGCAGGTGAAGGCGCCGCCGATGCCCTGATTGCCGGAGCCGCAACGGCCGCCGGTCGGCTGGCGCAGCGCGATCATGCCGCCCGTGGAGATGGTCGTGGAACGGATGTCGCGCAGGAACAGGCGATCCGGATTGCCATCGGAGCCCGAGGGATCGGTATCGACCACCACGAGGCCGTTATTCTGCGCCAGTTCCTTGCGGCCGCTCGCGAAATAGCGGGACTGGTGCGAATATTCGAGGTTGACCGCGATGTTGCCCCGGCCCTCGTTGAAATTCTTGCCGAACAGGCCGGAGACATACTGGTTGCCCGCGTCGCCCTTGTCGCTGATGCCGGACTGGCCGCGCACCTGGATGCCGTCATAATCCTGCTTCAGCACGAAATTGACGACGCCCGCGATCGCATCCGAGCCATAGATGGCCGAATTGCCGCCGGTGACGATTTCGGCGCGCTCCAGCAGATCCATCGGGATCGTGTTGATGTCGGGCGAAACGCCGTTGACGAGGATATCGCCGGCGACGTGGCGGCGGCCATTCTGCAGCACCAGCGTGCGCTGCGTGCCGAGGCCGTAAAGGTCGATCAGGCTGATGCCGCGCGTGCCGAGGAAGCGCGTGCTGTTCTGCTGGCTGTAGGTGTTCCGGAGCTGGGGCAGCTCGTTCAGGATATCACCCACGGAGAGTTTACCGCTCTGGAACAGTTCCTCACCGGCCACCACCGTCACGGGAACGGTCGATTCCAGGTTCGGCTGGCGGATGCGCGATCCGGTCACGACGATGGCGGCGTTGGAAACATCGGTGTCGGTGACGGGAGAGGTGGCGCCGGCGGCCTTGGCCGCCTCGATCGCCTCCGGCGTGGTCTGTGCAACAGCGATCGACGGCAGCAGCGCCAAGGCGCCCGCGGCGAGCGCGCTCGCTCCGAGAAAACGGGTTTTTTTCATGAAATCGGCCCCTGAAGATGTCGGCGATTTTGCATCGCTATGACACTTTCATGATCCTGCCGTCCGGGGCTGCGCAATTGTTAATTTGAGGTTCAGGTGCGGAAGGCAGGAGTATTGTTGCTCGATTGCAACAGGTCATTTCACGTACGAAACAAACAAAAACCCGCCCCGACTCGCGTCGGGACGGGCTTTTCCCGCGCCGCGGGCGGCGCGCCTTCAGAGGCTTTCCGGTTAGCGGACGGTGCCGCGACGAACCAGATTGACGATCGCCAGCAGGACGATCGCGCCCACGAGCGAGGTCAGGAAGGTGTAGAGCGAGAGGCCTGCATTGTTGATCGTGCCGCCCGTGAAGATCAGTCCGCCGATGAAGGCGCCGACGATGCCGACGACGACGTTAAGAACGATGCCCTGCTGCGCGTCCGTGCGCATGACCAGGCTGGCCAGCCAGCCGACGACGCCACCGATGATCAGCCAAAGAATAAGTCCCATATGATCCTCCATCCGCTGCCGCGCCCTTGTTTCCGGACGGGCGATGCTGATGGACTAGACGCACCGGGGGCGAAACGGTTCCGTGTTTCCGGGCTTGTCAAGCCGGATGTCGCGCTCCGGATAAAGAAAGGCACCGCCCCGCGCCCATCGGCGAGGCGGTGCCTTTCTTGTCGGCCCGCTGACGCGGGCGCGCGATCAGAAGCGCTGCTGGCGCTCGTAGAGGGATTTGTAATGCTGGATGCGCGTCACGCGCAGGCCCGGCATGCCGGATCGCTCCACCGCGCGCTTCCAGCTGGCGAATTCCTCCATCGTCAGGTCGTAACGTTCGCACACCTCCTCGAAGGTCAGCAGCCCGCCGTTCACGGCCGCCACCACCTCGGCCTTGCGACGTACGACCCAGCGTGTCGTGCCGGGGGGCGGCAACGAATCCAGGGTCAAAGGTTCCCCCAGCGGCCCGACGACCTGCGCCGGCCGGATTTTCTGATTCTCGATCATTTTGGTCCCTGTACCTGGCCGATCGACCGCAAGCCGATCAGGTGACGTTTCCCGGAAAGGGGCTGTAAGGCTGTCATTTCAACGAAGCTTGAAACGCAACGGTTAAGAACCCGGTCATTTTTTCTCATTTTTGTCCTCCGGATCCGGAGCATCGGTGCTGAAGCGATGTCCCAGCGCCGCCGCGGACGATGGCAGGCCGGTTTCGCTGGAAAAAAGCGCGTGGAGCGCCGCATGTGGATCCACAGGCGCCTCTCCCCGTTCGAGATTCACCCGTCCCGTGGGGGTGGCGGCCTGCGCGGCGACGAGGGCGGCCTTGAGCATTGAATAATCGGGCGCGATCGATTTCGCGCCCTTCATCCCGATGGTAACCTTCATTTCAACCGCCTTCCGTCAGCCTCATTGACGGCCCGGCGGCGCGACATTTTAGCCCCATCGGGATTTGGAATCGGGTATCGCTACGCCATTGGTCGATCCTGGCGGCCGTGAGGATGCCGCATGCGTCTCCCGCTCGTGCTTCCCCCGCGCGCGATGACGCTCTAGAAGGCGCGCATCATGCAGATCGACTTCCAGCTCGAGGGCAAGGGCGCTCGTCCGCGCATCGTCGTCGCCATGTCCGGCGGCGTCGATTCGTCGGTCGTGGCGGCGCTTGCCGCGCGTACGGGCGCCGAGACGATCGGCGTGACCCTTCAGCTCTACGATCATGGTGCTGCTGTTGGCCGCGCCGGCAGCTGCTGCGCCGGGCGCGATATCGCGGATGCGCGTGCTGTGGCCGACAGGCTCGGCATCGCCCATTATGTGATCGATCGCGAAAGCAGCTTTCGCGAAAGCGTGATCGATCGTTTCGCGGACGATTATATGGCCGGCCGCACGCCCATACCGTGCGTCCGCTGCAACATGGGCGTGAAGTTCACCGATCTGCTGGGTCTCGCACGCGAACTCGGGGCGGATTGCCTCGCCACTGGTCATTATGTTCGCCGGATGATGGGGCAGGAGGGGGCGGAGCTTCATCGCGCGATCGATCCGGCGCGCGACCAGAGCTATTTCCTGTTCGCCACCACGGCCGCCCAGCTGGATTTCCTGCGCTTCCCGCTCGGTGGCCTGGAGAAGAGGGAGGTGCGCGCGATCGCGGCCGAACTCGGTCTTGGCGTCGCCGGCAAGCCGGACAGCCAGGATATCTGCTTCGTGCCCGATGGCGATTATGCGGGCCTCGTCGCCCGCCTGCGGCCCGAGGCGGAGGCGCCGGGTGACATCGTCGATCTTTCCGGCCGCGTGATCGGCCGGCATCGCGGCATCACCCGTTACACGGTCGGCCAGCGCCGGGGGATCGAGATTGGCGGCCAGGCCGATCCGCTCTACGTCGTCCGCATCGAGCCGGAGGCGAAGCGGCTCGTGGTCGGCCCCCGCCGCGCGCTGGCGGTGGCCTCGGCGCGCCTGTCCGAAATCAACTGGATCGGCGGCACGCTGGATCCCGCGCGGCCGCTTACCGCCAAGGTCCGCTCGCTCGCCAAGCCGACGCCGGCGCGCTTCGATGGTGAGGCGGTGCACTTCTCCCTTCCCGAATATGGCGTCGCCCCGGGGCAGGCGGCGGTGCTGTATGATGGCGATCGCGTGCTGGGGGGCGGCTGGATCGAGGAAACGATCGGCGCGGAGCTGACAGAGGCGGCATAGTCGGGCGCGCCTCCGCCCACGCGGATCGTCGCCCGCCCGCGCGGATCATATTGGGTGGATGGTTGACGGCCGCGCCGCTTCGCGTGATCCCTGCCGCCCGATGCGCTTCCTGTTCACCTGCATTCCGGGGTTCGGGCATTTCCACCCGATCGTGCCGCTGGCCCGCGCGCTGATCGCGGCGGGGCATGATGTCGCGATCGTCACGGCGCCGGCCTTCGCCCCGGCCGTCACGCGGGCGGGGCTGGAGGCGATCCCCGCCGGGCTGAACTGGGATGAATCGCGCCTTCTGGGAACCCAGCCGGAGCTTTGCGACATCGCCGCCGAATATCAGGGCGAATGGCTGATGCAGACGATCTTCCTCGATCGCTCGCCGCGCCGGATGGTGCCGGATCTCCTGAAGATCATTCCGGCGTGGCGGCCCGACGCGATCCTTTCGGGCACGTTCGAATTCGGCGGCCCGCTCGCCGCCGAATTGCTGGGCGTGCCGCATGTGAGTTGCAGCATCTCGATCCGCTGGGATCGCTGGATCCTCGATCGTATCGTCGGCAGGCCGATCGCGGCGCTGCGTCGCGAATTCGGCTTGCCGCCCGATCCGAAGCTGGGTGCCTTCGGCCGGTTCCTCGATCTCTGCTTCGTGCCGCCCTCCTGGACGCTGACGCAGGCGCTGCTGCGCCCAGCGCTCACCCGCACCGTCTGGGGGCGCGTGGTGAAATCCGATCTGTCGCTCGGCCAGCGCGGGCTCGGTGCGAAGGCGCTGCTGCTCCAGCGGCTGCTCGCGCTCAACCAGCGCCTGCGCCCCGGTCAGGCCGAGGCCGGGGCGACCACGCATTTCATCGGCCAGGCGCTGGGCGAAGGCGATGCGCCGCCGCCGCCCGAATGGCTTGCGCGGATGCCGCGTCGGCCAACCGTCTATGTCAGCCTCGGCACGGTCTTCAGCGGCCAATATCCCGATGTGTTCGCCCGGATCCTGGAAGGCCTGCGTGACGAGCCGATCAACCTGATCGTCACGATGGGGGGCACGGTCGATCCCGCGCGTTTCGGCCCGCAGCCGGAAAATGTCCGCATCGAGCGCTTCATCACGCAGGATGTGCTGCGGACGCTGCTTCCGCATGTCGATCTGTGCATCAACCATGCAGGCTACAGCAGCGTGATGGAGGCCTCGATCCGGGGCATTCCGCTGCTGCTGCTGCCGCTCACGGCGGATCAGCCGGTGATCGCGCAGATGTGTTATGAAAATGGCGTGGCGGTGGATCTGCCCGCGCCGGCATGGCGGTTGAGCGCCAAGGGCCTGCCGATCATCCGGCCTGATCGGCTGACGCCTGCCATCGTCCGCGATGCGGCGCGGCGCGGGCTGGATGACCCGGCCTATTGCGCCGCGGCCCGCGCCCTGCAAGCGCGCATGGCCGCGCTTCCGGGGCTGGATAAGGCGGTGGCCCTGCTGGAAAGACTCGTCGCCGTCTGAGCCGCTGAGGGCGAGTCTCGCGCCCGGAGTCGCGCGGTTGCGCTTGAGGCGGCCGTCCGTTCGATTTGCCTTCCAAAACTGCCGTCAAAGCGAGCAATGGCGACCGGATATGCTCGCTTTGCGGGCAGTCGATTGGATTTCCATCGCATAAGCCGGTGCTCCGCTTGCCAGCCTGCGAGTGGCACGCTTATTGAAGCTGGCTTGCTGTCCTGGCGTCCGGGACGCGCGTCTTGCGTCCGGGGAGGGGCGAGGTGAAGAAAGTCGAAGCGATCATCAAGCCGTTCAAGCTGGATGAGGTGAAGGAAGCGCTCCACGACGTGGGCGTATCGGGCATCACGGTGATCGAGGCCAAGGGCTTCGGGCGCCAGAAAGGCCATACCGAGCTTTATCGCGGCGCCGAATATGTCGTGGATTTCCTGCCCAAGGTGAAGCTGGAGGTCGTCGTCGAGGACGGCCTAGCCGAGCGCGTGGTCGAGGCGATCCAGAATGCGGCCCAGACGGGGCGCATCGGCGACGGCAAGATCTTCGTCAGCACGATCGATACGGTCGTGCGGATCAGGACCGGGGAGAGGGATGCCGACGCGATCTGATCGATCGCGCGACAGGCAATGCGGCCAACGAGCCGCGACAGGTTTCCGGAATTTTAGCGGGAAGGGCTAATCATGGCGAACAAGGCGTCCGACGTTCTCAAGCTGATCAAGGACAAGGAGATCGAGTGGGTCGATCTTCGCTTCACCGATCCGAAGGGCAAGTGGCAGCACCTCACGATGGTGTCCGGCGTCGTCGGCGAGGGTGAGCTGGAAGACGGCTTCATGTTCGACGGTTCCTCGATCGAGGGCTGGAAGGCCATCAACGAATCCGACATGATCCTGAAGCCGGATCTGGATGCCGTGTGGGTCGATCCCTTCTCGGCCACTCCGATGCTGATCCTGGTCTGCGACATCGTCGAGCCTTCGACCGGCGAGCTTTATGCGCGCGATCCGCGCTCCACGGCGAAGCGCGCCGAGGCCTATGTCGGCACGCTTGGCGTGGGCGACACGGTCTATGTCGGCCCGGAAGCCGAATTCTTCATGTTCGATAACGTGCAGTTCGATAACACCTACGACACGTCCTATTACAAGATCGACGATGTCGAGCTGCCGACCAACACCGGCAAGGAATATGAGGGCGGCAATCTGGGCCACCGTCCGCGCGCCAAGGGCGGTTATTTCCCGGTCGCCCCGGTCGATCCCGCGACCGACATCCGCGCCGAGATGGTCTCCACGATGCTCGAAATGGGCCTTCCCTGCGACAAGCATCACCACGAAGTGGCGGCCGCGCAGCACGAGCTGGGCCTCACCTTCGGCACGCTCGTCCAGACGGCCGATCGCATGCAGATCTACAAGTATGTCGTGTGGAACGTCGCCAATGCCTACGGCAAGACGGTGACCTTCATGCCGAAGCCGATCGCCAAGGATAACGGCTCGGGCATGCACACCCACATCTCGATCTGGGACAAGGGCAATCCGCTGTTCGCCGGCAATGGCTATGCGGGCCTGAGCGACATGTGCCTGTACTTCATCGGCGGCGTCATCAAGCACGCCAAGGCGCTCAACGCCTTCACCAACCCGACCACGAACAGCTACAAGCGTCTGGTGCCGGGCTATGAGGCTCCCGTGCTGCTGGCCTATTCGGCCCGCAACCGCTCGGCCTCGTGCCGCATTCCGTACGGCTCGGGCGCCAAGGCGAAGCGCGTCGAATTCCGCTTCCCGGATGCGATGGCCAATCCGTATCTCTGCTATGCGGCGCTGCTGATGGCCGGCCTGGACGGCATCGAGAACAAGATCCACCCCGGTGAGGCGATGGACAAGAATCTCTATGATCTGCCGCCGGAAGAGCTGAAGGAAATCCCCACCGTCTGCGGTTCGCTCCGCGAGGCGCTGGATAGCCTGGCCGCCGATCATGCCTTCCTCACGAAGGGTGGCGTGTTCACCGAGGATCAGATCGAAAGCTATCTCGAGCTGAAGTGGCCGGAAGTGTATCGCTGGGAAATGGCGCCCAGCCCGGTCGAATTCGACATGTATTATTCCTACTGATCCCAGGCGGATCATCGGAAGCCGGCTTGCCGGACCAAGGAGGGCGCCCGCAGCGATGCGGGCGCCCTTTTCGTTGGGGAGGAAAAATAGCGGGCAGTACCCTCGATGAAATAAAATTTCAGAATAGAGGGCGTTCTGCGGTGGCTGCTTATGCGCTATTCCGTTGGTGGGGCGATCTGCAGGGGGATAAAGATGGAGTTGGGTGTATCGATAGCGACGGTTGCATATCGATGGATGGCCAGTCTTTTCGCAACACCGTCATTTGTAGGATCATTGCTAACGGCTGGGGTGACAGTGGCCGGATTCTATTACGCCAACCGTCAGATAAGAAATGCGAGTTTGCAGATCGAGCAAGCTGCCGAGCGTCACAATGAGGAAATGACATGGCGGCGATCCGAATTCGTCCGGAAGCTCCTATCGGATATGGCGAATGACGAAAAGGTTTCCCTGATTTACCGGGTTCTCGATTGGCGAGATGGTCCCGCCCTGATCCCGAAGGATCTGCAAATATTCTTCGAGGAAGATAAATCGGGGAATCACCACTCGTCAAAAATACTCAATATAGAATGGAGCGTATTCGTCGAATCCATTTCTGTTATAAAGAATGACGGATGGACCGATCCTATACCATACACGTATAGAACGTGTTTCGATTCATTTTTATCATTTATTCAACAAACTGTTACTGATCTTAGATCTGCAAAAATCGACGAAATTATGTATGCTGATTTGACGTTTTATTGTCATCGCATAATAAATCCGCTGAATAATTTAAGAAAACCTGATGAAATTGCGTCAGAGAAATTCAAAGATTACATTGTAGAATATTATAACGATGAAACTTATAATTACATACTTAGATGTTCAAAATATTATCAAGGAGTATTCATCGATAACGATGTGTCGCTTGATCGGGCGTCGGCCGTGATATCCGACGATATGGAGTCCGCTCCTTCGTTTGAATCTAAATGATTGTGGGGAAATTATGCCGACCGAAACGTCCTTCGCATGGGACAAAACTCCAGCTGTAGCTGCTGAGGCCGCCGCCTTCGCGGCGGCGATGATTGGGCGGGACCCGGCCTATATCAGCCACGGTGAAATTCAGACGGGGCTCAGCCCCGACGGCAAGACCTGGTTTCCGGACTTGCCGGCTCTTTATGCGGAGGATTTTTCCTCGCTTGGCGATGATCGCGATCTGCTGGTGGCGCGGGACGCTGTCGGCGTCATCGTCGGCGTGGCGATCGTTGCGTGGGAGCAGTCCACGCGGCGGCGGTTCGCCGTTCTCGAGGATATGGTCGTCTCACCGGATAGTCGTTCGGGTGGCATCGGTCGTGAAATGATACAGAGAGTCGAGCAGCACATAAATGAACGTGGGATCGAATGGCTTTTTCTCGAAAGCGGGCTGCACAACGAGCGGGCACATAAGTTCTTCGCGCGCGAAGGTTTCGGCATGACGGGTCATGTATTCGCCAAGAGATTGGAATAAAATGGTTTATAGCCTAGGGGCGTCCAAGATATTGAATGGCCTGCCATCTTTCGAATTGGCCTCAGCGCCATTGCTCGCGCGGGCGGTCAACATGCTGATGTCATTTTTGACTGGACTTTGACCGGCGCGCGTTCCGATAGGCGAAACGCACGGTCGGCCTGCGCCGTCGCATCGTCGCGCCGACCAGCCCGAAGCCGCCGATGAACATCGCCCATGTCGCCGGTTCCGGCACCACGGCCGCCGTCCGATAGACGCCCGAGGCGGAGGTGCTCGCCGAGATGGAACAGCGAAGCGTGGCTGAAATCGCGGACCGTGAAGGCGCCCGCGCAATCCATGTCCATGAAGAGGCGAAAGCCGATCGCGCTGTGTCCGGTCGGGATGATGAAGGCGGAGGCTATGTCCGTCGCGCGATAGCCGGTGCCGTGAAGATCCGGTTCGTCATCGCCTGCGCTTACACGCCCACTTTCGTGCAGTGACGACGGGGCAAACCGTCGAGGTCGGGGCGCGCGCCATATGCGAACCTCTCTCGCATCTTGGTGAAAGCGACGTCTGGGCGGATCGCCCCGCGCTTTACCGGACCGCGCTGCGCTCCTCGGTGTCGCCCGCCGCCGCCTCGATGGGGCGTGACGAGCCGAAATGATCGTAGAGGATGCGCGAAAGCTGGGCGATCTTGCGATCGTGCGCGCGCGCGCCGCCCGCGCCCGTCTCGAAGATGGCGACCGCCAGTTCGTGGCCGTTGGGCAGGCCGACGATGCCGACATCGTCGGTAATGCCGTTCATCGTGCCGGTCTTGTGCGCGACGGGCGTTCCCGCCGGCAGCAGGCCGCGTATCCGCCCCGATCCCGTGCGGCAGCGCGCCATCACCTCGAACAGATAGAGCGTGCGTTCTTTGTCCAGCAGCTCGCCGTTGCGCAGCTTGGCGAGCAGGGCCGCCATCGCCTCCGGCGTGGAACTGTCCCGTCGATCGCCCACGGGCGCGGCACGCGGCACGGATACGGTGATCCAGTGCCGCTTCTTGCCGTGGCCGACGCGGATGCGCTTCTTCGTCTCATGATCGCGCAGCAGTTCGGCGATGGACCGGTCGACGCGCTGGCCGCTGATGCCGGCCGTGGTGAGCCAGCGGCCCAGCGCGTCCGTTCCGCCGATCGCGGCGAGCAATATGTCGGCGGAGGTATTGTCGCTGCGCGTCAGCATCTCGTCCAGCGCCTGCGCGCCGGAAAGCGCCCGTTGCGGCGCGCGCATATTGCCGATGCCGCTCGCCATCTTCCGCTGGTCCGTCGGCAGGCGATAGGTGGCATCCAGCGAGAGTTTGCCTCGTTGCACGCCGTGGAGAAAGGCGGCGGCGATCGCCACCTTCACCGTGCTGGCCATCGGGAAATGCTGGTCACCGTTCACGGAGACCATATCCCCCGTCGTCATGTCGATCGCGGCGAGGCCGACGCGTGCGGATCCGCTGCGGGCCTCGGCGTCCAGCTTGGTCTGCAGCATCGCCAAGGTGGGATTCTTGCGGGCGAGCGAGGGGGGATCGAGCCGCACCTGTTCGGTCGCGGCGGCACCGCCATTGGCGGGAACGGTCAGCATCACGGCGGCGATGGCCGCCAGCAGAGATCCTCTCACGGCGTCTCCCAACTCATGCCCCATTGGAATCCATCGCGAGTCGCTGTGCAAGAGTCCCGCCGCCCGTGCGTCGCATCCAGCCGTCCGTTCGGCGCGCAAAGGCACGCCATCCGGCCCGAATGCGGGGCTGGCCAGGCGCATGCCGGGATCCGGAGACAGGCGGGAATGAGCGGCTTTTTTCCGCCTCGGGCCGCATCGCCGGCGTGTTGGCGCGCCGCTTTCCTGCGCGATCGCGCGCGGCCCTTTTCTTGCGCGCGGCACTCGGCCATCGTGCGACGAACCGATCCGGGAGATCCCATGCGCCGTCTGCTCGCCACCGCCGTTTCGCTGCTCGCCGCCACCGCTCCTGTCGCCTCGTCGGCCGCGGCGACGCGCGGGGAACAATGGTGGGCGCATGTGCAGGCGATCGCCGCCGATGACATGAAGGGGCGGCTCACCGGAACGCCAGATCATCTGCGCGCGGCCGATTATGTGATCGGCCGCCTGAAGGCGATGGGGCTGCAGCCGGCGGGCGTGGACGGCTTCTTCCAGCCGGTGGGCTTCACCGAGCAGCGCATCCTGGGGCCGCTCACGCAGGCTTCGCTGGAAGGGCCGGGCGGCTCGGTGCCGCTGAAGGTGCCGGATGCGATGATCATCTCGGGCGGTGGCGGCCCCGCACCGGATATGATCGACGCGCCGATGGTGTTCGCGGGATATGGCCTGCGCATTCCGGAGGCCGGCTATGATGACTTCGCCGGGCTGGATGTGAAGGGCAAGATCGTCGTCGTCATCGCGGGCGGCCCTTCCACCATATCCGGTGCGCTCAAATCCAATGCGCGTTCGGAACGGACCAAATATCTGGCGGAAAAGGGCGCCGTCGGCATCCTCGCCCTCACGCCGCCCAAGCAGATCGAGATTCCGTGGGCGCGCCGCATGGGCATTTCGTCCCAGCCGGCCATGTTCCTGGCGGATGGGGGGATGCGCGATATCAAGACGCGCTTCTTCTCGGCCATGTTCGATACCGCCCAGTCGGAACTGCTGTTCAAGGGTTCCGGCCACACGTTCGAGGAGGTGGGCACGCTCGCCGACGCATCGAAGCCGGTGAAGGGCTTCGATCTCGCCCAGCGCCTGAAGGTGAAGGTGGCGAGCGAGCGGCGCGAGGTGACCTCACCCAATATCGTGGCGAAGATGCCCGGCAGCGATCCAGGGCTGGAGGATGAATATGTCGTCGTCTCGGCCCATCTTGACGGGTTGGGCGTGGGCGAGCCGATCAAGGGCGACACGATCTATAACGGCGCCATGGACGATGCCTCGGGCGTCGCTACCGTGCTGGAGATCGCGGCCAAGCTGAAGGCGGATGGCGCGAAGCCGAAACGATCGATCCTGTTCGTGTTCGTGACGGCCGAGGAGAAGGGGTTGCTCGGCTCGCGCTATTTCGCCGCGCACCCCACGGTGCCGAAGCAGGCGATCGTCGCCGATCTGAATTTCGATATGCCGCTGCCGCTCTGGCCGCTGAAGAATGTGATCGTGCTGGGCGCGGAGGAAAGCAGCCTGGGTGAGGTGGCCAAGGCCGTCAGCATGGCGCAGGGCCTGCCGCTCACGCCCGATCCGCTGCCCGATCGCAACAGCTTCACCCGTTCCGACCAGTTCAGCTTCATCCGCGTCGGCATCCCGTCCGTCGCCTTCAAGTTCGGCTTCGCGCGCGGCACGCCGGAAGAGGCGATCGAGAAGGAATGGCGCGCCGTCCGCTATCATTCGCCTTCCGACGATGTGGATCAGCCGGTCGAGAAGGAAGAGGCGGTGAAGCTCAACGATTTCGTGGCGGAAATGGCGCTGCGCGTGGCGAACACGCCGAAGCGCCCGGCCTGGAATGCGGACAGCGCGTTCCGCAAATTCGTGAAGCCCTGAACCGCGCGGGGCGTGCTCCCGCGAAAGCGGGGGCAGGGCGGCTCAGCGATAGGTGGCCGAAACGTCGAGCTTCAATCCCCGCAGCGCCGTCACGCGGGGGCCGGCGCAGACGGGCGCGGCGATCAGCCGCATCCAGCGCCGCTGCCCGTCTCCCCCGTTTATCATCGCATCGAGGATGAAGCCGCGCCGGTGGCGGATCGCATAAGCGCGCAGCCGCTCCATCGCCGCGCGCGATTCCTCGGCATAGAGGCCCACGGTTTCCTCGCGCGTTGGCGTGGCATCGCGCGGCAGGCCGAATATGTCGAATATCGTGCCGGACCAGGTGAGCCGGTTGTCGTCGGTGAGATCGCAGGACCATTGCCCGATGCCGTCGCGCTGCGCCGCATCGCGATCCAGCGGGCTGATCGGGGAAAAAGCGCGCTCGAATGCGTCGGTCCGATCCATCAGCCCCAGATCGAAGCGCTGCTCCTGTTCGAAAAGGGGCCAGCTATGATGCAGTTCCAGTGGCAGGATGGGACGCAAGATCGATCCTCGATGAAGGCGGTGCTCAGGCTAGGCTCCGGCCGTCACCAAAATATGTATGCCGCGGTCGCCCGCGCCCTCATTCGGCCGGCTCCAGCATCGATCCGGCGCAATGGGGATCGCGCGCCGCATCCGCCAGCGTGCGATTGTCCAGCACGGAGGCGAGCTGTTCGCGCGCATCCAGCATCACCCTGCGCAGCGCACAGGCGGCCTCGTCCGGGCAATCGCGGCATGGGCGGTAGAAATTCTGGCTCGCGCAGCCGATCAGCGCCAGCGGCCCCTCGATCGATCGGATCACCTCGCCGAAGCTGATCTCGCTGGGCGGGCGCGTGAGCATATAGCCTCCGCGCGGCCCCCGCGTGCTGACGACGAAGCCGTTGCGCTTCAGATCCACGAAGATCGCCTCGAGGAATTTGCGCGGCACGTTGGCGGCCGTCGCGATCGTCACGATCGGCATCGGCGCGGTCGCGTCGCACGATGCCAGATAGAGCAGCGCCTTCAGCGCGTAGCGGCTGTGCTGGGAAAGCATATCCTAGTGCCCCAACCGGGCGAGCAGGCCGGGCAACAGCGCCCGCACGGTCGCGGGCTCGGCCCTGGATTCGGCGCCGCCGCATTCCAGGCAGCGCACCTGCACCACGGGCCCGGAAAGGATCGATCCCGCATCGGCCAGCGCGCGCAGCGCCGTCGTCTGCGGCGCGCGCGCGATCCGGGCGAGCGGATCGGTCACGGCATCCGTATCGCGATCGGGGCGGCGCTCCGCCCAGTCGCGCAGAAGCGCCTTGTAGGGATTGGGATCGCGCTCGATCCAGCGCGGCCGCGCATCCCCGCCGGAAAGCTTCGCGGCGGTGGCGGCGAAGGCGATGGCGTCATCCAGCCCGCCGAAGCGATCGACCAGCCCCAGCTGCCGCGCCGTGCCGCCGGCCCACACATGCCCCTGGCCGATCTCGTCCACATGGGCCGGCGTCATGTGCCGTGCCGCGCCCACGATCGTCATGAAGCGGGCATAGGTGCTGGTGATGCTGCCCTGGATCAGCCGGTCGATCGTGGGGGACGTGCCCTTGTAAACGTCCGGTTGGCCGGAAAGCGGCGTCGTCGCCACGCCATCCGCGGTCAGGCCAAGCTTGGCGAGCGTGCCCTCGAAAGTGGGGATGAGCGCGAAAACGCCGATCGATCCGGTGATCGTCGCGGGATCCGCGAACACGGCCTGGCCCGGCGTCGACACCCAATAGCCGCCGGACGCGGCGACCGATCCCATCGAGACCACGATCGGGATGCCCTGCGCCTTGGCCTCCAGGATCGCGCTGCGAATCCGCTCCGATCCTGTCACCGATCCGCCGGGGCTGTCGACGCGCACCACGAGCGCCTTGATCCGCTTCTTCGCCAGTTCGTCGGTCAGCAGCCGGGCGATCGTCTCGCCGCCGGCCGTGCCAGGCCCGCGCTCGCCATCCACGATCTCGCCCGCGATCGTCACCACGCCCACACGTCCGGCGGCGGCTTCCGGGTGCGCGGCCAGATAGCGATCGAGGGGAAGCGACTGATAATCGCCGGACTTGCCGCTGGTCGGGGCGCCCGCCAGCTGCGCCACGCGCTTGCCGAAGGCGATCCGGTCCCCGAGTCGATCGACCAGCCCGGCGTCCAGCGCTGCCTTGCCGGTGTCGTTGCCCGCGCGCTCCAGCGCGCCGGCCGGATCGGAAATATAGGGCGCCAGCCGTGCCTTGGGCCGTGCCTTGGAGACATCCTCGCCCCAGCGCGCCCACAGGCTGTCCGCCAGGGCCTGGTTGGCCGCGCGTGCCTCGGGCGATTGATCGGCGCGGATATAGGGCTCGCCCGCCGATTTGAAGCGACCGACACGATAAAGGTGCGCGGTCACGCCCAGCTTGTCGAGCAGGCCCTTGTAATAGAGGCGCGAGCCGCCGGGGCCGCTCAGGAAGATCGCGCCCAGCGGGTTCAGCCACACTTCGCTGGCGTGGGCCGCCAGTTGGTAGCCGTCATCGGCATAGCCGGTCGCATAGACGAGCACCGGCTTGCCGGCGCTGCGCACCGTATCAATCGCCTCGCCCGTTTCCGCCAGCGCAGCCTGTCCGCCGCCCGTGAAGCGATCGAGATCGAGCACCACCGCCTTCACCTGCGCATCGGTGGCGGCCACGCGCAGCGCGCGGATCACGTCGCGCAGCCGATATTCGCGTGTGGCGGGGCCATTGCCCGAAAGCACCGCAACCGGATCGGCGTCGGCCGGCTGTTCGACGATCGCGCCGTCCAGTTTCAGCACCAGCGCGCCTGCCCCCGGCAAAGCGGGGTTGGGGCGAACGGAAAGGGCCGCGAACAGGATCGCGAAAAACAGCAGCATCAGGAGGAGGACCAGCGCATCCTTGATGCCGACCAGCAGCCGCCAGAAGCCCTTCAGGACACGCATCACGCCGCCTCCGCGTGCGAAACCAGCGGCCCCCCGTCAGAGGTGGAGCGGGTGAAGGGAATCGAACCCTCGTCGTAAGCTTGGGAAGCTTCTGCTCTACCATTGAGCTACACCCGCGAAACCGGCGAAATTCCGCGATTGATTTCCGTCCCGCCCGGTTGGAATGTCGGGTGGACCGGAGCCCCTCGATTAGCGGCCCGCGCGAGCCCCGGCAAGCCCGCCGCGTGGATGCGGCCGGTCCGATGAAAGGGGGCGCGGTGCGGCAGGTCGATATCGTCGTGATCGGGGGCGGGATCGCCGGGCTTTCTGCGGCGATGCGCCTCGCCCGCCGCGCGCGGACCGTGGTGATCGAGCGCGAGGGGGCGCTCGGCTATCACTCGTCCGGCCGCAGCGCGACGTTCAGCCATTTCGGCATCGGCGATGCGGCGGTGCGCGGCATGACGGCCGCGAGCCGACCCTTCTTCGAGACGCCGCCGGATGGCTTCGTCGAGCGGCCACTTTCCTTCGCCAAGCCGGCCATGTTCATCGCCACCGAGGAGCTGATCGGCGAGCTGCGCGCGCTGGAGAGCGAGATGACGCGCTACACCGATACGATCACGCGTGTCAGCCCGGCCGAGATGCTGGAGATCGTGCCCGTTTTGAAGACGGGGGTGGGCGGCATCGTCGAGGGGCTGCTGGACCGGAGCGGGCGCAAGCTGGACAGCGATCTTCTGTTGCAGGCCTGTGCGAAGGCGGTGCGCGCGGCTGGAGGAGAGGTGGTGACGGAGGCGGGCGCGATCGGCCTGCGACGCGAGGGCGAGCGCTGGATCGTCGATACGGCGGGCGAAACCTATTCCACTGCCACGATCGTGGATGCCGCCGGCGCCTGGGCGGACGAGGTGGCGATCGCCGCCGGCGTGCGCCCGCTCGGGCTCCAGCCGATGCGGCGCACGATCATCGGCTTCGATCCGCCGGAAGGGCTGGATGTATCCGCCTGGCCCTTCACCAAGACGGCCGGCGACGAAGGGTTTTACATGCTGCCCGATGCGGGCCGGCTGCTCGCCTCGCCCATGGATGTGACGCCGACCGAGCCCACGGACGCCCAGCCCGAGGATTTCGATATCGCGCTCGCGGCGTGGCGCGTGGAGGAGGCGACCACGCTGGAAGTGGGGCGAATCAAGGCGAAGTGGGCCGGCCTGCGCACCTTCACGGCGGACAAGGTGCCCACGGCCGGCTTCGCGCCGGATGCGCCGGGCTTCTTCTGGCTGGCGGGGCAGGGCGGCTATGGCCTGCAGACGGCGCCCGCCATGGCGCTGGCGACCGAGGCGCTTCTGTTTGGCGAGGCATGGCCGGAAGAGCTGGCCGCCTATGGCGTGCGGCCGGACCAGATCATGCCGGATCGGCTGTTCGCCTGATCCGGTGGCGCGCGGCCAAGGCGCGATCTCCGGGAAAGTTTGGAAGCTGCCGGGCAATGGCCGCGAGGCGCATTGCCCGGCAGGGGTTCAGTCGGCCCAGTAAAGCCGCATCGGATTGTCGACGAGCAGCTTGCGCTGCAAGTTCTCGGTCACGGCGATCCTCGGGATCACGTCCACCAGGCCGCCATCGTCGGGGATGCGGGTTTCCATATTGGGGTGCGGCCAGTCCGTGCCCCACAGGACGCGATCCGGATAGGCTTCCACCAGCGGGCGCACGGCCGCCACGAAATCATCATAGGGGGCACCCGCCGGATCCAGGCGGTCGGGGCAGGTAACCTTCACCCAGATGTCGTCCCGGCTATCCATCAGCGCGCGGAAGGCGGTCATGTCCGCGCCGCCCGGTCCCTGCGTCACGTCGGGGCGGCCCATATGATCGATCACCACCGGCACGGGGATGGCCGCGATGAAGGGCTTCATTTCCTCAAGGATATCCGCCTCGAAATAGATGACGACATGCCAGCCCAGCCGCCGGATGCGTTGCGCCACCGCGAGGAACTTGTCCTTGGGCGCATCGTCGACGAGGCGCTTGAGAAAGTTGAAGCGGATGCCGCGAACGCCGCCGGCATGCAGCGCATCCAGATCCTCGTCCGAAATGGCCGGATCGACGACGGCCACGCCGCGCGCAAGGCCGTTCGATCGGGCGATGCCGTTCAGCGTCGCTGCATTGTCCGTGCCGTGGCAGCTGGCCTGCACGATCACGTTGCGCGCGAAGCCCAGCCGATCGCGCAGGGCGAACAGCATTTCGGGCGTCGCGTCCTGTGGCTGATATTTGGCCTTGGGGCTGAACGGAAAATCCGCCGCCGGCCCGAAGACGTGGCAATGGGCGTCCACGGCGCCGGCGGGCGGCACGTAGGCAGGCTTCGAGGGCGTCAGCGTCCAGCTGCGGACGCGGCCCCGGGAATCGATGACGTCGTCCATGCTCATGCGAATATCGTCCCGTCCATCAGCTTGCGCGCGGTGCGGAGCAAAGCGGCGGTGGCCACCTGCCCCTTTTCGTCGAGCGTGAGCACGCAGCTCATCTCGCCCGTGGGATGTTCCACTGAAAGCGTCTTGGTGGATCCGTCCGGGATCTTCGCCACATCGGCGGCGGGCGATCCCTTGACGAGGCAGGCGGTGGCCACGCTCACCGCGCCGAGCACGCCGATCGTGGCGTGGGCGCGATGGGGAATGAAGCTGCGCACCGTCACCGCGCCGCCCTGGGCCGGTGGCGCCACCAGCATCATCTTGGGCACGGATTTGTCCTTCACGTCGCCCAGGTTCATCATCGGCCCGGCCTTCAGGCGGATCGCCTCGATCCGCGCCTTCAGCGACGTCCAGTTGTCCAGAACGTCCCGATCCTCATAGCCGGTGGCGCCGACATCCTTCGCCTTGAAGACGACGCAGGGCATGCCGTTGTCGATCAGCGTGCAGGATACGCCCTCGATCATGTCGGCGGCGTTGCCGGTGGGGAGCAGCGCGCCGCAGGAGGAGCCGGCCGTGTCGCGAAATTCCAGCGGCACCGGCGCGGCCGTGCCGGGCACGCCGTCGATCGCGGCCGTGCCTTCATAGGCCGGCACGCCGCCCGGCGTCTCGCAGGTGGCGACGGCGACCTGTCCGGTATTGACCATGAAGATCGCGACCCTGGTCTGCTCGCCCGTTGCGGGCACGAGGCCCCGTTCGATCGCGAAGGGGCCGACGCCGGCCAGCATGTTCCCGCAATTCTGGGAGTCCGTGACGATCGCCTGATCCACGAACACCTGCAGGAAAAGATAGTCGACATCGACGCCCGGCCGATCCGATTTCGAAACCACGGCGACCTTGGACGTCAGCGGATCGGCGCCGCCCATGCCGTCAATCTGGCGTGGATCGGGCGATCCCATCGCGCGCAGCAGGAAGGCGTCGCGCGCCTCCGTTTCGGCCGGGAGATCGGAGGCGAGGAAGAAGCCGCCCTTCGAGGTGCCTCCCCGCATCCACATGCAGGGAATGGCCTCACTCATAGACGAGCCCCATTTCTTCCAGCCGGGGGCGCATGTTGTAGATGTCGAGGCCCAGTTCGCCCGCCGCCAGGCGGATGCGCTTGGCTTCCTCGGCCGCCTCGCGCGCCTGCGCCTTCTTCAGCACATCGTCGGCATCGGCGCGCTTGACGACGCAGACGCCGTCATCGTCGGCCACGATCACGTCGCCGGCCTCGATCGCGGCATTGGCGCACACGATCGGCACGTTGACCGATCCCAATGTGCCCTTGATCGTGCCCTGCGCATAGACGGCGCGCGACCAGACCGGGAAGTTCATCTGGGTCAGGTCGCGCACGTCGCGCACGCCGGCATCGATGATGAGGCCGCGACAGCCCCGTGCCTGCGCGGACGTGGCAAGGAGATCGCCGAAATAGCCGTCGAAGCAGGGGGAGGTCGGGGCCAGGACGAGGATGTCGCCGGCCTGAAGCTGCTCGATCGCGACATGCACCATCCAGTTGTCGCCGGGGGGCGATGAGATGGTGACGGCCGATCCCGCGATGCGCGCGCCGGGATAGATGGGGCGCATATAGGGCGCGAGCAGGCCGATGCGGCCCTGCGCCTCGTGCACCGTGGCGACGCCGGCATGGGCCAGGCCATCGATCACCTCGGCTTGCGCGCGCTGGATATTGCGGACGACACGTCCCGCCATTCTCACTCTCCTCGAGATTTGGCCCTGAGCTTTGGTGCCGGGGATTGGCCCGGCGGGCCGCCATCCTCCAATCACAAATGGACCGCGCCTATAAGATTTTGCTAAGTCCATGCTCGATGTCGCTCAAGCCCTTCGATCTCAACCTGCGCCATTTGCGGGCGCTTGCCGCGATCGTCGCGCACGGCAGCATGAGCGCGGCCGCGCAGGCCGTGAACCTTTCGCAGCCCGCGCTCACGCAAGGCCTGGCCAAGATCGAGCGGCAGCTGGGAACCAGCCTGTTCGATCGCCGTGCCGATGGCGTACGCCCCACGCAGTCGGGCCTGCTGATGGCGGAGCGCGTGGGCGCGGCGCTGGATCATCTGGCGGAGGCGACGCGCAGCGGCCTGCGCGGCGGCGGGCGGGGCTTCGCCCGGCCCGATCTGCTGATGACGGCCACCCAGCTTCACGCCTTCCTGAGCCTAGTCGAGGCGGGGAGCTTCGCGGGCGCCGCCATTCGCACCGGCATCACCCAGCCCGCGCTCCACCGGGCGGTGCGCGATCTGGAGCAATTGTGCGGCGTGCCGCTGGCCGAACGATCGGGGCGCGGCCTCGTCGTCACGAGCGCGGGGCGCAAGCTGGCGCGCGGCGTACGCCTCGCCGCGGCCGAGATCGGGGCGGCGATCGGAGAGATTTCGCCCGATCCGGGCATCGGCAGCGGCATCACGATCGGCGCGATGCCGCTTTCGCGGGCGCTCCTGCTGCCGGCCGCGATCGCGTCGCTGGTTCGTGCCGAGTCGCGCGCGGCGATCGACGTGCGCGAGGGATCGTGGCGCGAACTGGTCGATCCCCTGCGCGATGGCTCGATCGATCTGATGGTGGGGGCGTTGCGCGATCCGCCGCCGGCCGGATTGCGCCAGGATCATCTGTTCGAGGATCGGCTCGTCGTGGTGGCGCGCGCCGGGCATCCTCTGGCGGCAATCCCCGATCCCACGCTTGCGGATTATGCGCGCTACGGCTGGATCATCGGCCATGGCGATACGCCGCTCCGCCAGCATTGGCAGGATCTGTTCGCGGGTGCGACCCTGCCGCTGGCGCCGATCGAGTGCGGATCGGTCATGGTGATACGCGGGGTGCTGCACCAGAGCGACCTGCTGACCCTGCTCTCGCCCGAACAGGTGGCGATCGAAATGGAGAGCGGCGCGTTGTGCCAGATCGGGCCGCCTCTGCATCACGGGGAGCGCCCGATCGGCATCACGACGCGCGAGGGCTGGCGCCCCACGGGGGTGCAGCAACGCTTTATCGAAATGCTCCGTGAGGCGGCACGCGCAACAAGACTTCAGGAAAGCGAATAGCTCGGCGGCTTTTCGATTGGCCGGAAGAGCGGAGCGCCCCTAGCCCTTTCGCTCATGGAGAGGTCGGATCTGAATTTCATCGGTTTCGGCGAGGCCGCGCAGGCCTTTGCGAACGGCATGCCGCTTTCGTTCGGCGCTTATGATCGCAAGGCCGATATCGCCGCCACGCGCGAGGCCAAGCTTGCCGATTATCGCCGGGAGGGCGCCATTCCTTGCGCCGCTAATGCGGATGCCGTCGGCGCCACGCCCCTGATCCTGTCGCTTGTCACCGCGGATCAGGCCTTGCTCGCCGCGCGGGAAAGCTCCGCGCGGATCGCGCCCGGCGCGCTCTATTGCGACATGAATTCCGTCGCGCCCGATACGAAGCGGGCCGCCGCCGCCCTGATCGATGCGGCGGGCGGCCGCTATGTGGATGTCGCGGTGATGGCCCCCGTCCATCCGGCGCGGCGCGCGGTGCCGCTGTTGCTGAGCGGGCCGCATGCCGCGGCGGGCGAGGCGGCGCTGCGGGCGGCGGGCTTCACGAAGCTGCGCATCCTGCCGGGCGGGATCGGCGCCGCCTCCGCCACCAAGATGCTCCGCTCGGTGATGGTGAAGGGGCTGGAGGCGCTCACGGCCGAATGCGTGCTGGCCGCGCATCGCGCCGGGCTGACGGAGGAGGTGTTCGGCGCGCTCAACGCGAGCTGGCCCGGCACGGACTGGCTGGAGAAGGCCGATTATAATCTGGAGCGGATGATGGTCCACGGGATCCGCCGCGCCGAGGAGATGGAGGAGGTCGTCAAGACGCTCGACGGGCTCGGCACCGGCTCCGCGATGACGCGCGGCACGGTGGAGCGTCAGCGCGCGATCGGATCCATGGGTTTGAACGCAGAGGGATCGCTGGGTGCGAAGATCGCCGCGATCCTGCAGGAAAAACAGGAAAAAGCCGCATGACGCTGATTATCGACTGCCACGGCCATTACACCGTCCTGCCCAAGGGGCATGATGCCTGGCGCGAGGAGCAGAAGGCCGCTTTCAAGGCCGGCACCACGCCGCCGCCCTATCCGGAGATTTCGGACGACGAGATTCGCGAGACGATCGAGGCCAATCAGCTGCGCCTCATCAACGAGCGCGGCGCGGATCTCACGATCTTCTCGCCCCGTGCCTCGGCCATGGCGCCCCATGTGGGGGATGAAGGCGTCGCCAAGGAATGGGCGATCCGCTGCAACGATCTGATCGCGCGCGTCGTCGCCCTGTTTCCGGAAACGTTCGTGGGCGTCTGCATGCTGCCGCAGAGCCCGAAGGCGGACATGGCCAATTCGATCGCGGAGCTGGAGCGCTGCGTGACGGAGCTGGGCTTCATCGGCTGCAATCTCAATCCCGATCCGGGCGGTGGCCACTTCACCCATCCGCCGCTGACGGATCGCTACTGGTATCCTTTCTACGAAAAGATGGTCGAGCTGGACGTGCCGGCGATGATCCACGTCTCGGGCAGCTGCAATCCGGCGATGCACGCCACGGGCGGCTATTATATCGCGGCGGACACCATCGCCTTCATGCAGCTGCTGGAAGGCGATCTGTTCAAGGATTTCCCCAGCCTGCGCTTCATCATACCGCATGGCGGCGGTGCTGTGCCCTATCATTGGGGCCGCTATCGCGGGCTGGCGGACATGCTGAAGAAGCCGGATCTGGCGACGCACCTGATGAACAACGTCTTCTTCGATACCTGCGTGTATCACCAGCCGGGCGTAGATCTGCTGGCGGACGTGATCGAGAACAAGAATATCCTGTTCGGATCGGAGATGGTCGGCGCGGTGCGGGGCATCGATCCCACCACCGGCTTCTATTTCGATGACACCAAGCGTTACGTCGATGCGCTGGCGATCAGCGATGCGGAAAGGCACGCCATTTTCGAGGGCAATGCCCGGCGCGTCTTCCCCCGCCTCGATGCGAAGCTGAAGGCGCGCGGCCTCTAGGGCGCGCGCGGGCGAGGAGAGAGAACCATGTCGAGTTGGATGACCAACCGCTGGTATGTTGCGGCCTGGGATGCGGAGGTGGATCGTGCGCCCCTCGCGCGCACGATCTGCGGCGTGCCGATCCTGCTGTATCGCACGCTGGACCGGCGGGTGATCGGCATGCGCGATGCCTGCCCGCATCGGCTGCTGCCTTTGTCGATGGGCCTTCGCGAGGGCGACAGCATCCGGTGCCGCTATCACGGGCTGAAGCTGGGGGCGGACGGCGTGGCGGAAGAGATGCCGCTCAAGACCGAGAAGCTCAACAAGGCGATCTGCGTGGAGACCTATGCGATCGCCGAAAAGCATCGCTTCGTTTGGATCTGGGTGGGTGAGAAGGCGAAGGCCGATCCCGCGCTGATCCCCGATTTCTGGCCCTGCTCCACGCCGGGCTGGACGTTCGATGGCGGCCATGATCGCGTCGGCTGCGATTATCGCCTGCTGATCGATAATCTGATGGATCTGACGCATGAGACGCATGTCCATTCGGGCTCGATCGGCCAGCCGGAGCTGATGGAAGCGCCGATCGAGACGGCCAGCGATGGCGAGGCGGTGACGGTCAGCCGCTGGATGCCGGGCGTCGATGCGCCGCCTTTCTGGCGCGGGGCGCTGAAGAAGGACGGGCCTGTCGATCGCTGGCAGGTGTGCCATTTCGTGGCGCCGTCCTCCGTCATCATCGATGTCGGCGTGGCGCCGCAGGGCGCCGGCGCGACGCTGGCGGATCATGATACCCAGGGCGTGCGCGGCTTCGTGATCGACAGCATGACGCCGGAGACGGAGACGAGCTGCCATTATTTCTGGGGCATGGCGCGCAATTTCGACATTGCCGATCAGGGCTTCACCGCGCGCTTCAAGCGCCAGCAGGGCGGGGTCTTCAACGAGGATATCGAAATACTCGAGGCGCAGCAGCGCTCGATCCTCGCCAATCCCGATCTGAAGCTGCGCGCCTATGCGATCGACAGTGGCGGCGTGCGCGCCCGTCGCGTGATCGAAAAGGACATAGACGGCGGCCCGCGCGCGCCGTCCAACGAAAGCATCGCCGCATGACGAAGCCGACCGACATTCACGAATATCTCGCCGAATTCGATGATATTCCCGGCACGCGCGTCTTCACCGCGAAGCGCGCGCGGGCGGGCTATCATCTCAACCAGTTCGCGATGAGCCTGATGAAGGCCGAAAATCGCGAGCGCTGGAAGGCGGACGAGCGCGCCTATCTGGATGACTGGAAACTCACGCCCGAACAGAAGCAGGCCGTGCTGGATCGGGATTATACCCGGCTGCTGGATCTCGGCGGCAACATCTACTTCCTGTCCAAGATCTTCTCGACGGACGGAAAGAGCTTCCTCCAGGCCGTCAGCACGATGAGTGGTATGAGCCTGGAAGATTATGCCGCGATGATGATCGCCGGCGGCCGTTCGCCCGAAGGCGTGCGCTCGATCAAGGGAAAATATTGATGGCACGGATCACCGCCGGCGTCGCCTCCAGCCACATTCCGGCGCTGGGCGTCGCCTCCGATTTCGACAAGACCGCCGAGGAATATTGGCGCCCCGCCTTCGCCGGTTACGAATGGACGAAGGAGTGGGAGAAGCAGGCGAAGCCCGATGTGATCGTGCTCGTCTATAACGATCATGCCTCCGCCTTCGACATGAAGATCATCCCCACCTTCGCGATCGGCTGCGCGGAGGAATTCCAGCCCGCCGATGAGGGCTGGGGGCGGCGCAACGTGCCGGTGGTTAAGGGGCATCCGGATCTCGCCTGGCATATCGCGCAGAGCTGCATCCTCGACGAATTCGACATGACGATCATCAATGAGATGGATGTGGATCACGGGCTTACCGTGCCGCTCTCGATGATGTTCGGAAAGCCGGAGGAATGGCCGTGCAGGGTGATCCCGCTGGCCGTGAACGTCGTCACCTATCCGCCGCCGTCGGGCAATCGCTGCTGGGCGCTGGGCGAGGCGATCGCGCGCGCGGTGGCGAGCTTCGACGAGGATCTGAACGTGCAGGTCTGGGGCACGGGCGGCATGAGCCACCAGCTTCAGGGCGAGCGCGCCGGCCTCATCAACAGGGAATGGGACAATCGCTTCCTCGATGGCATGATCGGATCGAGCGACGCGCTCCGCCGTATTCCCCATATCGAATATCTGCGCGAAACCGGATCCGAAGGGATCGAGATGGTGATGTGGCTCATCATGCGCGGCGCGCTCGGCCGGGAAACGCGGATGTTGCATCGCCATTATCATGTGCCCGCCAGCAACACCGCCGTCGGCCATCTCGTGCTGGAGCCCGTGGACGGCAGCGTCCCGCCGAGCAGCGCGATCGAGGCGAACAGCGAGGAAGCGCAGCAGCTGATTTCGTGACGTGTTTCTCCTCTCCCGCGTGCGGGGGAGGGGCGGGGGTGGGCGGTCCACCTCCCCGCAAAGATTGCTGGTTCGGGCATGTGCCCCGATCGGCGCAGATCCACCCCCAGCCCTTCCCGATGCGGGAGGGGAGGAGAATATGACGATGAAAATTGCCCTCGCCGGTGCCGGTGCCTTCGGTGAAAAGCATCTCGATGCCCTGAAGCTGATCGACGATGTCGAGGTGATCTCGGTCGTCGGCCGCGATCTGGCGCCGACGCAGGCCGTCGCCGCCAAATATGGCATCGGCCACGCCTGCACCGATCTGGCCGAGGCGCTGGAGCAGCCCGGTCTCGATGCCGTGATCCTCGCCACCCCCACCCAGATGCACGCGGCGCAGGCCATCCAGTGCATGGAAGCGGGCAAGCATGTCGAGGTGGAAATCCCGCTCTGCGACAATCTGGCCGATGGCGAGCGCGTGCTGGAACTGCAGAAGCAGACCGGCCTCGTCTGCATGGTCGGCCATACGCGCCGCTTCAATCCCAGCCACCAATATGTCCACAACAGGATCGTGGCGGGCGAGGCGAGCGTCCAGCAGATGGACGTGCAGACCTATTTCTTCCGCCGGAAGAACATCAATGCCAAGGGCGAGCCGCGTTCGTGGACGGATCACCTGCTCTGGCATCATGCCGCCCACACCGTGGATCTGTTCGCCTATCAGGCCGGCCCGATCGTGGAGGCGCACGCGTTGCAGGGGCCGATCCATCCCGAACTGGGCATCGCCATGGACATGTCGATCCAGCTGAAGGCCGAAAGCGGCGCGATCTGCACGCTCAGCCTCTCGTTCAACAATGATGGCCCGCTCGGCACCTTCTTCCGCTATATCTGCGACAACGGCACCTGGATCGCTCGCTACGATGATCTGGTGACCGGCAAGGAGGAGCCGGTGGACCTCACGGGCGTGACCATTTCCAACAACGGCATCGAGTTGCAGGATCGCGAATTCATCGCCGCGATCCGCGAGGGGCGCGAGCCCAATTCCAGCGTCGCCAAGGTGATGCCCTGCTATCGCGTGCTGGGCGATCTGGAGAAGCAACTGGGCGGTTCGCGGTGAGGTGAAGACCGAGCCGCCATCATCGGCGCCGGCCCGGCAGGGTTCCCGATGGGCCTCCTCCTCCGGTCTGGGAGGGCGAGGGTTATTCCGAAAGGCGCTGGCGCGGATATGGAGGGCGGAGCGATCCAGTGGGTCGCCCACGTGTGCTGATGCATCGCCTCCCCGATACGGATGATTTCCGCCGGGCGATGCAGGTGACCGAGCTGTCCTCTGTCGCGTCGTCGCGGGCGATGCAGACCGCGATCGCGGAGAATTATGTCGGTTTGCCGCTCTAATTCGGCGGTTCGCGCGATTTTCGGGCGGCCGGTTTTCACGGATCCCGAATCCCTCCTAAAGGCCGTTTCATGACGCTTCCCACCCGCAAGATGGGGCCTTTCGAGGTCTCCGCCGTCAGCCTCGGCTGCATGAACCTGAACCACGCTTATGGCGGTTTTCCGCCGGAGGAGGAGGCGGTGCGCCTGCTCAATCGCGCGCTGGATCTGGGCGTGACGATGCTGGATACGGCCGCCCTCTACGGCGATGGCGAGAATGAGAGGCTGGTGGGCCGGGCGGTGATGCACCGGCGCTCCGAATTTACGCTGGCCAGCAAATGCGTGCTCGGCCTGTTCGATGGCAAGCGCGGGCTGGATGGCCGGCCCGAGGCGATCGCGGCCACGCTGGAAGGCGCGCTCCGGCGGCTCGGCACCGATCATATCGATCTCTATTATCTCCACCGGCTGGATCCCAAGGTGCCGATCGAGGATTCGGTGGGTGCGCTCGTGCGCGCCCGGGAGGCGGGCAAGATCGGCGCGATCGGCATCAGCGAGATGTCCGCCGCCACGCTCCGGCGGGCCAGCGCCGTGCATCCGATCGCCGCGATCCAGAATGAATATTCCCCGGCCGTCCGCAATGTGGAGATCGGCGTGCTGGATGCCTGCCGCGATCTGGGCACGGCGATGGTGGCTTTCTCGCCGGTGGTGCGCGGGCTTCTGGCTGGGGCGATCCGGAGCGCGGATTATGCGAAGGGCGATATTCGTGGTGTGATGCCGCGTTTCGTGGAACCGCAGCTTTCCGAAAACCTGAAGCTGGTCGATGCGTTCGATCGGATCGCGGACGAGGCCGGGCTCGCGCCCGCGCAACTCGCACTCGGCTGGGTGCTGGCGCAGGACGAGAATGTCATCGCGCTGCCCGGCACCACGAATATCGCGCACCTCGAGGAGGATGTCGCGACGCTTGCGAAGCTGGTGCCGCGGGATGCGCTGGATGCCGTCACGGCGCTCTTTCCGTTCAATGCGATGCGCGGCCCCCGCTATGCCGCCTTCGCGCAGGCGCAGGTGGATACGGAAGTGCTGCCCGGCGAGGAACTGGCGGCCTAGAGCCGGAGCGAAGGCAGGTGGGCGATGCAACCTGCCGGCTCGAAAACGGCCTTGGCTCTAGGAAAGCACCAGCGCGTGGCCGGGGCGCCGGCGGCGCTGCGGCGTGGGCACGATCGGGCCGCGATCCGGCTCGGCGAGGCGCACGAAGCTCAGGGCGAGCGATGCGCTGACGCCCTTTTCGGCGAGCATGGCGATGGCGGGCCGCAGCGCCCCGAAGGGCGTCTTGCGCCAGCGCGCCACGACGATCGCCTGATCGGCGACGCTGGCTATGTCGCGGGCCTCCACCAGCGCCAGCAGGGGCGGCGTATCGATCATCACCAGATCGTATGAGCGCGACAGCGCCTCCGTCACCGCGCGCAGGCTCGCCATCGCATCCTTGGCCCAGAAGCTGCGGACGGCGGCGTCCCTGCTGTGGCCGAGGATCATCAGGCTCGATCGCGTATCCCCGATCAGCGCGTCCTCCAGGCCGATCTCGCCATCCATCACCTGGACGAGGCCGGGCTTGCCCATCACGTCCAGCGCGGCGCTGGCCGCGCGGATGCGCCCGTCGCAGTCGATCAGGGCGACGCGACGCCCCGCCAGCGCGGCCGTGCGCGCGAGAGAGATGGTGAAGGTCGATTTCCCTTCCGCCGCCAGCGCCGAGCAGACCGCCACGACACGCCCTGCGGGCTGGCCCGAGGCGAGCATCCGGCGGAAGGCCCGCGCATATTCGGATTGCTGGGCGGAAACCGGCATCTCGGTGAGTGGCGCGCGCTCCCCGGCGGCGATGCCGCTCACCGTCGGGATCAGCCCGACCACCGGCAGGCCCAGTGCCTTGCGGGCGGTGGCGGGCGATCGCGGCCCATCCTGGCGCGACTCTCGCCAGAAGAGTGTGCCTGTCGCCGCGAGGCCGGCGCCGAGCAGGGCCAGCGCGAACGGAAGCAGCAGCGAGCCATCGGGTGCCACGGGTTCGGTCGCGGGAATGATGATGCGTGCATGGACGGGCGAGGGTGGCGCGCCCGCGCTGACGATCGTTTCGGCGATGTCGTTCACGATCGGCGCCACCGTCCGCCGAGAACCGCTCGTATAGCGCAGCAGGAAGACGTTGGTGAGGTCGGTCTGCTCGATCTGGAGGCCACGCCAGATCTGCTCGATCGCCTTCTGGCGCGAAGCCGTCCTCATCAGCGTGGGAGACCATCCGTTCGCAGCCGGCGAACCCGTCAGCCCCAGCCGGTCCACCAGCGCGTTGATCCGCTCGGGCGCGAGCGCATAATCGCGCACCCTTGTCGCCGGGATCGTCCGGCCGCCGGCATCGAAGGCGATCTGCGCGCTGGCGGTGAAGCGCGTGGCGATGACGAGATACAGGCCCAGGATCAGGATGAACGCCGCCATCGCGCTCGCGATCATCCATGGCAGATGCACGCGCAGCGGCGATACGAGCGCGGGCATGGCGATGGGGGCGCCGGAATCGGTACGTGCCGTCATGATTCCCGAAGCCGCCTCAGCCATCGAACATCGTTTTACCCGCGCTGGTCCTAACATATCGTAAGGATCGCCCGCAAATAGACCGGAATTCCGCTGCGACGAGCCGATATCATGCGCCGATAGTCGACATGGGGGGCAGAGACGGTGTGGCGCGGGCCGCCACTCTCGCGCCTCAATAATTCTTCTTGTAGCGCAGGCTCACGTTCGATCCGCCGAACGAGCCGGTCTGGCTCAGCAGGCTCAGCGCCCGCGAGAGCGAGATTTCCAGCTGCGTGGCGGTGAAGCCGCGCGCGTCGGTCACGATCTCAACATAGATGTTGTTGCTGATATATTTGCCCGCCGCCAGCGCGGTGCCGCGCCCGGCGGCCTCGTCCGCGCCCAGCACGCGCAGGCGATCCACGCCCGCCGCCGAACGCAGCTTGCCCAGCGGATTGAGCCCGCCGCCGGATCCGCGCAGCGAATTGAGCGCCGCCGCCAGCTGGATCGCCTGCGTCGGCGAAAGCGAGGTGACGGAGGAGCCGAACAGAAGGCGCGAAAGCACCTCGTCCTGCGGCAATGTGGGCGTCGAGGTGAAGGCGATGCGGGGCGCCTGCGCATTGCCGCTGATCGTGATCGTCGCCGTCACGCTGTCCACGGTGGTCGTCGCCTCGATATCCAGCTCGGGATTCAGCATCCCGCCCTGGAAGGTGACGATGCCGTGATCGATGTCGAAGCGGCGGCCGGCGAAGCTGTAGGTGCCGCGCACCACTTCCAGCTTGCCCACGATATTGGGCGCGTTGGAGGTGCCGGTGATGCGCATGTTGGTGCGCCATTCGGCCTCCAGCCCCATGCCGCCCACGAAAATCTGGTTGTCGGCGCGGATGCGGATGTCCAGCTTCCAGTTGCTCGGCAGCGTCGCGGCGTCGTTCGCTGCGGCGGGTGGCGCCCCCTTGCGGCGGATACCCGTCAGCTCCGGCACGGCGGCCGCGCCCTGGCGCACGATCTGGTAACGCGCCTCGGGGATGTTGATGTCGCCCTGGATCAGGCCGCCGGCCGCCTTGCTGTTCGTGATCCGGATCGTGCCCGATGCGATGGCGTCCAGATCGTCGCCTTCGGCCAGATGGGCGCGATCCAGCTTGGCGGTCACGTCGATCGGGAAGCCGCTCGCCGCATCCAGCCCGATCCGGCCGCTGGCGGAAACGCTGCCTTGCCCGGCCTTGGCGGTCAGGCGATTGAGCAGCAGTTCGGATTGGGTGAAGCGGCCGTCGATCGCCATGGCCGAAAGCACCGTTCCGAACGCCTCATTCTCATAGCGCAGCGCATTGGCGCGAATGAGGCCGGTCACGGTCGGCTGGTCCAGCCGGCCGCCGAGATCCGCGCCGATCGCGATATTGCCGGAAATCTCCTGCTTGGCGATGCCGGTGAGCGTCCACAATATCTCGGCCGGGCCATTATAGCGTATGCCGCCGGAAAGCGGTGCTGCGAACAGCCTTTCGCTCAGGCTCGCCCCTTCGCCCAGCGGGGCGAGGCGCGCCTGCACCCGGCCGACCACCGCGCCGCCGCGCCGGATCAGCGCGCGCGCATCGCCGCCCGTCTCGTTCAGCGTGCCCAGCAGGGCGATATCCACCGGCTGGGATACGACCAGCGATGCTGTGCGCGTGAAGCGGGCGATGTCGATCCGTGCGCGCAGGTCGGGCACGGTGCCCTTGGCGGCATAATCGATCGTCCCGCTCGCCTTGCCGCCCAGGCCAAGCCCCGGAACGAAGGCGTTGATGATCGAAAGGTCCAGCGCACGCAGCCTGGCCTGCAGGGCGCTATGCTCGCCATAGCTTCCGGCAATATCCACCTGCCCCTGCGGCAGTACGAAAGTGGCGGGGGCGAGCGTCCAGCCGACGGCCGCCTTTGTGATGACGGCGGGGCGGACGAGGCTGACGGCGACGCCGTTCAGCGTGCCGCGCAGATTGGCGACGATGCGTTCGGGCGAAAGCGCGGCCTGCGCGGCGATGTCGAAGGGGGCTCCGGCCTGTCCGCCCTTTGCGATCAGCGCGATCTTCCCCTGTCCGCCGCGATAATCGATCCTGCCCTGTGCCCGCGCCACCTGAAGCTGGCCACTGCGAATGTCGGCGAAGGCGAAATTGCCGGTCACGGTCGGCGCGTCCGCCGTCATCAGCAGGGATGCGTGGATCGTGCCGCTGCCGATCGTGATCGGCGTGGTGCCGGGCACGCGTGCGGCATTGGCGCGCAGGTCGAAATCGGCGCGCTGCACGGATCCGGCCGCCGCGAGGCGCACGGATCCGTTGAGGCCCGCGCCCGTCATCGTCAGCGTGCCCGCGAACGGGCCGGCGGGCGTCTGCGCGACATGGCCGGCGAAGCGTATGTCGGCGAACACGGCGGAGATGATGTCGAAGCTCATCGGGCCGGCGCCCATGTTGATCATCACGTCGCCCGAAAAGGGGCCGTAATCCGATTGGCCGCCGGCGCGCACGCGATAGCCGCGCCCCGTGCCCGTGAGCGTCGCTTCCAGATCGGTGATGTTCGCGCCCAGGCCGGGGCGTGGCGCGCGCAGGCGCGCGACGGGCTTCGCCACCGTACCGGAAACCGCCACCGTCACCGGGCCATAGGCCTGCGACTGGGCCGCGCCTGTGAAGCCGATGCGCCCGTCCGGCCGATAGAAGCCGTCGCCGCGCGTGATCCGCAGTCGGGGGGCGGCCATTCGCAGGTTCCGCAGGGTTGCGCCGCCCGCCAGATCATAGCCGATATCGGCGGTGATGATCGCATTGCCGCCAAGCTGATCGCGCAGGCTGGCATTGGTCAGTTGCCGCGTCGCGATCCGCACCTTGCCCTTCACGGCAAAGCCGCCGCCGATGCCGGGCACCAGCTCCGCATCGGTCACCAGATTGATGCGGCCGATGCCGTCGATGGTGTAATCGTTGATCCGGCCCTTGAGCGCGCCGGTGTAGGTGCCTTTCGCCAGATCGGCGAGGATGATCGCGGTCGCATCGATGCGATCGGAACGGACGCGCAGATTGTCGCTCGCCACCTTGCCGTCCTGATAGGCGATGTCGCCGTCCAGCTTCAGGTTGGTCAGAAGGCCGCCCGCCGCCGCGTTGAGCCCGGTCACGGCGCGCGCGGTGGCGTGGATGGGCACGAGGATGCGTTCCGTGCTGATCGTCGCCTTGCCCTCGGCGGCGAGGCCCTGCACCATCGTCGTGTCGAAGCCGATCGCCTGCGCGGTGATCCGGTAATCGATCGTCGGCGTGGCGAAGGCGCCGTCCAGCGTGGCGGAAAGGCGCAGATCGCGCGCGGCGACGTTGGGGGCGATCGCACCCGGCTTCAGCAGGGTGGCGTTGATACGGAAATCGCCGAGCCGGCTCTCTCCCAGATCGATCAGCCCCGCCGCGTCGAGCGCCAGCGCGTCGGATCGCGCGGCAAGCTTCGTGTCGATCCGGCGCTTGGCGATCGCGGTGGTCAGGTCCAGCCGGATCGCCGGATCGGTCAGCCGCGCGGCGGGGCCGGTCAGGATCAGGCCGGGGCGGATCGCGCCTGTCGTGTGGAAAGTGCCGTTGCGCCCGTTCACGTCCAGCGCGGCGAGGGGCTGGCCGTCCAGCGCGCCGGTCAGCCGCCCCTTCCAGTCGGCCCAGTCACCGCTGCCGTCCGCCTTCAGCATCAGTGGCTTGCCGAGCTTCGCATAGCTGTCGAGCAGGCCGCCCCGGGGCGCATCCAGTCGTGCATCGAGCGCGAAGCGATTGGCGTCCGGCCGCGCATCCAGCATCAGGTGCAGCCTGTCGCCGCCCGCAATGCCGGCGGCGCGCAGGGCGGCCGCATCGACATTCAGCTGCGCGCGCCCGTCCGCAATCTCGGCCGAGCCGGCGATGCGCACGACATGGCGCTGGCCCGTCACGGGCGGCTGGATGATGAGGCGGCCGATGCGCAGCTTCCTCAGCGACAGATCGATATCGGGCAGCAGCGGCGCGTCCAGGTCGGACGGCACCTCCTTCAGCACGGGATTGCGCGCGACGATCATCAGCGGCGTATCGAATTCGCGCACGTCGATCCTGGAATGGGCATAGGCGAAGGGGCGCCAGTCCACGGTCAGCTCCGGCACGGTGATGAAGGCGCCCTTCGTGTCGCGCACCTCCACCCCGCGCAGCACCATCCGCCCGTAGATCGATCCGGTGATCCGGGCGATGCGGAAGTTCAGGCCGGATGCCGTGCTGAATCCGGCCAGCTGGTTGGCGATCAGCCTCTTGCCGGGCGCCGTATCCAGCACCAGCAGGAGCAGGCCCACCAGCGCGACGAGGCCGGCCATGCCGATGCCCGTCCATTTCAGGATCTTGCGGGCCATCAGAAGGCCTGCCCGATAGAGATATAGACGCCGATCTTCGATTCACCCGGCTTGCGCCCCAGCGGCGTCGCCACGTCGATGCGGAACGGGCCGAAATTGGTATAGTAACGCGCGCCTATGCCCACGCCGTAGCGCATGCCGCTGATGGATGGCGTGCTCTTCTCGCCCACGCGGCCGCCGTCGAAGAAAGGCACGATCCCGTAATTGCCGAAGCGATAGCGTGCCTCGACGGCGAATTCGGTGAGCGATCGGCCGCCGATCGGATCGTTGTTGCCGTCCTTGGGGCCGAGCTGCTGATAGCCGAAGCCGCGCACCGATCCGCCGCCGCCCGAATAGAGCCTGCGCGAAGGCGCGATATCGTTGCGGCTGGCACCCACGATCGATCCCACGCGCACGCGGCCCGCCAGCACCAGGCTGTCCGTGATCTGCCTGTAGCTGCTCGTTTCCACCAGCATGCGTGCATATTGATCGAAGCCGCCGCCCTTGCGCTTCTGCGCCTCGGGGCTGAGCTTGGTGTTGATGCGCAGGCCGCGCGTCGGATCCAGCAGGCTGTCCGACGTGTCATAGCCCAGCTGCAGCGGCAAGGCGGCGATGAAATAGGTGTCCTTGGGGCGCGTCGCGCGGGTGGGGTCGAACGGCGTTTCGCGCGTCACGGTCAGTTCGCTGCCGATCGAATAGGTCCATCTCTTCTGCCAGATCGGGGTCGACTGGCGCGAGATGCTGGCGGCGAGGCTCACCGTATCCGCATTATAGGCATCGAAGCGCTGGCGGCTGACGGTGGTGCCCGCCTCGAACGTGCGGTCGCGCTTGCCCGCATTGGATCGGCGGAAGGTGGTCGCCACGGACTGGAGCTGGGTGCCTGCCGTGGCATCCACGATCAGCGCGCCCTCCGGCGGGAAGAAGTTGCGGTGGGTCCAGCCACCGGTAAGCTTGATGCCCTCGCCCGTGCCATAGCCGCCGGAGGCGGAAAGCGTCCGCGCCGGGCCGCGCGCCTGCCGCACCAGCAGGTCCACCGTCTCGGTGCCATCCGGCTGGATCTCCCCGGTCGCCACCGGCTCCACCGATGCGGTGGAGAGCAGCCCCGTGCCGATCAGCGCCTGGCGCATGTCGTCTACGCGCCGGGCATCGTAGATCTGCCCGGCCTTGAAACGCGGGAAAACGGCGAGATGCCTGAGCGAAAAGACAGGGTCGCCCTCGGTGCGCAGATTGCCGTAGCGTGCCTTGCGGCCGGCTTCGAGCGGCAGCGTATAGTCGCCCGTCGCCGTGGCACCGTCGATCAGGATGTCGCGCTGGCCGACCTTTACGAAGGGGTAGCCCTGTTCCGGCAGGCGCAGCGCCACGCGCGCCTCCGCTTCCTGGATCCGGGCGGCGGCAATCGCCTCGCCCGCCTTCAGGCGCAGCGCCTCGATCGCGAACCCTGTGGGTTCGGGCGGGGAGCCGGTCACGGCGATAGCCCCCAGCTTGTAGAGCGTGCCGGGCGTCGCCGTGATCGTCACGGGAATGGATGCGGCGGGATCGGCCGATGGCGGGATCGTCGCGATTGCCTTGCCGTCGAGATAGCCTTCGGCGCGCATCAATTGTCCGGCGAGAGCGACATCTTCTTCGCTGCGCGCGTTGATCTGGGTGGCGTTGGCCGCCTTCTTGCCATCATGGAGCAGGGCCGAAAGCTCGCGGAAGCGATCCTCCAGCCCCAGCGGCTTCAGACCCTCCACACGCACGGTATAAGGAATCTGGCGCGATTGTTCGCCGGCTTCCGCCCCGATCGTCGGCGCCGGCTCGGAATCGAATGTCGCGAGCGGCGGGAGAGGCTGCTCCAGTTCCGGCGCGGCTGACGGCGCCTCGGCCGCGGTTTCCGCAGGTGGCGTGCCCGTCTCCTCGATCGGCGGCAGGGCCTTGTCGCACTCGGCATCGTCCAGCGCCGGCGTCGGCGGCGCGGCGGGCTCCGCTGGCTGCGCGCTGGAACTGCCGCTGGCAGACATTTGGGGCTGCTGATGGGGCTGCTGGGCGTGGAGCGAAGCCGCGCAGAAGCTGCCTGCAAGCAACAAGGCCCGCAGTCCGCGCCTGCGGCATCGCCGCCCTTCTATCGCCCCTTTGATCGCCATCCCTTACCCACAAGAACCGTGTTGCGACGATCCGGTTCCTGCGGATCGGTGCGTGCATCGTAAATCCGTTTCAAAATGCGCGTGGGATCGGGCCTCCCGGCGATCCGGTGCAGCGCCGCGCCGGATCATCGCGTTTCCGAACCTGCCCTCAGCGCAGCGCCGAATAGATGCCATAGGCGCTCGTGGCGATCAGCACGGTGCCGACCAGGATCATCAGGGGTTTTGTCGGCACGCGCTTCGCGATCACCGCGCCGAAAGGGGCGGCGGCCAGCCCCCCGATCAGCAGCCCCACCGTCGCATGCGTGAAGGCGGAGAGGCCGAGTGCCGCGATGAACGTCGCCGAGACGGTGATGGTGAGGAAGAATTCCGATGTGTTCACCGTGCCAATCACGCGGCGCGGGCTGCCGCCCTGCACCAGCAGGTTGCTCGTCACGACGGGGCCGTAGCCGCCACCGCCCGCCGCATCGAGAAAGCCGCCGATCAGACCGAGCGGCTCGATGATCCTCGGCGTGCGCTCGCGCGGCGGATACAGCAGGCCGCGCCAGATCAGGTAACAGCCGATGCAGAGAAGGTAGGCGAGGATCACCGGCCGCGCCGTCGCGGCGCTCACCGAACTCAGCACATAGGCGCCCAGCGCGCCGCCGATCATGGCGGGGATCACCAGCCGCAGGAACATCCGCCAATCGACATTGCGGTGGGCGATATGGCTGATGCCGGAGGCGGCGGTGGTGAACGTCTCCACCACATGCACGCTGGCGGATGCGGCCGCCGGCGGCAGGCCCAGGCTGATGAGCAATGTGCTGGATATCACGCCGAAGGCCATGCCCAGCGCGCCATCCACAAGCTGGGCGGCGAAGCCTACGGCGATGAAGGGCAGGACCAGGGAAATATCGAAGAAGGAAAGAAGTTGCTGCACCGCCCGCCCTTGTAGATGCCCCGTTTCCGATCGTCCAACGCGTGTGGCGCGTCGGGGATGCGATGCCGGTGAATGCCTCCATTGCGCGGAATATGCGCGGGATTCCCCGTCGAAAGCCGGTATGGCTATAGCCGCCGCCATGTCCCTCAGCGTGCGATGGGATGCCGCTTCAGCCGGACGAGCGCCTCGTCCAGCGCGGAAAGAAAGCGCGAGCGATCCGCCTTGGAAAAAGGCGCGGGTCCGCCCAGTTGCTCGCCCCCCGCGCGCAGATCCGCCATGATCGCGCGCACGGCGATCGCGCTGCCGATCGAGGCGCTGGTGAACGGCTTGCCGGTCGGCGCGATCACGGTCGCGCCGGCCTTGATGCCGCGATCGGCGAGCAGGATGTCGCTCGTCACCACGATCGTCGCCGGGCCGGCCTCTGCCGCGATCCAGTCGTCGGCGGCGTCGAATCCGTCGCTCACCACCACGCGACGGATCAGCGGATGGGGCGGGATCCGCAAATGACTGTTGCTCACGATCGTCACCGGCGCCGCATGGCGGAAGGCGGTCTTGTAGATTTCTTCCTTAACCGGGCAGGCATCGGCATCGACGAGGATGGAAACGGGTGGGTTCATCGCCTGTCCCTACGCGATTCCACCCGGGCGGAGGAGTGGGGAGGGCGGCGGCGCGCCCGATCCGGCTCGGCGGAAAAATTCGAGCGGCCGTATAAGATGATTGCGGGCCGTCATGCTATGGCGTTATCCATGATTTCGTTCTCGCAGTGACGGATTCAGATCTCTCTCCGATCGGTCGAGAGGTCGGGAAACGAACTGACAGACCCCGGGGGAGCGAAGTATGGCGACCTATGATTTCGCATCGTTGGCATCGTCGGCGGGAACGCCCATCGCATTTGATCCTGCAACCGATATTCTTTCCTTCAGCTCGGCATATGCGCCCGCGAACCTGAGGATCGAGCAAGTCGGTGGCGATGTCATCATCCGCAATGGCTATGCGGTCCGGCTCACATCGGTCTCGTTCAGCGCGCTTTCCGATCTCAATTTCCTGTTCGGCGGCCTGCATCTCGTCCGGCTGGGCAGCGCGGGCAACGATACGCTCGACAATTCGGCGGTTGGCCGCAGCTATTATGATCTCCGGCTGGGCGGGTCGGATACGGTCGTCGGCAGCGGCACGGGCGCCGATACCATCTATGTCGGTGCCGCGCTGGACTCCGGGGATCGGATCAACGGCGGCGGCCTTTTCTCCTACCAGGAGGATCGGCTGATCCTCGGTGGCACCTATCTGGACGAGGTGGTGCTCGGCCCGAATACGGTGACGGGCGTGAAGTTCTTCATAGCGGAGGCCGGCAGCACCATCCGCCTGAAGCTGGACGCGAATACCACCAAGGCTGTCGACCGCTTTTATGTGGTCGCGACGGCGCAGGGCCAGGGCGACATGCTTTCGCTCGACGGATCCGCCGTGACGACGGGGTTTACCGTCCAGTCCGGAGCCGGTGCGGATATGATCCGCGGCGGCACCAAATCGGATTTCCTGGACGGCGGCGCCGGGAATGACGTGGTGTATGGCGGCACGGGCAACGATGAGCTCCATGGAGGCGCGGGCGACGACACGCTCTACGGCGACGACGGCGATGACACGCTCTATGGAGAAACCGGCGCCGATGCGCTCTACGGCGGCAACGGCGATGACAAGATCTATGCGGGGGGAGGTGCCCCGGCGGGCATGGCCGATCGCCTCTACGGCGATGCTGGCAACGACACGCTCTATGCCGGGGCGATCGGCGATCTTCTTACCGGGGGCTCCGGGGCGGACATCTTCGTTCCGGTGCTGGGATCGTTTTCGGCCTTGGCGGCGGCCGCGCCGATCGCCGATTTCAGCCGTGCCGAAGGGGATCGCATCAGCCTTTCGTACGTCAGCGAAAATAACGGCTACCGCAAGGCGGTGCTGCGCGGGGCGGTGGAGGCGGGTTTCACGCTCACCATCGGCGCGCATCTGGGCGGCGAGGATATCGGCTCCGGATATATGCAGACGTGGTCGTACCGCAGCGGCACGAGGACCTATTTCATCGGGGACCTGAACGACAATCGCGTGCTGGATGCGACAGATTTCGTGCTGGCCGTGGACGGGCCGGACGTGCCTGCCGTCCTCACGAACGATGATTTCGTTGCCGGCTCCTTCACCTCGGGGTTGCGGCTGGGCACGGAGGGGGATGATGTCGGCGGCCAGATGGATGGCACGTCGGGCAACGATCTGATCTACGGTTTCGGCGGGAATGACGTGATCAACGGCTTTGCCGGGAATGACACCATCTACGCAGGCGATGGCGACGATATCGTCGATGGCGGAGCGGGCGCGAATATCATCCATGGCGGCGCCGGCAGCGATACGCTGAACGGTGGCGATTCCCAGGATACGATCTTCGGCGAAAGCGGCATCGACATCATTCATGGCGGCGCCGGCAACGATATTCTGTATGCGGGCTCGGCGCTGTACGATCCCGTGACCGGCGTGCCCGCCGGCGCCTACGATCAGGTTTATGGCGAGGCGGGCGATGATATCCTGTACGGTACGGCCGGGGCGGATCTCCTCGATGGCGGTGCCGACGACGACGCCATCTATGGCGGCGGCGGCGCGGATACGCTGCGCGGCGGGGACGGGGATGATCGCCTTTATGGCGGCAAGGATGCGGTGCTGGAGGGCGGCGCCGGCTCCGATCTGCTCTACGATGGCGCCACGCTGACAGGGGGCGCGGGCGCGGACGTTTTCGTCACGGGTTCCAACATTTCCTCCAGCGGGCACTTTTCGGCGCCCGCCACGATTACGGATTTCAATCGCGCGGAGCATGATCTCCTCGATGTCCGCATCATCAACACCTATTACGATGTCGGCAGATCAGGCTTTTTCGGTGAATTGGGCGCGGGTTTCTCGCTTACGCTTGGGGCCCAGCTGACCGATGCGGATCATTATACGGATGTCCGGTCCTACTGGTCCTATCGCGAGGGATCGACGACCTATCTGATCGGCGATCTGAACGGCAATTACATCCTCGACGCGACGGATACCGTGATCGCGCTGACGGGGGCAATGGCGCCCGAAACGCTCGTTGCCAGCGATTTCGTCTATAACAGTTTCGGCCTGGTCACCGGGACGATGGGCGACGACGTGATGACCGGGGCCGACGGCTATTACGCGGCCGATGTCCTCTATGGTCTGGCGGGCAACGATACGATCCGGGGATTGGGCGGCGGCGACACGCTTTACGGAGGTGCGGGCGAGGACACGCTATACGGCGGTGATGGCAACGATCACCTCTGGGCGGGTGACGATGCGGCCGGAGTGACCAATCAGCTTTATGGAGAAGCGGGCGACGATCTGCTGAACGGCAGCAAGGGTGCCGATCTGCTCGATGGCGGCGACGGCGACGATTATCTGGTCGGCTGGCTAGATGCCGATACGCTGCGGGGTGGCGCCGGCAATGATACCCTGCTGGGCGGCGAGGACGATGACGTGCTGGAAGGCGGGGCAGGCAATGACCGGCTCCGTGGCGACGGCGGCAGCGATACGATGACCGGCGGCAGCGGAGCGGACACGTTCGCCCTGCGGCTTTACGATTCCGCGCATTATATCTCGACGCTGGGCTTCCTCGATGTCGTGACCGATTTCAATCGGGCCGAGGGTGACCGCATCGATCTCGAATATGCGGCCTCCGCTTATGGTCTCCGGCCGGCCATGCTTCGTGGCGATGTGGCGTCGGGGTTCACGCTCACGGCCGGCGCGCATCTCGGTGGGGAAGATATCGGTTCGGGCTTCTCGCAATTCTGGTCGTACCGGGATGGATCGACCACTTATCTGATCGGCGATCTGAACGACAATCGCCAGCTGGACGCGACCGATCTGGTGCTGGCCTTCACGGGAGCGACCGCGCCCACGACGCTGATGGTGGCTGATTTCACGGCGGGCACCTTCGTCGCCGGACAGACGGGTACGCCGGGCAACGATATCGGCGGGCCGATGGATGGCACCTCGGGCGACGATAGCATCTTCGGCCTTGCCGGCGATGATGTGATCAACGGCTTTGGCGGCAATGATCAGATCTATGGCGGGCCGGGCGCGGATCTGATGTCGGGCGGTTTGGGCGACGACACCTATTATGTGGATGATCCCGGCGACAAGGTGTTCGAATATCAGGAGCCGGGGAACGACACGATCTATTCCACCGTCAGCTACAGCCTCTTCCAGCAGTTCGTGGAAACGCTGACGCTGGTCGGCACCGCGAATATCGATGCGACCGGCAATGCGCAGGCGAACCGCCTCAACGGCAATGATGGCAATAACGTGCTGAACGGCATGGCCGGGGCGGACATCATGGCCGGCGGCAAGGGCAACGACATCTATTATGTCGATAACGCGCAGGATGCCGTTCTGGAGGTTGCGGGCCAGGGATATGACAGCGTCCAGGCATCGGTGAGCATCAACGTTGTGAATCAGTCGATCGAGGCGGTCACGCTGGTCGGCACCGACAATATCGATGTTTTTGCAGGGGGCGACGCTGAATTATTGACCGGCAATGCCGGGAACAATGTTCTCGCCGGCTATGGTGGCGCCGAAACCATGATCGGCGGCCTGGGCGACGACACCTATTATGTGGACAATATCGGCGACAAGGTGATCGAGGCGCAGGGCGCCGGCAACGACACCATTTATTCCAGTGTCAGCTATAGTCTGTTCCAGCAATTCGTCGAAACACTCACGCTCACCGGCTCCTTGAATATCGACGCCACCGGAAACGCCCAGAACAATATCATCAACGGAAACTACGGAAATAACGTGATGAACGGGATGGCGGGTGCCGATATCATGAGCGGCGGTGCCGGGGATGATACCTACTATGTCGATAATGTCGGCGATCAGGTGATCGAATATCAGGGGTATGGGAATGACAAGGTCTATTCCTCGATCGGCTTCGATCTTGCCGGACAGTTCATCGAGGCGCTGGAGCTGACCGGATCCAATGCGATCAATGCGCTCGGCAACAGTCAGGATAACGTGCTGATCGGCAACGGAGCCAATAATGTGCTGACCGGGCGCGGCGGTTCCGACACGTTCGGTTTCCGCACCGGCTTCGGCCACGACACCATCACGGATTTCACGTTCGGCAGCGATGTCATCTCCTTCGCCGCGGGCACGTTCGGCTCCTTTGCGGATGTGATGGCGCATGCATCGATGGTCGGCGGCGATACCGTGATCGCGCTGGATGCGAACAACAGCGTGACGGTGCAGAACAAGCAATTGTCCTCGTTCACGGCTTCGAATTTCGTGTTCGGCGGTCTTTAGGCGGGCTTTCGATCCGGTTCGCCGGATCAACCGCTTCGGTCATTCGGCGTGGCGCGATCTCCGGGCCGGCATGGCATTCGGCCCGCTTCGAAAGCCGTCTGGCGCGGTTCTGTCCCGCCCCAGACGGGCGGATCGCCGATCGCCTCGCGCAGGGCCGCGCTGATGATGCGCAGGCAGGCGGAAGGCTGGGCGAGCGCGCGCAGCAGCCATACGCCCGTAGGCGTCGCATTCCAATGTTCGCCGCCAGGCCCCAGCCGTTCCAGCCTGCCTGCCTGCACGTCATGTCCGACCACCCAGTCGGGAAGGAAGGCGATGCCGATGCCGGCAAGACACGCCAGCCGCATCGCCTCGAAATCGTCGCAACGGAATATGGCTTGCGCAATCGCGGCCGCGCCGCCGGGCCTGGCGGCGATGTCCCCCCAACCGAGCAGATCGGCACCGTGGAGCTTGTCGATCAGGCGGTGGCCAGCCAACTCGGCCAATGTCTCCGGGCGGCCGGCGCGCTCGAGATAGCCTGGGCTCGCCACCAGCAACCGGCGCTGATCGGCGAGCTTCGAGGCGATCAGCGTGCTGTCGGCGAGCCGGCCGATGCGGATGACGGCATCCAGTCGCTCCCGCACGGGATCCGCCAGACGCTCCGTCAGATCCAGTTCGACCGCCAGCCCCGGATGATCGGCCATCACCCTCTCCAGCGCGGGGATCACATAGCGTTTGCCGAAGGTGGGAAAGCAGGCCAGCCGGAATGTGCCCGCGATCGCTCCATCGAATGCCGCGATTTCGGCATGCGTGTCGATCAGCTGGTCCAAGAGCGGCTGTGCCCGCTCGTGCAGGCGTTCGCCCGCGTCCGTCATCGTCAGGGCACGCGTGGAGCGGATCAGCAGCGGCACGCCGAGCGAATGTTCCAGCGCGTCGATCTGGCGCACGATGGCCGAGGGTGTCTGCCCGCGACGCCGTGCCGCGCCCGAAAAGCTGCCGTGGCGCACCACCTCGACGAACACCGCCAGATGCTCGGCGAAGCGGGGATCCCTCATATGCACTCCATCTTTGCCGAAATCGCAAAGCCGTTTGCGAATGAGCGTGCGTTATCATCGCCCCCCTGTCGAGGCATTCCCTGCCCATCGGAGCGCCGCCCCGCGCCGCCGAAATCAAGGAGAATGACCGTGAAGATCCTCGACCAGATCCTGTCCCAGTCCGCTTATTCGCACGAGATCGATGTGCCGCTGGCGCAGATCGACATCGCCGAATGGCTGTTCACCCTTCCGGAAGCGGAATATCAGCGCTGCTGCGTGCCCGATCATATCGCGGCCGGCACCACGACGACCGATGATGGCCGGCGCATGTCGATCAACGTGGAGATGATCGGCACCGGCCTCGTGGTCCAGCATTATGTCGCCGACGAGGCGACGCCGAGCTACGTGCGGATGAACTCGATTTCGGATGTATTCACCGCCAATGGCCGCACCCAGGTCAATGTGCTCTGGGAACTGATCGCGGAAGATGCCGGCGGGGGCCGCACCCGCTACACCAACCGCGTCACCGCCCGACCCACCGATGCCTTCATGGCCTTCCTCGAAGTGCATGGCATCGCGTTCGAGGATGCCGCCGCGGCGCGTCAATCCGCCGGCGGCGATCATAATCGCCGCGAAACGCCGATGTTCGCGGAAAGCATCGCCCGCCGCGCGATCGCCCGCGCCGGGGAAGCCGCCATCTAAAGCGATGGCGAAGCGGGCGGAGTTCCTGCCGTCCGGGAATGGCCTCGAGGATCGCTTTGGCCCGGCGGAGCGCCGCCCCGTTCCTTCACAGGATCGATAGCCGGTATGGCGTCCGGGTTCGGCGGAAGGGGGGGGCGGCCCGCCAGAGTGGCACGGGCGAACCGCCCATGCCGCGCCCGGCCGCCGCTTTATTGCTTCGGCAGAGCCCCGTTCGCTCCCCGCGCGGGGAGCGAACGGGGTTTTCGGCCTCAGGCCGCCTTGGGCGGCGCGAACTTGGTCAGGTCGATCCCCGCGACGGCGCTCTTATATTCGTCGGCGCTCGGCGTGCGGCCGAGGATCGTCGAGAGAACCACCACCGGGGTCGAGGCCAGCAGCGATTCACCCTTCTTCTCGGCCGTATCCTCGACCACGCGGCCCTGGAACAGGCGGGTGGAGGTGGCGAGAACGGTGTCGCCCTTCTCGGCCTTCTCCTGATTGCCCATGCACAGGTTGCAGCCCGGACGCTCCAGATAGAGCATATTTTCGTAAGCGGTCCGGTTGGCCGTCTTCGGGTGCACGTCGTCAAACTCGAAGCCCGAATATTTCCGCAGGATCTCCCAGTCGCCCTCGGCCTTGAGCTCGTCGACGATATTGTAGGTCGGAGGCGCCACGACGAGCGGCGCCTTGAATTCCACCTTGCCCTCGGCCTTCTCGATGTTGCGGAACATCTGGGCGATGATCTTCATATCGCCCTTGTGCACCATGCACGATCCGACGAAGCCGAGATCCACCTTCTTGGTGCCGCCATAATAGGAAACCGGGCGGATCGTGTCGTGCGTGTAGCGCTTGGATACGTCGGGGTTGTTCACGTCCGGATCCGCGATCATCGGCTCGTCGATCACGTCGAGATCCACGACCACCTCGGCGAAATATTTGGCGTTGGGATCGGGCGCGAGCGCAGGCTTCGTGCCGGAGCGGATCTCGGCGATGCGGGCATCGGCCTTGGCGATCAGGCCCTTCAGCGTGCCCGCCGCATTCTCCATGCCCTTGTCGATCATGATCTGGATGCGCGCCTTGGCGATTTCCAGCGATCCGATCAGCGTCTCGTTGTCCGAAATGCAGATCGAGGCCTTGGCCTTCATCTCCGCTGTCCAGTCGGTGAAGGTGAAGGCCTGATCCGCCAGCAGCGTGCCGATATGCACTTCGATGATGCGGCCCTGGAAGACATTGTCACCGCACTGCTTGAGCATCTGCGCCTGGGTGGCATGGACGACATCGCGGAAATCCATGTGCGGCTGCATGCGGCCCTTGAAGGTCACCTTCACCGATTGCGGGATTGGCATGGTCGCCTCGCCCGTGGCCAGCGCCAGCGCGACCGTGCCCGAATCCGCGCCGAAGGCCACGCCCTTGGACATGCGGGTGTGGCTGTCGCCGCCGATGATGATCGCCCAGTCGTCCACGGTGATGTCGTTCAGCACCTTGTGGATCACATCCGTCATCGCATGATAGACGCCCTTGGGATCGCGCGCGGTGATCAGGCCGAAATTGTTCATGAAAGACATGAGCTTCGGGATGTTGGCCTGCGCCTTCTTGTCCCACACGGAAGCGGTGTGGCAGCCGGATTGGTAGGCGCCGTCCACCAGCGGCGAGATGACGGTGGCGGCCATCGCCTCCAGTTCCTGCGCCGTCATCAGGCCGGTCGTGTCCTGCGATCCGACGATGTTCACCTTCACGCGCACGTCGGAGCCGGCATGCAGCACCTTGCCCGGCGTCACGCCCACGGCATTGCGGTTGAAGATCTTTTCCACCGCAGTCAGGCCCTGGCCCTCGACCGTGATTTCCTTGTTCGGGGCGAAGACCGGCGTCGGCTCGATGCCCAGCGTCTCGGCGGCGAAGGTCTGGAGCTTCTTGCCGAAGACGATGGCATAGGAACTGCCCGCCTTCATGAACTCCATCTTCTGCGGGGTGAAGGCGGCGGCGACATCGACCAGCTCGTTGCCGGCCTCGTCGGTCAGCTTCTTGCCCTTCACGTCGATCTTCAGGATCGTGCCGGTTTCGACCGAGAATTTCTCCTCCAGCACTGGATTGCCATCATTGTTCAGGATCGGCTTGCCGTCCGGGCCGTTCATCTTGACCCAGTTCTTCAGGTTGATGCCGATGCCGCCGGTCACGTCCACGGTGGTCGCGAAGATCGGCGAGATGCCGTTCGTGCCCGCCACGACAGGCGCGTAATTGACGAAGGGAACGTAGGGGCTCTGCTGCTTGCCGGTCCACAGCGCCACATTGTTCACGCCGGACATGCGCGAGGAGCCGACGCCCATCGTGCCCTTTTCGGCGATCATCATCACGCGCTTGTCGGGATGCTGCGCCTTGAGCGCCACGATCTGCTTCTGCGCCTCGGGCGAGATCATGCACTGCCCGTGCAGTTCGCGGTCCGAGCGCGAATGCGCCTGGTTGCCGGGCGAGAGCAGATCGGTCGAGATATCGCCCTCTCCGGCGATGAAGGTGACGACCTTGATCTCGTCTTCCACATCCGGGAGCTTGGTGAAGAATTCCGCCTTGGCGTAGCTTTCCAGCACCGCCTTCGCTACCTCATTGCCCGCCGCATAGGCGTCGCGCAGGCGGAACAGGTCGGCGTCATAGAGGAACACCTGGGTCTTCAGAACGTCGCCCGCCTGCGCGGCGATGGCGGCATCGTCGCCAAGCGCGATATCCAGCAGCACCTCGACCGAAGGGCCGCCCTTCATGTGGGACAGCAGTTCGAGCGAGAAGGCGGGCGTGATTTCCGGAACGATCGCTTCGCCGAGGATGATCTGCTTCAGGAAGGCCGCCTTCACGGCGGCGGCGCTCGTGGTGCCGGGCAGCGTGTTGTAGATGAAGAATTTGAGCGCTTCGGCGCGATGCTCGCTGCCGGCATCCTGGATCAGGGCGATGATCTCGCTGAGCAGCTTGCCGTCGTCGATCGGCTTGGGAGAGAGCCCCTGCTGTGCTCTGCTTTCGATTTCGGCCAGGTAATCCAGGTAAAGGCTCATCTTGTTCCCAATGCCATGAAGCGCACGAAGGCGGATGCGGTGCCACCGACCGGCCTTGTCAACCGGCCTGGGCTGGTGGGTCGCGCGTACGCCAACCGGGGCCAACTGGCAAGGCGCCGCAGTGCGGCAAAACCGGCACTTCGCGGCCTGTGCGGATTGCCGGGACGGGGGCTGCTAGCGGGTCGATCGGGAGGTGGAGGTCCCCCTTTTCCGTGAATACCAGCACGGAGCCGGAACCATGACGCGGTGCGGCGTGGATGGAAGGCTGATCGTTGTCCGGCCATGTTCCGGACACGCGGATTCCCGTACCGCAAAGCGGTTAAGTGTATCTGACACTTCGGGAAACGCTGGAGCGGGCGAAGGGATTCGAACCCTCGACCCCGACCTTGGCAAGGTCGTGCTCTACCCCTGAGCTACGCCCGCTCGCGGCGTTGGAGGAGGGCTGTGCCCCCCGGGGAGCGGGGCTGATAGCAGATGTTTTGGGCCGCGCAACCCCTCCATTTCGCTTTTCTCGGGCCTCGCGCCGAACTGCGTTAAATCACGTTGCCGGGGCGTGCCGCGAGGTTGCATCGCCGCGTGAGCAGGGCATAAGGCCGCCGCCGCTCACAGAAAGAGAAAATGTCCATGCCGAGCCAGATCGCTCCCCGGGGACGCAAGGTGCGCGTTGTCGCGACGCTGGGTCCTGCTTCCAGCTCTCCTGAAATGATCCGCGCGCTGATGCTCGCCGGTGCCGATACGTTCCGCATCAACATGAGCCATGGCGGCCATGAGGATAAGAAGCCGCTGATCGCCGCGATCCGCGAGCTGGAAAAGGATCTCAAGCGCGCCACCACGATCCTGTTCGATCTGCAGGGGCCCAAGCTCCGCGTCGGCCGGTTCGAGGAAGGCCGCGTGATGCTGGAGACGGGCGCGGAATTCGTGCTCGATCGCGAGGATATTCCCGGCGATGCGGCGCGCGTGCGGTTGCCGCATCCCGAAATCTTCCAGGCGCTGGAGGTCGGCGCGCGGCTGCTGCTGGATGATGGCAAGCTGGTGCTGCGCGCATTGTCCGTCTCGCCGGAGAAGATCGTCACGCGCGTCGAGGTCGGTGGCGCGCTCTCCAATTCGAAGGGCCTGAACGTGCCCGATGTCGTGCTGCCGATGGCGGCGTTGACGGAGAAGGATCGCCGCGATCTGGATTTCGCGCTGGAGGAGGGGGCGGACTGGATCGCCCTGTCCTTCGTGCAGCGGCCGGAGGATGTGGCCGAGGCGCGCCGCCTGATCGGCGGCAAGGCGATGCTGCTCGCCAAGATCGAGAAGCCGGCCGCGGTGGAGCGGCTGGACGGGATTCTGGAACTGGCCGATGCGGTGATGGTCGCGCGTGGCGATCTGGGCGTGGAATGCCCGCCGCAGCAGGTGCCGCTGGTGCAGAAGCAGATCGTCGCCGCCGCGCGCGCGATGGGGCGTCCGGTGGTGGTTGCCACCCAGATGCTGGAATCGATGATTCTGTCGCCCACGCCCACGCGGGCCGAAGTCTCCGACGTCGCCACCGCCATCTATGATGGCGCGGATGCGGTGATGCTCTCGGCGGAAAGCGCGGCCGGCGCCTGGCCGGTGGAATCGGTCGCGATGATGGATAGCATCGCCAAGGCGGTGGAAAACGATCCGGGCTATGCCGCGCGCCTCCATTTCACGGAGACGCTGCCGGATGCGACCACGGCCGACGCGCTGAGCCTGGCCGCGCGCGGCATCGCGGATACCATCTCGGCCAGCGCGATCATCTGCTTCACGCTTTCCGGTTCGTCCGCGCGCCGCATCGCGCGCGATCGTCCGTCCGTGCCCGTGCTGGTGCTGACGCCGAAGCTGCAGACGGCGCGGCGCATGGGGCTGCTGTGGGGCGCGCATGCCGTGCAGACGCGTGATGTGGCGAGCTTCGAGGAAATGGTGGGCAAGGCCAAGCGCATGGCGCTGCGCCACGGTCTCGCCAAGGCCGGTGAGCGAATCGTCATCATGGCGGGCGTGCCGTTCGGAACGCCGGGCTCCACCAATGTGCTCCACGTCCAGCGGCTGACCGGCAAGGAACTGGACGGCTATCGCGATTGAGGATGGGGATGGCGGCGGGCGCACCCGTGCGGGCCTGCGCCTGCCGCTTTCTTCACCTCCAGCCCTTCGGCATTCCGCAAATCTTCAGGAGGAGGGGCGCGGCCGTCTCTTCCATCGATCTTCTCCGGACGCGCGAAAACGGCCGCGCGATTGCCCGCGCGGCCGTTTCACTCAGCCGAAAGCCGGATCAGCCCTGGCGGGCCTTGAAGCGGCGATTCGTCTTGTTGATGACGTAGGTGCGGCCGCGACGGCGGATCACACGGTTGTCCCGGTGCCGGTCCTTGAGCGACTTGAGCGAATTGCGGATCTTCATGGCCCGGTTACTGCCTGCTTGGTCTGGATTGTCGAAAGAGAGGCGTCCGTTAGGTAGAGGCGCGCCGAGAGTCAAGGAAAAGCGCGGCGACGATCCGATGCAGCGATTTCCACGGGTGGGACGTTGCACCTCCGATATGGCGCTTCTACCAGCTGCGCAGGGAGATTTTTCGATGCACCTGAAGCCGCTTGCCGCCTTTGCCGCCCTTCTCGCCCTGGCCGGTTGTGCCACCACGCCCACCAGCCGCGTGACGCGTTTCCACCTAGGCGAGCCGATCGCGCGCGGGGAGATTGCGGTGGAGCCGCTGGTGCCGGCCGATCGAGGCAGCCTGGAATATCAGACCTATGCCTCGATCGTCGGCGCCGAACTCGCGCGAATCGGCTTCACAGAGGCACCCGGCCTCAAGCAATCGGAGCAGGTGGCGGTAATCTCCGTCGAGCGCGGCTCGCGCGAGACGCTGGCGCAGCGTTCGCCGGTATCGGTCGGGCTGGGCGGCTCTACCGGCAGCTATGGCGGGGGCGTGGGCCTCGGCATCAGCTTCCCGATCGGCAAGAAGCGCTCGAACGAGATCGTGGTCACGCGCCTTGCGGTTCAGATCAAGCGCCGCTCGGAGGGCACGGTCATCTGGGAAGGCCGGGCCGAGACCGCCGCGCCGGCGGGCTCCGCCGCCGCCGATCCCGCGACCACGGTGAAGATGCTCGCCTCGGCCGTTTTCCGGGATTTCCCCGGTGTCTCCGGCCGCACGATCACCGTGAAATGAGCGCGCGCATCTCGGCCGATTTCGATGCCGGCAATATTCGCGTCGTCGCCGCCCAGGGGGATCGCTTCGATCTGGAAATCGTCGCCGATGGCGGCAGCGATTTCTATCAATGGTTTTATTTCCGCCTGACGGGCGCGGCCGGGCGGCCGATCGAGCTGCGGATCCTGAACGGCGCCGGATCGGCCTATCCGCTGGGCTGGCCCGGCTATTCCGCGCGCATCTCCGCCGACAGGGTTCACTGGCGGCTCGCGGAGACCGAATATCGCGACGGCGTGCTCACCATCCGCCCCACGCCAGAAAGCGACACTCTATGGATCGCCTATTTCGCGCCTTATTCGATGGAGCGGCACCATGATCTGGTGGCGCGCATCTCCGCGCGGCCGGGCGTATCCTATCGCTCGCTCGGCCTCACGCTCGATGGGCAGGAGATGGACTGCCTCACGCTAGGCGAAGGCGGCAAGCAGGTATGGCTTTATGCCCGCCAGCATCCCGGCGAGACGATGGCCGAATGGTGGATGGAGGGCGCGCTGGAGAAGCTGACGGATCCGCATGATCCGGCCGCACGCGCCCTGCGCCGCGCCGCGACCTTCCATATCGTGCCCAACATGAATCCCGATGGCTCCCGCCGGGGCCATCTGCGCACCAACGCGGCGGGCGTGAACCTCAACCGCGAATGGCATGCGCCCACGCCCGAGCGCAGTCCCGAAGTGCTGGCCGTGCGCAACCGGATGGACGAGACCGGCGTCGATTTCGCGATGGACGTGCATGGAGACGAGGCGATTCCCTACGTCTTCGTCGCAGGATTCGAGGGGATCCCCAACTGGACGGACCAGCAGGGCGCCCTTTACCTGCGCTATCGCGAGACGCTCGCGCGCCGCTCGCCCGATTTCCAGATCGAGCATGGCTATGCGGTGGCCCGGCCGGGATCGGCCAACCTCACCATGTCGACCAATCAGGTCGCCAATCGGTTCGGCGCCGTTTCGATGACGCTGGAAATGCCCTTCAAGGACAATGACGGGCTGCCCGATCCGGAATTCGGCTGGTCGGCCGAGCGATCGATGCGGATGGGCGCGGACTGCATCGGCGCGCTGCACGAGATTATCGGCGAACTCTGAGGGGACGAAGGCGGAGCCCGTGCCTCATCGGCGCGGGCCTGCGCCGCTTCCGGAAATCCGCTTGTCCGGCGTCGCCCCACCCGCGGGGCCAGCGGCACGGCGTGCATCGAGAGAGTTGGAGGCCCGAGCCGGAATCGAACCGGCGTGCAAGGATTTGCAGTCCTCTGCGTAACCACTCCGCCATCGGGCCATCGCTTCTCGAAGCGCCGGCTCTCTCGAGGGGAAGCGGGCTGATAGCGGGGAGGGCGCGCCCCGGCAAGCCGCCTGTCAGCCGGAAATCAGATCGGCCTGTTCGGGATGCTTGGCGAGATAGGCCGCCACGAACGAACATTGCGCCACGATCGTCTCGCCCCGCGCGCGCACCTGCGCCAGCGCGCCGCCGATCAGCTTCGATCCCATGCCCTGTCCGGCCAGGGCCTGTGGCACGATCGTGTGGGTGAAGGTCAGGACGTTGCCGTCGCGATGATAGGCGGCGAACGCGATATGGCCGTCGATCACAAGCTCGAAGCGGCTTCGCTCCGCCCGATCAATCACGTCGGTGGTTTCGGCCATCGTCATTCTCCCTTCCGATTCGGGTTGCAACACATGGCGCAGGCCAGCAGGTTCCGGCGCATGAAAAAAGCCGTCTTTCTCCTCGCCGCATCCTCCCTTCTCGTCGCGGCCGCCCCGGCGCAGCCCGATCCGGCCGCCCTGCGTGCCACGATCGCCTCGCTCGTCGGCTTCGGCACGCGCCACACGCTTTCCACCACCACCGATCCGAAGCGCGGCATCGGCGCGGCGCGGCGCTGGGCGGCGGGCCGCTTCGAAAGCTATTCCAAAGCGTGCGGCGGCTGTCTCGCGGTGGAAACGATCGGCGATATGTTCACGGGGCCCCGCGCGCCCGATGGCGTGCGGGTGGAGGATGTGATCGCGATCCAGAAGGGCACGGGCGATCCCGATCGCGTGGTGATCGTGCAGGGCCATATCGACAGCCGCGTGAACGATGTGATGGATATCGCCACCGATGCCCCCGGCGCCAATGACGATGCCTCGGGCAGCGCGCTCGTGATGGAAACGGCCCGCTTGCTCTCGCGCGAGAAGTTCGCCGGCACCATCGTCTATGCCCTGCTGTCGGGCGAGGAGCAGGGTCTGTGGGGCGGCAAGCTGCTGGCCGATACGGCGAAGGCGCGCGGCTGGAAGGTCGCGGCCGTGCTCAACAACGATATCGTGGGCAATACGCACGGCATCGGCGGCGAACATGTCGACGATAAGGTGCGCGTCTTCTCGGAAGGCATACGCTTCCTCGGCGATCCCCGGTTGCAGCGCCAGACCGGCGAGGAGGATGACAGCCCCTCGCGCGCGCTCGCCAAGGTCGTCGTGGCGACGGCGGCGGCAGATCCCGGCATCGGGCTGGAGGCGCTGGCGATCCGCCGTCCCGATCGTTTCCAGCGCGGCGGCGATCAGACCCCGTTCCTGGAGGCCGGCCTGCCCGCCGTCCGCTTCACCGAGGCGACGGAGAATTATGATCGCCAGCACCAGACGGTGCGCACCGAAAATGGCCGTCGCTATGGCGATACGATCGAGTTCGTCGATTTCCCCTATCTGGCGAAGGTCACGGCGCTGAACATGGCCGTCGCGCGCCGGCTGGCGGAGGCGCCCGCCGCACCGGAATCGGCCGCGATTTCAGGCGCGCTGAGCGACGATACGAAAGTCAGCTGGCCCGCCGTTCCGGGGGCGGCCGGCTATCGCATCCGCTGGCGCCGCGCGGATGGCATGGCGTGGACGGATAGCCGCGATGTCGGCGCGGACGTGACCAGCGTGGATCTCGCCCGCACCAATATCGACGATCATTTCTTTGCGGTCTCGGCACTGGCGAAGGGCGGCGAGGAAAGTATTCCCACCTTCGCGGGCGCTCCGCTTCGTCCGACGCCCGGCACCACCGCGCGATAGGCTCCGCCGCCGGCATGGCCGCCCGGGCCATGCCCGTTCCACCCTGGAACTGCCTCGCCCTGGGACTTGAACGTCGATCCGGCCTAGCGCGGCCCGTTCTGCTCGGTCTGGCGGTTATTGTTGGTGGTCCCCGGCGTGGTCGATCCGGTGGAGCCCGGCGCGCCCGAGGCTCCGTTGGGGGAAGCGCCTCCGTTCGAGCCCGCCGGGTCCGATGCGTCGCCGCCCATGCCGATGCCGCCACCCCCGTTGGGAACGTTGCCCGGTGCGGCCGGCATGTTCGAATTCGTGCTATTGCCGCCCGCCGCATTGCCCGCGCCATTGCCTGCGCCCGCGCGCTGATCGCCGGCATCGCTGCCAACGCCAAGCCCGCCGTCGGTCGCCGGGTTCACGCCGGGCGCGCGTTCGCCCGGCTGCTGCGGCGTGCCCGCATTGGCGCCGCCGGTGCCCGGCCGTTCGCTGTTGTTGGCCGATCCCGCATCGTTGCCGATCCCGATCATCGTGTCGAAGGGCGATGCCCCGGCGCCGCCTTCTCCGGTGCCGCCACCGCCCGTCCACAGGCTGTCATTGCCCGCGCCGATCACCGGATCGTCGCTCGCCATATTGTCCGCATCGGTATTGGGCGGGGCCAGCTGGATCAGGGTCTGGGGGGCGGCGGAGGGCACGGGATCGCCCGGCTTGTTCGAATCCTCGTCCTGATCGTCATCGGTCGAATTGCTGATGACGCCGATCAGGTCCTGCGGCGGCGCCAGCTGGGCGATGAAGGCCGCGGTGGGAGATGCGCCACTGCACACGCCACTGGATGGCACGCAACCGTTGATGAGGATGTCCGTCGCGTTCGCGCCCGATCCCGTCTGGGAGATGCTGGCGAGGAAGGCCGCGCCGGTCAGGAAGGTCGTCGGTGTCGTTTGCGTGCGGCCGCTGATGAACACTTCGGGCGGATCGTTCGTCGGGAAATCCGCGATGATCACGCCGCCCGTGCCCGTGGTCAGGCCGCGCCGTGCATCGGTGCCGGTGCCGCCGCTATTCTGCACATAGATGGCGGCGATGCCGCTGCCCGCCGCGATGCCCGAAGGATAAGCGAAACGGATCGTGTTGGCGCTGAGCCAGCCCGTCTCGCTCATATTGCCGTCATTTTCGGCCAGCCGCGCCTCGCGCGCGTTGGGCGTATCGAGCGTGGCCAGGCTGGTGAGCGCGCTGGCGCTGGCGACGCGCACGATGCGCGCGTCCAGATCCAGCGTGCCGCCCGGCGCGCCGGCGGCGTTCGTCTGCACGATCGATCCGGTGGGCGTCACCACGTCGATTCCGGCGGCGCGGATGGTGAGCCCGCCCGATCCGTTGTTCGGAAGATTGAGCAGCTGGACCGCGCCGTTCACCTGCACCTGTCCGGCGGTGAGGATGCTGAACAGGCCGGTGCCCAGATTCTGGAGCGATCCCGCCGGTGCCGCCGCGCCCGTGCCGTAGAGGGTGAGCGCGCCGATCACGACATCCGGGTTCGCCACGGAACCGTTGGCCGTCTGCGGCAGGTTGAGCGTCACCGAACTGGCCTGGATGCGGGAAAGGGCGGCCGCGTCCAGCGAATAGCCGCTCTGGCTGCCCGTGCCGCCGATGAAGCTTCGGCTGGTGCCGCTGTTGGTGAAGGAAACGGTGCCCGTGCGCGCCAGCGTGCCGATCAGCGCCTGCGGGCCGATGGCGATCGTCTGCGAGGCGAGCGAGATGCCGCTCGCGTCGATCAGGCCGTTCAGTACTAGGCCCACGCCACTGATCGTCGCGGCGCCGGCGCCCGTGATCGCGCCGTTGATCGTGGTCGTGCCGGCCGAGGCGATGGTGAGCGGTGACGTGCCCGCCACTGCTTGGGGCGTGATGGCGGGCGTACCCGTCATGGTGATCGTGCCGACGGTAAGGCTGCCGCCCGTGCTGGCGAGATCCACGCCTGCGCTGCTCGTGGCGCTGCCCAATGTGAGTGCCCCGGTCGATCGCAGGCGAAGGCCCCCGTCGCCCGCGCTTGCATTGGTGACGTTCAGCGCCACGGTGGATCCCACGTTCACGGTCGCGCCGCTCAGAGACACCGCACCCGTGGAGCGGAGATCGGTGATCGTGACGGCGCCGGATGCCGCAAGGCTGGTCGTGCCGGTCGCGATCAGCGTACCACCGGTCAGGTCGCTGGCCAGCGCGGTCAGGCTGATGTTGCGCGCCGTAAGATTGCCGAAGGCGGGCAGCCGCGCCGCCGACAGGATCAGGTCCGTGCCGGTGGAATAGGACGCCAGCGTCAGCGTGCTGCCCGAAGACAGGTTGGCTGCGCCGGCGGCGCTGCCGCCATTCACGGTGAGCGCGCCGGTGGTGCTGACGGTGGCATCGCCGCCGGTGCTGGAAAGCGTGGAGAAAGTGAGGTCGCGCGTCGAGGCGATCGCGACGCTCGCGCCGGTCACGGATGCCGTCGCCGCGCCGAAATCGCCCGAAACGGCGATCGCGCCGGGCGCCGAAAGGATCGCACTGCCGCTCGCCGTCAGCCGCTGGCCGCTGATTCCGCCGGCGGTGGTGGTGAGCGCGACATCGGTCCCGCCGATCTGGTCGAACGTGATCGCGCCCGCCGCATTGCCCGTCACCGTGCCGGTCGCGCTGATCGTGCCCAGTGTGAGGGCGGCGCCGCTGCCGAGCAGCGCATTCGCGCCGCTTGTCGCCGTGGTAACGGTGAGGGGGCCGCCCGCGCTCAGCGCCAGGCCCGCTGTGCCGGCGGTAGCGCTGGCGATGGTCAGGGTGCCTGTCGAGAAGAGCGAAATACCGTTGCCGCTCGCGGTCACTCCGCCCGTGGAGGAAAGCGCCGAAATGGAAACAATGCCGGGGGCGGAGAGGAAGGTGGTGCCGGTCGCCGCCAGCGTCTGTCCGCTGATATCACCCGACAGGGCCGTGATCGATACGTTGCGGCCCGACAGCGTCGTGAAAGCGCTGATGCCGTTGCCACGCAGGATCAGGTCCGATCCCGCGGAATAGGAAGCCAGCGTCAGCGTGCTGCCCGAAGACAGGTTGGCTGCGCCGGTGGCGCTGCCGCCATTCACGGTAAGCGCGCCGGTGGTGCTGACGGTGGCATCGCCGCCGGTGCTGGAAAGCGTGGAGAAAGTGAGGTCGCGCGTCGAGGTGATCGCGACGCTCGCGCCGGTCACGGATGCCGTCGCCGCGCCGAAATCGCCCGAAACGGCGATCGCGCCCGGCGCCGAAAGGATCGCGCTGCCGCTCGCCGTCAGCCGCTGGCCACTGATTCCGCCGGCGGTGGTGGTGAGCGCGACATCGGTCCCGCCGATCTGGTCGAACGTGATTGCGCCCGCCGCATTGCCCGTCACCGTGCCGGTCGCGCTGATCGTGCCCAGCGTGAGGGTGTCAGGCGAGGTGAGCGCGATATCGCCGCCACTCGCGCTGGCCGCTCCCGTCGATCGCAAGGCCGCGATGGTCACTGCGCCTGGCGTCGAAAGGGTGGTCGTGCCGGTCGCCGTCAGCGACTGGCCCGCTATCGGGCCGGTGGCGGCGGTGAGCGCCACGTTCCTGCCCGCAAGCGCCGTGAAAGCGCTGATCCCGCTTCCCTGGAGCAGCAGATCGCCGGCCGTGGTGAAGGTGGGTAGCGTGAGCAGGCCATTGGCCGTGAAGGCACTGTTGCCGGTCGCGGAGCCGGCGTTCACGGTCAGTGCGCCCTGTGTGGTCAGGATCACGCCGCCGCTCGTGGCGCTGGCATCGGTGAAGGTGAGCGTGCCGGGCGAGGCGATCTGCACCGATCCGCCCTGCGCGCGCACCGGTCCGCCCGAAGAAAGGCTGGCGATCGTGATCGCGCCCGGAGCTGTCGCAACGGTCGGGCCGGCCGCCGTGATCGTCTGTGCCGTGATCGCGCCGCCGCTGCTTTCCAGCAGGATGTCCGCACCGCTCGCCGCGCTGGCCACGGTCAGCAGCCCGCCGGCGCTGAGCGTCATGCCGCCGGTGCCGGCCGTCGCGCTCGTGATCGTCATCGCGGCCGGGGCGAAGAGCGAGATGCCGCTTCCGCTCGCCGTGACGCCGCCCGTGGACGCCAGCGCGGCAACGGAGACAGTGCCCGGCGCCGAGAGGGTCGTCGTGCCCGTCGCCGTCAGCGCCTGCCCGCCGATATTGCCCGACAGCGCCGTGATCGAGACGTTGGCGCCAGACAATGCGGTGAAGCTGCCGACGCTGTTGCCCTGCAGCGTCAGATTCCCCGGCGTGGTGAAGGATGTCACCTGTAGCGCACCGCCCGCCGTGAAGCTGCTATCCGCCGTCGCCCGGCCGATGCCGAAGCTGAGATCGTTCTGCACGGAGATGTTCACGCCGCCGTTGCGGGCGATCGCATTGGCGAAGGTGAGCGATTCCGTCGAGGCGATCTGCACGCTGCCCGCGTCGACCGAGACGGTCCCCCCCTCCGTGAGATTGGTGACGGAGACGGCGCCCGCCGCGAAGAGGGAGATCGGTCCCGTCGAGGTGATCGTCTGGACGGAGACGCCCGCATTCGCGCTGCCGAGGATCGTATCCGCACCGATCGTGGCGCTGGCGATCGAAAGCTGCCCATCGGCAATGGCGAGCAGCCCGCCGCTGCCGATCGAGATGGTGGAGAAGGAGAGATCGCCGGTCGATCGGAAGCTGGCGGAAGCGGCGGAGGCCGCGACATTCCCGCCCGCGAGCAGATCCGCCACGGTGATGTTGCCGGCCGGTGCCGCAAGCGTCACGCCATTGGGGGTGACGAGCTGGCCGATGTTGATGCCGCTCGCGCGGATTTCCACATCGCCCGATGCCACCGAGAGCAGCCCGGTCGCGGCGAACGGCCCGGTCAGGAACAGGCCGTTTTCGAAGCCGTCCACATCCTGGCCGAAGCGCGCCGCGCTGGAGAAGGTCCCGGCCTGCACGGCCCCGGAGATGTTGACGAGAAGATCGCCGCTCGTCGTGACGAAGCCCTGATTGGGCGCGGAAAGGGAGGCGGCGGAGAGGAGGATGTCGCCCGCCGTCAGCGTGCCGCTGCCGCCGGACGCTCCCGTGATGGAGCCCATGCCGGCATCGAGCCGGGCGCTGCCCGCCACCGCCATGTCGGTGATGAGCCCGTTATTGCCCAGCACGATGCCGTTATTGGCAAAGACGGTGAGCCCGTCGGCGGCGATCGTGCCGGCCAACGTCACCGTCGCGGGCGTGCGGTTCGACGTGTCGAGGAAGATCTGGCCGCTCGCCCGCATGTTGCCCAGGCAGAGGGAGCCCGCCGTACAGTCGGCCGTCAGCAGGCCGCTGTCATTGCCGGTGACACCATTGTCCTGCAGCCCGATCGAGATGTTGCCCCCGCCGAACGTACCGGTCTTGGCCTGGATCGCGTCCGCATAGATGGAGAGGAACGAATCGAAGGCGTCGATCAGGCCCAGATTGACGAGGCTGCCGGGATTGCTGCCACCCGTTGTGCCGGCCAGGATCGAAAGGCCGCCGCTGGAGCCGGTCAGCGGGTTCGTTCCGGCCTTCAGCGCGCCGGTCGCCGATACCGTGATATTGTCGCCGGCGATCACGTCGAGCAGGTTCTGTGACTGGACCTGGCCCGAGACCGAGATGCTGCCCGTGTCCGAAAAGAGCGAGATACGGGCCGCGGCCGAAACATCGCCCGTCACGGTCAGCGATCCATTGGTTCTCAGGCCGCCAAAACGGCCCTCATAATAGCCGGCCGAGGCATCGATATAGGCACTATCGCCTGAAAGATCGCCCGATCCGTCGAACATGGCGCTGTCGGTGACGGTGGCGTCGGCGATCGTCACGTTCCGGCCGGAAACCAGCGAGATACCGGTCTTCGCCCGCAGCTGGCCAAGCGACAGGTCCCCGGGCCCCTGGATGGTGAGATAGCCCGCATCCGTGGCGGTTCCCGCCGCGTCCAGATAGGCGGTGTTGGCCGTGATCTCGTTATAATCGATGATGATGCTGCGGGCCTGGATCGTCGGGTCGGCCAGATTGCCTGCTATCGTCGTGCGCCCGCCCGCCGCCGAGACGAAATCGTCGCTGGCATAGAGCCCGCCGGCGCCCGTTGCCGAGATCATGATGTCGGAATCGGTGTCGAGCTGGACGCGGCCGGCGTTGATCCGGTTGTCGATCGTCTGGATGGAAATCCGTGTCCCGGCGTCCTGCGTGCCCGACGATGTCGCGGTGATGTCCGCGAAGCTCAGCGGGGTGGCTGCTCCGTCGATGGTGTTGCGGATGGTGATGAGGCCGGTCGCGACGCTGCCCGAGGCATCCAGCGTGGTCGTGCCCGTGACGGTCGAGATTTGCGAGAGCGCGCCGCTGCCGCTCGCCTCGATCAGGATGTTGCCGCCGCTGCCATTGTTGGTGCCCAGCGTGGAGACGGAGAGGTCTCCGGCGATGAAGAAGGCGCCGGAACTGGCGCTCAGCACCGCGTCTCCGCCGATGTCCGTGCCGCCCGCGCCCGAAAAGCCCGATCCGGCGACCCCGCTCGTATCGATGGTGATGCCGGATATGGTGATGGTGCTGCCGGTCGCGAACAGGCCGGCGGCGGCGCCCGTGCCATTGCCGCCCTGGAACAGCCCGTCGCCGCCCGTGCCGCCCGTCAGGATCTGCAACGGCGCGAAATTGAGGCTGGAGCCCGCCTGCGCCTGGATCGACTGGACGCCGCCGGTGCCGGAACCGGCGCCGCTGGAGAATGCGGTGCCGCCATAGCCGCGCGAATCGAAGGTGCTGGCGCTGCCGAAGCTGATGCCGCTGTTGCCCGTGGCGAGCAGCGTGATCGCGCCGCCCACGCCATCGGCGGCGCTGCTCGATCCCGATCCGCCATGCGCATAGGCCTGCAGGTTCATCCCGAAGGCGGCGGTCACGGTGCTGCCTGCCTGCGAGGTGATCGATATGTCGCCGCCAAAGGCCGCGCTGCCGATCGTGACGAACGGATCGTTGCCGTTGGCGAAGGTGTAGATATTGGCGAGGCCGAGATTCACGACCGCGCCCGTCGCCGTCACGATCGCATTGCCGGAATCGGAAATGCCGAGCGTGCCGCCGCCCGATCCGCCGCCGATGCCGCCCTGCGCGGTCGCGGTGATCTGCGTGGTCGTGGCGGCAAGCAGCCCGCCCGTGAAATCGATCGTCGAGTTGCTCCCCGACGCATTGCCGCCGCTGCTGGGGCTGTTGCCCGATCCTCCGGCGCCGCCGCTCGCCGAACTGTCGAGGTTGAGGCTGCCGACGGTGAGCGCGCCGCCGGTGGATGCCAGCAGCACGGCATTGCCCGTGGCGGCACCGCCGTCGCCATCGGAGAAATCGCTGGCGCTGCCACTGCCGCCCGCTGCCGCACCCGTCACGATTACGGTGTCGCGCGTGATCGAGGAGGTTCCGGCCAGGCTGAGCCGGATCGGATCCACGCCATTGCCGCGGCCGATGCCGCCCGTGCCCATCAGCGCCGCTTCGGAAAGGCCGCCCGTTCCGCCAAGGCCGGTGCCGCTCAGCGTCAGCGATCCGCCGCTCTGCCCGAGTATCCGGCCCGTGCCCGAAAGGAGCATCGCCGCCACGCCGCCCTGGCCCACGCCGCCATCCCCGGCATTGCCGGTCTGGGTGAAGTTGCCGTAGCCGTCATAGAGCGCGTCGCCGCCGGTTCCGCCCGTGCCATCGGCCATGACGTTGATGCTCAGCACGGAAACGTCGCCCGCGCTCTGCGACCATTGCGATGTGCCGCCCGATCCCTGGCCGCCGGCGCCGGCATTGTAGAATATGCTGTTGCCGTCGGGGCCGATCGCCAAGCCGCCATTGCCGCCGGTGCCTGCGCTGGCGAGCACGAGGGTGGTGGCCTGGATCGCGCCGCTCGCGGCCGTCATCGTCAGGCTGGCATTGCCGCCGGTGCCGTCGCCCGCGAGTGCGCCGGTCGCTGAAATAAGTAATAGACCAGAGCCATCGTAGCAGGACAGGTCGCAGATGGCGTTGCCGCCCTTGCCGCTCGCATCGATGATGAGTTCGTTCGGCAGATGGAGGAGGGGGTTCGCCTGCGCGCCGGCCTGCATCAGCAGGCTCGCATTGCCGCCCGTGCCTGATCCGGCGCCATTCTGCACGCTCGTCCCGCCGGAGCCGGCCGCGCTGATGAGCATCGCGGTCGCGTCGATCGTGCCGCCGGACATGACGACGCCTGCGGTTCCGCCCGTGCCATTGCCGCCGCCATTGAAGCCGGCCCCGCCGAAGGCGTCGGCCGAGACGATGATGCTGCCGCCGATCGATCCCGCCGTGAGGCCCTCGATCGTGCCGCCATTCACGGCCAGCGTGGCCGTGCCGCCGGTTACGTCACCGCCGAGGCCGCTGTTGGTGTCGCCGTCGCTGCCGTCGATGCCCCGGCTGGTGGCGTCGATCGTCAGCGTGCTGCCCTGGGCGATGCGCAACGTGCCGTCCACCGTCACGGAGGCCGTTCCGCCGGTCTGTGTGCCTTCGCTGTCGGCGAACTGGCCACGGACGACGAGATTGCCATCGGACGTGAGGGTCCGTGTCGCGGCGACGTTCAGCGTGGCGCTCTGGCTGCCGATCAGCGTGGCGCCGCCGCCGAAGCTGAGATCCGCGCCTGTGACGGAGACGTCGATCCGGCCCGCCGCTGCCACCAGCTTCGTGGCGAAGGTGGCGGCCGGGATGGTGATCGAGCTGTCGATCGCCGTATCGGTCGGCGTGTTATAGCTGTTGTCGAGGAAGGTGGAGACGCCATTGCCCGTCAGCGTGACGATGCCATCCACCGATGTCGCGCCGAGATCATAGCCCACGCTGCCGCCGAGGAAGATCGCCGCCGCCGTATTTTTCGGCACCGCGACCATATAGGTGTTGCGCGCCGATGCGCTGCCCACGGGGCCGCCGATCACGCCGCCCTGGGTGATCGTGTAATTGGGCGAGGATGTGTTGCGCGTGTTCGTGCCCAGCGGAACGCTGATGCCGAACAGGCCGCCATCCATGGAGATATCGAGATTGACCTGTTCGCCCGCGATCAGGCCGATCGCGCCGCCCGCGCGGATCGTGCCCTGATTTTCGATCGCGGGCGCCACCAGGCCGATATAATTTTGCGCGGTGAGCGTGGCGCCGTTCTGGATCGAAATCTGGCTGCCATTGTCGCCGGGATAGATATTGGTGTCGGTCGTGAGGCCGATCGTGCCGTTTGTGCCGTCACTGAAGCTGGAGAAGCTCTGTCCGGGCAGATTGTTCGGATCGGGATTGATCGTGGTGAGCAGCAGGCTGCCGACATTGAAGCTGGCGCCGGCGCCGACGAGGATGCCACCGGGGCTGTAGAACCAAACATTGCCGCCGGTGGATCCGTTGACGAGCGATACGACGCTGCCGTTGATCTGCATCGCGCGCGGCGATCCGCTCAGCACGTTGACGACGTTCAGCACGGTGAAGTTGCTGGTCGAGCTGAACGTGGTCGTCGTGCCCGCCTGGATGAAATCGTAGGCGCCCGTCCCGGCCGGCACGCCCCAGTCGATGATCGCCTGGGGCGTATTGATCTGGACGTTGGTGGTGCCGGTGCCGGTGGTGATTGTCGCGCTCGGCGTGCTGACATTGTCGCGCACGGTGGGCGTCACGCCCGGATTGACGGATTGCGCGTTGCCCGGCGCGACGATCAGCAGGGCGGAGAGGCCGCCGATCGCGGCCGTGGTATAAAGTTCCAGCCGGCGGCGGCGCGTGCCCGTTCCCTGTGCTTTCGCTTTGGCGTTCGGCCAGGGGTTCGGATGCCGCATCACTTCCCCCACGGAATGAGACGTGTCGTGAGCGACACCATCACCCGCGTATCGCCGCGCCGCAGATCGTTGGGCGCTTTCTTCAGCGGGGTGGCGGCGGTCAGATCCAGCCGCACGCGATCGCCATAAGCCACGCGCAGGCCGCCGCCGATCGAATAGATCGTCATCGAGCCGGGTTCGTCCTGCAAAGGACGCTTGTTCCAGACCTTCGCCAGATCGAAGAAGGCATAGGGCTGGAAGGCGAAGGCGGTGCGGCTGCGCGGCAGCAACGTGCCGTAGCGGCCCTCGAGCGAGAAGCCCGCACCGCTATCGCCGATGATCGCGCCGGGATCGTAGCCACGCCCGATCGTATAGGCGCCGCCCGAATATTGCTCATAGCTCATCAGCGGCGAGAAGCCGTATTGCAGCCGGGGTGAGAAGGCGATGCCGATATCGGGGCGTGGCCGCACCTCGCCGAAGCCCGTGAAGCGCAGCACGCTGGCGGTGGGATCGGCCTGCCTGCGGCTGAGCGACACGCCCGCGGCGCACAATGCGTAGAGCGGCGGCGCGCCGCAATCCTCGCTCGCGCCCAATATGCCGAGGCCCCGGCGCAGCTCGAACGAGCCGGAGACGCGCCACAATGGCAATATGCTGGAATAGCCGCGCCGGCCGGTGATGCTGCGCGGATCGGTCGCATCCAGATCCAGCTGGAGATAGGCGGCGCGCAGCCGGTCGCGCGTGAACAGGGCGCCGGCGAAGCGGAGATCCTGATCGACGAGATCGCCGCCACCGCTGAGGCGGATGTTCGATGTCTGCGAACGATGCAGCGGATAGCTGGCCTCCAGCGAGGCGACCAGCGTGCGGGATTTCAGCGGATCGCCCAGGCCCACGCTGGGTCGGGTCCAGGCATAGGTGAAGCGCCCGCCGATCGTGAGGCCCTCGCCGCCGACGCGGATGTCGTAACCCGACTGGAGCACCGTCTGCTCGTGCGTCTGGAGGCTCTGGAACAGGCCGAGCGTCAGCCTGTCGCCGAAGCCAAGCAGATCATTCGCCTGCCCTGTGATGAGCCCGCCCCAGCGGCCGACCTGATGGCTGCCGTAATTCTGGAGGTTGGCCGTCAGCGTATAGGGAATGCGGCTGGCGACGACTTCGCCCACCACCTCGCCGGGCGCGGTGCCCGCCGGGCGCAGCGTCAGCCGCACATCATAGCCCGGCAGATCGCGCGCGAGCAGCAGATAGCGTTCGGCTTCCTTCTCGTTGAAAAGGGGCTGCGCTGTCAGCTTGTCGAGATAGGCGGCGAGCAGTTTCTCCGAATGGCCACCGTCGCCGCGCACCTGCACGCGCACCAGTCTGGCCATCAGCACGTCGAAATGGACGGTGCCGTCCGCGATGCGCTGCGGCGGCACCTGCACGGCGGCGATATAGCCCGCGCGGCGCAGGATCGTGGCGGCCGCGTCGCGTATCTCGCACACGGTGGCGATCGAAACCTTCTTGCCCACGAAATCGGCGAAGGCCGGCGCCAGATCCTCCGGGGTCAGGCCCTTGAGATTATCGAAGACGGCGCCCTTGAAATCGATCGTCATGTCCGCGAAGCGCGGCTCTGCAAGCGGGCAGGGGGATCGTTCCACCCCGCCATCCACCGTCAGCTTCGAAGGCGGGGCGGTTTCCTGCGGCGGGGTCGCCCGCTCGATCGCCTCGCGCGTCGGCGTCTGGAGTGCGGACTGGGCGCGCAGACCGGACGGGCAGGCGATCGCCGCGAGCGCGATCGCGCCCGACGCCAGCCGCCCATGAGAAGCTCCCCCGCTAAACCGCATTCATTCTCCCCGGTGCGGCCTCCCCGCCGCACTCTCCCTTGGTCATGCCGTCTTAAAAATTACTCACCACCGCTGGCTTTCGTCGCCGCCGCTGTCGTTTCCACCAACTGATCCAGCTGCGCGGCGCAGCCCTTGGCGATCAGCGTGGATGCCATGCCCTGCACATCGGCGGCGGGCTTGCCGCTCAGCGTGATGCGCACCTCCACCGGTGCCGAGGTGCCGGTGGTCAGCATGTATCGGGCGCCCTCCGTGATCGGCAATGCGGAGGGCCAGGCGCCCACCGCCTGGCCGGGCGACCAGTCGATCGTCGCCCTGGCGGAGCCTGTGGCGCTGGCGATCACGGTCTTGGCGGGAGCATCGCTGCCCGGGCGCCACAGGTTCGCGGTCGCCGGATCGGCCACGCAGACCGTGCCCGCGCGGGATGCGTCGATGAACCAGATGTTGGGTGGGCGCCCGGTCTCGCTCTCCACGCCGCGCACGGCTCCGATCCGCACGCGCCGGTCGGTCCGCTGCGAAACCAGGGCGGCGAGCGCGGTATTGCCGCTGTCGGCGTCCACGGCGGCCGTGGCGGTCGCCGCGAAATTGCCGGGTCCGCGCAGCGTGCGCGTGCCATGCTCGTCCAGCAGGGTCACCTGATCGTTCGCCTTCAGGACGAGCTTGGCCGTTGGCTGTAGCATCTTGCCCGGAGGATAGGATGCCGCGGACGGCCCAGCCGAACGGACCACCAGAGTCGCGGCCGAAATCGGCGCCGCGGCCGCCGCCGCCATGAAACAGAGTGCCGCCAGTTTCGCGACACGATCAGTCGAGTACATAGCTCCCTCCCGGGCCAATTCGTTCGAGACGTTCTAACAGATTTACGAGCGCGCGGTCGTTCGGGTTCTGGGAAATCAGCGACCGGAGCGACAAAATAGCATCCGCATCCCCCGAATCGAACCGCGAAAGAATATCCGCCAGGGCATTTGCCTGTATCCTGTCGCAATTCGGCAGGGCTTCGTAGATCGTCATCGGCGTTTCCGATCGGCCGCGCACCGTGATGCGCCCCATCGGGCGGAAGCAATCCAGCTTCGATCGGGCGACGACATCGCCGCTCACGAGCAGCGTGGTGTGCAGCTTCTTGTTGGCGCTTTCCAGGCGGGAGGCCGCGTTCATGCTGTCGCCCAGCGCCGTATATTGGATGCGGCCCTCGCCGCCGAAATTGCCGACGATCGCCACGCCCATGTGCAGGCCGACGCGCGTTCGCCCGATCGGGGGCACGCCGGCGGGCGCCTCCTGCCGGAAGCGTTCGCCCGCCGCATACATCGCCATCGCCGCCTTCACCGCGCGATCGGGATCGTCGGGGCGCGAGATCGGCGCGCCCCAGAAGGCGATCACGGCATCGCCCACGAATTTGTCCAGCGTGCCGCCATGTTCCAGCACCACCGCCGAAAGCAGGTCGAGATAGCGGTTCAGCAATTGCGCCACCATCGCCGGGGGGATCTGCGACGAAAGCTGGGTGAAGCCTTCCAGATCGGTGAACATGGCGAAGATTTCGCGCTGCTCGCCGTGGAGGGCCAGCTTGTCCGGATCGCGCAATATCTGCTTGGCGACGTCCGGAGGCAGATATTTGCCGAGCGCCGATTGGGCGAAGCGGCGCTCGTCGGAGCTTACGGCGCGTCCCGCGCTGGATGCGGCGATGAAGGCCAGGGTCCAGCCGCCGAGCCAGCCGAACATCGGCAGGCCCTGCGTATCGAAGCCGATCGCCTGGAGGATCACCGGCGTCGCGAGCAGCAGCAAAAGCGATCCCACGATCACCAGAGCGTTGCGCGCGGCGGAAAGCTCGGTGAAGCCGGCGATCACGGCGGCCAGGATCACGAGGAACGCCGCCCCCCATTTCGCCACGCCATAAATGTGGCGGGGCACCTTATGGTCCAGCAGCTGCGAGAGCATGTTGGCGTGGATTTCCAGCCCGCTGGTCGTGCGCCCGGTGATCCGGGTGGCGGGTGTCAGGAACTGATCGATATCGGAAATATCTCCGCCGATCAGAACGTAGCGCCCCGCAATCTGGTCCCTCAGGAAGGCCGCTGCCTGAGGATCGCTGAACAGCTCGATCGACAGCTTCGAAAAGGCTTCGCGCTCATCCTGTTTGCCCAGGCTGTGCGGCTCCCGATACAGCAGGCTTCCGCTATAGTTCCGGAACTTCTGATCCGAAGGCGCCAGCGCGCTCGCCATCAGCGGCGGCAGGCCGGGCGGCCGCGTGGGCCAGCTGCGCATCACATTATCCGGATCCGCCTCGATCCGGATCGACGTGGGTGCGACATTGCCTGGCTTCACCGATGCCAGGAACTTGCGCAGGAACTGCTCCTGCCACGGCTGCATGTAGGTGCCGTTCGTGGCGTTGGAGGCGAAGGCCAGCTTCACCGGCGTCTTCATGCCCCGGAAGGCAGCGATCAGCTGGTCGTCCTCAGGCTGGGGCTCGTCGATCAGGATATCGATGCCGATCGCCTTGGCGCCCAGCTTGTCGATGTTGGTGAGTGCCTTGGCCAGCACGGTGCGATCCAGCGGGGAGCGGCGCGCCGTCGCTTCCAGCGTCTGATCGGTATAGACGACCATCACGATCCGGTCGTCCTGTATGGCCCGGGGTTCGGTCATCAGCAGGCGCACGTCGTAAAAGGCGCGCTCCACGTCCACCGTCAGCGGCATGCGCGGATGCGCGCTGTAGCGGGCGAAGATCAGCGCGAGGATCACGATGATGGTGGTTCCGGCAATCTGGCGATAGCCGATCCGCCGGGCCGTGCGCCCGATCGCGTTCAGTGCGCCGACGGACTCGCCCGATCCGGGATCGGCCATCTCGGTGTCGTCCGCCGCCATGCCCGCCTCACTTCGTCCGTAGGACGGGCTGGGCGCCGTCGCCGATCAGCGCGAAGGCCGACCAGTAATAAGGATGCGAGGTATCGGCCTCATCCATCAGCCTGAGCTGCCCCTGCCGCAGGGCTTCCGAGATGGAGGTGCCCGCCGGCGCCTCGAACAGGCCGGAGATCAGCCGCTCGGTGGCGCGGTAATCGTCCGGCGCGGGCCAGTGCGTCGCCAGCACCGAACGGCTGCCGGCGCCGATGAAGGCGCGCACCAGGCCGTCCAGTGCGCGGCCGCCGCCGGAGGTGACGCCCGCCTCGCGCGTCGCATCGACAGAGGCGCTGCCGGCCGTGTCGCAGGCCGAAAGGATCACCAGATCGGCGTCCAGCTTCAGATCGTAAATCTCCACGAAGCTCAGCAGGCCGTCGCTCGCGGTGGGGCCGAAGGAGGTGAGCAAGGCGGGGCGCGCGAGACAGGAGGGGCGCGGCGCCGCGACCAGCCCGTGCGTGGCGAAATGGAGGATGCGATATTCGCCCAGATCCTTCGCGTCGCGGATCGCGGTGTCGTTGAAGGCCGCGCCCGTCACCACATCCGCCTTGTCCGTGCCGATCACCTTCTGGGCGAGCAGCAATTCCTTGGCCGAGATCGGATTGCTCCAGGCGGCCAGCGGCCAGTTGCAGTCCAGCGTGCCGGGGGCGGGCGGGCTGAACGATGTCAGCTGAAGCATGGGCGGCACGGGCGCATTGTGGCCGAGGCCCAGATAGGTCTTCCTGCCGGTGGAAGGCGGCGTCCTGCGCACATCCTCGAACGAGCGCGGGCTGACGGAGGTGGAGATGTCGATCGCTTTGCCCAGCCACGCGATTCCGCGGAAATCGAACGGGTCGCCCCTGGGATCCGCCGCCCGCTTCAGATAGCGGTCGACACCGGCCTGTTCGGTAATCAGCAGGTTGGCGGGCAGGCGCAGCATCGCGCCGTCCGGTTCGAAGATCAGATGCTTCACCTTGGGGAAGGCGGCCGCCTGCGGACCCGCGAGAGCGAGATAGAGCGAGCGGGCCTTCACGACATCGAACGGATGGGTTTCCAGCCGGCCGTCGACGGTGACGGCGATGCTCTCCCGGATCGCGTCGACGGCGGTATCCAGCGCCGGGCCATCCAGCGCCACCGCCCAGGCGGTCGCCTCGGTCTGTGTCGCGAAGAAGCCGAAGACGCGCCCACCGACGACGAGCAGCTTCCAATAGCCTTCGCCGGGCTTCAGCGCCTGCTGCAATTCGGGCAGCGACGAGATGCGCCCCGAGACGACCCGATAGCGCGGGAAGGCGCCGAGCCGGGACTGGATGCCCACCTGATCCGCCTGAAGCTGCGTCAGCCGTTCGCGCCCGCCCGTGATCTGGGTCAGTTGATCGGGCGACGGCGTTTCGATGGTCGCGAGCCGGGCGAGCACGATGCGTTGCCGCTCGATCTCGCGCCCCAGCGTCACGGATTGGCGGAACAGGGCGGAGGCGGCATCATCGCCGCCCGAAAGCTCGCGGGTCAGGATCGCCTGCGTTTCGGCGAGGCCGGGCCGCTGCAGCGTCTGTGCCGCACCGAAGAAATTGGCGGTGAGCGCGGGATTGGCCGGGATCTGCTGCGCGAGCAATGTGAAATAGGGGGCGAGCAGTCCTTCGAAGCCGGCGGTGGCGCCGCCGTTCGCGATCATCGTATCGACGACCTGCCGATAGAAAGCGAGTGCCTCGGGAATGCGGTTCGTGCGCGCGAGGAAGGCGCCCAGCCGCGCGCGCGCCGCATTCACCGCCGCCGATCCCGGATATTCGGAATCGAGGATCGCCAGCGATTGGCGAAGCCCCGCCTCGGCGCGCGGAACATTGCCCTCGCTCTCGTCGATCTGGGCGATTTCGGAGAGCGCCTGCGCGCGCAGGCGCGTGACAGAACTGACGTTGCCATCGCGTATGCCGGCGATCCGCGCCAGCATGTCGTCCATCGCCGCGCGCGCCTGCGCACTCCTGCCCTGCAGGCGCAGGATGCTGCCCCGGATGGAGATGGCCTGCGCATCGAGGATCGCGGCCTTTTCCTCCGGCGTCAGCGTGGCGACCGTGCCGATGCCCAGTTCGGATGCGAAAGGCCCCTCGCTGTTGATCGCGGCCGAGGTGGCGGGGTCGATCTGTCCGGGTCTGGCCTCGATCCCGCCGATGGGCGCCACCGGCGTGGCGAGCACGGCCAGCGCCTGCGGCAGCCGGCCCTGATTGAGATGGTTGATCGCCTCCAGGTTGCGGCGCAGGCGCAGTTCCACCGGATCGGCAGTGGGGATTCGGCGCGCCTCGGCGAAAAGCGCATCGGCCTCGGCAAATTCGCCGAGATTGGATTTCTGGAGCGCCCGGTTGACCATATATTCGCCGTAGCGGCGGTTCGGATCGGCGGCGGAGAAACGGCGTTGCAGCAGCGTATCGAAGAATTCGGCGGCCTCGGCATAATTGCCACCATTGTTGCGGCGATAGCCTTCGGCCAGCGCCTGATCCAGATCGAGGCTGCCGGCCTGCACGCGCGCGAAGGCGGCGGCATCGCCCGCCTCCGTCACCGCGACCGAAACCTCGCCCGGCAGCACGCGATCCGCGACGATCGATCGCAGCGCCAGCGCGAGGGCGCTGTCATAGCCGGCAAGCCCCTGCGCCACATAGACGGTGCCGCGCCGGCGGATCACGTAGCGGCGCAGCGGCACGCCGGCCCGCGATCCCTCGCAGGTGAAAGCCGTCGCCGTCCCGGCATTTTCCAGCGCCTGCTGGGTGGGGGCCTCGCATGTCCCGGCCGAAAGGCGCGCGAGCGGGTCTTCCTTGGCGGCGGGGCGGATCACATGGATCTCGCCCACCGGCGTCGCCGCATCGCGACAGGCGATGGCATAGCTGTGATCGAACATGCCCCGGCTCACCGGGCTCGCCGCCAGGCTCTGGACGCGGCACAGGCTGGAGCCGCCGGATCCGAGACGGAAGCTGTCCGCGACGCTGGGGCGAATGATCGGCGCGGGCGCGGCGGCGATGGACGCGGCCGAGCACAGCCCCGCCGCGATCGGCGCGATGCCTGAGATCAGCTTCCGCAACATCGCCATCCCCCAATGCGCATGCGTCCCGCGCAGCCGCCTATGCCCCCGAGCGACTCTCGCATATCGCTGCTGCCCTCAACCGAACCAAAAGTCGAGGGTCGCTCGTCGAACATGATCATGGATACGGACGCATGGCCTGTTCCGGTTGCAGGAGCGTTGCTGGGTTTGGTTGCCGGAAGCTTTCTTTCCACGCTGGCGATCCGCTGGCCCGCCGGCCGATCCGTGGCGCGCGGGCGATCGGCCTGCGATGGATGCGGCGCGCCGATCGCGGCATGGCGGCTGGTGCCGCTGGCCAGTTTCGTGGCCCAGCGCGGGCGCGCCGGCTGCTGCGGCGGCACGATCGACTGGCGCCATCCGGCGATGGAAGTACTGTGCGCGGCGATCGGTGCCGTGGCGCTGATCCTCGCGCCGGGCTGGCCTGGCGCGGCGGGCGCACTCTTCGGCTGGGGGCTGGCCGTGCTCGCGCTCCTGGATCTCGATCATTTCTGGCTGCCCGATCGGCTGACCCTGCCGCTCGGCGCGCTGGGGCTGGCGATCGGGCCGGCGCTCGCGATCGATCGCCTGATCGGCGCGGCTGCCGGCTATGCCGCGCTCGCCCTGCTGGCCGCCGCCTATCGCCGCGCGCGCGGCCGGATCGGGCTGGGGCGGGGGGATGCCAAGCTGCTCGGCGCGATCGGGGCATGGCTCGGCTGGGCCGCGCTGCCGTTCGTGCTGCTCGCCGCCTGCGCGCTCGGCATCCTCTGGGCGATCCTCGCGCGGAAGGGCGCGCAGGATCGCCTGCCCCTGGGCACGCTTCTGGCGGTGGCCGGCTGGGGCGGCTGGATCTTCATCGCCGCCACAGCCGTCTAGGCTGCGGCGGCGGCCGTCACTTCACCCGGTTGGCGATCAGATCGTCCACAACGCCGGGGTCCGCCAGCGTGCTGGTGTCGCCCAGGCTGGAAACGTCTCCTTCGGCCACCTTGCGCAGGATCCGGCGCATGATCTTGCCGGAGCGCGTCTTGGGCAGGCCGGGGGCGAACTGGATCGCATCCGGCGTCGCGATCGGGCCGATCTCCTCGCGCACCCAGGCGCGCAGCGCCTTGCGCAGATCCTCGCTCGCCTCGACATCGGCGTTCAGCGTCACATAAGCGTAGATGCCCTGGCCCTTGATGTCGTGGGGGAAGCCCACCACCGCCGCCTCGGCCACCGTCTCGTGCAGCACCAGCGCGCTTTCCACTTCGGCGGTGCCCATGCGATGGCCGGAAACGTTGATGACGTCATCTACCCGGCCGGTGATCCACCAATAGCCGTCCGCGTCGCGGCGGGCGCCGTCGCCGGTGGTATAGACGCCCGGATAGGTCGTGAAATAGGCCTGGAAGAAGCGTTCGGGATCGCCCCATACGCCGCGCATCTGGCCGGGCCAGGATCGGGCGATGACGAGATTGCCTTCGGCAGCGCCCTCCAGCGCCCTGCCTTCCGGATCCAGCAGCTTGGGCTCGACACCGAAGAAGGGCGTCGTCGCCGATCCCGGCTTCAGGGCGGTGGCGCCGGGCAGCGGGGTGATCATGTGCCCGCCCGTTTCCGTCTGCCACCATGTGTCCACGATCGGGCAGCGCCCCTCGCCAACGATCTCGTGATACCAGCGCCATGCCTCGGGATTGATCGGTTCGCCCACCGTGCCCAGCAGCTTCAGCGAGGTGCGGCTCGTGCTCGTGACATGCTCGTCGCCCTCCTTCATCAGCGCGCGCAGCGCCGTCGGGGCGGTGTAGAGGATCTCCACCCGGTGCCGATCCACCACCTGCCAGATGCGGCTGGCATCCGGCCAGTTGGGCACGCCTTCATACATCAGGGTGGTGCCGCCATTCGCGAGCGGGCCATAGACGATATAGCTGTGGCCGGTGACCCAGCCGATATCGGCTGCGCACCAGTAGATCTGGCCGGGGCGATAATCGAACACCGCCTCGTGCGTGAGGCTTGCCCAGAGGAGATAGCCGCCACCGGTGTGCATCACGCCCTTGGGCTTGCCGGTCGATCCGCTGGTGTAGAGGATGAAGAGCGGGTCCTCGGCGCCCATCGGCTCGGCCGGGCAATCGGGGGAGGCGTCGGCGAGCGCGGCCGCGTAATCCACGTCGCGCCCCTCGACCATCGTGACCTTGCCGCCGGTCGCCGCGACGACGATCACCGTCTCCACGATCGGCGCGTGCCTGATGGCCGCATCGACATTGGCCTTGAGCGGCACGGCCCTGCCACCGCGCCGGCCTTCGTCGGCGGTGATCACCACCGTCGATCCGCAATCCTCGATCCGGCCCGCCAGCGCTTCGGGCGAAAAGCCGCCGAACACGACCGAGTGGATCGCGCCGATGCGCGCGCAGGCGAGCAGGGCCACCGCCGCTTCCGGGATCATCGGCATGTAAACGGTGACGCGATCGCCTTTCTTCACGCCCCGCGCCTTCAGCACGTTGGCGAGCCGGCAGACCTGTTCGTAAAGCTCCAGATAGGTCAGCGTGCGGGGCGCCTCGGCGGGATCGTCCGGTTCCCAGATGATCGCGGTGGCGTCGCCCCGGCTCGCCAGATGGCGATCGAGGCAGTTGGCGGAAACGTTCAGCCGGCCATCCGCAAACCAGCGGACGCCGAAATTCTCCTTCCCGAAATCGCTTTCATCGGCCCTGGTGGGGAAAGCGAGCCAATCCAGCCTCTTCGCCTGATCCAGCCAGAAAGCCTCCGCATCATCGATGGAGGCACGATACATCGTCTCGTAGCGGTCGGCATTCACCTTCGCATGCGCCGCCCAGTCTGCGGGAACGGCATAGACCTCGTCGTTCAATCATCCCTCCAACGCTCGCCGGTCGCGCCGGCGTTCCGTCCGGAGGCTAGCCTTGCCGCGCTTTACCCCACAAGTGCGTGAAACTCACGCACGGTTGCGCAAAGCTGCATCGTCGCGATTGGCGAAGCCGCGGGCGATGAAGGCGCAGGCCATCAGCTGCATCTGGTGGAAGATCATCAGCGGCAGCACGATCACGCCCGCCTCCCCGCCGGGGAAGAGAACGCGCGCCATCGGCACGCCCTGCACCAGGCTCTTCTTGGTGCCGCAGAAGAGAAGCGCGATGCGATCCTCGCGGGCGAAGCCGAAGAGCCCGCCCAGCCCCCAGCTGAAGGCGAGGCCGATGACCAGCAGGATCGCGTTGATGACGAACAGCATCGCCAGCGCCGCCGGCGGCAGCTGGTGCCAGATCCCGCCCAGCACGGCGGCGGAAAACGCGCTGTAGACGGCGATCACGATCGTCGAGCGATCGGTGAGGCTCACGAGTTGCTTGTTGCGCGCGATCCAGTCTTTCAGCCACGGCCGCATCAGATGGCCGACGATGAAGGGCACCAGGATCTGGAGCGCCACTTCGCCCATCCCTTCCAGCCCGCTGCTGCCGCCACGCGTGCCGGCGAGCAGGCCCATCAGCAGCGGCGTGAGGATCACGCCCAGCATCTGCGATGCCGATGCCGATGCCACGGCCGCGCCGACATTGCCGTGCGCCATGGCGACGAAGGCGATGGCGGATTGCACGGTGCTGGGCAGGCAGGCGAGAAACAGGATGCCCAGCACAAGCGGGGCGGGGACGATGCCCGCCAGCGCATGCATCGCGATCACGCCCACGATCGGAAACATCACGAAGGTCGTGCCGAGGATGGCGAGATGCAGCCGCCAGTGCGTGATACCCGCCACGATCTGCTCGCGCGCCAGCTTCGCGCCATGGAAGAAGAAGAGCAGCACCACCGTCACCGTGGAAAGCCAGCCGACCGCAACCGCGAAGGTTCCGCGTGCGGGCAGGAAGCTGGCGAGGAGGACGGTTCCGATCAAAACGAGCAGGAACGGGTCGGGAATGATCTTCTTGAGCATGATTTCGCTTTGGCAGGCGCCGCGCGCAATGGAAAGGCGATCCTTGTCAGGATTTTTGCCGTCTCTCCGCCATGCGCCTTTCCTCTTCCCTGCTCACGATTCCGGTGGCCGCGCCGCGTGCCTCGGCCACCCGCCTGAGGAAGGACAGGCCTTAGCAGGGCGCGTGCCTTTCCAGATGGGCCAGCAACTGGGGATCGGATGTGATCGCCGATGACAGGTGCGCACGCACCGTCCTGCGCCACCCCGCCAGATAATCCCCACGCGCCGCACGCGGGGGCGTCATTCGCGATGGATGACGCCCCGCATCGAGACTGCTAAGCGCGCGGCCGATCATGGCCTCCCAGAACATTCCCCCCCGTCGCACTTTCGCGATCATCTCCCACCCGGACGCGGGCAAGACCACGCTGACGGAAAAGCTGCTGCTGTTCGGCGGCGCGATCCATGCGGCGGGCGAGGTGCGCGCGCGCGGCCAGGCGCGGCGCGCGCGATCGGACTGGATGAAGATCGAGCAGCAGCGCGGCATCTCCGTCACCTCCAGCGTGATGACGTTCGAGCGCAGCGGCATCACCTTCAATCTGCTGGATACGCCGGGCCACGAGGATTTCTCGGAAGATACGTATCGCACGCTGACGGCGGTGGATTCGGCCGTGATGGTGATCGATGCGGCGCGCGGCATCGAGGCGCAGACGCGCAAGCTGTTCGAGGTCTGCCGCCTGCGCAACGTGCCTATCATCACCTTCGTCAACAAGGTGGACCGCGAGGGGCGCGACGGCTTCGCGCTTCTGGACGAGATTGCCGATGCGCTGGCGCTGGATGTCTGCCCGATGAGCTGGCCCGCCGGCATGGGCGGCGAATTCGAGGGCATTTACGATCTTGCGCGGGACCGCATCTATCTGCCGGCCGACGATGCCACCGGCGCCTATGAAGGCCGCTGGGAGGCGACCGAGGGGCTCGACGATGCCAGGCTCGATGGCCTGCTATCCGGACAGGCGCTGTCCCGCCTGCGCGAGGAGGCCGAGCTGGCGCAGGGCGGCTATGCGGCCTTCGATGTCGCCGCCTATCGCGCGGGCGATCTCACTCCGGTCTATTTCGGCTCCGCGCTGAAGGATTTCGGCGTCGAGCAACTGATCGACGCGCTGGCCGAGCATGCGCCCCCGCCGCGCGCCCAGCCGGCGGAGCCGCGCGAGGTGAAGCCCGAGGAGACGGCCGTCGCGGGCTTCATCTTCAAGGTGCAGGCGAACATGAATCCGCAGCATCGCGATCGTATCGCCTTCATGCGGCTGTGCGCGGGGCGGTTCCGGCGCGGCATGAAGCTGGCCCAGATCGGCACGGGCAAGACGATCGCGGTGCATTCCCCCCTGCTGTTCATGGCGCGCGATCGCGAACTGGCGGACGAAGCCTTTCCCGGCGACATCATCGGCATCCCCAATCACGGCACGCTGCGCGTGGGCGATACGCTGACCGAGGGGGAGGAACTGCGCTTCACCGGCCTGCCGAACTTCGCGCCGGAAATATTGCGCCGCGTGCGTCTGGCCGATCCCACCAAGACCAAGCAGCTGCGCAACGCGCTCAACGACATGGCCGAGGAGGGGATCATGCAGGTCTTCCATCCCTCGATCGGATCGCAGTGGATCGTGGGCGTGGTGGGCCAGCTCCAGCTGGAAGTGCTGATCTCGCGCCTGTCGGCGGAATATAAGGTGGATGCGGGCTTCGAGCCTTCGCCCTGGGATACGGCGCGTTGGGTGACGGGCGATCAGAAGCTGATCGATGCCTTCATCGGCGATCATCGCTCCGCCATGGCAGAGGATCGCGATGGCGCGCCCGTCTTCATGGCGAAGGACAGCTGGGAGCTGAGCTACGTGCAGCAGCGTAATCCCGACATCCGCTTCGCCGCCACGAAGGACCGGCGGTAAGCTTCCTGCCCTCTCCGGAAGGGAAGGAATGGGAGGCGGGATATCGGCGGCCGACGAGGCCGCAACCGGAGCGACCCGCCCCTGATCCCTCCCTTTCAGGACGGGGAGACGTTAGGGCTTCACCAGTCCGCGAAAAGGCGCGTCATCCCCGTCGCCGGCCTTCGCCGGTAGCCCCAGCACATCGCGCAGCAGCGGGTAGACGTCCACATTGTCGAACGGCGCCAGCTTCCGCGCGGTGGGGAAGGCCGGGCCGTTGGCGATGAAGAGCGCCGCCATCTCCGGCGCGCGATTGTCGAAGCCGTGCGTGCCTTTCTCGTCGAATGGTTTGTCGGCCACGCTCCAGCCCACCTCCGTCATGCAGAAATAAGGGGGGATGCGCGGATTGGTGCCGTAATGCAGGCGCGCCGGTATCTCGGCCTTGCGCCAGCATTGCGCATGATCGTGCGGCTTCAGCAGCGTGGCTTCCAGCGCCTTCTCATGGCCGGCGACCGGATAGAAGGACGCGAACGGCCCCGTTTCGAAGGCGCGCGCATCCGCCGCGCTGGCCAGGCTCGCCAGCGGCACGGTGCGCGCATTGTCGATCCCCGCCATGCCGTGATCGGCGACGATCACGAAATTCACCGGCTGGCCCAGCGCCTTCAGCCCGGCCACGAGGCGGCCGATTTCGGCATCCAGTTCGCCCAGCGCCTTCGTCACCTCGGCGGAATCCGGGCCATATTTGTGGCCGGCCGTATCGATCGTGTCGAAATAGGCCGTCACGAATTTCGGGCGCACGTCGGCCGGGCGGCGCATCCAGTCCAGCAGGGTTTCGACGCGCTGGTGCGATGGGATGGCGATGTTGAACTGCTGCCAGTCGTCAGGCCGCGTTCCGCCGTCGATATAATCGAACACGTCCTTCTTCTTGACGCCGCCCACCGCGACATTGCTGCCCGGCCAGAACATCGTGGCGCTGCGGATGCCGGCCTTTTCGGCGGCCACCCAGATTGGCTCGGCGGCGTTCCACCAGAAGGGATCGTCGGTGGACATGGTGAATTTCTCGCCCGGCCGCGCGATATCCTCCATATTGTTGGAGACGATGCCGTGATGATCGGGAACGAGGCCCGTCACGAGCGTCCAGTGATTGGGGAAGGTCTTCGAAGGGTAGGAGGGGCGCATCGCCGCGGTGAGCCCGCCGCCCGCCAGCGCGGAAAGAGCGGGCGTCGCGCCGCGATCCAGATAGTCCGCCCGGAAGCCGTCGATCGAAATCAGGATCGTCACCGGCGCGCGCTGCTCCGCCGTGACGGCGGCGGGGGCTGCGGAAGCGGCCGGAAGTGGCGGGGTGGGCGCCGTGGCACAGGCGGAAAGCGCGCCCAGGAGCGCGAGCGAGGCGAATCGGGAGATCAGGGCCATGCGCGGACGATGCCCGACGTGTGTGGCACTTTCCATAGCGCGGCTGTTATCGGCGGATTCCGTGCGCCGTGGCGAGGCGGCCGCGAGCGCGCGTATCCGTCCCGTTGGTGCCTTCCGGGCGCGGCGACAGCCCGGCGGGGCGCCGATGCCCGAAGGCGCTAGGCTTGCGGCCGCCGCGCGACGAAGATGGTTGCGACGTGGCTCAGCACCGGCTTGTCCTCCTGATTGAGGATCGTGGTGCGCGATCGCACGATGCCCACGGCGGGGCGCGAGGCCGATGTCCGCGTCTCCAGCACCTCGGCCTCGGCACGCAGCCGGTCGCCCGGATAGACCGGGGCGATGAAGCGCAATTCGTCGATCCCCGCCGCGCCGAGCGAGGCGAAGCCGAGCGGCGCCCAATGATCCACCGTCATCCGCATCCCGATCGAGGCGGTATGCCATCCGCTCGCCGCCAGCCGGCCGAAGAGGGGGCTTTTTGCCGCCGCCTCGTCATCCACATGGAAGGGCTGCGGATCATAGCGTGTCGCGAAATCGAGGACTTCCTCGCGCGTCACCGGATAATCGCCATAGCGGTCGATCCGGCCGACCGCGATATCCTCGAACCAGAGGCGCGGCGCGCCCATCAGACGTTGAACCGGAAGAGCATCACGTCCCCGTCATGGACCACATAGTCCTTGCCTTCGGAGCGGAGCTTGCCTGCTTCGCGCGCGCCGGCCTCGCCCTTGCAGGCGACGAAATCCGCGAAGGCGATCGTTTCGGCGCGGATGAAGCCGCGCTCGAAATCCGAATGGATGGCGCCGGCCGCCTGCGGCGCCTTCGCGCCCATCGGGATCGTCCAGGCGCGCGCCTCCTTCGGCCCCGCCGTGAAGAAGGTCTGGAGGTGGAGCAGATCATATCCCGCGCGAATCACGCGGGCGAGGCCGGTTTCCTTCAGGCCCAGATCGGAGAGGAAATCGGCCCGGTCGGCGGGATCGAGCGTCACGATCTCGGCCTCGATCGCGGCGGAGACGATCACGGCCTTCGCGCCTTCGGCCTCCGCCTTGGCGAAGACCTTGGCGGAAAGCGCATTGCCCTCGGCGGCGGCGCCCTCCTCGACATTACAGACGTAGAGGACGGGCTTGGCCGTCAGCAGCTGCGCCTGGCCGAAGACGCGCTTCTCATCCTCATCCTTCGGCTGGGCGAGGCGGGCGGGCTTGCCGTCTCGCAGCAGATCCAGCGCCTGACCCAGGATGGAGGCGGCAATCTTCGCCTCCTTGTCGCCCTGCGTCGCCTTCTTCTGGAAGGCCGGCACGCGCTTTTCGAGGCTTTCGAGATCGGAGAGCATCAGCTCCGTCTCCACCGTTTCGGCGTCCGCGATCGGATCCACCTTGCCCTCGACATGGGTCACCTCGCCCTCGAAGCAGCGCAGGACGTGGATGATCGCATCGCATTCGCGGATATTGCCCAGGAACTGGTTGCCCAGGCCCTCGCCCTTGCTCGCTCCGCGCACCAGCCCGGCAATGTCGACGAAGCCCAGCTGCGTCTCGATGATCTTGGCCGATCCCGCGATGCGCGCGATATCGTCCAGCCGGGGATCGGGCACGGCCACCTGGCCCACATTGGGCTCGATCGTGCAGAACGGATAATTGGCGGCCTGCGCGGCCGCCGTCTCGGTCAAGGCGTTGAAGAGCGTCGACTTGCCCACGTTCGGCAGGCCGACGATGCCGCAGCGGAATCCCATCGGGAAAGCCTTCGTCAGTAAGGGGTATGGAAGGCGGCGCTCCTAGCCGGTGGGGGCGGGGGAGCGCAACAGCGAGGCGCATGGCCGCTGGGGATCGCGCGGGCCGGGCGGCGGATCGGCCCTGCGCGGCGAAACTTCGTTCAACCTCTCGAAAGGGGCGCAAGGGCAGTCGCTCGGCATGACCTTTCCCTCCGATGGCGCCCCTGTCCGGCGCCGCACTTTCCTGTCATCGGCTCTCGCGGGCGCCGGAACGCTCGCTCTGTCGCGCCCCGCCACTGCCGCGTCGCCGTCGCATCCCGCAGGCGGGCTCACCGCGCAGACGACCGAAGGCCCTTATTATCTGGCGCTCAACCTCAATCGGGCGGACATCACCGAGGGCCTGAGCGGCATTCCACTGGACGTGACGTTCACCGTCGTCGACGAAATCGGCCGGCCTTATGAGGGCGCGCTCGTCGATATCTGGCATTGCGATGCGCAGGGCCTCTATTCCGGCTTCGATCAGCCGGGCGTGGCGATGAAGGGCAAGACGTTCCTGCGCGGCACTTTGCCCGTTGGGGCGGATGGCGCCGCCACCTTCCATTCCATCTATCCTGGCTGGTATCAGGGGCGCACCACGCACATCCATTTCAAGGTGCGGCGCGGCGCGCTGACCAACCTCACCTCGCAATTCTTCCTGCCGGATACGCTGAGCGAATATCTCTACACGCAGGTGGAGGCCTATCGCCGCTCGGAACTGCGCGATACGCTGAATTCGGAAGACGGCATCGCCATAGAAGCGGGGGCGACGGTGGAAGGCGCCGTGCGCGAAAGTGCAGGCCGCTATGTCGCGTCGCTGCTCGTCCGGGTCGATCGCAACGCCAATCCGGCGATCGATCGCCCGCCCGCGCCCGGCGAGGGAGGGCCTGGCGGTTTTCCGCCGGGGCCGCCGCCCGGCGCGCCTCCGGGCGGGCCGTTTCCCGGCGGGGGCGGGCGGCCGGTTCCGGGTAGTCCGCCCCCCGGGCAGGCCGCGCTGACGGGCGAAAAGCGCGTGGCGGCCTTGCTGCCGACAGCGCCACGTTCGGCGCATCAGCCTCCCCCGCCGCCGCCGGGCATGAAGCGGAGCTAGGGCGCACGCGGCGCCGCGCCGATCAGTCGGCGGCGGGGCTTCCGTCGGTGCGCCCCGATACCGTCTCGTCCTCCTTCAGGAAGGCGTGGATCACCTCCGCGATCCGCTCGCCCGCGCGGCCGTCGCCATAGGGCGATGGCGCGTCGGCCATGCGGCGGTGGGCGGCATCATCCTCGATCAGTTCGATCGCGGCGGGCAGGATCGTATCGGCCCGCGTACCCACCAGGCGGGCGGCTCCGGCGGCGATCGCCTCGCCGCGTTCCGTCTCCCCCCGGAGCACCAGAACGGGCGTGCCGAGCGCCGGCCCTTCCTCCTGAATGCCACCGCTGTCCGTGAGGATCAGGCGCGCGTCGCGCATCGCGCGCACGAAGGCGCGATAGGGAAGCGACCTCGTCAGATCGACGCGCGGATGCGCGCCGAGCGCGCCGCGAATGGCGGGCGCCAGGCGGGGATTGGGGTGGATCGGCCAGAGCACGCGCAGATCGGGATAGCGTTCCAGCAAGGCGTGGATCGCGCCGGCGATGGCGGGAAGCGCGCGGACATTCTCGCTGCGGTGGACGGTCACGAGCAGCGATCGGCGCCCGCGCGATGGAGCGGGCAGATCGCGGGCGATGCAGAGCAGCATATCGATCACGGTATTGCCGGTGACGTGAATGGTGCCGGCCGATCTTCCTTCGCGCAGCAGGTTCGCGCGGGCGGCGGGCGTGGGGCAGAAATGGTGGCGGGCCAGCAGGCCGGCGATCCTGCGGTTCATCTCTTCGGGAAAGGGCGTGTCGGGCAGGCCGCTGCGCAGCCCCGCCTCGACATGGCCGAAGGGGATGCGGGCCAGATGCGCGGCCTGCGCGGTGGCCCAGACGGTGGTGGTGTCGCCCTGCGCGATCACATAATCGGGCCGCTCGCGCGCGAACGTCTGGCCGAGCGCGATCAGGCAGCGGCCGGCAATGTCGGGCAGTGTCTGGCGGGGCCTCATCAGATCCAGATCGATGTCGGGTACGATGCCCACTTCCGCCATCGCCTGATCCAGCAGATCGCGATGCTGGGCGGTGGCGACGATGCGGGTTTCCAGATCGGTCCGGGCGCGCAGGGCGCGGGCTACCGGGGCGAGCTTGATCGCTTCAGGGCGCGTGCCCACCACGATCGCGACGCGTTTGATGCGCGTTCCCCCCTTTTCGTGGCGCCGAGCCCCCTGGGCGCCACAGGGATATTCAACCGAAACGGATCGAATTCGGCAAGGTCGAAGTGCCCGGAGATTGTCCGACGCATCTTCGGTTCATTCGGACCCTGACGATAAGATCCTTTTTTCGTGGGGTTTTCCAAAGAAAAACGTTTCTTCGAGGTGCCAATAGCCGCGCGAGAAAAACTGTGGATTCGCTTGGCGATAATCCGCGTGGTCCTGATGACGCACCTGTCGCCATGCTGGAAGCTCACGGATATTCGAAAGGATCAGGCTCGTTTCACTCCGCCGGGGCCGTATGATGCCCGCCGCCGGTTTCTGGCGCGTCCGCCAGTGCGGCTTCCAGCCGGCGGGTCACGTCCAGCGGCGATCCGGTGCGGCGTGCGAACCAGCCATAGAGCAACGGGATGATGAAGAGCGTGATGATCGTCGCGATCGATACGCCGAACACGATCACCACGCCGATGGCGGATCGCGCGCCCGCGCCCGCGCCATGGCTCATCGCCAGCGGCACGGCGCCCAGCACGGTGGCGATCGAGGTCATCAGGATCGGCCGCAGGCGGCGCACCGACGCGTGGACGATCGCGGCATGCAGGGCCATTCCCTCGTCGCGCAGCTGGTTGGCGAACTCCACGATCAGGATGCCGTTCTTGGCGGCGAGGCCCACGAGCATGACGATGCCGATCTGGCTGAACAGATTGATCGTGACATGCGCCAGCGACAGTCCGATCACGCCGCCGGCCACCGCCAGCGGAACCGTCGCGATGATGACGGCGGGGTGGATGAAGCTTTCGAACTGGGCCGCCAGCAGCAGATAGATGATGACGACGGTGATGCCGAACACGATCCAGATCGAGCTGCCCGTCTGCTTCAGGGACTGGCTCTCGCCGCGATAGCCGACGGCCAGCACCTCGGGGCTCTTGGCGGCTTCGTCCTCGAAGAACTTCAGCGCCTTGCCTAGGGAATAGCCCGGCGCGAGCCCGCCCTGGAAGGTGATGGCGCGGATCTTGTTGAAACGGCCCAGTTCGCGCGCGGTGGAGCTGGCGCGCATCTTCACCAGATTGGAAAGCGGGACGAGGCCACCGCTGCGCGAGCGGACATAAACGCTGGCGAGGCGCGTCTCGTCGTTGCGGCCCTTGGCCTCGGCCTGCACCATCACGCGATATTCCTTGCCGTTGTCGGCATAGGTGGAAACGCGGCGGGAGCCCATCAGCGTCTGCAGCGCCTGGCTCACATCGTCCACGGAGACGCCCAGATCGCCCGCGCGCTTGGTATCGACGTCGATCAGCACCTGCGGCTTGGATTCCACATAATCGGCATCGACGTTCACGAGCCCCGGATTTTCGCGCACGGCGGCGAAGATGCGATCGCGCGCCCGGGCGAGATCGGGATAGGTGGCGCCCGCGATCACGAAATTCACTGGCTGGCCGCGGCCGCGCCCCAGCGAGGATCGCACGGTGGCGTTGCCGCGCACGGAGGTAAGCTCCGCGAGCTTGGAATTGACCGTCTTCACCACATCCAGCGAGGTGGCGGTGCGCTCCTCCCACGGCCGCAGGAAAACGGTCATGCTGCCCGCGTTGAAATCCTCGGTCGCGCTGGTGGAATAAGGCAGCCGGGTGCTCATCGCGCGCACGGGGCCATCGCCGATGAGCGGGAGCAGCACCGTTTCCGCCTGCTTGGTGAAGCGGTTGAGCTGGTCGAAGCCGGTTCCCTCGGGCGCGTTCAGGCGCACTTCGATAACGCCGGTATCCTCCGGGGGCACCAGTTCGGTATCCACCGTCATGAACAGCCAGGCGGATCCGGCGAGGAAGGCGCACACCACGAGGATCACCGGCAGCGGACGGGCCATCACCCGCTCCAGCGTGCGTTCATAGGCGCGCTCCAGCCGATCGAAGCTGCGATCGATGAAGGCGGCCAGACGGCCCGGCTTTTCGTTGCGCAGCAGCTTGGAACACAGCATCGGCGCGAGGCTGAGCGCGAGCACGCCGGAAATGGCGACCGATGCGATCATCGCCACCGCCAGCTCACGAAACAGAAGCCCCGTCTGGCCCGCGATGAACATCACCGGCACGAACACCGCGCAGACGACGAGCGTGGTGGAAATCACCGCGAACCCCACCTGCCGCGTGCCCCGGAAGGAAGCGACGAGCGGATCTTCCCCGCCGACGATACGGTGGTGGATATTTTCCAGCACGACGATCGCATCGTCCACCACCAGGCCGATCGCGAGCACCAGCGCCAGCAGTGTCAGCAGGTTGATCGAAAAACCGCAGGCCCACAGCACGGCAAAGGTGGCAAGCAGGCAGATCGGCACGGTGATGGCCGGGATCAGGGTCGCCCGCCACGAACCCAGGAACAGGAAGATCACCGCCACCACCAGCACGGCCGCCTCGGCCAGCGTGTGATACACGCCCCGGATTGCTTCCTCGATGAAGATGGACGTGTCCGATCCGATCAGGATCTGCACGCCCGGCGGCAATTCCTTCTGGATATCGTTGGCCAGCTTCTTGGCGGCCTGCGCCACGGCGAGTGTGTTGGCGCCGGATTGCTTGATGATGCCCATGCCGACGCCGGTCTGCTGATTGTAGCGCCAGCTGGTGTAAGGGTTTTCCGGCCCCTGCTCGACGCGCGCGACATCGCCCAGGCGGACGAGATAGCCATCCGTGCCGCGCCCGATGACGAGGCTGCGGAAGTCGGCCGCCGTGCGGAAGCCGCGATTGACGCGCAGAGTGAGGTTTTGCGATGCGGATTCGATCCGGCCGGCGGGAAGCTCCACATTCTGCGAGCGCAGCGCCGTCTCGACATCCTTGGGCGTCAGCCGGAAGGCGGCGAGGCGATCCGGATCCAGCCACACCCGCATGGAGGGGCGGGCAAGTCCGCGTATCTGGATCTCCGCCACACCATCGATCGTGGAGAAGCGATCCTTGATGTAGCGCTCGACATAATCGGAAAGCTTCATCTTGTCCCAGCCGGGCGCCTGCACCGTCAGGAACATGATGGCCTGCGCATCCGCATCCACCTTCTTCACGATCGGCGGCAGGATATCCTCGGGCAGGTCGTTGAGCGCGCCCGATACGCGATCTCGCACGTCATTGGCGGCGGCGTCCACGTCGCGGTCGGCGCGGAATTCGATGGAGATGTTGGAAAGCCCGTCCGACGAAGTGGAGGTGATCGTCTCGATCCCCTCGATGCCGGCCAGATTTTCCTCCAGCGGCTGCGTGACGCGGCTTTCCATGATCGCGGCGGCCGCGCCGATATAGTTGGTCTGCACGGAAACGACGGGCGGATCCGTCTCCGGATATTCGCGGACCGAGAGATTCAGGAAGCCGACGATGCCGATGATCGTGAGCAGGATCGCGCCGACCGCGGCGACGACCGGCCTGCGGACGGACAGGTCGGAAAGGAACATGGCTCAGCCGCCTCCGCCGGTCTGCTTTTCGGCCGGGCCGGACAGGCGCACCGTCTGCCCGTCCGCCACCTTCACGACGCCTTCGGTGATGATGCGCGCGTCGGCCGGCAGCCCCTTGATCTCGATCAGCCCGTCATCGTGCAGCCCGGTGGTGACAGGCGTGCGCTTGGCCTTGAGATCGGCGCCCACGACATAGACGTAGCGATCCGATCCATCGCCGACGACGGCCAGTTCCGGCACGGCCATCGCCTTGCGCGTCGCGGCCTCGATCCCCACCGTCAGCAGCATGCCGGGCTTCAGCCGGTTGCCGGGATTGGGCAGGATGGCGCGGATCGTGGCGGCGCGCGTGGCGGGATCGATCACGGGATCGATCGTCTCGATATGGCCGCGCACCGGCTCATCCGGATAGGCGGCGGCGATCGCCTGCAGGGGCTGGCCGGTGTGGATGGAGGACAATGCCGTCTCCGGCACGGTGAAATCCAGCTTGATCCGCGACATGTCGGAAATGGTGGCGACGGGCGTGCCCTGGTTCACGATAGCGCCTTCGGAAACCGTACGCAGCGAGACATAGCCGGAAAAGGGCGCGCGCAGCACGCGATCGGCGATCTGCGCGCGGGCATTGTCCGCATCCGATCGGGCGCGGCGGGCGGCCGCCACCTGCTGATCCAGCGTCGTGCCGGTGGCGAATCCCTGCGCGCTCAGCGCCTGGATGCGGCGCAGCTGCGACATGGCCTGCGCCTCGTCCGCCTGCGCGGCGGCGAGGGAGGCCTGCTCCTGGCCCTGCGCCAGGATCGCGATGATCTGGCCCTTCCGCACATAGCCGCCATCCTCGAAGAACAGCCGATCGATCCGCTCCGTCACCGGTGCCGCCAGCGTCACCTGTTCGTTCGCCCGCGCGGTGCCTACGGTCTCGACGCGTTCGATGAACATATGCGGTGTCGCCGCGGCGGCCGCCACCAGCGGCGCCAGCTTCTTCGAAGCGGTCACTCCCTTGCCGCAGCCACCGACCAGCGCGAGCAGGCCGAGCGCCAGCACATGCCGCCCCGGCGCCGGGGAGGGGCGATGCGGCAGGGGCGGACGCAGGCTCATGCCCCGCGAGCCGGCGATGCCGCGCGGCCGCGGCGCTGCTTCATGCGCGGAAGCGCCGGGATCACAGCGGCTCCATCCAGTCAAAATCCGGGCTGCCGCCGATCGGCATGCCGGGCGGGATGGTGGGCGCGACCTGCTTCTTGGCGAATTCGCGGGCCAGCATGTCCTCGTCGGTCAGCAATTTGGCGACGCTCCGGCTCCACGCGCCATCCTCGCCCGCGCCGCCCCTGGCGAGGCGGCCGGCGATCGTGCGCAGCCTGTCGTTGACGATCGCCACCACATCCGGCGAGCTTTCCGGATCACGGGCGACGCGAGCCATGGTGATGAGCGCGCGATAGGCCACGCGCCGCGCGACCGCATCGCCGCGCTGGTCCACCGTGGCCGCCGTGATCCGGTCGAGCAGCAGATCGAGGCCGGGCAGCGAGGGATCACGGCGATGCTGCTCATAGACGCGGATCAGGCGCGTGGGATCCAGCAGCGCATCCAGCGTGATTTGTGCGGCGACATCGGCCGCCACCAGCGGATCGAAGGCGGTATAGGCCGCCGTCTTGAACACCTCCTGGCTGAACTGCACGTTGCGCGGCCCCGTGGCGGCCGACGACAGCGGCATGACCAGCCGGTCCGGAACCGTCAGTTCCTTCGAGGACAGGGTTTCCAGCAGCGCATCGAGCGCGGCCGTCTGCATCGCGGCCGGTGCGGGCTTGGCGAAATCGCGGCCGTCTCCGACGACGAGATAGTCATAATCGATGCCGCCGATCGCCTTGGCGGCCGAATAGACGCTGTAGCGGTGGAGCAGCCACACGGGCACGAACACGCGCTGGAGATTCGCCATCGGCTCGCCATGATGGAGCACGCCCGGGCCGAAATTGTTGAGCGCCACGCGGCGCACGGCCATGATCTGTTTCAGCGATGCGGTGGGATCGGGGCCGTCATCCCACATGCTCGAATAGGGGCTCACGCCTTCGGGGCCGCGGCTGCCGTCGATCACGTAGCGCACCTTGCCCTGGATGGCCTGCGCCTTGTCCCACGCCCATTTGTCGGGATCCACGCCGGGCGGCGGCACCGAATAGAGCCAGTCCACCGTGAAATCGTCCCATGCGCCGCCGCCATCCTTGTAGGCGTCGGACAGGTCGATCTTGCCGTCCACCAGCTTGATGCGCGGGAAGGGATATTCCATCACCGAGGTGCGATCCTCGGTCGATCCGATGAAATTGTGCTGGAAGCCCAGCGCATGGCCCACCTCGTGCGCGCCGAGCTGGCGGATGCGCGACAGGCTCACGCGCACGGGATCGTTGGCGGTGCCCTTGTTTTCCTCCGCCGTTCCCACGAGGCCCTCGAACAGGATCATGTCCTGCCGCACGCGCAGCGCGCCCAGCACGACGTTGCCCTTCACGATCTCGCCCGTGCGCGGATCGGTGATTCCGCCGCCATAGGACCAGCCGCGCGTCAGCCGGTTCGTCCAGTTGACCATGTTGTAGCGCACGTCGAGCGGATCGGCACCCGGCGGCAGGATCCTGGCCTCGAATGCATCGATGAAGCCGGCTTTGTCGAACGCCGTCTTCCAGTAGTTCACGCCTTCCATCAGCGCGGTGCGCACCGGCTCGGGCGCGGCCGTGTCGATGTAGAAGATGATCGGCTTCTTCACCTTCGAGCGCGGGGCCGAGGGATCGACCTTCTCCAGGCGGAAGCGGTTGGCGACGATCTGGGCCACGTCCTGCCCCAGCGGCGTGCCGTAATCATAATGAAGATCGCCGAACGTGCCGGAGCGCTGATCATATTTCAGCGGTACGAAGCCCGGCGCCGGCAGGCGGACGAAGCTGTGGTGGACGATGAAGCTCACCTGCCGCCGATCAGGCGCGATGCTGCTCACGTCGCGGCCGGGCTGGTCCGAGGTGAAAGTCTGGAGCGCATCCACCTCGATATTGTCCGGGAAGGCTTTCAGCGAGGCGGCGTCGACCGCGCTCAGCGCCTCCGCCAGGCGAAAGCCCCGCCCGCCGGCGGCGCTGTTGCCCCCCGTGAAGCTGGCCCCGCCGCCCAGCCGGTCCGCAATGCCCACCACGTCCCTGCCGAGGAAAGGCGTCACGTCCACGACGAGCGCGCCCGAGGCATCGGTGGAAACCACGTCCAGCATCGCGATGACGCTGACGGGGAAGCTCTCGATCCCGCCCTTCACGACATCGGCATCGCCCGTCGCGCGGAACTGGTGATTCTCGAAGATCACCGCCACCTTCTTGCCGATCCGCTTGAAGGCCAGGATCTGCTGGCTGCCGGTCATGCCGCGATCCAGCGTGATATCGGCCGAGCCCAGGCCCTCGCGAATCGAGCTGGCATAGAGGTAGCGGCCGGCGATTCCCTGCGCGTCGGGCGCGGGAAGCGTGAAAAACACGCGGCCTTCCCCGGCCACGGCGCGAACGGGCAGCAAGGCTGCGGCCGGCGCCTGCGCAACGGCGCAATCGAGCGCATTTGCCGCCCACACGGATGCCATCAACGCGCCGATGGCGCGCGCCTTCCAGATCATGAAGCCCCCAAATTTTCTGCCGGCCCGTGCCGCACCTGCGATGAGGCTAGCATGTTTCCGGCTTGTGCATCCCTTCAATTTTCGACAGGAATGTGCTCAACAGTGCAGGATTTCCAATTAGGACGACGAAACTCATGGACGAATCTGGTAGCTATTCGATCGATGCCACAGACTTTCGCATCCTGCGGGAGTTGAGCGCGGATGGGCGGGCCTCCGATGTCAATCTCGGCGAACGCGTCCATTTGTCCAGCACCGCCGCCGCCCGGCGCCGTAAGATACTGGAAGAGCGCGGCGCCATCGCAGGATATACGTCAAAGCTGGATCTGCCGAGGCTCGGTTTCGGCATCGTCGTGATGGTGGCGATCGAATTGTCGAGCCAGGCCGAGCAGGCGCTGGTGGAATTCGAGACGGCGGTCGTGAAATGCCCCTCCATGTCCTATTGCAGCTTCGTCTCCGGGGACACGGATTTCCTGATGATGGTCCATGTCCGCAGCCTCGAGGATTATGATCGCGTCTATCGCAGCGAGCTTTCCACGCTGCCGCATGTCGCCAAGATCCGCTCCAGCTTCGTCATGCGCGAAGTGATGCACCGTACCGTCGCGCCGATCGTCTTCAGCGGGCCGGGCGAGGGGCGCTGATTTTCGCCCGTTGAATTTGTTGCGGTGGTTTTACGCGCTCAACTCGTCGCGAGCGCTTGAAAGCGGATCTTCATGAGGCGGGATTGGTGGATTTCCAACCAATCGCCCGCAAAATGTGTGAAGATTGATTGGATCGAATACGGCGGTTCTGTTACACCTTGTTCATCGCAGGAGATTCGGACGATCGGGGCGGAGCATGTACTCCGCCCCGGATGAGATCCAATCCGTTGAAGACGTCAAAAATATAAATATCAGGGTGATATTAAAAACATAAATAGAGCGGAGAGGATCGCTCGGCAGCCATTCAATTGAAGGGGGCAATCGATGACGACTCTTCTTAGCGGAATCGCGTCCAGCGATCGAAATTCCGTGTCCGCAAGCAAGCGGGCTATTCTTGCAACTGTAGGCGTAATGGCGCTTTGTCTTGGTGTGGAGGCTGTCCAGGCGCAGCAGGCTGCGCCTGCCACGCTGGCCAGCGAAGAGCCGACGCCGGCGAATGAAGGTGAAATCACCGTTACCGGTACGCGCATCGTTCGCGACGGTTATAGCGCTCCGACGCCGGTTTCCGTCATCAGCACGGAAGAAATCAACCGCGAAGCGCCCGCCAACATCAACGATTTCGTGAATACGCTGCCGGCCGTGCGCGGTTCGGCCACGGCCGCCAGCTCGAACGGCGCGCTCTCGAACGGCCAGGCCGGTGTCGCCACCGTCAACCTGCGCAACCTCGGCGCGAACCGCACGCTCGTCCTGCTCGACGGCCAGCGCTCGGTTTCCTCCACGGTGGATGGCACGGTCGACGTCAACACGATCCCGCAGGCGCTGATCCAGCGCGTGGAAGTCGTGACGGGCGGCGCCTCCTCGGCCTATGGCTCGGACGCCGTTTCCGGCGTCGTGAACTTCATCCTCGACAAGGAATATAAGGGCCTCAAGGCCGAGTATGAATATGGCGTCACCACCTATGGCGACGGCGCGAACCACAAGGCCTCGCTCACCGGCGGCATGACCTTCGGCGATGGCCGTGGCCACCTGATCGCCTCCGGTGAATATTTTCACCAGAAGGGCATCCAGACGATCGATCGCGACTGGAATGACAGTGGCTTCTTCACGATCAACAATCCGGCTTACAGCGCGTCGGCCTGCACGGACAGCAGCGCGGCCACGATCTGCACCAACGAATATCTGGTCAGCCGCGGCGTCGGCTCCGGCAATTTCACGCCGGGCGGCCTGATTGTTGGCGTGAAGAATTCGGCCGGCAGCACGCTCGCGCTCACGAATAGCGCGCTGTCGGATGCCGTGCGCGGCTTGCAGAACACCTATTTCGGCACGATCGATCCGTCGACGGGCAAGGCGACGACGGGCACGCTCGCAGTCGGTGCGCGTGGTGGCCAGTGGATGTCCGGCGGTGACTATGCCTATGCCAGCTCCAGCCATGTCGGCACCGCCACCCTGCTGCCGTCCGAGGACCGTCGCAGCGCCTTTGGCCGCGCGAGCTATGAAGTTGCGCCCTGGCTCAACGTCTTCGGCCAGTTCGGCTACAGCTATTATCGCGGCCTGAGCTATTATCAGGCGACGCCTTCGCAGACGACGACGACGAGCCCGGGTGCCAGCTCCACCAGCGGCGTCGAGATCAAGTCGGGCAATCCCTATCTGCCCGCCGCGGTTCAGGCGCTGATGACGGCCAATAATCTCCAGTCGATCATCATCAGCACCGGCAATGCCGGCCTGCCCGCGCAGGGCAGCAACATGAAGCGCGAAGTCTTCCGCTATGTGGCGGGCGCGGACGGCGATTTCACGGCGCTGGATCGCGACTGGCACTGGAGCGGCTACTATCAGAAGGGCATCACCAAGACGCACGAGCGGCTGGTGAACGCCTGGAACTATGATCGCATGGCCAAGGCGACCGACGCCGTCACGGCGGCGGATGGCACGATCAAGTGCGCCGTCAATGCCAATGCCAGCACGGCCGACGATGATGCCGCCTGCGTTCCGCTCAATCGCATCGGCGTGGGCGGCATGAGCCAGGCCGCCATCGATTACGTGACCGGCAACGGCCGCAATCCGACGCGCGATCAGCGCATCACGCAGGATATCGGCGCTCTCAGCTTCTCCACAAACAACCTGTTCGAAGTGTGGGCCGGCCCTGTCAGCCTCGCCTTCGGCGCAGAGGCGCGCAAGGAGAAGGTCAGCGGCTTCGTCGACAGCTTCTATGCTCCCATCGGCACCGGCAGCACGATCAACCCGACGTGGCGTTACGGCAACTTCATTCCTGTGGTCGGTCACTACAGCGTGAAGGAAGCCTTCGTCGAAACCGTGATCCCGATCATCAAGAACATGGATTTCAACGGCGCGCTGCGCGTGACCGATTATTCCACGTCGGGTCAGGTGGAAACGTGGAAGACGGGCCTCACCTATCAGGTGATCCCCGACATCAAGCTGCGCGGCACGATCAGCCGGGATATCCGCGCGCCCAACCTGGGCGAACTGTTCAACCCCGGCGGCGGCGCGACCAACTCGGTTACGCGTCCGACGGTGGCGGGCGGCGCGAACACGCTTTCCGACACGTACATCAACTCGCAGGTCGGCAATCCAGCCCTGAAGCCGGAAATCGCCAAGACCTACGGCGCTGGTATCGTGCTGACGCCGACCTTCCTGCCGGGCTTCGCCGCCTCGATCGACTATTACAAGATCAAGCTGACCGGTGCGATCTCGACCTATTCGGCGCAGAACCTCGTCGACCTCTGCTATGGCGTGCAGCAGGATGCGACCTCCTGCAGCTACATCAATCTTGCTTCAGGTGGCACGGCGAGCCCGACCAACCCGAATGCCGACATCCAGAGCGTCACGATCAAGCCGCTCAACTTCGTCGGCATCAAGACGCAGGGCATCGACTTCGAGGCAAGCTATCGCCGTCACGTCGGCCCCGGCACGATCAGCCTGCGCGGCCTCGCCACGCATGCGATCGAACTGAAGACCGACAATGGCGTGGCAGCCGTCACCGATGCCGCCGGCCAGAATACGGGCAGCCTGCCGAAGTGGACCTTCCGCTTCTCGGCCGCCTACAATCTGGACAATGGCCTCTCGTTCCAGGCGGTGGCTCGCGGCGTTTCGTCGGGCAAGTACAACAACAACTACATCGTCTGCACCACCGATTGCCCGCTTTCGACGAGCGACTATCGCACCACCAACAGCAATCACATCGCCGGTGCGTGGTATTTCGACATGAATGCGGACTACAAGTTCACGGTCATGAACACGAAGGCCTCAGTCTTCCTCTCGATCAAGAACATCCTGAACAAGGATCCGGTGCTCGTCGCCAACGGCCCGAACGGCGACAACACCGAAGCCTATCCGCAGACCAACCGGAACCTCTACGATGTTCTGGGCCGCGTCTTCCGCATGGGCATCCGCGTCGATTATTGATCCGACCAACTGCCGGGCGGGCCTCCTTCGGGAAGCCCGCCCGGTTTCTTTTTGCCTGCCAATCGTGCGTAATGTCGCGCTCCGGCGAAGGTCGGGGCGCTTTTTTCGATCGGAGATCATGTGATGAAAGCTACGGGCCTCAAGTCGCTGGCGCTGGGCCTGCTCGCCGGCGTGGCACCGATCGGCACCGTCCACGCCGCCGCGCCCGCCGCGATGAAGGCCGAGGCCGCCGCCGACGTGGATGCGCATGCCAAGCTCGTCCAGGAGATGGTCGATAGCGTGTTCAGCTTTGCCGAGCCCGGCTTTCAGGAATTCAGGACGCAGGAATATCTGACGGCCATTCTGGAGAAGAACGGCTTCAAGATCACCAAGGGCGTCGCCGGCATTCCCAGTGCCTGGACGGCGACATGGGGCGAGGGCGGGCCGCTGATCGCACTCGGCAGCGATGAGGATTGCCTGCTCGGCACCTCGCAATATCCGGGCATGCCCACGCTGAAAGCGATGGTGGAAGGCGCGCCGGGCCATGGCGAGGGCCACAATTCGGGCATGCCACTCCAGATCGCGGCCGCGATCGCGATCAAGGACGTGATGGTGAAGCACGGCATCAAGGGCCGCCTGATGCTGTGGCCCGGCATTGCCGAGGAACTGCTCGCCACGAAAGCCTATTATGTGCGCGATGGCCTGTTCAAGGGCGTGGACGCCAATATCTTCACGCATGTCTCCAGCGATTTTTCCACGGGCTGGGGCATGGGGGGATCGAACGCACTCGTATCGGTGGAATATACGTTTCACGGCCGCACCGCGCATGCCGCCGGCGATCCGTGGGACGGCCGCTCCGCGCTGGATGGCGTCGAGGTGATGGACAATGCCTGGAACATGCGGCGCGAGCATCTGCCGATCTCGCAGCGCTCGCATTATGTGATCACCAATGGCGGCGGGCAGCCCAACGTGGTGCCCGATACGGCAAGCGTCTGGTATTATTTCCGCGATTTCGGCTTCAAGAATGTCCGCGCCCTATATGAGACGGGCAATGAGATTTCGGAGGCCGCCGCCAAGGCGACCGGCACCAGCGTGACGCATCAGATCCTGGGCTATGCCGCGCCCAATTACGGCAACAAGCCGATGGCCGAAGCCGCCTATGAGAATATCAAGCTCGTCGGCCTGCCCAAGTGGAGCGCGGACGATCAGTCCTTCACCAAGGCGGTGCAGACCGCGCAGAAGCGCCCGATCAAGCCGCTCGCCACCACGATCAGCCCGCTCGGCGGCCCTTATGAGGCGCGCGTGCCCACCGGCGGCGGATCGGACGATATCGGCGATATCATGTGGACGGTGCCGACGATCACGATCCGCTATCCCTCCAACATTCCCAGCATGATCGGCCACAACAAGACCAGCGCGATCGCGATGGCCACGCCGATCGCGCACAAGGGCGCGGTGGCGGGCGCCAAGGCGGTGGCCTTCACGGTGCTGGATATGATGACCACGCCGAAGTTGATCGCGGATGCCAAGGCGTTCCAGCGGGATGTGCAGTTCAAGGATCAGAAATATGATCCCGTCATCACCGCGAGCGACAAGCCGGCCATCTGGCTGAACAAGGACGTGATGGACAAGCTGCGGCCGCAGATGGAGAAATTCTACTACGATCCGGCCAAATATCCGACCTATCTGGATCAGCTCGGCATCAAATATCCGAACCTGGACGTGACGGGCGGCTGATTGCCCGATCGGCATCGCGCCGCGCCAGTGCGGTGCGATACGGCCCGCCCCCGGAATCGGGAGCGGGCCGTGCTGCCCCGCCGGCACGGCTGCCAGCGGGGTTTTGTTCGGGTCTCGCGGACGGGATCAGGCGAAGGCGATCGCGGGCTCGCGCCGGCGGGAGCGCATCGCGGCACCGATCGCGCCGAAGCCCAGGATCATCATGATCCAGCTCGCCGGCTCGGGCACGGCGGAAGCGAGGCCGAAGGTGCGCAGCAGCTCCTGATAGCCGGCGGCCTGCACCGGGGCCGATGCATGGACGCCATCGAACGAGAAAATGCCGACGCAGCCCGTGGCCTGCGCGCCCGCCGCGATGCAATTCGTGTCGGTCCGCTGCGGCGGCAGGCCAAGCGAGGCGGAGTCGGTGACGGCGCGCCGGTTGAAGTCGCTCAGGCTATAGAAGAAGAAATCGGTATCGGAGGGCACCGTCAGGCTCGCCAGCGCCGTCGTCAGATAGCCATTGGCCTCGCCGGTCAGCGGTTCGAAGGCGAGGGGGAAATCGGTCATCAGGATGTTGCGGGCGCCGAGATCGATGAGCGACTGGACGCCGGCCACATATTGCTCCGCCGCCGCCTGCAGATAGGCGCTGGCGCTTGAATAGGTGCCGATCGCGTTCGGGCCGAATTCGCCCCGCGCGGCGAAGACGTCATTGCCGCCGAAGTTGAAGATGTAGAGGCCGTTGGGATCGATGCCCGTGCCCGATGCCGCAAAGGTGGTCAGCTGTGCGGCCAGATCGGGAATGCCGTCGCCCGTGTCGATCACGCGCGCGCCGCCAAAGGCATAGTTGCTGCCGCCCGCCAGCGAAGGCGTGGTCGGCACGCCGAACAGATCCAGCGAGAGCAGATCGGGATAGTCATAGCCGTTGGTGAAGCGATGCTCGAAATAGCCGAGCGCTGGATTGGGCCGCGTCCCGCCATTGGCGATGTAGAGATTGCCCGCATCCACCAGGCTATCGCCGAATACGGTGACGGACGTGTAATATTCGGTATCGCGATCCGCCCAGGCGGGGCTGCTCGCAAGCGTGCCGAGAATGCCGAGAATGAACGCCCAACGTCGTGCCATCGATTGTCTCCCTTAGGCTTGTCCGCGCGTCCCACAGCGCGGGCCATGGGATCTTGATGGCCCAAGCAGCATCGATTGCCTAGTATATCGGAAGAATAACGATTGAAATTCTTGCGATGGTAGCACCAATTCAGTCTCCATCACTCCCGTCTGGCCGTGTCATGGCCGATGCGGGCGTTTCTGTCGCGCACCGATACTGCGGCCATTACTATTACGTTTTGTTAACATATGGCGGAGCGCCGTTCGGAAGACGGGCGAGGGGGAGACGTTTTCCTCCGCCCTCGCGGACGTGCTGTCACATCTTGTTCAGCATGCCCAGTGCCTCGGAAAAGCGCCCCTCGGCCTCGGCCGCGCGCAGGAAGTGGACATTCTTGACCAGGATTTCCGCCGGCGTCGGCGCCTGCCGAAACAGCGCGATCACTTCGTCCGCGAAATCGTCCAGTGGCATATAGCCTTCGCGGGTCGACTGGCCAGGCGTCAGATCGGTGCGTACGGCGGGCGGCGCCACCTCGATCACCTCGATCCTGCCGCGAAGCTGCTCGCGCAGCGATATCGTGTAGGAATGGATCGCCGCCTTGGTGGCCGAATAGGTGGGCGCGGCCTTGAGCGGCACGAAGCCGAGGCCGGACGAGATGTTGACGATCGCGGAATCGGCCTGCGCCGCCAGATGATCCACCAGCGCGTTGGTCAGCCGGATCGGCCCCAGCAGGTTGGTGACGATCGTCGCCTCGGCCACCCGCAGATCGCGCCGCGTCGTCAGGTCCTCGCGGTCCATGACGCCGGCATTGTTGACGAGGATGTTGAGGGCCGGGTGCGCGGCGACGAGATCCGCCACGAAGGTGTCGATCGCTTCCGGGCTTTCCACGTCCAGCGTCACCGCTGCCATGTTCGCGCGCCCGGCGATCGTTTCCTCCAGCGCCTGCCTGCGGCGCCCGGCGATGATGACCGTGTTGCCCTGATCGTGCCAGCGATGCGCGAGCGCGCGGCCGATGCCGCTGCCGCCGCCGGTGACGAGGATGGTGTTGCCGCTGCTTTTCATGTGCCGCTCCTGTTGCGTGCCCTGCTCGAAGCCTGCATCTAGCGAGGCGCTGTTCTTTCGAAAGAAGGCACCCGAAAGTTTTATACCCACCAAAAGGAGAGTGTGGATGGCCGACCTGCGCGAACGGCAGCCCGCGGCAATGTCGAACCCGTCGGGAGAATGCGCGGCGCCGGAGGTGGATCCGCGCGTCGAGGCGCTGGTGCACGACCTGATCGGGCGCGTGGCGGACAAATGGACGATGCTCGTGCTCGAGGTGCTGGAAGAGCAGGGGGAATTGCGCTTCACCCAGCTTTCGCGCGCGGTGAAGGGCGTGAGCCAGAAGATGCTGACGCAGACGCTGCGCGCCATGGAGCGGGATGGTCTGGTCGTCCGCACCGTCCATGCGGTGGTGCCGCCGCGCGTCGACTATCGGCTGACGGCGCTCGGGCGCGGCCTCGGCGCGGCATTTTGCGGCGTGTGGATCTGGGCGGAGGAGAATCTGATGGATGTGGAGGCGGCGCGCAGGGCCTTCGACGATCGCGATTGAGGCTTTGCCGGATCAGAAATCCAGCCGCGCATAACCGGCGAGGCGGGCGGAGGCATGCTCGGCCGTGCCGCCTGTCCGCCGCCGGCCATGCGTGATCGACGTGTCCGTATAGACGAGGCCCAGCGCCAGGGGGCCGTGCACATGCTCCGCGCCCAGCCGCCAGTCGAAATAGGCGCCGTCCGGTCGCAGCCGGGCCGCGCGTGCGGCATCGCCCGTTTTGCCGGAGGAGTGGCCGAGCCCGCCGAAGAGCGTGAAGGCCGTGCCGGGAATGGCGACATCCGCCTCCGCGCCGAGATGAAGATTGTCTCCGCCAATGGCATTCTGATCGGGCGCGTAGTGGATCGTCGCACGCAGCAGCGCCGGGCCGATCGTTCGCCCGGCGGCGGCGCCCAATTCCCAATAATCCTGCCCCCGCGCATCGAGGAAGAGTCGCCGTGCCGCCGTGGCGGAAAGGCTCCACCCGTCGATGTTCCGGCGAAAGCGTGCAGCCAGATCGAGCCCGGCATCCGCGCCGCCGTGGCGGGGGGCGCCGCGCAACGCGGCGAGATCGCCCGCGAGCGAGAAGCCGTCCGCGATCGGCGCGTCGAGTCCGGCCCGCAGGCTCGCCCGGCCATCGCTCCAGCTCAGCCCGCGCGCGCGCAGGTCGCTTGTCGCCTCAATCGAAAGGCGGGGCGGGGCGGCGGAGGCGGCGGCGCACAGCAGGGCCGTGGCCGCCGCTCCCGCTCCTGCCATCGAAGCGATGCGTATGCCGGCGATCACTCCTGGGCGAGGCTGTAGGCGGCGTCGATCTGGGCGAGGGCATCGCCCCGGTCGGCCGCCGCGATCGATGCCAGATGATCCCGGATCTTGTCCGCGCCGATCGCGGCCTTCGCTTCGCCCTGTGCGCTGCAATGGCCGTGCCGCTCGCCCGAGAAAGTGCGCGATGCGGCGGGCAGCAGGGTGGCGTGGGCGGAGGCTTCGTCGCGGCGGGCGATCTGCCGCTCCACTTGCAGCGTCGTCGTCCAGCGGCAGCGCTGCATGCTCATCCGCGCGCCGGTGGCGACGCCGACCGTCTTCATCTTCGTCTCCATGCGCGGGTGATAGCTGACCGAATAGCCGCTGCCGCGATGATCGATCGAGGCCTGATGCGGCGCCACGGCGGGGGTGGCGAGGGTGGCTGCTAGCGCGAGAAGGAACATGGCATGTCTCTCCAATATGTGCTCAAATAATAGGCACGTGCCCGTTGAATAGGCAAATATCGAGTTAGGTAGGCCATGTTTCCGTACCGTATCGATGGGGTATTCTTTGATGGCTGGCAGGCTTTAACCCGTGTCGAGGGCTCGCCGGAAACCGGTGTCTGATTTGAAATAAACTGTGAAATCCTCGCAAATTTGAATAAAACGAGCCGGTTACCCTAACATGTTGCTGCTTTTGGCCGAAGAAAGCCGGGACCCGTACTGGGGCCTTCTGCTAGGCTTGCCGAGGGCCGACCCCGGCAAGACAGTCTCGGAGCCTTCAGCATGAAGCCAAAATTGATCGCGCGCGGCGGACGCGCCCTTATCGTCCTGCGCACCGGCTGCGCCGCAATGGCATTCGTCGCTCTGGGCACGGCGATCGCGGCGCCGCCCGCGCGGGGTGCCGCGGCCGCCGCGCCGGCCAGGGCGGCATCCGCGCCGATGAAGCCGGGCTTCGTGCCGTTCGCGTTCGATGCGGCGCGCAACAAGGTGCTGATGGAAGTCCCGGTCTTCGATGCGGACGTGCTCTATTATGTCACGGCGGCCACGGGCGGCGGATCGGTGGAGCTGCCCTTCGATCGTGGCATCCAGGCGAGCGAGGTGATCCATTTCGTGCGCGAGGGGCAGAAGGTGCTCGTCGTGGCCCAGAATCTCGATTTCCGGGCGACGGGCGGCACGGATGCGCGCAAGCAGAATGTCGCGGATAGTTTCCCCACGTCCGTGCTGGCGAGCCTGCCGATCGAATCCGAGGCGGATGGCAAGGTTACCGTCGATGCCACCGCCCTTTTCGCGCGCGATGCCGCCGATGTGGAGGCGAAGCTGCGTCGCGCCAATCAGGGTGCCTTCCGCTTCGATGCAGGCCGTTTCACTTTCTATCCGCAGCGGATGAAGGCCTTCCCCGACAATACGGAGATCGAGACGGTCGCCACCTTCTCGTCCGATGGCGGCAGCGGCGGCCGCGCCGTCACGCCGGATGCCTCGGGCAATGGCGGCGGGGCGAGCCTCGTCTCCGCGGTGACGCCCGATCCCAAGGCCTTCACGCTGCGCATCCACCACAGCTTCCTGCGCGCGCCGGTGGGCTATGTCCCGCGCGAGGCGGATCCGCGCATCGGCGTCTCCACCGTGCGCTTCGCCGATTTCAACAAGCAGCCGGATGACCAGCCCTATGAGGCGCTGATCACGCGCTATCGCCTGGAGAAGAAGGATCCCTCGGCGGCGATCAGCGATCCGAAGAAACCGATCACCATCTATTTCGATCCGGCGATCCCCGATCCGATCCGCCACGCGATGAAGCAGGGCCTGCTCTGGTGGAACAAGGCGTTCGAGGCGGCCGGCTTCAGCAATGCGATCGTCGCGGCCGATGCGCCGGCGGACATGGATCCCATGGACATTCGCTATCCCTATGTCCTCTGGATCGATCGCGACGAGCGCGGCTTTTCCTCCAGCGGCGGCTATCGCGATCCGCGCACGGGCGAGCTTCTGGGCTCCAAGACGCACATGGACAGCTATCGCATCCGCACGATCGGCAATTTCTGGGATGCCTATGCCGGCGGCCTGCCGTCCGATGGATCGGGCATCACGGTGGCAGATCCCGTTCTGCTCAAGGGTGATGCCGCGCTGGATGCGCTGCCCAAGGGCCAGCGCGACATGATCCTGCTGCGCCAGGCGCTGCTCACGGCGCACGAACTGGGCCACTCGCTCGGCTTCGGGCACAATTTCGCGTCGAGCCTGAACAATCAGGCCTCGGTGATGGAATATCCCAGCCCGCGCGTGAAGGTGGTGAACGGCAAGCTCGATCTTTCGGAAAGCTTCCAGAAGGAGATCGGCGTCTACGACACCTATATGGTGCGTTATGCCTATACGCCTTTCGCGCCGGCGCAGGAGAAAGCGGGGCTCGACGCGATCATCGCGGACATGCGCGCGCACGGCATCCTCTACGTGCCGGACAGCGATCCGCGCTGGACCGCCTATGACGACCGCGCGACGCCGACCGAGAATCTGCGCGAGGCGATGGACGCCCGCAAGATCATGATCGCCCATTACGGGCCGGATATGCTGAAGCCCGGCGAGCCGATCGGCACGCTGCGCGATGCGCGGCTGTGGATGGCCTATCTCCATCATCGCTGGGCGATCGAGAGCGGCGTGAAATATATCGGCGGCATCTTCACCAACATCACGGTGAAGGGCGAAACGATGCCCGCGACCGAATTCATCCCGGCCAAGTTGCAGCATGACACGCTGGATCTGCTGATGGAGGCGATCCAGCCCGCCAATATGACGCTGCCGGAAAGCCTGCTCGTGCAGCTCACACCCAGCCCCAATCCGAACCGCGAGGATCTTTCGCGCGATGACATGTTCGATCAGCTGCGTGCCGCGCGCATCCTGGCCTCGCTCGTGATCCAGCCGCTGTTCGCGCCGGATCGCGCCGCGCGGCTGGTGGCGCTGGCGGCGCGCCAGCCGGGGGCGGTGACGCTGCCCGAAACCGTGGACGCGGTGATGGCCAGGACGTGGCGGGCTCCGTCCGCCGGCAGCGCGGAGGAGCGCGCCATCCTGCGCGTCACCCAGCGCGTCGCGCTCGAATCGCTGATGATTCTCGGCGCGTCCAAGACGACAGCGCCGGAGGCGCGCGCCTATGCGCTGGATCGGCTGGCCTCGCTCGCCTCGGAGATCAAGGCCAAGAAGGATGGCGATCCGATGACGGCGGCCTTCTATCGCCAGTCCGCGCGCGACATCGATCATTATCTCGAGGATCCCGAGAAGATGGCGCCCCGGACGACCATGCCGGTCTGGGGTGAAGGGCCGCGCTCGCGCTATCCCGCGCCGCCGGGCGCGCCGCTCGGCTGAGGCGAAGGTCTCGATCGCCATCCCCGTGCGTCCGGGCGGGGATGGCGGCGGAGCGGGCGGGAATCGGGCAAGTCTCGCTTTTCGTCGCGCGCGGGAGCATAGGGCCGCCCGCCCGAGTCGTGCGGGTGCCAGCAAGGTCCAGAAAGCGTGCCCCCGGCGAACTATTCCGCCAATCCCGAAACGAGCGCCCATCATGGCGATCGCCGGCCGACCCTCCTCGCGCTCGGCGCGATCGGGGTGGTCTTCGGTGATATCGGCACGTCGCCGCTCTATGCGCTGAAGGAAAGCTTCATCGGCCACCACCGGCTGGCGGTGGATCCGGCGCACCTGTTCGGCGTGCTCAGCCTCGTCTTCTGGACGATGATGCTGATCGTCACGGTCAAATATGTGCTCATCATCCTGCGCGCGGACAATGATGGCGAGGGCGGCAGCCTCGCGCTGCTCGCGCTGGTCACGCGATCGGCGGGCACGCGCCGATGGACGCCGGTGATCGCCATCCTCGGCGTCAGCGCCACGGCGCTTTTCTATGGCGATGCGATCATCACGCCGGCCATTTCGGTGCTGTCGGCGGTGGAGGGGCTCTCGGTCGTCCAACCGGCGCTGTCGCACCTCGTCCTGCCCATCTCGATCCTCGTGCTGATCGGGCTGTTCGCCATCCAGTCGCACGGCACGGAACGGGTGGGCGCGCTGTTCGGGCCGGTGATGCTTTTCTATTTCCTCGTCATCGCGGCGCTCGGTGCGATCAATATCGTGGGGCGGCCTGATATCGTCGCCAGCCTCGATCCGCGCTGGGCCGTGCGCTTCTTCCTGATGAATCCGAAGGTGGCCTTCCTCGCGCTGGGATCGGTCGTCCTGGCGGTGACGGGGGCGGAGGCGCTCTATGCCGATATGGGGCATTTCGGCCGCCGGGCGATCAGCTTCTCCTGGCTCTATGTGGCCTTCCCCTGCCTGATGCTCAATTATCTGGGGCAGGGGGCGCTGCTGCTCGCCCATCCGGAGGCGATCGAAAATCCCTTCTTCCTGATGGCGCCCGAAGCCTTCCGGCTGCCGCTCGTGATTCTCGCCACGCTCGCTACCGTCATCGCCAGCCAGGCGGTGATTTCCGGCGCTTTCTCCGTGACGCAGCAGGCGATCCAGCTCGGCTTCCTGCCGCGCCTCCGGATCGTGAACACCAGCGCGCGCGAGGCGGGGCAGATCTATCTTCCGCTGGTCAACTGGCTGCTGCTGGTGCTGGTCGTGCTCATCACGGTGGGCTTCCGCAGCTCTTCCGATCTCGCCGCGGCCTATGGCATCGCCGTCACCGGCACGATGTTCATCACCGCCTGCATGCTGGGCGTGCTCACCTTCACGGTGTGGCGCTGGCCGCCGGTGCTGGCGGGGCTGGCCACCGGCGCCTTCCTGTTCGTCGATGGCCTCTATTTCGCGTCCAACGTCACCAAGATCCCCGATGGCGGCTGGTTTCCGCTGTTCGTGGCGGCGATTGTCTTCACGATCCTGACGACATGGGCCAGGGGCCGCGCGCTGATGCGCGCGCGCATCGCTGAGGATATGATGGCGGCGGAGCTTTTCATCGCCTCGGCCTCGCCCCGGCTGGAGCGCGTGCGCGGCACCGCCGTCTTCCTGTCCTCCGCCAAGGAGGGCATTCCGCCCGCGCTGCTCCACAATGTGAAGCACAACAAGGTGCTCCACGAGCGGAACCTGATCCTCACGCTGATCGTGGAGCCGGTGCCCTTCGTGGCGGATGATCGCCGCATCGAGGTTTCGGAACTGAGCGAGGGCTTCTTCCGCGTCTTCCTCCGCTACGGCTTCATGGAGGAGATGGATGTGCCCGCCGCGCTGGACATGCGCGAGATTTGCGGCGGCCCCTTCCGCCAGATGGAGACCAGCTATTTCCTGAGCCGGCAGACGCTGATCCCCTCGGCGCGCCCCGGCATGGCCATCTGGCGCGAGCATCTGTTCGCCTGGATGGTGCGCAACGCGGAAAGCGCGATGGAATTCTTCAAGCTGCCGACCAATCGCGTGGTGGAACTGGGCAGCCAGGTCGAGATCTGAAGCGCGGCACCGCCGCTTGCGCCGCGCGCGCGGGTGCTTCAGGTGTGGGGCGTCTTCTTCCAGCCACAGGATCTTCATGGCCTCCGGTCTCGTAGCCCTGCTCGATGATATTGCCGGCATCACCAAGCTCGCCGCCGCGAGCCTGGATGATGTGACGGCGGCGGCGGGCAAGGCCGGCAGCAAGGCGGTGGGCGTCGTGGTCGATGATACGGCCGTCACGCCGCGCTATGTCACCGGCCTGTCGCCCGAGCGCGAACTGCCGATCATCGCAAAGATCGCGCTGGGCTCGCTCCGCAACAAATTGCTGATCCTGCTGCCGGCGGCCCTGCTGCTCAGCGCCTTCGCGCCCTGGGCGATCACGCCGCTGCTGATGGCGGGCGGCGCGTTTCTGTGTTTCGAGGCGGGCGAAAAACTGATCGAGGCGATGAGCGGCGAGGGGCATGAGGATGAGGCCGAAGGCGCCTCCAGCCCGGCCGAGCTGGAAAAGCAGAAGGTGTCCGGTGCGATCCGGACCGATCTGATCCTCTCGGCGGAGATCATGGCGATCGCGCTGAGCGATGTTTCCTCCTCCCCGATTCTCACGCAGGCGGTGGCGCTCATCCTCGTGGCGATCGGGATCACGGCGGGCGTCTATGGCGTGGTCGGCCTGATCGTGAAGATGGACGATATCGGCCTGCATCTGTCGCGCCGTTCGGCCAGCGTGGTCCGCTCCCTCGGGCGCGGGCTGGTGAAGGGCATGCCGATCGTGATGTCGGCGCTCGCGTCGATCGGCACGGTGGCGATGCTGTGGGTCGGTGGCGGCATCCTGGTGCACGGGCTGGAAAAGCTGGGCTTCGCGCTGCCCGCGCATCTGCTCCACGAAGCCGGCGAGGCCGGGCGGGAGGCGCTGCCCGCGATCGGCGGTCTGGTGGCGTGGCTGATCGGCGCGATCGGATCGGCGATGGCCGGGCTCGTGGTCGGCGGCATCATCGCGCTGGCCTTGCACAAGCTGCGCCCGGCCCACTGATCGGCGCTCCGGGGCTGCCTCTCACTCAGCCCTGCCCGAGCGAGCCCTGATCGAGGAACGGGAGGATCACGGCGATCACGTCATCCGGCCGGTCGTGATGCGGCCAGTGGCCAGCCTCGGCGATGATGTCCCGCCGGGCGCCGGGAATGTCCAGCGGCGTGCGATCGGGCGCGCCGAAATGCTCGGCTCCGTCCACGATCAGCACGGCGGCCGCCACCTGCCAGCGCAGCCGCCGCCTTTCCTCGAAGGAGATGTCGTGGGGGAAGCGGGCGCGTATGCGCGGATCGAATTTCCAGCGGCGCTGGCCGTCCTCGCCCGGATGGGTGCCATGATCCGCGAGGTGCAGCGCAAGCGCGTCCGACAGCCTCGGATTCCGCTCCTTCATCCGCGCGGCGGCCTCCGCGAGGCTGGCATAAGGGCGTGGCCGCGATGCGGCGGCCTTGCGCAGTTTCTCGAAATAATCGGTGATGCGATGCTCCACCGGCGTGGCGAGCCAAGCGGCCTCGGCATCGAAGCGCCCCGCGCTCTCCAGCAGGATCAGGCGGGAGACGGCGGCGGGATAGAGGCCCGCGAAGCGCAGCGCGACCATGCCCCCGAAGGAATGGGCCAGGATCGGCGCGGTCTCGACGCCCAGCGCCTCGTAAAGCGCCAGCAGATCTAAGACGTGGGCCGTGATCGAATAATGGCCATCGTTGGACCAGCCGCTGTCGCCATGGCCGCGCAGATCGGGCGCGATCACGCGGAAGCGATCCGATAGCGCCTCGGCGATCCGGTCCCAGCTTCGGCAATGATCGTTGCCGCCATGGAGAAGGATCAGGATCGGGAGGTCGTCACCCCCCCAATCGACATAATGCAGATCAAGGCTCTGCGAGCGAAAACGCTTCGAAACCGGTACGTTACTCATGGTTAACTTGAACCACCGAAAGGGTGGCCTGTCCAGCGCCGGCCAATGCCGGTCCGTTTTTCGCGCGTCGCCCGCTATCGGGCCGGCGTTCGGCAAGAAGGGCCGCCCAAAGCAGCGCGCGGGAAGGAGAGAGGCCTTGCGTTCCTCCGCGAGGTGACCAAACCTGCCGCCATCGGGGGTAAGACCATGATGTTGCCGTTCCTGCTCGCAATCGCCGCCGCCGGGCACAGGCCGCCGCGCGCGCCGGCTCTCCCCGATCGCGACACGGCGGCGTGGTGGCAGGCGACGCAGGCCCTGTCGGGTGATGATATGGAGGGCCGGGATACGGGCTCGGCCGGCTATGATCGGGCGGCGCGCCTGGTGGCGGCCGGCTTCGCTCGCGCAGGCCTCAAGCCGGCCGGCGACAACGGCTCCTTCTTCCAGACGCTCAGGCTGGGCGATGTGACGATCGAAAAGGAAGGGACCAGCGTCGCCATGGGCGGCCGGCCGCTCCGCTTCCTCTATGATCTCACGCTGCGCGCCTCGCCCGGCATGCCGACGCAGCTGGATGCGCCGCTCGCCTTTCGCGGCTATTGCGGGCGGGATATGATGGCCGATGTGCGCGGGAAGGTCGTGCTCTGCTACGGCACGCGCAAGCCCGGCCTTCCCGCCGCTCCCGAGCGGATCGAGGCGGCGAAGGCGGGCGGCGCGATCGGCCTGCTGACGATCGCCGATCCTTCCTTCACGGTGGAGCCGCCGCGCTGGCCCGCCGCTTATGCGCGCACGGTGAGCTTCGAGGATGCGCCGCCGCCCGCCAATGACGATATGCTGATCGGAACGGTCAATGCCGATGCTCTCGGCGCGCTGCTCGCGGGGGGCGCGTCGGGGGCGGAGGCGATCGTCGCCGAAGGGAGCGCGGGGCGCCCCTTGCCCGCCTTCGATGCCCCCGGTCGTCTGGTAGCGCATGTCGTGCTTTCGCATCGAGCACTGCGATCGGATAATGTGCTGGCCCTGCTGCCGGGCACCGATCCCGTGCTGAAGAACGAGATCGTCGTCGTGTCCGCGCATCTCGATGGTTATGGCTTTGGCGAGGCGGTGGATGGCGACGCACTCTACAATGGCGCGTTCGACGATGCCGCCTATGTCGCGCTGCTCCAGCAACTGGCGGATCGGCGCGCGGGCAAGGGCTATCGCCGTTCGGTGCTGTTCGCGGCCTTCACGGGCGAGGAGAAGGGGCTGCTCGGCGCCACCCATTTCACCGATCACCCCACCGTGCCGCTGAAGACGATCGTGGCGGATATCAATCTGGATCAGATCCGCCCCATCTTCCCGCTCGATCTGCTGACGGTGCATGCGCTGAACGACAGTTCGCTGGGGGACGACGTGCGCGAGGTGGCGGCGCGGCAGAAGATCGCGGTGCGGATCGATCCGGAGCCTGAGCGCAACCTGCTCACCCGCGCCGATCACTGGCCCTTCATCCGCAAGGGCATCCCGGCCACGGGTTTCGTCTTTGGCTACAAGCCGGGATCGCCCTCGGAAAAGATCTACCGGGGCTGGTATGAGACGCGCTACCACCGGCCGCAGGATGATCTGTCCCAGCCGATCAACTGGCAGGCGGCGGCCCGTTTCAATCGCTTCTTCTACGATCTCACGCAGAAGGTGGCCGATGCGCCGGCGCGGCCCGCATGGAAAGCGGACAGCGCCTACGCCGGGCGCTGAGGGGGGAGCGGGCCGGTGCGGCCTGCGGAACGCTTATGGTCGCCTGTCCGGAGGCCGATGCTCAGGCGCCGCAGCCGGCGGTCCGCGTCGTCCAGCTGATGTTCGTGATCTTCCACTGACCCTCGATCCGGGTCAGCTGGAAATGGTCCATCCCGCAATGGTGCATCTTGCCGTCGATCCGGAAGGTGTAGCGGCCCCAGACCACCGCGATGTCGCCATCCACGCGCATGATCGTGTCGCCCAGTTTCTCCTCCAGCGCCTCGGGGCCTGGCTTGATGGCGTCGGCGAACTGCTGCCACGTAAGCTGGCGCACGTTGCGCGTGCCGTCCTCCCGCTCCGCGGCGATGGTCGCGCCGCCCATGCCCCAGGTCTGGGCGAGCAAAGCCGCCCCGTCATGCGCGGCGAGCGCGGCGAAGGTCGCCTCTACGGGTGCCATCACGGCGGCGCGATCGGCGGCGGTGGTCACGGCGGCGGCGATGAAGGGCAGGAACATCGGCGGTCATCCTCGTCAGGCGTCGCGACGGGATAGCCAAGGCGGCGGCGGCCGTCACTGTTTCTGCGGGCATTGCTTCCCGCTACAGCGGGCCATGCCCACGATCCTGCTGCTCATCGTCTCCAACCTGTTCATGACCACCGCGTGGTACTGGCATCTGAAGGGGGGGATGGAAAAACCGCTCCTCGCGGTGATCCTCATCAGCTGGGGCATTGCCTTCGTCGAATATTGTTTCGCGGTGCCCGCCAACCGGATCGGCTATGCGCATGGCTGGTCCGCCGGCCAGCTGAAGATCGTGCAGGAAGCGATCGCGCTCCTGATCTTCGGCGGCTTCATGGTGCTGGTGCTGGGCGAGCCGCTCCACTGGCGCCACGCGGCCGCCTTCCTGTGCCTGATGGGGGCGGTGGCCTTCCTGTTCGTGGGCCGCTGACGGCCCGGCGCGGCGCGCGGCCGCCTGTGGCTCCGCGCATCGCTCCTTTCCGGCAATTTCAAACCGGGGGCGGGCGCGTTATGGCGCGCGCATGAGCGAATCCGATCCCCACGCACTGTTCGAGGCATGGCTCGCCGAAGCGAAGGCATCCGAACCCAACGATCCCACCGCGATGACGCTGGCTACGGTGGGCGCGCATGGCCAGCCTTCCGCGCGCATGGTGCTGCTGAAGGGGCATGATGCGCGCGGCTTCGTCTTCTACACCAATCAGCAGAGCCGGAAGGCGGGCGAACTGGTGGATCCCGCGCGCGCGGCGCTGCTGTTTCACTGGAAGTCGCTGCGCCGGCAGGTGCGGGTCGAAGGGCCGGTGTCGCTCGTCTCGGCCGAGGAGGCGGATGCCTATTTCGCCAGCCGCGCGCGCGATAGCCAGCTGGGCGCCTGGGCTTCGGATCAGTCTCGCCCGCTGGATTCGCGCGCCACGTTCGAGGCGCGATTCGATGCGGTAAAGGCGCGCTACGAAGGCGCGCCCGTGCCGCGCCCGCCGCACTGGGGCGGCTATCGGGTTGCCGTGGAGCGGATCGAATTCTGGCAGGATCGCGCGCATCGCCTGCACGAACGCCATGTCTTCACGCGCAGTGGAGACGGCTGGACGGAAGGCCTGCTCTACCCGTGATGCGCCTGCCGTTCACACAGGTCGATGCCTTCGCCGATCGTCCCTTCACGGGCAATCCGGCGGCGGTGATGCCGCTGGGGGCATGGCCGGAAGACGCCCTGCTCCAGGCGATCGCTGCCGAGAATAATCTGGCCGAAACCGCCTTCACGGTGCCGCTCGACGATGGTCCGGCCGATTATGAACTGCGCTGGTTCACGCCCACCTCCGAAGTGGAGATGTGCGGCCATGCGACGCTGGCATCGGGCCATGTGCTGATGGGCGCGCGCGATCGTGTGCGCTTCGCCACGCGCAAGGCGGGCCTGCTGGAAGTGGCGCGGGACGGGCAGGGCTATGCACTCACTCTGCCCGTCTGGATCCCGCATCCGAAGCCCCTGCCGGAAATCGTGGCCGCGCTGGACGTGGATCCGGCCGACGTGGTCGAGACGCTATGGCACGAGCGCCATTATGGCGTGGTCGTGCTCGCCCATGAGGCGGCGGTGCGCGCCTGCACGCCGGACATGCGAAGGCTGGCCCGGTCGGGCGACTGGCTCACGATCGTGACGAGCCTCGGGCGGGATACCGATATCGTCAGTCGGGCCTTCGCGCCGGGCGCGGGCATAGACGAGGATCCCGTGACGGGATCGGCCCACGCCGTGGTCGTGCCCTATTGGGCGGAGCGGCTTGGCCGTGCCAGCCTGAGCGCCTTTCAGGCCTCGGCGCGCGGCGGGCACCTCGCCTGCCGGCTGGAGGGCGATCGCGTCGTGCTCGGCGGCACCTGCGTCACCGTGATCGAAGGCGTGATGACGCTGCGCTGATTTCGGCCGATTTCGGCGCGCGGCTGGATCGGCCGGCCATCTCGCGCCCCGCCTGCTTGACGCGCGGCCCACGGCACGATCAGACGGCGCCGGATCGACGACAGGGAGCTCAGCATGCCGCACGAACAGGTCATCATTCGCACGGCCGATGGCGATTGCCCCACCCGGATCGTCACGCCGGAGGGCAGCGGCCCCTGGCCGGCGGTGATCGTCTATATGGATGCGCTCGGCATGCGCCCCGCCATCGTCAAGGTGGCGGAGCGGCTTGCCGCCAATGGCTATCTCGCGCTGCTTCCCGATCTCTTCTATCGCTCGGGCGACTATCATATCCCGACGCCCAAGGAGGCGTTCGCCACCGGCGATCTGATGGCGATCATCGGGCCGCATATGGCGCTGACCGGCCCTCTCAAGGCGGCCGAGGATACGCGCTATCTGCTCGAATATCTCGATACGCGCAGCGATGTGAAAGGCGCGAAGATCGGCACGGTCGGCTTCTGCATGGGCGGCGGCATGGCGCTGGCGGCGGCCGGCACGTTCCCGGATCGCGTGGCGGCGGCGGCCAGCTATCATGGCGGCGGCATCGCATCGGACAAGCCGGACAGCCCGCATCTGCTCGCGCCCCGGATGAAGGGAGAAATCTACGTCGCCGGCGCCGATCAGGATCCCAGCTATCCGCCCGAAATGGCGGAGCGGATGGAAGAGGCGCTGAGCGATGCGGGCGTGAAGCATCGCGCGGAAATCTATCCGGGCGCGCTCCACGGCTGGATGAAGCCCGATTTCCCCATCTATGACGAGGTTTCGGCCGAGCGCGGCTGGCGCGAGATGCTGGCCCTGTTCAAGCGCAACCTCGGCTGAGGCGCGCGCCGGAGCATGCTCCGGCGAAAGCCGGAGCCCTGAGCTATGGGCGCCGGCTTCTGCGGCTTGGGGGGAAGCGTGGCGGCCGCCAATGCGCAGGGGCGCCGCCGTGCTGGCAGCCTGCCGCCAACTCCTGTATCATGAGCTCAGCCAGAAAATGGCCGGGCCCGGGAGATGGCCGATGGAGAGCGAGAGAAATCCCTGCCATTTCTGGCTGGGAATCGAGTCGGAAACGGACGCCGCTGAATGGGAAGCGCTGGTGCGCCGGCGCCTGGAAAATCGGCAGGCCGATCCGCCATTGCTGATCGCGGAGATCATCCGCCCCGAAACGTCGCAGCCGGCACAGAGGATCAAAGTTCGCGCAGGCTAGCGGGCATCTTCCGCAAGGCTGGCATGTGGACGCGATTCAGCATCCGGGGGGAGGGCATCCACTCGGCTGGGCGCGGCGGCCGGGCGATAGGAGCATGAACGCCGGAGGTCTGTCGCTTCCCGGGGGCGGCGATCCGCGTTTTTTCCGGCGTCACGCGAACGCCGGAATGTCCTCGATGTAGTGGCCCGCTTTGCCTGCAGCGCTCCGGCCTTCGCCGGAGCACCGCGCCTGCGGGATGGGAACATGCGGCGGGCGGGTCGTGGATCGCGATCCGGGAGGGGGCGGAAACGCCTTGCTCAGGCACTCACGCCCAGATGCGGCACGTCCAGCCCGATCGGGCTTTTCGTGAAGATCTCGCAGCCGGTTTCGGTGATGCCGATCGAATGTTCGAACTGGGCGGAAAGGCTGCGGTCGCGCGTCACGGCCGTCCAGCCGTCGTCCAGCACCTTCACGTCCGGCCGACCGATATTGATCATCGGCTCGATCGTGAAGAACATGCCCGGCTTCAGCTCCGGCCCGGTGCCCGGCCGGCCGACATGCACCACCTCGGGCGTGTCGTGGAACAGGCGGCCTACCCCATGGCCGCAGAAATCGCGCACCACACCGTAGCGGTGCTTCTCGGCATGCGTCTGGATCGCATGACCGATATCGCCCAGATGATTGCCGGGCTTCGCCTGCGCGATGCCCAGCATCAGGCATTCATAGGTCACCTCGACCAGCTTCTTCGCCTTCAGCGGCACGTTGCCGGCCAGATAGGTGCGGTTCGTGTCGCCATGCCAGCCATCCAGAAGGGGCGTCACGTCGACATTCACGATGTCGCCATCTTTGATCGTCTTGGCGCTGGGAATGCCGTGGCACACCACATGATTGATGCTGATGCAGCAGCTGTGCGTATAGCCGCGATAGCCGAGCGTGGCCGGCACGGCGCCGCCTGCGATCGTCATGTCATAGACGATCCGGTCGATCTCCTCGGTCGTCACGCCGGGCACGATATGGGCCGCCAGCGCGTCCAGTATCTCGGCCGCCAGCCTGCCCGCCCGGCGCATCCCCTCGAACCCGTCTGGCCCGTAGAGCTTGATCGCGCCGGTGCGCGAAACGACATCGTCGGAGGTGATCGCCTGATAATGGGTCATGGCCGGAATATAGGGCGAATGGCGCCGCTTTGCCAGCGCGGCGGCCCGCGCTATGGCGTGGGGCGATGGAGCCCGCACGCATCTGGACGGCCGCGCTGCTGGTGATCGGTGACGAGATCCTGTCCGGCCGCACGCAGGACAGGAACATCGCCCAGATCGCCACCTGGCTGAACGTGCAGGGCATCCGCCTGGCCGAGGTGCGCGTGGTGGCGGATCGGATGGAGGCGATCGGCGAGGCTGTCTCCACGCTCGCGGCCCGCAACGATTATCTGTTCACGACAGGCGGCATCGGCCCCACGCATGACGATATCACGGTCGATGCGATCGCCGCCGCCTTGGGGCTGCCCGTCGTCATCCAGCCACGCGCGCGAGACATACTGGAGGACTATTATGCCGACCGCGGCGGCCTGAGCGAGGCGCGCCTGCGCATGGCGCGCGCGCCGGAAGGAGCGGGGCTGATCGAAAATGCGGCTTCGGGCGCGCCCGGCATCCGCATCGGCAACATCTTCATTCTCGCAGGCGTCCCCAGCATCGCGGCGCGCATGCTGGAGGCGCTCACCGGCACGCTGGAAGGCGGCCTGCCGCTCCTGTCCCGCACGATCGGCTGCTGGGTCGCGGAAAGCGCCGTGGCGGAGCTGTTGCGCAGGGCGGAGGCGGATCATCCGGGGTGCCAGATCGGTTCCTATCCCTTCTTCCGCGAAGGGCGCACCGGCGCGAATTTCGTGATCCGCTCCACCGACGGGGAATTGCTCACGCGCTGCGCCGCCGAATTGCTGGTGCGCCTGGCGGAGGCTGGTTACCGGGGCGTGGACGGCGGCATCTGATCGGGCGCCCGGCCGCCCAGCAGCAGGATGACCAGCGCGATCAGCGCGAAGGCAGTCGCGATCGCGAAACCGATGCCCACGAAGCGGAAGGGCGCGGAAGGCCCGGTGAAGAAAGCCAGAGCGGGGCTGAAGATGGCCGGTGCGAAGATCGCCGCGATCGCCGCCACGCTGCCGTTGAAGCCCTGCAACTCGCCCTGCGCATCAGGCGGCACCTTGCGCGACATCAGCCCGTTCATCGCCGGGAAGACAAGGCTCTGGATCGGCTGAAGCAGCATCACGATGAAGACGAGCCGCCCGTCCTGGATCACCATATAGCAGAGGAATTGCGCGATCGCGCCGGCGATGCCCAGCGCCACGGATCCACGCTCGCCCAGCCTTTTCACCACCGGCCCCACGAACAGCATCTGGCTGATCGCCATCAATATGCCGACCATTGCGAGCGATGCGCCGATCAGGCCGGGTGTCCAGCCGAAGGCGGCGATCGCGAAATAGGCCCAGGTGACGGGATAGATCATCGTCGCGACCTGCCAGAAGAAGGCGGCGATGCTGAGCGGGATCACGCCGTGGAGTTTGCCCAGTGCCCGCCACGCGCCTGCCGGATTGGCGCGGGCGAGCGTGAAGGGGCGGCGATTCTCCCGCTTCAGCGTTTCGGGAAACAGGAACAGGCCGATCACGAAATTGAGGGCGGCGAGTGCGGCGGCGGCGTGGAAGGGCGCGCGCGGGCCGAACTCGCCCAGCAGACCGCCCACCGCCGGCCCCACGACGAAGCCGATGCCGAAGGCGGCGCCCATCATCCCGAAATAGCGCGCGCGTTCGTCTGGCGTGGACATGTCGGCCAGGGCCGCGCCCGCCGGGCCGAAGGAGGCGCCGAACAGGCCCGCCAGCGCGCGGCCAAGGAACAGCCAGCCGAGGGAGGGCGCGAAACCCATGAGCAGATAATCGATCGCGAAGCCCGCCAGTGCGCCCAGCAGCACCGGCCTGCGCCCGAAGCGATCGCCCAGATTGCCCATCAGCGGCCCGGTCAGAAACTGCACCGCCGCATAGACCACGCCCAGCCAGCCGCCGATGCGCGTGGCTTCCGGCAGATCGACATGGCCCAGCTTCATCACGATATCGGGCAGGACCGGCAGGACGATGCCGAAGCCCATCGAATCGATCAGCACCGCGAGCAGCACGAAGGTCACGGCGTGGCGGCCGGCGGGCTGGCCGGGGGAGGAGGGCGGCTGGATCACAGCATATGCTCCCGATCGATCATCCTGGCGGCCCCTGCTCCCTCATGCCGCGCGCGGCGGATCGTCCTGCGGGCGTTATCTGTCCGTTCGCACGGAGCCTGTCGAGGGGAGCTTTGCGCGCCCGCAGCTGCGACCCGGCGCGGGGGCCTCTGCAAAACCGCCATGAAGGTCCCGCCACCTTCGTGCGATCGGCCCCGTCGCGCGGAATGGCGGCCCGGTAGCACGGCGCTTGCCAGCCCCGCCCCCGCGGCGCATGGGGCGCGGCCTTGTTTTCCTTCGATGGATGTTGCTTGCCGATGTTCGCCCTGATCGCCGCCGCTGCCCTCGCTCCCGCCCCCGTTTCCACCGCCACTTCGCCCACTCCCGTCTCGCTCGCCAAATATACGGGGCTCGCGATGGATCCCGCCGGCAAGCGCATTGCGACGGTGGACAGCCTCCATGCGGCGGGCGCGCCTTCGGCCGGGCACGGCATCGTCACGATCCGGGATACCACGGGCCGGGCGCGGCCGGTCGGCTATGATCCGTGTGACGTCTGCCGTTATGACGGGCTCAGCTGGTCGCCGGATGGGCGCGCGCTCGCTTTCGTGGCCAGCGCGCGGGGCGAGGCGATCTTGTGGCGCCTCGAAAATGGCGTGCTCACCAAGATTACGAGCGTGAAGGGGCTGGCCGCCAATCCGCGCTGGTCGGCGGACGGGCGCAGCATCGCCTTCCTAGCCACGATCGATGCCGCGAAGGAAACGGGGGCCACAATGCCCGGCGTGCGCCAGATCGGCGTGATCGGCGAGAAGGATGACAGCCGCCGCATCGCGATCGTGCCGGCGGCGGGCGGCGCGACACGGCTCGTCTCTCCCGAGGGCACATTCGTTTACGAATATGATTGGATGCCAGGCGGGCGCGGCTTCGTCGGCACGGCGGCGGAGGGCAATGGCGACAATCAATGGTGGGTCGCCACGCTGCGTGCCTTCCCGATCGATGGCGCGATGCGCACCATCGCCGCGCCGAAGATGCAGATGAATTTCCCGCGCGTTTCGCCCGATGGCGGCAGCGTCGCCTTCATCGGCGGGCTGATGAGCGATTTCGGTGCGGTGGGCGGCGACGTCTATCTCGTGCCGATCACCGGCGGAACACCCCGTGATCTGACGGAGAAGGCGCCGGCCACCTTCACTTCGCTCGCCTGGCGCGGGCAGCGGCTGATCGCGGGCGTCACGCAGGGGGGCTCCACCGGCGTCGCGGCCGTCGATCCCGTCAAGGGGCTGCTCGCGCCGCCGACCGTCGCGGCGGAAACGCTGGATGCAGGCGATGGCCGTGTCGCGCTGGATCGCAGCGGCGTCTGGGCGGCGGCGGTGGCGGAGGATTATTCCACGCCGCCGCGCATCCTGTTCGGCCCGCTCGGCCGGATGAAGCCGATCAGCCACGAAAATGATGCGATCGTTTCCTCCAACGTCGCCACCGATATTCGCTGGCGCAATGATGGCCGGGCGGTGCAGGGCTGGCTCGTGGCGCCCTCGGCCCCGGTTTCTTCGACCCCGGCCTCTTCGACCGTGGCTTCTTCTGCCAAAGCGCCGATGATCACGGTGGTGCATGGCGGCCCGGCCTCGGCCTCCACGCCGCGCTTCCCGTGGACCGGGCCTGTCGCGGCCTTCCTGCGCGCGGGCTATTGGGTGTTCCAGCCCAATCCGCGCGGCAGCTATGGGCAGGGCGCCGCCTTCGTGCGGGCCAATGTGCGCGATTTCGGCGGTGGGGATCTCTCCGATATCCTCGCGGGGATCGATGCGGTGGAAAAGCAGGCGCCGATCGATGGCGAGAGGCTGGGCGTCTATGGCCATTCCTATGGCGGCTTCATGACGATGTGGACCGTCACGCACAGCCAGCGCTTCAAGGCGGCGGTGGCGGGCGCCGGCATCTCGGATTGGGTGGCCTATTACGGGCAGAACGGGATCGATCAGTGGATGATCCCCTATTTCGGCGCCTCCGCCTATGACGAGCCCGCCATCTACGATGCGTTGTCGCCGGTGCGTTTCGTGAAGAATGCGAAGACGCCGACCTTGATGTATGTGGGCGAGCGCGACGTGGAGACACCGGCCGCGCAGAGCCTGGAATTCTGGCACGGCCTGAAGGCGATGGGCGTTCCCACCGAACTCGTCATCTATGCCGATGAGGGCCACGCCATCCGCGATCCGAAGAATCTGGCGGATCAGGAAGGCCGCATGCTGGGCTGGTTCGATCGCTACCTGCGGGCGAAATAAGCTTTTCGCCTGCTAGAATGACCCGTGCTTCCGATCTGGCGGAAGCACGGGGCGTTTGTCGGCTACGGCGCCTAGGCCGCCTTGGGTTTGCGACCGCGCTTGGCGGGGGCGGCGGGCGGGGGCGGCGGAGCCTTGGGCTTGCGGCCGAGGCCGATCGCCTTGGCCAGTTCGCGCCGGCGATCCGCATAATTGGGGGCGACCATCGGATAATCGGCCGGAAGTTTCCACTTCTGGCGATATTGTTGCGGAGTAAGGCCATAGCGCGTCTGCAAATAGCGCTTCAGCATCGTCAGCTTCTTACCGTCTTCCAGGCAGACGATATAATCGGGCTTGATGGAAGAGCGGATCGAAACGGCGGGCTTTGTTTCGGTGACGATGGGCGTTTCGACTGTCTCGGTGCCGAGGCCGCTCAGTGCCTGATGAACGCGCTGGATAAGATCGGGAAGATCAGCAGGGCCGACGCGATTATGCCCCACATGGGCGGCGACGATTTCGGCCGTCAACGTCAAAATCTTGTCGGTTGGCTCCGTCATGTTCATCCCTCTTCATCGCACGACGCGGTGTTATGGGACGCGCCGGTTCTCTTATGCCGGACACATAACAGGAGAAGCGGATATATGAGAAGAGATTATCTTGCGGCGCGCCGGAATCCGAACCGGCCGTCGACAGGCTTGTGGCGGACGGCATCTTCTGCCGTCCGCCCGCCTTCGCTTACTTCACGTGAGCGGAGATGTGCTTGTTCATCTCGAACATGCTGACGCTCTTCTTGCCGAAGACCTTCTCCAGCGCGGCGTCGGCGTTGATCTGCCGCTTGTCCTTCGCGTCCTGAAGGTTATTTTTCTTGATGTATTCCCACATCTTGCTCACGATTTCGCTGCGCGGCATCGCGCCGGTGCCGACGATCGCGCCGAGTTCGGCGGACGGGGTCACGGGCTTGTGAATGCCACCCGTAGGCGCCTTCGTGGTATCCTTGGCCATATCTATGCTCTCCTGCTCTGGGATGCCTCTCCTTAGGCGGCGTTTTCGGGGGAGGCGAGTGGTTTCGTAAGGGCGCGTGCTCAGTCGCGCCTCAGGGCGTCGGGCTTGTGCGCCGCTTCGCCGCCTTTGTCCGATTTCACGAGATATTGTGGATCGTCGTGAGAGGCGGCCGCCTTGTGGCTCCCGATATGCCCCTTGATGTGGCGCGGGGCGGTGATCCTTGCCTCCACGATGCCGTGCGCGGTCCCCCCGTGGGAGGCCCATTTTACCCTGTCGCCCTTCCGGAAGGCCGTCATGTCACGCAAGCTCCCTAGGATGTCAGGGAGCAAATCGCACCGTCATGGTTTTGGTTGCAAAGGCGCGGGCGCCGATGGGGGATGAATGGACGATTATCTGATCTTCGCGCCCGATGATGTGGATTTGCGGCGATCGCCGCTGCGTCGCTCGCTCACCGCGGAAACCTATGTGCTCGGCGCCTTCAATCCCGGCTTCACCCGCCTCGCCAGCGGCAATCTGCTGATGATGGTGCGCGTGGCGGAGGCGCTGCGGGAGCCTGTGATCGGCGATCAGGTGCATGCGATTCGCTGGGAAGAGGGGCGTTATCTGCTGGATGAGCATCCGCTGACGGCGGTCAACATGAGCGATCCGCGCCAGTTCGATGTCGGCGGCTCCAGCTATCGGATGCTGGCCCTCACCTCGCTCTCCTGGCTGCTGCCGGTGGAACTCGATTCTTCCGGGCGGGCGGTGATCGCGGTCCATTATGATCGCGCGATCGCGCCGGCGGCCTCCTACCAATCCTATGGCGTGGAGGATGCGCGCATCACGAAGGTGGGCGATCGCTGGTACATGACGACCTGTTCGGTCTCGCCCGAGCGTCATTCCACCACGCTCTACACTTCCGATGATGCGCGGGAATGGAAACTGGAGGGCATCGTCCTCGATCATCAGAACAAGGACATGATCTTCTTCGAAGGCAAGGTGGATGGCGCCTTCCACGCGCTCACCCGCCCGCTCGGCGAACTCTATTTCGCCTATCCCGAAGGCAGCGATTATGCGGGCGGCCCCTCGATCAATCTCGCGCGTTCGCCCGATGCCCTGCACTGGAAGCCGATCGACCATCCCTTCCTTCGTGCCCGGCGCGGCTCCACATCGGCGATGAAGGTGGGCGGCGGCGCCCAGCCGATCCTCACCGATGCGGGCTGGCTGATCCTCTATCATGGCGTGGAAACGCGCGCGAAGGTGGGCATCTATCGCACCTTCTGGGCGCTGCTCGATCGGGAGGAGCCGTGGAAGATATTGCGACTGGAGGATGATGCTCCGCTGCTGGAGGCCAATCCGGGGCTGACGGCCGCGATCGCGCACCAGCTCTATCTTCCTACCGAAGTCGTCTTCACCACCGGCATCGCCGATGGCGGGGATAGCTATGTCGTCGCCAGCGGCGAGGCGGACCTCGCCTGCCGCATCACCCATATCCCCAAGAGTCGCTTCGCGTGATCGCCCGCTTGCCGAAAGGGGAGGGGTGATGGGCCGCCCATGGTGGGAGGGCGCCGTCGTCTACCAGATCTATCCGCGCTCCTTTCAGGATACGAATGGCGATGGCATCGGCGATCTCGCGGGCATCGCTCGGCGCCTCGATCATTTCGTCGATCTCGGCGTGGACGCGATCTGGATTTCGCCCATCTATCCTTCGCCGATGGTGGATTTCGGCTATGATGTCTCCGATTATACCGGCATCCATCCGATGTTCGGCACGCTCGATGATTTCGATCGTCTGATCGCGGCGGCGCACGATCGCGGGCTCCGGCTTCTGCTGGATTTCGTGCCCAATCACAGTTCCGATCAGCATCCCTGGTTTCTGGAAAGCCGGTCCGCGCGCGATCATCCGAAGCGGGACTGGTATATCTGGCGCGATGCGGCGCCCGATGGCGGCCCTCCCAACAACTGGATCAGCGATTTCGGCGGCCCGGCATGGGAATGGGATGAGGCCACCGGCCAATATTATTATCATGCGATGCTCGTCGAGCAGCCGGATCTCAACTGGCGCAATCCCGATCTCAAGGCGGCGATGCTGGATGCGATGCGCTTCTGGTTCGATCGCGGCGTCGATGGCTTTCGCGTCGATATATTGTGGCACATGATCAAGGCGGAGGCGTTTCCGGATAATCCGCTTAATCCCGGCTGGAGCCCGGGCATGGCCGATATGCATCGCGTGCTCCAGCTTCATTCCACCGATCAGCCAGAAGTCCACGGCATCGCCGCGGAGATGCGCGCGCTGGCGGATAGCTATGGGGGCAGGCTGCTGGTGGGGGAAATCTATCTCCCGATCGATCGATTGATGGTCTATTATGGGAAGGATGCGGCGCCCGGCGTGCAGCTACCCTTCAATTTCCAGTTGATCGAGGCGCCCTGGGATGCGCGCCTGCTGCATGATCTGATCGCGGATTACGAGGCCGCTTTGCCGCCCGGCGGGTGGCCCAATTGGGTGCTCGGCAATCATGATCGCCCGCGTGTGGCGGCGCGGCTGGGGGAGGCGCAGGCGCGTGTCGCGGCGATGCTGCTGCTCACGTTGCGCGGCACGCCCACGCTTTATTATGGCGACGAGATCGGTATCGGTGCCGTCCGGATACCGCCCGATCGGGTCGCGGATCCGCGAGAATTGCGCGAGCCGGAGCTGGGTTTCGGGCGGGATCCGGTGCGTACTCCGATGGCGTGGGACAGTTCCGCTCAGGCAGGGTTCACGCGCGGAACCCCCTGGTTGCCCCTTCATGAAGACTGGCCAACCCGGAATGTCATGGTCGAGCAGGGCGAGGATCGATCGATGCTCTCGCTCCATCGGGAATTATTGCGGATCAGGCGCCTTTTTCCGGCATTGGCCGTTGGCGACATCCGGTTGATGGCGCGGCACGATTCGGTTCTCGCCTATGAGCGAAGTGATGGCGGCGAACGCATCTTCGTTCTGCTCAATCTGGGCGCGGCGGATGCACGCGTCGATTTGCCGGAGACTGTGGCCGTAACGGAACTTCTTTCCACTGTTCGCGGAATGCGGGCGGATGACCCCTCCCGGCGCGGCTCCGTCGATCTGGCGGGGAATGAGGGGCTCGTTCTTCGGGCCGCGCCGGCATCATGAAGATCGCGATGCTGGCCCCCATTTCGTGGCGCACGCCGCCCCGCCATTATGGCCCGTGGGAATATGTGACGAGCCTTCTCACCGAAGCTCTGGTCGCGCGCGGGGTGGATGTCACTCTGTTCGCCACGGCGGACAGCATTACGGCGGCCAGATTGGATGCGGTGGTGCCCACCGGCTATTCGGAAGCGGAGGGGCTGGATGCGAAGGTCATGGAAATCCTTCATCTCGCCAATATCTTCGAGAAGGCCGGCGATTTCGACATCATCCACAATCAGGCGGATTTCATGCCGCTGGCCTTCAGTCGATTGATCGATACGCCGATGGTGACGACGATCCACGGCTTTTCCTCGTCGCGGATCCTGCCGGTGTTCAAGCGTTATGAGGATCGCGTCGATTATGTCGCGATTTCGCATGCCGATCGGCGCCCCGGTCTGCGCTATGCCGCGACCATCCATCACGGCATTCCGATCGAGGATTTCCCGTTCGATCCGGAAGGCGGGGAAGATCTGCTTTTCTTCGGCCGGATGCATCCGGACAAGGGCGCCGGCGCTGCGATCCGCGCGGCAAAAGCTGCTGGACGAAGGCTCGTCATGGCCGGCATCGTGCAGGATCAGGGCTATTGGGAGCGCGAGGTGGCGCCCTTCGTCGATGGCGATGCGGTGGCCTATCTCGGCGCGGTCGGCGGCGAGTCGCGCATGCGCGCGCTTGGGCGGGCGCGTGCGCTCCTGCATCTCATCGATTTCGACGAACCTTTCGGCCTTTCGGTGATCGAGGCGATGGCCTGCGGCACACCTGTTATCGCCTATCGGCGCGGTTCCATGCCGGAATTGATCGAAAACGGCGTGACAGGCTTTCTTGTCGACAGTTTCGATGAAGCAGTAGCCGCGATCGGGCGTGTCGAGCAGATTAATCGCGCCGCTTGCCGCGCGGCGGCCGAGAAACGGTTCTCCATAGATACGATGGTGAATTCGTATTTGGAGGTTTATCGCCAAATCCACAGACGCGGCTCGGCGTCAGTTTGCGACAATCCGCCGTAACAGGGCGGCAATGTTACAAATTTCTTCTGGCGCTTCTCGTTCGTCGAACTATATCGCGCCCGTCCTCAAGGAGTTTGCTGTGTCTACCGATAATCAGGATTTGATCACGCTTACGGCCGATATCGTGTCGGCGCATGTCAGCAACAATAGTGTGCCCACGGCCGAAGTCGCCGCTCTGATCCAGAGCGTTTATGGCGCGCTCGGTGCGCTCGGCACGCCTGCGGCGGAGCCCGCTGCGGAAAAGCCCAAGGGGGCTGTTTCGCTGCGTTCGTCGATCAAGCCCGATTTCCTCGTCAGCATGATCGATGGCAAGCCGTACAAGATGCTGCGCCGCCACATTTCGCAGCATGGCTATACGCCGGAAAGCTATCGCGAAGCCTTTGGTCTTCCGCGTGACTATCCGATGGTCGCCGCCAATTATGCCGAACAGCGCCGTGCGCTCGCGCACAAGATCGGCCTCGGCCGCAAGCCGCGCGTCGCCGCGGAGGCTGCGCCGGCTCCGAAGCGTCGCGGCCGCAAGCCGGCCGCCGAGGCCTGATCCTCTCCGGCTCCCGGGAACCCGGGGGCTGCTGGCTCGCCAGGCCGGTGCCATCGCGCCGCCGGCCGAGCCTGCCTGGGTGGATCGTATAAAAAAGGGGCGGGGGGCGGTTGCTCCCGCCCTTTTTCTTTGGGAGTAGGCCGCGCATGTCCGTGCCGCCGAACCGTGCGCCCGGCGCCGCCGATCCCGGTCTCTCGTTCCGGCCGTTCGTGGCGCTCATGGCCTGCCTCATGGCCATGAATGCGCTGGCGATCGATGTGATGCTCGCGGCCCTGCCGGAAATTGCGCGCAGCCTTCATATTCCCACCGAAAATCAGCGTCAGTGGGTGATCGCCTCCTATGTGATCGGCTTCGGCTCGGCCCAACTCTTCTGGGGGCCGCTCGCGGATCGCTACGGGCGCAAGCCGGTGGTGGTGGCGAGCACATTGTCCTTCGCCGTGCTCAGCCTGATCGCCGGCCTGTCGAAAACGTTCGAGCTGCTGCTCGTCGCGCGCTTCTGCCAGGGCATCGCCGCTGCGGCCTCGCGCGTGTTGGTCGTCTCGATCGTGCGCGATTGTTATGAAGGCCGGCAGATGGCGCGGGTGATGAGCCTCGCCTTCATGTGCTTCCTCGCCGTGCCGATCCTGGCGCCCAGCATCGGCCAGGCGATCCTGCTGCTCACGGGATCATGGCGCTGGATCTTCCTGTTGCTTGGCCTGTTCGGCGGCCTGGTGGGGCTCACGGCCGCGCTCACGCTGCGGGAAACGCTGCATCCCGAATATCGGCGGCCCATATCGATCGGCGGCGTCGCGCGGGCGATGGGGCGCGTGATCGGCAATCGCACCGCCGCCGGCTATACCCTGTGCAGCACCTTCGCCTTCGGTTCGATGATGGGTTTCATCAATTCGGTGGGGCAGATCTTCGCGGATATCTTCCATGCCGCGAAACTGTTTCCGCTCGTCTTCGCCTGCATCGCGGCCACGATGGGCGTCGCCTCCTTCCTCAATTCGCGGATCGTCGGCCGGTTCGGCACGCGCCGCGTCTCGCAGTCGGCGATGCTGGGCTTCACCGGCCTGTCGCTGCTCCATCTGGCCATTGCCGTCTCCGGGCACGAGACGATCTGGACGCTCGCCCTGATCCAGGCGGGCACGATGTTCTTCTTCGGCATGATGGGCGCCAATTTCGGATCGATGGCGATGGAGCCGGTGGGCGACATTGCCGGCACGGCCTCCTCGATCCAGGGCTTCTTCCAGACGTTGCTGGGCGCGCTGATCGGGCTTGCGATCGGCCAGTCCTTCAACGGGACGACCGTGCCGCTCGCCACGGGCTTCAGCGTGATCGGCTTCTGCATAATCGCCGCCGTCACGATCACGGAACGCGGCAAGCTCTTCCGCCCGCATCACGCCCCGGTGGCGAGCTAGGCGAGGGGCGATGATGGCCACCGTGCAATCCGGCGGCCACGGGGCCGGGATATTGGCAGGCGGGGGGCTGGCGCCCCTAATCTGTCGGTTGATGTCGAGGCCGTCGATCATAACCCTTTGGATCGCGGTGCTGTTGTTCTCAGGTTGGCTATTTGCCGAAGGCGAAACCCTCGAAGCTTGTGGTGCGATAGGCGCCGCGCTCACATGGGAATTCGTTCACTGGATCGAGCGTCGTCCAGATTGACGAGCGTGAGTGATGGTCGGCGGTTGTCAGAGGAAGGGCTTGTCCAGCAAGGCTCGATAGGCGGTGATGGCCTTCAGCAAAGCCGCCTTTTTCTTTCTGAGCGCGTGCCACCGCGCATATGCGACAAGCGAAAAGATGCCCGCGCCGATGAGCATGGCGGCGGCGCCATCAATCTCGCGCCATTTATAGTAGTAACAGGCCGCGCCGGTCGCTGAAACGATCGCCGTCGCCCATCCGGTCCAGGTGATAAGCCGCTCGCCTTGCCAGGAGGCGTGCGGTTCAGGGCGCCCGCTCCGCCGATCGACGACGTAGTCGTGAAATCCGATCATCTTGCCAACTATCCCCTGATTTTTGAGCGACCGCAACCAAGCCGCAGGCCGTCCCCGCAGTCGCTCGCGCGCGCTCAATAATCCTTGGAGACGCGCACGTTCGCGCTCTGGCGGCCGATCGTGGAGATGGTGGAAAGCAGGGACAGCCAGCGCGTGATGCGGAATTCCACGCTCGTCGCCGAATAGCCGGCGCCGTCGGTCACCACCTCCACATAGGTGCGCCGCCCGATATATTTGCCTGCCGCCACCGCCGATTTGGCGCCCGTGGTGGGATCGGCGGGCAGGATGCGCAGGCGATCGAGGCGCACGGCGCGGCGCACGGCGTTGATCGGATCCAGATTGAGCCCACCCCCGCCCGAGCTTCTGAGCGAGGCGACGGCCGACGCCAGTTGCAGTGCTTCCGGCGCCGAAAGGTTGGTGATCGACGTGCCGAATAACAGGCGCGAAAGCAGTTCGTCCTCCGGCAGGGCCGGTACGCTCTGGAAGCTGATCTCCGGCTTCAGGCCCGTGCCCGAAACCTGGATCGAGGCGTTGAGCCCCTGAATGTCGGCGCGCGCCGTGATGTCCAGGATCGGATCGGGCGGGGCGGCGCCGGTGAACCGGATGACGCCGCGCTCCAGTTCGAAGCGGCGGCCGGCAAACTGATAGCCGCCGCGCACCAGATCGGCCTTGCCGCCGATCGCCGGATTGGTCACCGCGCCCTTGATCGTCAGGTCCGCGCGCCATTCGCTGTCCAGGCCCAGCCCGCGCACCATCACGCGATTGCGCGCATGCGCCTTGAGATCCATCTGCCAGGGCGTGGCCGGCAGCGTGTCGTCGAAATCGTCGTCGTCGGCATTGATGTCGGTCACGGCGAGCTGGGGCACCTGCGCGGCGGCGGCGCTGCCCAGCTGATAGCGGCTCTTCACAAGATCCACCTCGCCGCCGATCGTGCCCGTGCGCCCGTCCGATCGGATCGTGATCGGGCCGGTCACGGTCGCGCCGATATCGTCGCGGTTGAGCAACTGGGCGTTGTTCGCGACGAGCGAGAGGTTCATCGCCACGCCGGTCGCGCCCGAAAGATCGAAATCGCCCCGGCCGCTCAGCGTGCCGCCTTCGGGTGTCTCGCCGCTCATCGAGGAGAGCAGCAGGCGCGATCCCTCGAACGTGCCCGCCGCCTTCACGTTGCGCACCACCGTGCCGGTGACGCTGCTTTCCAGCCGGCCCGCATCGGTGCGCAGCGATCCGCGTATCTGCGGATCGGCCAGCGTGCCGCTCGTGTCCGCCGTCACGGTCAGCGGGCCGGAAAGGTCGATCGTCTCCACGCCGGTCAGCCGCCAGAGAATGTCGGCCGGTCCGCTGTAGCGCAGCTGGCCGAAGAGGGGCGCGCTCAGGATCCGTTCGGCCAGATCGTCACCCGGTGGCAGCGGCGCCACCCGCGCCTGCGCCCGGCCGATCGTCTTGCCCTGCGAAACGGCGACGGCGCGCGCGGCGATGCCGCTGGGGGTCAGCACGGCGGCCAGCCCCACGTCGATCGGCTGCGATGCGAGGACGAGGCCGGCGCGCGCCAGCCCGCGCAGCGTCAGGTCCATCCGCCCCACGGGCAGCGCCTTGCCCTCGCGCCGGAAGGAGAATTTGCCGCTGGCATAGCCGGAAAGGCCCAGCTTCGGCACGAAGATGTCCGCCATGATGAGCGGCATCCGCTCCATCGTCGAATCGATCGCGACGCGGCCGGGCCGGAATTCGCCGCCCACCAGCGCGGTGCCGCCACCATATTCCAGTCGCACGGGCGCGAGGTGCCAGCCATCCTGCTGTGCCGTGAAGCTGGCCGGCTGGGGCATCTGGATCGGCCTGCCATCCAGATTGCCGGATCCGGTGACGGTGATGTGGCCAGGCTCCACCTGCGCGCCGAGCTTGAGATCGAATGTCTTGCCCCGGCTGCCCACGATCGTGCCGGTCGCCGTGCCGCGCCCGCCGCGCAGATGCGCCTCGGCCGCCAGCCGATCGATCGAAAGCTTGCCGCGCCGCAGCCCGCGTCCGGCGAACGTGCCGTCCATGCCGATGCCGGCGGGATCGATGAGGATCGATCCGTCCAGCCGCCCCCGGCCGATCGCGATCGGCGTGAGCGTAGCCAGCTTCGCATTGGCGAAGGTGAGGTGCGGGTCGATCCGCTGGATGCTTTCCTGCGGCGCGAACTGGAGCGAACCGGCGATGCCGCCGCCATTCAGATCCAGCCGCCCGGTAAAGCCATCCGGATCGGATCGCAGCCGCCCGCTCGCGCGTGTGCCCGAAACGTCGAGCGCGCGCACGTCGATGAAGGTCGGCTGGTTCGGTGTCGTCTCGATCCGGCCATTGCCCGCGAAGGGCCCGAGATAGGAGCCGCCCGTTGCGTGGAAATCGAAGCCCTGCGGCACGGGATCCAGCGCGAGATGCACGCCTGTCGTCCCCAGCGCGGGCACGGGCGTGTCCAGCAGCAGATCCACCTTGGGATGATCGATCTGCCCGTCCAGCCCCAGGCGGAACGTGCCATAGACATCCTGCCGACCCTGCCCGTCGAACTTGAAGGTGCCGTCGCGGCGGCGCAGCCCCGTGCCGGTGATGCGGATCGCCGGAGCCGTCAGCACCAGATCCTGGAAGCGCAGCGTGCCGTCCGGATCGCGGATCAGCTTCGTTTCCAGATGCGGCAGGCCGCCCGCCAGCGAACGGAGGAAGGCATTGTCGAAGCGGCGCACGTCGGCGGTGCCGCGCCCGGTCACGATCGTGCCATGTCCGCCGGGGCCGGGCACGATCGAAAGCACGCTGTCCACGTCGACAATGCCCAGCCCGGGGATCAGATAACGCTGCAGGCCACCCGTCAGCGCGACGTCATAGGCGCCGCTCGCCAGATCGAGGCGCAGGCCCAGCTTGCCGTTCAGCTTGTCGGACGAAAGCAGCAGGCCGGTGCCCGTCACCGTCTTCGCGTCGATCGCCAGCGTCCCCTTTACGGAGAGGTTGGCGAGGATGCCGCCCGCGACATCGCCGATCCCGGTGACGCGCGCGGCGGAAAGCGTGATCGGCAGCATCACCGGCATCTTGCCGAACCGGCCCGCGCCCGTGGCCGAGACGCGATCGAAGCCGGTATTGTCGAAGGCGATGTGCGGGCTGGTCAGCGCGTAGCGGAAGTCCGGCTCCCGGAAATCGCCGTTCAGCACGGCGTGCAGCCGCACCTCCCGACCGGTCATGTTCGGGAAAAGCGCCGGGGGCTGGCGCAGTTCGGCATCGATCGCGAAAGCGCGGAAGGCGCTTTCGGCCAGATCGATCCGGCCGCCCACCGCGATCCGCAGCGCCGGCGCCGCCAGCGCCAGATGGCCGGTCAGCTGTCGGTCCGCCAGCCGCGCCTGCCCCGCCACGGAGATGGCGGGCGTGGTCAGCCGCTGCAGCTTGCCGTGGAGGAAGGGGGAGGGGGCCAGCCGCCCGCTCAATCCATAATCGCCATCCTTCACTGTCAGCGCCAGATCGGCGATCTGGCGTCCGTCCAGACGGGCCTGCGCGGCACCCTGCCAGCGCGACCAGGTGCCATGCCCGTCCACCGCCGCCAGGATCGGCCGCTTCGTGCCGAACAGGCCGCCAAGCACGCCGCCCGCAGGCCCTTCGGCACGCGCGATCAGGCGGAAGACATCGCCATCGGGTTCGGCATCCAGATCGATCGCGAGACGATCGCCCTTGTCGCTCGCTGTCTGCAGCCAGATCATCGCGCGGCGCTTGTGGATATGGGCGCGCGCGGCCAGCTTCGCTTCCGCCGCCGTGCCGCCCACCGCCTTGCCCAGCCGCAGCCGCTTGATCTCCAGCCTGCCGATGCGGATGTCGAAGCCCGGCAGGATCGGTCCCTTCTTCGTCCGGCGCAGCGTGGGCAGCCGATCCAGCATCACCAGATCGGAGGAGAGGCTCTCGATATCCAGCCGGTTGGAAAGCCAGCCCAGCGGGTGCCAGTCCAGCCGGATGGCGGGCGCCTCGAAGAACTGGCCCTTGAGATCATAGAGCCGCACGTCGCGCAGCACCGCGCGGTTCCAGATCGATCCCTCAATCCGGCCGATCCGGATGCGCAGGCCCGTCTTGATCTTCAGTGCGGCGATACGATCGACGATCAGGCGGTGGCCGGGTCCGGTATCCACCGCGATCACGGCCAGCCCCAGAATCGCGACCAGCCCCAGCAGCATGCCCAGAATCGCGCGCAGCCAGCGGCGGCGCTTCGCGGGCGGCGTCTCGTCCGCAGGGGCGTGCTGCTGGCTTTCGTCCTCCATCAGAAGGCCTGCCCCAGCGAAACATAGACGGCGACGCGCGATTCCCCGGCGCGGCGGTTGATCGGCGTGCCCACGTCGATGCGGATCGGCCCGAAGCTGGTATAATAACGCGCGCCCAGCCCCGCGCCGTAGCGGATCGTCTTGAACGTGGGGTTGGAGGCGTCGGAAAGATTGCCGCCGTCGAAGAAGGGCACCACGCCGAACGCGCCGAAGCGGAAGCGGGCCTCCGTGCCGAATTCGGCAAGGCCGCGCCCGCCGACGGGATCGCCGTCCACGTCGACCGGGCCAATCCCCTGATAGCTGTAGCCGCGCACCGATCCGCCGCCGCCCGAATACAGCCGGCGCGACGGGGCGATGCTCGATGTCTGCGTGCCCGTGATCGAGGCGAAACGGATCCGCCCCGCCAGCACGATCCGGGAAGTGACCGGCAGATAGGCGCTCGCATCGAATTGCGCCTTCAGATAGCCGTCGAACTGCTTGCGTAGCGATGCCTCGGGCGAGATGCGCAGCGACAGGCGATAGCCCCGGCTCGGGTTCAGCAGATCGTCCGATCCGTCATAGGCCAGGCTGCCGGGGGCGGCGATCACGAAATAGGTGCGTCGGCGCGGCTGGCCCGTCGCCTTGATCGTGTCCCTTTCGTCGGTGGCGAGCAGTTCGCCGCCGCCCGACCATATCCATTTCTTCTGCCAGATGATGTTCGTCTGGCGCTCCAGATTGGCCGATACCGAGAAGGTGCGCGCGTCATAGGCGTTGAGATTGCTGTGCGAAGCGGCCACCTGCGCGTTGAGCACCCGGTCCCGAGCCTGGAAGTTGGATCTGCGCAGCGTGGCGCTCAGCAATTGTTCGCGCGTGCCGGCGATGGCGCGAAACGTCACGGCGCCCTCGGGCGGCAGGAGATTGCGATGCTGCCATGAAATTTCGGCGCGCGCGCCTTCGCCCGTGCCATAGCCCAGTTCGCTCGCCACGGTGCGCGGCGGGGCCGGCTCCGTCAGCACGCGTATGTCGACGATGCCGGGATCGTCGCTCGGGACGGGCGTGATCGTCGCGACGGACACGAGGCTGGTCTGGATCAGCGCGCGGCGCAGATCGTCCAGCCGCACGGCATCATATTCCTGCCCGGCGTGGAAGCGGGCGATTTCGCCGATATGGCGCGCGGAAAAGACGGGGCGGTTGCCGGCCGGGATGATCTTGCCGAAGCGGGCCGGCGCGCCGGGATCCACCGCCAGCGACAGTGTCGCCTCGCCGGTGGCGTGATCCACCGTCACCTCCGGCTCGCCCACCTTGGCGAAAGGGAAGCCCTGGTGGCCCAGCCGCGCGCGATAGGCGATCACCTCGTTGGTCACGCGCTCCGCATTCACCGAATCGCCGGTGCGGATGGCGAAGGCGGCGGTCAGCACGTCGGCGCGTGGTCCGGCGGCATCGATGCCCGGCAGGTCGATGCGCGAGAAATGATAGTCGCGCCCCGGCGTCACGGCGAGCGTCACCGTGATCGCGCTGTCGCTCGCATCCACCCGGCTCGCCACCTCGCCGTCATAGCGGCCGATCGAGCGGAGCAGCTGCTTCATCAGCGTCTCGTCCTCGCTCACCCGGCGATCGATTTGGGCGGCGTTGGCGGGCTTGCCATGCCCCGCGTCCAGCGCGGACAACGCATTGAAGCGCAATCGGAAATCCGCGCCCAATTCGTCTATGCCGGTGATCGCCACGCTATAGGGGCGCATCAGCTCGGCATCCGTGCCGGCGTTCTTGGGCGCGCCCTTTCCCTTCCCGGCGGGCGCGGAGGTGGCCGATCGGGCAGCGGCGGATGCAGGTGCCGTGGAGGATGCCGGGGCAGGGGCGGGTGCCGCGCCGGCATCGGGTGCGGAAAGATCCGGCCAGTCGACCCCCAGATCGGGCATGGGCGCGAGCGGCAGATCGGTATCGATCGGCGCCGTCTGCGTCGCGTCGGCGCCGGTGGCTGCGGGGGTAGCCTGTGGCTCGGCTGTAGCGGGCACGGCCGTCTGCGCGCCAGCGGACGGCGGCATCAGGCAGAATGTCGCAGCCGCGGCGGCATACATCGCCGCCCGCATGGTTACCGCAGGCATGCTCCTCCCCTAGGGCAGGCAACGGTCCACCGCTAGACGCCGCTCGCGCGGGGCTGGCCAGCTCTGCGGCGGAGTGGCAGGGAGGACACGATGAGCGACAAGCAACAGCCCGAACCCGCCGCCGCCGGCATCCTGCTCGCGATCGCGATCCTGGCCGGCGCCACGATCGGCATGATCGCGCGAGAGCCTTCGGCCGGCGTGGTCGGCGGCGTCGTAGTGGGCGCGCTGGCGGCGGTGCTGTTCTGGCTGCGTGACAGGCGGCGCGCCGGGCGCTGAGGCTTCCCGTGTTGCGCTGCGAGCCGGGAGGGCGCGTGAGAAGGATGGCGATCAGCGGATCGGCGGCACTTCTCGCGCTGCTTTCCGTGGGCGATGCCCGGGCGGCGGGAGAAATGTCCCGGGCGGAGCAAAAAGCGTGCGCTGCCGGCGGCGGCAGGATCATGCGCGACGGCCGCGCCCAGACGGAACGGTGCGTGCATCGCTTTCCCGACGCCGGCAAAAAGTGCACCGGCAGCCGGCAATGCGCGGGCAAGTGCGTCTATCTGGACGACAGCGAAATTCGCCTTGGTTTCTCGAAGGCCCCCTGGCCCGAAGGAGATCCCAGATTGGGAGCCAGGGTCGCTGGCCATTGCCAGTTCAGCGATACGCCTTTTGGGTGTCGCTATCATGTCGAGCGGGGGCGGCTCGCGGGCGGGCTCTGCACCGATTGAACAGGTGCCGACGATGGGCGCCTATCGCACCCGGCCGCCGGCCCACAGCACCCGCCCCACGATGCGGATGCGGCTGCGATCGGCATCGGGCCAGCTCTGGTGCGCGGGATTGTCGCTGAGCACGGCCAGCCCGCCATCCGGCCGCAGCGCGATCCGCTTCACCATCAGCGCCTCCTCGTTGCGCAGCACATAGACGCCGTCGCGCAGGCGCTCGGCTCCATCCTGCCGGTCGACGAGGATATCGTCCCCGTCCGCCAACAGGGGCATCATGGAATCGCCCGTCACCCGGATCACGGACAGGCCCGAAGGATCGCCCGCGCCCAGCGCGCGGAGCAGGGCTGGCGCGAAATAGACGGTGCCGCCTGCCACTCCGTCTTCCTCCAGCGATCCGGCACCGGCCGATGCGCCCAGTGCGCGGCGGGGCACGGCCACGATCGCCGCCTCGCGCAGCGATTCGCGCGGGGCATTGGCGGCCACGGGCGTCGGCACGGCCGGCGGGCCGCCCAGCATCTCCTCCGGCACGCGGAAATAGCGGGCCAGCGCGCGGCGATCCTCCTCGGCCAGCCGCCGCGGCGTGCCGCGCTTCACATATTGCTGGATATAGGCCGGGTTGCGCCCCAGCAGCCGGGAAAGGCCGGCATAATCCTCGCGCCGCTCGGCGATCAGCTTTTCCAGCGTGGCGCGGGGGTCGACAGACATTTCTTCCCAAGCCGATCGTTCAAGATAGGAAAAATCCTAGACATGTAGGATTTGTCCTGCAAGCAGAACATATCAGGAACAGAATCGGAGGGCGACTCATGTATCTGCTGGGCCTCATCACCCGCTGTAGCGTGACAAGACGTTCTGGAGTCTTTGACAAGAGAGTCTGGAGCACTGCGTTTTTGAAATAGGCACCCGAAAATAGCGCGCAGCCGGTTTCCCGTGTGGCCGCGCGCTCCCGATCTCACACCGATACGATGACCCCGCCAAGGGCGCTCAACGAAGAGCCGACCATCGATCCGCCCCGCGAGATGATCGTGCCGTAACGGGCATTGAGCGGGTACAAAGAGCCGGCCGAGCGGCAGTTTTCGAGATAGAGCGTCACCTTCGTCCCGCCGCCCTCGGTCTGATCCACGAGATAGTCGCTGGACGGCACCGTGCCCCCGATCACGATATCGCCACGGCTTTCCGCGCAGTCCGTATCGATGCACCACATCGCGGTATTGTCGTTGACGATTGCGACCTGCCCCCCGGCGTTGCGCCGCGCCTTGCCGCGAAGGTCGATCCACTTGCCGCCGTCATGCGTGGTGATGAAGTTGCAGCTCGCCGCCCCCTTCCGGCCATTGTTGAAGCCGGTGCAGTCCATCGTGAAGACGAACGCCTGCACGCCGCTGGCGATATGGCTGTTGAAGCCATCGGACTGATTGCCGCTGGCGTCGCAACGGATGAAAGCGGCGCCCAGAAGGTTGAAGATCGTGACGCCGTGCTGGGGGGCAACCGTCGCCGTCACGACGCCATCATCGCCGGAGGAATAGCGGAAGGTGCAGTCCTCGGCCACGAAGCGGTTGGTCGGCGAATTGGTGAGGATCAGCGGTTGGCCGCCCTGGCAATCGAAGTTCTTGAGGAACATGTTGCCGCCGTTCGACGAGCGGATCATCGCATTGTAGCCGGTCGAGATCAGCAGGCGGGTGTTGGCGTCCGTCACCTCCGCGCCATCGCCACGGTTGACATAGACCGTGGCATTGTCGGTCCACCATGACCCCGGCGTGGCCCGGCAATTGGCAAGGCTCGTCGCATAGGTCAGATCCGGAAACAGCCCGTCCTGATCGACACCGCGCAGATCCAGGCAGCGGCGGATATCGGCTCGGGTGACCTTGTATGTCGTTCCCGTGTCGAGCGACCAGCCGCCCGTCAGATCGAAATAGCCGGTTACGACCCGGCCGCCGACGCCGATGATGGCACAGGGCTTGGTCGGCGTGCGGGCGAAGAAATTGGCGCGCGAGTAGGTGCCGGCGGCGGCATAGATGATGAAGGGATTGGCGCCTGCATTGCCGAGGTCGATCGCGGCCGTGCCCGTCTTCTTGGCGGTCGCCCAGGTGAGCCCGTCGCCCGTGTCGTCCGGCCGGCTGATATCGACATAGAAGGTGTTGATCGCGCCGGCATAGCCGGGATTGTCGGGCGTGGGCGCCCATACCGCACGATCGAACGTGGTCTGCACCCTGCCGCCCACGCGGGAGAAGGTGAAGGGGAACAGGCTGTTCGTGTAGGCGAAGGGGCACACCAGAAGCTCGCCGGCACCGGCCGGAGAGGCCCCCGTCAGCGCGACGGGATATTCGATCGCGAAGCCCTCGCTGGCCTCGCGAACCACGGCGATCTGTGTCACGCCGGCCGCGATCGCGCTGGCCGCGACGATGCTCGTGCCGGAAAGGGTAAGGTTGCTGTTCGTGCCGCTCCCCAGCGACAGGGCCGATGTCGTGCCGAGCTGGCGCGCGATCGTATAGACGCTGCCCGAGATCCCGGCGCGCACGTCCTCGGCCCTCGACTTCAGATTGAATGAAGAAAGACGGTCGGTCATAAATTCTCCAAGGGTTGAAGGGCGCTCACACCCATTGCTCGATTGAGATGTCCCAGCGGGTCTGCCGGCGGTTGCGGCGCTCGTACTGGCGCCATTGCTGAAAGAGCCCGTAGTGGATGCGGCTGCGCAGGCCGGCGGTGCGGTCGGGCCGCTCGATCACGAGGCCCGGCTTCGTCGTGCCCAGGCGGAGCGCGATCCGCTCCAGCGCGTCGGCCTCCTCTTCGGTGAGATCGCCGAACGTCCAGCTGAACGAGCTTTTGCGCGCGCCCTCGACGATGGCGAAGCCGCCGGAAAGGAGAGACGTGGCCGTGCCGGTGTCGATCGGCTTGCGGCCCGCGCCCCATTCCTGCCCGAGATCCGCGACGAAGGCCGCGCCGATCACGGGCACGCCCACCATCAGCGGCGCAAATCCGGAGGGTTGCGCCACGTCGATCGCCAGATAGCGGATCGTCTGCGACGCCCCGGCCCAGAGAGCATGGCTCATCTCGGGAAAGTCACCGGCCACATCCGGCACGCGCAGCGCCGAGGTGGCGAGGATGGCCGTCTCGTCCGCGCTCGCGAGGCCGCCCCGGATCGCCCAGGTCGCGGACGCAGCCGGCGGCGTGACATAGCCGAGAAAGATGGTGTCGACGGGCCGGGCGGCGCCGAGATCGAATGTCAGCGTCGCCACGCTGCCTGCCGCGCTGTCCGCCCACACTTCCTTGGGATCGGGGGTGCGCAGATTGTCGGCGCCCGTCCCGCGCGTCGCCGTCGCGCCCGCCAGCGCATAGGGTTCGATGATCTCCAAGAGGCTCATGAAAGCCCTCTTAGCGGCCGCAAAACCGTCAATGCGGTGATGCCCGTGGACCGGTCGGCATCGACACCGATCAGGAACACGTCCTGCCCGGCGTCATAGCCCAGTTGTTTGACCGTAAGCGTGATCACGGTGCCCAGCTGCTCCTGCCAGTCCGTGCCGATCACATCGTGGACATCGATGGCGAACGGGCCGCGTTCGAAGAAAGCGAGCTGCCGATCGCCCTCGGCCTGGGCGGCCGCCTCGGTCGCGATGCCAGTCAGGCGCTCGGTCGTAAGGCCGGACGCGCCCCAGAGCGCGCTGGCACCCGCCGTCTCGCGCAGCGCATAATCCCCATCGGCCTGGAGCCACTGGGCAAAGAGAGGATCGACGGCCACCGTTACGCCTCGGGCGTCCCCGGCGGCACCGCGATCGAGGCGAGCAGGGCGTTCCAGTCGATCCGCGCGGCCGCGACGATCTGGGCGACGTTGGTGGCGGCGGCGATCGCGACGGCCGCGCCACGGCGCGCGCCCTCGATCATCGCGTCGCCCTCCAGCCACAGGCCGGCGACCAGCACGATATCGGCCGCCACGGCGGCGATCGTCTGCCCGGTCGCATCCGCCTCATGGCGCAGATAGGGATAATCGGCGGGGTCCGGATCGGTCGCCGCGATCCACGCCTTCGCCTCCTGCGCCTTCGTCAGATAGGTCGCCTGCTGGCCCGGAATATCGGTGATGTGGCGCTTGCGCAGCACGCCGGCCGCCGCGTCCACCATCGCCTTCACATAAAGTTTGAGCGGCCCGAGATCCGGCTCCGCCCCGGTGAGCGCCGTATAAGCATCGAAGGGCATGTCGATCAGGCCGAGCCCTTCCGGGAGCACCTGGGCGGTGGCCGATCCCTCCGGCCCTGTCCCCGGCCAACGGAGCGCGCCGGTAGCGAGGTCGTACACGAACCAATAATCGGTCACTTCTTGACCTCCTGGAGGATGAGGGCGGGATAGACGATGCCGGAGCCGTCATTGGCGGAGACGGTGCCGGACAGCCGATAGGTGTAGGTTCCGGCCGCCAGATCCTCCTTGAAGATCTGCGCCACGCTCTGATTCACGAAGCCCAGCGCGCCGCCAATCTGGCCGTAGCCAATACGCTCCAGCACAAGCGTGCCGTAAATCTCCTCCGAGCCGGCCACCTGACCGCCCACCTGAATGAGGACGGGCTTGCCAGTCGTCGTGATCGTCAGCTGGAAGAGCGTGGTGTTGCCCGTGGTCAGTTCGGTGAAGGGGCCGGCGGAGGCGACGATATTGTTGACGGAGAAGTCGGCAAGCGCGCTCGTGCCAACCGAGTTCGAAACCAGCACATTGCCTTCCAGCACGATCGTGCCGGCGCGCACGCGGAACACGGTTCCGCCGATCGAATCCGATGCCAGATCGAGCAGGCTCTCGCCGCCTGGGCTGGCCACGGCGACCCGGAAATATGCGCCGGCCGTGCGTCCATCGAGCGTTGCGATCGCCCCCTGAGCGACCGACACCGAGGCGGCGAGGGGCTGAAGGCTCTGGTTATAGGCGGTCCAGGGGCCGGCGCCGCGCTCCACCTGCATCTGGCGGACGCCCATGATGCTCAGTCCGGAGATGCCGGACCATACGAAGCGCGCGACCGCCTGCGTTGCGCCGGCCGGACAGACGGCGCTGATCCACAGCGCATCCTTTCCGGCCGGCCCTGCGCTGAAATCGTGGCTGGCGTTGCGGGGACGTTCGGTGCTGTCGCCGCCGGGCACGATATTGTTGCCGGCATCGAGAAAGAGCATGTCCACATAGACCTGCCCCGCCGTCGCGAAGAGCAAGCTATCGGCGGAGATCGTATAGGTTTCCCCGACCTGCACCCCGAAGGGCGGCCACTGGATCGCATTGGTGGCGTCGGGTGTCGCGGAACAGACGAAGCTTGAGCCCCACAGGTTGTTGGCCGGCCGTGTCGTCCAGCCCGAAGTCTGGCCGCCGATCCCGGTCATGCCCTGCTCGGCAGAGCCGTTGGCGACGAGATTTTGTCGCCCGCCGGCCCGGACTTCGACCGCGCTGATCTTCTCGCCCACGACGCCGGCCGGCCCCGCCGCCAGCGTGATCGCATCGCTGATCTGGCCATCCACGGCGGCGAAGCCGGCTTCATACTCGCTGCGCGCCGTCGCCAGCGCGGTGCCTGCCTTGTCGACCGCGACCATCACCACCTCGTCATGGCTGGCCTTCGAATCCAGCCCGGTGATCGGGTCCTTCTGCGCGATCTCCGCCTCATAGGCAGCCCGCACGCGGAAGGCGTGAACATCCAGCGTCTTCGCATTGCGCGGGCCGCTGAGATTTTCCCAGTTGCCCATCGCGTAGAAGTTGATGTGGGCGATGTTGCCGTCGATCGGTGTCGCGAAATACCAGGAGAAGGTGCGCAGATAATTGTCGCTCGCGCCGGCCGATCCGCCCGGCCAGCCGCTCGTATCCTTCTTGTTTAGCAGCGACAGGAACAGGTTGGCGGAGCCGTCGCCGAACTGGCTGTAGTCGGCGTTGAGCGGCTGCACGAACAGGCCGGCGCCGGCCACGTTGTCCGCCCGGATCGTCAGCTCGATCACATAGGCGCCGAATGGCCGACTGACGACCTGCACGATCCCGGCATTCTGGTTCGCCAGCAAAACCATGCGCACGGCGTTGGGATAGCCATCCACACCCGTGGTCCGGCTCAGCACATAGGGATAGCTTTCGACCGCCCATGCGCCCTACTCTAGACAATCCGTTCCGGCCGCGATCGCCCGTCGCCGCCGCGATTTTCCCGGTTTTTCAGTGGCCAAGCCCACGTGATCCCGGATGATCCCGGATGTTCCCGCCACTCCAGCCTCTCTTGTCCCCTCACACCCGCCATCTGGAGCGGACGGATACGCCGGAATCGAAATTCGGCCGGATCGTGCTGAACGATCCCCGCTTCGTCAGCGATCTGCGCGCCGGGCGCGAGCCTACGGCGCGCATCGCCGCCAAGGTCTGCGCCTATATCGCGGATGCGCAGGAACTGCCGCATTGAGTGCGCCGGGGGGAAGGCCGCGTCGCCCCGCCGCGCGGGAGATGCTGATCGCCGCGCTGGCGGCTCGCGCCGGCCCGGCGGCGCAGGTGCGCGCGCTCCCCAGCCAGAGCTGGGCCAGCGCCACCTTTGCGGGAGAGCGGCACAGGCTGGAAATCGGTCTGCCTGATGCCGGGGCGGCCGATGTCTTTCAGGCGGGGCTGGCAGACGCGGAATTCAGCCTGCGCGGTCATCTGCTGGCGGATATCGCCATCGCCGGGCGGCGCGCGGTGCCGGCGGGCCTGCTGATCGAGGTGGAAGCACTGACGATAGAGGAGAGTTGAACGGAGCGGCGGGCCTCCCCGCGCCCGCGCGCCCATAAACGCGTGCGCGTGCGCTGCATGTACGCCTGCCTGTACAGCCGGTAGAGACGCGACGTTCGTGTGACGTTTGCCTGTCCGAAGCTCCCATCGTCCTCTGCCGGCCACTGCACGGCGCGCGCCTGCACGGCCTGACGGAACCTCGCGGCGCCCGCTGCCGTTAGGCCCGCCATGCCAGAACCGGAACGATCCGCCATCCTCTGTTTCGTCGATGATGCGCTTCCCGGCATCCGCCGCCGGCGGGCGGGGAAGGGCTGGGCCTATTTCGATGCGGGCGGCAAAAGGATCGCGAACCGCGCGGAAATCGATCGGCTCAACGCGATCGCGCTCCCGCCCGCCTATCGCGATGCCTGGTTCTGCCCCAGCCCGCATGGCCACATCCAGGCGACGGGCATCGATGATCGCGGCCGCAAGCAATATCGCTATCATGCCGCCTTCCGCGCCCGGCAGGATGCGCGGAAATATGAAAGATGCGCCGATTTCGGGCGTGCCTTGCCCCTGCTGCGCGCGCGCGTGGCGGAGGATCTGGCCTCGCGCCGGCTGGATCGGGATACGGTGGTGGCCGCCGTCGTGCGGCTGCTGGATCTCGGCCACATCCGCGTCGGCAACGAGGCTTATGCCAGGGAAAACAGGAGTTTCGGCGCCACCACATTGCGCAATCGCCACGCCCGCGTGGCCGGCGCGAAGCTGCGGCTGGAATATAAGGGCAAGTCCGGCAAGACGCAGCGCCTGACGATCGAGGATCGCCGGCTGGCCACGATCGTGCGCCGCACGCAGGATCTGCCGGGCCAGCGTCTGTTCGAATATGTGGGGGAGGATGGCGCGCTTCACCCGGTCGGCTCGGCCGACGTGAACGATTATATCCGGGAGGCGATGGGCGGCGATTTCACCGCCAAGCATTTCCGCACCTGGGGGGCGAGCCTGCTCGCCTTCGAACATATCCTCCTCGCGGCCCGATCGGGCCACCTCTCGCTGAAGCCGATGCTGGAGGAAGTGGCCTCGGCACTGGGCAACACGCCCGCCATCAGCCGCAAATCCTATGTCCACCCGGCCTTGATCGAGCTGTGCCGACAGGGCAATGGCGATGGCGTCTGCGCGCTCAAGCTGCCGCGCGCGACGAAATATATGAAGGGCGCCGAACGCGCGCTGATCGGTTTCCTCGATGAAGTCGTGGCGGCCGCCAAAACTCAAGCGGAGGCCGCCTGATGGCTGAGAAGGTCGTCAATACTGCCGCCATGAAGGCGCCGATCGTTTCGAAGACCTCCGTTCAGCTGCTCTGGGATCAGAGCATCGAATGGATCCTGGGTCACTATCTCCAGATCGTGATCGCCACCGCCTTCGGCGCGGCGATCGTGGCGGCGATGCTCGGCCTGCGCTGGCTGGGCAAGCGCCTGTGCCGTCGGCCGGGGCTGATGACGCACTGGCCGGTCACGATCGGCCGCGTCGTCGCGCGCACGCATCTGTGGTTCATGGTCCTGTTCGCGGCGAAACTGGTGTCGGGCTATGCCGATCCGCCGCATCTCGTGGCGCGCACGATCGATGTGGCCTTCACGATCGCGGCCGCGATGCAGGGAGCGCTGTGGGTGCGGGAATTCGTGCTCGGCGTGGTCGAAAATCGCGCCGGTGGAGACGATCATAGCGGCCTGGGCAGCGCGATCGGGATCATCCGCCTGCTGGTGACGGTTGTGATCTTCGCGATCGCGACGGTGGCGATCCTCGATAATCTGGGCGTCAACGTCACCGGCCTGATCGCCGGTCTCGGCATCGGCGGCATCGCGATCGGCCTTGCCGCCAAGGGCATATTCGACGATCTGTTTTCGGCGCTGTCGATCATCTTCGATCGCCCGTTCCAGCGCGGCGACGCGATCCGCTGGGATGGCACCAGCGGCACCGTGGAGCAGATCGGCCTCAAGACGACGCGCGTGCGCTCCGTCACGGGGGAGGAGGTGGTGGTCTCGAACACCAACCTGCTCAACAAGGAATTGCACAATATGGCGCGGCTGGAGCGCCGCCGGATCGAAATGGTGCTGGGCCTTGCTTATTATACACCGCCGGAGGTCTGCGCGCATGTGCCGGAGATGCTGAAGGTGATCGTCGAGCGGCAGGACAAATGTTCGCTGGTCCGCTGCGGCATGTCCGGCTTCGGGGATTCCACGCTCGATTTCAATCTCCAGTTCGATGTGCGTTCGGAGAATTATGACGAGGTTTTCGCCGCCCGGCACAAGGTCTGCGTCGCGATCCTCGCCGCCTTCAACGATGCCCATATCGATTTCGCCTTCCCCACCCAGACGGCGGTGATAGCGGGGCCGGACGGGCGCCCCGTCGCGGAAGGCGGGGGCTCGCCGCTACCGGCGATCCAGCATGGCAATGGCAGCATCATCCAGCCGGAAAACAAGGGGTTGCAGCCGGAATGACGGGAACCGGCCCGCGCTGATGCGGGTTCCTCGCGCATGATCCAGATAGGAGAATGGCGATGGCCGAGGATGCGAAGATCGAAGCCCGCTTCTGGAAGGAGCTGAAGGCCAGCCCCTTCCTCATGCTGGGGCTGGATGGCGTGCGCGACGGGCATACCCAGCCGATGACCGCGCAGTTCGATGGAGAGGGGAGCGGCCCGCTCTTCTTCTTCACCACCGCGGATAATGGCCTCGTCATGTCGCTCGGCACGTCGAGCAGGGCGATCGCCACCTTTACCGGCAAGGGGCATGATCTCTTCGCGAGCATCCACGGCAATCTGTCGGTGGACAACGATCCCGCCACGATCGATCGGCTCTGGAATCCGCATGTCGCCGCCTGGTTCGAAGGTGGTCGCAACGATCCCAGGATCGCGTTGCTGCGGCTCGATACGGAAAGGGCATCGCTGTGGCTGGGCGGATCGGCGCTCGGCGCGGTGATGACCCAGCTTTTCGGCCGGGATCCCAAGGAGGATTATAAGGGCAAGATGGCTGAAGTGGCCCTCTGAGGGGCCTTCGGCCGGCTGCGGCCATACTCCTGCAACAGGCGGGCGCTACAGTGGCGGGGGCGGGACGCTGTTGTCCGTGTTCAGCCCCAGAGCGCCGGCCCGGCGGCGGAGAGGATGCCTTTCTCCGCCATCATCGCTTGGGGGCGATCCTCGGCCAGCAGCAGCGCGCCGTCCAGATCCACCCAGCGCGCGCCCTGCGCGACGAGCGCCGCAGGCGCGATGCCCAGCGACGTCGCCAGCATGCAGCCCACCATCAGCTCCAGCCCGGCCGCGCGCGCTTCCGCCGCCAGCGCCAGCGCCTCGGTCAGGCCGCCGGCCTTGTCCAGCTTGATGTTGATCGCGGCATAGCGGTCGATGCAGCGGTCGAGATCGGCGCGGTCCTGGCAGCTTTCGTCGGCGCAGAGCGGGATCGGGCTGTTCACCCCATCCAGCAGATGATCCTCGCCCGCCTTCACCGGCTGTTCGATCAGTTCGACGCCGAAAGGCAGGAGGGCCGTCGCCTCGGCGGCAACGTCGCGGCCGGTCCAGGCTTCGTTGGCATCTACGATCAGGCGGGCTCCGGGCGCGCCCCGGCGCACCGCGGCGACACGGGCGATATCGCCTTCCCCCGCCAGCTTCAGCTTCAGCAGCGGCAGCGTGGCGACGGCGCGCGCATCCGCCTCCATCCTTTCGGGGGCGCCGAGCGAGATGGTGAAGGCGGTTTCCAGCGGGCGCGGTGCGGGCAGGCCCGCCAGCCGCCAGACCGGCACGCCGCTGCGTTTGGCTTCCAGATCCCACAGCGCGCAATCCAGCGCGTTGCGCGCCGCACCGCGCGGCAGCATCTCCTGGAGGGCCATGCGATCGAGCCCGGCCTCCAGATCGGTGCGGTGGCTGACGATCGTCTCCAGCACGCTCGCCGCGCTTTCGCCATGATAATAGATGGCGGTCGCCTCGCCCCGGCCGACCGCGCCATTCTCGTCGAAACGGGCGACGACCACCTCCACCTCGCGCTTGGCCCCGCGAGAGATGGTGAAGGCGCCGCGCACGGGCCAGCGTTCGATATGCGCGCCAAGCGTCCGGTGGATCATGGTCGCCCGTTTAGGGCGGATCGCTGCGTGGGGGAATCCTTCACCGCCGATCCCCGTTCCGATGGAGATCGGACGGGGCGGCGGGTGATGCTCAGGCTTTCCGCGCGCGCGCCTCGGCCGCCTGAATGAACTTTTCCACGACCGGCGCGATGTCGTCACGCCAGCGGCGGCCGTTGAAGATGCCGTAATGGCCCACCTTCGGGGCCATCAGATAGGTCTTCATCTCTTCCGGCAGCGCGGTCGCGAGCGTCAGCGCGGCCTTCGTCTGGCCCAGGCCGGAAATATCGTCTCGCTCGCCTTCCACGGCGAGCAGGGCGATGTCGGCGATGGCGGCGGGATCCACCTTCCGATCGCGGTGCATCATCTTGCCCCTGGGCAGCAGGTGGCGCTGGAACACAACGTCGATCGTCTGGAGATAGAATTCGGCGGTCATGTCGCAGACCGAGCGATATTCCTCGTAGAAGGCCTTGGTGGAATCGGCGCTTTCCTCATCCCCGTCCACCAGATGCTTGAACATCTGCCAGTGGCTGACGAGGTGGTTGCCGAAATTCATCGCCATGAAACCGGTGAGCTGAAGGAAGCCCGGATACACTTTCCGCCCCGCGCCGCCATAATACCAGGGCACGGTGGCGATCACATTCTGTTCGAACCAGCTGAACGGGCGCTGCGTGGCGGTGGTGTTCACGGCCGTCGGCGCCTTGCGCGTATCGACCGGTCCGCCCATGAGCGTGACGGAGAGCGGCCGGGCATGATGCTTCTCGGCGGCCATCAGCGCGGTGGCGGCATAGACCGGAACGGACGGCTGGCAGACCGCCAGCACATGCGTGTTCGGCCCGATATGATCCAGGAAATCGACGATATAATCGATATAATCGTCCAGATCGAAGCCGCCGACCGCCAGCGGCACCTGCCGTGCATCGGCCCAGTCGGTGATCCACACGTCATGCCCCGGCAGCATCCGTTCCACCGTGCCGCGCAGGAGCGTGGCATAATGGCCGGACATCGGCGCCACGATCAGCAGCTTGGGCTGGCCCTTGGGCGCCCTGGGGCGCGTGAAGTGGATGAGCTGGCCGAAAGGACGAACCGCCTCGATCTTTTCGACGACGTTCACCGTCTTGCCGTCGATCGTGGTGGTGCCCAGTCCGAAGGCGGGCTTGCCATAGGTGGCGGAGGCATGGGCGAAGACATCCAGGCCCGATGCGAAAATGGGGGTGAGGGGGGATTTCGAGAAGGGATTGGAGGGATTCGTCATCCAGTCGGAGCTTGCGCCCGCCAGCGCGCTTGCGCCCGCAAGGAAGCTGCGCTGCATTTCGTAAGCCTCGTACAACACCGACACGTCTCCTGAAATTCGGCGATCCCGAACGCTCCCATGTGGGATGGCTCGTGCTGCATTGCAATATTGCCGTGGTACAATAGCGTCCGATTGAGCCCTTATCGGGGCGCTGCTACTAGGCCGGCATGGCCAGAAGCATCGACACCGATCCGCCCGGGAAAAGCCGACTCGGCGAGCTGGGGCTGATATGGCGCATGGCGGGTAAATATCCTGCTCATATCGTGGCTGCGCTCGTGGCGCTGTGCGTATCCTCGGCGGCGACGCTGGGTATTCCCTATGGCTTCAAGCGCGTGATCGATCGCGGCTTCGTGGCGGGTGGAGGATCTGCTGCCAGCGTGGCGACCAGCTTCCATTATCTGCTGATGATCGTGGCCGTGCTGGCGATCGCCACCGCGCTGCGCTTCTATTACGTCTCCTGGCTGGGCGAACGCGTGATCGCGGACGTGCGACGCGCCGTGCAGGCCAATCTCCTCACCCTCAGCCCCGGCTATTTCGAGGAGAATCGCCCGTCCGAAATCGCCTCGCGCCTCACCGCCGACACGGCCCTGATCGAGCAGGTGGTGGGATCCAGCGTATCGATCGCGCTGCGCAACGTCTTCATCGGGCTGGGTGGCATGGTCTATATGTTCGTGCTGGCGCCCAAGCTGGCCGGCATGCTGCTGCTGGTGATCCCGGTGGCGGTGGTGCCGATCGTGCTGTTCGGCCGCCGCGTGCGTGCCTATTCGCGCAGTTCGCAGGATCGCATCGCCGATATCGGCGCCACAATCGCCGAAACGCTGGGCGCGATGAAGATCGTGCAGGGCTTCAATCAGGAATCGCGCGAGCGCCGCCGCTTCGCCGATGTGGTGGAGCGCGCCTTCGGCACATCGCGCAAGCGCATCATCATCCGCGCGACGATGACGGCGATCGTGATCGCCCTGATCTTCGGATCGATCACGCTGGTCCTCCAGCAGGGGGCCGTGGATGTAGCCTCGGGCCGGATGACGGGGGGCGCCATCTTCGCCTTCGTCGTCACGGCCGGGCTCGTCGCCGGCGCGTTCGGCGCGCTGACCGAAGTCTATGGCGATCTGCTGCGCGGGGCCGGCGCCGCCAGCCGGCTGGGTGAGCTTCTGGCCGAAAAACCGCTGATCGCGGCGCCGGCCCGGCCGCAGGCCCTGCCGCTGCCGCCGCGCGGCGGGCTGGCCTTCGATCATGTCGAATTCCGCTATCCCACGCGGCCCGAAGTGGCGGCGCTCCACGATTTCAGCCTCACGGTGGAGCCGGGCGAGACGGTTGCCATCGTCGGCCCGTCCGGCGCGGGCAAGTCCACGCTCTTCCAGCTCGTCCAGCGTTTCTATGATCCGGCCTCGGGCACGGTGCGGATCGATGGCGTGGCGCTCACCCAGGCCAATCCTGCCGACGTGCGCGCGCGCATCGCGGTCGTCCCGCAGGAAACCGTGATCTTCGGCGCCACCGCGCGCGACAATCTGCGCTACGGCCGCTGGGATGCGGACGATGCCGCCATCTGGGCGGCGGCCGAAAGCGCGAATGCGGCGGCCTTTCTGGGCGAATTGCCGCAGGGGCTGGATACTTTCCTGGGCGAGGGCGGCGCGCGCCTTTCCGGCGGCCAGCGCCAGCGCATCGCGATCGCCCGCGCCCTGCTGCGCGACGCTCCCGTGCTGCTGCTGGACGAGGCGACCTCCGCGCTGGATGCGGAGAGCGAGCGGCTCGTCCAGCGCGCGCTGGAGCGGCTGATGAAGGGACGCACCACGATCGTCATCGCGCACCGCCTGGCCACCGTGCGCATGGCGGACCGGATCGTGGTGATGGACAAGGGCCGCATCGTGGAGGAGGGGCGCCACGACGCGCTCGTGGCGCAAGGCGGCCTCTACGCCCGCCTTGCCAAGCTGCAGTTCGACAGCGAGGCGGCCTGAGCGGAACGCGCCACGCGACAGGCGTGGCGCCGCGACCCTTGCAAGCGGGCTAGCGGCTCGAAGGGCACGACGCGCACGCGCCCAGGATTGCGATCGGCGCGGGATGAGACAAAGCGGCGGAAAGGGCACTGCCTGCGACAGGCGGGGTTGGATCGCGCTGCGCGAGGAAACGATGTGCCGAGGCGCGTAATCGTCCCGGCGCCCGCCCTTATTTCGCCTCCACCAGCGGCAGCCACACGGCACTCGCCGCGCCGGGAGAATGGCTGATCGTCATCGTCTGCGCCTTGTAGTCGGCGGGCTTGGCGAAGAAGATGTTCTGCACATAGGTCTGCGGATTGCGATCGTAGAGCGGGAACAGGCTCGACTGGATCTGCACCATGATCCTGTGGCCCGGCTGGAATACGTGGTTGGTCGTCGGCAGGCGGAATTTATATTCCTGCACCTTGCCGGCGGGGATCGGCTTCGGCGTCTCGAAGCTCTCCCGATAGCGGCCCCGGAAGATGTCGAGCGCCACCGCCAGCTGATAGCCGCCCATTTCGGGCTGGTTGGGCACCTCGTCCGGATAGACGTCGATCAGCTTCACCACCCAGTCCGCGTCCGTGCCGGTCGTCGCGGCGAACAGATCCGCGATCGCGGCGCCTGAAATGCGCACCGGCGTCTTCAGCGCCTCCGTCTCATAGACGAGCACGTCGGGGCGCGCGGCGGCGTTGCGCTGGTCGCTCACCAGCCACGGCTTCCACTGATCGGCATTGTTCATGTCCACCGGGCGGGGGACGAACGGGATCGGCTTGGCCGGATCGGAGACGTAGGAATCCCCGCCCTTCGCCGTGGGAGCGGAGAAGGAGAGCGCCTTGCCTTCGGCCAGATAGAGCGGCTTGAGCGGAGCGGCGCACGCCTTCTGGCAGGCGAGCGGCCAACTGGCGAAGCGATCCCAGTGATTTTCGCCCGTATTGTAGATGAACACCTTGGGCGTCTCCGCCTTCGGCGCGCCATCCTTCAGATACTGGTTGAAGAAGGGCAGCAGCACATCGCGGCGGAATTGCAGCGCCGTATCGCCATCCCACTTGAGCGGCCCGAGATTGAAGCCATCATAATTTACCTGGCTGTGCCGCCACGGCCCCATCACCAGATAATTGTTTGCCTCATGCCCAGCGGCCTTCAGCGCCTCCCAGCTGTGGACCGCGCCATACATGTCTTCCTGGTCCCACAGGCCCTGCAGCCACATGGTGGGCACGCTGGAAGGCCTGGCCGCGACCAGCTTGTCCAGCGCCTGGCCCTGCCAATAGGCGTCGTAGCTCACATGATCGACCATGCGCCGCCACATGCCGAACTGTTCCAGCTTGTGCAGCTTCGCGAAATCGCCGGCCGAACCCGCGCGCAGATAGGCATCATAATCGTCATGATTGGAGGTGACGATCTCGTCGCCGCCCTTGCGGCTGGATTCCTGGCCGACGAAATAGCCGTCGCTGCCCTGGCGATAGGCGCCGTAATGGAAGAAGTCGTCGCCCATCCATCCATCCACCATCGGGCTTTCGGGCGCCGCCACCTTCAGCGCCGGATGGGGATCCAGCAGCGCCATCACCACCGTGAAGCCCTCATAGGAGGAGCCGATCATGCCGACCTTCCCATTCGTCTCGGCCACATTCTTCACGAGCCAGTCGATCGTGTCCCACGCGTCCGTCACATGATCTGTGCCTGTGGGGTTGAGCGGGCCGCGCACGGGGCGCGTCATCTCATAGGGGCCTTCCGAGCCATATTTGCCGCGCACGTCCTGAAAGACGCGGATATAGCCCGCGCCGACGAACACGTCGTCGCCCTGCGGCAGGATCGAAAGCATCGATCCGCTCGCACCGCGCGCCGCGCGCTTGTCGGCATTGTAGGGCGTGCGCGTCAGCAGGATCGGCGCGCCCTTCGCGCCCTTGGGCACGACGATCACCGTGTGGAGCTTCACCCCGTCCCGCATGGGGATCTCCACCACGCGCTTCACATAATCATAGCTGTCGGTCGGCTCGACATAATGGGCGGGAATGTCGTTCGTGGCCGGCGGCGTCTGCGCCTGCGCGGCGGAGGCGACGAGCAGGGCGAGGAGCGGGAGGGGTTTGGTCATCCCGCCAGCTTAGAGCGAAGCCGGCCCGAAGGAAGGGGGCAGATGGCGGCCGCGCCGATGGGGGCACGGGGCCTGATCCGGATCGCGGCGGCCCCGTGGCCGATCCCCAAGCACATCCAAAACGCAGGCGTAACAATTTTTGGAATCCGGCGCTGCAAAATGTCGCAAAACCCGTCTATCGATCATCGCGTGGGGCGGGGGCGCATCCTCTTTTTCGGGCTGGGATTCGTCGCATTCGCGGCGCCCCTGCGCGCGGAGGAAAAGCTCCAGCCCTGGCCATCGCTGCTGGTGGTGGCGCCGGTGGGATCCGGCTGGCAGGTTTCGGGCGAGGTGATCCGGCGCGAGGGGCGCACATCCGCCTTCAATCCGCAGCACGAATATCGCGCCCAGCTGGGCCATCCGATCGCAGACGGGCTGGTTGCCTGGGCCGGCTATGTGCGCTTCGATACCTATCCCGCGCATATCGTCCCCGCGCATGAGGATCAGGTGATCGAGCAGCTCAACTGGGCGGGCATCGCGATCGGCCGGGTGCGCCTTTCATCGCGGACGCGGCTGGAGCAGAGATTCGTCCACGGCGTGCACCAGACGGCGTGGCGCATCCGCGAACAGCTGCGCCTCACGACGCCGCTGATGCCCCGGGCCAATGCCGTGACCTGGGCCGAACCCTTCGTGTCGCTCAACCGGACGCCGGCCTCGCCGCGCCGGCTGGATCAGTTCCGGGCCTTTGCCGGCATATCCGTGTCGCTGTCGCGCCGGCTGGACATGGAATTCGGCTATCTGCACCAGATCCTGCATCGCCCGGCCGGCACCTTCGTCAACCACGCTTTGCCGGTATCGTTCGCGCTCCGTCTCTGATCGCCCCGTTGCGAAGGGGGCAAAGGCAGGGCGGATCAGGCCATCGTCAGCACCACCTTGCCGACATGATCGCCCGCCTCCACGCGCGCATGCGCCTCCGTCGCGCGATCCAGCGTATAGGTCCGGTCGATGATCGGCCGCAGCCGGCCCTGCTCGACGAACGGCCAGGCGTGGGCGCGGATGTCGGCGCACAGCGCGCTCTTGAAGACGGCGTCGCGCGGGCGGAGCGTGGATCCGGTGAGCGTGAGGCGGCGCGTCATGATATCGAGGATCGAGATCGTCGCCTTGAGCCCGCCCTGCACCGCGATCGAGACGTGGCGGCCCTCCGGCGCCAGGCATTTCATGTTGCGGGGCACATAATCGCCGCCCACCATATCCAGCACCACGTCCACGCCGCGGCCGCCGGTGATCGCGCGGACCTGCTCCACGAAATCCTGCGTCTTGTAATCGATGGCGTGATCGGCGCCGATTTCCACCGCGGCGGCGCATTTGGCGGCACTGCCGGCGGTGACGATCACGCGGATATCGAACAAGCGGGCCAGCAGGATCGCCATCGTGCCGATGCCGCTGGTGCCGCCATGGACGAGCAGGGTCTCGCCCGCTTTCGCCCGCCCGCGCTGGAACACATTGTGCCAGACGGTGAAAAGCGTTTCGGGGAGTGCCGCGGCCTCGATCAGGCTCAGGCCATCGGGCACGGGCAGGCAGTGGCCCACATGCGCGATCGCATATTCCGCCTGGGCACCGCCCGTGACGAGCGCGCAGACCCTGCTGCCCATCAGGGGCGTGCCCGAATCGTCGCCTGTGGCCACCACCTCGCCCGCCAGTTCCAGCCCAAGGATGGAGGACGCGCCGGGGGGCGGCGGATATTTGCCCTGCCGCTGCATGATTTCCGGCCGGTTGACGCCCGCGGCCGCGACTCGAATGAGCACTTCGCCCGGTCCGGGGCGCGGAACGGGGCGCTCGACGGGAACGAGAAGTTCCGGTCCGCCCGCAGACTCAGGATCGAGCGCCCGCATCGTCGAAGGCAAAATGGACATCTCTTCCTCGGGAACGGGCATCTGATCGCGGGCTTTATTGACACGCGTCCTGCGAGGGTCAACGTTGGTGCCCATGGATCTCGATGACATCCTGCCCCGCAAATCCGCCGATCCCGCATCGGCGCTCGGCGCGCAGGATCTCGACAGCCTTTCCGTGGACGAACTGCATGCCCGCATCTCCACGCTGGAGGCGGAGATCGCGCGGACCCGCGCAAAAATAGAATCCGCCGTTAACCATCGCGCAAGCGCCGAGAGCCTATTCAAGCGATGAAGGTGGATCCCGCCTTCGGATGGAACGCCTTTCGGGGCGCCCGGCTTGATCGGCGGGATCGGCATCACGACATGAGGATGGTCGCAGGGCCGTTCTTTCGGCCGCTGCCAGGAGTAAGCTGACCATGCCATCCTTTGCCCGCGAGCTTGAGCAGACGCTGCATAATGCGCTCACCGCCGCATCCTCCCGCCATCACGAATATGCGACGCTGGAGCATCTGCTCCTCGCGCTGACCGGTGACGAGCATGCCGCCAAGGTGATGAGCGCATGCGGGGTCGATCTGGGCGATCTGAAAACCGCGGTGACCACCTATCTCGATACCGAGCTCGATGCGCTGAAGACGACCGGCAACGCCGATCCTTCGCCCACGAGCGGCTTCCAGCGCGTCGTGCAGCGCGCGATCCTCCACGTTCAGTCGTCCGGCCGCGAGGAAGTGACGGGTGCGAACGTGCTCGTCGCGCTCTTCTCCGAACGCGAAAGCTATGCCGTCTATTTCCTGCAGCAGCAGGATATGAGCCGCCTCGATGCGGTTTCCTTTCTCAGCCACGGTGTCGGCAAGGCCGGGCAACCTACGGAGAACCGCGAGGTGAAGGGCTCGGAGGAAGAGAAGGCTCAAAAGTCCGAAAGCAAGCAGAAGGGCGAGAGCGCGCTCAAGCAATTCTGCGTGAACCTGAACGAGAAGGCCAAGGACGGCCGCGTCGATCCGCTGATCGGCCGCTCTTCCGAGGTGGACCGCACGGTGCAGATCCTGTGCCGTCGCTCGAAGAACAACCCGCTCTATGTGGGCGATCCCGGCGTGGGCAAGACGGCGATCGCCGAGGGCCTCGCGCGCAAGATCGTCGAGGGGCAGGTGCCCGAGGTGCTGCTGCCCGCCGTCATCTATTCGCTCGACATGGGCGCCTTGCTGGCCGGCACCCGCTATCGCGGCGATTTCGAGGAGCGGCTGAAGCAGGTCGTCTCCGAACTCGAGAAGATGCCGCATGCCGTGCTCTTCATCGACGAGATCCACACGGTGATCGGCGCGGGCGCCACCTCCGGCGGCGCGATGGACGCATCGAACCTGCTGAAGCCGGCTTTGTCGGGCGGCACCATTCGCTGCATCGGCTCGACCACCTACAAGGAGTTCCGCAATCATTTCGAGAAGGACCGGGCCCTGCTCCGGCGCTTCCAGAAGATCGACGTGAACGAGCCGACGATCGAGGATACGATCAAGATCATCACCGGCCTGCGCCCGGCCTTCGAGCAGCATCATTCGGTGCGCTACACGCCCGAGGCCATCAAGTCGGCGGTGGAGCTTTCGGCGCGCTACATCAACGATCGCAAGCTGCCCGACAAGGCGATCGACGTGATCGATGAGGTGGGCGCGATGCAGATGCTGGTCGTCCCCTCCAAGCGGAAGAAGGTGATCACCGCCAAGGAGATCGAGCAGGTCATCGCGACGATGGCGCGCATCCCTCCGAAATCGGTTTCGACCGACGACACCAAGGCGCTGGCCAGCCTCGAAACCGATCTCAAGCGGGTCGTGTTCGGGCAGGACAAGGCGATCGAGGTGCTGTCCTCGGCGATCAAGCTCAGCCGTGCGGGCCTGCGCGATCCGGACAAGCCGATCGGCAACTATCTCTTCTCCGGCCCCACGGGCGTCGGCAAGACGGAGGTTGCGCGCCAGCTGGCCTCGATCCTGGGCATTCCGCTCCAGCGCTTCGACATGTCCGAATATATGGAGCGGCACTCGGTCAGCCGGCTGATCGGCGCGCCTCCGGGCTATGTCGGCTACGATCAGGGCGGCCTGCTCACCGATGCCGTCGATCAGCAGCCGCATTGCGTGCTCCTGCTCGACGAGATCGAGAAGGCGCATCCCGATCTGTTCAACATCCTGCTGCAGGTGATGGATAACGGGAAGCTGACCGATCACCACGGCAAGACGGTGGATTTCCGCAACGTCATCCTCATCATGACGACCAATGCGGGCGCTTCCGACATGGCGCGCGAATCGATCGGCTTCGGGGCGAGCAGTCGCGAGGACGTGCAGGAAGAGGCGGTGAAGAAGCTCTTCACGCCGGAATTCCGCAATCGCCTCGATGCGATCGTGCCGTTCGACTATCTGCCCACGCCGGTCATCGGGCGTGTCGTCGAGAAGTTCATCCTGCAGCTTGAGCTGCAGCTGGCGGATCGCGACGTGCATATCAGCCTGGATGACGAGGCGAAGGCGTGGCTCACCGAGCGCGGCTATGACAAGCTCTATGGCGCGCGGCCGATGGGCCGCCTGATCCAGGAGAAGGTGAAGCAGCCGCTGGCGGAGGAGTTGCTGTTCGGCAAGCTCGTCCATGGCGGCGAGGTGAAGGTCCACATGAAGGAGGGCGCGCTCGCCTTCGAGATCGTGGCCGCCGCTCCGAAGAAGCCCCGCAAGGGCGGCAAGGCGAAGAAAGCCGCGCCGGAAGAGCAGGCATAACGCCTGCCGGCATCGGAGAAGCGAAAAGGGGGCGTCGGAGTGATCCGGCGCCCTTTTTCCATCGCGGAAACCGCTCGCTTCTGTTATAACGCCCGTATGAACATGCCGCTGAAACTCGTGAAGATCGGCAATTCGACGGGCGTGATCCTGCCGAAGGAATTGCTGGCGCGTCTCGGGGCTGAGCAGGGCGATACGGTCAGCGCGTTCGGGACCGATCGCGGGATCGAGCTTCGTCCGCAGGACGATGATTTCGAGAGTCAGATGGCGGCGGCACGCGAAGTGATGGCTCGTCGCGCGCGCGCGCTGCGCGAACTCGCCAAGTAAGTCGCACCATGCCCCGTTGGATATGGGTTGCGACGGAGGTCGCGACGGCAATCCATCGTGAGCAACTGGACGAACATGGCGGCGGACAAGGGGTTCGCGATCCGGGCCTGCTGGAAAGCGCAATGGCTCGACCCCGGCATATCGTGGCATATGGCGAGCCCGATGCGGCGGCGCTTGCGGCGGCCTATGCCTATGGGATTGCGCGCAATCACCCATTCGTCGACGGCAACAAGCGCACGGCTGCAGTGGTGAGTGAAACCTTTCTCGCCATCAATGGCATGCTTCTGGAGGCGAGTGATGCGGAAGTCGTCGTCGCTTTCCTCGCGCTCGCGGCGGGCGAGCTTTCCGAGGACGAACTGGCCGACTGGTTTCGCACCCGCATCGCGGCGAGCTGAAATTTCGTCGCAGCCGATCGGCCCTTCGCCGCGTTGTCGCGACAGGATGGATGGGAGGCAGGGCATCCGGCTTTCGCAACCACAAGATTTGCTAACTCGCCTTATCCTACTTCCAAAGTAGGTAACCCTCCGAGAACGATTCGAAGGGGAATGACATGTCGGTGCGCTCGATCCGCTATGCGGGGTTGGCAGGAGTCTCGTTGCTGGCGTTGCCCACGCTGGCCCAGGCGGCGCCCGCGCCGGCCGCCGCCGTGGAAGCGGCGGACGATCAGGCCGCGCCCGCCGCAGCCGGGACGGGCCAGCCGCCGCGCCAGCGCACCGTGCCGGCCGGTGCACCGTCGGGCGACATCATCGTCTCGGCCCGCCGGCGCAGCGAAGTCGTCCAGAAGGTGCCGCTCGCCATCGCCGTGCTGGATGCGCGCGCGATCGATGCGACCGGCAGCTTCAATGTGCTGAAGCTCACGCAGATCCAGCCGAGCCTGCAATTCTATTCCACCAACCCGCGCAACACGACGGTGAACATCCGCGGCCTCGGCCAGCCCTTCGGCCTCATCAATGACGGGATCGAGCCGGGCGTCGGCTTCTATATCGATCAGGTCTATTATGCGCGGCCGGGCTCGGCCACGTTCGATTTCCTCGATATCGAGCGGGTCGAGGTGCTGCGCGGGCCGCAGGGCACGCTCTACGGCAAGAATACCACGGCCGGCGCGATCAGCATCACATCGAAGGCGCCCAGCTTCACGCCCGAGGGGCAGGTGGAGGTCTCCGCCGGCAATCTCGGCTTCGTGCAGGGCAAGGCCTCGGTCTCCGGCCCGCTGAGCGACAGGGTGGCGATCCGCATCGGCGCATCGGCCACGAAGCGGCAGGGCACGATCTACAACGTCACCACCAACGCCCATGTGAACAGCCAGGACAATCTGGGCGTACGCGGAACCCTGCTCTACAAGGCCACGGACACGCTGAAGCTGACCCTGTCCGGCGACTATAACCGCCAGAATCCCGATTGCTGCGTGCAGATCTACGTACGCACCGGTGCCACCCAGCGCCCGCTCAACCGCCAGTTCGCTGCACTCGCGGCCGCCTTCAACTATGCGCCGCCCTCCACCAACGCCTTCGATCGCGTGACGGATCTGGATGCGACGCTGAAGGCCAAGCAGATCATCGGCGGCGTTTCGCTGCGCGCGGAATGGGATGTGGGGCCGGGCACGCTCACCTCCGTTTCGGCCTGGCGCTTCTGGGACTGGACGCCTTCCAACGATCGCGATTTCACGGGCCTGCCGATCACCACGGTTTCGCAGAACCCATCGCATCAGGATCAGTATACGCAGGAGTTCCGCTATGCGGGCACCAGCGGCAAGCTGGATTATGTCGCCGGCCTCTATGGCTTCTACCAGAAGATCGACACCACCGGATCGCAGGTGCAGGGATCGGCCGCCAGCCGCTGGCTGCTCAACCCCACCAGCGCCAGCGCCAGCAATCCGGCGGTGCTGAATGGCCTCGCCTCCTATAACGACATCCATTTCAAAAATACGAGCCTCGCGGCCTTCGGCCAGGTGACGTGGCACGTCACCGATCGCCTGCGCCTGCAGCCTGGCCTGCGCGTCAATTATGACAAGAAGACCGGAAGCTATATCGCCACGGTCGTCACCGGCACGGGCAGCACCACGCTGACGAGCGATCAGCGCGGCGTTCTCGCCCCGCAAAGCTACCAGCCGAAATTCAGCGACTGGAACGTCTCGGGCGATTTCACCGCGTCCTTCGATCTGGCGAAGGACGTGCTGGCCTATGCCACCTATGCGAAAAGCTTCAAATCGGGCGGCATCAACCTTTCCGGCCTGCCGCTGGATTCGAGCAACAATCCGATCCTGTCCTCGTCGACGGTAAAGCCGGAGAGCGTCAATCATTATGAGGTGGGCCTGAAGACCCAGTTCCTCGATCGCCGCGTCACCTTCAACCTCGCCGGCTTCTGGACGGACGTGAAGAATTATCAGGCGACCGTCACCAACGGGCAGCTTGGCGTGATCCGCGGCTATCTCGCCAATGCCGGCAAGGTGCGCACGCGCGGCATCGAGGCGGATGCCAGCTTCCGCCCGACCAGCCAGCTCAGCCTCTATGCATCCGGCGCCTTCACCGATGCCAAATATGTGAAGTTCGTGGATGCGCCTTGCCCGCCCGAGCTTGCCGGCGGCACCACAGCCACCGCCGGGCAGACGCCCAGCGCGCCGGGCACGCCGGGTGGCATCAGCCCCGCTTTCTGCAACATTTCCGGCCAGTGGCTGCCGGGCGTATCGCGTTGGGCGACGAGTCATGGCGGCGAATATCGGGTGCCCTCCACGCTTTTCGGGGATAGCGAGATCTTCTTCGGCTATGACGGCAGCTGGCGCTCGAAATTCTCGTCCAATCCTTCGCGCTCGGCCTATACGGATATCAACGGCTATTATCTCGCCAACATCCGCACGGGCCTGCGCGTGAACCGGACGTGGGAGGTCTATGGCTGGGTCCGTAACGTCTTTGACAAGAATTATTACGAAGTGCTCGCCACCCAGTCGGGCAATACCGGCCTCGTCGTCGGCCAGCCGGCCGATCCGCGCACCTATGGCGCCACGGTGAAGGCACGCTTCTAGGCTGGCGGGTCTTTCCCTGCTTCCGGGAAGGCGGGAGCAGGGGCAGGCGACGAACCATCTTGCCGGGAACGAAATAAGAACACACACTCGCCCCGCCCGAATCGGGGGAGGAAGATCCGTGTCCGCATCGCTGAAACTCTATACCAATCCCATGTCGCGCGGCCGCATCGCGCGGTGGATGATGGAGGAACTGGGCCAGCCCTACGATGTCGAGTTGCTAGGCTATGGCGGCACGATGAAGAGCGAGGATTATCTGGCGATCAATCCCATGGGAAAGGTGCCCGCGCTCGTCCATGGCGACAAGGTCGTCACCGAATGCGCGGCGATCTGCGCCTATCTGGCCGATGCGTTTCCCGAAGCCGGCCTCGCGCCCCCGCCCGGTTCGCCGGCGCGTGCGGATTATTATCGCTGGCTGTTTTTCGCGGCGGGGCCGGTGGAGGCGGCGGTGACGAACCAGGCGCTGGGTGTGGAAGTGGCGCCGGAGCGAGAACGCATGGTGGGCTATGGCAGCCTCGATCATGTGCTGGATGCTCTGGAAACGGCGGTTTCGGGCAAGACCTATATTGCGGGCGACGCCTTCAGCGCGGCGGATGTCTATGCCGGCGCGCAGATTGGCTGGGGACTCCAGTTCCGCTCGATGCCGTCGCGCCCGGCCTTCGTCACCTATTGGGAGGGGCTCAAGGCCCGGCCAGCCTATATTCGGGCGAACGAACTGGACGATGCGGCGATGCCCAAGCCGGAATAAGCGCGCCTGCGCCATGCCGGTTGAAGCCGGGGGCGGAAGCGGGAGGCGGACACTGTCGACACGCTGATGGAGGCGTTCCATCCGGGGGCATTCGCGATCCGGTGGCTGATCGTGGATCCGCTCCTGTCCGCAGGCCATCACGCTTTCGAGATCGCGATGTTCAGGGGCGAAGCGATCGCACCGTTCGTCGCAGAAACCGGCCCTTTTCCTAAAATGACCCGAGCGGCGGCCGTATGATCCTTCAGGGCTCCCCGGAGAATATCGTGATCGTCACCGCCTCATCCACCACCGTCCTGCAGAGGAAGCTGGAATCGAGCGGCCTTTCGTCCGCAAAGGCCGATCTGGTTCAGAGCGACCTGAACGCGGCGGTCGCGGATGCGGGCGGGAGCGGCGCCGCGAAGCCGGCCTCGGTGCGCGAGGCGCTCGACAAGCGGATCGCGGCCGATGTCGCGTCGGGCAAGCTCAGCGAGAGCGATGCGACGGACATCAGGAAAACGCTCGACAAGATGGGCGACGCGTCGGTGACGGCCTCCGCCGATACGACCTCCCCGACAACCGCCTCGTCCACGGCCGGACAAGCCTCCGCCGGAAAGGGTGGAGGTGGCGGAGGCGGCGGCGAGGCGAGCAAGACTGAATTGTCGCGCACCGTCACGGTCGCCGGCACGGTGAAGACGACAATCATCACCTACACGGACGGCACGAGCGAGACGACGACCAGCACCGCCTCCTCCGCCGACAAGAGCCGATATGGCAAGGCGGCGCAGAGCGCGGACAGGCCGACGACGCCCGACACCTATCTTGCCAGTATCGAGCCGGGCAGCCTGATGGATACCGCCGCCTGATCGGCGCGATCTCACTCGCCCGCCACCATTCCCTTCAGCCGATACAGCGCCTCCAGCGCCTCGCGCGGGGAAAGCGCGTCGGCGTCTATCCCGGCCAGCGCATCGCGCAACGCGTCGGGTGCCTCCTCCTCGGGTTTGGCGGCGGCGGCGAACAGGGGGAGATCGTCCAGCCCCGCTGCGATGCCACCCGTTGCCGCGCGGCCCGCCTCCAGCTTCTTCAGCACGTCCTTCGCGCGCGCCACGACCGGCGGGGCGAGGCCCGCCAGTCGCGCGACGGCCAGGCCGTAGCTGCGATCGGCCGGCCCCTGCGCCAGTTCGTGCAGCAGCACCAGATCGCCCTTCCATTCGCGTGCGCGGACATGGTGGAGCGAGAGCGCGTCCAGCCGGTCCGCCAGCCGCGTCAGTTCATGATAGTGCGTCGCGAACAGGCAGCGGCAGCGGTTCATGTCGTGCACCGCCTCCACCACCGCCCAGGCGATGGCGAGGCCGTCATAGGTGGAGGTGCCGCGCCCGACCTCGTCGAGGATCACGAAGCTGCGTTCCGTCGCCTGCGCGAGGATCGCGGCCGTCTCCACCATCTCCACCATGAAGGTGGATCTCCCGCGCGCGAGATTGTCGGAAGCGCCGACGCGGCTGAACAGCCGATCGCACAGGCCGAGCGTCGCGCTGGTGGCCGGCACGTAGCCGCCAGCCTGCGCCAGGATCAGCATCGCGGCGTTCTGGCGCAGGAAAGTGGATTTGCCGCCCATGTTCGGCCCGGTGACGAGCCAGAGCCGGTCGTCCGGCGAAAGGCGGCAGTCGTTCGCCACGAAGCGGGCGCCCGTTGCCATGACCGCGCTTTCCACCACCGGATGCCGCCCGTTTTCTATCTCCAGGCAGGGACGATCGGTGATGGAGGGCCGCGCCCAGCCGCCTTCCGCCGCGCGCTCCGCCTGGGCTGCCGCCACGTCCAGCCGGGCGAGCGCCTCGGCGGTCGCGGCGATTTCGTGGCGGCGGGCGAGCGCCAGTTCGGTCAGTGCCTCCAGATGCGCGGCCTCGGCGGCCAGCGCGTGCGCGCCGGCCTGCCCTACGCGGCTCGCCTCGTCATGCAGCTCGGGCGCGTTGAAGCGCACGACGCCGGCCAGCGTCTGCCGATGGGTGAAGCCGCTCTCCGCCTTCATCAGCGGATCGGCCACCCTGGCCGGCACCTCGATATGATAGCCCAGCACATTATTGTGCCGGATCTTCAGCTGGGCGATGCCGGTGCGCGTGCGGAAGGCGGCCTCCAGCCCGGCTATGGCGCGGCGGCCCTCGCCGCCGGTCGCGCGCAGGGCATCCAGCGCGGCGTCATAGCTTTCGGCGATATAGCCGCCCTGCGCGGAATCGATCGGGGGCGCCGGCACCAGCGCGCGGGAAAGCTCGTCCACCAGCGCGCCATGCCCGCCCAGCGTGGGCAGCAGGTGCGCGAGCAGCGCTGGGGCGGGCTCCACCTCCCCCAGCATCGCCTGCAATCGCCGCGCCTGATCCAGCCCATCGCGCAGCTGGCCCAGATCGCGCGGGGATCCCCGGCCGGAGGCGATGCGGCCCAGCGCCCGCGCCACATCCGGCTGCGCCTTCAATGCGCCGCGCAGCCGCGCGCGCAGATCGGCATCGTCGTGGAAGAACGAGACCAGATCCAGCCGCGCCTCGATCGCATCGCGCTCGCCCAGTGGGGCGGAGAGATCGGCCGCCAGCGCGCGCGCGCCGCCGCCCGTCACCGTGCGATCGATCGCGTCGAGCAGGCTGCCCTTGCGCTGGCCGTTCGCGGTCGCCGTGATCTCCAGGCTTTCGCGGCTGGCGGCGTCGATCATCATGTGATCGGCGGCCGCGCGGCGGGTGGGCGGCTGGAGGAAGGGGAGATTGCCCTGCCCGGCGCGGTCGAGATAATCGATCAGCGCGCCGGCCGCGGCCAGCTCCGCGCGGGTGAAGCTGCCCCAGCCGTCCAGCGTTGCCACGCCGAACAGGCTCTTCAGTCGCCGCTCGCCATTCGCGCTGTCGAAGCCCTTGTCCACGGCGAGGCCACCCGGCAGCGTGGCGGCAAGCGCGGGCTGCGCGATCAGCTCCGCCGGGCCGAGCCGGGCGATCTCGGCCTCCAGCGCATCGCGCGCAACGGGGCCGATCTCGAAGCGGCCGGTGGAAATGTCGCAGGCGGCGATGCCGATGCCGCCGCCGGCCTCGCCCACCGCCGCCAGCCAGTTGGCCGCGCGCGAATCGAGCAGCGTCTCCTCGGTCAGCGTGCCCGGCGTCACGATGCGCACGATCGCGCGGTTCACCAGCGCCTTGCCGCCGCGCCTCTTCGCCTCCTCGGGTGTTTCCGTCTGTTCGGCGATCGCCACGCGATGGCCGGCCTTGATGAGGCGGGCGAGATAGCCTTCGTGGCTGTGCGCGGGCACGCCGCACATCGGGATGGGCTGGCCCAGATGCTCGCCCCGCGTGGTGAGCGCGATATCCAGATCGGCCGCCGCGCGCGCCGCATCCTCGAAGAACAGTTCGAAGAAATCGCCCATCCGATAGAAGAGCAGGCAATCGGGCGTGCTCGCCTTCAGCGCGAGATATTGCGCCATCATCGGCGTGGGGGCGGTGGTCATGGGATCGCCTGGCGGGAATCGTCTTGTGGTTGGGCGGCGGGCCGACGCCCGGGATCTCCTCCCGCCATCGTCCGGCTCCCGGAGAGCCCGTCCATAACGCCTGATTCCGCCGCATGTCACCCGACAAGTCATGATCCGTATCGTTTCGCGGTTTCCTCGCGGATGGCACCCGCTATAGGCTCAGGCTCTCAGAGAGGAGCAACGCATGGCCGAGGGCAGCAACGTCGAATTTTCCGAGCGCGAGGCCCTGCTGTTCCATTCGCAGGGGCGGCCCGGAAAGATCGAGATCGTCGCCTCCAAGCCGATGGCGACGCAGCGCGATCTGAGCCTGGCCTATTCCCCGGGCGTCGCCGTGCCGGTGCGCGCCATCGCGGAGGATCCGGGCACCGCCTTCGACTATACGGCGAAGGGCAATCTGGTCGCCGTCATCTCGAACGGTACGGCGATCCTGGGCCTCGGCAATCTCGGCGCGCTCGCGTCCAAGCCGGTGATGGAGGGCAAGGCGGTGCTGTTCAAGCGCTTCGCTGATGTCGACTCGATCGATATCGAACTCGCGACCGAGGATGTCGACGCCTTCATCGATGCCGTGGCGCTGATGGAGCCAAGCTTCGGCGGCATCAATCTGGAGGACATCAAGGCCCCGGAATGCTTCATCATCGAGCAGACGCTGCGCGAACGGATGAACATCCCGGTGATGCATGACGATCAGCACGGCACTGCGATCATCACCGCCGCCGGCCTCATCAACGCCTGCTTCCTCACCGGCCGCTCCATTTCCGACGTGAAGGTGGTGGTGAACGGCGCCGGCGCCGCCGCGATCGCCTGCACCGAGCTGATCAAGGCGATGGGCGTGCCCGGCGGCAACGTCATCATGTGCGATCGCTCCGGCGTGATCTACAAGGGCCGCACCCATCAGATGGACCAGTGGAAATCGGCCCATGCGGTGGAAACCGAGGCGCGCACGCTGGTCGAGGCGCTGGAAGGCGCGGACGTCTTTCTGGGCCTTTCCGCCGCGCGCGCGCTGCCGGGCGAGATGATGAAGAAGATGGCGCCCAAGCCGATCGTCTTCGCCATGGCCAATCCCGATCCGGAAATCACCCCGCCCGAGGCCAAGGCCGCGCGGCCCGACTGCATCATCGCCACAGGCCGTTCGGATTATCCGAACCAGGTGAATAACGTGCTCGGCTTCCCCTTCATCTTCCGTGGCGCGCTGGACGTGCGCGCCACGACGATCAACGAGGAGATGAAGATCGCGGCGGCGCGCGCTCTGGCCGAGCTGGCGCGCCAGCAGGTGCCGGAGGAAGTGGCCGCGGCCTATGGCGGCCACGCGCCTTCGTTCGGCGACGACTATATCATCCCCGCACCCTTCGATCCGCGCCTGATGGAGATCGTGCCGGCGGCGGTGGCGCAGGCGGCGATGGAAACCGGCGTCGCGCGCAGGCCGATCGAGGACATGGAAGCCTATCGCGATTCGCTGCGCGGACGGCTGAACCCCACCACCTCCGTCCTCACCAGCGCCTATGCGGCGGCGCGCGCCAATCCCAAGCGCGTGATCTTCGCCGAGGCGGAAGAGGAAGTGGTGCTGCGCGCGGCGATCGCCTTCCGCGACGGCGGCTATGGCACGCCGGTTCTGGTCGGCCGCGATGAGGTGCCGGCGAAGCTGCGCGCGCTGGGCATCACCAATCCCGAAGGCTTCGAGCTGCATAACAGCCGCCATTCGCCGCTCGTGCCGCAGATGGTGGATTATCTGTACGGGCGGCTCCAGCGGCGCGGCTATCTGCGCCGCGAAGTGGAATCGATGGTCAATCAGGATCGCAACGTCTTCGGCGCGCTGCTGCTCGCCCTGGGGCAGGGCGATGCGATGATCACCGGCGTCACGCGCACCTATGCGCGCACGTTGCAACAGGTGCGCCGGGTGATCGATCCGGTGGCCGGGCGGCGGCCCTGCGGCATCCACGTGCTCGTCGCCAAGAACCGTACCCTGTTCCTGTCCGATACGATGGTGACGGAGCGGCCCGAGCCCAAGGAACTGGCCGCGATCGCGCAGCATACCGCCAATGTGGCGCGCAAGATGGGGCATGAACCGCGCGTGGCCTTCCTGTCCTTCTCCACCTTCGGCAATCCGCACGGCACCTGGATCGACAATGTCCGCGATGCCATCGCCCTGCTGGAAAAGGACAAGCCCGATTTCGAGTTCGAGGGCGAGATCGCGCCGGATGTCGCGCTCAATGAGGAGGTGATGAAGAATTATCCGTTCAGCCGCCTCTCGGGTCCGGCGAACGTGCTCATCATGCCGGGCCTGCAATCGGCCAATATCTCCGCCAAGCTGCTGCGCGAGGTGGTGGGGGCCGATGCGATGATCGGGCCGATGCTGGTGGGCATGGAAAAGCCCGTCCAGATCGCGACCATGTCCTCCACCGCGTCCGAACTGCTCACGCTCGCCGTGCTGGCGGGGGCGGGCATCGCGGTCTGAAGCGCGCGGGGCGGGAGGGCTCCTCCCGCGCCGGCACGGGCAGTCGGCCTTGCTCCCGCGAGGGAGGAGCCCGCGGCCGGGAACGCAATGCCCTTGAAAGATCCGCTCGCCCGCTTTGGCGCGCGCGGAACGGACCGGTCAGTTGGTGGGATTGTCGGCGGTGGGCGCGCGGGTCGCGTTGGCGCCGCCTGCGCCGATATTGCCGAACAGATCCGTGAAGAAGCCGCGATTGCGGCCCAGCGTCGGCGTCTTCTTGCCATAGGGGCGGACGCTGGCGATCGTTTCCGTGCCGCTCTTGCCCACGGAGCTTACGTCGCCCGCCTTGCTGAAATGCACGGCCAGCAGGGTCTGCTGCACGGCCTTGGGCGTGCCGAAGGCGAACTGTCGCGTCTCGCGCGAAAGATAATACCAGGTCGCCCCATTATCGAATTCGGAGGCGAAGCTCGGCCGACCGAGCGTCTTCATCACCGAATCGCGATTGTCGACGCCGGGCATCACGCTTTCCACGAGCGCCGTATCGACGACATAGCCCTTGTGATCCTTGATCCGCGCGCATCCGGAAAGGAGGAGCGCGCCAAGGCACAGGCCAGCCGTGAGGCGGCGCGATGCGAAGGTGGCCATCAACTTACTCTCCCGTTCGGAATGCCGGCGACCCGGCCGGGATTGCAACGGCGGGCAAGGGCCTCAATATGCGCCAGCCCGCGCGCCTGCAAGAACGGGCGGTCGCAAAAGGGAAGAAGGATTGATAACGAAGCTTCTCAGCCGGCTGATGGGCCGGGATGCCGGGCGGGATGCGCTCGTGCCGCTCTATCGCGCGATCGTCTCCGCCGCGCGCCTGCCGGTCTGGTATCGTGCCGGAAAAGTGCCCGATACGATCGATGGCCGGTTCGATATGATCGCGACCATCCTCACGCTCGTCCTGCTGCGGCTGGAAAGCGAGGGGGCACAGGCCAATGCCGCCGCCGCGCGCCTGACGGAAACCTTCGTCGATGACATGGATGGCCAGCTCCGGCAGGAGGGCATAGGCGATATCGTCGTCGGCAAGCATGTGGGGCGGATGATGGGGGCGCTGGGCGGCCGGCTCGGGGCATTCCGCGATGCGCTGGCACCCGGCGGTGATCTGGATGGCGCGATCGCGCGCAACGTGTTGCGTGATCCGGATGCGGATCGCGGTGCGGTGGCGGTGCTGCGGGATGGCTTCCTGTCGCTCAACGCCGAGCTGGAGGCGACGCCCGTGAACGAATTGCTGGAGGGCGCATGGCGCAGCTGAATCCCGAATTTTCCCGGCCCGTGCGGCTCGATACGCTGGGCGATGTGCCGCGTGCGATATCGGTGGAGGCGGGGGCCGAGGAGCGCGCGGCGCTTGCCCGACGCTTCCGCATCGTGGCGATCGACAGGCTGGAGGCCGAGGCGATGCTCACCCGCATCGGCGATGCGGTGAACGTGTCGGGCCGGATCGTCGCGGCCGCGACGCAGAGCTGCGTCGCGAGCGGCGAGGATGTGCCCGAGACGATCGACCAGCCCTTCGCGCTGCGCTTCGTGCCGGAGGCCGATGCCGAGATCGGCACGGCCGACGAGGAGATAGAGCTGGAGGAGGCCGCGCTCGACGAGGTGGGGTATGCGGGCGGCGCGGTCGATCTGGGGGAGGCTGTGGCGCAGACGCTGGCGCTGGCGCTGGATCCCTATCCCCGCGCGCCGAACGCGGATGCGATATTGCGCGCCGCCGGCGTGGCGAAGGAGGGCGAGGAGAAGCGCACGGGCGCGCTCGCCGGTCTCAAGGATCTACTGAAGAAATAAACCGCACGTCGCCCCGGCGCGGGCGGGGACCATGTCTCCATATAGGGGCGCGAGCACCCGTCTCGTCGGAGATGGCCCCCGGCCCGCGCCGGGGCGACGGAGGATCGGTTATGTGATCCCGCGCGGGCGGAATGCCGCCGCTCAGAACGGAACGTCGTCGTCCAGATCGCTGTCGAAGGGGGCGGGGCTCGGCCGGCCACCGCCGGAGCCGCCGCCGCGCGATCCGCCGCCGAAGCCGCTTCCGCCGCCGGAACCGCCCCCGCCGAAGTTGCCGCCGCTTCCGCCGCCGCCATAGCTGCCGCCGAAATCGCCGCCCTCATCATCGCTCCAGCCGCCACGGCCGCCGCCGCCGCTTTGGCCGCCACCGCTGCCCTGCGGCCCATCGAGCATCACGAGCGTACCGTTGAAGCCCTGAAGCACCACTTCGGTGGAATAGCGATCCTGGCCGGACTGATCCTGCCACTTCCGCGTCTGCAACTGGCCCTCGATATAGACCTTGCTGCCCTTGCGCAGATAGCGCTCGGCCGTGTTGGCGAGGCCTTCGTTGAAGATCGCGACCGAATGCCATTCGGTCTTTTCCTTGCGCTCGCCGGAATTGCGATCCTTCCACGTCTCGGACGTGGCGATGCGCAGGTTCACCACCTTGCCGCCATTCTGGAAGCTGCGCGATTCGGGATCGCGGCCCAGATTGCCGACCAGAATTACCTTGTTGACCGATCCGGCCATTCGTCTCTCCAAAAAGCTGTGCGGCATTCCGGCGAAAGCCGGAATCCAGGGCCACGGGCGTTGACGCTTGAAGCTCTGGACCCCGGCATGCGCCGGGGTGCGGAGTCGGGAAGACTATAGCCCCAGCGCCGTCGCCGTCCAGAAGGTCGCGCCCGCGGCGAGCCATGCCATCACGAAGAGATAGGCCAGCGTGAAGCTGGGCCACAGCCACCCGTTCGTCTCGCGCCGGATCACAGCGATCGTGGACAGGCATTGCGGGGCGAACACGAACCAAGCGAGGAAGGCGAGCGCTGTGGGCAGCGACCAGCCGCCGCGCAAACGCTCGCCCAGCTCCCTCTCGCCCTTCGTCTCGTCCGCCTCGTCGATCGAATAGACGGTCTGGAGCGCCGATACGGCCACTTCGCGCGCGGCCATCGCCGGGATGATCGCCATCGCCATATCGTGCCCGAAGCCGATCGGGCGGACGACAGGCTCCAGCACGCTCGCGATGCGGCCGGCGATCGAATATTCGCTCTGCTTCATCGACGATCCTTCCGGCACCTGCGGATAGGAGGTGAGTAGCCAGAGCGCGGCCGTAACCGCGAGAATCATCGTGCCCGCGCGGCGCATGAACACGCGCACGCGCTGCCACAGGCCCAGCATCACATCCCGCAGCACGGGCAACTGGTAGCGCGGCAATTCCATCATGAAGCCGCCGCTGCCGCCCTTGGCCACCGTGCGCTTGAGCAGGGCGGCCGCCGCCATCGCGCCGACGATGCCGGCGATATAGAGCCCGAACAGCACGAGCCCTTGAAGGCCGATGCCAGGACCCACCTTCTCCGCCGGAATGAAGGCGCCGATGATGAGCGTGTAAACGGGCAGGCGCGCCGAACAGGTCATCAGCGGCGCGATCAGGATGGTCGTCAGCCGATCGCGCGGATCATCGATCGATCGCGTCGCCATGATGCCGGGGATCGCGCAGGCGAAGGAGGAAAGGAGCGGAATGAAGGCACGACCGGAAAGGCCCACGCCCGCCATCAGCTTGTCCATCACGAAGGCGGCACGGACCATGTAGCCGGTCGCTTCCAGCACGAGGATGAAGGCGAACAGGATGAGGATCTGCGGCAGGAAGACGACGACGGAGCCCACGCCGTTGATGATCGCCTCCACCAGGAACGCACGCAGGAACGTATCGGGCAGGCTCGCGGTGGCTGTGTCGGCCAGCCACGCCTGCAATCCCTCGATCCAGCCGATCGGCGCCTCGCTCCACGAGAAGACCGCCTGGAACATGACGAACATCAGCAAGAGCAGGATGACGAAGCCGGCGACGGGATGGAGCACGACCCGGTCGATCCGCTCGGTCCATTTCTTGCCGAGCTGGCGCTCGGTCGTCGCGGCGCGGGCGATGCTGCGGGCGCGCCGCTGGAGGCTGGTCAGGTCCGTCTCGGGCGAGAGCGGGGGGAGGATCGGGCGGCCGCCGCCGGCAGTGGCGCGTCCGATCGCGGCCCGCAACTCCTCCAGCCCGCGCTTGCGCACCGCCACGGTAGCGAGGACGGGCACGCCCAGTTCCGCGGAAAGCCGAGCCTGATCGATCACGGTGCCGTCGCGCTCCGCCATGTCGATCATGTTGAGCACCACGATCGTCGGCAGGCCCAGCGCGATGAGCTGGATCGCGAAGCGCAGGTGATTGTCCAGATTGGTCGCATCGACGACCACGACCAGCACGTCGGGCCGGCGCTCGCCCTCCTGCTTGCCGAACAGCACATCGCGCGTGACCTGTTCGTCCGGGCTGACGGGATCGAGGCTGTAGGTGCCGGGCAGATCCACCAGCTCGATCGGGCGGCCGTCATCCAGCGCCATGCGGCCGGATTTCCGTTCCACCGTGACGCCGGGATAATTGCCCACCTTCTGGCGCGCACCTGTGAGCGCATTGAACAGCGCGCTCTTGCCGGCATTGGGATTGCCGACGAGGACGACGAGAGGTGCCGGGTTCATTCCGGACGCACCGTGATCGCGGAGGCTAGCTTCTTGCGCAGCGCGATCGTCATCCGGCCGACACGGCAGGCGATCGGATCGCGGCCGAACAGGCCGCGATGCAGCGCCTCTATCTCCACCCCCTCGTCAAAGCCCAGCTCGCGCAGGCGGCGGGCGCCCTTGTCGTCCAGCGCCGACCAGTCGATCGCGGCGATATGGGCAGTCTGGCGGAGGGGAAGCTCGTCGAGGCGCATCGCATGCACATAGAGCTGTTGCGACACATTATCAATTTGGCCAGCGGCGATTCATCGCGTCCGGTAGCGGAGCCTTCCGAGGAAGCGGGCGGGGCTGAAATGCCTGTCCGGATCGGGCCTGATCTGCGCCTTGAACTTCTCGAACCGCATCACCCCGGCGATGCGCCGATCGAGGAAGGCGCGCGTTTCCGCCAGATCCTCGCCTTCATCGTCGAGGAAGACGACGAGCGTGGAAAGATAGACGGCGCCCAGCGTGGCGCGCTTGGTATAGTGGGCGAAGCCGGTGGCGTCGTCGCCGGCCAGCCGCCACATCGCATCCGCCGCGCGCCAGCCGAATCTGGTCGCGGTCGGCACGTTGGTGGGAAGCGCCAGCAGGGCGAGCGCGCGGCGCAATGCCTCGCGATAAGGGGCGGCGATCTCCAGCCGGGCCAGCACGATCGCGGTGATACGCTGGCGGATCTTCATGCCGGCCAGCGCCTGCGCCGGCAGGCGCTCCACCATTCCGGCATCGACACTCGCGAACCAGGCATCGATCATGTCCACGGCGCCGCCGGGAATGGCCAGCCGCGCGCGATCGGCCGGCACGCCCAGCGATGCCGCGGCGGCGGCCAGCGCGGTTTCGCTCCAGCCGTCGAACGCGGCTTCCTGCGGCAGCAGCGGGCCGAGCGCTGCGCGCAGCTCGTCCAGCGTCATGTCGAGGGGCGGGATCGCGGAGTCGGTCATGGGATCGAGCTTAGGCCCTGTTCCTCTTCCGGCAAAGCCTTGGCGGGCCGATCACGCACCAGCAACACCGCCAGCGCGATGCCCACGGCGCCCGCATAATCCGCCGCCGTCAGCGCCTCGCCATAGACGATCCAGCCGATGGTGGAGGCCACGATCGGCTGGGTCAGCAGCATCAGGCCCACCATGATCGGCGGCACCTTGCCCACCGCATAGATGATGAGCCCCTGGCCGATGATCTGGCTGCCCGCCGCCAGCAGGATCAGCGGCATCCAGTTTTCCGGCCATAGCTGTTCGCCGAGGCCGAAGGCGAAAAGAAGGAGGACGGGTGCGCCGGATGCTATGCTGATGACGAGGGTGGAAAGCGGTGGCGCGGCCGATCGCACCCGATCGAGCGCGATCAGATAGATGGTGTAGGCGATGCCGGCCCCGATGCAGAGAATGTCACCGATCAGATTCTGTCCCGAAAGCTCATAGGAACGCCCCATCAGCGTGATCGCGCCGATCGAGGCGAGCAGCAGAGCCGCCCACTGGCGCGGCCGGGGCCAGATGCGTGAAACGGCAAAACCGTAGAGCGGGAAAATCAGCGCGGTGACGTTGCCGAGCAGGGTGGCGTTCGCAAGGCGGGTGTGAAGGATGCCGATATGCCAGAGGCCGAGATCCGCGGCGAAGGCCAGCCCGCCGATCGCGATCGTCGCATAGGCGATGGCGCTTGATCGTGGCGGAAAATGCTCGGTGCGGCGGGCCGCGATCAGCAGCACCGGCAGGGCCAGCATCAGCCGCCAGAATCCCGCCGTCACCGGCCCCACATGGCTTTCCGATTGCGACAGCCGCACCAGCCACGGTCCGCAGGCGAGCGCGATATTGGCGACCAGCAAGGCGGGCAGGCCGAGGGGATGGGTCGATTGGGCGCGCGAATCGGTCACGGGCCGCCTTTAGGGCCAATGTTGGGCTGACGTTAGAGCAGGAGCGCGCCTGGATCGCGGCTGCCACGCCGGCAGGTTCGGGCCGTCACCGCCCGATCAGGGTGGCCGCGCGACGGAGCAGATATTTGTTATATTCGCGCAGCAGCGCCATGAAGGTGGGCGTGCTGGGGATCGCATCCGGCAGCAGCGTCACGTCTTTCGGCATGCGCTGGCCCAATTCCAGAAGCCCGCGCCGCATATGCCAGTCCGTTGTCACCAGCCGGATCGTGCGGAAACGATAGGAGGTCACCCACGCCGCCGCCTCGTCCCCGTTCGATCGCGTGTCGACGGCGTCCGCGCCCAGATCGATGCGGGAGAGCAAGGCGTGGGGGAAGCGGTTGATCGTGGCCAGTTCGGCGGGGCGCACCTGCCGGTCGACCCCGGATACCAGCATTCGCCTGGCGCGGCCCGCCTGCAGCAGCGCCACGCCGCGCTGAACGCGGCCCGGGCCGCCGGTGAGCACGACGATCCCGTCCGTCACGCGATCGTCCGCCGGATGGGGCAGGGTGGTGGCGAAGAGTGCGAAGCCCAGCGCCCACAGCAGCATCAATGTGGAAAGCAGCCGGACGATCATATCGCCCGCCGCAACTGGCCGAGGATCGTCAGCCGGGTCGCCAGCAGCGCGGCGAGGGCGAGGGCGAGGGGCAGGATCGCCAGCAGCCCCCAATCCGATACCGGCAGCCGTGCCGCGGCCGCGCCGCCGTTGAGCGCGCCCAGTTGCCCGCCCACAAGCAGGATGACGCCCACGGCCGGCGCCAGCCCCAGCGAGGCGCCGGCCAGCGCATCCAGCGCGGTGCGCCGTTCCACCAGCCGCGCCAGCTGCATGTCCGTCGCGCCCAGGCCGTGCAGCGTCTCGATCGTGCCCGCATGCGCGGCGAGTGCGGCCCGCGCGACGAGCATCGTCACCAGCATCGCCACGCTGGCCGAAAGCGCGAGCACCGCCAGCGCCAGCCGGCGAAAGGCCGAAACCAGCCCGCGTAACGGCGCGAGCACCTCCCCCTCCGCATCCACCCGCGCGGAGGGGATCGGGCGCAGCGCGGCGCGCACCGCGTCGATCGGGACGCCCGGCCGCAGATCGGCATCGATCAGCGCCGGCAGCGCCACATCGGTCTCGCCAGGCCCCAGATAGGGCGCGATCAGGCGATGAATTTCCGCTTCGTCGACAAGGGCTGCATCGCGCGCGATATCTCCCTTGCCGAGGATGGCGAGGGCGCGGGAAGCTCCGGCGGCGCGTTGCGCGGGATCGGCTTCCACGATCGAAACGGTGATGCGGCCCGTGGCGGTCTGCGCGATCGCGTCCGCGCTGCGGCCAAGCGCGAGCGCGGCGGCTGCGGCGAGCGCCATGAGAAAGGCGACGGCCGCGATCAGCCATGGCAGCGTGCTGCGCCGGCCGGGGCGCGGTAGCAGGTCTGTCGGCAGCGCGCTCATCGATAGGCTCGGCCGGGGGCGGCGGGATGGCGTATTATGCCGGAAGGATCCTCCACCGTCCCGCGCGCCAGCCTGAGCGTCATCGCGGAAGGAAAGCGCTGGACGAGCGGCAGATCGTGCGTCGCCACCAGCACGGTGGTGCCCAGCCGGTGCAGCCCCTCGAACAGCTGGAAAAGGCGGGTCGCCATCTCGGGATCGACATTGCCGGTCGGCTCGTCCGCGACGATCAGTTCCGGCCGGCTGACTACCGCGCGGGCGATCGCCACGCGCTGCTGTTCGCCGCCGGAAAGCGTGGGTGGACGCGCCTCGGCGCGCGGGCCAAGCCCCACCCAGTCCAGCATCTCGCGCACCGTCGCGCGCACGGTCGACTCGGTCTGCCCCATGATGCGCAGCGGCAGCGCGACATTCTCGAAGGCGGTGAGATGCGGGATCAGGCGGAAATCCTGATAGACCACGCCCACTCGCCGGCGCACCGCCGGCAGCGCCTCGCGCGGGAGGGTGACGACATCCTCGCCAAACAGGCGGATGATGCCCCGGCTCGGCCTCTGCGCCAGCGTGATGAGGCGCAGGAGCGAGGTTTTTCCCGCGCCCGAAGCACCCGTCAGAAAATGAAAGGATCCCGGGGCGAGCGAAAAGGTGAGGTTCGACAGCGTCTCGCTGCCGGTGCCGTATCGCAGGCCGACATTTTCGAAATGGACGATCCCGGACATCGCCATCGACCATTGCAGGCGGATGCGCGGCGGGCAAGCATGCGCCGGACTTCGCGCAATCTTGTCACCGACTTGGCTTGCCGCAGCGGTGTACGGGGCGCTAACCAGAATCGATGCGGATCACCTGCCCGAGCTGCGCGAGCGGATATGACGTGCCCGACGACGCCATCGGCGCGGGCGGAAGAAAGGTGCGATGCCGCGCCTGTGGAACCAGCTGGATGCAGGCGGCCCCCGGCGTGGCGCCGGTCGACACGCCCGAGCCTGCCGCCGGCGCGGTGCCGGGCGGAATAACGCCCGAGGTGCCTTCCGCGCCTTCTCCGGTTTCCACCGAAGCGCCTGTGGTCGAGGCGGCCATGGCGGAAGAGGCCGCCGTCGATGCCCCCGAGCCCGAAGCGCGGGCGCCGCGCAGGCGATCTTCGATCAAGGGGCCGCTGGTGGCGCTCGGGCTCGTCCTGCTCGTGCTGCTGTTGGGCGGCGCCATCGCGCTGATCGCCTTCGGGCCGGGGCAGGTGGCCAATGGGCTTGGCCTGTCCGAACGGCGCGTGCCGCTCGGCATCGCCATCACCCGCCAGCCCGATTGGCGGATGATCGCAGGCGGGAGCGAGCTGTTCGCCGTATCCGGGCGCATCTGGAATCCCACCCAGATCGATCAGGCCGTGCCCGATATCCGGGCGGAGCTGAAGGATTCGTCCGGCAAGACGGTCTATGCCTGGACGATCACGCGGCCCCAGGCGCGGCTGGCGCCCGGCAAGAGCATCGATTTCGATGCCGCCGCCGTCGATGTGCCGCACACATCCTCGAAGATCGCGGTCAGCTTCGTCGGCAGCAACGGTTGAGGGGCAAATGCACCTTTCGGCATTCAGGGCGAACGGAGCGGTTGCAGGTCCCCAAAAGCCCTGCTAGGGGCTCGCGCCTGCCAGCGCCCCGGAGCCTTCCGGGGCATCTTCTCGATGTGCGGTCGTGGCGGAACTGGTAGACGCGCAACGTTGAGGTCGTTGTGGCCGAAAGGCCGTGGAAGTTCGAGTCTTCTCGACCGCACCATTCAGCCCCAAGGGGCTGATCCAATTGAGAAAAAGGTCAGGATTGCGGGGATTTATCCCCGCAATCCCGGCGCTTTGCCGATATGCGGCGTGTGCGCTGAGGTCGTTTCGGTCCCCGTTGCGCGGCTATTCCGGCGGCATTCTTTCCCGCGTCTCTACGGCCAGTTTTCCTGACCTCAGTCCCGGCCATTGGGGCGCGAGATAAGCTCGGGGCTGCATGGTAGGCATACCACCAAGGCGGGAAACAAAAAGCCCGCAAGAGGCGGGCTTCGATCCATCTGATGCTTCATTCAAACGAAGCCGAGCCGCCTGGGCGGGTTTGCCCAACCGGACGCTAGCTGTTCCGTCCCGGCATCTGGTGGATCGGATTGAGGATGAATCGGTCTGGCTGTGACGTCCGGACTATTCACAAGGCGGGAGGCCGGCGAGCGTCCTCGACGAATTGCGTGACGGCGACCTTGCTGGTGCGGTCGATGGCGGCGAACGGATAGAGCTTTCCCTCCGTCATCTTAACCTTGGCCATCGCCACCTTCGGCCTGGTCCGACGGTGACGTCGCGGGGCTGCGGGCGCGGGCAGTCCGGGCTGGACTGCCCCATGCGCTACGACGTCAGGCTGACCAGCCGAGTTCCGACGAGATGCGACGCGCGGCCTCGCCCAGCAGATGGCGGATTCCTTCGAGATCATGGGCCTGCGATCCATCGATCATCAGGATGTAAGGGATGGTCAGCGCGGCGGCGATCCCGCCGCCCAGGCTGAACACCGGATAGCTGAGATCGGTCACGCCTGCGACGCGCGCGCTCGGCTGCTTTTCATAACCGCGCCGGCGAACGGCGGAGAGCTTCTTGCGCAATTGCTCCTCGGGCATCGCCCAGGGTTCCGGCAGATGCGCCAGCACGGCGTCGAGCCGTTCCTCTTCCGTATAGGCGAGCAAGACGTGGCCGGAGCAACTCGTCACCAGATCGATCACCGCGCCCAGCCGCATCGCGAAACCCGAAGGCCCCGCATTTTCCTGGCGCAGGACGACCAGGCCGCGCCCTTCCGCGCGAACGACGAGGTGGCACGACTGGTTGGTCGCCAGCGTCAGATCATGCATGATCGGTGCGGCGGCCAGCGTCAGCGCCTGAGCGGGCGTCGCGCGATAGGCGACCTCCAGGACCCGGTAGGTGACCGTGTAGCGATCGCTGAAAGGATTTTTGTAAAGCCAGCGCCGCCGTTCCATCACGACGATGATCCGGAACAGTTCGCTGATGGAGCGGCCGAGCCGCTGCGCGATCTCGCTGATTGTCAGTCCGCCGGGAGAGTCGGCGAGAAGCTCGATGACGTCGAAGCCCTTCTCGATCGCCGGGGCGGCATATCCGCGTGCCTTGTCCTTCGCTCCCGCTTCCTCGGCCATGCATCGTCGGTAATCGCTGGCGTCTCGGGGCGCAATCATACTCGCAAATACGGCAGTTTCCGCTTGCTCGTCATCGAATACAAAACTAACTTCTAAATATGAAAGATGAGATGAAGGGCTCGCTCCGGTGAGATTGGCGGGCAAGCGGGCGCTGGTGACGGCGGCGGGGCAGGGCATCGGCCGGGCGATTGCGGATGCGTTCGTGGCGGAGGGCGCGGTCGTCCATGCGCTCGATCGTGACGGGGCGCTGGTCGAGGATTTCGCGAACTCGATCGCGCTGGATCTCACCGATCATGCCGCGATCGATGCTTTGCCGGAACGAACCGGACCGATCGACATCCTCGTCAACGCCGCCGGCATCGTCCATGCCGGCACGATCCTCGATTGTCCGCCGGCCGACTGGGATCTGGCCTTCTCGCTGAACGCCACCGCCATGTATCGATCGATCCGCGCCTATCTGCCCGGGATGATCGCGGCGGGCGGCGGGTCGATCGTCAACGTCTCGTCGGTCGCTTCCTCGCTGATCGGGGTGAGGGGCCGCTTTGCCTACGGCGCGTCGAAGGCGGCGGTTGTCGGCCTGACCAAGGCTGTCGCTGCCGATTATTCGCGGGAACAGGTGCGCTGCAACGCCATCTGCCCTGGCACGGTGGAATCACCCTCGCTGCTCCAGCGGATGCGCGAGCAGGCCGGGCGGACGGGGGTGACCTATGAGGATACCTATCGGGCCTTCTCCGAGCGGCAGCCGATGGGGCGGCTTGGCCGGCCGGAGGAGATTGCCGCGCTCGCCGTCTATCTCGGCTCGGACGAGAGCGGATTCATGACGGGCACGACCGCCATCATCGACGGGGGATGGACCAACGAATGACCCGCATCACCGGCCTGCGAACAGCGGACATCCGCTTTCCGACGAGCGAGCGGCTCGATGGATCGGATGCGATGAACCCGGATCCCGATTATTCGGCGGCCTATGTGATCCTCGAAACGGACAGTCCGGGTCTGGAGGGGCATGGCCTGACCTTCACGATCGGCCGGGGCAACGAAGTGTGCGTGGCCGCGATCGAGGCGGCGCGGCACCTGATCGTCGGCCTCGATCTCGCGTGGATTCAGCAGGATGCCGGCCGCTTCTGGCGGCATCTGACGGGCGACAGCCAGTTGCGGTGGATCGGGCCGGACAAGGGGGCGATGCATCTGGCGACCGGCGCGATCGTCAATGCGGTGTGGGATCTGTGGGCGAAGGCGGTGGGCAAGCCGGTCTGGCGGCTGGTCGCCGACATGAGCCCGGAGGAGATCGTCCGCGCGATCGACTTCCGCTATCTCACCGATTGCGTCACGCCCGACGAGGCGCTGGATCTGCTGCGCGCGCGGGAGGGTGGCAAGGCCGAGCGGATCGCGATCCTCGAAGCCGAAGGCTATCCCTGCTATACGACATCTGCCGGCTGGCTCGGCTATCCGGACGAGAAGCTGCGCGCGCTGGCGCGGGCGGCGGTGGATGCCGGCTTCCGGCATGTGAAGCTGAAGGTCGGGCGTGATCTGGACGATGACGTTCGCCGGCTGCGCATCGCGCGCGAGGCGGTCGGCCTCGACGTACGGCTGATGATCGACGCCAATCAGGTGTGGGAAGTGAAACAGGCGATCGATTGGGTGAATGCCCTGTCGTTCGCCAAACCCTGGTTCATCGAGGAACCGACCAGCCCCGATGACGTGCTGGGGCATGCCGCGATCAAGCGTGGCATCGGCGACATCAAGGTCGCCACCGGCGAGATGTGCCAGAACCGTATCATGTTCAAGCAGTTCATCATGGCCGGTGCGATCGATATCGTGCAGATCGACAGTTGCCGGATCGGGGGGCTCAACGAAATTCTGGCCGTGATGCTGATGGCGGCCAAATATGATCTGCCGGTCTGCCCGCATGCCGGCGGCGTTGGCCTGTGCGAATATGTGCAACATCTGTCGATGATCGATTATGTCGCGATTTCGGGCACGCGGGAGGGGCGGGTGATCGAATATGTCGACCATCTGCACGAGCATTTCGTCGATCCCTGCGTGATCCGCGGCGCGGCCTACATGCCGCCGGTCCGGCCGGGTTTCTCGATCGAGATGAAGCCGGCCTCGATCGAACATTATCGCCATCCCCGGATGGAGGCGGCGGCGTGAAACTGGGCCTTGACGGCAAGGTCGTCATCGTCACCGGCGGCGGTGCCGGGATTGGCGGCGCGATCGCGACCGTGCTGGCCGAGGAAGGGGCGATCCCGACGATCGTCGGCCGAAGCCCGTGCAACCGGGGCTGACCCGCGAATGGGCCGCGTCGCTGGCGAAGAGCGACGTGCGCGTCAACGCCGTACTGCCAGCCGAGGTAATGACGCCGCTCTATCGCAGTTGGCTGGATACGTTCGACGATCCGCCTGCGAAGCTTGCGGAGATCACGGCGCGCATCCCGCTCGGCCACCGCATGACGACGGATCGGGAAATCGCCGACATGGTGGTGTTCCTGCTCTCCGAACGATCGGCGCACACCACGGGACAATGGATCTACCCGACGGGGGCTACACGCATCTCGATCGGGCGCTTGCATAATCCACAAAAGGGGCAGGCGACGAAAATGGAGAGGATGGGATGGGATCGATGTCTGCAGCGGTCGACACGCCACCGCGTACCACGTCCAACGGGGGCTACCGGGCGGCGATCGCCATTACGGTCTGCCTGTTCTTCCTGTGGGGGATGGCGAACAACCTGAACGACATCCTGATCGCCCAGTTCAAGAAGGCGTTCGTCCTTTCGGATTTCGGCACCAGCTTCATCCAGCAGGTCTTCTATCTCGGCTATTTCCTGTTCGCGATCCCGGCCGCGCTCACCATGCAGGCGAAGGGGTACAAGGCCGCGATCGTGCTCGGTCTGTTGCTTTATGGGGCGGGCGCTCTGCTTTTCTATCCGGCGGCCGCGCTCTCGCAATATTCCCTGTTCCTGACGGCCTTGTTCGTGATTGCCGCAGGCCTCGCCTTCCTGGAAACCTCCGCCAATCCGCTCATGACGGAGGTAGGCGATCCGGCGACGGCGGCACGCCGGTTGAACTGGGCGCAGGCAGCCAATCCGCTGGGCGCGATCAGCGGCATCCTTATCGGGCGTAATTTCATCCTGTCCGGCATTCAGCATGACGATGCGACGCTGGCAGCGATGAGCATGGCCGATCAGCTCGCTTATTATCGGCAGGAAATTCAGGCGGTTCAGGCGCCCTATCTGGTGATCGGCCTCGTGGTGCTGCTATTTGCGGCGGCGGCGGCCAGCGTCCGCTTTCCGGAGGCGGCGCCCGCACATAGGCTGGCTGCATCGGGGGATCGGCCTTCCTTCACGGAGATATTCTCCCGGCCGCGCTTGTTGTTCGCCACACTTGCCCAGTTCTTCTACGTCGGCGCGCAGGTCGGCCTCTGGAGCTTCACGATCCGCTATGCCGAGGCAAACCAGCCCGGCATTGGCGAGCGGGCGGCGGCCGACATGCTTTTCATATCGCTGATACTGTTCGCCGTCGGGCGCTTCCTCGGCACCGCGATGATGGCGCGCATCAGCCCGGCATTCCTGTTGGGCGCCTTCGCCGGTCTCGCGCTGGCTCTGGCGCTGGTCGCGGCCCTCGTGGGTGGACGGACCGGCCTTTATGCGCTGGTCGCTGCCAGTTTCTTCCTGTCGATCCAGTTTCCGACGATCTTTGCCCTGGGCGTGGAAGGGTTGGGGCCGCTGCGTCGGGCGGGTGCCTCGCTGATTATCATGGCGATCATCGGTGGCGCTGCGCTGACGGGAGCGATGGGCCTGCTGTCCGACAAGGCCGGGATCACTCTTGCGATGCTGGTGCCCGCTTTCTGCTTCGGCGTGATCGGCCTGTTCGCCATGTCCTGTCTGCGAACCCGGGTGGAGGCCATCCCATGAGCATGACCGTTCTCGTCTGCCCGCAACCGGGTGAACTGGAGATCGCCCGGAGGAACCGGCCCGAACGCGGGCCCGGCGAAGTGCTGATCCGGATCCGTCGTGTCGGCATGTGCGGTACCGACTATCACATCTTCAGCGGCACCCAGCCCTATCTCAGCTATCCGCGCATCTTTGGTCATGAACTGTCCGGGGAAGTGGTCGACGGCGATGAGGGCGGGCGTTTTTTCGCCGGCCAGATCGTGTCCGTGATGCCGTACATGTTCTGCGGCGAGTGCGTCGCCTGTCGGCGCGGCAAGACCAATTGCTGCCGGAACATCGCCGTGCTGGGCGTTCACCGCGACGGCGGCATGGCGGAATATCTGTCGGTCGATGCGCGCTACGTGCTGGATGCGACTGGCCTGTCGCTTGACGAGGCGGCGATGGTCGAGTTCCTGGCGATCGGGCACCATGCCGTCGCGCGCGGCAGCGTGACGGCCGGGCAACGGGTGCTGGTCGTGGGGGCGGGGCCGATCGGGCTGGCGGTGACGGTTTTCGCGCGGGAGGCCGGTGGCGAGGTCACGGTTCTGGATGGCAATGCCGCGCGTGCCGCCTTCGCCGTCGAACGGCTCGGCGTGCGGCAGGCGATCGCGCTGGAGGGGGATACCGGCGCCCGACTGGCCGAGGTGAGCGCGGGCGAATTCTTCGATGTGGTTTTCGATGCCACCGGCAATGCCCGGGCGATGGCGGCGGGCTTCGCGTATGTGGCCCATGGCGGCGCCTATGTGCTGGTATCGATTGTGCCGGGCGAGATCAGTTTTGACGATCCGGAATTCCACAAGCGGGAAACGACCCTGCTCGGCAGTCGCAACGCCACCGTCGAGGATTTCCGGGCTGTGATCGCCGCGATGCGCGACGGCCGCGTGCCGACGAGGGCCTTTCACACCCACAGCGCGCCTTTGCCCGCCTTGCCAGAGCGCTTGCCGGAATGGATGCGTCCGGAGGCGGGGGTGATAAAGGCTATCGTGGAGCTGTGATCCGTCCGATGCGCGTCGACGCCCATCAGAATTACTGGCAGATCGGCCGGAACGGGCAGACGTGGCCGGGCGCGGATCTGCCGGCGATCTGCCGGGATTTCCTGCCCGGGGCGCTGGAGCCGCATCTCGCTGCATTGGCCATCGATGCCACCGTCGCCGTCCAGTCGCAGCCCGACAGCCGCGATACGACATGGCTCCTGGATCTGGCGGATCGCACGCCCTCGATCGCAGGCGTCGTCGGGTGGATGGATCTCAAGGCGCCCGATGCGGATCGGCGCCTGTCCGATCTGGCTGGTCATCCCCGGCTGCGCGGCATCCGCCCGATGTTGCAGGATCTGCCGACCGACTGGATCCTCGACCCTGCCGTTGCCCCCGCGATCGAGACGATGGTGGATCACGGCCTCGTATTCGATGCGCTGATCCGCCCACGCCATATTTCCGCGATCGCGCAATTCGCCCGCGCCCATCCACGGCTGACGATCGTCGTCGATCACGCGGCCAAGCCGGATATCGCCTCGGGCGATCGTGCGGGCTGGGCGCGCAGCCTGTTTGATCTGGCGGAGTGCCCAAACGTCCATTGCAAACTGTCGGGCCTGATAACCGAGGCGGCCGCGGATTGGTGCCCCGAGGATATCGGGCCCTATATCGGTGATGTCGTCCGGCTATTCGGTGCCGAGCGGACGATGTGGGGCAGCGACTGGCCGGTGATGCTCCTGGGGGGCGATTATCGCGGCTGGCATGATCTGGTGACGGATCGGGTGGCGGCGCTGGGCGAAGGTGCCTGCGATGCGATTTTCGGGGGCACGGCGGCGAAAGTCTATCGTCTCTAGAACCGGATGGGGGCGGCGATTCCGGACCCGGTCGAGCAAGCCCGCAACTGATCCGGCGAGGGAGGAGATGGGCATGCGGGTGGCCATCTTGTCGATCAGTCTGATATGGCCCGTGGCAGGGGGGGGCGGGTCGGTGTCGCGAACCCCCGCTCCACCAGATGCCGGGACCAAACAAATGGGCTTGTTGCGCCATTTCCGGCCCGGGATTCATGGCCTTCGATGCTCGGGATGTCAGCGTCGCGCCGTCGCCACCAGCGCGGTCGACGCAACCGGCAGCATAGAGCGCGTACCGGCGATCGTCCGTATCTCGGCGACGACGGCGGCCTTTTCCGGATCGCTCAGGCTGGTCCAGTCGGGTGACATCCCGAACAGGGAATCCGGTTCGGCAAGCGCGGCGGTATCGAGCATATAGTCGTGCGTCACATGATCTATCTGTGGATCGCGATATCCGGCCGCGATCATCTCGCGGGCGAAGTCCGCAGGCTCGCTGAGCGCCTGCACCGCAGCCGGCATCGTCATGCCGGCGCGTTCGGGAAACAGCTGTCGGCGGATCTGACCGAGCAGCAGGAAGGTGGCCGCGCCCCTGTTCCGCCAAGTCGCGACGACGCCATATCCGCCGGGCCGCGTTACCCGCGCCATCTCGGCCAGGCCCTTGCGCCAGTCGGGAAACATGATGACGCCGAAGATCGAGAAGACGGCATCGAAGCTGCTATCGTCGAGCGCCAGTGCCTGTCCATCCATAACCTGCGCCCTGACGTTGGGCAGGTCAGCGGCGGCAAGGCGTGCGACCATGCCGGGCGAGAAGTCGGTCGCAAGCACTTCCGCACCCGTCCGCGCCGCCAGCAGTGCCAGCGCGCCTGTGCCTGCGGCGACATCGAGCACCCGGCTTTCGGCCGTCAGCGAAACCCGCGCGAGCGCTGCCTCCGCAAAACGGGTGGTGAAGGGATGGGCCGTTTCCTCATAGTGCCGGGCAGCGGCGTCCCAATAGTCGGGGTTCTCATATTCGAGCATCGTCGGCACTCCGCGAATCACGTAACATGATAAGTATCGTGATGTGTCCTGCTTGCCAATCCCGGCCGGCCCGTCGAGGATCACGTCATGCGCACCGACAGTCGCCTTTCCCGGATGCTGCACGTCCTGCTCCACATGGTGCGGCACGATGGTCCGATTACGTCCGATGCGATCGCCCACATGCTCGGGACCAATCCCGTCGTGGTCCGGCGCACGATGGCCGGGCTGCGTGACGCGGGATATGTGCGATCCGAGAAGGGGCATGGCGGGGGTTGGGCGATCGCGGTGGATCTTGAGACCGTATCGCTGCTCGACATCCACCATGCCGTCGGTGGCCCGCGCCTCTTCGCGATCGGGAACGAGCATCCGAGCCCGGACTGCGCGGTGGAGAAGGTCGTGAATGCGGCGGTCGAGGGCGCTCTGCGGGACGCTGAGCACCTGCTGATCGCGCGGCTGGGTGCTGTCACACTGGCCGAACTGGCGCGCGAGTTCGACGCTGAGTGCATCACGCTTCGCTGACACGGCTTCAACGCGCCGGCGGCTCCCCGGATCGCTCGCAACATGAACCGGCGGCTGATTTGGGGAAGCGCAGATCGGATCGTGAATGACCGGGGCGGCGGGATGGGCCGCCGAGGCGCCCCCGCCGCCGGCGGATAAGCGGCTCAGCGCACGACGAAATAGTGGATGCGATTGCCGGTCGGGATCTTCTCGCCCACGCCGACGAACACATGGCGCGTGAGCCAGTCGTGGGGGCCCGTGCGGACCTCGAACTTGGGCGACACGCGCATATAATAATCCTCGAACGGCACGTCCTCACGTCGCGCCTGCTTGGCCATCGCCTCTTCCGAGGCCCAGCGATAGCCGCGATTCTGCATGTAGACGATCGAGCCATCCTCCAGTTCGAGCATGTAGCGCGCATCGAAATCGATGGTGCCGTCCGGCCGCAGCAGCGCCCAGTCACCGCCCGTCATCGGCAGCACGCGGCCGCGCAGCAGCGGCCCATCGATAATGCCTTCCTCGATATAGACGGCGACGCGCGATGCGCCGATCGGATTGGGTTCCACCCGCATCGAGGGTTGCAGCCGGATCTCGATCGAAAAGGCGTGTTCCAGCTTCGGCAGAAAAGGGTGCGCAACGTCTGTCATGATAACTCCGGTCAGGCGGCTTCGGCCGCATCCTGTGCGGCGATGTCTTCGCGCAGGCTGCGCCCGGCGAGATAGAAGTGGAGCGCTGCCCAGGGATAAGCGAGCGCGGTGGTGATGATCGCCCAGCGCGAACTGTAGGCCGCCGCGCTGGCACAGGCATGGGCGGTCGCGGCGGAGGCCCCCGCCGCCGAATGGCCGCCCGCGCACAAAGTGGCATAATCGCCGAGCGCGAAGGCCTGGCTCGCATAGAGATCGTTCAGCCAGCCCACGAACACCGGCCCCAGGCCCGTGCCGATGAGATTGAAGATGACCGACAGGATCGCGGCGGCGGACGCGCGCATCCGCGCGCCGACCATGTTCTGCAGGGCGCCGTTGAGCGAGGGAGACCAGGAATAGAAGAAGATGCTGGAGACGAGCATCACCGCGAAGCCGCTTTTCCAGCCGGGCAGACTGACGCCCAGCATGAAGAAGGGCGCGCCGGCGAGCAGGCCGATCGCTGGCAGCCACAATGTCCAGCGGCGATCGTGGCGGCCGGCATGGTCCGTGCCGAAGCCGCCGATGAACGTGCCGAGGATACCCGCCACGCCGGTGAGCAGGCCGAACAGCAGCCCCGCCGTCGCGATATCGCGCTGGTGGGCCTGTACGAAGAAGGTCGGCAGGAAGAGGTTGTTGCCGAAATTGGCGAAGCTGGTGAGCGAAGCCGCCAGGGCGATATGCTTGAACGAGCGGCGCGCGGCCAGCGTGGCGAAGACGGCCCGCAACGGCGGGGTCGCGTCATCCTGCCGGCGCACCGGATCGGTCGCGCCACGCGGTGGCTCGCGCAGGGTGGCCCAAGCGAGCAGCGAGAGGATCAGCCCGGGCAGGCCGACGACGAAGAAGGCGACCCGCCAGCCATAGGTTCGCGCTACCCAGCCGCCAACGGTGGCGCCGAGAAACGAACCCAGCGGAATGCCGAGCAGGAAGATGGACAGCGCCGATGCGCGCCGATGCCGGGGGAAATAATCGGAGATCAGCGAATAGCCCGGAGGCGTGAGGCCCGCCTCGCCGATGCCGACGCCGACCCGGAAGAGCAGCAACTGCGCGAAACCCGTCGCCGTGCCGCACAGGGCCGTCATGCCCGACCACAGCGCGGTGGCCAGCGCGATGATGCCGACGCGGCTGCGCCGTTCCGCCAGCCGCGAGATCGGAATGCCGAGAAGCGTGTAGAAAAGGGCGAAGGCGATCCCGCCCAGCAGCCCCAACTGCGTGGCGCTGATCTTGAGATCGGCGCGGATGGCGGGGCCGAGGGCTGCGAGAATCACGCGATCGACGAAGTTCGAAGCGTAGATCAGCAGCAGCAGGGTGAGCGCCCAGCCGCGATAGCGCGCCGTGCCCCACCCGCGCGTGACGGGATCCCCGGTCAAGCGACGGCCGCCTGCAATTGGCCGCCAGCCACGAAATTGCCGTGGAGCGCGGGACGGAGCCGCATCGGCACGACGATGGTGGCGACCGGCCCGGCGGACAGATTGCGCGCATCGAACAGCAGCAGATTGGAGCGCATCTCGACCAGGAGATTTTCCACGACCACCAGCCAGCCGTCGCCTTCCTGCGTCGATCCGGGCCGGGGGATGAAGGCCGGTTCCTGCAACGAACTGGTCGCCCCGATCCACCAGCTGTCCACCGCGCCCGTCTCGATATCGATATGGGCGAGGGTGTTCATCATCAGCCCCGTGGCGCTCTTCGCGCCGCCCACCTCGAACGGCTTGTCCTTGTCCTGCGCGAGGATGTAGCCGTGCCGATAGGGGCGCCCGGCGAAGCGATCGTCGATCCGGGGAAATTCGCCGACGAGATCGGTCAGCCGTCGTGCGGCGATGCCATCCTCGTTGGCGGCCATGTCGACGGTCCAGCGTGTCATGTGCGCCTGCGCGGCGACGGGATCGAACGGCGCATCGTTGATGTCGGGAAAGAAGGGAAACATGTTTCCCGATGCGGCAGGCGTATCGAAGTGGATCTTCGTGCCCTCGTCAAAGGCGTTCATCACATGGCTGGCGAACTGGTTCGGCCCGCGGAACCAGCGCAGATCCTCCGCCGTGCCCCGGCGCGGCAGCACGCCCAGATAGATGTCCCGCTCGGTATCGAAGCCGAAATGCGGCTTGCCCTGCTCCAGCCGTTCCCAGTTCGAGGTGATCGGCACGACATGGAAGATCACGTAATTCTCGGTGATGCCGAAATCGTGCATCATGCAATAATAGGGAAGCTCGAACCAAACCTCGTGGGCCACCCGCCCGTCCGGACCGATCACATAATAGACCATGTCGCGGGTCAGCAGGCCGCGCGCGGCATAGCCGAAGGCAAGCAGTTCGCCCGTGCGCGTGTCGATCTTCGGATGGGCGGTGAAGGTCGGGCTCTTCATCGTCCCGTGGAAATCCCAGTTGCCGATCGTCTTGAGGCTGACCGGATCCATGGCGACGGGGGGGCTGTCTTCCTTCAACGCCAGCAGGACGCCCGCATGGACGACGACATTGGTGTTGGCGGTGCCGCGATAGACGCCCTCGACGGACTCATCGTCGGTCAGCGGATTGCGATAGGCACCGAACAGCGCGTGCCCGGCCTCGCGCTCCAGCTTGAACTTGTCCGTTTCCACCCACCGCTGTTTCAGGTCGACGCGGCCATCACGGAAGGCGAAGGCCGTCACCATGCCATCGCCGTTGAACCAGATGTCGTCCTCGCCCAGCGGCGGGAAATGCGGATCGGGGGCCACGCGGTGAAAGATGCCGTCAATCTCTGCGGGAACCGCGCCCTGGATCACCTCGAGATCCGCGATATCGGCCTCGATCCTGGAGGGGGCGAAATAGCCCGTGAAATTGCGGCTGTTGGGAAATGCCTTCACGATCTCTCCTCGCCCAGCATGGCTGCGAAAATCCGCCACTTTCGTTGGGATTGTTATGGCAGAGACCTATCGCCTCAGGAATTCCGAGATTTTTGATAGCTAGCCTAAAAATAATTCTATAGGCGGGCGTCAGGAGAGAGACCCGATGGAGCTGCGCCAGATCCGTGACTTCGTGACCGTCGCGAGGATGGGGAGTTTCGCCGCCGCCGCCCGCCGGCTCAACGTATCGCAGCCCGGCCTCGGCTATCAGGTGAAGCAACTGGAGCTGGAACTCGGGGCGCCGCTGCTCGTGCGGCATTCGCGCGGCGTGGATCTCAGCGATGCCGGCGCCATTTTCCTGGCCGATGCGGAACGTATCCTCGCCATGGCGACGGAGGCGAAGCAGAAGATCAGCCGTCGCGTGATCGCGCAGAGGCCGCAGATCCGGATCGGCCTGTCACCCACTCCGCAGCATCTGCTGGGCCCCGCGCTGGTGGGGCTGCGTGTGTCGGGAGAGGCTATGGGCGTCGCCTTCCGCGAGGGCCTGTCGACGAACCTCATCAACGATGTGCGCGAAGGTATGCTGGACGTCGCGATCTGCATCGTGGCGGTGCCGGTAAGGGATCTGAGGGCGATCTCGCTTTACTGCGAATATCTTCATCTCATCGCGCCGCCCGGCGTGCTGCCGCCGGGCGACGTGCAATTTTCCGATCTCGCCAATCATCGCCTGACGGTGGGGCCGCGCGATCATGTGCCGCGGCAATATCTGGATCGGGAGGCGGCACGCGCCGGCATCAGGCTGAATATCGCGCAGGAACTGGAGCCCGGCAATCTGCGGCGCGCGCTCGTTCTGCACGGCAGCGAGAGCACCGTTGCCAGCTGCGGCATGTTCATCGACGATATCGAGGATCAGACGCTCGTCGCGCACAGGATCGTGAATCCTGTCGTCCGCATGGAAGTCGCAATGGTGTGTGGGCCGGGCCTGTCTCCGGCAACGGAAGAGGCGCTGGTCGAAATCGCACGGAAAACGGTGGAGGCGCATCCGGGCGCCGTGGTCGAATGGGCTGCCGCGCCGACGACAGCCTGACCGGATCGCCTGAAGCGCCTCCGCCCGTCTCACCGCGCTACAGGCCGAAGACCTGCCGGGCATTGCCTTCGTAAAACAGCTTCATCTGCTCCGGCGAGAGCGGCAGATCATCCATCCAGCGCACCTCATCCGGCACATATTGGTAGGGATAGTCCATCGCATAGAGCACGCGATCGACGCCGAGCACCTGCTGGGTGAAGCTCACGGCGGGCTGCCAGGCCATGCCGCTCGTCGTGATCCAGACGTTTTCGCGCATATAGCCGCTGATTGGCTTTTGCAGCGGCTTCATGAAATCATATCGCTGTGAACGCACCGTGCCGCCGTGGATGAAATCGAGCCGGTAGAGCCAGAAGGGCAGGGCCTCGCCAAGATGGCCGAGCACCATCCGCAATTTGGGATAGCGATCGAAGGCGCCGCTGGTGATGAGGCGCAGCGCGTGAAGCGCGGTCTCGACGCCGAAGCCGAACAATGCGCCTTCCAGCCCGGCCTCCAGGAAAGGCGCGATCATGCGCGGGCTGGGCGTATTGGGATGCACGTAGAGCGGCTGATCGCAGGCTTCGGCCGCCTCCAGGATCGCCGCGAAGCGGGGCTGATCCAGATAATCGCCCAGCGTGTGCGAATTGACGATGATGCCCTTGAGGCCGAGCGCGGTGCCGCGTTCGATCTCGCGCGCGGCCGCGTCCGGATCCTGCGGCGCAATCGCGATCATTCCGGCGAAGCGGGCGGGATGGCGGTGCACCGCCTCGGCCAGTCGATCGTTGGATAATGCCGCCAGGCCAACCGCCAGATCGCGCCGGAACACCTGCACCCCGGGCGACGTCAGCGCGATGATCTGCATGTCGATGCCGGCGACGTCCATGTCCGCAATCCGCTCGTCTCCGAGATCCAGCAGCCGGCGGCGCACATCGGTTGCCCGTTCGCTGGGGCTGTTGAGGAAATAGCCCATCGCGCTCTCGAAGCCGGGATCGCCATGATCGCCGGCCTCCAGCAGATCGCGATAGGCGCGCTCCACCTCGATGGGAAAGAATGCCTCTTCGGCGGCGATCCGGCGATAGGCCGGGGAGGATGGTGCGGTGTCGGTCATAGGGAAATCCTGCTGCGGCTGGCTCAGCCCTGATGGATGGCTTTGGTGATGAGGCAGGATTCCACGCCCTCGGGGCCTTCCTCGGATCCGTGGCCGCTTTCCTTGACGCCGCCGAAGGGCGAATCCGCGCCTGCGACCATCGTCGTGTTGATGCCGACCATGCCCGCCTCCAGCGCCGGCCCGAGCGCGAGCGCGCGATCGGCGGATTGCGTGAAGGCATAGGCGGCCAGCCCGTAAGGCAGGCGATTGGCCTCGGTGATCGCCTCGTCGAAGCTTTCGAAGCGCGCCATGGCGGCGATGGGGCCGAACGGCTCCTCATTCATGATAGCCGCCCCGCGCGGAACATCCGCCAGCACGGTCGGCCGCCAGAAGAAGCCCTCGCCATTGCCGCGCACGCCGCCCGTCACCAGCCGCGCGCCATGGCGCATGGCATCGTCGATGAGCCGCTCCATCGCCGGAAGGCGCCGGGCATTGGCCATCGGCCCCATGTTGGTGGCGGGATCGGCCCCGTCGCCCACGACCATCGCGGATGCGCGCTGCGCGAACATGTCGACGAAGCGATCATAGACGCCTGCCTGCACATAGAATCGCGTGGGCGAAATGCAGACCTGGCCCGCATTGCGATATTTGGAGGTGGCCGTCATCGTCACGGCCCGATCGAGATCGGCATCGTCGAAGATCAGGACGGGCGCGTGCCCGCCCAATTCGAAGGTGGTGCGCTTCATGCCGTCCGCCGCCAGCCGCATCAGTGCCTTGCCGACCACCACCGAACCCGTGAGCGACACCTGGCGGATGACCGGAGAGGCGATCAGTTGCCGCGAGATGCGATCGGGCACGCCGAACAGGATCTGGGCGACGCCGGCCGGAAGACCCGCATCGGCAAGCGCGGAGAGCACGGCCAGCGCGGAGGCCGGCGATTCCTCGGCGGGCTTGAGGATGACGGAGCAGCCGGCGGCGAGCGGCGCGGAAAATTTGCGCGCCGGATTGTCGATCGGGAAATTCCAGGGCGCGAATGCGGCGATCGGGCCGACCGGCTCGCGCGTGACGATCGATCGACGGCCGGACGGGCGCACGAGCATCCGGCCGTAGATGCGCCGCGCCTCCTCCGCCGCCCATTCGAACGAGGCGGCCGCCATTGCCACCTCGGCCGTGGCTTCCGCGATCGTCTTGCCCTGCTCCATCGTGGCGATGGCGGCGATCTGCGCCGAACGCTCGCGCAGCAGGGCACCCGTCCTGCGGAGCACGGCGGCGCGCTCCTCGGCCGGGGTCGCGCTCCAGAGCCTGAACGCGCGCTCCGCTGTCGCCAGGGCGCGTGCGACGTCAGCTTCCGTCGCGATTGGCAGCCGCGCGATTTCCCGGCCGGTCGCAGGATTGAGCACGGGCAGCGTCTCGCGCCCGTCGCGGATATGGTCGCCGTCTATGGCCAGATGGAGATCAGGATAGGAGAGCATGGAGGTCCCTAGCGTTGCGCCGGACAGCGCTGACTTGCGAAAAAGGAGAAGATGCGGGGGAGCGCGATGTGCCAGCTGGTATCGTGCGCGCCGCCCTTCACGGTGATGAAGCGGGTGGGCACGCCGGCGCCGCGAAAGCCCTCCGCGATCGTGCGCATGCTTTCTATCGGGGCGGTGCGATCATCGTCGCCATGCACGAACAGGGCGGCGCGGATCGCCCCCCTGGCGCGCGCATAGGGATAGGTGGCGGGGTCCATCGGCCCGTCGCTGGGCGCGATCGCGCACCATCGCCCCGGATGCGCCTGAACGAGATGAAGCGTCGCGATCGATCCCGCCGAGTTCCCCACCAGGAAATTGCGCGCGGGATCCGTGCCATAGGCCTGGCGCACGGCATCCGCAGTGGCGATCGCATCCTCTTCGGACACTGCCAGATCCTCGTCGCTCAACGGCGGAAGCCTGGGCGAGGGGCCTGTGATCGCGCCTGCGGGCGGCCAGCGGTAGATGCCGGGGCCGATCGGACGCGCATCGCCTTCGGGGATCATGCGCGCGCCGAACCAGCCCTTGTTGCCGCGCGGCGAAAGCAGGATGAAGTGGTGCCGTCGCGCCGCTGCCTCGATCTTTTCGCGAAAGCCCGGTGTGCGATCGAACGGGCTGTTCTCGTCGCCGCCGCCGCCATGCAGGATCGTGACGAGCGGCCAGCGGTCGCCCGGCTTCCAGTTCTCCGGCACGTACAGGCGGTAGCTGCTGTCGAAGCCGGAGGGCAGGCGATGCGCGATGTGGAGGTCGCCCGTTGGCGGCCTGTCGCCAGCCGGGGGTTGAGTCGCGAACGAGGGGATCGAAAGCCCGAGCAGCGCGATTGCAAGGAAGCGCTTCATTTCGGGGCCCCCAGCCCGCTTTGTTCGCGGCGCAGGGCCATGTAGCGATCGATGGTTTCGATGCCCGCGCGATTGGCGACGGGGCCGGCCGCCAGATCGTCATCGATCCGCAGCACCTGCTGCCCTTCCGCAGCAAGGCGCGGCCAGGCCGGCAGGCCATTGCCGTTCGGATCGCCCGTCTTCACGAAATTCGCGAAATAGCGGAGCATCGCGTCGGAGATGCGGCGATCGCTGTCCGTCCAGGCACGGTCCTGATGCGCGATGCCGAAGGGGTAGGGCTGGTCGCCGCCGTGGACGGCGCCGGCATCCGGCGGAGTCCGCGCGTCGCGCGGTGGCACATGCGCGAAATAATAGGAATGGACCGGCGCCTTCCCGTATCGTGCCTGAAGCGTCCCCCAGATCCAGGTGCCCCAGCCGAACATCACGTCGCGGGTCAGATCGCGCCCCTGGCGCACCGCCTCGGCATCGGTCGCGGCGGGATAGGCGCGCAGGATGTCCGGCGCGAAGCTGCCATAGCGGCGCGCCACTTCGGCCCGATATTGATCCAGCGTCCCGATGCGGGAGAAGGAGAAGCCCTCATCGGCGGTGGTGCCCAGCAGCAGGGGCACGTCCGCGATCTTCCGTTCCTGCCAGAGCCGATATTCATCGCCCGGTATCACGAGGCCATCGATCACGGGCCAGCCCACCCCCCGCGTGTCCGCCGTGGCGAGGGTGGCGGCCGGAACCGCGCGAAGGGCGGCGATGTCGCGCGCGCCCAGGCCTTCCGCAAAGCGCGCGCCGTTCTTCTCGCTCTCCCGCAGGGGCTCCATATTCTCGCCGGCCTCGCTGGGGCTGCGCGGCGGCGCGAAGGATCCCCCGCTCATCGAGACGATGCCGCGATAAAGCCCGCGTGCCTGCGGCGCCGAGGCGAGCATTGCGGTGGAAATGGCGCCGGCGGAAAGGCCTCCGATCGTGACCTTCGCGGGATCTCCGCCGAACGCCGCGATATTCTGCCTCACCCATTTCAGTGCGGCGATCTGATCCAGAAGGCCATAATTGCCGGAGACATGATCGGCGGATTCGGCGCTCAGGCCCGGATGGCTGAGGAAGCCGAGCACGCCCAGGCGATACTGGATCGTGACGACGATGATGCCGCGCCGGGCGAGCAGATCACCCTGAATGCGCGGATCGGAAATCGATCCCGCGCGAAACGCCCCGCCATGGATCCAGACGAAGACGGGCAGGCGCGCGCCCGGCGTGGTTGCGGCAGGACGCCACAGATTGAGGTAAAGGCAGTCCTCGCTCGTCGCGGGTGCGGGTGTCGGGCCGGCTGGCGGCGCCTGAATGCAGGCCGCCGGCTGGTTCTCCGCCGCCAGAATGGCCGCCCGCTTCGCCGCAGGGCGGGGCGGCCGCCACCGATCCGGGCCGATCGGCGGCGCGGCATAGGGCACGCCCAGAAAGCGTTCGACATCTCCATCGACCGTTCCCGTTACCGTGCCCTCGCGCACGGAGGCGACCGGCGTGGCCGCCGCCGCCACGCCGGCCACGCCGGCCGCCACCGCGCAGGCCAGCAGCCGATCCGCGAGGCGGCGCGACGATATCAAAGCGCGAACCTCACGCCGACGCGGAACGTACGCCCGATCACGTCGAACAGCACGGGATTGGTCACCGTGGTGCCCGGCGAGACCGGCGGATCCTTGTCGAACAGATTGTTGACGACGCCGAACATGTGGATCTTCCGGTTCGGCCCGATCGCGTAATCCAGCGAAAGGTTCGTATAGAAGGCCGATGCGACGCGATTGTCGTTGATGCTGTTGGCAAGCGTCGGCGAATAGCCCTTGTCCTGCGGGCCGACGAGCGTGACATCATAGATGCCGCGCGGAATGTAACGCATGTTCACGGAGCCGGTGAACGGCCCGTCGAGATAGGTGATCGTGCCGTTCAGCGAATAATCGGGCACGCCGCCGGTGGCGCCCACCGCGAGACCGGTCTGGCCCACGCGATCGATCGATCCGCTGCTGTCGACGGTCGTCAGCTCCAGCGCCTTGTTCGCGACGAGGCGGAAATTGAGGTTGGCCGTCGAACTGGGGAAGAGCGTGGACAGTGGCAGGCGATATTCCAGCTCGAAATCCAGGCCGCGCGTCTTCACGGCATTGAGATTGAGCTGGGCCAGCGTGATAAGGGTGATGTTGCGGCTGCTGTCGCGGGTGATGAACTGGCAGAATTCGCTGGCGCCCGCATTGCAACGATCGAGCAGGGTCTGCGCGCCGAGGGTGGAGATCGCGCCCCGGATGTTCACGTCATAATAATCGACCGAAATGTGCAGCCTGCGCGCGAAGCGGGGTTGCAGCACCACGCCCGCCGTGAAGGTGCGGGCACGCTCCGGCCGGAGCGCGACATTGCCGGTCGTCGCCGTCGCCGTCAGCCGCTGCGATCCGGTGACGGAATCGATGACCTGCGTCGTGCCGAACTGCGATCCGGTATAGAGTTCGGAGATATTGGGCGCCCGGATGTCGCGCGACCGCGTCACGCGGAAGCGGATATCGTCGACCGGCGCATAGGTGGCGCCCAGCTTCCATGTCGTGACGGCCCCGCTCGTCGAATAATCGGTGCGGCGGACGGCGCCGTTCAGATCCAGCGCCTTGCCGAGGGCACTGTCGCGCAGCAGCGGCACGCCGGCCTCGACATAGCCCTCCTTGACGGTGATCCGGCCGGAGATCGGCTTGGGATTGCCGAAATTGAAGCCATTGGCCTGCGAAATGGCATCGGAGGTCGCCGTCACGGCATCGCGCCGCCACTCGCCGCCCACCGCGATCGAAACTTCGCCTGCCCAGGTGGAGAAGGGCGAGCCGCGCAGGTTGGCACCGGCCACATTCTGCGTGATGTCGCGATTGGCGACCTGCGTGCCCGTCAGATAGGCGCGCGCCGCGCTGGAGATGGAGCCCGATCCGAAGAGATTGACCGGAACGCATCCGTTGCCGGGATTGGTCAGCGTCGATCGGCAGACGATGTCGCCCGCCGAATTGCGGACAGCATCATAGGCCAGCGCCCACCGGCTTTCGATCCGCGTGTTGCTGACCCGGCCCCGATAATCGACCCGGCCATATTGATAATAGCCGTCATAGGACCAGCCGCCGCCGATATCACCCTTGGCGCCGGCGACCGCGCGGAAAGCGGGCGTCACCGAACGAGCGGAGGGGAAGCCGAGATCAGTGCTCAGCCGGCCCATGCTGAAGCTGCTGATGCCGGCACTATCCATCGCCGCCGCCGTCGCCGCCGGCAGATAGGCATTGTCGCGGCGGATCGTGATCGTGCCCTGATCGCGTGGCTGCGGGCCATTCGAGGTGCCGGTCGCGCGCGAATAGGAAAGCTCGCCGAACAGCGTCAGCGCATCGGCCACCTCATATTCGGCATGGGTGAAGCCGCTATAATGGCTGACCGGAACGGAGAGGTAGATCCCCTTCAGGAACGTCTCGTTATAGCCGCTCCCGCCGATCTGATACTGGGTGCCCGCCAGACTGCCATATTGGAACTGGGTGGGTACGCCGCCCGACAGGAAAGCCGTCCCCCGCAGCGGGCCGGACGTGATCAGGCCGCCTTCCGACAGCGAGGTGAAATGGGCGTTGGGCGTGAGGATGCGATTGGGCAGGCCGTTTGAAGGCCAGTTGGGATTGCGGATCTGCTGCCATTCGCGCGCGCCCCAGCTGCGCGAATAGGCATCGCCCACGCCTTCGTTGCGCACCCATTCGCCGCCGGCGATGATGTGGCCGCGCCCGTTCGCGAAGGAAAGGCCGCCTGCGAGCGCGAGCTTATATTCCACATTGTCGCCGCGCTGGGAAAAGCCGCTCGAAGCCTCGCCCTTGATCCCCGTATAGCGCGTGTCCATCACGAGGTTCAGCACGCCCGCCACGGCATCCGATCCATAGGCGGCGGAGGCGCCGCCGGTCACGACATCGGCGCGCTGGATCAGGATCGAGGGGATGACGTTGAGGTCGACCTGCCCGGTAAGGGTGGTCGGCACGTGGCGGCGGCCATCGACCAGAACCAGCGTCCGCGCCGGGCCGAGGCCGCGAAGATCCGCGAAGATGGCGCCGATCTGCTGGCTGCTCAGCTGGTTGGTCGCCGGCGTGTTGGTGGGGCGGAAGGAGGGCAGTTCGGTGATGGCGGCGCCGATGGTGGAAAGGCCCCGGCGGGACATGTCGTCCGCGCCCAGCGACGTCACCGGGGTAGGCGCTGCGAAACCGCGCGCCGAAAGCCGCGATCCCGTGACGACGATCTCGCCGACATCGCTGCCATCCGCGGTTGCTGCGTCGCCGGCCGTCTGCGCGAAAGCGGGTACCGCAGCCAGAAGAGCCAGCGCCGAAACCGCACTGCGGCGGAGCTGCCGGCGCCTATCAAATTTGCCAAATTCCACGAGATCCTCCCCGATGAGCTGTTGCCCTGCTGAGGCCGGGGTAGGCAGGCACGTCCGTCGCGGGAATTCCGAAAATTTCAGGCGCTGCTATAAAAATATCCTATAGCCATCGGCCCGATGCGCTTCGCTGAGCGCCCCGCAATGTCTTGCGGGCTCTCTCCCGATCATGGCGGGCTGAAGATGCGCATGTCGCCCGGGGCGAACTATCCCCGGATGCCGGGAGCAGTTCCACATCGCCGTGGCGGGGCCGGTGCGCGACCATTTGATCGCGAGATAGTCATACAAGCTGATGGGTGCAGTTGCGTCCGGTCTGACACGAATATGTCAGTGCAGTAATAATTAAGATGCCCGATTCTGGATTGGCAGACCCGAAAAATGCTGCAATAACTCTGAGTAATAAAAGCTCGTCATAGCAAGAGTTCATTTGAGGGAGAGCGAGAGATGAAGGCAGCGGTTGCGGCGATATTGGCGGGCATGGTGATTGCCGGTGGGGTTTCCGCGCAAACGGCGGCGCCGGCGGTGAAGGAGGATTTCAAGCCTTCGTCCCTGAACCAGCCGGGGCAGCAATTTCCTCAGGTGAACTCGCAGGGCTATGCGCGTTTCCGGATCGTCGCGCCCGATGCACAGGCCGTGAAGGTCAGCCTGGGTCTGGGCGGTCGCGGCGGCACCGTGCTGGCCAAGGGCGCCGACGGGATCTGGACCGGGACATCGGAAGGCCCCCTCGACGAGGGCTTCCATTATTATCACCTCACCGTGGACGGCGGCACGTTCAACGATCCCGGAACGCTAAATTACTTCGGTTCCACGCGCTGGGAGAGCGGCATCGAGATTCCGGCGAACGACGCCGAATTCTATGCGCTGAAGAGCGTTCCCCACGGTAATGTCTCGCAGGTGCTGTTTCCTTCGCCCAGCACGGGGGCGCAGCGGCGCGCCTTCGTCTATACGCCGCCCGGCTATGATGCGGCGGCCGGCACGCGCTATCCTGTCCTGTATCTCCAGCATGGCTGGGGCGAGGACGAGACGGCCTGGTCCAACCAGGGCCATGCCAACCTCATCATGGACAATCTGATCGCCGCCGGAAAGACGCGGCCGTTCATCATCGTGATGACCTATGGCATGACCAACGATGCGCGCCCGGGCACGCTGCCCAACTTCGACGTGAAGCCGTTCGAGACGGTCCTGGTCAAGGAACTGATCCCCTATATCGACGGCCATTTCCGCACGCTTTCCGACCGGGGTCACCGCGCGATGGCGGGCCTTTCGATGGGCGGTTTCGAGACCAAGGCGATCGCGCCGAAGAATCTGGATACGTTCGCCTATATCGGCCTGTTGAGCGGGGGCACCTTCTCGCTGGAAGATGTGAACGGCACTCCCGGCTACAAGGACAAGGTCAAGCTGACCTTCGTCAGCTTCGGCAGCCGGGAACTGGAGGGCAATCGCGCCGGCCCTCCCGGCCAGCCGCGGGCCGATCCGCGCGTGAATGCGGAGGCGCTGAAAGGCGCGGGCTACAACAGCGCTTTCTATGTCTCGCCCAATACGGGGCATGAATTCCTGACGTGGCGCCGCAGCCTCTACCAGCTCGCGCCGCTCCTCTTCAGGGACTGATATCGGGATCGGGGAGGGGCGCCGCCGAAGGGCGGTGCTCCCCCTTGTCGGCACGCCACCTTGTCCGCGCCGCTGCCGGATTTACGCCATTCCGCCGCATTGCATCAAATGTGAGGGTTTGGATACCACCATATGGGGGTATCCACCTCCAAATGACGACGATGCGCTGATGTCGTGCGCGGCGCGGCGTGTTTCTGATAGATTGCGGGCGATTCGTCACATCGGGACTGCCTCCTCGTTTGACAGACCCCATCGCGCATGATCGAACGAGCCGATCGATCCGGCGGCAAGCCCGGACGAGATCGGGAGCAGGACCAACTCACAGGGGGCAGCCTGCGTGCGCGATGAATTGCCTGGGTTGATGAGCCGCCGGGCGCTCTTCTCGATGATCGGGAAGACCGCCGGCATCGCCGTGATGTACGAGGCGATGGCCTCGATGGCCTATGCGGCCGATTCCACTTTCAAGGGGCCGATCGCGCTGACGGGCGCGCCCAAGGGCTCCTCTGTGCTGATCCTCGGCGCGGGGCTGGCCGGCATGGTCGCCGCCTATGAGCTGGGCAAGGCCGGCTACAAGGTCCAGATCCTCGAATATCAGGGGCGTGCGGGCGGCCGGAACTGGTCGCTCTACGGGGGGGATACCTATACCGAGCTGGGCGGCTTCACGCAGAATATCGCGTTCGACAAGGGGCTGTATCTCAATCCTGGCCCGTGGCGCATCCCGCACCATCACAAGGCGATCCTCCATTATTGCCAGCTGTTGGGCGTGCAGCTGGAGCCCTTCATCCAGATCAACTATGCCGCCTACGTCCATTCGACCCAGGCATTCGGCGGGAAGCCGCAGCGCTATCGCGCAGTGGAGGCCGATTTCGACGGCTATGTGGCCGAGCTGCTCGCCAAGACGGTGCAGCAGGACAAGCTCGATCGGCCGGTGACGAAGGAGGATCGCGAGATCCTGTTGCAGGCGCTGCGTGGCTGGGGCGCGCTCGACAAGAATTATGCCTATGTGAAGAGCGAGGATACGAGCAACCGGCGCGGCTTCGATCATCCGCCCGGCGGCGGCATGGATGCGATGCCGACGCCGACCGATCCCGTCAGCCTCGAGGAGATGATCCGGTCGCGCCTGTGGCGCTCGATCGGCTCGTCCAAGGCGTTCGACGTGCAGCAGACCATGTTCCAGCCGGTCGGCGGCATGGGCATGATCGGCAGGGCGTTCGGCAAGGAACTGGGCGAGATCATCCGCTACAATGCGAAGGTGACGGAGATCCGCCAGGACAAGAAGGGCGTCACCGTCTCCTTCGTCGATACGATGAAGGGAGGGGCGGTCGAGACCGCGCATGCGGACTGGTGCGTCTGCACGATCCCCGCTTCCGTGCTCAGCCAGATCCCCATCCAGGTGGGCGCGCCGATGAAGGCCGCGATCGATGCGCTGCCCTATGCGGCATCGGCCAAGGTGGGCCTCCAGATGAAGCGGCGCTTTTGGGAGGAGGATGACGGCATTTACGGCGGCATCACCTATACCGATCAGCCCAACAGCATGATCAGCTATCCGAGCACCGATTTCTTCAAGAAGGGCAAGGGCGTGCTGCTCGGCGCCTACACGTTCGGGCCAAATGCGGTGGAATATACGGCGATGCCGCCGGCCGAACGGATCGCGAAGACGGTGGATTATGGCGCCAACATCCACCCGCAATATCGCGCCGAATTCGAAACGGGCGCCACGGTCGCCTGGCATCGCGTGCCCTGGACACTGGGCTGCGCGGGCTCCTGGACCGAGGAAACGCGCGCCGCGCATTACAAGGATATCTGCGCGATCGATGGCCGCATCGTGATGGCGGGCGAGCATGTCTCGATGATCCCCGCCTGGCAGGAGGGGGCGGTCCTCTCCTCGCTCGATGCGATCGGGCGGCTCCACCAACGTATCGTGCAAGGGTGATGGCGATGAACAGGATGCTTGCACGCGCGCTCGCTCTGGCGGCGGCGATCGCCCCGATCGCGATCGTCGCCACTTCGGCCGGTGCCCAGTTCGCCGGCGGCTATCGCTATCAGTCCGGCCAGGATCTCTACACGCACATCTGCCAGGGCTGCCACATGCCCGATGGCAAGGGCGCGGAGGGTGCGGGCAAATATCCGCCGCTGGCGGGCAATGTGAAGTTGCAGTCGCCGCTCTATCCGGTGCTGGTGATGCTGAAGGGGCAGAAGGCGATGCCGTCCTTCTCGGATCTGACGGACGCGCAGATCGTGGAAGTGACGGCCTATATCCGCAGCAATTTCGGCAACAGTTTCGCAGGCGCTGTCACGCCGGAACAGGTGAAGGCGCTGCGTGCGCAGGCCGTGCGCCAGAATGCGCTGCGGCCCGGCTGATCGCTGGCAGGCTGATCTCGGGCAGGGAAAGCGGGCTCAGGCCAGCAGGTGCTGGCCGCCGTCGACCGGGATGATCGTGCCGGTGATGCGCCGCGCCGCATCGCTGACGAGGAACGCGGCCAGCGCGCCGACATCCTCGATCTCGACGGGCTCCCGCCCCGGCGTTTCGGAGGCGGCGCGCTCCAGCATTTCATCGAAGCGGCCGATGCCGCTGGCCGCCCGCGTCGCGATCGGGCCGGGGGATATGGCGTGGGCGCGGATGCCCTTCGGCCCCAGTTCCGCCGCGACATAGCGGGTCGCGCTCTCCAGCGCCGCCTTCACCGGCCCCATCAGATTATAGTGCGCCACCACGCGCTCCGATCCGTAGAAGGTCACGTTGAGCAGGCAGCCGCCATCGGGCATCAGCGGCTCGGCCAGCTTGGCCATGCGCAGGAAGCTGTGGCAGGAAACGTCCATTGCGATCGCGAAGCCCTCCGCGCTGCAATCGATCACCCGGCCGTGCAGATCCTCCTTCGGCGCGAAGGCGATGGAATGGAGCAGGAAATCGAGCCCGCCCCAGCGGCGCTGCACCTCGGCGAACAGCGCTTCCAGCTGGCCGGGCACCCGCACGTCACACGGCGCGATCCATTCCGCGCCCAGCCGCTCGGCGATCGGCTCGACCCAGGGTTTCGCCTTTTCGTTGAGATAGCTGGCGGCGATGCGCGCACCGCAGCGGGCGAAGGCTTCGGCGCAGCCCGCCGCGATGCTCTTGTCGTTGGCGATGCCCACCACCAGGCCACGCTTGCCTTCCAGATTGACCAGCGGGGTCATGCGGCGTCTCTCCTCGACAGGGGGCGATCACTCGTTTCTCGCCGCCGCCGCCGCCCGGGGTCAAGGCGAACATGCCCCCGCATCGTCGCGGAGACCGGCCGGCGGCCCCGCGGATGACGCGGATGGCCCGCGTTTCAGGCCGGGTTGGCGCTCAGCTGCCGTTCTGCCGTGGCCTGTCCCGGCCGGCTGGCGATCAGGACGGCGGCCAGCCCGATCGCGGACGTGACGGCGCCCGCCAGCGAGACCGCCGGATAGCCGAGGCCCGATGCGATGACGCCGCCGCCCAGCGCCGCGCCGATCGCATTGCCGAGATTGAACGCCCCGATATTGACGGCCGATGCGAGATTGGGTGCGTCGGCGGCAGCCGTCATCACGCGTACCTGGAGCGGGGGCACGAGCGCGAAGCTGGCAATGCCCCACAGGAAGACCAGCGCCGCGACCGGGACGGCATGGCCCATCAGCAGCGCGAACAGGACGAGGATCGCGGAAAGCGAGCCCAGGGTGACGATCAGGGTGCGATCCACCGATCGATCCGCGAAGCGGCCGCCCAGCCAGTTCCCCACGGTGAGCCCGATGCCATAGATGACGAGCATCGCCGTGATGAAGCCGAGCGAGGCATGGGTCGCCTCGCGCAGGATCGGCGAGATGTAGGTGAAGACGGTGAACATCGCGCTCGATCCGACGACGGTGAGCGCCAGCGCGCCCAGCACCTTGCCACGCCCCAGCACGCGCAGTTCGGCCATCGCATTGCCGCCAGAGGGAGCCGGAAGCGCTGGCAGGGTTGCCCGGAGCGAGGCCATGGTGAGCAGGCCGAGCCCCGCTATGCCCCAGAAGGAGGCGCGCCAGCCGAGATGTTCGCCCGCCCAGGTCGCGAGCGGCACGCCCACGACATTGGCGATCGTCAGCCCCATGAACATGGCGGCGACCGCGCCGGCCTTGCGCTCGGGCGGGACGAGGCTGGCCGCCACGATCGATCCCACGCCGAAGAAGGCGCCATGGTTGAACGAGGTCAGCACGCGCGCGGCGAGCAGCAGCCCATAGCCGTGCGACACGGCCGCCAGCAGATTGCCGGCGGTGAAGATGCCGGCCAGCAGGATCAGCAGCGTGCGGCGCGGCATCCGCCCGGTGGTCAGCGTCATCAGCGGCGCGCCGATCACCACGCCCAGCGCATAGGCGCTGATGAGCAGGCCGGCGGTGGGGATCGAGACATGTAGATCGCGCGCGATCACCGGTAGCAGGCCCATGGGTGCGAATTCGGTGACGCCGATGCCGAAGGCGCCGATGGAGAGGGCGATCAGCCCCGGATTGAGCTTCATGGGTGCGATCCTCAGACGAGCGCGGGGCTCAGGCGGGCAAAGCCCTCCTGCTGGCGATAGGGGGTGTGCGGGTAGGGCGGCAGCGCGTCGCTTGCCGCATCCAGTCGGGCGATCTGTTCGGGCGTCAATGCCCAGCCGACCGCGCCGAGATTCTGGCGCAACTGCTCCTCGTTGCGCGCACCGATGATGACCGATGAGACGGTCGGGCGGCGCAGCAGCCAGTTGATCGCGATCTGGGGCACCGTCTTGCCGGTCTCGGCGGCGATCGCCTCCAGCTCATCGATCACGCGATAGAGGAGTTCGGCCTCGACCGGGGGCGCGAACTGCTCCGTTTCGTGAAGCCGGCTACCCTCGGGGAGCGGGCGATCCCGTCCGATCTTCCCGGTCAGACGGCCCCAGCCGAGCGGGCTCCAGACGAGCGCGCCCACGCCCTGATCGGCGGCGAGCGGCATCAGATCGGCCTCATAGGCGCGGCCGATCAGCGAATAATAGACCTGATGCGCAACGAGGCGCGGCCAGCCATGCTGGTCGGCCAGCGCCTGCGCCTTCATCACCTGCCAGCCCGGATAGTTGGAGACGCCGGCATAGCGGATCTTGCCGGCACGGATCAGCAGATCGAGCGTGCCCATCACCTCTTCGGTCGGGGTCGAGGCATCGAAGGCATGGAGCTGGAGCAGATCGATATGATCGGTGCCGAGCCGGCGCAGCGCATCCTCCACCGCGCGGATCAGCCGATCGCGCGAGGCGCCCCAGTCCCGCGGGCCGTCGCCCATCGGCAGGCCGGTCTTGGTCGAGATCAGCACATTGCCGCGGCGGCCCCTGATCGCCTCGCCCAATATCTCCTCGGATGCACCCGCCGAATAGACGTCGGCCGTATCGAACAGGGTCAGGCCCGCCTCAATGCAGATATCGATCAGCCGCCGCGCCTCGGCCGCGTCGCTGGTGCCCCAGGCGCTGAAGAGAGGGCCCTTGCCACCGAACGTGCCCGTGCCGAAACTCAGTGCCGGAACGCGCAAACCCGATCGCCCCAATTGCCGATATTCCATGATTCACCTGTCTCTGCTACGTCCACGCATAAATGAGGCCGATGACTGGGGCTCGGTAGCCCACTCCGACGCGAAGGATCTTTGCAATGGACGCAAAGCTGGCGGGCGGCGCCGATCGGGCGCGATCGCTTGCCCTCTTCGCCACCGTGGTGGAGCAGGGGAGCTTCTCCGCCGCCGGGCGCATCCTTGATCTCAGCCCCTCGGCGGTGGCGCGCGCGATCGATCGGATCGAGGCGCGGCTGGGCGTTCGCCTGCTCCTGCGATCGACCCGTGCCTTGTCGCTGACGGTGGAGGGGCAGGCCTATCTCCAGTCCGCGCGGCGCATCCTCGCGGATCTGGACGAGGCCGAGCAACGTATCGCGGATCAGGGTGCGCCGCGCGGACGGCTGCGGATCAGTGCGGCGCTTTCGCATGGGCGGCTCTGTGTGGTGCCCCTGCTGGGCGAGTTTGCGGCGCTTTATCCGCACATCCTGATCGATATCGCGCTGACCGATACGCTGGTGGATGTGGCGGCGGGGCAGGCCGATGTCGCGATCCGCTTCGGGCCGCTGGCTGACAGCATGCTTACCGCGCGCAAGCTGGGCGAGACGCGCCGCGTGATCGTGGCCTCGCCCGATTATCTCGTGAACAAGGGCGAGCCGGGTGTGCCGGAGGATCTGCACGCGCATAATTGCCTGAACTTCAATTTTCGCCGCGCCGAGCCGGTGTGGCCTTTCCGGCGCGACGGGCGCGATTTCGCTCTTTCGGTGAAGGGCGGCATCGAGGCCAATAATGGCGAGACGCTGGGCCAGCTCGCGGCGGGCGGCGCCGGTATCGCCCGCGTCGGCGCCTTCAGCGTCGCGGGCGAGATCGCGGCCGGCCGGCTCGTGCCGATCCTCGAGGAATTCAACCCCGGTGATGTCGAGCAGATCCACGCCGTGTTCGTCGGCGGCGCGACCATTCCGGCGCGGATCCGCGTGTTCGTCGATTTCCTCGCCGCCCGCCTGCGATAGGCGGCCTGTCTAGGCTTCGGGTTGAGCGCCGCTGATCGTGGCCTGCTTTGGTGGGGTGCCTTCGTCCTTGCCGAGGCGATCGCCCAGATCCGCCAGATCCCGGTGCAGCACCTCGATCGCGAAGGCCAGGCCGAAGACGCGGCCGGCCGCCGCGAAGTCGAGCGATCCGATCAGCGCGGTCTGGCGAAGGCTGGCGAAGGTCGCCTCGAAATTTCGATATTCCTCCTCCTCCGCGCCGTGCTCCGCGATGCCACCCCCGCGCAGGGCGGCCGCGCACCGCCCGGCATAGGCGGCTTCCGCGCGCAGAAGATTTGCGGCCGGCAGGGCGATGGTCTCTCCGGTGCCCGGAGGCAGCGGCACATCGACGGCCCTTCCAACCAGCACGAGATCGTTGCGCACGCGCCAGAGCGCGCGGGAGATGACAGGCGTCGCCGCGCCATAAGCGAGCCCCGAGGAACGTTCGCGTTCGGCATCGCTTGCCGCCTGTTCCACCCCGTTCAGTGCCGCGCGCAGCGTCGCATGCTCGTTTCCGAAGGCGGGGGCCTTGCCGCTTTCGAGCGCGGTTGCGAGTGTCTGGAGGATGCGTCGCATCTGCTCGATCGTGTCGGCGGCGCGCGCGATCACGAGCGGCCGTGATCGCGCGGGGAAAACGAGGATGCTGGTCGCCACACCGATCAGGCCGCCCAGCGCGATCTCCAGGATCCGATCGATCACGAAACGACCGATATCGGCTCCCTCCGGCCGCGTCAGAAGCAGGATCGCGGCAGTCACCGGGGCGACCTTCAGCTGCGGACGTCGTGCGGCGGCGAAGGCTGTCACGCCGATGACGAGCGCCAGCGCCACGCCCACCGTCACGTCGCCTTCCTGTATCCCGAAGATGGCGAGGCCGCCGATCAGCGCGCCGGCGATCGTGCCGATCAGGCGATCGGAGGCGGCGCCCAGCGTGGAGGCGATCGATCCCTGCAGCACGATGATCACCGTGAAGACGGCCCAATATCCCTGCGGCAGGCGCAGGAAGCGATAGGCCGCATAGGCCAGCAGGCTGCCGATCAGCACTCTCGCCGCCTGACGCAGGGGTGAGGCATGGGATTTGAGAAAGGCGGCAAGAGGCATGGCGGGGCGGGTTGCTGTTTGGTCCAGCATCCCCGCTCGCGGGTTTCCGGCCCCGCTGCAACATTTATCGCCCGGATGCCGATGGACGGGGAGATGGCATGACGCCGCCGGGGGCGATCCCGGCGGCGCCTGATGCCGGTGGTTACTGCTCCCGGATCACGCTGGACGATGCCGAACCCGTACCGTCCGTGCTGACGCCCGATCGCGGATCGACCGACTTGCTGGCGGTGACTCCACCCGATCCGGTCACGCTGTTGGCGCCGCCGCGCGTCACCGAACCCAGCCTGCCGCTGAGTGTGTTGCCGAGGATGGCGCCGCCACCGCCGCCGAGCAATTGGCCCTGAGCGGGCCAGGCACAGGCCCGGGGCAAAGGCTGGCGCTGAGGGCGCCCCCGCCGCGCATTATTGCCGGCTCGGCCACGGTTGGCGCGGATCATCCGCTCCGACGAATTTGCCTCCGCGCGCGGCATGAGCGGGCATGTCAGATGTGCCGGTCTAACAGAGTTATGAATATTATCAATGTCTTAATCTGGATTGAGCGATTCCCGTTCCTTCTCCGAACGCTGGCGCGCGCCTCCATCGACGCTTCTGACGAGTGGCACCAAAACGGCGCTCCATCAATAAAACGTCAAATTGCATTATTTAATCGTTGACGTTGGAACGGCGCTGGATAATGAGTCGCCACCTCGAAAGACGACGGTAAGTCGCCAACGCGTCGGGGAGGAACGGCACATGCGCGGCATGTCCCGGCATCAACTCCTCCCGCGCGGACGGACGCCCACCGCAGGCAGTTCGAGCTAGGGATGGAGAGGATAGGGGAATGATTTCAAGCAAGCAGCGCAAGGCGGCCTTGTCGATCGCTACATCGGCATCCGCCTTGTTGTGGGGTTCCGCAGCGCTGGCCCAGCAGGCTGGCACGCAGCAGGCCGCCGGCGCGACAGTCGCGTCCTTGTCGCCGATCGTGACGTCGTCACTTGCGGCCGCCGATCAGGCCGCCGCCGCGCCTGCGGCACAGGAGCCGGCCGCCACGCCTGGCAGTGGCTCAGCGACGGGCTCCGATATTGTCGTCACGGGCATTCGCGGCGCGCAGCAGCGCGCGGTGAACATGAAGCGGCTGGCGCTGTCCGTCACGGATTCGATCTCGGCCGAGGATATCGGCAAGCTGCCGGACGTGACGATTTCGGACTCGCTCCAGCGCATTCCGGGCGTTCAGATCCGCCGCGATGCCGGCGAAGGCGCGGCCATCAACATTCGCGGCCTGCCCCAGGTGGCGACCTTGCTGAATGGCGAGGCCTATCTCGGTGCCCAGTCGATCACGACGATCCAGCCCAACTTCAATGACATTCCCTCGCAGCTCTTCGCCGGGGCGGACGTCATCAAGTCCAGCACGGCGGATCTGCTGAACGCCGGCATCACCGGCACCGTCAATCTGCGCACCCGCCGCCCGATGGATCTGAAGCGCGGCTTCACCGTCGCGGTCGCGGCCGAGGGGCAATATGGCGACAAATCGAAGTCGGGGGATCCCAGCTTCAATGGTCTGCTCGCCTGGCATGGCGAGCGTGTCGGCTTCCTGCTTTCGGGCTCCTATTCGAACCTGCACCTTTCCAATTCCCATAACGGGATCCAGGAGGGTTATGGCGTCGGCCTGCACAACGAGCAGTTCAACACCGCCGCCAATCCGACGGGCGACGTGGATACGTCCAGCGGCTTTTCGCCATCGAACCGGCCGCACGGAACGATCGTGGGCACGGGCCGCGACGTGAACGGCAATGGCACGTCGGACGATATCTTCCTGACGCCGCAGGCCTTTACGGCGTGGAACAAGATCAACCAGCGCCAGCGTATCGGCATCAACGCCTCGGCCCAGTGGGAAATCAGCGATGCGTTGACCCTCGTCACCGATGCCTTCTTCACCCGCCAGAACGAGCATGACCGGACGGCGGGCATCCAGTTGCAGAATGTGAACTGGCAGGCGGGCGAGGCCGTGCCGGGCGCATCACGCGATACCGGCGCGATCATCACGCAGACGAGCAACGGAATTTCCCGCGACTATCACCTGAATACAACGCGGGTGTATAATTACGATCTCGGCAATTTCGATTCCTACGCGCAGAACGATCACTACAAATCGCAGTCGCAAAACTACAATGCCGAACTGAAATTCGACAATGGCGGCCGGATCAAGGCCAGCCTGCGCGGTATCTATGGCAAGGCCTATCAGAATTACGACCAGAGCTATCTGCAGTTCAGCCTGAGCAACGGCGCGCAGTGGCAATCCGGCGGCATCGGCCGCTATCCCACGGGCAATGTCGCCTTCAACCCGGGCGGCTATGTCGTCAACACGATCGCCGGTGCGGCCTCGCTGCCGGCGTCGGTGGATTTCTCCGGCACGCAGCCGGTCTTCACCCTGCCGTCGCAGTTGACCTCGCTGCTCGGCAACGCCGCCAACTATGCGATGAAGACGACCTCGTCCGAGGGCAATTACCGGCGCGACGGCGATCTGAAGCTGGTGCGCGGCGATGTCTCCTTCGAAGCCAATGACAGCCTGACCTTCCTCGCGGGCGGCCGCTACAGCGAGCGTTCGGTGAGCGATTATGAATTTGATCGCGCAGCGCCGCTCTATGCCGGCCAGGCGACCAACGCGGCAGGCTGCCTCGTCAAGTGGAAGGCCTTCGACGTTCCGCTGAGCAGCTCCAGCTGCTCGGCCGGCCCATCGACCGGCTATTATACGGCGGGCGTGGTGCGCAACGCGACCGACTCGATCTTCAACGGGCAGGTGAAGCAGTATAATCTGCCGGCCGCGGGCCTGCCGGGCATCTATGTGCTGAATCCAGCGGTGATGGATAATGCGCTGGCCTTCCAGAACAGCTTCTATCCCGGCAATGTCGAGGTCCAGAATCCGGGCGCCTCGTTCAAGGTCGGCGTGAAGCAGGTCTCGGGCTATGCGCAGGTGAATGCGAAGGCCGAACTGTTCGGCGTTCCGGTTTCGGGCAATGCCGGCGTCAAGGTCATCAACACCCGGCTGGACATCACCCAGTTCGTGACCGGATCTCCGCAGCCTTATGGCCTCGCCAATGTCAGCAACGGCACGGTGGAGACGAAACGCAACTTCACGGACGTCCTGCCGGCGGTGAACATCGCGTTCGATTTCGCCCGCAACCTGAAGGTGCGCCTTGCCTACAGCAAGACGATGACCCTGCTGGATCTCAACCAGTGGGGCGGCGGCCTCAACCCGACCTATGCGATCGATACTTCGGTGGCGGGCTCCCCCGTCTTCCGGGTGACCGGAGGCAGCTCGAACGGCAACCCGCAGCTTGATCCGTGGCGGGCGACCAACGTCGAGGGATCGATCGAATATTATGTGGGCCGCAGCAGCCTGCTCAGCCTGGGTGCCTTCTACATCGACGTTGCCAGCTTCATCCAGTCGGGCACCACGGTACGCACCGACCTGCCGGACAATGATGGCGTGGTGCGTGGCCGCTCCGTGTTCATCAACACGCCGGTTCAGGGCAAGGGCGGCACGCTGAAGGGTGTCGAGGCCGGATGGAAGCAGTCGTTCAGCGATCTGTCCTTCATGCCGACGCTGCTGACGAATTTCGGCCTGGATACCAACATCACCTATTCGCCCTCCAATTCGGGCAAGAAGGATCTGGCGGGCGCTTCTATCCCGTTCCAGGACAATTCGAAGATCCAGACGAACGTCGCCATCTTCTACCAGGATCAGCATCTGCAGGCGCGCATCGCCTGGAACTATCGTTCCAAGCGCGCTGTGCAGCAGGATTTCGGCGGAATAAGCGGGCTGGAACTGTATCAGCGCCCGACCAATTATTTCGATGCCTCGGTAAGCTATGACATCAATTCGCACTTCACCGTCTATGCGCAGGGATCGAACCTGACCGGAGAATATGAGAAATATTATCTCACCTTCCCGGATCAGCATGCGTACAACAACATCTACGAGCGTCGTTTCACCGGCGGGATGCGCGTGAAATTCTGATAGCGCGCGTGTTGGATGCGTAGCAGGCGCCCGCCATCCCATGACGGGATGGCGGGCGTTCTTGCGTCGGGCCTGTCAGCATCCGAGCGGAGAGGGAAAAAGATGACCAAAGGGGCAGAATCCGCGCCGTCGCAGCCAGCGTCGGGGAATCGCGCGATCCGATCCATCGTGATCGTCGGCGGCGGCACGGCGGGCTGGATGGCGGCGACCATGCTGGTGCGCCGTCTGGAAAAACAGCCGGTGCGTATCACGGTGGTGGAATCGAGCGAGATCAGCACCGTGGGGGTAGGGGAGGCGACCGTCCCCGGCATCCGCGATTTCTTCCGCGAGATCGGCGTGACCGAACAGGAAGTGCTGGTGGCCTCGCGCGGGACGGTGAAGCTCGGCATCGAATTCGTCGACTGGAAGCAGCCGGGCGAGCGCTTCTTCCACCCCTTCGGTCTGTACGGGATGCGGTCGCGTGGCGTCGCCTTCCATCAATATTGGCTGAAGATGCGGCAGGCGGGGCTGGCGATCGATCTGGAGGATTATTGCCTTGCCACCGCCATGGCGCGCGCGAACCGCTTCATGCTGCCCACCGACAGGCCCGTCCACGATCTGCTCTTCTTCGATTGGGCGGTGCATTTCGATGCGGGGCTGTTCGCGAAATTCTTGGCCGCGCGCGCGACGGCCCAGGGGGTGGGCCATGTCGACGCCCGCATCGTCAATGTCCGCCGAAATGGCGAGAGCGGGATGATCGATGGCGTGGATACGGCGTGCGGCAAATCGATCGACGGTGATCTGTTCATCGATTGCTCCGGCTTCCGCTCCCTGCTGCTCGGCGCCGCGCTGGGCAGCCCCTATGAGGACTGGACGAACCTGCTGCCGTGCGATCGGGCCGTGGCGATGCCATGCGAACTGGCGGGGCCGCTCACGCCGTTCACGCGCAGCACCGCGCTTGCCGCCGGGTGGCAGTGGCGCATCCCGCTTCAGCATCGGGTGGGCAACGGCTATGTCTATTCCAGCCGGCACCTTTCCGATGACGAGGCAGTCCATGTCCTGCGCTCGCGGCTGGAGGGGGAGGCGCTGGCGGAACCCAACATGATCCGCTTCCGCACGGGGCATCGCCGTGATTTCTGGCGCGGCAATTGCGTGGCGCTGGGGCTGGCGGCGGGCTTCATGGAGCCGCTGGAATCGACGAGCATCACGCTGATCCAGACGGGCATCGAAAAGCTGCTAGCGCTCTTTCCCGATCGCGATTTCGATCCGGCACTGGCGGCCGAATATAATCGCACCACCGCGCTGGAATATGAGCGGATCCGCGATTTCCTGCTGCTGCACTACTGGGCGAACCGCCGCCGGGGAGAGCCGATGTGGGATCGGTGCCGCGATACGGCGCTGCCGGAAACGCTCGCGCGCAAGATCCGGCTGTTCAAGGCGCATGGCCATCTGGTGCGCTACGACTGGGAATCGTTCCATGATCCCAGTTGGCTTTCCATGTATGCTGGCTTCGATATCGTGGCGGCGGGGCATGATCGGGCGGCCGATTATTTTTCCCTTCCCGATCTGGAATCGGCGCTGGCGCGGATGCGCGACGCGATCGGCCAGTCGTTGGCCTTGGCGGAGCCGCACGATGCCTTCCTGAAGGCCTATTGCGCGGCGTAATCGCGGCCGCGCGCCGCGCCCCCGATCAGGAGGCGCGAAGCCGGATCATCACCACGCCGTGGGGCGCCACCGTCGCGGAATAGCGGCTCTGCATCCGCCCCAGTTCCTTGTGCTGCCACAGATCCCGCGCCGAGAGCGAAAGGCCCGCCGGATAGCCGATAGACGTCCAGTCCACGGAGATGGTGGCGGGCGCCTCGCCACGGTTGAACAGCAGGATCGCCCGGCCGCCATCGGCCAGCGGTTTCGACCAGATCTCGCTCGTTCCGCTGGTGGCGACCCTGCGACCCTGCGCGCCGAGCGGATCCTGATCCATAGCGATCACATCGCGATTGAGCAGGATGGCGGCGGTAGCGGGCGACATCGCCGCCACGTCATTGCCGGCGATCAGGGGAGCCGCCATCATCGCCCAGAGCGAGAAGTGGCTGCGATATTCGATGTCCGTCATCCCGCCATTGCCCACTTCCAGCATGTCGGGATCATTCCAGTGGCCCGGGCCGGCGAAGGCCGCGAGTTCGGCATTGCGATCCACGATTGGCAGCAGGCCCAGGCTGTAGCCATGCTTGCCATCCCAATGATCGATGATGTCGGGCGTTGTGCGCCACAGATTGCCGATGCGGGTGGCCCACAGCCAGGGGCGGGTGGAGCCCCATTCGCAGATCGACAGCACGATCTGTCGTCCCGATGCGCGCAGCGCATCCGCCATCAGCGCATAGGCTTCTTCCGAATTGCGGGATCCCGTCGAGCACCAGTCATATTTCAGATAATCCGCGCCCCACCGGGCATATTGCAGCGCATCCTGATATTCATGGCCCTGGCTGCCGGGGCGGCCGCCGCACGTTTTGGCGCCCGCGTCCGAATAGATGCCGAACAAGAGCCCCTTGCTGTGGACATAATCGGCCAGCGCCTTGATCCCGGCTGGGAAGCGCGTGCGATCCTCGCTGATGAAGCCATCGGCATCGCGCGTGCCGTGCCAGCAATCATCGATCACGACATAACGATAGCCGGCATCCTTCATGCCGCTGGATACGATCGCATCGGCGGTGGCGCGGATCGTCGCCTCGTCGATTTTGCAGGCGAACCTGTTCCAGCTGTTCCAGCCCATGGGCGGGGTCTGCGCGAGGCCGTTGGCCGTGCGCGCCGGATCGAGCGACGGCGGGATCCTGTTGAGATCGGGCTGCTCCTGCGCGAAAGCGGGGGTGCCTAGAAGGAGCAGGGCCAGCGCCGCCGCCAAGAGCCGTGCCAATTTCATCCGCCTCTCCCGTGATCGATCCGCTCCATCCATCGGGGAGCGTGCTCACCCATCATGCCAATAAATAAAGTTGATTGTCTATTGATGTTTTACACCATATTCGAAGCAGGGCGTGGACAGCGGTCGTCAAGCTGCGCCAAGGTGTCGTTGCGTAACGGGCTCGTGCCCGTGGCCATAGAAACTGCATTGTGGGAGCAGGCGGCGTTTTGGACCTATCGGACTTCGGGCCGGCCAGTAATGGTGTGACCGCCAGCGATCGCGCGGCCCGGTTGGGGACCAGCCTCTCCGGCACCAATCTGGTGCGCGCAGGGGATTACAACCAGCGCGTCGTGCTGCAGGTGATCCGCAAGAATCCCGATATCACCCGCACCGAAATCGCGACGATGACGGGGCTTACCGCCCCCACCATCGCCAATATCACCGCCCGCCTGTTCGACAGCGATCTCGTCATGGATGCGGGGCGCCGCGTGGGCGGCAGGGGGCAGCCGGCGGTACGGCTGCGCATCAATCCCGACGGATGCTTCGCCATCGGCCTGAATGTCGATCGCGATCATGTGACGCTCGTGTCGCTCGATCTGGCGGGCACGGTGCGTTCGCGTCTCACGCGGCAGATCGCCTTCGCGATGCCGCATCATGTTGCGGCGATCGTTCGCGAAGGAATGGCCGAAATCCGGCAAAGCGGCGCCGTGCGTGAAGACAGGGTGCTGGGCATGGGGGTAGCGATCCCCGATGATCTGGGCAGTGTCGCGCTGCCGCACCGGCCGGCCGATTATGGTGTGTGGAGCGAGATCGATCTGGCCGCCCTGCTGGGGGAGATCGTGCCGCATTCGATCCATGTCGACAATGATGCCGCCGCCGCCGCGATCGGCGAGGCGCAGTTCGGCAGCGGGCTGGATCATGCCAGCTTCTTCTACATCCTCGTCAGCGCCGGTCTGGGCGGCGGGCTGGTGATCGACGGTGCTTATTATCGCGGCGCGAGCGCGCGCAGCGGCGAGATCGGTTTCCTGCCGCTGCATCGTAACGATCCCTATGGCCAGGTGTTGCAGGATGTCGTCTCGCTCTCCGCGCTCGCGGCGCGGCTGGAACGGGCGGGCATTCAGTTGGATGATGTGGATCCCACGGTGGAATTTCCCGCCGCCGCCCTGCCTTATGTCAACGACTGGATCGATGATGCGACCAATGCGCTGGTGCCGCCGCTGACGGCGATCAATTGCCTGATCAATCCGGCGATCGTGCTGCTGGCCGGCCGAATGCCTGATGCGGTGCTGGATCGCATCGCCGATTCCAGCAATCGCAAGCTGCGGGAGGTCGCGCCTAATCTGCCGGCCGTGGCCCCGGTGGCGCGGGCGGCGCTGTCCCGCGATGCGCCGGCGGTGGGGGCGGCGATCCTGCCTTTCCTCGATCGCATCCTCCCGTCCGATTCCATTCTCATCAAAAGCTAATTTCGATTATCCAAATTGACTTTATAAATTCCCGCAGCAAAGTACGAAGCCAGTAGCCGGGCTCGTGATTCCGGCACCGGGAGAGTGTGGGTGCGGGAACAGGCGGATAGTGGCACAGGGCGGGCGTTCGGTTACGTCACCATCCTGTTTTTCGTGTGGGGCGCGGTTACCTCCATCAATGATGTGATGGTTCCGGCGGTGCGCTCGATCTTCTCGCTGAGCGTCACAGAGGGGCTGCTCACCCAATTCGCCTTCTTTCTGGCCTATGGCATCGTCTCCCTGCCGGCGGCGGCGCTCGTCGGGCGGCTCGGCGCGTCGCGGTCGATCACGCTCGCGCTCTTCACGATGGTCGCGGGCTGCCTGCTCATGCCCGTCGCCACGGCGGTCCGCGCTTACTGGATCGTCCTGCTCGCGCTGTTCGTGATCGCCTCGGGCATCACGCTGCTGCAGGTGGCGGCGAACCCGCTGTCCGCCGCGCTCGGCAGATCGGAACGATCGCATTTCCGCCTCGCGCTCAGCCAGGCCTTCAATTCGCTGGGCACGCTCGTCGCGCCGCCGCTCGCCGCCACTCTGCTGCTCACGGGTGGCCTGTTCGCGGGCGGCGCGGCGACGCCCGAGGCACTGGCCCAGTCGCTGCGGCGGATCGACATCGCCTATGCGGCGATCGCCATCGTCATCATCCTGCTCGCCGGCTTCCTGTGGCGCCAGCGCGGAACAATCGATCGGGCGGGCCGTGCGGGTGCGACAGAAGCGGGGCAGGGCACGATCCGCGATGCGCTGCGCTCGCCGTTCGCACGGCTCGGCGCGATGGCGATCTTCCTCTATGTGGGCGCGGAAGTCTCGATCGGATCGGTCCTCGTCAATTTCCTGGAGCAGCCGGCGATTGCCGGCGTGACGGCCGAGCGCGCCGGCCAGATGCTCGCTTTCTATTGGGGGGGCGCGATGCTGGGGCGCTTCGCCGGCAGCGCGCTGCTGACGCGGATGCGCGCCGATCGCCTGCTTGCGCTGGCGGCGCTGGCGGCGGCCATTCTGTGCGGCATCGTCATCGCCGCGGCAGGCACGCCGGCGGCGATCGCCGCGCTTGCCATCGGCCTGTTCAATTCGATCATGTTTCCGACCATCTTCACCATCACGCTCGATCGATCGAGCGCGCCGCCCGCGGCCACGGCGGGCATGCTGTGCGTGGCGATCGTCGGCGGTGCCGTCGTGCCGCTGCTGTTCGGTGCGGTATCGCGGATGGCGGGATTGTCGGGCGCGTTCGTCGTCCCGGCGATATGCTATGCTGCCATCGCCCTTTTCGCCGTCGCCGTCGGGCTCGCGCCTGTCGCGATTTCGCCCGGTCGTTCGCGGCTTTCGGCCAGCCACTAGAAGGGGCGCTTGTGATTCAGATCGGTATCGATTTCGGTGGAACCAAGATCGAGGCGGCGGCGCTGGACAATGCCGGCCGCTATCTCGCCCGGATGCGCGTGCCGAATCCGGGCAGCTATGATGCCGCGATCCGCGATGTGTGCGCGCTGATCGGCGCCGCCGAGCAGGAAGCGGGGGCGGCCGGCACGATCGGCATCGGCACACCGGGCTCGGCCAGCCCGCGCACCGGTCTGATGCGCAACGCCAATTCCACCTACATTAACGGCCGGAGCTTCCGCCAGGATCTGGAAGTCGCGCTGGGCCGCGACGTGCGTATGGCGAACGATGCCAATTGTCTGGCGCTTTCGGAGGTGGTGGATGGCGCTGCGGCGGGCGCGCGCACCGTCTTCGCCGTCATCATCGGTACGGGCGTCGGCGGGGGGCTGGTGGTCGACGGCCAGATTATCGGCGGCGCGAACGGGATTGGCGGCGAATGGGGCCATGTTCCCCTGCCGTGGATGACGGCCGAGGAATATCCGGGGCCGTCCTGCTGGTGCGGCCATTCAGGCTGCCTGGACATGCTGATATCGGGCACGGGCCTGCGCAAGGATTATGCCGCGCGCACCGGCCACACGCTGGATGGCGAGGCCATCGTTCAGGCCGCGCGGCGCGGAGACGCCACCGCCGTCACAGTGCTGGATGCCTATATCAGCCGATTGGGTCGCGCGCTGGCGATGGTCGTCAACATCGTCGATCCCGATGTCTTCGTGCTTGGCGGTGGCATGTCCAATGTCGAGGAGATCTATCCGTGCCTTCCCGATATCATCCGCGCGCACAGCTTTGGGCGGGCATGGGACGGGCGCATCGTTCCCGCCAAGTGGGGCGATTCCTCGGGCGTGCGCGGCGCGGCGCGGCTCTGGGGAAACTGATCCCGCTCGCGATCCTGTAAAACGGGCCAGCACCGGGCGGGGCGGCTTGGGGCTGGCCGAGCGTCAGGATGAGACGGCGGGAAGCCTGCCGCATTTCGCCGAGCCCTCCTGAACCCCGGCGCTGCCAAGTCCGCGCCAAGTCCGCGCCAAGTCCGCGAATGAAACCGGTCCCGGCGAGCGGACGCCGATCGGGATCGACAATCCGCTCGCCCGCACGGGCCGCACGGTGCTCCGTTAATTCAATCTCTTGCTCGTGCCCGTCACGTTCCAGCCGCGCAGCGTCACGGATGGGGTGGCCGCCTTTGCGGTCGGGTAACGGATCTCCACGGTACGCGTCTCGCCGGGCAGCAACGAGACATAATTGTCGGTGAAGTAAGCGGGCAGGATCTGTGTGCCGTCCGCGTTCATCACCGTCAGCTTGGCCTCAATGGCGGGGGTGGCGCTGTCGTTGATGAGCGTGACGGTCGATACCGTTTCGTCGCCTTCGATCCTGCTGACGGCGCTGGAAGCCAGGGTGACCGGCGCGAGGCTATTGAGCGCGCGGAACTGCGCATCATTGCCCGCCTGCCAGTAGAAGTTGGTCGACAGCAGCGTGCCGGCGGCGTCGGCCGCCTCGAGGCGGACGAGGGCGACGCCGCTGGCCAGGATAGGCGCGAGATCCAGGGTGAAGGCGGGGCTGGCGGCTTCGCCTTTGGCGGTGATCGAAACCTCCTTTTCCGCCAGCAGGCGATTGTCGAGGCTGACCACCTTGGCCCGCACCCGGACGCCGCTCAGATCGCCGCTCCGGTTATTGACCAGGATGACTTTATAATCAGGCAGGTTCATCTGCACGTGCAGGGGCTCGGACGCTTTCTTGACCCCGTAGAAGGATGCCTGCGTGTCATAGTCTGACGAGAAGATCTGCCATGTCGATGAGGGCCAAGCGGGCTGCGTCATCCACAGCATCCGGCCGCTGTTCACCGTCCACAGGCCGGCATTCATGCCCTCGAAGATGGCGCGGTAGGATTCATATTGCATCATCTGCGCCTTGCGCTCGAAATCCTCGAGGCTGGTGCCCGGGCCGAAGCGCGCTGCCAGCGCGTTCATGTAGGAGGTGACGGCGCCATTCCCGGTCTGGTGCCAGTCATGATAGGCCCATGTGTCGCTGATCGGCCAGCGATCGGGCGCCGGGATCGCGCGCTTCCACGCCTCCAGCGTGGGCAGGGAAGGCGTTCCGCTCTCCACCGAGAATCCGCGCGCATGCTCGGTGAAATATTCCACCGGCGGGCGCCAATTATAGGGGCCGCTATTCTGCAGGTTCACCCGGTTCGAGGATCCCATGTAGAGCCGCGTGCCATCCTGTTCGTGGATCAGCGCCTGCAGCCCTTCATTGAGGATCGGCTGCGGTACGCCTTCGTTGCGGCCGAACCAGACGACGATGGAGGGATGGTTGCGATAGCGTTTGACGACATCCGCCGCATTTTTGAGGAACAGCTCCGGATCCTGCGCCTCGACATTATAGTCCTGCGTCGATTCCCAGAAATCGTTGAGCACCATCAGGCCATATTCGTCGGCCAGATCATAGAAGGCGTCTTCCGTATTCTGGCCGACCCAGTTGCGGATGATGTTGAGATGGGCATCCTGATGCAGGCGGAAAAACGGCTCGAGGCGCGCGCGATCGACGCGCTTCATGAAATCGTCCATCCCGATATTGCCGCCGCGCGCCGCGATGCGCACGCCGTTCACGCGGATGACGAGATGGGGCGACAGCCCATCCTCTCCCGCGATGCGATGCACGGCCGCGGAGTTTTCCGCGCCGGGCAGCAGGGAGGCTGCCCAGCCGCCCGTCACCTTGCGGATGCCTTCATGGCTGCCGTCGACGATCTGCTGACCGAGCGCGCGCGCCTTCGTAAGATCGACGCCGACGCGCTCCAGCTCGCCCTTCTGATCCATCAGCGAGATATCGTAGGTCACCTGCCGCATGCCGAAGCGCAACTGCCGGGTGTCGCTGGTCTGGCCCGCGATGCTTGCGGTCAGCGTCAGCGTGTGGAGCGCGGGATCGCCATAGCCGTTCGGCCACCATAATTTGGGATTGCGCACGGCCAGCTGCGCGAATTCGGCGGGACGGAAGACGGCCTGGTTCGTCTGGCCCGGGGCCAGCGTCACCTGCTTTTCCACCGTCACGTCGTCGAACGACGCGCGCACCGTGGCGGTGACGGGCGCATCGGACATGTTGGTGACGGGCGCGGTGATCTCGATCTCCGCGATACTGTTGTCTGCCCTGGGCAGCGATGTCACCACCTGCGGATCGCCCAGCGTCGCATCGCCGTTCGCACTGAGGGTGACGCCCTGCCACAGGCCGGTATTGCGATCGCGGATGCTGGGGATCCAGTCCCATCCTTCCGTCGCGCCGAAGGTTGGCCCGTCCAGCATCATGGCGCCGCCATTTTCGCCGACGCCGGCCGTCAGCGATTCCTCATGCGCCACGCCGGGATGGGGCGGGGGCGACACTTTCACGGCGATGGCGTTGCGGCCGGGCACCAGCTTGTCGGTCACGTCGAAGCGACCCCGGATGAAGGCGCCCTTCATCGTGCCGATCCTCTGGCCGTTCACCCAGATTTCGGCCGCATAGTTGATGCCGTTGAAGGTCAGGAACTGGCGCTTGCCCGCGGCTTCCGCCGGCGCATCGAATTCGCTCCGATACCAGTAATCCTGCCGCGCCAGCCCTTCCGGAATGGCGAGATTGTTCAGGCCATGCGCCGGATCGGGATAGACGCCGCGATCGACCAGGGTGGTCAGCACCGTGCCCGGCACGGTCGCCTCATACCAGGTGCGGGCATCAAAGCCGGGCCGGCTGAGCGATGCGCCGGGCGCGCTCACGCGTGGGGCTTCGGCCAGGCGCCAGCGTGCCACGTCCCACGTGCCGGGGCCGGTCGCGACGATGGCGGGGCCGGCGGGTTCGGGGCGGGCGACGGGCGCTCCGAACGGGGTCTTCGATGCGGGCCGCGTCGCGGCGTCCTGCGGCGTGATCTGGCCGTACATCTGCTGGATCTGGCCCGGCCAGCGGGGGCTGCCCTGCTTGAAGGCGATCAGCGCGGGATCGGGCGTGCGGGAGGCAGCGGCCTTGATCGCGCGCGCGTCTGCCGCGCCCGCATCGAGGGTGAAGGCGGCTACCCGGCCCGCAAAGACGGCGGTGCCGGTGCGCGGAGCCAGCATGGCCGTGGCGGGGACGGGCGCGAGCGTCATGGCGCGCTGCGCAACGGGGCGGCCATCGAGATACAGGTGCGCGGTCGTTCCGTCGAAGCTCACAGCGATATGGTGCCAGCCGCGCGCCGGAAGCGGCCGAGAGGCGCTCAGAGTGCCTCCTTCGGTCACCAGACCCGGCCGGCCGCCATCGAGCGACAGATATCGGCGCGGGCCCGCCAGCGGATCGCCAAAGCCGCCGATCAGCACCGGCCCCGCTGCAATCGTCGATGGCTCGATCCACGCCGAAAGCGTCCATTCGCGTGCGGCGATAGGAGCCGCATCGGCGCCGCCGATCGCGCTTTTGAGCGCTTCGCCGCCTGCGGGCAGCTCCGCATTGATCGGGCCATAGCTCTGCGCGCGCGCCGTTGCCGTCGTCGCCAGCAGCGCCAGAATGATCGCGCTTGCCCCGTTTCTGCCCATCGGTGGTCATCTCCCAAATCCGCCGATCGCGCCGACGTTGATCCCCTGAAAGCACATCGCCTCAAAAAAACCAAATCGAATTATTTATTCGTTGGAGAGCAGGCGACGAGGCGCCATAGGGCTGGCTGCGGACCCGCGTGAGACGCCACGCCTCCGCATCGATCGCGCGGGAAACGTTGTCGGGAGGGGATTTGCGAATGAGGCGGGACGCCAGTCAGAAACTCCTCCTGTTCGGTGCGACGGGGGATTTGTCCTATCGGATGCTGCTGCCGTCGCTGTTCGGATTGGCCAGCGATGGCCTGCTGGCCCCCGGCCTCTCGATCATCTGCACCGCGCACACGGATCTTTCGGACGGCGCGTTCCGAGGCAGCGTTGCCGAATCCCTGCGCCGGACCATTCCCACAGATCGCATGGACGGCACTTCCCTGCAGCGGTTTCTCGATCGCCTCCGCTATGTCCGTGTCGATGTTTCCCGCCCCCGGGATTTCGCCGATCTTGCCGAAGCGGTCGGATCGACCAAGGGCGGCCTGGCCATCTTCCTTTCGATGGCACCTTCGCTGTTCCAGCCCACGATCCAGGGGCTGGCCGCCGTGGGACTGGGTGGGGACAATGTGCGCATCGGGCTGGAAAAGCCCCTCGGTTATGATCTCGAATCCAGCCGATCGATCAACGATACGGTGTCGGGTGTCTTTTCGGAGGGGCGCATCTTCCGGGTCGATCATTATCTCGGCAAGGAGACGGTGCTGAATCTCCTCGCGCTCCGGTTCGCCAATTCGCTGTTCGAGCCGCTGTGGAATGCGGGCGGGATCGAGCATGTCCAGATCACCGTCGCGGAAACGGTGGGTCTGGAAGGGCGGGTCGGCTTCTATGATGCCGCCGGCGCGACCCGCGATATGGTGCAGAACCATATCCTGCAGTTGCTGACGCTCGTCGCAATGGAGCCACCCCCGCATTTCGACGCGACCGCCGTTCGTGACGAGAAGGTGAAGGTGTTGCGGTCGCTGCGCCGGATCGACCAGACCAATGTCGGGGCGCTCACCGTGACCGGGCAATATGCGGCGGGAGCCATCGACGGACACGCGGTGCCCGCTTATGCGGACGAACTGGTGGCCCTTTCGGACACGGAGACGTTCGTCGCGATCAAGGCGCATGTCGATACGTGGCGATGGAAGGGCGTACCCTTCTATCTCAGGACCGGCAAAAGGCTGCCCAGCCGGAAATCGGAAATATCCATCCAGTTCAGAGGGGTGCCCCATTCCATATTTGGCGATGTCGGCGCGGCGCTGCGCCCCAATCGACTGATCATCAGCCTGCAGCCGAACGAGAATGTCCGGTTGCTGCTGATGACGAAGGATCCGGGGCTCGATCGCGACGGCATACGGTTGCGCGAAGTGCCGCTCGATATCGCCATCCCGAACGCCTTCGTCGATGGCCGCCGCCGGATCGCCTATGAGCGCCTGCTGCTGGATCTGATCGAAGGCGATCAGACTTTGTTCGTCCGCCGGGACGAGGTGGAGGCCCAGTGGCGCTGGATCGACGGAATCCGGAATGGCTGGAAGGCGAACGCCATCAGGCCCCGGCTGTATGGCGCGGGAACATGGGGACCTTCGGCGGCCATCGCATTGGCAGAGCGGGATGGCGTCACCTGGCATGATTAAGAATCCGGGCCAGCGGGTGCGCGGACGGGGGAACGCGCCAGCCGATAGCCGCGGCCGCGCATAAGCGAGCACAAATGCGGCTATAAAATAAATAAATTTGACATATTAAAAAGGATCGAGACAAGGCGCGGCTGGCTTTTCGAGGCTGGCGGCGGACGTTTGCGCAAGGCGCCTCTGATACCGGGAGAGAAGATCGTGGGACTGGTCATCCTCAAGCCCGCTCCGGCACCCTTGCCCGATGCGCCACCGGGTGTGCGATCCGCACCGCCGCTGTGCGATCCCATGCCCGCTTCCCTCAGTGCCTGATCGGGGATCAGAAGATGAAACTTGTCGCAAACTATGTCGAAAAGCCCTGGGGGCGCCATGATCTGCCGGCTTGGGCGAAGCCGCCCGCGACGATGGATGGCGCGATCGGAGAACTCTGGTTCACGCCACCGGACGGGCGCGCGCTGCCCTTGCTGGTCAAATATATCTTCACCAGCGAGAGGCTTTCGATCCAGGTCCATCCCGACGACGTTCAGGCGCGCGCCCGGGGACTGGCCGGCGGCAAGACCGAATGCTGGTATATCATCGCGGCCGAACCGGGGGCGACGCTCGGGGTCGGGCTGGAGGCAGATCTCGATGCCCGTCAGCTGACGGAAGCCGCGCTGGACGGATCGATCGTGGAGAAGATGGTGTGGCACCCTGTCGTGCCGGGAGACTTCTTCTTCATTCCGGCGGGCACCATCCATGCGATCGGCGCCGGGGTTACGCTCGTCGAGATCCAGCAGAATGTGGACGTTACCTATCGGCTCTATGATTATGGTCGTCCGCGCGAACTGCATCTCGATGACGGCACCGCCGTATCACGCGCGGGGCCCTATGATCCGGTCCAGGCGGTGCGCGCCGCCGATGGCGGCCCGCTCGATCGGATGATGGCGGATTGCCCGATCTTCCACGTCTTCCGCTCGGCGGACGCCGGCGCGATACGCGATCGGCTGGGGCATGGCCCGATCTGGATCGTGCCGATCTCGGGAGCTATCGGCGCGAACGCCGAGACCGCGGGCGTCGGCGAGTGCCTTTATCTGGAGGGTGACGGAATAGCGGCGCTCACTTTGTCCGAAGATGCGGTGGTGCTGGCGGCGGGGCAGGGCATGTGCTGATGTCGCGCCTTTCCCTCTTCTTGTCCTGACGCACGGCGCGGGGATGCGGCGCACGGTGCCGGCCGGATCCTGTCGCGCGCGACTTTCCTTCGTGGCCGGTGCGTGGGCGGCATTCCGGCCTGGCCTTCACCCAGTTCAACAGACGGCGAGGATTTATGAGCAAGGCAATGGAAGCCATCGACACGGCGAATGTGCCGGATCTGCGAACGGCATTTGATCGCGATCCCGATCGCCTCGAACGCTATGTGATCCGGCAGGGGCCGATCCGGTTCGATTGGTCGAAGACTCATCTCACCGACGAATTGGTGCAGAGCTTTCTCGCGCTGGCCGGGGACATGGATTTCGCCGCGCGCCGCGATGCGCTGTTCGCGGGTGAGCCGGTCAACGTTACAGAAGGGCGCGCGGCGGAGCATCCGGCCGAGCGTGGGGAGGGCAGGCCGGAAAGTGTCGCCCGGGCTCGCGCGCAGCATATGCGGATGCGCGCGCTGATCGAAGCGATCGATGCCGGCGATCTGGGTGAGATACGCCACGTCCTGCACATCGGCATTGGCGGTTCGGCGCTTGGCCCCAAGCTGATCCTGGATGCGCTGGGCGATGGTGTGTCCCGCTATGACGTGGCGGTTGTTTCCAATGTCGACGGTACGGCGCTGGAGCGCGCGATGAAGGGGGTCGATCCGCGCAAGACGCTGGTCGCGGTCGCCTCCAAGACCTTCACCACCACCGAGACGATGCTCAATGCCGCCAGCGCCGTCGCGTGGATGGATGAGGCGGGCGTGGATGCGCGATCGCGGGTGATCGCGCTCACGGCCGCGCCGGAAAAGGCCGTCGAATGGGGCGTGGGCGAGGATCGCATCCTGCCGTTCGCGGAAAGCGTCGGTGGCCGCTATTCCTTATGGTCTTCCATCGGATTTCCGGCGGCCATCGCGCTGGGGTGGGACCGGTTCGAGCGGCTTCTGGCCGGCGCGGCCGCGATGGATCGGCACTTCCGCCAGGCGGAGCCCGCTGCGAATGCGCCACTGATCGCGGCCTTCGCCGATCGCTATTATGCGCGCGCGTTGAAATGCCAGACGCGCGCTCTCTTCGCCTATGATGAGCGGCTGGCGCTGCTGCCCTCCTATCTTCAGCAGCTGGAGATGGAGAGCAATGGCAAGCGCGTGACGGCCGGGGGGCAGGCCGTTGACGGGCCGACCGCGCCGATCACCTGGGGCGGCGTGGGCACGGATGCGCAGCATGCCGTGTTCCAGCTGTTGCATCAGGGCACGGTGCTGATGCCGGTGGAGTTCATCGCATCGCTGGCGCCGGGGCACAGCCTCGATCCCGCGCATCACCGCGCGTTGCTCACCAATTGCTTCGCCCAGGGTGCGGCCCTGATGCAAGGGCGCGACAATCCATCCGATCCCGCCCGCGCCTTTCCGGGCAACCGGCCTTCCACCACGATCGTGCTGGATGACGTGACACCGGAAGCGCTGGGCGCGCTGATCGCTTTCTATGAGCATCGCACCTTCGCCAATGCCGTGCTGATGGGGGTGAATCCGTTCGATCAGTTCGGTGTCGAACTGGGCAAGGAAATCGCCAGGGCCATCGAGAAGGATGGCGCCAGGGGCTTCGATCCCTCGACCACGGCGCTGATCGAGCTGATCTGACAGGCTGCCGATGCGGACATGGCCGATCGGGCGGGAGGCGCGGCGGCAAGGGGATCCGGCGGGCGATCATGATCGGGCCGGCCGGATCCCATGTCACTGCCTGGCAAATGCGGGGGGCGTGATGGAGCCCGCGGTTCCGGAGCATTTGCCCGCCTTTTCTCTCGCCCGCCATGATCGCCCGCGTCGACCGATGGAGCGGGGAAGGCCAGGAAATTATTCTATGAGAGAATATTTGTAAGGGGGTGCCCGGGCTGATAATCCTGTCGGACAAACAGGAAAGCTGGAGGGGGAGACGGGATGCCAAAGGCGACGGGCGCGATCGTGGGTATCGTGCTGATCCTGCAGGCGTGGGAACCGGTTTCGGCGCGATCGCGGCAGGAGGCGGCCAATGCCGTGGCCGCTTCAGGCTTCATCGATATGGTGTTCAACCGGCATCGTGTGGAGGAAGCGTTCGATCGCTATGTTGGGGCCGACTATATCCAGCACAATCCTCGTGTGGCGACAGGCCGTGCCAACGGCATCCAGGCGCTGGGGCGGCTCGTCGCCCGCTTCCCCCAGATGCGCGTGTCTGTCGCCCGGATCTTGGCCGACGGCGATCTGGTGGCGATCCACACGCATCAGGTGAAGCAGCCCGGCGAGCGCGGCTCGGCGATCGCCGAATTCTTTCGCTTCGCCCGTGGCCGGATCGTCGAGCACTGGGACGTGATCGAGGAGGTTCCGGGTCCCGCTGAGGCGAAGAATGGCAACGGAATGTTCTAGCGCGATACGCGTGATGTCCGGTGGGCCATGGATCTGCTCAGCGAATTCCTGACCAAGTTCCGCATTGATGGCTCGTCGATCGGGAGCTTCCTGTTCAGCGATCCTTGGGGGCTGGAAATGGCTGGAGGAGCATTCCTCTATGTGGTCACGCAGGGCGATTGCCTGCTGCTCGTTCCGGGGAGCAGCCCGCAAAAGCTGGAGGTGGGCGATTCCGTACTCAGCCTCGGGGGCGCCAGGGTCGTCCTCGCCTCGCGCCCTGACGCGGAAATCCTTGGCATCAAGGATCTGTGGCGCAGGACGCGAAGCCCCAAGACACCGAAGGACGGTTATCATCGGCCGATCCGGCTTTGTTGGGGTGGGGGTGGCCGGGATTGCCGCCTGTTCACGCTCGTCGCGGCCGTGCCAGCCGACGCGACCGCGCAGGCCATCCTGCGCGCATTGCCTGATGTCATCGTGCAGAAGCGCACCGATACCGATCTGCTTTCCTGGATAAGCCGCATCGACGGTTTCGGAATGGCCGAGAGCATGGAGGAAAGGCCGGGTTTCATCGCGCTCGCCACCGCGCTGAGCCGTTTCATCCTGATGAGCCTCGTTCGTGCCTTCGTGCTGACGAGCAGCCTTTCCACGCTGGATCTGATCCGCTCGCCCGGGACGGAGGGCATTGCCCGTAGCCTGAAGGCTATCCGCATGCGACCGCTCGATTCCTGGTCCGTGAAGAGGCTCGCGCGCGAAGCCGGCATGTCCCGGACCTGCTTCTGTGATGCCTTTCGCCGTATCGTCGGCCATACGCCGATGACGTTCGTGCGGAATCAGAGGATGGAGACGGCGGCCGTACTCCTGGCAGAGGGCGGCCAATCCGTGGCGGAGATCGGTGTGCAGCTGGGCTATGCATCCGAAAAGGCGTTTCGTGGCGCGTTTGTCCGAAGCCGTGGCGTTTCCCCGAGCGCCTATCGCCGGGCCGTTCGCGCCGGCTGATCCTTCCAGGTCAGTGCCGGACGCCGGAGCCGTTTATCCGGACGGCATGCCATCGCGGGCGGACGAACGAGGGAGCATCCTACCTTGCGGGAGGATGCCATGACCTATCTGAGAAATGCCTGGTATGCCGCGCTGTGGAGCGAAATGCTCGGCCAAGGCACGGTCGCGCGCCGCATGCTGGACGAGCCGATCCTTTTCTATCGCGATTCCGGAGGGAGGGCGGTGGCCCTCGCCAATCGCTGCCCGCATCGCTTCGCCCCGCTGGATAGGGGGATCATCATCGGTGATGAGGTGCAGTGCGGCTATCACGGCCTTCGTTTCGCACCGGACGGCCGCTGTCGTTACAGCCCGCAGACGCCCGAGGCCCCTCCGGCGGCGCGCATCCGCAGCTATCCGATCGCGGAGCGGGATACGATCCTGTGGATCTGGATGGGCCATGCAGAGGATGCCGATCCTGGCCTGATTCCGGCTTATCCCGTGCTGAACGACGATCGGGAGCATCGCACCGTGCGCGGTTATTATCGCTCGGCGGGTCATTATCAACTCGTGATCGACAATCTCATGGACCTAACCCACCCGGAGTTCGTCCATGCCGGTTCGCTCGGCAGCCCGGATCTGAATCGTGCTTGCTACGAGGTGGAGCGGGCGGGCCCGCGCAGCGTCCGATCGAACAGATGGTATACGCACGGCGCTTCTCCGCCCGCCTTCGAGCGCTTCTTTCCGACGGCGGGCCGCCAGGTCGAACATTGGGTCGACATGCTGTGGACCGCGCCGGCCAATCTCGCGCTGACGGTGGGCATCACGCTTTCGGACACGCCACGGAGCGAAGGGCGGGAATCCCTCTCGCTGCATCTCCTCAGTCCGGAGACGGCTACCCACACCCATTATCTCTTCTCGTCGACGCGTAGCCACTCGCTGGACTCCGTCGAGCAGGACCGGCGCTCGCTCGAAACGATCCGCCACGCCTTCGAGATGGAGGACAGTCCGATGCTGGCCGCGGTGCAGGCAAATATGGGAACGAGCGATCTCTGGTCGTTGCGACCTTTGATCCTGCCCGGCGATGCGGGAGCGGTCCGGGCGCGGCGTCTTCTCGACAAGCTGATCCGTGAGGAAGTGGCGCTGGATGCCGGCAAGATTCCCGTCGATCAGGGCTCGATATAGGGGAGGAAGGCCGGGCGAGAGTCCCCCGGCCATCGATCGGGCAGGCGCCGGACGAGATCGGACACCAGCCGGGCGATCGTCCGGATCGCGAGCGTCGGGGGGCGCTGGGTCGACCGCGCCAGCGCCAGGATGATTTCGAGGGCGGGCTCGACGATCTCTACCGCGCCGACGTTGCCCAGGGCCGCCGCCTCGCGCACCGCACCCCGAGTGGCGATCGTGCAGCCGAGGCCGGCGGCGACGAGCGTGCGTTGGGTCGCGAGCTGATCCACGTCCATCCCGAAATTGAGCTGCACACCCGCTTTTCGGGCCGCCTGATCCACCAGCATGCGAGGGGCATTGGGTGGTTTCGCCATCAGCAGGCGCCGTGATCCGATCGTCTCCAGTGTCACGCCTGCCGCGCTTGCCAGGGGATCGTCCGGGGGTGTGACGAAGCACATGGGCAGGCGCAAAAGTGCCTCGTCCTTGCTCTGGAGCATGCCGGGTTCGCGCAGCACCAAGGCCAGATCGATCCGCCCGGCCGCTACCTGTTCGCCAAGCTGGCCTCCGCTCGCCTCGGTCAGGTGCAGATCGATACCTGGATGATCCCGTGCCACCATCCGCGTGAGATCGGCTGCGATCGGGACGGACGGAAGCAGGCCGAGGCTGACATTCCCGACCGGCAGCCCGCCGCGCGATTTCAGATCCACGAGAAGCTGGTCCGCTTCCGTCACGAGCGCGCGGACGCGATCACGGATCGCCTCCCCCGTCTCCGTCAGCTTCAGGCCCCGACCGGTGCGATAGAAAAGCGTGCACTGGCAGGCGATTTCCAGCGCGGCGATCTGTCTGCTGATCACGGGTTGTGGGCGGCTCAGCATTACCGCCGCACGCGACAGGCTGCCGACTTCGGCGATCAGCAGAAAGAGCTTCCATCGCTCAATATCCAGGGCAGCCCCGGTCCGGCGCGGATTGCTCGCCATCGCGCCTGCTCAGCCCTCGCGTGCGCCTTCCCAGGCCAGGTATTTCAGCTCCAGATACTCATCGATTCCATAGATCGATCCTTCGCGGCCCAGGCCCGATTGCTTGATTCCGCCGAAGGGCGCGATCTCGTTGGAGATGAGACCAGTATTGATGCCGACCATTCCGGCTTCCAGCGCCGCCGCGACCCGCCAGATCCGCCTGTCGTCCGCCGAGAAGAGATAGGCGGCAAGGCCGAAATCCGTGTCGTTCGCCATGCGGATAGCGTCTGCCTCATTGGTAAAGCGGATCAGCGGGGCGACGGGTCCGAACGTCTCCTCGCGGGTGACGATCATGTCGTGCGTCACGTCGGTGAGAACGGTGGGCTGGAAGAACAGCCCACCGCGATCGTGACGGCCGCCGCCACAGCGGACCCGTGCGCCCTTTGCCACCGCATCCGCGATATGGGATTCCACCTTGGCGATCGCATCGCCGTCGATCAGCGGGCCTTGCTGCACGCCTTCCTCGAAGCCGCCGCCCACGCGCAATTTCCTGACGCGTTCGGCGAGCCTTTCAGCCACGGCTTCATAGATTCCATCCTGAACGTAGATCCGGTTCGCGCTGATGCAGGCCTGGCCGGTGTTGCGATATTTGGTGGCGATCAGGCCATCCACTGCCGTGTCAACATCGGCATCATCGAATATCAGGAGCGGCGCGTTACCGCCCAGTTCCATGGACATCTTCTTGATGGTCGGCGCTGATTGCGCGATCAGGATGCGGCCCACTTCGGTCGATCCGGTAAAGGTGATCTTCCGCACGAGCGGATTGCTGGTCAGTTCCGCGCCGATCGTTCTTGCGTTGCCGGTGACCACGTTGAACACGCCGCCCGGAATGCCTGCGCGTTGGGCCAGTTCGGCCAGCGCAAAGGCGGTTAGCGGCGTTTGTTCGGCGGGCTTCACGACCATTGTGCAGCCGGCTGCCAAGGCGGGTGCCGCCTTGCGAGTGATCATCGCGGCGGGAAAATTCCAGGGTGTGATCGCCGCGCAGACGCCGACCGGTTCCTTCAGGGTGACAATCCGGCGCGACGGCTCCGGAGAGGCCATGATGTCGCCCTTCACGCGCTTGGCTTCCTCGGCGAACCATTCGATGAAGGACGCGGCATAAGCGATTTCTCCTTTCGCCTCCGCGAAGGGCTTGCCTTCCTCAAGTACGATCAAACGCGCCAGATCGTCGCTATGCTCGATCGTGAGATCAAACCAGCGCCGCAGGAGAATCGAGCGCTGTTTGGGGGGCAAGGCGCGCCATCCGGGGCCGGCCCGATGGGCCGCCTCGATCGCGTCCACTGTCTGCGCGCGATCGAGTTGGGGAATATCGCCGAGTTTCTCGCCCGTTGCAGGATTGTGCAGCGGAAAGCCGCCATCGGCGCCTTCCCGGATCCACTGACCGCCCACATAGGCGGCCGATCGGAACAAGTCTGCGTCGCGCATTTCGTGGGGCATTCCATCCTCGCCTGTTCTGCGCGCCCTTTCGGCGCAGTCGGGATCATGTGCCTCGCAGGCATAGCATTGTCCAGATTAATATGGATATTGAGTCATATTAATCTGGCTAGATGGCGCCGAAGACGCGCTGGCGGATGGATTCGATGTGAAGTCGCATCAGTTCTTCGGCCTGGCGTGGATCATGGTCGGCGATAGCCTCCACCCACGCGTCATGCTCGGCATCGATGTCGTCCGCGCCGGTCGAAAGCGTCTGGATCCGAAATTTCAGCTTCGGCGGCATGGCTTCGCGCACCATATCGTAGAGGGCGAGCAGCAATGTATTCCGAGCCGCCTGCGCCATCAGGCGATGAAGCCTGTGATCCAGCTTTATCCACTGATCCTGCTCGCGGGTCTCGCGCATCGTGGCGACGCACCGCCGCATCTCCTCGATATCGGCGGGGAGGGCGCGTGCGGCAGCGAGACTGGCCAGTTTCGGCTCGATCGCGAGACGCGCCTCGAAGGCTTCGAGCGGACTGATCCGGTCGGCGAGGCCGGTCGGCAAATCGGGGAGTGACCGATTGCCGATGAACGTGCCTTTGCCGACATGTCGCCAGATCAGACCTTCGCCTTCGGCTGCTTTGAGCAATCGCCGGATTCGGTTGCGGGTGACGCCCAGCAATGCGGCCAGTTCTGGCTCGGTGGGCAGGCGATCCCCCTCGCTGCTGCCCTCGCGGGAAACGAACGAGCGGAATCGCGACAGGTCTGCGGCAAAATCCTCCATGTCGGAACGGTAATGCCAAACATCTCCATGGTCCACGACCCCATATAAATAACTTGCAATGCCCATATTGACATGCCCACCGACGGCCGGTTAGGCAGGAAAAAATTCGCGGAGAGGGTAATTAAGGGCGATGGGGCAACCAGTGTTCGTATCGGCTCAGGCCGCCGTCCGCGCATTTGCGTGGCCGGATGCCATCGCGGCGATCCAGGCGGCTTATACCGTGCCGGCAGATCCGACCGCATTGCCGCCGCGCACGGTGGCCAGGGCGCCCGGCGTATGGTTGCGCTGCCTGCCCGCCATTCCTGCGAATGGTCGCTATTTCGGCGCGAAGCTGATGGGCATGGCACCATCGTCGACGACGCCCGGTGTTGATTATGTGATCGTGCTGTTCGATCGCGAGACGAGCGGTATCGCGGCATTTGTCGATGCCAATCTCGTGACGGGTTATCGCACGGCATCCACCACGGCCGCTGCTCTCGACAGGCTCGTGCCGCGTGAGCCGGTGACCCTCGCTATATTGGGCAGCGGTCTCGAGGCGACGATGCATCTTCGCGCTTTCGCCTCAATCCGCGAGATCGGTGCCTGTACCGTCTTCAGCCCCACGCCGCACAAACGGGACGCCTTCGCGCAATCTTTGGGCGCGGAGTTGGGAATCGATATTCGCGCCGTCGCCACGCCTGCGGAAGGCGTGCGTGAGGCGGGTGTTGTGCTGGCGGCCGCGCGCTCGCGGGGGGAGCAGCCGATCCTGTTCGGGAATTGGCTGCGGCCAGACGCAACGATCCTTTCGATCGGATCCACCGTGCCCGAGCAACGCGAGTTGGATGCCAGCGTCATCGCTGCGGCGGATCTGATCGTGTGCGACACGCTGGAGGAAGTGATCGAGGAAACCGGCGACATGCTGGCTGCGGCGGCATCGGGCGTGGATACTCATGGCCGCTGCTTCGGCATGGACCAGTTGATGGCGGGCGCGCTGGACGCGCGCATCGCGCAGGCGGGCATCCGCATGTTCAAATCGGTCGGGGCCGGTCTTCAGGATGTCGTGATCGCGGAGATGATCCTCACGCGCGCGCTGGAGGCTGGTCTGGCCACACCGCTGCCGATCCAATTCGATACGAAGCGGCCGCAGAAGAAAGGATAAAAATGGCGCGATATACACGCGGGGAAGCTCGGGACTGGGCGCGCGAGGCTCTGAATGGCGTCGCGAGCGTCACCATACCGACGATGACCGCCGATTTCAGACAACTCAACGAACGCGCCATACGCCATGATATCGATCTGGCGGTGGAGCATGGTTTCGTTGGTACGCTGGCCTGTTCGGAAGTTGCGATCACGGCACCTGAGTATCGCCGCTTCTGCGAGATCGCGGCGGACCAGGCGGCGAACCGGCTATTCATTGTCCATCACGCTGTTTTCAATACACTGGAAGATAATATCGAGGCGGCGAAGGCGGCCTATGACGCCGGCGCGGAACTGATGCTGCTCGGTTATCCTCCCTACTTTTTTCCGCAATCGCTGGATGAAGTCCACGCCTATACCAGGGCCCTGTGTGACGCGACGGACATGGCGGTCATGCTTTTCCCGATCCCGACATGGGGTTTCTCGCGCCTCCATCCGTCGGATCTGCCCGTTCCGCTGCTGCGGCGCCTGATCGACGAATGCCCCAACGTGGTCGCGATCAAGGCGGAAGGAGGCGCGCCGCACATCATGGCCGCGCTGGAGGTGCATCGCGCCTTCCACAAGGATGTCGTGATCAGTTCCCCGATCGAACATGAATATGTCGCGCTTTCGCAATTCATGCCGATCCCGTTCTGCGGAACCAATTTCTCGGCCTATTATGGCCCCTGGCTGCCACGCATCCATGCCATGGTGCAGGCAGGCGATCACGCGGCCGCCACCGAAACCTTCTATCGGCTGGATCCGGCCCGAAAGGCCTTTTACGGCGTCGCCAATTCAGGTGCCGGGCTGATCAACCGGATGATGTGGAAATATCAGTCCTGGTTGCAGGGCTATAATGGCGGCCCGCTCCGGCACCCGACCGGCCGTGTCTATCAGCGTGACATGACGCTGCTCCGCAAGGGGCAGGAAAATGCGGGCCTCGCGCCGACCTGCGATGCGGACGTCGCCTTCTTCCATGGGCGTCACCCGCAATGACCCGCTCCCGCGACGGGAAAGGCTGTCGGGGATGACGACGCGACGCGATTTTCTGCAGGCTTCGGCGATCATCGGTGCGGCGGGCATGGGCGGCGGCGCGCGCGCATCGTTTGGCATTATCGGCGCGCCGGAGCCCCGTCTCCTGATCGCCGACCGGCGTTATCCGGCGAGCCGCGCCTTCGGTGGTGCGGCCGCCGCCGGAGGCCGAACTGTCGTGATGACGGGGGGTGACGTGAGCGGCCTGTGGACCGGGCGGCTTCGTGCGCTCTGGCAAGATGGCGAGGCCGAGATTGCCGGCATGACCGGGTACGACGTTCTTTTCTGCCTCGAGCGTTTCGCCTGGGATCATCGCCATTGCGTGATCGCGCTGGTCGATCATGTTCCCGATGCCGCGGGCGGCTATCAGCATGTTGCGAGGACAAGCAGTTGCGAGCGCCTGGCCGAGGCGCTCGCGGCCGCACGTGCCGATTTTCCGGGCTTTCAGGCCCAGGCGCTCGGGGTTTTCGATCCCGAGCCTTCGCGCTGCCCGCCCAGCCACGCGCCGGGAAAAGGGATGGGGGGCGAACCGCTTGCCAGCTGGATCATTGCCCCCCGATCGCGCATCCGCCTGACCGGAGCATCGGCATGATCCCGTCCGGTGTCAGCGCATCCGATTGGACGAAGGCACTCGCCGAATTCCGCACGGCGGTAGGGCCGGACTGGGTTTTCACCAGCGACGAGGATGTCGCTCTTTACCGCGACGCTTATTCTCCGGAATGGGGGGAGCCGACAGAACGGCTGGTCTCCGCCGCAATAGCCCCGGTGGAGCGCGAGCAGGTTCAGGCGATCGTCCGTACGGCCAACCGCTATCGCATTCCGATCTATCCGGTCTCGACCGGAAAGAATCTGGGTTATGGCGGTTCGGCGCCCAATCTTTCGGGCAGCGTCGTGCTCGATCTGAAGCGAATGCGGAAGATCGTCGAGGTTAACGACAAGCGCCATTTCGCGATCGTAGAACCGGGCGTCTCCTATTTCGATCTCCATCATCACATCCGCGCGAACAAGTTGCGATCATGGATCGACTGTCCCGATCCGGGCTGGGGCAGCCTGGTTGGCAATGCGCTGGATCATGGTGTCGGCCATACGTTGACGAGCTATCGCGATCATTTCCAGTCGCATTGCGGCATGGAGATCGTGCTGCCCAATGGCGAGTTAATGCGCACGGGCATGGCGGCGCTGCCCGGATCGGAAACGTGGGCGGATTTTCGCTACGGCTTCGGACCGCATGTCGACGGACTGTTCGGTCAGGGCAATTTCGGCGTCGTGACGAAGATGGGCTTCCATCTCATGCCACAGCCCGAGGCCTATCTCTCACGCGAGGTGCTGCTGCCCCGCCGCAAGGACATCATCGCACTCACGGAGATCGTCAACGAACTCGAATATCTCGGTATCATCGGCATGCCCGAATATTCGAGCCCGCTCGCGCCCTTCCGCTATACGAACATGGATACCGAGCTGAAGGCGCTGCTTGCGCGGCCGGACTCCTTCACCACCGATATCGTGGACGAATTTGCGGCGCGCCGCGGCCGGGCCGTCTGGGCCGTCAAGCTTCAGTTTTACGGCGCGCCGGAGGGGATATGCGCGAACTGGGAGAATGCGCGCTCGAGGCTGGAGAAGGTGATTCCCGGTCTGCGCGTCGGCGAGCAGGAGGATCTCCGCTTTCCCCTGACCGACGAGCAGGAGCAAGCCGTCGGCAAGAAGGTGCTCGTCGGCATACCCAACATGAACGTCTTTTCGCTTGGCGCGCGATCCGATCTCAATCCCCAGCCGCGTGATGGGCATCTGCTGTTCACCCCCATCATTCCGAAAGACGGGGAGTCCATCCTGAAGGCCCAGTCCCTGTTCGCGGATGCGCTGCGCGGTACCGATCTGGAAACCGTCTATTCCGCGATCACCGCGCCTTACACCTGGATTTACCGTGCGTTCGTGTTGGCGGCGGGCTTTCCCGTCTCGCGGGGGGATTCGGCGATCAATCGGCGATCGCGCGATGCGATGCGCCGGCTTATCGATCTGGGTGCTGCTCATGGCTATGGCGAATATCGCACACCGCCGCTGTTTCAGGATCAGGTGGCCGGAACCTACGGCTTCAACGACGGCATCCTTCGCCGCTTCAGCGAAACGCTGAAGGATGCCGTGGACCCCAACGGCATCATCGCCGCCGGGCGCGGCGGGATCTGGCCCCGGCATCTGAGGAAGGCATGACGATGCACATCGCCAAGGCGGCCTTCCTGATCGCGGCGCTTTCGCCTTCGGCTGTGCGGGCCGCTCCGGATACACGGCATATGGCCGCGCTGCAGGAAGAAGGCAGAGCGGTCTTCAAGGAAAATTGTGCCTCCTGTCACGGACCGGGCATCGGAAATCCCGGTCTGGCGCATAAGCCCGGCACGGCGGCGTTGCAGGCCAAATATGCGGGCGCTGTTCCCGCACTGCTGGAGCAACGGACGGACATGGCGCCGGAAATGATCGCCTATTTCGTTCGCAACGGAATTTCGGTGATGCCGATGTTCCGCAAGACCGAGGTGAGCGACGCGCAATTGCGTGCGCTGGAGGCCTATCTCACGCGCAACAGCAAGCCGCCGCGCCGGTGAGACGGGTCCGGAAGCGGCGCGACCGAACGATGGGAGTGGAGGGCAAGGATGAAGGGTGATGATCCCCGGCTGAAGCCGCAATATCGGATGCCGAGAGTGTTCGGCGCGCTGCCTGGCCCGCGCAATGTTCCGAAGGACAGGCAGCATCTCCTCAACCGCCAGCGCAATCTCGCGCTTTCGATGACGATGCTGACCGACCGGGACGCGCTGGTCGAATTGCTTCCGCCGGGCTGCGTGCTGGATGGCGAGCCGCTGCTGACGCTCAATGCGCTTTACATGACCAACATCGGCTGGCTGGCCGGGCGCGGCTATGCGCTGATCAGCGCGGGCTTTCGGATAGCCCGTGATTCCCCGTCGCAGGGCCGGTTGACGGGCAATTTCCTCGCAGTCGTGTGGGAGAATATGGCCGATCCGATCCTGACGGGTCGGGAGGAACTCGGGTGGGCGAAGCTCTTTGCCGAAATCCCCGACCCCATCGCGATCGACACCGATCATGTCGGCAGCGCAGGCTGGGATGGATTTCGCTTCCTGGATTTCAGCATAAGGGAGTGCCGCGAGACGGATCCGTCGCCGGCCACAGCTTCCGGCAGCTTCCACTACAAATATGTTCCCGAAACCGGCGCCCTGGACCGGGCCGACGTTGAATATCTCGAATATTCGCCGCCCGGCGCCTTCGCGACGGGCTATGGCGGGATGACGGTCAGGCAACGCTTCACCGGCCGGGGCGATTTCGTTTTCCATCCGGCGCGCTGGGAGGACATTCCCTTCCAATATCCGATCATCAACGCGCTGGCGGCGCTGCCACGCCTCGAGATGCGGGAGGCAAGCGTCACGATCAGCGAAGCTGATGGAAAGATTGGGGATCCCGGAGGTGGCGCGCTGCGGAAGGTGACATGACGATATGTGCGTTCCGGCGGCGCTGTGCGGACGGTTTCGCTTTCTTCGTTAGTAACATCGTTCGGAACAATAGCCCTGAGATCAAGAGACGGGGGTGAAGCTCTACGTTCGGTGCACGGCTGCTATGCAGTTGGCGCCGCTAGTCCACCCCTACGGAACAAGCCAAAAAGTCAGTTCGGATCGTCGACAGAATCGATCTTGAAACGGGGAGGATATCATGAGGCATGCAAAGGCACTGTTATTGTCGTCTGCGTTGGCATTGGTGCCCGGCGCGGTCATGGCGCAGGACGTTGCGCCTGTGGACAAGCGATCGCCAAAGTCCGCGGCGCGATCATCCGCGCAGCAGGCATCTTCGCGGGAGGCGGACAGCGGGCTCGAGGAGATCGTGGTCACGGCGGAGCGGCGCGAGGCGAGCGTGCAGCGCACGGCCGTCGCGATCTCGGTGATCGGTGGCGCGGAACTCGCCAAGGCTGGCATCGCAAATCCCACCGCCCTGCTGGATTCTCTGCCGGGGCTGGATATCACCCGCTCCAATGTTAACGCGAACCTCAGCCTGCGTGGCCTGGGCGGTGGTGGCAGCACCCAATATGCTGATCCGGTGGTCGCCTTCAACGTGGGTGGCGTGCCGCTGAGCCGAACCTTCTCGCCGGCGTCTGCCGTCTATGACGTGCAGCGCGTCGAACTGCTGAAGGGGCCGCAGGGGACGCTCTATGGTCGCAACGCCACCGTGGGCGCCCTGAACGTCATTCCCAATCAGCCATCCAACCATTTCGAAGGCGGCGCCACGGCCCAGTTCGGCAACTATTCCTCGAAGAACTTCAACGGATATCTCAACGCGCCCCTGTCAGACGGCTTCGCGGCCCGCATCGCGGGGACATATAACAAGCATGATGGCTATCTTACCAACGGCTATGACGATGCCGACAATTGGGGCGCGCGCCTGAGCCTGCGGGGCGAAGTGACGCCGAACCTGACGGTGCTGGCATGGGCCGATCTCTACCGGGATCGGTCGCGCGGCCCGGGTACGATCGTGCGATATCCGACGCCGGGGCAGGCCTATCAGTTCCCAAACAACCCGTGGTTTTCCTATTCCCCGGCTGGCTGCGGCAATCCCGCTCTTTGCCCCACCTGGGGGGACAGCGCCGGCGCCACCTTCGCGGCGCCGTTCCGTTCGCTTTCCGTGGTCGAGGATACGGGCTTTGTCCGTATCAACCAGGATATCTATGCCGGTCAGGTCGACTGGGATATCGGCTTCGCCAAGCTGACCATCCTTCCCGCGCACGTCGATACGGCGGTGGATACGCGCACGTTCAGCGGTGGCCTTACCTATAATCTGCGCAACCGCACCTATCAAAATTCGGTCGAGACCCGATTGGCTTCGAATAATGATGGTCCGCTGAAATGGCTGATCGGCGGCATCTATTTTTACGAGCATATCAATTCGCGGCAGGATACGTTCGAGCCGAACGGATATCAGGTCCTCTACAGCCCCAATCTGACGGATGAGAGCGTCGGCCTGTTCGGGCAGGCGACCTATTCGATCACCAGCAGGCTGCGGGCCACAGGCGGCATTCGCTATACCAGCGAGACGAAGAAGCAGGACGGTTTCACCCTGCTGGACGGTGCCTTCACCGCGACGAGCTGTCCGTCGCCCGGTATTTTCGTCACGGGATCGACGACGGCGCTCGGTTATCTCTATCCTGTCGGCTATTGCCAGGTGCCGAACCAGGGGCGACTGCATTTCACCAACGTCAGTTACAAGGCCGGCGTCGAATTCGATCTCGCCCGGCAATCCCTGCTCTATGCGAACGTGAGCACCGGCTTCAAGGCGGGCGGATTTTCGCCGGCGCTGCCGCCGAACACCTACAAGCCGGAAAAGCTGACAGCCTATGTGATCGGATCCAAGAACCGCTTCTTCGACAACAAGCTGCAGGTGAACCTCGAACTCTTCTACTGGGATTACAAGGATCAGCAGATCAGCCTGCTCCAGGCGCTACATCCCGCCGGGCAATCCTCCTACCCCGTGAATGTCGATGGCTATGTGAAGGGTGCGGAACTGGATGTTTCTGTTCGGCCCTTGAGCAACAGTGTCATATCGCTGGATCTCCTCTATGAACGCGGCAAATATGATGTCTATCCGACGGCGATCTCGTCAGTCGGGACGGTGGGCGGACTGACCGATTATCCGCGCGTCAATCTGCCTCGCTGGTCGGGCACGGTGAAGGCCGAGCAGGGCATACCGCTCAAGAATGGCGGCCGTGTCGTCATCGGTGCGGATACCCATTTCGAGAGCGGCACGTGGTTGCGCCCCGTGGCGGAGGCCGCGAGGCGACCGGGCGAATATCGTGATCCTTTTGCCACCGTAAACGCCTCGCTGGGCTGGGAGAGCAGCGATGCGAAGCTGAGCGTTACCCTGTTCGTCAACAATATCGGCAACAAGGCTGTGATCGGCACGGGAACGGGCGGCGGGCTCGTCGCACCGGGCACATTCTATCGGCCCGCCGGCAATCCGGCCGACGCGCGCTTCGCGACGCTCCAGCCGCCTCGCACCTATGGCGTTCGCGCGGGCGTCAAATTCTAGGCGGAAGGCGGGTGTTCCGGGCTGATCGGCATGGCCTTGATGGGGCGATGCCGATCAGGCTCAATCACAGGGCCGAAGCAATTTCGAAGCGGACTGAACGGCTTGCCGGCCCGAAACGGAGAGCGGCGGGGAAAATCGGGCCGGTCTAGCAGACCGCCCCCCCTCCCACGCGTGGGAGCGAAGGTCCGCTATGCGCGACTTCGCCAAAAATCGAGGACATGCTTGTCGAACATGTCGGGGAATTCCCAATAAGCGGAATGTCCCGCGCCGGGTATGACGAAGAAGCGGCCTTTGGAAAGTCGCCGTCTATGCTCGTCAAACAGGGGCGGCGGCGCGTAGGAATCCGCATCCCCCGTGATCCACAGGCTGGGCATGGTGAGGCGACCCAGTTGTTCCCATTCTAATGTTCCTCGTGGTTGCGGCCCCAGCGGCGCCGTCCTCGATGTGCGCTCCAGTTCCTCCCATCGGGCCACGCCATCCGGGTTGGCCGCGCGGTAGATCGGGCCGAGTTCGCGGAAGGAGGCAGGGAGCTGGCTGAACGGCGCCGGGCGGAGCGCGTCATAGCGTCTGCGAAAAACCGGATCGGCCATATTCCCGATATGGTTTGCGATGACGAGGCTGAGGATCCGATCCGGATGGGCCACCGCGAAATCCAGCACCACACCTCCGCCGGCCGCGCTGCCGAGCGCGTGGAACCGGTTCAGCTTAAGGGCATCGACGATGCGGAGTAGATCCGCTGTCTGATCCGGCTCGCTTCTGAACGTCTCCGTGCGCGATCGGGCATGGTCCCGCCGCGACCAGCTGATGACGCGATAGCCGGCGCTTGCATAGTGCGCTTCCTGCGCCTCCCAGACGAGCGCGCTGCCGGTCACCGGATGCGCAAGCAGCACCGGGATGCCCGTGCCGCCGCTGTCGCGCACATAGAGAGAGGCTTCCCCCACGTCGATCCAGCTTTCCCGAGGGGACGGCAGCGCTGCCGACAACCGTCCCATGATCGCCATCGTCGCGATCCCCGCTCCCAGCGTCTGCCGTCGTGTCATCACGACGCTTCGATCGACCATCATCCTGCTCCCGCTCTCTTATGCTGTCCTTGATGGTGATCGACCGTTTCGATCCTCGCAACATAAATTAGCACGTAGGAGAATTAAATGTCTTGGTCGGTCCGGAGCGATGCCGGTGGGTGGCGAAGCGCGCGTGGGACGGAAGCGGCCTACCGAAGACGTGACGGGGCGCACGCGACGGGGAGGAGGGGAGCGGGCGGGGCGGCCTGCCACGAAGCGTATAGCTGATACCTCCGCTGCCGGCCTGTGAGGCGCCGGCCGGCTTTGTATCATGCACGCGACAGAGAACAGATCAGGCGAGGGAAATTTGCTCCGGATATTGTTGATGATGGCCGTGATCGCCGGTGCGGCACCACAGGCCGCGCTGGCGCAGCCTGATCTTGCCAACGGCAAGCGTGTGTTCACGACCTGCTCCTACTGCCACGGCGCCAATGGAGAGGGCGCGGGAGTCGGGCCGCCGCTGAAGGGGGTCGTCGGCCGGAAGGCCGGCGCCGCGCCCGACTTTCCCTATAGCGAGGCGATGAAGACGGGCGGCATCACCTGGACGCCGGAACGGCTGGAAGCCTTCCTCGCGCATCCGATGCAGGACGTGAAAGGCACGCGGATGGCCTTTCCCGGCGTTTCCCGGCCGAAGGATCTGGCGGACGTCATCGCCTATCTCAAGACATTGAAATGAGCCGCCCCACGGGCGCACTCCGGAACAGATTGGGCTGAAGATGTTGACGAGACGGACGATGCTCGGCGGCGCGGTTGCGGCTGCTCTTGTCGAGGGACGCGGGCTTGGCACGGTGGCGCGCAGCGTGGCGGCGCAGGGCGTGCCCGGCGCCGCCACGCTGCGCAAGCGGCTGGGCGCACGGATGCTGATGCGCGGCAATCCCGATTATGAGGCGATGCGCCAGCTTGCCGTGTTCAACGCGCGCAAGCCCAATCGCTTTCCCAACGCGATCGTGATGGCCGAAAGCGTCGATGATGTGCAGAATGCCGTGCGCTACGCCAAGGCGCGGGGTTGGAAGGTCGGTATTCGATCCGGCGGCCACGGGTGGGTCGGTTCGCATATGCGCGACGGGGCACTGCTGATCAGCCTCGCCAATCTGCGCGAGTTGCGCGTGGAACCGGAGACGATGACCGCGATCATCAGCCCGTCCATCACGGGAGACGGGCTCAACGCCGTCCTGCAGGGCGAGCACAAGCTGATGACGCCCTCCGCGCATGGCGTGAGCGTCGGCATGGGCGGCTTCGTGATGTGTGGCGGCCATGGCTGGAATTCGCGCGTATGGGGACCGGGGTGCCAGCAACTCAAGGCGATCGACGTGATCGATGCCGACGGCAATCTGATCCACGCCACCGCCGAAGAACACAATGATTGGCTGTGGGCGGCGCGCGGCGCCGGCCCGGGCTATTTCGGTGCGGCCGTCCGCTATTATCTTCAGGTGCATCCGATGCCGCAGGTGATGCGCCGCAACGGCTATACCTTCGATCTCTCGCATCTCGAGGAGGTGACGGCCTTCCTGCGGAATAATACTCCGAAGTTCCCCGCGCATCTTGAGGTAGTGATGCTCGGCCGGATGATCGATGGCCGGCCGGGCCTCTTCGTCGGTGCCTCCGGTTTCGGCAGTGAGGAGGAGGTACGCGGCGCGCTGGACGCTTTCGATGCCGCGCCCGTCTTCCGCAAGGCGGCCACCCGCAAGGTGCAGCAGCCCTTCGTGGCGCCGTCGCGCTATGAATCGCCGACCGAAAGCCTTCCCGCCGGCTATCGCATCGTCATCGACAATATCTGGACCAACGCGCCTTCGGAGCAGCTCGTACCGCTGATGCGCAGCCTCTTCGAAAATCTTCCGGGTGAGCGCTTCAACATCTTCTTCCAGTGCTGGGGCCCGGTGCGCGAGGTTCCGAATGCTGCTTATTCGGTGCAGGGCGAAATCTATATTTCGGCCAACGCCGTCTACATGGACGAGGCGGAGGATGCGAAGAACGATGCCTGGGCGCTCGATGCGATCCGCAGGCTGCATCCGATCTCGGTGGGCGCGCAGATGAACGACGAAAATATGGCGCTCGATCCGCAGCGCTATCTTTCGGAAGAGGCATCGAAAAGACTGGAGGAACTGCGCGCCAGATACGATCCTGAAGGGCGCTTCGTATCGTTTCTGATGAAGGCGTGAGATGCGCCCGTCTTGGCCGCGCCTAAACGGACTCGGTCAGACTGATATGCAATTCGCGGCATGGTTCGCCGCGACGCATGCGAATACACCCGCATCATAAATCGACCGACACGAGGCAAGGCCGCTCCACTGCGGGGGTTTCGATGTCGACATCCAAAAAATGAAGGGGAGGTTGTGTGAGCAAATTCTCGGGCCTGCTGGCGGCATCGGCGCTCGGTGCCCTGTTCCTTTCGCTTACCCCGGTCGCGGCCCAAAGCGCGCAAGCTGGCCCGCAGACCGGCAGCTCGACTGCCGAGCCGGAAGGCGGCATTGCCGAGATCGTGGTGACCGCCGAGCGGCGTTCGGCATCGACGCAGAAGACGGCGCTCACGATTACGGCGATCAGCGGTGCCGATCTGCAGAAGGCCGGCGTCGTCGACAGTCGCACGCTGCTCGACAGCATACCGGGCCTGAAGCTCACGGTCGCCAATCCCAATGCCTATATTGGCCTTTACGGCCTGGCCAGCGGATCGGGTTCGCAATATTCGGACGCGATCATGGGCTTCAACTATGGTGGTGTTCCGCTTGCGCGCCAGACCTCGGCGTCCAGCGCTTATTATGATGTCGAGCGCGTCGAGGTACTGAAGGGGCCGCAAGGCACGCTCTATGGCCGCAACGCGACGGTGGGCGCGATCAACATCATTCCGACGCGGCCAAAGGATCGCTTTGAGGGTGGTGCGACGCTGACGCTCGGCAATTATTCCACGGTCAACAGTCAGGGCTACATCAATACCCCGATCACGGACACGCTGGCCGGCCGCGTCGCTTTCCAGACGACCCGCCATGACGGCTATTTCACCAATGGCTATGATGACGCCAACAATTATGGCGCGCGTGTAAGCCTGCTCTATAAGCCGAGTTCGGATTTCTCGATCCTGTTGTTCGGCGACGGGTTCTGGAATCGATCGAAGGGGCCTTACAGCACCTTCACCTATTGGCTTAGCCCGACGCAGAAGTGGATCGATCCCAGCAACCCCTGGTTCGGACTGGGAGCGGCGGGTACCTGCACCAACCAGCTGCTGTGCCCTTCTTTCGCCTCCACCAGCGTCGGTGGGGTCAATGCGGTGAGCAATCCGGCCGGCTTCACCAACACCGGGGCCAATGGATATGGCAATATTTCCCTGGTCGGCCAGGATGGGTTCAATAACGCCGACCAGTATATCCTTTCCACGGAGATCAACTGGAACACGCCGATCGGCACGCTGACGGTGCAGCCGAGCTATGTCCACACGAAGATCAACTACAGGACCTACTCCAATGGCCTGCTGTTCCTGAACAACACAAAATCAGACCAGGAATCGCTCGAGATGCGTCTCGCGTCGAACGGGAATGGTCCGTTCCGATGGGTGATCGGCACCTTCCTGTTCCATGAGGATCAAAACGCCTTCCAGAACAATCTGCAGAGCACCGGCTATGCGATCCTGAGCACGCCGAAGCTGACGGACAGCAATTATGCCGGCTTCGCCGATGCCACCTACGCGCTCACCGATCGGTTCCGGTTGACGGGCGGCATCCGCTTCACACGGGAAACCAAGAGTCAGAATGGCTATACGGTGGCCAGCGGCCTTTCGGCGGCGAGCGTCGCGACGATCCAGGCGGCCGGCGGCGTCTGCACGCTCGTTGCCTCGCCGCTGACGCCGGTGCTCTATCAGGGCGTCTATTACATGCCGACCAACTTCTGCGAGGTTCCGAACGGCGGCCGCTACGAGAAGAATAATGTGAGCTGGAAGGCGGGCGTGGAGTTCGATCCGCGTCCGGGCTCCATGCTCTACGCAAACGTCAAGACCGGTTTTCGCGCCGGCGGCTTCACCGTCGGCACGCAGAACAGCTACAAGCCGGAGATGCTGACGGCATATGAGATCGGATCGAAGAACCGCTTCCTGGGTGGAAAGCTACAGATCAACCTTTCCGGTTTCTACTGGAAGTACAAGAATCAGCAGATCAGCCAGCTTCAGCTTTATTATCTGAATGGTATCGCCATCGGTCAGACGAGCTTTCCGTCCAACTTCGATGGCAATCTCTATGGTGGTGAACTGAGCATCGATACGCTGGTCACGCCGAATGATCGCATCTCGGGCGACATCCTCTATGCGCGCGGCAAATATGACAGCACGCCGCCGGTCGCGACCGTCAACACCGCCGCGCTCGTTCCGCAATATGATCTTCGCCGCATCAATCTGCCGCGCTGGTCGATCACCGGCAGCTACGACCACACCTTCCACCTCCAGAGCGGGGCGGCGGTGATCGCAGCGGCGCACAGCCATTTCGAGAGCAGCACGCCGCTTCGCATCATCGACCCCGCCTTGCTGACTCCGGGCGACATGCGCGGCGCCTATGCCAAGCTGGATCTGGATCTCACCTATCGCGCGCCGGGCGATCAATGGTCGATCCAGCTGTTCGTCCGCAACGTGACCAACAAGGCGGTGGTGGGCGTCGGCTCTTCCGGCCAGACCGCGCTGCCCACCTTCTTCCGCTCCTCGGCTGATCCGCTCAACCAGCGTTCCGCCACGCTCGATCCGCCGCGCACCTTCGGTGCTACGATCAGCGCCAAGTTCTGATCCTTCTCCTCCCGCGCCCCGCCGGCTTTCCGTTGGGGCGTTCTTCTTCCGGAGGCACGCGGAATGGAGCAAAGCTATCGCTATGATCGTGTCGCGATCACGCTGCACTGGCTGATCGCCGTCCTGATCCTCGTGAATATCGGGATCGGGCTCGGTTTCCCCGATCCACTGCCAGGGCAGCGTTTTTCGCCCAAGCCGCTGTTGCCGCTGCACATATCGATCGGCATATCCGTGCTGCTGCTCAGCCTGGCGCGACTTGCCTGGAGGTTGACCCATCGGCCGCCGCCCTATCGCTGGCCGCTGCCCAACAGGGAGCATCTTCTCGCCAGGGCGGGGCACTGGGCCTTCTATGGCCTGATGATCCTGATGCCGCTGACGGGCTGGATGGCGATATCGGCGCACAAGGTTCAGAAGACGCCGCTCAGGCTCTTCGGGCTGCATTGGCCGCATTTTCCGGTCTTTCCGATGCTGCCGGCCGTCCTCGTCGATCGGCTCCATGATCTGCTCGTCATCGCGCATGCCTTCCTCACGGCCTGGCTCATGCCGGCTCTGCTGGCGCTTCATGTCGCGGCGATCGCCAAGCATCACCTGATCGATCGCAAGCCGCTCCTCGGCCGGATGCTCGGGGGAAAATGACAGGAGAGCGCGGGATGTCGACCATGTCCAAACGGGGATTTCTGGCGGGCACGGCGGCGGCACTCGCCGTGCGATCCGCCAGCCACGCCACGACACCTGACAGTGCCCGGAAACGATCCTATCGCCGGATCGCCACCGAGGAAGGCTTCACCATTCCGGAGGTCGATGCGGCCGCCGCCGCCGCCAACCGCGCGACTGGCGGGGCCGGAATGCCCAACAATCCGGCCGTGCGCGAAGCCTTTCGCAACGCGGCCGCCGATCTGGGCGAGGGGCGGATCGCGGCGATGGACGCGGCTGGGCTGGACATCGCCCTGTTGTCACTCGGCTCGCCGGGAGTTCAGAATTTCCCCGTGGAGCAGGCGAGGGAGCTTGCCCAACTCGCCAATGATCGCGTCGCCGCCGCCGTTCGCGCGCATCCCGCGCGGTTCGCAGCGCTGGCGACGGTGGCGCCGCAGGATCCGGAAGCGGCAGCGCGGGAACTGGAGCGCGCGATCGGTACGCTCGGCCTCAACGGCCTGCTGATCAATTCGCACACCGCCGGCGAGACGCTTGACGCACCCCGGTTCACGCCGATCCTCGATGCGTTGCAGGCACTGGACGTGCCGCTTTACATTCATCCGCGTGATCCGTTGCCGTCGATGCGCGGCCTTGATCTTCCCGGCTTCAATGTCGGCTGGGGCTATGGGGTGGAGGTGGGTACGCATGTCCTGCGCCTGATCGCGGGCGGGGTGTTCGATCGTTTTCCGAAGCTGAAGATTGTCATCGGCCATATGGGCGAGATGCTGCCCTTCTATCTGGATCGCATCGACAATCGCTATCTGTGGGAATGGAATTTCCGGGGCGCGACGCCACCGCTCAAGCTCAGGCCGAGCGATTATTTCCGCCGGAACATCTGGGTCACCACCAGCGGCGTGAATTACTGGCACCCGCTACGCTACACGATCGACCGCGTCGGCATCGATCGTGTCCTGTTCGCTGCCGATTATCCCTATGAGGATATGGCGCGCGATGTGCGCGCGATCGAGCGGACGCCGCTCTCGATATCCGAAAAGCGCAAGCTGTTCGACATCAATGCCAGCCGCCTGTTCCGTATCGCCTGAGCCTGCAAGGAATGAGGATGAAGGATCGATCGATCGGACCTGGACGGCGGGAGGTGGTCGCGGCGGGCCTGGCATGGGCCGGAGCGGCGATGGCGGATGCGCGCATTGCTGCATCGCGCGAGCCGCTGTTCGACAGTCATGCGCATCTCGTTTCCCCCGATACGATACGCTATCCGCAGGTACCCGCCGATGCACCCGGCGCGACCGCGAACCTGCCCGGCATGGGCTTTCGCCAGTTCGGCACGGCGCGGCCAGTGCCCGGGGCGGAAGCAATGGCCGGCTGGATGAAGCAGAAAGGGGTGGACGGGCTGGCGGCCATCCAGAAGCGTGGCGCCTATGGTCTCGACAATCGCTATATCCTCGATAGCGCGGCGCATTACCCGCATCTCTTCTTCCCCGTCGTGATCCTTGATGCGCAGGACGATGCTACACCTGGCACGGTGCGCGATCTGGCGGCGCGCGGCCTGGCCGGAGTGAGGCTCACCGGCGTGATGGCGTCGGACGGAGGCTTTCCCTGGCTGGCATCCGATCGCGCGCTGCGGCTGTGGGACACCGCCGCGAAAACGGGCCTCGTCATGGAGATCATGACCAATCCCTTCGGCCATCCGGTGGAGGCGCTCCCGGTCTATGTCGATCTCGCCCTTCGCTTTCCCGGCGTCCCGATCGTGATCGATCACCTGAACTGGCCGGATGCGCACGGCGCGCCGGATTTCGGTCTCGATGCGCCGCTACGCGCGCTCGCCGCCCGGCCGAACATCTTCTTCAAGTTCACGACGATCAACATGGACAAGCTGCAGGATGCGGGTATCTCGTCCGCCGCATTCCTGGCGCATGCGGTCGGGCTGTTCGGTGCCGGGCGCATCCTGTGGGGCTCCGACATGGGCAATACCCCCGGCTCCTATGCCGAGCTTATCGGCCGGGCGCGGGCGTCGGCAGGCCATCTGCCCATGGCGGCCCGCCGCGCCGTCTTCCACGATAATGGCCGCCGGCTCTTCACCCGCCGTGCCGGGGTGTGATGGCGGGGCAACAGTGCGGCTAAAGCGTCGGGCGCACACTGGAAGCGGATCGCGCGCGGAGTATGATCGCGCGGATAATCGGATAATGGGCACCCGTCGGAGAGGCGGGGCCAGCTGGAGCACAGGGTGACGTTGGATCTCGAACGATGGAAACTGTTCCTCCTCGTCAGCGAGATGGGGAGCCTTTCGAAGGCGGCGACGGTTCTCAATCGGCCGCAGCCGGTGATCAGCCGGCACATCAATTCGCTTGAAACCGAATGCGGCTGCCATCTCTTCTATCGTACCGGCAGGGGCGTGGTGCTGAGCGAGGTCGGCCAGGCGATCCAGCCGCGCGTGCAGGCGATGATCGCCGAATTCGATCAGATCATGCGGGATATAAAGGGGCAGGCTGGGGTTCCGGTCGGGCGCGTCAGCGTCGGCCTGCTGCCTTCGATCCGCATCGCTACCGAACTGGTGCATGCCGCGACGACCCAGTTTCCGGGGATCGACCTGCATCTGACCGAGGCTTCGGGCGGCCAGCTTGCCGAACAGGTCGCGGTCGGGCGCATCGATCTGGCGCTCGTTCTGCGCGAACAGGGCGCGCTGCTCTCGACCGAGGAGGCTTTGCTAACGCTGCCCATGTGCGTGGTGGGGTCGGCAGGCGATCCCGTCACGAGCCGGCGGAGCGTCGCACTGTCCGAATTGTCCGCACTTCCGCTGATCATGGCCAAGCCTCCCAACGCGGTGCGGATGCTCGTCGAGCAGACGGCGCGGCGGGCGGAAGTGCCGCTCCGCTTCGCGACACAGGTCGATCCTCCGGCCACGCAGCGCCAGCTCGTCGCAGCGGGCTTCGGCTATTCGATCACGACGCGCATGTCCGTTCGCGATGATGTGGCGGCTGGCCTGCTCAGCGCCGCTGCGATCTCCGATCCGCCGATGGATATGGTGCTGGTGCTCGTTCGCTCCAATCAGCGCCCGGCGACGCTGGCGATCCGCAAGATAGCGCGACTGCTGTCCGATCTCATCCGGCACTTGCCCGAGCGACATGCCGGGGACGAGATGCCCGCTTATCTGCCGGTCGAGCCATCGACCGGGAATTCGAAGGCGACGCCGGAATAGGGCGTCCGCGCGACGTTCATCACCATCGCAAGCAAGGCATAATAGCCGCAAAGGCCGACCAGTTCGATCGTGCCGCTTTCGCCCAGAATCGCCACCGTGCGGGTATGGAGATCGTCATCGATGCGGCGATCGGCATCCAGCGCGGTGCAGAAGTCGAGGATCAGCCGTTCGTCGGCCGGCATGTCCGGTGCGGCGCGGCCGTCGCGCAGCGCCGCCAGCGTCGCCTGCGCTACGCCGGCCCGGGCCGCAAGCGGCGCATGCGCCCGCCATTCATAAGGCTGGCTCCACAGGCGCGCGATCACGCAGATCGCGAATTCCCGCAGGCGCTCCTCCACGCCGCAGCGATAGCGGAGGAACTCGCCCAGCTTCTGGGTCCTGTCCAGGAGATCCGGGCTGCGTAGCAGCGGCACGAACGGCCCCCGGACCTCGCCGCGCGGTGTGGCGATCAGGGCCGCGGCGGCGGCGCGCATCGCATCGTCCCAGTCGGCCGGGTCCGTCGGTGGAAAGCGATCAGCTCCCTCGACGGGGTTCAGGGCAGGAAAGTTCACCACAAAAGCTCCGAAATTCGCGTTAGCGTCAATAGTGTTGCAGCTTCGCCTGCCGCGCGGCAAATGGCGGGCAGAGCGAGCAATGTTTTGGGGGACTTACGTTGGCAAAAGCGAGCCGGACGCCAGGGCGGCCGCGCAGCGGTGGTGAAGGCGAGGGCAATGCCGTCGGCAAGGATGCGTTGATCGACGCGACGATCGATCTGCTGCGGACGACGCCGCCGAGCGCGATCACGCCGATCGCCGTCGCCCGGGCGACCGGGGTGCATCCGTCGCTGATCCGCTATTATTTCAAGAATCGCGCGCGCCTGCTGGTGGCAGCCGCGGAACGGATGATGTCGCGTCTGAGCGCGCGCGTCGAGCAGGCGGCGGCCGATTCTGATGGAAGCCCGCGCAGCCGTCTCTTCGCTCGCATCGCTGCGATCATCGAACTGAACGACAGTTTCCCAAACTTTCATCAGCTCATGGTCAACGAAATGGGAGAATCCTCCGATCCGGCGGCGCGCGCCCTGATTTCGCAGGCAACGTTCAACGGCACCACCGCTTATGGGCGCATCCTCAGCGCCGGTGTCGCTGACGGCACCTTCCGTGATCTCGATCCGGCGATGCTCTACACCGTCATTGTCGGCATGGCCGAATTCCTGCCTGCCGCGCGGCACCAACTGGAAATCGCGCGCGGACGCCCGATCGACAAGGAAGAGCTTCGCGCGAGCTACACCGATTTCGTGTGCGATCTCATCATGCACGGTATTTCCGCGTCCGCATCTCAGCGGAGCGGGCGGAAGACGCCGCGCCCCGCCGCCTGAAACCACGCGCCCTTCTCCAACTCTGCACGCCAGGCCGTCGATCGCGCGAAGGCGCGTTCCGGCGAATCCATGACGGAGACATCCCGCAGATCGTGAAAAGCCATGCTCGTCCAGCGCGGCCCGCCATCGTGCGACAAGACGCGATAGCGACGCGCGCGCAGCCAGCCATCCGCCTTCATCAGCAGTCCGATATGTTCTTCGTCATACCAGCGATCGACTTCGGCGGTCATATCGGGCGGAACGTTGAAGGCGACGAGCATCAGCGCGCCAGGCGCTTCGGTCGCGGCTCCTGTATCGCTGACCTGTTCGAGCACATAGGTCGCCGCCCCGGGCGACGCCAGGTGATGGCCGGCGACCTCCCCATCACATGAGAAGATTGCCACCTCGGCCGGCGGCACGGCGGAAACGAGCCGCCGCCCGCCGCCCTGGTCCCGCATCAGCGCTTGGATGTCGCCATTCTCGGCATCGCTGCCCAGCGGAAGGCGGGAGAAGAGGGCGTCAATCATGGTCGGGCACGACCGAGGGCGTCAAAACCGCATCGGGGCGATGGCGACGGACCGCATCGTGATGGGTGGAGCCTTCGCCCATATAGACGCCGCGCTCCCATTCGCGTTTCAGCGGATCACGGACCTTCACCTCCATCTCGCCGATGCCGTGGATCTGGATCTTCAGCGTCTCGCCGTCCTGGATGAAGCCCAGCCCCTCATGATTGGTGCCGCAGGCGACGACGTCGCCCGAATTCATCGTCATGATCGTGGTGATCCATTCGACGATCTCGGGCACGCGATGCTCCATATCGTCGGTCATGTAGTTGTGGCGTAACTGGCCGTCGTTCCAGAACTGGACCCACAGATCGTTGGGTTCCTCTATCTCGTCGGCGGTGACGATGCAGGGGCCGATCGGCGCGAACGTATCGAAGCTCTTGCCCATCCAGCTGTTGTTGCGCCACGTCCGCCGCCCGCTCTCGCGGGCGGTGACGTCGATCAGGCAGGTGTAGCCGAAAATGGCCTTGCGCCAGTCGGCCTGGGAAACCTTCTTGGCGGGGCCCCTGAACACCAGCGCCAGCTCGGCTTCGTGCATGAAGGCATAGGGTTCGGTGAAGTCGGGAAGCTCCACCGTGTCGCCCGGGCCGATCACCGCATCCGGATTCTTCATGAACATGTTGAGAGGCCGCGCTTCCCGCTGGGCATGCTCCCAGTAATTGGCGAGGCAGTTCACGATTTTGCCCGGGCGGGGCAGGGGCGCGAGCAGGCGCACGCTTTCCAGCGGGAGGACGACGGCACTCGAGGCAAGCGCCTCGAGCGGAGCCTTGAGTGTGTCATAGGCATCGATCAGGCCGATCATCGTAAGCTGCGGCGTATGGCCGTCGGGCACCAAGGACGAGGCGTCGATAACGCCCGCATCGGTCAGGATTCCGGCATGCGGGGTCCCGCCCGCGACGGTGAACAGCACGAACTTCACGCAATCCTCCCCATGTCTGGCGGCGGACTTTAGGCCGCGTCGCGCCCCGCCACCTCCCCCGTGGAATGCATAAGAGAATTACCAATTCCGCCGGGGCCGTTTCGTTGACAATTATCGGAGGCGCTAATATCCGCCGGACAACGCCGGTCCCAAGACCGTTTTTTCCGGAGAGAGATAATGGCCGAGGCGCCCAGCTATCGCAGTGTGCAGCTTCTGATCGACGGGGTCTGGGCCGATGCGACGGAAGGCCGCACGCTGCCGGTAGTCAATCCCGCGACCGGCCAGCCGATCGGGACCGTGGCCCATGCTGCTATCGCCGATCTCGATCGGGCGCTGACGGCCGCCGAGAAGGGGCTGGCGGAATGGCGCCGGGTGCCGCCGCTCGGCCGCGCCAGAGTGCTGAACGGGGCCGCCCGTCTGCTGCGCGAGCGTGCCGAGGATATCGCCACCCAGATGGTGCTGGAGCAGGGCAAGATGATCGGCGAGGCGCGCGGCGAAGTCGAACGCGCGGCCGAGGCGTGCGACTGGATGGCTGGCGAGACACAGCGTATCTATGGCCGCACCATTGCGGGGCGCGCGCCCAACATCACGAATCTGGTGCTGCGCGAGCCGGTGGGCGTGGTCGCGGCATTCACGCCGTGGAATTTCCCGGTCAACCAGATCGTCCGAAAGGTAGCCGGTGCGCTCGCGGCGGGCTGCGCGCTGGTCGTGAAGGGGCCGGAGGAGGCGCCGGGCTCCTGTGCCGAGCTGGTTCGTGCTTTCGTCGATGCGGGCGCACCCGCCGGCTCGGTCAACCTGGTCTACGGCACTCCATCGGAAATCTCGGAATATCTCGTCCCGCATCCCATTGTGCGGAAGATCAGCTTCACCGGCTCTACGATCGTGGGCAAGCATCTCGCCTCTCTGGCCGGCAAGAATATGAAGCTCACCACGATGGAGCTTGGCGGCCATGCGCCGGTGCTGGTGTTCGACGATACCGATCCGGTTGCGGCGGCCAGGGCACTGGCGGGCAACAAGTTCCGCAACGCCGGCCAGAGCTGCATCAATCCCACCCGCTTTCTGATCGAGGGCGACAGTTTCGAGCCGTTCGCGGAGGCGTTCGTGGAGGCTGCCTCCGCGCTCAGGCCCGGGGCGGGGCTCGATCCCGCCACCACCACCGGCCCGCTTGCCAATATCCGCCGGGTCGAGGCGATGGAGCGTTTCACCGCCGATGCGCTGGCCAAGGGGGCCACGCTGCGCACGGGCGGCCGCCGCATCGGCAATCAGGGCTTTTTCTTCGAGCCGACCGTGTTCACGGATGTGCCTCTGGACGCGCAACTCATGAATGAGGAGCCCTTCGGCCCGATCGCGATGATCAATCGCTTCGACAGCCGCGAGGCCGCCTATCGCGAGGCCAATCGTCTCCCCTACGGTCTTTCCGCTTATGCCTTCACCACCTCCTCGCAGACGGCAAGGGAGGTGATGGAAAAGGTGGAGAGCGCGATGATCTCCTTCAACCATTTCGGCCTCGGCCATCCGGAAACGCCCTTCGGAGGCATGAAGGATTCGGGCTATGGCTTCGAGGGCGGATCGGAGGCGATCGAACCCTATCTCCAGACTCGTTTCATGACGATGGCCGACCTGATCTGAAGCGGCACGGGAAGGGAGGCATCGATATGGCGGGGCGGCTGCAGAGCAAGATCGCGCTGGTGACCGGCATAGGCGCGGGCATCGGCCAGGGCATCGGCCTGATGTTCGCGCGCGAGGGCGCGACGGTGATCGGCTGCGACATTTCCGAACAATGGGCGGAGGCGGCCGTTGCCACGGCACAGGCCGAAGGGCTGGATTTCGAGAGCGTCCATCCGATCGACCTCACGAAGCCGGCGGATGTTCAGCGCTATATCGACTACGCGGGCCGCAAGCACGGCCGGATCGACATACTCGTCAACGCCGCCGCCATCCCGCCGCACATGAAGCCCGTCGCCGAGCTGGACTATGACGCGGAATGGGTACCGACGATGGTGGGCGAGGTTGATCTCGTCTTCCTCGCGGTGAAGGCGGCCTGGCCCTGGATGGTCGGGCATGGCGGCGGATCGATCATCAATTTCGCCAGCGTCAATGCGTTTCGCGGATCGACCAACACCGGTATGGTCGCGCATTGTGCGGGCAAGGCCGCCGTGCTGGCGATGAGCCGCCAGATCGCGATCGAGGGCGGCCCGCACGGCATACGCTGCAACACGATCTCGCCCGGCATGGTGAAGACCCCCTCGACGCAAGGTGCCGGCACCAGCACGGGTGCGATCGCGGATCGCATCCTCCAGCGCTTGCAGATCAAGCGCCTGGGCGAGCCCGAGGATATCGCCTACGGGGCGCTCTACCTCGCCTCCGATGAATCCACCTGGGTCACCGGCGCCAACTTCCCGATCGACGGCGGCGTGCTGGCGGGCTGATCGTGGCGCTTCCTTCCCTGCCGCCGCCGCATCCCGCGCCCCATGCACCGACGCGCCTTTCGGTGCCGGCTGGTGCCTGCGACGCGCATTGCCATATCTTCGGGCCGGTCGCGCGCTTCCCTTATGTCCAGCCCCGGCCTTACGAGCCCGCCGAATTGCCGCTGGAACGGTATCGCGCGATGGCGGATCGGCTCGGGCTGGAACGGGCCGTGTTCGTGCAACCGGTCGTCTACGGCACCGATCATGCGGCGATCGTCGATGCGCTGGAGCGGGAACCGGGGCGCTATGGCGGCGTGGGCCTCGTCAACGACAGTCTGGACGATGCGGCGCTGGAGAGGATGCATGTCGCGGGCTTTCGCGGCGCGCGCTTCAATTTCGTCGGTCGGCTCGGCATCTTCCCCGCGCCGGACGAGATCCGCCGCACCTATGATCGGGTGAAGCGCTATGGCTGGCACCTCGTCTTTCATTTCGACGACCAGTCTTTCCTCGCGCGATCGGATTTTCTGGCGAGCCTGCCCTGCGCCTATGTGATCGATCACATGGCGCGGCCAAATGCGGCGCTCGGCACGGATCAGCCGGGCTTCGCGAAGCTGCTGGAATTGGCCGCGACACCCCGGTGCCACGTCAAGATATCGGCGGCCGATCGCGTCGTCGGTGCCGAACGGCTCGAGGACGGCGTGCGTTTCATGCGCGCGCTCGCCGATGCCGCGCCGGAGCGCACGCTCTGGGGCACGGACTGGCCGCATCCCAATACGCCGATCATGCCCGACGATGGCGATCTGATCGATCTGCTTGCCATCGCGGTTCCGGATGTGGGGACGCGTGAGGCGATCCTCGTCGCTAATCCGGCGCGACTTTACGATTTCGAATAAAGACAGAGGGGAGACCGACCTTGCCCAGACCAGCCCGCCGGATCGTGACCGGCCATGATGCCTCCGGCAGGTCGATCATCCTGTCTGATGGCACGCCCCCCAACATTCGTGATCGCGGCACCGGCGTCGATTTCTTCGAGATCTGGAACACGCCAACCGTGCCGGCTACGATTACCGCGGAGGAGCCGGAGCCGACCGACGGTCCGCTCGTCACGCCGCCGCCGCCGGGTGGCACCAAGTTCCGCTTCAACGATTTCTATCCTGGCCACATCGACAAGCTGCCGCCGCGCGCGGACGGCCGCCACAAGATGATGCACCGCACCACGTCGATCGATTACGGCCTGGTGCTGGATGGCGAGATCTACATGATCCTCGACGACAGCGAAGTCCTGCTCACGCCGGGCACGGTCGTCGTCCAGCGCGGCACCGATCATGCGTGGGAAAATCGATCGGACAAGGTGTGCCGCATGGCCTTCATCCTGGTCTCGGGCGATTTCGCGCCGGAACTGCGCGAAATCCTTCCCGAAAATCTGGAGCTTCGCACCGGCGCGGTCTTCAACGAGCCGATCCCCGGCAACTGATCCCCAAAGGAATTCTACCGATGTCCTTCCCGCGCGAGCCCGGAAAATATTATCGGATGCCCGTTTTCTTCGGGCCGAACCCCTGTCCGCGCTGGACGCCCGAAGGCGTGCCGCAGGATTTCGCGCGGGAGCCGGTGCGCAGCACGCTCGGCACCCGCTACCTGAGCGACAAGGCGGCGATCGAGGCCGTCCTGCCCGAGGGCTTCTCCATATGGGGCGATCCGGTCGTGACGGTCGAGGCGATCTACATGACGGGTTTCTCCTGGCTCGCCGGCGGCGGCTACAACATGTTCGACGTCAAGATTCCCGCAATCTATGCATCGAAAACGGAGGGTGACGTGCCCGGCACATTGCTGATGGCGCGCTGGGAAAGCCTGTCCGATCCGATCACCACCGGCCGTGAGGAACTGGGACACAACAAGCTCTTCTGCGACATTCCCGAGATCAGCGATTTCAACGGCCGCCGGCATGCCAGCATGAGCTGGCGCGGCTTCCCGTTCGCCAAGCTCTGGGCCGAGGATCTCATCGAAACGCCGGCGCCCAAGGGCAATCCTGACAATCGAGGCCTGCTCTCCTGGAAATATATTCCGGCGACGCCGCGCCCCGGCAAGAAATGGGGCGAGGAGGCGGACGCCAACTATGCCACGCTGACGCCGCCCGCCTGGAGCGGGGTGAAGACGACCCGTTACCTTTCGGGCAGGGGCGGCGTCGAATGGGCGCGGCCGACCTTCGAACAATTGCCGACCCAACATACGATCGTGAACGGCTTCGCCTCCTTCCCGATCCTGGAATCGCGCGGCGCCTATCTGTTCGACATGGTCGGCGGGGCATCGGGCGACGACACCTATCGCCTCGATTGAGGGCAAGGCGATGGCGGAAGGCGTGATTGGCCCCGGCGATGTTCCCACATCGCCGCCGTCACCCCGGATCGTCGGCGGCGACGGCAAGCCCCTGCTGACGATCGACATTCACGCCCATGCGATGTTTCCGGAGGTGGAAAAGCGCACGGCCGCACGGCCCGAGCGGGCAGGCGAGGCGGACTTCCGCCTGCGCACGATGGGGCAGGACACGGTCGACTATAATCGCGAGGTGATGATCCCTGCGGCATTTCCGGCAATGACACAGCTGGCCCGGCGTCTCGTGGACATGGACGTGATGGGTGTGGACATCCAGCTCGTCAGCCCGTCACCGAACCAATATCATTACTGGGCGCCCGTCGATCTCGCCGCTGAGCTTGTCTCGATCCAGAATGAAGGTCTTGCGGAGTTGTGCGCGGGTGCACCCGATCGCCTCCGTGGCCTCGGTATGGTCGCATTGCAGCATCCGGCGCTGGCGGTGGACCAATTGCGTCATGCGGTGAAGGCGCTCGGTTTCCGGGGCGTCGAGATCAGTTCGGTGATCGCCGGCAAGGATCTGTCCGACCGGGCCTTCGATCCCTTCTGGACGGCTGCCGAGGAGTTGGGCGCCATCATCTTCATTCATCCGATGGGCTGTTCGCTCGATGAGAGGTTGGCACCTGCCTATCTTTCCAATCATGTCGGCCAGCCGGTGGAACATGCGGTGGCGCTGTCGCACCTGATCTTCGGCGGCGTGCTGGATCGCCATCCGGGGCTGAAGATCGTAGCGGCGCATGGCGGCGGCTATCTGCCCGCGCATCTCGGGCGGGCGGATCATGCCTGGGCGCAGCGGCGCGACGCGCGCACCTGCTGCCACAAGCCCAGTTCCTATCTCTCCCGGCTCCATTTCGACAGCCTCGTGTTCGAGGCGAAGGATCTGGCGCTGCTGATTGAGCGCGTCGGGATCGGCAATGTGGTGATCGGCACGGATTATCCGTTCGACATGGGCCATTACGATATTCACGGCTTGGTTTCGGCGCTTCCCGGCCTGGACGAGTCCGACCGCGCGGCGCTGCTCGGCGGCAATCTTCTGAAATTGATGGGATGAAGCCCCGCGTCGAGGGAGAGGGCATCATGATTCAGGCGGATATCGGACGGCGGACATTGCTCGCTGCGGTCGCGGGCGTCGCGGGCGCAGTCTATGCCGGTGTGGCACGGGGTGCCCCTCCGGTCGGTGCGCGGACCAGCCCGCGTCAGGCATGGGCGCATCTCGACGGCAAGATCGCCCTGCGGGGAAATCGTCCGCCCGTCGCGGACGCGATCGACATGCTGATGATTCAGGAGGCCTTTGGCCGTTACGGCATCGCCTATGACGAGGGGCGCGACGCGGTGCTCGCCGGGCTTTTCACCGAGGATGTTGTGGTCGACGTCGCCGAGGGATCGGCCAAGCCCTTCCAGTCGGTGAAGGGGCATGCGGCGGTCATGCACAATTTCACCAGCGCCTTCTCCCAGCAGCGCGACCAGCGCCGTCACTGCTTCAGCAATGTGCTGGTCGAGGAGGTAACGGGCGATGTTGCGACGGCGCTCGCTTACGCGATCGTCACCGTCGCCGCCGATGGCCTCACGCTCGGCGCGACCGTCATCTACACGACGCGCCTGCGCAAGCAGGATGGTCTCTGGCGCTTCGCCTACATGTTCATCGGCATGGACGCCTATACGACGCCCAAGCCGAAGGTCTGAAGGGTCAGCGGGCGGCCGCCTTGGGGCTCGAGAAGACGAATTTCGGCAGGAAGGTCACGCAGATCAGTGCCGCCGTCATCGCGCCGCCGGTTAGATAGCGGCAAATGTCGTAGCTGCCCGAAAGATCGCGCAGATAGCCCAGCAGGATCACGCCCGTCCCGTTGCCCAGTGCGCTGGCGGCGAAGGTCAGGCCATAGATGGCGCCAAACGCCTTCAGCCCGAAATAGCGCGAGACGAGATAGGCATTCTGGCTGATCTCCCCGCCGAGCCCGAGGCCCATCATTACCGCCGCAGGCAGTAGGATATGCTTGTCGTGCGCGCTGTAGAGTATCACAACACCGATCAGCGCGGAGGCGAAATAGGGCGTCAGTACGCGCGGCGTGTTCAGCCGATCGATCACGAAGCCGGACGAGAACTGGCCGACGATCACGCCCGCGAAGGCGCAACTCATTACCGTCGTCGCGTCACTCACGCTCAGGCCACGCTCGGTCAGCAGCGGCACTGCGTGCGCCATCGTGGCGAGCAGCGCCATGGATCCGAACATGATCGCGGCGAAGAGCTGGTAGAAGGTGCGCTGGCGCAAGGCTTCCCCGCGCGTATAGCCTTGCTGGCCGAAGCGGGCCCGCTGCTCGGTTTCGGCCTGCTCGCCGGAGCTTGCCGCGTGATCCGCGACGAGCATGGCCTTCGGCGTTCGCGCCAGCAGCGCCACTGCCGGGAAACCGATGGCGAGCACGATCAGGGCGATGCCAATAAAGCCTCCACGCCAGCCATATGTGTTGATCAGCGCCTGCGTCACCTTGGGCATGATCGTCTGGCCGAGGCCGGCGCCCAGCGCGACAGCGAGGCCCAGCACGAAACCGCGATGCCGATCGAACCATAGCGAGATCAGCTTCGCATAAGCGGGCGAGGCATGCATGGAGACAGGCACCGCGATCAGGATCTGCACCAGCAGGAATTCCCACGCATTGGTCACCTGGCTGAGCAGCAGATAGGCGATGCTGAACAGCACGATGCCGGGCAGCACCACCTTGCGCAGGCCGAACCGGTCGACCAGCCGTCCGCCGATCGGCACGCAGATGGCGTTGAGCCACAGCGCCACGGCCAGCGCGGTCGAAAGCATCGTGCGATTGGTGTGCAGCGCTTCGGGCAGGATGCGCAGGAAATTGCTGTTGGTGGCCGCGACCATCACATTCGGCCCGGTGAGAAAGCCGAACCAGGCTCCCAGCGCAGCCAGAATTGCAGGTCGCGTGAATTCGCTGCGTGCCAAGATCCTCTCCCTTATGCCCGGGTTGTCCGGTTTTCCACATGCCTGGGCTGACTGCCTAGTGCGCAAACTGTATATCTGACTAATTAGCGCATGTGATAATTTTTTTCTTGTCTCGCGGCGACGGCCGATCCATTCATCGATGGAGAGGGCGCGAGGCGCAGCACATCAGGCCGACGCCCGCAGAGAGGATTTTCCATGGCGATACTCGGTATCGAAAGCGTCGTTTATGGCGTCGATGACGTCGCGCTCTGCACGCGTTTCTGGGACGATTATGGTCTGGTCCGTGCGGACCGGTCGATCGACGAGCCGGTGTGGGAACTGCCTTCGGGATCTCGCATCATCGTTCGTGCCATCGACGATCCCGATTTGCCGCCGGCCCATTTCCAGGGCTCGGGCGTGCGGGAATGCTTCCTGGGCGTTGATACGGCCGAAAATCTGGAAAAGCTCGTCGCGCGGATCGCGGTGGATCGCGAGGTCTGGCGCGATGCGGATGGCACAGCGCATTTCATCGATCCGGACGGCAATCCGATGGGGCTGCGCATCTGGGCGAAGCGGCCCGTGATGTGTCGCCCCGATCCCGTCAACGCGCCGGATCATATCGTGCGGCTGAACCAGCATCGCAAATGGCGGATGCGTGCCCGCCCGAAGACGATCAACCACATCGTTTATTTTTCCGACAATTATGTCGAGGCCTATGAATTCTATCGTGACCGGCTCGATTTCAGAATGACCGATCATTCCAAGGCGAACGGCATCTTCGCCCGTGCGAACGGAACCTATGAGCATCATACCTTATTCTGGCTGACCACCCAGCATCCGGGCACGCGCGGCAAGCGTGGCTATGCGCATATCGCCTTCGGCTGCGAGGACGTGGACGAGGTAATGGTCGGCGCCAATTACATGCAGGACAAGGGCTGGTCGAACGTCCGTCCGTTCGCCGCGGCGCTCAACCGGCATCGCATCTCGTCTGCCATGTATTATTATTTTCCGTGCCCGGCCGGCGGCGACGCCGAATATCACGCGGATTCCGATTATCTCGATGACGCGTGGATCCCGCGCGTGTGGGAGATGGCGTTCGGCGCGACGATCTGGGGATCGTCTTCGTCCGGCTTCTTCGCGCACAAGCCCGCGACTTACGATGTGCAACTCGATCCCGACGAGGCGAGCCTCGAGGCGTGCCGCCATCTGGGCAAGGACGGGAAAGACGTTCCCAGCATCTACTGACATTCGCGGTGGCGGATCTGATCGCCCTGCGGCGCGCCACCGATTCCAAGGAGTTCACGTCATGGCAACCTATCTGAAGCGTGGTGCGACGGCCGAGGCTCGTGCCGAGGGGGATCGCAAGGTCCGCGATATCGTCGAAGCCACGCTGGCGGACATCGAAACGCGCGGCGACGCGGCTGTGCGCGATCTTTCGATCAAGTTCGATAAGTGGGATCGCGAGAGCTATGTGCTGACCGCGCAGGAAAAACAGGATTGTCTGGATCAGCTTTCCGGGCAGGATCTGAAGGATATCGAATTCGCGCAGGCGCAGGTGCGCAACTTCGCGCAGATCCAGCGCGACAGCATAAAGGATGTCGAGGTCGAGACGCTGCCCGGCATCGTCCTGGGCCACAAGAATCTGCCGCTCAATGCGGCCGGCTGCTATGTGCCCGGCGGCAAATATCCCTTGCTGGCGTCCGCCCATATGTCCGTGATCACCGCCAAGGTGGCCGGCGTGCCGCGCGTGATCACTTGCGCCCCGCCTTTCCAGGGCAAGCCGGCCCCCGCGATCGTGGCCGCGCAGGTCATGGCAGGGGCCGACGAAATCTATGCGCTCGGCGGTATCCAGGCTATTGGCGCGATGGCGCTCGGCACGGAGACGATCCGGCCAGTCGATATCCTCGTCGGCCCGGGCAACGCCTTCGTCGCGGAGGCCAAGCGCCAGCTCTACGGCCGCGTGGGCATCGATCTGTTCGCCGGGCCGACGGAGACGCTCGTCATCGCCGACGAGATCGGCTGTGACGGCGAACTTGCCGCCACGGACCTGCTGGGCCAGGCCGAGCATGGGCCGGACAGCCCCGCCGTTCTGCTCACCAATTCGGAAAAGCTCGCGCGGGAGACGATGGCGGAGGTCGAGCGGCTCCTGCAGATCCTGCCGACCGCCGATTATGCCCGCAAGGCATGGGAGACCTATGGCGAGGTGATCGTCGCCGACAGCTATGAGGAGATGGTCAGGATCGCCGACGACATCGCTTCCGAACATGTTCAGGTGATGACCGCCGACCCCGATTATTTCCTGAAGAACATGACCAATTACGGCGCCCTGTTCCTCGGTGCGCGCACCAACGTCAGCTACGGGGACAAGGTGATCGGCACCAATCACACGCTGCCGACCAAGAAGGCGGCGCGCTATACGGGCGGCCTCTGGGTCGGAAAGTTCATCAAGACCTGCACCTATCAGAAGGTGCTGACCGATGAGGCGAGCGCGATGATCGGCGAATATTGCAGCCGCCTGTGCGCGCTGGAAGGTTTCGCCGGCCATGGCGAGCAGGCGAACATCCGCGTGCGGCGTTATGGCCATCGCGATGTTCCCTATGCCGGCCGCGCCGAGCCACTCATCACCGCGGAATGAGGATGGAACTCCCCCGCACGCCCAGCTTCCGCCTGGATGGCCGCCGCGCCCTGGTGACGGGGGCCGGGCGCGGGATCGGGCTCGCGCTGGCGGTCGCTCTGGCCGATGCCGGCGCGGCCGTGACGCTCGCCGCACGCACGGCCGCCGAGATCGAGGCTGGGGCCGGGGCGATCCGCCTTGCCGGAGGAGAGGCCGAGGCGGCGATGCTCGACGTTTCGGATTCGGCGGCGGTGTCCGCTTTCTTCGATGGCCGGCCAGCCTTCCACATTCTCGTCAACAATGCCGGCACCAACCGGCCCAAGCCGATGCAGGACGTGGGCGAGGCGGATTATGATGCCGTGCTCGATCTCAACGTGAAGGCGGCCTTCTTCGTCGCACAGGCTTGTGTGCGGCGGATGCTGGCGCAGGGCGTAGCCGGCAGTCTCATCCATATCGGCAGCCAGATGGGGCATGTCGGCGGCCCGAACCGCTCCCTTTACTGCGCTTCTAAATGGGCGATCGAGGGAATGAGCAAGGCGTTCGCGCTGGATCTCGCGCCGCACGGCATCCGATCCAACACGATCGCGCCGACCTTCATCGAAACGCCGATGACGCGACCCTTTTTCGAAGACCCGGCCTTCAAGGCGAGCGTGCTGGCCAAGATCAAACTGGGCCGACTCGGCACCGTCGAGGATCTCATGGGCGCGGCGCTGTTTCTCGCCACCGATGCTTCGGCGCTCGTCACTGGCACCAGCCTCGTCGTCGATGGCGGATGGACTGCCGATTGAGCGGCGATCCCGCGTCGAAAGGGCTGATCCCCGTCCTAGCGCTCGTGGGCAGTTTCGGGCCGCTGGCGATGGACATGTATTTGTCCGCCTTGCCCGCGCTTCGCCACGATCTCCATACCGATGCGGCGGGCGCGGGATCCACGCTCTCCGTCTTCCTGCTCGGCATGGCGATCGGCCAGTTGCTCTATGGTCCGCTTAGCGATCGCTTCGGTCGCAAGACGATGCTGCTCACGGGCGCCACGCTCTACATGGTCGCCAGCCTGCTCTGCCTGCTGTCGCACGACCTGATCAGCTTCAACGCGCTGAGGCTGGTGCAGGCGATGGGGGCGGCGAGCGGGCTCACGCTCAGCCGCGCGATGGTGCGGGATCTGTTCGACGAGCGGCATCTGGCCGATCTTTTCTCCATCCTGTCGGTGGTCAGCCTTGCCGCGCCCCTGATCGCGCCAATATTCGGCACCGGCATTATCCTCATAGGGGGCTGGCGTCTCATCTTCGCGGTGCTCGCGGCGCTCGGACTTGTCTGTCTCACGGCGATTGCTCTCGTCCTGCCCGAATCCCTGCCGCCCGAAAGGCGTACTGGGCGGCTTCGCCTCGGCGCGACGCTGGCCGGTTTTGGTGGGCTGGTCATCCACCCGCGCTTCCTCACGGCCGCGCTCGCAACGGGATGCGTCTCTGGGATATTGTTCGCGAATGTCACGGGATCCGCGCTGCTCCTCATGGAGCGTTTCGGGTTCGGGCGGATGGGCTTCACGATCATCTTCACCCTCGCGATGATCGGGATGATGGGGGGCGGGCAGGCCAACCGGCGGCTGCTCCTCCGCTACAGCGGGCGCGTGATCATGCGCACCGCAGGGACAATCGCCATCCTGGCCGGGCTGGCGATGATCGCGGCAACCGCGATCAATCCCTATCTGCTGTGCACGGTGCTGGTTGTGATGACGACATGTGTTGGCTTCATGCTGCCGAACGGCGCCGCCTCGGCCATGATGGCGACGGACCGGATCGGGATCGCTTCCTCGCTGCTGGGCGTCATCCAGTTCGGCAGCGGATCCTTGTCGAGCGCGCTGGTCACGTTCGCCGGCGCACGCACGGCGGAAGGAATGGCGCTGGTGATGTGCGGCTTCGCGATCGCCGCGCGTGGGCTATGGGCAATGCGCGAAAGGCTGGATGATCGTCAGGCGATGGCCGTCTGATCATTTCGCCGGAGGGTGAGCCAGCAAGATCGCCACGATCGCATTCGCTTGCTCGGGCGTAACCTGGGTCTGCGGCGGCATGGTCGCCTCGCCCCATTTACCCACGCTGCCCTTGAGGATGCTCTGCTTCAGCCGGTCCACATCTCCGGGAGTGGGGGAGGGGAAGGCCGCTCGGATCGACATGATCGGCGGCCCCACGCGCATATAATCGACGGCGTGGCAGTTGGAGCATTGATGTGCGACCAGCGTGGTATCGAGCGTGAGATTCTTGTCCACGTCCGGGCGCGGCGCGCCTTCGGTGTCGGCGGCAGTCTCGCCCGGTGCTTTCTGGCAACCTGCGGCGAGGATGCTTCCCATCAGCGCGAGCGCGAGCGCGATCCTCACCGGGCAATCTCTCCTTCCGTTCGGGCCGTGATGAGCCTTGGCCGCGAATTTACGGAGGCTCCGGCTTTTCGTCCACGAAATTATTCGATACGCTAATTTAAAGCGAATGGGAGAGGATGGATATGGTCGGTACGGTGGAGCGGCGGAGCGTGCTGAAGGGCATGGCCGGCGCCGGGGCGGTGGCGGGTCTTTCCCGACTGCTCGTGGCCTGTGATGGCCGTGGCCGCCCGCTTTCCCCCGATACGAAGCAGGCGCTCAACGATGCGGTGGAAGGGGATGTCTATTGGCGGGGTGACGAGGCCTATGAAATGGCGCGCGGTCGCGCCGCCTATCGCGCGAACAAGCCCAGACGCTATCCGCAGGTGATCGTCCTGCCGGAGACCGACAAGGATGTGGTTGCGGCGGTCAAGTTCGCCGGGCAGCATGATCTCAGGGTCACTACCCGTTCCGGCGGGCACAGCTGGTCTTCCGCGCATATCCGCGATGGCGTGCTGATGATCGACATGTCGAAGATGCAGGAGATCAGCGTCGATCCGGAGAGCAAGACTTTGTGGGTCAATCCTGGCGTGATCGGATCGACGATCAACGCCCAGCTCAAGGATTATGGCCTGATCATCCCCACCGCGCATCATCCCTCTCCGGGAATAGGCGGTTTCTCGATGAACGGCGGTTTCGGCTGGAATTCGCGCCTGTGGGGCAATGGCGCACGGCAGGTGATCGCGCTCGATGTCGTGACCGCCGATGGCGAGCTGCTTCGGTGCGACAAGGATCGGAACAGCGATTTCTGGTGGGCGGCGCGCGGCGGCGGCGCGGGCTTCTTCGGAGTCGTGACGCGCATGCAGATCCAGGCCCACGACCGGCCCAAGGTGTGGAAGGCGAGTGTACTGAGCTTCGATGATGCGCATGGCGTGTTTGATGAACTGATGGCCTGGGCGTGCGATCTCGTGCCGCGCATCCCGCCTCATATGGAAATGGTCATGACGACGACAGCGAACAGCCGCGAGACGGGCGAGCCCGTCTCGACGCGGATTACCGCCGCGGCGCTGGTGCTGACTGACGACGAGGCGGAGGCCGATGCGGCGCTGGCCCTGTTCGACAGCTGCCCGGTGAAGGACAAGGCGAACTTCGTCGTCGATAAGGCGCCCACCACGCTGGAGGCGCGCTATGACAGCGGCTTCAAGGCAGATCCCGCAGGCTATCGCTTCGCCGCCGACAATTTCTACACCGACGCGCCCACCGAAAAGCTCGTTCCCCGGCTACGCAAGGTGTTCCTCGATCTCCCGAGCCCGCACACCCATACCTTCTGGTTCGCCTGGGGCCCGATCAAGCCTTTTTCGATCGACATGGCGCTGTCGATGCAGGGGCCGATCTATGTCGGCACCTATACGCTGTGGAGGGACCCGGCCGAGGATGAGGCGATGGAGGCGTGGCCGCCGGCGCGGATGAAGGAACTGGACGATATTTCGCTGGGTGGTCAGCTCAACGATGAGAACATGCTCCACCACCCCCAGCGCTATTTCACTCCGGAGGCCTTTGCCAAGCTGGAGCGGCTCCGGCGGCAGCATGATCCGAAGGGGCGCTTCGAAGGCTTTCTCGGCAAGCCTATGTCGGCCTGATCTCTCCCTTCCATTCGATGATCGGGGAAGGCTGATATACGGATGGCGTCGTTGGTCGCGCGCATCCGCCTCGATAGGGTCTGCCTCATACAAGAAGCACTGGCTGGGGCGGGTGATGCAGGATCGACTGAAAGTTCTGGTGATTGGCGGCGGTATCGGCGGGATGGCGTGCGCGCTCGCGCTGCATCGGGCGGGGCAGCCGGTCGAGATGATCGAGATCGATCCCCGGTGGAATGCGCTTGGAGCCGGCCTCACGCTCAATGGAGGAGCGATGCGCGCGCTCGCCGATCTCGGGCTGCTGGAGGAAGTGAAGGCGGCCGGCTTCGCGTCGATCGGTCCGGTGCGGCTGTGCGACGCGGAGGGCCATGTCGTGAGCGAGGGGTCGAGCGCGCCGATCTATGCCAACGGAATTCCCAATATGGGCGGTATTCTGCGGCCGAGGCTGCACGAGGTGATGCGTGAGGCGATCGTCGCGGCGGGCATCGATATGCGCAGTGGCGTCACCGCCGAGCGTTTCGAGGAAGGGCCTGATCGTGTTGCCGTCACCACATCGGACGGTGGGGTGCGCGACTATCTCTTCGTGCTCGGCGCCGATGGCCTCTTCTCGCGGACCCGCGCCATGATCATGCCGGATGCGCCGAAGCCGCGCTTCACGGGGCAGGGGTGCTGGCGCGCCGTCGTGCCGCGGCCAAAGGACGTCACCGCGACCTGGGTCTACTCGAACGGGACATCCAAGGCGGGGTTCAATCCGATCAGCGATGCGCTGATGTATGTCTATCTCCTCGAATCCGCGCACGGCAATCCCTGGATGGCGCAGGAGGACTGGCTGCCGCTGTTGCGTGCGCGGCTGGCGAAATTCGGGGGCCATTTTCGTACGATCGCGGAGGAACTTGGTGGGGAATCGCTTATCAACTATCGTCCGCTTGAGGTGATTTTGGTGACGCCGCCCTGGCACCGGGGGCGTGTCCTGCTGGTGGGCGATGCCGCGCACGCGACCACCCCGCATGTCGGTTATGGCGCGGGCCTCGCCATCGAGGATGCGGTGGTGCTTGGCGAGTTGGTCGGCCTGATCGACGATGTCGAAACGCTGTTTCCGGCGTTTACTGCGCGTCGCTTCGAGCGGTGTCGCACGATCCTCGAGGGGTCGGTGAAGATCGGCGATCTCGAACAGGCCGATACCCCGCTCGCGGAGCAGCGCGCGCTCTCCGCATCGCTCGGGCGGGTCATCCGTGAGCCCATCTGACGAAGCGGGCCGGTTGTCTCTGGCGGGTCGCGTCGCGATCGTGACGGGGGCCGCTGGCGGGATTGGCGGGGCTGCCGTGCGGCTGCTGCGCGCGCGGGGCGCACACGTGCTGGCGGCCGATATCGATATCGCCGGTTGCGCGGCCCTGTCGGATGATGGTGTCGCGCCGTTCGCCGTCGATCTCACCGATGAGGCATCGGTCGCGGCGATGATCGCCGGGGCCGTGCGGCGTTTCGGCCGGCTGGATATCCTGCACAACAATGCCGCCGATCAATCATCGGCCCAGTCGGCCGCCGATGGCGATATCCTCTCGACGGGCACGTCCGCCTGGGATCGGGCCTTCGCCGTCAATGTGCGCGGGGCGATGCTCGCCGCGCAAGCCGCCATCCCGCACATGCTGGCGGCCGGCGGCGGAGCGATCGTCAACATGGCATCCAATCGCGGCATGCAGGGCGGTCTTACAGGCATCGCCTACAGCGCCTCGAAGGCGGCGCTGATTCAGCTCACACGGTCGATCGCCGCCAGTCACGGCCCGTCCGGCATCCGCGCCAACACGGTTTCGCCGGGTTTGATCGTGACGGCGGGTGTGATCGACAAGGTGCCCCCGGTCTTCCGCAGTATCGTCGCGGAGGAGACGCTGGCTCCGGCGCTGGGCACGCCCGGGGATGTGGCGGAGATGGTCGCTTTCCTCGTCTCGGATGCGGCGCGCTACATCAACGGTGCCAATTTTGTGGTCGATGGCGGCACCGCTTCGCACATGCCGGGCCTTGCCGCGATGCGCGCGCTGGTTGCGGCGGGAGGGGGCCGGGAATGAATGAATTTTGGTTTCACCATGTCGGCGTCAGCGTGGCCGATATGGATGCGGCGCTGGGATGGTGGGAGGAGATGCTCGGCTTCACGCTGGAGCGACGTTACCGGCTGGAGGCGATCCCGTCCGAGATCGCGATCGTCCGCAATGGCGCGCTTCATGTGGAGCTGTTCCAAGTCCCCCGGCCCAGGGCCAAGTCGGCCGAACGGTCCGTGCCGGATGATGACGTGCAGACGCTTGGCAACAAGCATGTTGCATTTTCCGTGGCGGACGTCCGCGCCACGATCGAACGGTTGCGCGCCAAAGGCGCCGATATCGTGTGGATCAAGGATCTGCCCAACGGCCGCGCCGCAGCCTTCATCAGGGACAATGAGGGCAATCTGATCGAATTCGTTCAATGGCCCAAGGTGGACGATCCTGCGTCCCGCCTGCCGGAGTAGGATAATGATCGACAAGATATGGATCGCTCCGGGCGATGCAGTCGCGGATATCGGCGAGGGCGCATCGGTGATGATCGGCGGTTTCGGCACGGCGGGTATGCCGGACGAACTGATCGATGCTCTGATCGCGCGCGGCGTTGGAGATCTCACGATCATCAACAACAATGCCGGCAATGGTGAGGCCGGCGTCGCCGCGCTCATCAAGGCGGGACGGGTGCGCAAGATCATCTGCTCCTTCCCGCGCCAGACGGATTCGCACCATTTCGATGCGGCCTATCGCGCGGGGGAGATCGAGCTGGAACTGGTGCCGCAAGGCAATCTGGCGGCGCGCATCCAGGCGGCGGGGGCGGGGCTGGGCGCGATCTTCACGCCCACCGGCTATGGCACGATCCTCGCCGAAGGGAAGGAAACCCGTGAGATAAACGGGCGGCATTATGTGCTCGAATATCCGATCCACGCCGATTTCGCGCTGATCAAGGCGCACAGGGGCGATCGCTGGGGCAACCTCGTCTATCGCAAGACGGCGCGCAATTTCGGCCCGATCATGGCGATGGCCGCGAAGACAACGATCGCGCAGGTCTCCGATGTCGTTCCGCTTGGCGGTCTCGATCCTGAAGTCGTCGTGACGCCGGGCATCTTCGTCCAGCGCGTCGTGCCGCTTTCACCGATCCGCGCCGCCTCCTGATCTGGAGCATCAGATGAACCGCCTGTCCCGTGACCAGATGGCCGCCCGCGTCGCCCTCGACATTCCCGAGGGCGCCTATGTGAACCTGGGCATCGGCCTGCCCACCAAGGTTGCCAATTATCTGCCGATCGATCGTGAAATCTTCCTGCAGAGCGAGAATGGCCTGCTGGGCATGGGCCCCGCGCCGGCGCCGGGCGAGGAGGATTGGGAATTGATCAATGCCGGAAAGCAGGCGGTGACGCTGCTGACCGGCGGCTGCTTTTTCCATCATGCCGATAGCTTCGCGATGATGCGCGGCGGTCATATCGATATCTGCGTGCTCGGCGCATTCCAGGTTTCTACGCGGGGCGATATCGCCAACTGGCATACGGGCGAAGCGGGCGCGATCCCGGCGGTGGGCGGCGCGATGGATCTCGCGATCGGCGCCCGACAGACCTTCGTGATGATGGAATTGTCGACCAGGCAGGGTGAGAGCAAGCTGGTGGAGAATTGCTCCTACCCGCTGACGGGGCTGGGCTGCGTCTCGCGGCTCTACACCGATATTGCCGTGTTCGATCTGGGGCCGGCCGGCGCACGCATCGTGGAAATGGTGGACGGTCTCGGCACGGATGAATTGCGCGCGCTGACCGGCGTTCCCCTGACCGGCTGAGGAGTATCAGGATGACCGAGGCTTTCCTCTGCGATGCCATCCGCACGCCCGTCGGCCGTTATGGCGGGGGACTGGCGAAGATCCGCGCCGATGATCTGGGTGCACTGCCGATGAAAGCGCTGCTCTCGCGCAATCCGGAGCTCGATCCCGCAGCGATTGAGGAGGTCTTCTATGGCTGTGCCAATCAGTCGGGCGAGGATAATCGCAACGTCGCACGCATGAGCCTGCTGCTCGCGGGGCTGCCGTTCGGCGTTCCCGGCGTGACGATCAACCGGCTGTGCGCTTCCGGGCTCGAGGCAGTCGGCGCGGCGGCGCGGGCCATCCGGGGCGGGGAGATGGCGCTCGCCATCGCCGGCGGCGTGGAGAGCATGACGCGCGCGCCCTTCGTGCTGGGTAAGGCGGAGAGCGCCTTCGGTCGCGCCCAGAAGCTGGAAGATACGACGATGGGCTGGCGCTTCGTCAATCCCGCGCTCGACGTGCTTTACGGAACCGAGACGATGCCGCGCACCGGCGAGAATGTCGCCGAAGCCTATCGGATCAGCCGTGCCGATCAGGACGCTTTCGCGCTCCGCAGCCAGCAGCGCGCCGCGCGGGCGCAGGCAGGCGGCTTCTTCGCCGACGAGATCATTCCCGTTGCCGTGCCCGGGCGGAAGAAGGGCGAAGTGATCGAGGTTTCGCGTGACGAGCATCCGCGCGCCGACACGACCATCGAGGTGCTGCAGAAGCTGAAGCCGCTATTCGGCCCGGAAGGCAGCGTTACCGCCGGTAACGCATCGGGCATCAACGATGGCGCCGCCGCGCTGCTCGTCGCCAGCGAATCCGCCGCCAGGCGACATGGGCTCACGCCGCGCGCCCGGATCCTCGGCATGGCTTCGGCGGGCGTGGAGCCGCGCGTCATGGGAATCGGCCCGCTGCCAGCGATGGAAAAGCTGCTGGGCCGGCTCAGCCTCGCGATGGCCGATTTCGATGCCATTGAATTGAACGAAGCCTTCGCGAGCCAATCCCTCGCCGTGATGCGCAGCCTGGGGCTTCCCGATGACGCGCCGCACGTCAACGCGAATGGCGGCGCGATCGCGCTCGGCCATCCACTCGGCATGTCGGGCGCGCGTCTCGCCATGACGCTGGTCCATCAACTGGAGGCAAGCGGGGGACGGCGGGGTATGGCCACATTGTGTGTTGGTGTGGGCATGGGCCTTGCGCTCGCGATCGAGCGAGTCTGATCCTTCCGGCTTGCTCGCAGCTGAAACCTGTCCCTCACGCGCTGGCCGTCGCCTGATAGCTCGACCCACACTGATCCACGGTAGCGGGTGCCGGCGGTGCTCACCCATGTGGATTGCGGCCTCGGTTGTTTGCCGTCCCGTTATTTTTTCATCCATCTCAGGCGAAGGTTTTCCGGTCCTTTGATGTCTACGGGCAACGGGCGGGCCGGCGTGGACAAATTCGAGCCAGAAGGTGATTTCACCTGCATGGAAATCGCTCTGGTTTGACCGCGTAGCTGAGCGTCGTCTTGGCTGCGGGTGATCTAAGTTCACGCGGCAGCGCTATCTCCTTGGATCGCCCTGCGTAGGCAATCACCGGTATCGTCCGCCAGAGCTGCCAGACGCAGTCGCCTTACGGTCCCCGCTGCTTCGGGGCGACCGATGTGCGTTCTGGCAACGGCCAAGATCATCAGATGGTGGGACAGGCCACGTTCGAAGGTATCGCCGTAGCCCTTCAGGAGCACCTGGCATTCGGCGATTTCACAGGCAAGCGCTGAATCTACGGCAGCTGCCTCCCGGATAAGCGCCAGCCAGTCGTTGATACGATCTTGCTCTTCCGCATATCGCGCCGTCGAAGAGCGAAGCCTTCGAAGTGCAGAGATCAGACGGAGGGCAAGATACCAACGCAGGCCTGTCGATACTACGTGCCGGCCCTTGGCAAAACGTGGCTCTAGCCAGCGTCGCAGCCAAACGCTGCGGAGGATCAGGGCGCCTAAACCGAAAGGTATCGTTTCGCACACCTCGCGAAGTCGGGGGTGCATATATTCCGTCACGGTCATCACCTGTGTCGTGCCCAGTTCGACTTCCCGGGTGATGCGGGCTCGCCGGCTCGCCCGAACCTTGAGATCAGCTACGCGGATCGTGTCCTCATAGGCCATCCAGGCCGCCAGATGACGCGCGGTCAGGGCCGTAAGCCGGAATATATCGGCTCCGGCATCTACTGCCGTTATCGTGTCGAGGCGATCAAGATAGAAAGCGGCATATCCGGCATCCTGATAGTCCATCAGTCTGCGCACGCCTTCGAGCGCAAACCGGTGCGATGAGGGCGGCAGATTACCGAGGATCCGGGCTTTGAAATGCTGGCCAGCGGGCGTCGTCGGTTCCGGCGGCGCATCTGCGGGTGCTTGGGCTTCTGGCTCGTGTCTCGTTCCTGCCTGGCCGGCGGCGAACCCCCTGAGATTGGGAGCAACGGCCTTGCCACCAGCGCGGATCGCCTCCTCGAAGGCCTCGGTCGGAAAAGGCAGCGCGCCGCTGCTCGCAAGAGCGCCGAACATCACCGAACTGATGATGCTGCCGGCCTCGGCGGCCGCCGCCTCCATGTCGAATCCGATGAACCGTGCAGAGCGTCGCCCCGCCGCATCGAGGATGCGCCGGCTGGAGCCGATCCCGTCGCCAAGCGCTGCCTTTTCCGAGATTGCATAGATGCGATGCGTCGAGCCTATCAGTGTCGTCCGATCCTGTGAGACGAAGCCACGCAGGATCGCGCGGCCGGCTTCCATCAATTCCGATGCGATGACGATGTCGACATCACCTAGCACGGGCATCATCGCCATCACGGGCGCGGGATGGTTGGCACCGGTTGAGGCACTGCGCACCATCTCGATATAATAGACGGTCGATCCGGTCCTCTGCGCGACGCCCGGCACAGACGTTCCCTGGGCGACGAAGCCATTGCGGTCGGCGAGATCGAGTATCCAGTCGGCCAGCACGCCGCCACCCTGGCCCCCAAGGGCGAGAATGGCGATCGTGATCCGGTCGCGACGCTGCGGTATGAGCAGGTCCATTCAAAAAGCCCGCGCGGAAATGGAGCGGTCGTGGCGCCGCTGAAACCACCCGATCACGCGCATCGAAAGCAGATTGCGTGCCCGTTCGAGCCGCGTGGGATTCGTAACGATCCGGGCCTTGTAAAAGGACGGGCAAAGGATCGCGGCATGGGCAACCTCGCCGCAATTGCCGCAACCGACGCAGCTATTATCGATATGTGTCACCGGATGGTCGCGCAAGGGATCGGGATTGGGCCTGACGCTGAGTGATGGGCAGCCCGAAAGCCTGATGCAGGCATGGTCGCCAGTGCAAGTGTCGGGATCGACGCCGAACCGTTCGCGCTCCACCCGCTTTCCCTCCCGTGCGGCCTTGGCCATCATCGGCTTTACCCGGCGCTGCTTGTTCAGCATGCACTCCGATTGGGCGACGATCAGCTTGGGGCCCTTTTCCGGCGTGGTCAGGGCGTCTTTGAGCGTATCGCGCATCATGGCGACGTCATAAGTATGTGTGAGTGTTCGTGCCCAAGTGATGCCAAGCCCGCGAGCGGCCTTCTCGATGGGATTGTTGGTCTTGCGCGTGGGGTTCTGCGCCTTGGATGACAGGAGATCCTGGCCGCCCGTGGCGGCTGAATAGCCATTGTCGACAATGATCGTAACGTTGTCGTCCTGATTGAACACCGCATTGCCGATGCCGGAGGTAAGGCCGTTATGCCAGAAGCCCCCGTCACCCATCATCGCCACCGCACGTTTCGCGCCAGCCCCCTCGCTCGGCTTGAAGGCCGAAGCGGCCGCAGTGCCCAAACCATAGCCCATCGTGGTATTGCCGATGTGGAACGGTGGCAGGATCGAGAAGAGATGGCAGCCTATGTCGGCCGAGACATGCAACTCGCCGAGCTCTCGTTGAACGAGCTTCATAGCCGAGAATATCGGGCGTTCGGGGCAACCCGTACAGAATCCCGCCGGACGGGGTGGGACCGCCTCCGCTAAATGACGTTCGGGAGGCACCGGCGCCAAGAGCCTGCGCAAGGCTCGCTCCGGGACCCAGGTTTCCATAAAGGCGATCACGCCTTCCCGTAGCACCTGGCCCGAATATTCGCCTGCGCGCGGCAGGATGTCCTTGCCCACGATGCGCGTGTTCAGGTCGGCGCGGCGCAGAAGCGTATTCAGTTCATGCTCGATGAATTCAGGCTGGCCTTCCTCGATGATGAGCACGGCCTTCTTGCCCGTGCAGAATCGGGTGATCTCCTCCGGGATCAGCGGATAGGTGACGTTGAGACAATAGATTGGTACAAGCGATGCACCATAAGCATCCGACAGTCCGGCCAATTCCAGCGCGCGGTTCAGCGTGTTGTACAGTCCGCCCTGGACGATGATTCCGATCTCGTCCTGCTCGGGGCCGAACCATTCGTTGAGACGTCTTTCGGCGATGAAACGCACGGCGGCGGGCCATCTCTTCTGGATCTTCTCATGTTCATGGAGGAAATTGGCCGGCGGCAGCACGATCCGATCGATATCCCGGCGTGGACTGGCTGCAGCCTCGCCCACAGTCATCGCCGGCCGCCGATTGTCTCGCGCCACAAAGCTACCGGTGACATGGCAGGCGCGGACCCGCAGTTCGATCATCACTGGCGTGTTCGATGCCTCAGACAATTCGAAGCCCATTTCGACCGTATCGACAATGCTGGTCAGATTGGGTCTGGGGTCCAGCAACCATATCTGAGATTTCATAGCAAAAGCGTGCGTTCGCTCCTGCATGATCGATGAGCCTTCACCATAATCTTCGCCCACGATGATGAGCGCACCGCCGGTAACGCCGCCGCTGGCAATGTTAGATAGGGCGTCGGACGCAACGTTGGTCCCTACAACCGATTTCCACGCTACGGCGCCTCGTAGCGGGTAATTGACCGACGCAGCCAGCATTGCGGCTGCGGAGGCCTCGCTGGCATTGGATTCGAAGTGAACGCCAAGCTCTCGCAGCAATGGGTCAGCATCGGCGAAGACGTCCATCAAATGACTGATCGGTGAGCCCTGGTAGCCGCCGACATAGGCAACGCCTGCTTGGAGGAGCGCTTTGGTCACGGCGAGGATGCCTTCGCCTTCGAATGTCTCGCCGTCGCTAAGGTGGAGCTTTTTGACTTCTCTCTTGAAGGAACGTTCGGCCATTTGATCAGGCCGCGACGAGTGCGAGGACGCGCAGGGGGCTGCCCGATCCGCCCTCGATCTTAAGCGGTGCCGAGACGATGACGGATCCGGTCGGGGGCAGAAGATCGAGATTGACGAGGCATTGCAGACCGAAGCGCCCGGCGCCGTGGAACAATGCGTGGGCCGGATACATGGGATCGAGAAGGTGCGCCTGACCTGCATCCGTGCCGATCGTCTCTACGCCGAAGCCATGGGCATCGCGTTCCTCCACGAGGAAGCGGACCGCCTGGGCGGAAGGACCTGGCGTGTGTGCGCCGTCCACGCGGCGGTTCGTATAAGCTTCGGGATTGCGCTTCGACCAATCGGTTCGAAGCAGGATCCAACTGCGCGGCGGGATCCGTCCATGCGCTGCTTCCCAGGTTTCAATGTCCGCGACGGAGAGCAGATAATCGGGGTCGTCCGTCGCTTTTGCAGAGATATCGATAACGATGGCACCGGCGATGAAATCCTTCGGCGCGATTGCATCGACGGAGTTGTTGGGCAGGTCTCTGCCTGTAATCCAGTGTATCGGCGCGTCGAAATGTGTCCCAGTATGTTCGCCGACCGTGAAATTGTTCCAGTACCAGGCGACACCGCGCTCGTCGTAGCGGGAAATTTCCTGGCGTTGGAAAGGCGCCGTCTGACCGAACGGCTCTGGTAGGACCAAGAGCGGTGTTTCTTCCGAGAGGGTCTGAGTAAGATCTATTGCGCGGATCGCTCCGCTCGAAATGGCTTCGGCGAATTCGGTGAGCATGGCGAGTGACATTGACGGGGCTCCGCGATCGACTGGCGATATAGGCAGAGTGTCACAAAAACGTGCAAATGCAAGTAAATTCGGAAGGGCGTTGCGATGACGGCATGCCGCGGATAAGCCGCCGCCGGAGGAGATGGGGCGTAGTGGACAACCGTATTCTAGGTGATCCGGGCAGGCCTTCTTTCCAAGTGGATCGCTATCCGTTTTACCTGCTCAACCGCTTGGTCAGTCGCTACAACGGGATCATCGAGCCCAAGCTTCGCGAGATCGGGATCGATATTCCTTACTGGCGCGTGTTGATGGTGCTGGGAGAGCGTGCGCCGCGCGGAATCCGCGAGATCGCTGATGCGGCCGTGATCCCTCTTTCGACGATGACGCGGATCGTGCAGCGGATGGCGGCGGCCGATTTTGTGAGCGTTCAGGTGAGCGACGCGGACGCACGCGTGACGACGGTTTCGCTCTTGCCGCTTGGTAAGGCGAAGCTCGCCGAGGCGCGTGTCGTCACCGCGCCGATCTATGCCAAGGTGATCGAAGACTTCTCCGCTGAGGATTTTGATCTGCTGTTGAAGCTGTTCGACCGGCTCTACGCCAACCTGACCGCCTGACCGCCTGACCGCCTGACCGCCTGACCGCCTGAGCACCCTCGGCTTGTGCTTATCGATATATCGTTTAAGCTTAAAATAAATGGAGGGTCAAAGATGCGCGTTGTCTGTCTAGGGGGAGGGCCTGCCGGCCTCTACTTCGCCATCTCGATGAAGTTGCGCGACCCCAGTCACGATATTCTCGTCGTCGAACGCAACAGGGCCGGCGACACGTTCGGATGGGGTGTCGTGTTTTCGGATCAGACGCTCGAAAACCTTCGGGCCAACGATCCGACGAGTGCGAGAACCATCGCCGCAAGCTTCGCGCACTGGGACGATATCGAGGTCGTGATCGGTGATCGTGTCGAGCGATCAGGCGGCCACGGCTTTATAGGCATCGGACGCAAGAACCTGCTCACTATCCTGCAAGCGCGTGCCAGGGAACTGGGCGTGCGCCAAGAATTCGAGACGGAATTCGACCAGAGTCTGGATGCTTGGAAGGACTATGATCTGATTGTCGCGGCCGACGGTATCAACAGTTGCATCCGTAGCGCTCACGAAGAGCAGTTCGGTGTCCAGATCGAAACGCGCGCCAACAAGTTTATCTGGCTCGGCACACCACGCCTGTTCGACGCTTTCGCCTTCCTGTTCGAAAAGACCGATCATGGTTGGATCTGGGCGCATGCTTATCGTTTTGACGAGACGCGCTCCACCTTCATTGTCGAATGTTCGGAAGCTACCTGGCGCGCATTGGGCTTTGACCATATGGAGCAGGCTGAAGCGATCGCGGCATGCGAGCACATCTTCGCGCGGCATTTGCGAGGCGAGCCATTGCTTTCCAACGCAGCGCATTTGCGAGGCTCGGCGGCATGGATGAACTTCCGCCGGATATTGTGCGAGAACTGGTCGTTCGACAATGTCGTGTTGCTCGGTGATGCCGCACATACGGCGCATTTCTCGATCGGATCGGGGACCAAACTCGCGCTTGAGGACGCGATCAAGCTTGCCGATGTGATGAGTCGCCCTGCCGTTGCCGGCCGACAAAGCATGTCTGTCGCCCTCTCGGAACATCAGAATGAAAGGCATACCGAAGTTCTGAAAATCCAAAACTCGGCGCGTAATTCGACCGAATGGTTTGAAACCCTGGAGCGTTATGTCGGATTCGAGCCGGAACAGTTCGCTTATTCCTTGCTCACGCGATCACAGCGCGTAGGGCATGAAAATCTGCGGATGCGGGATCCCGCATGGCTGATGAGTGTGGAACGCTGGTATGGCGCACATGCAGGCCGCGAAGATGAGCATGTGGCCCCCCCTATGTTCACGCCGTTCGCCCTCCGGGGCATGTCGCTCGCGAACCGTGTCGCCGTTTCGCCTGTCCTTACGCACATGGCCGGGTCGGACGGGACACCGACCGATTTCCACCTCGTCCATTATGGTGCCCGTGCTCTTGGCGGGGCGGGACTGGTCCTGACCGAAATGACGGCGATTTCCGCCGACGGGCGGATCACGCCTGCCTGCCCGGGCCTCTATAACGATGCACAGGCCGAGGCATGGCGCCGCATTTCCAATTTCGTCCATTCGAACAGCGACGCACGTTTCTGCGTCCAACTCGGCCATGCCGGGGCACGCGGCGCAACTGAAGCAGGCGGTGCCCCCGATCGAGCGTTGGTAAAGGGCGGGTGGCCGCTGGTTTCGGCTTCCGCTCAGCCTTACGCTCCCGCCGGCCGGATGCCTTCGGCGATGACGCGGGCCGATATGGACCGTGTTTGCCGAGACTTTGTTGCGGCAACGCAGAGAGCGATTTTCGCCGGATTCGACATGATTGAACTACAGGCTGGCCATGGTTGCCTGCTGTCGAGTTTTCTGACGCCGCTGATGAATCTGCGATCCGACGATTATGGTGGATCACTCGAAAAGCGCCTGCGTTTTCCACTCGAAGTTCTTGCGGCAGTGCGCTCGTGCTGGGGGCAGGATCGTCCGATCTCGGTTCGAATTTCGGCGAATGATTGGGTCGGCGAAACCGGTGTGACACCTGCGGAAGCTGTCGCGATCGCCACAGCTCTTCACGATGCCGGTGCTGACGTGCTCCCCAAAGCTCTACCAGTTGACGTGCTCCCCAAAGCTCTACCAGTCATAACTGGAGTCCGGGGTTGGTATGGTGCCCCTCGGGGCGGTGTTGCACAACCCGCCTGGCAGCATCGGCG
>NZ_QFOB01000007.1 GCF_003248515.1 Sphingomonas sp.
TTGACCGGGAAAGGGGAAAGTCGCGTCACATCGCCTGCAACGCGATGTGACGCCGCTCCGCCGCCGAACGATAAATCGCCTCGATCACCCGAAGATCCGCAAGCCCTTCCTCCCCCGGCACGATCGGGGTCGTATCGTTGATCACGCATTCCGCCAGATGATCCAGCTGCCCGGCGAACTGGCTCTTGCCGGGCGGGAGCGTGCGGGGGGTCGTTTCGCCATTCCGGTGAATGCTCATCGCCTGCCCGGCATAAGGGGTCGCGGGGCTCATCTCGATCCAGCCTCCCGTGCCGGTCACGCGATAGCTGTTGTGGCTGGAGCTGTAGCTGGACACGCAGACCGCCTCGATCCCCGAAGGAAAGCGCAGCAGGAAATTGATGCGATCCTCCACCGTGCGAAAACGCGGATCATTCCGATCGGTGCTTTCGATCGCGCTGACCTCCACCGGCTCCTCGCCCGTCAGATAGCGTGCCGCGTTGAGGCTGTAGATCCCGATATCCATCAGCGATCCGCCACCGGAAAGCGAGCGATCCAGCCGCCACTGACCGGCGGTGATCGGGAAACCATGATCGGCCGTGATGATCCGCGTCGGCCCTACATGCCCGCTGCGGGCGAGATCGATCGCCAGCCGGTTATATTGCTCGAAACGGGAGCGATAGCCGATCATCAGCTTCTTGCCCGCCTGGCGGAAGGCCGCGATCATGCGCTCGCCTTCGGCGACGGAGACGGCCATCGGCTTTTCGCACATCACATGCTTGCCCGCCTGCGCCGCGCGAATGCTGTATTCCGCATGCAGGCTGTTCGGCAGCACGACATAGACGATGTCGATATCCGGATTGTTCCGGATGCGATCGAAATCCCCATAGCTGTATCGATGCGATGCGGGAATGTCATACTTGTCGCCAAACGTGTCGAGCTTGGCCGGTGTCCCGCTCACCAGCGCGACAAGCCGCGAACGATCGCAGGATGCGAAGGCGGGCATGATCTGCTGCGTCGCATAATAACCCAGCCCCACGATCGCATAGCCCACCTTGCGATCGGCCGCGGAAGCACGCGCCGGCCCCAGCGTCATGGCGAGCCCCGCTCCGAGACCGCCCAGTACAGCTCTACGAGAATTTTCGACCATCATCGCGCTCCTCTGATCCTTGCCGCCGCCGCGTTCGCAGACCTCGATCGAAACCCGGCGAAATTTCTTTTATTTGTCTGAGTAGTTATGTAGCCCCGACCTGGGAAGGGCCATCCGGATACGGAATCGAGGCTCTTTTGTAGGAGCAGGATCGATGAAACCAGGCAAGTCCCTCATGCTGGCCGCAGCCAGCCTGCTCGCGTTCATGCCGCTCGGGGCCAAGCCCGGCTTTCCCGTCGCTCCTGTGTCGCCTGCGAAAAGCTGGGCGGCCGACAATGGCAACGGCACCTTCACCAATCCGATCTTCAACGAAGAACTTGAAGATCCGGACATCATCCGGGTGGGCGATACATTCTACATGACCGGCACCACGATGCACGTCATGCCGGCGCTCCCCGTGCTCCGATCGAAGGATCTCGTGAACTGGGAACTGATCGGATACGCGGCAGACCGGATCGACATGGGCCCCGAATATCGGATGGAAGGCGGCAAGGAGACGTACGGTCAGGGAATCTGGGCGCCCGTCATCCGCTATCATGACGGCACCTTCTACATTTTCTCGAACATCAACGGTTACGGCCTCCAGATCTTCACGGCGAAGGACCCGGCCGGGCCGTGGACGCATCGCTCGCTGGGTGGAAAGACGCACGATCTGGGCGTCCTGTTCGACGATGACGGACGCATTTATGCCGCCTACGGCTATAACGAAGTCCACCTGATCGAATTCAAGAAGGATCTGTCCGGCTTCATCGAAGGCAGCGATCGCGTCATCATTCCGGCCGGAAGCGGAATGGGCGAAGGGCATCATTTCTATAAGATCAACGGCAAATATTACATCGTCAGCGCCAATTACGCGCCCGTAGGCCGGATGCAGGCGGCCCGGGCGGACCGGATCGACGGCCCCTATGAAACGGTGACCATCAGCGCGCGGGAAACGATGGGAATACCGCGCCGCCGCCGCGTCAACGGTGCCGATTATGGCCCGCTGCCCGCGCCTGGCGCCGATCTGAAACTCAGCGAGCCCAATCCGAACAGCTTCGGCGCCGTCCCGATCCATCAGGGCGGCGTGGTCGATCTGCCCAATGGCGATTGGTGGGGTTTCTCGATGAGCGATGTCGGCTCGGCCGGGCGGATGGTCATGCTCTCACCCGTCACCTGGCAGGATGGCTGGCCCTATTTCGGCCTGCCCGGCAATCTCGGCCGTTCGCCCAGGACATGGCTCAAGCCGGCCGTCGCCACGCCCCAGAAGCCCGGCGCCACCTGGGATCGAGATGACGATTTTCGTGGTCCGGCGCTCAAGCCCATCTGGCAGTGGAACCATGTTCCCGTCGATGCCAAATGGTCATTGCGCGAGAAGCCCGGCGCCCTGCGCCTTCACACCCTTCCCGCGCCCGATCTGCTGCTGGCGCGCAACAGCCTGACGCAACGCGTTGCGGCCCCGCTCTCCACCGCGACCGTGACGCTCGATGGACGCGGCCTCAGGGCGGGCGACGTTGCCGGCCTCGCCCTGTTCGCGATACCGGATTACTGGATCGGCCTCGTCCGCACGCCAGCCGGCCTCGTGCTGCGGATGCACGATCAGGCCGCCAATCACGATCTCGATCGGCCGATCGCCGGCACGAAGGTCTTTCTCCGGGCGTCCGGCGATTTCGATTCCGAGACGGGCGAACTGAGCTTCAGCACCGATGGCACCACGTTCACGCCGATCGGCGGACCGCTGAAGCTGGCCTTCGGGCTGAAGATCTTCCAGGGCTATCGCTACGCGCTCTTCGCCTACAACAGCGCCGGGGCGGAAGGCGGCTATGCCGACTTCGACGATTTCCGCGTCAACGAGCCGCTCGCGGATCGATCGGGCGATATTCCGCTCGGCAAGGTCATCACGATCGCCAATCTGGCGGACGGGAAGCTGGCATCGGTGCACGAACTCGGCCTTCTGCACGTGAGCGTAGCCGGATCCAAGGAGGCGGCAAGCCTGTCCACCCGCTTCCGTGTCCTTGATCGTGGACAGGGGCGCGTGGCGCTGGAGGCGCTCGACGGCAGCGGCTTCCTCACCGTGACCGGCATAGGCATCTCCGGAGACGTGCGCCTGATGAAGCAGGAAACGCCGGACAGCCTGTTCCAGTGGCAGGATATGCTGCGCCACCAGTTCATGCTGATGTCGTTGAAAACGCACCGCTATATCGGCGTCGATCCGGCAACGGGCGAGCCCTATGGCGCGGACTGGCCCGGCACCTCGCCGGATCGGAAGAACGGCACCGTGATGCAGTGGGCGGAATCGGCGGGCCGCTGATCGGCGCCCGCCGCGTCTGCCCGGCCGCAACGCCACCCCGCCAAGCCGCATTGCGGCGGCGGGGCGGCCCTGTCATCGGGCGCGTTCGTCGAAGCTCAGGGTGCGGCTGAAGAAGGGCAATACCTGATCCTGGAAGCGGAAGGCCGTCCGGCTCGTATGCGTTCCCGGATAGATTTCGAAGCTGTTCGCGATGGAATAGCTGTCCAGCATCTGATGCAGCTTCTCCGCATCCGTCTTCAGGCTGTCCTTGTCGCCCACATCGATCGCGATCGCGCGATACTGGCGCAGATTTCCAACATATTGATCGAGGAAGGAGAGCGGCGCATTGGCCGCCCACTTGGCCAGTACTTCCCGGCGCTGCGCCTCATCTTCCCCCGGCAGATCCAGATAGAGCGGCGGTTTCTTCGGATTGGGCGACCATGCCGCGGCCGCGGCGAGCTGCGCGTGCAGCGCCCAGGGCAGGTTCGCCGCATCAGCGGGCGTCTTGATCGCCGCCAGCTGCTCCAGCGTTTTCGCGTCCGTAGGGCCAGCGCCACGGGCCGAAAGGCAGCACGGGCTCATCATATAGACGGCACCATACAGATCGGCGTGACGCATGCTGATCCGCGTCGCGCCATATCCACCCATGGAATGACCGACGAGCCCCCTGCTCTCCCGCCGCGCGATCGTCCGGTAGTGAGCATCGACATAGCGGACGAGATCGCGCGACACGAAGGCTTCGAAATCGCCGGTCGTGGCCGAACCGGAATACATCGATCCGTTATGGAGAGTCTTGGAATCCGGGAAGACCACGATCATCTCTTTCGCGCCCTGGGCGAACGCGCCTTCGATGGTCTGCGGCGCATGGATTTCCTTCATCCACTGCTCCGCCCCGATCGAATAGCCGTGAAGCGCGTAGAGAACCGGATAACGCCGCTTCGGGCTGGACGCGTAGCTGGGCGGAAGAACGACGACGACGGTGCGATCCGCGCTGTTTCCTTCCAGATTTCCGGCGACGGCCGGCGAATGGACCGCAATATGTTCGAGCTTCACGGGCTTCGCGCCCGCCACGACGGCCGGCTGCTCGGTGCCGACCTGCGCCGGGGCCGCATCCGTCATCACCATGGCCATGGTCAGCGCAACGGCGCTGGCGACCGACATCATCCTCATATCCTGCTCCCCTCTCCGATTATCAGCGGCGTAGCGCCGCATCCCCCCACGCAACCGGCAGTGCCTCGTCATCTCCCGTAGCCGCCCGCGCGACCAGTTCGACGATCGCGGCTCCAGCGATCGGCAGATCGAAATCATGGCCCGCATCGCCATATTTCAGCGGCGGACTGGTTCCGATCAGCTTGCCATCGGCAAACACCTGGAAGGTGACCGGCAGCGCCTTTTCGCGCGCGCTGTCGTCCACGCCCACAGTGGCCGTGAAGCGCCCGAAGCCAGCGTTGCGAACCTCGAGCCGCGAATTGGCGAGGATCCCGATCCCGCCCGACATCTGCCGCCCGGCGATCTGCACAAGCTGGCCGTAAGGGGCGCTGTCGGCTTGCGCACCGCCCCATCCGGCATAGATCGGGCGATCCCCCGCGCCGCGCGTGCCGGACCAGCCGAGCGATCTGTAGATGGTGGGATCAGCCGCGGGACGCGTCACGCCATCCTCCGCCGGGTTCACTCTTCCGGGCTGTTCGGAAAGGTAAAGCCCATCGGCCAGAATGCGTGTGCCGTCCGCACGGAACACCAATGTCTCGTGCGGCAGGATGCGGAGCTTCGTCTCTTTGGAGAAGCGCGTGACCTTCCTGCTCCACAGATCGGTCAGCGTCACCTCCGCATCGTCGCGGAACCGCATCTGTCTGGCCGCGAGGACCGCATCGATGGGTTTGGTGCTGCGGTTCAGCATCGCCACCGCCTTCTGCCCGCTCGCCAGCGTCTTGACGAAGACCTGCAGATCGTCGCTGTCGAATGCCAGCACGGCCTGATTGCCGGCCGCGTCCTGATTGAGCGCGATGATGTCCGTATTGCCCAGCACCTCCATCAACGCCGGGGGAGCGCTACGCAGATCCAGGCTCATGATCAGCGGCGCGTTGATGATCGCCCACAGCGAGAAATGCGATCGCGCCTCGGTCAGATGATCGGCATCGAAATCGCCTTTGCCGATATAGAGCAGGTCCGGATCGTTCCAGGAGCCCGGATGGCCATAGAGGGCGCGCTTGGCCGCACTGTCGAAATTGGCGAGCATGCGCCCCCAGCTTGGCGAGATATCGTCGCTGGTGCGTGATACGTTGCCATAATCCTTGCCCCAGGCGCGCACATCGGCCGAGCCCCAGATGCAAAGGGACAGGAGCCAATCCCCATCCGGATTGGTCCGCGCCAGCGCGTTGTTGATCTGCGCGAACATGCCCTGCACCTGCGGAACGTCCGTCCGGCCGACATAGTTGAGATCGATGATGGGCTTCAGTTCACGGAATTCGCCGGATTGCACCCGCTCCGCCTTGGCGTCGAAAGCGCGCAGGCCACATCCATCGACCTTGAGATAATCAAAGCCCCAGTCGCGGAAGAACAGGTCGATATCCTGTTCGACATGGCCGTACAGGCCAACCTCGCGCTCCAGCACCGTGCCCTGCGGCAGGTTGACCCGGTCGGTGGCATAGGCTTGCGAACAGATATTGCGGCCGAGATCCGAATAGATTCCGGCCTTCAGCCCCATCGCGTGAAGCCGGTCCGTCATCGGGCGAAAGCTGTTGCCACCCTTGCGCGTGACGGCGGACGGAAAGCGATCCGGCCGGATCAGGATGCGCCCGTCGGACAGCCGGCGCTTGAGCCACCAGCCATCGTCGAGATTCACGTAGCGATAGCCCTTTGCCGCAAGACCACTATCGACGATGCGACGTGCCTGGCCGAGGATCTTGGCCTCATCAATATCGGTATCGAAGGCGTTCCAGCTGTTCCAGCCCATCGGCGGGGTGGTGGCGCGCCCGGCCGTGTAGGCGCTCCACGTGCCGGTCGGAGCCAGCGGATCGGCGGCCGCGAGCGGCTGGGTCAGACTTGCAAATGCGATCACGCCAGCCAGCATGGTCGCCGCGCGATGGGCCGCAGCCTTCATTCCCGTTCCTTCATCCATGGGTAACAGCCAGATCGGGGCCGGAAAGCACGATGGTTCGCCCCGGCCGCAATTCGATGGTCTGGCGCCGCCCCGCGCACCGCACCGTGCGGGTTCCCCGCAATTTCGGCACGATCCGGCATTCGGCCAATTGCTGACCCGCCCAGCGCAGGTCCAGTTCGGCGGCACCTCGCACGCGAATTCCGGTCATGGCGCCCTCCGGCCATGCGCGCGGCAGCGCCGGCAGCAGATCGATGATATCGTCGCGGCTTCTCACCAGCATTTCGATCATCGCGTTCGCGCCGCCGAAATTGCCATCGATCTGGAAAGGCGGGTGGGCATCGAACATGTTGGGATAGGTGCGCTGCGAGGAAAGCAGGGTTTCCAGAATGCGATGGGCATGATCGCCATCGCCCAGCCGCGCCCAGAAATTGGCGCGCCACGCCAGCCCCCATCCGGTGGAGGAATCCCCCCGCATCTCCAGCGTCCGCCGCGCCGCCGCCGCAAGCTCCGGCGTCTCGTCCGTATTGATCTGGTGGCTGGGGTGCAGGCCGAACAGGTGGGATATGTGGCGGTGATGGAGATCGGCGGCGGTCATGTCCCAATCCTCCAGCCATTCCATCAGTTGCCCGGCCTTGCCGATGCGGTTGGGCACCAGCCGCGCCCGGGCTGCCGCGAACTGGCGACAGAGATCGCCGTCCCGCCGCAGGATCGCGCCCGCCTTCCCGCAGCGATCGAACAGATCCCGCAGGATCTGCATGTCCATGGTCGGCCCGGCGCACAGGCTGGCGCCGTGGCCGTGATTATTCTCCGGCGAGAGAGAGGGGTTGGTGACGAGATAATCGGTGCCCGGATAGGGCAGCAACGTATCGAGGAAGAACAGGGCCGCATCGCGCATGACCGGCCAGACCCTTTCGAGGAAGGCCCGGTCGCGACCATAATCATAATGATCCCACAGGTGGAGGCAGAGCCACGCGCCCCCCATCGGCCACATGCCGGCGGCCGCAAGATCGATCGGCGCGGTGGCACGCCAGAGATCCGTGTTGTGATGGGCCACCCATCCGCGCGCGCCATACATGGTGCGCGCGGTGCGCGCGCCTGTCCTGGCGATATCCTCGACCATCGCGACGAGGGGCGCCACGCATTCGGCAAGACCGGCCGGCTCCGCCAGCCAATAGTTCATCTCCGTATTGATGTTGATCGTATATTTCGATCCCCACGATGGCGCGTTGCTGTCGTTCCACATGCCCTGCAGATTGGCGGGCTGCCCGCCTGGACGCGAGCAGGCGATCAGCAGATAGCGGGCGTACGCGAAATAGAGCGCCACAAGCGCCGGATCATCGGCGGGCCGGCCGATCGCGATCCGCGCATCGGTCGAAAGCTCGGCCGCCGCCGTCCGGCCGAGTTCGAGCGAGGCGGCGCGAAACAGGCGGCGATGATCCGCCTGATGATCCCGCAGCAGCGTATCGAACGATTTGGCCGAGGCGGCATCCAGCATGCGCGTCGTCGCCGCGACGGGATCGCCGCCGATCAGTTCGAAATTCCGATAGTCACTGGCGAGAGCAACGAGAATGACCACCTCGTCCGCGCCGGCCACGAACAGCCGATCGCCCTCGCGCGAGATGCGGCCACCCGGCGCGAGCAGGCGGGCGTTCATCGCGAGCGACAGCCCCCCTTCGATCCCGGCGCTCGCCTCATTATGCTGCACTAGGATCAGCGAGCCGTCCGCTCCCGGCTGCGCCTCGGCCGCGGCGGCGGGCAGCCAGCCGATACGCGCATTGATGGAGCGCGGTGTGTCGCAACTCAGCCGGATCGCGATGATATCGTCGACGGCGCTCGCAAAGACCTCGCGCCGGAAATTCTTGCCGTGCACCAGGAAACGCGCCGTCGCGAGGGCGCCGTCCAGATCCAGCTCCCGCTCATAGGTTTCCGCGTCATTATCGTAGACGTCGTTGAGGCGGATCTGGAGCGTGCCGACATTCTGATACGGCATCTGCGTTTTCGGGCGCGCCAGCAGCGCCTCATCGGCAAGCTTTTCCGCCTCCGCAAATTTTCCGTCGAAGATCAGTTGGCGCACGCGCGGCAGAGCCTCCCGCGCGGCGGTATTGACGGGATCGTAGGGCCGCCCCGCCCACCATCTGTGGTGATTGAGCTGGAGCATTTCATCGCGAACGCCCCCGAAAACCATCGCCCCCGATCGGCCGTTGCCCACGGGCAGCGCCTCCAGCCACATCCGCGCCGGCTGCCGATACCAGAGACGTGGCGCCTCGACCTGCGGCGAGACGGTGGCCGCGCTGGCCGACGCCACGCGGATCGGCAAGGCTCCCGCCGCGCCGGCAGCCGCGAACGCAAGCGCCGTCCGGCGATCAATCTCGGTCACTTCGCGAATGACCATGAATACAGGCGCGCGATGCTCGCCCCCGGATCGGTCACGCTCATCCAATGCTCCTCTCCGGCGCCGTTTCGCCGCTAGAATCTACTCATACAAATACAGTGCGCGGGGTCAACGCCCTCCCGCCGATGAAAGATAGAAGCGCGCCGAATTTCCGCGACATCGTCGACTTGAACGCAATTTATGTCAGAGTTAATCTCGCCGCATGCGGCAGAGCAACTCGACTGGACCGATGCCCGGGTCGGACGCGAAATCGCCTGCGCCGCAGGCGGGCGGACCTCGCCCCGGATCAGGCGGAGGTTGGCGTGAAGGCCCGGCGAATCGCCGCGATCTTCGCCGCGCCGAATGCGCGCGCGGCCGCCGAGTTTCCGTTGTCGAAACCGTGGAAGGCGCCCGGCACGACCATGAGTTCGGTCGGCACCCCAGCATCCACGAGACGGCGCGCGAAAGCGATATCCTCGTCCACGAACAGGTCGATCGCTCCGACTCCGATGAAAGCGGCCGGCAGGCCCGCCAGATCCTTCGTCCGCGCCGGCACGGCGGCGACCGGCACGTCTGCGCCGCCGGGCGCCATGCCGAGGAAAGATCGCCAGCCGAACCGGTTGTCGGCGACACTCCAGCCGATGGTGCCGACATGCGCGGGCGGCTCCACGCCGCTTCCCGTTCTGTCATCCAGCATGGGATAGATCAGCACCTGCAGCACAAGCGGCACTTCGCCGCGATCCCGCGCGGTGATCGCCAGCAGCGCGGCATGCCCTCCCCCGGCGCTTTCGCCCATCACAGCGATCCGCGAGCGATCGATCCCGATCGTTTCGGCCTGCGAATGGACCCAGCGCAGCACCGTATAATTATCTTCGATCGAAGCTGCATAAGTCGCTTCCGGCGCGAGGCGATAATCGACCGTCACCACCACGCAATCGAGCATGCTGGCGAGCGCCTGCTTGCCGGCAACCTCGGCCCTGGCATTGCCGAACAGGAATCCCCCGCCATGCGCATGCACGATCACGGGCCGCCGCTCGCCGGCGCGGGCATTGATGATGAACGCACGCACGGCCGCTCCGGCGCCGGACGGCACCATCACTTCGCGCACCGGAACCGCAGCGCCGAAGGGCGCGGCGGATTCCTCGATCCTGCGCCTGATCCGGAGATAATTCTGGTCGAGCGGCGGGCTTCCGGCGCTCGATGCGATCGTGCGCCGGGCCATCTCGCGCAGTTCGGGAGCCACCATCCAGAGCGGATCGGAGAGGGGCTGGGTGGCCAGCGCGCGGGCCATGGACGGACGGAGGACGCCCACGCCCGAAAGCAGCGCCGCAGCACCCGAAATCAGACCACGCCGATCAATATTCATCGCTCATGCCTCGCTTCCACGCGCGGCCAGCGCGATGTTTGACTTTGATATCCGACAAAATGGGAGAGGTGAATGCAATATAGTCAAAAATCCGGCATGGCAGGCGCAGTAATGTGCGCACTTCTGCTTTCGGCCATGACGAGCCCCGCCATTGCCGCGGAAACAGCGCCGGCGCCCGATACGATCGGCAGTGGGCATTTTCCGGCCGTGAAGGAGGAAATATCCGGTCTTCCCGATCACGTCGTCTATCGGCCGCGCGATCTCGGCGGCGTCCCGCAGGGCGAATTGGGGGTCTATCTCTTCGGCAACGGCGCCTGCAGCGATGATGGCGCCAGTTCACGCATGCATCTTCTGGAGATCGCATCCCACGGTTATCTCGCCATCGCGCCGGGCCGCATCCGCTCCGGCCCGGGCGCGCTCGCACCCAAAACATCGCGGGCGCAAGCTCCCGGCCGCCTGAGCGCCCCCACCTCTTCCAGCGCGCTCGCCGAGGCCCTCGACTGGGCGCTCGCCGAGAATGAGCGGCCGGGCAGCCCGCTTCACGGCAAGATCGATCCAAAGCGGATCGCCGTCTCCGGCTTCAGTTGCGGCGGATTGCAGGCCTACCAGATTGCCACCGATCCCAGGATCCGCACCACCGTCATCATGAACAGCGGCATATTCTCCGAGGGCAAGAGCCCGATCGAGGGAATGGATCTCGGGAAGAGCCGCCTGAACGAATTGCACGGAACGGTACTCTACGTTCTCGGCGGGCCGACTGACATCGCCTATCCCAATGGCACCGATGATTTCCGGAGGCTTGCCCATCTCCCCACAGCGATGGTCAACATTCCCGTGGGTCATGGCGGCACATATGATCAGCCCAATGGAGGATTGGCCGCGAAAGTCGTCGTAAGCTGGCTGGATTGGCAGCTGAAGGGCGACGGCAAGGCTGCCGCGCAGTTCCAGGGCAAGGATTGCGGGCTGTGCACCACCGCCGGCCTCACTATCGAAACCAAGAGGATCAGCGATTAGGGACCGCGCACGGCGGAGCATCCCCGAAGATGGAGATGCTCCGCTGCCCCCCAAACATCGCCCGACGATCGCCCATTCGGAATGTATGACAATTTACCGAGAAAATCTGGCCATCGAAGTACAGGGTGACTGTTTCATACAATAGAAGATGCCAGACGATGATTTTCGACAATGAATGCCGGATGGCCGACGATCCCGAAGGGGAAGCGCGCCGGATCCTGCTCGGTTGATATTTGGGAGAGCCCGATGATCCGCAAAGCCCTTCTCACGCTGATGATCGCCTGCGCGGCGCCGGCCTTCGCGCAGGATGCGAGCATGACGCCGATCGCCGCCCCGGCCGAACCCGGCGCGATTCCGCTCGGCACCGGCCCCGGCAAATCCACTGCGCCGGAGGCGTGGTTCCGCCAATATGGCACGGCCTTTAACCGCAACGTCTCCACCGCCACGCTCACGCCCTTCCTCCCCGATCCCGCCAAGGCGACCGGGGCGGCGGTGATCGTGGCGCCAGGGGGCGGCTTTCTGATGCTTTCGATGGAGAATGAAGGCTGGAAGGTGGCGCGCGCGCTGGCTGACCGGGGGATCGCAGCCTTCGTGCTCAAATATCGATTGAAGCCCACGCCAGCCGACATGCCGGCCTTCGAGGCCGCCGCCACCGCGATGTTCAGCAGCGCCGGGCGATCGGATTCGCGGCTGCGGCCGGAGGATGCGATCAACGGCCTCTCCGATCAGATCGCCGATGGCAAGGCCGCTTTCGCGCTGGTTCGCGCCCGCGCTGCGGAATGGCATGTCGATCCTGATCGGGTGGGCATGATCGGCTTTTCGGCCGGCGCGATGACGACGATGGCGACGGCCCTCGCCGCTCCGGAAACCAAACCCGCCTTCATCGGGCCGATCTACGGATCGATGGAAGCGGTGAACGTTCGGCCGGATGCTCCGCCGATGTTCGCCGCGCTCGCCTCCGACGATCCCCTCTTCGCCCGCAAGGGCTTTGGCCTCATCGATTCCTGGCAGAAAGCAGGCCGCCCCGTCGAATTTCATCTTTATCAGGCGGGCGGGCACGGCTTCGGCCTCGGCAAGCGGGGCACAACCAGCCAGGGCTGGCTGGAAAGCTTCGTGCGGTGGCTGGAATTCAACGGGATGCTCAAGAAATAGCGGAGGCCCGGTTTCCCCATCCCGCCATCGGACGGCCTATCGCGCGCGCGTGGATGGCCTGCGCCGTGGCGGAGCATCCGATTGCCGGCGGATGAGCGCATGATCCAGCACGACATGTCTCTCGATCGTCCGTGACCGCCCTTTCTGGCGGATCGCGGCTATCAGCAGATCCACCGATTTGCGGGACATGTCGGCAATGGGCTGACGGATCGTCGTCAATTCCGGCCAGATGGCGGTGGCGAGCGCGGTATCATCGAAACCGCAAACGCTCAGGTCTCCGGGTACATCGATATGATGGCGATGGGCGACGGCAACCACGGCGGCGGCCATATCGTCGTTGGAGGCGAAAATCGCCGTGGGAGGATTGGATATCTCCAGCAGTTGCTCGGCCGCATCCAGACCTGAGCGATAGGTGTACAGGCCGGGCGCGACCAGGGCGGGATCCGCATCGAGACCGGCCTCTTCGAGTGCCAGACGATAGCCCTCGAGCCGAAGCGCGCTGCCGGTCTGGTTGGGATTGCCCATCACGAATCCGATCCGGCGATGCCCCAGTTCCATCAGGTGCCGCGTCATGGCGCGCGCCGCTTCCCGATCGTCGATCGTCACCGCCAGCATCTGTTCCGGGGGGCGCCCGGTCGCCACCACAACCGTCGGCACCCGCGCCTCTTCCAGCACGGCCAGCACCGCCTGGGAATCGCAGATCGGCGGCGGCAGGATGATGCCATCGATGCCGCCCGCGACGAGATGGCGCGCGGCTTCCACCTCATGATCGCCGATCTCGCATTTCTCGACCACGATCTGCGCATCGCTGCGGCTGGCCTGATCGAGGCCGCCCACCAGAAACTCGCTCAGATAGGCGGAACTGGGATTGCTGTAGAGGATGCCGATCCGCACCTGCCCCGCGCCCGCCAGGCTCCGGGCAGCGGGGTTTGGAGAATAGTTCAGCGCCGCAATGGCGAGGTTGACGGCCTCGCGCGTCGAATCCCTGACATTCGCCTCGCTGTTTATGACACGGGATACCGTCATCGGCGAAACGCCCGCCTGTCTGGCCACATCGTTTATCGTCGGCACGGATCGTCTGCGGCGTGTGCTTTTCTCGGTCATGTCCTGTGCTTTCACGAACCGAGGGAGAGCGCAATCTCACAAGACGGCCTCTCTTGCCGCAGCGCCGTCATCCGCCTAGTGTTAGCGCTACCGCCAACCCGAGAATGGCAGGCGAGAGGATGTTGGGAGGCAGACCTATTCCGGTTCATGAACACGCCCGGCCGCAAACGTCCCGCGGGCGAATCTCCCTCTTTTCACCAGTGATGAGCCGCCGCGGCGCCTTCGCGCTGCTCGCCACCTGCTCGGCCGTGGCCATGGCCGGCCCGGTCGCGCACGCCGCCACCATGGGGCTCCCGCCATACCGGAATCCGCGCCTCCCGATCGACGATCGCGTTCGCGATCTGCTCGGCCGGATGACGCTGGAGGAAAAGATCGCCCAGATGACGGCCATCTGGGGCAACAAGTCCAAGGTCATGGACGGCCTGGTCTTCGATCCGGCCAAAGCATCCGCCGCATTCCCCGCAGGCATCGGCCAGATCACGCGCCCCAGCGACAAGCGTGGCGGGCCGGGCGTGGCGGCTGCGGCCGGGGGGACGGAGGCGCAGTGGCGCACGCCCGCCGATGCCGTCGCCTTCATCAATGCCGCCCAGCGCTGGGCCGTCGAGAAAACGCGGCTCGGCATTCCGATCCTGTTCCACGAGGAGGCGCTCCACGGCTACATGTCCAGCGGCGCGACCAGCTTTCCCCAAGCGATCGCGCTGGCGGGAAGCTTCGATCCCGATCTGATGCGCCGGGTGCAGTCCGTGATCGCCCGGGAAGTTCGCGCGCGCGGCGTGCCTTATGTCTTGTCGCCGGTCGTCGATATCGCCCGAGATCCGCGATGGGGGCGCATCGAGGAGACGTTCGGCGAAGATCCGCATCTCGCTGGCGAAATGGGGGTCGCGGCGATCGAGGGGCTGCAAGGGCCGGGCCGAAGCGAAATGCTGCCCGCCGGCAAGGTGTTCGCCACGCTCAAGCACATGACCGGGCATGGCCAGCCACAGGCCGGCAACAACATCGCCCCCGCCCCGCTCGGGGAACGCGAACTGCGGGAATATTTTCTCCCGCCTTTCCGCGAGGCGGTGGAGCGCACGGGCATTGCCGCCGTCATGCCCTCCTACAATGAGGTGGATGGCGTCCCGAGCCACGCCAATCGCTGGCTGCTGAGAGACGTGTTGCGCGGCGAGTGGCATTTCGACGGCATCATCGCGAGCGATTATGGCGCAGTCGTGGAGCTCGCCTCGCTGCATCATCTGGCTGCCGACAAGGCGGGGGCGGCGCGCCTCGCCCTGGCGGCCGGCGTCGATTGCGAACTGCCGGATGGCACGGCCTATGCCACCCTGGCGGACCAGGTTCGCGCCGGGACGGTGGATCCCGCACTCGTCGACGAGGCCGCAGCCCGAATGCTGCGTTTCAAATTCCGCGCGGGCCTGTTCGAAAATCCCTATGGCTCGCCGGCACTCGCCGCCCGGCTGACCAACAATGCCGATGCGCGCGCGCTGGCGCTGGAAGCCGCCCGGCGCTCAGTCTGCCTGCTCAAGAATGACGGGGCGTTGCCTTTGAAGCCCGGCGGCAAGGTGGCCCTGATCGGTCCCAATGCAGCCATCGCCCGGCTGGGCGGCTATTCCGCCGATCCCGGCAGGCGCGTCAGCCTGCTCGAAGGCATCCGGGCGATCGCGGGCGGCGATGTGATCCACGCGCAGGGCGTGTTCATCACGCAGAGCGAAAATCCCGACATAGGCGAGGTGAAGCTTGCCGATCCCGCGCGCAATCGCGCGCTCATGGCGGAAGCGGTCGAGGCGGCACGCGCCGCCGACGTGATCGTGCTCGCGATCGGGGATACCGAACAGACGAGCCGGGAAGCCTATGCCCCCACTCATCTTGGCGATCGCACCTCTCTGGATCTCGTGGGCGAGCAGAATGATCTGTTCCTGGCGCTGGCCGAACTGGGCAAGCCGATCGTCGTGTGTGCGATCAACGGCCGCCCGCCGAGCTGGCCGATCGTGGCGGCGCGCGCCAATGCGATCCTGGAATGCTGGTATCTCGGCCAGGAAGGCGGCACCGCGATGGCGGAGGCGCTTTACGGGCGGATCAATCCCGGCGCGAAGCTGCCGGTCACGGTTGTCCGGAACGTGGGCCAGGTGCCTTTCTTCTACGATCAGAAGCCTACCGCACGGCGCGGTTATCTGTTCGATGATGCCTCCCCGCTTTTCCCGTTCGGCCACGGCCTGAGCTATACGGAGTTCGAGATCGGCGCGCCGCGCCTTTCCAGCGCCACCATCGATCCCGCCGGCGAGGTGGAGATATCAGTCGATGTGGCGAATGTGGGCGCGCGGACGGGCGACGAAGTGGTGCAGCTCTATGTTCGGCACGAAACCGCCTCCACCACGCAACCGGCGCTCGCGCTCAAGGCCTTCCGCCGGATCACGTTGGAGCCCGGCACGCGCCAGACGATACGCTTCCGCCTCGGCCCGAAGCAGTTCCGTATCTGGAATGCATCCATGGCGGAGGTGGTGGAAGCAGGCGATGTCACGATCTTCGCCGGCAACAGTTCAGCCAGCCTGAAATCCGCGACGCTCAGGATCGCTTAGGCGGCCATGCCCCTCCCTTCCTTCTCTCCGGGGCGGCGTGATTTCCTGGCGGCCGGCGCCGCGGCGGCGGCCCTGCCCTTCCTTTCGGGCAATGCGGACGCCGACTCCCTCGCCTCTCTGGGCGCGCGCAAGGGCATCCGCTTCGGCAGCACGATCGGGACGGGACATCTGGCCGATCAGGCGTATCTCGCCCTCAACGCCGCGCAGTGCGCGCTGATCGTTCCCGAAAACGAGATGAAATGGGGGGCGACGCGGCCCGACGTGCGCAGCTTCGATTTCAGCCGTGCGGACGCGATCGTGGCATGGGCGACGGCACACCGGATCGGGGTGCGCGGCCACACCCTGCTCTGGCATTCGGAACGCTGGATGCCCGGCTGGCTGGCCACCTATGATTTCGGTCCGCAGCCGCGCGTGGAAGCGGCCCGCCTGCTGACCGAACATGTCTCCACGGTCGCCCGCCGCTACGCTCCCGTCGTCGACAGCTTCGATGTCGTGAACGAAGCGGTCGATCCGGATACGGGCCTGCTGCGCGAAACCGCCATCTCCCGCCATCTCGGCGCGGAGGAGACGATCGATCTCGCCTTCCGCACGGCGCGCCAGGCGGCCCCGAAGGCGGAACTGGTCTATAACGACTATATGGGCTGGCGGGCGGACGAAGCCCGGCATCGTGATGCCGTGCTGCGGTTGCTGGAGCGCCTCAAGGCGCGCGGCACGCCGATCGACGCGCTGGGCGTGCAGAGCCATCTCGGCAGCAAATACAGCGATTCCCCCACGGGCCTCGGCGCGCTCGACGAGCGCGCCTGGCGAACCTTTCTGGACAGGGTGACAGGCATGGGATTGCGCCTCCTCGTCACCGAGATGGACGTGCACGACAATCCGTTGCCGGGCGATATCGCGCGCCGGGACCGGATGGTGGCCAATCACACGCGCGCCTATCTCGATCTCATGCTCTCCTATCCCGCACTTCACACCGTGATGTGCTGGGGCCTCAGCGATCGCTACACTTGGCTGAACGGCTCCCGCCCACGACCGGACGGCATGGCCAAGCGCCCATGCCCGTTCGATGCGGACCTTTCCCCGAAGCCGATGCGGGACGCGATCGCCGACGCGTTTCGCGCAGCCTCGCCGCGTGCCGCATGAAGGCGCTGGCTCTCGTCGCCGCGCTGCTGCTGGGTACGGCGGCCGCCGGCCGCCCCCCGGAAATCGCGCTGACCTTCGATGATCTTCCCTCGCATGGCCCCTTGCCGCCAGGCGAGACGCGACTGTCGGTGATCGACGGGCTCGTGGCGGCGCTGAAGGCGGCCCATGTCCAACATGTCTGGGGCTTTGTGAACGGCCGTGGGCTGGCGCGGGAGGCCGGCACTGCCGGCGTGCTGGAAAAGTGGCGCGCGGCGAGCTTTCCGCTCGGCAATCATGGCTGGAACCACAGCGATCTGGACAAGGTGGGGGCGCCGTCCTTCCTCGACGAGATCGACTTCAACACGCCGATCCTCACCGGCCAGATGGCTGGGCAGGACTGGCACTGGTTCCGCTTTCCCTATCTCCACGAGGGCTCGGACCCCGCCCAGCGGAGGGCGGTGCGGGATGGGCTCGCCACGCGAGGCTATCGCATCGCCGGCGTCACGATGAGCTTTGGCGACTTCATGTGGAATGACGCTTATGCGCGCTGCGCGGCGTCGGGCAACGATGCCGCGATCCGGCAACTGGAACAGACCTATCTTACCGCCGCGACCGAGGCTGCGCGCGCATCGCGCCATGCCGCGCAAGGGGCGATGGGGCGCGACATTCCCTATATCCTGCTGATGCACGTCGGCGCCTTCGATGCGCGCATGCTTCCACGATTGCTGGCGCAATATCGGCGCGAGGGATTCCGCTTCGTCACGCTGGAGCAGGCGGCGCGCGATCCCTTTTACGCCGCAGACGTCGATCCCCGGCTGGGTGCCGCGCCGACGCTGGAAGCACGGCTGAAGGACGCGGGCGGCAAACCGCTGGAAATCCCTTCTTATTCCGAAATGCTCGGCGCGATCTGCCGATAGGGCCGGAGATGCCCTCCAAAAAAATGGGCGGACCCCGAAAGGTCCGCCCAAGGAGGAGAGGCTCTCAAAAAGATCCGCTTGCGGGGCCGTCCACCACACGATCCTTCATGCCCCGGCTGCCCGTCGCCCGGAAATCGCTGCAATCCTTGAGCGAGAAGACCGGCGCCCCCTTCGGCGCACGCACCCAGAAGATATCGGCATCGGCGACATCCTCCAGCCGGAAGGCCGGCCGGGGATCGGGCTTCGCCACGGCAACCTCGATATTGCTCATCTGAAGATTGCGGGCGTGGCGGACGAAGAAGCCCGTCGCCGGGAGCGGGCCGAACATCGTCGCCTCGGGATAGCCGAGTTCCGCCTCTGGCGGCTGGATCGTCGCCATCTCCGCCGCGGCGGCGCCCACATGATGCACGAACAGGTCGCTGATCGAGACATCCTCGATCGGATGGCCGGCGAGCCCGGCGATCACGGACGGCAGGATCGTGGCCCCCGAACTGACGATATTCTGGATGCGGATCCGCCGCACCGTGCCGATGTCCCGGCCAGACGGGCCTCGCATCCGCTTGCCGAGGCGAATGAAGATGGGTGCATCGACGATGCCGCGCATCGCGATGTTGCTCACCACCACATCCTCGATCATCGCGCCGTCCACCGTCTCGAAGGCGAGCCCGCGGCTATCCTCGAACACGCAATTCGTGATCGTGATGTTGCGAAAGCCGCCATTGGATTCCGTGCCGAATTTGATCCGGCCGTGAATATGCCCGGCGAAGTCCTGCGGCATCTTGCGCCAGGTGCCGTCCAGCACCGACCCGACCACATAATTGCCCGTGACGAAGCAATTAGCGATCATCACATTCTCGGTCACGCGGATCTCGCCCAGCGCATGGCTGCTCTTCGGGCAGATCGCATCGTCCCACGGCGCGTTGACCGTGCAGTTCGTGACGCGCACGTTCCGGCAGCAATCGATGTCGAAGCCGTCACGATTGGTATCCACCAGCAGATTGTCGATCGTGAGATTGTCGACGCCCGTCGCCAGCAGCGCGAACCATCCGCCTTCCAGGATGCGGAAATCCCGCAGCGTCACGTTGCGACAATTCTTGAGCGCGATCGATTTGTTCGCGGTGCCCGGCCCGCTCGGATCCTTCAGCCAATCGTCCTTGCCGTCGCCACGACCGATCCCCTTGCCCCAGATCAGCCCCTGCCCGACGATCGCGATATCGTGGAGACCCTCGCCCCAGATCAGGCTGTTGCGCCAGTGGCTGTGCCCCGCATCCTGATAGGCGCCCCATGCACCGATCGGCTCGGCCAGATCATAGCCCCGCCCGGCGGACGGCGCGGCCCCCAGCAGCACGGCGCCATTGTCCAGCCACAACGTAACCCTGCTCTTCAGATGGATCGTATAGGAGGCATAGGTTCCGGCCGGGAAATAGACGGTGCCACCACCCCGCGCCGCGACATGATCGATCGCGCGATCGATGGCGGCTGTATCGATCGTCGCACCGTCGCCCGTCGCGCCGAAATGGCGCACATCGACCCAGCCCGCATTACCGGCAGCCACCGGCTTTGCCGCCATCGCCGCGTCGGCAGCCGCCAGCCCGGCCATTCCGAACGCGCCGGACATGATGAGAGAGCGCCTGCCGACGGTCATGACAGGCTCGTTGAAGGTTCGAGCGCCCGCTGAGCGGCGCGCAAGCCGCCACGCGGGCGGATCGCCGCCGCCGAAAGCGCCGGGACTGCCACGGCCGAAATCATGCCGCGAACCCGCTCTGCGCGAAGATGACAAGCAGGCCCCTCATGATCCCCTCTCTTTCGTGCCCCGCACCTGCCTCTTTCGATGGGCCAAAAAAATGATAGCGTTACCATTTTACAGCACGAGGCTTGTTTGTTAGCCCTAACGCTAAGCGCTGGAATTTTGCCAGTCAATGCCGATTTCGAGCGGCGAGAGAGGGGAGCGAAGGGTTTTGCGGATCGCGCATCGCAGGTCGCCGGCCCGGATGCTGGGCATGCTGGCAACGCTTTCATGGATCGTGCCGGCCGCCCCTCTCGTGGCGGGCGCCACCTATACCAATCCGATCCTGTTCGCCGATTATTCGGATCCGGACGTGATCCGGATCGGCAGGGATTACTATCTCGTCGCCTCCAGCTTTCATTTCTCACCGGGCATTCCGATCCTCCGGTCGGGCGATCTCGTCCACTGGTCGATCGCCGGGCATGTCCTGCCCCGCCTGCCCTTCGCGCCCGAATATGACATGCCCGGTCCGCACACGCTGACCGATGCAATCTCGAAACCGATCGGCGGCACGCGCTATGCCGGCGGAGTCTGGGCGCCCTCCATCCGGCAGCATGCCGGCCTGATCTACGTCTATTGGGCGACGCCTGACGAGGGCATCTTCATGGCGACGGCGCGCAGCCCGGAAGGTCCGTGGAGCGCGCCGGTCAAGGTTATCGATCAACCCGCCCTGGAGGACCCCTGCCCGTTCTGGGATGATGACGGCAGCGCCTGGCTGGTCCATTCGCGGCATGGCGCCGGCCCCCTGATCCTTCACCGGATGAGCCCGGATGGGCGCCGCGTGCTCGACGAAGGCACCGTGATCGTCGAGGACAAGAAGAATCTCCCGATCCTCGAAGGGCCGAAATTCTACAAGCGGAACGGCTATTATTATATCTTCGCGCCGTTCGGAGGGGTGGAGAAGGGCGCGCAGGCCGTGCTCCGCGCCCGCACGATCACGGGGCCTTACGAATGGCGGGTCGTGCTTCGCCAGGGGAACACGGCGCTGGAAGGGCCGCATCAGGGCGGCTGGGTGGAAACCCCTTCGGGCGAGGGCTGGTTCGTGCATTTCAACAGCACGGGCGCCTTCGGCCGCATCACCTATCTGGAACCGGTCAGGTGGATCGACGACTGGCCCGTGATCGGCGATCCGATCGCCGGCGACGTGGCTGGCCAGCCGGTGGCGAGCCACGCCGTACCGGATGGTCCACCCGCCCCCGCCACCCTCCAGACCAGCGACGAATTCGGCTCCCGTACGCTGGGCCAGCAATGGGAGTGGAACCATAATCCCGATGATGCGCGCTGGAGCCTCGCCGCGCGCCCCGGCCATCTGCGGCTCATCGCCAACCACGCGAACCAGATCGTCAATGCGCGCAACACGCTCACGCAGATCCTGATCGGTCCGGCCTCGCGCATCACGACACGGATCGATGCCCGGAAAATGAGCGAGGGGCAGCGCGCCGGCCTGTCGCTGTTCGGGGTCAAGCCCAGCTGGATCGGAATCACGCGCGAGGGCGGTCGCAACTGGCTTACCCTATCCTCGGCTGGCGAAGAGACACGTGGCGCCGCCATCGCCGGCAAGCAGATCGAACTGCGCGCCATCGTCTCCTCCGACCAGAAGGTTCGCTACAGCTACAGCCTGGACGGCGGACAGACCTTTGCGCCGATGGGCGATGTCTTTCCCCTCGCCCGCTTCTCCTGGTGGAAGGGATCGCGTCCCGCGTTGTTCACCTTCACCCGTGGCACGCCGGGCGGCATCGTCGATGTCGATTGGGTCCACATCGATACCCTGCCGCAGGACTGATATGAAAAGACGCGATTTCCTTGCCGGCGCCGTCATGCTGGCCGGCCTCCCCCGCTCGGCCTCGGCCCTATCCCCGATCGAGGGAGCGCCGCGTTTCGCCACCGGCAACGCCGGCTGGCAGGCCGCTTATGACAAGGCGCTGGCGGTGCTGGCGGCCAATGTCCAGACGATGCCCTATGTGAGCCGCCCGGTGCTGATCGAGGGATCGAACTATCAGGGCATCTGGCAGGAATGTGGACCGCACGAGGCGCTCGTCTATCGCGATTTCAGGCCCGATGTGGCGCGCGACAGCCATCTGACCTTCTTCGAACTTCAGCGCGCGGACGGCCAGCTTCCGGCCAACAACAAGCTGGCCGAAACGGGCTTCGGCCAGATCCAGATGGTCGTCCCCATCGCAGCCACGGCCTGGGAGCTTGCCCGCGCCACCGGCGACGAGGAATTGCTCGCCGCCGCTTATGCCGCCTGCTCGGCATGGGACGGGTGGCTGATGCGCTATCGCAATACGCGCGGCACCGGGCTGATCGAGGGATTCTGCACCTACGATACCGGCCACGACAACAGCCCGCGCTGGGCCGGAATGCCCAATCAGTGCCCGAACAAGGATGCGAAGCGGCATCATCCGATCGCCTCTCTGCCCCGCCTCTGCCCGGATCTGTCGGCAACGGTTCATGGCGGCCGGCGCGCACTGGCCGAAATGGCGACCGCGTTGGGCAAGACCGGCGAAGCCGATATCTGGGCCGAGCAGGCGGAACGGATCCGTTCGCTGATCCTCGCAAAGCTTTATGTGGCCGAAGATGCCGCCTTCTACGATCTGGATGCCGAAGGCCGGTTCGTGCGCGTGCGATCCGACATCCTCTCGCGCGTGTGCGGGGAACATGTGCCCGATCAGAAGCTGTTCGATGACCTGTGGGCCAGGCAGATCCACAATCCGGCGGCCTTCTGGGCGCCCTTCCCGCTTCCCTCGATCGCGCTGGACGATCCGGCCTTCGTGCGCCCGATCCCGCCAAACAGCTGGGGTGGCGCGACGCAGGCGCTCACGGCGCTCCGGGCAGGACGCTGGATGGAGCATTATGGCAGGCCGGCCGAATTCGCATGGATGATGGATCGCTGGTGCGAGGCGCTGCAGGCGGACACCTCCTTCCGCCAGCAGATCGATCCGCAGGACGGGCGTTACTCTGCCGGCGACAATCCGGGTTATTCGCCCAGCGCGCTGGTGATGATCGATTATACGTGGCGGCTGCTCGGCGTCCGCAATCTGGGCGACGAGCTGGAATGGAATATCCGCCCGGCCCATGTCGCCGCTTCCGGGGCACGCTTCGATCTCCCCCTCGGCACGGGGCGTTCAGCCTCGATCGCTTATTCCGGGCGCGGAGCCGACCTCATGATTTCCGGCCGACCCATCGCCCGGATCGAGGGCGGGAGCGCGCGCCTCCTCACGGACATGCAGGGCCGGATCCGTGCGCTGGCAGGTATCGACGGAAATCGGCAGCGGGTGACGATCCGCTCACTGCCGAACGGGCAAAAGCGAAGCCATATGCTTGCGGCCAATCAGCGCGTGGACCTGCGCTAGCAGCCCCCCTGCGGCAAATACCGGTGCGCCGGTTCTTGACAGTTTGGGCCGGCGGGAACAATGATAGCGCTATCATAATTCGGCCACGGCAGAGGATATGGCGGACTTCACCTTTTCGGCGGCGGACATGCCGCAGGGCGACTGGCAGCGTGGCCTGTATCTCGGGCGGATCGAAACCCCGGCCGGCCCGACACCGATCCTGATCCGCGATGGCATCGCGCATGACATGTCGCGTGTCGCGCCAACCGCTGCGGAACTGATCTCGATCCGTGGCTGGGAGAGCGGGAGCGGTGCGCCGCTCGGGCCGATCGAGACCTTGCTGTCCTCCGGCCCGGCCGCGCCGCGCCTGCTGAGCCCCCTCGATCTCCAGTGCGTGAAGGCGGCCGGAGTCACCTTCGCGGTTTCCGCGATCGAGCGGGTGATCGAAGAACGCGCGCGCGGCGACGCCTCCGCTGCGGCGGCCGTCCGCGATCGCCTCGAATCCCGGCTCGGCGCGGACATCCGCGCGGTTGTGCCGGGATCCGAAAATGCGGCCGCCCTCAAGGCGATGCTGATCGAGGATGGCATGTGGTCGCAATATCTGGAGGTCGCGATCGGCCCCGATGCCGAGGTGTTCACCAAGGCGCCGATCCTCTCCACGGTCGGCTGGGGAGCCGAAATAGGGATCCGATCCGATTCATCCTGGAACAATCCTGAGCCCGAAATCCTGATCGTCGCGGATCGCGCGGGCGTCGCGGTGGGCGCCTCGCTGGGCAATGACGTCAATCTGCGCGATTTCGAGGGACGATCGGCCCTTCTGCTGGGCAAGGCCAAGGACAATAATGCCTCATGCTCGATCGGCCCGTTCGTGCGCCTGTTCGACGACGGGTTCACGATGGATGATGTCCGTGCCGCGCAGGTCGATCTGCTGATCGAGGGCGAGGACGGCTATCGTCTGGCCGGCACCAGCAACATGGCGCAGATCAGCCGCGATCCCGAGAGCCTGCTCGCCCAGACGATGAGCGAACATCACTATCCGGACGGCTTCGCCCTGTTCCTCGGCACCCTGTTCGCACCCGTCGACGATCGCGACGAGCCCGGCCGCGGGTTCACGCACAAGATGGGCGACGTCGTCGCCATCTCCACACCCACACTCGGCCGCCTCGTCAATCGCGTGACGAGTTCGAAAGCGGCGCCTCCCTGGACGTTCGGCGTGAGCGATCTGATGCGGAATCTCGCCGCGCGCCAGCTGCTTTCCTCCACGGCGCGGGAATGATGCCCACGGCCCCCTTTCCGCTGCCTGCCGCGCAACAACTCTTCATCGGGCGGCTGTGCAGCATGGCGGCCGGGCCGGAGAGGATGATCCATGACCGGGGATGAGCCTTCGGCGCAGACCGCCTCCTATCCCAGCCTGCGGGGCAAGCGGGTGCTGGTGACGGGTGGCGGAAGCGGCATCGGCGCCGGGCTTGTGGAAGCCTTCGTGCGGCAGGGTGCGCGCGTGGCATTCCTCGATATCGCGGAAGAGGCTTCCCTCGCCCTCGTGGCGGCGCTCACGCCGGTCGCGGCGCATCCGATCCTGTTCGAACGGTGCGACATCACCGATCTCGACAGCTTCGTCCCCGCGATCGCCCGCATCGAAGCGTCGCTGGGCGGCATCGATGTGCTGATCAACAATGCCGGCAATGATGATCGTCACGATATCGCGCAGGTGACGCCCGCTTACTGGGACGAGCGCATGGCCGTGAACCTGCGCCACATGTTCTTCGCGGCACAGGCGGTGATCCCCGCGATGAAGGCGGCGGGCGGCGGCGTGATCCTGAATTTCGGATCGATCAGCTGGCATCTCGCGCTGGAGGAACTCGTCCTCTACCAGACCGCCAAGGCCGCGATCGAAGGATTGACCCGCAGCCTCGCGCGCGATCTTGGCCGCGCGAATATCCGCGTCAACACGATCGTTCCGGGCAACGTCCAGACGCCCCGTCAGGAAAAATGGTACACGCCGGAAGGAGAGGCCGAGATCATCAGGGCGCAATGCCTGGACGGCCGCATTCAGCCCGTCGATGTCGCCGCCCTCGTGCTCTTCCTGTCATCCGACGATGCGCGGATGTGCACCGGCCACGATTATTTCGTCGACGCGGGCTGGCGCTGATCGCCGTCGATTATCCCGCGAACCACGGGATGAGGCAGCGCTCGCGATCGAGGCAATAATCACGGGGGCCGTTAGGGTCGGCCGCCGGTCCGTCGATCAGACCCGGGCCGCGCCGCTACAGTTCGTCTTTCCCACGGTAACGCAAACGGCGTAGGCGCCTTGCAAAATGGAAGGTGGGCGGTCGCGCGGACCGCCCACCCCCTTCATCAGAATTTGACCGAAGCACCCAGGAAGAATTCGGTGCCGATCGAATCGTAGGTCGCCGGATAGGTGTTGGCGCGAACCTGCGCGCTGCCCACCACCGGCGGCTTGTTGGCGAACACGTTGTTCGCACCGCCGAACACCTGGATATTCTTGAGCACATCGGCGGTGAACGAGAGATCGAAATAGTTGCGATCGCCCAGGCGCGGGTGCGAGAGGCTCGCCAGGGTCGGCGCGGTGGCGCTGCCGGCGCGGGTGGGGATCACATAGCGATCGTCCGTCACGCGGCCGACATAGCGATGGCGGATGCTGAGGCTGATCGGCCCCATCGCATAGGTGAGGCGCGACGTACCGCGCCAGCGCGGCAGCGGCTCACCGCACGTCTGCCCGAAGGCGCCGGCGCAACGATTCTTGGTATTGGGGAATGCCGCCACCGGGGTCAGCGTGAAATCGTCCAGATAGGTCCAGTCCGATCCCAGCGAGAGCGAGCTCGTCTCGGCCATCCCGAACAGCCCGAATTCCAGCGGCTGGGTGTAGCGTAGCACGAAATCGATGCCCGCCGTCCTCATCTGCCCGGTATTGGCCGAAAGGATGCGCGCCGGATACTGATCGGTGATGGCGCCCGTCGTCGGATCGCGGCGGATCGCCTGGCAGAAGTTGCTGCTCGCGTCCTGCAGCACGTTGTAGCAAAGGTTGAGCGTATTGTTCAGGCCGCCACCGAGCAGGCCGATCGCCCCATCCAGCGTGATCTTGAAATAATCGACGCTGAAGCGGAAGCGCGGCAGGAAGCGCGGCGTGAAGACGGCACCGAACGTATAGGTGTTGGACTTTTCCTCACCCACGCTCGGATTGCCGCCCTGATCCACCGGGAAGAAGGTGTTGGGCTGCACCACCGCGGTGAACACGTTGCCCGCCGGAACGCCGGTGGCGACGCAGATCGCGCGCACGGCTGCGGTCTGCTGCGCCGTCGGCTGGCGGCTGGAGCAGGGATCGGTCGCCAGCGGATTGGTGCGGGAAAGGCCGCCATACAGCTCGTTGACGTTCGGCGCGCGGATCGCGCGCTGATATTGCCCGCGGAAGCTAATGTCGTTGCTCACCCGCCACTCCGCACCACCCAGATAGGTGAGCACGCCGCCGACGCCGGAGAGGCTGTAATCCGAATAGCGGAAGGCGCCATTCACGGTCAGCGCCTGGATGAAGGGCGTATCGTGGATCAGCGGGACGCGGATTTCACCGAAGACTTCCTTGGCGCTGATGCTCCCGCCCGTCGCCTGTCCGGCATTCCAGCCCACCACGTCTCCGGAGGCCAGATACTGGTCGGGGCGGAAGCTGGCCGAATTCTTGCGCCATTCGACGCCGAGATCGAAGGCGATGTCACCAGCCGGCAAGGTGAAGGATTTGCCGGTGATGGTGGCGGCGGCGACCTGCTGGACGGCGCGCGTCGTATTCGTGGCCGTCACGGAAATGGCCTGCACGCACGCCTGGCTGATGTTCGAGCCGAAGACGTTGCACACGGGCGCCGCGCCATTCACGGACAGCAGGGATGCCTGCAGCGCACTGCGCGAGAGAGCCCGGTTCAGCTCCTCCGTATAGTTGGTCTTCGCATAGGTGTAGTAGACGTCATAGGAGATATCGCGCACCGCACCCTCGACGAGATCGCCGAGATCGCCACGGAAACCGAATGCGCCGCGGAACACGTCGCGACGCTGGTTCGCCTGACGAGGCCCCACCTCCTGATAACGACGCCCGAGGGTGACGACTGCCAGGCCGTCATTGGCCGTTGTCGTGCGCGTGACAGGGCCGGACGCAACGCTGATCGTACCGGTCTCGGCCGCGTCGAGCTGGCGCAACACATTCTGCACCGACGCGCTCAGATAAGGATTGTTGACGTTGAGCAGTGTGGCGACGCCGACATTCGGCGGAGCCAGCTGCGCGCGCACTTCATTCTGCGAATAGTGCAGTTCCATATAGCCGGTCACGCCCGGCGTGAAATCAAAATGGCTGAGACTGTTGAACATGTACCGCTTCTGCGGAATGATCAGGTAATTCTCAGGCGCGAGATTGTAGCGGTCGGCCGGATCGAGCGCAGGCCGCGCGGTGGTGCCGGCATCGTTGAAGGTGAAGCCGAACGATCCGACATTGGAGAGACCGGCGGCATCATAGGCGGCGCGCAGGCCGCTGCTGGCCTGGGCATAGGTGGGAATGCCGGAAACGCGGCTGTTGGGAATATCGCCCGAGCCGCCGAAAATGAAGCCCGGCTGCCCGCCCGACGAAAGGCAGGATTGGCCCGAAGGCACGGTGAAGGGCGTTCCCAGATGATATTTGTTGTCGTCCGAACCCGGAACGACGCACCCGTCGCCCAGCGCGAAGAGCGTGAAGCCGCCACGATCGCGGCGTGTGATCGCATCGCGCTTCAGATAATTGGCCGAAATGACGACATTGCCCCGGCCATCGGCGAAGTTGCCGCCCACCGTGATGCTGTAATCATAGGTCTTGGCGCTGGTCGGCGAATTGGCGTTCATCTGCGCGCGCGCCTCCACCCCTTCGAACTTGTCGTCGAGGATGAAGTTGACGACGCCGGTGATCGCGTCGGAGCCATAGACGGCGGAAGAGCCGCCCGTCACGATTTCGGTCCGCTTGATGAGAGCGCTCGGGATCGTGTTGATGTCGACGGTCTGGTCCGGCCCGGCAATGGCGAAGCGACGGCCGTTCACGAGGACGAGGTTACGCGTGGCGCCGAAGCCGCGCAGATTGAGGTCGGCCTGCCCGGCCCCCTGACCCGACACCGTGGAGCCACCCGTGGCGGAGGCGACGAATTGCGGGGATTGCGACAGCAGCCGCTCCACATTGACCGTGCCGGACAGCTTGATGTCGGCGGAGCTGACGACGGAAACCGGTGTGGGCGCGTTGAACCCGTCCTGCGCCAGTCGCGATCCGGTCACAACGATATCGGAGGGATCAGAGGAGGCGGCTTGCGCGGCAGCCTCGCCGGCGACCGCCACTGGCGCGGCGGTCTGCGCCTGCAGCGCTCCGGCAGGAAGCACCGCAGCCAGCACGGCCAGAGTCGTAGTGCACAGGTAATAAGCTCGCCGGCGGCGATCGAAATTCGACATGTTCCTCTCCCCTTTTGGCAACTCAATGCCCGCCCGCTGCACGGCAGAAGACGATGATAAGCTGGGCTTTTGCCCTTACTGGCTTCGCGCATCGGAACTGGTAACGCTACCATTTTCCAATGCATTAGGCCCGATCAGGATATAAAAAGACTCCATCCTGTCAACGGCCAAAGTGATGGGCAGCCGATGGTAGCCCTCCCATTGCAGGCCAGAAACCGCGAAAATCGAGGGAATTGGCCTGGATTTTGGCCACCGCCACACCCGCTTTTTCCGCTCTGCGCGCCGCCCGGCGCGGCATGCTAGCGGAACAGGCTCAGATCGATCATCGCCCCCATCCGCCGAAAGCCCGCGGCGTTGGGATGGATATGATCGCCGCTGTCGAATTCCGGTGAAAGCCGGTCCGGCGAACGCGGATCGGCAAGCGCCTTTTCAAAATCTATCACGCCGTCAAAGGCGCCGGCCGAACGTATCCAGCCATTCACCGCGCGCCGCACGGCATCGCCTTCGGGCGAATAGAAAAAAGCATCGCGATAGGGCAGCAGGGTTGCGCCGATCACCCTGATGCCCCGCGCATGGGCCCGTGAAATGATCTGCCGGTAAGCCGCCATGATCGTCGCGGGCGCCGGCATCGGCAATCGATCGCGAACCGAGCCGCCAATATCGTTGATCCCCTGAAACAGGATCAGATAGCGGGCGCCGGGAACGCCGAGCACGTCCCGATCCAGCCGTGCCAGCGCCGGCTGCCCGGTGCCCATCGAAAGAAGGCGATTGCCGGATATGCCGACATTGGCGACCCCTGCCCGCCCCGCGAGCCGGGACGACAGCACATCGGGCCATCGCTCATTTTCCCTGCCATCGGTAATCGAATCCCCGATCGTGACGATCGTCCGCGCGGCCGGCCCATCCACGTCGATCGCCGTCAACAATATGCGCCCGGCGACGATCCGCCCCCCGCCAGGCATGGTCGACAGATCGGCCGAGCCGCCCTGCGTCATCCGCGTTTCGGCCCCCGCCAGCGGGTGCATGGCAAGCGTCGCCGTTTCGCCGGGGGCATGAATGCTGATCGCCAGCCGCGCTCCAGGCTCCGTCGCCAGATCCACCGGATCGCTTTCCAGCGGCGACCAGGCGGAAATTACCGCCCGCGCCGCCCCACCGAATGTCATCGTGCGCGTGCTGCCCGCGATGATGCTGCCGTCGGGACCGGCCAGTGCGACTTCGACCGTGTCGACCGGCACGGCGGAACCGCCCAGTTCGTTGGACAGGCGAAGGCGCAGCCGAGCTCCTCCGGAACTCAACAGCGCCGTCATCCGAAAGGTTTGATCCGCGCCGTCCACCAGCGGCGCGGGAGGCGCGTCCCGTGGTCCGGGCGGGGGCGCGTTAGGAAATTGCAGCGGGGCCGCCGCCCAGCTTCGCGTCCAGGCGGCATGAGCCGGATGACTGAGGAGTGCGCAGGCTAAAGCAGCGGCAGCCCATCGATGCAGCAATGATCGCCCCTCGAAACCGTCAGCATGAAAGGCTGATCTCTCGTTGCAGAATATTCTGCCGGAACGCGGATTATAGGCGCCGGCCCATCATTTCCAAGCCGCGCCTGTGGCCACGATTTCGCGCAAGCCGGTCATGAACGCCCCAGCCTCACGATCACGCGGATCGCAGCCGGATGATATGGCGCACCGCCAGCCCATAGCCATCGACACCAAGCCCGCTGACGATGCCTGTCACGCCCTGCGTCATGATCGATTTCGATCGCCAGGCCTCCTCCCGCCGATGGATGTTCGAAATGTGAACCTCCACGATCGGGCAGTCGCACATCTTCAGCGCATCGTAGACGGGATAGGCGGCATAGCTGAAGGCCGCCGGATTGAAGACGATCCCGGCGGCTCCGACCCGCGCGTCATGGAAGAAATGCACCATCTCGTGCTCGGCATCGGTCTGCCGGAAGACGATGTCGAAACCCGTGGGCTCCGCGATGGCACGGCATTCCCGTTCCACATCGGCCAGCGTGGTCGTGCCGTAAATGTGCGGCTCGCGGATCCCGAGGAAGCCCAGATTGGGACCGTTCAGAACGTGGATCGTACCGGACATGATCTTCCTTCTTCGGCCTGATCGGGACGGCCATCGCGCCGCCAGATCCGTGCCTATCGACGAAACGGCGATCTTTCGCCACCGCCGTCATGGACGATTTGGGGAGAGCCCCCCCGCCACCCGGCGCCCACACGCAAACCGCGCATCCCTCGGCACGCAAAAAGGCCCGACACATACCATGCCGGGCCTCTCCGCTTTTCGTGATCGGCGCGAAGGCCGATCGGCAATCCCGGATCAGGCCGGCTCGACGACCTGTTCGGACGCTTCCGCGATGCGGGCTTTCAGTGCCGCCTGCTGGCGCTTGAGCGCCGGAGGCAGACGATCGCCGAAGCTGTCGAAATAGGCCCCGTTGCGCTCTACCTCGTCAGCCCAGATATCCATGTCCACGGACAGAAGCATCTCGATCTGCTCCGGCGTCAGCGTCAGTCCGTCGAGATCGAGGCTGCCCTTGGCCGGAAGCAGGCCGATCGGCGTGGCATTGGCCTCCGCCTTGCCCTCGATCCGCTCGGCGATCCATTTCAGCACGCGGGCATTATCGCCGAAGCCCGGCCATACGAACTTGCCGGCGGTATCCTTGCGGAACCAGTTGACCAGGAACAGCCTGGGCAGAACGGACGGATCCGAAGCCGCCGACGCACCGATGCGCACCCAGTGGTTGAAATAATCGGCCATGTGATAGCCGCAGAAAGGCAGCATCGCGAAGGGATCGCGGCGCAGTTCGCCCACCTTGTTCTCGGCCGCCGCCGTGCCTTCGGATGCGATATTGGCGGCCATGTACACGCCATGATCCCAATCCAGCGCCTCCGTGACGAGCGGCACCGCGCTCGCGCGGCGACCACCGAACAGGATGGCGGAGATCGGCACGCCTTCCGGCGAATCCCAATCGCTGGCGATGGCCGGGCATTGCGCGGCCGGCACGGCGAAGCGCGCATTGGGGTGCGCCGCAGGCTTGCCGCTGGCCGGATCATAAGGCTGGCCCGTCCAGTCGGTCAGTCCCTCGGGCGGCGTCTTGGTGAGGCCTTCCCACCACACGTCGCCATCCGCCGTCAGCGCGGTGTTGGTGAAGATGCAATTGCCGCTGAGCGTATCGATCGCATTCTTGTTGGTGGAAGGGCCGGTGCCCGGCGCCACCCCGAAGAAGCCCGCTTCCGGATTGATCGCATAGAGGCGCCCATCCTTGCCGAAGCGCATCCAGGCAATGTCGTCACCCACCGTCTCGGCCTTCCAGCCCGGTATGGTCGGCTCCAGCATGGCGAGGTTGGTCTTGCCGCAAGCGCTGGGAAAGGCGGCGGCGACATAGTGGCTCGCGCCTTCCGGATTGGTCAGCTTCAGGATCAGCATATGCTCGGCCAGCCAGCCATCGTCGCGCGCCATCACGCTGGCGATGCGCAGCGCCACGCATTTCTTGCCGAGCAATGCATTGCCGCCATAGCCCGATCCATAGGACCAGATTTCTCGCGTTTCCGGGAAATGGACGATCCACTTCTCATCGTTGGACGGCCAGGCGACATCGGCCACGCCTTCGCCCAGCGGCATGCCGACCGAGTGGACGCAGCGGATGAAGAAGCCGTCATCGCCCAGCACATCCAGCACCGGCGTGCCCATGCGGGTCATAATCCGCATGGAAAGGACAACATATGGACTATCGGTGATCTCGACACCGATGATGCTCTTGTCCGATCCCAGCGGCCCCATGCAGAAGGGCACGACATACATCGTGCGCCCCTTCATCGTGCCGGAGAACAGGCCGTCGAGGCGCGTGCGCATTTCGCCCGGCTCGGCCCAATTATTGGTCGGCCCGGCATCGCTCTCGGCATCCGAACAGATGAAGGTGCGGCTTTCGACGCGTGCGACATCGCGCGGATCGGAGCGCGCATAGAAGGAATTCGGGCGCTTGGCGGGATCCAGAGCCACCAGCGTGCCGGCATCCACCAGCTGGGCGGTCAATTCGTTCCATTCCGCGTCGGAACCGTCGCACCAGCGGATCGCGTCCGGCTGCACGTGGGCGGCGATTTCCTCCACCCAATCCAGCAGCGCGCGATGCTGCGTGGGGGCTCCATCGACGGCGCTTTTCCGCTCGTTCTCCGGATTCATAAGCATATCGATCCTTCCCTCTCCGAGAATGCGATTCTGCCCTCTGGCTATGCCTCCTCCGGCCGGCCCACAAATATGATTATCGGAAAGCTATAAGCCTGGGCTAAACAATGCCGATGGACGGTGCTTACGATCTTAACCTTCGGCATCTGCGGATGCTCTCGATAATCGCGGAAAACGGCAGCCTCAGCGCCGCCGCGAAAGCCGCATCCATCTCCCAGCCCGCGCTAACCCAGGCGCTGGCGAAGCTGGAGCTGGCCTTCGGCACGGCGCTGTTCGATCGCACCGCCGCGGGCGTGATCCCCACCGCGAGCGGGCGGCGCGTGTTGCAGCGCGTGGAGCGTGCGCTGCGCAGCTTCGCGCAGGCCTGCCGCCGCTGCGCACGAAACACACCCGCCGGCCAGTTTGAAAATTATCTGACGACCACGCATGTCCGGGGGCTGATGGCGCTGGCGGAGGCGGGCAGCTTCCTGCGCGCGGCTGACGAGGCCGGCGTTTCCGTGCCTTCTCTGCACCGCGCCGTGCGCGATCTGGAGAAGGTTTCCGGCACCGCGCTCGTCGAGCGGCGCGGGCGCGGCGTGGGGCTCACCCGCGCAGGCGCCAAGCTCGCGCGCGGCTTCACGATCGCTGTCACCGAACTGGGCGCCGCGATCGAGGAAACGATCGACGGCGGGGGCCGCCTCTCGATCGGGGCGATGGCGCTATCCCGTTCGCAATTGCTGCCGGCGACACTGGCGGAGCTGCTGCGCGAGCGGCCGGACATAAGGGTAGACGTGATCGAGGGCTCCTATCTGGAGTTGGTCGAGCTGCTGCGCAGCGGCCGGATCGACATATTGATCGGCGCGCTGCGCGACGCGCCCGGCCGCGATCTGCTCCAGGAGCCGCTCTTCACCGATCGGCTGACCATCATCGGCCGCGCCGAACATCCGCTGGCGGGTACATTTGCCGGCTTCGATCAGCTCGCCGAACATTCATGGATCGTCGCGCGGCGCGCATCCGGGCTGCTGGATCGCTGGCAGCAGATGTTCGATCGTTCGAACAAGGCGCGCCCCGAGGCGCCGATCCAGTGTGGTTCGGTCGCCCTGATCCGCGGTCTCCTGTTGCGAACCGACTTCCTCACCCTCCTCTCCACCGATCAGGTGCGCTCGGAAATCGAGGCGGGCACGCTCGTGCGCATCGAATCCGAAGTGCCGGATACGATGCGCACGATCGGCGCGATCACCCGGCGGGACTGGTTTCCCACCAAGCTGCAGGAGGCGTTCATGGTCGCGCTGCGGCGGACGGGACGAGAGGCCATACACGGCTAGATGCGCCCGCCCGGCGGCGGCGCTCCACCCGCTATCAGCGGATCACGCGGCGATCGCGGCGCGATCCGGTGCGGCCGGAATCAGCCCCAGCCGCGCACGCATCCCCCAGCGCGACATCAGCAGCACCGCCACCACGAAGAGACCGATCGCCAGCCCCCACCAGATGCCGACGCCCGCCATCGGCGTGGCGAAGCCCAGCAGGATCGAGGTGCCGAACCCCGCCACCCAATAGCCGAGCAGGGCGATCACCATCGGCACGCGCGTATCCTGCAGCCCGCGCAGCACGCCCGCCGCCACGGCCTGTGCGCCATCGACGAGCTGGAACACGGCCGCCACCGCCAGAAAGCGCATCGCCAGCCCGGCGACCAGCGCGTTCTGCGGATCGGCGGGATCGATATAGGCGGCGACAAGCCGGCCCGGCACCGCCCACATGATGATCGCCGAAAGCCCCATGATGCCGATGCCGGCAACCAGCGCGACCCAGCCGGCGCGGGCGATCCAGATCCTGTCCCGTGCGCCGAACGCCAGCCCCACGCGGATCGTGGCCGCCTGCGCGATCCCGAACGGTATCTGGAAAGCGACTGCTGCGATGTTGAGGGCGACGGCGTGCGCCGCGACGTCCGCAACGCCGATCAGCCCCATCAGGATCGCGGCCCCCGCGAACAGCCCCGCCTCGAAGATCCAGGTGGCGGCGATCGGCAGGCCGAGCCGGACGATCTCGCCCGCGCGTGCCTTCTCGAATTCCCACCAGCGGCCGAACAGGCGGAACCGGCGCAGCCGCCTGTCCCACAGCAGGATCGCCACATAGGCCAGTGCGATCGCCGCGAAAGCCAGATCATTGGCCAGCGCCGAACCGCGCAGGCCCATCGCCGGAAAGCCGAGATGGCCGAACACGAACGCCCAGTTGCCGACGATATCGAGCGCCAGCGCGAAGCCCGTCACCACGAACACCCAGCCCGGCCGGCCGAGCGCGGCGGATGCCGTGCGCATGACGCCGGCCGCCACGGCCAGCGGCATGCCCCACAGGATCACGTCAAGGAAATCACCGGCCTGGCGGGAAACGTCCGGATCCTGGCGGGCCAGCAGGAACAGCCTCTCCCCCTGCGACAGCAGCAGCATCGCCGCCACGGAAAAGGCCATGCCGACCCAGAAGGCCATCCGGAAACTGCGGCGCACCTCGCGCACGGCATGGGCACGGCGCCCAAGCTCGGCCGCGATCAGCGGCGCCGCAGCGCCGCACAGGCCGATCAGCGCATAATTGAGGATGTTGAAGAAATAGGCGCCGAGAGTCGCGGCGGCCAGCGCGCGCGAGCCAAGATGGGCGGCGAACACCACATCCACCGCCGCGATCGCCATTTGCAGCAGATTTGCACCGACGAGTGGGCCCGCCAGACGAAACAGGGCTCCTGCCTCGCCCCACGCGGTTGCGGGCGGCGGAGCGTTGAGCGGCGGCGTAACAGTCATTTCCATGGCGCGGCCCTTACATCAGCCGCGAGGGATTACCCTCCCAATATCGTGCCCGCGATATGGCCGCCCGCCATCGCCCGCCTGCGATCGAGCGCGATGCCCGCGAGATTCTGCGCGCGCCGCACATGCCTGATGCGCACCCTGTGGAAGTGGGGTGCCAGAGCGCGATACTCATCGAACCTGTCCCGGAAACGCTCCACCCGGCAGGGCTGGATGCCGTTCGCCTGCTGCACGATCAGCGTGGAATCCCCGAGCAGGATCACATCGGTGGCGCCCAGCGATCGGGCGATGCGCAGTGCGTGGATCAGCGCCGCCCACTCCGCGTCATTATTGTCGCCCTGCCCCGCATCGGGATCCACATAGGCTCTCCCCCGGGCGACGACAGCCGTTTCCATCCTTCCGGGATTGGGCCGGCAGCCGCCATCGAAATAGATTTTGAGCCCCATCTAGACGTAGCGCGGGATCGGCCCGATCTGCGGCGTCTGATCCGGCAGATCGACCTCCACCTCGTCCACATAGCACCAGCCCCAGCCTTCCGGAGGATCATAACCTTCGATGATCGGGTGGCCCGTGGCGTGGAAATGGGCGGTGGCGTGGCGATGCGGCGATTGATCGCAGCAGCCGACATGGCCGCACGCGCGGCACAGCCGCAGATGGACCCAGGGGCTCCCGATCCTGAGGCATTCCTCGCACCCGCGCGCGCTGGGCGTGACATCCACGATGGTCGATTGGTGGCGGCATTCCGTCATCTGATTTTCCCCGCAAACACTGGCCCGTCCGGTCACAATAGCGAGTTCACCAGCCGCGCGACATTCTCCGCGAGCTTGCGAAAAGTGGAGCGCGCGCGCCACTCCTCAAGATGCAGCGTATCGCTGGCATCGAGATAGCCGCGCTGCACCGCTTCAACCTTCGCGACGGACGCCGCATCATAGAGCAGCAGGCTCGCTTCCTCGTTGAGCTGGAAGGATCGCATGTCGACATTGCTCGATCCGACGACGGCAAGCCGCCCGTCTATGCTGAGATTCTTCGCATGCAGCAGGAAATCGCGGAACAGCCTCACCCGCACGCCGGCGCGCAGCAGATCATCATAGAAGGAGGATTGGGAGAGGTTCACCAGCCTCTGGTCCACCACCTTCGAGACGACCAGATCGACAACCACGCCCCGCGCCACGGCCGCCCGCATCGCGCCCAGCACGCCTTCATCCGGAATGAAATAGGGGGTGACCATGATGACCCGCTCACGGGCCTGATGGATCTGCCAGACAAGCAAGGTCTCAAACCCCTCGAGCGGGAATTCCGCGCCACTGGGGAGCAGTTGCGTCAGGGCATCGGCGGTGGCGGCCGGGATCGTTTCGATCGGCTCGGGCGCATCGCCTGTTTCCAGACTCCAGTCCCCCCGCACCACGGCTTCCATCGCGGCGACCGTCGGCCCCTCGATCCGCGCGACCAGCTCCCGGTTGACGACGCCGGGGCGGAAATCCTTCGCGACGAGATTCTGCGAGCCGGCATAGCCGATGCGGCCGTCGATCACGAAAAGCTTGCGGTGGTTGCGCATGTCGCGGCGGGTCCGCCCCCGGATGAGGCGGAACGGCAATGCTTCGCGAACCTCGATTCCTTGCGCGCCCAGCAGCGCAAGCGTGCCGCGCCGCCAACGGTGGGAACCCACGGGATCGAACATCACGCGCACCGGCAGCCCCCGCCGCACCGCCCGCCCCAGCGCCTCCGCCACGCGCCGTCCGACATGATCGTCCGCGAAGATATAGACGAGCAGGTGCACCGATCGCTCGGCCGCGTCGATATCGCGCACGAGGCGATCGACCACACCATCATAATCATCGATCAGTTCCACAGCGTTCCCGCCCGTGGCAGGCATATGCCCCAGCTTCTCGACGAGCGTCGCGATCGGGGCCGCATCATCCAGATCGGGAGCATGAATGCGCAGCCTTGCGGCGACATCGCCGAAGAAAGGCAGAAGCCGCCGGAAGCGCTGCTTGCGCCAGGCGGGGAAACGCGGGCTGCCGATAATCAGAAAAAGCAGAAGCCCGGGCGCCGGCAGGAAGAAGATCAGCAACAGCCAACCGCGCGCCGCAGCCGGCGATCGGCGCAGGGGCACAATGGCCAGCGCGCCGATCCTGATCAGCCATTCGGCCATGTACCATCCGATTTCCGGACCCGGGAGCATCTCCATCATCCTCCCGACATAGACCGGCCCGATCGACCGCCGCCATAGGGCGCCTCCGGCTGATGCCTGCCGGACACAATTGAGAAAAAGATCGCGCACCCCATTGCGAAAATCGTCGATTTAATTAATTAGCAAACTAATGACTTATGATCGCCCAGCCCTCGAAGCCGCCTATGCGCGCACCCTGCTCCCGCTGGCGCGCATGTGGCGCCAGGCGGCGGACAAGGCGTTGAGAGAGATGTCACTCTCCGCGTCCGTCGGCTGGGCGCTCGTCCAGCTCAGCCGGCTGGACGACAATGTTCGCCAGACGGATCTTGCCGCGGAGCTGGACATCACGGCGGCCTCGCTCGTGCGGCTCATCGATCAGATGGCCGCGAGCGGGCTGGTCGAGCGTCGCCGCGACGACAATGACGCGCGCGTTAGCCGGGTGGGCCTGACCACGCGCGGCGCGGCCGTAGCGGCCACGATCGAGCAGAAGCTCGCGGCACTGCGTAACAAGATGCTGCACGACATGCCCGATGCGGATCTGGAGACGGCGCTCGATGTCGCTCAGCGCCTGGCGGCGCGCTTCGTGCAGGAACGGAAGCGATGAAGATCGTCCTGCCCACCGGCAAGGAATGGCTGTTCACGATCAAATGCTTCGCGGCCGCGATCCTGGCTTATTACGTGTCCCTGCGGATCGGCCTGACCCGTCCCTACTGGGCGGTGACGACATCGTATATCGTGGCGCAGCCCTTGGCCGGCGCCGTGCTTTCCAAGGCGATGTTCCGCATGCTGGGCACGGTGCTGGGCGCGATCGCGGCGGTGGTGCTGGTGCCCAATCTCGTCAACGCACCCGAACTGCTCTCGGTCGGCCTCGCGCTGTGGCTAGGGCTCTGCCTCTACATATCGCTGCTCGACCGCACGCCGCGTGCCTACATCTTCCTGCTCGCGGGCTATACGGCGAGCATCATCGGATTTCCCTCCGTCTCGGCGCCCGGCGCGATATTCACGACCGCCGTGGTGCGCGTCGAGGAGATCACGATCGGCATCCTGAGCGGCAGCCTCATTCACGGCGTGGTCTTTCCGCAGACGGTGACGGCACGACTGCTGGCCCGGATCGACGTGATCCTGGCCGATGCCGAGCGCTGGTCGCGTGACTCGCTGGCCGGCCTCTCCGACGCGTCACTCGATCGGGACAGGCGGCGGCTGGCGCTCGACATCAACGAACTCCACCAGCTTTCCATCCACCTGCCGTTCGATACGGCCCGGCTGCTGCCGCGCGTCAGCACGCTGCGCGCCCTTCAGGCCGAGCTTTCCATGCTTCTCCCGCTGGCCAGCGCGGTCGACGATCGCTTCGGCGAACTCAAGCGCGGGGCCGACTCGCCCCGCCCCGAGGCGCTCGAACTGATCGAGGATGTCCGCGAATGGCTGCGCGATCCGCCGCCGATCGCCGAACGCGGCCCCAGCGCCGATGCCCTCATCGCCCGCGCCCGCGCGCTGGAGCCCGAGCCGGCGGAGCCGCTCCTCTGGCGTGACGCGCTGCGCATGAGCCTGCTCGCGCGGCTTGCCGAGCTGATCGCCGCGCATCGCAATGCCCGCGATCTGCGCGATCAGATGCGTTCGCCGTCCCGCCTGCCGGTGACGCAGGCCGTCGCGGCGCTGCTGGGCCGCAACGCGAAGCGGCCGCTGCATCGGGATCGGGGCACGGCACTGCGCGCGGCGGCCGGAACGACCGCCACGATCCTGCTCGGCTGCGCTTTCTGGATCGCGACCGCCTGGCCGGACGGCGCCGGGGCGGTGCTGATCTCGGGCGTGTGCTGTGCCCTTTTCGGCAATAGCGATGATCCGGCACCCTCCATCATTACCTTTTTCTATGGATCGCTGTGCGGGCTCGTCATGGCCGCGATCTATGCTTTCGCGATCATGCCCCGTGCCACCGATTTCGTGACACTGGTGCTGGTGCTGGCGCCCGTCCTCCTCTTGTGCGGGTTGTTCCTCGCGCGTCCCGGAACCATGCTGTTCGCGATCGGCCTGCTTCTGGGGGGTCTGAACACGATGGGGCTCAATGATCGCTATACCGGAAACTTCAGCACCTTCGTGAACGAGGGAACCGCACAGTTGATCGGCACCTTCTTCGCCGCGGTCACGGTGGGCCTGTTCCAGACGGTCGGCGCGCGCACCAGCGCCCGCAGGCTGATCCGCGCCGGCTGGCGGGATCTCGCCTGGCGGAGCGAAGCGGCGGGACCTCCCGACGCGGTCGGCTGGATCGCGCGGATGCTGGATCGCATCGGGCTGCTGGCGCCCCGCCTGGCGCAGCAGGGCGAGGATCCCGGCAAGCCGCTGCTGGATGCGCTCACGGATCTGCGCGTCGGCGTCTCGGTGGGTGAATTGCGCCAGCTCCGGATCGACGGAACGCCCGACGACGCCGCGAAGATCACGCCCGTGCTGCTGGGGGTCGGCGCCCATTATCGCGCGCTGCGCCCCGAACTGCCGCACCCGCCCGAGCCGGATCTTCTGGCCGGGATCGACAATGCCATGACGGATCTTTCGCGTGGCGGCCCGGCGGCCAAGCGCCGCACCGCCATTCTCGCGCTCACCTCGCTCCGCCGCAACCTGTTCCCGGGCGCGCCCGCTTATGGAGCGATCGGATGATCGGCGAAATCGCCATAGGCGGAGTGTTCCTGCCGACCATCCTCGTGCTCGCGATCGTGTCGCTGGTGCTGGCCGGCATCACATCCCGCCTGCTCGGCTATGCCGGTGCCTATCGTCTCGTAACCTATCGGCCGCTGGTCGATGTTGCCCTGTTCATCCTGATCCTCGGACTCTTGTCCCTGCTTACCGGACATCTTGCATGAAACCCCTCTATGCGCGGCTCGCCCGATCGGCCGTGACCATCCTGATCGTGGTGCTGGCCGTGCTCGTCGCCCTGTGGCTGTGGAAGCGCTACGAAACGGATCCCTGGACGCGGGATGGCCATATCCGCGCCGATGTCGTTCGCGTCACGCCGGACGTGGCCGGGCTGGTCACGCAGGTGTCGGTCCAGGACAATCAGAAGGTGAAGCCCGGCGACATCCTGTTCGTGGTCGATCGCCCCCGCTTCCAGCTGGCGCTGGCGCAATCGGAAGCCGCCATCGCCAGCGCGCGGGCGACCCTGCTTCAGGCGCGGCGCGAGGCGCAGCGCGATACGGCGCTGGGCGATCTGGTGGCCAAGGAGACGCACGAGCAGAATGTCGCCCGCGTCGCCACGGCCAGCGCCGCGCTCGCACAGGCGGAAAGCGCACGGGCGACCGCCGCGCTCAACCTGACCCGCACCACCGTCCGCGCGACCGTGCACGGCATCGTCACCAATCTCGATCTCCATCCCGGCGATTATATCGCGGCGGGCACGCAGGCGATGGCGCTGGTCGATACGGATTCGCTGCGCGTGGAGGGCTATTTCGAGGAAACCAAGCTCGGCAAGATCCATCTCGGCGATCCCGTGATCGTGCATCTGATGGGTGAGCCGCGCGCGCTCCACGGCCGGGTCGACAGCATCGCCGCCGGCATCAACGACAGCGAACGCACCAACACATCGAATCTGCTGCCGAACGTGAACCCCACCTTCACCTGGGTCCGCCTCGCCCAGCGCATTCCCGTGCGGGTGAAGCTGGAGCGCGTGCCGGCCGACGTGGCGTTGATCTCCGGGCGCACCGCGACGGTTACGGTCCAGCCCCGGGCCGGCGCATGAACCGCCGCTCTTTCGGGGCGCTGCTGGGCCTCGCGCTTTCGGGCTGTGCCGCCGTCGGCCCCAATTATGCCCTTCCCGATCGCGCGGCCGTGAACCGCCCCTCGGCGCAGGGCGCGTTCGCCAGCGGGGGAGAGAAGGGTTTCGTCGACGCCCCCCTGCCCGATCACTGGTGGCAGCTTTATGGCGATGCGCGCCTTGACGGCTACATCACGGAGGCGCTGGGCGCGAACACCGATCTTCGCGTGGCCGATGCCAATCTTCGCCGCGCGGATGCCGTGGTGGCGGAGGTTGCCGCCGGGCGCATGATCTCCACCGGCATCAGCGGCGGCACGTCCGTTTCGCGCCCCTATACCACCGGCGGCAGCCTGCCCGGCGTGGTCGGCTATGATCTTGGCATCGCGCTCGCCTATCCGCTGGATCTCTCCGGCCGGATCGCGCGTGCGATCGAGGCGGCGCGCGGCGACGCCGAAGCCGTGGAGGCCGCGCGCGACAATGTGCGCGTCACCGTCGCGGCGGAAACGGCGAGGAGCTATGCGGCCGCCTGCACCGCCAATATGGTGCTGGCCGCAAACAATCGCGTGCTCGCCCTCCAGCGACAGACGCTGGACGTGACCCAGCGCCTCCAGCGCGGCGGACGCGGCACGGCCTTCGATGTCACGCGGGCGCAGACCGCCGTGGACCAGAGCGAGGCGCTGATCCCCGCCGCGATCGCGACGCGCACGGCCGCCCTCTATCGGCTGGCCACGTTGATGGGCCGCGCGCCGGCCGATTATCCACATGAGGTGGAAGCCTGCACCACGCCGCCGGCCATGACGCGGCCGCTTCCGATCGGCGACGGCGCCGCCCTGATCCGCCGCCGCCCGGATGTGCGCGCGGCCGAGCGCACGCTGGCCGCCGCCACCGCGCGGATCGGCGTGGCGACGGCGAACCTCTATCCGCAGGTCAGCCTCGGCGGATCGGCCGGGTTCACCGGGCCGGTCTCCGCCTTCGGATCGGGCAATGCCTTCCACATGGCTCTGGGGCCGCTGATCACCTGGAGCTTTCCCAACCGGCCGGTCGTGCGCGCCCAGATCGCGCAGGCCGGGGCGGCCGCCGATGCTGCCCTCGCCTCGTTCGATTCCACGACTCTGGAGGCGCTCCGCCAGACGGAGACGGCGCTCTCCGCTTATGCGCGCGAGGCTGATCGCAACGCGGCCCTCGCGCGATCGCAGGCCAGTGCCGCCACCGCAGCCGATCAGGCCGCGCGGCTCTACAAGTTCGGGCGGACCGATTTCCTGTCGCTGCTCACAGCCCAGGCCTCGCTGACGACGGCGCAGGCCAATCTCGCCGCATCGGATGCGTTGCTGATCGATCGGCAGGTGGATGTCTTCAAGGCGCTGGGCGGCGGCTGGCAACAATGATGCCGGGCCGCACGCCGATCCGGCTTGGAGCGGCCGGCACGCGCCGATAGAAAGCGCGCCCGGGCCGCGATCACGGCCCGCGTCCGCATGTGAACCGGGGGAGCGCATCGATGCCGGAACTGGATCTCGCGCGTCTCAAGGGGCGGACGCTGTTCGTCGGCACGCCCATGTATGACGGGCAATGCCATTCCGCCTTCGCCTTCTCCATCACCCAGCTCACGGCCCTGTGCACCCAGCTCGGCATCGGGCTGCGCTTCTATTTCCTGGGCCACGAGGCACTGGTGACCAAGGCGCGCAACATCACGGTGAACGAATTTCTGCGATCGGGCGCCGATCACCTGCTCTTCATCGATGCGGATATCGGCTTCGACGCGCGCGACGCGCTCCATCTCCTTGCATTGCAGGCCCTCGATCCGGAGGGGCGCGGCCATGATGTCGTGGCGGCCCCCTATCCGCTCAAGCGCATTTCCTGGGAGCGCGTGCTCCGGGCGGCCAGGGCCGGCGTGGCCGATGAACGGCCCGATCTGCTGGCCGATTATTCCAGCGCGATCGCCGTCCACCCCGCGCACGAAAGCAGCTTTCCGATCCGTCGTCCGGTCGAGGTGACGAAGGCGGGCACCGGCTTCATGATGATCCGGCGTGAAACCTTCACGCGATTTCGCGACCATCATCCGGGGCGCGCCTATGGGCCGGGCAGCGTGGCCGGGGCGAACGACACCGCCCCCGAAATGTACGCCTTCTTCGAAACCGAGATCGACAGCAAGCGGGCGAACCTGCCGCGCGAGATACGCTCCTTCCTCGATGCGAATCCTGAGGCCGGGGCCGACGAGATCCTCGCTTTCATCGAGAGTGACGAAGCGATCGGACGCTATAGCGGGAAGCATATTTCCGAGGATTACGCCTTCTGCCTGCGGGTGCGCGAGGCGGGCATGACAATCTGGCTCTGCCCTTGGATGGAACTGACCCACACCGGAAGCCACACATTCGCCAGCCGTCTCGCCGGTCTGGGCGCGATCGGCGCGGTGTAGCGGCGCTCGGCTATCGGCTGCGGGCCGTCACGCGCTTCTTCGCGCGCCATCCACGGGCCGCTCGCCGTTCAGCCCCGATAGCGCAACGCATCCACGATCAGCGAGAAAGCCGCCGAAGGCTGCCGGCGGCTCGGATAATAGAGGTGATAGCCGGCGAAGGGCGCGCACCAGTCCTCCAGCGCGCGCACCAGCCGCCCCGCCTCCAGCTGGGCCGCCACCTGATCCTCCATCACGAAGGCGAGGCCGAAGCCAGCCTCGGCCGCACGCACGATCATGCCGACATTGTTGAATGCCAGCTGGCCATCGACGCGCACGCGCACCTCACGCCCGTCTTTCTCCAGTTCCCATGCATAGAGGGCACCGGAACTGGGCATGCGCAGGTTGATGCAATCATGCCTCGCCAGATCCTGAGGCGAGCGGGGAATGCCGCGCCTTTCGAAATAAGAGGGCGATCCGATCACGGCCATGCGCAGATCCGGCCCGATCGGCACCGCGATCATATCCTTGGCCAGCGCCTCGCCCAGCCGCACCCCCGCATCGAACCGGTCCGCCACGATATCGGCGAAACCGGCATCCACGCTCAGTTCGACATGCACATCGGGATAGGCGGGCAGCAACCTTTCCAGCACCGGCCAGAGGATGGTCCGCGCGGCATGTTCCGAAGTGGTGATCCGGATCGTGCCGGCCGGCTTGTCCCGCAATTCGCCGAGAGAGGCGAGTTCGCTTCCGATATTGTCCAGGGCGGGCCGCAGGACAGCGAGCAGACGATCCCCCGCCTCCGTAGGCGCCACGCTGCGTGTGGTGCGCGTCAGCAGGCGCACGCCGAGCCGCGCCTCCAGCCGCCGGATCGTATGGCTCACCGCCGATTGCGAACTGCCCAATCGCGCCGCGGCGCGCGTGAAGCTCCGCTCCTCGGCCACCGCCATGAAGGCGGCCAGATCCCCCAGATCCTCGCGATGCATGCGCGGACCCTAGAGCCTGATCGTCCGGGGCGGAAGCGCCTCGCCCTTCCCGCCCCGACGCAAGGATCAGTTGCCGATCATCGCCATCAGCCGCGCTGGATAGCGTTCGCCCTCCACGTCGATCTCCGCGAGCAACTGGCGGATCTCTTCAAGGTCGCGCGTCGTCAGTTCCACGTCGACCGCGCCGAGATTCTCCTCCAGCCGGTGCAATTTGGTCGTCCCCGGGATCGGCACGATCCACGGCCTTTGCGCCAGCAGCCAGGCGAGTGCGATCTGCGCGGGCGTTGCCCCCTTGTCCTGCGCGATCCGCCTGAGCAGATCGATCAGCGCCTGGTTCTTCTCCATCGCCTCGGGCGTGAAGCGCGGGAGCAGCTTGCGGAAGTCATTCTCGGCCAGCTTGCTGTCCTTGCCCATCGCCCCTGTCAGGAAGCCCTTGCCGAGCGGGCTATAGGGAACCAGCCCGATGCCGAGTTCCTCGCAGGCATCGAATATGCCGTTCGTCTCCGGCCCGCGCGTCCACAGCGAATATTCATTCTGGAGCGCCGTGACAGGCTGCACCGCATGGGCCCGGCGCACGGTGGCGGCGCTGGGCTCCGAAAGGCCGAAATGCCGCACCTTGCCCTCGGCGATCAGATCCCGGACGGTGCCCGCCACATCCTCGATCGGCACTTTGGTGTCGACGCGATGCTGGTAGAACAGATCGATCACCTCAATCCCCAGACGCCGGAGCGATGCGTCGCACACCTTGCGTATCTGGTCCGGGCGACTGTTCAGGCCGGACTGGGCGCCATCGACGATATCGAAGCCGAACTTGGTGGCGATCACCACCTGATCGCGCACCGGGCGCAGCGCCTCGCCCACCATCTCCTCGTTCGTATAGGGGCCATAGACTTCGGCCGTATCGAAGAAGGTAACGCCCCGATCCACGGCGGCGCGGATCAGGGATACGCCTTCTTCCCGGCCCACTGCATGGCCATAGCCGAAGTTGAGCCCCATGCAGCCATAGCCGAGCGCCGAAACCACCAGGCCCTGGCTGCCGAGAATGCGCTTTTCCATGATCGTATCCTGTCCATCGAGGGGGTTCATCCCTCCTGATGGCGACAAGATGGTCGCTCCTCGATCGTGCGATTAGGCGATACAAACAGCATGTCTTCATGTTCCTGGATCATGAATGGCACCCCGGCATCCGCGCCGATCCAGATCATGCGCGGCGGCGTCGCCAAACGGGCGACCAGCATCGCCCCCCTAAAAAATATCGTTAACGCCGTGCATCCCAAGGGCGGCTGCACCCGTATTTGGGAATGGTTATGGTCTGGACTTTTCAGTCCAAAACAGCAACCGTCTGGAAATACGGCAACCGGGGGATTCGCCGGAAATCCCTGTGGGGAACCGGTTTTGTGGGGGTGTGGCGTAGGCATGAACCGTTATGCTCGGCTCGCATCCGCCCTGTTGGGCGGGGTCGCCTTCTGCCAGATGGCGGTGGCGCAGCGCGTCTCCCCGCCGCCTTCGGCGCTGGCGAACGGAGGATTGCCGACGCGTGAGGAGGTCACGCGGCCCGGCGCGGCGCCCGCCCCCGAACCCGCGAGCAAGCTGAAAGTGGAAGGCGATATCGAGCGCGCGCCCTGCCCGCTGGACGATGCCGCCTACAAGGACATACGCGTCACGATCACGGGCGCGACCTTCCACAATCTCGGCCCCGTCTCCCCGGAGGATCTGGCCCCCGTCTTTAAACGCTATCTCGGCGCGGACCGGACGGTCGGCACGATCTGCGAGATACGCGACGCGGCCGCCACCTACCTTCGGCAAAAGGGCTATCTCGCCGCGGTCCAGGTGCCGACCCAGAAGATCGAGAATGGCAATGTCGTTTTCGAGGTTCTGTATGCGCGCCTCAGCGCCATCCGGGTGCGCGGAGATGCGGGGCGCAACGAGCAATTGATCGCCAGCTATCTCAACAAGCTGACCGCCGATCCCGTCTTCAACCGCTTCTCGGCCGAGCGATATCTGCTGCTCGCCCGCGACATGCCCGGCTACGACGTCCGCCTCGTGCTGCGCCCCACGGGCGAGAAGCCGGGCGAGCTGCTGGGCGACGTGATCGTCACGCGCACCCCTTTCGAGGCGGATCTCAACGTCCAGAATTTCGCCTCGCGCGATACGGGCCGGTTCGGCGGGCAACTGACCGGGCGGCTCTACGGCCTCACCGGGCTGGGCGACCGCACGACGATCGGTTTCTATTCCTCGTCCGATTTCAAGGAACAGCAGATCCTGCAGCTGGGCCATGATTTCCGGGTGGGGCCGGAGGGGCTGACCTTCGCGGGCCGCTTCACCTATGCCTGGACGCGGCCCGACGTCGGCCTGTCCGGCGAACTCAAGGCGCGCACACTGTTTGCCACCGGCGAGGCTTCCTATCCCTTCATCCGCAGCCAGGCGGCGAACCTGCGCGGCTCGATCGGCTTTGACTATGTCGATCAGGACGTGCGCTTCGGCGGCACCTCGCTGACGCGCGATCATGTTCGCGTCGCCTATCTGCGCCTCGATGGAGACATGACCGATCATCGCGAGCGCGCGCCGGCCCGGTGGCGCACCGCCTATTCGCTGGAATTGCGACAGGGCCTGCATCTGTTCGATGCAACGGACGGCACGTTGGTGCCCGGAGTGATCGGCCCCAGTCGTTCTGACGGCGATGCGGGTGCCACGCTCGTCCGAGCATCCGGCTATGCCGAACTCGCTCTCACGCCGGCCGTCACCGCATCGATCGCGCCGCGCGCGCAATATGCGTTCGATCCGCTGCTGAGCTTCGAGGAATATTCAGCCGGCACCTACACGATCGGACGAGGCTATGATCCCGGCACGATCATCGGCGACAGCGGTGCCGGTTTCTCGGCCGAGCTGCGCATCAACCGGATCGTCCCCTTCACCAGCACCAATCTGGTGATGCAGCCGTTCGTGTTCGTGGATTCCGCCTGGGTCTGGAACAAGAACCGCACTGGCGATCCGCAATCGCTCACCTCGGTCGGCGGCGGCGTGCGCACCAGCTTTGCGAACAAGATGCGGCTGGATCTCACGGTGGCGGTGCCCACCAAGCGCGCCGGCTTCCAGACTTCACGCGGCGACACGCGCATCCTGATGTCGCTCACCACCCGGCTCTTTCCGTGGAAGGACCGCTGATGTCCGCCAGGCATATCCCCGCCCCGTCGCTCCGCGCCCTTCCCCTCACGGTATCGGCGCTCGCGCTGGCGGTGGCGCTCGCCCAGCCGGCCCGCGCCCAGCAGGCCAACCCCAATTCCTACAATGCCGCGGCCCCCACCGTATCGCCGGGCGGCAGCGTCACCTCCGATTTCAACACGGCCAACACCGATATCTATACGATCAGCACGCCCACGGCGGTGCTGAACTTCACCCCCAGCGACACCGGCCAGGGCGGCGGCGCGAACAATCCGATCAATTTCCAGAATGCCGGTACGCAGGTCATCTACCAGAGCACGCCCGGCGGCCCGAACTTCACCGTGCTCAATCGCATCGTACCCTCCGATCCGGGCCGGCCGATCGCGTTCAACGGCACGGTCACGAGCCAGCTCGTCAGCGCCGCCAACGTCACCTCGCGGGGGGGCTCCGTCTGGTTCTACAGCCCCGGCGGCATCATCCTGGGCGATGGATCGGTGTTCGATGTCGGCAGCCTGCTGCTGTCGACCGCCGATCCCACCGGCGGCACGGGCACGATCGGCAACACGACCACCTTTTCGCTGAACAGTTCGGCCAGCCCGAACGGCATCATCAACGTGCTTTCGCAGGCCACGATCAACGCCACCAACACGAACAGCTATGTCGCGATCGTGGCACCGAACGTGCTTCAGCGCGGCACGATCAACGTGAATGGCGCGGCTGCCTTCGTCGCGGCGGAAACGGCCCTGCTCTCCTTCGATCAGGGATTGTTCCAGATCACGGTCGGCGTGGGCGGCGGCACCGCCGCCGATCCCTTTCCGCTCCAGTTGCGCGGCACTGTGCGGCTCGATCGAAGCAGCGGGGCCGCGACCGACAATCGCGGCATTTATGCCGTCGCCGTGCCCAAGAATACGGCGATCTCGATGATCGTCGCACCGGATGGCTATTATGGCTTCGATGTCGCGCAGGGGGCGACATTCCAGAATGGCGGCGTCTATCTGGTAGCCGGCGGCAATCTTTCGGTGGATCCGCTCGCCCTGACGCCGGGCAAGATCAACGCCCTGCCCACGATCGGCGGCGCGAGCATCAGCATCGAGGGCAGCGCGATCACGCCGGCGCCGGCCAGCGGTGGCCGCTTCAATGCCCCGGTTTCGGCCCGCGCAAGCGACACGATCGATGTCGCCAATTTCTCCAGCCTGTCGGGCCAGACGAGCCCCATCGCTTTCCTCAGCGACCTGGCGATCTTCGGCGGGACCAGTTCCACGCTGAGCGTGGCCAACGGCACGATCAACATCGGCGGCAACCTCGATATCCAGTCGTTTGGGTTGAACGGGAACCTCGGCACATCGCTGCTCTCCGCGACGGCCGGCGGGACGGTGACCATCACCGGTTCCACCCAGGTGCGCGCCGCCGTGCCGAACGGGATAAACTACACGCAGGGGCTCTACGACTTCAGTACGGGCGGCACCGCGCGGGTGGATATCAACGGCGGCACGGTGCAGACGGGGCGCCTGTCCGTTGGCGCTGATGGCCGCGGCGAAAACGGCCAGGTAACGCAGGGCGGAGCGGCGACGGTCACCGTCAACAACGGAACGCTCCGCGCCGATACGAGCATCGATCTCTATGCGGCTGCGCTTTCCGCAAACCGCACCGCCACGGGCGGAACGGCAACTCTGGATGTCGCCAACGGCACCGTCCAGACCGGCACCAGTCTGACGGTCGGCGCCGGAGGATTTGGCGGCCCCGCGTCGGATGGCGCCGGCGGCACGGCCCAGATGATCGTGCATTCGGGCGGCGGGATAACGGCAGGCGGCCTGGTCCAGATCTCCGCCGACGCGCAGGGCGGCGCGGCGACCGGCGTCGGATCGGGCGGCACCGCCACCGGCGGCACTGCCATCCTGACGATGGACCAGACCAGCGGGCCGATAACAAGCCTTGCCACGACGGGCGACCTCGACATTCAGGCCACCGCGCAGGGCGGCCAGGGCGGATCAGGCGCCAATTCGGCCGGCGGCGCGGCGACCGGCGGCAACGTGACGGTGACGATCGGATCGGGCGCGCAACTGACGGCCAATACGGGCTTCTTCAGCACGTTCGGCTATGGCGGCACCTCGGCCGGCGGAGGAACGGGCGGCACCGGAACCGGCGGCATCATCACCGCCGACAGCGCCGGCATTCTCGATTTCGCGCTGCTCTCGCTGAGTTCCGATGCGATGGGTGGCGACAAGACGGGCGGCACCGGCAATGCGGGCGATGCGCTCAGCGGCCGCGCGGTGCTGCGCGTGCGCGGCGGATCGCTGACGGCGACGCGCGCGACCGGAAACGCATCGCTGACGCCCGGCGTCGTCGTCGGGATCCAGGCAATCGGCGGATCGGTGACGGGCGGCACAGGATCGGGCGGCACGGGCGTCGCCGGCGGGGGCGTCCCCGGGCTCGGCAGCGCGATCATCAGCGTCTTCAACGATGCCACGGTGACGGCAACACGGCTCGGCGCCTTCGCCAATGGCACGGGCGGCGCTGGGCTCGGCGCAGGCGCAATGGGCGGCCTGGGCCGCGCGGCGAACGCATCGATCCTGACGCAAAGCGACGGCGCGATGCAGATCGGCTCGATCACCGCGCGATCGGACGGCACCGGCGGCGCATCGCCAGGTGGCACGGGCGGCGATGGCTCGGCCAGTTTCGCGGAATATAATTCCGCACCCGCATCGGGCGCCACGTCCGCGACCATGATCAGCGGCACCGTGGATCTGTCCGCCAACGGCACAGGCGGCAATGGTCTTACAGGTGGCGCGGCGACGGCAAGCCTCGTCTCGTTCCGCGAATCCAGTTCCACCCAGGAAACACGGATCGCGGGCGCGGTAAGCCTCTCCTCGCTCGCAACCGGCGGCAGCGGCACCGGCGGCAATGGCGGCAGTGCCCAGGGCAGCACGATCAACGTGCAGGCCGATCGATCGATCGCGATCGGCGGTACCCTGACCGCGACAGCCAACGCGATCGGGGGATCCGCCAGCGGCGCTTCGTTCAACGGCGGCCAGGCGACGGGCGGCAGCGTGAACCTGATCGCCGCAGGTGGCGATCTGGCCGTGACGGGCGACACCGCCCTCAGCGCCGATGCCCGCAGCGGCAGCAGCGCCTCCGGCAGGGCGGGTGATGCCACCGGCGGCAACCTGAGCCTCAACGCGAACGGCGGCCGGCTCACACTGGCCGGAACCGGCACGTTGAGCGCCACCGCGTTCGGCGGGGTCAGCAGCGGCGATGGCGGCAACGCCACGGGCGGCAATGCGCGCATCATAACCGAGCCGGACACGGATACAGGCGCCGAGGACGGCACCATCTCCACGGGCCTCCTGTCCGTCAACATAAACGCCAATGCCAGCCAATTGCAGAATCAGGGCAGGATCGGCGGCGCGGCGACCGGCGGCAACTTCACCCTGCTGGCGGATACCGGCGCGATCACGATCGGCGATCTGAGCGTGTCTGCCGGCGCGGGCGGCTATGGCGGCAGCGATCCCACGACCACCACGATGCGGGGCGGCACGGCGCTGTTCGAGGCCCGGAGCGCCGATATCACGCTGGCCTCCGCCACGATCTCGGCCGTCGGCCAGGCGGCGACCACATTCAATTCCAATCCGCCCGCCGGCCCCGGCGACAGTATCGGCGGATCGGTCACCCTGCGCGCGGCGGCGGGGCGCACATTCACCGTCACGAACATCTTCTTGGCGGCGGTGGATGCCGTATCAGGCCGGTCCAGCCTCGACACACAGGCCGGAGCCGGCATCGCAGGGCAGATCATGGTCGTCGCGACCGGATCCATCGTCGGCGGCGGGCTGGATCTGCGCGCGAGCGGATTCGGTGGAAACACGTTCGGCACCAGCACCGGCGCCGGTGGCGAAGGCCGGGGCGGATCGATCGACATATCGGTGACTGGCCTGCTCGACATGTCGCAGGGCATAGGCGCCACGGCGGACGGCAGGGCGGGTAACCCGATCATCGGGGTGGGCGGAAACGGCATTGGTGGCCTGGCCCGTCTCCGCGCGTTCGAGGGCGGCGTGGTTCGCACCGGCGGCATCAGCCTGACGGCGAACGGAACCGGCACGAGCGGCACGAGCGGCGGCGCCGGAATCGGCGGCCGAACGGTCGGCACGCAACTGGGCGGCGCCTATCTGATCGCCGATGACGGCACGATCACCGGATCCGGCGGCTTCATCGTCACGGCGAATGGCTATGGCGGCGGCGCCGGCGGCATTGGTGGCGTGGGCGGTGCCGGCACGGGCGGCCAGGCGTGGATCATCGGCATGAACGGCACCGTGGATTTTTCATCCGGCAGCAGCCTCAGCCAGCTTCAGGCGATCGGCAGCGGTGGAGGCGCCTTCTTCGCCACCCCCAGCGGAAGCGCCGGCGGCACCGGCACCGGCGGCCAGCTGCTGGTCGGCCAATCCAGCACCGGCGCGAACCAGGATGCGATATCCGTGAGCACGGGGCGCATCCTGCTGGGTGACACCTATCTCGATGCCACCGGGCAGGGCGGCAGCGGCGGTCAGGGCGTGGCCGGGGGAACGGGCGGCGCCGGCGGCACGGGCATCGGCGGCACCGCCGAGGTTTCGGCGGACACGACATTCGGCGTGATCGCGGCCAATGCGGGATCCACCCTGTCTATCGCCGTGGGCGGCACCGGCGGACAGGGCGGCGTGGGTGGCGACCCCGATGGAAGTGGCGTGACCGGTGCTGGGGGGATCGGCGGCACGGGAACCGGCGGCACGGCTTTCGTGGGTACGCGGGAGATAGCATCCAGCAGCAACGCCGCGGGGGGATCGGCCACGTTCGCCGATGTCGCCCTCGACGCGGAAGGGATCGGCGGCACCGGAGGGGATGGTGCAACCGTGGTGGGCGCTGGCGGCGCGGGGCGTGGGGGCACGCTGACCTTCGCATCCGCCGGCGCCCCCGTCACGGCGGGCAACATCGCCTTCCTGGTCGGTGGCACGGGGGGTGACGGCGGACAGGATGCGGCGGGCGGCACCGGCACGGGCGGCGAAGGCCGGGGCGGCACGACGGCCGTCTCGGTGGCATCGCGCACCGACGGCTCGTCGCGCGGATCGCTGATGCAGACGGGCACGATCGCGGCCGACACCACCGGCGCCTCGAATGGTGGCGCCTCGATCGCCGGCACCAGCAGCCTGGACGTGATATCGGGCGATGCGAATATCGGCCTCTATTTCGTCACCAGTGCCGGCACGACACCTTCATTGGCAGGCCCCTCGCGCATCAACGTCCGCGATGGGCTGCTGACGGCGGCCGGGCTCAACATAGAGGCGGTCGGGGATCTTTCGCTCACGACCGGCGCGGGCGGCCGGATGAACATCGGCACGGCCATCCTGCAGGCGACGCGCAGCATCACCTTCGGTGACGGGACGACATCCTCGAACGTGCCCGGCGCGATCACCGTCTCTGGCGATCTCAGCGTGATCGTCGGCGCGGATTATACGCTGGGCACCGGCTCGGCCGTGGGAGGAAATTATCTCGTCTCGGCCGGCGGCGCGATCAGCACGCAGGGAATACAGGCCGGCGGCAGCATCCTGTTCGCGGCGAATGGCGACGTGACGATCGGCGATGCGAGCAGCGGCAACGGAATCGTGGCGCTGGCCTCACGCACCGGCAGCGTCACCGCCGGCACGCTCGCGGGGCAGAATGTCGTGCTGCTCGCCGCCCGGAACGCTGCGGCGGGCGGGATCACCACCGCCGCCACCGGGACCGCGCTGATCTCGAACATCGGCCTCGTCTCGACGGCGCCCGCTTCGGGCATGCTGGGCGCCACCGGCACCTTCGATCCCGGCTTCGATTATGCGACGCTCGCCGGATATACGCCCCAGCGCCTGGCGGGGACCGCGACGATCACGGGCGCGACCCGCGCGGGCAATTTCCTGGTGGCGGCGGAAAGTGGCTTCTCTGCCGGATCGCTCGATATCGGCAGCCGCCTCCTGATCGACAGCGGCACAACGATCGCGCTTGGCAACGTCACGATCCCCGCCGCCCTGTCCTTGCAGGCGGATGGAGCGATCACGACCGGGACGATCGCGTCGCAAGGCGCCGTCAGCCTGCTCAGCCGGACGGCGCAGATCGCGACCGGCGCGATCCAGGCGGGCGGGAATGTCGCACTGCTGGCGCGTACCGGGATCGGCACGGCGGGCATCACGGCGTCGACGACGAGCGGCACCTATGTGCTGCTGGCCGATGCGGCCAATGCCGGCGCGATCGACATTGCCGGCACCGTCACGGCGCTCAACGGACCGATCAGCGCGAGCGGCCCGATCACGGCCGATATCGTGCGGGCCGCCTCGTCAGGAACCGCAAGCTTCGCGGCCATAACCGGCGCCTCGACGGTAAGGCTGCAGGCGGCCGACCTGAGTTTCGCCGGTGCCATCCTCGGCAACGACATCGCGCTGGCGAGCGGGAATGTGCGGATCGGGGCGAACGGATCGATCGGCAATGCAAACACCCGCACGATCGCTTTCACGATCACGGGCGGCGGCCCCGCCTTCCTCGGCGGCACCACGGATGGCGCCGGCTATACGCTGGACAATAGCGAAATTTCGCGCATCCGCGCGGGCACGATTTCGCTGATCGCCGGCAGCGACGGCGCGGGCGGCCCAGCCCTCACCGTGCGCGACGCGAGCTTCACCGGATCGGCCAACGCCAATGGCGGATCGCTGACGGGCGCAAGCGGATCGCTGACGCTTTCGGCCACGGGCACGATCAGCGTGGTGGGCAATCTGGCGCTGACCGACGCCGGCAGCGGGCAGAGCCTTCTGCTCAATGCCGGCCTCGTCCGGCTGACCACCGATGCGGGATCGATCGGCGTTCTTTCTGGCGGGGCGCCGGGCGGAAGGCTGGCCATTTCTGCGCGGCGGATCGAGGCGGCCAGCGCGCAGCTGCTCGGCGCCAATGCGGGCTTTACCGGCACGCTTTCCAGCACCACGACAGCCGCGATTGGTGCTGCGGCCACCCAGCCGCGCGCCGAAGGCTATATCCAGGCCGGGCGGATCGAGCTTTCCGCCAATGACGACATCATCATCCAGAATAGCGGCACGGCCGCGCTCGCGGCCGGCTTCACCGCCGGTGCCGGCGGCCTGGCGATCACCAATCTGGGCGGCGCGGGCTCCGGCGGCTTCAACGTTCTGATCTACGGCCGCATCCAGGGGGCGAGCGGCTTCCTCACCAATGCCGATACGCTGGGCGCGGTGAACTTCGCCTCGGCAGAGAACAACTCGCTGGCGGGCTATTCGGCGCAATCCGTCGTCAATGGCTGCCCGATCCTCGGCACCGGCTGCATGATGAGCGCGCCCGAAACACCACCGATCGCCGCAATCGTGCGTGACGTGATCGACGGCAATCTCATCGCCTTCTCGCGCGAAACGGTATTTCTGCCCGTTTTCGATCAGCCGGCGGCGATCGATCTCACGATCCTGCAGGCGCCGGCCATCATCACCGATCCGGTCGCCAGCGCGGGCAATGCGATCATGTGGGAGAGCGCGGGTGCGCCCCGCGCTGGTCCCCCCGCCGGCCCGGCGACCGGCAAGAAGCAGAATGACGAGGAGCGCCAGCCAAGCGGCGCCCGGCAGGAGCAGCGGCCATGATCCGGCGGATCGCAATCCTCGTGGCCGCGATCGCGGCCATCGCCCAGCCGGGCGAAGCGGCGCCGGCGCGCAACGGCGGCATCGCGGTGCAGGACAGTTTCCGCATCGGCAGCGCCGGCGTGCTATGCACAGCGCAGGCCAAACCGCTGGATCCATTGCTGAAAGGCATGTTCGATCGCGGCTATGGCATCGTCTGCCGGGATGCGGCGGCGGAGGTTGGCGGCCTCTATGCCCTGCGCGATGCTGGGCCGGATCCCGTGCCCGCCATCCTGACCACGCGCCATGCGGGGCTCGCCTGCCAGCCCGCCGCCGATGCGGCCATCGAAGGGCTTGCGGGTGCCAGGACGATCGCGTGCGAGATCCCCGCGAACAAGCTCGCCTATCGCGCCTATTCGGTGCGGCGCGGGCGGACCGTGTTCATCGCGGAAGGGCTTGCCGGCTATGATGGCGCGCTGCGCCTCGCACTGCGAACGATCGTCGCCAATCGCCTCATCCCCGGCACCGTCGAAGTCGCGACGACCGAATCCGGCAATCCCGCCGCCTTCGCCCGCGTGCAGGCCGGCACGCTGGATCCGGAAATCGCGCTGAGCCAGGCCTATCTGCGCAACAATGCCGGCAGCTTCGCCGAGGCGGCCGAATTCTTCGAAACGCTGGTGGAGCGTGAGGGCAGCGGCGACGATGCCGTGCGCAAGGCCGAATATCTCGTGAACCAGGGCCTCCAGCAATCGAATCTCGGCAATTATGCCGCGGCCGATTCCTTCTTCGCGCAGGCAGCGGCGCTCGGCGCGCGCCCGGATCCCGTCGCCAGCCGGCTGGTGCGCAATTATCGCGCGATGCACGCGCTGAACCAGTCCCGGCCCGAGGAAGCGATCGCCGCGCTCGACGTGCCCGTGCCGCCGATCGATCGGTACGACGGGGATTCCTCCATCGCGGGCGGCGTGATCAGCCCCACGCTGGCGGAACAGATCAATCGTCAGAATGCGGCGCTGGATCGTCTGGCCAGGCTGGACGGCAAGCTCAGGCCATCGGAACGCGCCACGATTCTCGACGGGCAGGCGCAGCAGTTGCGCGGCGTGGCCTATCGGCTGCTCACCCGCTATCCGGAGGCGATCCAGTCGATCGGACAAGCCAACCGCACCTTGCTTTCGGTGCGCGAAGGTCGCGTCGCTTCCACCGCCTTCCTCCGCTCCGAGGGGTTGGCCGAACTCGCGCTGATCAGCGAGGCGAAGCAGGATTATGGCACCGCCGAGGGCCAGCTCACCGAATCCGCGAAGATCCTGGAGATCGACTATCCCCAATCCTCCGCCGAGCTTGTCGCAAGGGCGCGCCTCGCCGCCTTTCTCGCACGGCGCGGAGATGCCGCGCGCGCCCTGCCCCTCTACGGATCGATCGTTTCGGAAAGCCTGAAGCTGCCCGGCTCGGCGGTGGCGATGCAGACGTTGCTCGTCCCCTATTTCGCCCTGCTCGCGCCGCGCGCGAACAGCGATGCGCAGGCGGCCGAGGCGCTTTTCGCAGCCAATCAGGTGATGGTGCGCCCCGGCGTCGCCCAGACGCAGGCGGTGCTGGCGCGCGAGCTTTCGGGCGGGGGCGACGAGGCGGCCGCGATGTTCCGCGAATCCGTGGCGCTCTCGCGCGATGTCGCGCGGGCCACGAGCGATGTCACCAGTGCCGTGAACCGCCAGGCCACGGGCCAGGCAACGGACGCGGACGTGGCCACCGCGCGCGCTGCCCTTGCCGTGCTGGAACGCGACCAGACGGCGCTGCAATCCCGCCTCTCCGCCTTCCCGCGCTATCGCGTGCTCGCCCCTCAGGCGATCACGGTGGCCGAACTGCGCCAGACGCTGCTGCCGAACGACGCCTATTACCAGCTCCGCATCGTGGAGCAGGACGTCTATGCGATGATCGTGACGAAGACTGCGGTGCGCGCGGCGAAGCTGCCGATGACGACCGCCCTGTTCGATGCCGCTGTGGCCAAGCTGCGCGCCAGCGTCGTCACGATCGAGAATGGCCGCACCGTCACCTATCCGTTCGACGTCACGCTGGCACGGGGTCTGTACAAGGCGCTGTTCGATCCGTTTGCGGCGGAAATGACGGGCGTGACCGGCCTGATCTTCGAACCCGACGGCGCGATGCTGCAACTGCCGCCTAACCTGCTCGTCACCGAGCAGAAGGGCGTGGACGATTATGAGCGGCGGGCGGCCAGGCCCGATAGCGATCCGTTCGATTATCGGGGCATTGCGTGGCTGGGCAAAGGGATCGACATCACCACCGCCGTCTCGCCACGCTCCTTCGCGGATGTGCGGAATGCCGCCCCGGCCAAGGCGACGAGAACCTATCTCGGATTCGGCCAGAATGCGCCGCCCTCCGCCCAGCAAAGCTATGCGCGGCTGGCGGGCACCCAGCCCGGCGCCGATTGCCTGTGGCCGCTTTCGGCCTGGACCCACCCCATCTCCGCCGCCGAACTGCGCATCGCCGATCGTGCGATCGGCGCCGGCCGGGGCGAAGTCGTCACCGGGGCGGCCTTCACCGATACCGGGCTGGAGGCACGCACCGATCTGGCCGATTATCGCGTGATCCATTTCGCCACGCACGGGCTGGTGACGGCGCCCAATGCGCGCTGTCCGGCGCGGCCGGCCCTGCTGACCTCCTTCGGTGGAGAAGGATCGGACGGCCTGCTGAGCTTCCGCGAGATATTCGATCTGCGGCTCGATGCCGATCTGATCGTGCTTTCCGCCTGCGACACGGCCGGCGCCGCGACAGAGGAAGCCACGCGCGATGCCGGCGTTGCCACCGGCGGCAATTTCGCCCTCGACGGCCTCGTCCGCGCATTCGTGGGGGCGGGCGCGCGCTCCGTCGTCGCCAGCCACTGGCCGATCCCCGACGATTACGGCGCCACCACGAACCTCATCACCGCGCTGTTCACGGCGAGGCCCGGCACCTCGATCGCAGCGGCGATCCGCGCGGGGCAGAACAGGCTGATGGCATCGGCCGAGACATCGCACCCCTTCTACTGGGCGGCCTTCGCCATCGTGGGTGATGGGGAAAAGCCGCTGACCCCGGCCCCCTCCCCCACGCGCCCGTGACGTCTTACGCGATCGGCCTGCCCCGCGCGGGAAATTCATCAACGAGGAAATCGAGCATTGCGCGCACCCTTGCCGGCATCCGCACGCCGGCGAAGCGATGCGAGACGGAGAGCGACAGGGGCTCGATCGGCACGTCCGGCAGCACGACCCTGAGCGCGCCGGCCACTATATCGCGGCGCACCTGGATGGTGGGCATCAGGCCGATGCCGAGCCCGCCCGCCACCGCACGATAGACAGCCTCGCTGCTGTTGGCGCGGAACGGGCCGTCGACGCGCAACTGCTCCCCGCCGACACCCCACCGGCTGCGGCTCGGCCCATAGCCATAGGCGATGCAGTCATGCGCATGGAGATCGGCGACGCAGGCGGGCGTGCCGCGAACGGCGAGGTAGGCCGGCGCCGCGACGAGGATGCGTTCCATCACTCCCAGCGGCCGGACATGATCCGCCTCCGGCGCCGGCTCCCCCACGCGCAGCGCGAGATCCAGCCCGGCGGCGGCAATATCTTCCTGCCAGTCCGCCACCGCGAATTCCACGCGCAGATCGGGATGCCGCGCGCGCAACGAGGTCAGCCGATCGGCATAGTGGAAGCCGAGCGCGGTGGTCACGCCCACCCGCACGACACCGCGCACCATCACTTCGCCGCCGAGATCCGCCTCCGCATGATCGATCTCCTCGATCACGGTGCGGGCATGTTCCAGCAGCCTTTCCCCTTCGCGGGTGAGCGCCAGCCGCCGCGTCGAACGATGGAGCAGGCGTGTGCCGAAATGCGCCTCCAGTTGATCGATGCGCCGCGCTATCGTCGTATGGCTGGCATGGCTTTCCACCGCGACGGTCGAGAAATTGAGCCGTTCACCCACGCGCACGAAACTGCGCAGATTGAGAAGCAGATCGCTCACTTGCACACTTTACGCACAACTGATCCCCACACAATCTCTATTGTCTGATTAATCGCACTGATGAATCGGGTGTCGCAGCCGGCCCGAGAGACCGACCCCAAGGAGACGAGCATGTCTGACCGTATCGCTCACCCCGGCCTGCGCAGCCGGATCACCTCCGCCGAAGAGGCCGCGAGCCTGATCCAGAATGGCATGACGGTGGGCATGAGCGGCTTCACCGGCGCGGGCTATCCAAAGGCCGTGCCCACCGCGCTCGCCGCCCGGATCCAGGCCGAACATGCCGAGGGCCGGCCGATGCGCGTGAAGATCTGGACGGGTGCCTCCACCGGCCCCGAGCTGGACGGCGCGCTCGCCAGCGCGGACGGCATCGAACTGCGCCTGCCCTACAATAGCGATCCCATCGCCCGCGAACGCATCAACCGCGGCGAGATGGATTATCTGGACATGCACCTGAGCCAGGTCGCGCCGATGGCGTGGCAGGGCTTCCTCGGCAAGCTCGACATCGCCGTGATCGAGGTGACCGCCATCCTGCCCGACGGGTCGCTCGTCCCCTCCTCGTCCGTGGGCAACAACAAGACCTGGCTGGATCGCGCCGACGCGGTGATCCTCGAGGTGAACAGCTGGCAGAATCCCGCGCTCGAAGGGATGCACGACATCTATTACGGTACGGCGCTGCCGCCGCATCGCGTGCCGATCCCCCTCATCCGCCCCGACGACCGGATCGGCCAGCCGACATTGCTGTGTGATCCGGACAAGATCGTCGCCATCGTCGAGACGGATTCGCCGGATCGCAACGCCCCGTTCACGCCGCCCGATGCGAGCGCCCAGGCCATTGCGGGGCATCTGCTGGAATTTCTCGGACATGAAGTGAAGATGCGCCGCCTTCCAGCGAAGCTGTTGCCGCTCCAGTCGGGCGTCGGCAATATCGCGAATGCCGTGCTCACCGGCCTGATCGACGGGCCGTTCCACGATCTGACCGCCTATACCGAAGTGATCCAGGACGGCATGCTGGATCTTCTCGACAGCGGCCGCCTGCGCATGGCCTCCGCCACCGCCTTCTCGCTCAGCCCCGATGCGGCGCACCGCCTGAATGCGGATATGGCGCGCTATCGCGATCGGCTGATCCTGCGCCCCCAGGAAATCAGCAACCATCCCGAACTGATCCGGCGCCTGGGCTGCATCGCCATGAACGGGCTGATCGAGGCGGACATTTACGGCAACGTCAATTCCACCTGCGTGATGGGATCGCGCATCCAGAACGGGATCGGCGGATCGGGCGATTTTGCGCGCAACGCCTACGTCTCCATCTTCATGACACCTTCCACCGCGAAGGGCGGGAAGATTTCCGCGATCGTGCCGCAGGCGTCCCACGTCGATCACATCATGCAGGACGTTGCCGTTCTGGTGACCGAACAGGGCCTGGCTGATCTGCGCGGGCTGAGCCCCCGCCATCGCGCCCGTCTCGTCATCGATCGCTGTGCCCATCCCGATTATCGAGATGCGCTGGACGATTATTACGATCGCGCGCTGAAGGGCTCGTTCGGCAAGCACGCGCCATCGCTCCCCGGCGAGTCCCTGTCGTGGCACCAGCGGTTCATCGAAACCGGATCGATGCGCCCATAGCCCCGCAGGAACCGCGCGACGGAGCGCGCATTCCGAAATCGGATCGCTTGCCCGCGTGGAAATTCGGGATCGGGGCCGGCGCTCCGCAGCGCCTTTGGCGTCCGCAGAGCGCACATTGACCGCAATGCATCCTCTCGGCGGCCGGAGCGCTCTGATACATCGTCCCGCGGCCAAAAAAAAGGCCGACCACGATGGGCCGGCCTGAAGTCTAGGAGAGGATGCCTGAAAGGCACGTTCCTGTTAGCAGCAATGCCGACGGTGGCCAATTCGTTTTTTGCATCGCAACAACAGATTTTCACAATCGCATAGGTCGAAAGTATCAGCCGGGGCGATGGCAGGCCATGCCCTACGCCGCAGCGCAGCAATGATCGGCGGTGCGCCGAGGCACGCTTATCATGGCAAATCCGGGAGCCGGCGGAAGCGATCGTGAGGACCGATCCGTGTTTCGCATCGCCGCCCCATGGCCCTGACATCCCCCCGCAGAATCGCGAATCGCGCGCCCGAATCGATCCGGATCGAACGGATGCGAATGCGGCCGGCAAAGGCGTTCATGGCAGCCAGCCCGCCGGAAGATGATCTGCATCCAATGATTGCTGGGGATATTCATGTGGTTGCATGCCTCCCCCCGCGCGTTACGACACGCACCTCGCCGACCTGCAGGAGCCGTGATTTTGGAAGCCGTTTCGATCGTCCTCGTCCTCCTGCTCGCCGTCGTCGTCAGCGGCGCGATTTCGAGGGTGTTGCCGATCTCCCTGCCCACACCGCTCGTCCAGATCGTGCTGGGGGCGATGATCGGCCTTTCGACATCCTATCGCGTGGAGCTGGATCCCGAGCTTTTCCTGCTCCTGTTCCTGCCTCCGCTCCTGTTTCTGGACGGCTGGAGGATCCCCAAGGACGAGATGCTGAAGGACGTGCCGACCGTCGTCGAGCTGGCGCTGGGGCTGGTGCTGATGACGGTGATCGGCATGGGCTTCTTCATCCACTGGATGATCCCGGCCATGCCGCTGACCGTGGCCTTCGCGCTCGCCGCGGTCGTATCGCCGACCGATCCGATCGCCGTATCGGCCATCGCCGCGCGCGTACCGATCCCGAAGCGGATGATGCACATCCTCGAAGGGGAATCGCTGCTCAACGATGCCTCGGGTCTCGTCTGCCTGCGCTTCGCCGTCGCGGCTTCTCTCACTGGCACCTTTTCGGCCGGCGCGGCGGCGCTCAACTTCCTCTGGGTGGCGGGGGCCGGCCTGCTGCTGGGCGTCGGCGTCACGCTTGCCGTCACGGGCGCGAAGGCCCGGTTCAACCGGCGCTGGGGCGAGGATCCCGGCTCGCAGATCCTGGTCAGCCTGCTGATCCCGTTCGGCGCCTATCTGCTGGCCGAACATCTCCACGCCTCCGGTATTCTCGCCGCCGTGGGCGCCGGCGTGACCATGACCTTCGCCGAAATATCGCGGCAGACCCTCGCCGCCACGCGGATGCGCCGCAATTCGGTGTGGGATACGATCCAGTTCGCGCTGAACGGCATCATCTTCGTGCTGCTGGGCGAGCAATTGCCCGCCATCCTCGCCGGCGCCAAGCGCACGGTGATGATCGCGGGCCATGCGACGCCGTGGTGGCTCGCGGTCTATATCCTCGCGATCGTGGCCGGCCTCGCCTTTCTCAGGTTTGCGTGGGTGTGGGCTTCCCTGCGCCTGACCATCCTGCGCAAGAAGAATCGCGGCGATTCCCCGCAGACGCCCGACTGGCGCCTGGTCGCCGCCATGTCCTTCGCAGGCGTGCGCGGGGCGATCACCCTCGCCGGCGTGCTCACCCTGCCGCTGGCGCTGGCGGACGGCACCCCCTACCCCGCCCGCGATCTCGCCATTTTCCTGGCGGCGGGCGTCATCATCGTATCGCTGATCCTCGCGAGCGTTGCCCTGCCGATCCTGCTCAAGGGCCTTACCATGCCGCCCGAACCTTCCAGGCAGGCCGAGGAGGATGCCGCGCGTGTCGCGGCGGCCGAGGCCGCGATCCGCGCGATCGAGCGCCGCCAGCACGCGCTGGCCGAGGATCAGGGCGAGGCGGACCGCTATGCGACGGCCGGCGCGCACGTGATGGATCTTTATCGCGAGCGGATCGAAAGCCGCAGCCAGGGCCTTTCCGATCTCAAGCGGGAAGAGGAAAAGCTGGTCCGCGATTTCCGCCTGGCCGGCGTGAAGGCGGAGCAGGCCGCGATCCTCGAACTCGCCCGCGCAAGGCGGATCGGCAGCGAAACCGTGCGCAAGCTGACGCGCGAACTCGATCTTTCCGAAGCGCGGCTCCGGGGCTGAGGGGCTCCGGGGCTCGTCGGGAGCAGCGGGCCGCCCACCGGATCTCCGCCCCACCCGCAGGCTGGCGGCGCCGTCATGCCTCCCCGGAATGGGCTGGCGTAAGCGAACGGATCCGTTCTACCCCCGGCACGCCCATGTTCCGCCGCCCATGATGGATCCGCATCCGATATGAACCGCAAGATCCCCGCCCCGTCCGATTTCGTCGTCGACGCGGACGATATCAGGAGCGCGGCCGATATCCTGCGGGGCCACGCTATCCTTACCCCGCTGCTCGAATATCCCGTCCTCAACGAACGGATGGGCGGCCGCGTCCTCATCAAGTTCGAAGGCGCGCAGATCACGGGGTCGTTCAAGTTTCGCGGCGCCTATAATCGTCTCGCCCGGATACCAGCCGAGGCGAAGGCGGCCGGCGTCGTCGCCTGGTCTTCGGGCAATCATGCGCAGGGTGTGGCGGCGGCGGCACGCCTGCTCGGCCTCGCGGCGACCATCGTGATGCCGTCCGACGCGCCGGCCATCAAAATGGCGAACACGCGGGCGCTGGGCGCCGAGATCATCGCCTATGATCGGTTTACGGAATCGCGCGAAAAGATTGCGACCGCGCTGGCCATCGCGCGCGGCGCCACCCTCGTCCCGTCATTCGACGATCCCTTCATCATCGCTGGCCAAGGGACGGCCGGCCTCGAGATACTCGATCAGGCGCGCGCCCTCGGCACCGGCGTCGATCGGATCGCGGTGTGCTGCGGCGGTGGCGGGCTTGTTGCCGGCATCGCGACAGCGGTGAAGTCGGCTTCGCCCGAGACCGAAATCTATTCGGTGGAGCCCGCCGCCTTCGACGATACCGCCCGATCGCTCGCCAGCGGCCACCGCGAGACGGTTTCCCCCGATGCGCGATCGATCTGCGATGCGCTGCTGACGCCCACTCCCGGCGAACTGACCTTTCCGATCAACCGGGCACTCCTGTCCGGCGGCCTCAGCGTGACGGACGATGAAGTGCGCGCGACGATGCGCTTCGCGTTCGAGGATCTGAAGCTGGTGATGGAGCCGGGCGGCGCGGTCGCGCTGGCCGCCCTGCTGCACAAAAAGCTGCCGCGGACGGACGGCGTGACGGCCGTCATTGTCTCCGGCGCCAATGTCGATCCCGGTTTCTATGCGAGCATACTGACGGAGGTCGGTTAGACCGAAGCGCGCACCATCCGAGCACCGAAGCCGCCTGCCCGAAGAATCGATCCTGTCCCAGCGGGATCGAAATCCGTCTGGCGAAGCTGAACGCAAAAACAGCCAGCATCCCGATGGCTCGGGGCGGCCAATCATGCCAATTATGAGGGGGGCAGTGGAGCCGTGGCCAACGTGCCAATCCTTCACCGCCAGCTTCTCATTGGCTGGACGAGCGGTGTAGACGAAGACAGGATCGCCGTTCGCTTCGTCCCCAACCATCCCAGACATGCCTCCGGCCAAAAGCCGCTCTGTCTCAATCAGCTTGGCAGGAATGCGCCGCTTAGCCTCGCCACGATCCTTCGTCCGCAACGATATCATGAACTCCGCGCGGCTATCGAAAGAAGCCCGCAGACCCGCAGGGATCGTCCGACGAAAATAGTAAACCGAGCCGCGCTTGGCGAGGTAGGTGCACATAAGGCGATCCCTGCTACGGCTGTAGCAGACGCTCGTTTAAGCACCGATTCTCTGGAATTTTCCCTTCTAACTCAACACGTTAGAAAGGTGGTGGAGCCGTGGGGGATCGAACCCCAGACCTTCGCAATGCCATCGCGACGCTCTCCCAGCTGAGCTACGGCCCCGTGCCCTTGGCCCTTCAGGAGGACCGTGACGAACCCGCCGGATGGGTGCCGGCGGCGGTGTGGAGCGCTCCCTAGGGGGAAGCGCCGCGTGCCGCAAGACTGATTTTTCATCGATCCTGCGGCACACCAAAAAATTACTGGTCCTCGTCCTCGGAGCCCGTGTCGACGCCGATATCGTCGTCTCCGCCCAGATCGACATCGTCGTCCGCGTTCGGCTCCTCTTCCTCGTCGACGTCCAGGCTTTCGACCAGATCGTCCGAATTCTCCGACTTGGCCTGGCTCGGCTTCGGCGCGTCGAACGGCAGCGGCTGCTTCGACTTGAGAATCAGATCAGGCTCGAAATTGGTGCCGCACTCGACGCACACGACGGGATCGTCCTTGCCGAGATCGTAGAAGCGGGTGCCGCACTTCGGACAGGTGCGCTTGGCGCCCCACTCAGGTTTGACCACGTTCTTCATGCTCCGGTTTTCTGTGGAACGGTCGGCGGCGACGAAAGCCCGGCCGACCGGATCGGCGGGCGCCTTGCCATGACGGAAGGCCGCTGTCAAAGCGCGGCCCTCATGTCCACCCTCACATCCCAGGCGAACGCCCGGCCGGCAAGGTTCGGGGCATCGGGTCCGTTGCGCGGGCGCGTCCGCGTGCCGGGTGACAAATCGATCAGCCACCGATCGTTGATCCTGTCCGCGCTGGCGGTGGGGGAAAGCCGTGTCGAAGGCCTGCTGGAGGGCGAGGACGTGCTCGCCACCGCCGCCGCCCTCCGCGCGATGGGGGCCGGCATCACGCGCGGGGCGGATCATGCCTGGCATATCCGGGGCGTGGGCGTCGGCGGCCTCCTCCAGCCGCGCTCCGCGCTCGACATGGGCAATTCGGGCACATCCGCCCGCCTGCTCATGGGCCTCGTCGCCAGCCACTCCATCACCTGCGCCTTCACAGGCGATCTTTCGCTTTCGACGCGTCCGATGGAACGCGTGATCCTGCCCCTCTCCCTCATGGGTGCGGAATTCACCGCGTCTCCCGGTGGCCGGCTGCCCCTGATGATACGCGGCCTCTGCCCGGCCGTACCGATCGACTATCGCCTGCCAGTGGCATCGGCGCAGGTGAAATCGGCGATCCTGCTCGCCGGCCTCAACACACCCGGCATCACCCGCGTGATCGAACCCGTCGCGACGCGCGACCATAGCGAGCGCATGCTGCGCGGCTTCGGCGCGGATCTGACCGTCGAGGAAACGGGCGGTGAGCGTATCATCGCGATCCGGGGCGAGGCCGAACTGACGCCACAACATATCGTGGTGCCCGGAGATCCCTCGTCCGCCGCCTTCCCGATCGTCGCGGCGCTGCTCGTGCCGGGATCGGACATCATCGTCGAGAATGTCGGCCTCAATCCCACGCGCGCGGGCCTGATCGAAATATTGCGGGCGATGGGCGGCGACATCACGCTGATCGATCCACGCGAGGTGGGCGGAGAGCCGGTGGCGGATATCCGCGTGCGGAGCTCCGCCCTGAATGGCATCGATGTGCCCCTCGAAATCGCGCCCGCCATGATCGATGAATTCCCGATCCTGTTCGTGGCGGCCGCTCTGGCGCGGGGACGCACCGTGACGCGCGGACTGGAGGAGCTTCGCTTGAAGGAGAGCGATCGGATTTCGACGATGGCCGAGGGGCTTCGCGCGATCGGCGCCCGCATCGAGGAAACGGCGGACGGCCTGATCGTCGAGGGCACCGGTGGCGAAAGGCTGGCCGGCGGCGCGACCGTCGCCACCCGCCTCGATCATCGGATCGCGATGAGCTTCGCCGTGGCGGGCCTGGTGACCGAGGCGGACGTGACGATCGACGACATGGCGCCTGTCGATACGAGCTTTCCGGGCTTCGTTGATGTGATGCGCATGCTGGGAGTGGACGCATGAATCCCGTTCTTGCCGATGTGATCGGCCTTGCCGGCAGCGCGCTGATGGTGGTGGCCTACGCTTATAGCAACATGGCCAGAAAGGTGGATTTCCTGCTCTTCAACCTGCTCAATCTCGTGGGCTCGCTGCTGCTCATCGTTTCGCTCCTGGTCCATTTCAATCTCGCCTCGATGCTGCTTGAAATCGTGTGGAGCATCATCGCGGCGCTGGGGCTGGCAAAGGTGTGGGTCCAGAGGAGCAAGGCGGGAGCAAAGTCATGATCATCGCCGTCGATGGGCCGGCCGCTTCCGGCAAGGGCACGATCGCCAAGGCGCTCGCCCGCCATTTCGGCCTGCCCCATCTCGATACGGGCCTGCTCTATCGGGCGGTCGGCATCGGGGTGCTGCGCGCGGGCGGCGATCCTGCCTCCGCCGACGACGCGCTGGCGGCGTGCGCCTTCACCGATGATCGGCTGGACGATCCGAACCTGAAATCGGAGGCAGCGGCCAAGGCCGCCAGCCAGGTTTCGGCCTATCCCGCCGTTCGAGCCGCCCTGCTCGAACGGCAGAGAGCATTCGCCGCCCAGCCCGGAGGAGCCGTGCTCGACGGCCGGGACATCGGCACGGTGATCGCGCCGCACGCCGACGCCAAACTGTTCGTGACAGCCAGCGCCGAAGTCCGGGCCGAACGGCGCCATCGCGAGCTTTCGGGCCTCGGCCTGAACGTTCATCTGGATGCCGTGCTGCACGACATACGCGCCCGCGACGAACGCGATTCGGCGCGATCGGCCGCACCGCTGCGGATGGCGGACGACGCTGCCTTGCTCGACACCTCCGATTTGGGTATAGAACAAGCCGTCCAGCGGGCGCTCGCGCTCGTGGAGGCCCGGATCAGGTCAGCGGCGAACGACTGATGCCCTGATGGCGCGCGGCGCGGGATCCCTGACAAAGGGGGCCGGCCGACGCGCCTTTTCGCTATTGGCGCCATGCTGCCGGCGAAGGACCGAATGGTCGACGCGAACCGGATGCACGAAGGATGTCGCTGCGGGCATGAGGCCCCGGCGGCGGATCGGCTGAAGACCTCCGGAGACAACCGGACGGCCGGAACGAATAAACCGAGGAATAGAACTGCTTATGGCCACTGTGGCATTTCCCACCCGCGACGATTTCGCGGCGCTCCTGAACGACACGCTCGGCGGCGAATCCACTGGATTCGAAGGCCGCGTCGTGAAGGGCACCGTCACCGCCATCGAGAATGACGTTGCCGTCATCGATGTCGGCCTCAAGTCCGAAGGCCGCGTGCCGCTGCGCGAATTCGCGCCCGCGCCCGGCGTGAAGGCCGAGCTGAAGGTGGGCGACGAGGTCGAGGTCTATGTCGACCGCGTGGAGAACAGCCATGGCGAAGCGATGCTCAGCCGCGACCGCGCCCGCCGCGAAGCCGCCTGGGACAAGCTGGAAGGCGAATTCGCCGCCGGCAACCGCGTCGACGGCGTGATCTTCGGCCGCGTGAAGGGTGGCTTCACCGTCGATCTCAACGGCGCCGTGGCCTTCCTGCCCGGCTCGCAGGTCGATATCCGCCCGGTCCGCGACGTGACCCCGCTGATGGACATCCCGCAGCCCTTCCAGGTGCTGAAGATGGATCGCCGCCGCGGCAACATCGTCGTCTCGCGCCGCGCCGTCCTCGAAGAGACCCGCGCCGAGCAGCGCACCGGCCTCATCCAGAGTCTGGCCGAGGGCCAGGTGGTCGATGGCGTCGTCAAGAACATCACCGATTACGGTGCGTTCGTGGATCTGGGTGGCATCGACGGCCTGCTGCATGTCACCGACATCAGCTACAAGCGCGTCAATCATCCGTCCGAAGTCATCAACATCGGTGACACGGTCCGCGTCCAGATCGTCCGCATCAACCGCGATACGCAGCGCATCAGCCTCGGCATGAAGCAGCTCGAGAGCGATCCGTGGGAAGGCGCCGGCGCCAAGTATCCGGTCGGCGCGAAGTTCTCGGGCCGCGTCACGAACATCACCGAATATGGTGCGTTCGTCGAGCTGGAGAGCGGCATCGAGGGCCTCGTCCACGTCTCCGAAATGAGCTGGACGAAGAAGAACGTCCATCCGGGCAAGATCGTCTCCACCTCGCAGGAGGTTGAGGTCGTGATCCTCGAGGTCGATGAAGAGAAGCGTCGCATCTCGCTCGGCCTGAAGCAGGCCCAGAACAATCCGTGGGATTCGTTCGCGGAGCGTCACCCGATCGGCTCGACCGTCGAGGGCGAAGTCAAGAACGCGACCGAGTTCGGCCTGTTCATCGGCCTCGATGGCGACATCGACGGCATGGTCCACATGTCGGACATCGCCTGGGGCGTCACCGGCGAGGAAGCCCTCGCGATGCACCACAAGGGCGAGACGATCCAGGCGCAGGTTCTGGACATCGATCCCGAGAAGGAGCGCATCTCGCTCGGCATCAAGCAGCTGGAGCGCGGTGGCGTTTCGGGTGGCGCGTCGGCCGGCGGCTCGGGCGTCAACAAGAACCAGATCGTCACCGTCACGGTGCTCGCGGTCAATGACGGCGGCCTCGACGTGCAGGTGGGCGACGATGGGGCGCACGGCTTCATCAAGCGCAGCGACCTGGGCCGCGATCGCGACGAGCAGCGTCCGGAGCGTTACCAGCCCGGCCAGAAGTTCGATGCGATGGTGACCGGCTTCGATCGTTCGAAGAAGCCGACCTTCTCGATCAAGGCGATGCAGCTTGCGGAAGAGAAGCAGGCCGTGCAGCAATATGGCTCGTCCGACTCGGGTGCGTCGCTCGGCGACATTCTGGGCGCTGCCCTGAAGGCCCGCGACGAGGCGTGATCAACGTGCGTGGAGGGCGGTTCATGCCGCCCTCCACTCATGGCTGTTGATCTATTACAGGAAGTCTGCGTAAGTCCGTTACGGACGTGGATCGATCCGTGGGGGGTCGCAATCCCAGCGCCCCGCGAACGAGAAAGGGGACGCTCGCGTGATCAGGTCTGAGCTTGTTGCGGCTCTCAGTCGGGATCATCCCGATCTCGCCGCGAGCGAGGTCGAACGGATAGTCACCTGCATTTTCGACGCCATCACGTCTCGCCTCGCGGCGGGCGGGCGCGTCGAACTGCGAGGCTTCGGCACCTTCACCACCCGTGCCCGCGATGCCCGCACGGGTCGCAATCCCCGCACCGGTGAGCCGGTCGCCGTCGATGCGAAGCGTGTTCCCTATTTCAAGCCGGGCAAGGAAATGCGCGCCCGCCTGAACATCAAGGACGATTGACGCAGGCATCGCTTGCGGCCTTTGCGTCCGCATGACGTGGACGTGGCGGAATCGGTAGACGCTGCCGACTTAAAATCGGTTTCCTTCGGGAGTGCGGGTTCAAGTCCCGCCGTCCGCACCAATATTGCCGGGAAGCGGCGCTCACCCGGATGGCACCGCAGCCTGTCTGTCGGGTTCCGTTGCGGCCCTGCATTGCGGATCGTACGCCTCGCCCGTCCTGTGAATCGGCTCTTCCGGATCGGATGCGAAGGGCGCCACGCGCCCGCTTCACGCCCGTGTGACGACATCGCTGGCAGAGCCCGCGGCACCGCGAGGCGCGATACCGGCCTCCGATCCGCCAGACGCAACCCGCTTCTAGCGATCGACCGGCCGCTTCCGGCGCGGCGGCGGAGTCCGGCGTTTTCGTGCCTCGATCTCGCGCAGACGGGCACGTTCCGCGCTCGTCGGCTCGGGCGGCTTCATCATCATCTGCCAGTCGCCGCCCTTGAGCTTGAGCATGGGCTCCCCGCAGCCGCGGCAGACACTCTTCCAGCCTGCCTCGGTCTTCTTCGCCTTGCTCTTCGAGCGGATGTGATAGCCGAACCGGCACAATATCGTCTGTAGGAAGGACATCGCCCCCGACTTCCTCTCATCGTCCGATTTGGCAAGCCCGTTTCATACCGGCCTGCGCCTCCCCATATAAACGGTGCGGGAACATGCGTCAGGCCCACGCGCTGATACCGCAGGAGGAGATGACGAGTGCCCGGAACGACGACCCGCCGTTACCATCCGATCGCCGATGGCCTCCCCGGCCTGGGCCGCGACCCCGCATCCGTGCGCAAGCGGATCGAAACGATGGAGGCGCTGCTGGAGCGGATGTTCGTGATCCCCGGCCTCAACCGTCAGGTCGGGCTGGATGTGGTGCTGGACATCATTCCCGTCGCGGGCAGCGCCATCGCGGCATTGCTGGGCGGCTGGATGGTGTGGGAGGCGCGCAACCTTGGCATGTCGCGCTGGCAGATCGCCCGGATGATGGGCAATGTCGGCTTCGATTTCCTGCTGGGCGCCATCCCCTGGATCGGCGCAGTCCCCGATCTCTTCTTCCGCTCCAACAGCCGCAACCTGAAGATCATCCGCAAGCATCTCGATCGCCACCACCCCTCCACGGTGACGATCGATCACTGAACGGATTGCTCCCGGGATCCCGTTCGGGAACGCGCCGGCCCGGCATAGCTCCGGGCGCGGCTCTCACTCGTCGAAATAATAGCCGCCGGGCACGCCCTTCTTGCTGAGCACGAACTGCCACACCTGGATGAAGCGCCCGCGGAAGCCCGCCGCGCAGGACAAGAGGTAGAAGGTCCACATCCGATAGAAGCGCTCGTCATATTCGTGCGCGATCTCGGGCCAGCTGCGGACGAAATTCTCGTGCCACGCCATCAGCGTGGGATCGTAATTGACTCCGATATTCTGGAGATGCTCGATCGTGAGCAGATCCTCCATCGGCTTCGTCATCTGCGCCACCGACGGCACGTAACAGCCCGGGAAGATATATTTGTCGAGCCACGGATTGAAATAGTTCGAATTGTTGAAGCCGATCGTGTGGAGCAGCATCAGCCCGTCATCCTTCAGCGAACGGGCCATCGTCTTCATGAAGACGTCGAAATATTTCTGGCCGACATGCTCGAACATGCCGATCGAGACGATCCGGTCATACTGCTCGTCCAGATCGCGATAATCCTGATATTTCAGCTCGATCGGCAGCCCGGCGCAGCGTTCGCGGCCCAGCTCGATCTGGTCCTTCGACACGCTGATGCCGGTGACGTGCACGCCATATTTCTCGGCCGCATATTTGGCGAAGCTGCCCCAGCCGCAGCCCACGTCCAGCACGCGCATGCCCGGTTCCAGCTTCATCTTCCGGCAGACGAGATCCAGCTTGGCTTCCTGCGCCTCATCCAGATTGCTCGCATTCTTCCAATAGGCACAGGTATAGACCATGCGCTTGTCGAGCATCCGCTGATACAGCGAAAGGCCGATGTCATAATGCTTCTCGCCAATCTCGTAGGCGCGCTTGGCCGATCCTTCGGGTATGATCTTCGCCTGGATGGCGGTCGTCAGGAAACGCAGGCTCTTCGTCTGCTGGGTAATGGCGTGGCGCGACTGGAAGAAGCGGAGGAACATCTCGTCGAGCGCGTCGCACTCCCACCAGCCATCCATGTAGGATTCGCCGATGCCCATCCGGCCATCCTTCAGGAAGCGCTGGTAGAAGGCATCATTCTTCACCCGGATGTCATGCGGGCGATCACCGTCGATCCTGATATCGGCAGCGGCTAATATGTCGGCCACGGCGTCTCGATAGCGGCTCATCCATCATCTCCCATTCGCGATCCGGGCGTCTCCGCGACGCCGCCGGAAGCCTCGTCCATCGGTTGGTGACCGGAACGTTAGCGAAACCTTCCTTACGGAACGTAAATGGTTGATGGATTACTTGCCATATCTTCCGGCGCACGCCGCCCCGTCAGGGCGGTGCAACGGCGGGAAAGGGCTATTCATTGCCCCCAATGAAGTGACCGAGCCCGCCCAGAAGCGAGCTTTCGCCCCGATTCTGCCCGCCCGTGCCGCCTGCCGCCGCCAGCATCCGCCCGGCCAGCCGCGAGAAGGGCAGCGACTGGATCCAGACCTTGCCCGGCCCCCTGAGCCTCGCGAAAAACGCCCCCTCCCCGCCGAAGAACATCGAGCGCACGCCGCGCACCATCTCCAGATCGAAATCGACGCCCGCCGTGTAGGCGGCGAGACAACCCGTATCGACATGCACCACTTCGCCCGCGCGCAGTTCGCGCTCGACGAGCGTGCCGCCCATCTGGACGAACACCCAGCCATCCCCCTCCAGCTTCTGCATGATGAAGCCTTCGCCGCCGAACAGCCCGGTCATGATCCGGCGCTGGAACTGGACGCCGATGGAAACACCGCGCGCCGCCGCCAGGAAGCTGTCCTTCTGGCAGATCAATGTGCCGCCGACATCGGAAAGCTTGATCGGCAGGATCGCGCCCGGCGTGGGCGAGGCGAAGGCGACGCGCGCCTTGCCCCGGCCATGATGGGTGAAGACGGTGGTGAACAGGCTCTCCCCCGTCACCAGACGCTTTCCGGCGCCCAGCAGCTTGTCCATGAAGCCGCCGCCCTGCCCGCCGCTGCCATCGCCGAACACCGTCGTCATCTCGATATCGGCATCCTTCCACACGAAGGCGCCGGCCTCGGCCACCGCGCTTTCGCCCGGATCCAGTTCGATCTCCACGAACTGGAGTTCCTGCCCCTTGATCTCGAAATCGATATCGTCGGACACGCTGGCGCTGCGATGGTGGGACCAGGGGCTGGGACCGGGCATGCGACGTCTCCTCTTACCAAAGCCGGCCGAATCTACCCAAGGTGTATGATATCGGCAATACAGGTAGTTTCCGCCCGGACCGGATCGGGCGAAAGAAGCCGCTTCACGCGGCTTTCTTCGCCGCGATCCAGTCGTCGATCTTCTTTTCCAGCACCGTCAGCGGGAGCGCACCCGTCATCAGCACCTGGGCATGGAATTCGCGCGGATCGAATTTCGCGCCCAGCTCGGCCATCGCCCTGGCCTTGAGTCGGGAAATGGTGAGCTGGCCCATCTTGTAGGCCAGCGCCTGCCCCGGAATGGCGATGTAGCGCTCCACTTCGGCGGTGGCGTCGGTCACCGCCTCCGGCGAATTGTCGAGCATATATTTGATCGAACGATCGCGATCCCAGCCATAGGCATGGATGCCGCTGTCGACGACGAGGCGCATGGCGCGCAGCATCTCGTCATTCAGGCCGCCCAGCCGCTGCCACGGATCGCTTTCCATGCCCAGTTGCTTCCAGAGCGTCTCGGCATAGAGCGCCCAGCCCTCCACGAAGGCGGTATTGCCGCCATAGCGCATGAAATTGGGGAGCGCGGCATTCTCCTGCGCCAGGCTGATCTGGAAATGATGGCCCGGCTCCGCCTCGTGCAGGAACAATGTTTCCATCTCCCACATGTAGCGGGAGGGCAGATCATAGCCGTTATAGAAGAACACGCCGGGGCGCGTGCCATCGGCCGTGCCGCGCATATATTCGCCGCCGGCCGCATTCTTCTCCTTGAAGGCCGGTGTCGGCCGGATATCGAGCGGCGCCCTGGGCAGGATGGAGAATTGCTCGCCGATCCGGGATTCCACGCGCGTGCGGATCGCGAAGAAGCCCTGCCGCAACTGATCCACGCTGGATGGCTGGAAGCGCTTGTCCGTGCGCATATAGGTGAACAGTTCGGCCAGATCGCCCTGAAAACCAGCCGACTTCGCCGCCACCGCCATCTCGCCCCGGATGCGCGCCACTTCGGCAAGGCCGATGCGATGCACCTCCGCCGCCGTGAGCGGCAGGGTCGTGCTGCGCTGGATCAGGTAGGAATAGACCTTCTCGCCGCCCTTCATCGCGGAAAGGCCCACGCCTTCGCGTGCCGCGGGCAGATAGGCATCGCGCAGGAAATCGCGCAGACGAACGAGCGCCGGCAGCATGGAATCGCGGATCAGCGCGATCTGCTGCGCCTTCAGTCGCGCCTGATCCGCGGCCGGGATCGTTTCCGGCATATCGGCATAGGGCTCGGCATAGATGGAGCCTTCCACGCCCTTGCCGATCTGGAGATCGAGTTGCTCGATCATGTTGCGCGTCGTGAGCTTCGACTGGACGATGCCCAGCTTCATGCCCTGCCGGAAGCGGCCGATGATCCGATCGATCGCGCCCGCAAACTCGCGATTGCGCCTCAGATTATTCTCGTAATCCGCCAGCGTCCGGAATGGCGCCGCCCCCTGCCCCGAGGCCAGCTCGGCATAGCTCAGGTGAAAGCCCTGAAAATGGTTGATCGGGCGAACCGCGAAGGAAAGCTGCAGATCACGATCATGGCAGAGGCGCAGATCCAGCACCGTATCCGCCTCGAACACATCATAGGCGATGCGATTGATCGCGCTCAGCGCCTTGCGATCGATCGCGTGGAGATCCTTCGCATCCTTCTCGCTGGCCGCGCATTCGGCCGCCTGGTGCGCATCGGTGAACAGATCGCCGATGCTGCCCGCATAGCGCACATCGCCACGATAGAGGGCGGACAGGGGATTGCGGCGCAGGCTCGCCTCGTCGCTGTCCGCGAACAGGGCCGTGAGCTTGGCATCCTCGGCGCCATCGGCGGGCTTCTGGGCAAGGGTGGGCGTGGCGGCGAGCAACGCCGTGGAAAGCAGAACAGCCAGTGCGCGCAAAATCGTCTCCGGTCGGCAAATCATGGCGACCGATCGGGCCGCGATGACAGACCCTCGCATCTTAGCGCGGCGAGAGAAAGGGGCGCCGGCGCGCCGAAAGCCACACGAAAGTCGCGCCCCCTACGGGCGGGCGCGCGGCGCGCGGGCTTGCTCCCGCAGATGCGCGCGACGGCAACAGTTTCCGGACGGGGCGATGGGCGGCATAGCACCCGACTCCATTGGGAGGGGCGGACAGGCCAAGGCCACATCAAATCCTACATTGCAAAGGACGAGCCGCACGGCCGCTCTCGCCCCAATCGCGGTCATCCTCTTGGATCACCCCGGCATCAGGCCGGGCCGGCGCTGCCCGAACAGACGATCCGCCCTCTTCCCGGCCAAAGCCCGCTTGCCCCCCGCCGTTCCGCGCGCCATAGGCCGCGCGACACGAGCGGCCCTTTGGCCGAACAGAGGCGAGCCCATGAAGACGCGCATCTATGTGACCCTGAAGAACGGCGTGCTCGATCCGCAGGGCAAAGCCATCCATCACGCGCTCGACGGGCTCGGCTTTTCGGGCGTCGAAGAGGTGCGGCAGGGCAAGCTGATCGAGCTGGATCACGATGCCAATGTCAGCGATGCGGATCTCGATGCGATGTGCCGCAAGCTGCTCGCCAATACCGTGATCGAGAATTATCGCATCGAGCGGGGTTAAGCCCATGAAATCCGCCGTTCTCGTCTTTCCGGGCTCCAATTGCGATCGCGATCTCGCGGTGGCGATCCGCGAGGTGACCGGCTCCGATCCCGTCATGCTCTGGCATCGCGAAACCGGGCTGCCCGATGGCGTGGACCTCATCGCCGTGCCGGGAGGCTTCTCCTATGGCGATTATCTGCGCTCCGGCGCGATGGCGGCGCGATCGCCGGTGATGCGCGCCGTGGCCGAGGCGGCGGCGCGCGGCGTGCCCGTGCTGGGCGTGTGCAACGGCTTTCAGGTGCTGACCGAGGCGGGGCTGCTGCCCGGCGCGCTGATGCGCAATGCGGGCCTCGCCTTCGTCTGCCGCACGGTTTCGCTGGAAGTGGGCAACAGCCAGTCGCTCTTCACCAGCCGTTATGATGCGGGCGAGGAAATCGGCCTGCCGGTGGCGCATCATGACGGCAATTATGCCGCCGACGAGGAGACGCTGGACCGGCTGGAAGGCGAAGGCCGCGTCGCCTTCCGCTATGGCGAGCCGGTCAACGGTTCGGCGCGGAGCATCGCGGGGATCGTCAATGCCGGCGGCAACGTGCTGGGCCTGATGCCGCACCCGGAGCGCGCGATCGAGGCCGCGCATGGCAATACAGACGGCCGGCGGCTGTTCGAGGGGCTGCTCGAGGCGGTCGCTTGAGCGGCACGCTCGAAAGGCTGGAAGCGACGATCGCCGCCCGGCGCGGCGCGGACCCGGCCTCGTCCTATGTGGCGAACCTGTTCGCCAAGGGCCGGCCGAAGATCGCCCGCAAGCTGGGCGAGGAGGCGGTGGAGACGATCGTGGCCGCGCTGGCCGAGGATCGTGGCGAGCTGATCGGCGAGGCGGCTGACACCCTTTTTCACCTGATGGTGCTGCTGGCGGATGCCGGCGTGCCGCTGTCCGAGGTGCTGGCCGAACTGGACCGGCGCGAGGGCGTTTCGGGCATAGCGGAAAAGGCCGCGCGCGGCTGATCCGGGGGGCCGGCCGTCTCGCTTGCGCAACGCCATATCGGAGAGACTGACATGCCCATCGATCCCTCGCTCCCCTATGACGATGCCAACGTCTTCGCGCGGATCCTGCGCGGAGAGATTCCGGCAAAGGCCGTCTATGAGGACGGCTATGCCTTCGCCTTCCACGACATCAATCCGCAGGCCCCCCTTCATCTGCTGGTGATTCCCAAGGGACGCTATGTTTCGTGGGACGATTTCTCGACGAAGGCCTCGGATGCGGAAATCGCCGGCTTCGTGCGCGCGGTCGGGCATGTCGCGCGTGCGGCGGGGCTGGCCGAAAGCGGCTACCGGCTGCTCGCCAACATGGGACAGCACGGGCATCAGGAGGTGCCGCACCTGCACGTCCACATCTTCGGCGGCCGCCAGTTTCACGAAATGGTGCCGGCCGCACACTGATCGCCGCCGAAACGGATTTCCCTACGCCAGCGACGCTTCTTGCCGGAAAGCGAGGCGGATCGGCCGAATCACCGAAACATCGCTAAACGGTTGCGCGTTTCGGTTTTGCGGCTAGTCTCGGCTCAGGCGCCCGCCAACGATCGCGGGCTTAAGGGGAAATTTGCATGATCTTCGGACGCGTCAAACCGCTGGATGCCATTTTGGCGACAGCCCAGAAAAAGTCCCTGACGCGTTCGCTCGGCCCCTTCCAGTTGACCATGCTCGGCATCGGCGCGGTGATCGGCACCGGCATTTTCGTGCTGACGGCCGAGGCCGCGCAGAAGGCCGGACCGGGCATGATGCTGTCCTTCGTCATCGCGGGCTTCGTCTGCGCGGTGGCGGCGCTCTGCTATGCCGAAATGGCGGCGATGGTGCCCGTATCGGGCTCCGCCTACACCTATAGCTATGCCGTGATGGGCGAGCTGGTGGCGTGGATGGTCGGCTGGGCGCTGATCCTCGAATATGCGATCGCGGCCGGCGCCGTTTCCGTGGGCTGGTCGGGCTATTTCATCGGCTGGCTCAATACGAGCTTCAACATCACGATACCGCATGCCCTGGTGCGCGGCCCCTTCGACGGGGGCAGCATCAACCTGCCGGCGATGCTGATCGCGTCGGTCATCACCGCGCTGCTCGTGAAGGGCACCAAGGAGAGCGCCACCGTCAATGCCGTGCTGGTGGCGGTGAAGATCCTTGCCCTCTCCTTCTTCGTGATCCTGACCATCCCGGTCATCAAGACCGGCCAGTTCACGCCCTTCGCGCCGCTCGGCTTCGCAGGCATTTCCGGCGCCGCCGCCTCGATCTTCTTCGCCTATGTGGGCTTCGATGCCGTTTCCACGGCGGCCGAGGAGACCAAGAATCCGCAGCGCAACATGCCGATCGGCCTGATCGGCAGCCTCGGCATCTGCACCATCTTCTACATGCTGGTGGCATCGGGCGTGATCGGCACGGTGGGCGCGCAGCCCGTTTTTGGCCCCAATCACGAAGTGCTTTCGCCCGGCACGCCGGCGCTTTCGGCCGCCTGCGGCGCGATTCAAGAACAGGCGGTGGTCTGTTCCAAGGAGGCTTTGGCCTGGACGCTCAAGCAGGTGGGCTGGCCGTTCGTGGGCTGGCTGGTGGGCGCCGCCGCGATCATCGCGCTGCCCTCCGTCATCCTGATGATGATGTTCGGCCAGACCCGCATCTTCTTCGTGATGAGCCGCGATGGCCTGCTGCCGGAATTCTTCTCGAAGATTCATCCGCGCTTCCACACGCCGCACGTCATCACGATGCTGACCGGGGTGTTCGTCACGCTGTTCGCCGCCTTCTTTCCGGTCGGCCTGCTGGCGGACGTGTCCAATTCCGGCACGCTCTTCGCCTTCGCGGCGGTATCGATCGCGGTGATGGTGCTGCGCAAGACCGATCCGACGCGCCACCGCCCCTTCCGCACGCCCGCCATCATGGTGACGGCGCCCGTTTCCATCATCGGCTGCATCTATCTGTTCTTCAGCCTCTCCAAGGAAACGATCCTGCTCTTCTTCGGCTGGGCCGCGGTCGGCCTGGTCGTCTATTTCCTCTACAGCCGCAGCCGTTCCAATCTCGGCCGGGGCATCATCGATGTGGCCGAGGACGAGGCCTATGAGGGCCTGAACCCGCCGGTGCCCGGCACGCACTGAGGCCTGCCCGACACGCCATCAGGGGGCGGTCCCGCAAGGGGCCGCCCCTTTCTTTTTCGTCCCCTCTGGCGTGGCGACGGGCCGCGAAGGACGATTCCGGACGCGCGCCGAGACGTGCGTGGAGGCAAGCAAAATCATCGTCTTGCCGCAGGACTCACTCCTATCATCGGCTGATTCCATGGTCTCGCCCGGCGCATTCATGTGGCGGACAGGTCATTCTGAACACCCATGGTCGGCCGGGGCAGATGAGAGGAGTCGCTTCCATGCGAGTTATTTCCAAAAAGCCAGGTGTTCGATTGCTTGTGACCGCGCTGACCTTGTCGGCATCGGCAAGCCTGGCTGCACAACAGCAGGAGAACGCGCCCGATCCCAACATCATCGTGAAAGCGAAGACGGCGGGACCGGAGATCAAGGGCGTGATCGTCGCCCGCAACGGCGACAGACTGAAGGTGCAGGCGCCGGACGGCACCACCACCATCATCGCCGTGAATGACGAGACGCGCATCAAGGCCGGTGGCGGCCTGTTCAGCGGCAGCACCAAGCTGGCATCGGAGCAACTGCTCAACGGCCTGCCGATCACGGTGAAAACGTTGCAGCCCAATGAGGGCGAGACGGACGGCGCGCTCGTCGCCAGCCAGATCAACCTGCGCAACAGCGATTTCCGTACCGCGACGATGATCCGCAACGGCACGGATCAGCGCTTCGCCGAGCAGACGGCGGCGACCGAGGCGCTGCGCGGCCACATGGGCGATATCGACAAATATAATGTGAAGAGCACGACGAACGTGCACTTCGCCACCGGCCGATCGGAACTGTCTTCCGAGGACAAGACCAATCTCTGCGCCACCGCCACATCCGCCCAGGCGACGGAGAATGCGCTGATGCTCGTCGTGGGTTATACGGATTCGACCGGCAGCGACGATCTCAATCAGGAGTTGAGCGAGAAGCGCGCCGCGCGGGTCATCAACTATCTGCAGCAGAATTGCGGATGGAAGCCCTATCGCATGCTGACGCCGACGGGGATGGCCAAGGCAGATCCGGCCGCCAGCAATGAAACGGACGAGGGCAAGGCCCAGAATCGCCGCGTGGCGGTGAACATCCTGGTCAGCAAGAGCCTGGACGGTCTGTAAGCTTCACGGGACGGCGCCCATCCGGGGCGCGCCGCACCCCTTCGCATCGGTCACTCCGCGCCCCCTGCAAAGGCGGAGGCGCGGGGTGGCCCGCCTCGGGCTCAGCCGAGTTTTTCGGCGATGAGCTTGTCGAGCGCCACTTCGGGGCGCGCGCCCCAGTGGGAAATGACTTCGGCGGCCGCGATCGCGCCCATGCGAAGGCTCTCCTCCAGCCCCTTGCCATTCACGTAACCGACGAGGAAACCCGCCGAGAAGAGATCGCCCGCGCCGGTCGTGTCGACGATCTTCGCGATCGGCTCGGCCGGCACGCTGGCCCGCTCGCCCCCCGAAAGCGCGATCGCGCCATCCGGGCCGCGCGTCGTGACCAGCAGTTCCACCTTGGCGGCGGTGAAGGCGACGGCCTCCTCGAAATCCTCCGTGCCGGCCAGCGCCAGCACTTCCTCTTCATTGGCAAAGAGGATGTCGATGTCGCCCGCATCCAGCAAGGCGAGGAAATCGGCCCGGTGATTGTGGATGCAGAACACGGCCGACACGCCCAGCGCCACCTTGCGCCCGGCCGTGCGGGCCATGCGGATCGCGCGCTTCATCGCCTCGCGCGGCTCGGCCGGATCCCACAGATAGCCTTCGAGCAGCAGCACCTTGGCGCTGGCGATCTCCGCCTCCACGATCGCATCCTGCGGCAGATACTGGGCGGCGCCCAGATAGGTGTTCATCGTGCGCTGGCCATCCTCGGACACGAGGATCAGGCAGCGCGCCGTCGGCGCTTCCAGCGTGCGGGCGGGCGTGACGAAATCCACGCCCTGCGCGCGGATATCGTGGGTGAAGACCTCGCCCAACTGATCGGTGGCGACCTGGCCGATGAAGGCGCATCTGGCGCCCAGCGAGGCCGCGCCCGCCAGCGTGTTCGCCGCAGAGCCGCCACTGATCTCGCGTCCGGCCCCCATCGCATCGTAGAGAGTCTTCGCCTGATCGGCGTTCAGCAACTGCATCGCACCCTTGCTCATGCCATGGCGGGCGAGGAAGGCGTCATCGGCCGAGGCCAGAACGTCGACGATGGCATTGCCGATGGCCACGATATCGATGGTGGGTTCGCTCACTGAGATCTCCGTAAACACATCGATCCGGCCTAGAGCCTGATCGTGCGAAGGGGAAGCGCACACTCGGGACGGCGCCCCTACGGCGCGCTCCGGCGGCAACGACTTGCCCCGAAGCCGCCGCGCGGCGAGAGAGAGGAGATGCAGCGCCCGTTTCTCGCACCGCCCCTCCTGCTCGCCTTGGCGCTCGCCGCCTGCGGGCCGACGACCCCGCCCGTCTCGACACCGGCGCCCCCGCCCTCCCCTTCGGCCGCGCCCGCCGCGGGCCTGACCCGTGTGATGGGGCAGAATGCGCCGACGCTGATCGCGCTGCTGGGGCCGCCCGCACTCGATCTGCGCGAGGGCAGCGCGCGCAAGCTGCAATTCCGCTCGCCCGCCTGCGTACTGGATACCTATCTCTATCCGCCCGCCGCCGGCGGGGATCCCAAGGTGACGTGGATCGACACGCGCACGCCCGGCGGCGCGGATTTCGACCGCGCCTCCTGCATCGCCTCGCTCGCCCGGCCGAGCGAGCCTCTCAAGCCTGCTCGTACAGCTCCAGCGGCAGGCCGTCCGGGTCGGAAAAGAAGGTGAAGCGCCGATCCGTATAGGGATCGATCCGGATCGGCTCCAGCGCGATGCCATGGCCTTCCAGCCGGGCGACCTCCGCATCGATATCCGCCACGACGAACGCCAGATGGCGCAGGCCGCATGCTTCCGGCCGGCTCACGCGGGGCGGCGGCGACGGGAAGGAGAAAAGCTCAATCTGGGCATTGCCCGCATCGAGATCGCATTTCCAAGAATCCCGCTCCTTGCGATAAGCCTCCGCCAGCACGGGAAAGCCGAGTATCCCGGAGTAGAAATGCTTCGAGCGATCATAATCGGAACAGATGATCGCGATGTGATGAATGGCACGCATGCGCCCTTCCTAGAGCGGGCCACGCCCCGGTTGAAGCGCCAGCATGGTTCTGCAGGCGCGGAACACTAGGCCAGCGCCCGCCATTCGCCGATCACGTCGGCATCCTCTTCCCGATCCATCCGCCAGATCGCGGCGCATGCGCGCGGCCGATCCAGCCTGGCCAGCGCCCAGATCGCCGCGCCGCGCACCACCGGCGCCTCATCGTCCAGCAGGCGCTCCACGATCGAAGACAAAGCGGGATCGCCGCTATTGCCCGCCGCGATCAGCGCGTTGCGCACCATGCGCGCACGCCCGATCCGCTTGATCGGGGAGCCCGCAAACACCTGCCGGAAGGCGGCGTCGTCCAGCGCGAGCAGATCAGCGAGGTCCGGCGCCTGCAATTCGGCGCGGCCGCGAAAGGCGAGATGGGCATGCGCCGTCGCGGCGAACTTGTTCCACGGACAGACGGCAAGGCAATCATCGCAGCCATAGACATGATTGCCGATCGAATCCCGAAATTCTTTTGGAATCGGCCCCTTATGCTCGATCGTTAAGTAAGAGATGCAACGTCGCGCATCCAGCCTGTAGGGTGCGGGAAAGGCCTGGGTCGGGCATATGCTCTGGCAGGCATCGCAGGATCCGCAGCGATCCTCGGCCGGGGGATCGGGCGCCAGCTCCAGATCGGTGAGGATCGCGCCCAGCAGCAGCCAGCTGCCATGCTCGCGGCTCACCACATTGGTGTGCTTGCCCTGCCAGCCGAGCCCCGCGAGCATGGCGAGCGGCTTTTCCATCACCGGCGCCGTATCCACGAACACCTTGAGTTGGAGCGCCTCGCCCTGCGCCACCAGCCAGCGGGCGAGCGCCTTCAGCGCCTTCTTGACGATGTCATGATAATCCTGGCCCTGCGCATAGACCGAGATGCGGCCCATGCCGCGCTCTTCCGCCAGCAGCATCGGATCGGCGGGCGGCGCATAGCTCATGCCCAGCATGATCGCGGATCTGGCCTCGGGCCACAGTGCCGCCGGATGCGCGCGCTGATCGGCCCGATCCGCCATCCAGCCCATCTCGCCATGCGCCCCCTCGCCCAACCAGACATGGAGCCGCCCACCCGCGAGCCATTCCGCCGGCACGCGCGCAATGCCGCACTGGACGAAACCCAGGCGGGCGGCCTCCTCCTTCAGGCGGCTTTCGAGGCTGTCGACATGGGACATGGGGCCGCCTTTAGCATTTTCGCAGGCCCGTCATCCCGATCTTTCCCGGCATGATCGGCAGGAGCGTGCCGGATCAGGCGGGGAAAGGAACGGGACGGGCGGGATACGGCGCTGGCGCGACGGGGCGAAGTGGAGCTATGAGCCGCCGCCCATGCCCGATCCCGCCATCAGCGCCATCGCCCTCGCCAAAACATTTGGCGGCGTGGCGGCCGTACGCGGCGTGAACCTGTCTGTGCCGGCCGGCAGCATCTACGGCATTCTCGGCCCCAATGGCGCCGGCAAGACGACGACGCTGCGCATGCTGCTGGGCATCATCGATCCGGATGGCGGCGAGCGGCGCATTCTGGGTGCGAAGGATCCGCTCTCGGTGGCGCCGCAGGTGGGCTATCTGCCCGAGGAACGCGGCCTCTATCCGGGGATGACGGCGCGCGAGGCGATCGCCTTCATGGGCGCGCTCAGGGGCTTGCCTCTGGCCGAGGGGCGGCGACGCGCGATCGCGCTGCTGGCAGAGCATGGCCTGCCCGCCGATCGCCCGATCCGCACGCTCTCCAAGGGCATGGCGCAGCTGGTGCAGCTGCTGGGCACGATCGTCCATCATCCGCGCCTGATCGTGCTGGACGAGCCCTTTTCCGGGCTCGACGCGATCAACCAGCAAAGGCTGGAGGGGCTGATACGAGCGCAGGCGGCGGGCGGCGCGACCATCCTTTTTTCCACCCACGTCATCGCCCATGCCGAGCGGCTGTGCGAGCGGATCGCGATCATCGCCGGCGGCGAGGTGCGCTTCGAGGGCGAGATCGCCGCGGCGCGGGCGCGGCTGCCGTCGCGGGTCCGCCTCGCCACGAAGATGATGGACGGGCCGTGGCGCGCGGCGCTTCCGGCCGATGCCGCCTTTCGGGACGGGGCGTGGTCGTTCCAGCTTCCCCAGGACGGGATCGAGCCGCTGCTGGCCGCGCTGATCGACGCCAAAGCGGGCATAGAGACACTCGCCATCGAACCGCCGAGCCTGCACGACGCCTTCGTGGCGATCGTCGGCGCGGAGCCCGAGCCGGAGCCGGCCGCATGAGCCGCCTACTGCGCTCCGCCTGGGTGATTGCGCGCCGGGATTATGTGGCAACAGTCTGGTCCAAAACATTCATATTGTTTCTGATCGGGCCGCTTCTGCCCCTGCTTCTCGGTGGTGGCTATGGCGCGATCATGGCCAGCCAGTCGCGGCCGCCGGCCGGCCGGTCCGTCCAGCTCATCATGGCACGCGCCGATGCCGAGGCACTGATCGCGGCACGCGCGGCGCTGGCGGATCGCCTGGGCGACGGCGCCCTGCCCCGGCTCCAGCGCGCGGGCGAGCGGGGCGATCAGCCGGTACTGACCGGCACGCTGGACACCCCTACCCTTTCCGCGCCGGCAAGCGCCCTGCCCCGCCTGTCCGGGCGGATCGGCCTGATCGTGGATCAGGCGCGCGCGGCGCGGGCGCTGGGCAAGGCGCTGCCCCCGCCAGTGCGGATCGTCACGCGCGCGGACGAGGGGCGCGAGGATGGCCATGGCGGCAGCCGCCGCGACGATGGCCGCATCGATCTCGCGCGCGGATCGCAGTTCGTGCTCTTCTTCCTCACGATGCTGCTCGCGGGCATGATGATCTCCAATCTGGTCGAGGAGAAATCCTCCAAGGTGATCGAGCTGCTGGCCGCCGCCGTGCCGATCGACGCCATCTTCCTCGGCAAGTTGATCGGCATGCTCGGCGTCTCCCTCACCGGCGTCGCGATCTGGACGAGCGCGGGCGTGATCGCGGCGGGCTTCCTGCCGCCACAATGGGCGCTCGCTCCGCCCGCCGTCGGCTGGCCGGCCTTCCTGCTGCTGGGCATTCTCTATTTCGCGACCGTCTATCTGCTGATCGGCGCGCTCTATCTGGGCGTCGGCGCGCAGGCAGGCAGCGTGCGCGAGGTGCAGACCCTCTCCATGCCGCTCACGATGGGGCAGTTGCTCGTCTTCGGCCTCGCCTCGGCCGCCGTGCCCGAGCCTTTCGGCGCCGTGGGATGGCTCGCCGCGATCATCCCCTGGACGTCTCCCTTCGCGATGATGTCGCGCGCGGCGCAGTTTCCCGCGCTCTGGCCCCACGCTCTGGCGCTGCTGTGGCAGCTCGCCGCGCTGGCGCTGATGATTCGGATCGGCGCGCGGATGTTTCGCCGCAACGTCCTTAAATCCGGCCGGGGCGCGATCGCGAAACCTTGAGCCCGCTTCCAACGTAATTACCTGAAGGAGCGAGGAGAGAAGGAATGCGGGTGACGCGGCGAGAGGCGATCGGAGCGATGGGCATGGCTTCTGCCGTGGCCCTGCTGTGGACGTCGCGCGGCGGCGCCGTGGAGACGAAATATGCCGTCACCCTCTCCGATGCCGAATGGCGGAAGAAATTGTCGCCGCCCGCTTATGCCGTGCTGCGCCAAGCCAGCACAGAGCGCCCTTTTTCCTCGCCGCTGAACGAGGAGCATCGCGCGGGCATCTTCGCCTGCGGAGGCTGCGCGCTGCCGCTTTTCTCGTCGCGCACCAAATATGACAGCCATACCGGCTGGCCCAGTTTCTATGCGCCGCTGCCCGGCGCGGTTCGGACGAAGACCGATTTCGAGATCGGCGTGCCGCGCACCGAGGTGCATTGCCGGCGCTGCGGCGGCCATCTCGGCCACGTTTTCGACGACGGGCCACAGCCGACGGGCAAGCGCTATTGCATGAACGGCGTGGCGATGACCTTCACGGCCGGACGGGCTTGAGGGCTGTTTCGGTCATCCGGGCTCCATCCGGGATGGCGCTGCCGGCGCGCGCGGCGGTGGGTGTGTCGCGCATCCCACAGTGGGACGTTCCGGAGCGCCCGGGCCAGATCATGCTGGCAATCGTCACACATACGGCCCACATTCCATTCCGACTCGTGCCTTAAAGGACCAGATGAGCCGCAAGCCAGTCCCCGCCCGCGCAGGCGACAGTGCCCGCCTGGAAATCACCTTCGAACGCCCACAATTGCTGGGCCGCCTTTTCGGCGAATATGACAAGAATCTCATAGCGATAGAGCACAGGCTGGGTGTCTATATCTCGGCGCGCGGCAACAAGCTGCAGATCGAGGGAGAGGCCGAACAGGCGGGCCGCGCGCGGGATGTTTTGTCCGGCCTCTACAATCGCATCGTGCGCGGCGAGGATGTCGATGCCGGCATGGTGGATGCGGTGATCCAGATGTCTTCCGAACCCACGTTGGACGGCATCATCCGCAACGACGTATCGGCCCCGCCGCAGGTGATGATCCGCACGCGCAAGAAGACGATCGTGCCGCGATCGCCCACCCAGGCGCGCTACATGGAGGCGCTGGGATCGGCCGATCTGATCTTCGCGCTCGGCCCGGCGGGAACCGGCAAGACCTATGTCGCCGTCGCGCAGGCGGTGCAGCAGCTGATCCAGGGATCGGTGCAGCGCATCATCCTGTCGCGCCCGGCGGTGGAAGCCGGCGAGCGGCTTGGCTTCCTGCCCGGCGACATGAAGGAGAAGGTGGATCCCTATCTCCGCCCGCTTTACGACGCGCTTTACGATATGCTGCCCGCCGAACAGGTGGAGCGCCGCATCGCGAGCGGAGAGATCGAGATCGCGCCGATCGCCTTTATGCGCGGCCGCACGCTTTCCGACGCGTTCGTGATCCTCGACGAGGCGCAGAACACCACGCCCGCGCAGATGAAGATGTTCCTCACCCGCTTCGGCCAGAACAGCCGGATGGTGGTGTGCGGCGATCCCCGCCAGATCGATCTGCCCGATATCGGCAAATCCGGCCTCGCGGACGCGGTGAACCGGTTGGAGGGCATAGGCGAGATCGCGACGATCCGCTTCGGCGCGGCGGACGTGGTGCGCCACCCGATCGTGGGCAAGATCGTGCAGGCCTATGAGGGGCCGGACGACGCCTGATCGGACTGGCATCACAACTCCGGCTCAGGTGCGGGAAGGTCGTTCGTCGCGCGATCCGGGCTTTTGCGAAACGGGCGGCCGGCCATGGCGGCGGCCCATCGCGCGGTCTCGCCCGCCGGTTATCGTTTGGATGATCCTTCCTCAGCCGTTACGAGGCGACGCATGATCCATGTAGAAACCGCCGTAGAGGAACCGTGGCCCGAAGCGGACTGGGAGGCGCTGGCCTCACGCGCCGTCGCCGCGGCGCTCGCGACGAGCCCCTATGCCGGCATCGCCCGGGCGCGGTACACCGCCGAGGTTTCGGTGCTCTTCACCTCCGATGAGGAGGTGCGCACGCTCAATCGCGAATATCGCCAGAAAGACAAGCCGACCAACGTCCTCTCCTTCCCGATGGTGCAGGCCGACATGATCGAGGGTCTGACCAACAGCGACGATGGCGAGGTGCTGCTGGGCGATATCGTGCTGGCTTATGGCGTGACGGCGGCTGAGGCGGCGGAGAAGCATGCCTCGATCGCGGATCATGCGACCCATCTGATTGTCCACGGGCTGCTCCATTTGCTAGGCTATGACCATGAGCAGGGAGAGGCCGAGGCCGATCACATGGAGGAACTGGAGCGCGCGGCGCTCGCCACGCTCGGGATCGCGGATCCCTATGTGGTGCGGGAGGCCTGAGAGCGACCATGGCTGAGGCGAATGACGGCGGCCGATTGTGGGCGGGCCTGCGCGGCCTGCTCTTCGGCAACGAGGCCGAGCCGACGCTTCGCGACCAGATTGCGGAAGCGATCGAGGAGCATGAGGAACAGGATCATGGCGCGCCGGCCAAGGGAGACCTTTCGGTCGCGGAGCGCCAGATGCTGCGCAACCTGCTGGATTTCGGGGATCGCACCGCCGGGGACGTAGGCGTCACGCGCGGCGACATCATAGCGGTTCCGGATACCACGCCCTTCGCCGAACTGGTGCAGGTGTTCGCTGAAGCCGGGCACAGCCGCCTCCCCATTTTCCAAGACGATCTGGATCATGTGATCGGCATGATCCACGTCAAGGACGTGTTCGCCATCCTCGCCAACGGGCAGGAGCCGCCCGAAACGCTGGCGGGCCTGATCCGCCAGCCGCGCTACGTGCCCGAATCGATGGGCGTGCTGGATCTGCTGGCCGAAATGCGGGCGACGCGCACCCATCTCGCGATCGTGCTGGATGAATATTCGGGCACGGAAGGGCTCGTCACGATCGAGGATATCGTCGAGGAAATCGTCGGCCAGATCGAGGACGAGCATGACGAGACGCCGATGGCGATGCTCGTGCCGCTCGACGATGGCGCATGGGATGCGGACGCCCGTACCGAACTGGAAGAGGTGGCCGAAGCCGTGGATCCGCGCCTCGCCGATATCGAGGAGGATGTGGATACGCTCGGCGGCCTCGCCTCGGTGCTCGCCGGCCATGTGCCGCAGCAGGGCGAGACAGTGACGCATCCCAGCGGGTGGAAGCTGGAGGTGATCGCCGCCGATCCCCGCCGGGTGGAGCGATTGCGCCTGCACCCGCCGGTGGAGCCGGCCTGAGCCGCCCGCCCCTTTTCGCCATCCGGCCACCTTTCGCTTTCTGGAACGTTACGCCGCCATGCTGAAGCGCATCCTCATCCTCGTCGGCCTGCTGATCGTCGCATCGGCGGCGGGCCTCTATTTCACCGTGCGCAACCAGCGCGCCCGGCTCGACATCACGGCGGGACAGGGCACGAAACCCAAGCTGGATTCGATCCATACCGGGCTGGTGCCGCTCGTCCATGTCGCGAAGGCCGTGGGCTGGAAGCCGGGCGAGATGCCGACGCCCGCGCCGGGCCTGAAGGTGCAGCCCTTCGCGACCGGGCTGGATCATCCGCGCTGGCTGCTCGCTTTGCCCAATGGCGATGTTCTGGTGGCCGAAACCAACGCGCCACCCAAGCCCGAGGACAATAAGGGCATCAAGGCCAAGGTGCAGGGCCTCGTCATGGCGCGCGCGGGCGCGGGCACGAAGAGCGCCAACCGCATCACCCTGCTGCGCGACAAGGATGGCGACGGGATCGCGGAGAGCCGCTCGGTGCTGCTCTCCGGGCTCAATTCGCCCTTCGGCATGGCGCTGGTCGGCCCCATGCTCTACATCGCCAATGCCGATGCGATCGTGAGCGTGCCCTTCACGCCCGGCCAGACCAGGATCGATGCGAAGCCCGTGAAGCTGATTGATCTGCCGGGCGGCCCGATCAACCATCACTGGACCAAGAACATCATCGCCAGCCCCGACGGCAAATTGCTGTACGTGACGGTGGGATCGAATTCCAACGTGGGCGAACGCGGCATGGCCGTGGAGAAGGAGCGCGCCGCGATCCTGGAGGTGGATCTCCAGACGAAAGAACATCGCATCTACGCCTATGGCCTGCGCAACCCCAATGGCATGGCCTGGGAGCCCACCCGCAAGGTGCTGTGGACGGTCGTTAACGAGCGAGACGAACTGGGCTCCGATATCGTCCCCGATTATCTCACCGAGGTGCAGTTCGGCGGCTTCTACGGCTGGCCCTGGTATTATTGGGGCGGCCTGCCCGATACCCGGCCCAAGGAAGAGGACGATCAGGACCTCCAGCAATATGTGATCCGGCCGGATTATGCGCTGGGGCCGCACACAGCCTCCCTGGGGCTCGCTTTCTCCGAAGGCGCCAGGCTCGGCCCCCATTTCGCGAGCGGCGCCTTCATCGGCCAGCACGGATCGTGGAACCGCAAGCCTTTCTCCGGCTACAAGGTGATCTTCGTGCGTTTCCGGAACGGACGCCCCGTGGGCCTGCCGATCGACGTGCTGTCGGGCTTTCTCGACAAGAACGAGCAGGCGCGCGGGCGACCGGTGGGCGTGGTCGTCGATCGCACCGGCGGGCTGCTGGTTGCCGACGATGTCGGCAACGCCGTGTGGCGGGTGAGCGCGAAATGACGCCGCTCACGATCGACGTGCCGCACCGGCTGGGCCGCGCCGGCGCGCGCGATCGGATGAAGGCGCGCGTGGGCGATCTGGCCGGCCACATTCCCGGCGGCTTCGCGGAGGTGCAGTCCGCCTGGCCGGGCGAGAATGAGATGATCCTGAACATCAAGGCGATGGGCCAGGAAATCGCCGCCAGCCTGGAGGTGGAGGAGGCCTATGTGCGCGTCCATCTGATGCTGCCGGCGATGCTGGGCTTCTTTTCGGGCGCGATCGAGGCGGCCGTGAAGGAAGGCGGCACACGGATGCTGGAGGACAAGAGCGGATCGGCCTGAGCCGGCTCCGCCCTCTCGTATCATTTCCCTCCCCTTGCCGCTGACGACGATCAGAATTCCCGGTCGTCATCCTCGCCGGGCGTCAGGCTGGCGACATAATCGCGGCATCCGCCCGCGGCCGGCCCTTCCAGCCTGCGACATTCCCGCGCATCCTCGACATCCCTGTCCGAAGCCCAGGCATAGCCTTCGCCATAGGCGCGATCAGCCTCCGCAATGGCTATCTCGCGCTCCGTGGCCTCGTCGGTGACGGCATCGTCCCAGCGATCCGGGCGGGCATAGGTGGCGGGCTCGGCCGGCGGCGCATCCATCAAGGACCGGACGGGAGCGACCGGCGCCGCCGCCGACATCTCCAGAGCGGGCCGATCGCGGACGCCCGCCGGCGGCGTATAGGCAGCGCTCGTCCAGTTCGCCTTGGTGTGTGTGGGTGGCAGCAGCAGGATCACGCTGCCGGCAAACAATGCCGCGCCGATCGCGCCCTGCAAGGCCCAGCTTCTCTCCATGCCGGATAAAACGCGCGAAGCAGGCGCTGGTGCCCTCGTCTTATCCGAAGCGACCGGTCAGATAATCGCGGGTCTGGGTCGAGCGGGGCTTGGAGAAGAGCGCGTCGGTGGGGCCGAATTCCACCATCCGGCCGAGATACATGAAGCCGGTATGATCGGAGATGCGGCTGGCCTGCTGTAGATTGTGCGTCACCATCACGATCGTGAGATCGCGCTTCAGCTCGAACAGGGTCTGTTCCAGCTTGGCGGTGGAGATGGGATCGAGCGCCGAAGCCGGCTCGTCGAGCAGCAGGACCTGCGGGCTCACGGCGAGGCCCCGGGCGACGCACAGGCGCTGCTGCTGCCCCCCAGAAAGGCCAAGGCCGGAGCCGGCAAGCTGATCCTTCACCTCATCCCACAGCGCCGCCCGCCGCAGGGCATGCTCGACGATCACATCCATGTCCGCCTTGCTCTTGCGCTCATGGAGGCGGACCCCGAAGGCCACATTGTCGTAGATCGACATCGGGAAGGGCGTGGGCTTCTGGAACACCATGCCGATCCGCGCGCGCAGCGCCGCGAGATCGGTGGAGGCCAGCACATCCACGCCATCCAGCCGGATCGAGCCCTCAGCACGCTGGCCCGGATAGAGGGCATAGATCCGGTTGAGCGCGCGCAGCAGCGTGGATTTGCCGCAGCCGGAAGGGCCGATCAGCGCGGTGATCCGGTTGCGTTCGACAGCAAGATCGACGCCGAACAGCACCTGCGTCTGCCCGTAATAGAAATCCAGGCCGCGCGCCTCCAGCACCACGGTGGCGGGATCCGGCTCCGTAACGGGCCGGTCGGCGGGCTTCATCTGATCGGGCATCGGCGTCATCGTCACGACAGGTGGCTCTCCCGGGCCAGGATACGGCCCACGATATTCACCGCGAGCACCGCCACCGCGATCAGCAGCGCGCCAGCCCAGGCCAGCGATTGCCACTCGTCATAGGCGGACAGAGCGAATTGAAAGATGGTGGTCGGCAGGCTCGCCATCGGCTGTGCCGGATCGGCATTGTAGAATTGATTGCCAAGCGAGGTGAACAGCAGCGGCGCCGTCTCCCCGCTGATCCGCGCAAAGCCGAGCAGGCCGCCCGTGAGCAGGCCGGTGCGCGCCGCGCGCCATACGATGCGGCGGATCACGAGCGCCCGGCCCGCGCCCAGCGCCATCCCCGCCTCGCGCAGGGCGGCCGGTTGCAGCAGCAGGATATCCTCGGTCGTCCGCACCACGATCGGCGTCGCCACGAAAGCCAGCGCCACCGCGCCGGCATAGCCCGAAAAGCCCCGAAAGGGCGCCACCAGCAGCTCATAGACGAGCAGGCCGACGAGGATGGAGGGCGCGGAGAGCAGCACGTCGTTCAGGAAGCGGACGATCGCGGCCGTGCGCGTGCCGGCCGCATATTCGGCAAGCCACGTCCCCGCGAGAATGCCGACGACCAGCGCCGCAACCATCCCCATGCCACACATGATGAGCGATCCGACGATCGCGTTGCGCAGCCCGCCGGTGGATCCCGGCGCGGGCTGATCGGCCGTGAACAGCGCCATGCCGATGCCGCCCAGCCCCTTGCTGACGAGCGTCCACAGGATCGCGATCAGCAGGGCCAGCGCGATCGCCGTCGCCAGGCCACACAGCGCCACGAAGATCGCGTTGGCGAGCTTGCGTTCGGCCGCGCGCGTCCGCATCAGCGCTCTCCCGTCCGCAACAGCATCCGCGCCAGCGCGAGCACCCCGAACGTCATCAGGAACAGGATCAGGCCGAGCGCCACGAGCGAGGCTTCGTGCAGCGCGCCGGTCGCCTCGGTGAATTCGTTGGCGATGGTGGAGGCGATCGTCGATCCGCCATCGAACAGCGAACGCGGCATGGCATGCGCATTGCCGATGATGAAGGTGACGGCCATCGTCTCGCCCAGCGCGCGGCCGAGCCCCAGCATGATGACGCCGATCATGCTGCGCCTCACCGAGGGAATGGTGATCGATCGCACCACTTCCAGCGGCGTGCAGCCGAGCCCATAGGCCGCCTCGCGCACCTGCGGGGGCACGGTGAGGAAAAGCTCCCGGAAGACGGCCGCCATATAAGGCAGGATCATCACGGCCAGCACCAGCGAGGCGGTGAAGATGTTCGCGCCATTGGGCGTGCCGGAGAAGAAGGCGTCGGCCCAGCTGCCCGGCTCGGTGGAAAGCGCGATCGGCAGCTGGATATGTTCGGCGAACCAGGGGGCCAGCACGAACAGGCCCCACATGCCATAAACGATCGAGGGGATGCCGGCGAGCAGTTCGATCGCGACGGCGACCGGCGGCGCCAGCGTGGCCGGGCAGAATTCGACCAGGAAGATGGCGACGCCCAGCGCCAGCGGCAGCGCGAAGGCAAGCGCGATCGAGGCGGTCAGCAGCGTGCCCACGATCGGCCCGGCCGCGCCATAAATCTCCGTCACCGGATTCCAGGTGGCGCTGAAGAGGAAGCCGAGGCCGAAGCTGCGGAAGGCCGGCCAGCCGCCGATGACGAGGCTCACCACCATGCCCGCCAGCGCGGACATCAGCAAGGTCGCGGCGGCGGCGCAGGCGAAACGAAACAGCGCCTCGCCCGCCCCCTGCCGCTCGATCGGGCCGCCCGTGGAAAGGCTCGCCATCAGCGCACGCCCCCCGCAGATGCGCCGCCCGTCAGGCCGAGCCATCGCCATTGCCGGATCAGGAGGGTTTCCACCTTCGCGGGAATGGGCACGAAATCCAGCGCGGCGGCCATCGCATCGCCACGGGAAAAGGCCCAGGCGAAGAAGCCCAGCGCCTCGCGCACCTCCTGCCCGTCGGCAGGATGGCGCGGCACCAGGATGAAGGTGGCACCCGCGATCGGCCATGCATCCGGCGCTGGTTCATCCAGCAGCAGCACATGATTGCCGGGGCTGCGCAGCCAGTTGGCGCTGGCGGCGGCGGCAGCGAAGGCCGGCGCGCCCGGCATCACGAAGCGGCCGGCGCGATTGCGCAGCGCCACCACCGTCGATCCGTTCTGCTTGGCATAGGCATATTCGACATAACCGATCGAGCCCTTCGTCTGCTTCACGAAGGCCGAAACGCCGTCATTGCCCTTTCCGCCCAGCCCCGTCGGCCACGCGACTGCATCGCTTGCCCCCACCTGCGCCGCCCAATCGGCACTGCGACGAGCGAGATAGGAGGTGAAGAGAAAGGTCGTGCCCGATCCATCCGACCGGTGAACCACCGTGATCGGCAGATTGGGCAGGCGCATGCCGGGGTTCAGCCCGGCGATCGGGGGGGCATTCCAGCGGCGGACGCGGCCCAGATAGATATCGGCCAGCACTTCCGCGCTCAGCCGTATCTGGCCCGATCGGGCCCCCGGCAGATTCACGATCGGCGCGATCCCGCCCACCAGCGTCGGAAACTGATAGAGGCCCGCCGCCGCCAGATCGCGCGGGCGCAGCGGCTTGTCCGAAGCACCGAAGGCAACGGTGCCGGCCTTAACCTGTTTGATGCCGCCACCCGATCCGATCGCCTGATAATTGACGCTCACCCCCGTCCGCGCGCGATAGGCCTCGGCCCATTTCGCATAGGCCGGCGCGGGAAAGGTCGCGCCGGCGCCCGCCACCGTGATCGCCTGCGCCGCGCCGGACGCCGTTGCGATCAACAGCAGCAGGGCAAGCAAGCACAGGCGCGTCGGCAGCATTGCGTCCCCAGAGTGTCTTCGGCAGCGGCTGCGGCCGGGGCGATGGTGGTATCGGCCCCCGGCGACCGCTCTGGGTCGCTTCTATGACAATTATGTGACAACGCCAGCCTGTCCACCGCATTGTCGCACAAGCAGGCCGCTCCTCAGCGGGGCTGGCGCTCCAGATAGAGATAATCGGACGAGAAGCCGGCGAGGCGGCGCAGCGCCGCGAGATCGCCGATCGAAACCGTCGCCGCGCGGAAATCGACGATGCCATTCTCGCGCAGGTGGCGCAGCGTGCGATTCACATGAACGGGCGTAAGCGCGGTGGCATCGGCAATGTCGATCTGCGTGAGCGGCAGCGCGAAGCCGTGCGCATCCGCGAGGCCGACCACCTCGAGCCGCATCTGCAATTCGCACAGGAGATGCGCGATCCGCCCCACGGCCGTGCGCCCCAGCGATGCGATCCATTCCCGGTGGATCGCGGCATCCACCATCGTGGAAAACCACAGCAGGCGCGCAAGATGGGGATGCTCGCTCGTCATTTCGCGCAGCAGCGGGTGCGGCGCCTCGGCCAGCCTCGCCGGAGACAAAGTGACGACCTCATGATCGAGCGACTTCAGCAGCAGACCATGAAGATCGAGGAAGTCGCCCGGCACATGAATGGCCAAAATCTGCCGCCGGCCATTGGGAAGCTCGGTCTGGCGGGCGACGAATCCCTCCACCAAGAGTTGGCTCTTTTCGAGATGCTCGTGCGGCCGCGCGACCGTGGCGCGATTGGGATAATCGCGGCATTCGGTGATGACGGCGGCCAAAGCGGCGATTTCCGTATCCGAGATCGTATCGGAGCGTCGCAGCCTGTCGATGAGCGGGCCGATGGGCGCGAAACGTGGGTCGCTGGTCACAGCGGAAGGATCGACAAAAGGTGGCCCCCGACGGCGGAATTACCCTGCCCGTCTAGCGCGCGCGGCCCCCTCCAAACAAGCCCCCCGCGCGGAATTCATTCCGTAAAGCCAACGACTTGCTCTATGTTAAGCGCTTTCTAGCGGAGGTTCCTGGCCCGCTCGATCGCCGCCAGCTTCTGCTCCACATCCGATCGCCACGGGGCAGCCGCCGGCGCCCGGGAAAGCAGGCCGCGCCAGCTCTGCTCCGCGCCATCCAGATCGCCCGACTGGGCCAGCGCCAGCCCCAGAAAATAGGCCGGCGCCGGGCTGTCCGGCGCAAGCTGGGAGGCGTGCTGGAAAGCGTAGCGCGCAGGAGGCGTCACCATGCCATCCGCATATTGGGATATGGCATTTCCGAGCCCGATCCAGAGCATCACGCTCTTGGGGCGATGCTCGATCGCGGCGCGCAATATGCCCACCGCATAGGCCGGATCGCCGCTGCGGATCAGGCCATCCGACGCATCCAGCGCCTGCGCGTCGACACCCACCTGCTCCAGCCAGCGGCCGCGTTCCTCGGCGAAGAGATTGGGCGGCGCGGCGCGATTGTCGCGCGGGCCGGTCGGGCGGCCGGGAAGCAACGGACTGCCCTGCCAGGCATAGCCGGCGAGCGCGACGAGCAGCGCCGCCGCGATCAGCTCGCCCACGGTGCGGGCGGGCCGGATCGCGATCCACAGGCCACCGACCAGCAGGAGGGCCAGCGCCGCGAGGATGATCCACCCGTTCATCGCCGCCGCCGCTTCAGGCTGCCCAGCGCGATCACGCCGCCGATGGCGAGCAGGATGAGCGGCGCGACCCACAGGATCGCCGTGTCCGCGCCAAGCTCGGGCTTGTACGATACCCAATTGCCGTAGCGCCGGATCAGCCAGGCGCGCACCTCCTCCGGCTGTTCGCCCGCCTGGATGCGCTGGCGGACGAGGCTGCGCATATCGGCGGCGAGATCGGCATTGCTGTCCGCAATCGACTGGCCCTGGCAGACGAGGCAGCGCAGCGTTTCCATCAGCGCCTTGGCCTTCGCCTCCTGCGCGGGATCGGGAAGCTGCTCGTTGGCGAGCGGCGCCGAAGGCATGGTGCTGGCGGCAAGGACGGGCGCGGGCACGGACGACAGCGGAACGAGCGACAGGGCGGCGAGCGCCACGCCCGGCCACGGAGCGCGCGCACGCGCGATCGAACGGACGCCCCTCACCGTGCCTCCTCCAGCGCCGCCTGCACGTCCGCCATGTCTTGCGGCATGATCGGGCCGATCTTCTGGAGGCGGATCACGCCCTTGCCATCCACCACGAACGTCTCCGGCACGCCGGAGGAGCCGAGCGCGATCTGCACCTTGCTGGTCACATCGCTGCCGATGCGGGCATAGGGATTGCCATAGCGGGCGAGGAAGCCCGCCACGTCATCCGGACGATCGCGGATGGCGATGCCGACGATCGGCACATTGTTTTTCGCGAGCAATTCCAGCTGCGGCGCTTCGGCCGCGCACGGCACGCACCAGCTGGCGAAGATGTTGACGAGATGGGGCGTGCCCGTCGCGAGATCCGCGCTGGAAAGCCCCTGCACGCCCGGCGTGGCGGCCGGCAGCGCGAAGGCGGGCAAGGGCGCGCCGATCATCTTCGAGGTGATCGTGGGATCGTCCGGCTTGCGCAGCCCGATGATGAAGATGGTGGCGAGCAGGATGAAGCCCACCAGCGGCACCCACAGCAGCCAGGGGCGGCGCCTGGCGCCATCGGGCGCGTTCATGCCAGAGCCTCCCGGTTCTTCGCCGAACGCCGCTCGCGCAGCAGGCGGCCGACAAGGGCCAGCGCGCCACCCAGCGCCACGAGGCCGCCGCCCGCCCAGATGAGCGTGACGAAAGGCTTCCACCACAGGCGCAGCTGCCAGCGCCCATCCTCGGCCTGAGCACCCAGCACCGTATAGAGCTGGCCGTTCCAGGCCGTGAGGATCGCGCTCTCGCTCGTCTCGGTCGGCGGCGCCCAATAATAGCGTGCCTGCGGGCGCAGCATCACCTTGCCGCCCCCGCGCGATGCCTCCAGCACCGCTTCCATCGATGTCCAGTTGGCGCCGAAGCCGGGCGTGACACTGGTGAGCGTGACACGCCACGGGCCGACGGCCACCTTGTCCCCCACCGAGGCCGCCACCAGCCGCTCGGCCGTGAAGGCGCTGTCGCAGGCCATGCCCGCCAGCGCCACGCCGATGCCGAGATGCGCGATCACCATGCCCCAGGTGAAAAGCGGGGTGCGGCGCAGATTGCGCCCGATCAGCGGCTCGATCGAGCCCAGCACGATCCCGAACGAGAGGCCGAGCCCCAGCAGCGGCAGGATGCCGATGGCGGGAGCCGCGATCTTCGTGGCGACCAGCGCGACAAGGACGAGCGCGGCGGCCGGGGCGAGCCGGCGCAGCAGCGGCTTCATATCCTCGCGTCGCCACCGCATCAGCGGCCCCGCGACCATCACCACGCCGAGGATCAGCGCCAGCGGCCCCGCCGCGCTGTTGAAATAGGGCGGCCCCACCGAGAGCTTCTCACCCGTCACGCCTTCCAGAATCAGCGGATAGAGCGTGCCGACCAGCACGATGCCCAGGATCACCGACAGGAGCAGATTGTTGAGCACGAGGCTGCCCTCGCGGCTGAGCGCATCGAAGCGCGAGCCTTCCCGCACGGTGCCGACGCGCAGCGCGAACAGGATCAGCGCGCCGCCGATATAAAGCGCGAGCAGGCCCAGCAGGAAGCTCCCCCGGCGCGGATCGACCGCGAAGGCATGCACGCTGGTGAGGATGCCAGACCGGACGAGGAAGGTGCCCACCATGCTCATCGAGAAGGCGACGACTCCCAGCATCACCGTCCAGGCGCGCAGCCCGTCGCGCGTGGCCAGCACCGTCACCGAATGCAGCAGGGCCGTCGCCGCCAGCCACGGCATGAGCGAGGCATTCTCCACCGGATCCCAGAACCACCAGCCGCCCCAGCCCAGCTCATAATAGGCCCAGTAGCTGCCGGCGGTGATGCCGATGGTGAGGAAGATCCACGCGCCGAGCACCCAGGGCCGCATCGCGCGCGCGAAGGCGGGGCCGACATCGCGCGTGACGAGTGCGCCGATCGCGAAGGAGAAGGCCACCGAAAGCCCGACATAGCCGATGTAGAGCGTCGGCGGATGGAAGGCGAGGCCCGGATCCTGCAGCAGCGGATTGAGCCCCTGCCCCTCCACCGCCGGCGGCGAGAGGCGCGCGAAGGGATTCGAGGCGAAAAGCAGGAAGGCATAGAAGCCGAGGCCGATCGCCGCCTGCCCGCCCAGCGTGGCGATCAGGGTGCGCTCGTTCAGCCGCCGCTCCAGCAGCGCAACCGCGCCGCCCGCCACCGACAGGATCGAAACCCACATCAGCATCGAACCTTCGTGATTCCCCCAGGAGGCGGCGAAGCGATAGAGGAAGGGCTTCTCGCTATGATCGTTCTGCGCCACGAGCAGCACCGAAAGATCGACCCGTACGAACAGCAGGATCAGAAGCGCGAAGGCGATGCAGGTGAGCAGCCCCTGCGCCACCGCGACGGGGCGGATGGCGCGGCCGATCTGCCCTGCCTCCGCACCCCCGCCGTCCGCATCCGCGCCGAGCGGCGATCGGAGGAAGAGGATCACCAGCACCAGTTGCAGCGCGCAGAGCGCCGCGCCCAGCCACAGCGCCGCGAGGCCGGCTTCGGCGATCACTGCGCCTTGGCCTTCCCGTCGGCTTCCAGGCTGCCGCTCTTGTGCATCGCGCCCGCCACCTGCGGCGGCATGTAGCGCTCGTCATGCTTGGCGAGGATCTGGTCCGCCACGAACTGGCCGGAGGAATCGAAGCGCCCATCGGCGACCACGCCCGATCCTTCCTTGAACAGGGCCGGCACGATGCCGGAAAAGCGCACCGGCACGGTCGCGGCGCCATCGGTGACGAGGAAGCGGATCGTGACGCCATCGGGCAGCCGGCTGATCGATCCCTTCGTGACCATGCCCCCCAGCCGCACGGCACGGCCGGGTGCCACATGATCGCGCGCCGCATCGCTCGGCGTGTAGAAATAGGCGGCCTGATCCTTGAGCGCGGACATGGCGAGCAGGGCCGCGCCGATCAGCGCCGCCACCGCGAGCAGGGCCAGCGTCAGACGCTGGTGCTTGGCCTTCATCCCGCTTGCCATCACCGATCCCGCAGCCGCTCCGCGCGGGCCTCGGCGCGGCGCAGCGCTGTCCAGGCCCAGCCGACCAGGCCGAGCGTGGCGACGATCGCCACCGCATAGGCGGCGATCACGAAGGGCCAGCCCCCGATCATCGAACCATCCTCATGCCGTCGCGAGCCTCTTCATCCGTGCCTCGACCTTGGCATCCGCCAGCAGCGCCCGCATCCGCATCAGCACGATCGCGCCGAACAGCAGGGTGAAGCCCAGCGCCGAAAGCGGCAGCGGCCACAGCAGGCTACGATCGATCGACGTGCCCGACAGGCCGATGCTCTGCCCCTGATGCAGCGTGCGCCACCACAGGACGGAATAATGGATCACCGGCAGGTTCACCGCGCCGACGATGCCGTAAATCGCGGTGATGCGCTGGCCACCGGGGCTGCGCCCCGCCGCATTGGCGAGCGCGACATAGCCGATATAGAGAAAGAACAGGACGAGCATCGACGTGAGCCGTCCATCCCATTCCCACCATGTGCCCCAGGTGGGCCGCCCCCAGATCGATCCGGTGGCGAGGCAGACGGCGGCATAGACCGCGCCCGGCACGGCCATCGCGCGCGCCGCGACCGAACTTAGCGGATGGCGCCAGACGAGCTGGGCGAAGCTGGCCGCCGCGATGCCGGACCATCCCGCCATGCCGAGCCAGGCGGCGGGAACATGGATGTACATGATCCGCACCGTCTGCCCCTGCAGATAATCGGAAGGCGTGATGACGAGCCCGCCGACGAGCGCGACCGCGATCAGCAGCGCCCCGCTCCAGCCGAACCAGGCGGTCAGCGGGCGGGCGATGGCGAGGAAGCGCGCGGGATTGGCGAAGCGATGCATCAAGCGTCCGAAGAGGGCTGAGTGCCGGATAGTATAAGCGCCGCCCGGAGGAAAGCTGCCTAAAGTCTGGTTCGACAGGGCCGAACCGGCGGCCCTACGGCTATCCGCGCCCCGTAATGTGGCACCGGCCCGTCCCATCGCTTGCGGAAGCGGGCGCCAGCGGCCAAGCGCTCGATCATGTCCGCCGCCGCTCTTCCCCCCGATCGCCCGTTGCTGGGGATGGGATTGCGAATCGTCAGCGCGACCTGCTTCGCCTTCATGGCCGCATTGCTGAAGGGGGCGAGCGGGCGCGGTGCCGATACGGTGGAAATGATGTTCTACAGGAGCATCGGCGCGTTGCCGATCGTCTTCCTCTGGACGCTGGCCGGGCCAGGCCTGGATCATCTGGCCACGCGCCGGCCGATCGCGCATCTCACCCGATCGATCATCGGCACGATTTCGATGTTCTGCACCTTCGGTGCGCTCTCGCTGCTCCCGCTCGGCGAGGCGACCACGATCACCTATACCGCGCCGATCTTCGCCACCCTGTTTTCGGCCGCCCTGCTGCACGAAAGGATCGGCCCGCATCGTTGGGTGGCGGTGGCGATCGGCTTTGCCGGGATGATGCTGGTGGTGCGGCCGGGCGGCGCCGGCTTCGCCCCGCTGGGCGTCGCGCTGGCGATCGCGGCGGCACTCGCCACATCGGCGGTGATGATCACGCTGCGCCAGATCGGCAAGACGGAGCATACGGCGGCGATCGTCTTCTGGTTCACCACGTTCGGCGCCGTCGTGGGCGGCGCGCTGCTGCCGATCTTCGGCCACATCCATGATCCGATCACCTATGCGCTGCTGATCGGCGGTGGCCTGTGCGGCGGGGCGGCCCAGATCAGCATGACGAGTTCGCTGCGCTACGCGCCCGTCTCCAGCGTCGTGCCGTTCGATTATCTCCAGATCCTCTGGGCGACCTTGATCGGATGGATGATCTTCGCATCCCCGCCCACGGGAAGCGCGCTGTGCGGCGCGGCGCTGATCGCTGCCAGCGGAATCTACACCGCCTATCGCGAGCATCGTAAGGGGCAGGAACCGAAGCAGGCGCTGGCGACGGCTGAAGGCTGAAAGGCCCGCATGGCCGATCCCGTCCACGGCTCTTCCCCGCGATGGATCCAGCGCCCGCAGCGCCATGGGGGACGAAGCGATTCCTTGTGGAGATCATGGCCGGCTGGCGGGCTTGCCCCGATCCGCAGCGGCACCCGAAACGCCGATCGGCAACTGGAAATGCTGGGGCGATCGACGGGGATTGAACCCGCAACCTCCGGTACCACAAACCGGCGCTCTAACCAATTGAGCTACGATCGCCGCACATGCCCGTCGGCGGCGACGCCCTTACGGTCGACTGGGGCGCCCGGTCAAGCCGCGCCGATCGCGCGATCTTCCGCTTCCGCCACTTCCGCCTTCCTGTGGCCCTGCGGCACCACTGCCCACGCCCGCCCGGATCGCATGCTTCTTCGGCAGACAATATGGCGGCCAGCACGCTCGCAGGCAGTGCGAATCCGGATGGAGAGAGATCCTCGGCACGCCCGCTTCGCGAGCCGGCACGGGCCGCCGGCCCTGCCTAGAGCGTGGCGGCGATGGCGCGGGCCGCGGCGTCGGGATCCACCGCCTTGGTGATCGGGCGTCCCACCACGATGATCGAGGCACCCGAATCGATCGCGGCGCGCGGCGTGATGACGCGCTTCTGATCGCCCACCTCGCCGCCGGCCGGCCGCACGCCGGGCACGACGAAGAAGCCGTGCTTCCAGCGCGCCCGCGCGGCCGCCACCTCATCGCCGGAGCAGACGATGCCATCCAGCCCCGCCTCCGCCGCCAGATCGGCAAGGCGCGCGACCTGCGAGGATGGTTCCGAGGCAACGCCGATCGAGCCCAGATCGGCGGCATCGAGGCTCGTCAGCACCGTGACGCCCACCACCTTCGTGCCCGGCGGTGCGGCGGCCTTGGCATCCTCCATCATCGCGCGACCGCCCGATGCGTGGATCGTCAGTATGGCCGGCGAAAGATGGTGGAGCGCCTGCACGGCACTGGCGACCGTATTCGGAATGTCGTGCAGCTTCAGATCGAGGAAGATGGGCAGGCCCAGCGCCGCCACCTCGCGCACGCCGGCGGCGCCGTTCGCCACGAAGAATTCCAGCCCGAGCTTGAGCCCGCCGACATGATTGCGCACCCGCCCGGCAATCGCCAGCGCACGGCCGAGATCGGGCGTATCGAGCGCGACATAGATGCGGCTGCCCATCAGAAGGGCTCCGCGGGCGCGGCGATATCCTGCGGCAAAGGCGATGCGGGCGGGGTGGCGGCGAGGCGCGTCTGTTCGGTCATGCGGCGCTGATAGCGCCAGCGCTGCACATGATGCCAGATGTAGAGCGGCACGAAACCGAGCAAAAAGGCGATGAGCAGCAGCACGGGCAATTTGGCGTCGGCCTTCAGCCCGCCGAAGAGATCCAGCGTCACCGACGTCCAGTTGTGAATCGAAAAGACCACGACGACGACAGTGATCGCGATCCAGAAGAGCGTTCTCAGGAAGCCCATGCAGCCACCCTATCGCGCTTCGACGCGGATGGCGACCCCGGAACGATCATAGCGCAGCATAAGGTTGCAAGCCTGCGCTCCGGCCGATATGTTCTTGCTTCGTTCAATGTTCGCCAGGAGCCGGCCTTGGCCAAACCGCATCGCCGTTACGTCTGCCAGGCCTGCGGATCGGCCACGTCGCGCTGGCAGGGGCAATGCGTCGATTGCGGCGAATGGAACAGCCTGGTGGAGGAAGCCGGCGGCGGCGTGGTGACTCCGTTCGCCGCCAAGCATGATCTTCGCTCCGGCGGGCGGACGATCGCGCTTTCGGGGCTGGATGCGGACGTGGCGCTGCCCGCGCGCCTTTCGCTGGGCATGGCGGAGCTGGATCGCGCGCTGGGTGGCGGCCTGGTGGCGGGATCCGCGACGCTGATCGGCGGCGATCCGGGCGTGGGCAAATCCACCCTGCTGCTGCAGGCCGCAGCAAAGCTGGCCGCGGGTGGCGCGCGCGTGGCCTATGTCTCGGGCGAGGAGGCTGCCGATCAGGTGCGCCTGCGCGCCCGACGCATGGGGCTGGGCCACGCCCCCGTGCAGCTGGGATCGGCCACCTCCGTGCGCGATATCCTCACCACGCTGGATGCGGGCGCGCCGCCCGCCCTGCTCGTGATCGATTCGATCCAGACGATGCACTCGGATCTGATCGAGGGCGCGCCGGGCACTGTCGGGCAGGTGCGCGCCTCCGCGCAGGAACTGATCCGCTACGCGAAGGAGCGTGGCACGGCGCTGATCCTGGTGGGGCACGTCACCAAGGATGGCGCGATCGCCGGGCCGCGCGTGCTGGAGCATATGGTGGATACGGTGCTGGCCTTCGAAGGCGAGCGCAGCCACCAATATCGCATCCTGCGCGCCGTGAAGAACCGCTTCGGCGGCACGGACGAGATCGGCGTCTTCGCCATGGCCGAGAAAGGCCTGGAAGAGGTTTCCAATCCATCTGCCCTGTTCCTTACCGAACGGGGGGACGGCATTGCCGGCGCGACCGTCTTTCCCGCGATGGAGGGCACCCGGCCCGTGCTGGTGGAGATACAGGCGCTCGTGGTGCGGCTGGCCAGCGGGGCAACGCCGCGTCGCGCGGTGGTGGGCTGGGATTCGGGCCGGCTGGCGATGATTCTCGCCGTGCTGGAGGCGCGCTGCGGGCTCAGCTTCTCGACGGCGGAAGTCTATCTGAACGTGGCGGGTGGCTATCGCATCCAGGATCCGGCCGCCGATCTGGCAGTGGCGGCGGCGCTCGTCTCGGCCCTGTCGGAACGCCCCATCGCGGCGGACGCGGTGGCATTTGGCGAGATCGCGCTCTCCGGCGAGGTGCGGCCGGTGGGCCATGCCGCGCTGCGCCTGAAGGAGGCCGCCAAGCTGGGATTCGGCCGCGCGCTGGCCCCCGCCTCCACCAAGACGGACGGCAAGGGCATGCGGCTTTCAGGTTTCGCCACACTGGGCGCGCTGGTGGATAACGTGCTGGGGCGGTAGCGCCCTCTGCGCTCCCCGCGCGCGCAGGGAACCGAGGCGATGAACGCGATACGCTAATCCGGGCGCTCCGGCCCCCGCGTGCGCGGGGGCGCGGCCCCCCGCCCTCAGATGCGCACGGGCACCGGCGTTTCGCCCGTATAATCGTAGAAGCCGCGTTTGGTCTTGCGACCGAGCCAGCCGGCCTCCACCAGCTTCATCAGGATCGGCGCGGGGCGATATTTGGGGTCGCCGAAATCGGCCTGAAACACGCGCAATATCTCCAGCACCGTATCCAGCCCGATCAGATCGGCGAGCGTGAGCGGCCCCATCGGATGGCCCGCGCCCAGCTTCATCCCGGCATCGATATCGGGAATGGAGGCGAGCCCCTCCCCCGCCGCGAAGCACGCTTCGTTGATCAGCGGCAGCAGGATACGATTGACGACGAATCCGGGCCGGTCGGCAGCGACGATCGTCGTCTTGCCGACGGCGCGGCCGAACGCCTCGGCCACCTCCACCGCGCGATCACCGGTGCCAAGGCCCCGAATCAGTTCCAGCAGGGCCATGAGCGGCACGGGATTGAAGAAGTGCATGCCGATGAAGCGGGCCGGATCGGGCGCCGCCTGCGCCAGCCGCGTGATCGAAATGGACGAAGTATTGCTGGCGAGGATCGCGTCCTGCCCCAGCACCCTGCCGATATTTTCGAAGATGGCGCGCTTCACGGCCTCCCGCTCGGTTGCCGCCTCGATCACGATATCGGCCTCGGCCATCGCGTCCAGCGCCCCGATCGGCTCGATCAGGCGCGCCGCCTCATCGCGCGCCGCCGCCGTGATCTTGTCCTTTTCCACCAGCCGATCGAGCTGGCGGACGATGCCAGCCTTGCCCCTGGCGGCGACCTCCTCCGAAACGTCGGACAGGAGCACGCGGATGCCGCCCTGCGCCGAAACCTGGGCGATGCCCGCCCCCATCTGCCCCGCACCGACAATGCCGACGATCTTCATGGATACCCGATTCCCTTAGCTTATGTGCGCCGAATCGACGCAATTTAACGACAAAAGCAAAGGAAATCCGGTATTTTTGCAGATTTCAGATGCTTCTAGCATAATGTTAACGGACTCGAACTAGGGTGGAACGCAGGGAGCCGAAGAGCCAGGCATCCCCCGGAGATCCTGCCCATGAAGCCGTTTCGGCCGGTCATCCCGACCGATCTCGGATACGTCCGCCTGGACCGATCGATGACGATCATTCCGAATGCCGGCCGTCCCCGCACCCCGTCCCTGCCGGACACGAACCTCCCGTGGTTCCTGCTGCTCCTCGCAGCCGCTTTCCTGATCCGTATGCCGGTGTTCGGCGATCCTGCCTACAAGCTGGACGAGCAATTCTACCTGCTGGCCGGCGATCGCATGCTGCACGGCATGCTACCCTATGTGGATCTGTGGGACAGAAAGCCTGTCGGCCTCTTCCTGATCTATGCCGGCGCGCGGACCCTCGGCGGGGCGGGGTTCGTCCAGTATCAGATGCTGGCGACCCTGTTTGCGGCGGGCACCGCGATGTGCATCTTCGCGCTCGCCCGTCGCTTCGCAGGGGTGGGCGGCGCCACGATGGGCGGCCTGCTCTATCTGCTGTGGATCGAGATAGCCGACGGCGGCGGCGGCCAATCCCCGATCTTCTACAATCTGCCGATGGCGGGCGCGGCCGCCCTGCTGATCGCGCCCGCCGCGGCGCGGCCGCGCTGGCGCGCCTTCGCCGCCATGCTGCTGGCCGGTATCGCCATCCAGATCAAATATACATGCGTGTTCGAGGGTCTTTTCTTCGGCCTCGTCGCGACATGGCAGGCCTGGCAGCGCAATCGCCGTGCCGCGCTGATCGAGGTGCCCTTGCTGGCGCTCACGGCGCTGGCCCCTACCTTCGCCGCGATCGGCGCCTATGCGGCGCTGGGCCATCTCCAGGATTTCTGGTTCGCCAATTTCACCTCCATCTTCATGCGCGGCAAGACGCCCGCCGGGGATATTTATCGCCGCATCGGCTATCATGCGCTGCGCCTGACGATGCTCACCCTCTGCACCGGCCTGTCCTTCGCATGGCTGCGCCGCACCGAAAATACGGCGGAGGCGCGGCGCTGGATGGGCCTGATGGCCGGCTGGTGCATCGCCGCGCTGATCGGCTTCCTCTCGCTGGGCGTGCTCTTCGCCCATTATGTGCTGCCCGTATTCGTGCCCTTTTCGGCGGCGGCGGCACCGATCTGGCGCCGTCCGCGCGTCGGCCCCACCCTGCTCGCCATCGCGGCACTGCTGCCCGCCGCCACATTGCACTGGCCGAATTTCGCGAAGACCAGCCATTCGCAGCAGCAGATGGCGGCACTGACGGCGCTGGTGCCGGCCGGCGTTTCCACCGGCTGCATGCAGATGTTCGATGGGCCGCCGATCCTCTATCACATCACGCATGCCTGCATGCTCAGCCGCTACGTCTTTCCCGATCATCTGAGCGCCGCCAACGAGGATGGCGCGATCGGCGTGGATACGGTGGCCGAACTGAAGCGCGTGCTGGCGCTGCGGCCACTCGTCATCACCACGGGCGATACGGATTCGCGGCCGCCGAACCTGCGCACCACCGCCGTGCTGCGCGAGGCGCTGGCCCGCGATTATCGCCGGGCGGGCCATGCGCCGATCGGGGATCAATTCATTTCGGTCTGGGTGCGGCGATAGCGGCCAAGCCTTTCACCGGCTTTGCTAGCACCTCATTAACCATCCCCGTCTAGGGCAGGCCGGGGGGTGCCGCGCCGCGCGCATCCCGCCGGAGATATCGTGCATGAAGCCGTTCCGACCGGTGATCCCGTCGGCAGATCTGGCCGGGGCGCCGCGCGAAAGCGCGATGGCGCCCGCGCGCGCGCGGCGATGGCTCGTGGCGATCCTGGGCTTCGGCCTCGCGCTTCGGCTGGCATTGGTGGCCGGCGCCGGCATCTATCATCCGGACGAGCTGTTCCAGTATCTCGAGCAGGCGCATCGCCTCGTCTTCGGGCTTGGCCTCGTGCCGTGGGAATATCGCTATGGCATGCGCGGCTGGCTGCTGCCCGTGCTGCTTTCCGGGCCGATGGCGCTGGGCGGGATGATGGCACCCGCCACCTCGCTCTACATCCTGCTGCCGCGTGCCTGCGCGGCTCTGCTGTCGATGACGATCGTCTGGTCGGCGTGGCGGCTTGGCCGGCGCATCTCGCCCGCCGGGGGGCTCATCGCGGCCGGCATCGCCGCCGGATGGGCCGAATTCGTCTATTTCGCACCGCACATCCTGAGCGAGACGATCAGCATCGCCCTGATCCTTCCCGCCGCCGCGCTGCTGACGGAATCGGAACGATCGACTCGCCTCTCCCTGATCGCCGGATTCCTGCTCGGCATCGCGATCCTGTTGCGGATGCAGCATCTGCCGGCCGCCGCCACGCTGGCGCTGTTCGCGCTGCGGCATCGCCCGCGGGACTGGATGCCGCTGATAGGCGGCGGCGCGATCGCGATCGCGATCGGCGGCGCCGTGGATATCGCCCACGGGCAGGCACCGTTCGGCTGGGCGATCGAATATGTGCGCCAGAATATCCTTCTGGACCGCGCCGCCACCTATGGCACCGAGCCGGCCTGGGCCTATGCGCGGGCGATCGGCGTCGCTTTCTGCTGGTGGCTCGCGCCGCTGCTGATGCTGGCGATCGTCGGCGCGACGCGCGCACCCGCGCTGCTGGCGATGGCGCTCGTCAACCTCGCGGTGCATGCGGCGATCGGCCACAAGGAATATCGGTTCATCCTGTTGACCACCGCGACGCTGACGCTGCTCGCCGCGCTGGGCACGGCGATGCTCGTCGAGCGGGCGATCGCACGACGCGCGGGCCTCGCCCGATCGCTGCCCTGGGCGGCGATCGGCATCTGGGCGATCGCATCCGCCTCGCTCGCCGCGAGCGGGCGGCCCGGCCTCTATGCCATGGATGCGGGGAAGGATGGCCCGAACGCCTTCGCCATGGCGCGCGCGGATCCGCTCTTGTGCGGGCTCGCGACGCAGGGCCTGCATTTCAGCCGGGGCGGCGGCTATGCCTATCTGCACCGCGCGACCCCGTTGTTCATTTATGATTCCGGCGAGGCGGCGGCGCTTGCGCGGGACGCGAGCGGCTTCAACCGCCTGATCGCGCCCGCATCCACGCCCGCCCCCGTCGGCTTCCGGCAGGGCAGCTGCCTGCCCGCGCGGGGAAGCGCGCAACCTCTCTGCCTCTTCCTGCGATCGGGCGGCTGCCGCGCGATCCGGACGGCGAACGAAGCCAATCGCATGCTCGTGCGGACCGACCAGTGAAGCACAGTGCCCTGATGCCGGCCGCCTCCCGCACGACTGCGGACCGAGCGACATTCCTGTGCCTGCTGCTGTTGCTCGCTTTCGCCTTCGTGCTGCGCGCGCCTTCCTTCGGCGATCCCGCCTACAAGATTGACGAGCAATTCTATCTCCTCGTTGGCGATCGCATGCTGCGCGGCGCGATCCCCTATGTGGATATATGGGACAGGAAGCCCATCGGCCTGTTCCTGATCTATGCCGGCGCCCGGCTGCTGGGCGGGTCAGGCTTAGTCCAGTATCAATGGCTGGCCACCTTTTGCGCGGCAGGCACAGCCATGTGCCTCTTCGCGCTGTGCCGCCGGATCACGGGCATCGCCGCCGCCACCACGGCCGGCATCCTCTATCTGCTGTGGATCGGCATCGCAGAGGGCGGCGGCGGGCAATCCCCGGTCTTCTACAATCTGCCCATGGCCGGCGCGGCCGCCCTGCTGATCGCCCCGCCCCCGGCGGCCGGGCGCGCGCGCCTGCGCGGTTTCGCGGCGATGCTGCTCGTGGGCATCGCCATCCAGATCAAATATTCCGCGCTGTTCGAGGGCTTCTTCTTCGGCCTTGTCGCGGCGTGGCAATCCTGGCGGCGCGATCGCCGCGCGGCGCTGATCGAGGTGCCGCTTCTGGCGCTCACGGCGCTTGCGCCCACGATCGCGGCGATCGGCGCCTATGCGGCGATGGGGCATCTCCGGCCATTCTGGTTCGCGAATTTCACCTCGATCTTCCTGCGGGGCGAGACGCCGAGCGACGATCTGCATCATCGCGCGGTAACTGGTCTGCTCCGCCTGGTGCCGCTCGCCGTCTGCGCCGTCGCCTCCGCGTGGCATATGCTGCGCAGCGACGGTGCAGGCGGCGAGCGGCGCGAGGCGCAGGCGTGGCTGGCCTTCATGGGCGCGTGGTGCGCCGTCGCGGTCTTCGGCTTCTTTGCACTCGGCCTGCTCTATTCCCACTATCTGTTGCCGGTATTCGTACCCTTCTCCGCCGCCGCCGTGCCGATCGTGCGCCGCTGGCCGACGGGACCGGTGCTCGTCGGCTTCGCGCTGCTTCTGCCGGCGTGCCTTTCGGGGTGGCCGGAAACGGCGGCAACCGCGCGATCAAAGCGCCAGATCGCGAACCTCGCGGCCTTCGTTCCCGCAAATGTCACCACCGGCTGCATGCACATGTTCGATGGCCCGACCGCGCTCTACTCCGTGACCCGCGCCTGCACCGTCACCCCCTACATCTTCCCCGATCATCTGAGCGCGGAGAATGAGGATGGCGCAATCGGCGTGGACACGGTGGCGGAAACCCGGCGCGTGCTGACCGCGCGGCCGCTGGCGATCACGATCGGGGATACGGATGTGCGGCGGCCCAACAAAAAGACCTTCGCGATCATGCGCGAAGGTCTTGCCCGCTCCTATCGGTGGGCGGGCCATGCCTGGATCGACGAGCGGTTCGTATCGGTTTACGTCCGCCGCTGAAGCGGCTCAGTCCCCGATCTTGTCGAGCTTGGCCTGAAGTGCCGCCATCTGCTCCTTCAGCGCGGCCAGCTCATCCTTGGCCTCGGCGGGCTCGGCCGGTTTGGCGGCGGGGGCCACCTTGCCGCCGGCGCCGCGCACCTTGAACGCCTCGGCAGCCGCTTCCATCATATCCATGTTGCGCTTGGCGAGATCCGCGAACGGGCCGCCGGCGAACGCGCCCTGCATCGCCTGGCGGAACTGGGCCTGATTGCTGCGGAACGCCTCCATCGAGGCTTCCAGATATTGCGGCACCATCGCCTGCATCGAATCGCCGTAGAGCGAGATCAGCTCGCGCAGGAAGCCCACCGGCAGCATCGTCTGCCCGCGATTTTCCTCTTCCATGATGATCTGGGTGAGGATGTTGTGGGTGATATCCTCTTCGGTCTTGGCATCGACCACCTTGAACTCGCGGCCGTCGCGCGTCATCTGCGCGAGGAAGTCGAGCGTGATGTAGCTCGAGCTTTCCGTATTATAGAGCCGGCGATTCGCATATTTCTTGATGACGACCGGACCCGAAGTGTTCGATGATTTCGCCATGGCCCGCCCGTCTCCAATCTTTGCAGCATCCCTAGCACCTTCGCTCGCCGCGCCGCAACACAGGCCGCGCCCTTTGCCTCTGTTTTTACAAATGCTGCGCGACGAAGCCGGCGATGATCCTGCGCGGATTGCTGCGGTGTTGCGGGGGGTGCGGGCCTATCAGCAGGCACCGCGCGGCCGGCCCATGCGGCAGGCGCGAAGAATCGCGCGGCGCGGACGCGCTTCGCTGCGCGATTTCGGGGGCGATGGCACGCCGATCGTCTTCGTGCCTTCGCTGATCAACGGATCCGAAATCCTGGATCTGGATCGCGATCGATCGCTGATGCGCTGGCTGCGCGATCAGGGCATGCGCGTGATGCTGGTGGATTGGGGCATTCCGGGCGCGGCGGAACGCGATCTGGGCCTTGCAGGGCATGTCGAGAAACTGCTGCTCCCCTTGCTTTCGCGACTGCCCGAGCCGCCGATCCTGGCCGGCTATTGCCTGGGCGGCACGCTGGCGGCGGCGGCGGCGCAAGCCATGCCGGCGCGCGGCCTCGCCATGATCGCTGCGCCCTGGCGTTTCTCCGGCTTCCCGCCCGGATCGCGCCTGCGCCTGGCCGAATTGTGGGAGAGCGCGCGCGAACCGGCCGGCCAGACGGGACTGCTGCCGATGGAGATCATGCAAGCGGCCTTCTGGAAGCTCGATCCGGCCCGCACGCTCGCCAAATTCGAATCGATCGGGCGCAGGGCCGCGGATCGCCGGGCACTGACGAGCTTCGCCAGGGTGGAGGACTGGGCCAATGCCGGCCCGCCGATGACCTTCGCCGCCGCGCGGGATCTGATGGAAGGCTTCTTCCTCAAGGATCTGCCCGGCACGGGCGGCTGGCGGGTGGCGGGCCGCCCGATCGATCTTTCCTCCCTTCCCTGCCCGGTGCTGGAGGTCGTCTCCACCACGGATCGTATCGTACCCCACCGATCGGCCGCGGGAATCGGCGATCGGCTGACGCTGAATCTCGGCCATGTCGGCATGATCGTGAGCGGGCGGGCGAAGGCATTGTTATGGCAGCCATTGCGCGAATGGCTTTCGCAGACCCCGCACGTTTGCTAGCGGTTTCGGACCACTCATAATGACGGATCCACACGTGGCAGACATCGTCATCACCGGCGCCAAGAGGACGCCTGTCGGCAGCTTTAACGGCGCTTTCGCCAACATCACCGCCCATGAACTGGGGCAGACCGCGATCAAGGCCGCGCTGGAGCAGGCCGGCGTGGCCCCAGGCGACGTGAACGAGGTCGTGCTCGGCCAGATCCTTGCCGCCGGCGAAGGCCAGGGGCCGGCCCGGCAGGCGGCGATCGGCGCCGGCATTCCGGTGGAGGCGACCGCTTATTCGATCAACCAGATCTGCGGATCGGGCCTGCGCGCCGTGGCGATCGCGGCGCAGGGGATCGCGGCGGGCGATGCCGACATCATCGTTGCCGGCGGACAGGAAAGCATGTCGCTCGCGCCGCATGCGCAGCATCTGCGCGGCGGCGTGAAGCTTGGCCCGGTCAGCTTCGTCGATACGATGATGGTCGATGCGCTGACCGATGCCTTCCACAAATATCCGATGGGCATGACCGCCGAAAATCTGGCGGAGCGCTATCAGATCACGCGCGAGGCGCAGGACGCCTTCGCCGTCTCCAGCCAGAACAAGGCCGAGAAGGCCCGCGCCGCTGGCCGCTTCGCGGACGAGATCGTGCCCGTCACGGTCAAGAGCCGCAAGGGCGAGGTCGTGGTGGCGGACGACGAATATATCCGCGCCGGCGCCACGATCGAATCGATGGCCGGCCTGCGCCCCGCCTTCAAGAAGGATGGCAGCGTGACCGCCGGCAACGCATCCGGCATCAATGACGGCGCGGCCGCCGTGGTGCTGATGACGGCGGAGGAAGCCGCAAAGCGCGGCGCCCCCGTGCTCGGCCGCATCGCATCCTGGGCCACGGCCGGCGTGGATCCGGCTTATATGGGCATCGGCCCCGTGCCGGCTTCCAGAAAGGCGCTGGAGAAGGCGGGCTGGACGCTGGACGAGGTGGACCTGATCGAGGCCAACGAAGCCTTCGCCGCGCAGGCTCTGGCCGTCGGCCAGGAACTGGGCTGGGATCCCGCCAAGGTGAATGTGAATGGCGGCGCGATCGCGATCGGCCATCCCGTGGGCGCCAGTGGCGCGCGCGTGCTGACCACCCTGCTCTACGAGATGCAGAAGCGCGATGCGAAGAAGGGCCTTGTCACGCTCTGCATCGGCGGCGGCATGGGCATCGCCATGTGCATCGCGCGCGACTGAGACATGAAGAAAACGCCGCGCCATCCCGCGCGGCAGAGCGAATCGGGGCGGGCCTTCGGGTCCGCCCCTTTTCGTTTCTGGCCCGGCCAAACGGGGCGAACGCCGCCGAATCGATACGTGAACGGATATCGCCTTCCCCCTCCTTCCGAACCCCAATACGGCCGGACGAGAGCGGAGACGTGCGCCTCGCTTTCAGGTGGGATCGACGTTGAGGCTCCCGGCAGCCTTTCCGGCACCGGCCACGCCGGCCGGCCCGTTCGGGCGGGGTCGAAACGGCGCCTCGAGAGACATAGCCGTCAGCGCCCGTCTTTCGCCACGGGGCTTCGACGCGCTCAATCGCTTTTCAGGATCGCGACGAGATGCAATGCGCGTGCCTTGCCGACGAACCGCGATCAGGCGGATTGCCGACCGCCATGGGGGCGCCCCCTGCTCTCCTTGTCCGCATGATCGATCGCGGCGCCCGGATCGGGATGCGGGCTCTGCGAGGGCTTGCCGGCGCGCGCGTCGCGATTGACGCCCTCGATATCGGAATGGGGCGGCGTCTTGGGCGGATTCGCCATATCTCGTCTCCTCTCGAAGGAAGAACGAGCCAAGCCCCGCGAGGCTCCATCGGGGCCGATGGTCGGCCGCGAAGTATCTGGAAAGATGGAAAAAGGCGTGGTGGGCGCAGCAGGGATTGAACCTGCGACCCCACCCGTGTGAAGGGTGTGCTCTACCGCTGAGCTATGCGCCCCGAAAAGCCGGAGGGCCACGCCAGGAGGGGGCGATTAGAGGCTCGCCGCGCGCCTGTCCAGCCCGGATTGCAGCGAGAGAAATCCCGCCCCGAACGAGGCCACTCTCGTCCGATGCGACAGGCGCGCCCGCCCGCATCGGCACCCTGACGATCGGGCGGGCCGTCGCCCGCCCGATCCGGGATCAGTTGACGAGCTCCTTGAGAACCTTGCCCGCGCGAAACTTGGGCTGGCTCGTCGATGCGATATCCATTGGCTCGCCCGTGCGCGGATTGCGGCCGGTGGAAGGCTTGCGGTGCGTTACCGAAAACGTCCCGAATCCGACGAGTCGGACTTCGCTTCCGCCTACAAGGGTCTGCCCGATCTTGTGGAGGACTGCCTCCACGACCCTTCCGGTATCACCCCTGTTGAAACCGGTCTCTTCAGCGACAGCAACGATAAGTTCCTGCTTGTTCATCCTCTACCCCCAATGTTTTTTGGTCGGTGGAGGGAATAAACGCCCAGTGGCCCGCGCCTGTCAAAAGAAAAAGACGGGTATCCTTCAAAAAATTGCGTCAATGCCGAGCAAAACTGCTCCCGTGATCCGACGCCGGCACGGCGGCGGGAGGTTCCGTCGCCAGTTCATCCGCCTCGGTCCACTCGATCGGAACAATCGGACGGGCCAGCGCGCGCGCCAGCACCTCATCGACATGACTAACCGGGACGATCTCAAGATTCTCGCGAATATTCGAAGGAATATCCGCAAGATCCTTCTCATTCTCCTGCGGGATCAACACGGTGGCGATCCCACCGCGCAGTGCGGCAAGCAGCTTCTCCTTGAGACCACCGATCGGAAGCACGCGACCACGCAGCGTAACCTCGCCGGTCATCGCCACGTCGCGGCGCACCGGGATGCCCGTGAGCGTCGAAACGAGCGTCGTCACCATGCCGATGCCGGCGGATGGGCCATCCTTCGGCACCGCGCCTTCGGGAAGGTGGATATGCACGTCCTTCCGGGTGAAGATCGAAGGCTTGATGCCATAGATCGGCGCGCGCGCCTTCACGAACGACCATGCGGCCTGGACGCTCTCGTTCATCACCTCGCCCAGCTTGCCGGTCGTCTTGACCAGCCCCTTGCCGGGCACGGTGACGGCCTCGATCGTCAGCAGTTCGCCGCCCACCTCGGTCCAGGCGAGGCCGGTGACAGCGCCGATCTGGTCCTCCTCCTCCGAAACACCGAAGCGATGCTTCCGCACGCCCGAGAAATCACCCAGATTCTCGGCCGTCACGACAACCTTGGTCTCCTTGCCCTCCAGGATACGGCGCAGCGCCTTGCGCGCGACCTTGGCGATCTCGCGCTCCAGCGTGCGGACGCCGGCTTCCCGCGTGTAATAGCGGATCAGATCGCGAAGCCCCTCGTCCGTCAGCTCGAATTCCCCGGCCTTCAGGCCGTGTGCCTCGATCTGCTTGGGCAGGAGATGCGCCTTGGCGATCTCCAGCTTCTCATCCTCGGTATAACCTTCCAGCCGGATGATCTCCATGCGATCCAGCAGCGGCTGGGGCAGGTTCAGCAAATTGGCCGTCGTCACGAACATCACATCCGAAAGATCGATGTCGATCTCCAGGTAATGATCCTGGAACTTGCCGTTCTGCTCCGGATCCAGCACCTCCAGCAGCGCGGACGCGGGATCGCCCCGGAAATCCTGGCCCAGCTTGTCGATTTCATCCAGCAGGAACAGCGGGTTGGAGGTGCCGGCCTTCTTCAGGTTCGACACGATCTTGCCCGGCAGCGAGCCGATATAGGTGCGGCGATGGCCGCGAATCTCGGCCTCGTCGCGCACGCCGCCCAGGGACTGGCGCACGAATTCGCGCCCCGTCGCCTTCGCGATCGAGCGTCCCAGCGATGTCTTGCCCACGCCCGGCGGCCCGACCAGGCACAGGATCGGCCCCTTCAGCTTGTTGGTGCGCGCCTGCACCGCAAGATATTCGACGATTCGGTCCTTGACCTTCTCCAGCCCGTGATGATCGGCATCCAGCACCGCCTGCGCCGCCGGAATATCCTTCTTCACCTTGCTCTTCTTGCCCCAGGGCAGGCCCAGGAGCACATCGAGATAATTGCGGACGACCGTCGCCTCGGCGCTCATCGGCGCCATCGTGCGCAGCTTCTTCAGTTCGGCGGTCGCCTTGGAGCGCGCCTCCTTCGAAAGCTTGGTATTCGCGATCTTCTGGGTGAGTTCGGCGATCTCGTCGCCGCCCTCGTCGCCCTCGCTGGTGCCCAGTTCGCGCTGGATCGCCTTGAGCTGCTCGTTCAGATAATATTCGCGCTGGCTCTTCTCCATCTGCCGCTTCACGCGGCTGCGGATCTTCTTTTCCACCTGGAGCACGCCCAGTTCGCCTTCCATGAAGGCGAAGGCCATTTCCAGGCGCCGCGCGGGGCTCGCTTCCATCAGCATCGCCTGCTTTTCGGCAACCTTGACCGCAATATTGCCGGCCACCGCATCGGCCAGCCGGCCCGGCTCCTCGATATCGGCGAACTGGCCGGGCAGATCGTCGCTGATCTTCTTGTTGAGCTTGGCATAGCGCTCGAACTGCTCGACGACCGAGCGCACGAGGCCCTTCGTCTCGTTATCGTCGCTCTGCTCCGCCTCGGCGACCGGGCCGATATCGGCGATCAGGTGGCCGCCCTCGGTGCGCAGATCGGAAAGGCGGCCGCGCCGCTGCCCTTCCACCAACACGCGCACCGTGCCGTCCGGCAGCTTCAGCAACTGGAGCACCGTGGCGACGACGCCGATCTCGTAGAGCGCGCTCGCATCCGGATCATCGTTGGCCGGATCCAGCTGGGCGACGAGGAAGATGGATTTGTCCGCCGCCATCGCGCTTTCCAGCGCGGCGACCGATTTGTCGCGCCCGACGAAGAGGGGCACGATCATCTGCGGGAAGACGACGATGTCGCGAAGCGGCAGGACGGGGAAGGTTTCGACCATGAAGACTCCGATGCCGCGCGAACACAGGCGGCCTTGAATCGGGATATGGGGCGCGATCGGGTGGGGATCAATCCGGCCTTTTGTTGCTGATGTGACATCTCGGACGAGAAAAAGGCGCTAGCTGCATCGCATGATTCGCACGCTTCGCCTCGCCACGCCGGCCTTCGCCAGCCTGATCGCCCTCTCCAGCGCACTGGCGCAGACGCCGCAACAGGCGCCCGAACGCGCGCCCGCCCCCGGCGCCGGCCCGATGGACGACGAGGAGACGATCCTCGTGACCGGGCAGAAGCCCGAAGGCTCCGTGGTCGGCGACATTCCGGCCGAACAGATCCTGAACCCGGCGGACGTGCGCGCCTATGGCGTCAATTCGATCTCCGACCTGCTGGATCAGCTCAGCCCGCAGACGGGCAGCAACCAGGGGCGCGGCGGCGGCGCGCCGGCCGTGCTGCTGAATGGCAAGCGCATCTCCAGCTTCGCCGAGATACGCGACATTCCGACCGAAGCGATCCTGCGCGTGGAGGTGATGCCCGAAGAGGTCGCGCTCAAATATGGCTTCGCTTCCGACCAGAAGGTCGTGAATTTCGTGCTGCGCCGCCGCTTCGATGCCAAGACGGTGGTGGCGGACGGCAGCACCTCCACCGAGGGTGGCGGCGAAAGCGGCACGCTGGAAGGCGGCAAGATCCGGATACGGGGCGACAATCGCTTCAACCTGAACGTGCGCATGCAGGCGAGCGCGCGCCTGCTGGAGAGCGATCGCGACCTGATCTCCACCGCCGCCGGCACGCCCTATTCACAGGCGGGCAATGTCGTGGCGGCGGGCAGCGGCCAGATCGATCCGGCGCTGAGCGCCTTGGTGGGCACGCCGGTGACGATCGCGGGCGTGCCGGCATCGGCCGCCACCGCCGCCCCCACGCTCAACGCCTTCGCCGCAACGGCGAACGCCCAGACCAGCACCGACGTATCGCCCTATCGCACGCTGCGGCCGGAGACGGAGACGCTCACCGTCAACTCCGTCTATTCGCGTGCCTTCGGCGGCATTTCGGCCACGGCCAACGGCATGCTCACCGTCACGCGCAGCAAGGCGCTGAACGGCCTGCCTTCCACCTCGCTTTCGCTGCCGGCGGGCAATCCCTATTCGCCCTTCGCCTCGACGGTGGTGGTGGATCGCTATCTGGGCACGGATCCGCTCTCGCAACGGACGAACGGCTGGACCGGCCATTTCGGCGCCGGCGCCAATGGCCAGTTCTCGCAGGCCTGGCGCTGGACGGCGACCGGCAATTACGATCATGGCGACAGCAAGACGCGCACGGAGACCGGCCTCGACACCACGGCGATCCAGTCCCGCCTGACGGCCAATGACGCGAGCCTCAATCCCTATGGCGATCTCGATCCCTTCGTGGGCGGCCTGCTGGTCAACCGCGCCCGATCGATCACCAACAGCGGCGATTTCCAGATCATCTCGCGCGGCAACGTCGCCAAGCTGCCGGCAGGCCATATCGGCACCACGATCAAGGCGGGCGGCACCTTCCAGGCGATCGACGCCAGCTCGCTGCGGCTGGGCGTTTCCCAATCCAACTCGCTCTCGCGCACGGGCGGCAACGGATCGGTGAGCATCGATCTGCCGATCGCCAGCCGCAAGGCGGGCGTGCTCACGCCGCTGGGCAACCTGACCGCCAACATGAATCTGGCGGTCAACCAGCTCAGCGATTTCGGCACGCTGCGCACCTGGGGCGCCGGCTTCAACTGGACGCCGCGCACGCCGATCACCTTCATCTTCTCCGTCACCGACGATGAAGGCGCGCCCACCGTATCGCAGCTGGGCAGCCCCGTGGTGGTGACGCCGGCCGCGCGTGTGTTCGATTATCGGCTGGGACAGTCGGTGGATGTGGCCGCGATCACCGGCGGCAATCCCAACCTGCTGGCCGACAATCGCCACGTCACGAAGATCGGCGCGACATGGAAGCCGCTGCCCAAGGCGGACCTTTCCATCACCGCCAATTATGTGAAGAGCCGCATCCGCGATGCGATCAACTCCCTGCCGGAGCCGACCGCCGCGATCGAAGCCGCCTTCCCCGATCGCTTCATCCGCGATGCCGATGGCGATCTTGTTCGCGTCGACACCCGCCCGGTGAATTTCAGCCGCGAGGATACGGAAAGCCTGCGCTGGGGCTTCAATCTCTCGATCGCGCTCAAGCCCTCTCAGGCGCAGATGGCGGCCTTCCGCAAGCTGGCGGCCGAACGCGGCTTTCCCTTCCCGGGCGGCCCCGGCGGGGCGGGCGGGCCGCCTCCCGAAGGAGGCCCACCGCCCGAGGGCGCGCCGCAGGCGCAGAACGATCGCTCCGCCACCACCAATAGCGGGCAAAGCTCCAGCTCGGCCGAGCGCGGCGTGGGGGGCGGCGGAGGCGGTGCCGGCGGCGGGGGGGGCTTCGGCGGCGGGCCGGGCGGACCGGGCGGCGGCCGTGGACCGGGCGGCCCCGGTGGTTTCGGCGGCCCGCGCGGCGGCGGCCAGGCCGGCGGGCGCCTGCAATTCGCGCTCTATCACACCTGGCATTTCCAGGATGAGGTGCTCATCCGTCCGGGCCTGCCCGTGCTCGATCGTCTTGCCGGCGATGCCACCGGATCCGGGGGCGGACAGCCGCGCCACGAACTGGAAGGCCAGTTCGGCTATTCCAATGCGGGGCTCGGCATGCGCCTCTCGGCCAACTGGCAGAGCGCGACCACGGCCAAGGCCGCCGCGAGCAGCGCGATCGGCGACCTTCGCTTCTCCGATCTCACCACCTTCGATCTGCGCGTCTTCGCCGATCTGGGCCAGATGCCGCGATTCCTGGGCAAGGGCTGGGCGCGCAACCTGCGCCTGACCTTCAGCGTGACCAACATCTTCAACGAGCGGCAGACGGTGCGCGATATGAACGGGGATACGCCGGTGCGCTATCAGCCCGCTTATCTCGATCCGCTCGGCCGATCGGTGCGGATCGGCATTCGCAAGCTCTTCGCCCCCACGCCACCGCGCGGCCCCTTCCAGCCGGGCCAGCAACGGCAGCCGCGATAGGTATCGCACAATCCCGTCACCCCGATCGGCCGATCCGGGGGGACGGGACTGGCGAAAAGGTCCGGTATCGGCCTTGTTATCGTGCCGCCGCGCGCCGATGTTGCAGCGCAATGCAAATCCATCAGCCTGATACTGCGCGCGCGGTTCACCCCGCGCTCGTCCACTTCGCGCTCGCGGTCGGCGGATTCGCGATCGGCACGACCGAATTCGCGACGATGAGCCTGCTTCCCTATTTCGCGCGCGATCTGGGCATCGATGCGCCGACGGCGGGCAATGTCATCAGCGCCTATGCGCTGGGCGTGGTGGTCGGCGCGCCAACGATCGCAGTGCTGGCCGCAAAAATGTCGCGCCGCACCCTGCTGATCGTGCTGATGCTGTTCTTCGGCATCGCCAACGGCCTTTCCGGTATCGCGCCAACCTATCACTGGATGCTGCTTTTCCGCTTCCTGAGCGGCCTGCCCCACGGCGCCTATTTCGGCATCGCGGCGCTGCTGGCGGCCTCGCTGGTGCCGGCCAACCGGCGTACGGCGGCGGTGGGCCGGGTGATGCTGGGCCTCACGATCGCGACGATCGTGGGCGTGCCCTTCGCCAACATATTGGGCCAGGTGATCGGCTGGCGCTGGGGCTTCGCGCTCGTCGCGATCCTCGCGCTGACGACCGCCATGCTCGTCGCGCTCTACGCGCCCGCCCACAAGGCCGAAGCCGACGCGAGCCCTCTGCGCGAACTGGGCGCACTGCGCCGGCCGCAGGTGTGGCTGACGCTGGGCACCGGCGCTGTCGGCTTCGGCGGCCTCTTCGCCGTCTATACCTACCTCGCCGATACGATGCTGGCGGTGACGAAGGTATCGCCCGCGATGATCCCGGTCGCGCTCATCCTGTTTGGCGCGGGCATGACGGCGGGCACGATGGTGGTGCCGCGTTTCGCCGATCGCAGCCTGATGCCCACGGCGGCCGCCTTGCTGCTCTGGTCCGCCGTGATGCTGCTCCTGTGGCCGCTCGCGGCACCGCACCTGCCGACATTGCTCGTCTCGGTCTTCGCGATCGGCTTTGGCGGCGCCTATGGCGTGGTGCTGCAGACGCGGCTGATGGATGTGGCGGGCGATGCGCAGGCCCTCGCCGCCTCGCTCCATCATTCGGCCTTCAACACCGCCAACGCGATCGGCCCCATTCTGGGCGGCATGGCGATCCGCGCGGGCTATGGCTGGACCTCCACCGGCTATGTCGGCTGCGCGCTCGCGCTGGGCGGCCTCGCCATCTGGTGTTTCGCCTGGTGGCTTTCGAACCAGCGCGTGGCGGCAACGGCCGGCGCCTGAAACACCGACCTCACCGCGGGCGCGGTCGAGGCATCCGGCGGTGGCGACGCACCGGATCGCGCCGCCATGCTCGCGACGACGCGATCCGGGCTCTCACTCCACCGTGACGCTCTTGGCCAGGTTGCGCGGCTGATCCACGTCCGTGCCCTTGGCGACGGCGACATGATAAGCGAGCAGCTGGATCGGCACCGCATAGACGAGCGGCGCGATCAGCGGATGGACCTTGGGCATCGTGATCGTGGCCACGCATCCCTCGCCCGCCGCCTGCACGCCATCATAATCCGAGATCAGCACCACCTTGCCGCCGCGCGCCTGAACCTCCTGCATGTTGGAGACGGTCTTTTCGAACAGCGGCCCCGAAGGCGCGATCACGATGATCGGCACGCTATCGTCCACCAGCGCGATCGGCCCGTGCTTCATCTCGCCGGCGGCATAGCCTTCGGCGTGGATATAGCTGATTTCCTTGAGCTTCAGCGCGCCTTCCAGCGCCAGCGGATAATCCGGCCCGCGCCCCAGATACAGCACGTCGCGCGCGGCCGCGATCACGCCCGCCATCTCCTGGATCGCCTCGTCATAAGCCAGCGCGCCGTTGAGCGAGGCCGGCGCCTCGGACAGGTGGCGGACGATGCCGCGCTCCTCGGCCGGGGAAAGCCGCCCCTTCGCCTTGGCGAGATTGGCCGCCAGCGCCGCCAGCACCGCGAGCTGGCAGGTGAAGGCCTTGGTGGAAGCGACGCCGATTTCCGGCCCGGCATGGGTTGGCAGCAGCAGATCCGCCTCGCGCGCCATTGTGGAAGTCGGCACGTTCACGACGACCGCGATCTTCTGCCCCTCGGCGCGGGCATGGCGCAGCGCCGCCAGCGTATCCGCCGTCTCGCCCGACTGGCTGATGAAGAGCGCCAGCCCGCCTTCTTCCAGCACGGGTTCGCGATAGCGGAACTCGCTCGCCACATCGATGTCGACGGGCACGCGCGCGAATTGCTCGAACCAGTATTTGGCGACGAGGCCGGCATAATAGCTCGTCCCGCAGGCAACGATCGTCACGCGGCGGATCGCGCCCAGATCGAAATCCTCGACCGGCACCGGCGCCAGCTCGCCATCCAGCCGGCGCAGATAGGTGCGCAGCGTCTGCGCGACGACGATCGGCTGCTCGTAAATCTCCTTCAGCATGAAGTGGCGATGATTGCCCTTGGAGATGGCGATGTCCGTCGCGCCGGAAACGACGATCGGCCGCTCGACCGGCTGGTCGTCCCTGTCGAACACCTGCGCACCATCACGCGTGATGACGACCCAGTCGCCCTCCTCCAGATAGGAGATGCGCTGCGTGAGCGGCGCCAGCGCCAGCGCATCGGAGCCGAGATAGGTCTCGTCCTCGCCATAACCGACGACGAGCGGCGAGCCGAGGCGCGCGCCGATCAGCAGATCGGGATGCTCGCGAAACAGGATCGCCAGCGCGAAGGCGCCGTGCAGTCGCTTGAGCACCTGTGCCACGGCGGAGGCGGGCGCGTCCCCCGCCTCGATCCGTTCGGACACGAGATGGGCGACCACCTCCGTATCGGTCTGCGAAGTGAAGGTGCGGCCGCGCGCCTGCAATTCATCGCGCAGCGCCTTGAAATTCTCGATGATGCCGTTGTGGACGACGGCGACTTCGCCCGTGGCATGGGGGTGCGCATTATCCTCGGTCGGCGCGCCATGCGTGGCCCAGCGCGTATGGGCGATGCCGGTCTTTCCGGGCATGGGCTGCGCGGCGAGCACGCCCGCGAGATTATCGAGCTTGCCGGGGGCGCGGCGGCGATCGATCAGGCCATCATGATCGGTGGCGATGCCGGCCGAGTCATAGCCGCGATATTCGAGCCGCCGCAGCCCTTCGAGCAGGCGCCCGCAGACATCTTCCTTGCCGACGATCCCGATGATTCCGCACATTCGATTCCGAGCCCCAAAAGGTGATGCGACGGCGCAAAGCGCGCGTGCGGTTTACACGAAGCTGAACGGCGCGCGAGCCGTGATCCGAGCGTTAACGCTCCGCGCTTCGCGTTCGGATCATTATGTGGCATAAGGGTTCGTCGCGGGCTGCGGGATGCGCTCGCTCTCCCACGCTTGCAGCGTCTGTTGACGCACCCAATTCAGGACGATCATGCCTTTTTCTTCTCTTCCGGCGCTTCTGGGCGAGGCGCTCGCCGCGCGTGGCTATGAAGCCCCCACCCCCGTTCAGGCCGCTGTTCTAGAGCCTGAGGCGCTCGGCCGCGACCTCATCGTTTCCGCCCAGACCGGTTCCGGCAAGACGGTGGCCTTCGGCCTCGCCTTCGCCGAGCAACTGCTGATCGATGGCCAGCTTCCCCCGCCGCAGACGCCGCTCGCCCTCGTCATCGCGCCGACGCGCGAACTGGCCTTGCAGGTGAGCCGCGAACTGATGTGGCTCTATGGCGCGGCCCGCGCGCGGGTGGCCACCTGCGTCGGCGGCATGGACGCCTCCAAGGAGCGCCGCACGCTGAGCCACGGCGCGCATATCGTGGTCGGCACGCCGGGCCGCCTGCGCGATCATGTGGAGCGCGGCGCGCTCGATCTTTCCGCGCTGCGCGTCGCCGTGCTCGACGAGGCGGACGAGATGCTCGACATGGGCTTCCGCGAGGATCTGGAGGAAATTCTCGACGCGACGCCGCCCGAGCGCCGCACGTTGCTGTTCTCCGCGACGATGGCCAAGCCCATCGTCCAGCTCGCCAAGCGCTATCAGAAGGATGCGCTGCGCATCACCACGGTGGGCGAGGATCGCGGCCATGGCGACATCACCTATCAGGCGGTGACGGTCGCGCCCTCCGATATCGAACATGCCGTGATCAACCTGCTGCGCTTCCATGAGGCGGAGACGGCGATCCTGTTCTGCGCCACGCGTGACAATGTGCGCCATCTTCACGCCACGCTCGTCGAGCGCGGCTTCTCCGCCGTGGCGCTTTCGGGCGAGCATAGCCAGTCCGAGCGCAATCATGCGCTGCAGGCGCTGCGCGATCGCCGCGCCCGCGTCTGCGTCGCAACCGACGTCGCCGCGCGCGGCATCGATCTGCCCTCGCTCAGCCTCGTCATCCATGTCGAGCTTCCCCGCGATGCCGAGACGCTCCAGCATCGCTCGGGCCGCACCGGCCGCGCGGGCAAGAAGGGTACGGCCGTGCTGATCGTGCCCTATCCGCGCCGTCGCCGCGTGGAGCAGGTGCTGAAGGGCGCTCGCATCAATGCGGAGTGGATCTCGGCGCCCACGCCGGAGGATATCCGCAAGAATGATCGCGAACGGCTGATTACGGCGATGCTGGAGCCCGTGGAATTCGACGAGGAGGATCGCGCGCTCGCCGAACGCCTGATGGCCGAGAAATCGCCCGAGGATATCGCCGCGCTCGTCGTGCGCGCGCACCGCGCCGCTATGCCGCAGCCCGAGGAACTGACCGAGAATACGCCGGAGGCGCGCCGCGCGGCGCAGGCGGATCGCCATCGCCCCGGCTTCGACGATACGGTGTGGTTCCGCATGGATGTGGGCCGGCGCCAGAATGCCGATCCGCGCTGGATCCTCCCGCTGCTGTGCCGGCGCGGGCACATCACGAAGAATGAGGTGGGCGCGATCCGGATCCTGCCGGGCGAGACCTGGTTTCAGGTGCCGAGCGCGATTTCCGGCAAGTTCGCCGCCGCGCTCGCCCGCACCGCCGATCCGCGCGGTGAGGATGAAAGCGGCATCCGGATCGAACGCGCGCCGGGCGAGCCGCCGGCGATGGGCCGACGCCCCCATGGTGCCCCCGGCGGTCAGGGCGGCCCCCGCGCCTCTCATGGCCGCCCTCCGCGGCCGGGCCACCGGGGTCAGCGACCGGCCTGATCGCTCCGGCCAGGGGGCACCGGCCGATTCGGTCATGCCCCAGCCGCGCCGGCGATGCCCTCCCGTCCCACTCCAGCCGATAAGCCCCGAAGATTCCCCGAAAATCCGCAGCGCTCGCGACCAGCCTTTGGTCGAACTCCTTTTTTATTAATTTATAAGGGTTTGACTGGAGATACTCACAGGCGGATACGGTGCGCCGCATTGTATTGCGGACGGCTGTGCCGAACCCGGCCGGGGGTGTTTTCCCGGGCGGCCAGCAGAAGGCGGAGTACGGTATCGTGGGTGGGGCCAATGCACGCCGGTTGAAAGGCCCGGACGGCCCATCGTCCGATACGCCATCTTCGGCAGCAAGCTCGCCTCACGAACTCGTCGCGGAGCTCTGCGCGGCGCTGGCCGGCTGGCCACAGGTGCCGATGGACGGCCGCGTCAATCGTGCTCGCCCCGCCCCCTTCCTGAACCTGAACGCCGTGCTCAGTCAGGCGCGGATCGGCATCCTGCACCGCGATCTGGATTTGCGCGTGCTGATGGTGAACGATCATTATTGCGAGCTGGTCGGTCGCTCCGTCGAGGATCTCGACGGGTTGCCGGCGGAAGAATTCACGCACCCGGAGGATCGCGCGCACAGCGCCGCCCTCTTTCGCGAGCGGATCGCCAACGGCGAGCCCTACCGCGTCGAGAAGCGCTATATCCGGCCGGATGGCTCGGCCATCTGGTGCTCCGTCGATGTCTCCTTCCTGCGCGATGAACTGGGCCAGACGGTCTCCACCATCTCCGTCGCGCGCGACATCACCGTCCGCCGCGCGGCAGAACTGGAGTTGCGCGAGAGCGAGGAGCATTATCGCTATACGGTGGAACTCGCCCCGCAGATCACGTGGACCGCGACGCCCACGGGCATGATCGAGGAAGTCAGCCCGCGCTGGGCCACAACGACCGGGGCCGATCCCGCCGATGCGCTCGGCTTCGGCTGGCTCGATCGGGTTCACCCCGATGACGTGCGCCCGACAATCACCCAATGGGAGAGCGCGCTCGTCTCGGGCGATCCGGCGGACGTGGAATATCGCCTGCGGACGGCGGATGGCGATCGCTGGTTTCGGGCCAGGGCGACAGCACGGCGGAACGAAAGTGGCGCCATCATCCGCTGGTATGGCACGCTGGAGGACATTCACGATCGCCGGGTGGCGGAAAACGCGCTGCGCGAAAGCGAGGAACGCTTCCGCCTAGCAGCGGAGGCTTCCGGCCTTGGCGTGTGGGATTATGATGCGGTGCGCGGCCGCCGCGAATGGTCACGCGAGCTGAAGCAGATGCTGGGCCTGCCCGAGGCGGCAGCCGCCGAATTGCGGACGGCGCTGGACCTCATCGTTCCCGAAGACCGCCACATGCTGGTGGATCTGATCCAGGCGGTGGAGGTGGGCGACGGCACCCATCGTTTCGATACGACGATCCGCATCCATCGCGCCGATACGGGAGCCCTTCGGTGGATGCGCACCAACGGCTGGCGCATCCAGGCACCATCCGGCCGGCTCGACCGCATCCTCGTGACGGTGCGTGACGTGACGGAAGAGCGCACGGTGGAGGAGCGCATCCGCTGGACGGCGACGCACGATGCGCTGACCGGCCTGCCCAACCGCGCCTCCTTCACCGATCAGCTTGAGATGGCGATCGGCATCGCCCACGCCACGGATGCGAGCCTCTCCCTGGCGCTGTTCGACGTCGATCATCTCAAGACGACGAACGATACGATCGGCCATGATGCGGGCGATCACCTGCTGTGCACCTTCGCCGATCGCCTGCGCGAAACGCTACCGGAGGGATCGATCCTCGGCCGGCTTGGTGGGGACGAATTCGCGGCGCTCATCCATTCATCGGATGAAGAAACGATTGTAGAAGGCATTGGCAGTGCATTGAAATCACTGCACGAACCCTTCTCATTCGATAGCCACACGCTGGATTGCGCAGCAACAGCCGGCGCATCGATCTTTCCCCAGCATGGCGGCACGGCGACCGATCTGCTCAAATCGGCGGACATGGCGCTGTATGCCGGCAAGGCGGCCTCGCGCGGCGCCCTCTCCGTCTTCCGCTCGGAGATGCGCGCCGATGTCCAGCGACGCTCGTCGATGCTCGGGCTTGCCCGCGTCGTCGCGCGCGAGAACCGGATCATTCCCTTCTATCAGCCCAAGATCTCGCTGACGGACGGACGCATCACCGGATTCGAGGCCCTGCTGCGCTGGCGGCACGATCTGAAGGGCATTCAGCCCCCTTCCACCATCGCCGCCGCCTTCGAGGATTTCGACATCGCGATCCAGATGGGCGAGCGGATGCTGGAAAATATCCTGCGCGACATGCGAAGCTGGCTGGATCGCGGCATCGATTTCGGCCGCATCGCCTTCAATCTCTCGCCGGCCGAGGTGCGTCACGAAAATCTGGTGCCCCGGATCATGGACAAGCTGGCCCATGCCGGCATACCGCCCGAACGCTTCGAGCTGGAGGTGACCGAGACGGTCTTTCTCGGCCGCAGCGCGCATGACGTGGCCAGCACGCTGGAAGCCTTCCACCGCAAGGGGGTCCGCATCGCGCTGGACGATTTCGGCACCGGCTTCGCCTCGCTCACGCATCTCCAGGCCTTCCCCGTCGACGTCATCAAGATCGATCGCAGCTTCATATCGAATCTGAGCGAAGGATCGGGCGATGCCGCGATCGTGGATGCCGTGCTCGGCCTGGGCCGGCGGCTGGGCATGGAGGTGGTGGCCGAAGGCGTGGAGACGCAGGCGCAGGCCGATTATCTGCTGCGGCAGGGCTGCGATCAGGGCCAGGGCTATCTGTTCGGGCGCCCCATGCCGATGGAGGAGGCCGAGGCGATGCTGCGCAGCTGCCCGATCAGCGCGCCGATCGCCAGATCGATATCCCATAGGTCTGCACCGAACTGAACCGTTCGGGCTCCGCCGGGATCGTCCGCACCCGATCGAGCCAGCCGCTGGCCGCCAGCACATCATCGAACACCGGATTGGCATAGACGATCCGCAGCGGGCGGCCGGGAGGTGCCGCTTCCCGCGCCGCACGGATGTTGGCGATCACCTGCGCCAGGATCTGCGCGCTCAGCGCGTGGAAGAAATAGAGCAGGCTGGTATCGCCCAGCGGATGATCGAGCGCATTGGCCTCGACGATGCGGATATCGCGATCGAGCAGCCGGCTGCGCCTGCGATTGGCCTCCGCAGCGCGCGCCAGTTCCGGCACCAGTTCCACGCCCACCGCCCGACCCGCCCCGGCATGGGCGGCGGCGAACAGCGCGCGCCCCAGCCCGCAGCCAAGATCGGTGAAGACATCCTCCGGGGACAATTCGGCCGCCGCCAGCCCCGCGAAGATCTGCGCATAGGACAGGGGCTGATAATGGGAGGCCCAGTCCGCCGTGCCCCATTCGCCCGATCCGCCATGATAGCCGAACGTCTTCACGCCCAGCCGCCGATCCCACCATTCATCGCGCGGCTGCGTGAGCCGGGCCTTCAGTTCATGGCCGCGCAGCACGCTCATTTCGCGCGCTCGGCGCGCTTCTTCTCGCGGAAGCGCGCGGCCCAGCCGGGCCGGTCCTCCTGCGATCCGCGCGCCACCGCCAGCGCATCGGCGGCCACATCCCGCGTCACCACCGATCCCGCCGCCACGATCGCACCCGCGCCGATCGCCACGGGTGCCACCAGCGCGCTGTTCGATCCGATGAAGGCCCCCTCCCCGATCCGCGTGGTATATTTGCCGAAGCCGTCATAATTGCAGGTGATCGTGCCGGCGCCGATATTGCTGCCCGCGCCGATATCCGCATCGCCCAGATAGGTGAGGTGATTGGCCTTCGCCCCCTTGCCGAGCCGCGCCTTCTTCAGCTCCACGAAATTGCCGACATGCGCCTCCTCGCCCACCTCGGCACCGGGGCGCAGGCGCGCATAGGGGCCGATGATCGCGCCGCGCGCCACGCTCGCCCCCTCGATATGGCTGAAGGCATGGATGGTCACGCCATCCGCGATCGTGGCGCCCGGGCCGAACACCACGTTCGGCGCGATCGTCACGTCGCGGCCCACGATCGTATCCCAGGCGAGCCACACCGTTTCGGGCGCGATCAGGGTGGCGCCGTCCGCCATCACGCGATCACGCGCGCGGCGCTGCCAGATCGCCTCGACGGAGGCGAGCTCCGCCCGGCTGTTCACGCCCGCCACCTCATCTGCCTCCGCCTCGATCACGGCCGAGGCGCGGCCGTCGGCGGCCGCGAGCATGACGATATCGGGCAGATAATATTCGCCCGCCGCATTGGCATTGCCCACGCGGGCGAGAAGCGGCCAGAGATCGGCGGCGCGCGCCGCCATCAGTCCGCTGTTGCACAGGGTTTCGGCGCGTTCCCCGGGGCTTGCGTCCTTATGTTCCACCATCTTCACGATATGATCGCCTTGGGCGATGATGCGGCCGTAGCTGAGCGTATCGGCGGGGCGGAAGCCGAGCACGACGATCGCCGGCCGATCGGGCGCGTTGAGCCGATCGATCATGCGGGCCATGGTTTCGGCCGAAACGAGCGGCACATCGCCATAGAGGATCAGAACGTCACCCGCGAAGCCGGCGAGCGCGCCCTGCGCCTGTAGCACGGCATGCGCGGTGCCGAGCTGTTCGGCCTGCACTGCCACGGCCAGTCCCAGCGGCGCGGCAAAGCCTTCCACCTGCTCCCGCCCGGCGCCCGCGACGATCACCGTGCGTTCCGCACCGAGGCTCGCCACCTTGTCCGTCAGGTGGCCCAGCATCGGCTTGCCCGCAATCGGGTGCAGCACCTTGTGGAGATCGGATTTCATGCGCGTGCCCTTGCCTGCGGCGAGGACGATGGCAGCGAGCGGCGGGCGCTTTTCGGTCATGGCCGGCTCCTCTGCCATGTTCCGCTTGCGCGCGCCACTCGGGCCGCTAGTCGACGGGCATGATCGCTTTTCCCTTCGATGTCGTCGCCTTCGATCTGGATGGCACACTGGCCGATACCGCCCCGGATCTGACCGCCGCGCTCAATCACACGCTGGAGAGGCTGGGCTTTCCAATCGTGCCGGCCGAAGATGTGCGCCACATGGTGGGCCATGGCGCGAAGGCCCTGCTGCGCAAGGGGCTGATCGCGGCGGGCGTGGAGGATGAGGCGCTGGTGGAGCGCGGTTTCCCCATCTTCCTGGAACATTATGAGGCGCATATCGCGGATGAAAGCTTCGCCTTTCCGGGCTGCGAGGCGACGCTGGACAGGCTGGCCGCGCGCGGCGTGGCGCTCGCCATCTGCACCAACAAGCTGGAAAGCCTGGCCCGGCGCTTCGTGAAGGAGATTGGTTGGGATCGTCGCTTCGCTGTCATAATCGGCGGCGATACGGTGGGGGTGAGCAAGCCCGATCCCGCCCCCCTTCTCGCCGCGATCGCGCGTGCCGGCGGCGGGCGCGCCGCCTTCGTGGGTGACAGCATCACCGATACGACGACCGCCCTTGCCGCCGCCATACCCTGCGTCGCGCTCTCCTTCGGTTTTCATGACCGCCCACCCACGGAGCTGGGTGCGGATGTGCTGATCGATCATTATGACGAGCTGATCCCCGCGCTGGAGCGCCTGGGAGGCTGATGGCACGCTGGCCGGAACTGCTGGGAGGTCGCCGCCCCGCGCGGGACGAGCCCGCGGATTCGGCGCCCGAAACGGACCGCGCCGCGGACGCGGCCGCGCTGCTGGATGGCTTTCCGGAGCCGCTGCTGCTGCTGGACGGCATCATCGTGACCGCCGCCAATGCCGCCGCGCGCAGGCTTTTCGGCGCCTATGTGGATGGCGAGGACGTGCGGCTCGCGCTGCGCCATCCCCAGGCCAGCGCGCTGCTGGCGGGCACGCGCGAAGGGCCGGTGGCGATCGGCGGGCTCGGCAATCCGGACCGGCGCTGGGAAATGGCGGTCAGCGCGCTGGCGGACGGCCGCCGGCTCGTCCGCCTCGAGGATCGCAGTTCAGCCCAGGCGGCCGAACGGATGCGCACGGATTTCGTCGCCAATGCCAGCCACGAGCTGCGCACGCCGCTGGCCGCGCTGATCGGCTTCATCGAAACGCTGGAGGATGCGAACGGGCCGGACGACGCACCGATCCGCGCCCGCTTCCTGGGCATCATGGGGGCCGAGGCACGCCGGATGCAGCGGCTGATCGACGATCTGATGTCGCTTTCCCGGATCGAGGCGGATCGTTTCGTGGTGCCGCGCGAGACGATCGATCTCGTCGCCCTCACCCGCGTCGCCTGCGCCGAGATCGAGGGCGGCGGCAAATCCGGAGGCCGCGTCCTCTGCTCGATCGAGGCGCCAGTCGCGAACGTCCATGGCGATCGCGCCCAGTTGCTCCAGCTGCTTCACAACGTGATCGGCAACGCGCTGAAATATGGCCGGCCGGAAAGCCCGGTCGCCGTTTCCATCGGCACGGCGGATCACAATGCGATCCTGATCGTGCGCGATGAGGGAGAGGGCATTCCCGCCGAGCTGATCCCGCGCCTCACCGAACGATTCTACCGCGTCGATCCCGGCCGCAGCCGCGCGCTGGGCGGCACCGGGCTGGGCCTGGCGATCGTCAAGCATGTGGTGGAGCGGCATCGCGGAAGGCTGGATATCGTCAGCATCGTCGGCGCCGGCACCACCGTCACTGTCACATTGCCGCTCGCCACACTCTCCTGAACCCGCCGATTTCGTGTAACATCACTGTCTTGAAGCGCAGCTACGCGCAGCGAGGCGGAATATGGCAATGGCGACCGGACATATCCTGAAATCCTTCGACGAGGATCTTGCGGAGCTTCGCGCGCTCGTCGCCCAGATGGGCGGCCTGGCCGAGGAAGCGATCGACGGGGCCATAGCGGCGCTCGCCAATCGCGATGCCGAGGCAGCCGCCGCGATCGTGGAAGGCGATCGGGAACTGGATCGGCTGGAGGCCGAACTGGAACGCCAGGTCGTCCGCCTGATCGCCCTGCGCGCGCCTCTGGCGGACGATCTGCGCGAGATTCTCGCCGCGCTGAAGATTGCCGGCGTGATCGAGCGGATCGGCGATTATGCCAAGAATATCGCCAAGCGCGTGCCGCTGCTGCTCGACAGCCGGGGGATCGAGCCGCTCTCCATCCTGCCCGCCATGGCGCGCGCCACGGCGGAGATGGTGCATGATGCGCTGGATGCCTTCGCCGCGCGCGATGCCGAAGCCGCCACCAAGGTCTGCGCGCAGGATCGCATCGTCGATGATTTCTACAACAGCCTGTTCCGCGCCCTGCTCACCTACATGATGGAAAACCCGCACACGATCTCGGCGTCGACGCATTTGCTGTTCGTCGCCAAGAATCTCGAACGGATCGGCGATCACGCCACCAATATCGCCGAGATGGTCCATTTCGCCGCCACGGGCGAGCAGATCGCCGAGCGCGGGCGCGGCGCGGACCATCTCGCACCGGAAATCGCCTGAAGGGAAAGCGATGACGACAGGTCACATTCTGCTGGTCGAGGACGATGCGGCGCTCGCCGAGCTGATCGCCTGGCATCTGGAGCGCGACGGCTATTCCGTCGAGCGCACGGGCGACGGCGAGGAGGCGATGCTGCTCGCCGCCGAGCGCACGCCCGATCTCGTCCTGCTCGACTGGATGATCGAGAATGTTTCCGGCATCGAGGTCTGCCGCCGGCTGCGCCGCGCGCGTGAAACGGCGCGCGTGCCGATCATCATGCTCACGGCACGCGGCGAGGAGGAGGATCGCATCCGCGGTCTCCAGACCGGCGCCGACGATTATGTGACCAAGCCCTTCTCCCCGCGCGAGCTGGTCGCACGCGTGAGCGCGGTGCTCCGCCGCACGCGACCGGCCCTGGCCGGGGAACGACTGGAATATCGCGGGATCGAAATGGATCTCGCCAGCCACCGCGTGCGCCGCGACGGATCGACCGTGCCGCTGGGGCCGACCGAATTCCGCCTGCTCCGCCACTTCCTCGAGCATCCGGGCCGCGTCTTTTCGCGCGAACGGCTTCTGGATAGCGTGTGGGGCCGCGAGAGCGATATCGAGCCGCGCACCGTGGACGTCCATATCCGCCGCCTGCGCAAGGCGATCAACGTGGGCGACCTGCCCGACATGATCCGCACGGTGCGCTCGGCGGGCTATGCGCTGGATGCGGAGGGCGTGGCCTGACGGGCCAGCCCCCGGGCTTCATTCAAGGATAGGGCGAACGAGGCAGCCGCTTACAGCCAGGCGCGGCTCTTCGCCATACCCGCCTCGAACGCATCGATATCGTTCGCGGCCGCCAGGGTCAGGCCGATCTCGTCCAGCCCCTTCATCAGGCAATCGCGGCGGAACGGATCCATCGCGAATTCGAACCGATCCTGAAAGGGCGTCGTCACCGTCTGCGTATCCAGATCGACGACGATCCGGTCGGTGGCCGCCACCTCCATCAGCCGATCGATCGCATCCTGCGGCAGCACGATCGTGGCGATGCCGTTCTTGAAGGCATTGCCCGAGAAGATATCGGAAAAGCTAGGCGCCAGCACCGCCTTGATGCCGAGATCGCCCAGCGCCCAGGCGGCATGCTCGCGGCTGGAGCCGCAGCCGAAATTATCGCCAGCGATCAGGATCGGGGCACCCGCATATTCGGGATCGTCGAAGACGTTTCCGGCTTCTGCCCGGATCGTCTCGAACGCGCCCCTGCCGAGGCCGGAGCGCGTGATCGTCTTCAGATAATGGGCGGGAATGATGACGTCCGTGTCGACATTCTTCCGGCCAAGCGGATAGGCGCGGCCCTCGATCTCGGTCAGCTTCTGCACGTCATCATCCTTCCGTATTCCGGCGAAGGCCGGAATCCAGAGCTGCCAGCGGTGCGCGTGGAGCCCGGCTCCCCGGCCTTCACCGGGAGAGGCCCCGAAAGTCAATGCACAAAGCGCGCCACCACATCGCGATAGGAGCGGCTCACCTTCACCCGCGCGCCCGAATCCAGCACCAGGAAGCATTCGCCGTTCGTGTGCGGCTTTACCTGCTTCACCAGATCGAGGTTCACGATCGTCGAACGGTGGATACGCTGGAAGCGGCGCGGATCGAGGCGGCGCTCCAGATCCTTCATCGTTTCGCGCAGGATCAGCGTGTTGTCGCCGGTGTGGATGCACATGTAATCGCCGGCCGCGTCGATCCGCTCGATCGTATCGACATCGACGCGGAAGATCTGGCCGCGATCCTTGATGTTGATGAGCTTTTCGTAGCGGCTGGAGGCGGGCTGCTCGGCGCTGTCAGGCAGGGCCTCATGCGCTTCCGGCGCATGTTCGGCGATCACTTCCTTCAGCTGCACTACCTCCTCGGCGGCGCGCTTTTCGGCCAGGCGCTGGCGCACCCGCTCCATCGTATCGGCCAGGCGATCCGTATCGACGGGCTTCATCAGATAATCGACCGCGCCCGCCTCGAAGCCCTTCAGCGCATGATCGGAATAGGCCGTCACGAACACGAAGAGCGGCGGCTCCACCTCCGCCAGGCCGGACACCACGGAGAAACCGTCAAAGCCCGGCATCTGGATATCGAGGAAGACCAGATCGGGTTTCTGCGTCTTGATCGCGCGGATCGCTTCCCGGCCATTGGTGCAGGTCTCGACGATCTCCACGTCTTCGTGCGGCTCGAGGCGGAGCTGGAGCCCCTGGATTGCCAGCGATTCGTCGTCGACCAGGATCGTGCGGATGGTCATGCGTCGGAAGTCCTCAATCAAGCGGCCTGGTAGGGGATTTCAATGGCGACGGCGAAGCCACCTTCCCCGGCCTGAATGTCGAAACGATGGTCTGCCCCATAGGCCTGGGTGAGCCTGTCCCTGATATTCGCCAAACCGACGCCGGTGGATACGGTTGCCCGTGCCATGGCCTCGGTAAGGTTCGATCCTGGACCCGTGTCGCTGACTTCAATGTGAACGCGGTTGCCGATCCGCTTGGCCGAAACGGTGATGTCCGCCCCCTCCTCCTTGGGCGTCACGGCATATTTTACGGCATTTTCCACCAGCGGCTGAAGCAGCAATGACGGCATTCGCGCATCCGCCACGGCCGGATCGACATCGAAATTCGTGCGCAGCCGATCCTCGAAGCGCATCTTTTCGATCTCGAGATACAGTTTCAGCGTGGCCATCTCCTGCGCCACGCTCATCGCGCCTTCGGGCTCGCTCACCAGCGTGTAGCGCAGGAAGGAAGACAGGCGCGACAGCATCGCATTGGCGCGATCGGTCTGCTTCAGCAGCACCAGCGTGGAGATCGAATTGAGAGTGTTGAACAGGAAGTGCGGATTGAGCTGATAGCGCAGCATGGCGAGCTGGGCGGAGCTGGCCTGCGCCTCCAGCCTCAACAATTGCTCCCGCTGATCTTCCGCCACCAGATAGAAATTGATGCCGTAATAGAGGGCGGACCAGGCCGAAAGCACCGAGAAATCCAGGAGGATCGCCGACAGGAACTGGATACCCTCCGGCATCGGCCCCACGCGATAGAAGGTCGCATGCGCCCAGGTCTCGATCGAGGAGAATGCGGCCGACGCCAGCAGCAGGATCATGATCGAGACCGGCCAGGTGATCGTCGCCGAGAGACGGAACAGCCGGCGATAGGCGGCCGACATCAGCAGGGTGAGCGAATAGCCCGTCGCGGTGGTGAGCGCGGTGGGCACCACGAACAGCCAGCCCATCGCATTGGCGATGCCGCCCAGCGCGCGCAGGATGAAATAGCCCGACCAGCCGACCGTCTGGAGAGTCCAGAAGGCCCTGTTCTTGTCATCGAAGAGGGGGCGCGAGCGGAGCAGCGGGAGCGGCATCGGCATGCAAGCTAGCCCAAGGCGGCGCATATCGCCACCCGTTGCCGCCCTTACCGCCTCTTGCCTGCTGAACGCGGGCTAAACATCCAATTTTCGGACGGTTCATCCGAATCGCGCTAGAAGGCGTTTCAACGGATGGGATCCGTCGATCGGATTTGGAGATCTGGGATGCGCAAGTTTCTTACCACGGCCGCGACCGCCCTCGCCTTGGCCGGCACGCTCGTCGCCGCTGCCGCTCCTGCGGATGCGCAGCGCTATCGGGGCGGCTATCGCGGCCATTATTACGGGCATCGCGGCGGCGGCAGCGGTGCCGCCGTCGCGGCCGGGATCATCGGCCTGGGCGTGGGTGCGGCCATCGCCTCGTCGAACCGCGGCTATTATGATCGGGGCTATTATGGCCGCGCTTATGCGCCGGGCTATTATTATGCGCCGCCCGCTTACGATTATTATTATGCGCCGCCGCCTCCCCCGCCGCCGGCTTATTATTACGGCTACGGCCGCTACGGCTGGTAAGCGACGGATAGCGGATAACGGGCGGCGAGGCATTCGCCGCCCGTTTTTCGTGGACGATCCGATCTTTTTGCGATCGTGCCGCTTGACGCCATCGGGCCGCCCCGATAAGCGCCCCGCTCCGCTCGCACGGCCCCTTCGTCTAGCGGTCTAGGACGTCGCCCTCTCACGGCGAAAACACGGGTTCGAGTCCCGTAGGGGTCACCAGTCAAGCGATTTATCGCGTTCATTTTGCGTGATAATTTGAGAAATCACGAAATCCGATACCACAGGCGTTCCCACATTTTCTGTGGGCACTGATGGCATGATTCGGAACATAACGGGACATTTGCGAGGTGGCCACAAAATGTCTCCACAATTCGATCGCTCAACTCGCGATGGAACTCGTTCATTCCCTAATCATTAGCGGTCTTTTTCGTCAGGGTTCGGTCAGATTCGCTCCCTAGCCGGGAAGGATGCAAAGACGAACCTACCTGCTTGTCGCTGCCTCTGCCGCCGGATTGATCCTGATCGCCCTGTGGTACGTCGCGGGCCGAACCGGGACGGAAGGCGCCTCGCCCAAAGCACCCCCCTCCCCACGTGCGGGATCGGGAACGCCGAACATTCTTTCGGTCGATGCAAGTCACGCTGGACAGATTGGCATCCACCTCGCGCCGGTCACCTTGGCGGACCGGGTTCCCATCGCGACGATCCCCGCGATCATCCAGCCCCCGGCCAACGCGCGCGTCGCGGTCGCGGCGACTTTCCCTGGGGTCGTGGCAACAACGCTCGTGGTGGAGGGCGAGACCGTCCGGCAGGGTCAACCGCTTGCCATCGTCTCCAGCCGCGACATGTTTACCTTGGGGGCCGATCTCACCCGCGCCAACGCGCGCCTCGGCGTGGCAAGGTCGAATGCCGCCCGCCTCTCACAGCTTAGTCGCGAAGGCATCATCGCGGGCGCGCGTGCCGACGAGGCCAACGCAATGACCGTCGAGGTTCAAGCCGATGCCTCGGAAAAATCACGCATCCTGAAGAGGGTCAACGGCAACGGGCAGCGCGGCACCTACACGCTGACCGCGCCGATCGCCGGACGCGTCACCTCCGCCGCCATCCAGGCTGGAACTGCGGTGGACGGCACGACCGCACCCTATGTCATCGACGCGGCCGGTCGCTACGAGGTGGTCGGCCAGTTGCCCGAACGTCTGATCGGCTCGGTGCATCCGGGCATGATCGTCCAGATCGCCCCCGATATCCGCGGTCCCGTCATCGCTGTGGGATCGACCATCGATCCGGCGACTCGTTCGGCGAGCCTGAAGGCTGAAATCCCTGCCGGGCCGGATATCGTTTCAGGGCGGACGACGAGTCTGACGATTTTCGACTCCGCACCACCGGGCGCGGTGATTGTGCCGGAGGCGGCCGTGACGGTCGTGAACGGCAAGGATGTCGTGTTCGTGGCGGTGCGAGGTGGCTTTGCGATCCGCGAAGTCACGCACGGTGCGGCGGCCGGAAACCAGGTGGTGATCCTGTCGGGGCTAAAGCCCGGTGAGCAAGTCGTCGCCACCGGAACGAGCGCGCTGAAGGCGCTCGCCCTCTCGCGCTAGGAGCACGCCATGTTGCGTTCACTGGTCGCGACAGCCCTGTCCTGGCGGCTGCTCATTATCGCCCTTGCATTGGCGGTCGCGGGACTCGGCGTCTGGGCGTTCATCAACCTGCCCGTCGACGCCTATCCCAATATCGCCCAGGCGCAGGTGAAGATCATCCTCAAGGCGCCGGGCATGACGCCGGAGGAGGTGGAAAGTCGCGTTATCACGCCGATCGAGATGGAGATGCTCGGCATTCCCAATCAGGCGATCCTCCGATCGAGCGCGAAATACGCCATCGCCGACATCACGATCGATTTCGCCGAAGGGACCGATATCTATTGGGCGCGTCAGCAGGTCGCCGAACGGCTGTCCGGCGTGATGGCGGACCTGCCTGCGTCGGTGAGCGGAGGGCTGGCCCCGATCTCGACTCCGCTGTCCGATGTGTACATGTTCACCATCGAAGGTCCGCTGTCGCTTCAGCAGAAGCGGGAATTGCTCGACTGGACCATCCGTCCGGCCCTCCGCACGGTTCCCGGTGTCGCGGATGTCAACGCGCTCGGCGGCTATGTCCGCACTTTCGAGGTCAGGCCGGATCCGGTCGCGCTTGCCGGCGCGCAGCTTTCCATCGCGGACCTGCGCACAGCGATCGAAAGCGGCAACCGCAATGACGGGGCCGGCCGCCTGAAATCGGGCGAAGAGGCGCTGATCGTCCGGGCCGTGGGCGCGATCCGCACTGTCGATGATCTGCGGTCGCTGGTCATCGTCAGCCGGAACGGCCGGATCGTCCGGCTGGGCGACGTCGCGACCGTCGCAACCGGCAGCCTTACGCGCTATGGCGCGGTCAGCAAGAACGGGCAGGCCGAGGCGGTGGAGGGCCTGGTGATCGCCCTGCGCGGCGCCGATGCCCGGCAGGTGGTTGAGGGCGTACGGGCGCGGCTCGCCGAGGTCACGAAGGCACTCCCGGCGGGCACGCGTATCGATGTCTTTTACGACCGTTCGGATCTGATCGAGCGAGCCGTCGGCACGGTCGAGGAGGCGTTGATCGAGGCGACCATATTGGTCGTCGTCCTCCTCATCCTGTTCCTCGGCGACTGGCGCGCGGCTGCCATCGTCGCCGTCACGTTGCCGATGGCCGCGCTCATCACCTTCCTGTTCATGCGCGGCATGGGCCTGTCGGCCAACCTGATGAGCCTCGGCGGGCTGGCAATTGCGATCGGCATGCTGGTCGATGGCGCGGTGGTCGTGGTGGAGAACATCGTCGACCGGCTGGGGCGCCCCGGCGAGGAAGGCCGCCCACGCCTGAACCTCGTTTTCCAGGCGGCGAGCGAGGTGGTCGTGCCGGTATCGGCCGGCATCGCGATCATCGCGCTCGTATTCCTGCCGCTGCTGTCTTTGCAGGGATTGGAGGGGAAGCTGTTCGCGCCCGTGGCGCTTACCATCATCTTCGCGCTCGCCGGATCGCTGCTGCTCGCGCTGACGCTGGTTCCGGTGCTGTCTTCCTTCGGCCTCAGGAGCGGGCATCACGGCGAGCCATGGGTGATGCGCCAGCTGGCGCCACGCTATCGCCGCCTGCTGGACGCCGCATTCGCCCACAAGGCGCTGGTCTACGGCCTTTCCGTCGCTGGCCTCGTGATCGCAGGGATGGCCTACGGCGCCGTCGGCAAGGCGTTCATGCCGACCATGGATGAAGGCTCGGTGATCGTCCAGCTCACCAAATTGCCGTCGATCAATCTGGACCAGTCGATCCAGGGCGATATGGCCGCCGAACGCGTGCTGCGAACCGTACCGGAGGTCCAGGACGTCATCGCTCGTGTCGGCGCGGACGAGATCGGCCTGGACCCGATGGGCCCCAACGAAACCGACAGCTTCGTGCGGCTGAAGCCGCAATCGGAATGGCGCGGCGACAAGGCCTTCGTGGTCGGCGAGATCCGCAAGGCCATGGCCGGATTACCGGGAATTACGCCAAGCTATACCCAGCCTATCGAGATGCGCGTTTCGGAAATGCTGACGGGCGCGCGCGGCGATCTTGCGGTCAAGATCTTCGGCCCGGATCTGGGGACGCTCGCCTCCCTTGCCGGGCAGGTGCAGCATGCCCTGTCAGGCGTTCGCGGCGCGTCCGAAGTGCTGACGGTCGCGAACGACAGCGTCGACTATCTCCAGCTCGACATCGACCGTGCGGCGGCAGGCCGTTACGGCATGCCTATCGATCAGATGCAGGATGCCTTGCGTGCCCAGGCGGAGGGCGTGCGCGCCGGGATTGTTGCCGAGGGTCAGAAGCGCGTGCCGATCATGATCCGCGGCGACGAGAGTCTGCGCTCCGATCCGGCGCGCTTCGCCGATCTGCAATTGCGCACGCCGGACGGCATCCTCGCCCGGGTGAGCGACATGGCGCAGGTCCGGCGCACCGAAGGCCCGGTCAAGCTCGATCACGAGAACGGTTCGCGCTTCGCGCTGGTGCAGGCCTTCGTCTCCGGCCGCGATCTGGTCGGCTATGTGGACGAGGCCAAGGCGGCGGTCGCCGCGAAGGTGAAGCTCCCATCGGGATATCGCATCGTCTGGGGCGGGCAGTTCGAAAACCAGCAGCGGGCCTCGGCGCGGCTGATGCTGGTGATTCCGGTGGCGCTGCTGCTGATCTTCTTCGTGCTGCTTGCCACCCTGCGTTCGCTTCGGGCGTCTGCTCTCATCCTCGTCAACATACCCTTTGCGATGGTGGGGGGAATCGTTTCGCTCTGGGGTTCGGGCGAATATCTCTCTGTCCCGGCATCGGTGGGGTTCATCGCCCTGCTCGGCATCGCCGTCCTCAACGGCCTCGTGCTGGTATCCTATTTTCGCCAGCTGCGCGCCGAAGGGCACCGCATGGCGGACGCCGTGCGCCTGGGCGCCGAGCGGCGGCTTCGGCCGGTGCTGATGACCGCGAGCATCACCGCCTTCGGCCTGGTGCCCTTGCTGTTCGCCAGCGGCCCCGGCTCGGAAATCCAGCGACCGCTCGCGATCGTCGTGATCGGCGGGCTGGTTACATCCACCCTGTTGACGCTCATCCTGCTGCCGATCCTGTTCGCGCGGTTTGGCGAGGGCGCCGAGGAAATCGCCAATGGCTGACGTCCTGCTGACTTTCCACTGCGCCTTGCCGGACACCGAGATCGTCACGGATACCCTTCGTGCATGCTCTCAGACGCCTGTCCATATTTCCGAAAAGACCGTGCGAGGCTGGGACTATGCCGATGCCAGCACGGCGGAACAGGTATCCGGCCTGCTGCGCCGTCACGCGGTCGAGCTTATCGTCGATGAAAAGTCGCTGACCGATCTGGTCGATGCCGTCTCGGCGGCCAAGCGGGAACTGCCGGTGCGCTGGCACGCCGTCCCGGTCCTGACGCACGGGAGAGCCGCATGACACCTCGCGCCCTTGCTGTCGCCCTCCTGAGCAGCTGCATTCCCGGCACAATATGGGCGCAAACGATAGACCTGCCGCCTGCCGAACAGGTCAACCAGGCACTCGACAGGCATCCGACTGTCGAGGCCGCTGCTGAACGGGTTGCGGCAGCCCGCGCGCATAGCGGAATGCTCGCGAGAGGTCCGCATGAAGTGACGTTATCGGGTAGCTATGTCCGCCGCAATGTCGATGGGTTCGGTGGCCGTGACGAGTTCGACGCGACCATCACCCGGGCGTTCCGCCTGCCCGGCAAAGCCTCCCTCGACCGTGAGGCCGGCGCGCTCGAAATCGAAGTCGCCGAAAACCGGATGGAGGACGCCCGCCACCAGACCGCGCTCATCCTTTCGGGTCTCTGGTATGACTGGCTGACCGCCGGCAGCCAGTATCGAAACGACGGAGATGCGGTGGGCGGCCTCGAGCGGGCATTGGTTGCGCTTCGTCGCCGCGTGGCGCTGCGCGATGCGGCCGAACTCGATCTTGACCAGGCGTCGGCGGCACTCGCCCAGGCCAAGGCACAGGCAGCGGCGTCGCTGGCGGCGAGGGAACAGGCCAGAGTCACGCTGGCAGCCACCTTTCCCGACCTGCCGCTTCCGATGGAACCGCCCGATCTCGCCATTCCCGGCCCTGCACCGCAGGGCCTTGAGAGGATGCGGGATCTGGTGGTCCAGCGCAGCCACGAAATCCGTGCAGCTGATCGGGAGGCGCAGCGCCTGGGCGTCGTCTCTCAGCGGGTGCGTGCCGACCGGATCGCCGATCCATCGTTTGGTATCCGCGTGTTCAGCGAGCAAGGCGGGTTGGAGAAAGGCGCCGGTGTCGTGGCGTCGATACCGTTTGGCGGCGGTTATCGACGGGGTGCGGCAGACCAGGCGGCTGCGGAAGCGAGCGCCGCCCGGCTCGAACTGGCCAATATCCAGCGCAATATCGCCGCGATTGCCGATACCGACCTGTCCAATGCGCGGACCCGCCTCGAAGCCTGGCGAAGCGCCGAGGATTCTGCGCGGAGCAGCCTCGATGCTGTTCGCCGGACCGAACGCGGCTATCAGCTCGGGCAGATCGACCTCGCCGATCTGCTCTATGCCCGGCGCCAGGCCAACGATGCGCGTCGCTATGAAATCGACGCGCGGTCGCAAGCGGATCGCGCGCTCCTCAAGCTTCAGATCGATTCCCACAGCATCTGGGCACCGGACGAGGAAAAGGAAAATAAGGAATGAGCGATACGGTGCAGGAGCAGGCCATGACCGACGAGAAATTACGCTATGACCCTCTCACGATCGCCTTCCATTGGGTGACGGCATTGCTTGTCGTCACGCTCTTTGCACTAGCTGAATCCTGGGGCTTCTTTCCGCGCGGCACCCGTCATAACCTTGAGGCACTACACATTTCGCTGGGCATCCTCCTGGCGGCCGTCCTGATCCTGCGGATCGTCTGGCGCGTCAGCCGTGGCCGTCGCCTCCCGGCAGTGGAATCGCAGATACCTTATTGGGCAGCAAAGGGCGCGCACCATCTGCTTTATGCCCTGCTGATTGGCCAGATCGTGCTGGGCTTCCTGTTCCGCTGGGCGCAAGGCGAAACCTTCACCTTTTTCGGGCTGTTCGCTGTTCCCTCGGCATTCCCGCCCGACAAGGCTTTCGCCGGGACGATCGGCGAGGCCCATGACCTTGTTGGCTGGGCGATCATCCTGCTGGCCGGCCTTCATGCTGCGGCGGCCCTGTTTCATCATTATGGACTGCGCGACAACACACTCAGGCGCATGCTGCCACATTGATTTCATTCGCAGGCGATCGCGCGGCGATGCGCGGTTTCTGCCGATCCTGCCAGCGATCGTTTCTCGGCCGACTCTTCGTCGAGTTATTCGGAGCGATGTCGAGCATGCAGCGCATCAATCTCTGCCTGACGCGCCTGCAGATAGAGGGCGCGCGACGTCGTATAGGCATGGGCCGGATCCTCGTGCAGCCTTTGCAGGCGATCGTCGAATTCAGCGCGCCGGTCGATGAGCCGGATCGCGGTTGTCGGGACAGAATAGGCCAGCCTGTTGAAGGGGCGCCCCACACTCAAGGGCAAAGTGAGTCGGTCAACGACATCGCCAAACAGGTCGCGCGCGCTCGATGGACCAATCAGCGGTAGATAGAGGAACGGCCCAGATCTTACACCATAAAAGCCAAGCGTATCGGCAAAACCATTGGGGCGATGCGGAAGATTGAACCTGTGGGTTTTCGCCACATCGAACAGGCCCGCCACGCCGATCACCGAGTTGATCGTGAAGCGCCCGAACGTCTCCGCCGCTTTGCCGGGATGATGTTGCAGCAGATAGTTGGCGAACACGACCGGCTCATTGAGATTGGTGAGAATATTGCGTAGTCCGCTGCGGACCGGCCTGGGCAATCCATGCCTGTAAGCAAGCGCGACAGACCGGAAAACGGCCTTATCGACCGTATAGGTCATTTCAAATGACTTGATGTTGACCGATTGCAGGGGATCGCCGGGGGTTTCGCGGCGGATGGCCGTCACGACGATGCTGTTCTGCCCCTCACCTTGATCACCCTGCAAGGGCGATGTCGCTTCCAGCTCTGTCGTAGGGGGCGTGGATGTCTGGCCCGCCGGTTTCGGCATTATGCTGTCCGTTAGCGTCTCGGTCGGGCTTGTCTGTTGCGCAGGGCCTGTCTGCACATTGTCCGGTGAAGAGGCCAATGACGGAGATTGCAGCAACAGGCAGGCAAGCACCACTGCGGTCATTTTTTTGCCTCGGGCTTGGCTGCCAGCGGCTTGCCTTGCCAGGTGCCGGTAAGGGTATTCAGGAACGCAACGATATCGTTGATATCCTGATCTGGCAGGGTGCCTTTCGGGGTCTGGAAACGCACCATGAGCCTGACTGCCTCGGGCAGTGTCTTCGCGCTGCCATCGTGCATGTAAGGCCCGGTCAGGGCGATATTGCGCAGGTTCGGCACCTTGAAGCGAGCGCGGTCCTGGGCGGCGTGTGTGACCGTATATCTGCCGAGATCGGCATCGGTCGGCTTGCCGTCACGCGCCGCGACATAATCGCCGTTCAGCCCCATGATCTCCATGCCTTGGCCGCCCAGCGATTGGCCGACATGGCACGAAGCGCAGCCATTCTCCTTGAACAGCGCATAACCGCGCTTCTCGCTTGCGTTGATCGCCCGGGCATCGCCTTGCAGATAGCGGTCGAAGCGGCTTCCAGGTGTGGAGAGCGTTACTTCAAACGCGGCAATCGCGTCGGTAATGCGATGCTCGTCGATTGGCCCCGGGCCGTAGATTTTGAGGAATACCGCACCATAGCCGGGCTGCGCGTTCAGCTTCGCGGCAACTCCGCTCCATGTGTGCGAGCCCATTTCCAGCGGGTTCATCACCGGGCCAGCAGCCTGCGCCGCCAGGGTCGGTGCCCGGCCGTTCCAGAACTGTACCTTGTTGAACAGCGCATTGAAGACGGTGGGCACATTGATCGGCCCCTTTTGCCCACGGATGCCGGTGGCCGTCACTAGACCGTCCGCGCCGCCTTTGCCGAGCCCGTGGCAGCTCGCGCAACTCACGCTATTATCACCCGACAACAGCGTATCGAAGAACAGTCGCTGCCCCAGCTCAACTTTCCCGGCATCGCCGGGTGATACCTCCATGATTGGCTGAACCGGCTCCACCGCGAATTGCGGGGCAACGTTGGCAGACGCATAATATCTGCGCCTTGTCGCCGCCACCCAGGTCAACAGGGCATTCCTGCCTGCATCACCAAGCCTCGCCCGCCAATGCATCAACGTGTAAGGCGACGGCGGCATCCGGCCCTGCCGTGTCACCCATTCGATGCGCGCCAGATCCTCTTCGGGCGGTGGCGTGCCGTCCTGCAGTGCCTTCAGCACGGCCTCGATGCGAAAATGCCGCAGGCCCTGCACCAGATCCCGCTGCATCAACTGATGGGCGCCTGGTACATCGGCATAAAATGGCAGCGCCGCGCCCTGCGTATGGCAATAATCGCAGCGGGCCTTGGACAGTGCCTGGAACGCGGCCAATGCGACCGGCTCACGATTGGTCGGCGAGGATGAGGGCAAGGTCGGCGCCGTCACGCGGTCATAGTGCGCCAGATAGCCGACAGTCCCGCCAAAAATGGCAACGAGCGCTCCGGCGCCGATGAACAGAATCTTTCGACTGGGCATATCTCCCGGCTAGGCACTGAGTCTGACGGAAGCCTGACGGAGGGGCAACGACGGGTGTGTTCAGACCCCAGGGAATTGCAACACGAGTTCGCGTCGCCCTGGGTCACTTGCCAACTGGCCTCCATGCGCGGCCATGATCCGGTCGACGATAGCCAGCCCAAGGCCCGCACCATCCTTGCTCGCATGGTCGGCGCGCCGGTGCCGGCGCACGAGATCGCGCAGGCGCTCCCGATCGAGACCCGGGCCTTCGTCCCTGACGCCCATCGCTGCTCCGGGACCAACGAAGACCTGGACCGTGCCGCCAATTGGCGTCACGCGGACAGCGTTTTCGATGAGGTTGCGCAGCGCCGCCGCAATCGCTTCCGTGCGTGCCCGGATGACAGGCACCTCGCCATCGACGTCAAGCGCGATCATCTTGCCCTCGGCAAGGATCGTCGGTGCGACCTGGCTGACGACATCGCGCGCCAACTCGACAAGTCCAATCGGTTCCGGCGCCACCTGCGCGGAGGCCGCGGCGTCGATCTGGGCCAGAAGCATCAACTGATCGATCAGGCGCCGCATTGCCGCGACATCGCCTTTCAGCCGCTGGGCATGAGGATGATCGATCTGGTCGAGTTCAAGCGACAGCAGCGCCAGAGGCGTGCGCAATTCATGCGCGACATCGGCTGCGAAAGCTTCCTGCCGCTTCGCCGCCTCGTCGAGACGTTCCAGAAGATCGTTCACCGCCCCGGTAAAGGGCAGCGCCTCTTGGGGCATTTGCGAGGTATCGATGCGGAACCCGCGTTCATGCCCCTTGACGGCTTCAATGCTCGCGGCCGCGTCCTCCAGCGGAACAAAGGCCTGCCTGATGACCCGAAGGCCGAGGACGGTGACCGGCACCATGAGCACCACCACCGGCAGCGCCACATGTTCCAGCGACTCCAGGATGGCGCGTCGCAGGGCGGCGCTCGCCTCGAGATGGCTGAAGGTCAGCCGATAGAAAAAGACCACCGCCGCGAGCAGTAGAAGCGTGCCGACCAGCCCGACCTTACCCAGGCCGCGAATGAGCCTGCGCGATACCGAATTCCTGCGCATCATGCGGCGGTGTCCTTGAGAATATAGCCGACACCCCGGATCGTCTGGAGCACGCCGCGCATCCGGGCATCCTCGAGCTTCCGCCGCAAGCGCGAGATCGCGGCTTCCACCGCATTGGGGGTCACCTGCTCATGGAAATTGTAGAGCGCATTCTCGATCACCTCCCGGCGGACCACGGCCCCGGCACGGCGCATCAGCAGTTCCAGCAGATCGGCCTCCCTGCGCGACAGATCGATTTCGTGATCGCCGACATGCGCCGTTCTGCGCGCCGTGTCGAAACGAAGCGGGCCGACCTCGACCACCGTCTGTGCCCTCAGACCCGGTCGCCGCAGCAAAGCGCGAAGCCGGGCAGCCAGTTCCTCCACCTCGACCGGCTTGACGACATAATCGTCCGCCCCGGCATCAAGCCCCAGGACCCGGTCCTCCAGTGCGCCCCGCGCGGTCTGGACAATCGCGGGTGGCATATTGCGAGAGCGACGGGCCGCGGCGAGCCATGCGACCCCGTCACCATCGGGCAAGCCCAGATCGAGGATGATCGCGTCATAGATGGCGCTCGCCATGGCATCGTCCGCAGCCGACAGACGAAGGGCAATATCGCAGGAAAAACCGCGGCGATGAAGGCCATCGACCATGAGTCGGGCCAAGCGCTCATTATCCTCAATAACGAGAATGCGCATCTATGCGATATTCCCTCTCCGACCGAAACAAGCCGAGCATTGTTCAGGCGACAGTACCGAACAGGCGCCCGATACCTGCCGTCACGGCCAGCGCCAAAGCTCCCCAGAAGCCGACGCGAAGGACAGAGCGTGTCAGCGGCGCGCCGCCGGCCCGCGCACCAAGCGCGCCGAGGATTGCGAGACAAAGAAGCGTGGCCGCGATTATCAGCGGGATCAATCCATGGCGAGACGAGACCGAAACGAGTGCGAGGGGCAGAAGAGCGCCTGCGCTGAACGTGATGGCTGACGTGAAAGCCGCTTGAAGCGGTCGGGCCGCCACGATCTCAGACATGCCAAGTTCGTCACGCGCATGGGCGTCAAGCGCGTCATGGGCCATCAATTGATCCGCGACTTGCAGGGCCAGACTATCGCTCAGCCCGCGCCGGACATAGATGTCTGCCAATTCCCGGCGCTCCAACTGGGGGTGTTCGGCCAGTTCCTTCCGCTCCTTCGCCAGATCGGCCTTTTCTGTCTCGGATTGCGAACTGACCGAGACATATTCCCCAGCCGCCATCGACATGGCCCCCGCCACCAGGGCCGCTCCGCCGGCGACAAGGATGCCATGCCTGTCGGCGCCTGACGCCGCGACCCCAACGAGGAGGCTTGCGGTGGATACGATACCATCGTTAGCGCCGAGCACTGCTGCTCGCAGCCAGCCGATCCGGGAAACGGCATGGCGCTCAGGGTGGGATCGCAATCTGGTCATATTCTCTTCTCGTATGCTGGGAGGGACTATCCATCAAAATTACCTGACCGGAGCCTGACGGACGTTCGCGAGGATCGCGACCCATGTTCGGCGCATTAGCCGACCGGGGCCTGCGTGGTTTGAAGCGGGTGATCGCCGATGATCACAAGGGCTTGCACGCCGCTGCCGTCAAGGTGTCCCGTTTTTTGGCACGCAACACGCTGTTGCCCACCAGCGGAGACCTGTGGTGATCAAAAACATTTCGAATGCGATGGCGCACCAGCGGTAGGAGCAGGTGACTGACGACCTGCGCGAGAAGTTCCATAGGTAGCTCGACACGATGGAAGGAGCACGCAAGGATGTACTCGCGTATGGGGCCTTCTCCAAGAACGACTAGGCGCAGATCGTGTCCACCAATCCGTCGAAAGGCACGAACAGGGAAATCAAGCGACGGGCCGACTTGCTCAGCATCATTGCTCTAAGGGCCTCTGCGGCGGCCATGCAGCGAAGCCACTTCTCCGGCAGAGAAATCATCTAAAGGCGGCACAGTCGAGATTATGGTATCCCCACCCTGACCACGCATTGGACCGGAGCCTTGACCTTGGCGGCGGCCTTCTGACAGGCGGCGAATGCGTCGCGGTTCTCGCGGGCCATATCGGCGGCGTTGACGATGGCCTGCCACGCTTCGGGATTGTCGGCACGCATGAGCCGGATACCGGCATCCCATGCGGTGGCGTCACCCAGCGCCCGACGCGCCGTGCCCTCCGGCCAATGCCAGCTTCGCGGGCCGATGCTCGCCGCCCAGCCCGGATAGACCAGCCACAGGAGCGATACCGCCAGCGCCGTGCTGATGCCGCTATAGAGCATATGGAGGCGCTGCTGCTGCTTGGTGCGGATAGCGCCGATCACGCGCATCTGGTCGGCATAGGCTTGGCGATGGAGTTCCTGCGCCTGCCCGATGGTCTCCCTGTCCCCCTCACGGGCAGCCTTCGCCGCTGCTGTGATACGCTCGGCCATGCTCTCCGGCGTCAATTGCATGGCGGGCGCGTCGGCAAACCTCTTCATCTGTGGCGCAAGCGCCGCGAGGTGCCCGCCGATCTTGGCAAGGGTCGGGCTATAGTCGGGTATCTCGATGCTCTGCTTCTCGATGGCGATATGTTCGAGCGCGCGGGTCATCATCGCCATGCGCCCGTCCAGTCGCTCCTCCATCCCGGCCACACGCTGCGACAAGGCCGCGAACGCCTCGGCGGCGGTATCGGGCCGGGTGTCGGGTTCGGGGTCATTGAGCAGCGATTGTTCTTCGTCGTCCATGTCGTCGTCTCCTTGGGGATTAGCGGCTCATGCCGCGGCCATGATCGAAGGGGATGGAGGATGCGAGGTCGTGGGAGATGCTCCGGCCCATCTGCTGGCCGATCTCCAGTCCGAGTTCGCGGCTGCGCAGTCCCAGCACCGATTCAAGCTGGGCGTCGCGCTCAAGGCTCTTCGCCATGTCGGCCATGTGCTGGGCGGTACTCTTCGCGCCCCGGAAATCGCCGTCGCGTACAAGCTCCTGATGTTGACGCTGCAATTGCTGCCAGCCCTCCACAAACCGATCTGCGCGGCTGTAGGGATCGATGCGGATTTCCGTCTCAAGCTGCATGGCGCGCATGGCGGCCTGGCCGCGCCCCTCGGCGGCCTCGCGGACAAGCTCCGGACTGCTCCTGAACGCGCTGTCGAGGTCGGATGCCCCTTCGGGCCGCACCGCGTTCAGCGCGTCCCTTGCTTGGGTAAGCGCCTCCCGCTGATGCGGCATGGCGTCCAAGCCCTGCGCGCGGGTCTGCCAGATCGCGTCCACCGCCTTGGCGTAACGCTCCACCGCCCCGCGCATGCCGCCCGCGCGGAGTGGCTGCGGGTCATGGTCACGCTGCTGCTGGCGGGCAGGATCATTTTCCGACGTGGTTACGAACCGGCCAAGGTCGAGGCCATCGAACATGCTGCGCCGGGGTTCGGGCGAGGCCGATGGCGCGCGATCTTGCCCCGGCAGCGAGAGGCGCAAGCCATCGAAGATCCCGCGCGCCTTCTCGACCACGGGGCGCATGATCTCCGCGACGCGCTCGCCGAAGGTGATCCCGCGCCGCTCGGCAAATTCCTTGGCCGGATCGGCCTTCGCATAGTCGGTCGCCATGTCCTTGCCGCGCTCGCGCGAAAGCGTGTGGACAAGCCGCGACTGATCGCGAAAATCATCCTTGCCATAGTGAAGCTGCACGTCGTCCCGATGGCGCGACAGGGCGACGTAGGCCCCATGCCGATCCATCCCCGGCGTCGCCAGCACATGCGCCCTGTCCACGGTCATGCCCTGCGCCTTGTGGATCGTGGCCGCATAGCCATGATCGAGGTCGCGATAGTCCTTCACGTCGAACGCGATGGAACGCCCGTCATCGGTGCGGACGGACATGTGGCCGTCGCTTACCTTCTCGATCGTGCCCAGCGTGCCGTTCTTCACCTCAAGGCTGCGCTCGTTGCGCAGGAACATGATGCGGTCGCCTGACGCGAATAGCCGGTCGCCGCGCTCGGTCTTCACCCGAACATCATCGCCCAGCTCGCCCGTCGCCCGCATCGCCTCGCGGGCCGCCTCGTTGAGGTCGCGCACCTCGGCATTGGTATGGGTGAGGATGATGCGGCTGGCGTCGGGGCTGGCCTGCCGATCGCGGTCCCAGCGTTCGACAAGATCGGCGCGCGCCTGTTCGCGCGTCTCGGCGGCATGGACCATGCCCTTGTCGGCATAGGCGGCAATGGCCTCGCCGGTCCTGCCGGTGGCGAGATGGCGCGTGACGTCCTGCTGCCAGTCTTCGTGCTGGCGGCGAACCTGTGTGATCTCGACGCCGCCATGCCGCTCATGCAGCGCACGGAATGCCGCGCCCGCCTCGATCGACTGCAATTGCTGCGGATCGCCCACCAGCACGACCTTCGCGCCAGCCTCGGCGGCATGGGACAGAACGCGCTCCATCTGGCGCGTGCCGACCATGCCCGCCTCATCGATCACCAGCACGTCGCGGAACGTGAGCATGTCGCGCCCGTTGGCCCAGCCATGTTCCATACTGGCGATGGTGCGCGACGCAATGCCGGAGCCGTTTTCCAGACCCTCGGCGGCAATGCCCGCCAACGCCGCGCCGCGCACGTTCAGGCCGGAAGACTCCCACGCCTCGCGCGCCACGCCCAGCATCGCGCTTTTGCCGGTCCCGGCATAGCCCACGACGATGCTCAAGCCCTGCCGGTCGGTCACATGGTCGAACGCCGCGCGCTGCTCGCCCGACAGGCCCAATCCGCGCGCCGCCGCTGCGCGAAGCGCCTCTTCCCGGTCGTCCTCCGAAACACGATGCCGCTCGCGCTCGGCGATCATCTCGGCCGCGCGCTGCAACCGTTGCTCGGCCTCGATCATGTCGCGGCTGGTAAAGCGATCATCGCCGCGCCCGTCCTTACCCAGCGCGATCAGGTCGGGCGAGCCGCGCACCGCGCTCATCGCCCGGTCATATTGGTCCTTCCCGTCGCTATGCCGATGCACGAACATGGCAAGGTCGCGCGTGGTGAACGTCGCCTGCTGGTGCGTGATCGCATCGAGCGCGATGCCGGGATCGGCGATGATGCGTTCGCCATTCTCCCGCGCGATCTCGCGGTGCATCTCGGCGCGGTCGGCTTCTAGCCCCCGCGCGTCCATGCGCTGCGCGGGACCACCGATCTTGCTTTGCGGCTCAAGGTCGATGCCCTGATCGGCAAGACTGCGATGATCGATGCGCGCGTCTATGTCGAGTTCGGCAAGGCGATGATTGACGTGATCGGCCCAGCGCTCGCGCCATTGCTCGACATTGCCATGCTCGTTCCATTGGCGGACCTTTGCCCCGAACCCGTCCGGCCCAACCTCGCGCAAGGTGAGCATGACATGGGCATGGGGTTTCTCCATGCCGCTGGCGTCTATGTCGCGATGCACGTTGAGGTCCGCGATCATGCCGCGATCCACGAACTCGGCCTGCACAAAATCCCGCGCCAGTTCGATGCCCTCGGCCTTGCTCATCTCGCGCGGGATGGCGAACTCGACTTCGCGGGCTAGCTGCGCATCCTTGCGCTTCTCGGTCGCTTCGACCTCGTTCCAGAGGGTTTCGCGGTCGGATAGGCGTTCGGGCGCACCCTCCGGCAGCATGATTTCGCTATGCTCGACGCCCGCGCGGGCGCGGAAATCATGGTCCCGGTCAAGGCGCTCGTCGTGCAGGCGTTCGCCCGCACGATAGGCGGCGGCGGCGACGCTGCTGCGCCCGCTGGCGCGGCCGATGACCTGAACGGAGAAATGGTATATCGCCATAGCGACATCCATTTACTACTGCGAAGCGCACGTCGGAACGACGTATAAGCGCGCCCTCCTCGAATAAAATCCGAGCAGGGACTAGGCGGTGTCATCACGTCCCGGCGACTCTACAGCATTACGAAAAGCAATACTCTAGAATCACTCCATCCGCAAAGAATGGAGACTGCAATGCGTAAACCGCGCGACTTTGATACGGAGCTAAAGGCGCTGGCCGACAAGGCGAAGGCGCTTAAGGAACGCCGCGTGCGCCAGCTTGGCGAACTCGTCGCGGCAACCGGCGCCGATGCGCTTGACGCCGATCTGCTGGCGGGTGTGTTGCTCGGTGCCGTCGCCAACAACGATGCAACCGTAAAGGAGGGCTGGCGCAAGGCAGGCACGGCCTTCTTTCGCAGCAAGCAACGCAAGTCTGCGCCGCGATCTGACCAACAGCCGGAAGGCGCTCTACCGCTCGAAGGCGGCGCGGCATCGCGTTGAGGCACGTAAGGCGCGAACCGACACGCGGGAATGGGTGATGAAACGGCGAGAGCGAACGCGGCATCTGATCGAATTGGGCGGCCTGATCGTCAAGGCCGGGCTGGTCGATCTGACCGACGACGACCGCGCCACGCTCTACGGCGCGTTCCTCGCCATCGCGGGGAAGCTGCAAGGCGAGGAAGGAGCGAACACTCTTGCGCTATGGCAGCGTAAAGGCAAGCGCGCATTCGAGGCGGAAGCGGAGACGGAAATCAATGCCGAACCTAGCAGGCGATCACGTCCAGATAGCCACCGTTCTCCGCCGCGATCGACTGCATGATTTCGTCTCGCGTGACGATCGGTATGCCGCGAACGCGGGCGGTCGCCATCAGAAAGCAATCGCCGGGGTCTCTATGCCCGGTGTCGGTCACGATGTTGGCGGCTTCGCACGAAATCCGCTGCTGGATCGGAATGATCCGCGCTGACGTGACGCGCACCGCCTCACGGAACCAGCGGTCGGGCGGGTCGTCGCCCAAATGCGGACGGCCTGCTACGCGGTTCTTCCTGGTCGCGACCGCAAGTTCCCATGCTGTGATCGGTGACACAAACAGCGTTCCGGCTTCCTGGTTCTCGCCGATCGCGACCAGGGCTTGCTCAAGCAAATCTTCCTCGCCGCTCACGAGCCAATAGAGCGCGTGCGTGTCGAGCAGGATTCCCGGCAAGGGGTCAGTGCTTTGCGTGGGCGGGTTCGAGCTTGCGCGTTTTCGCGCCCTTCATGGCCTGCGAGGCAATGGGCTTGGTAAGATCGACGCCCTTCTTGAGCGTCAAATGCCCTTTGAGCGCGCCGACGCCGCGCACGACAACAGACCGCCCGGACTTGGAATCGCGGACGATCTTTTCGGTCGGTGCTGCGTGTGCCTTGGTCATGGAGCCAATATAGCGAGCAAACGGCAACCTTCCAAGGCCATCATGTGCCATGCCCTATGACGGCCGTTTGCCGGAACGGACAAGATTGTGCTCTGTGCGACTGTATTGGCGCATTTACGACTGATTTCGCGCTTTTGCTACTAAGTTGGCGATGGGCGGCACTGTAGTGCCCCCCCTCTTGCGCGGCGGAATGAACTGATACAGCATGGTTTCGTGGCAATGGCGGGCCACCTGAAAGGAAGGCTCCGCCGTGTCGTGCGAATCGGAATCACGCCAAGTTCATCGGGTCGTATTGATTGCCAGAAAGTCGCATGATGGCGTGGCTTATTTGTCACGATCGGCAAATAAACGTACAAGTATAGACCACCTATTACCGCCGGTCGCCGCCGTCCACCGCCATACGCCACCGTTTGCCGTAGTTCGCCGCCGTTTCCCACCGTTGCCTACACTTAGACCGCCGTGAGCTGTATCTTCGTCATATCTCGGTCGGGTGGCTCTTGCGCCGCGAATCCCGGCCACCAATTCTGTTCGTAGGGGGTTTGTGCCAACGCCATAAACGGAAATTAAGCTATGCCTAACAGTGAAAGGATTATCCGCCTCAAGACGGTTCTGCAACGCACCGGCCTTTCCCGCTCCACCCTCTATCGCAAGATCGCGGACGGGACATTTCCCCGCCAAGTGTCAATCAGCATCCACGGCGCTGGCTGGCATGAGTCCGCCGTCCAACGCTGGATCGCCAATCCCGCCGCCTATCGCGCCAACGGTGCCGAAAGGGTCGCCCATGACCGCGCCCCTACCTCCTGATCCGATCTGCGTTCGCGTTAATGACGCGGCGCGCATGATCGGCGTCGGCCGGACCAAGCTCTACGAGCTGATCGCGGCCGGTGAAGTCGAGACGGTGAAGTTCGGCAAATCCACCCGCATCACCACGGCCAGTCTGCATGACCTCATCAGGCGGCAGCGCGGAGCGGGATAGGCTCGGACGCCGTGGCGGCGGCGTCCTTCCCCTTGCGGTCCAGATACTCGGCCCAACGCGCCATCAGGTTCCGGCGCTTCTCAAAGAAATCGGTGCGGCGATAGGCCGCTTCCACCTTGTTGGGCAGCTTGTGCGCTAGCGCCTTGTCGGCGACCTCCTTAGGGAAGCGCGTCCGCTCCGACGACCAGTCGGTGAAGGCGGAACGGAAGCCGTGAACGGTCACACCCTTGATGCCGTCATCGCGGAGCAGCTTGGTCATGGTCATGTCACTGATCGGCTTTTTGCCATCGTTGCTGAACACAAGGCCGGTGTCGCTGGTGCGTTCCTTCCACCGCTTGCGAAGCAATGCGACGGCGGGCGCGGACAGTGGCACGACATGGGTTTCGCCTGCCTTCATGCGCTCGCCCGGAATGGTCCAGATAGCTTTGTCCAGGTCGAACTCGGTCCAGACGGCAAAGCGCGTCTCGTTCGACCGCACGGCGTTGTAGATCGTGAAGCGCAAGGCATCGCGGCCGGTCGTGGGCGATGCCGCCGCCAGCTTCTGCATAAGCGCGGGAACGTCCGCATAGGGCATGGCTTCCAGATGCCCGCCCTTGTCCACCTGACGCGGAAGCCCCTTGCGGACGGAGCGCAACGATACCTCATCGGCAAGCCATCCCTTGATATGGGCGAAGTCCAGCACCGCGCCGATGCGTTGCAGGATGCGCCGCGCCGTGTCGGGGATGGTGAGCCAGATGGGGGACAGCACCTCGACCACGGCGGCGCTGTCCACCTGATCCACCGGCCGCGTTCCGACCATCGGAAAGACGTGGTTCTCAAGGCTGGAAATCCAGTTGGCATGACGGCGGTTCTTCCAGCCCTCTTTCAACGCCTCGTAGCAGTCGCGCGCGGCTGTCTCGAAGCTCGGCATGACCTTGCGCGCCTTGCGCCGCTCGGCCACCGGGTCGGCTCCCTCGCGCACCTGACGGCGCAGCGCCGCCGCTGCGTCCCGCGCTTCGGCCAACGATACGTCCAGCGCCGACCCCAGCCCATAGTCGCGCCGCTTGCCATGCCGCTGCATCCTTAGCAGCCATGTCCGCGCGCCGCTCGGTTTCACCAACAGGCAAAGCCCCCGGCCATCGACATGGCGACCGGGCTTCGCGTTCTTCACCTTCAATGCTGTAAGTGCCATCGGTTCGGTTCCCTGTTTGGGCATTGCGGGCGTTCCCACATTTTCAGCGGGCAAGCGTTCCCACAATCGTTCCCACATTTTGAGCCAAATTCAGGCAAACCGGAGCGACCGACCGCGAACACCTTACAAGAGAAATCATTGATTTTACAGTGTAGTTAGAGACGTCCCGGCATTGCCTGAGACAAAAGTTCTACACTCGTAGGGGTCACCAGCACTTATTTCGATTACTTGGGCGACTTCACAGCCTTGCCGTTCCCCATGCTTGCGGAACGTGTTCCCATGAGCCTTTTGATCTGACCGGCAATTACGCGGTCGGCGGCGCCTTTCGCGACCATCAACACCCTCGGCTGTTTGGCGTAATAGCGGAACGTCTCGGATGTCTTTCCGGTGATCGCGCCGCCCTCCGTGTCGGACGGCCCAAGCTCGGTCAGTGCAGCAGCACGCATTCTTCCCGAGCCCGTGAAGAGTATGGAGCAATTGCCCCTCGTCATCGACGAAACTCAGGTCATGCATGATCCGCCGGACGCTCGCTTGGAGTCTGCCGGTGTCCGCAAGTGGCTTGCCAGCGCGATCGTAGAGAAACGTGACAGCCTTGCGCGGTAGCTTCTTAATCTCGGCCAGCCAGAGCGGGGGCCGCGAGGAGGACAGCTTCGACCCCGCTTCGCCGGTGCGCATCGCCCGCGCAAGGTGCTGAAAGGCGGATCACATCTGTGCGCGGAAAGTTATTGCCGGCGTTATCGCTCCGCCGCCTGCCACCCCGAACCGATCGACACTTCGATCAGCCATGTCGGCTTCCGCTGCATCATCCTTGCGCCGGACGACATGGATGATCGCTCGTCAATCTTATATGAAACTTGTTTTCATCTGTGAGATTGCCTAGTCAGTAGCCTGGGCAGAAAAACTGCCTCGGCGAGAGGAGACGATGGCAGGTCCGCGGCAGACCACATCCGGCATGCTCAGCATCGCGGCGCTTGCCGTGGGACTGGCATTGACCGGCCCGGCCCATGCGGCCCGCACGGGCGGCTCCGTCGTCCGCGCCGCGCCGGGCGACGACCTTGCCCGCGCGATCGAACGGGCGGAGCGCTCCGGCGCAGCGGCCGTCGAACTCGCCACCGGCACGTATTATCTGACGGCGCCCCTGGCATTACCGTCCGGGCGGCCGGGGCGCCCGCTTGTGCTTCGCGCCGCGCCAGGCGCTCGGCCGGTATTGAGCGGCGGGCGCGTTCTGACCAGTCTGGCGTGGGAACCCTGGCATGACGGAATCGTGCGCGCCCGGATCAGCGGTCCGGCCTTCGATCGGCTGAGGATCGGCGAGACCGCACTGGTGCGCGCCCGCTACCCCAACCGGCGCGCCGATGGCGGTCTGTTTGGCGGGACGGCCGCCGACAGCACCTCACCCGAGCGGGTTGCTCGCTGGCACGATCCGGCGGGCGGCGTGATCCACGGGCTGCATCCCAGCCGCTGGGGCAGCATCGATCAGGCGATACGCGGCAAGCAGACGGACGGCACGCTCGATCTTGCGCGCCCCACCGGCATGAACAGGATCGAAAAACCCGATCCGGCCCGGCGCTACGTGGAGAATATCCTCGAAGAACTGGATGATCCCGGCGAATGGTATGCGGATTTCCGCGCGGGCTGGCTCTACCTGAAGCCGGCCGCAGGGATCGATCCCGCCAAGGCAACGTTCGTCGCCTCGGCGCTCGAAACCGTGATCGTGATCGAGGGCACGGCCGCGAAGCCGGCGCACGACATCGCACTGGAGAGCCTCGCGATCCGCGACACGCGGACTACCTTCGCGAAGACCACCGAGCCCCTGCTCCGCTCCGACTGGACGTTCCATCGCGGCGGCGCGATCCTGATCGAGAACGCGCAGGGCGTGACAATCGCTGACAATGATCTCCATGATCTGGGCGGCAACGCCGTGGTCGTCAGCGGCCATGCCCGTGGCATCTCGATCCGGGGCAATCACATCCGGGACATCGGGGCTTCCGCGATCGCCTTCGTCGGCCGGCCGGAGGCGGTGCGCTCGCCCCTGTTCGAATATCATCAGAGCCAGCCGCTCGCGGCGATCGATCGCACGCCCGGCCCCAGAAGCGACGCCTATCCCGCCGACAGCGACGCGACCGACAATCTCATCCACGATATCGGCCGGATCGAGAAACAGTCCGCTGGCGTCGAAATCGCGATGGCGGCGCGGATCGCCGTCATCCACAACAGCATCTATCGGGTGCCCCGCGCGGGCATCAATATCGGCGACGGCACGTGGGGCGGCCACCGCCTGATCGACAATGATGTTTTCGCGACCGTGCTGGAGACGGGCGACCACGGCGCCTTCAACGCCTGGGGCCGGGATCGCTACTGGGATCCGAAGCGGGCCGAGATGAACGCCCGCGTCGCCGCCGAACCTGCGCTCCCCGGCCTCGACGCGATCGAGCCGATCCTGATCTTCCACAACCGCTTCCAGTGCGACCATGGCTGGGATATCGATCTCGACGACGGCGCCTCCAATTATGTGATCGAAAACAACGTGCTGCTTTCGGGCGGGCTGAAGCTGCGCGAGGGTTTCCACCGGATCGCGCGCAACAACATCATCCTCAACAGCGGCCTGCGCCCCCACGTCTGGTTCGCCGACAGCGGCGACGTGGTCGAGCATAACATCTTCATGACCGGCCACGGCCCGATCAACATGAGATTCTGGGGCGCGCGGATCGACGACAATCTGTTTCCGGACGAAACCGCGCTGAAGCGGGCGCAGGCGCTGAGCGTCGATGCCCATTCGCGTGCCGGCGATCCCGGCTTCGTCGATCCGGCCCATGGCGATTATCGGGTAAAGCCGGGATCACCCGCCCTCTCCATCGGCTTCAGCCCCTTCCCCACCGACGACTTCGGCGTCACCAGCCCCCGCCTCCGGGCACTGGCGGAGCATCCCGCGCCGCCACGCCTGATGGCGGCCACGGACGTGGCGCCCGGCCAGACGATCGAGTTACTCGGGATGACGGTGAAGACGGTGGAAACGCTCGACGAGCAATCGGCGGCCGGCCTGCCCGATCGCGATGCGCTGCTGATCACCGCGATCGCCCCCGGCTCGCCCGCCGCCGCATCCGGGCTTGTCGCCGGCGATGCCATCCTCGCCATCGCGGCCGCCAACGGCAATGATCGCCAGCCGACCGCCTCGCTCGCCGACCTGATGGCCGGATATCGCGGCCTGCGCTGGCGCGGTCAGGCGATCCTCACGATCTTTCACGACCAGGCGAAAGCCGAACGAACGGTGATGCTACCATGACCAGACTGCCTGCCCTGCTCCTCACGCTCGCCGGGCTTTCGTTGCCCACCCTCGCCATCGCCCAGACCGCCACGGACCGCCGCAGCACGGAAGCGCAGGAGCAGACCGGGATCGGGGGCGCGGCCGCCCAGGATGCCGACGCCACCACCCGCGCCCACGCCGGCTGGTGGGCCGAGGCGGGGAAGACCCGCGACCAGCGCCTCGCTTGGTGGCGCGATGCCCGCTTCGGCGCCTTCATCCACTGGGGGCCTTATTCGGTGCTCGGCGGCGAATGGCACGGGCAGCCCAACCCCGGCTATTCCGAGCATATCATGCGCGTGGCGAGGATCCCCCGCACCGTCTATCGCGATCAGGTCGCCGCGAAATTTCACCCCGACGCCTTCGACGCCAAAGGCTGGGTCCGCCTGATGAAGCAGGCGGGAATGCGCTACATCATCATCACGGCCAAGCATCATGACGGCTTCGCGCTCTGGCCATCAGAGGCCAGCAGCTACAATATCCGGGACGTATCCCATTTCCCGCGCGATCCGCTGGGCGAACTCGTCACCGCCGCCCGCGCGGAGGGGCTGAAGATCGGCTTCTATTATTCCCACGCCTTCGACTGGGAAGATCCCGACGCGCCGGGCAACGACTGGGACTATGACAATCCCGGCGGCGACCGGAAGCTGCACGGCGGCGCCGACTGGTGGAATGCCTATCCAGAATTCCTCGCCCGGACCCAGCACTATGTCGATACCAAGGCGATCCCGCAGCTGAAGGAGCTGATCGCCCGCTATCACCCCGATATCCTGTGGTTCGATACGCCGGGCAAGTTGCCCTTCTTCCAGCAGGCGGAGATCGTAGAGGCCGTGCGCCGCGCGGATCCCGATGTCGTCATCAACGGGCGCGCGGCGCGCAGCGCGGCGGCCAATCTCGGCGATTATCAGAACACCGCCGATCGCCCCGCCGAAGTGCGCCCGACCCCCGGTGACTGGGAAGCGATCCCCACCACTAACGAAAGCTATGGCTTCAACGCGCTGGACCGCAGCCACAAGAGCCCCGCCCACTTCATCCAATTGCTGGCGAAGACGGCAGCGAAGGGGGGCAACATCCTGCTCAACCTCGGTCCGAAAGGCGACGGCACGCTGGATGCGCCCGATGTGGCGATCCTCGAAGGGATCGCCACATGGATGAAGACGAATGGGGAGAGCATTCGCGGCACGACCCGCACCCCGCTCGATCGCCAGCCGTGGGGAGACAGCACGCGCAAGGGCGACCGGCTGTATCTCCACATATTCCGTTGGCCGCACGACGGGGGGCTGATCGTATCGGGGCTGCAAAGCGATGTCGCGACCGCCTATCTTCTGGGCGATCCCGCGCGGAAGGCCTTCCCGATCGAGCGGGTCAGTCGCGACGAAGTGCGCCTGCGCCTGCCGGCCGCAGCGCCGAACGCGATCGACAGCGTCATCGTGCTGGAAAGCAAGGGGGCGCTTCGCGCGGTGGCCGATCGTGTGATCGATCTCGCTTTTGGCCGGAACCAGCTTCTCGCCTTCGATGCGCAAGCGATCGGCAAGGGATTCACCTATGGCGATGGCAAGACCGGCCGTTATTATGTCGACGGCCTGGAGACGCCGGGCAACCGCCTGACATGGCCCGTTCGCCTGCGGGGCACGGCGCCCGGCAACATCACCCTGCGCTACGCAACGACGGCGCCGACAGGCGGCCGCTTCGTCCTCTCGGCCGGCGGCAAGAGCTTTTTCGCGCAGATCCGCCCGACCGCATCGCCGACCACGATGGCCAGCGCCGATTTCGGCCCGGTGCCGATCGGCCGCGCCACCGCGCCCCTTTCCCTGACGATCGAAGGGGCAGCCCCCGGCTCGGTCCACATATTCGAATTGCTCGCCGATCGATGACGCCAGCCCGCGGCACGCATACCCTTGTTCCCCCTGTCGCCCGCGCTATCCATACGCGGGATAAGGAGCATCGATTTGGCACGCGCGCCCAAGACTGAAGACGAGAGAGAGGAACCCCGCTACCGGGCGCCCGCGCTGGAGAAGGGGCTCGACGTGCTCGAGGCGATCACCCGTTCCGGCCACCCGATGACGCTCGGGATGATCACCCAGCATCTCGGCCGCTCCACCGGCGAACTTTTCCGCATGATCCAGGTGCTGGAATATCGCGGTTTCATCGAGCTGGCGCCGAACGGGACCGGCTATGTCCCCACGACCAAATTGTTCTCGCTCGGCATGGAGCAGGCGCCGATCAAGAGCCTGCTCGAGGTTGCGCTGCCGATCATGCGCCGAGTCGCCGACGAGGCCGAGCAGAGCTGCCACCTCGCGCTCCGGGCCGGCGGCGAGATTGTCATCGCGGCGCGAATGGAGGCCGCCGGCCTGATCGGCTTTTCGGTGCGGCTCGGCTATCGGCGCCCCATCCCCACGTCCGGCTCCGGCGCGGTGCTCTATGCCTTCCAGCCATCCGCCGTCCGCGAGCGGTGGGAGAAGGATTTCGGGGGGATTACCGAGGCCGATCTCGCCCGCTTTCGCCGCCGCGCCGACAAGGTGGCGCGCCAGGGCTATGATCAGCATCCGAGCGACGTGGTCTCCGGCATCGTCGATCTTTCCGCCCCCGTCGTGCGCGGGGACGTGGCCGCGGCGGCCCTGACCATGCCCTTCGTCCAGAAACTGTCGATGGCGATCGACGCCGACGGCGCTCTGGGAATCATACGCAGAGCCGCCGCCGACATCTCTTCGGAACTGGCGCTGGGAGATTTCCGGATCTGATCAGCCCGCGGCAGGCCGGGTTCTCCCGGACTCCTGATACTGCCTCAGCAGCGCGCTCAACCGCTCGACGATCTCCGGCTTCCTGTCCCACAGGTTATTGGTTTCGCCCGGATCGCTGCCGAGATCGTAAAGCTGCCCCTTGGGGCCGTCCGGCGTGGGCTCCAGCTTTCGGGGCAGCGTGAAGCCGCCCGAGCCGAGCGCCATCTCCAGCTTCCAGTTGCCCTCGCGGATCACGAACGTGCCATCGAGCGAATGCTCGACGATCGTCGTGCGGACCGGTTTGGTGTTCGTCCCCGCCATCACGCCCGAAAGATCAAAGCTGTCCTCAGCCGCATCATCAGGCAGGGGGAGATCGAGGATGCTCGCGACCGTCGCCATGAAATCGGTGAGCGAGGCGATCTCCGCGCTGGTCGACCCCGGCTGGATATGCCCCGGCCATTTGACGAGGAAGGGGATCCGGTGCCCCGCCTCCCACACGTCCGCCTTGCGCCCGCGCCACCGGGCGTTCGCGCGGTGGGGATAGCGCGCGATATCCTCCTCATTCCAGTCGGCGCCGTTATCGCTGGTGAAGACGACGATCGTATCGTCGGCGAGGCCATGATCCTCCAGCGCGGTGATCACCTGACCGACCATCGCATCCGTTTCATACGCATAGTCGCCATAGGTGCCTGCGCGCGATTTTCCCTTGTAGGCTTCCGTCGGAACCCAGGGCGTGTGCGGCGAAGGCAACGGGAAATAGAGAAAGAAGGGCTGATCGGGCTTGCGCGCCCGCGCCGCGATGATGTCGGTTGCCTTTCTGGTCAGCGTGGGCACGACCTGCGCGAAATCGAAGCCCGGCATCATCGGCCCCGCCCGCCAGAAGACGCCCCTTTCCTTCTGCTTGGCGCCCGGCGTTTCATCGGTCGGCTGGGCGACAGCGCGATCATTCTCGAAATAGAGATAAGGCGGCATATCCAGCGAGGCCGGGATGCCGAAGTAATAATCGAAGCCATGATCCGTCGGCGCGGGGTTGAGCGGCTTGGAATAATCGGTCTTTTCGCTATGGCCGAGCCCGAGATGCCATTTGCCGACGCCCGCCGTGTAATATCCGGCCTTGCGCAACATGCCCGCGACGGTGAGCCGCCGATCCTCGATCAACGACGGATCATAGCCATTCAGCACCCCATGTTTCAGGCGGGAGCGCCACGCATAGCGCCCCGTGAGGATCGAATAGCGGCTGGGCGTGCAGACGGCCGACGACGAATGCATATCGGTGAAGCGCATCCCGCCCTGCGCCAGCCGATCGAGGTTCGGCGTCGGCACCGCGCTATCCGGGTTGTATGCCCCGATATCGCCCCATCCCATATCATCGGCGAGGATGAAGATGATGTTGGGGCGCTTGGCCCCTTTCCTGGCGCCCAGCGCCCGGGTGCTGACCATCGCGGTAATCCCGCCGGCCAGCGCGGCCGTCACGAAAGCGCGGCGTCCTACTTCAGGCATGATGGTCTCCTTCCGTCGCGCTCACATCACCCAACCGCCGTCGACGCAGTGCGCCTGGCCGGTCGTGAAGCCGGATTCGCCCGACGCGAGATACAGAGCGAGTGCCGCGATCTCCTCGGGCTTGCCGACGCGGCCCATCGGCTGACGGGCGACGAATGCCGCCCACGCCCCGTCATAATCCCCCGTCTCGCGCAGCCGATCATGGAGCGATGGCGTATCGACGGTTCCCGGACAGATCGCGTTGCAGCGTATGCCCCGGGCGACGAAATCCGCCGCGACCGCTTTGGTGAGGCCGATCACAGCCGCCTTCGTCACGCAATATGCGAAGCGGTTCGGCACGCCCTTGATCGAGCTTGCCACCGACGACATGTTGACGATCGAGCCGTCCCCCCTGGCCAGCATCCCCGGCAGCGCGGCGCTGATCGTCCGGTACATGGCTGTGACATTGAGATCAGTGGCGAAGGCCAGTTCGTCCGCGCTCGTTTCCAATATGGTACCCGACGATACGACGCCCGCGCAGTTGAACAGCACATCGAGCGGCCCGGCGGCCCCGATCACGTCCGCCACCATCGCATCGTTGCGCACGTCGAGCCGGGCCGTGCGGCAGCCATCCAGCCCGGCGAGAGCATCTTCCCGCACATCGGTTGCCCAGACGGTCGCCCCTTCGCGCGCATAGAGCAGCGCGGTCGCACGGCCGATCCCCTGCCCCGCGGCCGTGATCAGCGCCGTCTTGCCCGCCAGTCTTCCACTCATGTTTCGATCCTTCCTGAGAGTGAGTTGGCGGCTATGCTCAGGCCGTAGAGACGGGCCGCATTGCCGCCGAGAATGGCGCGGCGATCATGCTCGACGAGGCCGGCGAGCAGTTCGTCGGTGATCGCAGCCCACTGCGCATAATCCGCGGCAAGCGTCAGCACCGGCCAGTCGCTGCCCCAAAGCATACGCGCCGGCGTGAACGCCTCGACCAGCGTGGCGAACACCGGATACAGCGCCGCCGCATCGGCCCCGGCCGGCGCTTCGGTCAGCAGGCCCGAGAGCTTCACATGCACGTTGCGACGTGTCGCGACGCCACGGATCGCCCCTGCCCATTCAGCGAGATCACCGGCCGCAATCGCCGGCTTGGCGGCATGATCGATGACGATGGTGAGACCAGGATGCGCATCGGAGGTCGCGGCGATGGCCCCGATCTGGTGCGGCAGGATCACCGCATCGAGCACGAAATCATAGGTCGCCATCGCCCGCAGCGCGGGCTGGACATCCGCGCGCAGAATCCAGCCCGGATCAGGGAGATCGTGCAACATGGGCCTCAACCCCACGAGCTTGCGCCGCCGTGCGAGCGCCGCAATCCGATCGGGCGCACCGGGCGCCGAAAGATCTATCCACCCCACCACGCCGGCGACCCAATCGTGCGCGGCCGCGATGCCGAGCAGATACTCGGTCTCCGCCTCGGTCGGTGCCGCCTGGACGAGGATGCCGCAGGATATTCCCGCCGCTTCCATCTCGGGCCGCAGATCCTGCGGCAGAAAATCGCGGTGGATCGGCCCCAGATCGGGGGTAAGCCAGCCATAATCCCCGCGCGCCAGCGTCCAGAGATGCTGATGGGCATCGACGCGCACGATCATCCCGCCCCCGGCACCGGCGCACCCGCCCGCAGCAAGCCGCGTTCGCGCAGCATCCCCCAGAATTCGACGGGGATCGCGCGCCGATACAAGTCCATCGTCTGATCGACGCGGGCGGAACTGCCCAGGCCGAGGATCACGCTGGCCACCGCCGGATGGGCGAGCGGAAACTGGAGCGCCGCCGCGGCGAGCGGTATCCCGAAAATCTCGCACACATCCTCGATCGCGCTCACCCGCGCGAGCACATCCGGAGGGGGGGCTCCATAATCATAATGAAGCGGGCCAGGGCGCCGCGTGCCCGTGGCGAGAATGCCCGAATTATAGGCGCCGCCGATCACGATCGACGTATCCTCGGCAAGGCAGCGCGGGAGGAAGCTTTCGAGCGCCGTCTGCTCCAGCAGGGTGTAGCGGCCCGCCAGCAGCACGAGATCCAGATGCGCATGATCCATCGCATCCAGGCAGACCTGCCACTCGTTGACGCCCAGCCCGAACGCCTTGATGGCGCCACCGTCCCTCAGTTCCTCCAGCGCCCTGAAACCGCCGCCCCGCGTCAACTGCGCGAACAGCCGATCATGATCGGCACCATGCGTCACCCGGCCGATATCGTGGATGTAGAGGATGTCGACATGCGCGAGGCCCAGTCGCTGGAGGCTATCCTCCCACGAGCGCAGAATGCCGTCGCGGCTATAATCGAATTCGCGCTCGAACGGCATCGGCGAGACGAAGCCCTGCCGCTCCTCGGCGCGGCCCTCCAGATCACGACGCGGGCGCAGCAGGCGGCCGACCTTGGTGGAAACGATCGCGTCTCCGTGCCCCCGCACGAAATCACCCACGCGACGTTCGCTCAGCCCATGGCCGTAATGGGGCGCGGTATCGATATAGGTCATTCCCGCCGCGTACCCGGCCGCCAACGCCTGCCCCGCCTCGGCATCGCTGACCGGCCGATAGAGATTGCCGAGCGTCGCCGCGCCGAAGCCAAGTTCGGGGAGCGACAGGCCCGTCCCCGAAACCTCACGGACCGGGATCATTGCGACTGCTCCCCGAGCGCAAAGATCTGCGACATTTCCAGCCATTTTTCGCTGTCAGGCCGTATCGGCTGCTGAAAGGCGTCCATCTCCTTTTCCCAGCGCGCCACCGTATCGGCCAACCCCGGATCTCCGGCACGGGGAAAATCGTCCGCGACCTCCGCGACCATCACCAGCCGGTCGGCTACCCGCCATATCTGCATATCCAGGAAGCCTCGATCGCGGATATCCCGCACCACATCCGGCCAGACCGCGCCAGGAGCATGCCGGGCTTCATAGGCGGCTATCAGAGCCGCCTCATCCTTGAGATCCAGCGCGAAAACCCGCCGCGTCATGCCCTGTGCTCCTCTTTCGAGAGAAACATCGCAAAGGCGAGCACCACCCCGAAGCAGACGGCCGGGATGATCATCATGCGGTGCACATCGCCCAGCATATCCGACATCAGGCCCATGGCTGGCGGGATCAGCGCGCCCCCGATGATCGCCATGATCAGGAAGGAAGCACCGCTTTCGGTTTCCTCCCCCAGTCCGGCCAGCCCGAGCGCGAAGATCGTCGGGAACATGATCGACATGAAAAAGCTGGTCAGCCAGAGGGCCCCGACCGCCGCGACGCCCGGAATGATCGCTGCGACAAGACAGAGGGCCACGTTCGCCACCGCATAGGCAGCGAGCAAGCACGTCGGCTCGATACGCTGCAAAATCACAGCGCCAAGAAAGCGGCCGATCATCAGCATGCCGAGACTGCCCGAGAGCAGGAACGCCACCGTCCGTTCGGGCAGGGCCGGCGCCTGCGCCTTCGCGAAATCGATGAAGAAGCTCCACACGCCGACCTGCGCGCCGACATAGAAGAACAGCGCCACGACGGCCCACACCAGACGGCGATGGCGGAGAACATGGAGGAAGGAGCGCCGTTCTGCACGCTCCGCCAGTGGCCGTTCGATCTTGGGAAAACGCGTCATCGCGATCGCGACGAGCAGCAGGCAGACAGCGCATCCTATCACCAGATAAGGGCCCTGCACGGCGGCAGCCTCACTCGCCCGCCATGCGGCCAGATCGGCCGGCGACATGGCGGCCCTTGTGGCGTCGCCATGCTCGACCCCCGAGAAGATGAACGCTCCCCCGATGATCGGCCCCAGAATCGCCCCCACCCCGTAGAAGCCCTGAGCGAGATTGAGCCGTGCCGAAGCGGTTTCCGGTGCCCCCAGGATCGAGACATACGGGTTCGCCGCCGTCTCCAGGAAGGCGAGGCCGAACGCAATCACGTAGAGCGCCGCCAGGAACAGGCCGAAGCGCTGCACCTCGGCCGCCGGATAGAACAGGAACGCGCCCGCCGCGTAGAGCAGCAGCCCCAGCAGCATCACCGCTTTGTATCCCAGCTGCCGGATCAATAGGCCGGCCGGCAGCGCCGCGCAGAAATAGCCCACGTAGAAGGCCAACTGGATCAGGCTCGATTCCGTGCGGGTGAGTGCCAGCGCCTTCTGGAACTGGCGGATCAGCACATCATTCAGCGCGGCCGCCAGCGCCCATGAAAAGAACAGGGTCGTGACGAGCCCGAACGCAAGCAGATAACGCCGCTCGACAATCGGCGGGGCGCCGGCCTCAGGATTGCGGATCATCGTTGCCATTCCCGCCTCTCTCTCCTCGCCATCGTGCGTGGCTCGCTTCTTTTCCGCCGATTCTGGCCGGCTGGAACCAATCTGACCGCCTAGTTGGCCGGCGTCACGTACAGCGTGCGCGGCTTGAACAATTCGCTCCCGGCTTTCTGGGGCGATACGGCGATCGTGTAGATTCCCGCCGCCGGAAAATGGAGGATGCCGACCGGCTGGATCGGCAGGAATGCCGGCGCCCGCCGCTCGATCACGCCGCTTCGCACCACCCCGAAAGGCAGCTTCTGATCGCCGGATATGACCCAGCCTTCCTTGCCGGCCTGCTCCGCCGTCGCTGAATATTCCAAGTCCACGTGATAGTCGCCAGCCGCATCGACCTGCACTTTCCAAGTGATCGCCTTGGCCGGATCATCGAGACCGGTAACCGTATAATATTTGCGCAGATCTCCCATGTAGAGCTGGGTCCGGACGAGCTGCAGCTGGGGGCCCTGCCCGACGATGTCGGCATCGGCGACTTCCAGGATCTGGCGGCCGTAAGCAGTGGATAGTCCGATCGGCCCCATATGGGCATCGGCCAACGGCGCCTGCGTTTCCACCACGACCACAGCGTCGACCGTGTCCGGCCGCTTGATCGGCAGCGTGATGGCAAGTCCGGCGTCCTTCGCGATCGTCAGCGTCTCCCCCCCGTCAAGCATCGAAGCCCGTGTCACGTCACCGACGAAGCCCGGTATGCGGAGGATGCCATCACGCGGCCACGCAAGGACATGGAGGTACAGCTTGTTGGCGCGCTGCGTGGCGACGCCCCACGGCATTTGCGGCAGGGGCGAGCGGGTCGTGCCATAGACGCTTTCGCCATTCACCTTCAGCCAGGCACCGACACCGAGCAGCTTCTTCTCGGCATCGGCGGGAATATGTCCCTTCCCGTCGGGGCCGGTATTGATCATGAAGTTGCTGCCGCGGCTGGCCGAACTGACCAGCAGGGTGATCAACGTGTCCGTCGACTTGTAGTCATTGTCGATCGACGAATATCCCCAACTGCGATTGTGGGTGAAGATCACCTCCGAATTGCCCTGCGCCCTCCGCGCCGGCGTCACTTCGGAATCGCCGGGCGAGGCATAGTCGCCAAGGCCGTTGCCGATGCGGCTGTTGAGCAGGCATTCGGGCTGCAGCTTCTTGACCAGCGCGCGCAACCGTTCCGAATATTCGCGCGGCATCGTGCCCGGCGTGTCGAACCAGATCTCCCGCACCGGGCCGTAATTGGTCAGCAATTCGGTGACCTGGGGCACTACCTTTCGATCAAAATATTCGCGGAAATCCGCCTTCTTCGGATCGTATTCCCAATCGTTTCCGGCACCGTTCGGCTCGGTCCAGTCTTGGAACTGGGAATAATAGAAGCCAAGGCCGATGCCTTCCGCCTTGGCGGCCTCCGCCAGCTCTTTCAGCGGATCGCGATGGAAAGGCGTACCATCGACGATATTCCGCTTGGAGACCTTGGACTTGAACATCGCGAAGCCATCATGATGCTTCGCAGTAATGACGATGTAACGGATGCCGGCATCCTTCACCATCCGCACCCAGCGACGCGCATCGAAATCGACCGGATTGAAGCGCCCGGCGAGCTCGAGATATTCGGCGGTCGGCGTCCGGCTGTTGTGCATCAGCCATTCGGACGCGCCGTACCAGCGCTTGCCGCGGATCACGCCCGCCGCTTCTGCATAAACGCCCCAATGGACGAACAGGGCGAAGCGATCTTGATTGAAGCGCTCCATCGCCTTGGCGGTGACGGGATCGAGCTGCCGCGCCGCGGTATAGGGCTTGACCGGGTTGAGGACCCCCTCGGCGACGGCGGGGCCCACGCCCAACGCGCCCTTCGGCGGCGCAGTCTGGGCTTCCGTCGCCGTGGCCATCGCCGAGGCTGCAACCGTGACCACCAACGCACTCATCCATCGCCGCATGCTACTCTCCCGTCATTGGCGAATCCCTGCAGCAGCAATCCGCATCTTTCATATGTGATATTGACTTTGTCTGGTGAAATTCTACCGTGTCGTCAAGAACAAAGAGGGCGGAGATGATGGCGACAGGATATTTGAAGCTGGGAATGCTGGCGCTGATGGGGGCATCATCCGCGCTGGCTGCAGCGCCGACGACGACCGTGCCGGCCTGGATCGCCTCGACGACATTCGCCCCGGCGAAGCCACGTGCCGGCGAACTGCTTCGCTACGACAACCAGTCCGTGCGTCAGGATGTTCGCGGCCAGACGGCGACGACGCGCATCCGCCTGCGGTTGACCAACGAATATGGCACGGCACCGGTGACGCTCGACAGGATCGAGATCCGCCGCATCGCCGCCGACGGTGCACTGGGCCCGGCGAGCCCTGCCACCTTCGGCGGCGAACCGGGCACTACGATCGAGCCGGGAGCCGTCGCCTACACCGATATGCTCGCCTTCCCCGCCCCCGCGTTTAGCGACATCGCGATCATCGTCCATTATCCCGGCGAGACCGAACCGGTGGCGCATCGCTTCCTGGTTCGCGTCGCGGACGGCACGACGACGCCGACCAGTGCGACCAAACCGGCGCGCGGCGCCGCGATCGTTTCGGCGATCGAGACCGAGGCGCCCCCGCAGCAGTGCCGCCGCGTGATCGTCACCCTGGGGGATTCGATCACCGAGGGCGCGGGCTCGACGCCCGGAAACGACTGGCCGAGCCGGCTCGGCCGGGCGCTCGCCGGACAGAGTTGCCCCTCGATCGTGGCCAACGCCGGGATCAGCGGCAATCGCGTGCTGACGAGCGGAGGCAGCCCGAGCATGATCGCCCGCTTCGATCATGACGTGCTCGCGGTCCCCGGCGTCACCGACCTGATCGTGCTGGGCGGGATCAACGATGTCCGCGCCGTCGAGGAGAAGGCCGACGACCCCGCCGCCGGCGCGGCCTTGATGATCGCCGGCTATCGCCAGATCGTCGCCCGCGCCCATGCCCATGGCATTCGCGTGATCGGCGGCACCGTTCTCCCCTACAAGGGCACCGCCCGGCAAGGCGCCTACGGCCTCGCCGCCGTCGATCAGATCAATGCCGCGATCCGCAGCGGCGGCGTCTTCGATGCGGTGATCGATTTCAATCGCGCGGTCGCCGATCCCGCCGACCCGCAGCGCATGCGCGAGACGATGCAGAAAGGCGACTGGCTGCACCCGAACGACGCCGGATACGAAGCGATGACTACAGCGATCCCGCCTGCTCTTTTCAGCGGAGAGGCCCGATGATCGCCATCGCCGCCCTGCTCGCCGCAGGCGCCATGCCCGATGTGCGCGGGCCGCTCTATCAAACGGTGCCGCCGATGCATCATACCATCGAAACACGCATCGTGCCCCTGCTCGATGCGCTATCGACGGAGGTGGCCGCTCAGGGGCGCGCGCTGCGCATCAACGGCAAGACAGCGTTCAACCCGGATGACAAATTCCTGCCCGGCAAGCTCGCGATCGGGCTGGTCTATCCCTTGCTGGAAGGCCCGCGCACCGGGCCCGATTTTGAGCGCCGCCTGGCCGCCTATCGCGCATTGATGGCCGACACGGTCAACGACACCAATAAAGAATGGGGCATCTATTATTACCTGCTCGCCATCTACAAGCTGAAGCAGGCCGGCCTTCTGGAACGCGCCATCGCCCCGGAAACGCTCGCGAAATTGCGAGCCCGCCTCGATTGGCGGACGTTCGTGCGGCAGGACGACCTTACGCTGATCAACCTGCCCAACAATTATTACGGCGTCGCCTTCAGCTGCGCCCGCATCCGCTTCCTCCTCGGCTGGGAGGACGAGCGTGGGTCGCAGGCGCTGATGGCGCGAACGCTCGACCATTATCATCGCTATTCGGACAAATATGGCTTTGCCGACGAAACCGAGGGTGAGGGCCGCTTCGATCGCTACAGCGTGCTGCTCAGCGGCGAGATCGCGCAGCGCTTCATCGAGACGGGCCTCACCCCGCCGGAAGAGGTGCGTACCTGGCTGAAGGCTTCCGCGACGATGCTGCTGGCGCGGCTGAACCTGCGTGGCGAGGGATTCGAATATGGCCGCAGCCTCGGCCCCTATGGAGAGACGGCCTTCGTCGAAGTGCTGAGTGCCGCCGCCAAGCTCGGCCTCCTCGCCAAGGACGATGAGGAAGCGGCCTACGCCTTTTCCTCTCGCGTCGCGGCGCGCTACATGGATTTCTGGTACGATCCGAAGCGCCAGACCGTGAACATGTGGTACGATGGGCGCGCGACCGATGCCTATCGCGGCGATCACCGCATCCTCGGCGAGAACCTGAGCCTGACCCGCCAGCTTCTCTACACCGACGCGATCTGGACCAGCCTGGGCTACGGCCGCGACGCTGGCGATGCACGCTATACGGCCTGGCTGGCGAAACAGCCGCGCGTCACGACGACATGGTTCGCACGCGGCGACTATGATCGCGTCGCCATCGCGATCCGGGATGGCGCGCACGTGATCGGCCTGCCGCTCGTCAACGGCGCGGAAAGCTACCATCGCCGCAACGCTTATTATCCCGCCCCCTTCTTGCACGGCCTCTTCGCCGGCGCGCCCGACCAGACCTGGCCCAACCTCGTCCCCCGGATCGAGCTGGCGGACGGCACGCCGCTGATGCCCCTCGCCTATTTTCGCGGTGTGCAGATCAGCACCAAAGGCACAACGACGACGTTGACCTTCCATCAGGACGCGCTGGATGACGTATCCGGCCCCAATCCCCGCGCCGACACGCGCATCACGATCCGCACCCGCTTCATCCTGTCACCGGGCCGGATCGAGCGCACGGACGAGGTGACGCCGGCCGCCGGCACGACACTGAAGACTGTCGCGATCGAGTTCGGATCGTTCGACAGACTTTCCGGCAAAGGCCAGAGCTTCTCGTCAGGCGGCACGATCCAGCGGATCGAAACCAGCGGCTATGGCTCCTGCGCGGGCGCGAACGTCCGCGACGACCCGGCCTATCACACGCCGGCCGGTCCGCTCGAAACAAGCGTTCGCTGCACCCGCCCTCTGGCGGACGGCAAGCCGCTGACGCTGCGCTGGGTTGTGACCTATCGATAGGCGATAGTATCGATCCGGCCTCTCCGGATCGATGCCTTGCCGGACGTTTCCAGCCGATGGGTGAGCGCGCCTGCATCGAGGCGCTGTGATCGCCGCGGCCTCGCCACGGCGGAACCCGATCGAAAAAAGGGCCGCGCAACCGTCATCCGGCGGCGCGGCCCATAGTGGCGCGTGAAGGGGGGGAAGGAAAGGTCCCTTACGCTGCCTGCGTGCGAGCCGGGCCCGACGGCGCGAACGTGTATCGCGCGAGGCTCGACGGCTTCATTTCGATCGAGAATCCCGGACGGACCGGCGGCATATAGGCCGCGCCCTGCACCACACAGGGATCCTCGAAATGCTCGTGCAGATGATCGACATATTCGGTCACCCGCCCTTCGGTGGTGCCCGAGAAACAGAGATAGTCGATCATCGAGAGGTGCTGCACATATTCGCACAGGCCGACGCCGCCGGCATGGGGACAGACGGGCAGCTCATATTTCGCCGCCATCAGCAGCACCGCCAACACCTCGTTGACGCCACCCAGCCGGCACGCATCGATCTGCACCACATCGATCGCGCCGCTCATGATGAACTGCTTGAAGAGGATCCGGTTCTGGCACATCTCGCCGGTCGCGATCTTGACCGGAGCGACGCCGGCACGGATTTTCGCGTGGCCGAGCACATCATCCGGGCTGGTCGGCTCCTCGATGAACCAGGGCTCCGCAAAGGCCAGCGCGTTGACCCACTCGATCGCCTGATTCACCTCCCACACTTGGTTGGCATCTATCATTAGCGTGCGCTCCGGCCCGATCACCTCGCGCGCGATCGCCACCCGCCGCTTATCGTCCTCCAGATTGGCGCCGACCTTCAGCTTGATGAACCGGAAGCCCTCGTCGATTGCTTCCTGCGCGAGCCTGCGCAGCTTCGCATCATCATAACCGAGCCACCCGGCCGAAGTCGTGTAGCACGGATAGCCTTCCGCCCGCAGGGTCGCGATGCGATCGGCCTTGCCGATGGCGCGCGCCTCCAGCAGCGCCAGCGCCTCCTCCGGCGTGATGCAATCGGTGATGTAGCGAAAGTCGATCGCGCGGACGAGTTCGGCCGGGGACATGTCCGCCACGAGTTGCCAGACGGGCTTGCCCATCATCCGCGCCCACAGATCCCAGAACGCATTCACGACCGCCCCGGTCGCGAGATGCATCACCCCTTTGTCCGGCCCCACCCAACGCAATTGACTGTCGCCCGTCAGCCGCCGCCAGAGCGCGGCCGGATTGGCCTGCATCTCCGCCATATCCGTACCGACGACGAGGTGGCGCATGGCCTCGATCGCGGCGACGCACAGTTCGTTGCCCCGGCCGATCGTAAAGGTCAGCCCATAGCCGGTCAGCACCGGATTGTCGGTTTCCAGGGCGACATAGGCCGCGGAATAATCCGGATCGGGATTCATCGCGTCGGATCCGTCCAGTTTCTCGCTGGTCGGAAACCGGACGTCGAACACCCTCATATTCACCACGCGCGTCATGCGGCCGCAGTCCTTCTGTTGCAATTGGTGGATCGGGCGCGGGCGGCCATCAGAATTTCGCGCGCACGCCCGCCGTGAAACGGCGACCGACATTCTCGTAGCCCCGGCCATAGCCATAAGCGTTGGTCGTCCTGACTGCGCTGTCAGTCAGGTTGAGACCCTCGATCGTGATGCCGACTTGGGGGGTGATGTCGAAACTCGTCGAGAAATCGAGCTGGCCGTAGGATTGGCCATAGCTGCCATCACCGAAATTCGACGTCGCCGAATTCACGAAGCGACTGCGATAATTGTAAGCAAGCCGCGCGCTGAACGGCCCTTTTTCGTAATAGCCGACGAGATTGTAGCTATATTTGGATACGCCAGGCAGTGGCAGCGGCGGCCCGCCTTCAACGGTCGCGGCCGCGCCGGCATCCAGATAGGTGAAGTTGGCGACGATGCCGAAGCCGTCCAGCAGCCCCGGCAGGAAGGTCAACGGCACCTGCGCGCCGACCTCGACGCCTTTCAGCTTCGATCCCGAACCGTTGTTCGGCTGATTGATGGAAAAATCCAGTGGCGCCGTCCGCCCCGTCTCCCTCACCGTGACGTTCAGCGTATCCGTCCGCATCGTCGAAACGATGAAGTTTTTGACATCCTTGTAGAATACGGCCGCGCTCAACAGCCCGCCGTGGCCGAAATAATATTCAAGGGACAGATCAAACTGATCGGCCAGATAGGGATCCACGTTCGGATTGTTGATCGTGATGAAGCGCGTATTGGCATTGACCGTCGTAGACGGTGACAGCGTGCTGAGGGTCGGTCGCGACATCACCCGTGCCGCCGCCGCCCGGACGAGCAGTTGTTCGGTGATCTTGAAGCGGGCGTTGGCGCTCGGCAGCCAGTTGTCGTAGCTGCGCTTGATCGAGGTGGGCGTCACCTGCGGGATCACCGTCACCGCGCCGCCAAGCGAAAAGACGATCTGGGTGAGATCCGGAGCATAGCCGCTCGACGTCTGATCCGTGTGCACGTAGCGCACACCGATATTCCCGGCGAGACGATCATCGCTCGTGGCGAAATCCGCGCGGATGTAGGCGGCGGTCTCCTTTTCCCGAACGGAATATTCGTTGGCGAGATTCCGCCTCGGCGGCACGTCATTCAGGATCTGATCCAGCGATACCCGTTCGAAGACCTTGCTTACGTCAGACGAAAGGAAGGTGCTCGGATAGGTGACCGGGCCGTTATAGTTATTCAGGAACTTGTCGAACGAATAGAGCGTCATGAATGGCGACGCGTCAAAGCTCAGCCCATCCGGCCCCGGAGTAAGCGGCAGACCGAGGAGGCCGGCAAGCTGGGTTGCATTCACCGCAATCTGGCTGGTCCCGAACGTCTGCCGGCGGTTCGAGTAACGCCCGCCTACCCGCACCGAGCGAACGAAACCGTCGCCGGCATCCCAGACGGCATCCAGTTTCGCATCCCAGTTGTGGTCGACGGTCGGACGCTGATAGTCGCCAGCGAGGCCAAGACCGCGAAAATTGGCGGGATCGAGCGGATTATAGCCGCGCGAAAAGCCGATTTGGGGGAAATTGCCGGGATCTTCGCTGAAATCGTAGAATGCACTGGCCCGGCCGAGTGCGGTGAGCGAGAAATTGTCGACCAGTTGGCGGGCGTGCGAGAAGGACGCCTCGCCATTCAACTTGACGCGACCGACAGTGGCCTTGAAGCCCCCCGCAGCGGACGTGATGCGGTTGCGCGTAGTCGTAAGATTATTGACGTTGCGATAGTCGACACCGTCCGCATCGAGGAAATTGAGGCGCCCCTCGTCATCGAAGCCGCTGCCCCGGATGCAGCCGTTCGGCGCTACACCTTGCTGCGCCGTCGGGCAGACGATGCTGGTGAAGCGCAGCGTGTTGATCGGCTGATCGAGCCTCGTCCGGTTGTTGGCGTAAAACATGTCGCCATAGAATTCGAGGCCGGGCGTCGGGCGGGCCTGGAAGCCGCCGACAGCGGTGAAGCGCCGGATATCGCCCAGTATGACGCGGGTGCCCGCTTCATGATTGAAGCGAAACGCATCGCCGAAGTCTCCGTCACGATTATAATCCAGGCGCGGGCTTCGCGAAGCTTCAACACCATTCTCGAAACCAAAACCACGGAACGTATCGGAACGATATCGCCGCTCCTGCAGGTTGAGCCCGACATTGATCGCGAATTCGTCACTGAAAACGTGATTCACATAGGCAGCGACATGGGGTTTCGCTTTTTCCGATTTCTGCTCGTAAAGCGCCTCGGCAGTGATCGCCAGCCGGTTCTTCCCGACATCGAGCGGGCGCGCCGTGTGCACGTCCACCGTGGCGGCAAGGCCACCGCTCACCTGATCCGCCGACGGCGACTTGAGGACCTCGACCGAACTGACGAAATCCGATGCGAGGTTCGTGAACTCGAAGCTGCGCCCACCGCTCGGGGAGGTCAGCACGCGGCCATTGTAGAGCGTCTGCGTGAAATCCGGGCTGAGGCCGCGAACACTCGCACGAGTGCCCTCGCCCGCCGTTCGGGTGATCTGCACACCGGTGATGCGCTGCAGCGAGTCAGCGAGGTTCTGATCGGGAAATTTACCGATATCCTCGGCCGAGATCACATCGCTCACGACGGGTGAGTCGCGCTTGATGGTCGAAGCGAGTTCCAGGCTCTGGCGAAAGCCGGAGACGACGATGTCTTCCACGTCGTTCGCGGGCGGCCCGGCTGGGCCGGAGGGCGGCATGGGTGCGTTCTGCGCGGCTGGAGCTCCCGCCGCCGGATTGGTCGAACCTTCGCCAGGCGCCTGCGACGCCGCTCCCACGGCCTGCGCATCGGCCCCGCTCGCCATGAGCACCGCCACCACGGCACCCAGGGAAACCGCCGTCCGCCCGAACACTCCTTTCGACAAGCCTCTTCCTCCAATCTATTTTTGTTAGTGCAACTTATATTTGTATTTGAAAATTGGTCAAGCCTGCCGTGGACCACTTTCCGGGGCGGGACAGACCGCCGCCGCGCGAAATGTGGCGCAACCGCGTCGCCCTCCGGATACGGGCTGGGCGACAACGGGGTGGAAAGACCGATGGCAGCCGGCAGCCACGCCGAGGCCTGGAGCAAGCGATCCGAATGTATTGGATCGGCCGCTCCGGACCGTTGCGTTCCCGCGGTGCCCGAGCCAACAGGTGAACCGATCTGCTCCGAAATCGCGCTAGTTCGGAAGAGCCATCTCCCGGCAGCGTGATCGTCTCCGCCTGCCTGGTTGCAGGTGTTGCAGGAGGGGGGAGAAAGAAGACTGTTCGTGACGCCGAGGATCAGCCGCACCGCCTCCATCCGGGGCGGAATCCGGCTGACATGCGCGGCCCCATGCGCTCGAAGGCAGGCATCGACCCACGAACGCTCATGATCCTCGATCCCTCCAGATGGGTCATGACGAGAACAGGGAGATCCACTCGGCGGGCTGCCCCCCGGTTCGGGTTGCCAGCGCTTCCGAGAAGCCCTTCAGGGCTGGATCGCAGAAGGCCGCAAGAGCGAAGGTTGGCACCGCATTGGCGGGGCTCCAAGGATGCGGCTTATATTCGGTCTGCCCGGCCGCCGCGCGTTCGCGATCAAAGGCGATCTTCGAGCGGACGAACTCGATATGGACCTTGTCCCCACGCGCATAGGGCTCAAGCCAGGTGACCGCCTGCTTGAGGCTGGATCCGGACGGGCTTTTCCACGCATACCAGTTCTCGCCATGCACCTTCGCGGTGATAGCCGCCATCAGGAGCGGATCGAGATCGTAGGTGACGTAGTGCAGGGCATCGCGTTCGTGAAAATCGAAGGTCGATCCGTCCGGGCGGATATTCGCGGAAACCTGGGCCCGGAACGCCTCACGCGCCCGTGAGATCAACACTGGATCCCCCCCCTGGAATGCAGCCATCGTCGCCAGCTTCACGCGATGGCTCTGCCAGTTGGTGTGCGGCTTGGGGCGCTTGCCGCTCATCGCATCGAGATAGCCGATGGCCATGCGGCGCCAGAAATCATTCAGGCGCGCCTGCAACGCGGACGGCAGATCCTTCTCGACCAGATCAGTCGCGAACAGCAGCCTATCAAACCACGTCTCGTCGATCGGATTGAGCGAGATGCGATAGGTGGTGATCCACGCATCGAGATACCGCGCCGCCTGATCAAGATAGCGCCGATCGCCGGTGAACCGCCAGGCCATCGCCAGATCCTGCGTGATAGGGATATCCCTGCGCGCAACACTACTTTCCTCCCGGATGCCCTTTCCGGGCAGCGTGCCTTCGGTGTGAACAACCGGGATCGGCGCGGGCGGACGCGTCAGCGCATCGCGCGCACGCGCGATGATCGCCTGTGCCGCCGGGCTATCGCCGGCGGCGGCATCGCCGAAGCCCGGCCCGAGCATCGCATAGCTCTGCGCGTGCGCCGGCAATGCGCAGAGAAAACCGGTGACCAAACAGGACAGCCAAGAGCGTTTCATGTTCATTCTCTCTCCCGAAACCGCCCACCTGGCGACGGCCATCTTGTTGCGAAATTAGCCGGAATTGGGGAACCGGCTCATCATCCCTTATAGAGACGCAGATCACGGGCGGGCATCGCCAGGCTCCGCGCGTTGAGACCGAAACTGTTGACCACATCGACGGGCACCGGCCCGATCCTGTGGGGCCGCCTTGCACCTTTCGGCTCGATTACGATCGTTTCGCCGCGTTCGAGCGCGCAGGTGATCCGGCCACCGCCATCCGTGGACAGGGCGCGCGGCATCCCATCCACGGTCGCCACCGGCTCTATGATGCCGGTCTTCAGCGCGAAGGGCTCTCCCGCCCTGCTCGTCACCTCGATCCAGCGGGTGCGCCCGCCTTTTCTCTGCGCACTGACCAGGAAGCCACCTTCCGCGCTGAAATCCGCGAACACGCAATCCGCCCAGGCGCCCGGCACGGCGGGAAACACCCGGATCGTGCCGCCCCAGCTCTGCAGCATCATGTCGTGCAGCGATTGCGCGCCCGACAACGGCGTTTCGATGACGGGCCCGCCTTCCTTGTACAGCGTGTTGGACCGCATGTAGTCGCTGAACAATTCCCTGAGCTTGGTGAGCGCCTCGTCCCCGTCGCCGAGTGCCGCGTGCATCGATGCCGCCCCCGTCGAGGAATAGCCGCGCAGCGATTCCTTCATGGATTGCCAGTGATCGAGCGAGCGGCGGATCACAGCCTCCCCACCGGGCTGATCGCGGTTCACGAGATAGAGCGGATACACCATCAACAGGTGTGAATAATGGCGGTGCGACTTTTCGAGCGGAAGCCCGGCGCCGATCAGGAAGCCGGTCTCGCCCCGCGGAAAATCTACCAGATCGCGCAGGATGCGCCGCCAGTCCGGCAGCAGCGGATCATCGATCTTCAGCCGCCCTGCGGCATCGATCAGCGACCCGCAGCCCCAGCGAAGCAGCGCCAGATCGTAGTTGAGGTCTCGCGCTGCGCCATATTCCGGCGAATAGGTGGGCGGAAGGTGAAGTTTGCCGTCCGATCCAGCCATGAGGAAATGGCGGTAATGATTGATCGCGCGCCGCAGCACCGGGAACAGCGTTTCGCGCAATACGGCTTCATCCATCGTATGGCGCCAGATCAGCCAGACATCGTGCATCGCCCACGTGAGATTGCCGAATTCTGTCGGCCAATCCGACTCACGCCGGCCCGCGCCCGTCTTTCCATCAGGCCGGAGCGCGGGGACGGACGCGTCCAGATCCCGGCCCGATGATCGGCCGATGCCCGCAGAATCAGCGCGATAGGCCGGATCGACGTTGTCGATCAGATTCTGCTGATGATCGTGGATCGCGCTGACCAGCGAATAAGCGAGATGCGCCCGGTTGGAGGCAAGGGGCGCCCAATAGTTGAGCTGGACGTTGAGATTCCACGTCGCGTACGGCCAGGTCGATACCTGCAACCACGGCCCCTGATTGTCGATATAAGGCCGGTCCGCACGGGTCGCGCAGGCCAGCTTGTACATCTGGATCCAGTAGAAGCTTTCGATCCGGCCGTCAGGGATGCTGAGGAAGCTCGCCGGGTAGTAACCGTGCCACCATTCGCGATGCCGGCGCTCGAGCGATGGATCGTCCGCCGCGCTGCGGACCGACGCCAGCGCCTGCGCACGCGGCAGATCGCCCGGCCATTGATGGGCGACGCTGGCGATCAGGCGGTCGCCCGACTGGCGCCAGGCGGTGGCGGTGCCGCCACCGGCCAGCAGCGGCTGCAGCCACATTTCCTCCGCCCCGTCCCTGCCCCTCTCTCCGGCCGGGTTTGGCTGGTAGCCGGCATCCATCGCGCGCGGATCGTGCATTGTGATCGCCCAGGTGATACGCGGGCTGACCGCATCTTCGCCCACCCATTCCCAGACGATGCCGCTTTCCCCGCCACGCGCCTTCGTCTCGACGACGATCGCCAAGTCCTCGGCATGGACATAGACACGCAGATCGATCTGCCCCGTGTCGGTGACGATCCGGCCGGTCAGCAGCGCATCGTGCAACACCAGCCGGAGCGCCGTCGCGCGGGCCTTGCCGCGTGTGCGAAGCAGGAAATGGCCGATCGGCAGGCGGCCGCGACCGACGCCGGTCTGACGGATCGGGGTGCGGTGATCCTGAACGTCGGTCCGCGAAACTTCGAGCCGCCAGCCGCCCTCGTCCTCACTGTAGAACAGCAGCGCGCCGAGCAGACCATTGCCCAGGAACGGCGCCTCATCCCATGCCCTGGGAAGTTGATCCCAAATCATGTCGTGCCGGCCGAGGAACGTGGCCCAGTCGATCGATCGGGAGGCGGACGGGCGGGCGGCAGCAATAGCCACGCCCGGAAGAAAAGATACGCCGACGGATGACGCGAGGAATTTCAGCATCCTCCGCCGGCCTGCGATCGTCTTCCTCACCCCATACTCCTGTCGTTCCTGCTCACTTCGCATTGCACAACGCCAGCCTCACATGATGTAGATGCCCTGCCCGTCCAGCCGCACATCGCGCGTGGTATCGGCGTGGATCAGGCGGACTGGCGCGCGCGGCCGCCCTTCGAGGCGGAGCGCACGAAGCCGGCCGTTGGCCCATTCGAGATCGACTGTGATTCCGCCCCGTGCCCGCACGCCCTTCAGCCGTCCGTTCGGCCAAGCTGCAGGCAGCGCCGGCAGGAGGCGCAATTCTCCACCCCATGACTGGAGCAGCATTTCCAGGATGCCCGCCGCGCCCCCGAAATTGCCGTCGATCTGAAACGGGGGATGCGCATCGAACATGTTGGGATATGTGCGTTGCGGGCTGATGAGCTTCGTCACTATGCCGTGCGCGCGCTCGCCATCTCCCATCCGCGCCCAGAGGCAGATGCGCCAGGCCGTGGCCCAGCCCGTCGAAAGATCGCCGCGCCGATCAAGGCTGATTTTGGCCGCCTCGATCAGCGAAGGCGTGTCGCGCACGTTGATCTGGTCGCTGGGATAGACCGCATAGAGATGCGAGACATGGCGATGATGGGGATCCGGCGCCCGGGCATCCCAATCGTCCAGCCATTCCTGGAGCTGCCCCTGCGCGCCGATCCGATCGGCCGGGAGGCGTCTCCTCGCGTCTTCGATGTGACCGAGCAACTCCGCATCCTGCTTGAGGTACCTGCCTGCGGTGATCGTGTTGCGGAAGAGATCCCGCAATATCTGCCGGTCCATCGCGGGGCCAGCGCATACGCTGATATCCGCGACATGGCGGTTCTCGGGCGAGAGGGATGGCGAGGTGACGAGGCCCCGGCCAAGCGGATCTTCCACCAGCGTATCGAGGAAGAACAGGCTCGCGCCGCGCAGCAGCGGATAGATGCGGCGAAGATAGCTTTCGCCGCGGTGATAATCGTAATGATCCCACAGGGTGTTGCACAACCATGCGCCCCCCGTGGGCCAGATTCCCGCCTTCGGATGATCGACCGGCGCCGCCGCGCGCCACAGATCCGTGTTGTGATGCGTGACCCAGCCGCGCGCGCCATACATCGTGCGCGCCGTTCTGGCGCCTGTCACCGACAGATCCTCGACCATCCTGGTGAGCGGCTCGAAGCAGGATGCGAGGCCGGCGGCGTCGGCCGGCCAATAGTTCATCTGGGTATTGATGTTGATCGTATATTTGCTGCCCCAGGGCGGATTGACGCCTTCATTCCAGATGCCCTGCAGATTGGCCGGCTGGGTGCCGGAGCGCGAGCAAGAGATCAGCAGATAACGGGCGAACTGAAAGTAGAGCGCCGCGAGTGCCGGATCCTCGTTTTCACCAGCCTCCGCCAACCGCCGGTCCGTCGGGATGTCGCCCGTCGCTGGACCGCCGAGGTCGAGCGAAGTGCCTTCGTACAGCGCGCGATAATCGCGCACATGATCGGCCTTCAGCGCAGCCAGCCGCCCGGTGGCCCTTCGCACCTGATCGCGCACCTTCGCGACCGGATCACCACCGACATCCGCATAGGTGATGAAGCTCGTGGCGCCGGCGATCAGCAACGTCACATCACGGGCATCCTCCACGCAGAGGCGCCCGCCCCTCCAGGCGATCGTGCCGTCACCGATCGCCCTCACGAGCATCGCGAAGCGCAGGCCGGCGGGAATGCCATAGGCTTCCTCGTTCCGACCCTCCACAAGCAACCCGTCCGACCCTTCGCCGGTGACGGTGGAGCGGAGCCCTTCCTGCGCGCCATCCCAATCCTGCTTCAGCCAGTCGATCGGCCCGCTACCCGACGATCCGGGGACAGGCTCCGTCGTGCTGACCTTGGGGTAGTCGACACTGCGCGGCTCTCGATAGCGGACATCGAAGGCCAGGCGCTCGCCACCCCCAGCCCTTAGACGCACCACCAGCACGCCATCGACCGCCGAACAGAAATATTCCCGGCTTATCCGCCCGCGCGGCGTCCCATATTCCACCGTTGCAACCGCATCGGCGATGTCGAGGGTCCGGCGATATGCCTGCGGAGCCGCCGGATCGGCGAAGGTCAGGTACTGATCCGCCAGGCTGCCATAGGGCATCTGGCGAACCGGCCTCGCCATCATCCGTTCTTCGATGAGATGATCCGCAGCAGCAAAATCGCCTTTGTCGATCAGCGCGCGCACCCGGGATAGTTCCCCGAGCGCAGCGGGATTATCCGGCGTGTAAGGCGAACCCGCCCAAAGCGTGTCCTCATTCAGCTGCAGGCGCTCCTGCGCCACGCCCCCGAAAATCATCGCGCCCAGCCGGCCATTGCCGATCGGCAGCGCTTCATTCCAGTTTGACGCCGGCTGGCGATAAAACAGTTCCTCCGGCGCGGCGCCCCGCAATGCGCCTCGCACGCCCGGCGCCCAAGGCAGTGCGCACAATGCGGTCGCCCGGGAGATCAGTTCGCGACGATTCAGGCCCCGGAACGCCCGCAGCATCACGCCCCTCTATCGCGGTGGGGCGCAGGATCCCGCGCGCCGCGCGAGCACCCGTTCGGGTGAATATCGATCATGCCGTCGTCCTCTCGCAACGGAGGCGACCGCCTCCAGCAGCCAGCCATTCATATATGCAAATACATTTGACATGTAAATTTCATTGGCGCAATATGAAATGGTCGATAAAAAACAGGGAGAGGTAGATGTATTGGCGCAACCTCGCGCTTATGGCGTCCGTCAGTCTGTTCAGCCTTTGCTCGGCCGAAGCAGATGCACAGCAAAGCACCGGAAACCCATCGGTCAGCGCGGCATCCACAGACATGGACGATGCCCAGGTGGCAGACATTGTCGTCACCGGCTTCCGGGCGGCCGAGGCGAGCGAAGTTGCCGCCAAGCGCAATTCGATCGAGATCACGGACGGTATCTCGTCTGACGATCTCGGCCGCATTCCGGATCTTAACATCGGCGAGGCGATGCAGCGCATCCCCGGCATCCAGATCAATCGCGATGGCGAAGGCCGCGAAGCATCCGTCAGCCTTCGCGGCCTGCCGGGCGAATATGCGCGCACCACGCTGAACGGCGTTTCCTTCGCCGAGCCGATCCTGCAGGGCGCGACGCCTTTCGGGGCATATCTGTCCGACGTCTTCAGCGGCGTCCGTGTCGAGAAATCGCAGCTCGCCCATTCGATCGCGGGCGGCCTTAGCGGCAACATCGATCTCCAGATCGCGCCTGCCCTGTCGCGCAAGGACGGTTTCAAGATCAAGGCCGCGATCGACTACAATGAACTGGGAGACCTTAAGGAGCCCAACTTCTCGGTCGGAGCGAACAGACATATCACGGATAACTTCGCCGTATTTGGCACCTTCGCATACAAGCGTGAAAATTTCCGCCGGGATTCCGTGTTCTTCAACGCCTATGGCACGCTGACATCCGCCCTGGTGGGGAATGCCAACTTCGCGCAGTATCTGGATTATTACGCTCCGGCTGGAACCTGCGCGACCGTTAACGCCGGTGTCGCCGGCTGCCAAGCGGCCACAGGAGGAAGAGGCACGAAAGCTCTTACCGGCGTTCAATATGTCAATCAGACGCGGCAGTATATGCGCCTTACCAAGGGGGACCAATATTCCGCATCCGGTGGAATGGAATGGAAACTTGGTGACAAGTGGCGGGCCGGCGTTGTGGGCCTTTATACCAACAGGAACCAGGGCGATACGAAACAGACATTCCAGACCCTCAATTTTTCAGGAACCGGCGCTGTCATAACGCCGACGAGCCCGGTCCGCGAAGGCGCGGGTGGCACCTATTTTGTTGAGAATTTCGACTTTTCCAATGTCAACAACATTACCGACAGTCGAATTCTTCCGGTGGTCCAGCGTGCGTGGGGTCTGAACGGCACGATCGATTTTGATGATGAAACATGGAAGCTGAAAACGACGGGCACTTATTCCAAGTCATTCAGCAGCACCCGTGAAATGTACGTCTCTCTTTCGAAAACTCCTCAGGCGGGTGTCAGCAACGGCATCACAGGGAGCCTTATTACAGGCGCCGGAAACTGGGATAATTACAGGCTTCTGTTGAACGACTTTACGGTCGGCACACTCGACCCCAAGATTGCATGGGCCTCACTTCCCGGAGCGACCCTGACTTCAGCAAGCAATTATTACGACTCGCCGGCAGGCACCCCAGGGCGCACCACGTTCCGCATTACTGGCACGCAGGCGCAAGCCAGCACCAGGCTGATGGCGCTTCAACAGGATGCCGAGCGGAAGCTGTACGGCAGCTTTCTCTCGTCGCTCCGGGTGGGAGTGCGCTACGAGAAGAACAAGTACAGCACCGCCGGGTCGAAGGTCAGCGGCATCGGGATAAACCCCTCCGCCATCAACAACAGTTACCTGGCGACAAACCCCGACTTCAGCGGCTTTTTCGACTGACGTGCTCCCCAAAGCTCTACCAGTCATAACTGGAGTCCGGGGTTGGTATGGTGCCCCTCGGGGCGGTGTTGCACAACCCGCCTGGCAGCATCGG
>NZ_QFOB01000020.1 GCF_003248515.1 Sphingomonas sp.
CTCCCAAGCACCTTGGGCGGTGAGGTCAGCTACCGATTTAGCGGTGAACCGCGCTCCGACTGGCGAAGCGCCGTTGACGAGGCGCTATCTAGGTGGGGCCGCCCGACCCGTCAACACCGCTTTGCAATTTTATGTCGCGACCATTCCGGATCTTCATAAAATCATATATAATCAAATAATTACGAGATGCGATTTTCGCGGCCAAGCGCTTCGTACGGCCGTTTCCGGTCCGTTTTCGCCTCGAATCAGAGAGAATCAGCTCGCGATATAGGCTCGCATCGCCTCCGCCTCGCTCTCGATGCGGTCGATCCGCGCTTTCACGAGATCGCCGATCGAAACGAAGCCGATCATGCGCCCATCCTGCATCACGGGCAGATGGCGGATGCGCCGCCGCGTCATCAGCGAAAGGCCGGCGAGCAGGCTCGTCTCCGGTTCCACCGTGATGGGCGGGGTGGTCATCATCTCGCGCACGGGGCGGTCCAGCGCCGCGGGGCCGAGTCGCCTCAGCACCTGTATGACGTCGCGCTCCGACATGATGCCGGCCACCGAATCGCCGTCCAGAACCGGCACCGCGCCGATCCTCTTCTCTGTCAGTATATCGATCAGCTCGCGCAGATTCGTCTGCGGGGAAACATGGACGACCTCGTCGCCCTTCTCACGGAGTATCGCCGCGATCGTCATGGCGCAGCCTCCTATCCTCTCTCGCGCCGGTCTCAGCGCCGGCAGAGGGATGATTTCACGGACCAGACACAAAGGGAAGCATTTTTCGGAGCTTTCCGCCCCCGATCCGTCCTGATCGATCCGCACCCGCCGCACCCCGGCCAGGAGACGAAATCGTCAACCTCTCCTAACTTCGTCTTAACCATGCCGGGCGCATTCGCAGGCGCATGTCAGAGCAGCCCGATCGCGACGAACAGACAGAAGCCCCTACCGAGAAGCGTAGGAAGGACGCCGCCGAGCAGGGCGACGTCCTCCAGTCGCGCGAACTCGGCACCGCGCTCGTCGTCCTGTCGGGTGCGGCGTGGATCGCGCTGGCGGGCCCCTGGTTCGTGGGCGCATGCCGCGATGTGATCGGGCGCGGGCTCAGTTTCGATCGCGCCGCCATAGACGGCTTCGATCCCGCCCAGGCGGCCCTGAGCCTGATCCTTCCCGTGATCCTGCCGCTCGCCTCACTGTTCGGTCTTACGCTGGTCGCCGCGATCGGCACGCCGGCCATGCTGGGCTCGCTCGGTTTCCGCTGGGGGGCGGTGGCCTTCAAGCCGGACAAGCTCAACCCGCTGAACGGCGTGAAGCGCATCTTCGGGATGCAGGGGCTAATCGAGCTGGGCAAGAGCCTCGTGAAGGTCGGCCTTCTAGGCGCGGTCGGCTACTGGATGCTCAAGGGGCGGATGCCGGCGCTGATCGGCATGGGCCGCGGCGATATCGCCGGCGAGCTGGCCGAGGTGGGCCATGTCTTCACCGTCTCCATCCTTGTCATGGCGCTGGCGCTCGGGATGATCGCCGGGCTCGATATCCCGACCCAGCTCTATCAGCGCGCCGGCCGCCTGCGCATGACCAAGCAGCAGGTGAAGGAAGAATATAAGCAGAATGAAGGCTCGCCCGAAATGAAGGGCGCGCGCCGCCGCCGCCAGCACGAGATATTGAGCAATGCCGCGCGCAAGGCCGTGCCCGAGGCGACCGTGATCCTCACCAACCCGACCCACTTCGCGGTCGCGCTGCGCTATCGCCCCGGCTTCGATGCCGTGCCGGTGGTGGTGGCGCGCGGCAAGGACGAGACCGCCCGCGCCATCCGCGAGCTGGCGGATGCCCATGCCGTGCCGATCCTTTCCTATCCGCAGCTCACCCGCGCCATCTATTTCACGTCGCGCACGGGCCAGACCATCCGCGACGATCTGTTCATCGCGGTCGCGACCGTGCTCGCCTTCGTCTTCAATCTCGATCGGGCGATGGCGGAAGGCGTGCGTCAGCCGAATGTGGACGTGCCACCCGCCGCCCGCTTCGACGAGCATGGCAAGGCCACGGCCTGATGATGAAATTTCCACCCGGATCCGCACACGGGGAGCCTAAAAATCGCTCCGCCGCAGCCGTTATCCCAGAACGGAGACGCCGCCAGCCATGACCACTACCTCATCCACGGCTGCGTCGAGCGGCAGCAGCATCCTGACCGCGCTGAGCGCGAATAACGGGATCGACACCAGCGCGCTGGTGACGAGCCTCGTCTCCGCGACCTACGATACCAAGACGGCGGCGATCACCACCAAGGAGACGACGAACACCGCCAAGATCTCGTCGCTCGCCACGCTTTCCAACGGCATCGATGCCTTCGCCACCGCGCTCACGAGCCTTATTTCGGGCGGCACGCTGGCAACGCAGCCTTCCAGCTCGAACAGTTCGGTGCTCACCGCCACGGCCAAGAGCGGCGCGCAGATCGGCAGTCTCTCGGCCCAGCTCGTCGTCCGTCAGGTGGCGCAGGCGCAGAGCCTTGTTTCCGGTTATTATGCCAGCAGCGCCACCGCCGTGGGCACGGGCAAGCTCACGATCGCCAGCAGCGGCGGCAGCCTCGACATCACGATCGACAGCTCGAACAACACGCTCGCCGGCATTGCCCGCGCGATCAACGCGAGCGGCGCGGGCGTCACCGCCGCCGTCGTCACCGATGCGAACGGCGCGCGCCTCACGCTGAAGGGGCCGACCGGCGCGGCTAACGCCTTCACGATCACGCCCGCTCCCGGATCGGACTCCGGCCTCTCCGCGCTCGCTTATGGCGCCTCGGGCATGAGCGTGTCGGGCTCGGCGGTCGTCTCGCCCACCCTGTCCGACGCGATGACCGCGGCCGTAGGCCAGGGCAGCTACACGCTGACGGTGGGCGGCAGCAGCCAGACCCTCACCATCGATTCCAGCAACGACAACCTCACCGGCATGGCCGATGCGATCAATGGCGCGGGCCTCGGCCTGACCGCCACGATCGTTACCGATTCGTCCGGCTCGCGCCTTTCGATCACGGATGGCAGCGGCAACGCGCCCTCCTTCACGCTCGCCCCCGGCAGCGATGCGCAATCGACCGCCGCGCGCTTCACCTATCCCGTCACCGCCAACGGCATGACGCAGGCCCAGGCCGCGCAGGATGCGATCGTCCGCATCGACGGCGTCGACATCACCCGGTCCAGCAACACGATCGACGATCTGATCGATGGCGTCACGCTCAAGCTGGCTTCCGCCTCGCCGAACGAGACGATCTCGCTGGGCGCGACCCGGCCCACCGATGCGATCAAGCAGGCCGTGAGCGACTATGTCGCCGCCTATAACGAGCTGAAGGCGCAGATCGACACGGCCACCGCATCGTCGACCACCGATGCCGACGGCAACGTCACGACCGGGCCACTCTACAATAACAGCGCCATCCGCCAGATGATGAAGCAGCTGTCGCAGCTCACCTCCACCGTGCTCAACACATCCGGCGGACCGCGCACGCTGGCCGAGATCGGCGTGAAGACCAATCGCGATGGCACGCTCTCGCTGGATTCCACCGTGCTGGCCAATCAGTTCGCCACCTATCCCGATGCGGTGGAGGCGATGTTCAATCCCACCCAGCATTCGTCCAGCTCGCTCATCAAGATCACGAGCGCGATGGGCGCCGCCAAGCCCGGCACCTATCAGCTGAGCGACATCGTCGCCCAGACCAGCACCACCTCGCTCTCGGGCACGATCGCGGGCGTGGCCGGCATCACGACGGGTGGAAGCCTGTTCGCCTCCTCCTCCTCCAAGGCCAGCGGCCTCGTGATCCAGGCGGACGGCGATGTCGCCAGCGCGACGATCACCGTGGATATCGGGCTCGGCGGCGCGCTCCAGGCGATCCGCGATTCGCTCCGCGCCAGCGGCGGCGTGCTCGATACGCTCAGCACCTCCCTCACCACGGAGAAGAATGACCTGGCCGATCAGCTGACCAACCTCACCACGGCCAGCGAGACCTATCGCGATCGGCTGACCACCCAATTCTCGGCGATGTCCACGCGCGTCGCCGCCTACAAGGCGACGCAGAGCTACCTCGAGCAGCAGATCGCCGTCTGGACGAAGAGCGACAGTTAATGTTCGGAGCACCTTCCCGTTACGGCGCGGCGACCGCTGCGCGCTATCGCACGGTCGACGTGAATGCGCGGGTCGAGGGCGCGAGCCCCCACCAGCTGATCGTCATCCTGTTCGAGGAACTGATGAAGGCGCTCGATTCCCTGCGCGCGGCCGAACTGGCCGGCGATCGCAACCGTGCGGCGCCGCTTCAGTCGCGCTCGCTTTCCATCCTCCACGGGCTGGAAACCGGGCTCGATATGGAAAAGGGCGGCGAGATCGCCCTCAGCCTCGCCAAGATCTATCGCGAGGCGCGCCGCCTGATCGGCATTACCGGTGCAGGCCGCGATGCCGCGCTGGATCAGGCGCGCACCATGCTGGCGGACGTCGCCAACGCCTGGTCCGCCATCGGCTGACGCCGCCTGCCCCGCCGCCGCTGCCGCTCATGCGGATGCGGGGTCCTCAGTTCGTTCCCGCCAGCATCAGCACCGTCAGCGCCAGAGTGCGCACGCCGGTGCGGATCGCCTTGTCGTGATCGGGCGCGAAGAAGGGCGAATGATTGGTCGGCACCGCCTGGCCTTTCTTCGCATAATCGGCGAGCACCTCCGCATCATAGCCGCCGATGCTGTAGAACAGCCCCGGCACGCCCTGTTCCACATAGGCCGAGAAATCCTCGCTGGCGGACCAGCCCGGCAGCTCCGGCCGCACATAGCTGATCGTGTCGCCGCCGGCCTTCGTCAGATAGTCGGCCGCATCCACCGCCAGCTTGTGATCGTTGATCACCGCGTGATTCTCGCCCCGGTTCGCGATCTCAGGCTCCGGCGCGCCCGCCATCACCGCCGCGCCCCTGGCCGTGCGTGTCACGCCATCCAGCAATTTCGCGCGCACCTCGGGCGAGAAGGAGCGGATGCTGAGCTTCACCAGCGCCGTATCGGGAATGATATTGGCCACGGTGCCCGCCTGAAAGCTGCCGACCGTCACCACGCCGAAGCTCGCCGCCTCGCGTTCGCGGCTGATCACCGTCTGCACGTCGCTCACGAAATGCGCGCCCATCACGATCGGATCGATCGTGGCGCTCGGCATCGAGCCATGGCCGCCGCGCCCCTTGAAGGTGATTTCCAGCGTATCGCTGTTGGACGTGGCCGCCCCGTCCTTCACGCCCACCGTGCCGGCCAGCCCCGATCCCACATGGGCGGCGATCGCATAATCCGGCTTGGGGAATTTCGTGAAGAGCCCGTCGGCCAGCATCGCCCGCGCGCCCTGCCCCACCTCCTCGGCGGGCTGGGCGATGAACATCAGCGTGCCCTTCCACTGGCCCTTCATCGCCACCAGCGCGCGCGCCGTGCCGATCCACCACGCCATGTGATTGTCGTGGCCGCAGCTTTCGGCGACGAAGCTCTTGCCCCCGCCGGCCGTCTCCACCTGCACGCGGCTCGCATAAGCCAGGCCGCTTTTCTCCTCCATCGGCAGGCCATCCATCTCGGTGCGCACCAGGATGGTGGGGCCGTCGCCATTCTTCAGGATCGCGACCACGCCGGTCTTGCCGACGCCTTCGGTGACGGTGAAGCCCAGCGCGCGCATCTCCTTGGCGAGGGTCGCCGCCGCATGCACCTCCTGGAAGGCCAGTTCGGGATGGGCGTGGATATCCTTGTAGAGCGCGTCCAGCTTCGGCCAGTCTTTCGCGATCTGCGCGTCCACCGCCTGCACCGCCGCCTTCGGCTCCATCGCGGCACTGGCCGATCCGGCGAGGAGCAGCGCCACCGCGCCTGCAATCACGCGCTTCATCGGCCGCTCCATGCGGCGGCGCGCTTCTCGACGAAGGCGGCCATGCCCTCCTTCTGATCCTCCGTTCCGAACAGTCCGTGGAACAGGCGCCGCTCATAGTGGATGCCCGTCGCAAGCCCCGTCTCGAACGCGGCGTTGACCAGTTCCTTGTTGGCGATGGCGGCCAGCGGCGCCATGCCGGCGATCGTGGCGGCGGTCTTCAGCGCGTCGTCGATCAGGCCCGCCGCCGGCACGACGCGCGCCACGAGGCTCGCCCGCTCCGCCTCTTCGGCCCCCATCATCCGGCCGGTGAGGCACATCTCCATCGCCTTGGCCTTGCCCACGGCGCGCGTCAGCCGCTGCGATCCGCCCATGCCCGGCGCCACGCCCAGCTTGATCTCCGGCTGGCCGAATTTCGCCGTGTCCGCCGCGATGATGAAATCGGCCATCATCGCCACTTCGCAGCCGCCGCCGAGCGCGAAGCCCGCCACCGCCGCGATCCAGGGCTTGCGCGTCGCCGTCACCCTTTCCCAGCCGGCGAAGAAATTCCCGGCATACATATCGGCGAAGCCCTTGGCCTGCATCTCCTTGATGTCGGCGCCGGCCGCGAAGGCCTTTTCGCTGCCCGTCAGCACCAGGCAGCGCTGCTCCGGATCGGCATCATAAGCGGCGAAGACGGCAGTCAGATCGGCCAGTACCTGGCTGTTGAGCGCGTTCAGCGCCTGCGGCCGATTGAGCCGCACCAGCGTCACCGCATCGTGCCGCTCGATCAGCAGGGTTTCATAGTCCGCCATCTGTATCCCCTTCGCACCAGCTTCCGGCTTTTCGGCGCGGAAAGCCGCAATTGCAACGCGCCCGCGCGACATCGCGCGCGGGGCCTGACATAAGGCGCGCCATGTCCGGCACCCACAGCCACTCTCATCACGATCACGCCCATGGCGATCATGGCCACAGCCATGGTCATGGCGGCCATGGCCATTCCCACGCGCCCGCCAGCTTCGGCCGCGCCTTCGCGATCGGCACCGCGCTCAATCTCGGCTTCGTCGCGGTGGAGGCCGCCTATGGCATCGCCAGCGGATCCATGTCGCTGCTGGCGGATGCCGGCCACAATCTTTCGGACGTGCTCGGCCTCGGCATCGCCTGGACGGCCGCGAGCCTCGGTAAGCGCGCGCCCAAGGGGCGCTACACCTATGGCCTGCGCAGCAGTTCGATCCTGGCGGCACTGCTCAACGCGATCCTGCTGCTCGTCGCGATCGGGGTGATCGCGGTGGAGGCGACCGGTCGATTCTTCACGCCGGAGCCGGTGCAGGGCGTGACGATGATGATCGTCGCCGGCATCGGCATCCTCATCAACGGCGGCACGGCGCTCCTGTTCGCGCGCGGCGGCAAGGACGACATCAACATACATGGGGCTTTCCTGCACATGGCGGCGGACGCCGCCATCTCGGCCGGCGTGGTCGTCGCCGGATTCCTGATTCTCAAGACGGGCTTCGTCTGGATCGATCCGGCGGTGAGCCTGATCGTCGCTGCGATCGTCGCGGTCGGCACCTGGGGCCTGCTGCGCGATTCGGTGAACATGAGCCTGCATGCCGCCCCGCCGGGCATCGATCCGGATGAGATCGCGGCCTTCCTTTCGGCGGAGCCCGGCGTTGCCGCGATCCACGATCTCCACGTCTGGCCGATGAGCACCACGGAAACGGCGCTGACCGTTCATCTCGTCTTGCCCGCCGGCCATCCGGGTGATGCCTTTTGCGGTGATCTCGCCCATCGGCTGCACCACCGCTTCGGCATCGATCACACGACGATCCAGATCGAGACCGACGATTGCGGCGGCTGCACGCTCCACGGCCAAAGCGTGGTCGCCTGAGACGATCGCGCTAGAAGAGCGAGGTCAGCACGATCCCGGCGATGGCGGCCGCCACCGCCACGATCTGCTTGAGGTGCAGCGTCTCGCGAAACAGCCTGTGGCCGGCGAGGGCCGCGATCGGCGCCTCGATCACGCCCAGCGCACGCACGGGCGCGGCGGGCGAAAGCGCCAGCGCGATGAACCAGCCGGCCGAGGCGCATGCCCCGCACAGGCCCGCGCCCAGCGACGATCGCCAGCTGCGGAACACCGCGCGCAGCGCCCCGGGATCGCGCAGCGCCAATATGCCCGTCAGCGCGGCGGCCTGCATCGCCTGCACGATGGCCACGCTCAGGATCGCCGCATAAACCGGGTGGGCCGGCTCCATCGACAGCGCGGAATGGCGGAAGGCGTTGAGCGAAAAGCCGAAGCACAGGCCCGAAAGAACGCCGAAGAACGCGCCGGACAGGCCATGCGGCTTCCCGCCCGCCCCCTCCGAGGGCCAGCCGAGCGTCACCAGCCCCGCCGTCGTAATGACCACGCCCGCCCAGGCCAGACCGCTCAGCCGGTCATGATAGATGAGCAGGCCGAGCAGGGCGGCCAGTGGCAGCGAGCTTTGCTGGAGCGCGGTGCCCACCGCGAAGCCCGCGCGATGCATCGCCACCAGCAGCGCGGCCGTCGCCAGCACCTGCGATGTGGCGCCCGCCACCGCCGAGATCCAGAAGGCGGAACCGAAATGGGGCTGTGCCTGCGGCACCACCGCCAGCGCCACGGCCACGAACAGGATCGAGAAGGGGAGGCCGAACAGGAAGCGCACGAGCGTGGCGCCCCACGGGCCGGCCGTCGACATCACCCCGCGCTGGAGCGCGTTGCGGCCGACCTGGAAGATGGAAGCCGCGATCGTCGCAGGCACCCAGAGAAGTTGGAACATGGCCCCGCGCCTTTGTCGATCGCTGGCGCAGACGCAACCATTTCGCTCGGTCCGCCATGCCCGACGCGTTCAGCAGCCGTCGATCGATGGCGGCGCCCGGCGTCACGATCGGGCGAGGGTCCCTGAAGCGAGTCCGGGGCGAAGTTTTCGACCGCCGACCGCCGAAATCGACTTATCCGGCCGCCAGCCGCTCCGCATGCCAGCGGAGATGATCGGCCATGAAGGTGGAGATGAAATAATAGCTGTGGTCGTAGCCGGGCTGCATCCGCAGCGTGAGCTTCTGGCCCGCCGCATCGCAGGCCTCGCGCAACAGTTCGGGCCGCAGCTCCTTTTCGAGGAACACGTCCGCCTCGCCCTGATCCACCAGCAGATCGGGCAGGCGGGCGCCGCCCTCGATCAGTGCGACCGCGTCATGCTTCGCCCATCGCGCGCGATCCGGCCCCAGATACCCGCCGAGCGCCTTCTCCCCCCACGAAACCCGCGAGGGCGCCACGATCGGCGCGAAGGCGGAAACGGCGCGGTAGCGATCGGGAAAGCTCAGCCCGATCGTCAGCGCGCCATGGCCGCCCATCGAATGCCCCATGATGGATCGGCGGCCCATGTCGGCCGGGAAATGCGCGCCGATCACCGCGGGCAATTCCTCCGTCACATAGGTCCACATGCGATAATGGGTGGCGAACGGCGCCTCCGTCGCATCCACATAGAAGCCCGCGCCGAGCCCGAAATCATAGGCGCCCTCGGGATCGTCCGGCACGTCCGGCCCGCGCGGGGACGTATCGGGTGCCACGAAGATCAGGCCCAGTTCGGCGCAGGCCGCGCGAAATTCGCCCTTCTCGGTCACGTTGGCATGCGTGCAGGTGAGGCCCGAAAGATAGAAGATCACGGGCAGCAATGCCCCCTCCTCGTGCGGCGGCACATAGACCGAGAAGGTCATGTCCGTGCCGGTTGAAGAGGAAGCGTGTTTGTAGACGCCCTGCACGCCGCCGAAGGCGCGGTTGGCCGAAAGCCGCTCGATCGTCACCGGAATACCACCGTTCTGTTGCCATTGAGGAAGACGCGCCGATCGCCGATCGCGTCCACTGCGCGGGAAAGGACCCGCGCCTCGATATCGCGGCCGATCCGGATCATGTCGTCCACCGAGGCGCGATGATCCACCCGCTCCACTGCCTGCTCGATGATCGGGCCTTCGTCGAGATCGGCCGTCACGAAATGGGCGGTCGCACCGATCAATTTCACGCCGCGTTCGTGCGCGCGATGATAGGGGCGGGCGCCCTTGAAGCCGGGCAGGAAGCTGTGATGGATGTTCACGCAGCGTGGGCCGAGCCGCGCGACGAAATCCTCGCTCAGCACCTGCATGTAGCGGGCGAGGATCAGATAATCGGCGCCCGCCGCCTCCATCAGCGCCTCGATCGCGGCTTCCTGCCGGGGCCGGGTGCCGGCGTCCACCGGAAGATAATGCCATGGCAGCCCGTGCCAGCGGACCATATCCTCCATGTCCGGATGGTTGGAGAGCACGCCGACAATCTCGGCGGCGAGCGATCCGCTGCGCCAGCGATGCAGCAGATCGGCCAGGCAATGCGATCCCTTCGATACCGCGAGCAGCAGCCGGGGTCTGGCCGATGCCTCGGTGAGGGACCATTCGAGGCCCAGTTCCTCCGCCACCGGCAGGAAGGCCGCGCGCAGCGCCGCGCCATCATCGGGAAAGCGCGGCCCGTCGCCCGAAAAGACGACGCGCATGAAGAAGCGCTTCGTCTCCAGATCGGCATATTGCTGGCTGTCGAGGATGAACCCGTCCCGCCCGGCGAGAAACCCGCTCACGCCGGCGACGATGCCCACCTTGTCCCGGCAGGTCAGCGTCAGGATGAACGTGTCGGCGACCATCGGAATGACAGTCACGGCGCGCGATAGAGCCCGCACAATTTGTTGCCGGCGGGATCGCGCAGATAGGCCAGATAAAGCCTGCCGATCGGGCTTTGCCGCCAGCCGGGCGCATCCTCGCAGGATGTGCCGCCCTGCGCCACGCCGGCCGCGTGCCAGGCATCCACCGCCTCGGGCGAGGGGGCGGCGAAGCCGATCGTGCCGCCATTGGCGTGGCAGGCCGGATCGCCGTTGATGGGCTTGGTAATGAGCAGGCGGCCGCCGCCATGGGCATAGGCCACCCGGCCACGGCCATCGATCATTCCCGCCGGGATGCCGAGCGCGCCGAGCGCCGCATCGTAAAAGCGCTTGGCCCCTTCCAGATCGTCCGTGCCGATCACGATATGACTGAACATTCCCCGCTCTCCCTTCAGTAGACAACCACGCTGCGAATGCTTTCGCCGGCATGCATGAGATCGAAACCCTTGTTGATCTCGTCGAGGGTGAGGACGTGGGTGATCATCGGATCGATCTCGATCTTGCCGTTCATATACCAGTCGACGATCTTGGGGACGTCGGTACGGCCCTTGGCGCCGCCGAAGGCGGTGCCGCGCCAGTTGCGCCCGGTGACGAGCTGGAAGGGGCGCGTGCTGATCTCCTTGCCCGCCTCGGCCACGCCGATCACGATGCTCGTGCCCCAGCCGCGATGGCAGGCCTCCAGCGCGGTGCGCATCACCTCGGTATTGCCGGTGCAGTCGAACGTGTAATCCGCGCCGCCGTCGGTAAGCTCCAGCAGCCTGGCGATCGTCTGCTCGCGGCTCAGGCCCTTGCCGTTGACGAAATCGGTCATGCCGAACCTGCGGCCCCATTCCTCGCGGTCGGGATTGATGTCGACGCCGATGATCCGGTTGGCGCCCGCCATCTTCGCGCCCTGCAACACGTTGAGGCCGATGCCGCCCAGGCCGAAGACGACGATATTGTCGCCCACCTGCACCTTGGCGGTATTCACCACCGCGCCCACGCCGGTAGTGACGCCGCAGCCGATATAACAGCTCGTCTTGAAGGGCGCGTCCTGGCGGATCTTCGCCACCGCGATCTCGGGCAGCACCGTGAAGTTCGAGAAGGTCGAGCAGCCCATGTAATGGAAGATGGGCTGGCCTTTGTAGCTGAAGCGGGTCGTGCCGTCCGGCATCAGCCCCTTGCCTTGCGTCGCGCGGATCGCCGTGCACAGGTTGGTCTTGCCCGACAGACACGATTTACACTGGCGGCATTCCGGCGTGTAGAGCGGGATGACGTGATCGCCCGGCGCCACGCCCGTCACGCCCGGCCCCACCTCGCGCACGATCCCCGCGCCCTCATGCCCCAGGATCGAGGGGAAGATGCCTTCCGAATCCAGGCCATCGAGCGTGTAGGCATCGGTATGGCAGATCCCCGTCGCCATGATCTCGACCAGAACCTCGCCCGCCTTCGGCCCCTCCAGATCCACCTCGACGATCTCCAGCGGCTTCTTCGCTTCGAAAGCAACGGCGGCGCGCGTCTTCATCATTGTCTCCTTCTACCCTTCCCGGACCACAATCGGGCGCCGTTGAAAAGCCCGCTTGTGGTCGCGTCCCGACAACGTCGTTCACGGGCATACGAGCACCATCCCGTACATTCGTCGCATCGCAAGGAGCGCTCGTCTCGCCGGCTTTGGCACGATCCCTGCCGCCGATAAGGACCGCGACGGACCGTAATCCGGCGGTCGGGAGGGGGAGCCTTGTCATGACACCGATCATCGCCGACGCGCCCGAACCCCCAAGGCGCCGCCGGCTTCGGCCCACGGCGGAGATGCTGCGCCGCGCGGCCCGCCGCGCCGATATCGCGCGCAAGCTGCGCCGCCGCGACGTGAGCGCGCTCCTGTGCGGCATCGCGCTCGGTGCCGCCGGCCTGACGATGCCCCGGGCGCTCGATCGCCACGCCCAGCATCGCGCCCGCGCGGCCGTGGCGGCCCCGGCCGATCTCTCGGCGCTTCCGGTCGTCGCGACGGCGCCCGCGCCGGATGCCCCCGCCTCGCCTGCCGCGCGCACGTTGCCCCGCGCCAGCGACGGGCTCTTCTATGCAACGGCGCTCGTGAACGGGCAGCCCGTCCGCTTTCTGGTCGATACGGGTGCAAGCGTCGTCACGCTCACCGCGCGGGATGCGCGCCGGCTGGAAATCGTGCCGGACAGCCGCGCCACCGGCAGCGCCGATACGGCCAATGGCCGGGCCGTTTTCGGCTGGACGAAGATCGATACGGTCGAACTGGCAGGTCGCCGGATCGAGGATGTCCGCGCCGCCGTGCTCGACAAGGATGCCGGCGTCTCGCTGCTCGGCCAGAATCTGCTGGCCAGGCTGGGGCCGGTCCGTATCGAGCAGGACCGGCTCGTCCTGGGCTAGGCGATCGGGGCGCTCCAGTCGGAGACCCGCCCCTCCATCACCAGACGCCCGTATTCGGCATGGACGCCCAGGGCTCGGCCGGATCCAGCCGCCCGTCCTGCAGCAACTCGATCGAAATATTGTCGGGCGTGCGGATGAAGGCCATGTGCCCGTCGCGCGGCGGCCGGTTGATCGTGACGCCGGCATCCATCAGCCGCTGGCACGTGGTGTAGATATCATCGACCTGAAAGGCGATGTGGCCGAAATTGCGGCCGCCATCATAGCCTGACTCGCCCCAATTGTGGGTCAGTTCCACCTGCGCGTCCTCGTCACCCGGCGCGGCCAGATAGATGAGCGTGAAGCGGCCCTGCTCGCTCTCCATCCTCTTCACCTCGCGCAGGCCCAGCAGGGCGAAGAAGCGGATCGTGGCATCGGGATCCGAAACGCGGATCATGGTGTGGAGATATTTGGTCATGGCGGCGGGATAGGCGCCGCCGCCCGGCCTGTCATCCGTCCAGCGGCAGCGGCGGATCCTGTTTCGCGGCCTCGGCATTCAGCCCGTGCCGCATCAGCATCGGCACATTGGCCACCGCGAAGACCAACGTGGCCGGCAGCGAGCCCCACAATTTGTAGCCGATCCAGAAGCTGGTGCTGGAATTGCGCCACACCAGTTCGTTGGCGATGCCGAGCAGGACGAAGAAGAAGGCCCAGTTGCGCGTCAGCAGCGTCCAGCCGCGCGGGGTAAGCCCGGGATAGGCCTGTCCCAGCACCAGCTCCAGCGTCGGCTTCTTCGCGATCAGGCCATAGAAGAGGATCGACGCGATCGTCCCATAATAGACGGTGGGCTTGATCTTGATGAAGGTCTCGCTGTGCAGCCAAAGGGTGAGCCCGCCGAAGACGAGCACCATCACGCCGGATACGAGCAGCATCGCGGAGACGGATCCGTGGCGCAGTTTCGCCCAGACGATCGCGATCCCCGTGGCGATCATGAAGGCCACCGTCGCCGCCATCACCTTCACGATGGCGGGGCCTGGCCACGCCATGTTGACCACGAAGAAGGCGATCAGCGGCCCGATATCGAGCCCCAGCTTCACGAACGGATTCATCGGCCTGGATTCGGGCTTCACCGGCGGCGCTCCACCGCGATCGCCTCGATCCCGGCGATCGCGCGCGCCACTTCGCGCGGATCGAACGGGCGCAGATCGTCAATCCCCTCGCCCAGGCCGATCGCGTGGATCGGCAGGCCGAAGCGCTCGGCCGCGGCCACCAGCACGCCACCCCGCGCCGTGCCGTCCAGCTTGGTCATGACGAGGCCCGTCACGTTCGCGGTTTCCTTGAAGACCTCGATCTGGTTCAGCGCATTCTGGCCGGTCGTGGCATCCAGCACGAGCACCACATTGTGCGGGGCCGCCGGATTGAGCCGGCCCAGAACGCGCCGGATCTTGGCCAGTTCGTCCATCAGCCCGGCCTTGTTCTGCAGCCGCCCGGCCGTATCGACGATCAGCGCGTCGATGCCCGTGGCAGTGCCCTGCTTCACGCCTTCGAAGACGAGGCCGGCCGCATCCGATCCCTCGGAGCCGGCGATGATCGGCACGTCGATCCGATCCGCCCACACCTTGAGCTGGCCGATGGCGGCGGCGCGGAACGTATCGCCCGCCACCAGCATCACCGAATAATCCTGCTCCTGCAGCAGATGGGCCAGCTTCGCGATCGTCGTGGTCTTGCCCGATCCGTTGACGCCGATCACGAGCAACACCTGCGGGCGCGGAAAGGCATCGATCTCCAGCGGCTGGGCGACGGGACGAAGGATCGCCTCGATTTCCTCGGCCACGATCTCGCGCAGCCGCGCCTCGGTGAGCCCCAGCGCGAACCGCTCGCCGGCCAGGCGCTGGCGGATGCGGCCGGCGGTGGCGGGGCCCAGATCGGTGGCGATCAGGGCTTCCTCGATCGCATCCAGCGTCGCATCGTCCAGCGCCGCCTTGCCGAGCAGGCCGCCGAGATTCTCGCCAAGCCGATCGGATGTGCGGCGAAAGCCGCCCGCCAGCCGCTCGGTCCACGATGGGCCGCTCACGCCATCACTCCCACCAGATGATCTTCCTCGACAGACGTGAAACGCACGGAATGGATGGCCCCCGCAACGCCGCCGCGCGCGATCCGCACCCTGGCGAAATCCTCGGCATGGCCGGTCACGCCGTCACGCTCCACCAGCACCTTCGCCGTCGCGCCCACGCGCGAGCGCAGCCACGCCATGCGATGCGCCGCCGCCGCCTCGCGCAGCCGGCCCGCGCGATCGCGCACCACGTCCCGCGGCAGCTGCGGCATGCGCGCGGCCGGCGTGCCGGTGCGCGGCGAGAAGGGAAAGATGTGCGGATGGACGATCCCGCAATCCGCGATCAGCGCGAGGCTGTCCGCGAACATGGCCTCGGTCTCGGTCGGGAAGCCGGCGATCACGTCCGCGCCGATCGCCAGATCCGGTCGCTTCGCCCGGATCCGCGCCACCAGCGCCACGGCTTCGGCCCGCATATGGCGGCGCTTCATCCGCTTCAGGATCATGTCATGCCCCGCCTGGAGCGACAGGTGGAGGTGCGGCATCAGCCGGGGTTCGCTCTCGAACAGGGCGATCAGCCGCTCGTCCATCTCATGCGGATCGAGGCTGGAAAGCCGCAGCCTCTCGAGATCCGGCACGAGGCGCAGCACACGCTCCACCAGCATGCCGAGCGTCGGCCAGCCCGGCAGATCCGCGCCATAGGCGGTCACATCCACCCCGGTCAGCACCACCTCGCGCCGCCCGGCCTCGACGGCCGCCCGCACAGCCTCGACGACGGCACCGGCCGGCAGCGAACGGCTCGGCCCGCGTCCCTGCGGAATGATGCAGAAGGTGCACGAATGGTCGCACCCGTTCTGCACGGCGATGAAGGCGCGGGCGTGGCCGCCATCGGCACCTGCATCACCGCCCCGGATCGGAGCCGTCATCACGGGAAGCGTCCGATCGAAATACAGCGCGGGATCCGTCTTCGCGATATTGGCGACGACGCGATCCACTTCGGCCATCCCCTCGAATGCCGCGCGATCAATCTCCGAGGCGCAGCCCGTCACCACGATCCGCGCATCGGGCCGGCGGCGGGCCGCGCGGCGAATCGCCTTGCGCGTCTCCACCACCGCCTCGTTGGTCACGGCGCAGCTGTTGACGATCACCAGATCGTCCGCCCCGCCCAATGCGGCCCGGATCGCCTTGCTCTCCGCGATATTGAGCCGGCAGCCGAGCGTGATGAGTTCCGGCCCGCTCACAGCCCGTCCGCCTCACCCTCATAGACGTGGGTGGCGGGGCCGGTCATCCGGATCGTGCCGCCGGGCGCCCAATCGATCACGAGTTCGCCGCCGGGCAGCTTCACCGTCACGGGGCTCTGCACGCGGCCGCTGCGGATCGCCGCCACCGCCGTGGCGCAGGCCCCCGTGCCGCAGGCCCGCGTCAGGCCCGCGCCCCGCTCCCACACGCGAAGCCGCAGGCGCTGCGGCCCCTCCACCGTGGCGACATTCACGTTCACCCGTTCGGGAAAGAGGGCATCATGCTCGATGATCGGCCCCAGCCGATCCAGCGCCACCCCATCCGTATCCTCCACGAAGAAGATGACGTGCGGATTGCCGACATTCACCGCCGCAGGCGCCTCCAGCTCCTCCCAGGCGACCGGCAGCGAGGCCGTATCCACCGGATAGGCAAGCGGAATGCGATCCCAATCGAAACGCGGCGCGCCCATGTCGACGGTGGCGCCCGCGCCTTCGGCCTTCAGTTCAATGATTCCGCCGGCCGTCTCCACCCTGCTTTCACCGCCAAGGAACTGGGCGATGCAGCGCGAGGCATTACCGCAGCTTTCGGCCAGGCTGCCATCGGCATTGAAGAAGGTGATCTTCGCATCCACCGTCGTCGAAGGTTCGATCAGCACCAGCTGATCGCAGCCGATTCCCTCGCGCCGGTCCGCAATCGCGCGCGCGCGCGCCGCATCGATCGCCACGGGCGCCTGGCGCGCGTCGATCACCACGAAATCGTTGCCGAGCCCGTGCATCTTGTGGAAGCGAAAGGAAGCCGCCTGCGCCATGGCGCGCGATCTAGGGGCGAGGGCGCGCGAAGTCCATGCGCTGGCCCACCAACCTCATCCCGAAGCTGGCTCGGGATCAATATGCGATGCTCTCCACAGCCGGCGCGCCAGCCCCTCGCCGCCACCGAAACATGTTCAGGAAATGGCGGAAGAATCAGCGCCCGGTCTGCGCCCGATGCAGCAATTTCTGATCTGCCAGCACCAGCGCCATCATCGCCTCCACCACGGGCGCGGCGCGGATGCCGACGCAGGGATCATGGCGCCCCTTTGTCCGGATCTCGGCCGCATGGCCCTCCCGATCGATCGTCTCGACATGGGTGAGGATCGACGAGGTGGGCTTCAGCGCCACGCGCACCACCACCGGCTGCCCCGTCGCGATGCCGCCGGCGATGCCGCCCGCATGATTGGCGAGGAACACCGGCTTGCCTTCATTGCCCGGCCGCATCGGATCGGCGTTGGTTTCGCCCGTCAGCCGTGCCGCCTCGAAGCCGTCACCGATTTCCACGCCTTTCACCGCATTGATGCTCATCATCGCGGAGGCGAGCTCGCTGTCGAGCTTGGCATAAAGCGGCGCGCCCCAGCCGGCCGGCACGCCCTCCGCCACGCATTCCACGATCGCGCCCACGGAGGATCCCGCCTTGCGCGCATCGTCCACGATCTTTTCCCAGCGCAGCGCGGCGGCCGGATCCGGGCAGAAGAAGGGATTGGCGTCGATCGCGCCATCGTCGAAGGCCGCGCGGTCGATCGAATCCCCGCCCAGTTCCACCAGATAGGCACGGATCCGCACCTCCGGGATCGCCATGCGCGCCACGGCGCCCGCCGCCACCCGCGATGCCGTCTCCCGCGCGGAGGATCGTCCGCCGCCGCGATAGTCGCGAAAGCCATATTTCGCGTCATAGGCATAATCGGCATGGCCCGGCCGGTAGGCGAGCGCGACCTCCGAATAATCCTTTGAGCGCTGGTCGACATTCTCGATCATCAGGCTGATCGGCGTGCCGGTCGTCCTGCCATCGAACACGCCGGACAGGATGCGGACCTGATCCGGCTCCTGTCGCTGGGTGGTGAAGCGCGACGTGCCCGGCCGGCGCTTGTCGAGCCAGGGCTGGATATCGGCCTCGCTCAGCGTCAGACCCGGCGGGCAGCCATCGACGACGGCGCCGATCGCCGGCCCGTGGCTCTCGCCCCAGGTCGTGAAGCGGAACACCCGTCCGAATGTGTTGAAGCTCATGCGCCCTTGCCCAGCGCGGCGAAGGCCGGCGCGTGATGCGCCTCGCCCGCGCGCACCCGCGCCGGCTTGCCCAGCCACAGGGCCTGAAAGTTCGGCCCCGCATAGGCGGACGCGAAAGGCTTCGCGAGCGCGGCCTCGAAGCCGAACCGCCCGTAATAGCCCGTATCGCCCAGCACGAAGGCAAGACGCACCTCTGCATCCTCCAGTGCGGCCAGCCCCTGCTCGATCAGCCCGCTGCCGATGCCCACGTCGCGCAGCGATGCTGCGACCGCGACGGGCGCCAGTGCCGCGGCCGCGATCGGGGCGCCATCCGCGATAACCTTCATCCGGCTGAAGCAGACATGGCCCACGATCGCCTTGCCCTGCTCGGCCACCAGCGCGACGAGCACGTCGCCCGCCGCATCCAGGCTGGCCACCAGCCGCGCCTCCGCCGCCGTGGGAAAGCAGGCGAGATGGAGCGCGTGGATCGCCTCGATATCCTCGGGCTCCATCTCGCGAATGACGATCGACATCGGCCCTTTCCGTTATGCCAGCGCGATATCCGGCGCGTCCTCGGCCTTCATGCCGATCACGTTATAGCCGGCATCCACATGGTGGATCTCACCCGTCACGCCGCTCGCCAGATCGGAGAGAAGATAGACGCCCGCACCACCGACATCCTCGATCGTCACGTTGCGGCGGAGCGGCGAATTCAGCTCGTTCCACTTCAGGATGTAGCGGAAATCGCCGATGCCGCTCGCCGCCAGCGTCTTGATCGGGCCGGCGGAGATTGCATTCACGCGGATATTTTCGGGGCCGAGATCCATCGCCAGATATTTGACGCTGGTTTCCAGCGCTGCCTTGGCGACGCCCATCACGTTATAATGGGGCACCACCTTCTCGGCGCCATAATAGCTCAGCGTCAGGATCGATCCGCCATTCGGCATCATGGCCCGCGCGCGCTTGGTGACGGCCACGAAACTGTAGGCCGAGATGTTCATCGTCAGCGCGAAATTTTCGAGGCTGGTATCCACGAACAGGCCGCGCAGTTCGCTCTTGTCCGAAAAGCCGATCGCATGGACGACGAAGTCGATCGTCGGCCAGCGTTCCGCCAGCGTTGCGAAAGCGGCATCCAGCGCATCCATGTCGGATACGTCGCAATCGAAGGTGAAATCGGAGCCCAGCTCCGCCGCGAGCGGCTTCACCCGCTTGGCCAGCGCATCGCCCTGATAGCTGAAGGCAAGCTCCGCCCCCTGCGCGCGAAGCGCCTTGGCGATACCCCACGCCAAACTCTTGTCATTGGCGAGACCCATGATCAGGCCGCGCTTGCCTTCCATCAGACCGGCCATCATTCCTCCGTCGAACCCGTCTCTTCGCCGCCCCTTACGCCGCTTTCCGGCCTTTCCGCCAGCGCCGCGTTGAGTTGGGCACCGATCACCAGCCCGAGACCGACCAGCCAGAAGAAGATCAGGGCCACGATCACGCCCGCCAGGCTGCCATATGTGAGGCCGTAACCACCCACGAGCCGCAGGATGGCCGGCAGCGCCATCGTGACGAGCACCCACCAGCCGGCGGTGAAGGCAGCGCCCGGCCATTTGGGGCATCCCGCGCCGCGATAGCGGCTGGGCGTGAGCGCCACGAAGATCAGGTAGAGCGCCACGAACAGCGTGGCGAGCGGGGCGAGGCGGCCCCAGCCGATCCAGTTCACCAGATCGTGCGCCAGCGGGAAGAAGCGCGTGACGATCTCCTCCAGGCCGGTGAGCAGAAGCTGCGCGAGAAAGGCGAAGAATGTCAGCAGCACCGCGCCCACGATCAGCGCCGACGAGATCAGCCGGTGCCGCCAGAAGAGCGGGCGCGCGGTGACGCCATAGGCCCGGCGCAGGATATCGCGAATCGTCTCGATGAAATTGCCGGTCGTCCACAGGCCGATGAAGGCGCCGATCCAGAGCAAGGACCCCGTACGGCGGGTGAGGACATCGGTGATGATCGGGCGCAGCATCTCGCGCACGGCGCGCGGCAGCGTGCGCAGGAAGCTGTCGATCGCCACCGTTCCGTCCGGCCCCAGCCCCAGCAGATGTGCGAGCGCGGCCGTGACGATGAAGAAGGGAAAGAGCGAGATCAGCGCGAGATAGGCGAGGTTGCCCGCATGGATGAAGCCATCCGCCCAGACGCCCGCCAGCGTGCGCCGCACCACTTCATAAAGGCGCGCGCCAGGCCGCACGTGGACGAGCGAACGCTCCCAGCGGTTGGCGCGCTGTTCGGGCGATTCGGGGGCGATCGCCTTGTCCATCCCGCCCCCGTCCATCCTGCCCGAAGCCGCCCCTTCCGCCAGGCTATACGCCGAGATTCGCGCGCGGGTTCCTCTCGGCATCGCCCTTCCAGCCTTCGACGAAGGCCTTCAGCGCCGCGTCGTCGGCCGGCAGATCGATCATCAGCGTCACGAGCTGATCGCCGCGCGTGCCATCCCGCTTGTGGAAGCCGCGCCCCTTGAGGCGCAGCACCTTGCCCGAACTGGCACCGGCCGGAACGGAGAGCATCACGGCCCCCTCCACCGTGGGCACCTTCACGCGCGCGCCGCCGACAGCCTCGTCCAGCCGCACCGGCAGATCGATGCGCACATCATCCCCGTCGCGCCTGTAGAAGCGGTGGGGGCGAATCTCGATCGTCACCAGCGCATCGCCGGCCCCGCCCGGCCCCGCCTCGCCCTGCCCCGCCAGGCGCAGCGGGGATCCCGCGATCGCATCGGGCGTCAGCTTCAGGTCCACCGTCTTGCCGTTGCCCAGCGTGATGCGCTGCGGCTTCAGCGCCGCCGCTTCATCCAGATCGATGGCCAGGCGATAGGCGGCGTCCGCGCCCTTCTGCGGCCGGCCGCGTCCACCGAAGCCCGAAAATCCCCCAAATCCGCCGCGCTGCTGGCGTCCGCCCGCCGCCCCGGGGCCGCCGCCGCCAAACAGGCCTTCGAAGATATCGCCGAAATCGCCGCCCGACGTCTCGAATTCGAAGCCGCCGCCCGGGCGCCCGCGAAAGCCCCCCGCGCCCGCGCCGCCGCCGCCGCCATAGCCGAACGGGCTCTTCGGATTGCCGTTCTCGTCTATCTCGCCGCGATCATATTGGGCGCGCTTGTCCTTGTCGGAGAGCAGATCATACGCGCTCGTGACTTCCGAAAAGCGCGCGGCCGCGCCCGGATTGTCCTGATTGCGATCGGGATGCAGCTCCTTGGCGAGCTTGCGATAGGCTTTCTTGATCGCCGCCTCGTCGGCACCGCGCGAAAGCCCCAGGGTCGTATAAGGATCAGCCATTTCACCTCCACCTTCGCAGATGCGAAGCGGCTTCGCCATCGGCAAGAGGGCGAAACCGGCACCAACGGCCGCTTCCCGCGTTTCCCGCCCCGACTTTTATTCCGATCGGGACATTCGATGCGGCCCTATGCCTGCCCCAATTGCTCGCGACCCAATCATTTCGAGGTTCGCGTCTGCCCCAATTGCGCGTTCACGCTCGGCTATGATCCGGCGAGCGACCAGCTTCTGTTCCTGGGGGACGGTGCCACGACATGGCGGGATGCCGGCGGCCAGCCCCATGACGTGATCGTCTGCCAGAACAACAACGCCTTCCAGATCTGCAACTGGCTGGTGCCGGCGGTGGGCGATCAGCCGCTGTGCCAGGCCTGCAAGCATAACCGCACCATCCCCGATCTCACCGGGCCGGGCGTGCCGGAGCGCTGGGCCAAGATAGAGGCGGCCAAACGCCGCCTGTTTCACACGATCCTACACCTGAACCTGCCGTGCGAGACGGTGGCGGAAGCCGCCGGCAACGGCACGTCGCCCGGCCTGGCCTTCGATTTCCTCTACGATCCCGTAGGCGAGGAGACGGGCACGATCCGCATCACGACCGGCCACGAGGCCGGGCTGGTGACGCTCAACATCCTGGAGGCGGACGACGTGCAGCGCGAACAGATGCGCACCCGCCTCGGCGAACCCTATCGCACGCTGCTGGGCCATTTCCGCCACGAAGTGGGCCATTATTACTGGTCGCGCCTGATCGAGAACACGGCCGAGGCCGAGAATTTCCGCGCGCTCTTCGGCGACGAGCGGATCAGCTATGAGGAAGCCAAGCAAAAGCATTATGGCGACAGCGCCGCCGGCTGGACCACCGATTTCGTCTCCTCCTATGCGACGATGCATCCGTGGGAGGATTTCGCGGAAACCTTCGCGCATCTGATGCACATCATCGATACGCTGGCCACGATCGGCGGCTTCGGCATGCGGATGATGAACTGGCCCGGCTATGAAGAGCAGCCGGCCGTCGATTTCGATCCCTATCATGCCGAAACCGGCCAGCTGGTGGCCGAATGGGGGCCGTTCGCCTTCGCCCAGAATTCAATCAACCGATCGATGGGCCAGCCCGATCTCTATCCCTTCAATCTTTCGCCCACGATCATGGCCAAGCTGGATTATATCAACCGCCTGCTCCAGCGCGCGGGCCGGGGCGAGATCGCGCCCAGGCTGGACATGGCGGCCGCCTGAGCCGCTCCGCTACGCCAGAGGCTCCACGTCCACCGCGACGTCGATCTTCTGGCCGTTGCGGCCCACGAAAACGCCGTCGATCGGCGCGACATCGGCATAGTCCCGGCCGATCGCGGCAACGATATGATCGGGGCCCACCGTGCATCCGTTGGTGGGATCGAAGCCCAGCCAGCCGCGCGCGGGGCCGCACCACAATATCACCCAGGCGTGGGTGGCATCCGCACCCACCAGCCGCTCCTTGCCCGGGGGCGGGATAGTGCGCAGATAACCGGAGACATAGGCCGCCGCGAGCCCGGCCGAGCGCGCGCCGGAGATCATGATCTGCGCGAAATCCTGGCACACGCCGCGTCGCGCGGCGAAGGCTTCAGCGGGGCTCGTATCCAGCTCGGTCGCGCTGCCATCATATTTGAAGTTCGCCTGGATCGCGCGCGCCAGCGCGAGCCCGGCCTCCACCACGCCGCGCTCCGGTCGCAACTCTTCCGCGCACCAGGCGGCGATCTCCGGAAAGGCGGCGATCAGCGGGGATGGAAAGAGGAAGTTGGCCGGCGCGGTGCGGCCCAGATCGCGCTGCTCCCGCGCCAGGCGCGCGGCCTCCGCGATCGTCAGATCGTCCGCCTGCGGCGACGGCGCGATCCGATCGACCACGATCGTCGATCGGCTCTCGATCACCAGCGCGCTCGCGCGCTTGTCCAGCACGAAGCGTTCGCCCAGCACGCAATAGCCATTGTCGCGCCCGGGCAGCACCGTCGTCGATGGTTCGATCGTCAGCGCATAATCCTCCACCCGCTGGCCATCCCAGTCCACCGGGTGCAGGCGCAGGTTGCAGCGCGCGAAGCGCACGGGAAATTCATAGTCGAATCGGGTCAGGTGGCGGACGGCGTAACGCATCATTCGCCGTATCCGTTCAAGCCGCCCGCGTTCATGATCCCCACAGCCCTCATGCCAGCGTCATGCCGGCGGCGCGGATCGTTTCCGCGCCCTGGAGGAAATAGCGCCGCGCGATCGCGTCCGACAGGGATGAAAGCTTGTTCTCCACGCTCAGCAGCGCCGTTCGCGCCATCGCCTCGGCCCGCATCGTGGCGATGGAATAGCCAAGCTCCGTCGCGGCCGCGACCGGCTCCTCCTCGATCCCGTCGTCGCGCAGCGAAGGGAGCGCCGCCAGATGCTCGCGGATGCGATCGATCTGAAAGGCGATGCTGCGCGGATTATAGGGATCGAGCGCGACCAGATCACGCACCGGCACCAGGGCGAGGCCGGTCAGATAGCGCGCGCGATAGCTGATCTGGCTGTCGCACAGATCGAGCAACGTCGTCAGATCGTCCGATGTCGCCGTATCCGGCGCGAAATTGCGCACGAAGCGCGCGATCGTCAGCGATCGTTCGATGCGACGCCCCAGATCGTGGAAACGCCAGCCGGCATTGCGCCCCATATTCTCCGCCGCGAGGCCCGCCAGCGCGGCGAATCGATCCTGCAGGGTCGCGGCCCGCGCCAGCATCGCGCCGGCATCCTCGAATCCGGCCGTGGGCATCGGCAGATCGATGAGCCTCCACACGTCCGCCGCCAGCCGATCGCGAATCACCTCGGCAATCCCGTGCGCCGCCGAGAGGAGCGAGCGGACACTGGCGAGGCCCCTGCCGTCTAGCGCGGCCCCGGCAAGCTCGGCGAGGTCGCGGATCGAACCGCCTTCCTCCTCATCCTCCTGCGCATCCTCGTCCAGCGTGGCGGCGCCGGTGGAGATCAGCAGGGTCGCCAGCCGATCGAGCGTCATGGGCACCAGGCTCGCGCCGCCATCGGCATCGATCGTGCCGCCCAGCGTCGCGCGGACCAGCCGCAGCGTCGCGTCGCCACGCTCCAGATAGCGGCCGAGCCAGTAGAGATTGTCCGCCGCCCGGCTGGGCAAGGTGCCCGGATTGCGCCGCACCGCGACATGCTGCGGCATCAGCGAGACGGGCTCGACCTGCGTAAGCGAGACGACGCCGACGTCGGCGGAGAAGGCTCCCTCGCCCATCACGGTCGCGCGCACGTCCGAATCGTCGGCCAGCCGCGCGAAGCCGCCGGGCATCACCGACCAGCGCCCGCCCGCATCGCGCACCGCAAAGGCGCGCAGCGTGAAGGGCCGCGCCACCAGCTTGCCATTCTGCACGACCGGCATGGTCGAAAGCCGCACCACCTCGCGCCCGACATAATCCTGCGGGCGCCGGGCGATCTCCGCCTTCAGCGCATCGCGATCCGCCCAGTCCAGCGCGGCGCCCAGCGTCGGCCCGGCGGGCAGGCCGATCACCGGCTCGCCAAAGGCGGAGGCGACCAGCATGTCGTCGAGATTGTCGAGCATCTCGGCGCGCGGCCCATCCTGCCCGCACCACCAGGTGGCGATGTTGGGCAGCCTGAGATCCTCGCCCAGCAGGCGGCGCGACAGGATGGGCAGGAAGGCCGCCATCGCCGGCGCCTCGATCACGCCGACGCCGGGGGCATTGGCGATGATCGCGTTGCCACCGGCGATCACATCCATCAGCCCAGGCACGCCGATGCGCGAATTGGAATCGAACGAAAGCGGATCGAGGAATTTGGTGTCCATCCGCCGCCACAGCGCATCGACACGCTTCAGCCCCTCGATCGTGCGCACGAACAATTCGGTGCCGCGCACCGCCAGATCGTCGCCCTCCACGAGCAGGAAGCCGAGATAGCGCGCGAGATGCGCCTGTTCGGCATAGCTGGGATTGTAGCGACCGGGCGTGAGCAGGCCGATGCGCGGATCGGCACGCTTGCAGACAGCCGCGAGGCCAGCGCGAAAATCGGCGAAGAAAGGCGCCAGCCGCTGCACGTTGAGGCGCGTCTGCAACGGGCCCATGACGCGGCTCGCCGCCAGCCGGTTTTCCAGCGCATAGCCGGCACCCGCAGGCGCGCGGGCATGATCGGCCAGCACCCGCCACTCGCCATCCGGGCCGCGCCCGAGATCGACGGCATAGATTTGCAGCCTATGGCCGCCCGCCGGCTCCATCCCGATCATCGATCGCCAGAAGCTGCGGCTGCCCGTCACCAGCGGGGCGGGCAAACTGCCATCCGCGACAAGCCGGGCCGGCCCGTAAATGTCCGCCAGCACCGCCTCGATCAGGTTCGCGCGCTGGACGATGCCCTCGGCAATGCCACGCCATTCATCCTCGCCGATCAGCAGAGGCAGCGCCGCCGCCGGCCATGGCCGCTCGCGCGTGTCACCCGGCAGGCGGAAGGCGGTGCCCAGTTCGTCCACCTGCCGGCCGATCCGGTCCTGCAGGCGCTGGAGCCGGCCTTCCGTCAGCGTCGCCACGCCATCGAACAGATAATGCCACCAGCGGCCGCCGCGCCCCATGTCGCCGCGCACCACATCGCCCGCATCCGCCTGCGCGACATAGGCGTCCAGCCAGCCCTGCCCCCACGAGGGCATGCCCGGCAGCTGCGCCATGTTCGTCCCCCCGGACGTCATCTCGCGCTCAACTCCCCGTCACAGGCCGGCCGGCCGGCGCAGATCGAGCGTCATCGGGAATTCGCCCGATCGCTCCTCGGCCGGCATCGCCACCGCGCCGGGCGTGTGGCCCTGCTCCTCGAAGCGCGCCTTGCGCCGTGCCTCGGCCTCGTAATCGTTGATCGGCACGCCATCATAGCTGCGCCCGCCCGGATGGCCGACATGATAGACACAGCCGCCCAGCGAACGGCCATTCCACATATCCAGCACGTCGAAGGTCAGCGGCGCATCCACCGGCAGGCGGGGATGCAGGCAATTGGCCGGGGCCCACGCCTTGTAGCGCACGCCGCCGACGGCCTCACCCGGCGTGCCCGTCGCCGTCATCGGCACGCGCCGGGCATTGCACGCGATGATGTGGCGGCCGGGTGTAAGGCCCGTGGCGCGCACCTGCAGCCGCTCCGTCGAGCTGTCGACATAACGCACCGTGCCGCCGATCGCGCCCGTTTCGCCCAGTACGGGCCAGGGTTCCAGCGCGTGGGACACTTCCAGCGTCACGCCACCCGCCACGATGCTGCCATGCACCGGGAAGCGGAACTGGCGCTGCGCCTCGAACCAGCTGGGATCGAAATCATAGCCCGCGCCGCGCAGATCCGAGAGCACCTCGAGGAAATCGGCCCACACGAAATGGCCGAGCATGAAGCGATCGTGCAGCGTCGTGCCCCACCGCACGAGGCCGCCCGCCTGCGGCTCCCGCCAGAACCAGGCGACCATCGCGCGCAGCAGCAATTGCTGCGCGAGGCTCATCTTGGGCTCCGGTGGCATCTCGAAGCCCCGGAATTCGACGAGGCCGAGGCGGCCGGTCGGGCCATCCGGCGAGAAGAGCTTGTCGATGCAGATTTCGGTGCGATGCGTGTTGCCCGTCACATCGACGAGCAGATTGCGGAACAGCCGATCCACCACCCAGGCCTGCGGCGTCTCGCCCCCGGACAGAGGATTGGGCACCTGCGCCAGCGCCACTTCCAGTTCGTACAGCCCGTCATGCCGGGCCTCGTCGATACGCGGCGCCTGGCTCGTCGGCCCGATGAAGAGACCCGAGAAAAGATAGGAGAGCGCCGGGTGGCGCTGCCAATAAAGCACGAAGCTCTTCAGCATGTCCGGCCGGCGGATGAAGGGCGAATCCAGCACCGATCGGCCGCCCAGCACCAGATGGTTGCCGCCGCCCGTGCCCACCGATCGCCCGTCGATCAGGAATTTGTCGGCCGTCAGCCCGATCTCGCGCGCCATGTCGTAGAGGGCGCTCGTGAGATCCACCGTCTCATCCCAGGTGGCGGTGGGCTGGACATTGACCTCGATCACGCCGGGATCGGGCGTCACCTTCAGCACCTGCAGGCGCGGATCGGGTGGCGGGGCATAACCTTCCACGCGGATCGGAATCCGCGTCGCCTCCGCCGTCGCCTCGATCGCGGCAATCAGCGCCAGATAATCCTCGAGCTGCTCGGTCGGCGGCAGAAACACCGCGAGATAGCCTTCGCGCGGTTCCACGGTGACGGCGGTGCGCACCGCGCCCGCGATCATCACCTGCTCCACCCGCTCCTGCGCCGCCGGCCCTTCGCTGGCGACGGTTTCGGATCGCTGGTCGCGTACGGCACCGGCCGTCTCGTCAGCCGCAAGCGGCCTCGCCCGGAAATCAGGCAGCGGCGACACCGGCTCGGTCGTGTCGCGGATATGGTGATAGGGATAATCCGCCTTGGATACGAACGGCAGGGATCCCAGCGGCAGGCGATAGCCGACCGCGCTGTCGCCGGGCACGAGGAACAGCTTGCCCCGCCGCACGCGCCACTGTTCGCTGCGCCAGCGGCGTGGCTCCGGCGCATTCGCCGCCTGCCACGCCTGGATGGGCAGCACATAGCCCACCGGCCGGGCAAGGCCGCGCTCGAACGCGCGCACCATTCGTGCCCGTGCCTCCGGATCCTCGATCTCCGGATCGGTCGGCACGGTATTGTCGGGAAGCTCGGCTTCCTTCAGCGACCATTCGACCGGATCCTCATAGGCCGCCTGCACATAATCAGCGGGCACGTCGAGGAAGGCCGCCATGCCTTGCAGGAAGCGCTCGGCCGCATCCGCATCCAGCGCGGCCGCGCCCTCCACGGCCTCGGCCAGCAGGCTCGTATCCCGCCATACCGGCACGCCATCCGCGCGCCAGTATACCGAATATCCCCAGCGCGGCAGGCTTTCGCCCGGATACCATTTGCCCTGGCCGTGATGGATCAGGCCGCCGGGCGCGAATCTGTCGCGCATCCGGCGAATCAGCTTGTCCGCATAGCCCGCCTTGGTCGGTCCGACGGCGGCCGCATTCCATTCGGGGGCCTCGGGATCGCTGGCGGCCAGGAAGGTGGGCTCGCCGCCGGTCGTCAGCCGCACATCCTGCGCGGCCAGATCGGCATCCACCTTGCGGCCCAGCGTATCCAGCGCCTGCCAGCGCGCATCGGTGAAGGGCTTGGTGATGCGCACCGCCTCGGCGATGCGCTGCACATCCATGGCGAAGCCGAAATCGGCATGAGCCGGCTCCAGCAGCGCGCCCTCGATCGGCGTGGCGGAGCGATAATGGGGCGTGGCGCACAGCGGGATATGCCCTTCGCCCGCGAACAGGCCGGACGTGGGATCCATGCCCACCCAGCCCGCGCCCGGCACATAGGCCTCGGCCCAGGCGTGCAGGTCGCACACATCCTGCGAAACGCCCTTCGGCCCCTCGACGGCGACCACGTCCGGCGTCAGCTGGATCGAATAGCCGGAAACGAAGCGCGCGGCGAAGCCCAGCCGGCGCAGCAGATTCACCAGCAACCAGGAGGAATCGCGGCACGATCCCGTGCCGATCGACAGCGTTTCCTCGGGCGTCTGCACGCCCGGCTCCATGCGGATCACATAGCCCACCGCCTCGTTCACGGCACGGTTCAGCTCGACGAGGAAGTCGATCGTCCCCATTTCCACCGTTTCGAAGCGCCGGAACAGCGCCTCGAACAGTTCGCCCGTCCCCTCGCATTCGAAATAGGCCGAAAGATCGTTGGCGAGATCGGGCGCATAGGCGAAGGGCCGCCCGGTCGCATATTCCTCGACGAAGAAGTCGAACGGATTGATGACCGCCAGATCCGCGATCAGGTCGACGGTCACGCGGAATTCGCAGGTCGGCTCCGGAATCACGATCCGCGCCAGCCAGTTGCCGTGCGGATCCTGCTGCCAGTTGATGAAATGCTGCTCCGGCAGGATTTTCAGCGAATAATTGGGAACGTCCGTCCGGCTGTGCGGCGCCGGGCGGAGGCGGATCGTCTGCGGCCCGAGCATGACCGGCCGATCATAGCGGTAGGACGTCAGATGATGGAGCGCAGCCTGTATCACGCTCGCGCTTGCAGCACGACGCGCCTTCCGGAGCAAGCGGGTAGGCGCGTCAATCCGCCAGCATTGCGATCAAAGCGGGGCTCAGATGCTCGCGAAAGGCATTGTCCTCACGCGTGAGGATCCGCGCCGCCAGGCCGCGCTCGGCCGCCAGCGCAAGACCGCGCGCCGGCCCCAGCGCGGTCAGGGCGGTCGCCCAGCCATCCGCCTCCATCGCGGTGCGATGGATCACGCTGACGGACACGACATGGAGTGGCAGGGGCCGGCCGGTGCCGGGATCGATCGTGTGCGCGCCGCGCCGGTAATCGCCCGATGTGGCCACGGCCTGCCCGTGAAGCGCCAGATGCAGCGGCGGCAGATCCGCGCCCGGGGGCACCTCCAGCGCCACCCACCAGGGCTCGCCATCCGGCCGGATGCCCCGCCCGACCAGCTCTCCGCCAATCTCCACCAGTGCGTGGGCAATGCCGTGCGATGCGATCACCCCGGCCACCGCATCCACCGCGAAGCCCTTGGCGATGCCCGACAGATCGAGCCACAGCCCCCCCGGCTGGCGAAGGCGGCGCGCGGCGGGATCGAACGAGAGACGCCCCCAGCCGGCATCGGCATGCGCCGCCGCGAGATCGTCGCCCTCCGGCACGCTGGCGCCATAGCCCAGCAGCGCGGCGGCCCGGCCCAGCGTGGGATCGAAGGCGCCGCCGCTTTCTTCCGCGATCCGCAGCGCGCAGGCGATGACGGTCGCGAAATCGGGGGGAAGATTTGCCCAGCCCCCGCCCGGGAGCCGATTGAAGCGCGACAGATGCGATGCCGGCTCCCACTGGCTCATCTCGGCGATGATCTCGCCGAGCCGCGCGACGATCGCGGCACGCAGCGGGCCGGGATGGAAAGCAGGCGGGCAGGCGAACCGCGCCCGCCAACCCGTGCCCATCGTCTCGCCCGCGAGATCGACGATCCGTGCCGCCGGGTCGCGCATCGCCAGCGCTTCGGCCGAGAGATGTGATGGAAGGGCGACGCGCGCCTCGGCGCCGCCCCGATCCCGGCCCGTCAGGGCGTCGCCACCTCGATCGTCGCCGAATAGCTCATGCGCCGCTTCTGCGCCTTGGGCTCGGATGGATGCTCGTCCTCCGCCGCCGCGCCGACCCAGAACATGCCCGCCATCGGCCACTTGATCGCGACGATGCCGTCCGCGCCGGTCGCCAGTTCCATCGCGCCCGTATCCTCGCGATAGCGATCGCCACCGGGGATGACCGTGATCTTCACGCCCGCCGCCGGCTTGCCATCGATCAGAAAACGGAAACGCGACGTTTCGCCGGAAGCCGCCTCGTTCGGATGCGTGACGGGCTCCATCTCCAGTGCCTTGCCGGCCGGCTTGAACACCGTGGTGGTGGGCTCACCCTGCGTCACGAAGGTCTCGACCGAATTGACGATCTCGGTCAGCTTGATGTCGGTCGCTTCCGCCGGAATGTCGGCCAGCGCGATCGGCGGAAGCCGGCGCGGACCGCCCTCGCCGCCCGGTCCACCGGGACCACCCGGCCCTCCCGGTCCGCCAGGACCGCCCGCACCACCACCGGGCCGGCCACCTTCAGGCCCGCCACCCGGGCCACCCGGCCCACCGGCACCCGACGGCGGACCGCCCCGTCCACCGACACGGCGCTCCTCGCCGTTCAGCTTCAGCGTGCCCATCACCATCGATTGCTGGCTCGCGACCTTCCACGTCCCCGATTGCTCGAGCTTGACGTCGAAGGCGGAGCGCAGCCGGCCGGAGAAGGTTGCCGTCGGCTTCGCCTCGGTGCCGTCCGGCTTCCAGATCCTGATGCCGTCGATGCCAATCGGGCGATGATCGAAGAAGAAGACATGCTCCGATCCGGCCGCGTCGAACGTCACGAAATTGTTGCTGCCGGAGAAGAGCGTGCCCGAGGGCATGATCCAGGGATGATCCGCCAGAGCCGCCGTGGGCAGCAGCGCGGCAGCCGCCAGCAGCGGCGCGAGGAAGCGCGCGCGCATCACTTGGCCGCCACCGTGACGGCGCCCAGCTCCGTCTTGCCCGAAGCCCGGCCGCTGCCGTTCGGCACCGTGATCGGCACGCTCACGAGTTCGCGCCCGCCGCCCTCGCGCGCGGCCTCGACGTTGAGCACGTAATTGCCCGGCGCGATGCCGGCGGGAAGCGGGATGGTGTAGGTGCCCGGCGCCTTGGTCGCGCCGCTCACGCCATCAACCGGGAGCTTCAGGCTGCGGCCGCTCTTGCGCCACCAGGATCGCAGATCCGCCAGCCACTTGTGGCCCGGCTCCGCCCCGCCCTTCTTGATATCGTACCAGGCGAAAAGGCTGCGTGCGGCGCCACCGCCGGCAGGCTCGATCCAGCCCGCCACATAGGGACGGTGATATTCGGCCACGGCGATGCGGGGAATGGTGATGCTGATGGTTCCGGCGGTGGCCGGCGCGGCGACGACGCCGCCGATCAGCGCGAAGGAGGAGAGACGCATGGGATCAAATTCCTCAGTGGATGAAGATGAGGGCGACGATAAGCGGCACCGCGACGCCGAGGCCGACGAGTGGCCACGTCTTCTTGCGATGCTTGGCGTGGAACTGGAGCAGCAGCAGGCCGGTGCCCGTGAACAGGATGGCGGCGGCGGCGAAGGCATCGATGAACAGCCGCCAGCCGAGCCCCGTATTGCGCCCCTTGTGGAGATCGTTGAACAGCGAGATCAGGCCCTGCCGGGTCACTTCCGAACTGATCGCCCCGGTGGCGCGATCCACGCTGACCCAGGCATCGCCGCCGGGACGCGGCATCGCGACATAGACCTCGCCATCGCTCCATTCGCCCGCGCGGCCGGCGGGATCGAGACCGATCTGCGCGGACACGGCCTCCGCCACGGCGGGCGGCATCGGCGCCCCTTCCGCCGGCGTGGCCTTCAGAAGGCGCAGCAGCGAGGGCGGCAACGTGCCCGATTTCTGCACGACCTGCGGATGCGCGGGAATCACGTTCGAGTGATTCAGCGTCACGCCGGTCAGCGCGAACATCAGCATGCCGACCAGCGACACGGCCGCGCTGATCCAGTGCCACGTATGGAGCTGCTTCAACCACCAGCCACGCGTGATGCGCCGCTTCTTGACGGGGACGGATTTCGGGAGGGGAGGACTAGCGTTCACAGGCGCCGCCGGTAGCGCGAATGATTCGCATCCGCAATGCCTATTGAGAATCGTTCGCACATTCGGTGGCGCGCCGGGCTTTGGCGCCCTCGTCGGCGTGCGGTCATCGATCCAGCCATATGAAGTTTTCCTGCGCTTATTGCCCTCTGTAGATCCGCCGAGCGGCTCCCTTTATTTCAGCGGTGAAGGAATCCGGCTCATCGCCGGCCGAATACCGTGAATCATCGACATCCCCGATCGGCGAGGATAGCCTTTTCCGATGCGTGAGGCCCGACCTGTCCGATCGATGCGACAGCATGCTATGTTGCTCGCCGGACTCGCGCTTTTCCTGCGAATCCTGATCCCGTCCGGCTGGATGCCTGCCTCCGATCGGATCGGTCTCATGCCCTGCTTCGGCATGGCGCCGGTCGAAACGACGATGGTGAGCCATGGCAGCCATCATGGCGCGCCGCACCATCAGGATCATGATGGCGAAAAGGGCGACAAGCCCTGTGCCTTCGCGGGCTTCGCCTGCGCGCTGGCCGAGCCTGCCGATACCACCCATGCCCCTGCGCCGCTGTTCGCGGCGCGGACCCCGTCGCCAGCCACCCTGGCCACCACCATGATCGGCGCAGGCCTCGCGGCTCCCCCGCCGCCCCAGACAGGCCCGCCCCTCACCGCCTGATCGACCATGCCGCCTGCGCCCGCAGGCGGCGCTCGCGCGGCTCGGGCCGCGCGCCTTCCGGACCACGCGGCCCCCGCCGCGACCGATCAGGATCATGCCATGCCATTTCTCGATCGCGCCGCTCACCGCGCGCATCCCTCAGCCAATATCGCCCGTCTGACCATCGGCAGGCCCCTATATGCGCGCTGATCTCTATCGCACCGTCTGGCGCTGGCATTTCTATGCCGGCCTGCTGGTGCTGCCCTTCCTCGGCTGGCTCGCCGTCACGGGCGCGCTCTATCTCTACAAGGGCGAGATAGAGCGCGGCTTCTACGCCAGCTGGATGGTGGCCAGCCCGCACGATGGGCCGCCGACGATCGCGCCGATGATCGCGCGGGTCGGCCGCGAAACGGGCGGCACCGTCACCCAGATCGTGAAGCCGGCCGCGACAGGCGAGGCATGGCGGGCGAGCCTGCGCCTGGCCGATGGCACCCGACGGATGGCTTTCGTCGATCCCGCCGACGGCCATGTGCTGGGCATCACCCGCCCCGGCGGCGTGATGGGCCTCGTCAAGGATCTCCACAGCCTGGCCATCACCGGGCCGATCGGCAATGCACTGATCGAAATCGCGGCGGGCTGGGCTATCATCCTCGTGCTGACCGGCCTCTATCTGTGGTGGCCGCGCGGCAACCATCCGGCGATCGGCCTGCGCGGCCAGCCGAGGCAGCGCATCTTCTGGCGCGATCTCCATGCCTCGCTGGGGCTGCTCGCGGGCGGGATCGTGCTGTTCCTGGCGATCACCGGCATGCCGTGGAGCGGCGTCTGGGGCCAATCGGTGCAGGGCTGGGTGACCAGCCACGATCTGGGCAGACCCCGGGCGCCGGGCGGTGGCGGAGACCATGCCGGCCACGAGGGCATGACCTCCATGCCATGGGCCACGCAGCGCATGGTGATGCCGATGGAGCATATGGCCAGGGCCGATATCGGGCCGGATCGCGCGATCCGCGCGGCGGAGGCGGCGGGCCTTGCCGGCCCGTGGACGCTCACGCTGCCCACCGCCATGGGCAAGCCCTATCTCTTTTCCGCCACGGCAGGGCCAGCCGAGGAGGAGCGCACACTGTATGTTGCGGCCGGTGACGGCCGCATCCTGCAGGATACGCCCTTCATCCGGTATGGCGCGGGCGCGCGCTGGATCGACTGGGGCGTGCAGACGCATCAGGGGCTGGAATATGGCGAGCCCAACAGGCTCGTGATGCTCGGCGGCTGCATCGCCTTGCTGCTGCTCGTGGCCAGCGCGCCGGTCATGTGGTGGAAGCGGCGACCGGCGGGGCGAATCGGCGCACCGCCGCGCCCACAGACGGCGACGCGCGGGCTGCTCGGCATCATGCTGGTGGGCGGCGCGCTCTTTCCGCTGACGGGGCTGACGATGGTCGCGGCGCTGCTGATCGATGTGGGGCTGCGCCGCGCGACCCGGAGGGGATCGATACCCGCACCCGCCTGAGGCCCGGCCCACGCCACTCGCCCGATGGCGATAGTCGCCCGTTTGGGACGATTTCGGGGATTTTCGCGTTGCTACGCCCGGCTGCTGCCGTCATCCCCGGCGCATGTCATGGCTTCGTCGCTATCACGATTGGGCGTTCGCGCTGGAATCCTGGATGGGCAGCGATACCGTGCCGCACATCTGTGCCGGGCTGGGCCTGTGGCTGATCGGGGCACTGATCCTGCGAAAGCCGCTGCGCGATCCCTGGTCGCTGCTGGGGGTGATCCTCGCCGAGGCAGCCAATGAGGCATGCGACTATATCGTCGGCATGGGCTGGAGCCTGGGCGACACGCTGCACGACATTGCGTGGACGCTCTTCTGGCCGATCGTGATCCAGCAGTTTCTGGCGCGATCCCGGCGTTAGGATATGATCCGGCCCGGCCGAAGCCTCATCGGCTGGACGTGATGCCCTGCGAGCCAGGGCGGCGAAGCGCATCGGCGGACCGCGCCAGCAGCGCCCGATTCTGATCGCGGACCGTCTCCTGCACGCGCCAGCGCGCGCGGCGATAGCCGTTCAGCGCGCAGAGCACGCCCGGCCAGAAGAGGGTGGTGAACGTATCGCCGATCGTGTCGGACCAGCGCCAGCTATCCCAATAGAGGCGGTCCATCACCTCATTGCCCAGCTGAAGCGCCACCACGACCTGGAAAGCGATGGGCGAGGCACGCCGGGTGCGCAGGGCCACCTGCGCCAGCACGTAGATGCCCAGCCCCACATAGGTGTGGACGAGCTTGTCGGAGCCCGCCAGTTGCACGATGCTCCCGGTGAGCGCCACATAATCGGAGACGAGATCCATGCCCCCCGCCTAAAGCGGCGCGGTTAATATTATCTCTTCCGGTGGCGATTCCCGCGAACTTTTATCGCAATTTCGCGGCGGCCCGATCGATGACGACCGGGCCCGCCATCACTTTCCGATGCCCACGTAGCGCAGGCCCGCTTTCTCCGCCTCGGCCGGCGGATAGACGTTGCGCAGATCGACGAGCAGCGGTTCGGCCAGGAGCGAGGCGATCCGCGAGAGATCCAGCGCGCGGAACGCATCCCATTCGGTGACGATCACGAGCGCGGCCGCATCCTTGGCGGCATCATAAGGGCCATCGACATATTCGACGTTCGTCAGCACCTTTTCGGCCTGCTCGCGGCCCTCGGGATCATAGGCACGGATCGTGGCGCCGGCATCCTGAAGCGTCTGGATGATGGCGATGGCGGGCGAATCGCGCATGTCATCCGTATTCGGCTTGAAGGTCAGGCCGAGGATGCCGATCGTCTTGCCCTTGATGTCGCCGCCGGCCGCCTTGATGACCTTGCGGCCCATGGCGCGCTTGCGCTGATCGTTGGCGGTGACGACCGCCTCCACGATGCGCAGCGGCGATTCATAATCCTGCGCGGTCTTCAGCAGCGCCAGCGTATCCTTCGGGAAGCAGGAGCCGCCATAGCCCGGCCCGGCATGGAGGAACTTGCGCCCGATGCGATTATCCAGGCCGATGCCGCGCGCCACTTCCTGCACATCCGCACCCGCCACTTCGCAGAGATCGGCGATCTCGTTGATGAAGGTGATCTTGGTCGCCAGGAAGGCATTGGCCGCATATTTGATGATCTCGGCCGTGCGGCGGCGCGTGAAGAGCACCGGGGCCGACTGGTTGAGCGAAAGCGGGCGATAGATCTGCGCCAGCACCTCGCGCGCGAACTCATCCTCCACGCCGCACACGACGCGATCGGGCCGCTTGAAATCGTCGATCGCGGCGCCCTCGCGCAGGAATTCCGGATTGGAGGCGACCTTGATGCCCTTGTCCGGCCCGACTTCGCCCACGATCCGCTCCACCTCGTCGCCGGTGCCGACCGGCACGGTCGACTTGGTGACGATCACGGCCGGCCCGGTCAGCGCTTCCACCACTTCGCGCACGGCGCCAAAGACATAGGAGAGATCGGCATGGCCGTCGCCGCGCCGGGAAGGCGTGCCGACGGCGATGAACACGGCATCGGCACCGGCGACGCCAGCGGCGAGATCGGTGGTGAAGGAAAGGCGGCCGGCCTTCACGTTGGTCGCCACCAGCGCGTCTAGGCCGGGCTCGTAGATCGGCATCACATTGCGTTCGAGCGCCTCGATCTTCGAGGCATCCTTGTCGACGCAGACCACCTCATGCCCGAAATCGGAGAAGCAAGCCCCCGAAACGAGGCCCACATAGCCCGTGCCGATCATCGTGATGCGCATTGTACCCCCGAAATTTCTTGCGGTGCAGCATCCCTAGTCATTTCGGAGGGCAAGCGGAAGCGATCCCGTCATTCGTTTGACCCAACGAAGCACGGCGGTTCGGCGCAAGAGCGGCTGGCGGCCTGCGGCAGCGGCGCGAAAGCGCTGGCCGATCGGGTTCGCGCCCGCTCGGCCGGACGGCGGCGAGACGTCAGCGCTCGCGGCCGCTCCGCCAGAGCGACTGGCTGATCGGCTCGATCAGATAGCTCAGCAGGGTCCGCTTGCGCAGGGGCACGAGGATCTGCGCCGGCAGGCCCGGCCGCAGGCTGAGCCCGGGATCCGCGCTCTTGAGCCGCGCGAACGTATCGGCCGGCACGGTCACTTCACCGGTATAATAACGCGCGCCCGTGCGTTCATCCACGAAGCTGTCCGCCGAAAGCCGGGTGATCTTGCCCTCGAATACCGGCAGCCCGCGCCCGTGCAGGCTGGGAAAGCGCACCTCGGCCGTCTGCCCAACCGCCAGATCCGAAGCGTCGTTGGGCGAGATCATCGGCTCGATCACCAGCGGCGTCGCATCCGGCACCACCTCCAGGATCTTCTGCCCCGGCGTGATGACGGCGCCCACGGTGAACACCGAAAGCCCCACCACCTGGCCCGAAGCCGGCGCGCGAACGCGCGTCGATTCCAGCTGGGTGCGCGCGGCATGCCAGCGGGGCAGCGCCTCGTTCAGCGCCGATTCGCTCTTCTGGAGATCGTCGGCAATCTGCTGCAGGCGCTGCGAATCGATCGACAGGGCCTGCATCCGCGTCTCGCCGATCTGCTGGCGCGTCGCGGCGCCCGAAGCGGCGAGATTGGCGGTATCGCCGCCAAGCTGCGCCTCGGCGCGCTCCAGCTCGCGGACGCGATTGACGCTCGCAAAGCCCTTGGTGGCCAGTTCGCGCATGCCCTTCAGCTGATCGCCGAACAATTCGCTCTGGCGGCGCGTGGAGGCGATCTGCTGATCGATCCCGCTCGCCTTAGTGGAAAGCTGCGCGGCCTGCTGGTGCAGCACGCTCTTCTGCGCGGAAAGCGCCTGCATGCGCGCGGCCATCTCGCCGCGCTGGACCCGCATCGCATCCTCCGCCAGCTGGCGATCCGGGCCCGAAAGCGATGCGAACTCCACGGGCGCCGCAAAGGTGCTGGCGCCCTGGCGCTCGGCCAGCAGGCGGGCATGTTCGGCCTGAAGCCCGATCGCCTGCGAGGCGAGCGCGCGCTCGGCGGCCGCGACTTCGGCGCCCGCCAGCTCGACCAATATGTCGCCCGCCTTCACGCGCTGGCCTTCGCGCACATGCAGCGCGGAAACGACGCCGCCATCGCGATGCTGGACGACGCGGCGGCTGCCCGAAACCTTGATCGTCCCTTCCGCCTGGGCGGCCGAATCCATCCGCACCAGGCTCGCGAAACCGAGGAAGACCCCGAAGAAGAGGATGACGACCAGCCAGCCGAAACGCGTTTCGCGCGGCAGATCCAGATCGTGATCGGCCAGCGGCGCGATGGCGGTGCCGGCCTTGAGCGTGATGATATCGGCGGACATGATGGGAGATCCGTGCGTCAAGAGGCTTGGGCGGCGGCGGGTGCCGCGGGCGCGGTGTCGGTGGAGGCGCGGCCGGCGAGCCGGGCAAAGACGGCGTTGCGCGGACCGAACAGTTCGGCGCGCCCGTCCCGCAGGAACAGCATCTTGTCGACCGACGCGAGGACATTCATGCGATGGGCGACGATGATCATCGTCACGCCCTTGCCGCGCAGCTCATCGAGCGCGGCGATCAGCTGCGCCTCGCTTTCCGAATCCAGGCTCGCATTGGGCTCGTCCAGCACCAGCACGGCCGGGCCGCCGAACATCGCGCGGGCCAGCGCGATGCGCTGCGCCTGGCCGACCGACAGGCCCGCACCGCCCCAGCCTAGCTGCGTATCGTAGGCATTGGGCAGGCGGAGGATGAATTCATGCGCTCCGCAAAGCTGGGCCGCGCGCACCACTTCGGCATCGAGCGCGCCGGGCTCGGCGAATTCCGTCTGGAAGCGGGCGATATTCTCCTTGATCGTCCCGCGAAACAGGGTGGCGGCCTGCGGGACATAGCCGATCAGGCCGCCAATCTGCTGCTCGGGCCAATCCTCCAGCGCGGCGCCATCGATGCGGACGCAGCCCTCGCTCGGCGGCAGCGCGCCGGCGATCACCCGGGCCAGCGTCGATTTACCCGCGCCCGACGGACCGATGATGCCGAGAGACTCACCGGCCTCCAGTTGGAAGCGGATGCCCTGGAGCAGCGCACGATCGCTGCCGGGCACCATCACGCGGACACCCTCGACCGCGAGCGCACCGGCCGGATCGGGCAATTGCGTCGTCTGGCGGATCGTCCCCCGCGCCGCGAAGAGATCGACCAGCGAGCGATAGGCGGCACGCGCCTGGATGAGATTCTTCCACGCGCCATTGACCAGCTCGATCGGCTGGAGCGCGCGCGAGACGAGCAGGGACGCGGCGAAGAGCGAGCCGACCGAAACCTTGCCCTCGATCGCCAGCAGTGCGCCGAGGCCGAGCGCCAGAGACTGGAGCAGCAGCCGGATCGCCTTGATCGCGGAGGTGTAGCCGGAGCTGCGGAACGTCGCCCCCAGCGCGAGCCGCGTCGCGACGTGCCGCTCGGCAAGGTGGCGCCGGATCATCGCCGGACGCATGCCGAGGGAGCCGATCACGCCGGAGGCCGAGAGGATGCTCTCGATCCCGCTGTGGCTCACCTGAGCGGACTGGCTCGCCTGGCGGATCGGATCGGCGGTGGCGCGCTCATTGAGCCAGGACAGGACAGACAGCACCACCGCGCCGCCCACGGCCAGCCCGGCCAGAGCCGGATGCAGCAGGAAGCAGACCAGCACGTAGATTGGCGCCCATGGCAGATCGAACAGCGCGAGCACGCCCGCGCCCGTCATCGTCGAGCGGAACGCATCAAAATCGCGCATCGCGGATGTCGTGCGCGCGCTGCCGCCCGTGCCGGCAAGGCGCAGCATCGCATCCAGGATCGGGCCGGCCAGCTCGCGATCCAGCCTCGCGCTGGCCCGGACGAGCAGGCGCGTGCGGACCAGATCGAGGAGCGCGATCGTCAGCACGGCGGCCGACAGGATCAGCGTCAGCATCGTGAGCGTCATCGCGCCGCGCGTCGGCATCACCCGATCATAGACCTGCAGCATGTAGATGGTCGGCGCGAGATAGAGCAGGTTCAGGAACGCGCTGAACGCCGCGCCATGCACGAAATAGCGCCGGCAGGCCCGAATCACGCGGCCGATCGGATCGGCGGCATCATCCGCAGTGTGAGACGTGGAACCAAGCTTCAACATGCTCTGGAAATCCAAGGAAGGACTGGGCGCAAACCAACATGGTGAACCGCTCTTCCGAATGGGTGCGAGCTACGCGAGTTTCCCTAAGCCGCCGTTAACGACGATCCGTAAGTAACGATCACCCGACGCACCGATGGGCTCGGGCGATCGGCGGCGGCACGCGCCGGCCATCCCGGCGCGGCGATCCGGCGTCGCCTCTCTCATCCTGCCGCGCAACGGCCGTGACCGCGCCCTTCGCCCCAAACAGGCAACGGACCGCGACCTTCATGCGCCGCAAGCGAAGATACTGTCTTCCACCCCCCGGCCGCAGCCGCTGAACCAAGATCAGCCCGATGCGGCGACGGCCTTATGGTTAACAAGAGCAGCCTTGAGAGTCACGGCCAAATCGGCCCTTTTCGGGCACGGACCATCCCGGCCTCGCCAATGGTCGCGGGGATGCACCGATTGGACCGCGTCGAAACGAACGGGCCGCGTGCCAATGCCTGTCCGGGCGCCGCCGCCTCCGGGAAAGGGCGCTCAGTCGGCGGCCGCGGCCGTGCCTTCGATCCGGGCGGGGGCGGGCGCGCGCAGGCGGTGGCCGAATCGATTCGAAGGCCGCTCGACGAAGCGATACATGATGGACGAGGCGAGAACGGACAGGCCGAAGCCCAGCACCACATAGCCCGCCAAGGGAAGCAGGGGATCGCCGGATGACGAGAGCGTCGCGGCATAGAGCAGGGCGAGCACCGGCAGATGCAGCAGATAGAAGCTGTAGCTGCGATCACCGAGGAACTTGCCGATCCGCGATTCGCCCAGTCGCTCCACGCCGATGAGGAAGATGGCGAAGGCGATGGTGTAGGATCCCACGGCGCGGAACGTGTGGATGTCAAAGCCCGCGCGGATCTTGCCGAGCGTATAGAAAGCGAGAAAGCCCACGACCGCGCCGAAATAGAGCTTCAGTTCCAGCGGCATCGTGGCGATGAACCGGCGGGATTCGCCGCCGCGCGCTTCCCAGTGCAGCCGGAGGCCGGCGCCGCAGAACATGATCGAAAGGTGAAGCAGGCCGAGATAGATCATGTCCGTCGAGAGATGATCGGCCCGGTGGAGCGCGACGAGCGCGCCCGCATAGATGATCGATAGCGCGAAGAAGCCGAAGGCGAAGGCCGCATAGCCACGCCGCCCGATCGGCCAGGCGAGCACGGCAAGGCAGATGAGCATGTAGAAGATGAGTTCGATCTGAAGCGTCCAGAACACGCCGATCGCCATCCGCGCGCCCAGCAGGTGGGGCATCATGGTAAGGTTGGCCAGAAAATCGGTGAAGGTGATCGTCGAGGCCAGATTGGAAAGGCGCGGTATGCCCGCGATCGAAAGCAGGCCCGCGACCACGACCGCCAGCCAGTAGGCCGGAAAAAGCCGGAAGAAGCGGTGCGTCCAGAACAGCCCTGCCGCCGCCGGCGTGCGATCGCGGATGGCGCGGACGATGACGAAGCCGCTGATGAGGAAGAAGACGACGATCCCCATTCGGCCGAAATCGATCATCGCGAGCAGGCCCGCCTCGGCATCCTGACCCCTGGCATAGGCGCTGAAGCCATGATGCAGGAAGACCAGCATCACCGCGATACCGCGCAGCGTATCCAGCTGGACGATGCGGCCGCGCGACGGCGCCGCTCCGCTCGGATTTCCCATCACATTCCCTTCTTGCCACACCGGGACATCCGCAGGCGGATCCGTCCCTCTTCCACGAGGTTCCGCAATCGCCCGAAGAAAGAGGCCAGCGCCCGACTATCCCGATGAAAGCATCGGGGGTCAACGGCGCCGAACGCCGCCGGATCGAGACGGAAGGCCCGAAAACGGGCGTTTTCCGCAGCATTCCCGCCCGGACAATTCCCGATCTGGGCGGCACGCCCGCAGGTGGCATCCGGCGAGCCGGAACGGTCGATCGCCGCGACGGACCGCCCGTCACCGGGCGGGATTCGAAAAGCCTGAAACGAGGCCCGCGACATGCACCCCGGCCAGCGCCACGCGGCGATTCGCCCCGTTACGCGCCCACCCGTCAAAAGGTTCCATCCGCCTGAAAATTCCCCTTTCGGTGACGAACAAGTCACTGAATCAAATAGACAATAGATATTTCCATCGGGAATCTTACCGCGCCGGTAACCATGTCATTTAACGTGATTAAAGGTCAGGTCCGGTAGTCAGGATTCATCCCAGTATTTTTGCGTGAGAGTAATTCCCCGACATGGCCGACCAGTCTTCGCAAACCATCGCCACGGTCTCCGCACAGGACCTGCTCGGAAGCTTCGGGGTGAACACCCATTCCGGGCTGTTCGATCAGGACGGCTATGTCAACGCGGCGCTCGTCATCCGATCGCTCGACTATCTCGGCATCAGCACGGTCCGTGACAATTTCCGCTCGGATGGCGTGCCCGGCCAGGTTCTTCAGGCGATGGCCGATGCCGGCATCAAGTTCGACTTCGTCGCGCTGAACACCGTTGCCGCCAATGGCAGCGCCGGCGTCCAGAGCTTCATCGATGGCGTGGCCGAATTCGCACGGATCAATTCGGGCCAGGTGATCGCGATCGAGGGCCAGAACGAAGTCGATCTGTTCGGCACCAACTATGCCGGCGATACGACGATGACCGCCGCCATCGCGGTGCAGAAGCTGCTCTACACCGGGGTGAAGGCCAATTCGGTGCTGGCCGATGTCGCGGTGTACAATCTCGCGATGGGCCGCGAAGCCAATTATGCGGCGCTCGGCGATCTTTCCGCTTACAGTGATTATGCCAACGCCCATTTCTATGCCGGCGCGGCGAGCGACGTCGCGACGCGCTATGCGAACAGCGTCACCCTCGCCAGCAGCGTCTCGCCGCGCGAAGGCTATGTCGTAACGGAGACCGGCTTCACGACCTCGACGGCGGCCACCGGCGTTTCGGTCGATGAACTGGCGCAGGCGAAGATGACGTTGACGGGCCTGCTGATGGCCTATGCCGATGGTTCGGCCATGAGCTATGTCTATCAGCTGCTCGATACGCCCACCTTCGTGAATACGGTGGCCAGCTCACCCGAAGCGGAAACCGCGTTCGGCCTGTTCAAGGCCGATGGCTCGCCCAAGCTGGCGGCGACGACACTCCACAATTTCACCTCGCTGCTCAACGCGAGCGGCGGAGGCGCCGTGAACGGCACCTATCAGATCCAGGGCCTCGGCTCGGATGGCCATTCGCTGTCGGTGGACAAGGCCGCCGGCGGCAGCGATCTGGTGATCTGGCGCAACGTCAGCTCCTACAGCACCGCCACGAACAGCGCCGTCACGGTCGCGCCGGAGCAGGTGACGATCACCTTCAGCTCCGTGCAGGCGCACGTCTATGTCTATAATCCGCTGAACGGCCTTGAGCCGATCGCATCCTATTCCAACGTCTCGTCGATCACGCTGCCGGTTTCCGATACGCCGCTCGTGATCGAACTCGGCAGCAACCACCCCTATACGGCGGTGGAGCTGGTGGCCTCCGATCCGACGCTGACGATCGATACCGCAAGCTTCGTCGCCCAAATCGACACGCTTTCGAAGACGTCCGGCATCACTACCGTGAACCTCACCGACAGCCACACGCTGGAAGTGGCCTCGATCGAGACGATGAAGGATATCATCGCCAATTATGGCAGCCTGCTCGCCAGGATCAGCGGCGGCTATGATTTCGTGATCGAGAATGTCGGCACGACCTACAAGATCGACATGGCGTACGACAAGACCGGCGCGCTCGTCTCCACCTCGAACTATACGCTGGCGGGCGGCGCCGTGACCGCGCTCGATGTGACATCGGTCAGCGGCGCGACCGATCATTACAGCTACAAGAACGGCGTGGCCGTCGATGAAACCCACATCGCCGCCGACGGGGGCCGCACCACGATCACCTATGACGGCGCCGGCCGCGCGACCCAGCGCGTCGACATCGCGGCCGACGGCGCGACCATCACCCAATTCTATGACGCCGCCACGGGCGCCGTGACGACCAAGACGATCTTCAACGCCGACAAGAGCGGCGACGTCTGGCACTATGGCATCACCGGCAAAAGCTACACGTCCGAACATTATGTTTATGGCGCGGGCAACGTCTTCCTCAGCCTCGTCCGCCTCCACGCTGATGGATCGCGCGATTATTACGAGCAGCGCAACGCCGATGGCAGCCTGCTGCAGGATTTCTACAGCGCAGGCGGCGTGATCACGCAGGAAGTGCGCGTCGCCGCCGATGGCAGCCGCGCCACCACCACTTATGACAGCGCCGGCCGCATGATCCAGGATATCACGGCCGACAAGGTGACGACCACCTGGGCCTATGACGCATCCGGCACGCTCGTCACCAAGACCGTCTTCAACGCCGACAAGAGTGGCGACGTCTGGCATTATGCCATCACCGGCAAGACCTACACGTCAGACCACGCCGTCTATTCCGCAGGCGGCGCGCTCGTCAGCCTGACCCGCCTGCACACGGACGGCTCGCGCGACTATTACGAACAGCGCAACGCCGATGGCAGCATCGTCCAGGATTATTACAACGCCGCCGGCGTCATCACGCAGGAAGTCCGCGTCGCCGGCGACGGCAGCCGCGCCACCACGCTCTATGACAGCACCGGTCGCAAGGTTCAGGACGTGTCCGCCGACAAGGTGACGACCACCTGGGCCTATGATGCCTCGGGCACGGTGACGACCAAGACGATCTTCAATGCCGACAAGAGCGGCGATGTCTGGCACTATGGCATCACCGGCAAGACCTACACGTCGGATCACTACGCCTATGGCGCGGGCAACGTCTTCCTCAGCCTCGTCCGCCTCCACGCCGATGGATCGCGCGACTATTACGAGCAGCGCAATGCCGATGGCAGCATGGTGCAGGATTTCTACAGCACGAGCGGCGTGATCGCGCAGGAGGTGCGCATCGCCGCCGATGGCAGCCGCGCCACCACCACCTATGACAGCGCCGGCCGCATGATCCAGGACATCACCGCCGACAAGGTGACCAGCAACTGG
>NZ_QFOB01000021.1 GCF_003248515.1 Sphingomonas sp.
GTCGTCTCGTCGACGCCGGTGCCGCCCTGCCCCAGTTTCTGCGCGAGGAGGGTGGAAGGGGTGACGGCCGCGAGTGCGGCCGTCACGGCGAAAAGACGGTGAGATAGCTCCACGTCGCCGGCATGATCTGCATGCACCCCATTGCCCCCTTCGAGGACACAATGCGGGGATTGCCGCCAGACTCCGCCATCATCACGCGCAGCACGACATCGACCGGCAAGCCCGAGCGGTTGGCCGCTTCTGGCGCATGGAACGCGCAGCCATTGGTGGGTGCGTGCAAGGCTGGCCGGGAGCCGACCGGGCTGCTCGCAACAAGCAGCGCGATCATGCCTATCATGCTCTTCAACCGCCGGCTCATGACCAGGTCCACAGCGGCGTGGCGATACCCAGGATTTGGGCCTTCGAAACGGGGCCAAAATAGCGCCCGTCGAATGAGTCCGGGTGGGCGGGTGCGATGAGGAACAGCTGATCCGGTCGCAACCGATAGCATCCTGACCACGTCGGCAGAGGGCGGCCGAAGCGATCGCGCGCCAGCGCAGCGACGGCTGTCCGCCCGTTGATGGTCACGCGCAGCCCGAGGCGGCAAATGGTCGCGCCGTCCATTGCCGCGATCGGCTTCAGCAAGGGGACGTTCGCTTCGACATAGCGGCGGTCCGCCATGAAGCGGGAGAGCGCGGGCGACGGTCGCACCGCGACCATGTCGCCGACACGCATCGCCGGAGTCGGGTCAATGCGATAGAGGCCGAGCGGCACGCTCGCCGATGCGTTCCAGATGAAACGCACATGCGAATGGTGGAGCGACGGGATGAGGAGGCCGGTGAGCCCGGCCGTGCTGGCGGCGAGCAGGGCGAACCGCGAGAAGCGGGGGCGCGATCGGCGGCCAGGCGCGCTCGATCTCGGATGAGGATGCGAAACGCTGACCATCAGCCCTGCTCCGTCGCATCGCCGGATCGGCGCACCGCGGGAGGGACCGAACCGTTGTTCGGATCCGATGTCGATGCGCATGCGCCGCGGTCGGCCCAGGCGCGCAGTTCCTCGATCGTATAGACGACACGGCCGCCGATCTTCCGGTAGGCGGGACCGGTGCCGTAGGTGCGGTGCTTCTCGAGCGTGCGCGCGGACAGGCCGACATAATGCGCGGCCTCCTTGGTGCGCAGATAGCGTGTATCCTTGATGATGTCGGGCATGACCGGGCTCCTGTAAGGCGAGAAGCGAGGCGCGTGCCAAGCGCCTCGCGAACCCGGTCATCATCGGCGACGAAAGAAGGCCCGTGGTGGCCGGAACGAGGGGGCATGGATTCCGACCACATCAGACCGGCAGCGGCTGCTAGGATGGCGGACGTGATCCAAGCAGCAGACGATAGCCACCAGCGATCATCTGGGCAGCGGCTTCGGCAAGGCGCCGCAGATCGGAGCGTTCCGAGCTTGATCGCCAGTCGTCTGGCGGCTGATCGAGGACCAGCCCGCCGATGTCGCGCAAGCTCGCACCGTGCTGCGCCAGGTCATGGACATAGAGCATCGCCGCGTGGCGGTGCGCCTGCGCGAAAGGTGCGGCGCGGACGGGAACACCATGACCGATTGAACGGCGGAAGGTCGCCGCAGCCTGGATGCGGGTCGCGTGTCTCGTGTCCGGATGAAGGTAGATGCCGAAGCTGCCGCCCGTCGCGGGCGCCAAGCCCGAGGGAAGCCAGAGCTGCAATTCGGGCGAGCCTCTGCGGCGGATCAGCAGGTGTGTCCCTCCCGGCGAGCCGATCCGGATCACGCGCTCGCCCCAGCGTTCGAAAAAGAAACGGAGATCGCCGATCGCCTTTGCCCATGGCACCGGCCGCACGATCGTCAGAACGGATGTATCAAGTTCCGGACTCCAGGCGATCGGCGGCGCGTCGACTGCGGACGTGTCGGGATCGGACGCGAAAGGTGAGGCCCCAATGGGACCACCTCCCTGCCAAGGGATGCTTCGAGATATTCAGAATTCGGCGCGCTGACCGGCGCACCACAGCGTCGGTACTCGGCCTGACCCGCCGCAGTGCCGAATTGCCGGAGCGCCAGATTTCGCGGAAGTCCGGATTGCGACGCAACCATTCCCAAGCGAAGCCGCGCGCGTCCAATGCGGTCAGGGCCTGATATTCGGCGGGTAAGTGTAAACGGTTATATCCTGGCATCGTGAAACTCCTCGATGCCCCCTGCGGGAATAACCTAAGTTGCGAATGCTGCACTGCGCAACGGCGCACCAGCTTATCTGCGAATAAGTAGCAACTTATCGCAAGTGGTTAATATCTATATTCAAAATGGATCAAATGAAAGCCCCGCCCGGTCGCTCCGGGCGGGGCTTTCGATCGGCTCAGTCGCCGTTGCGACGAGTGGGGCGCGACCAGATGAGGTTGAACGCCTCGCCGTCCTCGTCGTCGAAGAGGTTGGCGTAGATCGGAGTGGTGAAGCTCGGATCGTCGAGCTTGAGGCCCAGATAATCGCGGCCCTCGTTGGACTGCTTGGTCCAGGCGGCGCCGATTTCGGCCCGGCCAACCATCACCCGGTGCGAGGGCGCGTTGTCGTTGGCGCGGTTGCTGTCGGGAACGATGCGAACGCCCTTGGCCTGGACGCTGAGGGTGACGATGTCGCCGACGAACTCGTTGTTGGCGGTCTTCTTGAAGGTGCCAATGGTAGCCATTTCAAATCTCCAGTCTTGATCCACGAGGTCCGTGCCCATCACGGTCTCGATGGCTTGGGACATGACCGGGACTGCCGCGGCTGCAGTCGTCAGACCTGAAGCGCTAGCGGAAGACGGCGGCGGGGCGCTTTTTTGACCCGCGAGGAATGCCGGCACAGCCGGCAGGGGAAAAAAGCGACCCAGAGCCGTTGCGGCCATGAGCGGCAGAGGCGAAGCCGGTTCCGGTCATCAAGCCATTTAAGAGAGGCCGTTTGGGCACTGGCCTGGATCCGCCGACAGGAGACGTGGCGCCTTTATCGGTACCATTCCAGAAGCCCGGCATGGAGATCGCGGTCCCGGATAGATGCGCGTACAGATAGGCTTGACGCTCTGTTGCCGAGGCCGCGGTGATGAACGACTTCTTGCGTGATCGGAGTGGTCCGCCGACTCAGCCGCCAAGCAAAGAGGCCGCGAGAGGACCGCGTGTCATAGGCTTGGGCTCGCACCGGGCATCCGCTTCCGACACCCAACAACGACGATTGGACAGGAGACAGGACAACTCACCGCGCCTCCCGGCCACTGCTGAAGCTTTGGCATGAAAGGCCCCGCCCGGATCGGCCGGGCGGGGCGGTCTTTGGAGCCTTCAGCGTGTGAAATTCAGATAGCGGGGCGCATCAACCGATGGGCTGCGATCGCGGCGCAAAGCGCGGCGCCGACCAGGCCAGCGATGATGCCGGTCCCGCCCACCAACCAGCCCAGTGCATGCGCGACGGAATATCCGGCGAGCGCGGCCGGTATGGCAAACAGCGCCGCGAGAGCTGTCCTGGCATAGGGGCTGGCAAGTTTCAGCGCCGCGAAGCGGCTCGTCCCGATCACTGCGAGGAAGACCAGCAGTCCGATCACGACAGCGAGCAAAGGTGGGCAGCCGAGGTGGCTTGCGCCAAACCCCGCTCCAATTCCGAGCGCGATCGGCAGCGCCAGCGCCGCGCCGGCGAAGATCTGGTAGATCAGGTAACCGATCCCCAGCAGGGTCAGGGGAAGCATGATCGGCATGGCGTCGCATCCTTATGCAAGGGGTTGGACGCGCTTCCACCTGCCACCACAGCGCGTCGGGATCATAGCAGAAATGCCCCGCCAGCGAAACCGCTGGCGGGGTCGCCCGGTCGGAACCGTTGGGCGGATCAACTTGCGTAGACATCATATTCGCGGACCACGCGCTCGACGTCGCCGTCATAGTCTGCGCTCGGGATCGCGTTATAGCCTTCGTCGGTCTCGATCAGGATGATGATGACCTTGAGGGTGCAGGCGAGGTTCCAGGCATAGCGCTGTGCGGCTTCGAGGCTCATGTCCGACTCCTGTCGTTCGGAGCGGGGCCACTCCCCGCTCGACAGGCGCCGACGCATCCGGGCGCGCGACCGCGATCACCGCGTCCGTGAGGGCACAGCCCGAACAGCGGCCGCATGCACAGCATAGCGGACCCCCTGCGGGTTGATCGAACAAGGTCGCGGGTCCGGGAAGGACTAGCGCCTCAAAGAGCGGGGAGTGGTTTCGCGGTCCAACAGGTCGTGCGCGTAGAGCCGCTTGCCCGTGAGACGGACTTCGCTCATGTCTGCTGGAAGAGTTTCACCCGAGGGCCGAAGATGACTGAAGACACGAAGACTTCGACTGCGATCGAACTTGCAACCGAATTGACGATCGCCTGGCTTTCGAACCCGAATACCCGTGCGACGGCGGAAGAGGTGCCGGCGTTCCTGAAGTCGATGCATGCGGCAGTGGGTCAGCTCACCACAACGATCGTTACGCCAGATTCCGAAAGCGAGAGCACGCCTTCCGAGCACGTGCCCGCGGTGACTGTGCGCAAATCATTGGCTTCGAAAGACCACATCATCTCGATGATCGACGGCAAACCTTACAAGACGCTCCGTCGCCACCTTTCCACTCACGGTCTTACGCCCGACGAATATCGGCAGCGTTATGGTCTCAAGCCAGATTATCCGATGGTCGCCCCGACCTACAGCGAGCATCGCCGCGCGATGGCGCGCAAGATTGGTCTAGGCTCGAAAGGCCGCGCGACGAAGGCGGCCGCCGTTCCAGCCAAGTCGACGGCGCCAAAGCGGGCTCCGCGGCGCAAAGCGGACGCGCCCGCGAGCTGAGCGTCCGCGTGAAGATTGGCAAACCGGACTTTAGAGGCGAGCGGGATTAACCCGCTCGCTTGCGAAAGTCCCAAAGGCGGATGCCCAGCTTTCTCGCTTTGTCGGCCAAGTTGTCCTGGATGCCGGTTCCCGGAAAGACGATGACGCCTTTTGGCATCGCGTCCAGCATCGCATCGTTGCGCTTGAACGGCGCAGCTTTCTTGTGACGCTCCCAATCGGGCTTGTAGGGCTTTTGCGGCACGTTGTGATCGCGTGCCCAGCAGGCGGCGATGCGTTCGGCGCCGGTCGGCGTCGCGCCGTGCAGCAGGATCATGTCGGGAAGTTGGGCATGAACCTTATCGAGCGTGGCGTAGATCAGCTGGTGATCGTTGAACTCGGCCCCACCCGTGAAGGCGATCTTGATCCCATCGGGATTGAGGACGCGGGCATCCTGATATGCGCGGCGGTCGATTTGCTTGCGGCTGTCGAGCACGGCTGAGGTCAGCATATTGCGGTTGACCATGGCACCCGAGCGCGGGAGCCAGGCCTTGCGAATATGGGTGCGGAACTGGTCGGCGGCGGTGTCGCGGAAGAATTCCATGGTATCGCGGCGCTCGATCATCGTGATGCCCTCCGCGATCCGGCGTTCCAGTTCGACCGATTTGACCTCGCTGCCGTCTTGCTCGCGCTGGAGGCGCTTCTGAGCCCGTTCATTGTCGTCAAGCTCGCGCTCGATCCGCTCGCCGGCACGGTGGAAGACGTTGACGATACCCCAGGCGAGATCCTCGAGATCGGGTTCGATCCGCGTGTCGATCAGCGAAGAAACGAGAGCATCGAAGATGTCGGCAATGGCGCCCCCGGCTATACGGGCGTCCGGCAACGGACGGTCATCGGGCTCGTCCTCGAAGGGACGATGGCCATAGAGTTGCATCTCCTGAAGAAGATAGGCGGTGGAACCGAGCTGCGGTTCGCCGTCGTCGGAAAGAGTGTCGGTCGTCATGCGAGCCTCCGTCGCTGGAGCCGCGCCTCTCGCGGCCTTCCTGGCGACGTCCGGCGGCGGGCGGCCCGGGCCAGAACCGCGCCCGCATGGGCGCGGCCGAAGCGCAGCGGAGGATGGCGAAGCGCGGCTATTTTGCTTCGCGCTGCAAAGGGGCGTTAGCCCCGGCGGAAAATAGCCGCGGCGAAGCCATTGCCGGCCCGGGTCGCTTGCCGCAGTCGCCCTCTCAAGGAAGGCCGGGCGCGGCTCGCCCGAGACGAAGAGGTCTGACGACCAGCCGCTGCTGTGACGGCAACGATCGCTTGGGCTCAACCCGTGGTCAGGTAGAGCTCCGCATCCTCGGCCCGAAGCTGGTAGCGCAAGTTAGCGGCCAGCCGGTCCCTACCAAAGGCGCGCAGGTCGCTGTTGAAGTCGTCGAGCTTCGGTTCGAGCGGCACGATCTCGATGCCCGTCGCGCTCGCGCGTTCGGTCAGCGTCGCCAGTGCACCCGCGCCGGCTGGATCATCGTCGCGGGCGACATAGAGTCGCTGCAAACCGGCCGGAAACAGGATGGCGGCGAGGTGCGCAGCGGACAGGCCGGCGATCGTACCCGCGGTGGGCATGACCTGTCGCAGCGACAGCATGGTCTCGATGCCCTCGCCGGCAAGCATTACGCGGCCGCTCCGTCCGAAGCGGACACCGTGCCCGAGCAGATGGCCCATGGCGCGACGAGGATAGGCGACGGGCGCCTTGTCGGAGCCGTCGAGTGCCAGCCAAGTCCGATGCACACCGGTGACGGTGCCCTCCAGGTCGGTGACCGCCGCGATCATCGCGGGCCACGCGGGCAGGACTGCGGGGTCATCGTCTTCGGAAGGGCGATACCAGCAATGGGGGTGATGGCCGAGCGCCTCGCAGCCCGCGAGGTCGGTGATGTGCCGGGATGCGAGATAGGTCGCCACCAGGCTACGAAAAATCGACTTCGATGCCGCCCGCAGACGACGAGCCGCTTCGGGTGTTCCGGCCGGAGTCTTGTCACGACGCGCGGGCGGATCCTCGGTCGGCGGCGGGGTCGGCATGCTGAGAAAGCGGCGGGCCTCGTCGAGCGTCTCGCGCATGGTGCGGCAATTGCGGGCGGCGGCGATGATATCGAGCAGGTCGCCATGATCGCCGCTCTGCGCATCGGTCCATTTGCCGGCCGCGCCGCGACCATCTGGCGACACGGACAGGCGGACATAGAGACTGCGGCCGGGCGTATTGTGGACATCCCCGACCAGCCAATAGCGACCTTCCTTGCGCCCCTTGGAGAGATAGCGGCGGCAGACGGCCTCGGCATTATCGGCGAGAGCCAGGGAAAGGTCGGAAGCGATGGAGGCCATAAGCGTCTCCAAAACAAATGGGGCCTGCCGATGTGACAGGCCCCCAAGGTCAAAAGCCTTCACTCAGCCGCGATGGCAAAGTGCTCTTCGCTGTCACTGCTATCGTGCGCGGGTTCCGCTTCGGATGCCACGGCCGGTTCGGCGTCGATCGCCGCCGGTTCTTCGACCGGCTCGATCGCGGGTTCACGCAACGGCTCGGCGAGCCAGCCGGTGCCCGCCAGCAAGGATTCGGCCTCCTTGGCCATGTCGGGCTTCTTCAGCCCCGCGATGCGGGCCGAGACTTCCGCACCCTTTGCTTCAGCAACGGCGCTGAGGATGCGCACCTTCGTCACCCGGCCAAGGTAATTGTCGACAGTGGCGGTCCAGCCGGCGGCGACCATGTCGAGATCGGCGGCGCGGCCGAGAACATGGCTGTGCTTGATCCGCCCCGAGACGGTCCGCGCGGAGACGCGGCCCTCGTTGTAACGGTTGGCCGGTTCCCAAACGGCATTAACGCCGAAGGACGCGCAGTGCGCGAAAAGCGCCGCCTGATCGTCGGCACTGAGCGCGATCAGCGCCTCCCAGAGGTCCTGCGGCTGATCGGGCAAACGCTCGGCCCAGCTTTCGTGCCGCTCGTCGATCGCACGGGCGGAGGCGCTGTCGTTGAGCCCCGGCGCATGGGTGCCAAGGCTGCCACCGCGAACCGAAATCTCCACGCAGCTGGTGCCCGACAAATAATGGTAGAAAGTGTCGAGTGCGAGCGCGTGAAGAACGGCGGCGAAGGCGACCTGCGGATGCAACGCGACCGCATTGCGCAGCGCGAGGGTGCGATGCGTGGTCAATTCAGTGACCAACCGATCGGGCAACGGACGCAACAGATCGTCCTGCTCATCCTCCTCGCCGGGTTCTTCGGTGCCCGGCGCGCCACCAACGGATACGATGGCAGGGCCGATATCGTCAGCGTGCCGCTCGTGATCGGCGATCACGGTTCCGTCCTGCTCTTCGCCCGTGGTGACGGGTTCCTCGACCGACTCGTCTTCCGGCCGGACATACCCACGCTCGACGTAGAGCGAGCCATCGCTGTCGATGCTGACGAATACGCCGGCACGGGCCATTTCGGTCGGCTGGTAGACAAGGGGACGCGAGACGATCGCGCTGATCTCCTCGTCGATCGCATTGACGCGGGCATCGATCTCGTCCGGCACATCGACCGCGCCCGACCATTCTTCTTCCAGCGCCTCGGCTTCCTCGCGGAGCGCTGCGAGCCGCGCCTCGTCGGCCTCGGGCATCTCGGGCTGGTCGCCGTCGATGACGCGCATGTCGTCATCATAGTCATAAGGGAAGTCGACCGCGACCGCGACCCACTTCCAGCCCTCTTCGCCGATGCGTGCGCCCTCGGCCTTGAGCTTCTCGTCGACCAATCGATCCAGAAGCACCACGTCCTGCAGCCAGCCGCCCTGATCGTCCTCGAACAAATCGCGCAGCACATAGCCGCCGGCTGCGACATAAGCGTCAAGACCGACGAAGCGGACCCGCATGTCAGTCGCGCGCACTGACTGTTCGGTGAGCTTGGCCCGGATCATATAGGGCTGCTGATTGTAGCTGGACTGGAGCATGTCCCAGACCTGCTCCTGGCGCTCGTGGTCTTCAGAAACCGAGAAGGCCATCAGCTGTTCGAGCGTCATGCCGTCCTCGGCATAGACGTCATGCAGCTTGGGCGAGACGGACGCGAGGCGCAGCCGCTGCTTCACCACGGCTGGCGTCACCATGAAGGTTGCGGCGATGGTCTCGATATCGGTGCCTTGGGTCACGAGCTCCTGCATCGCACGGAACTGGTCGAGCGGATGCAGCGCCTCGCGATGGACGTTCTCGGCGAGCGAGTCCTCCTCGGCCGAGATCTGGTCATCGTCGCGCACGATGCAAGGAACCGGCTCGGTCTTCGCCATCCGGCGCTGCTTCACGAGCTTTTCGAGCGCGCGGAAGCGGCGGCCGCCGGCCGGCACCTCGAACACGCCGGTCTCGTTGCCCTCGGCATCGCGCTGGGCGCGGACGGTCAAGCTCTGCAGCAAGCCGCGGCGGGCGATGTCCGTGGCGAGCGAGTCGATCGAGACGCCAACCTTCACGCGCCGGACATTGGCCTGGCTCAGCACCAGCTGGTTGAACGGGATGTCCCGCGAACCGCTGAGGGCGATCTTCACATGCTTGGTCATGGGTCTTCTCCATGACGGGCGGCCGGGAGACTCTCTCTCGACCCTCAACCCGTCATGGAGCCGGCGCAGCCCTCTCCCTCTGAAGGGTGAGAGCCGCGCCGACGCCGGAGATTGGAGCTACAGGTCCGGCGGCGGTTCGCCTGGCGGGGATCCCCGGAACAAAGTGTCGGTCCAGAGGATCGAACCGGTTCGGCGGGACCAGGTGGCCCAGACCGACAGCGGCACGTCGGACGTGAACGCAGTGTCGATCTCGATGCTCATGCCGAACGGCAGCCGGATCGCCGAGAGCTCGCCCAGCGACCAGGGACCAATCTCCGGACAACCAAAGCCCAAATCAGCGAGTCCCCATAGCACGTCGCCATCCTCGTCGAGCTGGGTGGCGAGCCAGGTTTGCGCCCCGAGTGGGTTGAAGAATTTGACCACCGGCGCCGGGTCCGGCTCGGGCTTGTTTGCCTGCGCGGCCGCGCGCCGATTGATATCATTCGCCCGCAGCGCGTAGCGAAGGATTTGAGGGAGCACGATCATCGGACCGCTCCTTTCGCTGCATGAGGTGCGGATGCCGTCAGGCGGCGGCGGCGAGGAGCTTGGCGGCTTTGCCCTCGAGCTCGAGGCGGGTGTCCTGATGTGGCTTGTCGCGCGCGACCGCAGTGATGCCCTCGACGAAATCGAAGATCGACGCCGGGGGATGGCCTTCCTCGTCGAGCACGGTGGCGATGATGCGGTCGGTGTCGCCCTTGGAGAAGCCGCGCTTGCGCAGGAAGGACTGGCGGTCCTCGGCGGTGCGAGCGACCAAGCGTTCGCGCGCGGCTTTGATGCCGGCCATGAACGGCACCGGCGATGAGGTCGCGAAATTCTCGAGCGCGGGCGCCGCCTCATGCGCGAAGCGGTTGGCGGCGAACTTGCTGTGGCGGATGCTGATCTCCTCGAAGCCTTCCGCCCCCCAGATGTTACGGTTCATGCAGACCGCCCGGAGATAGAAGGAAGCAATGCCGAGTGTCTTCGACCCCACCTCGCTGTTCCACGCATAGAAGCCGCGAAAGAAGAGATCGGGATCGCCGTTGGGCAGACGGCCCGCTTCGATCGGGTGCGCATCGTCGACCAAAAACAGGAAGACGTCGCGATCGCTCGCATAGAGGGTCGTGGTGTCCTTGGTCACCTCGACGAAGGGGTTGTGGGTCATCGTCGACCAATCGAGCAGTCCCGGAACCTTCCAACGGGTGTCGCCGGTGCCGTCCCCGGCAATCTTCATGACGGCCGCGACCAGCTCGTGATCCCAGATCCGGCCATAGTCAGGGCCGGTGACAGCGCGCAATTCGACCCGGCCATCGTCGGTCTCGAGCGTCTTCATCAGCTCGGCGCGGTGGGAGAGCAGGCCGTGCTGCATGTTGATGCCGGCCAGCGGCGCCGGAAGCTGCCGGAGATAGCCGGACGGCGCACCGACGAGGCTGCAGAGCTGGCCGAATGACCAATGCGTCGGCATAACCGGCTCGTCGCGACCGGGCACGAGCAGGGCCAGGCGTTCGGCATCGTCCCGGCTCGCCTCGACTTTGACGTCACGGGTTTCAACCGTCCGTGCCGTCGCGCGCTCGGCCCGGGCCTTCACCGCGGCATGGAGCGACGACAGCGACAGGAAGCGCTCGTCGTCGGGGCGCGAGAACCATTCGGAAGAGACGCGGCCGATGCGCTGGCCGCGTGAGATATCGACCTTGTAGCGCGCCGATACCGGGCGAGACGTGTCGGATTGCGTGAGGATCGTCGCCATGGGAAATCTCCGCGACGGGCGCCGAGAGACTCTCTCTTAGCCCTTACCCGTCACGGAAATCCCGCTTTCCTCTCACTCTCACCGGGGCGTTGCGGGGGCGGAGCCGCCCGCATGAAGGGGTCCGACGCGACCTTGGCGCGGCGGCAGGGGAAGGCATTCCCCCGACCAGAAGCCTATTTCTTGTCCTTCTTTTTTCGGCGCTTGGCCCTCTCATCCCATCGGGTTTCGACCTCCTTCTGGAAATCGACATAGCCCTTCCAGGCGCGCTCGTTGGTCCGACGGATGCTGACCTCGATATAATCTGCACGCAGCCGCTCCAGCAGGGCGGTGAGACCGGCGGCCATTTCGTGGCGGCCGGCGTCGATTTCATCCCACGCCGTCTGGCGCTTGCCGGTTAGCGGCATGTCGCCGGGACTGCTGAATACGTGCGACTTCCCGCTAGGGGTCGAATTGTATTCGTCGACATGGGCGAGCGCTTGAAGCCAGCCGCCATAGAGTTTGTCGACCGCCTCGCGCAGCACGGGATCGTACACGCTGAACAGGCTGTTATCGGCGACGCCGCGAAAGTTCTCAAAGAACCAGATTGCCTTGTCGGTGATCATATGGGGGAGTTCTTCGATGTGCTGCTGCAACGTCGGGAGATGGAGCGTATCCATCAGCCAGCGCATATTCTCGACGTCGTGGTCGTGCTCGATCTTCTCTCGCGATAAGCCCTTTATCTCGGCCGGTCGTTTCGGATTCTTGTCGAGAACCGCCTTCAACGCGATGTGCAGGAGCTTGCTCAGATCGTCGCGTTTGGTCGATGGGTCGGCGGGCGCGTAATTGTAGGGGCTCGCGCGGTTCTGGGCGAAATCGAACGGCAGATCGGCGGGGAAATCGCCGATCGCCGTGTTGAACAGGAGGATTATGCGGTCCCAGCCCAGTGTCGCGACCGCATAGCCCAGCTCGTAGCCCACATTGGGGTTGGGACACGGCCGTTCCGCACCCGGCGCAGTGACGGTTGTGATATCGGCGATGAAGATCGCCGCCGCGTCGATCTTCTCGACGATCTTGTCGTAGATTTTGGGACTGCCGCTGGTGTCCCGGGTTGCCTCATCCGGAACCAGCTTCAGGTTCGGGTTTGCCGCCTCAAGGCGCTTGCAGGCGTCGGCCAGCGCCTTGCGGATCGCGTTGAGGTTGGTCTTCTTGGGGGAGTCGCTTTGCCACGAGTAGAAGACGTGCACGGCGGTCTTTTTCTTTGCCATGGTGATAATGTTCCAGACGATGGCGGATGGCAGTCGCGCCGAAGAACGTCACGATCTCGGGCGGTGGAGTTTAGATTCATGGATGTCCTGAAGGCAACACCCGCGGATCTCACCGCCGTCCTCGCTTGGCTCGAGCAAGAATATGCAGACGATGGTGAGGGCTTCTGGTGTAACCGAGGGATTATCGAGCATGCCCTAGAGTATGGCGACCTTTGGGTCATCCGCCGCGGCGGCGAGCCTGTTGCCGTGCAAGTGGGCGACTATGCAGCTGATATCGTCAGCGTTCGCAAGGACTGTCGCCGGCAGGGGCTAGGCGATGCCTTGTTTGCGGCGTCGTTGCAGCGAGCGATCGACGATAATGTAAACGTCCTGTCGATCGAATGCTCGCCGCGGAGCTCCTGGACCTTCTGGGAGCGCCATGGCTTCGAGCGGTTCGGCGATCTCAGCGAGTGGGGCACGATTACTGCACGACGCATTCTCGAGAGGTCGTTCGACCTGCCCAGCGGCCTGCCGCTCGCTGATGTCAGGATCGCTTTCTACCCGGAGTCGGCGACCTACGGACGCAGCGAAATTCGGCCAATCGCGAACCATAGCCTTCGCGGCAGCCGTCTCGACGACGGCGCGATCATGCTGGGACGCCGAGTGATCGGCCTTTGCGATGACGAGCCCGCAGGGAAGGATCTTGCCGTCAAGATTGAGGTGGACGGTGAGCTTCGGTGCTTCTGCAAGGCCAAATATGAGGAGGCCGAGGATGCCGGTGTGAGGCACGACCGGAAAGGTGGAGCATTCTATATCGACGCGGTGGAGCCGCATTAATTGCTTTCAGGTCGCTGTTCGGTCGCCTCATGAGCCCGAGCCTGCCGGACCTTCAATCAGCTGCTGGAGGCTGCGGTACAGGATGAGCCGGCGCCGACCCACGCTGGTGGTTTCAAGCGTGCCGTTAGCGATCAACTCGAAGAGCTTTGTCTTGCCAATGCCCGTCAAGCGCGTGGCGTCCGCCACCCGGACAGCGAGCGGGCGCGGACCCTGCGCGGAAGACGATGATGAGAGAGCATCCATGGCAGCATTGTGTGGCTGAGGCGCCAGCGGAACAAGGCATGGGAAGGGCTAATCGCGTCGACGGACATGTATGTTCGGCCTTTGCGCAGGACCGGATATCGCGGGCGGCATTTTCTTCAGATGCGCGACGTGTTGCGGCCGTTTCCAGTCGCTCCGCGTTGCCGATTTGCTCGATTTATGCTAGTCGTGATGCCTCGGAAATCGATGATCGGAAGCAATCCTACAATAGTTCGCCATAGTTCGCAGTTATCCGTTTCCAAGATTGGGAACAGAATTGGGAACAGCGCAATTCTTCAGCAAGAAAGTGGAGGAATCCTCGTGGAATTTGGCCGATTGAGCGGACTCCCGCTCCGCCAAAGACCATTCCGTACGGGTCCGTAACAGACCACCGGAATCGACTTTTTCCTCCTGATTACCGACACTTGGAAGACCAGTTCGGCCTCGGCCGTCCGTACCCGTTCATGACAGTCCGATGAATCGGAGGGTCTGAAACGAGGTATCGGCGGTCGAAAAACGAGGTACATCGAGGAGCCGGAGCCATGCTCACCGACACGAAGATCCGCACCGCAAAACCGCGACCGAAAACCTACAAGCTCGCCGACGCCAATCGCCTCTTCCTGCTCGTTGCCCCCGGCGGCGGCAAATTGTGGCGCTGGAACTATGTCTACGACGGCCGGAACAAGACGATGGCGTTCGGCGCCTGGCCCCACGTCTCTCTCGCCGATGCCCGCGCCAGGCGCGACGAGGCGTTCACGATCCTGTGCGAAGGGCGGGACCCATCGGTCGCGAGACGGCTCCGGATTGAACAGAATATTGAGGCCGGCCGCCGGACCTTCGAGCGCGTGGCGCGCGAGTGGCATGAGAATGCCAAGGCGCAATGGGCGACCGTTCATGCAGCCGATGTACTGCGAAGCCTCGAGCGCGACATTTTCCCGGAGATCGGAACACTGCCGATCGCCGACCTCACACCGCCTCTCGTCCTCGCCGCGCTCCGCGAGGTGGAAGCGCGTGGCGCTATCGAGACCGCAAAGCGCATCCGTCAGCGTATTTCGGCGGTCTTTGTCTATGCGATCGCGCAGGGCATCGCGGTAAACGATCCGGCCGAAAAACTCGGCGCCGTTCTCAAGCCTCTGCGCAAGGGGCGGCAGCCGGCCATCACCGAGCTCAAGCCGCTGCGCAAAATGATCATCAGGGCAGAGGAAGACGATGCCCGGCCGATCACGCGACTGGCGCTGCGCTTTCTCGCACTTACCGCGGTCCGGCCAAGCGAGTTGCGGGGTGCGTGCTGGAGCGAGTTCGAGGATCTGAACGGCAAGGCGCCACTCTGGCGGATACCTTCGGCACGAATGAAGGGCGATCTTGACCGCAAGGAGGAAACCGACGGGGATCACCTCGTGCCGCTGACGCCACAGGCGATCTCCGTGCTCAAGGCGCTCTGGCCACTCACTGGCGGTGGCCCGCTCCTGTTCCCGAGCAACCGGCACATGCATCGTCCAATCAGCGAGAATGCGATCGGCTATCTGCTCAACCGGGCGGGCTATCACGGCCACCACGTGCCGCACGGCTTTCGCGCCGCTTTCTCGACCATCATGAACGAATGGGCAGAGCGTCATGGCAAGGATCACGACCGGAAGGTCATCGACCTCATGCTTGCTCACGTTCCCAAGGAGAAGGTGGAGGGGGTCTACAATCGTGCGGCCTACATGCCGCGCAGGCGCGAGCTCGCCGAGATATGGGCCAAATTGCTGAGCGAGGGACTGCCTGACCCGGCTGTGCTCGTGGAACGGCCGACGAAATCGGTCGAGGCGCATTCGCGCCGGAAGGTGCCTGCCCCCGTCGATCCGGACTTCAGATTTCCGACGCGTCTGAAGGTCGCGCCGACCACGCGATGGCAGTCTGGATCCAGCACGGCCCGCGCTGCGAAGCTCGCAGTCGGGCAGCATTGACTTCATCAGACCGCAGCGTGAGCTGATCGGGATTGGCACCCCACAGTGAGCCGACATCAAGGCCGATGGCGGCCTCCAAACCTCGTACACGTGATTGATCGGCGTTTCTGTAGGTGCTCTGCCGAAGCGCCGTCGTCTCGGAGGTGATGACCGAAACGATGCGATTGCGCGTGTTGGCATGGAAATAGGTGAGGTCCGCGTAGAGTGGCCCTGCCGCATAGCCCATGCCCATATCGAAGCTCGTATTCCGCTCGGGCGCGAGATCTGGATTGCCGGTGGTGACGCGCGTCTGACGACCGGCGACCTCGGTCGTGACGCCGGTGGTCTGGCTCCCCTGTGGCGGCGCAAAGGCACTGCCCGCCGATGCGTGCAGCCGCAATGCCGGCGTCAACTTGAACACCGCGCCACCGCGTGGACTCCAGACGTTGAAGCTCGTGCGGCTCCCGGTGAAGTTTGTCTTCAGGGGCGTGGGCAGCGTCTCGGAGACGATATGGTCATAGCGGGCCCCGGCCGTGACGATGATGCGGCCGTCGAGGAGCAACAGTGTGCCTTCGGCAAACCCAGCCTTGCTGTCACGATTCTCGTTGGGGCTGAACGGCGCGACCTGGGAGGTGGCGCTGAACGATTGCGGGCGAAGCTCGACCCGCTGCCAGTCAAAGCCATAGGTCAGGCTGAAGATCGGAGCGATCGCCCAGCTATCCTGCGCCTGCACGCCGCGATAGCGCGATATCGTGCGGCTGGACTGGTAGCTACTGGCCGTCGTGGGCACGATTGTAATGTATCGATATACCTCGCGGGAGGCATAACCGACCAACTGGAAGCGATGATGTGCCGGCGTCACCACGAGCCGGGCATCACCGCCTACGCGACGCAGTCGTGTATCGGCGGGGGTCTGGGGACTGAAGGAAACCGGGCCGGGCTGGCTGTTATTGAGTCGCGCGAAATCGACGCTGGCATCGAACCGCACGTTCGACGCGAGATCGGCACCGACCCGAGCCCGGCCGGAGAGACGCGAAAAGTCGCTGTTCGGGCGGGTCAGCCCGTAAGCGGTCTTGAAATCATCCCGCTGGTCGACATAGCCGAGCGAGGCATCGAAATCGGTCGAGCTGGTGATCGATCCGCCTATGCTGCCGTCACCGCGCAACGTGTCGAACGAACCGTAGCCGCCACCAATCTGGCCATGGATCGGCCCTTTCGATCGCCGCGTGATGATATTGACGACGCCTCCCTCGGCCGACGCGCCATACAGCGCCGAAGACGGCCCCTTGACGACCTCGATGCGGTCAATGCTTTCCGGCGCAATCGTCGTGAAGCTCGTCGAGCCCGAAGGCCGACCGTCCACCAAAGTAAGTGTGCGGGGGTTTATAGAGGACTCAAAGTCCGGGCGAAAACCGCGCAGGCCGACCCCGGCCAACCCGTTCGGATACTGAATTACGTCGACCCCGCTGGTCTTCTTCAGCTGATCGATGAAGGTGAGTCCGGGCGTGCGATCCAGAAGCTCCGCCGGCACGATTTCCATCGAGACAGGCACATCAGAGCGCCGCTGCGGCGTCCGCATGGCCGTGACCGTGATATCCTCTGCCGATTGCGCCAGGGCCGGGCCCGACATCAGCAACAGGCTGACCGCATAGGGCTTCACCAAAAATCCCCCAAATTCACTTTATGATATATCATCTCCTACACGGCGCGGCGCATTAATCAATGCGGGGGCGTTGTCAGATCTGCGGGGCAGCCGTTGACGAGGGCGGATGAGCCGCAAATCCCGCGCGAAGCCGCCTTCCCCATTTCGCTGCTTTAACTCCTCGCCTGCGATCCTCCGGCTCGTGGTGCTGATGTACGTCCGCTTCCCGCTGTCGCTGCGGAACATCGAGGATCTGCTGTCCGAACGGGGATCGACCTAAGCCACGAGACGATCCGCTTCTGGTGGAACCGCTTCGGCCAGATGTGCGCCGGCGAAGTGCGGCAGCGCCGGGTCAGCTACATGCGTGGCTTCCGCCAATGGCGCTGGCACCTCGATGAGGTGTTTGTGCAGATCAACTGCCAGACACACTATCTCTGGCGCGCGGTCGATCACGAAGGTGAGCTCCTCGAGAGCTACCTCACCAAAACCAGGGATAAGAAGGCCGCCCTCGCCTTCATGGAGAAGACACTCAAGCGTAACGGCTCGCCCGAACGGATTACAACGGACGGGCTGCGATCCTATCAGGCCGCCATGCGCGAGCTTGGCAATGACGATCGGCAGGAGATCGGACAACACGCCAACAACCGGGTCGAGAACAGCCACTTGCCCTTCCGACGACAAGAACGGGCCATGCTCCGCTTCAGGCGCATGGCGAGCCTCCAGAAGTTCGCGTCGGTTCGAGCCAACGTCCACAACCACTTCAATCTCGAACGCCACCTCGTCGACCGAAGGATCTACAAGCTTCGCCGTTCAGCCGCCCTGGCCGACTGGCAAAATCTCGTGAGCTAGCTTGCCAGCTTCGAAGACCGACCGCATGTGTGGAGACGAGTTCGCATTAGATTGACGGCACGTCCTGACCCTACGCCGCCAGCCTCAAAGATCGGTCTCCAGCAGGGAGAGCCCCGTTCGCGTTAGGGTCAGGACCGGGCCGGCCATGGTGATCAAGCAATTTGCGCCGCGTCTGACGAGGAATCGTCGGGCCGACATAGCGGCGCTGCCGGCGCGTCGGGAGCATTTCCGACAACCGGTCCGGTGGAAGCTGTCCTTCACGTTTTACCCCCAGCACGCGAATCTCCCCGCGCGGAACTAAGCTTCGGGCGGGGCCGGTCAATGCCCGAGGCGCCGTCATCGACGCCGGATGTTCAGGCGTTCGTCGATCCCAGTATGCCGGCCGCATCGGGCCGGGAACCGCTTCGCTGCCAATAGTCGGCAAGCCCGATCGTCTCGGTCAATCGGGCGAAGCGGGCGTCGGCGCGGAACGGCGTGGTCGGCGGCGTGAAGAGGAAGCGGGTGTTTAGCCGTAGCCGGTCCGAATAGCTGCCCTGCTCGGCCGAGTAGCGCACATGATCGCCGGGCTTTCCGTCGAAGAAGTAGAGGTCGGCCATCGCGTAGGCCGCATCCACCCGGCCGAGGGCGGAAAGCAGTTCCACCCCGATTTCCTTGAACCCCGTCCCTTCCGCGGCGGCAGCGGTGATCGCCGCCTGCGCCGCGTTGATGTCCGCCACCGCCTTGCTGCCGAGCGCCCGCGCGCTGGCGAGGATGAGATCGAAATTCCAGGCGGGGATGCCGGGCGGCCGCCGCGATGCGTCCTCCACCATCGCCACCGCCTTCCCGGAGCGGCCGCTATAGGCGTAGGTCCAGAAGCGCGAGAACCAGATCTGATAGTTGCGCGGCCACAGCCGAAGCGCATTATCGATCACGCGGTCGCCATCCGCCACCCGGCCGACCGCCCACATCAGATAGGATTGCCAGTAGAGCACGGACGGATTGTTCTGGATCCGCCGCTCGATCGGCGAAAGCGCCGCCAGCGCATCCCGCATCCGGCCGACGCGCGCCAGCATACGCGACAGCCAGACGCACGCCTCATACTGGTCCGGCGCGTGCGCGAGCACGGCGCGCAGCGCGTTTTCGGAGGCGAGCCAGTTGCCGAAGGGCGGCAGCGCCATCGCCAGCGCGGCCGGCGCGCTGACATTCGATCGATCGATCGCCAGCGCATGCCGCGCATCCTCCTGCGCGGCGCGGGCCTCCTCGCGAGCCGTCGCGCCCGAGTTGAAATAATTCGCGTGGATCCGCGCGAGCGCCAGCGCGCCCCAGCTTTCGGCCTCGTCCGGCCGCCGCGACGCGGCCTCCTTCACCAGCGCCAACCCCCGCGCAGTCACCTCCGCCGTGCCGACCCGCGCAGCTTCAAGCCCTAGCGCGCGCAACTGATCGACAGAATCGGCCCGGCGCGGCCGCCAGATCGTCCAAGCGGCGGCCCCCACCGCCACCACGCCCGCGCCGCCGATCACCAGCCGGCGTGTCGGCCGACGGCCTGCGGGAGGCTCGGGCACATCCGGCGAAGCAGCCGCCTCCCCCTCCGCCACCGGAGCCGCCAAGGCGGCACTCTCGCTCAGCCGATACCCGACCTTCACCACCGTATCGACCTGGAACGACGCCTGCCCCACCGTCTCCGCCACGCGACGGATCACACCGATCGTCCGGTTGATCGCATCCTCGCCGACGATGCGCCCGCCCCAGCAGGCCGCGATCATCTGTTCGCGCGTCACCACCTCGCCCGCGCGCTGCGCCAGCAGCACGAGCACCTGCATCACGCGCGGCTCTAGCGTCTCGCGCTCATCGGCGCCGACCACCTCGCGGATGGCGGGCCGCGCCTCGATTAGACCCACCCGGAATGGCGCGGTTTCCCCCAGATTGATCGGCCGAATCTCCAGCGTCACGCTCGCCCCGCTTTTCCGGTCGCTGCTTGGGCAAAAGCGGCGCCGCGATCAATCGCGCGTTCGCCCTCCCCTTCCGGCAAGCGGAGCGAAAGACGGCCAATGCGGCATGATCGGCTCTTCATCGGCTCTTCATCGTGTTGAAAACCTTGAGGCTACCGGCCCGTTAACCGAGACCCGATCCGTCGGAACAATCTTCGGATGGGGGTTTCATGAAGTATCTAGCTTTCGTCTTTGTGTCAGTCGCTCTTTCCGCCGGCTTCGTCGCAGCGCCCGCCCCGGCGGTCGTCACCACGCTCACTTTCAGCGGCAACATCTGTGGCGCCGCCGGCAATGAAGCCTGTGGCAACTACAGCCAGATCGGCGCGAACTATGGCGACAGCGCCACGGTCGACGTCCAGTATCGCTCGATTGCGACCAGCAGCGGCGCCACCTACGAGCCGTTCCTCAAATATTGGAGCCAGTATGGCGATCTGCCCGGCATCGTCTGGGGCGGAAACAGCATGACCGGCTATGCGTCCGAAATCAACATCCTGCCCGCGGCCGGCTATGAAGTGTCGCTGATCGGTTTCGATTTCGCGACCTATCTGAACCGCTCGGCCACGGTGCCGTTCGCGATCACCGCGCTCGACGGCACCTCGATCTACAGCGGCACGCAGGGCACGTCCTCGCCCACTCATGCCTCGCTGGCGCTCAACAGCGATTATTTCGCACAGGGCATCCGCCTCACCTGGGGGCCGGACGGCTATGATGTCGGGCTCGACAATATCGCGTTTGACGTGCGCGAGGCGAGCGCGGCGCCGGTGCCGGAGCCAGCGACCTGGGCGATGATGGTCGGCGGCTTCGGGCTGATCGGCAGCGCGCTGCGGCGACGCAAGGCAGTGACGATGCGCTTCGCCTGAACCGGGGTTCGGCCGTCGCACCTGCCCGGGCGGCCGCCGACCTTCACCGTGTCGCTCAATCCCGCGCGTGGCTCTGTCAGATCCGTGAGGCAGCCGTTAGTGACAGGGGTGTTGTCAAGCCAACGGAGCAGGCCATGATCACCGGGATGTCAGCACCGCGATCTCATCTGGCTAGTTGTCGCCCTCTACCCGCTGAAGGCGGGACCGCGTTGCTCTGACAATGCCTTCCAGACGGTACTGTCAGAGCAACTTGGCAGGCGCGCCTCGCGCCTGGTAGCCGGGCGGGATGAGCCGCAGATCCCGGGCTAGGCCCGCCAGCCCGTTTCGCTAATTCAACTCGCCGCCGGAAGTGATCCGGCTCGTCGTGATGATGTATGTGCGCTTCCCGCTGTCGCTGCGGAACGTGGAAGACCGGCTGGCCGAGCGCGGGATCGACATCTGCCATGAAGACGGTGCGGCATTGGGTGGAACCGGTTCGGGCCGCTTTTTGCGGGCGAAATCCGCCGACAGCGGGTGAGCCGGATGCGGGGCTTCCGGCAGTGACGGTGGCACCTCGACGAGATGTACGTGAAGCTCATCGGCGAGATCGTCTACCTGTGGCGTGCGGTAGATCATGAAGGTGAGATCCTCGAGAGCTACATTACCCGCGAGCGAGACAAGAAGGCAGCCCTGCGTTTCATGAAGAAGCCACTCCGTCTGCATGGATCACCCGAGGCAGTCACCACGGATGGTCTGCGCTCCTACCGCGCTGCGATGACCGAGCTCGGCAACGCGGACAAGCAGGAGGTAGTGCGCTGGGCGACCAACCGGGTTGAGAACAGTCACCTCGCCTTCCGCAGACGAGAGCGGGCGATGCTGCGGTTTCGAAGAATGGCGAGCTTGCGGAAATTCGCCTCGGTCCACGCCAACGTGAACAACCACTTCAATCTCGAGCGCCACCTCGTCGACCGCCAGACCTACAAACTCCGCCGCTCGGCCCCCATGGCTGAGTGGCAAGACCTCATGGGCTAGGCCGCTAGTCTCAAAGACCGAGCCGCATCGTCTGGAGACGGGTTCGCATTAGACTGACAGCACCCGGCGACCTAAGATTGCGGCTGAAAGATGCTGATGTCATGACGATGAAAGATGAACGACAAAAAATCTGTTCCGCCGTTTGCCGCGTTGCGAGCGTTCGAAGCGTACGGCCGATTGGGCGGTTTCCGTAAAGCCGCACAAGCTCTCAGCGTTGATCATGCGGTCATCAGCCGCCATCTGCGGGCCTTGGAAGCAATCATCGGCACGGCGCTGATCGAGCGGCAACGAGGCGCGGAGCATTGGCTCACTGCGGATGGTCGCGCCTATCATGCACGCATCTCCAAGGCGCTCGATGACATTGCTGCGGCGACGGACGCCCTTCGCCATCGACATCAGGATCGCTTTTTGATCTGGTGCTCGCCCGGCTTCGCCAATAACTGGCTGCTGGAGCGCCTGATGGATTTCAACGCGCGCTTTCCGGCGATTGATCTTGCGTTGCGCCCCTCCGATGAACCCGTGAAATTCACGATCAATGAGGCTGACGGTGACATCCGCTATCTTAGAAACGGCGACGAAGCGCATTTGCCCGCGGGGCTCCGACGCGATGAGCTAGCCCGCCCGAATGTCTTTCCTGTGGCGAGCCCCCGGTTCGTAGCCACAATGGAGGATCGGCTAAACACCGTGCATGACCTTCTCCAATTCCGACTGCTCCATGAGGACGGTGACCTTGAATGGCGCACCTGGCTCTCCGCCCACGGCATTACGCATGATCGGCCGCTACCGGGGCCGCGCCTTTGGCACGCAAATACGACTATGGACGCGGCACGCAGCGGGCAAGGGATTGCGCTGACCAACCATTTTTTGCTCGCAAAGAGCCTGGAAGACGGCACGCTCGTCAAAGTGCTGCCGAGGCAGGAACCGCTGCGCCGAGTGGAATTAGGTGCCTATAATCTCATCGCCCGAGAGGATCGCTGGAACAATATCTCGCTGATCCGCTTCCGCCAGTGGATCCGGGAAGGCGTGCAAAAAAGCGGTCATTCTGAGGATGCGCAGTGAAGCTGACGGATAGAGGCCGGCCGTGTTCGGGCTGGCCTCATCCTTATCAGTTCGCGCTATTCGTCCGGTCGTAAACCAGTTTCCCTCCGATGAAGGTCATGTCGATCTTCGTCGTCAGGAGCGTTGCCTCGGGAGCTGTCATCGGATCGTGATCGAGCACGATCATGTCCGCGAGTTTCCCCGCCTCAAGCGTGCCCTTGACCCCTTCTTCCCACGACAAATACGCAGGATTCGCAGTATACATGCGGATGGCGTCCGCCCTCGAGACGGCTTCCTCCGGTCCATGAACCCGTCCGCTCGGGCCTTTGCGGGTGATCGCCGCATAAAGACCTACCATCGGCCCGATCGGCAGATTGTCGCTGCTGAATGCTACGAATATGCCTGCCTTGCGAGGGGTCGCGACCGAATTGTTGTGCGCGAGCCGCCAGGGATCCAGCGTTTCCTCGTAGCGGCCCTCGAGATTGTACAGGAAGTTCGGCTGCTGGGCGATCATGATGCCGTCGCGCGCCATCGTCCGCATCGTCTCGGCCGGCGGCATGATGGTAAAATGATCGACGAACCAGCGACGGTCCTTGCCCTTTCGTCCGGGTCCCTGGATCGTCGTCAACGCATGATCATAAGCGGCCACGGTTTGTACAATCGCCGCATCGCCGATCGCGTGAAGCGCCATCTGCCAACCATTGCGGGCGCAATCGTCCACCATTGCCTGCAGTTCGGCGTCGGTGAAGCGCCCCTTTCCACGGAAGCCCGGCTTTCCTTTATAGTCGGCCAGCGTCCACGCGGTCGGACCGGTAAATCCGCCGTCGACCGCATTCTCGCCGATGCCGCCCAGGCGGACGCGCGTGTCCCCGTCACCGCTTCGATGGGGGAAAGCCTTGAGCCGTTCGGGTCCCGGATAGGAAATGTAGGTGGTCACGCGGGGCAGATCGGCACCCTGCTCGTCATATAGCGCGCGGAGCCGCCGATATGTCAGCATCGGCTTGGGATCGGCGACGCCGCCCTGCCCGACCGGTTCGTCGTCGATCGTGGTACTGGCCGAATGGAAGCTTGTGATTCCCAGCGGCAGCAGGGCCTTGATGGATGTGATGAAGCCCGGTCGCAGCTGCTCCCAGCTGTCTTCCGGCACGAGGCTGTAATAGAGGTCGCTTCGCTCGCGGATCACGCCATTGGCTTCGCCATCCGCGTCGCGCTCGATCAGGCCGTTTTTCGGGTCCGGCGTCGATCGATCTATCCTGGCAAGTTTGAGTGCGGCGCTGTTGCCGACGGCCGAATGGCCGCCCGCACGGGTCAACACCACGGGATTGTCGGGCGCCGCCGCGTCGAGATCTGTCTTGGTGGGGTTGCGCTTGTCGCTCAGAAGCGCCTCATCCCATCCGGCGCCCGTGATCCATTCGCCCGGCCCAAGCTCGCGGGCCTTGGCCTTGATCCGTTCCTGAAGGATCGCGATCGAGGAGACGCCTTGCATCGAGATTTGCCGATGCGACATCGTCATCATGTGGACGTGGGCGTCGGTGAAACCCGGCATCAACGTCCGGCCCTTCAGGTCGATCGTCCGCGCGGCCGTATAGCGCCTGGCGAGATCCGCGCCGCCCGTCGCGACCACCTTGCCGTCGCTGACGGCGATCGCGGACGCGACCGAAAACTTCGGATCGACGGTAAGAACCTTGCCGTTCACCAGCAGAAGATCGACCTTCTGTGCCGCCTCAGCAGCCGTGGCCGCCAGACCCAAAGCCGACACGAGCATCATTTTGCGCAAGCCGCGCACAGTACCGATCATAAGCTGCCTCCCTGCAATGCAGGCAACTTGCCACGATCGCGAAGCATGACGAGGCGACTCTCGGGCCGCTTATGGTGATGTGCGCGCACCACCGGGATGCGACCCGAAAGTCACCACTATCGACCCCATTGTCCACTCCCCGCTCGCCCGCCCTGTCCATATCGTTTCCGGCAGAAGAGCCTTTCGGGGGAAGTTGTGAAGACGAGTTCTGACTATCTGGGGCGCCGGCTGGCCGCTGTCCCGCGCGGGGTTGCGACCGCGGCTCCGGTTTTTGCGGATCGTGCTGAAAATTCAGAGATCTGGGATGTGGAAGGCCGCCGTTATATCGATTTTGCCGGTGGCATCGCCGTCCTCAATGTGGGCCATCGCCATCCCCGCGTGATGGCGGCGGTGCAGGCGCAGCTGGAGCGCTTCACCCACACCGCGTTCCAGGTGATGGCGTATGACAATTATGTGGAACTGGCCGAACGGCTGAATGCGGCGGCTCCGTTCAGCGGGCCAGCCAAGACGATCCTTTTCACAACCGGCGCCGAGGCGACCGAAAATGCGGTGAAGATCGCCCGCGCTGCCACTGGCCGATCCGGAATCATCGCCTTTGCCGGCGGTTTTCACGGACGGACTGCGCTTGCCTCCGCCATGACCGGCAAGGTCGTGCCCTACAAGCGGGATTTCGGCCCGTCCGTTCCGGAAGTCTATCATGTGCCGTTTCCAGGTTCGCGAGGGGGCGTGACGATCGAGGACAGCCTGCGCGCGCTGGATTTCCTGTTCGCAGCCGATATCGCGCCGGAGCGGGTCGCCGCGATCATTATCGAGCCGGTGCAGGGCGAGGGCGGCTTTCATGTCGCCAGTCCGGAATTGCTGAAGGCACTGCGCGCGATCTGCGATCGCCATGGCATCAAGCTCATTTCCGATGAGGTGCAGGCCGGCTTCGCCCGGACCGGCAAGATGTTCGGGATCGAGCATACGGGCGTCGAGCCGGATCTGGTCGCCGTGGCCAAGTCGCTCGCCGGCGGCTTTCCCCTGTCCGGCGTGATCGGCCGGGCCGAACTGATGGACAGTGTCGAGCCTGGCGGCCTCGGTGGCACCTATGGCGGATCGCCGGTGGCGTGCGCGGCGGCGCTCGCCGTGCTCGACATCATCGAAGAGGAAAAGCTGCTGGCGCGCGCAGATGCGATCGGCAGTCGGCTGCGGGCGCGGATCGCATCCTGGCAGGGGCGGAATACGCTGCTTCCGACGACGGGGCTGCGCGGGCCTGGCGCGATGATCGCCTTCGATATCACCACCACCCACGGCGAGCCGGATGGCGCCGCAGCCAAGGCCGTCTGCGTACGGGCGCTGGAAGAAGGGCTAATCGTGCTGACGTGTGGTCCCTTCGGCAACACGATCCGCATTCTCGTACCGCTGACAGCGTCGGACGAGATCATCGAGGAGGGGCTCGACAAGCTCGAGTTGGCACTGACGGCATGACCGATGAAATGGGCCGGATTGGCCTGAAGCGCCCCGACCTTCTCCGTACCCAGGCGTTCGTCGCGGGGCTTTGGATCGATGGAGCCTCGACGATCGAGGTGATCAATCCCGCCACGGGCGGCGTGATCGCGGCCGTCCCCGCGCTGGGCTCGGCGGAAACCGAGGCCGCCGTCGCCGCGGCGGCGGAGGCATTCCCGGCCTGGCGCGCGCTTACGGCGCGTGAGCGCGGGCGCAAGCTGCGTGCCTGGCGGGATCTGATGCTGGCGAACAGCGAGGATCTTGCCCGGCTGATGGCAGCCGAACAGGGCAAGCCGCTGGCCGAGGCACGGGGCGAGGTTGGCTATGCGGCCAGCTTCCTCGAATGGTTTTCTGAGGAAGCCGTCCGGATCTATGGCGAAGTGATACCTGGGCATCTGGCCGACAAGCGGCTCATGGTTTCACGCCGACCGGTCGGCGTTGTGGCCGCGGTCACGCCATGGAATTTCCCGCTGGCGATGATCACCCGCAAGGCCGGCCCGGCGCTTGCGGCCGGCTGCACGTTCGTTCTCAAGCCTTCCGAGTTGACGCCCCTCTCGGCGCTCGCTCTGGCGGCGCTGGCCGAAGAGGCTGGAATACCGGCCGGTGTGTTCAGCGTGGTGACCGGGCCGCCCGGCCCGATTGGCGATGTCCTCGTCGAGGATTCCCGCGTCGCCAAATTCACGTTCACCGGTTCCACGCCGATCGGCAAGATGCTGGCCGCGCGCTGTATGAATACCGTCAAGCGCGTTTCGCTGGAACTGGGCGGCAACGCGCCGTTCATCGTATTCGACGATGCGGATGTGGATCAGGCGGTGGAAGGCGCGCTCGCCTCCAAATTCCGGAATGCGGGACAGACCTGCGTCTGCGCGAACCGCCTGCTGGTCCAGGCGGGGATCTACGATGCCTTTGCCGAAAGGCTGGCTGCGCGGGTGGCCGCGCTCGCCATGGGCGATGCGCTGGCCGGCGACGCCCCGATCGGTCCGCTCATCGATCAGCGCGCGCGCGACAAGGCGGAGGCGCATGTCGCCGATGCCGTGGCACGCGGGGGCACAGTCTTGTGCGGTGGCGGCGCGGCGGACGGACCCGGTTTCTTCTTCCGGCCGACCGTGATCGTCGGCGTCCCGGATGATGCTCTGCTCTGCCGCGAGGAAACGTTCGGGCCCGTGGCGGGGCTGGTCCGCTTCGAACGCGAGGCGGATGCTGTGCGACTTGCCAACGATACGCGCGCTGGCCTTGCGTCCTATCTTTTCACGCGCGATCTCTCCCGCTCCTATCGGGTGAGCGAGGCGCTGGATTACGGGATGGTGGGTATCAATACCGGATTGATTTCCACCGAGGTCGCACCATTCGGCGGCGTGAAGGAATCCGGGCTGGGCCGTGAGGGGAGCAGCCATGGTATCGATGACTATGTCGATATGAAGCTGGTCTGCACCCATATCGAGCCCGCTCAATGACTGATCCGGCCCAAGGCCATGGCGACGACGCCTCGCTCGGCCATTCGCTCAAATCCCGTCATGTCGCGATGATCGCGATTGGCGGTATCATCGGCGCCGGCCTGTTCGTGGGCAGCAGCACCTCGATCGCCACCGTCGGCCCGGCCGTGATCGTCAGCTATTGTCTGGCGGGGCTCATCATCCTGCTCATCATGCGGATGCTGAGCGAGATGGCGACGCTTTCGCCCTCGGCCGGCTCGTTCACCGAACTGATCCGTATCGGCCTCGGTGATGGCGCGGGCTTCGTGTCCGGCTGGCTCTACTGGTACTTCTGGGTCGTGGTCGTCGCGATCGAGGCCATTGCCGGCGGCGTCATCCTCGCCGAATTTCTCCCCCTTCCCGCGTGGCAGATAGGCCTCGGCCTGTTGTTTCTCATGACGATCGCCAATCTTTTTTCGGCCCGTTCCTACGGGGAACTGGAATTCTGGCTTTCGTCGGCGAAGGTCGCCGCGATCATCGGGTTCATAGCGATCGCCGGCCTCTGGGCCTTCGGCGTCACCTCTCCGAACGGGCCGACCTTCGGCAACCTCACCGCGCATGGCGGGTTTGCCCCGCGCGGATGGGGCGTCGTGCTGGGCGGCGTGACGAGCGTGATCTTCGCGCTGTGCGGCGCGGAAATCGCCACCATCGCGGCGGCGGAATCCAATGCGCCGGCGCGAACGATCGCCCGCATGACCGGCAGCGTGGCGCTCCGGATTCTCCTGTTCTACGTTCTCTCGATCCTTTTGATCGCGTCCGTCATGCCGTGGACGGCGATCGTGCCGGGTCAGTCGCCCTTCGCTTCTGCGCTTGCCTTCATGGGCATTCCGGCGGCCGCCCTCATCATGAAGATCGTCGTTCTGATCGCTGTCGTATCGTGCCTGAATTCCGGGCTGTATGTCACATCGCGGGTGCTGTTCGTGCTGGCCCGTCGCGGCCATGCGCCGCAATGGCTGGTACAGGTCAACCGGCGCCGCGTGCCGGTGCGGGCCACCCTGATCGGCAGTCTGTTCGGATATCTCGCGCTGCTTGCCTCAGTTCTCTCGCCGCAGGTGGTGTTCAGCTTCCTCGTCAACGCCTCGGGCGCGACGATGCTGATCATCTATCTGTTGGTATGTCTGGCGCAGGTTCGGCAACGGCGTCTGGTCGAGCGTTCCGCGCCAGAGAGGCTGATCGTGCCGATGTGGCTCTTCCCCTATGCCACCTACGCCACGATCGCGGCCATCGTGATCGTGCTGATGTCGATGGCCTTCGATGCCGATCTGCGGACCCAACTGCTGGCGAGCGCGGTGCCAACCATCGTCGCCATGGCGGCCGCGATGATCAATCGCCGCCGCGCCCGGAAGGCGGAAGGAATGGCGGTAGCATAAGGGGGCCCGATCGAGGGCGATTGCCGTCGTCAGAACTGGCGCCGATACTGAATGAATCCGGAGCGTTCGGCGACATTGTCGTAGAGTTTCATCGCCGTGCCGTTCGTTTCATGCGTGAGCCAATAGACGCGCGAACAATGCGCGGCTTCGGCGCGGGCATAGACATGCTCGATCAGAGCCCGTCCGACTCCCGCGCCGCGCGCATGATCGATCGTGAAGAGATCCTGCAGATACATATAGTCGCCGACCGTCCAGGTTGAACGGTGCCGGATGAAATGGACGAGTCCGACGGCCTCGTGGCCATGCCACGCCAGCGCGCCCGACATCGGCTCACCGTGCCGCAGCAGGCGATGGAATGTGGTATCGGTCAGCTCCGCCGACAGGCTGATCCCGTAAAAGGCCTGATATCCCAGCCACAGCCGCAGCCAGGCATCATGATCACTCGCGAACAGGTCGCGGATCTGCACGTTATCCATTTGTCTGTCTCTCATGCGCCGCCGGTCATGGCCGGGATCCGTTATCGTCGGACGCGGCTTAACCGATTGGTCCGATCGGATTTCTCTTTCGACAGACGCCCTCGCCTGCCTTCCCACAGCTCTAGCGAGCGCCTTCCCCCCGGGGAGGCGCTTTCGGCGATGAAGGCCGTGATCTGGCGGCACCACCCGCGATGCGGCTTGGTGCGCTGCAGTCACCAAACATCACGTGTTTGTCATCTGGCGCAAGGTCCTTTGTTGCGGCACCAGATCTTATCGGGAGGCGATCGGGCTCGCCACCGCAGGGATGGATCAGGCGTGGAAGCCTGACCGTCGTGCGGCCAAGTCATTGAAAATGGGGGTCTTCTACATGAACGTCCGCACGTCCACTTATCGTCGCCTGTTGTTGTGCGCCTTGCTTTCTTCCACGGCTCCGCTGAGCGCCCAGGTTGCAGGCGGGACGGCCAGCGATCCCGCGGCGACGAATGGTGCCAACGGTGCAGCGCAGGCCCAGGCCGGCTCCGATCTGGGCGGCGAGATCGTCGTGACCGCGACGCGCACCGCGCAGACCGCCTCCAAGGTTCCGATCAGCATTACGGCCTACACCCAGGCCAAGCTGGATCAGCAGGGCGTGCGGCAGATCGACGATCTCTATCGTCTGACCCCCGGCGTGAATTTCGAGCGCACCAATCTGCGCAGCAACATCTCGATCCGCGGCATTTCGTCCGGGGCCGGTGCCGCGACCACCGGAATCTACATCGACGATACGCCGATCCAGGTGCGCGTGGTCGGCTATTCGGCCACCAACGCCTATCCCGCCGTCTTCGATCTGGCGCGTGTCGAGGTGCTGCGCGGTCCGCAGGGCACGCTGTTCGGCGCGGGCTCGGAGGGTGGCACGATCCGCTTCATCCAGGAACAGCCCAATCTCGATCATTTCAGCGGCTATGCCCGCACCGAAGTGGCGACCACGGAAGGTGGTGCACTGAGCTATGAAGGCGGCGTCGCGCTCGGTGGCCCGATCGTGCAGGACAAGATCGCTTTCCGCGCCAGCGTCTATTTCCGGCGCGACGGCGGGTATATCGATCGCGTCATCGGCCTGCCGACCGTGCTCAGCTCGAATGGTTCGGCCGGGCCCGAAAACTCGCTGCTGTTCAACACGACCGGAATCGGCCGCAAGGACAGCAATTCCACGGAGACCACCTCCGCCCGTCTCGCGCTGACATTCGCACCGACCGAGACGCTGACGATCACGCCGTCGGTCATGTATCAGAAGATCCATTCGCCCGATAATATCACGCAGTTCTGGCCCTCGGCATCGGACAAGGGGTCGACCGACCTGCGCACGCCGATGTGGATCCCCAGCGTCGATGCGACGCATGTCGCGATCCCGGGTGCTCCGCTCACCGAGCCGCTGACCGATCGCTTCTGGCTGCCCTCGCTCGCGATCAAATGGGAGCTTGGCGGCATCGAACTGTTCTCGAACAGCTCCTATTTCGATCGCGCCTCGCACTTCACGCCCAACTATACGCAGCTCTACGAGCTGACCTATGCACGCCGTCAGGTCGTCCAGGCGGGCGATTTCGCAATCTCGCCGCAGGATAATTACCAGAAGAACTTCTCGCAGGAGGTTCGCCTGCAGTCTGGCGATGCCGACTCTCGCTTCCGCTGGGTCGTGGGTGGCTTCTACACTCGCAACAAGCAGCGGTCGGTGCAGGACAGCCGCGTGAATTTCGTGTCGCTTGTTCCCAGCATCGCCAACGCCACCGTTCCGGGTTACCCGGCTCCGCTGCCGGCGGTGAACAACGGTGCGCCGTTCGGCGCCGGTTACAGCGCGTATATCAACTATTACGGCATGGCTCCCCTCAATGGAGTGACCACTTATTATGCCGATCTGCGGACCGTGGATGAGCAATATGCGGGTTTCGGCGAGGCCACCTTCAAGGTCACGCCGCGCCTGTCGCTGATCGGCGGCGTGCGTGTGTCGCGTAACAAGACCAGCATCGATGCCATTTACAACGGCCCGAACTCGAATCTGAACGCACCGCGCGGCTATGCCTGCGTTCCGGGCACAGGCGCTCCGGGGGCACCGGCCTGCATTCCCGTCGCCGTCGGCCAGTACAAGCCGGGTGAGGGGCCGTTCGCGCCCGCCTTTGCCAATGGCGGCGCCGGCCAGGCCCAGACGGCCGTCACGCCCAAATTCGGGGTGTCCTGGCAGGCAACCGACCGGAACCTGCTGTATTTCACGGCATCCAAGGGCTTTCGACCCGGCGGCGCGCAGCCGCGCCAGCCTTCGACCTGCAATGATCAGCTCGTCGCGCTCGGTTATGTCGATGGTTCGGGCAAGGCGGACTCGCCGACCTCCTACAATTCGGACTCGGTGTGGAGCTATGAGGCCGGTACGAAGAACCGGATCGGGCGGATCCAGCTCGATCTGAGCGGCTATTATATCAAGTGGAAGAACATTCAGTCGACCGTGTCGCTATCCACCTGCGTGCAGTCGATCATCGACAATCTGGGCTCCGCCACCAGCAAGGGCTTCGATCTTCAGGCGCAGCTGCCCGTATTCTCCAATCTGCTGCTCTCGGCCGCGGTGGCCTATAACGATACCACCTTCAACGATGCCACGGTGCTCGGCGGGCGGACGCTCTACACCGATGGATCGGCCATCCCCGGCTCCGGCGCGCCCTGGACGATCACCTTGAGCGGCCAGTATGATTTCGAGCTGCTCGATCGCAAGGGCTACCTGCGGGCGGACTATACCCACGCCAGCAAGTTCCGCCGGACCGGGGCGAGCGATCCCGGCACCGTCTCCTATGATCTCATGGTCCCGCCGCGTCCGGCCACGAACATGGTCAATGCCCGCGTCGGCATGACGTTCGAGGGGATAGATGCCTCCCTCTTCATCAACAACATGTTCAATTCGCTGCCGTCGCTGGGACTCAGCCGCAACATCAACCAGCCCGTCTATACAAACTATACCTTCCGGCCTCGCACTGTTGGCCTGACCGTTTCCTACCGTTACTGATCCAGGTGATGACGATGTCCAGAACCAGTCTTCTCGCAGCCCTCACGATGGGAATTGCGGCGGCCCCGCTGGCCGCCGCGACCCAGCCGGTCGATCTCCTGTTCGTGAACGGCCATGTGCTGACCGTCGACAAGAGTTTCTCCACGGTTTCGGCCGTGGCGGTCAAGGATGGCCGCATCGTTGCGACCGGCGGCGCTGAGTTGGCCGGGCGATATTCCGCCGCCCGTCGGATCGATCTCGGCGGGCGGACGCTGATGCCGGGTTTCATCGATACGCATCTTCACCTGTATGGCCTGTCGCACCGCGCGATCGAGCCGGCGAAAGCGACCTCGATCGCCGATCTCAAGGCAATGGTGGCGGCCAAGGCGAAGGCGCTCGGGCCGGGTGAATGGATCATCGGCTATGGCTGGGACGAAGCGCAGCTTGCGGATCACCGCGTGCCGACCCGCGCGGATCTCGATGCCGCCGCGCCCGACAACCCGGTCGCGCTGACGCGGGCGGGTGCGCACAGCATCGTCGCCAACAGCCTTGCCTTTCAGAAGGCCGGGATCACGGCCAAGACGCCGGATCCGGAAAGCGGCCTGATTGAACATGGCCCCAACGGAGAGCCCAGTGGGATCATCCGTGAACGGACAGATCTGATCACCAGCCTGGTGCCGAATGACACGCCCGATCAGATGCGTCCGAGCTACATCGCCAGCCTGAAGGCGTTGCTGGCGCTCGGCATCACGAGCTTCATGGAAGCGTTCACCAGCATCGATGACGAGCCGGTCGGCAAGGGTGGCAAGGAAGCTGGCGAGGAGACGCGTCCGGGGCCCTCGCTGCACAGCTGGCGCGAATTCCGTTCCATCTATGACGAGATGGGTGCGGATCTGCCGCGGATCACGCTTTACATCGCTTATCCCGGCGCGAAACGGCTGCGCGAATTTCCCTATCACACCGGCTACGGCAATGATCGGATCAAGCTGGGGCCGATCGGCGAGACGCCCTATGATGGCGGCTTCACCGGCCCGACGGCGCTCACCAAGGAAGATTATAAGGGCCTGCCCGGCTTTCGCGGCAAGGCTTTCATGACGCGTGAGAAGGCGCTGGAACTGGTGCAGGTTTCGGCCGAACGCGGCTGGCAGCTTGGTATCCATGCCATCGGCGACGCCGCGATCGAGACGATGGCGGGCGTCTATCACGACGTTCTCGTCACCCGGCCGAAATCCGATCACCGCTGGTTCCTGTCGCATTTCACGATGCAGCCATCGGATGCGACGATGGATCAGATGGTGAAGGATGGGGTTTATGCCGCCGCCCAGCCCAATTTCCTCTACAATCTGGAAGGCCGTTACGAAGCGACCCTGGATGGCGCCCGCCTCGAAAATATCAATCCTGTCGGCGTCCCGCTTCGCCACAATGTGAAGATGGCTTTCGGCAGCGATAATCTGCCGATCGGGCCCATGGTGGGCCTCTATGCGGCGATCAGTCGCAAGGGCCCTGACGGCCGGGAATTCGGACCGGAACAGAAGGTTTCGCGGCAGGAGGCGATCCGGCTTTATACGGCTGACGCAGCCAAGCTGAGCTTCGACGAAGCAAAGAAGGGTTCTATCGAGACCGGCAAGCTTGCGGACCTGATCGTGCTCGATCACGATCCCCTGACAGTACCCGAGAATCAGATACTCAACATCAATGTTGATATGACGTTTGTGGGTGGGAAAGAAGTTTACAGAAGGTTGGGTAATCCCTGAACTGGTTGTGTCGGAGCAATGTGGCAGCGCCGTTCGCCGGCTGGTAACTGCGCGAAATATCTCGCCAATCTCGCGCTAAACCGCCTTCGCCGTTTCGGCGTTTCAATTCCTCACCCGAGGTGATCCACCTCGTCGTGCTGATGTACGTCCGCTTCCCGCCATCACTGCGGAACGTCGATCCCCGCTGTTCGAGCGCGGGATCGACGTCTGTCACGAGACGGTGCGCTTCTGGTGGAAGCGCTTCGGGCCGATGTTCGCAAGGGACATCCGCCGCCAGCGCATTTCGCGCATGCGCGGCTTCCGGCATTGGCGGTGGCACCTCGACGAGGTGTTCGCGATGATCAACGGCGAGACACACTATCTCTGGCGCACGGTCGATCACGAGGGTGAGCTCCTCGAGAGCTACGTCACCAGGACCAGGGGCAAGAAGGCCGCCCTCCCGTTCATGAAGAAGGCGCTGAAGCGCAATGGCTCACCCGAGCGGATCACAACAGACGGCCTGCGATCCTATCAGGCCGCCATGCGCGGACTCGGCAATGGCCATCGGCAGGAGATCGGCCGGCACGCCGACAGCCGGGTCGAGAGCAGCCACCTGCCTTTCCGACGAAGAGAGCGGGCCATGTTGCGTTTCGGGCGAATGGCGAGCCTCCAGCAGTTCGCCTCGGTCCACGCCAACGTCCACAACCACTTCAATCTCGAACGCCGCCTCGTCGATCGTCAGACCTAAAAGCTTCGCCGTTCAGCCGCCCTGGCCGAGTGGCAGACTCTCGCGAGCCAAGCCGCCAGCTTCCAAGGTCGACCTGCATCGTCAAGAGACGAGTTCGCATTGGACTGACGCACCGCCAATCAAGCCCCACAATGGCTGATTTCACAAGATTTCGTTGCCGTTGCTATCGGCGCCCACCAAATTGCTTGCCAGCGCGAGGCTCGGTCAGCGGCGCTCTCTGACCAACCAGGAGCGTTGAATACGGCGGATCGAGGCGGAGGGTCGCTGTAATCGCAATCAATCGACAATCCGGAGGTCCGCTCTCATCGCTGCCTTCAGATCGTGGTCAGCCTTCATCCGGTCAGGCGGGTTATCGTTTGATTCGATCATGCGCCGGATGGCGTCTCTTACGGGTGCAGCGGCTACCAGGTGTTCAGTCCCGGCATCTGGTGGACCTGCCGTTCGTCATGAAGGGGCGCCGATAATGTCAGAGCCCGGTTATGAGCCCGTCCCGCAGCCATCGGCCAAGCATTTCCCCTGCGAATCTCACACCATCCTGCTGCCCAAATTCATCCACAAGTGACGCGCAGAGCGACGCGAAGGTCTCGCCGGACCGGGCGAGGCGGATCGCCTGAGCCTCGCGAATATCGGCCACGCGAAAGCGTGAGACATAATCCCGTCGCCAGACGAGCAGCACGCCCGGATCCGTCAGCATTTCTGCCGCAGGCGGTGTGTTTCCCGCCGTCATCGCCGATAGCAAGTCCGGCGCGTTGGTGAACATGTCGCGCATGTCGAGGGTTGTCGTGAACTGGAGTACGGCGCGATCCCAGTCGGCAATTGCCAGTCTCGCCTCGCTGACGGGCAATGTGTCGGGTCCGACGAACGCCTCGGCGAGCGCGCATTCCAGCCAGGCCAGCTCGGCAATTTCGGGATCATCCGGGAACATGATCCCGAGAGTCTCGGAAAAGCCCTGCGGATAGGCATCAAGCGTCCAGCTATGTGGAGGGACGCGATCGACATGGCGGGCGACTGCGTTCGCGAAGGTCTTGTCTCCGATCCACGCACGGGTCCGGGCGAAAGTGTCTTCCAGGCAGGCGGCGAGCGAGGCCTGGTAGTTGTTCCTATAGATGGCCAGGCCGATGCTGACGCCGTCATCGGCCGTATCGCGCAGCGCGGCCGCGAAATCCCGCTGGAACGCGAGCAGGTTCATGCTGCAATCCGCGCGGCATCGGCGCCGATGCCGCGCGCGACCGCAAGCTCTTCAAGCAGATCGGACAGCGGCGGGATCGCATCGTCACGCTCGATCATCGTCGCCACCGTACCGAGCCTGGGGAGGGCATGCGCGTACAGATCCCACACCGAGGCACAGACCGGTTGGTCATGTGTGTCGATCAGCAGATCGGCGCCTATCCTGTGCCCCGCGAGATGGATCTGGCGCACCCGATCGGCCGGAAGCCCGTCCAGATAGGCGGTCGGATCGAAGCCGTGGTTCATCGCGCTCACGAACACGTTGTTGACATCCAGCAGCAGGCCGCAGCCGGTGCGCGCGCAGACAGCGTCGAGGAATGCCCACTCGCTATAATCCGCGCCGTCGAAGGCTATGTAGGAAGAGGGGTTCTCGATCAGGATCGTCCGGCCGATCGCCTCCTGCGCGCGATCGACATTGGCGCAGACGATCGCCAGCGCTTCGTCCGTATAAGGAAGGGGCAGGAGATCGTGCGAGTTGAAGCCGTCGATCCGCGTCCAGCAGAGATGATCGGATACGAACAGCGGCTCGATCTCGTCGACAAGCGTCCTCAGTCGACCGAGATAGGCCCGGTCGACCCCGTCGGCCGAACCGACCGACATCGAGACGCCGTGGAGCGCGACGGGATAGAGATTGCGGACGTCACGCAGGATCTGCCGTGGCCGCCCACCATCGACCATGAAGTTCTCCGAGATGACCTCGACGAAATCGACATCGACGCGGCCTTCCAGAAAGTCGGCATAATGCGGCTTCCTGAGGCCGAGGCCGTAAGTGCGGACTGGTGCGGCGATCATGATAGATCCTTGGTCGAGAAAAAGGCCCGGTCGCGCGCAGGCATGACCGGGCCCGTCGGATCACTTGGCGGTGAGGCTGCCGCCGGCTGCCGTGCACTTCTTGGCGGTCATCTCCTTGAAGCCCTGGCCTTTGCAGGAATTCTGGCCCTTGCAGTCATTGTGCGCGGTCTTGCAGTCGGACGTGCCCTTGCAGGTGTTGACGCCGTAGCAATGGACCGCATCGCCGGCGCCCTTGGCGAACGCGGGCGCGGTCGGTGCGGCGGCAGCGAGCGCGACGATGGCGGCGGAGGCGGCGAAGCTGATTGCGGTGGTGGTGCTCATGAAGTCTCTCCGGTGTGAGTGTGCCCGTGTGGCCCCTGTAGCTACGGGGCGAGCCCGGCCCCGGTTACACTCACCAGCGCAAAAGACGCGGGCCGAGCAGCGCGCCGAGGCATGCGGCCAGCGCAATGCCGAGGCTATACCAGGTCAGCACGAAGATCGCGGACACTTCGGGACAATGGAGACAGTAGATCGTGGCCGACCAGGCGCCTGCCGACAGCCCGGCAGCAGCCCCGGCTGCGCGCAACCGCGTCGGCGCCAGCCTTCGGAACGACCAGAGCAAGCCGGCGAAGATCGGCGCGGCGAGCGCCAGCACAATCCACGGGCAGACTTTCCAGCTATGTCCCAGCCACATGGCGAGCCACTCGGCGGAAGGCACATGCGCCATCTCGCCGATGCCGATCCCCGCCAGCAGCGCGACAGGCACGGCCATCAGCCACAGCCAGCGCAGCGAGACGGCGGTGGGCCGCGCCAGCCGCACCGTTGCGAAAACCGCACAGGCGGCGAGCGACAGCGTGTAGGTCCACTTCATCCAGAAGGAGAAGCCGCGCATCGCGATCGACAGATCGGGCCGCAGGCCGAGCAGGCCAACGACCAGCAGGGCCGCGACCACACCCCCGGCGCCAATCCCCAGCGCAATTCGCAGGATCGCGGCGTGGCGGCGGACCGGCGGCACATCGGCGCTGAGCGTCTGAATAAGCTGATCCGTATTCATCATTCCCCGCGCCCCCGGATGCGGGTGGCGAGTGCCTTCAGCCCGCGATGCACGGATATCTTCACGTCGGATTCTCCGATCCGCGCCTTCGCCGCCGCTTCGGCGATGCTGAGCCCGTCGATATGCGTGTCACGGATCGCCTGTGCCTGTTTGGGCGAGATCCCTTCGAGCAGGCGCACCACATCCATCCGCGCGGCGCACGCCTCCTCGAAGCCCTCGACGATCAGGATATCCTCGACATCCTCGATCGGCACGGACACGCGCGCCCGCCGGAGATGATCGATCATGCGATAACGCGCGACCGCATAGAGCCATGCGACGAAGGGGCGATCCCGATCGTAGCTGGCCCGGCGGGTGTGGACGGCGATCAACGTCTCCTGCACCAGATCCTCGACATCCTCGTCCCGACCGCGCAGTCGGCGGCTATAAAAAGCCCGCAGCAACGGGACGAGCGCGCGCAGCAAGGTGCAGTGGGCGGCCGCATCGCCGTCCAGCCCATCCATCATCCATTGCTTTAGCTGCGTTTCGCCCGGCTGCATGCGCGCTCCCTGCAGGCCTTTACGCGAAGACGTGGGTGACGGTTACACAAAGCGATCGAAAAGGTCTGTAACCGGCTGGACCAGAGCCGCGTAACCAAGATCGAGACCCGGCCATCGCCTCATCTTCGGGTCACCCGCCGCCGGCCGCATGGCCCGCCCGGGAGGCGCAGACAAAGGATAGGATCATGACCAGGACCCATGCGGCGCTCGCCGCCACCCTCGCGCTCGGCCTCGTGAGCGCCGCTCAGGCCGCAGACAAGCCTGCGATGGAGAAATGCTACGGCGTGTCGCTGGCCGGCAAGAATGATTGCAAGGCGGGCGCGGGCACCAGTTGTGCGGGCACTTCGAAGGTCAATTACCAGGGCGATGCCTGGAAGCTGGTGAAGGCGGGCACATGCACGTCGATCAAGACCCCGAAGGGTCCCGGCTCGCTCGCGCCGAGGGCGTGATCCATTCCTCCGGCGCTCGCCCCGCATCGATCGCGGGGCGAGCGCCGGACCAGCCCAGAGGAAGATCGCCATGTCTTTCGCCATTGCCGCCTATCGGCGCGCCGGCATGCACGCCGCTCGAATCCTGCCGCAGGCCTTGCTGCTGCTGATCGCGCGGCTCGGCATCGCCGCCGTCTTCTTCCTGTCCGGACGGACGAAGGTGGAGGGCGTTCTCAAGATCACGGATGCAACCTACGAACTGTTCCGCACCGATTATGCGCTGCCTTTCCTCTCGCCCGAGATCGCAGCACCTGCGGCCACCTATTCGGAACATATCTTCCCGATCCTGCTGGTGCTGGGCTTGTTCACCCGTCCCGCAGCGCTGGCCTTGTTCGGCATGACGACGGTCATCGAGGTGTTCGTCTATCCAGACGCCTGGCCGACGCATCTGAGCTGGGCCGGCCTCCTGCTTTTCCTGATCGCCATGGGACCGGGCGTCTGGTCCCTCGACAGGATCATTGGTCTCGAACGACAACCACGATCCGCAGTGACGGGCCGACTGGAATGATCGCGGGCGCATGGCGACTACGTCGGTATCGAAGGTCGCCGGGTTGCGCATCGCCGCGATCGACTGGACCAATGCCCGGTTTCGGAGGCTTTGATGTGCGGCGTGACCGACCGACTTTGGAGCGTCGCGGCGCTCTCGTTCGGCGGTTGCAATTTCGGAAAAAGCGAGCCTATGAGGCGCACATTCGCATGGACCCGGTGAAAATCCGGGTGGCTATTCCGGCCGCCGATCCGCCGGACAACGCATGTCGCAGGGCCGTTCGCCTGCTCCTTCTCGCGCTGGCCGCTGCGGCAATCGTCGGTTTCCCATATGAACAGCACTGCTCTTTCGCGGTACCGGGCTGAATGGTTCCGTGGCGCTGGCGAAGCCCGACGCGAAATCCTCGCTGGCATGGTCGGCACCTTTGCCCTCATTCCAGAGGTCATCGCCTTCTCTTTCGTCGCGGGCATCGATCCTGAGGTCGGCCTCTTCGCCTCGTTCGTGATCGGAATCGTCATCGCGATCGCGGGTGGACGGCCCGCCATGATCTCCGGCGCGGCCGGATCGGTCGCGCTGGTCGCGGCAGCGCTCGTCCATTCTCACGGCCTGCAATATCTCCTCGCCGCGACGCTCATGGCCGGCCTGTTCCAGATCGCCTTTGGCCTGATGAAGCTCGACGTGTTGATGCGTTTCGTGTCGCGATCCGTCAGGACGGGCTTCGTCAACGCGCTCGCCATCCTGATCTTCTCGGCTCAGGTGCCGCAGATGCTGGACGTCAGCTGGCATACCTACGCGATGATCGCGCTTGGCCTCATCATCATCTATCTGGCGCCCCGCATCACGACGGCGATCCCGTCCCCGCTGATCTGCATCGTCATCCTGACCGGAATCAGCATCGCCTTTCCGATGCCGATCCACACCGTCGCAGACCTTGGCCGCCTGCCTTCCGCCCTGCCATCGCTGACAGTCCCGGCGGTGCCGCTGGATTGGGAAACGATCCGCATCGTCGCTCCGTTTGCGCTGGCCATGGCGGCCGTCGGTCTGCTGGAGTCGATGATGACGGCCAGCGTCGTGGACGACCTTACCGAAACCACGAGTGCCAAGGCGCGGGAATGTGCGGGCCTCGGCCTCGCCAATATCGCCGCCGGACTGTTCGGCGGCATCGCCGGCTGCGGCATGATCGGCCAGACGGTGGGGAATGTCCGCTATGGGGGGCGAGGGCGTCTCTCAACCCTCGTAGCGGGGGTCTTCCTGCTGCTCGTGATGGTGCCGCTCCGCCCATGGGTCGCGCAGGTGCCGGTGGCGGCACTGGTCGCGATCATGATCATGGTGTCGGCCAGCACGTTCTCGTGGGGGTCGATCCGTGATCTCGCTCGCCATCCCAAGGTTTCGGGCCTGGTCATGATCGCCACGGTGATCGTCACGGTCGCGACCCATGATCTCGCCGCCGGGGTCGCGGTGGGCGTGCTTCTCAGCGGCGTGTTCTTCGCCGCCAAGGTGACACGCCTGATGGACGTTCAGGTTACCTATGACGAAGCGACAGATACGCGGATATACCGGGTGACCGGTCAGATCTTCTTCGCCAGCGCGGACATCTTCGCAGATCGCTTCGACCTGCGTGACACGGCCGCCAAAGTCCGCATTGACTTGACCGCTGCCCATCTGTGGGACGTCACGGCGGTCGGCGCGCTGGAGGAGATCGTCACCAGGATGCGGCACCATGGCATAATCGTCCAGGTGATCGGTCTCAACGAGGCAAGCGCCGTACTGGTCGACCGACTGGCGCCAGATTTGGGATCGGCGCTGTCAGATCTCCGGGGCGGGCGCTAGCAGTCGGCGATGAGCCGCAAATCGGGGGCGAAGCCGTCTTCCCCATTCTGCCGCTTGAACTCGTCGCCTGAGATCATCCGGCTGGTTCGGCCATGAAGAGAAGCGGGCGAGCCGCATCCACGCCAACGATCGGGCCAAAAACAGCAATCTGCCCATCCGGCGACGCGAGCGCGCGATGCCATGTTCAGACGGATGGCATCATTACAGAAGTTCGCATCCGTTCGCGCCAACGTCTACAACCACTTCACTCCCGAGCGCCCCCTCATCGATAGCCAAACCTACAAGCTACACCGCTCAACCGCGCTGGCCGAGCGGCAGACCCTCATCGGCCAGGGTCCAGCGTCAAAGCCCGATCTCCAGCATGGAGAGACGCGTTCGCGCCAGACTGACAGCACCATCAAAATCGAAAGCTGGTGGACAGGTCGAACAAAAAAAGGTCTTCTGCTGGTTATTAACCCACCAGTGCCTAAGCGAGAGTGACGTCGATCACCGCCCGAAGAGGCGGGATTGCTAGGAGAAATTCGGTATGGACACGTTCAGCACGATCGGACTGCCAGGGCGTGGCAGCGGGCGAACCGATGCCTGGAACTCGCTTTGGGCGACCCAGATGAGCCGATGTGGATTTATGCCGGTCGACAAGGGGCATTTCGATGCCGAGTTGCGAATCGGCGTGATGGGGCCGCTGAAGCTCGCGCACCTTTCCGTCGATCATTGCAGCGTCGAACGATCGCAGAGCGATATCATCAAGAGCGGCTCGAGAGCCTATAACTTTCTGCTGCAGGCTTACGGCACTTCAACTTTCTTCCATTGCGGCCATCAGTCTCGGCTGGGCGAAGGAGATTTTGTCCTCTGCAACACAGCCATGCCCCACTATTGGGAAGCGGATGGGCCATCCACCACCATCATGGTCCGCGTTGAGCCGGAAGTGCTACGCGAATATTTGCCGACGCCAGAACAGTTCTGCGGGCTACATCTCGGCCGAGCCATTGGATTCGCGGATACCGCAGGCGCTATGGTCAGGTCACTCACCGGACAAGTGCAGTCCGGAGGCTCGACCGCGCAAGAGAGCCAAGTTGCAGGTTATCTGCTCGAAACCATTTCGCTATCCTATATGATGGCTCATGCAGACGGATCAAAAGGTTCTGCAGTGGTCTGGCAGCGGCACCGCGACATCGTCCAGCATATTGAAGCCCACCTCCGCGATCCGGATCTCAGTCCCGGCTCGATCGCTTCGGGCCTCCGGCTGACGCCACGCTACCTGCGGACGATCTTCTCCGCTTCGGGCGAACGGATCTCCGCCTATGTGCTCCGGCGCCGACTGGAAGAATGCGCCCGGCAAATGCGCAATCCCGCCTGGAACGGACATACGCTTACCGAGATCGCCTTTTCATGGGGCTTCAACAGCGCCGCTCACTTCACGCGGAGCTTCCACGATCACTATGGCGTCGCTCCCCGAGCTTATCGGCGGTTGCAGGAAGTAAGCGGCGACGTTTGAGGCAAGGACTTCCGCCGCTTTAAGCAATTGCCGTCCAAGAATACCACGCACCATCGAACTGCGCGCTCGCGCCAGCCGCACCCCCGCCGCGCTGGAGTATTCCATGGCCCTGCCGTTGTTCGACACCCACGCCCACCTGATCGCTGACGACTGGACGCGTTACCCCGCGCGCCCGCTCGCCCCCAATCTGCCGACGCCGACGCCGCCGGACTATAGCGTCACCGGCGACGCGCTGATCGCCATGATGGACGAGCAGGACGTCAAGAGCGCCTGCCTCGTTCAGCGAGGCCACGTCTATGGCTTTGACAACAGTTACATCATCGATTCAGCCCGACGCTATCCCGGACGGCTGCACCCGGTGGTCATCCTCGATCCACAGGATCCCGCAACTCCGCAAATCTATCGCGACATGGTGCGCGACGATGGAGTGCGCGGTTTCCGCATGGCGCAATCGCGGCCGCATCTGCTGGATACCGCCTGGATCAGTTCGCCGGCGGCGATGGACGTCTGGAAGGCTTGCGCCGATCTGGGCACGCCCGTGACGTTGATCGTCTTCATGAACCACCTGTCTTTCACCTTGCCGCTTATCAAGATCATAGCGGGGATGTTCCCTGATCTGCCGATCCTGCTGGATCATGGTGCGATGCCTTTCGGCATGACCCAATTTGAGGTCGGTATCGCCAAGGCGGAGGGCCGGCCCATCGTGATGCCGCGGCCTCCGCATTTCGGCATCGACGGGACGATCGGCATCTTCGAAGACGTGCGGAACGTTCACTTCAAGATCACCGAAATCAACATGGAAAGGCTTGCGGCCGAGAACATCCGCAGCGCGCATATCGTCCGCCGCCTTGTCGACGGTTTCGGCCCGGACCGCGTGATGTGGGGCTCCGATATCGGCCAGAGCATGCTGTGGAGCTACGCCGAGAAGACGGCGATGGCGCGTGCGGCTACCGATTTCCTGACCGAGACGGAAGCGCACAATCTGCTCCACGACAACGCCGCGCGGGTTTACGGAGCGACGGGCGCATGAGTGCGGCAGGCATGGATCCGCTCTTCTCGGTGGCGGGAAAGGTGGCGCTCGTCACAGGCGGGACGAGCGGGATCGGGACGATGATCGCGCGCGGCTTCGTGCGGCGCGGGATGCGGACCTACATCACCTCGCGCAACGCCGGGCAGGCCGCCGCCATGGCCGCCGAGCTGGCCGCCGAGGGCACATGCATCGGCCTCGCCGCCGATTTCTCCCGCGAGGACGCGCCCGCCCTCCTTGCAGCGCAACTCGGCGAACGGGAGGAGCGCCTCGACGTCCTCGTCAACAATGCCGGCGCCAACGAGGTCGCGCAGATCGAGACCGCCACCGCCGACGGGTGGGACATGGTGATGGACGTGAACCTGCGTGCGGCCTTCTTCCTGTCGCAGCAGATGCTGCCGCTGCTGCGCGCAGCAGCGACTGCGGAAGACCCGGCGCGGATCATCAACCTGGGCTCGATCGGCGGCCTGCACATTCCCAATTGGGAAGCCTATGCCTATGGCGCGTCGAAAGCGGCTCTGCACCACCTGACCCGCGCGCTTTGCAAGCGCCTCGGCCGCGATCAGCCCACATTTCCCAAGTAAGGCGCTGATTTCGCTGTCCTGACCATTATATTTCCTATATAAAACATGGTGTTGAAGGCTGCGAGGGGCGCGTTTCATG
>NZ_QFOB01000003.1 GCF_003248515.1 Sphingomonas sp.
CGTCAGTATCTTGTGCGGATACGCCTGGTGACCAACATCCCAGATCAAACGATCCCGCGGCGTCTCAAACACATAGTGCAGCGCTACCGTCAGCTCCACTACACCAAGACCGGACCCGAGGTGGCCTCCGGTAACGGAAACGGCCGAGATCATTTCCTCGCGCAGCGCATCCGCCACGCCCTGAAGATCCGATTGCTTGAGGCGCCTCAGATCGGCCGGTGCATCGATGCCGTCCAGCAGCGCACTATCACGATTCGTCATCGGTCAATCCACTCGGCCCGGATACGGGGCCGCGTCAACCATCAATCCGGCCTGTCATCCTTTGTGCCACCATTCGGCCCGGAGCGGCGCCGCGTGCCCGCCCTTTGCGCGGGCAAAGGTGGTTAACGCATCGAAAACACGGTCGGATCGTCTTGCCGCCGCCCCGCGCTTGCGTCATCCTCGCCCCAGCAGGCTTGGCCGGGGGGCCCAACAAGCGTGGCGTCGGACTGTTCGAGAGAGGATCGCACCGCTTTCGCCACCGGCGGCGAGGAAACGGTCGCGGGTTGCTACGAAGAGATGCGCCGCATCGCGCGCCGCCTGCTCGCCTCCGAGAGCGACCGCCGCCTGTTTCAGCCCACCGAACTGGCGCACGAGGCCGCGATCCGTCTGCTGATGCTGGAGCCCGATCGCTTCCAGACCCGCGCCCACATGCTGGCCACCGCCGCCCGCATCACCCGCCGCGCCCTGCTGGACGAGGTGCGCAGCCGCCGCGCGGCGAAGCGCACGCCCGTGCTGCTCACCATCTGGCCCGAGCGCGAGCAGCCCGCCCGGCTGGACGAACTGGACAGCGCGCTGGAGGAACTGGCGGCGATGTCGCCCGACCATGCGCGCATCATCGAACTGCGTTTCTCGCTGGGGATGGACGTGGAGGAGGTGGCCGCCTCCGAACAGATTTCCCCGCGCACCGTGAAGCGGCGCTGGGCGGCGGCGCGCGCCTGGCTACAAACGCGGATCGAAAGCGGTGAGTGAAGCCCAGGCCAGCGATGCCGGCATCCAGCTGCGCGCCTTGCTGCTGTTCGAACGATTGTTCGAGGAGCCCGCCGCGCGCGAACGGCTGCTGAGCCGGGAGCCACCGGCTGTGCGCGATGCCGTGCTCACGCTGGAGGCCGCGTCCTCGCGCTCGCGCTCTTCCTTTCCCACCGTCGATGGCGAGCAGCCCGCGCGCACGCTGATGGCCATTCCCCGCAGCGTGGGCGACTATCGGCTGGGCGAGCTGATCGGCGAGGGCGGCATGGCACTCGTCTTCGCGGCCGATCGCGGCGATGGCCTGTTCGAGCATCGCGTGGCGGTGAAGCTGATCCACCCCGATTGCTTCACGCCCTCCGCCCTCACGCGCTTCGCGGAAGAGCGGCGCATCCTCGCGCGGATCGAGCATCCGGGCGTCGCGCGGCTGATCGACGGCGGAATCGCAGAGGGCTGGCCCTATATCCTGATGGAGCGGGTGGATGGCCTGCCCATCACCCGCTTCGCACAGGATCATGGGCTTTCCCCGCAGGATCGTGTGCGGCTGATCGTGGAGGTCTGTGCCGCCGTTTCCGCCGCCCACGGCGCGCTGATCGCGCATGGCGACATCAAGCCGGATAATGTGCTGGTCGAACAAAGCGGGCGCGTGCGGCTGCTCGATTTCGGCGTGGCGCGCCTGATCGAGGGCGATGGCGCGGGACAGAGCAGCCCGCTCACGCCCGCCTTCGCCAGCCCCGAGCGGCGCGCCGGCGGACTGCCCTCCGTCTCCGACGATCTCTATGCGCTCGGTCTGCTGCTGGCGGCCACGCTCGGCTCCGCCCCCTATCCCGCCGATCTCGCCGCGATCATCGCTCGGGCGGCCGCGCCGGATATCACCGCGCGCTATTCCGGCGCCGATGCGCTGCGCGCCGATCTGCTCCGCTGGCTGGAGCGTCGCCCGGTCGAGGCGCGGCGACACCGGCCCGCTTATGTGACGAGGCTGTTCGTCGCGCGGAACCGCCGCACCCTGGCAATCCTCGCGATGGCGCTGCTGCTCGTGGCGGGCGCGGGCGCGCTGGCCTATCGCGGCTGGAGCGAGGCGCGGATGCGATCCGAGCAGGCCGATGCCAATGCCGCCGGGCTGCGCCGCCTTTCCCGATATCTGCTGGGTGATCTCTACGATCGTCTCGCCGCACAGCCCGGCACGGCGCAGCGCCGTGCGGAGATCGCCGCCCAGGCCGCCGCCTATCTTTCCGATCTCCACGTCTCGCCCGATGCCGATCCCGGCCTGCGGCTGGAGACGGCGCGCGCCTATCGCCGGCTCGCCGCGGTACAGGGCCTGCCGAGCGTGACCAACCTCGGCCTGCCCGGTGCGGCGCGCGCCTCGATCGCGAGCGCGCAGCACCTGCTGGCGGGCGCCGGCGACGATCGGCGCGCGGAAATGCTCTCCGAGCGCGGCTGGCTGGCGATCGATCGCTGGGCGCTGGACGGCGAAGGGCGAGCGTCGATCGCGCTGACGCACGAAGCCCGGCAGGATTTCTCGGCCGCACGGGCGATCGATCCGCGCGACGATGCAAGCCGGCTGGGCCTGATCGCCGCCGCCGCCAACGAAGCCTATGATCTGATCTGGACGCTCGATCGCCCGGCCGAGGCGCGCCGCATGCTGGAAGCTTCGCTCGGCGCGGTGCGCGACCATACATGGCCTGCCCCGCTCGCGCGGCAGGCGGCCCTGCTGGAGATGCGGATGCTCGCGCGGCTGGGCGATGCCGAATATCAGGCGGGCCGGGTCGCGGAATCGCTGGACCATTTCGTCGCGGCCGATCGCCGGCTGGATGCCGCGATCGCGCTTTACGGCACGACGCCCCAGTTCGTGATCCTCAAGGGCGAATATGCGTTCGACATCGCCGGCACGCTGGAGGAGTTTCCGACGCGGCTGGAGGAGGCGATCGGCGTGGCGGATCGCGGCATCGCGGCGCTGCGGGCGCTGCTCGCGCAGGGCACGGATGCGGCCGCCGAGAAGAAGCTGCTCGTGCTGCTCGCCGAAAAGGCCGTGCTGCTGCGCAGGCAGGGGCGGATCGTCGCCGCGATCACGCCCTCGGCCGCCAGCGTGGCGCTGCGCGAGGCGCGGCTGGCAGGCACGCCCGCCGATCCGCAGCGCATGCGCGATCTCGCCATCGGCCTCGCCCCCCATGCCGAATTGCTGGGCGAGGCGGGCCGCCATGCCGACGCCTGCGCGGCTGCGGAGCGCGCGGTCGCCATGTGGGCCAGGATCGACGCGGCCGGCCATCTCGGCGCGCTCGACAAAAGGAAGAATCAGCCGAACGCAAAGGCGCTGCAAGGGCGTTTCTGCCGGCCCTGAACCGCTGCCGGAAGCGGCCACCCGGCCCCTCGCGCCATCCCGCTGAATTTTTTGTTAACCCGCTGGCCCCGCCGGCCGCGCGATCGCGCATTCCTCCATGAAACCTAATGCCGGCCCTTTCCGGGGCGGCTTTGAACGAGGGGCAGGTTCATGGTGACGATCGGCTTATCTGCGTTACATTCTTCCCGCCGGCGGGGGCTCGGGCTGGCGATGGCGGGCGCGATCCTGCTCGGCAGCCCGGCGACGGCGACCAATCTCGCCTTCACCGATTTCGCGGATACCAGCGCGCTGGCGCTGAACGGCAGCACCGCCACCGCAACCGATGCGCAGGGCCGCACCGTGCTGCGGCTGACCCCCGCTCTCGAGGGGCAGGCCGGATCCGCCTACAGCCTGAACCCGATCCTGCTGACGGGCAGCTATGCGTTCAGCACGCGCTTTACCTTCAACATCAACGATCCGGGCGGCCTCGCGCCCGCCGATGGCTTCGTCTTCACGATCCAGCCCGTCTCCAATTCAGTCGGCACCGGCGGATCGGGCATCGGCATCGCCGGCATCGCCAAGAGCTTCGGCGTGGAATTCGATACCTTCCCCGCCTTCGGCAACGATCCCGCGACCGATCATGTCGCGGTGGATTTCGGTGAGGCGCTGGATATCAATGGCGATCTCGCCTCGGTCGCCACGGCCGAGCTTGCCGCCGGCTATCTCTCCTCCGGCACCGATCTCACCGCCTGGATCGATTATGACGGCGCCACGCTGGAGGTGCGGCTGGGTGCGGCGGTGGAGCCTCGCCCGCTTTCGGCGCTGCTCTCCTACCAGCTGGATCTCGCCTCGGTGATCGGCGGCGATGCGGCCTATGTCGGCTTCACCTCCGCCACCGGCTCCGGCTACGAAAATCACGATATCGTGAGCTGGCAGTTCAACGACAGCTTCTCGCCCATCTCGGACGTGCCGGAGCCGGCCACCTGGGCCATGTTCATCGGCGGTTTCGGTCTGGTCGGCGGGGCGATGCGCCGCCGCCAGCGTGTGTCGGTAAGCGTCGCGTGAGCTGCCCGCCCCCGCTCGACTCCACAGGAGCGGGGGCGGGACTTTTCCTCCGCCCCCGATCCGCGACGAGACCGGGGCGGAAGATGCCGGACGAAGGCGATTCACGGCCACCGCCAGTCTGATGTCCGGATCGGCGCCACCGCCCGTCCCTTGGGTCCAGAGTCATACCGATCGCCGCCCGCTGGGGAGCCTTCGCCGCTGTCGCGCATTCGAGCAGTCAGGCGTAAGACGACGCAAGCGCATCAAGGGGCGGACGGGCGACCGAGATCCATGGCAGACAATGGCCCGCACGATCGCGAAGCGGCGCGCCTAGAGGCGCTCGATCGCTACGATATTCTCGATACCCCGCGGGAAAACGCGCTGGACGAGGTGGCGCGGCTGGCGGCGGACATTTGCGGCGCGCCGATCGGCGTGGTGAACCTGATCGGAAAGGAGCGGCAATTCTTCAAGGCCGAGGTCGGGCTCGGAGTGCGCGAATCGCCGCTCGAAACGTCCTTCTGCGCGCAGGCGATCCTGGAGGAGGATTTCCTGCTGATCCCCGATGCCACGCGGGATCCCCGCTTCGCGGGCAACCCGCTTGTCACAGGCAAGCCCGGCTTTCGCTTCTACGCAGGGGCGCTGCTGAAAACGCACGATGGCCACGCGATCGGCACGCTCTGCGTGCTCGATATGGCCCCCAAGGATCTCACTGAACTGCAGCAGCGCACGCTGAAGGTGCTGGCCCGCCAGGTGATGGACCAGTTCGAGCTGCGCCTCGCGGCCCGCATGCGGGGCGAGCAGGATGATCGCTATCGCACGCTTTTCGAGGCGATGGACGAAGGCTTCTGCATCATCGAATTCCTCGATGGCCCTCATGGCCCGCTGAGCGACTATATCCATATCGAGGCGAACGCCGCCTACGCCGTCAATGCCGGTATCCCGAACGTCGTGGGCCAGAAGGTGCGGGAAATGGTTCCCGAAGAGGCCGGCGACTGGGTGGAGCGCTATGGCACGGTGCTCGCCACAGGCATCCCGATCCGCTTCGAGCGCGAGCTGGAAGCCACGGGCCGCTATCTCTCCCTTTCGGCCTTCCGCATCGAGCCGCCGAGCCGGCGCCAGGTGGCCGTGCTGTTTCAGGATATTACGGCGCGCCGCCGCGTCGAGCTGGAACTGGTGCGGCTCAACGAAACGCTGGAGGCCCGCGTCGCCGTCGCGCTGGCTGAACGCAAGGTTCTGGCCGATATCGTGGATGGGGCGGACGCACACGTTCATGTGCTCGCGCCGGATTATCGGTGGCTCGCGATCAACGGCGCGGCGGCGGCCGCCTTCGAGACGTTTTGCGGAACCAGGCCCAAGGTCGGCGACAACATGCTGGATCTGCTCAAGGGCAAGACCGAGCAGATCGAGATGATCCGCGCGCTATGGGCGCGCACCTTCGCCGGCGAGGAATTCACGCAGATCATCGAAGTGTACGATCCCATTCTCGGCCCGCGACAGCTGGAAATACGCGCGAGCGTGCTGCGTGACGCGCGGGCAAGCCAGATCGGCGCCTACCATTTCTCCTATGACGTGACGGATCGGCTGCGCGAACAGGAAACCCTTCGCGAAACGGAGGAGGCGCTGCGTCAGGCGCAGAAGATGGAGGCTGTCGGCCAGCTCACAGGCGGCCTTGCCCATGATTTCAACAATCTTCTTGCCGGCATATCGGGCGCGTTCGAAATGATCGCGGCGCGGGTGGCGCAGGGGCGGATGGCCGATGCGGAACGCTATGTCTCGGCCGGCCAGGGCGCGGCGCGCCGCGCGGCGGCCCTTACCCACCGTCTTCTCGCTTTCTCACGCCGCCAGACGCTTTCGCCCAAGGCGATCGTCGTCAATCGGCTGATGGCCGAGTTGCTGGAACTGGTGCAGCGCTCGGTCGGTCCGTCGATCGAGGTGGAGACGATCGCGTCGGCCGGCCTGTGGCCCGCGCTGGTGGACGCCAACCAGCTGGAAAATGCGATCCTCAACCTTTGCATCAACGCGCGCGATGCGATGCCCACCGGTGGGCAGATCACGATCGAGACGGGCAACAAATGGCTCGACGAGCATGGCGCGCGCGAGCGCGGGCTGGATCCCGGCCAATATGTCACGATCTGCGTCAGCGATACCGGAACGGGCATCCCGAAAGAGGATCTCGGGCGCGTCTTCGATCCCTTCTTCACCACCAAGCCGATCGGCCAGGGCACGGGCCTGGGCCTGTCCATGGTCTATGGGTTCGCGCGCCAGTCGAACGGCCATGTGCGCATCTATTCGGAACTCGACCGGGGCACGATGGTCTGCATCTATCTGCCCCGTCATTTCGGCGAGGAAGATGCGATCCCGATCGAGGAGAAGCAGGATGCGGCCATCCCGGCGGACGCGGGCGAGACGGTGCTGGTCGTGGATGACGAGCCCACGGTGCGCATGCTGATCGTCGATACGCTGGAAGAACTGGGCTATGCCTGTATCGAGGCGGGGGATGGCCCCGCCGGCCTGCGCATCCTTCAGGGATCCGAGCGGATCGATCTTTTGATTACGGACGTGGGTCTGCCCGGCGGCCTCAACGGGCGGCAGGTGGCGGATGCGGCGCGCGCGATCCGGCCGGATCTGAAGGTGCTCTTCATCACCGGCTATGCCGAAAATGCCGTGTTGAACCACGGCCATATCGAGCGCGGCATGGAAGTGCTCACCAAGCCCTTCCGCGTCGCCGACCTGTCCGGCCGCATCGAGCGGCTGTTGCGCCAGCGGGATTAGATGCTCGATCCGCTCGCGCCGATGCGGCCGGCGCGGGGCGGAAACCGGCGGCCGCCCGTCACATCGCCGCGCGCAGCCATGCGCACAGCGCCTGCACCTGATTGGCATCCGGCCTTTTCGCGCTGGCCAGATCGGGCTGTTTCGGCCAGCCCGCATCGGCCACCGTCAGCCCCGCCTCGCTCCGCTCGCCCGCATAGCGCGGCAGGATGTGGAAATGGACGTGTGGATCGACCATCATCAGCATCAGATAGTTGATCTTCGCAGGCGCCACGGTGGCGCGCAGCGCGGCCTCGATCCGGCCCACCATCCGTCCGAAATCGGCGAAGGCGGCGGGTGGCAGATCGCCAAAGGCGGTGAAGGTTCCCTTGGCGGCAAGGATCATGCTGCCCAGCGTCGGCTGATCCGGCCGTAGCAGCAGCACCCAGGCGTCGGTTTCCGCGATCAGGGTGGCGGGATGGCCGAATCGGCGGATCGTTTCGTTCGGGCCATCGGCATCCATCCCGGCCTTCTGCCTTGCACGGCCCGCCACGCCAACCCATCTCGCCGGTATCGCGGGCCATCGCGGCGGCCGGCACCGAAATCCGATGTTTCCGGCTTGTTCAAATCGGGCGACAAGATGCGACAACTCCATTATGCCTCCGTTCATGGGCGCGATCGGCATCTCCCGACAGGAATCGCACCTCCGCCACATCGCGGCGGGGAAGAGCGACGCCCTTTTCCAGACGCACGGCCCCTCCGAGTGATCGAAGCGGGGGGGCGGGCAGCGTTGATTCTCTCCTTCCGGGACAGCGGAGCCTTGGGCTCGCGCGCCGCCCGGATCCATTCCCATCTCCAGGACGCCACGAATGTCTCTCACGCCTGAGCGGACGCGCGCGATCATCCTCGCGGCGGGCCGTGGCTCCCGCCTCGGCGATCTCACCAGGGATCGGCCGAAATGCCTGCTGGAGTTTGGCGGCCGGCCGCTGATCGACTGGCAGCTGAGCGCGCTGGCGGCCAATGGCGTGACGGACGTCGTGGTGATCGTCGGCTTCGGCGCCAAGCGCGTGGCCCATTATCTGGGCGAGCACTGGCCCTCGGTGAAGCTGCTGCACAATCCCTTCTACGATGTTTCCGACAATCTCGCCTCGCTGTGGCTCGCGCGTGAGCAGATGGCGGGCGACATGATCGTGCTGAACGGGGATACGCTCGTGTCGCCCGAAATCGTCAGCCGCGCGCTTGCGGGGGCCAGCGCGCCGATCACGGTGACGATCGATCGCAAGCCGGCTTATGACGCGGACGATATGAAGGTGCGGCTGGATGGCACGCGCCTGCTCGCCATCGGCAAGACGCTGTCGCCCGATCATGCGAATGCCGAATCGATCGGCATGCTGCTGTTCCGCGATGGCGGCACCTTCCTGTTCCGCCAGGCGATCGAGGAGGCGATGTTCGATCCCGCCACGGTCCGCCGCTGGTTCCTGAGCATCATCGACAGCCTCGCCGGCCGTGCCGAGATCCGTGCCTTCTCGATCGAGGGACTGGGCTGGGCCGAAGTGGATTTCCCGGCCGATATCGTGGCTGCCGAACTGCTCGTCTCCGGCTGGCAGCGCGCCGCCGATCCCGCGATCAGCAGCCTCACCGCCTGATCCGGCGGACAATCGCCGCACACCGGCGCTGACCGCGCTTGTGATCGTCGTGCGCCTTCCATATGCGCTGGGCAAATGACCGACGCCGCATTGCCTTTCGATCCCGTCGAGCTGCTGGCCAGGGGGCGGTCCGGACACCTGGTGGCGCTGGGTGCCGAATATGTCGGCCATGGCGAGGACTGGTGCGAACTGGCGCTCCCTTATGATCGCCGGCTGATCTCCGATCTGGCGACGGGCACGCTCGCCTCCGGCCCGATCGTGTCGCTGATGGATTCGGCCGCCGGAATGGCCGTGTGGCTGAAGCGCGGGCAGTTGCAGCCGGTGGTGACGCTGGATCTGCGCGTCGATTATCTCCGCCCCGCGCGGCCGGGCCGCCGTGTGATCGGCCGCTGCCACTGCTACAGGCTCACCCGGCGCGTGGGCTTCGTGGAAGGCGCAGCACATGATGGCGACGGCGAGGACCCGATCGCGCGTGTGGCCGGCAGCTTCCTGCTCGTCACCGATCCCGCATCGGCGGAGCGCCGCGCATGAGCGATGTGCAACTGCTCCCCTATGCCGATTTCCTCGGCATCACGGTCGTCCATCAGGATGGCGGCTCGCCGCTGCTTTCGATGCCCTATTCCGAAGGGCTGAGCGGCATGCCCGGCCGGCTGCACGGCGGCGCCATAGCCGGCCTGCTGGAAATCGCCGCCATCGCCGCGATCGATGCGACGCTGGAAGAGCCGGACGATCCCCGCCAGCGCTTCAAGCCGATCAACGTGACCGTCGATTATATGCGCCCCGGCCGGCCGGTGGAAACGTTCGCGCGCGGCGTGGCGGTGCGCGTCGGCTCGCACATCGGCAGCGTCCATGTCGAGGCGTGGCAGGAAAGCCCGGACAAGCCGATTGCGGCGGCGCGGATGAAATTGCTGATCGCCACCAAAGCCGAAGGGCAGGAGAAGAAATGATGCGCCACTGGCTGCTGCGATCGGAGCCGGACGCCTATAGCTGGGACGATCTGGTGCGCGACGGCGGAACCGAGTGGAATGGTGTGCGCAACTATACCGCGCGCAATTTCCTGAAAGAGATGCAGCCCGGCGATCGCGCGCTTTTCTATCATTCCAACACGCAGAAGGCCGCCGTCGGCGTGATGGAGATCACGCGCGCCTGGCAGCCGGATGGAGATGACGGCAAGTGGGCGTCGGTCGCGGTGAAACCGCTGGCCCCGCTCGCCAGGCCCGTGCCGCTGGAGGCGATCAAGGCGGAGCCCCGCCTCAAGACGCTGGAAATGCTCCGCCAGTCCCGCCTTTCCGTCACACCGGTGCGCGAGGACGAATGGGCCGTCCTGCTGGAGATGGGGGCGGGCTGACGCAGGAACCCCCGAGCAACCGGGTTCCTCCTTTCGGGCGCGCCACGAAATCCGCTGTCAGAACTGGCGGACGAGGCGCAATCCGGCGGTCGGCCGCAGAGCCTCGTGCCGCTGTTTCTCGAATCCGGCCGCGATCTGCACGTTGATTGCGGCCGATAGACGGCGATGGATCTGCGGGCTCACCTTGAGGCTCCGGTCCGCGCCGCCCGCCATATTGAGCTCCGCGCCCAGCACCGTATCCGCATTCGCATCGTAAAAGGCGGCGTGGTTGAACAACAATGCATTGCGCCCCGATCCGCCATCCAGGCTGATCCGGTCAACGCCCAGCATGGTCATCGAGCTCCAGCGCGACGAATAGCGATGGCCGAGCAGATAGAGCAGGCTGCTGGAATAATGGCGCGCGTCGCGATCATGGATGCCGAGATACTGGATGCCGTGCGCCGTCCGTCCATCTCCGGATACGCCGAGGCTCGATTGCAACCCAATCTTGAGCGCGGCGAGCCGCGCGCCGTCGAACGGCAGCTCGAATTCGATCGCATGGCCGTCCGCATAGGCATATTCCAGCTCCGGCGCCCATTCGGCCGAACGCGGGCGGAAGGGCGATACGGTCTGCGCGAGCGCGTTGATCTCCAGTTCGCCCTTCGCCGCGCAGAGCGGGCGCATCATGTCGAAGATCATCGGCTCGGGGATGGCCGGATAGGCAGCGCCTGCCCGCGCGGGCGTCGCCACGAGGACAAGAAGCGACAGGGCGCAAGGCAGGCGCATCGAATTTCCCGGAAAATTGAGCTTTTGCCAAGGCTAGCCCCCTCCCCGCTTCCGCTTCGCGCCCCGATCATTTCATTTGATTGCCGCCGTGCGGCACCGCCATCGCGCCCAGACAACGGCACGCAGCCCGGCGGGCCACAGATCGCCGCAACAAAAAAGCCGGGCATTTCCCTCAGGAAACGCCCGGCTCTTTCGTGCCGAAATGGCTTGCGCCTTACGCCGCCTTGGCGCGGCTCATGCGCTTGCGCTCGTTCGGATCGAGATAGCGCTTGCGCAGGCGGATGTTCTTCGGCGTCACCTCGACGAGTTCGTCATCGTCGATATAGGCGATGGCCTGTTCCAGCGTCATCCGCTTGGGCGGGGTGAGCCGGATCGCATCGTCCTTGCCGCCGCTCGCGCGGAAGTTGGTCAGCTGCTTGGCCTTCATCGGATTGACCTCGAGGTCGTCCGTCTTGGCATTCTCGCCGATGATCATGCCCTCATACAGGGCTTCGCCATGCGCCACGAACAGGATACCGCGCTCCTCGAGCGGCCCCAGCGCGTAGGACTGGGCCTCGCCCGCACCGTTCGAGATCAGCACGCCGTTCTTGCGGCCCTCGATATTGCCCTTGTGGGGGCCATATTTCTCGAACAGCCGGTTCATGATGCCGGTGCCGCGCGTGTCGGACAGGAATTCGCCATGATAGCCGATCAGGCCGCGCGAAGGGGCGGAGAAGGTGATGCGGGTCTTGCCGCCGCCGGACGGGCGCATGTCCGTCATCTCGGCCTTGCGCAGGTTCATCTTCTCGACAACCGTGCCCGAATGCTCCTCGTCCACGTCGATCACGACGGTCTCGTAGGGCTCGGTCTTCTTGCCGTCCTCATCCTCGCCGAACAGCACGCGCGGGCGGCTGATCGAAAGCTCGAAGCCTTCGCGGCGCATCGTCTCGATGAGCACGCCCAGCTGAAGCTCGCCACGGCCGGCCACCTCGAAACTGTCCTTGTCGGCGCTCTCGGTCACCTTGATCGCCACGTTCGATTCGGCTTCGCGGGCCAGGCGGTCGCGGATCATGCGGCTCGTCACCTTGGTGCCCTCGCGGCCCGCCATCGGCGAATCGTTCACGGCAAAGCGCATGGAGAGCGTCGGCGGATCGATCGGCTGCGACTTGAGCGGCTCGGAAACCGAGGTGTCGGCGATCGTGTGCGCCACGGTCGCTTCCGTCAGGCCCGCGATCGAGATGATGTCGCCCGCCTGCGCCTCTTCGGTCGGCACGCGCTCCAGGCCGCGGAAGGCGAGGATCTTGGAGGCGCGGCCCGCCTCGATCACCTTGCCATCCGCATCCAGCGCATGGATCTGCTGGTTGGTCTTCACGGTGCCGGAATAGATGCGGCCCGTGAGGATGCGGCCGAGGAAATTGTCGCGATCCAGCAGCGTCACGAGGAATTTGAAGGGCCCGTCCGCATCGGCGGTCGGCGCCGGCACATGATCGACGATCTTCTGGAAGAGCGGGCGCAGCGTGCCCTCGCGCAGGCTCGGATCCTCATTGGCATAGCCGTTGCGGCCCGATGCGTAGAGAACCGGGAAGTCCAGCTGCTCATCGGTCGCGTCCAGGCTCACGAACAGGTCGAACACCTCGTCCAGCACTTCCTGGATGCGTTCGTCCGGGCGATCGACCTTGTTGACGACGACTATCGGGCGCAGGCCCAGCGCCAGCGCCTTGCCGGTCACGAACTTCGTCTGCGGCATCGCGCCCTCGGACGAATCGACCAGCAGGATCACACCGTCGACCATGCTCAGGATGCGCTCCACCTCGCCGCCGAAGTCGGCGTGGCCGGGCGTGTCGACGATGTTGATGCGCGTGCCTTCCCACTCCACCGAGGTGGGCTTGGCGAGGATGGTGATCCCGCGTTCCTTTTCGAGATCGTTCGAGTCCATGGCGCGCTCTTCGACGCGCTGATTGTCGCGGAAGGTGCCGGACTGGCGGAAGAGCTGGTCAACCAGGGTCGTCTTGCCATGATCGACGTGCGCGATGATGGCCACGTTGCGGAGGCGCATGGTGGTCTTTCGTTGTTCGGTTTTCGGATCGAGGGCGCCCATAGCCGAAGTGCCGCGCCGCAACAAGGCGCCGTCGCGGCCGTCTATCGCGCCGGCCTGCCGCCGCTTATGCTCCCGCCTCCCGAAACCCGCAGGAGACGGCCGCCCGTGAACCCCTTTCCCGAGGATATCTTCACCGAGCCCAGCGATGTCGATCCCGATACGCTCGCCAATCTCGGCCCGCTCGCCCGGCTGGCGGGGCGGTGGGAAGCGCGCAAGGGCGTCGACATCAATCCCAAGGCCGAGGGGCCCGAACGCCGCACCTTCATCGAACGGATCGCCTTCGACGCGATCGATCCGCAGGCTAACGGCCCGCAATTGCTCTACGGGCTGCGCTATCACATTCACATCACGACCGAGGAAGAGGATATCACCTTCCACGATCAGGTGGGCTATTGGCTGTGGGAGCCTGCCACGGGCGTGATCCTGCAGACGCTGGCGATCCCGCGTGGCCAGGTGGCGCTCGCATCGGGCCACGGAAAGCCAGGCGACGATCACATCCGCGTCACGGCGGCGCGCGGCCAGACCGATTATGGCATCTGCTCCACCGCCTTCCTGGAATATGGTTTCCGGACGGACAGCTACGACATCGACATCTCGTTCGATGGGGACGATGCCTGGAGCTACGACATCCGCACGATGCTCCTCGTCCACGGGCGGACCGAGCCGTTCGAGCATCACGATACCAATCGGCTGCGTCGCACGGCGCCGGGAAAGCCCAACCCCCTCAAACAGATATTGGATCGGAGGAAAGCCGCGTCCTGACGCGATGCGAAGGCACTCCGATCCGGCCGATCGGCAACGTGCCCGATGACCGATGGTGACACCGGCCCGCCCCCCTGCCCACCCAGACACACTCGGGGCGAGGGCGCGGCCGGTGCCGCTTCAGGAAGGCACCCTTCCGCGCACGCCCGAACGCGCCCTCAAGCGCCCGGCACCACCAGATTCATGAACAGCAAGGCCGCCTCGATCGCGACGCCGCCGAACACCACCGTTTCCATCACCATTCCGAAAATACGCATCTTGCTTCTCCCTCATGTCGTGGGGAGCCTTCTGGACGCGCAAAGCCCTTTGGCGATCTCACCGCTGATCCGTGAAAATTCTTTTGTGAAATATCGTGTCGCCGTGCTCGCGAAGCCCTGCGAACGCCTCTCAGTGTTGCACTTGAGCGAGACGGACTAAACCGGGCGTCACGCCTTCGGTCTTCCGGGGTTGGTTGGTGGCGAGCCGCACGACGCTGTCGAGCGAGCTATCGACGACGATCTCGTTGACGCCCTTGGACACCGGCGTGACCGTCACGGAGCGGATCAGCGAGCGGATCTCGTAGGATTCCGCGTCCAGCGCATCGCCGGCCGGCAGCGCGCCGGCGACGAGCGCCTCTATCCGCGCGCGATAGGCTTCCACGATCTGCGGATGCAGGACGATGACGGGCGTCGCCGCGATCTCCGCCAGCTCGGCCTGCAGATCCACGCGCTCCTCGCGATGATCGCGCAGCGCCTTCACGATTTCGGGCACATCGGCCAGACCGCCCGCGATCGCCGCGACGAGGCGCTCTATCGCGCGATCGATCGTTGCGACGCGGCGCTCGATCGTCGCCCGCCGATCGGCCGCCGCACGCACGCCCTGCTCCCGGCCGCGATGATATTCGCGCACCATCAGCGAGAGCGCCTCGGCCGAAAGCAGCTCCGACTTCAGTCCTTCGAGCACGCGCTCGTTGAGCTCTCGCTCCCGGATCGTCTGCGAGTTGGCGCACATGCCGCCATCGGCATTGTTCCGGCAGCCGATCAGGCGATGGGTGCGCACGCCGAAATTGCCGCCGCACACGCCGCACCGCACGAGGCCGGACAATAGCCGGCGCGGCCGTATGCGCTGCCGGAGCGGGATGGTCGCGCGTTCGTCGAGCTGGCGCTGCACGCGATCCCAAGTGTCGCGATCGATGATCGCCAGATCGGGCATCTCGCCGGCGATGCGCGCGCTTTGCGGCGTCGTGCTGACAACGGCCCGACCGGTCTCCGGATCGCGGCGATGCTTGCGGCGGCCATGGACGAAGATCCCGACGTACATCGCGCAGCGCAGGATCCCGTCACCCCGGCTCGCTGTGCCGTTGATCGTCGCGCCACGCCAGGGCGCGCCGGTGAAGGAAGACACCCCCTCCTCGTTCAGCGCACGCGCGATACGATAGGCGCTCTGCCCGGCGAGATAATCGCGGAAGATCCGGCGCACGACCGCCGCCTGCGGCTCATTGATCGTGCGCAGCCCCCGCTCGAGCTGGCCGTTGCTTCCGATACGACGCACGACGTCATAGCCATATTTGTGGCCGCCCGGGATCTTGCCGCGCTGGAGTGTGCCGATCTTGCCGCGCATCACCTTGTCGGCATGATCCTTCAGGTGCAGCGCCGCCATCGTGCCCTTAAGGCCGATATGGAGCTCGTTCACCTCGCCTTCGGACAAGGTCACGAAGCGGACGTCGTGAAACTGGAGCCGCTGGTAGATGGTGGCGATATCGGCCTGATTGCGGGCGACGCGATCGATCGCCTCGGCCAATACGATATCGAAGCGGCCTTCACCGACATCCGCGAGCAGCCGCGTCATTTGTGGCCGTCGCCTGGTGGCGCCGGAAATGGCGATGTCGGCATAGACGCCGGCGACCTGCCATCCTTCGGCCTCGGCACGGGCCCGGCAGACGCGTTCCTGATCCTCGGCCGAGGAGGCGGATTGGCGATCGGTAGAGAAGCGGGCGTAGATGGCGCAACGGAGCACGCGGACCTCCTGGAATCGGGGCGGGATGCGGCGTCAGCATCCTCGCGCGCCATCTGGTGGGCAATGAGGGTCACGATCGACGCGACGGCGGGGTGAAGGCCCATCAGAAATATTCCTCCTCGAGGAGAGGAAGGGCCGCGATGCCTTCGAATCCCTTCGCCTCGGCGAAGGCGATCATCGCCTCAGCCCCGACGTCGGAACCGCAGCCACTCACCTGCCAGCGCTTACGATCCCCATCCGCCGAGGATGCGCGCCGCGTGAAATGGCCGGACAGGTTCAGAAACCGCATGGCGCTGATCGCCCGCCATTCCAGCCAGGCGCCGGCCGTGAGCTCCTCGGGCCGCACGGAATACAGCTCCATCAGCTCGAATGCCTTGTCGTGAGCCGCCCTCGCCTCGATCGCTATCGGGCTGGTCGAAAGCTCGATGAGGCTCTCGATCGTCCGGATCGCACGCGCACGACGCTGGCCATCGCTCATGCCGGCACACCATCGTGCTGGACGCCATCGAGCAGGCGGCCGGAGCGGCGCTTGCCCACCGCGTACATCGACATGGCGCGCTTGCCCTGGAGGAAGGCCCCGAATTCGTAAGCGCGCTTGCCGTCGAACCGCTCGCCGTCCGCATGCAGCACGGTTCGACCGACCCTCGGAAGGCGGGTGGCCTCCGGATGGTGCGCCGGCGCCGGATGATAGCAGGAGTCGACCAGCTCCTCGGACATCTCCGAGATCGGCGCCCACTCGCCCCACTGCTTGAAGAGGAAGGGGACCTCGGCGGCCGCGCATTGATCGCGCAGACTCCGCGCCCAATGCGGGTGCATCGGCCGCGCGCCAGGCCCGCTCTCACCGCCTACGATGATCCAGTCGATTGAGCGCATCGGCGTAGCCGGGGTGCCGAATTTCGGATCAGTGCTGATAGCCGGGATGCAGCCACGCCCATGACAATGGTGGCACCGCCCCTTCGGCCAGCGCGCGAGGGTTCCAGTGCCTCCACAAAGGTCGCAATGGAAATCCACGCGGGGAAGCTCGATGCCGCTCAACAACGGCTCGATGGAGAGGAACCGCCTCGCCGCCGGCGTTGCCAGCAGTTTCGGGATATCGCGATCCGCCTCCTCCTGGTTCACCACCGTGATCCCGAGCCAGACGTTCGCCGGCATGCCCATGATCGGCGTGCGGCCGCCGACATTGCCGATCCGCTTCGTCAGCAGCAGCCAGTCGAGGTGCGGCGTGTCGAGGATCAGGCGCCACAGATCGTCGCGCCATTGCGGATCCACGGCATTGTCGAACACGTCCGCCAGGCTCGCGCAGAACACGCGATAGCGGATGCCCTTCGCGGCCGCCTCGGCATTCCAGCGCAAGGGCTTCGCCCAATTGGCCGCGCTGGTGCGCCGGCGCGGCGCGCCCGGGCCCCAATTGATCGCCACGCCACCGGCGAAGCGGGCGTTGCGCGTCTCGGCATAGCAATTCTCGCAGCCGGGCCCGCATTTCTGGCAGCCCTCCCACGGATTGAAGGTGTGGTGCGCCCACTCGATCGTGGTGTTTTCACCCACGGGCCGCCCTCCAGTCCCGGTAGGCGGCGGCGTGTGTCCGGCACAGATCCTTGCCCGGCGCCGGCGACGTGGCGCAATCGGCGCAGATCGGGGCATCGCAGGTGCCGCCCGGCGTCTTCCAGTCGCACAGGAGCGGCGCCGGGCGGCCGCAGGCGCAGCGGGCGCGCCGGCGCGATCCGCAGACGATCGCCGAACCGCCGCCTGGCAGGGTGACGTGCTGGCAGGTCATCAGCCGGCACCGCCAACGGGCACATGTTTCGCGGCGGGCCCGACGGGGGATCCGTCGTCAGGGCCCGCCGCGCCCCCCCCGACGCCGCCGGGGGGCGGCTGTGTGTCGGTTCCGGCGTTGCCGCGGCCGAGGGCTTGAAGCGCCCGTAGAGTATCAAGCCGGAACCATCGTCCGCCAACCGATAGACTGCCGTCGATTCCTTCTTCAGCTCCTTGGGAAGGGCGGTGCGATCGAGGCCATAGTCATAGGCGCGCTCCATGCCGGCCGGAGCCTTGGGCCACGCAGGATATTGACCGAAGCCGGCGGCGGGCAGCGCCGACGCAAACCCGTCCTTCTTGGCCAGCTTCGGCAATTCCGCCGCGATCTTCTCGCGCGCGAGCTTATCGAGCAGCGACGGATCCACGATCCGCTCACCGCCCTCCGAGCCCAGGAACATTTCTAGCTCGATCCGGCCGCCGGCTTGGCGATAGACCTCGATCCCGACATAGACGGCCTGGGCGCACGCCACGGACAATGTCTTCAACTTCAGGGCGTCGCGGACCGAGCGAGGCTCATGCTTGACGCCCCAGGTCTTCTTTTCCTCGGCCGTGAAGACCGTTATCTGCAGCTTGTGGTCGGCCAGGCTGGCATAGGCCTTCGCGCTTTCGACGTTCAACTTTCCGTCGCGCATGGCGTCGAGGATATCCGGCGCGAGGCTCGCGAGGCGCAGACGCCCTTCGACATGAGCCCGGGAAACGCCGAAGCGGCGCGAGCAATAGGCGACCGGGTCAGGCTCGTCGGCATGCTCCTCGACGATCGTGCGATAAGCGATGAACTCGTCGGCCGGGTTCATGGCAACGCGATGCAGGTTTTCGGACAGGCTCGTCGGTCGCCCCTCGTCACGCGCCTCGACGCGCACCGGGATCGGGGCATCGAAAGGCAGACGCCCTTCGTCGACCAGGTGCATGAGGGCGTGAAGCCGCCGCCCGCCGGCGACAACCTCGTACCGGCCGTCGACAAGAGAGGGGACAACGACGAGATTCTGCTTCAGACCATGGGCATCGATATCGGCGGCCAGCGCCTTGATGTCCTCGTCCAGGTTGGTCTTCCGGACGTTCAGGGGAGAAACGGTCAGGGATTTCAGCGCGACTTCGGTCAGCGTAAGAACGGTCTCCATGGGGTTCGCTCCGGTGCTCGTGGTGAAGCGCCGCGGGCGATCGGTTCCGATCGGGGCGGCGCGAGCCGATCCCGGCGCCGGCGGGCTTGCCGGCGCGGATCGGGACGGGTTCGGGGAGCGGCGGGCTTGCCGCTCCCCGGTCTTCGCCGCGGCCCTCTGCGCGACGGAGATGCTGCTGGAGGTGGGCGGCATCATGCCTTCCACCCCATGAATGTCTTGAGAACGTCAGCCATCCGGGCCGCGACGGCACAGTGTTCAGCGGACACGCCGTATGTCGTCAGGTGCTCACCGTGCGGATCAGGATCCGCGCCGACCTTCCGGCCATAGATCACCACCTGGTCATAGCCGTAATCCTCGGCGATGCGCCGCGCGGCCGAGATCGGGATCGGCTTCATGCCGCCACCTCGAGATCGAGCTCGCCCGGAAAGGCGATGGGCAGCGGGATCTGCGGCGGATCCAGCGGGAAGGCGCGCGACCCGCTCCGGCAATCGGAGCAATGGCACGGCGGATTGGTCGCCAGCTCGCGCAGGCGCAGCTCGAGCCGGCCGACGATCTCGGCCAGATCCCGATCGGCTTCGGCGAGCGCGCTTATGCGATCGCGGGCGTGATAGACGGTGGAGTGATCGCGTCCGCCGAAGAAGCGGCCGATATCCGGGATCGAGCGATGAGTGAGCCGCGTCGCCAGATACATCGCGATCTGGCGCGGCCGCGAGATCGTCCGCCGGCGGGACGGCCCGAGCAGATCCGCCGGCCTGATCCGATACTGACGGCAGACGGCCGCCTGGATATCGGCCAGGCGCGGCGCGCGCGGGGTGGCGACGGCGGTCATGCGCCGAGCGCCTTCAATTCCTGGTGCGCGCGCACGCAGGCGATCACAAGCGCTCGCGCGCCTCGGACGATGACGACGACGACCAGACCAAGGGCAAGAAGTCGAAGGCGTCGGACGACGACGATGACGACGATCACGGCGACGATCAGCAACGGCGCCGCGAAGCTGGGTGCCATTACCGCAAGCGGCGTGTCCGCCGCCACGGTGAGCACGACGGGCAACGTGAGTGTGGGTGGCAACCTCTCGGCCAGTTCGGGCACCGGAACGTTCAACGCCGTTACCGCGATCGGGAACGTGGCAGGCGCGACAGTTACATCCTCGTCCGATGCGTCGGTCGGCCGCGATCTGGGTGTGACGCGAAACTTCTCCGCCGGGTCGATCGCCACCAGCGGAAATGTTTATGCCCCGAGTGGCCTGGCCACGTTGGGGAACATCACAACGCCGGGTTATCTCCAGGTATTTGGAACCGCAAGCTTTGGAGATCTCAGCTATTACGCGCAACTGCTGTCCGGAAATCCGCTGCTGAACTTCTCACCCGGAAATTACCTGCTCTACGACCGGACGACCAACGCCGCGTCCATCAACATCGGCAGCGCGCCCAGGCTTAGCGTCACCGCGACGGGTGTAAGCATCCCGGGCGATCTGGCGTTTCAGACGACAAGCAGCAATATCAACGGCGCGACGTCGCAGCTCGCCGATGCAGGTAGTGTCGTGCGCACGCTGCAGGCACGCATCGGCGAGCGGACCAGCGTCCTCGATTTCTGCCCTTCGACGATCGGCGCGGGCAGCACCGACGCGACGAGCTGCATTCAGGCGGCCATCACAGCCCTGTGCGCTCGCTCGAACAAGGGGGGCATCTTGTTCTTTCCCCCCGGTGCATATCTGATCAACGGGACGGTTCTGCTTCCATGCGCCGGTCTGACGATCGAAGGCGCTGGCGTCGGCAACCCGTACGGTGGCCAGGGCACGCAGATCATCGCCGGGCATCGCACGGATAGCGCACCCGTCATCCGGGCCTTGGTGACGAGTTATACCAGCGCGGCCGGTGAAGCGAACGCACCATCATCGCAGGCCGGCACGCAGCGCTTCTCATTCGGGCCAGTGATCCGCAACCTGAGCTTCGCCAATCTGAACGGAAGTGTCCCAAACGGGCGTCCGGGGCCGTTCGTCGAGCTTAACTACACGACCTATAGCTTGCTCGATCATGTGACGATGTATGCCGCGTGTACCGGTCTGAAGATATATGGCGGCTTTTTCGTGGGTGTGAGGGATTCTCAGATCGAAGGTTTCGCGGGAAACTGCAATGTGATCGATCTGCATGGAGATAGGTCAAAGACCTACTCTACTCTAGACGCAGTGTACTTTGATAAAGTTGAGATTACCAATTTCGGCGGTGCAGGATCTTGCTATAATATTTCCGATAGAGTCCAAACGGTATGGTGGACGAATACCACCTGTCAAACAGGAGGATTTGCTATCAATTCCGCCTGCCCCGGCATGTCATCGCTTCAGGATTGCCCAGGATTTTTTACACTGAGCGACTTTGAGGCTGAAAGCAACGGTACATCTGCTTCATTGATTAACATAACTGAACTTGCAGATGGCTTCACGATGACAGGAAGTTGGCTCAGAGGGTATTATAGCGGCGACGCGGCCAACACACTCATCTCGATTACACCCGGCCTGTTCCCATCGGCGCAGCGAGGCTTGCCGATAACCATCAGCAATAATTGGCTCAAGCACGCGGGTGGATCGTGCCTCTACATTCAAAACGAACAAGCAACGATCTCTGGCAACCACATCTACGGTTGCGGCCGCCGAGCGGATGGACCGAGCTACGCTGCTGTTGAGATCAGGGCGAACTATGCCACTATAAGTAATAACATTCTTTGCGGTGGAGATTACCTCAACGACTCAAGTTCTTTCGCTACCGGTGTGCTCTTAGCCAATAACGCGAACTATATATCGATTACGGGGAATATCATTGGCAGTGCCTGCACGAGCATCTACCTGAACCCCGGCACGGGGACATCAATTGCCTCGGCCGGGAATGCGGGGCCGTAAAGCCTAATAGCGGAACGATCCGAGATAGTGATCCGGGCCGCCGCTCCAGCATGGCATGTCGAGGGGGCCGGGGAATGTCTCATCAGTGTCGACGAGATCGTACACCGCCCGATTGGCCCAACTCACTTCCAGAACGTTAGCCACAGGTACACCAGCTATTACGCCAAAATCAGCGAAATTGTTGGCGTGTACGTGAACGGGGGCATAGTTCAGACTTAACTTCCGGAGCGCGCGATAAAAACCTTGTCGCCACTCAGATCGGACGAAATTCTCAAACCCGTGCATCTCGCACGTAATTTGAGTGAAACGTCCGAGATGCTCCTGCGGAGTGGCCTCGATGACCGACCACTCCGAATCTTCAATGTCCATCTTCAGGAATATGTTGGGCTTGGCCAGTCCCTTATCGTGCTCGTGCACGAGTGACTCCAATGTGGTGCAGCCCGTGGCAGGCTGAGCGGCAATCATGGTTTTGCTAAAAACCATGCGATGATCCTCGGGGGCTGGATCATCGACCGTGTGATCAAACTGGTAGATCCGTAAGCCACGATTGGCGGCATCCAGATCCCACGAAATGTCGTCCCGAATCCCCAGTGAAAGTGCAACATTGACACCGGAAAAATCGTCGAGGTGGGTATACCCGCCATCGTTGGGACGACCGAAACGCGCCTTGCGTTGGCCAAGGGCGCGTTGCGGCTTCATCAGGCGCAAGACGGTACGTATCTGCTCGCCCAGCTCAATTTCGTTCGAAGCGTTGAGCCCGCCAATCTCTTCAAGAGTAGGAATCCCAACGAGTCCTCTATCGGAAAAATGATCGACAACTGCAGACTGCATATTAAGAATCCTATTCCTCGAAGAGTTTGAGCCGTATGATGACAGCCTGCCCTGCGGTAGCGCATTCGAAGGCGCTAATTGAAGCAAGGGGTCATGGACATCTTCGCCCAGGGAACGAGCTCATACGGGTCACGTCGGCGCCATCCCAAGGTTAAGCAGAGAAAACCTCTCGCGGACAGAACTTTTCTCATGGGCCCGACGCGCCAATTTTGGCTTGTGCATAGCTAATCATGGCTAAGTGATACGCCCGCCACGATTCCCCGGCAACGGCTTATCGCACGCCGTGTGTACGGGGGCTTAAGCGGAGCCCCCTCCTCCACCAAGCCGCGGATGGCAAACATCGCGCAATCAGACACCGCCAGCCGCGCCGATCTGCGCAAGCAGCCTGGTTAACCGCAACTGCGAGTAGGCCGCCCGACGGCCGCCGCCACCTTCCACAAGGAGAAAATCGATGAAGATGCTCGCAAGGGCAGCCTTCTGGCTGTCCGTGATGATCGGATTGGCGGGGATCCCGTCGCAGACCGCGCTCGCGCAGGACGTCCAGACCCTGCCCAAATCGTTCACGCTCCCGATCACCGGATCCGAGGTCACATCGGTCGGCGTTCGATCCGGCACCGGATATTCGCTCCAGGCCGTCACGCTGAACCAGCTCGACAGCAACAGCGCGAAGCTGCGTCGCGCCGCCAGCCGCGCCGCCGCGAACAATGCGGAGGATGGCGCCACCTCCTCCTTCACGGTCTCGCTCGCGACGTCCGAGGATTCGTCGACCTATTCGAAGGTCTATAATTCGACGAGCACTCCCAAGCTTCCGGACGTGATGCGGGTGTCGGGCGCCGTCCCGTACCTCTACACCAACGGCACCTATTTCATGCCGTCGACCAACGTGTCTCCGGGCACCGTCGGCAATCTGTCGGGCTTCTTCACCGCCGGCACCTTCGACGCCGGCCGGGAGGCGACGGTGTGGCGCGCCTCGATCCAGACGGACACGGAGGCGGCGCTTCAGATCCGGGTGACCGGAACGAGCAGCACGCATTATTACCGGCTCGCGGTCGACGGCCTCTGGGTCAACAAGACACCCCAAGCCTTCGTCGGCACCGGCAATGCGGACACGATCACCGTGACGCTCGACGGCAAGCCGCATGTCGTGACGCTGGAAAGCTCGCAGACGGTTGCGATCCTGCGCATCCGCGTGGCGCCGACCGGGACCCTCTCCAAGCCCGTCCGTTCGCCGGACAGCATCGTCGCCCTCGTGACCGGTGACAGCTATTCCGAGGGCTTCGGCAGCGAATATCGCTTTCTCGGTGCATGGCCGACCACGGTGGCAACCCTGCTGGGCATCGACGACATGCGCATCGTTGCCCTTGGCGGCACCGGCTATATCCAGACCAACACCACGACGGGCGCGCCGAAGATCGCGGATCAGATCCCGGTCTGGAAGCTCTCCAACCCGGATCTCGTCGCCTCGGACGGCACGATGCCTTCCGTCGCCATGTTGCTCAATGGCGGCGGCTATAACGACTGGTCGAACACGTCCGCTGCCATCGCCGCCGCCGCCCTGGATGCATGGAAGAAGGAGCGGGCCACCGCACCGAATGCTCTCGTCGTTGTCCTGGAGCCGTGGGCCGGCGTCCATGGCGAGGCGGACACGAAGACGCTCGCGGACGGGGCGGCGCTGAAGGCGGCCTTCCTGGGCTGGGGCGATCCGAACTCGCTGTTCATCCCGATCAACAGCGATGCGGCGCCGTGGATCACGGGCACCGGAAAGGTCGGCAGCACGACCGGCGACGGCAATGCCGATATCTTCATGGCCAACGAAAGCCCGCGCGTGCATCCCAGCTTCGCCGGTCACCAGTGGATCGCCCGGCGCGTGGCCGCCGCGATCCGGGCCTATCTGGCGTCGCCCGTGCCGATCTCGTTCGGGCTCGACCTGCCGTCCATCCCCGCGGCCGCGAACGACAACACGCCCGACCGGATGGCGGCGTGACGACTGCATGGCGGCGGGCATCGCCCCGCCGCCATGCTCCCTCTTCCGGGAGAAACATGATGACCTGGCTTGAAGAGGCCGGCGGCCGCTATGGCCCGATCGCCGTCGGCCTGGCCGCCGGCACCGCCGCGAAATATGCGCGCGCGCTCAACGACGGACGGCCCATCAGCCGCAGGCAGGTGATCGCGGATCTCCTGCGCCTCGGCATCCTCGGGATCGTGGCGGCCACGATCTCGGGCAAGCTGGGCCTGAGCGGCAACTGGCAGGCGCTCGCCTCCGCCTATCTCGCCCTGGGATCGGATCGCCTGATCCAGCTGATCGCCGACCGGTTCGATCGCCGCTTGGTTGCAATGGTCGATGCGATGTTCGGGGGCCGGGATGGCGGCGCCTGACGAAGAGCCTTTTGATCTGGTGGGCGCGGTGACCAACGCGCTGCGCGATCTTTATCGCGAGGAGGTGGATCGTCCGCTCGAGCCGCTCCGCGACGACGAGCCGGCGCCGCGTCTCGCACCCATCGAACAACCCTAGCCTCTCGAGCCCAGGCGGAAAAGCGCCCCGCTGGCGTGAGGATCAGCGGGGCGCGCGGTTACCCTCGTAGTTTCCGCAGGTTTCTCCTGCCTCGCCGGCCTCGCGCCCGGCAACGGCACAATCATCAACAATCGTCACCATCTCCGGAGGGAATCCATGACCACCGAACCGGCGTGGCTCGCCCACGCACGGGCGACGCGAACGCGCGCGCTGCAAACGCTTCTGGCAAAGGAAGGGCTCTACAGCGGCGCGATCGACGGCGCCGACGGGCCGAAGACGAATGCGGCCCTGATCGCGCTCCAGATCAAGCGCGGTGGCTGCGCGCGCCGCATCAACCGGATCGTGCTCCATTGCACCGCGACCCGCGAGGGGCAGTTCGTGGACGCGGCTGAGATCCGCCGCTGGCATCAGGCCAAGGGCTGGAAGGATATCGGCTATCACCATGTCCATCTGCTCGACGGAACGGTGCAGCCCGGCCGCCCGGAGGTCCAGATCGGCGCCCACGCCGAAGGGTTTAACGCGGACTCGATCGGCGTCGTCTATGTCGGCGGCGTCGCCGCGAACGGGCAGACGCCGAAAGACACGCGCACGGCAGCGCAGAAGATGAGCCTTGGGCAGCAGCTTCTCGCGCTCTCCTATCGCTACCCAGGTGCTGACATCTGCGGCCACCGCGACCTTTCCCCCGATCGCAATGGCGACGGGAGGATCACGCCCGACGAGTGGATGAAGGCGTGCCCCAGCTTCGACGCGGCCGGCTTCGTGCGTGAAATCGGCCTGCAGGTGCTGGCATGAGCCTCTTCAACGCACTTCGCGGGATCGGCGGCGAGTACGAGATCCAGCGCCTGCTCGGCGCCCTTGGGACGGTGGTGTATATCGTCATGGCGCCGGCGCTGGTCTGGTTCCGGATGGTGACTGTTACCTTCGACACCTTCTGCATCGCCTATCCGGCAGGCCTTGCCGCGTGCATCGGCGCGTCGGCCGGCGCGATCGTTCTGAAGGATCGCGGAGTCGCCAAGGCCAAGGTGATTGAGCAGGGCACCCCGCAATGATCTCGACCTCGGGCACCACCCGCCTGGTCGCGCTCGGCGCGGCCGTGCTGGCCGCGATCGCGCTCGCCGCATTCCTCACCTGGTGGTTTCTCGTCCGCCCGCGCCAGGCGCAAACGCAGGCGGCAACATCGACCGCGTCTGCCGTCATCGCCGGCCATGGCGAGAAGGCGGCCGTGGAAGCGATGGGGATCCAGCAGGACGTAAACCAGCGGCGCGACGCCCGGCGCGCGCTCACCTCGGAGAATGACCATGCGCTCAAATCGGCCGCGGGCGCGTCGTCGCCTGTCGATCCTGCTTTCGCTCGCGCCTTTCACAATGCCGTCTGCCTGCGCGACGCCTATCGTGCTGAACCTGACTGCGAGGCCGTGCAAGCCGCTGGTGGACGCATCGGGGCTGCTGAAGCGGACGCCGGGAGCGACGCGGCCGACCGATGACACGATCGGCGAACTCGGCGCCTTTGCCGATCGGCAAACGGGCCAGCTCGACAGCGCCAACGCCGACAAGGATGGCGCCGATCGGATCCTCGCCACCTGCGAGGCGCAGAACGCGGCCGCGGCCGAGGAGTTGAAGAAGAAGCGCGGCTGGCGTTGATTGTGCTGCGGGCGACCGTCGCGCGCCAACGGCCCGTGCCGGGTTTCAATCCGCCGGGCTGATCATGGGTATGGAGTGATCGGTGTCGCCATCCCCGGCGGCAGCGTCACGAACTTGGGACCGGTGCAAACGCCGGGCCATGAAAACCGGAACTCATCTTGCCACCGATCCGCCATGCTCTTTTCGAAGTGGGATCGGTTATTGCCGGTCGTGTAGGTGATGCACCCTGCAGTGGATACCGAGCCGATCTGTTCGTCCAACACGGCTTTCAGTGCTTTCGGATCGATAATCCGCACGCAGCTTTCTTTGCCCATCCTTCGGCGGGTCATTCGAAGGTGACTGAGCGAATAGCACTCGATGTAGGAATCTTCATCGATGATGTTGGATATGCCGAAACCGATCGCCTCACCGTTGATCGTGCAATTATGCATAACCACTGTCCCCGCGCCCGCTCCGAAATAGCCTTGCATCGTCGCAAGCTGATCAGGTCGGACGCCGAACATTTGGGTCTGTCGCACTTCGTCAGGGGTGAACACGCCTTCGCGAAGTTCGGAGCGGTAATAGCTCGCCGGATTGACCGGAACGGTCCCGCCCTCGATCCAGGCGGCGGCAAACTCTCGCTTCGTCAGATATTTGAATAGAGAGGCTCCCTCGGGGAGAGGGCGAGGCGGGCGCGGATACACCCGCCGATCAGCGATGGTGGCGACCAGCTCCTTCTTGCCGTCTGGGGACGTGAGATAGATCGGATCGCTCACAATCCCACAGCCTTTCGCAGCGCCTCGTTCATGCGCGACTGCCAGCCCGCGCCGCCTGCACGGAAGCGCTCGATCACGTCGTTATCGACACGCAGCGCCACCTGCGTCTTGGCGGACGTGGTCGATCCGGCCGGACGACCAGGCTTGCGCCTCACCAGCGCCGCCATGGCATGAGGAGGCAACACCTCGCTCGCCGGTCGCGCGCGGGCGGTCGTCTCGTCGGTCCATTCCGGGTTTTCATCGAAGCCCTCGGGGGGCGGCCCCTTACTCATTGGATCAAGCCGCCTGCAGCGCCGGGATCTGCGCAAGCTCCCGCTCCATCTTCGGGGCTAATGTCGCCAGATCGTAGGCCTGCTGCATCCGAAGCCAGAGACCGGGCGAGCCACCGAGCATCTTCGCAAGCCGGAGCGCCATCTGCGAGGTTACCGGCTTCTCCTCGTTGAGGATATCGTACAGCGTCTGACGCGATACCCCGAGAAGGCGGGCGATCTCCGCCTTCGGCCGCCCCAGCGCCGGCAGGACATCTTCCCGGAGAATCGCGCCGGGATGCACATGAATGCTGGGATGCACCTTGATAGCCATCAGTGATAATCCTCGAGATCGAGATCGACGATCGCGCCGTCCTCGTTGACCTTAAATGTCATCCGCCAGTTCCGGGTGACGATCAGCGACCAAGTGCCCGCCCGATCACCTGCGAGCATGTGCGCGCCGAAATTGGGCGGAACCCGGAAATCATCTTCCGTTTCGGCCGCGAGAAGGAACGCGATCATGCGGCGGACACGGATCAATTCGGGCACGCCGCGCTCATTCCCGGTTTCCACGAACCGGCGCAGCGCCTTGTGAGAAATGGCCTCGATGTCCACGCAGCAATTGTAAGCTAGAAGCTTACAATTGTCAATCATCAGCTTACAGATCACGCCCAACCGCCGCGACCAGCGCCGGCAAGCTCATCATCACCGGCGGCGCAAATAGGTTGTACCCACAAAATGTTGAGTACAGCGCTTTTCGAGCCTGCGAAAATTCACGCCGTTTCAGCAGCTTAGGTTTTGGGTGGCGGAGGGTTCCTCCGCCATTCTCAGGCTACTCACCGCCCCTAACGCTTCAGCAGCGACGATGGAGCGGCTTTCGCCGAACCGCCAAATGGCCGAACGTTGAGATAAAAGTCAACGCGCCCGGGCGGCGCCATACCGGACTAGAGCGACAAGATGCTCCGCCTCCTCGTCCGTCCAACGTTGGCCTAGCAGAGCGCTCTCCGCCTGCCGGAACGGCGATGGTGGCGGCGCTCGGTGCGCTGAGTGTTCTGCGAGATGGCGATCGAGACTAGCCTGGCCGAAAAATATCGAGCTACATCGCCAGCACGCCTTCACGGTTGAAGAGCGGCGTCGATCGACCGCGCCCACACTTCCTGCTGCGAACAGGGTAGATCGCCGCATGACGCGATCATCGTGACCGTGGGCTCGCGCATCGCGGCGATCGCGGCGCGAGCGTATGTCATCCACTTTTCGCGGTCTTCCTGGGAGCCCGTCTCCCAGTCTGCCCACGGCGCCACAGCCGCGAGCAGGGCAACGGCCACTCGCTCGATTATGGTCTGCTCACTCATGAAGAATGGGTATCATGCCCGTTCCTCGGAGGGGAGGGTGGCGGAGGGCGCCTCCGCCACCCGCTGAGCGAATGTCCGCAACTGGTGGTTAGCGGTCGTTCTTCACGGCGAGTTCGGACATCTCTTTGTTGAAAGTCTCCGCGTATCGCTGCGCGTTCGTCCGAAGGTTCGAGCAAGCCAAGGGTTCAGTGTCGCTGGTGCCGGCTAACATCCGGCTTGGGATATTCGAGTTCTCGGCGCCGGGAATGGTCCCCACTATGCCGCCCATCATCAACAGCCGACGATCCCCTTGAGTGAATGCCTTGCGGGCGTCTACTGTCGGATCGCGTCCATTTAGAGACTCGATCGCGGGACAACTCGTAAGCGCCGGCCGACTTCCACAGCCACCCAAGACGATAATTACCAAGCCGAAGAGATGCTTCAACGTCATGCGAGTGCATAACGCAGTCGGCGGACGTCCGCTATTGGGGCGATTGCCGACGTCCCTCTTACCGTATTGAGGCTCCATCGACTTTACCCCCAAAAGGCGAGGGTACAATTGGGATGCCAGGGCTGGAGCGTGGCGGAGGGCATCTCCGCCACGGCTAAGGGAATTCGGGCAGAAAATCGCGAGCACCACCCGGAAGCGGCGCCCAAGCCTGGGGCGTCGCCCCACAATAAAGCCGGCGATATTCATCGCCGTCGCTGAAGTGCGAGGTCCAATCACCTTCCGCATTATCGGGGTCGTATGAGCCCCATCCCGCCTGGCTTTTGTAGAAGTTGGGCACCCTCACATCCCAACAGCCCTCGATCGCGCCGAAGTCCGAAGTGAGCAGCAGGATCCGGGTGCCGTCGCGCGGAGCGGTGTCCAGATCCTGCCACACGAAGACCGCCTCGCTCATAGCGCCCATCTACCCCATCTCGATCAAAACCGGATCAAGAAATATGCTGACAGCTGCCCGCATCCGCGCGGCCGCGCCGACGGCGCGCGCCTACAAGCTCGCCGACGCCGGCGGGCTGCATCTGCATGTCGCGCCGTCCGGACGGCGCACCTGGCGCTGGTCGTTTCGCCTGGGCGGCAAGCCGCAGCTGCTCACCCTGGGCGCATTTCCCGACGTGAGCCTGGCCGACGCGCGCGAGCTCCGCGACGAGGCCCGCCGGCGCCTCCGCGCCGGCGAGGATCCGCGCCGGGGGAAAGCCCCCGATCAACCTGTGGCCGACAACAATTTCGAGACGATCGCCCGCCGCTGGCATGCCGCGAAGCGGTCGAGCTGGTCGACGGCGCACGCCGGCGACGTGCTCGCCAGCCTCGAGACGCATGTCTTCCCCGCGATCGGCGCCATGCCGATCACCGCGATCAACGCGCCCGTCGTGCTCCAGCTGCTGCAGCGCATCGAGGAGCGCGGCTCGATCGAGACCGCGCGCCGCGTCTGCCAGCGCATCTCCGCCATCTTCGTGCGCGCGATCGCGGAAGCGATCGCCACCCATGATCCCGCCGCGATCGTGCGGCGCGCGCTCGCCGATCGGCCGGACACCCGCCGCCAGGCGGCGCTGACCGATATCGACCAGGTGCGCGGAGCCTTCGCCGCGATCGGCGCGGCCAGCGCGCCGGCGCCGGCGATCATGGCCGCCCAGCTGGTGGCGCTCACCGCCGTGCGATGCGGATCCGCGCGCGGCGCGCGCTGGGAGGAATTCGAGGGCATCGCGGCGGATCGTATAATTTTCACTTCCTCGGATGAGGCGGCGAAAATTAAACCCACCTGGCGCATCCCCGCGGCGCGCATGAAGCTGAAGCGATCGCGCAAGGCGGACGCCGCCTATGATCATATCGTCCAGCTGGCGCCGGCGGCGGTGGAGCTGCTGCGCCGGGCCCGGGCGGCCGCCGGCGGATCACCCTTCGTCTTCCCGCGCCGCGCCGGCGCCATATCGCCGATCGGCGAGAATGCCATTCTCGATGTCCATGCCGCAGCCGGCCTGGCCGGCCGCCATTCGCCGCACGGCTGGCGCGCCGCTTTCTCCACCATCCTGAACGAGCGCCGGCCGGCGGACCGCGCCGCGATCGATCTGACCCTGGCGCATGCGCCGAAGGACAAGGTGGAGGCCGCCTATAACCGCGCGCAGCACCATGCGACGCGGCGATCGCTGTTCGAGGAATGGGCGGAGATCCTCACGGCCCCGACGATCGAGCCGCCGGCGGCCGAATGATCGCGCTCCGCGACGGCTGATCCGGGCGGGCGGGCACGATAGGAGTGGCACGGATCGTGCTCGTCCCCCTCGCATAGCCCATGGGCGGCGCAAGCCGCCCCTGCCCCGAAAGCACGCCTGAGCGTGCGGGTGATCTGGCTGAGCCATTTCGGTGGGGGGACAATCAAATCAGCGCGACGCGAAGCGTCTCCTTATGCTCTTTTCGTCCGGGTAGAGCCTCTATTTGGGACCCTCGTTCTCGATTTCGTCGAGACTGCGGCCGAAGGCATTGCGCGCCGTCCGCTCGAGAATGGCCCGCAGGGCGGCGCTGGGCTGGCCAGGGGCGGGCGTCGGCGCCTCGGCCTCGATGTTGGCCGGGCGGCCGGGACGGGCCTCCACGGGCATCCTGGCGGGCTGCGGGGGCACCTCGCGGCGGGCACGCGCAACGAGGCGATGGACCTTGGGCTCGCGCGGCGAAGGCGCGGCGTCGCCGTTGAAGGTCGAGAGGATCCGCCGGGCGCGGGATTTGAACCAGCGGCCGAACTTCGCCAGCTCGGCCAGATAATGCTTCCACCAGGACGCATAGATGTCGGGCGCCATGCGGCGCTGCAGATCGAAATAGATCGCGGATGACGTCTGCTTGCGCTGGGGACGGCGCTGCCCCTCGGCGCCGTCGATCTTCACCGATCGGCGGACGTGGCCGAACAGGCCGTGACGTTCGCCCGCCTCGAGCGCGCGATCGACGGTCCCGCGCCCGCGGCCGCTCGCGTCGGCCAGCCTCTCCCAGGATGGATCCAGCTGGCCCGTCTTGTGGTCGAGGAAGTCGACCATCTTCTTCAGCACGATCGCGCGATCGGCGGTGATGCGATAGGCGCCGCGATGGCCGCCCTTGGTGTGCGCCATCTCGAGCTCATCGATGACGCGCTTCATCGCCTTCCGAAAGGCGATCCCCTCCTGGATCAGGCCGCCCCCGATTCTGCGCCACGGCTGCGCGCGTCGATCGTCGACGTCGTAGCTGTAGGACCGCACCGGATCGGTGGGATTGTCCGCGCTGCCGCGCTGTTTGCGCGCACCGATCGCGGCGCCGATGGGGAGGGCCGCGCTCACAGCGCAGCTCCGGAAAACGATGTGCAGAAGGTCATGCTCGGCCTCCCGGCTCTTCGGCCGGATCGAGGGACGACGGACGCACGAAATCGCCGGCTGAAACGCAGGTCTCAGCCGCCGATCAGGCGCGCCAGCGATGTGATGGAGATCAGCGCGCCCTATGGCGGCGCACGGACGCGCGAAGGCGGACCGCGCGCGCGCAGCCCCCTCTCACCTTCGTTATGCTGGCGAGCGCCCCCCGACGCCCGCAGGGTCACGCTTTAAACCGCGCGCCCGGTTCAGTCCGTCTCACTTGCACCATACAGCTTGAACGTCCATTTTGCGGGCATGACGAGTGGAGCTTCCTGACGATGGCGACGACGGCGACCGAGACCGAAACCGATCTGGTGCTGACCCCACCGACGCCGGTGCAGGCGATCGCGCCCGCCAGGGCGGCGGGCCTCGTTCCATTGAAGGACGAGCAGAAGAGCCAGCTGGAGGAGAAGGCCGAGGGCTTCGTCGAGGATCTCGCCGCGCTCGATGCCAATTCGCCCGAATTCGGCAAGAAGGTGGATCAGATCACCAATATGGGCCGGCGCGAGATTGCCGAGGCCGCCGGCCAGTCCAACCGTTTCCTCGATCGCCCGGTGCGCGCGATGGATGGGGAGAGCGGCGTCGGCGCGGACCTTGCAGAACTGCGCCGCACGATCGAGGATCTTGATCCCGGCCGGAAGGGCAATCTGCTCGCGCCCAAGAAGCTGTTCGGCGTGATTCCGTTCGGCAACAAGCTGCGCAATTATTTCGACAGCTACAAATCGGCCCAGACCCACATTTCCTCGATTCTCTCCTCGCTCTCCTCGGGCAAGGACGAACTCATCAAGGACAATGCCGCGATCGATGTGGAGCGGCAGAATATGTGGGCGGCGATGGGCCGGCTGGAGCAGATGATCCATGTCGCCAAGGCGCTGGATACGAAGCTGGAGGCCAAGGCGCTGGATCTCGACAGCACCGATCCCGTGAAGGCCAAGGCGATCCGCGAGACGGCGCTCTTCTATGTCCGCCAGCGAGCGCAGGATCTGTTGACGCAAATGGCGGTGACCGTGCAGGGCTATCTGGCGCTGGATCTCGTCAAGAAGAACAATGTGGAGCTGGTGAAGGGCGTCGATCGCGCCTCCACCACCACTGTTTCCGCGCTGCGCACGGCCGTCACGGTCGCGCAGGCGCTGACCAATCAGAAGCTGGTGCTCCAGCAGATCACGCAGCTGAACACCACCACCGCCAACATCATCGACAGCACGGGTGAGCTTCTGCGCAGCCAGACGGGCGAGATCCACAAGCAGGCGGCCGCCTCCACCATCCCGCTCGAAACGCTGCAACGCGCCTTCCAGAACATCTACGACACGATGGATTCGATCGATCGCTTCAAGCTGGAGGCGCTGGATTCGATGAAGACCACCGTGAACAGCCTGACGAGCGAGGTGGAAAAATCGCGCGGCTATATCGCGCGGGCGGAAGGCGCCGCGCAGGCGCGCTTGACGGGCGGGGGCACGACGCCCGAAGATCCGTTCAAGCCGGTCGGCTGAGGCAGGAACAGAGCAAGATGCCCGATCCCCATCGCGTGGTCGCCGATGCAGAGGCGCTGCTGCGCCGCGTTTCCGACGAGGGCCGCGTCCAGGCCCGCCGCGAACGCCGCAAGCGCAATGCCGCGGCGATACGCACGCTGCGCCGGCTGGCGGTCGCCACGGCCGCCGTCTTCGCCGCCGCGATCGTCTGGGCCATGGCGATCGGGCCGATCGGCATGATCGGCTTCACCGGCGCGCTGCTCGCGCTCGTCGCGGCATGGGCGATCATCCTCTTCTCGTCCCGCAGCATCGAGGAAACGCCCGAACGCCTTGTCCAGAGCGATCTCGCCCGCCTCGCCCCCCGCACCGAGACGTGGCTTCAGGCGCAGCGCCCGCTGCTGCCCCCGCCCGCCGCGCGCCTGATTGACGGGATCGGCGTGAAGCTGGATGCGCTGGGCCCGCAGCTCGCCGCGCTCGATCCCAACGAACCCGCCGCCGCCGGCATCCGCAAGTTGCTGGCCGAGGAGCTGCCGGAGCTGATCCAGGGCTATGCGCGCGTGCCCCTGTCGCTGCGCAAGGCGCGCGACGGCATCGGGCCGGACGTGCAGCTGATGCAGGGGCTGAGCGCGGTGGATGACGAGCTCGCCCGGATGAGCGAGGATCTGGCAGCCGGCGACATGCGCGCGCTGGCCACGCAGGGCCGCTATCTCGAGCTGAAATATAAGGACGAAACCGAAGGCTGACACCGCCCTTGCGTCGAATGGCTCGATCGATGCTCCGCGCCGGATTCATGAGTCTGTCGATCATGCAGGCGGCACTGCTGATGGCGTGCACCGACCAGCGCCCGCACGCCCCCGTCTCTTCGGACACCCCTCTGCCCCAGCGTCTTGCTGCCGCCGATCCCACCAACGGGGCACGTCTGTTCCGCCAGTGCGCCGCCTGTCACAGCCTCGGCGTCGGCACCGGGGATCGGGACGGGCCGAACCTGTGGGCCGTTCTCGGAGCCGCCGTTGCAACGAACAGTCCGCGCTTCGCCTATACGGCCGCGTTGAAGCGCGCCGGAGGGCGCTGGACGTGCGAGCGGATGGATGCGTGGCTGGCCGATCCGGGGCGTTTCGCGCCGGGCAGCGCGATGGCCTTTCCCGGGCTGAGCGATGGGGCCGATCGGGCCGACGTGATCGCCCTGCTGGCCCAAAGCGGAGGCACGATCACGGATGCCAGTTGTCGCGCCCTCGCCGTGGGGCCGGATGCCCGAACGGGAATGTGACGGCGAGATCCGGCGCAGCCGAAATGCTCACGGCTCGGCCACGTCCCGCGCCTCCACGCGTAGCCGCCCGTCCTTTACCCTCAGTTCGTTGAACGAAGGCGCGCTGGTGCGCGTGCGCTCCGATAGCGTGCCCGCGCCGATCAGGCGCACGCGCCGCCCGCCCGCATCCCGCGCCACATCGAAGGCGTCGTGCACATGGCCGGAAAGCACCGCATCCGCCCCGGCCTCCGCCAGCAGCGCCAGAGCGCCCTCGCCGCCCAGCGTATCGCCATGGCCCGCGAAATCGGTGCGGACGAGCGGATGGTGACAGGTCACCAGCGCAATCGCCCCCGCCGGCTTTTCCGCCAGCAGCGCCAGCGCGCGGATCAGCCCCGATCGCGAGACGCGCCCCCAGGACAGGCGGCGCGGCTGGATGCGCGCGGTTGTCTTCAGGGGCACGATCATCACGCCCGGCAGATCCACCGGGCGATCCATGGCGGCGGCAAGCCGCGCGAAACGCTTATAGGGATCCAGCAGGCGTTGGACCGGGTTGAAGTACGGCAGATCGTGATTGCCGGGCTCGATCGTCACCGGCACGCCCAGTGATTTCAGCCACTCCGTCGCGGCCGCGAATTCGTGGGAGCGCGCACGCATCGTGAGATCGCCGGTGCAGATCACGGCATCGGGCTTCTCCGTGCGCACGATCTCCGCGAAGCGCGCCACCGCGGCTTCATCCTCGCGGCCGAAATGCAGATCGGAAACATGGAACAGGCGGATCGTCATGCCCGGGGGGACGCGCGGGGCGCGATCGCGGTTCCCCCGGCGCCAGTCTGCCGTTCGCGTCACAGCTCCTTCAGGAAACAGCAAACGCTGTCCTACGAATAACCATATGGGTTATATTCTGCGTTTCTCTCAACCGGAGTCGCCCATGTCCACGCAGATCCAGGCCGAGCTTCCCGTGCCGTTTCCGCCCGAAGCCGCCGCCGATGGCTTCACGCGCCGCGCCCGCCCCACCTTCCTCTACGTGATGTATGTCCTGCTGCTTGCCGCCATGCCAGTCGGCCTGCTCGCCGCTTTCCGACCCGCCGCCGCGCAGGCGATCGCCGCGGGCATGCGCGCCTATTTCGCGGCGATTCCGGAGCCGCTCTATGCACTCTTCGGCACCGGCTATCTCGGCTATACGGTAGCCCGCGAATGGGGAAAGGCGCGTGCGCGATAGGCCCGGCCGCCGCAGGCGCGCATATGATCGCAAGCGGGTGCACACCTGCCGGGGAGGTGCCATTTCCGTGTGACTTTCCGTTTCCGGCGGGCTTGCGGATCGGCCCGCATTGCAGCCCCCGCGCCGCGCCACCATATCCGCCCCGCAACGAACCGGAACGGACATGAGCGAAGACAAGATTGGCTGGCACGGCACGACGATCCTCTCCGTGCGCAGGAACGGCAAGGTGGTGGTGGCCGGAGACGGCCAGGTTTCGATGGGCAACACGGTGATGAAGCCCAATGCGCGCAAGGTGCGCCGGCTGGGCGAGGGCGGCCACGTCATCGCCGGCTTCGCGGGCGCCACGGCGGACGCCTTCACCCTGTTCGAACGGCTGGAACGCAAGCTGGAGCAATATCGCGGCGCGCTCCTCCGCGCGGCGGTGGAACTGGCCAAGGACTGGCGCACCGACAAATATCTGCGCAATCTCGAAGCACTGATGATCGTGGCCGACAAGGACGTGACCCTGATCCTTACCGGCAATGGCGACGTGCTGGAGCCCGAGAACGGCATCGCCGCGATCGGTTCGGGCGGCAATTACGCGCTCTCCGCCGCCCGCGCTCTGGTCGATTACGAACAGGATCCAGAGACGATCTGCCGCAAGGCGATGGGAATCGCCGCCGATCTCTGCGTGTTCACCAACGGCAATCTCACGATCGAAACGATCGAGGAACCGAAGTCCGACGACTGAACCCGTCCCTGGAAGGAAGGGGTTGGGGCGGGTCGCCGCCTCGCGCGCCCTCTCCTTCTCTTCCACCCTCCCCCCGGCCCCTCCCTTTTCGGGAGGGGAGAAGGATGCAAATGAACCAGTCCCTTACCCCCAAGGCCATTGTCGCGGCGCTCGACGCGCATATCGTGGGCCAGACCGATGCCAAGCGCGCCGTCGCCGTCGCCCTCCGCAATCGCTGGCGGCGCCAGCGCCTGCCGGAGGATCTGCGCGACGAGGTCTCGCCGAAGAACATCCTGATGATCGGGCCCACTGGCTGCGGCAAGACGGAGATCAGCCGCCGCCTCGCGAAGCTGGCCGATGCGCCCTTCGTGAAGGTGGAGGCCACCAAGTTCACCGAGGTCGGCTATGTCGGCCGCGATGTGGAACAGATCGCGCGCGATCTGGTGGAGGAGGCGATCCGTCTCGAAAAGGAGCGCCGCCGCGCCGCCGTGAAGGACAAGGCGGAGGACGCCGCTATGTCCCGCCTGCTGGATGCGCTCGTCGGCAAGGATGCGTCCGAAGCCACGCGCACCGCCTTCCGCCAGCGTTTCCAGGACGGCCATCTCGACCAGTCCGAGATCGAGATCGAGCTGGAGGATACGGGCGGCGCGCAGATGGAGATACCGGGCATGCCCGGCCAGATGAGCATGATCAATCTGGGCGACATCATGGGCAAGCTCGGCGGATCGAAGCTCAAGAAGCGCAAGCTGCCCGTGCGCGCAGCCTGGGCCAAGCTGGTGGACGAGGAGGCCGACAAGCGGCTGGATCAGGACGAGGTGAGCCGGCAGGCGCTGGCCGATGCCGAAGCCAATGGCATCGTCTTCCTCGATGAGGTGGACAAGATCGCCGTGTCCGATGTGCGCGGCGGCTCCGTCAGCCGCGAGGGCGTCCAGCGCGATCTGCTGCCGCTGATCGAGGGCACCACCGTCGCCACGAAATATGGCCCGATGAAAACCGATCACGTCCTCTTCATCGCATCGGGCGCCTTTCATGTCGCCAAACCCAGCGATCTGCTGCCCGAGCTTCAGGGGCGCCTCCCGATCCGCGTCGAGCTGAAGGCGCTCACCGAGGCTGATTTCGTGCGCATCCTTTCGGACACGCGCGCCAGCCTCACCGAGCAATATCGCGCGCTGATCGCCACGGAGGGCGTGGAGATCGCCTTCACCGACGATGGCATCGCCGCCATCGCGCGCATCGCCGCGCAGGTGAACGATCAGATCGAGAATATCGGCGCCCGCCGTCTCCAGACCGTGATGGAGAAATTGCTGGAGGAAGTGAGCTTCGACGCGGAGGATCGCCAGGGCACGACGATCACCGTCGACGCCGCCTATGTCGAGGCCCAGCTCTCGGCCGTGGCGCGCGATACGGATCTGTCGAAATATGTGCTGTAGCGCCGCCGTGGTAGCGGAACGCTTCCGTTCCGGTTAAGTCTTCCCCTCGGTCGGGGGGCTGAAATTGGCGACAAAGGCGGATCTGTTTCGGGCGGCGTTCTACGCCTGGGCTCACAATAGCCGAGAGATCGATAGCACCGCAGTCCTCGCCCACCTCAACCACGGGCAACGTGCACGATTGCTGGAGATCCGGGAGGCGCTGAATGAGGTTGTCGAGACGGTCGACATCCACCGCCAGAACGGAACCTACACGCGGGACCGGCTGAAGCTGCATCAGACGATCATAAGCCGCATCCTCGATGTCGAAACGCTCGTCCGATCGACACCGAGGCCGGGCCGTCGGCCTATCATGATGATGCTGGGCGGCCGCGGAGGATCAGGGAAGAGTTGGTTTCGGAATCGGGTCTATGACGAGGCGTTTCTCGTCATAGACCCGGATGCCGTGAAAGCCGAACTGCCGGGCTATGAAGGCTGGAATGCCTTCGCCTTTCATGAGGAGAGCAGCGACATAGTCGAGGTTCTCGTGCGGACCGCCGCCGCGCTCGGCCTTAACGTCGTCCTCGACGTGACGATGAAGAGTCGAGCCGGCGCGCTTCAGAAACTATCCATGTTCGCTGGGACTCATGATATCTTCATCCATTACATGTTTCTTCCAAGAATAGATGCCGCCGTTCGGGCATCGATTCGCGCCGCTGCCCCAGGAGGGCGCTACGTTCCGATCGAAGTCATTCTCGATAACCGCGACAATGAGGCCGTATTCGACGAAGCGAGAAACGAAAAGAGCGGATGGTCGTTCAGGGACAACCTTGTTTCCATGGGCGAACATCCGAAACTCATTTCGGAATACTCCAAAAATACGCTTGACCCCCAAATCAGGAAGCCTAGATAAAGCTTATGGATGATCGGATCAGTCGGCTGATCGCTCAGCGCCCCGAAGCCGGGGATGCGGTCGAATGCCGGGAGATCGCCGCAAATTACCTTCTGGACGTCCTGCCCGCGCACGTTCTTCGAAAACTGGCCAAGAAGGTCACGGACAAGACCCTGGCCGCCAGGCCCGTGCCCGCCTCCACGGTCAGGAAGGCCACGGTGTCGGCCGCGACCCTGCGACGGCGGGTAGATGAGGTCAACGCGCGCAAGGCGGCGAAAAAGGTGGTCATTTCCCTTCAGGAGCAGGTAATCGCCGGGGAGGAATAGTCCTCGGGAAAACTTGCCACATGTCGATTGTCGAACGCATCCTCGCGCCCGTCGCCGCCTGGATCATCTCCGTCATCTCGGCGGGCGGCTATCTGGGCATCGTCGGGCTGATGGCGATCGAAAGCGCCTGCATTCCCCTGCCTTCCGAGATCATCATGCCGTTCGCCGGCTATCTCGTCTCCACCGGGCGCTTTTCGTTGCTCTGGGCGGCCACCGCCGGCGCCATCGGCTGCAATCTCGGCTCGATCGTCGCCTATGAGGTCGGCAAGCGCGGCGGGCGGCCGTTCGTGGAGCGCTGGGGCAAATATGTGCTGCTCAACATGCACGATCTGGAATTGGCCGAGCGCTTCTTCGCCCGCTGGGGCAGCGCGACCGTGCTGATCTGCCGGCTGCTGCCCTTCGTCCGCTCCTTCATCGCCTTCCCGGCCGGTGTGGCGCGGATGCCGCTCGTGAAGTTCCATATCTATACGTTCGTGGGATCCTGGCCGTGGTGCTTCGGGCTGGCCTGGGTCGGCATGAAACTGGGCGCGGCCTGGCACACCGATCCGCGGCTCGGCCGGATCCTCCACAGCGCAGACGCCGCGGTCGTGGCGGTGCTCGCGATCGGCATCGTCTTCATCCTCTGGCACAAGCTGAAGAAACCGGCGCGCTGAGACGCGTCCGCCCTTCCCTTCGTCCGCGCTGAGCCCGGGGCGGCACAAAAAAAGGGCGCTCCCGAAGGAGCGCCCCGTTCCGTTCAGCGACCGCCGGTGCGGCGAACCGCGCCCTTGTGGGCGCCGACCCCGCCGCCACCGCCGCCGGGGCGACGACGACGGTGCGAGGGGCCGCCTGCGGGACGCTCGCCGCCGGCACGCTCGGCTCCGCCTCGCTCGCCATCATGGCGGCGCTGATCGGGCCGGCGCTGGCCCTGCGGACGCGCCGGGCGCTCCTCCGCCTTGGGCTTGGGGAGACGCGCCATCTCCTGCATGAAATTCTCCGGCAGCGGATCGATCGTCGGCTTCACCCGGGTAAGCTTCTCGATCGAGCGCATGTAGGGCCGCTCGTCATCGGCGATGAACGAGATGGCAACGCCGTCCGCGCCGGCCCGCGCCGTACGGCCGATGCGGTGGACATATTGCTCCGGCACGTTCGGCAGTTCGAAATTATAGACGTGGCTCACGCCGCCCACGTCGATGCCGCGCGCCGCAATGTCGGTCGCCACCAGGATCGGCGACTGGCCCGAGCGGAACTCGGCCAGCGCGCGTTCGCGCTGCGGCTGGCTCTTGTTGCCGTGGATCGCATTGGCCGAGATGCCGGCGGCCGCCAGATGCTTCACCACGCGATCCGCGCCATGCTTGGTGCGGGTGAAGACCAGCGCGCGATCGATCGGATCGCTCTTCAGGCGCATCGTCAGCAGCGCCTGCTTCTCGGACTGATTGACGAAGATGGCGCGCTGTTCGACGCGCTCGGCGGTCGTCGAGGGCGGCGCGACCGAAACCTTGATCGGATCGGTCAGGAAGCTATCGCCCAGATCGGCGATCGTCTTCGGCATCGTGGCCGAGAAGAACAGGGTCTGACGCTTGGTCGGCAGCAGGCGATGGATCCGCTTCAGCGCATGGATGAAGCCGAGGTCCAGCATCTGATCCGCCTCGTCGAGAACGAGGATCTCGACATCGCGAAGCGACAGCGCATGCTGGTCGATCAGGTCGAGCAGGCGGCCGGGGGTGGCGACGACGATGTCGATGCCGGTCGCCAGCATCTTGATCTGGCGCGGGATCGGCACGCCGCCGAAGATGGTCGCGACCGAGAGCTTCAGGTTCTTGCCGTAAAGCGTGAAGCTGTCGGCGATCTGGCTGGCCAGTTCGCGGGTTGGCGAGAGAACGAGCATGCGGCACGCCTTCGGGCGGCGCGGCTTCATGTTTGCGGCGAGGCGGTGGAGCGAGGGCAGCGCGAAGGCCGCCGTCTTGCCCGTGCCGGTCTGCGCGATGCCGCACAGGTCGCGCCCCTCGATGACGACCGGAATCGCCTTCTGCTGGATCGGGGTGGGCGTGGTGTAGCCCTTGGCGGCGAGCGCATCGAGAATCGGCGCGGCAAGGCCGAGGGACGTAAAATCAGTCATGAAAAACTTTCGCGTAATCGCGTGGGGGCCGGCCGGTTTGGCGCGGTCCGCAAGCGGGTTCGTTAAGAGACGACCCGCGTGAAAGGGGAGCCTGTGGCTTGCGCCCAGGGACCGGACACGACCGCGGCCGAAGCCTTTCGCGGAGTTCACGCTGTCCGGACGAACGCTCCACCCATGGAATTGGGGGAACATCGGCGCTGCCCACGCATATCGTTCATCCGAGCCCAACTATCAAGCGATGATATTGTCCGACTTATCGATGGCACCCGACACACCCCCTCGCCCGGAACCCGTGCCCGAAAGCGCGGAGGGCCGGCCGCTCACGATCCGGGTCGGCCGCCGCCTGCGATCGCGGCTGGATGGCGCGATCGCCAGATCCTCCCTGATCCCGAACGATCCCGTGCTGGATCCGGATCTGTTCGACTGGGCGGCGATGCTGCGCGCCGAATGGGAAACGATTCGTGACGAGGCCGTGGTCGTGCTCCGGCGCCCGGACTCCGTCCCGCTGCTCGACGAGGTTTCGCCCGATCACCAGGATATCGCTCCGCCGGGCAAGTGGCGCTCCTTCTTCCTGCATGGCTATGGCTTTCCGGTGCCGGCCAATCTCGCCCGTTGCCCGCGCACGGCGGAGATCGTCGGGCGGATACCGGATCTCAACACCGCCTTCTTTTCGATCCTCGCGCCGGGCGCCCACATCCCCGCGCATCGCGGCGTGACCAAGGGGCTGCTCACCTGCCATCTCGGGCTGATCGTGCCGGAGGGGCGGCTGGAAATGGCGGTCGGGCCGGAGAGGGTGCGCTGGGCGCCGGGCAAGACGATCCTGTTCGACGACAGTTGGCCCCACGAAGTGTGGAACGACACGGCCGAGACGCGCGTGATCCTGCTCCTGCAGATCCGCCGGCCGCTGCGCGCGCCGGGCAGATGGCTGGCAAACGCCTTCCTGTGGGCGATCCGCAAATCCCCGTTCGTGGCGGAGGCCCGCCGGAACGTGGACCTGTGGAATGCGAGCCTCGACGGGATCGAGCGGGAGCACGGGCTGGACGCATATTAGGCTTCGGCCTCCGCAGCGCGTCGGTGCTTCAAATCCGCCATTTCCGCCTCTAGGCTCGCGCCATGCGCACCTTGCCCCTCCTCGCCGCCCTGCTTCTTTCCTCCCCCGCCCTCGCCGCGCTGACCGCGCCCGAAAAGGCGATGGTCGCCAGCGTCGACCGTCATGCCGATGGCGATGTCGCGCTGCTGGAGAAGATGGTCGATCTGAACAGCGGCAGCCGCAATTTCGCCGGCGTGAAGGCGATGGCCGATATCATGAAGGCCGAACTGGAGCCGCTGGGCTTCACGGTCGGCTGGACGCCGATGGAGCAGGTGACCGGCCGGGCGGGGCATCTGGTGGCCGAGCACAAGGGATCCGGCCGGGGCAGCCGCATGCTGCTGATCGGCCATCTCGATACGGTGTTCGAAAAGGACAGTCCGTTCCAGACGATGACGCGCAAGGGCGATATCGTGACCGGCCCCGGCGTGGACGACATGAAGGGGGGCCTCGTCGTGATGATCGCCGCCTTGCGGGCGATGAAGGAGGCCGGCACGCTGAAGCCCGCAGACATCCGCATCGTGCTTTCCGGCGACGAGGAGAGCGTGGGCAATCCGAAGGAGAAAGCCCGCGCCGCGATGATCGAGGCAGCCAGATGGGCCGATACCGCCTTCGAATTCGAAGGGCTGGCGCAGGAGGACGGGCGCGACGTGGGATCGATCGCGCGACGCGGATCGATCAGCTGGCGGCTTTCGACGAGCGCGAAGAGCGGGCACAGTTCGGGCGTGTTTTCCGACGGCGCCGGCTATGGCGCCAATTACGAGCTGGCGCGGATCGTCGACGCCTTCCGCCGCGACCTGCGCGAGCCGAACCTCACCTACAATGTCGGGCTGATCCTGGGCGGCGTGGACGTGACGGCGGATCCCAGGGATACGATCGCGGGATCGGCGCGCGGCAAATCGAACATCATCGCGGCGCAGGGCGTGGCGACCGGCGACATACGCGCCCTGAGCAACGAACAGGCGGATCGCATCATGCAGAAGATGCGCGCGATCGTGGCGCAACATCTGACGGGCACGTCGGCCGAAATCGTCTTCAGCGAAGGCTATCCGGCCATGCCGCCGACCGACGGCAGCCGCGCCCTGCTCGGCAAGCTCAACGCCGTGAATGCCGATCTCGGCCTGCCCGCCATGGCCGAACTCGATCCGATGAAGCGCGGCGCGGGCGATATCGCGTTCGCGGCGCCCTATACGGATGGGCTGGTGGGCACCGGCATCGGTGGCGCCGGCGCCCATGCGGAGGGTGAGACGGCATCGCTCTCCAGCATGATCCGGCAGGCGAAGCGCAATGCCATCCTGTTCAGCCGCCTCGCCGTAATGCCGCGCGAGGCCAAATGAATCCCGGCGCCGCGCAATCCGATGCGTGGCGCCCGATAGGAAAGCTTTTGCCGCCGGAATCGCGTCGCCCTTGATCGGCACCCGGCTTCGGCCCACATCGCCATCATGCTGATCGAAACCGAATCCACGCCGAACCCGGCGACCGTGAAATTCCTGCCCGGCCGCACCGTGATGGAGGCGGGCACCCGCGATTTCGCGGATCCGGAAGCGGCCGAAGCCTCGCCGCTGGCGCAGGGCCTGTTCGATCTGGGCGATGTTTCCAGCGTCTTCTTCGGGCGCGACTTCGTTTCGGTCACGGCGGGCGAGGGCGTGGACTGGGGCGACCTGAAGCCCCGCGTGCTGGGCGTTCTGCTCGATCATTTCTCGGCGCAGGCGCCGCTGTTCCGCCCGGGCAGCGCGGGCGACATCCTGATCGACGACGATGTGCCGACGGATGATCCCGCCGATGCGGACATCATCGCGCAGATCAAGGATCTGATCGAAACGCGTGTGCGCCCGGCCGTGGCGCGTGACGGCGGCGACATCGTTTATCGCGGCTTCGATCGCGGCACCGTCTATCTCGCGATGCACGGCGCCTGCTCGGGCTGCCCCTCCTCGACGGCGACGCTGAAGCAGGGCATCGAGCAACTGCTGAAGCATTATGTGCCGGAAGTGACGGACGTTCGCGCCGCCTGATCCTTCGGCTCCGCATTCCCCAGGGAGACAATGATGATCGATCCGCTCGACGATGCCGCGCTGGACCGCGTGTTCCGCACGGCACGCACCTATAATGGCTATACGGACGAGCCCGTCGCCGAAGAAGAACTGCGCCAGCTCTACGATCTGCTGAAATGGGGGCCGACATCGGCCAACCAATCGCCCCTGCGGATCGTGTGGTGCACGAGCGCGGAAGCGAAGGAGAAGCTCGCCTCCGCCTGTTCCGCGCAGAATGCGCCCAAGGTGCTGAAGGCGCCGGTGACGGCGATCCTGGGCATGGATACGGAATTTTACGAGAAACTGCCGGCGCTGTTTCCGCATACCGATGCCCGCGCCTGGTTCGTGGGCAATGAGGCGCTGATCGAGGAATCGGCCTTCCGGAATTCCACGCTGCAAGGCGCCTATTTCATCATCGCCGCCCGGCTTCTGGGGCTGGATACCGGGCCGATGTCCGGCTTCGACCGGAAGAAGGTGGACGAACTCTTCTTCGCGGGAACGCCGGTGAAGACCAATTTCATCGCCACCCTGGGCCATGGCGATCCCGCCTCGATCTTCGGCCGCCTGCCCCGGCTGGACTTTGCGGACGCGACGCGCTTCGCCTGAGACGTGAGCATCCTTGTCATCGAAACCGCCACCGCCGCCTGCTCCGCCGCTCTGGTGGCAGGCGATGAGGTGCTGGCGGCCGCGCATGAAGTGGTCGGGCGCGGCCACGCCGAACGGCTGGTGCCGATGATCGCGGAACTGATCGAACGACGCGCCCGGCCCGATGCGGTGCTGGTCGATTGCGGGCCGGGCAGCTTCACCGGCGTTCGCGTCGGCCTGGCCGCCGCGCGCGCCTTCGCGCTCGGCTGGGGCGTGCCGGTGACGGGCTTCTCGTCGCTGGCCCTGCTGGCGGCGATGGCCCGGGAAGAGGAGGCCGTTGGTGTCGCCATTCCCGGCGGGCACGGCGAATTGTTTTTCCAATCCTATGCGCCTTCGCTCGAAGCGCTTTCCCCGCTCCGATCCATGAAGCCGGACGAGGCCGCCGCCGCACTGCCGGAGCGCATCGTGATCGGCCCCGGCGCGCCGGCCCTGATCGAGGCGCGCGGCTGGGGTGAGGCGCGAGAGACGCTGCCCGACGCGCGCGACGCGGTGCTGCTGACCGAAGCGCTTGCCACGTTGCCGCCGACGCCGATCTACGGCCGCGCGCCGGATGCGAAGCTGCCGGCATGACGCGGACCACCATCTCCAGCGGCGCCATCGCCGATATCGAGGCGGTGATGCGCGTCATGGATGCAGCCTTCGATCCCGTTTATGGCGAAGCCTGGAATCGCGGTCAGGTGCTCGGTATCCTGTCGCTGAGCGATGTGTGGCTCATCCTCGCGACGCCCGAAGGCGAGGAACTGCCCGAAGGCTTCGCGCTCGCGCGGCGCACTCTGGACGAGGCCGAGCTTCTGCTGCTCGCCGTGCGCCCCGAAGCCCGCAGCCGGGGCATAGGCCGCGCACTGGTGGAGGCGATCGCGGATCAGGCGCGGGAACGCGGCGCGATCCGGCTGATGCTGGAGATGCGGGACGGCAATCCCGCACTGGCGCTCTATTCCAGCGCCCGCTTCACCCAGATCGGACGTCGCCGCGATTATTATCGCGGGCGGGATCATGTGCTCCACGACGCGATCACGCTGGCCCGCTCGCTGGCGGCGGATCCCCATCTTGTCGCGTGAGCACCCTTCCGTCCCGCGACAAAGATCATTAGGCTGAGCGCATGCCAAACATTGGAAGATCGGAATGAACCGCAAGATCGATGTCGAAGCGCTGTGCGCGGAGAAGGGTCTGCGGATCACGGACCAGCGACGCACCATCGCCCGCGTCCTCTCCGAATCGGAGGATCATCCCGACGTGGAGGCGCTGCACGAGCGCGCCGCCGCGATTGACGCGGGCATCTCGATCGCGACCGTCTATCGCACGGTGCGCCTGTTCGAGGAGGCCGGCATTCTCGAGCGGCACGAATTCGGCGATGGGCGCGCCCGCTATGAGGCGGCCGCCGATGGCCATCACGATCATCTGATCGATGTCGAAACCGGCCGGGTGATCGAATTCGTCGATGCCGAGATCGAGCTTCTCCAGCGCAAGATCGCCGAGAAGTTGGGCTTCCGCCTCGTGGATCACCGGATGGAACTTTACGGCGTGCCGATCGACCGACCGGCCTGACGGGCGGCGATGACGATACGCGCCTGGCTCCGCCTGATCGCGGCGGGCTTCATTCTCCTGTTCTGCTTCATCGGCTTTTCGATCGCGCGCCTCTATGGCGGTGAGGTGCGCTGGGTGCGGCGCTTCCTGCGCGCGATCGGCCGGCTGCTGGGCCTGCGGGTCACGATCGAGGGCCAGCAGATCACGGGCGATGTGCTCTATGTCGCGAACCATATTTCCTGGCTCGATATCCTGGCCGTGGGCGGCACGGCGCCGGTGCGATTCATCGCCAAGTCGGAGATTTCGAACTGGCCGCTGGTCGGCAAGCTGGCGGCGCTGGGCGGCACCGTCTTCGTCAGCCGCGACAAGCGTGGCGCCACGCGGGAACAGGCCGATGCGGTGGTGACGGCGCTGCACGGCAGCCGGCCGGTGATGCTCTTCGCCGAAGGCGGCACAGGCGACGGCAGCATCGTGCGCCCCTTCCGTCCCGCTTTGTTCGCCTCGGCGGTGGAAGCCGGCAAGCCGGTGCAGCCGGTGGCGATCGATTATGGCCTCAATCGGATGCGCTATGCCTGGCCGCCGGGCATGAGCTTCGCGAACGAGGCCAGGCGGATGCTCAATCGTGCGGAGCCCGTGCCCGTCACGCTCCGTTTCCTGCAACCGCTGGATCCGCATATGCTCGATCGCAAGGCGCTCGCCGCCCGATCGCAGCAGGAGATTGCGGAAGCCCTGGTCTAGGAAGCCCGTCCAGGAAACCGCAGGCCCCTGTTATCTCGCGGGAGCGATACGAGGCGGGTTCGGGCCGCCTCAGATGCCCGCATACCAGGCGTAATCGCCCACATCCTCCCACGTCCCGCCCCCGCCCCGGCCGATCCCGTCGAGGCTGGCGACGGCCTCCACCGCGCGCAGGAACTTGGCATGCTTGTAGCCCAGTTGCCGCTCCACCCGAAGGCGCAGGGGGGCACCATTGGGCACGGGCAGGCGATGCCCGTTGAGGCCCCAGGCGAGGATCGTCTGCGGATGAAGCGCATCGACCATGTCGATGCTCTCATAATATGGCGCGCCGCCGAACGAATCGTAGCAGTGAAAGACGATGTAGCGCGTCGAGGGGCGCAGGCCCGCGCGGGCGAGCACGAAACGCAGCGGGACGCCAGTCCAGCGGCCGATCGCGCTCCAGCCCTCGACGCAATCGTGGCGCGTGGTCTGGGTGCGGCGGGGCATGGCCTGCAAATCATCCAGCGACAGGAATTGGGGCTGGGCGACCAGACCAGTCACCTCCAGCCGCCAATCCCGAAAATCGTCGGCGAGCAACCGCGCATAATCCGGCGAGCCGGGCATGGCATTGCCGTTCGAGCGGAAGACGGGCGAAATATCCCCGGCGCCGAATTCGGGCGCCAGTGCCGCCCGATCCGTTATCAGGCGCTGGGCGCCCATCGTCAGCGACTCGGCCCCCTTGAAGGTCTTCTTCGCGACCGCGCTCGCCCCGATCCGATCGCATCCCGCCAGCAGCGCGCCACCGGCCCCCACGATCAGGCCGCGCCGGGTGAGCGCCGAGGATGGAAGCCCGTCGCTCATCGAGCGCGCAGCCGAAACCAGCCGGTTATCATCGATCGCAATTCATTGAACGGCCCCGCGAGCACGACCATCACGAGATGGACGCAGATGAAGCCGAGCAGGCCGAAGGCGCAGAGGAAATGGATCGAGCGTGCCGACTGGCGACCGCCGAACAGATCGAGCAGCCATGGCATGGCCGCATCGAAGCCCGGCCCCATCGTGAGCCCGGTGAGGATCATCAGCGGGATCAGCCCGAAGATCACCACGACATAAGAGAGCTTCTGGAGGATATTGTAGCGCGCCGCCGCCTCGCCCGACGGAAAGCGCAGGCGGGCATGATCCTTGATGTCCTGCCAGATATGGCGTGGCGAAAGCTCCGCCCGCCGGGGGCGCAGATCGCGCAGGAAATGGCGATTGAACAGGCTGGCGATCACGAAGGCGAAGCCCCCGCCCACCAGCAGCCCGGCGAAGGTGAAATGCCAGCGGCGGGCACCGGCCAGGCTGTAGCGGGAGGGGATCGTGGCCCAATAGGGAAAGGCGCGGCGCTGGATGCGTCCCTCCCTGTCCTTCCAGTGGCCCAGCACACCCGTCGCGGGAATGACCGTCCGGCCCACGATCAGCAGGCCGCGATCCTGCGTGCCGCCGATGGCAAGCCATGCCCGATCCCGATTCGCGCCATATTTCCCCCAATAGAGGCGCGGATGCGCGTTGAAGATCATCAGCCCGCTCATCAGCAGGATGAAGATGCTGAGCGCGTTGGCCCAATGCCAGAGGCGCGTCGGCAGCCTGTGGCGATAGACCAGCTTGCCGCGCGCGTTGCTCATCCGAACGAACGTAACCCGAAATCGCGCCCGCCGACACCGATGTTTGCACGAAACCCGGAACGATGCTCTCCCCGGCCCATCCGCGCCGATCCAAGGCAAATGCGATGAACCGAGCGCACCGCCTGATTCAATGATACATTATATCATTGCATTCTCGCCCCCGTGCTGCCATTTGGCCACCACGATGGCAAAACGATCCGATCTTGTGGAAAGCATGGCGATCGCGGCGGCGGCGGCGTGCCTCGCTCATTGCGTGGCTCTTCCCGTTTTGGTGGCGGCGCTGCCCGCGCTGGCAAGCGTGATCCCGATCCCGACCAGCTTCCATATCGCGGCATTGATCTTCGCCGTGCCGACGACGCTGTTCGCCCTGTGGATCGGCTATCGCCACCATCGGCGCGCCCTTCCGCTGCTGGCGGGGCTTGCCGGCCTCGCGCTGCTGGTGATCGCGGTGGTCGTTTATGAGCGGACGCCGGGCGAAGCGCCGGTGACGATCGCGGGCAGCCTGCTGATCGTGGCCGCGCACCTTTCCAACTGGCGGCTGCGCAAGCAGCCGGCCTAAGCCGGGCGGATCGGCACGATCCGCTTCCCCACCTCCGCTGCCCGGAAAGATGGGGGGCCGAAGCCCGCCCCCATCAATGGCGGAAGTGGCGCATGCCCGTGAACAGCATTGCCAGGCCGGCGGCATCGGCCGCCTCGATCACCTCGGCATCGCGGATCGAGCCGCCGGGCTGGATCACCGCCGTGGCGCCCGCCTCCACCGCCGCGAGCAGGCCATCGGCGAAGGGGAAGAAAGCATCGGAGGCGACGGCCGAACCGATCGTGCGAGGTTCACCCCAGCCTGCCTTGTCGGCGGCGTCCCTGGCCTTCCACGCGGCGATGCGCGCGCTTTCGAGGCGATTCATCTGGCCCGCGCCGATGCCCGCGGTAGAGCCGCCCTTGGCATAGACGATCGCGTTGGATTTCACATGCTTGGCCACCGTCCAGGCGAACAGGCAGTCCGCCATTTCGGCCTCGGTGGGCGCGCGCTTGGTGACGATCTTCAGATCGTCTTTGGAAACCATGCCGAAATCACGTGACTGGACGAGGAAGCCGCCCGCGATCGACTTCATCGCCTTGCCCTTGCGCGCGGGATCGGGAAGCGGCCCCGTGAGCAGCAGGCGCAGATTCTTCTTCCTCGCGAACACTGCCTTTGCCGCATCATCCGCATCGGGGGCCGCGACGACTTCGGTGAAGATGCCGGAGATCGCCTCGGCGGTGGGGCCATCGAGCGGCCGATTGACGGCGATGATGCCGCCGAAGGCGGAGACGCTGTCGCAGGCAAGCGCCGCCTCATACGCCTCGGCCAAAGTCGCGCCGGTGGCGACGCCGCAAGGGTTGGCATGCTTGACGATGACGACGGTGGGCGGCCCGTCACGGAATTCGGAAACAAGCTCCAATGCCGCATCGGCATCATTATAATTGTTGTAGCTCAGTTCCTTGCCCTGAAGCTGCACGGCGGCGGCGATGCCGCCCACCTGCACGCCCGCCGGCACGTAGAGCGCGCCCATCTGGTGCGGATTCTCGCCATAGCGGACCTCCGCCTTCTTGGTCATCGGGATCGAAACGGAGGCCGGGAAGCGCTCGCCCTGATCGACATGGGCGAACCAGCCGGCGATGGCCGCATCATAAGCGGCGGTGGAGGCAAAGGCCTTGGCGGCCAGCTTCCTGCGATCCTCGATCGTGGTGGAGCCACCGGCGACCAGTTCGTAATCGGCCGGATCGGTGACGATCGCGACATAGGCATGGTTCTTCGCCGCCGACCGCACCATCGACGGGCCGCCAATGTCGATATTCTCGATCACCTCATCCCGCTCCGCGCCCTTCGCGACGGTCGCCTGGAAGGGATAGAGATTGACGACGACGAGATCGATCGCGCCGATGCCGTGATCGGCCATCGCCTTCGCATGATCGGCATCGTCGCGCACCGCGAGCAGGCCGCCATGGACCATCGGATGCAGGGTCTTCACGCGGCCGTCCATCATCTCCGGGAAGCCGGTGAGATCGGAGACGTCGCGCACCTCCAGCCCCGCCTCGCGCAGCGCCTTCGCGGTGCCGCCGGTCGAGGCAAGCTCAACCCCCCTGGCGGCGAGAGCCTTGCCGAGATCGGCGAGGCCGGTCTTGTCGGAAACGGAAAGGAGCGCGCGGCGGATGGTGATGTCGGTCATGCGCGGAGCCCTTGGAGGAAGTGGGAAGGATTCGCCACCCGAGAATCGACCGGCGGCCTGCCCGGCAAGGGCAGAGAGACCGTGCCGGGTGTGGCCGAAGAAGGCAGAGCGGAGGCTCCCGATAGAAAGCCCGCAGCCCGTCCTAGTTCCGTCACGACTTTTAACATGCGCCCCCCTCCCCGGGGAGGATGCTTCCGTTCAGAGCTCGGCCCAGCGCCTCAGCAGATTGTGATAGACGCCCGTCAGCCGGATCACGGCATCGTCATCATGCCCGCGATCGGCGGCGACCGTCTGGATCGCACCATCGAGATCGAACAGCGTCGTGCGCGCGGAATCGTCGCGGATCATCGACTGGATCCAGAAGAAGGAGGCCCGCCGCTCGCCGCGCGTGATCGGCGTGACATGATGAAGGCTGGAGGCGGGATAGAGGATCATGTCGCCCGCAGGCAGCTTCACCTGATGGGCGCCATAGGTATCCTCCACCGTCAGCTCGCCGCCGTCATAATCGGCCGGATCGTTGAGGAAGACGGTGGCCGAAAGATCGCTGCGCACGCGGAAATCGTCCGAACGGCGGATGCGCACCGCATTGTCGACATGCGTGCCGAACGTATCGCCCACGCCATAGGCGTTGATGAGCGGCGGGAAGACCCGCGCCGGCAGGGCCGCCGCGATGAAAAGCGGGCTGCGGCCGAGCGCATCGAGGATCATGCCGCCAATCTCGTTCGCGGCGGGCGAACCCTCGGCCAGCTGCCGATTGCGCTTGGCCAGCGCGGACTGGTGGCCGGACGTCATGTTGCCATCCACCCAGGCCGCTTCATCCAGCAGCGTGCGGCAACGGGCAAGCGCGGCGCCATCGAGGACGCCCGGAACCACGATCATCATGTGCGAAACTCAGGTCAGGCGGAAGGGAATGCTGAGGAAGCCGACCGCCTCCACCGCGACGCCGGCCTGCTTGCCCGGCACGAAGCGCCATTTGCGCACCGTATCGAGCGCGGCCTTGTCGAGACTGTCGAAACCGCTGGAGCGGGCGATGCCGATTTCCTTGACATGCCCCTCCGGCGTGATGACGACACGCAGCCGCACCGTGCCCTCCCAATGATTGCGGCGGGCATCCAGCGGATATCGGGGCGAGGGATTGCCGAGATTCTTGGCCGAGCCATCGGGCGCGCTGATCGGCGCCGCCGCTTCCGAGACGACCGCCGATGGCGGGGCGGCGGAAACGACCGGCGGCGGCGGCGGCACAGCGACAGGCGTGGTCACGACCGGCGACGGCAGCGCGATCGTCTGCACGACAGGCGGAGGCGCCACGATCGGCTGCTCCACCGGCGGCGGCGGATCCTTGGAGGCCTGCGGCGGCGCGGGCGGTGTTTCGGGCACGATCGGCTCCGGCTGGATCTCCACCACCGTGAGCCGGGGCTTCGCCTTGTGCGAAATATGGATGACGTCGAAATAGCCGAGCAGCACGAAGCCGACGACATGGAGCGCGATGATGGCGAGCATCGCTTCCCAGCGGGGGCGATGCTGCTGATCGCAGAAGCCGCCACCAGCGCGCGCAAGCACCTCCGGCTCCGGCGAGGGCATGGCAACCGTGGCCGGGCGGATCGCACGGCGCTCGGTGGTACGGACATAGCCGGCCTGGATCATTCCCATCCGTCCAAAAAACATTTCCGGGAGGTTGCGACTCCCCGCTCCGCTCGTAGCGGCGCGCATACTGATAATCAATCGCATTAGCGCCGGGTTCGCGGGGCGATATGCCCGCGAACCCGGCGCCGCTACGGCATCAGAAGCTGTAGAAGAGGCTCAATATGGCCTGCCGCCCCTCGCCGGGCGTTGCCCAGCCATTGTTGCGGATGCCGGTATAATATTTCTTGTTGGTGAAGTTCTGGATGTTCACCTGCGCGGTAAGGCCGCCCATGATCGGGTAGGACAGCATCGCGCGATGGATCAGATAATCCTTCGACTTGTAGATGGTGCCGGTATTGTTGAGATTATAGTCACCCTGATAGGTGGCACCATACCCCAGTTGCAGACCGAAGGGCAAAGTGTAGGTGGTGAACAGGCTGCCCGAATTCTTGGGCGTCTGGTTGATCGCGGCACCAGACTGGGCATCGATCGAGCAACCCGCCGTGCTCGGCGTATCCTTGCAGATATCCGAGATGCTCTGGATGATCTTCGTGCTCAGATAGGAATAATTGGCGAAGATCGTCCAGTTCGGCGTGATCTTACCGGACGCGCCGAGCGTCACACCGTTCACGCGGCTGCGCCCATCATTCACCTGCAGCGTCGGGAAAGACGGATCGAAGCTCTGCACGGGGAAGTTCGTGCGCTCGTTGCGGAAGACGGAGGCGGTAAGCTGCAGCTTGGCATCCATCAGATCGATCTTGCCGCCGATCTCGTAATTCACCGCCGTCTGCGGCTTCGCCTGGCAGGGATCGACATTCGGTGCGCCCGCCGCGATCGTGCCGCAGCCCGAACGGACGGTGGACGATACCGGGGTCTTCGAATTGCCATAGGCGATGTACAGGCTGGCGTTCGTCACCGGCTTGTAAACGAGGCCGACGCGATAGGAGAAGAGGTTGTCCTCGCTACGCTGGTTCGCGCCGCGCGTGACCTGCCCGAACGTGGCGCCGGGGGCCGAGACGACCGTATCCGAGCGGAACTTGTTGTCGAAATTCTCGTAGCGGACGCCGCCGTTGATCTCGAAATGATCGCTCAGCTTGATCGCATCGAAGAGATAGACAGCCTTCGTGACGAGCTTGCCTTCCGAAGCGCCGCTCTGGACGAAGTTGACCGGGCCGCCATAGACCGGATCGGGATTGGCGATGTTGATCGGCGGCAGAGTCGGGTTCGGCGTCGCGCCGCCGATGTTGCGCAGGACATTGCCGTTGGCCAGGTCATAAGTCTCCCGCCCGATCGAGGCGCCGAGATTGATCGTGTGCTCGAGACCGCCCGTATCGAACACGCCGCGCAGATCGAATTGCGTGAAGAGATTGCGATTTTCGGACAGGCGCGTCGTGCCGCGTGGGCCCGAAGGATAATAGAAGCCGGGCGTCTGGCTGGATGAGCAGGCCGCTCCCGTCTGCGTCACGCCGCCGGCGAGGCAATAGGTGCCCTGCGGCGGATTGACATAGACATCCTGCTCCACGCGCTGCCAGCGGGTGAGATTGCGGATGGAGATCTTGTCCGTGAAATCATGCTCGAAAATCGCGGTCGCGACGTCCGTCTGCTGCTTCTGCCGGTCGACATCCTTGTAGCCATAATAGCCGCTGTAGCTGGCCCCCGGCAGCAGGCCGCCGAGCGAGGCATAATAGGGAATGCCGTACACCGGGATGTTGTTGTCTTCCTGGTGCGAATACAGAAGCGTGAAGCGCGTCGCCGTGTTGAGCCCCACCGTGATCGAGGGCGCCACGCCATAGCGGTGCATATATTCGACATCGCGGCGCGGAATATCGTTCTGGTGCGCCATCACGTTCAGGCGGAAGGCCACCGTGTCGCTGAGCTTGATGTTGCTGTCGACGGTGCCGCGGAAATAATTGTCGGTGCCAACGGCCCCCTGCACCACCGTGAGCGTCGTATCCTTCGGCCGCTTGGTGACGAGGTTGATCGTGCCGCTGATCGATCCGCCGCCGCCATAAACGGAGTTGGCGCCCTGCACGACCTCGATCTGCTCGAGATTGAACGTGTCGGAACGGCTATATTGCGCGCTGTCGCGCACGCCATCGATCTGAAGATCGTTGTTCACGGTCTGGCCGCGCAGATTGATGCTGTCGCCATAACCGCCGCCGCCTTCGCCGGCCCCGAAGGTGATGCCCGGAATGGTGGCCAGCGCATCACGCAGGGAAAGCAGGTTCTGCTGGCGGATCGTGGTGTTGCCGATCACGGTGATGGTCTGCGGGAGATTCAGCAGCTCACGCGTATATTTCGGGCTCTCGAGCTTGCTGACCTTCACCTCATCGGTGACGGCTGTATCGGTGACGGTGACGCCTTCCAGCTCGGTGCCATTCTCTTCGGACGGGCTCTTCTGCTGCGCGCTTGCGGGGGCCGCGATCAGCCCGACGCACGACAAAGCGAGGAAGGCCGATGCTGGCCGGGCAAGGTGGTGCGAACGCATTATCTGTCGATCCCCTTCAATTGCGAGTCATTCTCAATCTCAAGTTGATCGGGCTAATGCGAATCAATCGCATATTAGTCAATGATGTTTCGCCGTTGCAATGTTGTTGCAGCAACGACCGATATTTTAATCGTTTTTAATCAGATGCTTATAGAAGAAGAAAAATGCAGCCCAACGGCTTGCGTCGCGCGGAGGCGCGGTTTTGCGCCATTCCTTGATGGAGAGCGGCGGCCGGGTCTTCAGGCCGGGCGCGCGATGGGCGGCGCCGGCATCGCTCCAAAATCAGGTCAGGAGTGGCCCATGGCCCTGCGGAACAGCCAGACGCGGATCGCGCTGGCCAGATTGACGCCGGCTGCCCCCCCGGTGCGCTCCGCATCGATGCGGGCGACAAGGGCGCTCAGGGGAAGATGCTCGGACGCCGCGGCATCGCGCAGCGCCTCCCAGAATATCGGTTCGAGCGTAACCGACGTGGCATGACCGGCGATCATCACCGATCGCTTGACCGGGCCCTGCCCGATCGAGGCAGGGCCCGGCCGCGTCATCAGTACATGTGCTGGCCGCCGTTGATCGACAGGGTCGAACCCGTCACGAAGCCGCCATCCTCCGAGCAGAGGAAGGTTACGCCACGGGCGATTTCATGCGCCTTGCCGAGACGGCCGACAGGGATCTTGGCGACGATCTTGGCGAGCACGTCGGCCGGCACGGCTGCGACCATATCGGTATCGATATAGCCCGGCGCGATCGCGTTGACGGTGACGCCGAAGCGCGCGCCTTCCTGCGCCAGCGCCTTGGTGAAGCCGTGAATGCCCGATTTCGCGGCGGCATAATTGACCTGGCCATATTGCCCGGCCTGGCCGTTGATCGAACCGATATTGACGAAACGGCCCCAGCCACGATCCTTCATGCCCTTGAACGTGGCCTTCGCCATGTTGAAGCAGCCACCCAGATTGGTATCGATGACGGCCTTCCACTCGTCATAGCTCTGCTTCAGCATCGTGGCGTCACGGGTGATGCCCGCATTGTTGACGACGATATCGACAGGGCCAACCTCGGCCTCGACCGCAGCGACGCCCGCCGCGCAGGCCTCCGGATCGGCAACGTCCCACTTGAAGACGGGGATGCCGGTGCGGTCGGAAAATTCCTTCGCTCGCTCGTCATTGCCGGCATAGTTGGCGGCGACGAGCACACCCTGATCCTTCAGCGCGACGCTGATGGCCTCACCGATACCACGCGTCCCACCGGTTACGATCGCCACCCGCGCCATCAATAATCTCCCAACTTCCGGTCTTTGTTATGTTCCAGCCTAGGAAGCCGCGAGCCAGCCTGCAAGCTCCCGCAGGACCAGCATCTCAATCATTTTGTTTCCGGCTTCCGATGCATTGAGGCACGGCAAATAAGCGAAGTCGCGTCCGCCGGCACCTCGGAAAGTTTCGCGTCCCCGGATCGCCAGTTCCTCCAGCGTTTCCAGGCAATCCGCCGAGAAGCCGGGCGCGACGATGGCGACCTTCCGCCCGGCGCTGCCGAGATCCGCCAGCCTCACATCCGTGGCTGGCTCCAGCCACTTCGCCTTGCCGAACCGGGACTGGAAGGAGACGATCAGCTCGTGATCCAGCGCTTCCGACAGAAGGCGTGCCGTCTTCACGCACTGGCAATGATAGGGATCGCCCAGATCCAGCGTGCGCCGGGGCATGCCGTGGAAGCTCGCGACGATGGCATCCGGCACGAAATCGAGCCCCGCCAGCCCCGCCTTCACGCTCTCCGCAAGCGCACAGATATAAGCGGGATCGTCATGATAAGGCGGCAGGGTGCGAATGGCCGGCTGCCAGCGCATCGCCGCCAGCCCCGCGAAGGCCGCGTCATGGGCGGTCGCGGTCGTGGCGCCGGAATATTGGGGATAGAGGGGCGCCAGCAGAATGCGCTCGCACCCCGCCGCCTTCATCGCCGCGATGCGTTCGGCGATGGCGGGTCGCCCGTAGCGCATCGCATGATCGACGAGCACGCCCCGCTCCTCCAGCCGGCCCGCCAGCGCCTTCGCCTGCGCGCGCGTGATCGCCGCGAGCGGGGAGCCTTCTTCGCTCCACACCTGCTGATAGGCATGGGCCGACTTTCTCGGCCGGGTGGTGAGCACCACGCCGCGCAGGATCGGTTGCCACAGCCAGGGCGGCAGCTCCACCACGCGGCGATCGGACAGGAATTCCTTCAGGTAGCGCCGCACCGATCCCGTATCCGGCGCATCGGGCGTGCCGAGATTGACGAGCAGCACGCCGATCCGGGGCGACGGGATCGCGGGATGATCCGCCGGCCGCGTCATGCGAGATCCAGCGGCAGGGTGCGCAGCCGCTTGCCGGTGGCGGAGGCGATCGCATTGGCGATGGCCGGTGCCGTCACCGGCACGGCCAGTTCCGCCACCCCGCCCGGCGCCTCGCGGCTTTCGACCAGTTCGATCGCGATTTCGGGCGTTTCGATCAGCATCGGCAGCCGCAGATCCGCGAGCATGCGCTGATCCACCACCCCGCCCGTATAGCTGACGGCATCGCCCAGCGCCGCCGCCAGCCCCCAGACCAGCCCGCCCTCGATCTGCTGGCGCACGATGTCCGGATTGACGACGCGCCCGCAATCCACCGCCGCGACGAGGCGCGAAACCCTGATCGCCCCATCCTCCACATTTGCCTCGGCCAGCAGCGCGACATGGCTGCCGAAGGCCGAATGGATGGCGAGCCCCTGCCCCGATCCCGCCTCGCCCGACCAGCCGCCCGCCGCCGTCACCCGCGTAAGGCAACGCGCGAGGCGTGGATTGCCGCTCAGATGCGCCATGCGGAAGGACAGGGCATCGCTGTTGGTGGCCCCCGCCAGTTCATCCATGAAGCATTCGCCGAAGAAGGCGGTGTAGCTGTGCGCGACAGAGCGCCACATGCCCGTCTCGATCCCGATATCGGCGGGCGCATGCGCGATCGCGAAAGCGGGGATCGCATAAGGTGGCCGGCCGCCGTCGATCGCGCCCAGCTCCGCCCCGCCCCCGCCGCCATGGCCGAAGAGGCGCTGGCCCATTTCCCCCATGGTGGATGGCGCAGCGACGGTGGCGGCCCAGGCGGCGATGCGCCCGTCCGCCAGCCTGGCGCGCAGCCGTGCCTTCGCCGCCGGGCGATGGCGAGCGCGTTGCAATTCCTCGCCCCGGCTCCACATCAGCTGGACGGGGCGCTTCATCTCCTGTGACAGCAGCGCCGCCTCGATCGCCGCCTCATTTTCCACCTTGCGGCCAAAGCCCCCACCGACCGGCATCGGATAGACGGTGACGGATTCCTCGGACACGCCCGCCGCCTTCGCCACCGCCCGCCGGGTAAGCCCCTGCGCCTGGGTCGGCACCCAGATCTCGATCCGTCCGCCGGACGCGCGCGCCGTGGCGACAAGTGGCTCGATCGCCGCATGGGCCGCGAGCGGCACCGCATATTCGGCCACCAGCGTGGGCGCGGGGCCGAGTGCGGCATCGGCATCGCCCTGCTCGATCAGCCTGTCACCCCCGGCCGCCAGAGCGCGATCGAGCGCCCCCTTCACGTGTACGGCGCCCGGCAGCGTGCCCCTGGTCGCGAATTTCACGGAAAGCGCATCCACGGCGCGATCCGCCGCCCACCAATTGTCCGCCAGCGCGGCGACCCAGCCGGGACGACGCACCACGCCGAGCACGCCGGGCATGGCGCGCGCGGCCTTCTCGTCGATCGAAGCGACGCTGGTATCGCCCAGCGGCCCGTGGCGGATCGAGGCATAGACCATCTTGGGCAGGCGCACGTCGGCGGCGAAGCGGATGCTGCCATCCACCTTGGACGGCAGATCGGTGCGCGGCACGGAACGGCCGGAAAGCTTGCCCTCGCCGGGATTGCGCAGCGGCAGCGGGCTGGGCGGCGTGAAGGCGGCCGCCTCCGCCGCCAGTTCGCCGAAGCGCAGGCGATCCTCGCCCCGCGTGACGAAGCCGTCTTCGGTGTCGCACGCCCGCCAGTCCGCGCCGAGCCGCGCGCCCGCCGCCATGCACAGCAGGGCGCGGGCTGCGGCCCCCGCCTCGCGGAAGCGCTGCTCGAAGCCCCGTATCGAGCTGGAGCCGGCCGTCATCATCAGCGCATTGCGCGTGGCGAATTCGCGTGCTGCCCAGCGCACGGGGCCGCCGAGGAAGGCGGGCGCCTGCTCGCCGGCGGCCTCCTCGATCAGCAGGGTGTTTGCATAGAGCGGATTGATCGGCGCGGGCTCCACGCCGATCTGCCGCCAGTCCGCTCCCAGCTCGTCGGCCAGGATCTGCGGCAGCGCGGTCCACACGCCCTGCCCCATCTCCGCCTGCGGCACGATGACGGTGACGCGGCCGTCCGTGCCGATCTTGAGGAAGGCGTTGATGATCGTCTCGCCCGGCGCGGCGACGAGATTGGGCGCATAACTGCGCGGCCACACGCCCCATGCAAGCGCCAGCCCCACGCCCGCCCCGCCGCCGACCAGGAAGGTGCGGCGGGACAATCCCTTGCGCTTCGGGGTCGTGGAAGAAGGGGGCGGCGGCGCCATCCGGGCCTGATAAGGGGGGCGAAGGCCTGCGTCCACGGGGCGACGCAGCGGCCATGACGAAAGAGGCAAGGGAGTTTGGCCTCCATCGCGACACCTGCGCGACTGCGGCCCTCTACCGCCCCGGCGGGAATGCCGCGCTTCGCCGCACGCATCTTCCTGCTGCCCGCCATACCGGCTAAGCCGCGCCCGTAATGAGCCTTCTCGCCCTCGCCGCCGCGACCGCGGCCACCGCCGCCGAGCCGATCCGCTATGCGGACCTGCACCTGTCGCCGATCGCGCTCGATCTCGGTTTCTTCCAGATACGCTGGTATTCGCTCGGCTATATCGCCGGCATCCTGCTGGGCTGGTGGTGGCTGACGAAATTGATCGCGCAGCCGGGCGCGCCGATGGCGCGACGCCATGCCGACGATTTCGTTTTCTATGCCACGCTCGGCATCATCCTTGGCGGGCGGATCGCCTTTGTGATCTTCTACGATCCGTGGATGCTGAAGCAGGATCCGCTGCAGGCCTTCCGACTCTGGGACGGGGGCATGTCCTTCCACGGCGGCGCGTTCGGCACGCTCGTCGCCGTCTGGTGGCTGGCGTGGCGCAACAGGCTCTCGCCATTGCGGATGATCGATTATGTCGCCTGCTGCGCGGGCTTCGGCCTCTTTCTCGTGCGACTCGCCAATTTCGCCAATGGGGAATTGTGGGGGCGCATCACGGACGTGCCATGGGCGGTCGTCTTCCCCGGCGCGGATGCCGGCCCCTATCCCCGCCACCCGAGCCAGATCTACGAGGCTTTCCTCGAAGGGCTCGTCCTGTGGCTGGTCCTCAACTATTTCTTCTGGAAGACGCGCGCGCGCTACTGGCCGGGCTTCCTGCTGGGCGTGTTCCTCACCGGTTACGGCATCGCCCGTTTCCTCGTGGAATTCGTGCGCGAGCCGGATGTGCAGCTTGGCATCCTTCCCTGGGGGCTGAGCATGGGGCAGACGCTCTCCGCGCCGATGATCGCGGTGGGCATCTATTTCATGGCGACCGCCAAGGGGCGCCGCATCCGCACCGAGCCGATTGCGGGCAGTGACAGCATCTCCTGATCTGAGCACCGAAATCGCGGCGCTGATCGCGGCGGAAGGCCCGATCCCGCTCGCCCGTTTCATGGGGCTCGCCAACGCGCATTATTATGCGACGCGCGATCCCTTCGGCGTGGGCGGCGACTTCATCACCGCACCGGAAATCAGCCAGATGTTCGGGGAGTTGATCGGCCTGGCGCTGGTGGACATCTGGCAGCGCGCGGGCGGCGGGCCGGCCGCCTATGTCGAGCTGGGGCCGGGCCGGGGCACTCTTGCGGCAGACGCGCTGCGGGCGATGGGCAAGGCGGATCTCGCCCCGCCCGTGCACCTTGTGGAAACAAGCCCGCGCCTGCGCGAGATGCAGGCCGAACGCGCGCCGCAGGCAAGCTGGCACGATGCGATCGACACGCTGCCCACGGATATGCCCCTGCTGATCGTGGCGAACGAATTTTTCGATGCGCTGCCGATCCGCCAGCTGATCTCCACCGTGGCGGGCTGGCGCGAGCAGATGGTGAAAATCGACGATGCGGACGGCGGCGGCTTCGCACTGGTGCCCGATACCAAGCTGATGGATAGCCTGATCCCGCATCATCTGCTCGATGCGGCGCCGGGCAGCATCGTCGAGCAAAATCCGGACGCGCTGAAGATCGCCGCCGCGCTCGCCCGCCGGCTGGAGGCGCAGGGCGGCGCGATGCTGATCGTGGATTATGGCCATGACGGCAGCCGCCACGGCGATACGTTGCAGGCGGTGCGCGCCCATGCCTATGCCGATCCGCTGGCCTATCCCGGATCGAGCGACCTGACCGCGCATGTCGATTTCCTGGCGCTGGAGGCGGCTGCCACCGCCGCCGGCGCGCGCGTGGCCGGGCCAGTGGAACAGGGCCAGTGGCTGATCGCGCTGGGCATATCCGATCGCGCCGCATCGCTCGGACGGGGCGCGCCCGGGCGAAGCGGCGAGATCGCCTCCGCCTATCGCCGGCTCACCCATCCGGACGAGATGGGCAGCCTGTTCAAGGCATTGGCCGTAACGGCCTCGCGCTGGCCGGACATGGCGGGCTTCGCCTGAGCCGGCAGGCGGCCCGGGCGATCCGCGTTCGTGCCCCGGTCGCCGCTACGGGCGGCCCATCATCCGGCCCATCCCGGCCCGGCGCTCCTCCGGCGTCAGCGTGCCATCATGATCGGCATCCATCGCGGAGAAACGCGCGGCTTCGGCCGCTTCGAACTCGGCGATCGTCGCCTTGCCGTCACCATCCGTGTCGATCATCCGGAACATCATGTCGAGCCGCTCGGGCGGCGGCGCCTCGCCCATCCGGGCGGCCATCTGCGCGCTCATTTCATCCCGGGTGAGGATGCCGTCATGATTGGCGTCCATCGCATCGAAACGCGCCTTCTGCATCGCCAGATAGGCATCACGCGTAACCGGCCCCTGCGACCCCCGCTGCGCGAGCACCGGCGCTGTAAGGCCTGCCGCCAGCAGGCTCGTGGCCAACAGAATCACCTTCACCGCCCTCTCCTCGCACAATCCGGTCTGCGGTCTAGCGCGGGAGACTGTCGCAATACCTCAGCGCTGAAACAATCGACCGGTGACACGAAAAAGTGCGCAGATCCGGATCGCAAGAGCGTCCGGCATTCGACCTGCGGTGCGGACCGCATTAAGGCCGCGCGATGACCGATTTTCCCACGCCTGTCCGCGCGCGCATGCTGGGCGCGTTGCCCCATGCCTTTCTCGGCCGCGAGGGGGGCGTTTCCACCGGCATCCATGCCGGCCTGAACGTGGGGCTGGGATCGGACGATGATCGCGCCGCGATCGCGGAAAACCGGCGGCGGGCGGTGGATGCCGTGCTGCCCGGTGCGGGGCTGGTGACGCTGCATCAGGTGCACTCGGCCAATGCCGTGATCGTCGAGGCGCCCTTTGCGGACGAGGCACGCCCAAGGGCCGACGCGCTGGTGACGAACCGGCCCGGACTGCTGCTGGGCATCCTGACCGCCGATTGCGCGCCGATCCTGTTCGCGGACGAGGTGGCGGGCGTGGTGGGCGCGGCCCATGCGGGCTGGAAGGGCGCGATCGGCGGCGTAACCGATGCGACGATCATGGCGATGGAGAAGCTGGGCGCCGACAGGAGCAGGATCGTCGCCGCGATCGGCCCCTGCATCGCGCGCGCCTCCTATGAGGTGGACGAGGCCTTTCTCGTCCGCTTCTGCGAGGCGGATCCCGAGAATGAACGCTTCTTCGTCGACGGCAAGGCCGGCCACCACCAGTTCGATCTGGAGGGCTATGTCGCCGCGCGGCTGGCGGGGGCGGGTATCGCGCGGATCGAGGCGCTCGGGCTGGATACCTATGCGGACGAGGCACGCTTCTTCAGCTATCGCCGGGCCACGCATCGCGGCGAGCCCGGCTATGGGCGCGAAATCAGCCTGATCGGCCTGGGATCATAGGGCGAAGAACCGCATTCGCCCGGGCCGCCGCTGCCTCAGAAGGGCAGCCAGCGTGATTTCTCGCTGAAGCGCATGTAGCCGACATTGGCGCCGAGCCGCCAGCCAACGCCGAGCCGGATCGGTACCAGCACCACATCCTTGTACCGCATATAGCTCGCCGCGAAGCCACCGATCACGAACACGTTGCCCTCCACCGCACCGAAGCGGTGGAACAGATCCTGCGTGTCATAGAGCTTGTAGACGAGCACGAAGGTCTTGCCGCCATTCGCGCCGAGATCCAGCCCCAGCGAGGGTCCGGTCCAGTAAACGGGGCGCTGGCCCTCCACCTTGTGGAAGAGCGTGCCCGATCCGTAGCGGACGCCGACCGCTACCGCCGCGCCCGCCTCACGCCCGGCAATATATCCGTTGGGACGGCCATATTGCTTGAACGTCTTCTCGATGATCTTGGCGAGCCCCTCCGCGCCCTTGCCGAACACGCCCTCGGCGGCGGCGAGCACGTCATTCTCCTGATAGGTTCCCTGCTCGGAAGCCTGCGCGGCCTGCTGCTCGGTCGAGACAGCCGCCGGCGCCGCGGCGGGTGGCGCGTAGGGCGCGGGCTCCGGCTCGCTGACAGGCGCCGGCTCCGTTTGCACGGACTGGGCCGGCGCACGGCCGGCGCGCGTGGCGGCCTGATTGGGATCGATCGTCTCGACCTGGGCGAAGGCCGGAACAGTGGCCAGCCCCATCGCCGCCAGCGCTCCGATCCGCATCATGCCCGTCACCATCACCTCATCCCCTCTCGAAATGCGGGGCGAAATAGCCCTCCCCGCCCTTGCCTCACGATGAACGCGGACCTGCATTGATCCTGACGAATGTGCCCGCTATAGCCCGCGCCAGCCGCCGGTCAGGAGACGTGGGTGAGTGGCTGAAACCAACGCTTTGCTAAAGCGTCATACGGGAAACCGTATCGAGGGTTCGAATCCCTCCGTCTCCGCCAGGCCCTTGTTCGCAAGAGGCCGTAAAAGACCGCCTGGATTGATTTTTATCCCTTGAATCCGAAGCTTACCGCCCCGGCTCGTTCGGCCGCGTTCGCATGCCTCCGCCATATGCGAGGGCTCAAAACGTGGCTTCGATGCGCGAAAAACGTGGCTTCGGAGGTTGAGAGTGTTGAACGATGCGAAACTGCGCGGCGCCAAGCCGCGAGCCAAGCGTCGCCCGGAAGAGCTGGGGCTTGCCGAACGTCATATGCGGCAGCAATGTCCTGCTGTCACGCATCGCCTTGATCACGCCGATCCAGAGGTCGGGCGGCAGTGGCAGCGCTCTGATCCTCGCGCTGCCGGGTTTGTGCTTTGGAGTGTCGGGGCTGTCATCCACCGAACGGTGGAGGAACCAGACGCAATCCAGTCTTTGCGACTATTTGTGCGTGGCAGGAGGTCGTTCGACATTTGCCAGCCTCCACGCCCCCTCCCAAGCAAGCGGTTCAGCGGTTATGGACGGTATATGGCCATCGCGAACGACAGGCTCTCGACCCTGATCGGCTTGATCTACGATGCGGCGATCAGCCCGAAAGCGTGGGAGCCTGCCCTGGAGGCGATCCGATCCGCGTTGCGAGCCGAGATCGCGTCGGTCAACCTGCAGGCCGTGCCGGATGGAGACGTGCTTCTCAATGTCACGAGCAATATCCCGGCGCATTACGCCGAACAGATGGGCGATTATGGTCCTGAGGTGATCGAGATCTGGGGCGGTGCGACCACGATGATGAGCCTGCCGCTCGATCAGCCCGCGATCCTGAGCAGGCTCAATCCAGCCGCGCTCGACTTCGGGGTCACGCGGAATCGCTATGCCCTCGAATGGGCGCGCCCGCAGGCCGTGATCGATAGCCTTGCGATCGGATTGGCGCGCGATGAGAAATCGCTTGGTTCGATATCGTTCGGGCGGCACCGCAGCGTCGGCCCGTTCGATGACGCGGCGATCGCGCTCGCCCGTTTGCTCGTTCCCCATCTTCAACGGGCGGCCACGGTCAACCGCCTGTTGGAAATGAGCGAAGTCTCGCGTTCGAATTTTACGACCGTGCTGGATGCAATCGCCGTTCCGATCATAATCGTTGGTGCCGACATGCGGATCGCCCACGCCAATCCCCCGGCCCGCGCCCGGTTCGAGGCGCGCGATATCCTCGCTGAACGGGACGGTTGCCTCGCCGCCATCGATAGCGGGGTCCATCACGCACTCGCCGGGGCGATCGGGCAAGCGGTCACCCAGGAGGAAAGGATTGCGCGGCAGGGCCTCGGGATACCGGCCCGGCGAAACGATCAAAGCGCGGCGGCGCTCTACGTGATGCCGCTTGGCGGCCGCCTCGGCGCGCATCGGGGCCGGGCCGCTGCCGCCGTGCTGGTTGCCGAGTCCGGCAGCCGTTTCATCCCTTCCGCCGATCTTGTGACCGGCCTGTTCAACCTCACCAGCGCGGAAGGCCGGGTGTTCGATCTTCTTGCCGCCGGTAACGGGCTGGCGGAGGCGGCGGTGATCCTGAAGGTCGCACCCAGCACCGTGAAGACGCACGCGCTACGCGTGTACCAGAAGACCGGTGTCAGCCGTCAGACCGAACTCATGCAGTTGGCCGCGTCCTTTGCCGTACCGTTCTGACGCCGCATCGTCAGCCGATGAGCGGTGCCGCAAGTGACGTAGCGAGCAGGACCAGTTCGCTCTGTTTGCTGACCCCGGTCTTTTCGAACAGATGCAGCAGATGGGTCTTCACGGTACTGATCTTGACGCCGAGCCGTTCCGCCGCCTGCGGTGCGCTCGATCCCTTGCTGATCTGTTCGAAGACGCGGGCCTCGGCGGAGGTAAGATCGAACAATGTGGCGATAAGGTCCGTCGGCGCTACGATCGGCGCATCCGCTTCAGCGACGAAAATGGCGGCAACCGCGTCATGATCGATACCGAGCCCGCGGCGAAGCAGCGGCATGATATGCAAAGCGGCATGGGCGCCCGCATCGTCCTTGATGGGAATGCCGAAGCCCCGCCGTTCCAATCCCGCCTCGTTCTCCGCCGCTCCCGCGACGGCCGAAGCCAGCGCCGCGCCGACGCCGGGCGAACGCGCCCTGAGCATGCCGTTCCACACCGACAAGGCTGAACCGCCGTCGAGGGCCGCCTGTGCCGCGGGGTTGGCATGGATCAGGCGCAGATCCCGTGTCACCAGCATGACGGGGATGCGCAGCGTCGCCAGCACCTCCTCGAAAGCCGCTTCGGCGGCGCGGGCGCCGTCATAGAGGCGCGTGATCGTCGCGGCACGCTGCAGGTGCGGTATCAGTAACCGAAGAAGCTCGATCTCCCTGTCGCCGATCAGCCCGAAGCTTTCGTGCCGCCCGAAGTTGAGCGAACCGAAGGCGCGGGAATCCCTGGCCAGCCCGCAGGAAATCGCATCGACGAGGCCCTGCGGCTTCGCCCATTCCAGCGCATAGCGATTGGTGGTCGTCGCAAAGTCGATATGGCCGCCGGGGATACGGCTCACGACGTTCGGTTCGTCGAACGTCATGGCCATCACGGCGTCCTCGCCACCCCAGAGGTCGATCGCGTGGGGCGCGAGATCGGCCATCAGCTTGAGGTAGGGTTACGATATATTGGTGGCATGGTTGAGTATCGCCCGGCCATCGTCGAGAGACTGAAGCGCCAATACCGCGTTAGCACAATCGAGTTCGAGCCGGATCGCTTCGATCGCGATCGGCCAGCGGTCCCGATCGAGGGCGCTATCGTAGATCAGCCCGATAAGGTCCGACAGTCGCGATGGCGTAATCACTTCAGTCATCATGCTCCTCGCGTATCCGAATCGCGAGCCTACAGGTTCGTCAACGATGCCGCAGCGCACAATCGCGTCAAGGCGAAAGACGGCATCTCCACCGATCGGTGGATGCCTGTGCGGTGCTATTGCGCTATAAGGAGCGCAGCGAATTGGGGAATGTGCGCCGCTACGAGAGGTCGGGCCGACGCCAATTTTTCTCCACTCGAAACAAGGCCATGATCATAGGACGTAATTGGGGGGTTTTCGTGCGCGGAACCTTGTTTAGTGCAACCTTACTTGGTGCAGCGTTGTTCTCGTCGCCGGCATGGGCGCAAGCAACCACCCGCCCCTGTGGGGCAGACGAGGTCGTCGGTCCGGCCTGTCTTCTTAGTCGCCAGGAGATAGCGTCCCTTCCCACCGGTCAGATCTATTGGCATCTGGATCAGTTCAGCTCGAAGGACGCCGCGGAACGGGCCGCGACCGCTTCCAGTTCGGTGGTCGGGGCGTTCGGCAAAATCTGGTTGTTCACGATCGAGCGCCGGACATGGAGGGCAAAAGGCGGCCGGCATGTCTCGAAAATCGGGCCGCTTCCGGTTCTGCCCGCGCCGACCTATGCAGCCGAATATCTGCGGTCGGTCTTCGCACCTGGCATGATGGCACCGCTCCATGTTCACTCAGGTCCCGAAGCCTTTTATGCAGTGAGCGGCGACACCTGCCTGGAGACGCCGGATGGAGTCCAGCGTGGACGAGGTCCTGGGAACAGCCTCGTCATCAGGGGCGGGCCGCCCATGCTGCTCATGGCCACCGGCAAGGAGCCACGCAGAGGTTTCGCGTTGATCCTGCATGACGCCAGCCAGCCGCCGACCACCCTGATCCACGATTGGCATCCACAAGGCCTGTGCGAGCGCGGTCGCGCCGCCGACCGGTCGAGGCGAGATTGAGGGCGCGCTTATGAAATCTGCAGCCAAGGTAGTTTCCATGCGGGCAGCCTTGCTGGTGACGCTGTTCGGCGGGTGCCTCTCTCAGAGCGTTTTCGCCAAAACACCCGATCGCGACAGGACCAAGATCTTGCAGGTGAACGTGCCCCCTGTGCCGGGGCTCTGCTCGGCGCCGGTGCCGGCCGACCGCGAGACGGTGGGGTGCTACGAGACCGGAACCATCGATATCGTAGATGATCGGCCCGATCTCTATTGGCACATCTACGAGTTTCCGACTGAAGCGGCGGCCAAAGCCGAAGCCGAGCGGCACCAATGGGCAACGGCAACGCGGGTCCATGGCCGCGTCTGGTTATACGTTCTGGGCGGTCCCGCCGAGACGGTACCCGTCGGTATCGAGCGGGCCGTGATCGGCCCTTTGCGTATTCCGGCCCGGGAAACGACCGCCCACTTCTCCGAAGCCATCTTCCCTCCGGGGATGCGGACCCGCGTGCATTCGCATCCCGGGCCGGAGGCCTTCTATGTAGTTGCGGGCGAACAGTGCATGGAGACGCAGACCGACAGGCGGATCGTGCCGGCCGGCGGCACCTATGTGGTAGAGGGAGGGCTGCACGTCCAGGCCGCTCCAAAGGGGCGCCGCAACCTCGTCCTGATCTTGGCACCCAAAGGCGCCGCTGCGGTAACTCCGGGCGGAGCATGGCAGCCGAGCAGCTTTTGCGATTAGCGAGACGGCAAGCCCGGCTCTCGCTTGTTTCCCGAACCGTAACGGGCCTTCGAAATTCGAACTTTTTCGGAAGGGCCGCTAGGCCTCGTGAACAACGGGTATCCACAGGAGCGCTGAAGCGGGCCAACGAAGCCGAGATAGGAGGCGCGAGTTTTGTCGTAGCGGGTTGCGACGCGCCGCCAGTTTTTGAGCTTACTGAAGAGCTGTTCGATCATGCTGCGCAGCCGGTACTTTCGGCGAGGCGAAGCTGCAGATCCCGACCTGCATGCGCAGATTGACGGCCTCGTCGATCCGACCGATGCGAAACCGGCCTTCGCCAATCTCGGTCGGCACCATGGCGGCGCCATATGGCGGTGGGTCGATGCTCTCGATGACCTGATCGCTGGTGGCCGGCAGCAGCACGAAGTCGCCGGCCTTCACGATGATCGACGGCTGGTCCGCGTTCACCACCCGGCATTCGCCTTCGAGCACCGCGAAATAGACGGGCCTGCCCTCGACGTCGCGGCGTATCCGCCAGCGCCCGGCATACTCGACCAGCTTTGAGAAACTCGCCGACGGCTGCAGCAGGGTCACGATCTCGGCAAGCGGGTCGATAGTCATATCAGGACGATCGCTAATGGATTCAGGATTTCTGACGGTAGCAAGTCCCGATGCGGGTGGCCATCTCCCCGTTACCGTTCACATCATTGGAGCATTTCATGCCCAGCGTCCTCATCACCGGCTGCTCCTCAGGCTTCGGCCTCGAAACCGCGAAACTCTTCCTCGATGAGGGTTGGACTGTCGTCGCCACGATGCGCACGCCCGACCCGAACGTGTTGCCGGCGTCCGACCGCCTCACCATCCTGCCGCTTGACGTTACCGACCGTGACAGCGTCGGCAGTGCTATTCAGCAGGCAGGGCCGATCGACGTACTGGTCAACAATGCCGGCTTCGGCGCGGCGGTACCGATCGAGTTGATCGACTTCGACACGGCGCGACAACTGTTCGAGACCAACACCCTCGGCACGCTAGCGATGTTACAGGCGGTCCTGCCCTCGTTCCGCGAACGCCGTTCCGGCGTGATCGTCAACGTCACCTCGACGGTGACGCTGAAGCCGCTACCTTTGGTCAGCACCTACCGCGCGAGCAAGGCCGCGGTGAACGCCCTCACGGAGAGCCTGGCCGTCGAGATGCAGCCGTTCGGCGTGCGAGTCCACATCGTCCTGCCGGGGCGGTCGCCCACAACGCAATTTGGCGCGAACGCAATGCCGCACCTGCGCGGGCTCGATAATCCCGATTACAAGCCGCTTATCGAGGGAATGATGGCGCAGTTCCGCGAGGATATCGGGCCGGTAACACACGCTGAGGACGTCGCAGCCGCGGTATTTGAGGCGGCCACCGATCCCTCGGCGCCGTTCAAGATCCCCGCCGGCGCGGACGCAGTCGCCTGGATGGCGGACGCCGGCTGATTGGACCGGCGCCATGCCAAGATCGGCCAATTGGTCGTCGAGCGGGATTTTTTTAGCGAGAGTCTCCGGTCGATGAGCGTGGCACGGAGGCGGGATCTGATCGAGCCCGCTCACCACCGACTGCCGATCTCGGCGCAGCGCCGGCTGCTGTCGATCAGCCGGTCGTCCTATCATTATGTGCATGCGCCAGCGCTCGAAACCGAGGAGACGCTGCCGCTGGTACGGATGATCGATGCGGCATTCCTCGACATGCCCCGGTACGGCAGCCGCCAGATGGTCCGCCGCCTGCGGTGCAATGGCCATGATGTCGGCCGCCGCCGTGTGCGGAGTCTGATGGCGAAGATGGGGCTGTCGCTGATCTAACAGCGCCCCCCCCCCAAAACGAGTGATCCGCACCCGCAGCATCGGGTCGATCCCTGTTTGCTGCGCAAGCTGTAGATCGAACGCCCGAACCAGCTCTGGTGCGCTGAGGCGACCTATATCCCATACGGCGAGACTTCCGGCATCTCGTCGCCGTCATGGACTGGGCAAGGCGTTGGCCTGGCGGCTGTCGAACACGATGGACGCGGGATTCTGCGTGGCCGCTCTGGAGAAAGCGCCGGCGGCTTCGGCAAGGTCGGCGCCCATGATGCCGGCGATGGGGCGCTCGAACAGCCCGTCGTTGCATATCAGGGCTTTCAGGCGGATCTGCTCCCACCGTCCATCCACCTCAAGCAGCTTCGCGTTGATCTGCTCCGGCGTAAATCGCTGACGTTCCATGCCATCCTCCATTCCGGCTTCCCTCGCGGGCTCTCTTCAGGAATGGAGCGGATCTTCCAGGGCAGACCACCAGCTTCGGAGGCTCCCATGCGGCATGGAAAGACCCGTTCGCATGCGGCTGACAGCGCTTCTTAGAGCGGCAGACCGGCATAATTCTCCGCAATCGCGGTCTGCATCGCCTTGGACGACGCGACATAGGACAATTCGGCGATCTGCATGGCGCGATCAAACGCGTCGGTATCCGGAAAGCGGTGCATCAGGGAGGTCAGCGACCAGCTGAACCGCTCCGCCTTCCACACTCGCGCCAGTGCCTTGCGCGAATAATCGCCAATGTCGTTCCCGTCGTTCGCCCTGAAAAAGCGGATCAGCGCGTCCGACAGATAGGCGACGTCCGACGCCGCGAGATTGAGACCCTTCGCCCCCGTCGGCGGCACGATATGGGCAGCGTCACCCGCCAGGAACAGGCTGCCATAGGCCATCGGTTCAAACACGAATGAGCGCAGCGGCGCGATCGATTTCTCGATCGAAGGGCCGCGCACCATATGGGCTGCCGCATCCGGGCCGAGGCGGATCGCCAATTCATCCCAAACCCGCTCGTCGGGCCAGTCTTCCACTTTCTCGTCGGCGGGCACCTGCACATAATAGCGGCTGCGCGTGGCCGATCGCATCGATGCGAGCGCAAAGCCGCGCTCGTGATTGGCGTAGATCAGTTCGTGATTGCATGGCGGCACATCGGCCAGGATGCCGAGCCAGCCAAACGGATAGACCCGCTCGAACACCTTGCCCACGCTCGCCGGAATGGCCTTGCGCGAGGGGCCGTGGAAGCCATCGCAGCCGGCGATGAAACGGGCATCCAGCCTTTCCTTTTTATCGCCCCTGGTGAAGCTGATCCACGGCGCATCACCGTCAATATCATGGAGCGCGACATCCTTTGCCCCGTAGATGATCTCCAGCCCGCGCGCAGGCGCGGCGTCCATCAGGTCGCGCGTCACCTCCGTCTGGCCATAGACCATCACCTGCTTGCCGGTGAGCCCGGCAATATCGATGTGGATCAGGCGATCGCCATCCGCGAGATTGAAGCCGTCATGTGGCAGGCCTTCGGCCCTCATCCGCGCATCCAGCCCGAGCCGCGTCATGAGATCGGTCGTCACGCGCTCCAGCACCCCCGCACGGATACGGGACAACACATAATCCGCGGACTGGCGTTCCAGCACCACGACATCGATCCCCTCGGCCCGGAGCAGATGTCCCAACAAGAGCCCCGCGGGGCCGGCGCCAACGATCGCAACCTGAGTGCGCATTCCATCCTCTCGCTTTCCGTGCCGCCCGGGCCGGGTGGTGGAGAACCTAATCGAAGCCATCCGATTGGACATGGTCGGAGCGACGGATTAGTTGGACGATCCAGCAGGATGGGATCCGATGAAGAAGGACATCTTTCCTCTCTTTTACCTCTATGGAGAGGCGCATCGGCTGGTGGAGGACGATTTCGTCCACCTGGAGGCATTGGACGATCGTTCGCGCCCCAGCGATTGGCACATAACGCCGCATGCCCATGCCGATCTCTGCCATATCTTCATGCTGTGGGAGGGCGGCGGCAGCATGACGGCGGATGGCGAGGAGGTACGCTTCAAGGCGCCCTGTTTCCTCCTGATCCCGATCGCCACGCTGCACGGATTCGACTGGGACGATGGCACCACCGGTTCGGTCATCACCATGTCCGGTCGCTATATCGATAGTCTGCTACGCACCGATCCACTGGCCGATACCCTGTTTGCCCGTTCGCGCGCGATCGCCCTCGATCCACGCTACGATGCGAAGGTTCGCGCGCTATTCCTCGAACTGCGCGACGAACTCGGCTGGTCGGTGATGGGGCATCGCGCCGCCGTGGACGCGACGATCATCGCGCTGCTCGTCATTGCGGCGCGCAGCAATGTCATCGACACGCGGGAAGGGCCACGCCCGGGCCGGGCCGCACTGATCGTGGCCCGGTTCCGCGAGCGGATCGAGGCGCGTTTCCGCCTGCGCGAGCCCGTTTCGGTCCATGCCCGCGCATTGGGCATCAGCGAGACGGCGCTGCGCGAAGCCTGCATGCGCGTTGCCGGCCACTCCCCAGCCCGCCTGCTGGACCAGCGAGCCCTGCTGGAGGCGCGGCGGGCGCTGCTCTACACTAACCTGTCGGTCGCCGAGGTCGGCTTCGCGGTGGGCTTCGTCGATCCCGCTTATTTTTCGCGTTTTTTTCGCCGCCACGTCGGCCGCCCACCGATCCAGTACAGGGTGGACGGAGGAGACAGGCCAACGATGAGGTGAGCGAGCGTATCTGGATCCGCGCAGGGGATGCGGGTGGATCGAATAAGGACCAATCCCGTGGGACATCGTCCCTTCAATTCATCTTTGGGTTTGATCCGCCGCCGCGTTCAAGGGGCGCATCCCCAGCAGACAGCCCGCGTCGTTCGGGAAAGACCTCGGCTCTTCCTATTCACCAGGAACTTCGTCGGCATGGCGAAACTGGATCGCACGACGATGGCGCATTCATTGACAGACGGGCGAACGGACCACAATTGGACTAACCATTCTAATATATATTTGGACAATGAACGTTCATGGATGCCCAGGTCGGCCGCATCCTCGCCGCCCTGTAAGCATCGGGCCACGACAAGGACACGATCGTCGTGTTCACGGGTGATCGCGGCGATCTGCTGGGCGGACACGAAATGTGGGAAAAGAACCTGCTGTGGGAAGAAGCGGAACATGTGCCGCTTATCATACGGGGACCCGGCATCGCCCGCGGCAAGGTTTCGAAGAAGATGGTCGAAATGATCGATCTGTACCCGACCCTGACCGAGATGGCAGGCCTCCCCCATTATGCCCGCAACGAAGGCTTCAGCTTTGCGTCGCTGCTGCGCAATCCGAACGATCCCGCGTGGGATCGTCCCGCCTTTTCCCAGATCGTGGGCGGTCGCAGCGTGCGCTACGGGCCTTGGCGCTACACCGAATGGGTCAACGGCAAGCTGGGTCGCGAACTCTATAATCTTGAGGAGGATCCCCTTTCGCATCGCAATCTGGCGAATGAGGCGGATCAGGCCGCAACGGTCGCCAGGCTTGCCGCGATGCTGCCACAGGGAGAGGTGGAGGATCGCCCCGGATATACGGCAACCGATCCCCGGAACCCCCATCCGGGACGCGGCAACCCGCCCTTCCCGATGGTGCCCAACACCGGCAATTGCGCGCATTGGGGTGTCGGCTGAGGCGTTTCATGCGTAGCAAGCTCGTCGCCATGTCTCCCGATCTTCCACCACCTGATCGTTTTCCATCGATGCGCCGTATCGACGGCGGCGTCTTCACCATGGGCTCCGCGCTTTTCTATCCGGAAGAGGCGCCGGTGCGGCGCGTGCGCGTGGACCCGTTCTGGATCGATGCCGGCCCCGTGACGAACCGCGATTTTTCGTCTTTCGTGACGGCGACCGGCTACCGGACGTTTGCGGAGACCGCGCCGGACCCGGAGGATTATCCCGGAATGCCGGCGGAATTGGCGAAGGCCGGCTCGCTTGTCTTCGAGCCGACGAGTGGCCCCGTCGATCTCGGCGATTTCACCCAGTGGTGGCTTTTCCGCTTCGGCGCTGACTGGCGCCACCCGCTCGGCCCGGACAGTTCGATCGAAGGACTGGAGGATCATCCGGTCGTTCATATCGCCTATAGCGACGCCGAAGCCTATGCGGCATGGGCCGGAAAGGCGATCCCTACCGAAGCGGAATGGGAGTTTGCCGCACGCGGTGGGCTGGAAGGCGCTGAATTTGCGTGGGGAGACGAATTGGCGCCCGGAGGCGCCATGCTGGCCAATTACTGGCAGGGCAATTTCCCCTACGCCAACCAACTGCTGGACGGCTGGGCGCGAACATCGCCAGTCGGCACCTATCCGCCTAACGGATATGAGCTGTTCGACATGATCGGCAATGTCTGGGAATGGACGGCGGATTGGTATGCGCAGCCTAGGATCGAGAAGAAGAAGTTCAAGGGCGCCTGCTGCGTGCCGGCCAATCCACGAGGGGGCAGGCAGGCCGACAGTTACGATCCGCGCACGCCGCGCGTGCGGATCGGGCGCAAGGTGCTGAAGGGAGGCTCGCATCTCTGCGCGCCGAATTACTGCCAGCGTTACCGGCCCGCGGCCCGCCATGCGCAATCGATCGACAGTTCCACCAGCCACATCGGCTTCCGGTGTATCATTCGCGATCAGGCGCGCTGAACTGCGCCCATCGGACCCTGAATAATGCCGATCAGAATTTCCGAAGATCGCTCGCGACGATAACCGGCCCTCCGAAGACGCGCTTCACGCCATCTGAATATTGGGTCGTTGCGGTCTCGTCATCGAATCCCGGCACGATGTGGGTCAGGACAACCTCCTTCACGCCAGCCCTGGCCGCCATCGTACCAACCTCGTCCAGGCTCAATGCTGCATGAAGGCCGCGGGATCGACGTTCGCATTGCCCGCAACCTTGCGCATGGCGGCCACGTCGACCACCTCGGAGATGAGCATATCCGCGCCTTTGGCCAACCGCGTGACGGCCTCCAAAGGCCCGGTATCGCCTGTATAGACAAACGCCCGCCCGCGCGCTTCGATCCTGTAACTATAGGAGTGGGAAAGACGCGCGGGCCGCGAGCAAGCCATCATTAATAGAACGATTGTTCTTATTCTTGAACAAGCCGAGTCTTGATCGGACGTTCTTGTCAGTGAATGCCAGCTCGCGGACATCCGCGATGGAAAACTTTCGCCAACGCACATGAGGCCAGACAAGATTGCGGAGATCGCGAAAAAGGCGAACGTCAAGAAAGTTGTCCTGACCCATTACACCCCCACCCCCCCGAAAGATCAGAACGTATTGGATGCCGCTGTCGCGGAGATACGGAAGGATTTTCACGGAGCGGTTCAGGCCGCGCATGATCTGAATACCTTCAGCGCCGACTGATTACCCCCCAGTCCGACGACGAGAGAGGGCGATACCGCGGGTTCGACGAATGGCGAGCCTGCGGAAATTCGCCTCGATCCCCGCGAACATCCGCCGTCTCTTCCATCTCCAACGCCGTCTGATCGGCCAGGAACGGTATCGTGAGAGACGCTCGGCCATTCTGACCGAGCTGCGAAACCCGGTAGCGTGAGGCAGAGCTTCAAATGCCGGGCAACATCACGGAGAGACGAGTCCGCATTCGGCCGACGGGCGCTTGGTTTACATATAATAAACCCGAAGCCCGGACGATCATCAGGAAATACTTTCCTTCAAGGCTTCGAGAAGGAACGGCCGAACATCGAACCAGGCCGCTTTCCGTCCTTGCTGTGTCATTTGATTCGGTTAACCATATCGCCCAATTTCGGGTGCGACTCGCCCGAAAAAGGGGAGCGATGTATGGCAACCTACGATTTCTTCGCGATGGTCGGCCAGACCATCGCATTCAATCCCGCTACAGATCGTCTGTCGTTCGGCAGCATCGAGGGCTCGGCGTCCTTGAGAATCAGGCAATCCGGCGCCGATTTGATCGTGGGATACGTCGGCGGCCAAGAATCAACGGTACGCCTGAGTTCGACGGACTTCGCCGCCTTGACGAGCAGCAACCTCTTTTTCCCCTCCGGAGCCGCAGTCCGGCTGGATACGGCGGGCGACGACACCCTGACCACGCCTGGATATGAATATCGATATGGTTATGGCGAATATGTGGATATCCGGAAGGGCGGCTCGGATACGGTGACCACCGGTTTCAGCGCCGATACCATCTATGTCGGTGCGGCGCTGGATGCCGGCGATCGGATCAATGGCGGCTTGAACAGCTCGGATACCGTGATTCTGGGCGGCGTATATCAGAACATGGTCGTCCTCGGGGCGGATACGATCACGGGCGTGACATCGATCGTTGCGGAAGCCGGGAGCATCATTCGCCTGAAGCTGGATGCCAATACGGTGGCATCGGCGCCGACCTACGCCTTCAACGTCGATGCCAGGGCGCAAGGCGCGGGCGATCTGCTCGCGCTCGATGGATCGGCGGCGACAGGCTATTTCTACGCATATGGCGGAGGCGGAGATGACACGATCCAGGTCGGCTCCGGTGGAAGCAGGCTGTATGGCGGCGCGGGCAACGACACGCTGATCGGTGGCGCCGGTGCCGACGCTCTCTATGGTGAAGAAGGCTCGGACACGCTCCACGGCGGCGGCGGCAATGATGTGCTGGATGCCGGCTATGATGCGGCCGGGGTGGTCAACCAGCTTTATGGTGATGCGGGCAATGATACACTGACGGGCGGGATCGGCGATGATCTGCTCGATGGCGGCGACGATAACGATTCGCTTTCCGGCGGAGCGGGCAACGACACGCTTTTCGGCGGCGCGGGCAACGATACGTTGAGCGGCAACGCCGGCACCGATCAACTGACCGGCGGTGCGGGCGCCGATCGGTTCGTCGTCTCTGCGGAGAGCAGAAATACGGTTCTGGCGACGATCACCGACTTCAATCAGGCCGAGGGCGACCGGATCGTCCTGGACTACAATTCCTACAATTATGCCGTCAGACCGGCCATTCTGCGCGGCGTGGTCGCGGCCGGCTTCACCCTGACTGAGGGCGCGCATCTGGGCGGTGAGGATGCGGGGAAGGGCTTCTCGCAATTCTGGTCCTACCGCGATGGATCGACCACCTATCTGATCGGCGACCTCAACGATAATCGGGTCTTTGATTCCGCCGATTCCGTCCTGGCTCTCACGGGGCCGGATACGCCGGCCATTCTGACGCTCGCCGACTTCACGGCCACCAGTTTCTCGTCCGCGCGCATTGGCACGGGCGGTGACGATGTGATCGACGGTACGTCCGCCGCCGACTGGATCTACGGGATCAGCGGCAACGACACGATCAACGGCTATGGCGGTGACGACGCCCTCTACGGCGGCGACGGCAACGACACGCTTTACGGGCAGGACGGGCGCGACCAGCTTTATGGCGAGGCCGGCAACGACACGATCCATGGCGGCGCGGGCGACGACATCCTCTCCGGCGGCACCGGCGACGACCTGATCTATGGAGACGACGGCCAGGATCTTCTCAACGGCGATGACGGCTCGGATACGCTCTACGCCGGCAATGGCGACGACTATCTGTTTGCGGGCGATGACGCGGCGGGCGTGGTCAACCAGCTTTATGGCGAGGCCGGCAACGACAAGCTGACCGGCGGCTTCGGTGATGAGCTGCTCGATGGCGGAGCCGGCAACGATCTGCTCCAGGGCAATGATGGCGCCGACACCCTGCTCGGCGGCGACGACGATGATACGCTGATCGGCGGAGGGGGACGCGACGTTCTGAACGGCGGCGCGGGCAATGATGTGCTCACCGATGGCCTGCAGGGAGACACGCTCACCGGCGGCTCCGGCGCGGACACGTTCTTCGTCTTTTCCAATCTGGCGGCGATCGCAACCGTCACCGATTTCAATCGGGCCGAGGGCGACAAGCTCAGCGGCATGAGCAATCCGGCCGTGTCGGCCTTCGTGGGCCCGGTGGCGGCGGGCTTCACGCTCACGCTCGGCGCGCATTTCGGGGGCGACGATCTCCCGTCCTATCTGGACCTTTTCTTCTCCTATCGCAGCGGATCGACCACCTATCTGGTGGGCGATCTGAACGGCGATCGGGTGCTCGATCCCGCCGATTTCGTCGTGGCGCTGGCCGGGCCGACCGCGCCTGCCGCGCTCATCGCCACCGATTTCGCGGCCGGCGCACTCGGCGTCCGAACGGGCACGGCCGGAAACGATTCCGGCGGGGCGATGGACGGCACCGCCGCCGCCGACATCATCCTGGGCCTGGACGGCAATGACACGATCAACGGGCTGGGCGGCACCGACTGGCTCTATGGCGGTGCCGGCAATGACGTGATCGATGGGGGCGCCGACGCCGACCTGATCTATGGCGGCACCGGCAACGACACGCTGCGCGGCGGCGACGGCGCCGACACGCTCTATGGCGACGATGGCGCCGACACGATCCATGGTGGCAACGATAATGACGTGCTCTGGGCGGGCGACGATGCCGCGGGCGTCGTCAACCAGCTATACGGCGATGCCGGCAACGACGTGCTGAACGGCAGCATGGGCAATGACCTGCTCGACGGCGGCGACGATGACGACACGATGATCGGCTGGTTCGGCACCGACACGCTGCGCGGCGGCAACGGCAACGACATCCTGCTCGGAGGCGAGGACGATGACGTGCTGGAGGGCGGCGCGGGCAACGATCGCCTGCGTGGCGACGGCGGCAGCGACACGATGACCGGCGGCACCGGCGCGGACACGTTCGCGCTCCGGCTTTACGACACCGCCCATTATATCTCGACGCTGGCCACGCTCGATACCATCACCGATTTCAACGCCGCCGAGGGCGACCGGATCGATCTCGAATATTCGGTCGCCGCGCATGACAATCAACCGACTTTGCTGCGCGGTTCGGTGGCGGCGGGCTTCTCGCTGACCGACGGTGCGCATCTGGGCGGCGAGGATGCCGGCGCGGGCTTCTCGCAATTCTGGTCGTATCGTGATGGTTCGACCACCTATCTGATCGGCGATCTCAACGACAATCGCGTGCTGGATACCACCGATCTGGTGATCGCGCTGACCGGCCCGAACACCCCGACCCTCTTCACGGCGAGCGATTTCGTGCCCGGCACCTTCGTCGCCGGGACGCTCGGCACGTCCGGCGACGACACGATCGACGGCACCACCGGCAATGACGTGATCTACGGCCTCGCCGGAAACGACACCATCAATGGCCTGGACGGCAACGATGTGATCAACGGCGGCGCCGGCGCCGATCTGATGACCGGCGGCGAGGGTGACGATATCTATTATGTCGACAATGTCGGCGACAAGGTGATCGAGTTGCAGGATATCACCCCCGGCAGCCATACCGGCAGCGACACCATTTATTCCACCGTCAGCTACAGCCTGTTCCAGCAATTCGTGGAGACGCTGACGCTCGGCGGCACCGCCAATATCGATGCCACCGGCAATGCGCAGTCAAACAGGCTCAACGGCAATAGCGGCAACAATGTGCTGAACGGCATGGCCAATGCCGACGTGATGGCGGGCGGCAAGGGCGACGACACCTATTATGTCGACAATGCCGGAGATCAGGTGATCGAGGCCGATGGCGAGGGCAACGATACGGTCTATGGTTCGGTCAGCTTCAACGCGGGCACGGCCTCGATCGAGACGGTCAGGCTGACGGGCGCCGCCAATATCGACGTCATCTATGCCAATAGCGGCGCCAACACCCTCTACGGCAACAGCGGCAACAATGTGCTGAACGGCGGCGGCGGCGGCGATACGATGATCGGCGGCGATGGCGACGACACTTATTATGTCGATAATATCGACGACAAGGTGATCGAGCTACAGGGCAATGGCACCGGCAACGACACGGTCTATTCTTCGATCAGTTACAGTCTGGCGGGCCAGTTCATCGAGACGCTGACGCTCACCAACGTCGTTGGCGACAATGCCCTCAACGCCACCGGCAACAGCCAGGCCAACACGCTCAACGGCAATGATGGCAACAACGTGCTGAACGGCATGGCCGGCGCCGACATCATGGCGGGCGGGCGCGGCGACGATACCTATTATGTCGACAATATCGGTGACAAAGCGATCGAGTGGGGTGCGCAGGGCCATGACACGGTCTATTCGTCGGTCAGCTATGATCTGGCCGGGCAGTTCATCGAAGTGCTGGAGTTGATCGGCTTCAACGCGATCAACGCGCTCGGAAACAGCCAGGCCAACACGCTGATCGGCAATAGCGGCGACAATGTCTTCACGGGCAGGGCAGGAGCGGACACGTTCGGCTTCCGTGCGGGCTTCGGCCACGACGCGATCACCGATTTCACGAGCGGCGGCGGCGTGGATGGAGACTTCATCGCCTTCGCCAGCGGCACCTTCAGCTCCTATGGCGACGTTATGGCGCATACGGCGATGGTCGGGAATGATACCGTCATCACCCTTGATGCGAACAACAGCATTACCTTGAAGAACAAGCAGATGAGCGCGCTCTCCTCCGCCGACTTCGTCTTCGGCGGCTTTTGACGAGCCCCCCGGGGCGTTTTCGGCTCCACGAGCCTGTCGCCATCGAAGGGGATCAGCCGTCCATTTCGCACGAAGGCCGCTGCGAAACGGGGCGCTGACACATGAGCGGATCGGTGGCGGCATGGTCAGGGAAGCCGCCGGCAGGCGTATGGGAGGCGTGAAGGCTTTCGCCTGTCGTTTCGACGCGAAGGCTCGCTTCATCGAGGTCGTCGCTTTGACACCCTATGGCGAGCAAACCTCACGAAGGAGGCGGCCTTCCTGACGAAGCGATCGGGCGGGACATCCCCTTCTCTAACGATACAGGATCGATAGCGTGAGTGCGGTGGTGACTATTGTCAGCAGCACCAGCAACGCCCCCATGCGCGCATAGTCCGTGAACCGGTAACCTCCCGGCCCCATCACCAGAAGATTGTTCTGATGGCCGATCGGGGTGAGAAAATCCGACGATGCACCGATCAGCACCGCCAGCAGCGCGGCGTCAGGGTGCACGTCGAGCAGCCTCGCGACATCGATGGCCAACGGCCCCATGATGATCGCCGTCGCGACATTGTTCAGGAAGATGGAGAGCAGCAGCGTGACGAGGCACAGCGCGCCGATGACGACAAACAGCGCCTGACCCTGCAACATTCCCCCAAGCCATTGGGCCGCGATCGCCGCCGCGCCGCTATCCTCGAAGCTCTGACCCACCGGAATCATGGCGGCCAGCAGCACGAGCACGCTCCAGTCGATCGAACGGTACACATCTTGTGGCGGAATGAGCCGAAGGGCCGCCAGTGCGATCGCGGCGCCCACGAAGGCCAGCGCCGGCGCCACGCCGCCAGCCACGATCGCGAGGATCGCGATCAGGAAGATGCCGATGATCGCAACGGCGGCGCGCCTGGCCACCGGGGTCGGATCCAGCCGATCGATTTCCAGGAGCCGGGCGCGGCCGACAAACTCGGCGAGATCGGACTGGCGTCCTCGCAGATAGAGCTGGTCACCGGGGCGAATGCGCATCCGGACGAGCGGCTTGCGTTCACGGGCGACACGAGGGCCGACCGCCACCACTTCGAGCCGCTCCTGGCTGCGGGTACGCACCTCATCGTAGCCAAGGTCCGCCAGCGGCGATCCATGCGCCACCGTGACGCGTGCCGTGATGGCATCGGATGCAACGTTCATGGGGGCGGCCGTCAGCAGGCCGGTGCGATCCGCAACATCCCACTGGTTCGAGCGGGACATGATGAGCAGCCGATCACCCTCCTCCAGTCGGGCGCCGGCAGGCAATATGTTCAGGCCGCGGAAGGCGGCAAGCGCTCGCGCACCTGCGGCCCGCAATCGCGCCAGGCGATCCTCATCACGGTCGTTCGCAGACAGGGAAAGCTCGAACACGCGCCATGGAGGCCGGGAAAGATGCTCCGATCGCGCTCTCACGGGAAGGAGGCGCCAGCCGATCACGGACAGGTACAGGAGCCCGGCCCCGGCCACCGCGATCCCGACGGGTGTCATGGCGAAGAAGCCGAACGGCTGCCCCAGTTCGCTCTCCCGAACGGAGGACAGGATCAGATTGGCCGGCGTTCCGATCAGGGTCGTCATGCCGCCAAGAATGGTCGCGAAGGCAAGCGGCATCAGCGTAACGGTTGGCGGAAGCTTCGCGTCTCGTGCGATGGCGTTCGCGATCGGCATGGTCACCACCAGCGCCGCGATATTGTTCATGAAGGCAGACAGGAGAGCCCCGACGAGCAGCAGGCTCGCCAGCCGCAGACTGAACCCGGCAGAGGACGGGATCAGCACCTTGGCGACGCCTGATGCGAAGCCCGAAAGCTCCACGGCCCGCCCGATCACAAGCACGCCCGCGACCGCCAGGACCGCCGGATCGGCAAAGCCCGAAAATGCGTCCTTCGGTGCGACAAGGCCGGTTGCCAGGCAGGCGAACAGCGCCGCGAAGGCCACGAGATCGTGGCGCACCCTTTCCGATACGAACAGGATGAGCGCACCGACCAGAATGAGAGCGCTCATCATCGCGCTGTTCATCCCGGTCCGCTCCCCGTCTGTTATCTGCTATCTCGCATCCACGATATCGTGGATGCCTGCCAACGGATCGCGCCCACCCCGGTTCCGGCGCCCGCGGCCGGTTTTGGGCATTCGCCGTCAGTGGCGGCTGTTCACTCTCCAACGAAGCCGGATAGCAATGCCATTGCGAGTTCCCTCGCACTGGGCTCGAGAGCATCGTCTGGCAACTCACCCGCCGTCCAGAACGACAACACCCCGCGAAACGCAAATGCAAGGTGCGTCGGCAGGGACTGCAATGCCCCCTCTCGTCGGACAATCAATCCCTCGCCGGATCCAAGCGCCAGGGTCCACAGGGCCGAAGAATGCGCGAGAACCTGACCCGTATTGGGTGTCGCCGCGCCGATCCATCCCATCACGGCGCGGTTTACCCGCGCGTCCTCCAGCATCACGTGCGCGGCAATCGAGGTTGCAAGCAGGATGCGATCGACCGCGTCCGGCAGGGGCGGCGCGTCCGCGAACCTTGCGGCCATCGTGTCGATCCGCCGCGCCGACAGCGCATGCATGATCGCCGCCTTGCTGCCGAACTGATTGAAAGGCGTCGCAAAGCTGACGCCGGCCCGCGCAGCAAGATCGCGCATCGAGAAATCGGCCTTTCCATCGCGTAGCAGGGTTTCCGCCGCGTCGAGGACGGCCTCACGCAGTTTCTCTCCCCGGATTCCGGTTGCGGATGGTCGGCCCTTGATGCTGCTCATGCAATTTCTATATCATGATATAGATGTTTCGATAAGCGGAGATATGACATGGCAAAGGGCGCCGCAAAGACCCTCCTCATCACCGGTGTCAGTTCAGGGCTTGGACGCGCCTTCGCCGCTGGCGCGCTGGCGGCCGGCCACCGGGTGATCGGCACCGTGCGTAGCGAGGAGGATGCGAGAATGTTCCGGGCTCTGGCCCCGGACCGGGCCTTCCCGCTCGCACTGGATGTTACCGACTTCGACGCGATCCCGGCAGCCATCCGCGATGCCGATGCCAAAGCCGGCCCAGTCGATGTGCTGGTGAACAATGCCGGCTATGGGCACGAAGGCGTGCTGGAGGAATCGTCTTTGAACGATCTGCAGCGCCAGTTCGCCGCCAACGTCTTCGGGCCGGTCGCGATGATCAAGGCAGTGTTGCCGGGAATGCGCGAGCGGCGTGGCGGCCACATCATCAACGTCACCTCGATGGGCGGCTTCATCACCATGCCCGGCATCGCTTTCTATTGCGGCAGCAAGTTCGCGCTGGAAGGCATATCCGAGGCACTTGGCAAGGAGGTGGCGGGTTTCGGCATCCGCGTCACCGCGCTGGCACCCGGCCAGTTCCGCACCGACTGGGCCGGCCGCTCCATGGACCGCACCGCCCGCAGCATCGCCGACTATGACGGCGTGATGGACCCGATCCGCGCCGCGCGGCAGGCAAAGAGCGGACGGCAACCCGGCGATCCGGCGCGAGCGGCGCAGGCGCTGCTCGCGCTGATCGAGGCGCCGAGCCCCCCGGTGCGGCTGTTTCTGGGCACGGATGCGCTCGGCCTCGTCGAGCAGAAGCTGCAGGCCATGGCCACCGGGATTGCGGAATGGGAGCCCCTGTCCCGCTCGACCGACTTCGCCGCCTGACCAACGGCGGGTCCGTTGCGGGAAAAAATTGGCGAAGGTGGTGACCGATCCGGAATCGCCGTCGAATAAGCGGACATGATCAGCCGCTCCATCTCGAGACTGATGCCGCAGCGGGCGGCCGCGCGACAGGAGCACGGTTACCCGTCCCATATGTCGAAGCGGGATGGCTGGGATGCGCTGATGGTGGCCGCGCAGGATGGCCATGGCGGCACCTATCAACGCCTGCTCACCGAAATCTCGCAATGGCTGCGTCGCTATTTCGAACGACGTCTGCCCTTCGGCGATGTCGATGACGCAGTGCAGGAAACCCTGATGGCCGTCCACCGGCGGCGACACACCTATGATGCGCGCTATCCGATGGGCGCGTGGCTGGCGGCGATCGCCAGGCGCAAGTGGATCGATCAGCTGCGCGCGCTGGGCCGACGGCCGACGGAAGAATTGCCGGGCGATCTTGCGGCGGGAGATCATGAGGCCTCGGTCATCAGTGCCACCGTGCTTGAGCGGCTGCTGGACGAGCTGCGCCCCGCGCAGGCGCAGGTGATCCTGCTGGTGAAGATCCAGGGCTGTAGCATCGAGGAGGCGTCGCACCGGACAGGCCAGTCCGTCTCCGCCGTGAAAATGAACATCCATCGCGGCCTCGGCCGGCTGACCGCTTTCATCGAGAATAGCCATGACGTCGAATGATGCGCTGATCCTGGATCTGGCGACCGGTCTCGCGCCGGTGAGGCGGCGCAACCCTTGGCGTGAAGCGCTGTGGGTGCTTGCGCTCGCCGGTGCCGAGCTCGCGTTGCTGCTCGCGTTCGGCGCGATGCGGCCGGATATGGGGCGGGTCATCCTGTCGCCCTTCATGATCTGGAAGATGGGCAGCCTCGCCATGCTGACCGGTATCAGCCTGGTGGTGGCGATGCGCTCCTTCTCGCCGCCGGTATCCGCGCGTCACGGCATGACCGTCGCGCTCGGGCTGGCCGGTCTGGCGATGATCGGCGGGATGGGAATGGCCCCGCCGGTGGAAGGCGGCGGGTCGCTGCTCGATCGCCTGGCGCCGGCGCATGGCCTGCTCTGCGTGACCGCGATCATCGTGCTCGCCTTGCCCCTGATGCTGGCGCTGGCGTGGCTGATGCAGCGGGCGGCACCCGTGCATCCGAGGAGAAGTGCTTTCGCCTCGGGCTTCGCCGCATCCACCTGCGCCGGGCTGGTCTTCACGGCCTGCTGTCCGATGAACGATCCGCTCTACATCATCGTCTGGTATTCGGTCGGCGTCGCCGCCGTGACCCTTCTCGCGCGCTGGCTCCTGCCCGGACGGCTCCGCCTCTAACGTCCGGGCGTCGACCCGACGCCTTCTTTCCCCATCGCCTTCTCTTCCGGCGGCATCGCGCGCCGGGATGGATGGCGCGCGCCCTCACTATTTCGAACAGGAAAGCGCCATGACATCGCATACCGCACTCTCGCAAATCCATGGCGCGCCATCGGTGGCACGCTGGCTGAAACGCTATTATGCCGGCCGGGCGCTGTTTTCCGCCGTCTGGGTGGCGGGTGCGTTCACCATCGGCAGGGCAAACCCCGCGATCGGCATGGCCCTGCTCATCGCCTATCCCGCCTGGGACTGCATCGCGAACTGCGTCGACGCCGCGCGGAGCGGCGGCCTGCGCGCCAACCCCTCCCAGTTTTTGAATGCTGTCGCCAGCGCGATCGTGACGCTCGCGATCGCGGTCACAGCCGGGCACGATCTTCATATCGCCATCGGCGTGATCGGCATCTGGGCGGCACTCGCGGGTGTTCTCCAGCTGGCAACCGGCATTCGCCGATGGCGGAGCGCCAGCGCGCAATGGCCGCAGATCCTGAGCGGCGCCCAGTCCGCGCTGGCCGGCACGCATTTTCTGTTTAAGGCGTTCGATCCGGCGCTGGCCGTCGGTGTCGCGGACGTGGCGCCCTATGCGGCGTTCGGCGCGCTCTATTTCGCAATCTCCAGCGCAGTGCTCGCTTTCCGGCGCTAGCCGCATACCCATGGGGCCGCGCAACAGCGCTGTCGGATCTGCGGGGCATCCCTGAGCTGAAGCGATGCCCCGCAGATCCCGCGCGGGGCCACCCTCTCCCCTTGCGTTCCTATCGCATGGGGGGTGGCGGCAGGTTCGCGAGATTATTATCGCTGGCCCGGTCGGCGTGCGTGCGCATGTAGCGCCGTCCGCTGCGCATATGCACCACCAGCAATGCGGCCTCCGGCTCGGTGCCCTGCTGCACGAAGAAGCGGAAGCGCCCGCTCTCCTGCAATTGCACCGCCTGCCCCACCGGCATGGTGAAAACGGTGCCGTCTTCGTTGAGACCGCCGATCGTTTCGATCGCGCCGCTCCGGGCGCGTGTCGCATAGCGGATGCGCACGCCGATCGCGCCCTCGCGATAGTCGCCATCGGGGATCAGCTTCACCTGCAGCCAGCCGTCGCTTGCCACCACCGCGCTTTCGGAAAGCTGGGCGGCGGTCGTCGCCGGCACAACCTCGTCGCTCGTCCAGCTCACCGGATCTGGCCGCCTGTGCCACAGCCAGTCACCACGTATGTCGCTCGCCACCGGCAGGCGCGTGGCCTGCGGATCGCGCAGCACCGGGCCGAACCGCAGGGTCGGGGAGAGCCGCGAAAGCGCCGCCGAGGTCCATTCCCGCCGCAGCCCGATCTCCTTCTGCGGCAGCACCCCCGTCGTCACCTGCGCGCCCGCGCCCGGCTCCATGATGAGCGTCAGCGGCACGGAGAGGCCCGGATTGATGTAGAAGACCCCCGATCGATCCACGAACGTCTCGGAGAGCGGCGCGCCGTCGATCGTCTCGGCCAGTTCCGCCACGCCGGGATCGATCAGATGCAGCACCGAATAGTCGCCCGCGACGAAATAGCCGAGCAGGCCATCGCTCGCCTGCGCCAGCGTCCCCAGCCGCACCGGCACGGCCGTGGTCGCATTTTCGGGTGGATCGCGCCGGTCGAAGATGTCGATCGAGATCGATGCCTGCACCAGCACGGCCGGCCGGCCGAGGATCAGGGAGAGATGCTCGTCCCCGCTCGCCCCCGTCAGGTCGGTCGACCAGCGCGTCGCATCGATGATCCGGAGCAGCGCCGAAAGCGCGCCCGGAATTTCCCCTCGCAGCTTCGCCGCGACATCGATGTCGAGCAGCCTGTCCGCGAACCCGCCCAGAACGGCATTGCCGATCTGGTTGCCCGGTCGCGCGCCAAGGCCGCTGGGCTGCCCCGGCGCCTCCTCCCACGCCGCGCCGTCCACCCCATCGGGCCGTAGCGCGCCGAGCCCGATGCCGGCCGCGTCGAACAGAGCCAGCGACCCGTCGCGCGGGGAAGGAAGGAGGAAGCCGCAGACCGGCGTGACGGCTTCGCTCGCCTCCGTCGCCGAACCCGCCGCATCCATGAAGCGCAGCAGCACCTGCGCCGGCGCGGTGAAGCGCGGGCGCAACGCCGCGAGCGACGCATGCCCCGGCGTCGCGAGGCTGCTCCCGATCGCCACCACCGGCGGGGCGGCAAGGTCGACATATTGCCCGAAGCCGTCGACCAGCCGCAGCCTGTCCACCCGGAGGAAGCCCGATCGCAGCGGCCGGAAATGGGCGGGCCGGGGATCGATCGGTGCCGGCGCGTCGAGCCGGCCATGATCCGCCGTCACCCGCGCCGTCAGCGGATCGCCTCGCAATTGCGCCGTAAAGCTCTCCAGCGCGCCACCGACCAGATCGAAGGCGTCACCACCGTCGGCAATGGCGAATTCCAACAGCCGCGACGGGGCCGCGCTGAGCAGGGATCGCCCGGAAATCGCCACCGCCGCATCGTCGGCCGGCACGGCCGGCGTCGACGGCAATGAGAAGTCGCTGTCGCCCAGATCCCAATCGTGCGTACCGTGAGGCGAAGGAAGGTAGCTGACCGTCCAGTCCAGATGGAGCGGCGTCCACGGCCGCAGCGGCGGCGTGATCGCCACCGGACTGGGCAGGATGCCCGTGATCTCGGCTCCGGCCAGCGCCATCGCCTCGTCCGCGCCCGCCGCAAAGGACTGCCACCAGCGCGCGCGCGCCGCTGCGATCGGGGAGGGATCGGTCGCGGTCGCCTGGTCCAGATCGGGCGCGCTTCCCGGATCGAGGCTGGCCAGTTCGCCGAGCAGTGCCACCACTACCGCCGGCATCCCGTAATCGGCAGGGATCGGCGCGAGCGGCGCCGCCGGCAGCATCGATGCCCCGGCTCCCCCTGCACCACCACCGGTGATGCCGAATGCCGTCACCACGTCTGCCTCCAGCCGGCAGATCAGATCGTCATTCTCGCCGAAGCGGCCATCGCCACCATGTTTGGCACTGCGCGCCGCACCTTGCAGCACGATCGCGGGGTTCGTCGCCTGCCAGCGGCGCGGGCCTGTCCGCGCGGCGGCGCGAAAGCTGCCGGTGCCATCGGCATCGCCCGGCTTCCACACCGTCTCGCTGCCGCCCTCGGTCGGCGCCGATCCGAAGCGCGCGGCGCTCAGCGCGGCATCCAGCTTGGCGAGCCCGTCCATCCCGGTCGCGTCGCCGATCAGCCCCGCAAGCCGCGCCTCCAATATGCGCGAAGCGGTCGCGTCCAGATCGTTGGCGACGATCGCCACCACCGCCTCGGCCAGCGTCTCGCCGATCGCCACCTCGATTCCGGCGAGATCCGGCTTCTGTTCGCCTTCCTGTCCCGGATCGCCCACGGTCCAGTCCGCCTTCGGCCATCCCAAAGCGAGCGCGGCGGCATGGAACAGGCAGCGATCGGGAAATGCCTCGCCGGTCGCGAGCGGCCGCGCGAGCGACCAGTCGCGATCGTCGAGCCGATCGAGAAAATCGCTCTCGGTGCTCGCGGCAACCGGATCCTTCGCCGGATCGGCATACCAGCCGCACACCAGATAGGCGACCGGCCCCGCGACATCGACGAGATCGTCATAGAGCGCGAAACGCCCCGCGACATTGTCGAAATAGGCGGCCCAGCCGAAGCTGCCGATGCCGAGCGCGGTCAGTTCACCCTTCGGCGTCGAGGGCTGGACTGCCGGCGGCACTGCCGCCAGCAGATCGCCGACCACCACAGGCATGTCCGCGCCGGCATCGGGAATGATCCACGCATCCACCTTCCGCTGCACAGCACCCGGCGGCGTCGTCAGCCGCAGCACCATCCAGCGATCGGGCACCGCCGGCATCTCGACCCCGTTTGCGTCGACGACGCCGCTGGTCAGCGCGTCGGGCAGCGCCCAGTGGAGATAGGCGCCCGGCGCGCGCCCTTCCGCCATCGTCTCGAACGGATCGGCGTCCAGTTGCTGGCGCACGACGCGATTGGCCTGCGCCTTCGGCGCGCGCATCGCCGTCTCGGCCCAGTCCGCCCCCGCGCCTTGCGAGCGGACGATCAGCACATCGAGCGCAATGGGGACCAGCAGGCTCGCCATCGTCAGCCCCCGAACCTCTGTCGCGCCGGCGGGCGCAGCAGTTGCACGGCGAGCGCACCCGATCCGCGCGGCTGGCCCAGCGGCCGCCGCTGATCCAGCGCCGCCGCCAGCGCCGCCACGTCGACCACGCCCCCGATGGCTCCCGCGCGCAGCGGAAGCGGCACCGAATTGCCCGTCTCGCCACCCGCCTCGTCGCGCACGTCAATGGCGGTGCCGGCGGTCGTGCCTTCGAAGCCGAACTGGACGGCCCCGTGCGGCTCCTCCAGCCACACCATCTCGGGCACGCCGTCGAAGAGGGCGAGCAGCAGCGAGGGCGCGAGCCGCTCCATCCGGAGGATCGGCACGACCAGTTCCGGATGATCCGCCTCCAGCCGCGCCGGATCGGCGCCGATCGGCACATCGGCCAGCGCCTTGCTCGTCCAGGCGCGCAGGCCGAATCCGGACCACTGGCTGACGATCTTCGATCGGATCAGCAGCCCCGATACCGTTCCCGGCGCGACATCCTGATCACCCGCCACGGCCAGATCGAAGCCGATCCGGCCGAGCGCGACCTTTCGCACGCCGTAGCGAAGGCGGTTCGAACTCGCGATCGCCGATCCCGCCGCCTTCTTCGCGCGGGCAAGCTCGCGCGATCCGTTGGAGGCGGAGCCCAGCGCGCCTTCGATCAGCGCATCCAGCCACGCATCGTCGAGCGTGAAGAAGCGGATCGCCTCGTCGGGCAACAGGCGGGCATCGGGCACGAGATAATGGAACGGCATGTCGTGCAGCAGACGCAGCCGCGCGAGGCGAAACTGGAGGTAGGGCGTCAGCGCCGGTGCGGTCGTGCCATCCACCCCCGCGGTCGGCACGCCTGCCGCCAGCGCCAGATCGGCACGCGCCTTCAGGAGCTTCGCCCCCATTGTCGGCTTCAGCGTCATGGCACGATCCTCGGGATCGTCAGGCGGCCGATATTGGCGATCGGCACGCGCGACCGATCGATCTTCGCGAGCAGCATGTCCTGCAATTGCGCGACCGATCCGATCGCGCCCACAACATCCACCATCGTCTTCATCTCGTCCGCCTCGATGCCGGCGCGGATCGCCGCCTCGGCCTTGCGGTGCCACTCGACCAGTTCACGCAGGAAGCGGCCGTCCGCGATCCCCAGCAGCCGCCCGATCTCGCCCGCCGCCGCCAGCGAGATGTCGCCCCCGCCAGCCGGCAGCGTATCGTCGCTCACCCCCACGAGCGGCCCGCGATAGAGCGACGTGGCGGTCGTGCCGTCATGATCCGTATGGTCGACGGAGAGCCGCCCGAGCGCATCGAGCAGGGCCTCGTCGCCCGCGGCGCCACCAAAGGGCGCGGCGTCGAGCTTTGCGGCCACCTCGGCAAAGGTGCCCCCCTCGTCCGCCGTCGTGAAAGGCCAGCTGTGGAGCAACACCAGCGGCGGCGGGGCCTGCCCGTTGGGCACCGCCCAGATATCGTCACGAGCCTCCAGCGAGACGAGGCAGGCGATATAGCCCGTCTCCGCCCCCGCCTGCCCGATCGGCAGCCGGTTCGCGGTCAGCAGCGCGAACCAGCCGTCATCGTCATTTCCGGCCATCACCGTATCGGCGAGATTCACCTGCCGCACATGCGCCAGCAGCGCCGCCTCGCGCCGGCTCGGCAGGATCGCGCGGAACGTGTCGAGCTGCTTCAGCTTGAGCAGGCTCACCAGCGGATCACCGACGAGCGGGTCGCGCGCGTCCAGCTCGCTCACCACCGCCGGGGGCAGCGAGGTGCGGACCGTCCCGCTCGCCACCTCCGCCTCATCGGCGCGCACCACCAGAAGCGCCAGCCACGACGCGCTTCCCGCCGCATCCGCGCGCCCGATCTTCCGCTCCCACGGCAGGGTCCGGCGTCCGAGCGCGACATGGGGCAGATAGGCCGCGAAGGCTCCCTTCGCGCCGGACGGCGGGAAGCTGTCGGCAACGTCGCTGCTGGCGAGGCCGAAGCGTGGCGCCACCACCTCGACGAACGCCTCCTGATCGGCCGGCGCGGCAAGCGGGGTGGCGCCTTCGGCCACCTTGAGCCCCGAATGGATGCGATAGAGCCCCGCCGCCAGATCGGGCACGACCGCATCGTGGAGGCGCATGCCGCCGATCGAGGGCACGTCGGTCATCGGACGATCTCCAGCACCGGCGTGGTCGTCATCGCGGCAGCGCGGAAGGCCGGCACGAAACGGGTGAAGGGCTCGGCCCGGAGCCGCCTGGCGACATCGGCGCTCTGGCCCTTCGTTGCCACCAGCCCGGCCAGCCGCCATCCCCCGCCTGTATCGACCTTCGCGGTGATCGCATCGGCATCGGCGTCGATCGCAAGCGGCACGACGATCGTCACGCGATCGCCATTCGGGTCGATCGTCGTACGTGCGCCCGCCACCGCGCCGGCGAGCTCGATCACGACATCTTCCGGCGCGGCGGCGGGGGTCAGCCGATCGAGCCGCACGATCAGCGCGGTCGGCCTGTCGGCGCCGATGGTGAAGCGGGTCGAAAGCCCGCTGAGTACCCGGCTCAGTTGCGCCGCGGCAAATGTCTGCTGCGTCGCGCCGCTCCGCTTCGGCGCGCGTCTGGGCGACCAGGGGCGCGGCGCGGTAATCACCACCGCCGGCCCGATATAGGTAGCGGGTCCTGCCTGCACGAGCTGCGTCATCGTATCCCAGCCGATTTCCGCCGTATTGGCCGGCTCGGTCAGGATCAGCGATTGCACGCCTTCGGGCAGCGGCACCTGCCCCGTCGCCGGCTCGCTGTCGCCGAGCACCGCGCCGGTTGCCGAAAGCGCGATCATGCGCTGGCCGGCGTCCGCAATCTCGATCCGGTGGGCAACCTCGGGCGCCAGCGTCCAGATCTGCGTCCGGCTAGCAGCCGGAAGCGGGGCCGTCGCCACTGCCGTCACAGATGCGGCGATCCCGCGCGGCAGCACCGTCGCGGAAAGGATGGGCTGCACGAACGCGGCCGGCGCCGCCGCGATCACGCCGCTGGTTGCCTCCAGCCGCCGCAGCGCGTTGATCGCCGGCAGGCCGGCGGGCTGGACGACGCGGATCACCGGCACGGGCGCAGGCGTTGGTGCGGGCGCCGCGCTCGCCTTGCCCCGGAAAGAGAGCGGCCGCGCCGCCTGCTCGTCGACCATCGAGGAGAAACGCAGTTCCCCGATCCGCCCGGTCGCCTCCCGGATCGCGGGGGCACTTTTCAGTTCCAGCGAGGCGAGCGCCGCAAGCATGGGCCGGCTGGTATCCACCACCTGGTTGCCCGCCGCATCCGTATGGCTCGCGGCGCCATCCCACACGGCCGCCGGAAAATGGCCCAGCACGGTCTTCGCCTCGAGCGCTGCCATCTCCGTTGCGCTCAGATCCTGCCACGCCCCCCCGTTGCGCCGCGCGATGATGATCTCCAGCCGGTTGGTGACCTGCCCGTGCGCCGGCCCGGCCGGCACCAGATCCACCCGGCCCGGCGCGCCCGGCGTCGCTAGGTTCGCGCCATTGAGGCGCAGCGCCGTCGCCGGCATCTTGCTCTCGATCCGCAGCGCAAATTCGCTGGCGACGAGCCAGGGCTTCGCCTCGCTCCCGTCCGGCTGGCCGCTGCCCGCGAGCCCGCCCGCCGCGACCGACGCAACGCTGCCGGCGCCCAGATATTTGTCGCGTATCTGCTCCCAGCTGAGGAAGGGCTGGGGCTTCTTCGTGCCGAACGGTATCGGGAATTTCGCGACGCCGACATCCACCGTCACCAGCCCGCTCAGCGGCGGCCCTTCCATGTCCAGCGTCGCGCCGATCGTTACCTGCAGCGTGGGCAGCTCGATGCAGATGCCGAAGGCGCAGCCCCGCAGCTTCACCTCCACGCCCACCTGAACGATCGCGCTCGCCTTGTAGAAGAACGGATCCCACGAAAGAATCATGTCGAGATCGGCGATGAACCAGGCGCGGATCGGCCCCAGCTGGTAGCTCGCCTCCAGCGACCCGCCGACCATCACTGCCGAATGGGTGATCGCGAAGAACTGGCCGCCCTTGATCGCGATCCCCTGGCCCACCTCCCAGTGGAAGCCCACGCGCGGCACGACCGGATAGTGATCCGGCGGCGTGAAGTAGCGCGAATAGCCGCCGACCGTCAGCAGCACTTCGGGTCGGTTGAACCAGATCACGAACGCGAAGCCGCCCGTCAGGTGGCAGTCGCGGCTCAGCAGCCAGCTGTTGTTGGTCAGCTCCGCCCGGATCGAGAGCACCTGATCGACCGTGCTGTATTTCGCCGCCAGCGCCAGCTCCAGCGAGACGATCGCCGCTTCCTCGGCCGGCGGCAGCGTCAGCCGCATCAGCCCCATCAGCGTGATCTCGAAGCCGCGATCGACCGCCACCGTCAGCAACGCGGTCGTGTGCAGCAGTTCGAACGTGCTGAACCGCACCCCAGCCGCGATCCAGAAGCCACCACGCGAGGGCGGGATGTCGGTGCCGATCCGCTGGAGCTGCTCCATCGGATCGCCGCCACCGCCGCCATCCATCGCGCGCACCAGCGGGAAGCCCGGCACGCCCGCCGGATCGCGCGGCGTCAGCAGCCGCCGGTTGAAGCCCGCGCCCCCCGCCAGCCCCGTGATGAACAGATAGGGCGGCCCTCCGATGGGCGCCGAAATGGCGAGGAACACGAACAGCGATGTATATTCGCCCGAGGCATCCTTCGGCCGCGCATAGGCGCCGATCGCCGACAGGCCGTAGCCGGAGACGTCCACCGCCAGCGATCCGCGATATTCGATCGATCCGTCCGGCAGAGTCGCCTTCAGAAGGCCGCCGCTGATCGAGAGCGAGCTGTTCGAATAATCGACCGCAAGGCCCGAAAGATCGATCCGCCACTGGGAAAGATCGGCGGGCCGGTCGAGCGGCACGTAAAGCCCCAGATCGTCCGCCGCGATCTCCAGCCCGGCAATCGCCACCGACGCATCGAGCGTGATGCCCACCTCGCCCGGCCGATTGGGGATGGGATTATAAAGGAGATCGATCTCCTGGATGTGGAGCGGACCGAGCGTGCGGTTGATCTCGATCCGCAGCCTTGGCTGGCCGGAAAAGCTGATCGCGAAGCCCTGCGGCCCCTTGCCGACGAAGATGTCGAACGGCGGCACGGAGGGAGCCGGATCGCCGCCCCCGTCCGATTTCACGAGCGAGGCCGCAACCGCATTGCCACCATCCCCACCGGTCGAGATCAGCATCCCGATCCCGCTCGCCTCGATGGCGCCCAGCACCTCGCCCTTCAGCGAAGGCGCATCCGGCCCGGTCAGCGCCACGTCCAGCGCGAGATAGCCGCCCGCCCCGCCCAGCTGGAAGCCGCCGGCCTTCACCAGCGGCGTATCGGCCTGCTTGCGCCCGAACGTTGCGCCGATTCCGCCCAGCCGCACGATCGGCGTGAAGGCCGGCCGGTTCGTGTCCGTCAGGTCGAGCAGCAGCAGCCCAACACCCTTGCCCTGATCGCCCCAGCCGAGATCCACATCCTCCGGCAGGCCGAACATCAGGGTCAGCGCATAAGGATCGATCTCGAAGCGCTGCGATCCCGCAAGACCGATGCCGTGGACGCTGCCAGAGCTGAGCACCGTCAGCGCCAGATCGCCCGCCAGCGGAATTCTGAGGTTGGTGAGCAGCCCCAGCGCGCCGTCCACCACCGCCAGCGGCCTGGGCAATGTCGTCGCCAGCAGATAGGGCGCCGTGCTGTTGGCACGGGTGACGAGCCTCGTCGCCACCACCAGTTCGCCGATCGTCTTGCCGCCGGTCCACATCTCGATCGCCAGCACCGGATCTGCGACCTTGAGCAGGATGTTGCCCGCCAGCGGCAGCAGCCAATGTTCCAGCAGACCCAGCAGTTGCGCCTCGCTCGGCGGCGTCGGCACGGGCGCGAGCTGGATCTGCATCTGCCCGCCTCCGATGGGATCGAAGGTCAGCCCCAGCCGCGCCGGCTGGCCCGCCAGAGGCACGTCGAGCGAGGCTGCCATCCTCGGCGCGAGCGACACGCCCGGATAGGGATTGATCGCCACTTCCACCGCGACATCAGCGACGAGATCGCCGGATGCGATCCCCAGATCGAAATCGATCGTCACGGGCTCCAGCATCAGCCCCGTGGCGACGAATTTCACGTCGATCGGCTGCGACCCGAAATCGCTCTCGATGCCGATCGATCCGCCGAGCACGCCTCCCATCGTCAGCGCGACCTTGCCGCCCGTCGCCGTCGCCGCGATCTGCTGCCCCAGGATGCTGTTGAGGACGGTGGCGCCCGCCGCCGCAAGGCCCGGCGCCAGCGCGATCAGGTTGCCGGTGCGGATCGTGGTGACGAGCGCGCCGAAATTCGCCGCCTTCGCCTGGAAGCCCTGGCCCGCCGCCGCCGCGCGATCGTAAAGGTCCATCGCGACCGCGACGTCCAGCACCTCGTCGATCACGCTCGCCTGCGCCAGCTCGGCCGCCAGCTTGTCGAGCACGAACGGCAGCAACAATTGAACGCCCGCCGTCGCCACGCTCTCGAAGCCGGAAAAAGCCGGCAGGATCGTCAGGTTCAGGCCGCTGGTCGTCGTCACCGAAAGGTTCAGCCCCTCGGCGGCGGCGGCGAAATGGATGTCGACCGATCCGAAGCCGCTCGTCGCAGGCAGGGGAAGCGAGAGCGTCACCGATCCGCCAGGCGCCACCTGCCCGGCCGCCCCGATCGAAAGCGACAGGCCCAGCGCCAGCGTCGCGTCTGTCCCGCCCTCGTCCCACAGTGCGATCGGCGCCAGCGTCTCGATGCCGAGATCGAAGCTCTGCCCCCCGCCCGATCCTACCGAAAGGCCAAGCAGGCCGGGAATGCGGATCGCATGCGCCGTATCGCCGTCGAGCCCGGCGAGCGTGCCGACCGCGCGGATGAGCCCATCGATCCGGGTCGCGTCGGGCAGGCCGCCGGTGGTCAGGAAGGTCTCCGCCAGCCAGCGTTGCGGATCCTCGATCAGGGTGCGCAGCGAAGTGAGCCGGATCGTGCCGCCGAACGCCTGTTCGGTCAGCAGACGGATCGCGCTGTCGGCGAGGAAGCCGGGGATCGCGCCAGCGAGCGCCGCCGCCAGCGCATCGGGATCGGGCGGCGAAAGCGCCACCGGCTGTCGCAGCCAGCCGCCCGCCAGCGACACGCCGCCACCCGCATCACGCCGGATCGTCGTTCCGCCGAGCGCCAGCCCGCCATCACGATCGATCGCGAGATTGCCCGCCTGCACCCCCGTCGTGCCGGTCACTTCCGCGATCGAGGCTAGCGTCAGGCCCGCGCCCGTCGCCGCGATCCGCACACGCCACGGCGCCTTCTCGATCCGGCATTCCAGCGGCAGGCCAGCCAGCGCCAGCGCCCACGGCCCGCCCTGCGCAGGTGCGCCCGCCGGTTTCACGAAGCCCAGCAGGCCCTGCGCGCGATCGAACAAGGCAGGCAGGCGCGCGCCGAACCACCCCATCCCGTCCACGCCGGCCGATCGCACCGCATCCGCCAGCATGATCGCGGGTGCCGCCGCCGTCCGCCGCCGCACGAAACCGAGATCGGCGAGCGCCGCCAGCACCGCCTCGATCGGGGCCGGGATCGGCGATGCACCGTCAAGCGTCGAGACGAGCAGGTCGAGCAGACCGGCCGCGCGCGGATCCGCGAGCCCGATCGCTTCGCTCGCACCGTCCCCGCGCAGGCAGGTATCGTGCAGCCGCACGCCGATCGTCGTCGCCGCACCGGTTCCCTGCGGATCGACACTGGCGATCAGGTCGGCGCGACGGATGCGCCCCACCTCTCCAGCGCCGAGTGCCGGCCCGCCGATCAGCCAGCCGTCGTCACGCCAAAGGCGCGCGCATATCCGGATCTGTCCCCTGGGGCTGGGCGGCGGCGCCGTGGTGGTGAGCGCGATCTCGCCAAGTTTCAGCCCCAGCGTCACTTCAGCCTGCGCCCCGCCGGCGGCGGCGGGCGGCACGCCGAGCGCCACCTCCATGCCCCAGCAGAGTGTTGTGGGCGCCGTCCGCGTCCGTGCCTTCCCATCCGCCGAAAGCGCGGCCGCCAGCGCCTGCTCCAGCCGCGTCGGCAACACCGACGGGATCGCCAGTGCCGGCACGATCAGATCGGGCGGCGGCCCCACGCGGCGCCAGCGGGCGGAGGACAGCAGGCCCGGCGCCGCCGTGCTGCCGCTTTCGGAAGAGCCGTCCAGCAGCCGCCCCAGCAGACCCAGTGCCCGGCCGGTCGCGTTGCTCGCCGTGGCGAGGCTGATCGGCGCCAGCGCCTGCGCGAGGCGCACCGCCTCGGCGATCCCGGCCTCGCCCCAATCGATCGTGATGCCCGGCCCGAGCGGTGCCGCCAGCGCGATCAGCCCCAGCAGGTTCGCGCCATTGTCAGCTGCATAGGCTTCGGCGACGAGGCCCAGGAAGGAATGGCTGACGATCACCAGCTTCGCGCCGGGCTTCGCCTGCCGGATCGCGGACACCGCCCGGCCCAGTGCAGCGACCGAATCCGCCAGCGCCATCTGGCCGTCATCACCCAGATCGAGGCTGTAACAGGCCGCCGCCGGCACCGCGCCGAGATCGACGAGCCGCGGCGGGATGCCGGGCGTGCGCAGCGAAAGCACCGCGTGATCGGCCGCCGCCACGCCTGTCGCCGCCAGCAGCGCATCCCAGCAGCCGGCGCCGGCCAACTTCGGTGCGAGGAGCAGCACCGCCGTGGCGCTCGCCGCCTGCCCGCTCGTCAGCGCTTCGATCCACGCCTTGGTTTCGGCGACGGCCTGCGCGTGGGAGGGCACATCGGCATGGGCCACGCTGGCGATCCGGCCGACATTCCAGGCTCCTCCGATCGGCACCGTCGCCTCGATCGGAAGCAATCCATCGCTGGCCGCGATTCGGGTGGAAAGCAAAGCCAGCCCATCGGCCGCCGCCGCGAGATCCCGGCCTTCCAGCGCATCGGCCAGCCACGGCGCATGGCCGCGAAGCTGCCCCGCGAGATCAAGCAACCGCGCCGCCGATGCGTCGGCCACCTGCTCCGGAAACGCATCCAGCCCATCGAGCGCCGCCGCCGCCCACGCCGCCGGTGGCCCGTCCGGCGTCAGCCACAGCGTGACGGCGGCGGGGCTCTCCTCCCCGTCCAGCGGCAGCCGCCACGGATCCTCCGTGGTGCCTCCGCCGATGATGGTCAGGCCATCAATATCGGAAAGATCGTTGAGCGCGATCGCGCGTGCCAGCCGCAGCAGCGCGGTCGCCGCCGGGCCGCCCGCCGCGATCACGGCCGCCTCGGCCTCGCCGCCCAGCCCGATCAGCCAGGCGCGAAGCGCGCCCGCAGGATCGCGGAGCAGATCGCCGATGCCGCCGCCTGCCGGAATCTCCAGCGGCGGCAGAATGGCGTCGCCCGCCGATATGCCCAGAGCAGCCAACAGCGCCCGCGCGCCTTCGCCCAGCAACGATTGCGCGCTCCGCGCGATCAGCAGCCTGAGCGCCGGCCACAAGGCCGCCGCATCGAGGCCCAGCCCAAGATCGGGCTGCGTCGGATCGATCGCCAGCAGATCGTCGACGGTGAGCGTGCCGAGCGTCAGTTCGGTATCCCCGACGGCCAGCGCGATATCCGCCACCGATGCACCGACCTTCACCGTGGATCCGGGCGCCCACCCCGCGCGCAGCAGGAGCGAGGAAGCGGAAAGCGCCACCCCGCCCACGCCCGGCTGCAACGGCTCCGGCGCGAGCCCCGCCGAAAGTTCGATCGAGGGCAGGAATCTGGGCGCGCCGCCCCCGATCGCGATCTCCAGCAAGCCGATCAAGAGTGCCGCCGCCCAGCCGTCGCCGCTTGTCGCCGCCCGCAGCGCCAGCACGAACCGGGGGTGGGTATCGTCCCCGCCATTCCAGCAGGCCAGCTCGAAGCTTACGGGCGATTCCGCCGGCGTCGGCAGCGCCTCGATCCTCACCCGCCATGGCTGAGAGGCCGTGCCCGCCCCCGCCACCTGCCCGGCAGCATTGCCCAGCAGCTCTCCCGCCGCCGCGACGATCGTGCCCCACCCTGCTGTCGTGGCCAGAAGCGCCCGATAATAGGCCCCGATCGCGCCAAGCGGATCCCGCGCGAAGACGGAGAGATCCAGCGCCGGCGTGCCCTTCAGCCCCACCAAAGTCCGCAGCGCATCGACCGCCTTCGCCCCCGCCGCGCCAAGCCCGGCCTCCAGCGCATCCTCCAGCACGCCTTCGGCGGCGCTCGTCAGGCTGCCGGCCCGGGTGAAATCGATCCGGTCGAAATGGGAGGATTGCGATCCGATCCCGACGGTGACGTCGGTCAGCTCCAGCACCGGCGATATGGCGGGCGTCCCGCTTTCCAGCGAGCAGCGCACCCCCGCTCGCAGGCCGCCCACCCCGAACCGGGCCATGCCGGCCCCCGTCGCCGGCACCAGCGGCGTCCCCGATGCTGTGGCATCGACGCGCAGTTCGAACCGTTCGAGCACCCGGACCCGGCCGCCCCCGCCCAGCGGGATAGCAAGCAGCTGCGCATCGGCCCGGAGCGCGGCATCGACCGCCGCGCTGCCCGCATAATCGATCGCCAGCCCGATCAGCAGCTGCCGCACGCCGTCCGCCGGATCGGCTGCCAGCGCGAAGCTCAGCGTCAGTCCGGGGGCGGTGGTGGTCCCCTCCAGCAATGGCAGCACGAACGGCCCGGCAGCCGATCCCGCCGCCGGCGCCGCAACGCCCATCAGCGTGCCGATCGCCACAACCCACGCGCCGAGCGCCGCCCGACCATCCGGCAGCTGCGCCGTCGCCAGCGCCGCCAGCCAGTCGCGGAAGGCGTTCGGATCGGTGAAGAGCGCCGAGAACGGAAAGTCCGGCATCCCCTCGGCCAGCCCGACCATCCCGGGCAGCGCATGGGCGATCCGGCCGACGACCGGCGGCAGCGGATCGATCTGCGCCAGCGCCAGATCGAGCAGAAGGGTCGCCAGCCGCCCGATCGGCGATCCCGCGCCCGCCAGATCGAAGGCGATGGGCTCGCCATCGCCCAGATCGAGGGTGATCGCGAAGCGGCTCCGCTCCTCGTCCGGCGGCGCCACCACCTTGGCCGTCGCCGCGATGCGCGCGCCACCGGCCGAGGCGGGCGCGGAAACGGTGATCGTCAGCGGATGATCCGGCGTGCCGCCGACCGGCGTGACATGCCCGTTCTCCGCCTTGAGCAGCACAAGCTCACCAGTGGCACCGGGGCCGTCATTGGCGGCCTGCACCTCGCCCGCGATCGCGAGTTGCATCGCAGATCCCGGCGCCGCCCCCGCGCGCGTGACGATGACATAGATCTGCCCGGGCGCGTCGGCGTCGAGCAAGGGATAGGCGCTGCGCAGTGGCGTTCCGGTCGGGGGCGGGCCGCCGCCGCCGCCCGACGCACCGATGGCGTCCAGCAGCAGGGGCTCGGCCCGCTCGATCAGCTCTTCCATCGCCGAAACCAGAGCGGCCCGTTGCACATCGTCCGAGAAGATGCGCGAGAGCTTGCTCCAGGGCGCGCGGAAGAAATCCTCGTTCAGCGTGATCGCGCCGCCATTGCCCGGCCGCACGATCCCGATCGCGATCGCCAGATCGCGAACAACCGGATCGAGCTGAACACTTATGGCCAAATGCGCCCCTCCCCGTCCGCCGCAGCGTCAGCTGTTATTCGGTGAGGGGTAATTACGGGGCGGCGGCTTCGGCCCGCTGATGGGCCGAAGCAGGATCGTCAGCTCCACCACGCCATCGGCGATCACGAATGTGCTGCCCATCCGCACGCCCTTGAAGCCGGGCACCTCGATGTCGATCGTCGTGCCGGAAAGCGGATACATCCAGAGCGTCGACAGGAAGGACTGGAGTACCGGCGTGTTCGTGTTGCGCGCCCGCATCGCCGGGTTGAGCGCCTCGTCCATCGAGGTGAAGAAGGGCATGTTGCGCGGGAAGTTCGTGAAGATGGATGCGGTGAAGGCCGCGGCCTGGCGGGCGGCCGAGGCCGAACGACCGGCGCCGATCTCCGGCTCCAGTTTCGCCTCCACGATCGGCGTGAGAATGGTCCTGAAGGTTTCGACCAGCCTCTGGTCACCCGCCGGAATCGGCGCCTTGATGCTGATCGATTCGATGGCCTTTTTCCGATCGGCCGGGAAGCCGTGCATCGCGCGCCGCTTGATCGACAGGATCACGTCCTGGGCGAAATCCCGGAGCGGGGCGAGCCGCTCGTCAAGCGCGCGCTTGATCGTGTCGGCGGCATCGGAACCGAGCTGGCCGATCTTGTTGTCAAGCTCCTCGAGGCTGAAGCTGCGACGGAGCTTGTCGGCCTGCTCATAGGCGTCGTTCGCCGATTTCATCAGGGCACCGCCCAGCATGTGGATCGGCAGGACCAGGAAATCCTCCAGTTCCTTCTCGAACGCCTCGACCGTGCCCTGCGCCGATCGCGCCATCCCGAGAAACTTGTCGTGAATGGTCTCCACCGCCTGGTCGATGGTGGTGATGCCGGCTTCCAGCGCCTGCGAAAGCGCGCTCGTGATGAGACCCTTCATCGCGGGATCGAGCGGCTGAAGCTCCCAATCCATATATTCCGGGTCGATCGAATTGGCGGTCCAGTAGATCAGCCGCGCCTGCCCCGTCTGGTCGATCTCGACCGCCCAGATCACGCCTTCCATCCAGCCCGCCGTGCCGGTGTTGAAATAGTTGGTCTTCAGCGACGGGCGGGGGAGATTGGGGAACAGCCGTTCCAGAGCGGACAATACGGGTGCGAACGGCAGGACCAGGCTGTTCAGATTGCCGAGCGTCATGAACGGCTGGCTCTGCGGATTGTGGGTATGCCCCAGGCAGATGTGGTTCATGTGATGCCGCTTGATGTAGGTATAGGCATCGAACGGATTGAGCGCGTTCATGTCCGCGCGGCTCTGCGCCGGTGTCTTGATCTGGCCGTTCACGGTCGTGTTGAGCGCGAGCCCCAGTGCGCCCCACGCGCTGGGGATCGACTCATAGAACATCACATTGTCGCTCAGCGTCCGCAGGCGGCTGGGCATATGCTGGACATCGTGGGCGAATTTGATCGACGATTGCTTGTCCGGCCAGGAATTGAACACCGGCATGGCGGAGAGCTTGTCGCCGAAATCAATCAGCGGATTGCCTTGCAGCGCGATGCCGCGCGCATCGAGCAGCGGATCCATCATGCCATCCGCCGTCACGCCCACCGCGTTGGCGATGAGCATGCCGAGCATCTCGTTTTCCGGGCAATTCCAGAAATCGAACTGGTGGCCGTGGCAGACCAGCATCTGGCACGTATCGGTATAATCGTTGGAATCGAGGCCGAGTTTGCCCTTGGTCAGCCGATCTACGGCCTGCTGCACATTCTGCGCGCTCATCACGCTCGGCAGGCTCGCCAGTATGTCGAGCGCCGAATTCTCGAACATCGTCTTGACGCCTTTGATCAGACAGGCGTCGTAGATTTCGAACGGAGCCGCGCTGTTGCCCTTGATGGCCCTTTCCAGCTTGGCGCGGAGCGCGGCATCCTTGAGAAAGGAATCGTGATTGCCCTGGATGCGCACATAGCGGCCCGCCGCATGAAGGGTGGCCAGCTTGGCGTAGATGTCGGCATTGGCGTCGATCGCGAGTTGCAGCTTGGCGGCCACATCCAGATCACCGTTCGCCGTCTTGGGATAGGCGGTCGTATCGCCGACGAACCACAATTCTTCGCAGTCGCCACCTTCGACGACGGTGTAATCATGGGCGAAAGCATAATCCAGAAGCCGCTTGTAAAGCCCCTTGTTCGCCTTGAAATGATCGATCGAACCGGATTTGAACGGCCCCTTGTCATCGATCGCGGCATCGCGATGCACATCGCTGAACAGCAGATATTTGCGTGTCGCCGTGGGCGGATCGAGGCTCTTCACCTTCCACACCGGCTCGCTGTTCTGGGCGTTCGCCGCGGGAACCGTGATGTTCCCGCTCGCATCCTGCTCGGCGAAGTGGAGGCCCCACCAGAAGGGGCAGCGCCGCAACATCACGCCCGGCAGGACGAGGATGACGAGCATCACGCCGAGCATCGGATCCTCGTTGACCGCCTTCAGGATCCCGAGGCGGGTGGCACTGTCGGTGTTCGAAAGTGCCTCCTCCGCCTTCAGCTTCCAGCGGTCGAGGTCGGCCGGGAGATACGTACGGTGGGCGATCGGCTTCAGGAACGCTTTCCACTGGTTGGCGAGGTCCAGCAGATCGTCCGTTGTCGGCGCATTCGCGCGGGTCAGCAGGTTAAGCGAAGAAATCGCTTCCTCGAGCACCGAATCGGCCACTCAACGCCCCTCCCTACGCCCCCGATCATCCTTAACAGATGTGGTTACTGGAAAGTACAGATATTTTCATCTTCCAGTAGCTGGCACCATAGGCTGGCGAGACGCCGCCAGATCTGCGGATACCCGCAAGTTGGCGGTAATGAGCCGTAAATCCCGTATGAATTGGCCTTCCCGTTTCTGTGTTTCAATTCATTGCTCAGGATGACCGCCCTCGTGGCGATGATGCCGTCGCGCTTTACGCCGTCGCAGCGGAACATGGGGGATGGGCCGTTAGGGCGACGATCGACCCGCCTTTGAACAACTCACGACGCAGGCATCATTTCCTGTTCCGGATCAACAGGTTCCGGGCCTGATAATTCTGATCCTTCACCGTCTCCATGGCAACGAAGGTCGATGTGCTCGCGACATGGGGCAAGCTTGATATCTTCTCGCCGAGCACGATCCGGTAACGGCGGATATCGGTTGTGCGGACCTTCAGCAGATAATCGAAACTGCTGGCGATCATGTGGCATTCCTCGATTTCCGGAATGCGCAGCACGCCGGCATTGAATTCACGCAGCGCCTGTTCGCGCGTGTCGGATAATTTGACCTCGGCAAAGGCCACATGTTCGAGGCCCAGCTTGGCCGGATCGACGATCGCCGAAAAGCCCTGGATCACCCCCGCTTCGCTCAGCCGGCGCATCCGTATCTGGCAAGGCGTTTTCGACAGGCCCACCCTGCTGGCGAGATCCGTCACCGTCATCCGGCCATCGTCGACGAGGGCGGCGATGATCTTGCGATCGAATTCATCCAGATCAACCATAGACTGCCAGCCATCTACCCATTTCGTCTATAAAAGCCACGATTTATAGCCATATCGACCATCATGGAAGCATCAATAAGTCGATCCGGATTTCGATTTCCGGCTATCGTGACGGTATGAGCCACGAACGTCCCTTCGCTGCCTTCGCGCCGGCCATTCGCATGCCTTCTCCCCTGCGAGAGGCGATCACCGCCGCCTATCGCGGCGACGAACCGGCCGCACTCGCGCCGCTGATCGCGGCGGCCACGCTCGACGAAGACGGCAGAGCCGCGGTGCGGACCACCGCGCGCGCGCTGGTCACCGCGCTGAGGGCCGAACAGGGCGACGGCGGCGTCAAGGGACTGCTTCAGGAATATTCCCTGTCGAGCCAGGAAGGTGTCGCGCTGATGTGCCTTGCCGAGGCGCTGCTGCGTATTCCGGATGCCGCAACCCGCGATGCACTGATCCGCGACAAGATCGCGGATGGCGATTGGAGCGCGCATCTCGGCAGCGGCAGATCGCTGTTCGTCAACGCCGCCACCTGGGGTCTGGTCGTTACCGGCAAGCTGGTGGGGAGTGTCGACGATACCGGGCTGGGCGCGGCGCTCACCCGGCTGGTCGCCCGCGCGGGCGAGCCGGTGATCCGGCGGGGCGTCGATTTCGCGATGCGGATGATGGGCGAACAATTCGTCAATGGAGAAACCATCGCCGAAGCGCTGGACCGGTCCGGCGCGATGGAGGCGAAGGGCTTCGGCTATAGCTACGACATGCTGGGCGAAGCCGCCACCACGGGGGCGGATGCCGATCGCTATCATGCCGATTACGAGCGCGCGATCCATGCCATCGGCAGGGCATCGGGCCGGCGTGGCGTCTATGATGGCCCGGGCATCTCGATCAAGCTTTCGGCCCTGCACCCTCGCTATGTTCGCGCGCAGGCGGAGCGGGTGACAGGCGAATTGCTGCCGCGCGTGAAGGCGTTGGCGCTGCTCGCCAGGGGCTATGATATCGGCTTCAATATCGATGCGGAGGAGGCGGACCGGCTGGAGCTGTCGCTCGATCTGCTGGAGAGCCTGGCGCTGGATCCGGAGCTTGCCGCTTGGAACGGGCTCGGTTTCGTCGTCCAGGCCTATGGCAAGCGCTGCCCGTTCGTGATCGACTGGATCATCGATCTCGCCCGCCGGGCCGATCGCAGGATCATGGTACGGCTCGTAAAGGGCGCTTACTGGGATGCCGAGATCAAGCGCGCGCAGGTCGACGGGCTCGCCGATTTTCCGGTCTACACCCGCAAGCTCCACACCGACATCGCCTACATCGCCTGCGCCCGGAAGCTGCTCGATGCGCGCGACGCGGTCTTCCCGCAATTCGCGACCCACAATGCGCAGACGCTTGCGACCATCCACCATCTCGCCGGCCCGGACTTCGCCCTCGGCGACTATGAATTCCAGTGCCTCCACGGCATGGGAGAGCCGCTCTACCGGCAGGTCGTTGGGAAGGACAAGCTTGCCCGGCCGTGCCGCATCTACGCACCGGTCGGCGCGCATGAGACGCTGCTGGCTTATCTGGTCCGCCGGCTGCTGGAGAACGGAGCCAACTCCTCCTTCGTCAACCGGATCGCCGACCCTGCCGTCTCGATCGACGAGTTGATCGCCGATCCGGTGGAAGCCGTCCGTGCCATGCCGAATCCCGGCGCCCGGCACGATCTGATCGCATTACCCTCGGCCCTCTATCCCGATCGCCGCAATTCGGACGGCATCGATCCGAGCGACGAGAGCGCGCTGTCGGCGTTGACCAGATCGCTGTGCCAGAGCGCCGAGACGATATGGACAGCGGCGCCCGCCGACCGTCTCACCGTATCTCGCCCGGTCATCAATCCAGCCGATCATCGCGACCTCGTCGGCGCGGTGTTCGAGGCAATCCCGGAGCAGGTCCGGGCGGCTGCGCATATCGCGGCCAGGTCGGCATGGCCGGCCACACGCGTCGCCGATCGCGCTGCCATGCTGGAGCGGGCCGCCGATGCGATGCAGGCGCGCATGCCCATCCTGCTGGGCCTCATCATCCGCGAGGCCGGAAAATCGCTGCCAAACGCAATCGCGGAGGTGCGCGAGGCGATCGATTTCCTGCGCTATTATGCGGCGCAGGCCCGCGCCGGCCTTGGCCCCGAACATAGGCCTCTGGGGCCGATCGCCTGCATCAGCCCCTGGAACTTCCCGCTCGCGATCTTCACGGGCCAGATGGTGGCGGCGCTCGTCGCCGGCAATCCGGTCCTGGCCAAGCCCGCCGAGGAAACCCCGTTGATCGCGGCCGAAGCCGTGCGCTTGCTCCACGAAGCCGGCATTCCCGCCGATGCGCTGCAACTGCTGCCGGGCGACGGCGGCGTCGGGGCCGCTCTTGTCTCCTCACCCGAAGTCGCGGGCGTGATATTCACCGGATCGACCGAGGTGGCGCGCCTGATCCAGCGCCAGCTGGCGACCCGGCTCTCGCCGCAAGGCAGACCCATCCCCCTGATCGCCGAGACGGGCGGGCAGAATGCGATGATCGTCGACAGCTCCGCGCTTGCCGAGCAGGTGGTGGCGGACGTCATCGCCTCGGCCTTCGACAGTGCCGGCCAGCGTTGTTCCGCGCTGCGCATCCTCTGCTTGCAGGATGACGTGGCCGATCGCATCCTCACGATGCTCAAGGGCGCGCTCGGGGAATTGCGGATCGGCCGCCCGGATCGGCTGGCGATCGATATCGGGCCGGTCATCACAGCGGAAGCACAGGCGACGATCACCGCCCACATAGAGGCGATGCGCGCGCTCGGCCGCCGCATCGAGCAACAGGCGCTGCCGCCCGAAACCGCGCACGGCACCTTCGTTGCGCCCACCATCATCGAACTGGACAGCATCGCGGACCTGACGCGCGAGGTGTTCGGCCCGGTGCTCCACATCATCCGCTTCCGCCGCGAGACGCTCGACGAGCTGATGGAAGCGATCAACGCCACGGGCTACGGCCTGACATTCGGCCTCCACACCCGGCTCGATGCAACGAGCGCGCAGGTCACGACGAAGGTGGAAGCGGGCAATCTTTATGTGAACCGCAATCTCATCGGCGCGGTCGTCGGGGTCCAGCCTTTCGGGGGGCGCGGTCTTTCGGGCACCGGGCCGAAAGCGGGCGGACCGCTCTATCTGGAGCGTCTGGTCATCAATCCACCCGGCCAGCTCGCCAGTGGCGGGGCCTCGATCCCAGCGCTGCGCGATCTGGCCGAATGGCTGGTGGAGCAGGGCGATGCCGATGCCGCGATCATGGCGCGGCGTTTTGGCGCGGCGTCCGCACTCGGCATGACGCGTGAGCTGCCTGGCCCTGTGGGGGAGCGCAATCTCTACGCGCTTCGTCCGCGCGGCTGCATCCTGATGAAGCCGACGACGCGGCAAGGGCTCCTCGCCCAGATGGCGGCGGTTCTGGCGACCGGAAATCGCGGCATGATCGATGGCATGGCGCTGCCGGGCGGGTTGCCGCCGCGTGTAGCGGCGGCGTTCCGGCCACGCGGGGACGCGCCGTTCGCCGCCGCCCTCGTCGAAGGGGACGAGGCCTTTATCCGTGCCGCCGTCGCGGAAATGGCGGCCTTGCCCGGGCCGATCGTGTCGGTTCACGCGGCCGATCCGAACCAGCAACTCCCCTATCCGTGTCAGTTTCTGCTGGAAGAAACCTCCACCTCGATCAACACGACCGCCGCAGGCGGCAATGCCAGCCTGATGATGATCGCGCCTTGAAGAGCGCTTTCGGATCGCGGAGTTGCGGGCTCGAATGGGGACCACATCAGCCCGATCTCGCATCCGGTGACCAGCCGCCTCCCAGCGCGGTCATGAGGCGGGCGCTCGTCTGGAGATGGCGGGTTTCGAGGCCGATCAGCGCCAGCCGCGTCCTGAGCGCCGTGGTCTGCGCGGTAATCACGTCGAGATAGATGGCCGCGCCCTTGGTATATTTGCTGACGGAAAGGGATTCGCCCGCCGCCGCCTGCCGGACCGCATCCCGCTCCGCCGACAGCTGGTCTTCCAGATAGTGAAGCGACGCGAGATTGTCCTCCACCTCCTGGAAAGCGACCAGAACCTTCCCGCGATAGGAGGCCGTCGCCTCGGACCAGCGGGCCTTGGCCACCGCCAGCGAGCCGCGCCGGCGGCCGCCATCGAACAGCGGCGCCAATCCGGACGTTCCGATCGACCATAGCGTGTTCGGCGCGGTCATCAGCCCGGAAAGCGCCGTCGCCTGATATCCGATGCCGCCGCCCAGCCGGATCGCGGGAAAGAATGCCGCACGCGCGACCCCGATCTGCGCGTTGGCGGCGAACATGCGCCGCTCGGCCGCGGCGATGTCGGGCCGGCGCTCCAGCAGTGTCGACGGGAGGCCGGAGGGAATGACCGGCATTGTCGGCTCGCCCGCATCCACCGCCAGCGTGAACCGGGACGCGCTTTCGCCGATCAGGGTCGCGATCGCATGATCGGCTTGTGCGCGCTGGGATTGCACGTCCGCGAGCTGGGCACGCGCCTCCGCCAGCAGGGTGCCGGAGCGGGCCGCGTCCAGCTCCGATGCGACCCCGCCGGAAACGCGGCGCCTGGTCAGGTGATCGGCCTGTGCGAAGGCATCCACCGTCTGCGTCAGGACGGCGATCTGCCGATCATAGCCGCGCAGCGCGAAATATTGGCGGGCGAGTTCGGTCTGCAGGCTCAGCCTGATTTCGGCCACGTCGTCGGCCGATGCCTCGGCCTGCGCCTTGCCCGAAGCGATCAGATTGCGAATCCGCCCCCACAGATCCAGTTCGAAACCGAACTGCGCCTCCACGGCATGCGCGCCATAATAGGTGGGCTGGGCGGCACTGCGCAGCGGCCGATCGGCCGATTGCCGGTTTCGGGTCAGGTCGGTCGCGATGGAGACATCCGGCAAAGCGACCGATCGCGTCTGCGTGAGGCCGCCGCGCGCCTGATCGTACCGTGCCATGGCAATGGCGAGATCGGTATTCGAGGCCGCGACCTGCGCCTGCAGGCGATCGAGCACGGGATCGCCGAAGGCGCGCCACCAGTCCGGCGCGATGGCGCGATCAGCCGGGCGAGCCTCGCGCCAGGGACCCTCTTCGCGAAAGGCGGGGGCGATTTCGGCCTTGGGGGGATGATAGTCCGGCGCGAAGGAGCAGCCGCTCAGGGCGAGCAGCCCGATACTGCCCCACGCCGGGCGCTGGCGATTACGCATTGCCGGGCGCGCCGACTTTCACGACATCGCGCTCCGCCAGCGAGTCCGGCGGATTATCGACGATCCTGTCGCCGCTGTGCAGGCCGGAGAGCACCTCCACCACCCGCCCCAGATCGCGGCCGAGGATCAAGGGGCGCATGTGAATCCGGCCGGCGGCATCGACGGTGGCCACCTGCGGTGACGTGCCTCGGAAGATGAGCGTGCTGGACGGCACTTCCACGACATCGCCGCGCGCCGGAAGGGCGAACCTCACCTGCGCGAAGCCGCCCGGCTTCAGCGCGCCATCGGCATTGTCGGCCGCGAGCTGCACCTGGAGATTACCTGTCTGGCTGTTGATCGCGCCGGAATTGCCGATGATCTCGGCCGTAAAGGTGCGGCCGGGATAATCGGGCACCACCAGCACCGCCTTCAGGCCCGGCTGCATATGCGCGGAATAACTCTGCGGCACGTTGGCGTAGATCCGCATGCGGCCGGTCTGCGCCACGGCGAAGATCGGGCGCGGATTGCTGGCATTGGGGCCAACGAGATCGCCGATATCGGCGTTGCGGGCCGTCAGCACGCCCGCGAAGGGCGCCCGGATCACCGCGAAGGATTTCATCGCCATCAACTGGCCGAGATTGGCCTTCGCCGCATCCACGGCCGCCGTCTTGGTCGCCAGATCGCCATTCTTCTCGTCAGCCTCCTGTCGGGAAACCGAGCGATCCGCCAACAGATCGTTCCACCGCGCCGCGGTGCTGCGGGCAAGCTTCTCGCTGGCCGCGCTCATCGCCAGCTGGGCGCGCGCGGCCACGATCTGCTGGTCCAGCTCCGGCGTGTCGATCACGCCCAGCGCCGTACCGGCCGCCACGTGCGCGCCGATATCATGCTGCCAGGACCGCACATAGCCGGGCACGCGCGCAAATAGCCGCGATCCCACCCATGCCTGCATCGTGGCCGGCAGCACGAGCGGCTCCCCATCCTTGCTGCCCGAGACCGTGACGAGATGAACGGTGGGTATCGCCGCACCGTCAGACCATTGCTGCGCCTCTTTCGTCTGGCTGGCGCGCGATATGGTGCCGGCGACGACCACGGAGAGCGCCACGGCAGCGGCGATGGCGCCCGCCACCCGCAATCTGCGCGGGACGGGACGGCCGGAAAGGCTGTCATTCGGCATAGACGATGTCTCCAGGGGATCCGGCGGCATCCTCGGGCGCGGGCGTCTGACCGTGCCTGCGATGCGCGAGACTGAAAAGGGAGGGCACGAAGACGAGCGTGGCGATCGTGGCGCAGATGAGACCACCGATCACGGCGCGGCCGAGCGGCGCGTTCTGCTCGCCCCCCTCGCCCAGCCCCAGCGCCATCGGCCCCATGCCGATGACCATCGCGAGCGCCGTCATGAGCACCGGGCGGAAGCGCGTGCTGCCCGCCTCGATCGCCGCCATCACGGGATCGCCGATCTCCGCCAGCCGCTCCCGCGCGAAGCTGACCACCAGCACCGAATTGGCCGTCGCCACGCCCATGCACATGATGGCGCCGGTCAAGGCCGGCACGGAGAGCGGCGTCTCCGTGCCGAACAGCATCCAGGCAATCCCCGCGAGCGCCGCCGGCAGCGCGGAGATGATGATCGCCGGATCGATCCACGACTGGAAATTGACGACCAGCAGCATGTAGATCAGGATCACCGCGCCGGCGAGGCCGAGGATCAGGCCCAGGAAGGCCGTGTTCATCGTCTGAACCTGGCCGCGCAGGACGACCGTGGCGGTGGCCGGCTTGTCCGTCTTCGTTTCCTCCAGGATCCGGTTGATCTCGGTGGCGACGCTGCCGAGATCACGGCCCTGCAGCGTCGCATAGACATCGTAGGATCGCTTGGCCGAATAATGGGACACCACGGCGGGCGAGGTTTCGCGCGAGAGGGAGCCGAGCGCGCCGAGGATCTGGAACCGATCGCTGCCGCCCCCGGTGACGGGCAGATTTTCCATCTGGTCCATCGATGCGATGCGATGCGGCGGCACCTGCGCGACGATCGGGTAGGAGACGCCGTTCTCCGGGTTCAGCCAGAAGACCGGGGCGGTCTGGAGGCTGCCCGCCAGATTGATCGAGAGGCTGCGTGTCACGTCATTCTCGGTCAGCCCGATCATGCTGGCGCGGGTACGATCCACGTTGATGTCCAGCTGCGGATAATCGTCGGCCTGCTGGAGGCGAACGTCGGCCAGACCCGCCACCCGCTTCAGGCGCGAGACGAGCAGGTCGGCATAGGCTTTGTTCGCCGCCGCATCCTTGCCGGTAACCATCACGTCGATCGGCGCCGGCGCACCGAAGTTCAGAATCTGGCTGACCATGTCGGCCGGCAGGAACGAGAAGGTCGTTCCGGTGAACTCGACAGGCAGCGCCGTCCGCAATTTTTTCACGAAGCCTTCGGTCGGCGCATGTTCCTTGGAAAGCGACACGAGAATGTCGCCATCCTGCGGGCCGACGCTGCCCGTGTTCATATAAGCGCGGTTCACGTTCGAAACCGGCAGCCCGATATTGTCGACGATCGAGCCCAGTTGATCCTTCGGGATGACCGCACGGATGCGATCCTCGATCTTGTCGAACAGCGCCGCCGTTTCCTCGATCCGCGTGCCCGATGGCGCGCGGACATGCATGTTGATCTGGCCGGCATCGACGGCCGGGAAGAAATTGCGCCCCAGGAAGGGAACCAGCGCGAAGGATGCCAGAACGATCGCCATGAAGCCGGTGAGGAATCGCGCCCGCCCCGCCAGCGCGAGACGCAGGAGATCGACATAGGCTTCGCGGATCCGCTCGAAGCGCTGCTCGAAACCGTGCTGGAAGCGGCGGAAGGGATTGCGCGTGCCGGAATGGCCGACCTGCGCATCATGCGACACCATCTGCTCGGCCGTGTGCGGCGCGCCATGCTCGCGCAGCAGATAATTGCCCATCGTCGGCACCAGCGTGCGCGAGATCACGAAGGACGCGATCATCGCGAACACCACGGCCTTCGCCATCGGCGCGAACAGGAAACCCGCAATGCCTGGCAGGAAGAACATCGGGATGAACGCGATGCAGATGCACAGCAGCGAAACCAGCGCCGGCCGCACGATCTGCTCGGCGCCGTCGAGGATGGACCGCCGCACGGATTTGCCCTGCTCGAGATGCCAGTTGATATTCTCGATCGTCACCGTGGCATCGTCGACCAGGATGCCGACCGCCAGCGCGAGGCCGCCCATCGTCATCACGTTGAGCGTTTCGCCCGATAGGGCGAGCCCGGCCACGGCCGACAGCACGGCCAACGGGATCGACGCGGCGATGATGACGGTGGAGCGCCACGATCCGAGGAACAGCAGGATCATGAGGGAAGTGAGTGCGGCGGCGATGACTCCTTCGTGGATCACGCCCGACACCGCCGCGCGCACGAAGATCGATTGATCGGACAGCAGATCGATCTTGAGCGACGACGGCAGCGACAGCTTCACCTGCGGGATCAGCGCCTTCACATTGTCGACGATCTCCACCGTGGAGGTGAAGCCGCTTTTCAGCACCATCATCAGCACCGCGCGGCCGCCATTCACGCGCACGATATTGGCCTGTGGCGGCGATCCATCGCGCACATGGGCGACATCGCCGATATAGACCGTGCCGCCCTCCCCCGTCTTGATCGGCAGTTCGTTGAGCGCGCTGAAATCGGATGGGCTGTTGTTGAGCTGGATGTTGAATTCGTGGCGGCCGATCCGCGCGGTGCCGGCGGGAACGATCTGGTTCTGCGCAGCGAGCGCGGTGCTCACGTCACTTGCGGAGAGATGCCGCGCCTCAAGCTCGGCGGGATTGAGATCGATCTGGATCTGGCGCTGCCGGCCGCCATACGGCGTCGGGATCGAGGCGCCCGGAATCGCGGCCAGCGAAGGGCGGATCGCGGTCTGCCCGAGATCGAAGATCTTCTGTTCGGACAGGTCCTTCGACGAAAGCGCGAGCTGGACGATCGGCACCGTCGAGGCATTGTAATTGAGGATCATGGGCGGCGTGATGCCCGGCGGCATGTTCTTCAGCACAGTCTGCGAGATGGAGGTGACCTGCGCGGTCGCCGTGCGGATATCGACATTGGGCTGAAAGAAGATCCGGACGACGCCGACCCCGCCCAGCGACTGGCTTTCGATATGATCGATATCGTTGACGGTGGTGGAGAGTTCCTGCTCGAAGTAGGTGATGACGCGGCCGGCCATATCCTTGGGCGGCAACCCGTTATAGCTCCACACCACCGCGATCACCGGGATCCTGATGTTCGGGAAGATGTCGGTCGGCGTGCGGATCCAGGCGATCGATCCCGAAATCAGGATCATGATCGCGAGGACCACGAAGGTGTAAGGGCGCGACAGCGCGAGCTTCACCAGATGGAGCACCGAGATATTCCCCCGTCAGGCTGATCGCGTGCTGGTCTGGCGGATCGGATCCGCGCTGCGCCGCACCATTGCCGGGGAATGTCTCCCCGGTTACGCCGATGTGCCGAGTGAATTTGTGTTCATGTGCCGAAAATGACGGAATCCGTTCCTCAGCCGTCGATATCGGAATGGGCGCGGGCGATTATCGTTGCGATCAGGCCCGGTTTCGCATCGGCCAGAACCAGTCGAAACTTGTGCAGATGCACAATGGCGGTCACCACGCTGAGGCCCAGCCCCGTGCCCGGTCGATCGCGATCGCGATCCCGCCGGTAGAAGCGCCGCAGGACCGCCTCGCGTTCCTCCCCCGGAATGCCCGGCCCGTCATCGGCGATGCTCACCCAAACCTCACCATCCACGACATCTGTCGTAAGCGTGACGGTGGACCGCGCGAACTTGATCGCATTATCGATCAGGTTCGAAAGCGCTTCGAGTAGCAATTGGGGATCCGCCGTCACCATCGCGGGCCGGGAAGGCTGAACGGAAAGCATGATCCCGCCATCTTCCGCGACGGCCGCGTGAAGCCCCGCCGCCGTTTCCACGAGCCGGCCGAGATCGATCGCGGCAAAGCGCGAGGTGCGCGCGCTCGCCTCCAGTTCCGCGATACGCAGGAGCGCGGAAAAGCGTTCGAGAACGATATCCAGATCGCCGGTCAGCCTGTCCATGGCATCGGCCGACCCGGCGCCCTCGAGGCGCTCATGATAATCGAGCAGATTGGCCTTCACGCGGGCGAGCGGCGTGCGCAGATCATGGGCGATCGCATCGGTCACGCTCTTCACCTGGCTCAGCACACGACCGAGATCGTCGACCATGTCGTTGATCGTCATCGCGACCTGATCGAGTTCGTCGCCCTTTCCGGCGACCGGCATGCGCACATCCAGCTCGCCCTCCGCAATGCGCCGACAGGCCCGTTGCAGGTTACGGATGCGGGCCAGCGGCGCGCGGCTGATAAGCGCGCCGATCAGCAGCGTTCCGGGCAGGATGATGAGGACCGTGCTGGCGATCACCTCCGACACGACCTTCAGGAGATCGCGGCGTTCGCTGATGTCACGACCGATCAGCGTGATCCGGCCATCCACGCGCCGGCTCGCCAGGATACGCATCGCCGCCTGGCCGGCCTGCGCCGGCACATCGTGCGGGCGATCGAGACGGAGATCGGAAAAAGGGCCGATGTCCCCCGCGATCCGGCTGCGGCCATCGCTGGTCAGAAGGCCGAAATGATCCAGCCCCTTGGCATTGCGGGCCACTTCGGCCGTCACCTCTTCGGCAAGCCGGGACGAGGGATAGGCCGCCACGCGCTGCGCCTCGCGGTTGAGGATCCCCTCGCTCCGGGCGATCAGCTGGCGCGCGGTGATCAGATAGATCACCACCGCCATCGTCACCATGGCGGTCGCGAACAGGCCCCCCAGGATGCAGGTGAGCCTGAATGCCGAGGTGTGCCCCACCTCGCGCCAGCGCAGTCGCTCAGGCGAGATCGAGACGATAGCCCTCGCCTTTCACGGTGGCGATCGCCACACCGCGCGAGCCGGTATCCAGCTTCTTGCGCAACCGGGCGATGTGGACGTTGATGAGATTCGGGCCGGGATCGAAATAATAGCCCCACACCTGCTCGAAGATCACGCGCCGCCCCACGACCCGGCCAACATTGCGGACCAGGAATTCCAGCAGCCGGAATTCCATGTCCGGCAGCCGCAATTCCTTGCCGTCGAATGCAACCGCGCGATCCAGCAGATCGATCTCGAGCGGGCCTGCGCGCAGGATCGTCTCGCGTCTCGCATCGGTGGGGGAACGCCGCAGCAAGGCCTCCAGCCGCGCGACCAGCTCGGGATAGGCGAAGGGCTTGATCAGATAATCATCACCGCCCGCGCGCAGGCCGGCAATCCTCTCGTCCACATCGGAGAGGGCGCTCACCACCAGAACGGGCGTCAGGATCGCCCCTTCCCGGATCCGGCCGAGCACTTCCAGCCCATCCAGCTTCGGCAGCATCCGATCGAGCGTGATCGCATCGAAATATTCGGACCGGGCAAGCGAAAGCCCCGCCTCGCCATCGTCGGCGACGACGACGCTGTATTCGTGTTTCTCCAGATGCGCCTTGATCGAACGGGCGACCGTGGGATCGTCTTCGATGACCAGCACGCGCGGCATGGCGCCGATCTGCTCCTTCCGTGAATAGGAACGGGGGCTGTCGCATGCGCCTCTCCCCCTCGCAAGCGCTCGCCACGATCGATCGCGGATCGATGACCGGGATCGCGGGCCGGCGCCGGCGTCATGGCGGGACAACGGGTCGGCGGTCGGCGGTCCGCGCCTTCAGTGCCCCTGCACGAAGGCAATACGGCGCCGATTTCATGGGATTCACGCATTTTTCACGGTCTTTTCGCGCGCTCCCGGCCGCCAATTGGAGCATTCAGAAGCGGCAGGGCGGCATCGGCCGATGTAGCCGCCAGGATGCGGGACCAGAGTTCGAAGGGGATGGAACGAGGAGGATGGTTCGAATGTGTGCAGCGACATCTTCCGATTGCCGCGCATCGTCGGCCGTCCCGAGCATCCTGTGATCTATCCAGCACGCCCGTGCCGATCGGGGCGAGGGCCGTGTGAAACGGATCCCAACAATCAGCGGCTCGGGGGAGGAGCGTCCGCTTCGCTCGCCGCTGATGGGGGACGGGGCGGCGCATTGGGGGCGCCGTCCCGGTTAATTTCAACTCGTTATTACTGAGCATGTAGCTTGAGCGTTTTGTGCAGTAGCCCTGCTTTTGATCCCGCCCGCCACCAGATGTCGGCATGCCCTGCGCCGAAATCCGGGGTCCGGGCGCCCGCGCCCCTTGACCGATCCCGCGAAGTGCAGCTTTACCCCGCCGGGAGACCGGTTTACGCTTCACGGCCGGGAAAAGGGGCAGGCCGGCGATGCCGATCACGTCAAGGCAGGTCGAGCCGCGGGCTGCTGAAAGGCTGCAGCTCCGCCTGTTCGGCGAATTTGCCGCCCGTGAAGGTGACGGTGGCCCCGAAGTCACGCCGCGAGGCCGCAAGGCGCGCGGAATCCTTGCCTATCTCGCCCTCACCAACCGCCATCGCGCCAGCCGCGAAGTCATCGCCGAACTTTTCTGGAGCGATCGCGGAGAGGAACAGGCGCGCGCCAGCCTGCGCCAGTCGCTCGCCGAACTGCGCAAGGCGCTGGGCCTGTGCGCCGATGCGATCGAAATCACGCGCGATACGATGCTGCTCCACGCCGGGCTGTTCGAAAGCGACGCATCCACCGTCATCGCCGCTGCCCGCGACGGCAGGCTCGCGGAGCTTCCCGCTCTGTTGCAGCAGATCGATTCCGAATTGCTGCGCGATCTGGAGGGGCTCTCCCCGGCGTTCGACGCTTGGCTCATGGTCGAGCGCACGGCGCAGCACAATCGCCTCGTCGCATCCCTCCTGGAAGCCGCGGAGGGGCGGCTGACCATGGAGACGGCCAGACACGTTCGCGATATCGCCAACCAGCTCGAACGACTGGACCCGGGCAACGAGGCCGTGGCCCGGCTCGGCATGCGCGCCGATGCGCTGGAGGGCAATCTGGCTTCCGTCCATCGCCGCTTCCGTCGCCTGTCTTCCGCGCTGGAAAAGGAATTCGGCGTCACGCCCTCGGCCGAAACACATGCCGCCTTCACCGAGCTTACCGCGCTTCGCCCGATGCTGGATCAGCCGGAACTCGGGGCCGCCACCGCGCCTGCGGCCGAGGCGACGAGCGTGAAGGCCAAGGCGGGCACCGTCGTCGAGCCGCCGGTGGTGATCGTGGCGCCGGTGGCCTGGATCGGGCGGGGCGAGAATGGCGCGGCGATCGCCACGATTTCGACCGACGAAATCTCCACGCTGCTCGGCCGCCATCGCGATATCCGTATCCTGGCGATCGACAGTTCCGATCTCGATCGCGTGGCGGATGTCTGCAGCACGGCCGTGGTGACCTATCTCCTTTCCGGCACGCTCCGCGAAGTGGGTGAAAAATTCCGGCTGAACGTGAAGCTCGCCAGCAATGACACCGGCATGTTGCTCTGGTCCGAGCAGATCACGATCGAGGAAGCGGATCTCGACAAGGCCGTGGATCTGATCGTGCAGCGCACGGTGGGCGCTGTGGCCCCGGTGATCGAGCGCGACCTGATCCTGAATCTGCCGCCGCGCGTTCACGGAACCGATCACAGCTATGCCGTCTATGCCCGCGCGCGCAAACTGGCGCGGACCGGCGAGACCTTCGAGGAAATCAAGGAAGCGGCCGATCTGCTGGAGAGCATCGCGCTGCGCACGCCTTCGGATGTCCGCGCGCGATTGCTGCTGGTCCAGCTCTACAACACCGATTTCTGGCAGACATCCGCAGGCCACGACACGGTGGAGCTGCGCGCGCGCGCCCTGTCGCTCGCGCGCGAGGCATGGGCACTGGATCCGCATCATCCCGTCGTCCATCTGCGCCTCGGCTGGTGCCACTTGCGGGGCGGCAACTGGTCCGAATCCACCCAGGCCTTCGAAAAGGCGCTGGATCTGGGGCCGAACAATGCGCGGGTCATCAACGCGGTCGGCTCGGGCCTCGCCTTTCTCGGTGAGATTGCGGAGGCGCAGGCGCTGATCGCGCGCGCCTTTGCGATCAATCCCTTCCCTCCGCCTGACTATCATGCCGATGCCGCCGTTGTGCTGGCGCTGGCGGAGCGGACAGAGGAGGCGGAGGAGCAGTTTCGCGGCTCCACGCACACCGGCCTCCATTATCAGGCGGTACGGCTGGCCAATGCCGCCGGCCACCAGCCCAGGGATCGCGTGAGCCAGCTCGCAACCGATCTGCGCCAGCGTTTCGCGCGGGTCTGGCGGGGTGCCACCCCGCTGGACGATGAAACCATCATCGAATGGACCAAGCGCTTCATGCCGCTTCGGCAGAGGGCCCACCGCCGCCTGATCGACGACGGCTTGGCCCGCGGCCTCGCTCTGGCCGGGTAATTCACACAGTAGCGCAGCGCTCCGCACCACGTTCATCATAGGGAGGTTTTATGGACGATCTTCACGTTTATGTTTCTTCGGAGAAGACCGAAGGCGCGGAACCGGCGCTGGCGAAGCCCGTCTTCCTCATCGAGCATGAGGGCAAGCTCTATCTCACCAAGGCCGTGTGGGAATATCATGCCGGCGACGATGCCTCGGATGCGGTGAAGGTGGGCGTGGGCCAGATGCGCGAACTGTTCGAAAGCCATGTCGATCCCAGCCTGAAGGCCGCCGCCGTGCCGCCGCAGAAGCTGGAAGCCAGCTCCTTCGAGGTCAGCCGGCCCTAACACCGCCCGTGTCACGGGACATCGAGCAACGTGCCGCGGCCGCCGCGGCGCGTTGCGAGGTGACGCGCCTTGCCGACGTCACCGGGCTCGATCGGGTGGGGGTGCCCGTATGGCAGGCGGTTCGCCCCCTCAGCCGCGCTCTCTCCGTCCATCAGGGCAAGGGGCTGGATGCCCGTTCGGCCCGGATCGGCGCCTGCATGGAAGCCGTGGAATCGGCGACGGCCGAAGCCTGGCTCGGCGTCGGGCCGGATTGTTCTTGGCGCGCCTTGCCGCTCGACCGAAGATCCCCCGCCATCGATGATTTCGCGCGCGCGCGCGGCCTGCTCGATCCCGATCGGATCCTCCGATGGGTGGAGATGAACCCGATCGGCGAAAGCCTTCCCTTCTTCGTGCCCGAGATGATCGTCTCGATGGATTTCACGAGGGCCGATGATCGCGAGTTCGGCCGGTGCAGCACCGGGCTTGCCGCGCATTTTTCACGGGATGCGGCGATCCGTCACGCGCTGCATGAAGTGATCGAGCGCGACGCGCGCGGCGCCTGGCAGCGAAGCGGGCGCGCGGGATCGGCCGGATCGCGCATCGCGATCGACACGATCCCCCATGGCTGGTTCCGGGAACTTGTCGGCCGACTGCGTGACCTCGATATCCTGGTGCGCGTCAGCCGGGTCCCGGCGATCGTCGCCCTGCCCGTCTTCGTCGTGGAACTGCTCGACGGGGCGGAGCCGGAGGGCGATCATGCGGCGGCCGCCGGCGCCGGAGCGCACGAACAGGCCGAAGCGGCGCTACGCGCGGCCCTGCTGGAAGCGCTGCAATCGCGCCTCACGATGATCGCGGGCACGCGCGACGATCTGCCGATGCGGACGGCCGACCAGCATCGCCGCCCGCTGGGCCTCGGCTTTCCCACACCCGGATTCATCACGGAGCAGACCTTCCCCACGGACGACTATGCCCCGCTCGACGACGCGCGGGCCATCGATGATCTCGCGCGGGCGCTGGCCGCCGCCGGCTATCCCCGGATCGGCTGGCTTCGGCTGTCCGATCGGGACGCGGACGCGATCGTGGTAAAGGTCGTCGTGCCCGGCCTTGGCGATCTCTGGCGCGAGCGGCGGCGCGCGCCCGCATGACCATCATCGCCTTCGCCGGGCCGAGCATGCCTGCCGATCCGGATCCGGCGATCGACTGGAGGCCCCCCGCTTCGGCGGGAGACATGCTCACCGTCATGCCGGAGCGCCCGGAAAGGATCGTGCTGATCGACGGCTATTTCGCCGTCCGCCCGGCGCCCTGGCACAAGGAAATCCTGCTCCTGATGGAGCAGGGCATCCCCGTGATCGGCGCGGCGAGCATGGGCGCGCTGCGTGCCGCCGAGCTTGCGCCTTATGGCATGATCGGGGTCGGCGCGATCTTCGCCGCCTATCGGAGCGGGCGCCTGGTGGCCGACGATGAGGTTGCCGTGCTGCATGCGCCGCGCGAGCTGGGCTGGCGCGCTCTGACCGAGCCGCTCGTGAACGTGCGTGCGAACCTGCTCGCAGCGGTACGCGGACGGGTGATCCGTCCGCCCGATGCCAAGATCATTCTCCGGGCGGCGGCCACGCTGAACTTCCGCGACCGGCACTGGCGCCGCATTCTGGAGCATGCCGGCGCGCACCTCGACGCCGGCACGGCCGACACCTTCGGCGGCTGGCTCGCCGGGCACCGCATCGATCTGAAGGCGCTCGATGCGGCGCAGGCGATCCGCCTGGCACTGGACGCCGCCCTCCCCGCCATTGCGCCCGTTGCGGCACCGCGGACATCCTTCCTGCGTCACCTGAGCGAACATGTGGGGGTCGGCCTGCCGCCCCTTCTTTGACGAAGCCGATATCCTGCCCGCCCGCGCAAAGCCCCGTCGCGAGGCGATCGTTCAGCCGCGCGCGAGATGCGGGGCAGCGACATCCCCGGCTCCTTCCCGGTCCGCCGTTTCGAGCAGCCGGAGCAAGGACCTCGCGAACAGGATCATGAACAGTCCGCCTACGATCGGCAGAAGCGCCGTCATCAGGAAATAGAAAGACGGCCCCAGCGCCTCGTAATAGCGCCCGAGATAGCCCAGCAGGAAGAAGCCGCCCGCCGTTGCGAGATTGGAAGCGGCGAACATCGTGCCGTTCACGGAGGCGGGCGCGAAGCGGGAGATCAGCGCCTTTCCCGGCGGATCCCACCAGGCATAGGAAAGATCCAGCAGCAGATAGAAGCCGAGCCACCCGAGCAGCGGCACCTTCGCCAGCTGGGCCATCAGGCCGATCATCAGGAAGGCGGCGGCAACCATCAGATTGCCGATGCCGATCTTGCGCACATCGCTCGGCTCCAAGCCGCGCCGGCCGAGCCTCGCCCACAGCATGCCCACCAGGAGGATGCCGATGATCGTCATCATCCCATCCACGCTCATGATCCAGGTGACCGGCACCTCCCACGGGCCGACATGCCGATCGACCGAGCCATCCGCCCACACCAGCATGATGCTGTAGGCCTGTTTCGCGGCCGCGATGGCGAAGATGCGCGGCACCATCGTGATCGCCAGCGCGCCGATCGTGATCCATTGCGCGCGGCCCAGCCGCTTTCCCGCCCCGCCGCGGATCATGATCTGCGCCGGCAGATGGCGGCGCCCGCACAGATAGACGAGGAGGCCCAGCATCATGCCGATCCCCGCCGCCGCGAAGCCCCAGCGCCACGCGACCCTTTCGCCGAGCGTGCCGACGATGATGGGCGAGGCGAAGGCCCCGATGTTGAGCGCCACGAGATAGAGGCCAAAGGCGCGCGTGCGCCGGCTGTCCTCGGGCGCATAGAGGCTGCCCACCTGCGCGGCGAGATTGCCGATCAGGCAGCCGCCCCCCAGGATCAGCAACACCAGCGCTAGCAGGAAGGCCTGCTCGATCGCCATCGCGAGATGCCCGGCCGCCATCAGCACGGCCCCCAGCGTGACGGTCTTCGTGCGCCCGATCACGCGATCGCCCAGCCACGATCCGATCAGCGGCACGACCATCATGAAGCCCGAATAAAGGCCGAACGTCTGCGCGGCGAAGGCAAGGTCGCTCATCGGCCCGACGATCGCGCCGAGCGCCGCGCGGAACCCCGCCAGCCCGGCGACATCCCCCGCCACGCTCGGCAGGAGCAGATATTTCGTCATGTAGAGCATCAGCAGCGATTGCATGCCGTAGAAGGAGAAACGCTCCCAAAGCTCGGTGCCGGCCAGATAGCCCAGGCCGCGCGGATGGCCGAAGAAGGCGGTATCCTCACCGCCGGGTGATGGCCGCCCGGCCTCCCCCCCGCCCCGGCCCCCGGCGCCCGCTCCGCTCACCATCATGCTCCATCCTCACGTGCGGAGCATCGACCCTGCCTCCTCCGTCACGCTAGGCTGACCGGAGCGGCTGCTCAAGGCCAAAGGACTGAATCGAAGCGGTTTCACGCCGCGCTCAGGGGATTGCGGAGACCCGCAAAGATGCTCTCCATCCATCGTGGCCGGCGGCCGGACGAACCCCCGACCGGAGCCCGCCCGCAAATTGTTTCCTCGATTTTTGGCATCGATCGCGCGATGACAGGAACAGGCATCAGGTCTTGGACGATAGTCGCGTCATGCCACATGCAGGAATCGAACGGCCCGAGGGCGCGGCCGAGGATTGGACGATCGATCAGGCGTGGGAAGCGTACACGCCGGCGGAACATGCCATGTGGGATCGCCTCTTCGCCCGGCAGGCGGGGATGCTGCCCGATCGCGTGGTGCCCGAATTCATCGATGGCCTGGATATCCTGCGGATGACGCGATCCGGCATCCCGCATTTCGGCGAGCTTTCCGATCGGCTGATGAAGGCCACGGGGTGGCAAATCGTGGCCGTCCCGGGCCTGGTGCCCGATGATGTGTTCTTCGATCATCTCGCCCATCGCCGCTTCGTGGCGGGCCGCTTCATTCGCACGCCGGATCAGATCGATTATCTGGAGGAGCCGGATGTGTTCCATGACGTGTTCGGCCATGTCCCGCTGCTCGCGCACCCCGTCTTCGCCGATTATATGGAAGCCTATGGCCGGGGCGGGCTGCGCGCAGACAGCATGGGCGTGATCCGGAATCTCTCCCGGCTTTACTGGTATACCGTCGAATTCGGTCTGATCCGGCAGCAGGGCGCGCTCCGGCTTTACGGCGCGGGCATCGTTTCCTCGCACGGCGAATCCCTCTTCGCGCTCGACGATCCCTCGCCCAACCGGCTCGGCTTCGATCTCGAGCGGGTGATGCGGACGCGATATCGGATCGACGATTATCAGCAGACCTATTTCGTCATCGACAGTTTCGAGGATCTGCTGCGTCAGACGATCGAGACGGATTTCGCGCCGCTTTATGCCAAGCTGGCGGACGGACGGGAGATCGAAGCGGACGCGATCCTGCCGGGCGATCGGCTGCTCACGCGCGGCACGCAGGCCCACGCATCGCCCCCCGCCGCATAGCGCCCGAGACCGGGGGATCGGGCGCGCCGATCACGGCCGGTCGCGTTCACCATCTTGTTTCTCGCAAAATCCCCGAATGGCGTTAGGAGAATATCATTCTCGCGTGACTCGATCGCCGTCGCCCCGTTCGAGGCGCACGATTCCCGCCGCGCGAACGCCCGGGGGGGTGGATGCGCAGGTTGTGGGTTTTCACTTCGGGGGCTGCGCGGCTCATTGCCGCATCCCTCGCGCTCGCGTCCCCGGCGTGGGCGCAGGAGCGCGTGCCGGATAGCGTTCCCAGCCGTGAACAGATCCAGCCGCCGACACCGGAGCCCGATCCTGCGGCCAGAAGCCGCGTTCGCATCGATTCCGGCCGGGCCACCGCCACGCCGCCCTGCCCGTTCGACACGTCCACCGTCCAGGTCGATCTGCGCACCGTCCGTTTCGTCTCGAGCGACGGCAGGCCGCTTCCCGCCCGGGTGCTGCGCGAACTGGCAGGGGTGGCCGTGGCGCATCCCGGTGAACAGCCCGTCGCGATCGTCTGCCATATCCGCGATGCCGCCACCTCCGCCCTGCGCCGGGCGGGCTTCATCGCCTCCGTGCAGGTGCCCCCGCAGGAGATCACCGGAGGCGAACTGGCACTGGCGATCGTGCTGGCGCGCATCGTGGAGGTGCGGGTGCGCGGCGAGCCCGGCCATTATCGCCGCACCCTGCTGGAGCGTATCGCCCAGCTCAAGGCGCTGGATCCGCTGGACGAGCATGAAGCCGAGAGGATCCTGCTGCTGGCCGGTGACATTCCGGGGCTCGACGTCCAGCTCGCGCTGCGCCCGGCAGGAACGGCGCCCGGCGCCGTCATCGGCGATCTCACCATCGTCCGGCGGCGCTTCGCCTTGCTCGGCAACGTCCAGAATTATGGATCGAAGCAGATCGGGCGCACCACCGCTTATGCGCGCGGCGAGATATACGGCCTGCTGACCGCATCCGATCTCGCTTATGTCGGCGCCTCCACGACGCCCCGATCGCATGAACAGAAGGTGGGCCAGATCGGCTATATCACGGGGCTCGGCAGCGACGGCGCCACAGTCGGCGTGCGCGCGAATTACGCTTTCTCGCGCCCGGAGCTGGAGCAGCTGGATCTGCGCTCGCGTTCGGTGATCGGCGGTATCGATCTGACGGTGCCGATCGTGCGCGCCGTCTCCCACAATGTCACGCTGGGCGGCGGAGCGGAGCTGATCGAGCAGCGCACGCGCATCTACGGAGGCGGCATCTCCACGCCTCTGAACCGGGACAAGCTCAGGATCGCCTTCCTGAGGGGGTCGGCCAATCTCCGCCAGCGCCGGAGCGACGGCACGGATATCTATGCGCTCGGCGCGAGCATCGAGGTCCGGCGCGGCCTCGGCATCCTGGGGGCGACGCCACGCGGCACGGACGGCAGCGACGGCGGCTATACCTCGTCCCGCTTCGGCGCCGATCCGCAGGCATGGGTGGTGCGCGGCACCTTCGATGGCACGGTCCACGCCGGGCCGGTATCGCTGGCGGAAGGCATGCGCGGGCAATGGGCCAATCATCCGCTGCTGAATTTCGAGGAATTCTCGATCGGCAATCTTTCGATCGGGCGCGGTTACGATCCCGGCTCCAACAGCGCCGATCGCGCGATCGGCGTGCAAAACGAGCTGCGCGTGGATCTGCCGCTGCTGCGCGCGCTGCCGATCCAGATCTTCGGCTTCGGCGATATCGTGTGGCTGCGCAATCTCGACATGAACACCACCGAAGGCCATCGCCGCCTGCGTTCGGCCGGCGGCGGCGCCCGGGTGGTCCTGCCCGGACGGCTGCTGTTCGAAATCACCTATGCGCATCCCTTCGATCGGGCCTTGTCGTTTGACGATCGGCCGCCCCCCGCGCGCCTGCTCGCCTCGCTGACGGCGCAGTTCGCGCCCCAGATCCGCTGAGATGCGCGGCGCGACGCCCCTCCCCGGATGCCGTCGTCTCCGCCGGCGGCTGGGCCTGTCGACGGCGCTCGGCACGGGGCTGCTGCTTGGCGTCACGCCCGCGCAGGCACAGACGCTGCCTGTGGAGAGCGACATCGTCTCGGCCGTGAACAGCGCGGCGAACACCGCCGCCACGATCGACAAGAGTTTCGGCGCCGATGCCGTATCGATCGGCCTGCACGACGTGGCCACGGTGATCAACTGGACGCATTTCGACATTCCCGCCGGAAAGTCGATCGGCTTCACCGATGCCACCGCCACGCCCGGCACGGTCGGCCTTTCGGTGCTGAACCGCGTGATCGGGAGCGACAGCGTCACGCCGGGCACGTTCGTGGTGCCGCAGAGCCGCATCGACGGGCAGCTCAACGCCGCATCGAACATCTCGGTCTATCTCATCAATTCCTCCGGTATCCTCTTCGGGCCGGGCAGCGTGGTGAATGTGGGCGGCCTGATCGCCAGCAGCCAGGCCTTGCGCGACGCCGATTTCTTCACCGGCCAGCTCCGCTTCCGTCCCGAGGACGCGCAGGGACAGGCGCTGACCGGCGGCGGCATCGAGGTGAAGGCAGGTGCCACGCTGCGCGCGACCGGGGACAGGACGCTGGGCCGCAGCGATCTGATCCTGGTGGGCGCCTCGGTCGCGGTCGACGCGCCATCGGGCAGCGATCCCGCCGCGACGCTGACGGCGCAGACCGGCACCGCAGCCGCCGATACGGACGGAGACGTGGGCGTGATCGTGGCCGAAGACGTCACCATCACATCGGCGCCGGGCAGCCCGCTCGCGCTCACGATCACCAAAGGCACCAACGTCAGCGGCGCCTTCAAGGTGAACGGCACGATTTCCGGCCGCAACGTCACTCTGGCGCTGGCGACGCGCGACGCGGTCGCGGATACGTTGCTTTCAATCGACGGCATGGTCACGGCCACCGGCGTTACCGTCACGGATCGCGGCGTCGTGCTGAGCGCGGATCGCGCGGTCACGGGCGCGGTAGCCCATCTGCCCGACGATCCCGCCGACATCGGCGCCGTCGCCTCGGCCGATATCGGCGCATCTGTTACCAGCGGCGGCTCGATCGTCACCGCCACCGCCGGCACCATCGCCGCGCGCGGCGCGCTCAACACGGCCGGAGCGGGGGACGTGACGATCCTGTCCGGCGGGGCGGCCACGCTGGCGGGCAGCGTCACCGCCGGCTCCGACTATATCGTCAGCGGCGCCTCGATCACGATCGGCAAGGCTGGCGAAACCGTGGAGCAGAGCGCGGTGGGTCGGGTGGATCTCACCGCCACCACCGGGGGCATCGTGGCGGCAGGCACGCCCCGCATCACCTCCAACAGCGCCAATGCCGCCTTCTCGCCCGTCAATCGCGGGCTCTTCCTCGATGCCGTGAACGGCGGCATCGACCTCTCCGGTTCGTCCCTGTTCGCGGGCACCGACACGACCGGCTATTCGCTCCAGATACGCAACAATGCGGCCGATCCCACGAAGCTTGGCGCGCTCACGCTGGGCGATGTCACGGCGCACGGCATCACACTGGCCGGCACGGTGCGGATCGCGACGCAGGGCACCACCGCCTCCTTCGACGGCGGCGTGACGACCGGCGCGCTGACGCTGGCGGCGGCGGACTTCACGATCGCCGGCAGCGCCGCCATCGGCAGCCTTCACGCCATTTCGGGTGACGCCGCGATCACGACCACTGGCACCGGCCATGGCGTGACGATCGGCGCGATCGCGGCGGATGCGGGCGGGGTATCGATCTCGGCGGCAGGCGCGCTGGGCTTCGCCTCCCTCGCCGCGAGCGGACAGGCTACGCTCGACGGCGCCAGCATCGCCAGCGGCGGCACGATCGGCTCCGCCAGCCTGTCCGCCACGGCGGCCACCAATGCGACGCTCACCGGCGCGATCACCACGACGGCCGGGGATGCCACCATCACCGCGACATCCGGCACGCTGACTGTCAGCAGCATCGACAGCGCCGGGGGGATAACGCTCGGCGCGCCGGGCACTGCGGGCGATGCGCTGATCGGCGCCCTCTCCACCACCGCCGGCAACGCCACGATCGCCGCCGGGCGCCTCGCCTCCGTGATCGGAGACCTTGCCATCCACGGCGATTATGCCGTCAGCGGAACATCGGTGGTGCTGGGCGGCGACCAGAGCGCGACGGGCGCGATCACCATCACCGCCGGCCAATCGATCACCGCCGGCGGCGCGGGTTCGCTCGCCGCCAATGCCGATGGGCTCGACGATGAGGCCCTGACCCTGAACCTGACCGACGCGGCCCCGTCCGTAACGCCGGTTCTGGACCTCCTGAGCGGTGGCGGCCTTGCGATCCACGCCAACGCCAGCGCGGCCAGCGCTTTCCGGATCGGCCTTGCGAGCAGCGATGTCGCGATCCTGCTGGGCTCGGTGGAGGCCGGCCGCCTCCAGAGCCGGATCGGGACGAGCGGCCCGTGGATCGATGGGCTCACCTCGACGAGCACGAGCGGCATCCGGGCGGGCGACATCACATTGAGCGGCGGGCCGCTGCTGCTGAACACGCCGAACGGTGCGCTGGAAACCGGCCGGCTGACGGCGCCGACCATCACGCTGTCCGCCTATCGGATTCTGGCTGGAGACATCACCGCCACCGCCGGATCGATCACGATCGACGGCCGGGGGGGAGACGTGGCCGCCGGCATCCTCACCGCATCGGCCGCGACCGGCGATATCATCGTCGATGCGAGTGGCGGCACCGAATCCCTCGGCCTCCTCGGCCTGACGGCGGGCCGGGACGTGCTGATCGGGCAGACCGGCGCCTTCGCCAACGCCTTCACCCTTGCAAGCGCAGGCACCGCCGGGCGCGACTTCAAGCTGACCTCGAACGGCTCGGCCAGCTTTTCGGCGACCATCACCGCCGGGCGCGACATCGCCCTGGGCGGATATGACGGCCTTCAGCTGACCAGCCTCTCCGCCGGTGGCACGGTGACGCTCGCGAGCGATCTTGGCGACATATCGGGCAATGCCCTGAATGCGCGCAGCGTGGCGATCGACGCCGGCCGCGCGCTCCAGCTCGGCACGCTGACGACCACGGCCGGCGACGCCTCCCTTCTCGCGCGGGGCGGCGACGCGATCATATCCGGGGCCGTTACCGTGGCCGGCGGCGCCTATCAGATCAGCGGCCAGTCGGTCAGGCTCGGCACGAGCGGCAGCGCGATCGTCCAGAAAGCGAGCGGCGCGGTCACGATCGAGGCGCAGGGCGGCACGCTCGTCGGCCAATCGGGCCTCACCCTGCAATCGGACAGCGGCGGCGCGGGCAACCTCGCCCTGACATTGCTCACCGGCGGCACGAGCGGGGGAGACATCTTCTTCGCGGGCACCACCCTGCTCGGCGGATCGGCACGCCAGTCCGATGTGCGGATCGGATCACGGATCGCGGGCAATGGCGTGGCGCTGGGCGACGTTGCGGCCGCCAATCTGCTGGGCGCGAGCGGCGGCGCGACCTTCGGCGTGGGCATCGTCCGCAATGCCGCCATCACGATCGGCAATGTCGACTTAAGCGGCGCACTGACGCTGCAGGCGAGCGGCGATATCCTCACGGCCGGCACGCTTTCGGCGCGAAGCGTGACGCTCTCCTCCGGTTCGACGGGCAGCGCCGCCCCGATGTCGGCCGTCTCGATCACCGCACAGGCGGGCGCGGTCACGATCGTTGGCAATGGGGCACTCACCGTCAGCGGCGCGATCACGGCCGATGGATCCGGCCTCGGCGATATCAGCATCGATCGTACGGGCGCGCTGGCGATCGGCAGCCTTTCCGCCCAGCGCGATCTGCTGATCGGCCAATCGGCGGCTGCGACGAGCCTCACGATCGCCGGTGCGAGCGACGCCGGGCGCAACCTCGCCATCACCAGCAGCGGCGCTCAAGGCTATGGCGGCCTGGTGCGCGGCGCCGGAAACGTATCGCTGAGGGGCGGTACGCTTGCGCTGGGCGGTGGCGTGACCGCCACCACGGGGGCGCTGGCGCTGACGGCGCTGACCGGCAACCTTTCGGTGCCCACGCTGAGCGCCGGCGCGGGCGCGAGCCTCACCGCCGCGAACGGCACCGCCAGCGTCACCGGCGCGGTTTCGCTCACGGGCGATTATTCCGTCACCGGGAGCTCCGTCATTCTCGGCACGGCCGGCACGACGATCGTGCAGCAGGCGCAGGGTGCGATCACGATCACCGCCACCGGCGGCACGCTCACCGGCCTTTCCGGCCTCACCCTCCACGCCGACACCAACGGCGATGGCAATCAGGCGCTCTCGCTGGTGACGAGCGGCACGAACGGCGGCGACATCGCCTTCGGCAGCGTCACGCTCCGCGCCGGCAACGGCACGCACGGCAGCCCGATCCAGATCCGCTCGCGCCTTGCTACGAACAATGTGGCGCTGGGAGACCTGAGCGGCGGAAGCCTTCTGGGTGCGGTCGGCAATGCGGCCTTCACCACCGGGATCACGCGCAGCGCCGCGATCACGCTTGGAGACGTGACGCTTGGCATCAACGCGCTCTCCGGAACCGACAGTTCGCTCCGGATCAGCTCCGGATCGGGCACAATCGCAACCGGAGCCCTTTCCACCACCGGGGCCGTCCTGCTCGCCTCGAACGGCGCGACCGCGATCGAGACTATCTCGGCGGGCGGTGTCGTGCAGATCAGCGGCAGCGGCGCGCTGACCATTGCCGGTGCGATCGCCGCTGCGGGCGGAATCACGATCGATCGCGGCGGCACGATCGCCCTCGCCTCCCTCACCGCCCAGGGCGACATAGCGATTGGCCAAAGCACGGCTCCGGCAAGCCTGTCCCTGTCGGGCGGCATCACGTCCGGTGCGGGCGGAATCGCCATCAGGAGCAGTGGGGGCCAAGTCTATGGCGCCGCGCTCTCCGCCCGCAACGCGGTGCGCATCGCCGGCGCTTCCGTCCAGGCGACCGACATCGTCTCCGGGACCAACCTGATCGACATCGCGACATCGGGCGCGACGACGGTCGGGACGCTCACCAGCGCCACCTCCGCCACGATCACGGCGGGGAGCGTGGCGACCGTCAGCGGCGCCGTCGCGGCGGGCGGCGCCTATTCGGTGACGGGCGCGTCGGTGCTGCTCGGCAATGGCGCGGTCCCGATCTTGCAGCGCGCCGAGTCGATCCTCGCCGTCGCGACCAGCGGCGTCATTTCCGGCGGCGCGGGGCTCACATTGCGAAGCGACCTAACCGCCACCGGCGCGGGAACCCTCATCCTCGACGGCGCGGGCGGCATCGCGCTCGATTCCGCCGCGCGGCTGGAGGGCGGCGCGGACGGCACGGGCGATATCGGCGTGCGGGCCGGTGACGGGCAGGCGATCGCGCTCGGCGTGGTGAAAGCGCGTACCCTGACCGGCGTGGACAGCCTGCACGCGCTGACGGCCTCGCTCGCGACATCCGGCACGCTCTCTTTCGGTGGCACCGTCACCACACTGCGCACCCTCGATGCCTCCGCCGTGGGCGCGCTCACCACGGAGCGGATCGACGTGACCGGCGCGGGCCAAGATCTGCGGCTCGCGGCGAGCGGCACGGCCGGCGACCTGATCGCGCTCGGCCCGCTGAACGCGGCGGGCGCCCTGACGCTCGGCGCCGCGCGCACCCTCCGCTTCACCAGCGCCACCGCGATCGCCGGCGCGGCGAGCGCGATGGCCGGCGGCGCGCTCAGCGGACAGAGCCTTACCGGGGGCACGACGGCGACCGCGACGGCGGGCGGATCGCTCACGCTGACGACACTCTCGGGCCAGACCGGCGCCTCCGCGCGGGGCGCGAGCGTCGCTCTGGGCAGCGCGGCCAGCGCCGAAGGATTGCTCAGCCTCGTGGCGACGGCGGGGGACGTGGTGACGCCCGGTGCAATGTCCGCCGGCGCGATCCTGTTGCGCGCCAGCGGCGATATCGCGATCGATCAGGCCACGGCCGGCGCGGGGAGCGACCTCATCATCGCCGCCGCGACGAATGTTCGCGGCACGGCGGCGGGCACGCTCGCGAGCCTGTCGGCCGGTCGCGATATCATCATCACCGCGAGCGGACAGGTGAATCTCGCAGAGGCTGAGGCGGGCCGCGACATCACGATTGAAGGCGGCGCCCTCTCCCTTGGCCAGACCACCGCCACGACAGGCTCGGCCAGCCTTACCGCGAATGGGGGCGATGCCACGATCGGCATGCTCCTCACGGGTGCCGCCGCTCACATCACGGCCGACGGGGGAGCAGCCACCATCGCCTCGCTGACGGCCGGCGGCGATACGACGATCCATGCGGGCAGCATCGTCCTTCCGCTCGCCCGCATCGGGGGCGGCGCGGAATTGACGAGCGTCGCGGGCGGCATCCTCGCAAGCGATCTGATCGCAGGGTCGGCGATGATCGCGGCGAATGGAACCGCCACGCTGGGGCAGATCGAAGCCAGTTCCGGCGCTCTCGTCGCCGGCTCGCAGGGAGCGCTCAGCGCGACGACGCTGATCGCGCAGGGCGACGGCAGCATCAGCGGCGCGACCCTCGATATCGGAACCGCCACCAGCGGGGGAGCGCTGGGCCTGACGACAACGGCGGGCCTCCTCCGGATCACGCAGGCTTCGGGCGTGGCGGGGCTCTCCATCCTGTCCGCCGGCGCGGCGCAGATCGGCACGGCCATGGCGAGCGGCGGCACCGGCGATCTGGCACTTGCCGCGACCACCCTGCGCGGCCTGACGCCGGACACGGGAGCCATCCTGTCCGCGGGACGCGACCTGACCGTGAATATCAGCGGCGCGGCTTTGCTCGGGCAGGTCACCGCAGGCGGTGCGGCCTCCCTCGGCGCCGCAGCCCTCGATCTTGCGGTGCTCGACGCCGGGCAGGCGACGATCCTCGCCAGGTCCGCCGCCGCAAGGATCGGCGGAATCACGGCCGGCGGCAGCGTGACCATCACGGCCAGCGCGGGCGATGCCATCGTCGCGACGATCGGCGCGGGCGGCGCTGTCTCGCTCGACGCGGCGACCATCGACGCGACCAATGTCTTGGCCGGCGGAGCGCTCACGGCACGAAGCCGGGCCGGCGCGCTCGATATCGCCTCCTTCACGGCGACGGGAGACGCGACCCTCTCCTCCGCCACGGACATGATGATCGATCGGGGCGCGAGCCTGGCCGGCGGCATCGCCATCGACGCCGGTGGAACGTTGGTCGCGGGAAACCTGGCGGCGGCGACCCTGCTGCGGACGAACGCGGCCACCTCCACGATCGGAAGCGCACGCGGCGATCGCGTGGATATCACGGCTCGAAGCGGCGCCCTCCGGCTGACCGACGCGACGGCGGCGACCAGCCTGATCCTCACCAAGCGGGGAACGACCGGTGGCCTTGCCGGCAGCGGCCCCCTGATCGTGACGGCGGCTTCGGGCGATGCCACGATCGACAGCAGCACGACGATCGCTCTGGCCTCGCTGACAGCCGGTCGGGATGCGAGGCTGATGGCTACAGGCGCGATCACCGCCGCGACACTTCAGGCAACCGGCAATGTCATCGCCAGCGGCGCGGCACTCACGATCGGCACGATCGCGGGCGGCACGTTCAACGCCGCGGCCGGCCCCGGCGGCGCCGGCCTGGGCACCGCAACGATCGTGGGCGATGTCACGATCGCATCCGCAGCCAACCTCTCGATCGATACGCTTGTCACCACGAACGGTGCACTGGCGCTGGGCGCCACCAACGGCTTCGTGCGCGCGACGCGGCTGGACGCGTCAGGCGATATGGCCATCAGCGGCGCCACGCTGGATCTGGCGACGATCTCCGCCGGCGGCACGATCACCGCGATCGCCGGGGGCGGAGGGGGAACTCTCCGTTCCATCAGCGCGGCTGGCAACGTGAGCGTCGCCTCGGCGGCGGGGCTCACGATCGACACCATCGCCAGCAGCGGTGGCGCGCTGGCCGTGACCGCCGAGGCTGGCGATCTGGTGCTGGGCAATGGCAGCGCCGCCACGAGCGCCCGCCTTGCCGCCAGCAACATGGCGCGCGTCACGCAATTGCAGACAACCGGCGACGCCGGGATCAGCGGCTCCGGGCTGGATCTGGCGACCGCGACGATCGGTGGAGCCCTGAATGCGACGGCGGGCACAGGCGGCGCGACGATCGGCACGATCAGGACGGCCGGCGACGCGACGATCACCGCCGCCGCCAGCCTCGTGATCGATACGATCGCCAGCGCGAACGGCGCGTTGACACTGACGGCGACCGCAGGCGGCCTGACACTCGGCGACGGTACAGCGGGAACGACCGCGCGCCTGACCGCCGGGGGCGCCGCCCGCGTTTCGAAGCTTCAGGTGGCGGGCGATGCGATGGTCAGCGGGAATGCGCTGGATCTCGCTGGGGTGACCACCGGAGGGACGATCGAAGCAATAGCGGGCCTGGGCAGCGCCAAGCTCGGCACGATTGCCGCTGCCGGAGACGTGGCGATTGCCTCGGCGGCGGGGCTGACGGCCACCGCGCTCACCAGTGCGGCCGGCACGCTGATCCTCACCGCGAACGGCGGAGATATCGTGCTGGGCAATGGCAACGCCGGAAGCACGGCACGGCTCGCGGCCAGCGGCACTGTGCGCGTCGCGAAGCTCGAAGCGTCAGGCGACGTGATCGCCAGCGGTAGGGCACTCGATTTCGACATCGTAACCACGCGGGGAGCACTCGACGCGACCGCCGGCGCGGACGGCGGCACGCTCGGCATGATCGCGGTCGCCCGGGATGCCACGATCACGTCATCCGCCGGACTGACGATCGGCACGCTGGCCAGTTCGGGCGGCGCATTGGCGCTGGCGGCAGCCGGCGGAGATATCGTGCTGGGCGATGGCGGCGCGGGGACGATCGCGCGCCTCACGGCCAGCGGCACCGTTCGCGCTTCCCGCATCAACGCGGGGAGCGACATCATCGTCCGTGGCGATGGACTGGATCTCGCGACGCTCACCGCAGGCGGCTTGCTGAGTGCGGCGGCCGGCGCTGGCGGCGCCACGTTCGGCACCGTCAGCACGGCCGGCGACGCAGCCGTCAATTCCGCCGCCGGTCTCGCCATCGGCACGTTTGCAAGCAGCGGCGGCGCGATCACCCTTGCGGCGGCCGATCAATTGTCGGCGGACATGCTGGCCAGCGCGCGCGCCATCAGCGTCGCGGCCCACCGGATCACGCTGGGCACGGTCCGGTCCGGCGCGAGTTTCGCGGCGGCCACGCAACCGGCAACTGCCGCGATCAGGACCACCGCTCTTTCCATCGCCACCCCGACCGATGCGGCTGCGGACGGCACTTTGCAGATCGACACGCTTTCGGCGCGGGACGATGTGACCCTCACCACGGCGGGCGATCTGGTGATCGCATCCGTTACCAGCACCAGCGGCAGTGTCACGCTGGGAGACGCCGCCAGGATTTCCGTCGCGCTCGCCTCAGCCGCGCGCGACCTGACGATTTCGGCGGGCACCGTCTCGGTGGGATCGGCAACCGCAGGGGGAGCCATCCTCGCGACGGCGACATCCGGGGATATCGGCTTCGCCTCGCTGGGGGCATCCTCGGTCATGCTGAGCGCCGCCGGCACAGCCACGGTGAGCGGGGCGGCCCGCACCGCTGGCGACTATTCGATCGCGGCGGCGGCGATCATGCTGGGCGATCCCGGCGGGGCGGCCACCACGCAGAATGCCGGCGGACGCGTGACACTGACGGCGAGAACGGGTGCGATCACCGGACAGGCCGGACTGGGCCTTTCATCCGGATCCTCCGGCATCGCGATGACGGCGACGGGAACAGGCGGCGCGATCCGCTTCGCGCCCGCGACCATCAATGCCGGGGGCACGGGCAACGTTGCGATCGAAGCAGCCGGCGCGGCCATGCTGGGCGGCGTGACCGGCCGCGCGATCACGATATCGGCCGCCGATGTGGCGCTGGAAGGCGCCATGGCGGGCGACAGCATCACCCTCACCAACCGTACGCCGGCCAACCCCACGCGACTGGGCGATGCCCCGGCCGAAGCCGCGACCGAATTCAACGCGGGCGACACGGGTTTCAGCCTTTCCAATGCGGAAATCGCGCGGCTTTCGGCGGCGAGCCTCGTGATCGATGCGCAGGGCGGCGCGGTGCGGACGGGCGATCTTTCGCTCACGCCGGCTGCCGGCAGCACGCTCTTCCAGATCCGCACCAGCGGGCGCGTGGATGTGCTCGGCCGCTTCGTCGCCTCCGGATCGCCGCTCACCCGCCTGATCGTGCTCGGCGGCGGCGCCAGCGACGAGGGCCGCGCCTCCATCCTCCGCGTGGCGACGACGGCCGCCAATGGTGGGCGCCTGCTCGTGGATGGCGCGACGCTGGATCTGCGCGCCGACAGCATCGGCGTCGGGCTGGACGGTGGCTTCCTCGATGCGATCGGCATTCGCGGCGCCGCGCCGATCGCCGCCGCGGATGTCGCCTCCCGCTTCGTTTCCCAGCCCAATTCCTCGCTGTACAACGCGACGCTCGGCAATGCGCAGGGCATCTACAGCGATCCGCTGACGGTGCAGGCGGGCCGGCTGATCGTTCGCTACGCCAATTTCGCGCTTTTCCAGAATAGCGGCCAGCCCGGCACGCAGAGCGGCCTCGTGATCGGCACCGAAGGCCAGTCCCAATCGCTGCAACTGTTGCCGAGCGCCGGCACCAACGCCTTCGCGATGTTTGGCAAGATCAACAATATCGGCAGCACCGCCACATCGCTGCTCGGCGGCAACATGCTGGTCATCGGCGGCGAGGTTTCCCGTTCGAACAGCCGCGCCAACGGATGCCTGATCGGTGCCGCCGGCGGGGGCTGTCTTTCGGCATCGATCGTGCAGCCGACACTGAGCGTATTCGATACCAGCCGCGCCGCAATCTTCCGCACAGGCGACGATCTGACGCTGCCTTTCGATCCTTCGGTGGGCACGAGCAACGAGGCGCTCTTCTCCGACATCTCCTCCGTCCCCTGAGGATCGGGGCGGCGCGCGGGCTTCCGCCGATCAGCGCTGCCCGATCGAATGTTCGTTGGCCGCCACATGCTGCGCGGCGGGCAGGGGCGGCGTGCGGGAGAGCATGGTCTTGCTGGCATCGCCGACGAGGAAGAAGGCGGCCCAGAAGAAGGGATGGGAGACATCGGGCCGGGCGATCACCATCGTCTGGGCACGGCGCAGCGCCATGCCGATCGTATCCGTCCTCCCCGTGGCATAGAAAGTGCGGACGAAATCCACCGTCTGCGGGCCATCCGGCACCTTCCAGTATGTGGCCAGAACCGACCTGGCATTCGCGGTGATGAACGCCCGCACGAGGCCATCGAGCGTCGCGGCCGATTCATCCTGCCCGCCGAGGCGGCCGCCGCGCGTGGAAACGCCCGCCGCCGTCTCGCAGGCGAGCAGCACGACGAGATTGGCATCCAGCCGCAGCCGCGCGATTTCGGAGAAGGTCAGCAGCCCATCCGATTGCGGCTGATCGGGGGGTGCCGGCGCCGCCAGCGTGGTCAACAGCGAGGGCGGCACCACGGAGCAGCCCCAGTGCGATTCCGGCAGGCCATGCGTAGCGAAATGGATCACCTGATATTGCAGATAATCGCCCGCATCGCTTGCGGCCATCATCGCCGTATCGGTGAAGGCCCGGCCCGTCACCTCCGGCGCCTCGGGATTGCCGAGCGCCAGCGCTGCTATGCCCAGTTCGGCGGCGGATACGGGCCGCACGCGCCGCATGATCCCGGCCAGATCATCATAGGCCATCGCGCAGCCAAACCCGAAGGAGACGGGCCTTGGCGTCATGCCTGCGCTCGCCTCGATCGGCGGGGCATTCTGGCCGAAGCCGATGAACGGCCGCGGCGCCACCGATTCCGGAAGCGCGCGGGCGATCAGGAAGGAACGGGGCGACAGGGCATTCGAAATTTCCGCGCGGCTCGCGAGGAAATCGACATGGCTATAATCGTTCGGCTCCAGATCGAAGCGCGCGCGATAGGCCCGCACCGAAGCAGGATCCGCGACCATCACGCCCGCCGGAAGATTCTGGAGCGCGCCCGAAAGATCGAAGACGATGGCCCTGGCGTCCACGATCGCCTGCCGCGCCGGGCCGGCGACAAGCTCGAACAGATCATGCGCGGCGACCACGTCGAAGAAGGGCAGGCTGTCGCTATTGTCGCGGATCGAATTCAGGACCCGCGTGGCGACCTCGTCCGTATCCTCGCTGCTGCCGGCCAGCGGATATATCCACGCTTTCTCGCGATCGATCACCGTCGCCCAGGCATGGGTGCGCAGCCGGCTGATCTTCAGGTAAATTTCCCCCGGCCTCAGCGCGGCGCGCACCTCGCGCACCGTGGCGGGGCGATCGTCCACCGCGCGATAGCGGCTGTCGGAGGCGATGGTCGCGTTCAGATCGGTCAGCTTGGCTTCCGCCGTGCGCCGTTGCGCCTCCAGCGAGGCGAGCGAGACGGCATCGTCGGCCGGCGCGGCGGCGATCGCATAGCGCAGCTGCACGATCTGCCGCTCCACTTCGCCGCGATCGCGCACCTTCGCGCCCAGCGTGCCATCCGCCGTCACGACCGATTGAAGCTGCGCGAGCTGGCGCGCAATACCCGGCTCGCCCGCCGACTGCACGGCGCGGAAATAACGCTCGGCCAGCTCGGCGGTGGGCGCCTGGGCATACAGGGTCGTCAGCGTTTCGAGATAGGATTCCAGGGACGCGGGCACGATGCCGCCCGCATCCGTGGAGGCGATCAGCGCATCCACGCCGGCATCATAAGCGGTGAGCAGATCCCGCATGGAAACGCCCGGACGGCGGGCAAGGATGTTGGTACGCTCCAGCTCGGTCTCCGCGATCATCAGCCCTTCAGCATTGCCGGGCGCGCCGATCCTGCGGCCCGGCCGATCGAGCGGGCACGGCTTCTGTTCGGAAGGCGGCTGCCCCTGCAACGAGGCGATCGCGCAATCGAACAGCGACAGCGCCACATCCACCTTGCCCTCGCGCACGGCGACGCGCGCATATTGGCGCTGGACGCGGGATTTGATCGCGGTGAGCGTATCGGATTCGACGCTCCGCTGCAACTGGGCGATCCCTTCCGCCGCGCGATCCAGCTCGTCATTGCTTTCCTGCGTGCGACCGAGCGCGAGCAGGGCGACGCTGCGCGCCCAGCGGCGCTGCGCCTCCAGCATCAGTCGCGCGAGCTGCGCGCCATCGACAGAAGAGAGGGCCGCCGACACGCCGGCACCCGGCGGCGCCTGATTGAGCCGGCTGAGCGTGGCCGGATCCAGCAGGAACTTCGCCTCTCCCCCCCTATCCGCCATCGCGGCCAGCGCTTCCGCCCATTGGCGGCGATTGAGCAGATCCAGCCCGCGATAGACGGCGCGCTTCGCCTCCAGCGCCGCCGCGCGATCCGAACGGGCATTGGCCGTCAGCACGGCGCCGGCGCGGGCGAAATGATCGTCTGCGGCATCGAACTGGCGGATGTTGCTATCCGCGAGGCCTGCCTCCAGTTCCAGTTCGACACGCGTCAGCGCCGCGCCATCATTGTCGAGGCGCGACAGGGCATCGTTCAGCAGGCGCGAAGCCTCCACATAACGCCCGCGATGATTGAGCTGGATGCTCGCCTGCAGCGCCGCCGAGGCATCGAAGACGGCGCGCGCGCTCGAAACCTCCGCCATTCCCGCCGGTTGCGGCAGGCGCGCGGCCGAAAGCGTCGGCGTCACCACCACATCCCGATCGGCGGGCGACGGGGCAACCCGCGCCACGGTGCGCAGCATCGCCTCCAGCGGGCCGAGCGCGGTAGGCGCGGCCGCCCCCACATAATAACGCCCATCCCGCCGGAACTGCACGCGCACGGCGGCGGCAGCGAGCGTCGGATCATAGCAGGCCCGTGCCTCGACAGCGCCGATCCCGTCGATCGTCTGGGTAATGGCGGTGCCGCACTCCTTCACGTCGGCCGCAGCGGCATGGGCCGGATCCAGCCGAAGCGCATAGCCCTGCTGCCGGCTCGCGGCCACGCCACGGCAGGTGAGGCCCCATGCCGCATCGAATGCGTCACCCAGGCGGGGATCGCGCCAGTTGCGCGTGGCGGAACAGGGCTCGCCCGTCGCATCGCGGCCGAGCACGAACACATCAGGGGCCTGCCCACGGAGGCGTGGCGCCGCCCCGCCCGTCTGCGCCATCAGCACAGCGGCGGAGGCGATCGCGATCAGGCGCTTCATCGCGCGCGCCTCATCTGACGCGCGGCGCGGGCGTTGCCGCCGGTTCGGATCCTAGGCGGGCACGGGGAAAGGCAACCCGGCTGCCATAAGGCGCCGGGACGATCGCCAGACCCCGTTCCACATGATTCCATTCCCGCTTCCGCCCCCGGTCGCGCCCGTCATGGCCTTGCCACCCACCGACGATAGACCCGCGCCCCGCGCCTTCCAAGAACCAAAGCCCGGCCCTGCGACGATCCGAGCCGCGACGATTCGATCAGATCGCGGCGCACGCTGCCTCGGTTATTTCTTTTCGGGCACGGCCTCGTCCACCAGCCTGTCCAGCCTGGCGCGATCGCTGGCCGAATAATCCTTGAGCGCGCCGCACCCATCCTTGCGCGCGAGAAAGCTGTAGCACTGCCTGTCAGGCTGGGCCGCGATATAGGCATAGCGCGCGATCACGCCGAGCAGGCCGATCACCACCAGCCACAGCAGCCAGCGCATGGCGCCAGAAGGCGCGCCGCCCCCTCCCCGCCTCGTCCGCTTCGCCTTTGCCTTGGTCGCCACGTGCCTGCCTCCTGTGTGTCGCGGGCGAATAGCGCGCGCCGCCGCCGCCCGAAAGCCGCAGAAACGCGATCGATCCGGCGCCCGCCCGCACATCGACGCCCCTTCCCTGCGAAGGGGCCGCAGGCACGGCGCGCTATCCCGCCCTAGACGCCCATTTCCATCACGGCCGGGTCCGGCCCGATGCGGCCGTCGGCGCGATCCAGCGCCTCGATCGTGCGCAGATCCTCATGGTCCAGCGCGAAATCGAAGACATCCAGATTGGGCGCCAGCCGCGCCGGGGTGGCCGTCTTGGGGATCACGTTGAGGCCGCTGTCGATATGCCAGCGGATGATCGTCTGCGCGGGCGTCTTGCCATGCTTCTCCGCGATGCGGCCGATCACGGGATCGGCCAGCGCCTCGCCTCGCCCCAGCGGGCTCCAGCTGGTGGTGACGATGCCGTGGCGCTGATGGAAGGCGCGCAGCTCCCGCTGCTGGAAACCCGGATGCAGCACCACCTGATTCACGGCCGGCACCACGCCCGTCCCGTCGATGATCCGTTCAAGATCCTCGATCCGGAAATTGGATACGCCGATCGATCGCACGCGCCCTTCGTCGCGCAGCCGGATCAGCGCCTTCCAGCTTTCCAGAAAGCGATCGATGCGCGGCACCGGCCAGTGGATCAGGTAGAGATCCAGTTCATCGATGCCGAGCCGCTTCATGCTGGCATCGAATGCGGCGAGCGTCCGGTCATAACCCTGATCGGCATTCCAGAGCTTGGTCGTGACGAACACCCAGTCCGGGCAATCGCGCACCGCGGCGCCCACGCCCTCCTCATTGCCATAGATCATTGCCGTATCGACGTAGCGATAGCCCGCATCCAGCGCGGCGCGCACGATCGCCTCCGTCTCCACCGGCGGCGTCTGGAACACGCCCAGCCCGAGCTGCGGAATCCTATGCCCGTCATGAAGCAGCTGCGTGGGGACGTCCGTCATGATTTCCTCCTGATTTCCGCCGGCGCGGGCCTGAAATACAGGCTAGCGCCTCAACCGTTTCGCCAGCATCGCGATCCCGCCGATCGCACCGATTCCCGCCAGCGCGAGCAGGATGAAGCCCCCGCTCGTCCACAGCACGGCGGAGATCAGCAGCATCATGAAATCGCCGATCGCCAGAGTCAGGCCCACCATCTCAATCGTCCGGCCGCTCGAATTCGGAAATCACGCGATGCCCGCCGCGCAGCAGCAGCCCGCCGGCATGATCGCGGCAGGCGGCCTCCGCCTCCTCGGTGGAAAGGCAGGTCGCGATCGTCCGCCAGCCATACCAATAGCCTGCCTGCGCGAGATACCAGTCCCGGCTGCCGCGCCCGGAGACGAGCGCCTCCCAGATGGATTTGCGCTGGTGCACGACGCGATAACGCTTGGCCACGCGATATTACTCCGCCGCCAGCAGGGATTCCGCCCCGCCGAGGTCCACCGACACGAGGCGCGACACGCCGCGCTCGATCATCGTCACCCCGAACAGGCGGTGCATGCGGCTCATCGTCACCGCATTGTGCGTCACCACCAGATATCTCGTGTCCGTCTCTCTCGTCATCGCCGCCAGCAGATCGCAGAAGCGCTCGATATTGGCATCGTCCAGCGGCGCGTCCACCTCGTCCAGCACACAGATCGGCGCGGGATTGGTGAGGAACAGCGCGAAGATCAGCGCCACGGCGGTCAGCGCCTGTTCCCCGCCGGAAAGCAGCGTGAGGCTGCCGAGGCGCTTGCCCGGCGGCTGGGCCATGATCTCCAGCCCCGCCTCCAGCGGATCATCGCTGTCGATCAACGCGAGATGCGCCTCGCCCCCGCCGAAAAGCGTGGCGAAGAGTCGCCGGAAATGGCCGTCCACCGCCTCGAACGCGGCCAGCAGCCGCTGCCGCCCCTCGCGATTGAGGCTCCCGATCGATCCGCGCAGCCGGTTCACGGCAAGGCCCAGCTCCTCGCGTTCGGCGGCATTGGTCGTGCGCGCCTCCTCCAGCTCGGCCAGTTCGGTCTCCGCGACGAGATTGACGGGACCCAGCCGTTCGCGATCCGCCACCAGCCGATCGTGGCGGCCACCTTCCTCCTCGGCCGGGCGCAGCGTGGCGGAATCGAAGCCGATCTTCTCGGGCAGGGTGGCCGCCGGGCACTGGAAACGATCGCCCGCCGCCCGGCTCAGTTCGCCGCGCCGGGCCTCCTGATGCTCGGCATGGGCGACGAGCGTGGCCCGCGCCTCGCGCGCGGTGGCCAGCGCCTCCCCCGCCTGCGCGGCGGCGGCCTCGATCCGGCGCAATTCCATCTCGCGCCCGCTCTCCGCCTCGCGCGCGGCACGCGCCGCCGCCTCGGCGCTCGCCGCCGCCTCGCTGGCCTGCGCGATCTCCTGCGCCAGTTCGTCCGGGCGGGGCGCGAGGTTCGCATGCTCGGCCTCGGCGGAGGCGAGCCGCCGGGCCATCTCCTCGATCCGCTTGGCGGCATCGCCCGCACGCGATCGCCAGCCCTTCGCCTCGCCCTTCGCCGCCTCGCGCCGACGCTGATCGCGCGCGATCGTCTCGCCCAGCGCGGCCGCCCGCCCGCGCGCGGTGGCAAGCTCGGCGCGCACCAGATCCGCCGCCGCGTTCAGGCGATCCAGCGCCGCGCGCGAGGCCGCCCGGTCCGGCAGCGCCGCGACATCGACCTGCGCCGTCGATACGGCCTGCTGCGCCTCGGCCAGTTCACCGTCCGCCCGTTCCCGGCGGCCCTGCAAGGCTGCGAGCGAGGCTGCGTGTCGCTCGGCGGCGGCCTGCGCCTGATCCTCGCGCCGGCGGGCGTTGCGAAGCTGCTCCTCGGCCGTGGCCAGCGTGCGGCGCGCGGCATCCGCCTGATCGCGCGCCGCGCGCTGCATCGTGGTGGCGCCCTCCAGCGCCGCGCGCGCGGAGGCCGCCTCGTCGCGAAGCCCCCCAAGCCCGCCCTCGATCTCGCGCAGTCGATTGGCGCGCACCAGCCGTTCGGCCGCCGCCGCGCCGACATCGCGCGCGACATAGCCGTCCCAGCGGCGCAACCGGCCCGCCAGCGTCACGATCCTCTGCCCCACGGCGAGCGGCCAGCCTTCGTCCGTTTCGACCACGCCGACCTGCGCAAGCCGCCGCGCCAGCGCCTCCCCTCCCGAAACGAAGTCCGCCAGCGCGCCGACACCGTGGGGAAGCGCCGGATCGCCCGGCTGCACCTCCGCCCCCGACCAGGCCCGCGCGCCGGCGCCGCCGATCGGCGCGTCGAGATCATCGCCCAGCGCCGCCGCCAACGCGCGCTCATGGCCCGCCGCCACGGTGAGCCGCGTCAGGGCCCGATCACCCGCATCGCGCGCCAGCCCCGCCGACAGAGCCTTCGCCTCGCTTTCCGCGCGCGCCAGCGCCGCCGCCGCGAGGCCCGAGCGCGTTTCCGTCTCCTCCCGCGCGAGCGCCGCCTGCTCGCGCGCGGCCTCCGCATCGCCGATCGCGGCGCCCGCGCCCGACACCCGGCTCTCCGCGGCAGCGACCTGCGCCTTCGCCTCCTCCTGCGCGGCCACCAGCGGCGCGGCATCGCCCAGCGCCGCCACCTCGCGCGCCACGCGCTGCGCCTCGGCATCGGCGCGCGCCAGCCGCTGACGGGCCGCCGCGAGCGCCGCTTCGGCCACGCGCGCCTCCGCCTCCTCGGCCGCCGCCGCCGCCAGCGCCTGCGCGACCGCGACCTCCGCATCGCGCACCTTGCGCTCCGCCCCGGCCAGCGCGGCATCGTTGCCGGCGCGTTCGGCCGTGGCCTGCGCGATCGCGCCGCCGAGTGCCTTATCCTCCTCGTCCAGCGCCTTCAGCGCCGCCGCCGCATCGATCGCCAGCGCATCCTCGCGCTCCCGATCCCGCTTGAGCAGGGCCACCGCGCGGGACAATTCCTCCAGCCGCCGCTCGACGCGCTCATCCTCGGCGCGGATCGCCTCCAGCCTGTGCCGGGTGGCGCCCGCCTCCTCGCGCGCGGCATCCGCCTTGGTGCGCGCCTCGGCAAGGGCGGTGGTCGCAGCGCCGATATGCGCGGAGGTCGCCCGCTGCGCCTCCGCCGCCTGCGCCACGGCCTGTTCGGCCTGCGCCGCCTTGGCGCGCGCCTGTTCAGCGCCTGCGGCCGCCTCGCGCCAGCGCGCGAAGAGCGTCCGCGCCTCGGCTAGGCCGATCTCGGTGGAAAGCGTGCGATAACGCTCGGCGGCGCGCGCCTGGCGGCGGAGCGCGGTCGCCCGCACCTCCATCTCGCCCAGCATCTCATCGATCTTCTCGAGATTGGCCTCGGTGCCGCGCAGCCGGATCTCGGCCTCGCGGCGGCGCACATGCAGGCCGGCTATGCCCGCCGCCTCCTCCAGCATCTCGCGCCTCTGCTGGGGCTTGGCCGCGATCACGGCGGCGATCCGCCCCTGGCTGACGAGGGCAGGCGAATGCGCACCGGTCGCCGCATCGGCGAACAGCAGCGCCACGTCTCGCTGGCGCACATCGCGCCCGTTCAGGCGATAGGCGGAACCGGCGCCGCGCTCGATCCGGCGGACGACTTCCTGCTCGCCATCCGGCAGCTCGACGAGCAGGCTCACCTCCGCGAAATCGCGCGAGGGGCGGCTGGCCGTGCCGGCGAAGATCACATCCTCCATGCCGCCGCCACGCAGCGACTTGGGGCTGCCTTCGCCCATCACCCAGCGTATGGCTTCCAGCAGATTGGATTTGCCACAGCCATTCGGACCGACGATGCCGGTCAGCCCCGGCTCGATCAAAAGCTCGGCCGGCTCGACGAAGCTCTTGAAGCCCGCGAGCCGGAGCTTCCTGATGCGCATCGCCCCGGCCCCCGCGCGCCCGAGATCAGCTTCCGGCGAGCGCGGTGAGGCGTGCGATCAGCTGCGGCGCGACCGGGGATGTCGTATTCGGCACCGTCCACAGCTCATCATTGATGAAGAAGGTGGGCGTGCCCGTCACATTCTTCTCGGTGGTGGCGATATTGGTGTTGTTGGCGAGCGCCTCGGCCGCCGAAACGTCGCTCAGGCATTTGTCCTGATCCGCCGCGGAGATGCCGCGCGCGCGGAAGAAGGCGTCGAGGCCCATATAGGAAGCCATCTTCTTGAAGAGCTGGGCCTGCTCCGTTCCCTGCAGATCGGCCTGCTGCGCGGGCGTGAGCGCCATCGCCTTGCCCACCCATTCGGCCTGGGCGGCATAGGCCTGTTCAGCCAGCTTGAAGAAGGGCTCGGCCCCACGGCAGCGGGTGAGCAGGAAGGCCGGAATATCATAGCTGTTCAGCACGAACGGGCGATATTCCCAGCTCACCTTGCCGGTCTTCACGAACTTCGCCTGGATGGGCTCCGCGCCCTCGGCGGTGAAATCCTTGCAGTGCGGGCAGGTGAGCGACGCATATTCGACCAGCTTGATCGGCGCATCGGGATTGCCCATCCGCACGCCGCCCTCGGGCGTCATGCTCGCCACGTCGGTCCATTCCTTGCCGGCCGGCGGTGCCACGGCGGCGACGGGGCCGCTGGGCAGAGGGGCCGCATTGGTATCGGCCGCCTTCTTCGAGCAGGCGGCGAGCGAGAGAGCGATCACGAGAGCGGCGACGGGCCGGCGAGACATCATTCCAATATCCTCGACATGAATTCAGATACGGCGATCCGGGCGGATCAGCCCAGAGCGGCTTTCAACCTGGCTTCCAGCCCGGCCCAGTCATGCACGCCTTCCGCCCGCTTTCCATTGATCTCGAACAGCGGCGTGCCGGGGAAATCCGGCGTCCAGATCGCCTGCGCGGCGGCGGAGAGAGAGCGCTGCTCCTCCGCATTGGCGAGGCAGGCGTCGATCCTCTCGCGTGGCAGGCCGTGCTTGATGAAGAAGGTATCCAGCCCGGCGCCGGCCGCAATCGCCTTGCCGGCGTCCGCCTCGGTCATCTCATCCAGCTTGGGCGCGGTCTGGCCCCATTTATAGCCCTTCTGCAGCCAATCGGACTGGGCCGCGAACAAAGCAGGCTTCACCGCGAAGAACGGCACCGGACCGCTGCATCGCGCCAGCACGGAGGCGGCGAGATCGAAGGGATCGCGCAGCGCCAGCCGCACCTCATAGCTGACGAGGCCGGTGCGGATGTAACGCTGGGCGAGCGGGCTCGCCCCTTCCGCATCGAAGGCCGCGCAATGCGGGCAGGTGAAAGAGAGATATTCGATCAGCTTCACCTTAGCGGCTGGATTGCCCTGCACGAACGTGCCCGAAGCCGTGCGCGTGGCGACCTTCGTCCAGTCCTTTCCGGCGGGTGCGGCCGCGGCGGCGGGCTTCGCCGGAGCGGCGGCCGACACCGAGGGCGCGGCGAAGGCGAGAATCAGAAACGGCAGCAGCCGTCGGAGAAGGTGGTTCAATCGTTGCTCCCGCGCGGCCGGCCGGCCGAGAGTTTCGGAATACCGGTGGAGGCGGCGACCGCGCCCGCCAGCGCCGACAATGTTTCGCGCAATTCCGGATCGGCGATCGCGCGCAGGCTTTCGCCAAGCTCCACGGGCACCGGCTTCAGGGAGGGCGGCGCGCGGCGCGGCGCGGGCGCCGGGGCGACGGCGCCCTGCCGGATCGCCAGCTTCACCACAGCCGGATAGCCGAAGAAGCGGTTCACCCGCTCCACGATCGCCGGCGCAACATGCTGCATCATCGTGGCATGGCTGCCCTGCACGACGAGATTGAGCACGCCATCCTGCTTCTTGCCCTGCGGAAAGCGGATCGATTCGGGCGTGGAGACGTCGGCATAGCGCTGGCCGACGATCTCGGCCCAGCGCGAGACGATCGAGGACTGGACGAAACCGAAGCGCTTGAAGGCCATCGCCCCCACCTGGGGCACCATCTCCGCCACCGATCGCACGCCATTGGCGCGGGGTGCATCGGCGCGGGCGCCGGGCGCCTTGCGAGTCTTTCGTTCCGTCATCCCCGCCGCCATGCCATAGGCCCGCCATGCTCGTCGATAGCATGTCCCCGCGATCCGGCGCACCGACAGGCCCCGTGCCGCCTTCGGCGGCGCTGCTGGCATGGTATGACATCCATCGCCGGACGCTGCCGTGGCGCGCCGATCCGTTGGGGCCACCGCCCGATCCCTACGCCGTCTGGCTCTCCGAGGTGATGCTCCAGCAGACGACCGTGGCGGCGGTGAAGCCCTATTTCGCCCGCTTCCTTGCGCGCTGGCCCACGGTGGAGACGCTCGCGGCGGCGGCGGATGCCGATGTGATGGCCGCCTGGGCCGGGCTTGGTTATTATGCCCGCGCCCGCAACCTGATCGCCTGCGCCCGCGCCGTCGCCCGCGATCATGGGGGGCGCTTTCCCGATACGGAGGAAGGCCTGCGCGCCCTGCCCGGCCTTGGCGCCTATACGGCCGCCGCCGTCGCCGCGATCGCCTTCGGCCGGCGCGCGGTGGTGGTGGATGCCAATGTCGAGCGCGTCGTCGCCCGTCTGTTCGCGGTGGAGGAAGCCTTGCCGGCCGCCCGGCCCAAGCTGCGCCAGCTTGCCGACACGATCACGCCGGACGAGCGGGCCGGCGATTTCGCGCAGGCCATGATGGATCTGGGCGCGACGATCTGCACGCCGCGCTCGCCGGCCTGCGCCCTCTGCCCGCTGGCCGGAGGGTGCGCCGCCCGCGCCGCCTGTGCCCAGGAGGATTATCCCCGCAAGATGGCGAAGCGGGACAAGCCGGTCCGGCGGGGAACCATCTTCTGGCTGGAAGCGGAGGGGCATGTGCTGCTGCGGCGGCGGCCGCCCAGGGGCATGCTGGGCGGCATGCGGGCGCTGCCCAGCGGGCCGTGGCAGGAGCAGGATCCGGCCCTTGCCGATGCCCCCGCCCCGGCCGACTGGCGCGCCTTGGGCGGCGGACGCCATGTCTTCACCCATTTCGCGCTCGATTATGTCGTGGTGGGTTCACTGGCTTCCGATCGCCTGGCGGAGGGCGAATGGTGGCCGATCGGGCGGATCGAGGAAGCCGGCCTGCCAACCCTGTTCGCGCGCGCAGCCGCCCTCGCCCGATCGCAGACGGAGAAAGCGTGATGAGTTTCACCCCCGGATTCACCGGATCCGCGCTGGATCGCGTCGAGACCGAACGGCTGGCGCCCGACATCGTGCCTCGCCTGCTGGGGGACGGGGATGCCCTGTTCCTCGACATGCCCGATTACCTGCCCGCCACGAACGGGGCGGGCCTGCTGTGGACACCGCCGCCGGCGGACATTCCCGAGGACCAGTTCGTGCTGCTCGGCCGGATCGCCGGCCGGCCGCGCTTCACCCGGCTGGAACCGGGGCGGCAGGGCGCGCGGCGCAGCCCCGAGATATTCGCGCTGATCGATTCGCTTTCGGCGGCCGACGCCGCGACCTACGGCATGGCGCGAAGCCTGCTCGACTGGCATGCCCGCCACGGCTTCTGCGCCTTTTGCGGCCAGCCGAGCGCGCTGATCCGGGCCGGCTGGGCGCGGCAATGCCCGGCCTGCGGCACCGAACATTATCCGCGTACCGATCCCGTCGTCATCATGCTGGCCGAATATGGATCGGGGGCCTCGGCGCAGGTGCTGATCGGCCGGCAGCCGCAATTTCCGGCGGGACGCTATTCGGCGCTCGCCGGCTTTCTGGAGGTGGGCGAATCGATCGAGGGCGCGGTGGGACGCGAGCTTTTCGAGGAAGCGGGCGTTCGCGCCGGGCGCATCCGCTATGTCGCCAGCCAGCCCTGGCCCTTTCCCTCGCAGCTGATGATCGCCTGCATCGCCGAAGTGGCGGACCAGACGATCACACTCGACCGGAACGAACTGGAGGACGCCAAATGGGCCAGCCGCGCGGATGTCGCGGCGGCGCTGGAGCATGTCGAAGGTGCCGCCTTCCTTCCGCCCCCGCCCTACGCCATCGCCAACACGCTGCTGCGGGCCTGGCTGGAGGGAGCATAGCGCCCCACGGCGTTCTCCCGCGCACAGGACAGCCCCGGTCGACGCCTACGCGCCCCGCGCGCCGGCCTTCAGTAAAACATGGCGCTCGTCAGATGCGCTCGTCAGACGACGGTGCGCGCGCGCTCCTGCGGATAGGTGCCCAGCACGCGCATCCACTTGGTGTGGAACTCCAGCTCCTCCAGTGCGCGGCCGAGATTGGCATCCTCGGGCCGCCCCTCGACATCGCAATAGAATTCGGTCGCGGCGAAGCTGGCGCCGCGCTGGTAGCTTTCCAGCTTGGTCATGTTGACGCCGTTGGTGGCGAAACCGCCCAGCGCCTTGTAGAGCGCGGCCGGCACGTTCTTCACCTCGAAGATGAAGGTCGTCATCGTCGGCACGCCCTGCGGCGCCACTTCGCTGCGGGGCGCGAGCTTCACGAAGCGGGTGGTGTTGTCATCCGAATCCTCCAGGCCATCGGCGAGGATCTTCAGTCCATAAAGATCGGCGGCGAGGCGCGGCGCGATCGCCCCCACCTCTGGCCGGCCCAGTTCCGCCACCGCAGCGGCGGCACCCGCCGTATCGGGATAGGCGACCGGCTTCAGCCCGCGCTCACGCAGCCAGTGGCGGCACTGGCCCAGAGCCTGCGGGTGGCTCATCGCCTCCGTCACCTCGCCGCCCAAGCCCATCAGGCAATAACGGATCGGCATGAAATGCTCGCCCACGATCGAGAGGCCGGATTCGGGCAGCAGGAAATGGATGTCCGCGACGCGGCCGTGCAGCGAATTCTCGATCGGGATCAGCGCCTGGCCGGCGCGCCCATCGCGCACGGCATCCAGCGCATCCTCGAAATGGAAGCAGGGCAGAGGCAGGCAATCGGGCGCCACCGTCATCGCCGCGATATGCGAATTGGCGCCCGGCGCGCCCTGAAACGCCACCGCGCGATCCGGATCCTGGGCGGCGGCTCGGGTAAGCTCCGCGACGAGCGCGCGGGCGGGGGCGGGATAGCTTTCCATAATGGCCGCCGCGCTTAGGTTTCTCGGAGGCTCGCCGCAACCTTGCGGCCCCTTCGTTCGCTGATTAAAGCGAACCATAATAAATCTAAGTCTGGGGGCGGCATGAACGATCGAGGCAATACGATTGCGGGTTGGGTCCTCGCTGGCGGCATCGTCGCGCTGGGCCTCTCGATCGTCACCGGCGAACATTTCATGGCCGAACGCCCCGAGAAAATGGGCTATGAGGTAACCGGCGTGGAGGCCGAGCCCGGCGAGGGCGCCGCCGCCGCCGAAAAGCCCTTCGCCTTCTACATGTCCGCCGGCGATCCGCAGAAGGGCGCGGACGTCTTCAAGAAGTGCACCGCCTGCCACAATGCCGACAAGGGCGGCGCCAACGCGCTCGGCCCGAATCTCTATGGCGTCGTCGGCGAGGCCGTGGGCCAGGGCGCGGGCGGCTTCGCCTTCACCGATGCCCTGAAGAGCAAGGGCGGCAACTGGACCTTCGACACGTTGAACGAATGGCTGAAGAGCCCGAAAGCCTATGCGCCGGGCACCAAGATGACCTTCGCGGGCCTTTCCAAGCCCGAGGATCGCGCCAACGTGATCGCCTATCTGAACCAGCAGAGCGACCATCCCCAGCCGCTGCCGGCCGCTCCCGCCGCCGATGCGCCGGCTGCCGCCGCGCCCCCCGGAGATGCGGCCGCAAGCGAAGCCCCCGCCGCGACCCCGGCGGAAGAGACCCCAGCGACCGCTGCCGAAACGACCAACGAGGCCAAGTAAGGGTTGCGGGGCAGGCGCTCCGCATCCCGGCGCCCGCCCCGCCGGGTGCTCACCCGACCGTTCGATCGCCCACCTCGACTGTGGAAAGTGACATCAAGGTCGCGCTTTCGGGCGCATGCTCACGCGCGCGGCGCGAGCAGGCCAGACGTTCCATGAAATCCTACATTGCAACGCGGCAGAGCGAACAGCGAAGCCAGGATCAATCGGAGGAAAGAGATAAGGCCGCCCCACGGCTTGATCTCCGCTGCGAACCCTCCCAGATTCGCGGCAGGGGGTATATTCGTGCGTATCATCACTCGTTTCAGGTCGCTTTTGGCGGCAACGGCGGCGCTTGCACTATCGACAGTCGGTTTTCCCCCGGCCGTCGAAGCGCAAGCTCCCAAATCGCCTCAGGCGATCTTCAACGAAGCCCAGGCCAGCTTCGAGGCGGGCCGCTGGAAGGAAGCATCTGACCTGTTCGACCGGGCACTGCAAACACCGAAGCTCGGCCGTGCGGCGGCGGCGGCGATTCGGGCGCGACGTGCCAGTGCGCTATTCCACCTGTTCGATCGCGCCCTCGCCCGCGAGGAGGCCGAAAAGTCGATTGCGGCCTTCGAGGCATTAGGCGTGGCGAAGAGCGAAGATCTGGCGCTCGCTTATCTGACGCTGGGCGATATGGCGCGGGGAGATCTGGACGGCTCGCGCGCCGTGGCGATGTATGGCAAAGCACTGGCGGTGACGGAAGGCTCGGAGGAAGCCACACACAAGCGCTGGGCACGCGTGGGCACGGGCTATGCCGCGCTGACGAGCGATCCCGCACTGGTGGCGAACCTGATCGACCAACAGCTGGCCGACGATGATGCCGCCCAGATTCCCGTCGACAATGAACGTGGCAATCTGCTGGCGCTGCGAGCGCTTGCCGAGCTGAATCGCGGCGACGCGCGCAAGGCTGCCGGCTTCATCGAGAAAGCGCTGGACATCGTGGGGCGCGAGACGACCAAGGTGGGGCTGACGCAGATCCGCGTGCGGAGCGACGCCGCCCTGATCTATGCCCGCCTGGGCGACGAAGAGCGGGCGCGAAAATTCTTCGCTTATTCGGGCGCGGGACGGCTGAAGGAGGGCGCGAACCTGGTGCCGGCCGACGTGGACCTGCCTGTGTGCGGCGACGACATCTCTCCGAAGGACGTGGCCGTGATCGAGTTCGCGATCGGCGCGGACGGGCATGCGGCGGGCGCGGTGCCGGTCTATGCCAGCCGGACCGGAACGATGGGCGCGACCTTCGCCGAATCCGTCGTCCATTGGCGATGGCAACCGGAGACGCTCGCCAAGCTGGACCTGTTCTGGCGGGCCGCCGTGCGGATGGAATTGCGCTGCGTGAAGCGGCCGCCCGCGATCGACATCGCCGATGCCTTTCGTATCTCAACCGAGGCATGGTTGGCCGGCAAGGGCGTGACCGTGGCTCTGGACGATCCCACGGCGCGCCCGATCGCGGCCGGCGACGGCGCGCGGATGGCGGCGATCGCCAACGACCTCCTCGCGCTGAAGGGCCGTGACGAGGAGGCCGCCGCAGCAGCCGCGCAGACCCTGCCCGATCGACTGGCGAAGGCGAGCGCGCCCGCCGACGTGATGGCTTATGCCGCCTACAAGGCGATCCGGCCACGAACATCGGGATCGCGATCCTCTTATTATGCAGCCGTCGCGACCCGCTTCGCGCCGATCGTCGCCACGTTCGAGGCGCGCCCCGATGCCGGCCGTGCGACCGCATGGCTGCGCACCGAATATGCGCTAGCCCTGGAATCGAGCGGCGCGATCGGTAAGGCACCTCCGATCCTGCGTGCCGTGGTGGAGACATCGCCCGCGATATTGCCGGCCGACGATCCGGTGCGCAGCGTGGCCACGCTGCACCTGGCGATGCTGGACAAGCGCGCGGGCGATGCGGCTGGGGCCGAAGCCAGGCTGGCGGCCGCCGGCATGGACGCCGAGCAATGCTCGCTGCTGAACGTGCGCCCGGTGGCGCGCAACACGTCTCTTTCGAGCGGCATTTTTCCGGCGGCCGCCTTGCGCTGGGGATTCGAAGGCTATGTGCGCGAGGCCTTCGACATCGCGGCCGATGGCCATGTGGAGGATGTGCGCACGATCGTCGCCTACCCCCCCTTCATCTTCGGACCGGCAACCGAGAAGGCGATGACGGGATTCCGCTATCTGCCGCCGACATTGGGCGACCAGGCTGTCGGCTGCGTGGGCCAGACCCACGGCGTCCGGTTCAGTATTCCCTCGGGATAAGCCCGGAGGCAAGCCGATCGAACTCGCCAACGGCGAAGGCACCGGCCTTCGCCAGGGCGAGCCGGCCATGAGCATCGATGATATAGGTGGTCGGCACGGCATTGCGGATCGGGTGATAGGCTTCCGCGCCACGCGGGAGCGTTTTTGCGATGGGAATCCCCATCGCATCGGCCTGCGCCTTCAGTCTGGCGGGCGCCCGCGCCTTGTCGACATCGATCGCGAAGATCACCACGCGATCATTACCCTGCCTGCGGGCGAAGGCGTCCATCTCGGCCAGTTCACGCCGACAGGGTACGCACCAGATCGCCCAGAAATTCAGAATCACGAGTCTGCCGGCAAGATCTTCCGAGCGGATGATGCGGCCATCGAGAAGAGCGACGGTGAACGGTGCCGCCCGCTCCGGCGCGGGCGAGGCACTCATGAAAAGGAGCATCAGCATCGGAGCCACAAGCAGCCGGCACATCCTGCGATCCACGCCCAATCCCGGCTCCTCCCACCGCCCAAAGCCTCTTTTCCTCTTGTCCGCCCGGATTGGAAAGGGTGAGGATGCAGCAGGACAAGCGCGGGATCGAATGCGGACGAGGCTGAGCATCTGCCGGCGCAAGGCGCGCTTCGCATCGGGCGAGGAGGCGCTGGCGGCCGCGCTCGCCGCCAGCATCACGCTGCGCCCCTATCGCTGCGACCGGTGTGGTGCCTATCACCTGACCAGCCGCACCAAGGGAAAGCGCCCCCTGCCCGGCTCTGCCTGATCCAGGCGGGCACGAGATGGGCCGCTCCCCCCTCCGCGCCGCGACAGGCGGGGAGGAGAGGATCGATCAGCCCTTGCTCGCGGCCTTTTTGGCAGCCGGCTTTTTGGCCGGAGCCTTTTTCGCGGGCGCCTTCTTCGCAGCGGCCGCCTTGGGCGCGGCCTTCTTCTTCGCCTTGCCCTTGGCCGGGCCTTTCGCGGCGCGCTCGGCCAGCAGCGCGAGCGCCGCTTCCTCCGTCAGCGTCTTGGGATCCGTGCCCTTGGGGAGCGTCGCATTGGTCTCGCCATCGGTGACATAGGGGCCGAAGCGGCCTTCCATCACCTTCACCGGCTTGCCCGTGACGGGGCTGTCGCCGAAGGCGGCGATCGGTTCGCGTGAGGCGGTGCGCGCACCGCGCCCGCCGCCGGCCGCCGCCTCGGCCAGCTTGGTCACGGCGAGATTCATGCCCGTTTCGAACACCTCGGCGGTGGACTGGAGGCGCGCATATTTGCCGTCGTGCATCAGATAGGGGCCATAGCGGCCGATCGAGGCCGTAATCTCCTTGCCCGTTTCCGGATGCGCGCCCACCGTGCGCGGCAGCGAGAGCAGCCTGAGCGCCATTTCCAGCTCCACCTCGCCCACATCCTTGGGGATGGAGGCGCGCTTGGCATCCTTTTCATCACCCAGCTGGACATAGGCGCCGAAGCGGCCCGTGCGGCGCGTTACCTCCGCGCCCGTCGCCGGATCGCGGCCCAGCTCGACCGGGCCGGCATCGGCCGATTCCTCGCTGCCGCCCTGCGCGAAGCGCCGCGTATATTTGCACTCCGGATAGTTGGAGCAGGCGACGAACGCGCCGAAGCGGCCGCCGCGCAGCGCGAGCCGCCCATTGCCGCAATTGGGGCAGAGGCGCGCATCCTTGCCATCGCCCTTGTCGGGGAACAGGAAGGGCTCGAGGAAAGTATCCAGCGCAGCCGTCACTTCGGACGGCTTCTGATCGGCCACCTCCACCGTCTTGGGCTTGAAATCGCGCCAGAAGGCCTCGAGAACGGCCTGCCAGTCGGCCCGGCCACCCGATACGTCATCCAGCTGGTCTTCGAGGCCGGCCGTGAAATCATAGGAGACGTAGCGTTCGAAGAAGCGCTCCAGGAAAGCGGTCAGCAGTCGCCCCGTCTCGTTCGCATGGAAGCGATTCTTCTCCAGCTTCACATATTCGCGATCCTTCAGCGTCTGCAGGATCGAGGCATAGGTGGAAGGGCGGCCGATGCCGAGTTCCTCCATCTTCTTGACGAGGCTGGCTTCCGAATAGCGCGGCGGCGGCTGGGTGAAATGCTGTTCGGCCAGCACATCCTTCTTCGCCGGCGCATCGCCGTCGCCCATGCGGGGCAGGCGCCTGGCATCCTCGTCGCCCTCGCCCGCCTCGGCCTGTTGGCCGGACCGGCCCACAGGATCATCGCGGCCTTCTTCATAGAGGGCGAGATAGCCGGGAAAGAGCACGACCTGGCCGGTGGCGCGCAGCGTGTGACTGCCCGAGCCATCGACCAGTTCGACAGTGGTGCGTTCCAGCCGGGCCGACGCCATCTGGCTGGCGAGCGCGCGCTTCCAGACGAGTTCGTAAAGGCGCGCATGATCGCCGCCGCCGATCCGGTCGCGGCCGAAATCGGTGGGGCGGATCGCCTCATGCGCTTCCTGCGCATTCTTGGCCTTGGTGGTGTACTGGCGTGGCTTGTCCGGCACGTAACTGCCGTCATAGCGGTTCGCAATGGCGCCGCGCGCAGCAGAGATGGCGCTGCCATCCATCTGCACGCCATCCGTACGCATGTAGGTGATCGCGCCCTGCTCGTAGAGATCCTGGGCCACGCGCATCGTGTGGCTGGCGGAAAAGCCCAGCTTGCGCGCGGCTTCCTGCTGGAGGGTGGAGGTGGTGAAGGGCGGCGGGGGATTGCGCGTGAGCGGCTTGGTCTCGACACTCTCGACCGAGAAGCGGCCCGCTTCCACATCGCGCTTTGCCGCCTCGGCATCGCCCTGATTGCCGATGGAGAGGCGATCGAGCTTCTGCCCTTTCCAGCGGACGAGGCGGGCGGAAAAGCCCACGCCATCCTGCTCCAGGCTGGCGACGACCGACCAATATTCCTGCGCGCGGAACAGCTCTATCTCGCGCTCGCGATCGACGACGAGGCGGAGCGCCACCGACTGGACGCGGCCCGCCGACTTGGCACCCGGCAGCTTGCGCCACAGCACGGGCGAAAGCGTGAAGCCCACCAGATAATCAAGCGCGCGGCGCGCCCGATAGGCATCGATCAGATCCTCGTCGAGCGCGCGGGGATGGGCCATGGCATCCAGCACGGCCGCCTTGGTGATGGCGTTGAAGGTGACGCGGCGCACGTCCGCCGGCAGCACCTTGCGCTTCTTCAGCACTTCCTGGACGTGCCAGCTGATCGCCTCCCCCTCGCGATCGGGATCGGTAGCCAGGATCAGCGAATCGGCGCCCTTGGCCTCGTCCGCGATCGCCTTCAGCCGCGTCGCCTTGTCCGGATAGGTCTCCCACTCCATCGCAAAGCCCTGGTCCGGATCGACCGAGCCGTCTTTGGCGGGAAGATCCCGGACATGGCCATAAGAGGCGAGCACCTTGTGGCCCGGGCCGAGATAAGTCTCGATCGTTTTGGCCTTGGCGGGAGATTCTACGACGACCAGTTTCATGGAGTTCTTGCCGTTCCTTCACGTACGCGTGCGAGGGTGGCGACCGGATGAGGCCCTGGTCAAGCGTGGCTTGGCCGAAGCGGATGAGGGCCGAGCGGAATGGCGGCACAGACGTGCCCGCCGTCGCCTTTTCGGTTTCCCCGGCCGCCGCCGATCCGAATCGGGGAAGGGAATGTTCGATACGGATCCGAAATAGTTCCATTTCCGGAACTTTCAGTTCCTGCTAAGGAATCATGTTTAACACGGAGGCTCGTGAAAGTTTCCGGCAAAATATGGCGAAGGGCGTAGAGTTCGTGCGGGCTGTGGCGGCGTGTCTTGCTGGCCTTTGGGCCGTGCTCGCGCAGAGCGCGCCGGCGCAATCGCCAGTGGACCGGGCGCGCCTGGAGAAGGATGTACTTGCGGCACTGAATTCCGCCCGCACCGATCCCACCGCTTATGCCGGCGGCCTCAAGACCTATCGCGGTTTCTTCAAAGCCAATGTGGTGACGATGCCCGGCAATCCTGTCGATTTCGAAACCGTGGAAGGCACGGTGCCGGTGGATGAGGCGATCACCTATCTGGGAGGGCAGCCGCTGCTGGCGCCTCTCGCCCCGGCCGAGATCCTCACCGCCGCCGCCGCCGATCATGTCGCCGAACAGAGCGTATCGGGCCGCACGGGCCATTATGGCGCGGATGGATCCGCCCCCGGCGATCGCGTGATGAAGCATGGCGGCGGCCCGCTGGTAGCGGAGGTGATCGCCTATGGCGCGGTGGACGCGGCCGACGTGATCCGCCAGCTCGTGATCGACGATGGCGTGCCGGATCGCGGACATCGCACCGTGCTGTTCGCGCCGCGCCTGCGCTATGCGGGCGTGGCCTGCGGGCCGCATCCGGAATTCAAGACGATGTGCGTGATCGACATGGCCGATACGCCAGACGCGCTGAATCCCGGCGCGCTGCGCCGCGTGCGCGTGGCCGCGAGCGACGAGCGCGATAAGAAGAAGTAGGCGCCTTCCGTCCGGATCGCGATCACCGGTAGGAAACGGAGAGATCCAGCACGAAGATGGCGCGCTTCGTTGTCGCGCCGGACTGGAAGCGGGGCGGCGCCATCGCCACGATATTGCACAGATCGACCGAACGGCCCTGCATTTCCAGCGGACGGACGCTCGTGCATTTGCCCATCGATCCATCCGGATTGACCACGATCTCCGCCTCGGCCAGCAGCAGATAGAAATCGGGAGTTCGCTCGGCGCCATGCTGGGGCAGGCCCTCATAGCTCACCTGCAGGCGGACATCGCTGACCCGCGCCTTGCGATTGTCCGTACCCATCAGATTCGCGAGGAAGCCGCGCTCGCCGAACGGGCCGCAATTGTTGCCGCTCTGGCCGAAGCGCGTGGCGCCAGACCCGCTCATCGTGCATTCCACGACATCGCCGGCCGGGCCGATGATCGCATGCGCATCGAAGGTCCGCTCGCTGATCTCCTCCGTGGTGCGCGCGGGCAGCCGCCAGCGAACGACCTGCTCGAACGTGGCCGTGGTGGGACGTCCCTTGCGATCGACCATCGGGTGGAATCGCGCGCGCGCCATCAGCGCCTTGCAGGTGGCCGCTTCCAGCGCCGCATTGCCGACGCCCTTCACGATCCGGCAGGCACTGGGCTTGCCCTCCGTATCGATCTCCACCGCGAAGTGGATGACGCCTGCCGCCTTCTGGGCGATGGCGACGGGAGGATAATCGCCGGGCTGAAACCAGTTCGCCTGACTGCCGATGGGCACGAGCGTCCGATAGAGTTTCGGCGGAGGCGCGGAAGGGCCGGAGGCGGGCACGGCGCCCGCCGTCGCAGCCCCCGCGAGCATCGCCGCCATCCACGCCATCATCCGCTTTCTCCCCGCCTCCGGCCCCGCGACCGCCCCCGCGCGCGCCCGCTATCCCCATGCGCCGCCGACTGTGACGGCGCGGCGCGCTCACCTCAACCGGAAAGGCTCGCGCGGCCGCCGGCATGCCGATCCAGCCGGCCGGCCAGCTCCAGTTCGAGCAACACGATCTGCACCACGGCCGGCGCGAGGCTGGACAGGCGCACCAGTTCATCCACGTCCACCGGCACGGGGCCCAGAAGATCCGTGACAATACTCCGCTCCCGATCCGCGACGTCGAGCGGGACGGGATCCTCGCGGACGAGGCCGACGAGGCGGCCGGGGCCGCGTCCGAAGGGGGCCAGCGCCTCGATCACGTCGGCCGCGCCCTGCACCAGCGTGGCGCCATCGCGGATCAGCAGATTGCAGCCCTGCGCGCGCGGATCGAGCGGTGATCCGGGCACGGCCATCACCTCCCGCCCCGCTTCATTCGCGAGGCGCGCGGTGATGAGCGAGCCGGATTTGGGCGCGGCTTCCACCACGATCGTGCCCGAGGCGAGGCCCGCGATGATCCGGTTGCGATAGGGGAAGTGGCGCGCGCGAGGCTCCGTGCCCGGCGGCTGTTCCGCCACCAGCAGGCCGCGCTCGGCGATGGCGCGCTGGAGCCGTTCATTTTCAGGGGGGTAGAAAATATCCGCGCCGCCCGCGACGACGCCCACCGTACCGCCCTCCAGCGCGCCGACATGCGCCGCCGTATCGATCCCGCGCGCAAGCCCGGACACGACCACCCAGCCCTCCCCGGCCAGATCATGCGCGAGGGAGCGCGCGAAGCGGACGGCGGCGGCCGAGGCATTGCGCGCGCCCACCATCGCCACCAGCGGCCGCGCCGCGAGCGCGGGATCGCCCAGAACGATCAGCGCGGGCGGCGCATCCTCCAGCTCCGCGAGCAGGGGAGGAAAACCGGGGCGGCCCAGCAGCCAGTAGCGGCCGCCCAGCGCCGCCACGCGGCCAAGCTCGCGCGCCACATCGCCTTCGGCGGCGACGCGCGGGGCCGGTCCGCCGCCGCGCCGGGCGAGATCGGGCAGAGCGCGAATCGCGGCGCCAGCCGAGCCGAAGCGCACAAGGAGCTGCCCGAAGGTGACAGGCCCGATGGACGGGGTACGGATCAGCCTGAGCCGGTCGAGCGCGTCGGCGTCGAACGCCGCCGGATCGATCGCCTCAGCGCTGGCCAATGCGCGGCTCTGTGCCGGCGAAGAGTCGGGAAAGATTCGTGCGATGCGTCCACAGCACGGTGAGCGCGAAGGCAAGGAACATCATCGTGAGGCCGGGCTGGAAGAAATAGGCCGCGCACACCGGCGTCAGCAGGGCAGCCGCCATGCCACCGACCGAGGAATGGCGGGTGAGCAAGGAGGCGCCGATCCACACGATCGCGAAGGTGAGGCCACAGGGCCAGAAGAGCGCCAGCGCGATGCCGAGGTAGGTGGCGATCCCCTTGCCGCCGCGAAACCGCAGCCAGACGGGAAAGATATGCCCATAGAAAGCAGCGACGCCCGCAAGCGGCCCCAGCCCGGCCATCACCCATTCCGCGATCAGCACGGCGACCGCGCCCTTGCCGGCATCGAGGATCACCGTCGCGGCGGCCAGCCCCTTGCGGCCGGTGCGCAACACATTGGTTGCGCCGATATTGCCCGAGCCGATCGAGCGGAGATCCCCCGCCCCTCCGATCCGCGCCACCAGCAGCCCGAACGGAATCGAGCCGAGAAGATAGGCGCCGATCGCGACCAGCGCGGGAACCATCCAAGCATTCAAGAGATCGTCCCCCACGGCGCTCAGGGTAGAGCAACCGGGGCGGGATGCAATTGATCTGAATCAGCCCGCGAACAAAAGGCAAACACCATGCGCGCGCCACGCATGTAGCGCCGCGCATCGCATGGGCCAGCCCGCCGCCGCGCGAACGGCGGACCGACAGATCGGATCGGGGCCGAGTGGCCAGCCCCGATGCCGATCTTCCCGGTCAGATGCGGTTGATCGCGCCCTTCACGGCGCCCTTGGCCTTTTGCAGATCGCCCTTGGCTTCCTGCGCATCGCCTTCGGCGCGAAGATCGGGCCGGTCGGTCGCGTCGCCGATCGCGCGCTTTACCTTGCCGATGGTCTCGTTTGCCGCACCCTTCACCTTGTCCGCAATCTCTCCCATGACGCTACCTCCACCAAGACGATCCAGCGGAATGCTGAAATCATTGGGAAAAACGGGCGAGAGACGGTGATGTTCCGGCGGCGGCTTCCGTCTCGTCGCACAATCGGCCATGGGTTTCGCCGTGACCAGATTCCTGCCCCTCGCCACGGCGGCGCTGCTGACGTCGCTTCTCGCCGGCTGCGCGACGCCGCTCGCGCCCAAGCCGGCGCCAGTGACAGCGCCACCGCCCCCGGCCGCTGCGCCTGCGCCACCACCGGAGGCGCAGGAGTGGCGCGATCTGCCGCTCTCGCCGGGCGACTGGGCCTATGCGCAGGATGCGGCCGGATCCTCGGCCCGGTTCGGCCCGGCCGGCGCACCCGCGCTCACGATCCGCTGCGACAGAGCCACGCATCGCATCCGCTTGCTGGTGACGGGGGCCGGGGCTGGCACGATGACGGTGACGACATCCTATGCCGGCCGCGATCTGCCACAGGCTGCGGGATCGGGCGGCCAGATGGAGGCGAGCCTGCCGGCAGCCGACCCCTTCCTCGACCGGATCGCCTTCAGCCGGGGCCGCGTTTCCTATGCCGTGCCCGGCCGGCCATTGCTGATGGTGCCCGCCTGGGCGGAGCCGGCGCGCGTGATCGAGGATTGCCGGGGCTGATCGATCGCCGCGGCGACGGCGGCCCGAGCCTGCCCCGCGAAGCGCAGTATCCTGACGCGAAAAAACTTTGAATCAAGGCCTTGCGACGCGCCAAAATCTGACTCACATTCGCTTTGCTCTTCAACATAGCGAAAGGAGGTGATCCGATGTCTCATGGTTCAGCTTGGGGGTCGGTTCAGTCCGTTCGGGAGACGCGCTGCTGAAATCTTGATCCTCGCCGGGGCCGTCGCGGATGCGGGGGCGTTGGCGATATCGATCAAGGTGTTCAGATAAGCGCCGGGGGTCTCCCGGGCCGATTATCCGGCCGCTGACCATGTATGAAGGGCCACCGGGGCATTGCCGCGGTGGCCCTTTTGGTCTGGAGGCCGATCACCGCCACGCCACCATCGGCGGCGACGGATGGCCCGCTTTCCCGCTGGTGACGCTGGACGGGCAGCCGCCGCTTTCCGCCGGCCCTCAGGATCGCTCCAGCAGTTCATCCCGCACGCGGATCGCCGCCACGGCGATGCGGACCTCGATCAGGAACAGGGTGAGGCTGGCGATCAGCAGCATCAGCGAGACGGCGAACAGCAGCGAGAGCGTGCGCGCAAAGCCGACGCCCACCAGCCGCGCGAGGAAGATGCCTGCAACGAGGCTGCACAGGAGCACCGCACTGGCCGTGCACAGGAAGATCGAATTGCTGACGATCGCCATGCGCCGATCGAGCAGCCGCAATTCCCGCACCTGCCATTCGTGGCGGGGATCGCCGCGCGGCGTGAAATTCTGTTCGATATCGCGCGCGCGATCCACGATCCGGGCCAGCCGGCCCGTGAGCATGTTCAACACCAGCCCGATGCCATTCAAAAGAAAGACCGGGGCCAACGCGAACTGGATGTCGCGCGCGAGCCCCGGCAGGCTGGAAATGCGAAAGACGTCGTCCAGGCCGACGGGCAGCGCCATCAGCCCGCCCGCAGGCCCGTATTGACGCCCATCGACTGGAGATATTTCTTCACGTTGCGCGCCGCCTGGCGCAGGCGCTGCTCATTTTCGACGAGCGCGATGCGCACATAGCCCTCGCCATTTTCGCCATAACCGACGCCCGGTGCCACCGCGACCTTGGCATGGGTGAGCAGCTGCTTCGAGAATTCGAGGCTGCCGAGATGGGCGAGCGCCGGCGGCAGCGGCGCCCAGGCGAACATCGAGGCGCGGGGGCTTGGAATATCCCATCCGGCCCGCGCGAAGCTTTCCACCAGCACGTCGCGGCGCTTGTGATACAGCTGGCGGTTCTGCTCGACGATATCCTGCGGGCCATTGAGCGCGGCGCAGGCGGCAGCCTGGATCGGCGTGAAGGCGCCATAATCCAGATAGGATTTCACGCGCGTCATCGCCGCGATCAGCTGCTTGTTGCCCACCGCGAAGCCGATCCGCCAGCCAGCCATCGAGAAGGTCTTGGAAAGCGAGGTGAACTCGATCGCCACGTCCTTCGCACCCTTCACCTGCAGAATCGATGGCGTGGGCTTTCCATCATAATAAAGCTCCGAATAAGCAAGATCGGAGATGATCCAGACCTTGTGCTCCTTCGCCCACGCCACCAGCCGCTCGTAAAAGGCGAGGTCCACCGTCTCGGCCGTAGGATTCGACGGATAGTTGACGACGAGGATCGACGGGCGCGGCACCGTGAAGGCCATCGCGCGATCCAGCGCGCGGAAATAATCCTCGTCCGGCGTGGTCGGCACGGCGCGGATCGTGGCGCCAGCGATGATGAAGCCGAACGTGTGGATCGGATAGGAAGGATTGGGCGCGAGGATCACGTCGCCGGGCGCCGTGATCGCGGTGGCGAGGCTGGCCAGCCCCTCCTTCGATCCCATGGTGACGACCACTTCCGTCTCGGGATCGACATCCACGCCGAAGCGGCGCGCATAATAGCCGGCCTGCGCCTTGCGGAGCCCGGGAATGCCCTTCGACGCCGAATAGCCGTGCGCATCCGGCTTCTGCGCCACTTCCACCAGCTTCGCGATCACGTGCGGCGGCGGCGGCAGATCGGGATTGCCCATGCCGAGATCGATAATGTCCTCTCCGCCCGCGCGCGCCGCCGCCCGCATCGCATTCACTTCGGCGATGATATAGGGTGGCAAACGGCGGATGCGGTAGAAGTCTTCGGTCATTTCGTCCTCGATAGAAAGGCCCGGAAAGAGGCGGCGCGGATCGCCCGTTCTTTCCGAAGCGGTTGCGCTATAGGCGGTTTGCTGGCCAATTGGCAGTGCGAAGGCCAGACGGGAGAGATTGATGGCGAAGGCCGGTGACAAGCCGCATGACGGCGGCGCGATCCTCGACGAAATGGCTCACTGGACCGGTGTGATCGGCGAGGCGCAGCAGATGCTGATGGAGCATGGCGCGAGCGCCGCCATGAAGGCGGGCGATGATTTCATGGCACAGATGGCGCAGATGCCGCCGATCGATCCCGCTGGCATGGCCAATGCCCCGGGCACGATGTGGGCCGAGACGCTGGGCTTCTGGCGATCGATGCTGCCGGCGAGCGAGGGGCTGGGCGCGGACCGCCGCTTCGCCGCGCCGGACTGGCAGGAGCCGCTGTTCGATCTGATCCGCCAGAGCTATGCGCTCGTCGCGGACCAGTTCCTTTCGGTGATCGATCATGCGCCGGGCCTCGACGCGCGCCAACAGGAGCAGCTGCGCTTCGCCGCGCGCAATTTCGTCGACGCGATGAGCCCCACCAACTTCCCCTTCACCAACCCCCAGGTGGTGGCGAAGATCGTGGAGACGCGCGGGCAGAATCTCATCACCGGGCTCCAGCGGATGCTGGAGGATGCCGCCTCCGGCCAGATCCGCCATGTCGGCAAGGACGCGTTCGAGGTGGGCCGCGATATCGCCACCACGCCGGGCAAGGTCGTTTACGAAGCGCCGCTCTTCCAGCTGATCCAGTATAGCCCGACGACCGAGAGCGTATCGGAAATCCCGCTCATCATCTTTCCGCCGTGGATCAACCGCTTCTACATCCTCGATCTCAGCCCGCAGAAGAGCTTCGTGAAGTGGGCGACGGACCAGGGTCTCACCGTCTTCATGGTTTCGTGGAAATCGGCGGACGCCAGCATCGCCCATGTGATGATGGACGATTATGTCATCAACGGGGAATGGGAGGCGATCGAGGTCGTCACCCGCCTGCTGGACGTGCCGAAGGCGCATGTGATCGGCTATTGCGTGGCAGGCACGGCGCTTTCGATGCTGCTGGCCTGGGCAGCCGCGACCGGCAATGCCGAAAAGGTGGCGAGCGCGACCTTCTTCACCGCGCAGGTGGATTTCAGCGAGGCGGGCGATCTTTCGCTGTTCGTGGACGATGCGCAACTGGCCCTGATGGAATCGATCGCCAAGGACGGCATCTTCGACGGGCGCTTCATGGCGGCAACCTTCAACCTGCTGCGCAGCCGCGACCTGATCTGGAACTATGTCGTCAACAATTACCTGCTGGCGGACGACTATAAGAGCTTCGACCTGCTCCACTGGAATGGCGACGTCACCAACCTGCCCGCCGAATGGCAGCGCCGCTACCTGACCGAGCTTTATCGCGACAATCTGCTGGTGAAGCCCGGCGCGCTTTCCGTGGCGGGCACGCCGATCGACCTGACGACGGTGAAGACGCCAGCCTATGTGCAGGCGGGGCGCGAGGATCATATCGCGCCGCCCGGCAGCGTGTGGAAGATGACGCAGTATCTGGCCGGGCCGCTGCGCTTCGTGCTCGCCGGATCGGGGCATATCGCCGGCGTGGTGAACCCGCCCTCCGCCAACAAATATCAATATTGGATCAACGATAAGCCGGCCGCGTCGCTCGAAGAATTCGTCGCGGGCGCGGTGGAGCACAAGGGAAGCTGGTGGCCGGACTGGATGGCGTGGATCGCCACGCTCGACGGCAGGACGGTGCCAGCGGAGGGCGCGCGCATCCCCGGCGAGGGCGTGCTGCCCGCGATCGAGGATGCGCCGGGCCGCTACGTGCGGATGCGATAAGGGGGCCGGGCGGCCCATCTCAGCCGGATCGATATTCCTCGTTGCGGCGGATGCCGCGCGCGACGCGCGCGACAGTCTCCGCGATCCGCTTCGCGCGCGTCTTCGGCCGCTTCGCGCCGATCACCCATTCGATATAATCGCGTCGCTGGCCGGGCGCGAAACCCGCAAACCGGGCCTGCGCCCCGGCATCGGCCGCGAGCGCGGCGGCCAGATCATCCGGCACCGGCAGATCGGGCTTCGCCGCGCGGGGCGCGGCCGCAGGCTTCGGCGCGCGTGCATCCGCCGCCTGCGCGCGGATCAGGGCGACCAGTTCCCGGCGCGGCGGCAGATCGGCCGATGAGAGCAGCCGTCCGAACTGGCCGGCGCCCTCCGCCTCACGCCCCGTTTCCGGCCCGCGCCAGAAGCCGAAGCCGCAATGGGCCTTGAACGCCGCCATGAAGGCGAAAGGCCGCCCGTCCAGCTCGAAGAAGGGGCGGCCCCATTTGATCGTCTCGCTCAGTGTCGGCTCCGCCTCATGCAGCGCGGCGCGCAGCTCGATCAGAATCGGCCGGGCGAAATCGCCCGCCTTCGCGATCGCGGCATCGATGCGGGGGTCGCTCGCCATGCCCCATCCTGCGCCCGCCGGCCGCCGCCACGCAAGATGAACGGCACGTAGTTTTCGGTTCACGCAACCGAGGCCGCGCGACTTCGTTCTCCCCTCGTAATAAAAAGAGGAACGGACGATGAAGACCTTCATTCTCGGCGCCGCGCTGGCCGCCATGACCCTGCCGCTCTCCGCACCCGCGCTGGCCGATCCGCCGCGCGATCATGGCCGCGGCGATCATGACAATGGCAGGGGCTGGCGCAAAGGCGGGAATCGCGGTCGCGACGATTGGCGCGGCTATCGCAACTATGACTGGAATCGGCCCGACCAGCGCTATGGCGGCTATGATGCCGCCCGCTATTATCGCGACGGGCGCGGCTATCGCGAACGCCGCATCGGCCGCAACGACCGTATCTATCGCGGCAACAACGGCCGTTATTATTGCCGTCGCACCGATGGCACGACCGGCCTGATCGTGGGCGGCGCGCTGGGCGGCCTGCTCGGCAACACGCTGGCCAATGGCCGCTCCAGCACGGTCGCCACGCTGCTGGGCGCCACCGGCGGCGCGCTGCTGGGCCAGTCGGTCGATCGGGGAAATATCCGCTGCCGCTGAACGACAGGCTAATATCGGGCTCAGCCTCCGTTAAGTCGCTGCCCGATATTCGCCATGACAGCGTCGGATAGCTCCGATCGCAAAGGAGACAGGGAATGCGTCAGTGGATTTTCGCCGCGTTGATCGCCGCGACCGCGCCGGTGGCTTTCGCCACGCCGGCCGTCGCGCAATCGCCGGCAGCGGTGGAGCAGCGTTGGGCCGATGCCCAGCGCCGCTATCAGATCGAGACGGATCGTTATTACGCCGAGCGCGATCTTTATTATGCGTCGCGTCGCGGCGGCTATCGTCAGGCTCCGCCGCCTCCGGGCGCCTATGGCGCGGGTTATGACGATGATCGCTATGATCCGAACTTCGATCCGGCCCGCCACTATCGCCCCGGCGATCGCGAGCAGGTGCTGAGTTCCGACGACCGCGTCTATGCCGGCAATGACGGCCGCTATTACTGCAAGCGTTCGGACGGCACGACCGGCCTGATCGTGGGCGGCGCGGCCGGCGGCGTGCTGGGCAACGTGATCGACGGCGGCCATTCGCGCACCGCGGGCACGCTCATCGGCGCCGCGATCGGCGCGCTGGCCGGCAAGGCCGTCGACCAGAACCAGCAGCAGATCAAGTGCCGCTGAAGCGCTGACGATCGAAGCGAAAAGAGGAAGGCCCATCGCCCGGAAGGACGGTGGGCCTTTTTCCATGCCGGCCGATGCGCGGCATCGTGCGCGCCCACGTTCGTGAGAGCGCCGCTAGGCGACCGGCCTCAGCTTCGCGCCGATGATGTGCCAGCTCCTCTGCGCGGCGGTGGCGCCATCCACATCATTCACCCGGCGCAGCGTGAAGCTGCCCGCATAATGCTGGCGGCGGCCATCCCGCAGCGCCGCATCCACCCTCACCCGGACCTCGCAATAGACGCTGCCAGCGGCACCTTCCGCCACAAAGGGCGGCAGCGGCGTGACGCGCACATGCGCCGTATCGGCATAGCCGGCGCGAAGCTGCGCGAGCGTGGAGCGCCCGTGCCAGAGCCGCCAGGCGGCACGATAATCACGCGCCTCGACCGCCGCATAATAATGCCGCACCACGGCGGTCGCCGCCTCCGGCGAGGCTTCGGCAGGCGGCGTGGCGGATGCGGGCCATGGCGCAAGGGCCGCCAGGGCGGCGGCGAACGGCGCGATCATGCGGATCAGGCCGCCAGCGCGGCGATCCGCGCCGGGGCGCCCTTGCCCGGCTCGTCGAGCGAAGGGCGGCCGCGCCCCATCGACCAATTGCCCTGCATCCGCACCTTGGGATTGGGCGCGCACCAGATCTCCCCGCTTTCATCGAGCACGACCACCCACAGCAGATCGAATTCCTGCCCGTAATCGATCACGGCGACGGCATAGCCATCGCCTTTTCCGACGACGGTCATCGGCAGGGGCGGTTCAAGCTGGGTGAAGGTGGAGGACATGGGCATCGCCTCGGAAAGGATCGATGCGAAAACCCGCCCGGATCGCCCCGGTTCCCCCACAGGCTTTTGAAAAGGCGCGACTTCAGGCCGCTCGCCAATCTTCGATCCGCACCGCATAGTCTGCGGCCGCCGCCGCGCGCTGCGCCTCGTCCAGCCGGTTGGCGCGATAGACGAGGAAGGGATCGCTCCACGCGAGCGCGCAGCGATGCGCGGTGGAATGGAGCGGCTTCAGCAGATCCGCGAGCGGAAAGAGGTTCACGCCCTCCGGGCTGTAAGCCTCCGGCGTGTTGCCGGCGGTGGCCGCCACAAGCAGCGGCATGCCCTTGATCCGCGCACCCTCCTCCTCCGGCTTGATATAGAACATGCGCGTCAGCACGCTGTTCTGCCATGCGAGCAGAAGCGGCGGCGGCAGATACCAGTGGATCGGAAATTGCAGGATGAGCCGGTCGGCCGCCAGCAATCGCGCCACTTCCACCCCGACATCCAGCGTCCGGATATCGGGATAGAGCGCGGCCATGTTGACGAGCGTGACGCCATCGAGCGCGGCCGCCGCATCGGCCAGCGCGCGCCCGGTGCGCGACTTTTCATGCTCGGGATGGAACCAGAGGAGGAGCGTGCTCATGCGCCCCGCCCCCTCACGCCGTTTCCAGCAGGCGCTCCTTGGCGATCTTCTCCCGCCAGACGAGTGGCCCCGTGGTGTGGACGCTGGTGCCCGTCGCATCCACCGCGACGGTGACCGGCATGTCCTTCACCTCGAATTCGTAGATCGCCTCCATGCCGAGATCCTCGAAGCCGACGACCCTGGCGCCCTTGATCGCGCGGGCGACGAGATAGGCGGCGCCGCCCACGGCCATCAGATAGGCCGACTTCGCCTCCTTGATCGCCTCGATCGCTGCGGGGCCGCGCTCCGCCTTGCCGACCATCGCCAGCAGGCCCTGATCGAGCATCATCTTCGTGAACTTGTCCATGCGGGTCGCGGTGGTGGGGCCGGCGGGGCCGACCACCTCATCCCGCACCGGATCGACCGGGCCGACATAATAGATCACGCGGCCGGCAAATTCGACGGGGAGTTCCTCGCCCTTCACCAGCATATCCTGGATGCGCTTGTGCGCGGCATCGCGGCCCGTGAGCATCTTGCCGTTGAGCAGCAGGCGATCGCCCGGCTTCCACGAGGCGACCACCTCGGGCGTGAGCGTATCGAGATCGACGCGGATCGATTCCTTCGACGGCGCCCATTCCACCTTCGGCCATTCATTGAGATCCGGCACCGGCATATAGGCCGGCCCTTCGCCCTTCAGCGTGAAATGCGCGTGGCGGGTGGCGGCGCAGTTCGGGATCATCGCCACGGGCTTGCCCGCCGCATGGCAGGGCGCGTCCATGATCTTCACGTCGAGGATGGTGGAAAGCCCGCCCAGCCCCTGCGCCCCGATGCCGAGCGCGTTGACCTTGTCGAATATCTCGATGCGCATCCGCTCGATATCGGTCTGGGCGCCGCGCTGCTTGAGCTGACCCATGTCGATCGGATCCATCAGCGCCTTCTTGGCGAGCAGCACGCAATGCTCCGCCGTGCCGCCGATGCCGATGCCGAGCATGCCGGGCGGGCACCAGCCCGCGCCCATCTGGGGCAACATTTCCAGCACCCAATCGACGATCGAATCCGAGGGATTCATCATCTTGAACTTGGACTTGTTCTCCGAGCCGCCGCCCTTGGCCGCGACATCCACCGTCACCTTGTTGCCCGGCACCATTTCGACATGGAGGACGGAGGGCGTATTGTCCTTCGTGTTGCGGCGCGTGAAGGCGGGATCGGCCAGTACCGAGGCGCGCAGCCGGTTTTCAGGGTGGAGATAGGCGCAGCGCACGCCTTCATCGACGACCTCCTGCAACGAGCGGCCGCCGGCATCCATGCGGCACTCCATGCCCCATTTCACGAAGACGTTGACGATGCCCGTATCCTGGCAGATCGGGCGATGCCCCTCCGCGCACATGCGGCTGTTCGTCAGGATCTGCGCGATCGCATCCTTGGCGGCCGGCCCCTGCTCCGCCTCATACGCCTCTCCTAGCGCCCGGATATAATCCATGGGGTGATAGTAAGAGATGTACTGGAGCGCATCGGCGACGCTCTCGATCAGGTCTTCTGGGCGGATGGTGACGGTCATGAGACTTCCCCGGATGCGCTTTTGAAAAATCGCTTAGCGGCTTTCTCGCGATTGCGAAATGATCTGGCCGGCCGGCCCGGCGGCCCGATCAGGCAGCCTCCGGCCCTTCCCCGAACAGGCGCAAGCCGGAGACCTCCTCGGCCGTGAGATCGATGCCGAACATCAGGCTCAGCCGCATGCGCAGCACGCGCGGATCGGTGATCTCGCCCTCGTTCGACTGATCCTTGCTGTGGCGCCGATAGGCGAGGCCGTTCAGCGTGGCGAAGCCATGCGGCAGCGGGATGCTGATGATCGGCGCCACCAGGAAGCGGCTCTGGGGTGATTTGTTGACCCAGAAATTGCCCAGTTCCAGATCCGACGGGAAGGCCGTTTCCAGCGTGAAGCTGAACTGATTCTGCCAGCCTTCGCCCGGGCTGCGCCCATCCGTGCCGCCGGCATGGCCCTCCCGGCTCAGCATCCAGCCGAATTCGGGATCGCGGGCGAGGCGGAAGCGCGCGCCATCGGGTGCATCGGCTTCCTCCCCGTCCGCCAGCGGCATGGGCAGGGCATAGCTGCCACCGAAGCCCGCATCGGCGATCCAGTCCTGCCCGTCGATCGTGACGAGCGCGAGCGTATGCGTGAGCGGCGGCACGGCCTTCGGCTGCCCCAGCCAGACGCGCGCGAGCAGCGGCCGCGCCTGAAAGCCGAGTGCCTCCAGCGCATCCAGGAACAATTGGCCATGTTCGAAGCAATAGCCGCCGCGCCGCTGGCTCACGAGCTTGGCGAAGACGCTGGTCGAATCGATGCGGATGTCACGGCCGAGCAGGACATCGAAATTTTCGAACGGGATCGTCAGGCGATGCGCGCGCTGGACGGCGGCGAGCCCCTCCGCATCGGCGGCGGGCCTTTCCTTGAGACCGATGCGGGCGAGATAGGAATCGAGGGCGAAGGGGAGCTTGAGCAAATCCATGCCGGGCCTATCGCGCCGCGCGGCGGAGCGGGCAAGGCTTGTAGCGGCCTGCGCGGCTCCGTCGATCCGGATCCTAGCGCAGCGGCTTCCTTGCATAACGCTGGAGCCGCGCCGGCACCCAATCGTCGACGAAGTGGGCGTAGCGGACGCGCCAGTCCGTCTTGTCGGTGCTGGCGGGCCGCGTCTGGAAGGTGGTCGTGCGGGTGGGCACCTTCTTCGCGTCGGTCGGGAAGGCCGTGTAATAATAGGTCGCAATCGACCGGCGCGACCGATCCGGCGGGCAGGTGAGCGGCTCGGGCTGGCCATGGAAGCTCTGGAGCGTCGTGCTGAACACCACGGCGCGCGACAGCACCGGCAGGACGGACGTCGCCGCCTTGCGCATCTTCTTGTCCCACAACTCCAGATGGCCGCCGTAGGATTCCTCCCAATCCTCGTTCAGATAGACGAGCAGGTTGAGCCGGCGCTCCACCTTCATCTCGCTATGCACATTGAAATCGGCATGCACGCTGAGATGGCCGCCCTTCAGCGTCTCGTGCAGGCCGCCGCCCGAATAATAAGGATCGGAAATCAGATCGGGTATGCCGGTCATTTCCGAAAGAAAGGCGAGGAAGGGCTCGCCATTCAGCTCGGCCAGCAGATTGCGGATCAGGCCGCTCCCGATCGTGTTCGGATTGAACTGATATTTGAAGCGTTCCTGCGCGCGATCGAAATAGTCCCGCCCATCGCGCGAGGGAAATTCGGCCAGCACGCGGCGCAGCACATCGGCATCGAGGAAATCATCCATCACGATGTGCGGAAACGGATGCGCCGACTGATATTGCTCCGCGCGCAGCTTGCCCTCGCGCACGCACTGGTCGCGATCAAAGTGAAGATAACCGCCGGTATCTTGAAGATCGAGGATCGCCATGCTGCCCGCTCAATTCCTATTTCACGCCCGAACTATCGAGGAAGGGCCTATATCGTAAAGTCCTGACGACAGATTGATGCAGCGCAAGGTCCCGCATTTTTTCACAGCGCCGGCCGCCGATTGCCGCCGCCGCCTTTGCACCCCATATGTTCCGCATGGCGATCCAGATCCGCACGAGCCTCGACGAGCCCGATACGGGGCAGAGCTTCATCCCGCATCGCCCCGCGCGGCCGGAGAAGAGCGAGGGCGGCAAACCCTTCGTGCTGAAATCGGATTACGAGCCATCGGGCGACCAGCCCGGCGCGATCGCCGAACTGGTGGGGCAGGCGCAGGCCGGCGAGCGGGATCAGGTGCTGCTGGGTGTGACGGGATCCGGCAAGACCTTCACCATGGCGAAGGTGGTGGAGCAGTTGCAGCGCCCCGCCCTGGTGCTGGCGCCGAACAAGATCCTGGCCGCCCAGCTCTATGGCGAATTCAAGAGCTTCTTTCCCGAAAATGCCGTGGAATTCTTCGTAAGCTATTATGATTATTACCAGCCGGAAGCCTATGTGCCCCGGACGGACACCTATATCGAGAAGGAAAGCTCGATCAACGAGGCGATCGACCGGATGCGCCATTCGGCCACCCGATCCCTGCTCGAGCGCGACGACGTGCTGATCGTCGCCTCGGTTTCCTGCCTCTACGGCATCGGCTCGGTCGAAACCTATTCGGCCATGATCTTCGATCTCAAGAAGGGCCAGACCGTCGACCAGCGCGAGATCATCCGCAAGCTGGTCGCGCTCCAGTACAAGCGCAACGACCAGGGCTTCCAGCGCGGCAATTTCCGCGTGCGCGGCGACAATCTGGAGCTGTTCCCCTCGCATTATGACGACAGCGCGTGGCGGATCAGCTTCTTCGGCGACGAGATCGAGCAGATCACCGAATTCGATCCGCTGACCGGCAAGACCAGCGCCACGCTGAAGGAGGTACGCGTCTATGCGAACAGCCACTATGTGACGCCCGGCCCCACGCTGAAGCAGGCGAGCGAGGCGATCCGCTTCGAGCTGGCCGAACGGCTGAAGGAGCTGAACGCCGAGGGCAAACTGATCGAGGCGCAGCGGATCGAGCAGCGCACCAATTTCGATCTGGAGATGATCGCCGCCACGGGAAGCTGCGCGGGCATCGAGAATTACAGCCGCTTCCTCACCGGCCGCCTGCCCGGCGAGCCGCCGCCCACCCTGTTCGAATATCTGCCCGAAAACGCCTTGCTGTTCGTGGATGAGAGCCACCAGACGATCGGCCAGATCAACGGCATGGCGCGCGGCGACCATCGCCGGAAGATCACGCTGGCCGAATATGGCTTCCGCCTGCCGAGCTGCATCGACAATCGCCCGCTTCGCTTCAACGAATGGGATGCGATGCGGCCGCAGACGGTATGCGTTTCCGCCACGCCCGGATCGTGGGAAATGGAGCAGACCGGCGGCGTCTTCACCGAACAGGTGATCCGCCCGACCGGCCTGATCGATCCGCCGGTGGAGATCCGCCCGATCGAGAGCCAGGTGGACGATCTGGTCCATGAGGCACAGGAAACGGCGAGGAAAGGCTATCGCAGCCTCGTCACCACGCTGACCAAGCGGATGGCCGAGGATCTGACGGAATATCTGCACGAGGCCGGCCTCAAGGTCCGCTACATGCATTCCGACGTGGAGACGCTGGAGCGCATCGAGCTGATCCGCGACCTGCGGCTGGGCGTCTATGACGTGCTCGTCGGCATCAACCTGCTGCGCGAGGGGCTCGACATTCCCGAATGCGGACTGGTGGCGATCCTCGATGCGGACAAGGAAGGCTTCCTCCGTTCCGAAACCTCGCTGATCCAGACGATCGGCCGTGCCGCGCGCAACGTGGACGGCAAGGTGATCCTCTACGCCGATCGCATCACCGGATCGATGGAACGCGCGATGGCGGAAACCGAGCGCCGCCGCGAAAAGCAGATGGCCTATAATCTCGAACATGGCATCACGCCGGAGACGGTGCGCCGGCAGGTGACCGATATCGTCGCGCATCTGTCTTCGCAGGATCAGGTGACGGTGGATACCGGCATCGAGGAAAAGCCCCACATGGTGGGCCACAATCTGCGCGCCTATATCGAGGAACTGGAAGGCCGCATGCGCGCGGCCGCCGCCGATCTGGAATTCGAGGAAGCCGGGCGCCTGCGCGACGAGATCAGGCGCCTGGAAAATGACGAGCTGGGCTTGCCGGGCGAACCGAGCAAGGCGCCGGTGCGAGGCAATTCCACCCTCGGCAAGCCGGGTACGCGCCAGACGCGCTACGGCAAGGCGAAAGCGGCACGCGCGGGAAAACGCGGCCGCGGCTGAGCCACGGGCGGGCCCATCTCAGCCGAACAGATCGGACAACAGCCACAGATTGGCGGCCGAGATCACGGCGAAGATCAGCCAGGCGCCCCCGCGCGCGACCGCACCCGCCGCAAGACTGCCCATGATCGCACGATCCCCCGCCGTGCGGATCAGCGGCCAGATGGCGAAGGGGAGCTGGAGCGACAGGACGATCTGGCTGAGCACCAGCATCGGCCCGACCCCATCATCACCCCAGACGATCACGCCGGCCATGGCGGGGACGATGGCGATCAGCCGGGTGATGATCCGCCGCTGCCAGCAGGGTATCTTGAGCTTCAGGAAGCCTTCCAGCACCACCTGCCCCGCGATCGTGCCGGTGAAGGTGCTGCTCTGCCCCGAGGCGAGCAGGGCGATGCCGAAGAAGAGCGCGGCGGCCTTCGCTCCGGTGATCGGGGAAAGCAGGCGATAGGCATCGTCGATGCCGGTGACCGAAACATGGCCGGTCGCGTGGAAGGCGCCGGCCGCGAGCGTGAGGATCGCGCCGTTCACGAGCATCGCGAGCAAAAGGGACATGGCGCTATCGATATTCGCGATGCGGATCGCGGATCGCCTGCCCGCCTCCCCGCCGGACACGCGCCGCGTCTGCACGATGCTGGAATGGAGATAGAGATTGTGCGGCATCACCGTGGCGCCGACGATGCCCACCGCGATCGCCAGCGCACCCGGCTGGGCGAGCCTGCCGGCATCCGGCCATAGACCGTGCCAGAGCGCGGCCGGATCGGGGGGCACGATCAGCAATTCGAGCAGGAAGCAGAGCGCGATCGTAGCGACGAGCGCGGCGACGATGGCTTCCACCTGCCGGAAGCCGCGCCCCTTGAGCCCGATTACGAGCAGCATATCGCAGGCCGTGAGCAGGATGCCCGCCCATAGCGGCAGGCCCAGCAGCAGCTTGATCGCGAGCGCGCCGCCCAGCACCTCCGCCACATCCGTCGCGACGATCGCGATTTCGGCGAGCGCCCACAGGCCGATCGCGACCGGACGGCCATAACGGCGGCGACAGGCCTGCGCGAGATCCAGCCCCGATGCCAGGCCCAGCCGCAGCGCCAGCGACTGGAGCAGGATCGCCGCAAGCGAGGCCGCGACGACGACGAACAGGAGATCGAAGCCATAGCCAGATCCGGCCGCGATATCCGTGGCCCAGTTGCCGGGATCCATATAGCCGACCGCGACGAGCAGACCCGGCCCCGCGAAGCGGGCCATTCGCGCGGAAAGCGGGGCTCCGGGCGGGACGACGATCTGCCCTTCCACCTCGGAAGGGCAGAAGGGCGCCGTGGCGGTGGTTGGCAGGCGAAGCCGGGCGGCGAGCGACATGATCCTGCTTAACCCGCGCCGGATCCGATTTGAATCGCCCCGTGCGCGCCAGACGTCAGCGGTCAGCGGTCAGCCCAGCACGCCTTCATGCAGGCGCACCAAGCGATCCATCTGCGCGGCCAGCCGCTCATTATGCGTGGCGATCAGGGCTGCCGCCCCCTCCCCCCGCACCAGACGCACGAATTCGGCCAGCACGCGATCGGCCGTGGCCTCGTCGAGATTGCCGGTCGGCTCGTCCGCCAGCACAAGCAGGGGGCGGTTGGCGAGCGCGCGGGCCACGGCCACGCGCTGCTGCTCTCCTCCCGAAAGCGCCGAGGGGCGATGATCCAGCCGTTCGGACAGGCCTAGCGTCGAGAGTAGATCGTTGGCGCGCACCTGCGCATCGGCCGGCTTCGTGCCATGGACGAGCTGGGGCAGCACGACATTCTCGGTCGCGGTGAAATCGGGCAACAGATGGTGGAACTGATAGACGAAGCCCAGTGTTTCGCGGCGCAGCTTCGTGCGGCCGCGATCGTCGAGCGCGGCGGCTTCCGTGCCGCCGATGCGGATCGACCCCTCGAAGCCGCCCTCCAGCAGGCCCACCGCCTGGAGCAGGGTGGACTTGCCGGAGCCGGACGGGCCAAGCAGCGCGACGATCTCCCCCGCCTGCACGGACAGATCGACGCCGCGCAGCACGTGGATCGTCTTGCCGCCCTGCGTGAAGGATCGCGCGAGGCCGGTCGTGCCCAGCACTTCCCTATTCATAGCGCAGCACCTGCACCGGATCGGTGCGCGCGGCACGGAGCGCCGGATAGAGGGTGAACAGCAACGACATCACCATCGTGAGCGCCACCACCGCCAGCACCTCGAACGGATCGGTGCGCGAGGGCAGCTCGGTCAGGAAGCGGATCGAGGGATCCCAGAGATTCTGACCCGTGATGAGCTGGACGAGGTTCACCACCGCCTGCCGGTAATAAAGGAAGATCGCCGCCAGGATGAGGCCGCCGATCGTGCCGAGAGCCCCGATCGTGAGGCCCACGGTGACGAAGATCTTCACCATCGAGCCGCGATCCGCCCCCACCGTGCGCAGGATCGCGATATCGCGCGTCTTGGCGCGCACCAGCATGATGAGCGAGGAAAGGATGTTGAAGGCGGCGACGACGATGATGATCGAGAGGACGATGAACATCGTCACCCGCTCCACCTGAAGTGCCTCGAACAGGCTGGCATTCATCTGGCGCCAGTCGCGTATTTCGGCCACGCCCTTCGCGGCGGCGGCGACGGGCTTCAATATCTGCTCGACGCGATCGGCATCCACCGTCTGCACCTCGACCATGCCCACCGCATCGCCCATCATGAGCAATGTCTGCGCATCGCCGATCGGCATGACGACGAAGGCATTGTCATAATCGTATATGCCGACCTCGAAGACGGCGGCCACGCGATAGGAAACGATGCGCGGCACCGTGCCAAACGGCGTCGTCTGCCCCGCCGGGCTGATGAGGCTCACGTCTCCTCCGATGCCGACACCCAGCTGTTCGGCCAGCCGCGCACCGATCGCGATATTGCCCGCGCCCGGCGCCACCATCTTGATGTCCCCGGCGACGACCTTGCCGCCGATCTGCGGGCCCTGAATATCCGCCTCGCGCATACCGCGCACCAGCACGCCTTCCACCCGGCCGGCGGCGCTGGCCATCAGGGGCTGCTCGATCAGGGGCACGGCGGAGGTGACGCCCGGCGTCTTCTGCGCGACATCCACGATGCGGCGCCAATCGGGCAGCTTGCCATCATAGCCCTGGATCACGGCATGGCCGTTGAGCGCGGTCGTCTTGTCGAACAGTTCCGCGCGGAAGCCGTTCATCACGCTCATCACGACGACGAGCGCCGCCACGCCCAGCATCACGCCGGTCAGGGCGAAGCCGACGACGACGGCGATGATCCCCTCACCCTTGCCGGGCCAGAGATAGCGGCGCGCGATCAGCCGCTCGTAGGAATTCAGGAACATGGGTGCGCCCCGATCGCATATCCCCGCGAAGCCGGGAATCCGGGGCTTCGGGCAAAGCGCCCATGGCCCCGGATTCCGGCTTTCGCCGGAATATGACACTGGTTCACCGGGCCGCGACCTTCGCCAGCGCATCCTCGGGCGAAAGCTCGATCTTCTCGCCGGTGGCGCGGCGCTTCAGCTCCACAACGCCCGACGCCAGCCCCTTGGGGCCGATCACGATCTGCCAGGGCAGGCCGATCAGATCCATCGTGGCGAACTTGGCGCCCCCGCGCTCGTCGCGATCATCATACAGCACCTCGACGCCCGCCGCCTCCAGCCTGGCGTAGAGATCGTCCGCCGCCGCCGCGCACGCCGGATCATCGGCGCGCATGTTGATGAGGCCGACCGCGAAGGGCGCCACTGCATCGGGCCAGATGATGCCCTTGTCATCGTGGCTGGCCTCGATGATCGCGCCCATCAGGCGCGAGACGCCGATGCCGTAGCTGCCCATCTGGGGCACCACCTCGGTGCCGTCCGGCCCCTGCACCTTCAGGCCCATCGACGCCGAATATTTGGTGCCGAAATAGAAGATGTGGCCCACTTCGATGCCGCGCGAGGTGCAGAGCGCCTCGCCCGCCTCGCGCTCGCGATCCAGATCGCGCTTCTCGTCCGTGGCGGCATAATCGGCGGTGAGGCCGGAGACGAAGCTCTGCAGCGCCGCCGCATCATCCGCATCGACATCGAGCACGCGATCCTGCTCCCACGCCGTGTGGTAGAAGACCTCGCTCTCTCCGGTGGGGGCCAGCACGATGAATTCATGGCTGAGATCGCCGCCGATCGGGCCGGTATCGGCCTGCATCGGAATCGCGCGCAGGCCCATCCGCGCATAGGTGCGCAGATAGGCGATGAACATGCGATTATAGCTGTGGCGCGCGCCCGCTTCGTCCAGATCGAACGAATAGGCATCCTTCATCAGGAATTCGCGGCCGCGCATCACGCCGAAGCGGGGGCGCACCTCATCCCGGAATTTCCACTGTATGTGGTAGAGCGTGCGCGGAAGATCGCGATAGGAGCGCGCCGCATCGCGGAAGATGGCGGTGATCATCTCCTCGTTGGTGGGGCCGTAGAGGATCTCGCGATCGTGGCGATCGGTGATGCGCAGCATTTCCGGGCCATAGGCATCGTAGCGCCCCGATTCGCGCCAAAGATCCGCCGATTGCAGCGTGGGCATCAGCAATTCGATGGCGCCGGCGCGATCCTGCTCCTCGCGCACGATGTTCGCGATCTTCTGGAGCACGCGATTGCCCAGCGGCAGCCAGGCATAGATGCCTGCGGCCGTCTGCCGCACGAGGCCCGCACGCAGCATCAGCTTGTGGCTGACGATCTGCGCCTCGGCGGGCGATTCCTTCATCACGGGCAGGAAATAACGGGAAAGGCGCATGGTCGTCCGTCGCTGTGGCGGGGTAGGCCGCTGCTTAGAGGCTGATCGCCCCCGGTGGAAGCTCTGCGCGCCCCACGATCGAAAGAGGCATGTTCCGATCAGCCCGCGGACGGGCCAGAAACGTTATGTTGCGCGGAAAACACAGGGTGCGACCTTTCGTATCGTTGACGACTCATTAACCGTGGCAACCGACCCAATGCTCCGCTACCAACCTCCCACGGACAACGGCCGACGGCCTGGGTTCGGGGAGGCTACGGCCCCGCACGGCGACAGCCGGAGCGAGTGGGCCGGGCAAAGATCGGGGGCTGACGAGCGATCGTCACGCAGGCGCCCGGGCTATCTCGACAGAGGTGGCCCGGGCGTTTGCTTTTGGGGCCATCCGCCTGTCTCCCGGCTGAACCGCGCGCCCGTTTTCAGCGGAAAAGCCGGGATCGGCCGAAGAAAGACGCGCGCACCCTTCCTTGCCCGCATGCGTTCCTGTCTTCGACAAAGGAGACGATGATGGCCAGCCAGCCCCCCATTCCCGAAGGCCCGGTGCCGACCCCGGTGGACGATCCGATTCCCTCGCCCGCCGATCCCGTGCCCTCCGCGCCGAGCGACCCCGTGGTGACACCCGGACGTGGCGAGCCCTCCTTCGCAGAGGGAACATGACCTTCACCGCGCCTTAACCGGTGGCGGGCATGATCCGCCGCGTCATGCCGCTCCGCTGGATCTTCCGCAGCCGCTGGGCCGCCCTCATCTGGGCCGGCGGCATCTGCCTTTCCGCCGTACGATTCGCCGGCGGCGACGCGACGACCGTGGACGCCGCCCATTCGCCGGACACACATGCGGCCATGACGAGCGCGCTCAACGCCGAGGATCCGGAATAAGGCGGGCGCAGCCTGATCCGGCCGCAGCGGATTCATCAGTTCAAAATATTGTTTTAGAAAGATTTTTTGCCCTGAAGATCTTTCCGGCCACGTGGAGATCGCTCTAGCTGGAGGCGGCCGCCGCCCGCTCCTCATCCCGCGCGTGCGCATCCAGAATGGCCGCGATCAGCCCCGGAAAGCGCTGGTCCACCTCCGCGCAGCGCGAGGCATTGCGCACCTCCACCCCATGCCGCTCGGAGCGGATCAGGCCAGCCTCGCGCAGCACCTTGAAATGCTGCGACAGCGATGATTTCGGGATGACGCGATCGCCGATCGCGGCATGGGCCGAACAATTCTGGAGGCAGGCGCCCCCGGCGATGCTCGCAAAGATCCGCGCGCGCACGGGATCGGACAGGGCATGAAGGATCGCCTCCAGCCGCACAGCCTCCATCGTCGGATGAACCAGGGTCCGCATGAATTTTTACGTAGGGGGGGTTGATAGACAGTTCAATGGTTCCGATTTCCTGAACTACGGGACCAAGCGCGCCATTCCGGCGGTCCGCATGCCCGTCAGGATCGGAAACATGTCGAAACTTTCGGGCAAGGTTGCCATCGTCACCGGCGCATCCAAGGGCATCGGCGCGGGCATCGCCAAGGCGTTCGCGGCCGAAGGAGCCGCCGTCATCGTCAACTATGCCTCCAGCAAGGCGGGTGCCGACGCGGTGGTGCAGGAAATCGTCGCCGCCGGCGGCAAGGCCGTCGCCGTGCAGGGGGACGTTGCCGATCCGGCGCAGGCACAGGGCATCGTGGATGCCGCCATCGGCCATTTCGGCAAGCTGGACGTGCTGGTGAACAATTCGGGTGTCTACGGCTTCTCGCCGATCGAGGAGATTGCGGTGGACGAATATCGCCGCCAGTTCGACATCAACGTGCTGGGCCTGCTGCTCACCACGGGGGCCGCCGCGAAGCATCTGGGCGAAGGCGGCAGCGTCATCAACATCTCCTCCGCCATCACCCACCTTCTGCCGCCGGCATCGGCCATCTACAGTGGCACCAAGGGCGCGGTGGACGCGATTACGGGCGTGCTGGCCAAGGAACTCGGGCCGCGCAAGATCCGCGTCAACGCGATCCTTCCCGGCGTGGTGGAGACGGAGGGCACGCATACGGCCGGCGTGATCGGATCGGAGATGGAAAGCACCTTCGTAAGCCTCACCCCGCTTGGCCGAACGGGCCAGCCGGTGGATATCGCCAAGGTCGCCGTCTTCCTTGCTTCCGACGAGGCGGGCTGGCTCACCGGCGAGAGGATCACGGCGAGCGGTGGCCTGCGTTAAGCCAAGCTGTCGGACAGGCCTTGCCCCGTCATTCCGGCCTGGGGCCGGGATGACGGGAAAAGGCGGGAAAGAAAGACTAGACCAGCCGGCTCTGGCGCAAGGCCGCCTCGATGAAGCTGGCGAACAGGGGATGCGGCTCGAACGGCTTGGACTTCAGCTCCGGATGGAACTGGACGCCGATGAACCAGGGATGGTCCGGCCGCTCGACGATTTCCGGCAGCGTGCCATCCGGCGACATACCGGAGAAGCGCAGGCCGCCTTTCTCCAGCGCATCCTTGTAATGGACGTTCACCTCATAACGGTGGCGATGCCGCTCGGAGATGGTGGTACCGTCATAGATGGCCGCGACGTGGCTGTTGCCGGCAAGGCTCGCCTCATAGGCGCCCAGCCGCATCGTGCCGCCCAGATCGCCGCCCTCCTCCCGCTTCTGCAGGCCCTCGGCGCTCATCCATTCGGTGATCATGCCGACGACCGGCTCGTCCGTGGGGCCGAATTCGGTGGTGGAGGCATTGGCGATGCCCGCCGTGTTCCGCGCGCCCTCTATACAGGCCATCTGCATGCCGAGGCAGATGCCGAAATAGGGCACCTTGCGCTCACGCGCGAAGCGGACGGACGCGATCTTGCCCTCGCTGCCGCGCTCGCCGAAACCGCCGGGGACGAGGATGGCGTGGCAGGGCTCCAGCTTCGCCGCCAGCTCTTCCGAATCATGCTCAAACATCTCGGCATCCAGCCAGCGGATGTTGACCTTCACCCGATTGGCGATGCCGCCATGGACGAGCGCCTCGTTGAGCGACTTGTAGGCATCCGCGAGGCCGACATATTTGCCGACCACGCCGATCGTGACCTCGCCCTCCGGATTCTGGAGGCGATCGACGATATCGTCCCAGCGGCGCATATCCGGCGCGGCACCCGGATCGATCCGGAAGGAGCGCAGCACCGCTTCATCGAGGCCGGCCGCGCTATACTGGATCGGCACCGCATAGATGCTGGAGGCATCCAGAGCGGGGATCACGGCATCCTTGGGCACGTTGCAGAAGAGCGCGATCTTGGCGCGCTCATTATCCGGCAGCGGATGTTCGCTGCGACACACCAGCACATCCGGCTGGATGCCGAGCGAGGTGAGATCGCGCACGCTGTGCTGCGTGGGCTTGGTCTTCAGTTCCCCCGCCGCTGCGATGTACGGCACCAGCGTCAGGTGGACGAAGCAGGTATTTTCGCGGCCCAGATCGTTCCGCAGCTGGCGCAACGCCTCCATGAAGGGCAGCGATTCGATATCGCCCACCGTGCCGCCGATCTCGCACAGCACGAAATCGAGGCCTTCCGTGTCCGCGACCGCGAAATCCTTGATCTCGTTCGTCACGTGCGGGATCACCTGGACGGTGGCGCCCAGATAATCGCCACGCCGCTCCTTCGCGATGATATCGCGATAGATGCGGCCCGATGTCACGTTGTCGCTCTGGCGCGCAGGGACGCCCGTGAAGCGTTCGTAATGGCCGAGATCGAGATCCGTCTCCGCGCCATCGTCGGTCACGTAGACTTCGCCATGCTGATACGGGCTCATCGTGCCCGGATCGACGTTGAGATAGGGATCGAATTTCCGGATGCGCACGCGGTATCCACGCGCCTGGAGGAGCGCCGCAAGCGACGCCGCCATGAGGCCCTTGCCAAGCGAGGAGACCACGCCGCCGGTTATGAAGATGAACCGCGTCATGGGAGAAAACGCCTAGCCGCCCGAATCCCCGCGTGGCAAGCCCGCGCGGCAACACCATTCATTCGATCCACAGGAAATGAGGCCCGGGCCACCCTCCCGTCCGACCCGTTTTCCTCTGGACGACGCCCGAAGCGGCGAAGTGAGCCGAATCCCGGCTATGTCCGATCCCGCCGACCTTCGACCGCGCCCGGGATGAGCGGAGAAATCGAGTGCCTTACTTCGCCAGCGGAACGGCGGCGTTATCGGCCTGGGGAGCCGGCGCCTGGGCGGGCTGGGCCGCCGGAGTCGCCGCCTGCTTGCGCGCGAGCGACGTATCGATCGTGCGGGGGCCGCTCTGCATCGTCGCGAGCGCGGCGAGGCCGATCGACATGACGATGAAGATCGTCCCGAGAATCGACGTGGCGCGCGTCAGGAAATCGGCCGCGCCCCGCGCACTCATCAACCCGCCCGGATTGCCGCCGGACGTGAGCCCGCCGCCTTCTGACCGCTGGATCAGGATGACGCCGACGAGCGCCGCGGCGATGAGGGCATGGACGACGAGAAGGAAGGTGAACATGGGGCGCGGCCGTTACAGGAAGCCGGGCTCCGGGGCAATGGCGGAGGGTGATATGGCTACCCGTCAGCGTGGCGGCCGCTCCTCCCGGCCTTCCCTCCATCCCTCATTCGGGCGGGCTTCGCCGTCATGTCTCTTCTGGCCGCCTTTCTCCCGTTCGGCGTGGAGCATATCCAGATCATGATCCAGCGCGGCCGCCAGGATGCGCGGGCGCCATGCTTCCTCGAGGCTCCTCGCCATCTGCCGCGCGAAGGAGAGATCGAAGAGCAGGCGCCCATCCTGCGTGATCTTCAGCAGATGATTGCGATAGTCGCGCTCGATATCGACGCAGCGCCCGATCGCGCCATCGACGATCTCGCCCCGGCCGGCCTTCAGATCCGCCCAATGGACGATGCTGTCGAGCGCGCACAATTTCCAGTCGTTGAGGGAGCGATCGGCGGCGAGCGCCTCGGGATCGCCCGTCGCGCCGGTCTGCCGGATCGCCATCTCTTCCGGCGTGAAGGCCGGAAGCTCCTGCAAGCCGAGGAAATAAGCGGCACTGACCTTGCCCAGCCCGATCGGCCGGGCTTCCGCCTTCGCCGGCACGGGCACGGGCATGGCCGCCGGCGCGGAATTCTGAGCGGGCGCCGCGCCCGACAGGACGAGGCCGGCGGCCAGAGCGAGGAGAGCTGAACTGCGCATGCCGCCGTAACGAGCCTTAAGCGCCCCGGGTCCGCGCGTCAGAGCGCGGCCGTGGCCTGTATGATCGGCACGAACTGCGCGGCGGTGAGGCTGGCACCGCCGACGAGCGCACCATCCACATCCGGCACGGCCATCAGCTCGCCCGCATTTTCGGGCTTTACCGAGCCGCCATAGAGAATGCGCACCCCGGTGCCTTCCGGGCCGAGCAGCTCGATGAGCTTCGCGCGGATCAGTTCGTGGATGGCGGCCACATCCGCCACGGAGGGCGTGCGCCCCGTGCCGATCGCCCAGACGGGCTCATAGGCGATCACGAGATTGGCCGCCTTGCCCGAGGGAGGCACCGATCCCGCAAGCTGACCCGCGACGACGAGATCGGCGCGCCCCGCATCGCGCTGCTCCTCCGTCTCGCCGACGCAGAGGATCGCGATGAGGCCGGCAGCCTGCGCCGCTTCCGCCTTGGCGCGCACGTCCGCATCCGTTTCGCCCTGATAGGTGCGGCGCTCGCTATGGCCGACGATCACGTAGCGCGCGCGCAGATCCGCGATCATCGCGGCCGAAACGCCGCCCGTATAGGCGCCCGATTCCAGATGGTGGCAATCCTGCGCGCCGATCGCGAGCAGGGGCGCGGCGGCGGCCGCCTCGCTCATCAGGGTGAAGGGCGGGCAGATGGCGACATCGAGGCGGCCCTGCGCGTTCAGCGCGGCAGCCTCTATCTCCGGGAGCTCCGGCAGCGCCGCGCGCGTGCCATTCATCTTCCAATTGCCAGCCACCAGCTTTCGCAACGCCATGATGATCGCCCCTCACATGATTCGCGAAACCGGCTAGCAGGCTTGAAGCGATCCCGGCAAACTGCGGGATCCCGCCCGCCCTTCCCGCCAAAGCTTGTCGACCGCACGGGCGCGGCCTAAGGGCCTTTCCCTTCCCCGCTTCCTTATCCGGGTTATTCGATGCTCGCCTTTTTCCGTCGCGCCCTTGGTTCCTGGATCGTCGTGGCGCTTCTCGGCGTCATCATGATCGCCTTCATCGTCACCGGCGTCAGTTCGCCGACCGGGCTTGGCGGACTCACCGGCCCCGGCTCCGACAGCGTAGCGACGGTGGACGGCCGATCGATCCCGACCGCCGATGTGGAGCGGCGCGCGCAGAACGAACTCAATCAGGCGCGCCAGCAGCAGCCCGATCTGGACATGCCCAAGATGCTCGCCGCGATCGGCGGCGTCGGCCCGATCGTGGACCAGTATCTCAACGGCCGCGCGCTGGAAGCCTGGGCCGCGCGCCACGGCATCGTCGCCAGCAACCGGCTGATCGACGGCGAGATCGCCAGCATCGCCGCCTTCCAGGGCACGACCGGCCGCTTCGACGAGAAGACGATGCGCGCGATCCTGGCGCAGCAGCGCATCAGCGAAGCCTCGCTGCGGGACGGGCTGAGGGGCGATCTGGTGCGGCGGCAGCTGCTGATCCCCATCAGCTCCGGCATGCGGCCGAGCCCCGCGATGATCGCCCCCTATGCGGGCGTGCTCGTGGCCAACCGATCCGGCCTCGTCGGCCTCATCCCCGCCAGGCCGGAAGCGGTGAAGCCGCCAACCGATGCGGAGATCGCCGCCTGGTACAAGAGCCATATCGCGGGCTATTCGCTGCCCGAGCGCCGCGTGCTGCGCTATGCGCCGCTCACCCTGCCGCCGGTGACGCCGACGGACGCGGAGATCGCCGCGCAATATAAGGCGGATGCCGCCAAATATGCGGCGAGCGAGGCACGCTCGCTGAGCCAGGTGGTGCTGCCGACCGAGGCTGCCGCCAAGGCGCTGGCCGCGAAGGTCGCCTCCGGCACGCCCTTCGCGGCGGCGGCCACGCAGGCCGGCTTCGCCGCCACCGACATTTCGCTGGGCGAACAGCAGCGCGACATGTTCGAGACGATCACCTCCAAGGCGATCGCAGATGCCGCCTTCTCCGCCCCGGCCGGGGCGATCACCGCGCCGATGAAATCGGTGCTCGGTTGGCATGTCGTCCATGTCGACGCGATCAACAACAAGGCCGCCAGGACGCTGGAGCAGGCCCGGCCCGAGCTGATCGCGGACATCGTGAAGAAGAAGCAGGCCGAGGGGCTTTCGACGCTCGCCGGGAAGATCGAGGATGCGATCGGCGACGGCGCCACCTTCGACGAGGTGGTGAAGGCCAACAAGCTCAACGTCGTGACCACGCCCGCCGTGACATCGACGGGCGCATCCCCGGCCGATCCCGCCTTCAAGCCGGATCCGGTGGTGACGGCGCTGCTGAAGGCAGGCTTCCTCGCCGGGGTGGATGACGAGCCGACGCTGGAGCGCACCGGGCCAGACGGCGCGGCCGTGCTGGATGTCGCGCGTGTGGAAGCCGCCGCACCCGTGCCGCTGGCGCAGGTGAAGGCCAAGATCATCCAGGACATGATCGCCGATCGCGCGCAGGCAACGGCGCGCGCCACCGCCCAGAGCCTGCTCGACAAGATCAAGAAGGGCGCGGACATGGCCGCCACCCTCGCGGCGGCCGGCCTGACCGCGCCGAGCCCGATTTCCGCCAGCCAGATGGAGCTGAGCCGCATCCAGCAGCCGCCGGCCGCCGCGCGCACCCTGTTCCAGATCCCGCCGGGCAAGGCCACGCTGGCGCCCGCGCCGAACGGCTGGTTCATCATCAAGGTGCTGAAGATCGATACCCCCGCGCCGCAGATGCAGACCGCGATCGCGCAGCAGATGCGCAACGAGCTGGGCCGCGCGATGGGCGACGAGATCCTCGAGCAGTTCGCCCATGCCGCCAATGCGGAGGTGAAGGTGAAGCGCAATCCGAAGGCGATCGCGGATCTCGGCCGCCAGCTGACCGGGCAGGCGCCCGCCGGCGAGCAGTGATCGGGGGTGCTGCGGCCTTCTCCCCTCTTTCTCCCGTTCGTGCCGATCCCGTCGAAGCATCGCGCTCTTCCGTGAGCGGGGCGGCTCGGAAGGGCGGCACTTCGACAGGCCCGGTGCAGACGGAATGGAATGCCTGATGTTGGATCAGCCCAAATGATCGGCGGGAATGACCAGATTGCCCGCGCCGCCTTGGCCGAGGGGCGCCCGGCGCTCGTGTGGCGGCGGCAGCTGGCCGATACGGACACGCCCGTCGCCGCAGCGCTGAAGCTGATCGAGCCGGGACGCGGCGATTTCCTGCTGGAATCGGTGGAGGATGGCGCGACGCGCGGGCGATACAGCCTGCTCGGCCTGGCGCCGGACTTGATGTTTCGCGCGCGCGGGCGGCAGGCGGAGATCAACCGCCGCTGGTTGAGCGATCGCGACGCCTTCGAGCCCGTCGCCAGCGATCCCGTCGCGGCGCTGCGCGCGCTGGTCGGCGAATGCCGGATGGACGTGCCGGAGGGCCTGCCACCCGCGCTCGCCTGCCTCGTCGGCTATTTCGGCTATGAGACGATCGGGCTGATCGAGCGGCTGCCGCGCCCGGCGCCCAATCCGCTGGACCTGCCGGACATGCTGTTCGGCCGGCCGACACTGCTGCTCGTCTTCGATCGGCTGGCGGACATGCTGTTTCTCGTGGCGCCGGTCTGGCCGGGCGCCGGCGATCCGGACGCGCGGATCGCGGATGCGATCGAGGGGATCGAGACGACCGCCGCGCGCCTCGCCGCGCCCCTGCCGCCGGCGGCGCGCGACGCGGGCGACCTGCCCGAAATCGCGCCGACACCCGTGCTGCCTGCCGGCCGCTATGGCGAGATGGTGGCAGCGGCGAAGGAGTATATCGCGGCGGGCGACATCTTTCAGGTGGTGCTGGCGCAGCGCTTCACCGCGCCCTTCCCGTTGCCACCCTTCGATCTCTATCGCGCGCTGCGGCGGATCAATCCCTCGCCCTTCCTCTACCATCTCGATCTGCCGGGCTTCGCGCTGACGGGATCGAGCCCGGAAATCCTCGTCCGCGTGCGCGACGGCGAAGTGACGATCCGGCCGATCGCCGGCACGCGCCCGCGCGGCCGGACGACCGAGGAGGATGCGGCCCATCGCGAAAGCCTGCTCGCCGATCCCAAGGAACGGGCCGAGCATCTGATGCTGCTGGATCTGGGGCGCAACGATGTGGGCCGCGTGGCGAAGGCCGGCACGGTACACGTGACCGAAAGCTACGCGATCGAGCTTTACAGCCATGTGATGCACATCGTTTCCAACGTGGCGGGCAGGCTGGATCCGGCCAAGGACGCGCTGGATGCGCTGTTCGCGGGCTTTCCGGCCGGCACCGTTTCCGGCGCGCCCAAGGTGCGCGCGTGCGAGATCATCGCGGAACTGGAGAGCGAGACGCGCGGCGCCTATGCGGGCTGCGTCGGCTATTTCGCGCCGGACGGAAACATGGACAGTTGCATCGTGCTGCGCACCGCCGTGGTGAAGGATGGCGTGATGCATGTGCAGGCGGGTGCCGGCATCGTTGCGGACAGCGATCCGGCCGCCGAGCAGCGCGAATGCGAGCAGAAATCCGGCGCGCTCTTTGCCGCCGCGCGCGAGGCGGTGGTGCAGGCGGGCGAGGCGCGGTTCGGGCAATAGGCCTTTCGCGCCTTCATTCGGGGCGCGGGAACGGGGCGCTGGCACGGGCCGCCACGGAAATCACCGGAAATCCGCGCCTGCGGGACAAATTGTCCCACCCGGTGACGCGCCCGCGCCCCGCCCCTATATCCCTTCCAAAGCAAGGCCTTCGAAAGCAAGGGAGCAGCGGGCATGGGCAAGATCGGGTTCGGCGAGGCGGTGAAGCGCGGCCTGAAGCGGCATTGCCCGCAATGCGATTCGCCCACCCTGTTCGAAGGCTATCTGCGCGTGCGCCCCACCTGCCCGGTCTGCGGTGCCGATAATGGCCGGCATCGCGTGGACGATATTGCCTCCTATTTCACGGTGCTGCTGATGGGCCATGCGGTGATCGCGCCGGCGCTGGCCGTACCCTTCTTCTGGTATATTCCGCTCTGGGCCTCGATGGCGATCCTGCTGAGCGCTCTGACTGCCGCGACGCTGGCGGCCCTGCCCTTCATCAAGGGCGGCGTGATCGGCGCGCTGGCGGCGGCGGGCCAGCCGGCCTGATCCTTCGCTCCCTTCCGCGAAAAACGGGTACGATCGCGCTTCGCGGGCGGGTTTCACCTTCGCGAAAACCACGGTAAGGCCGCGGCCATGATCCTCGTCGTCGACAATTACGACAGCTTCACCTGGAACCTCGTCCACTACCTGCAGGAGCTGGGCGCGGAGGTTGCCGTCGTGCGCAACGACGCGATCGGGGTGGGCCAGGCCATGTCGTCCGGCGCGGAGGCCTTCCTGATCTCGCCCGGCCCGTGCACACCCAACGAGGCGGGCATCAGCCTCGATCTGGTCGCCGCCTGCGCGGAGGCGAAGCGCCCGCTGCTGGGCGTGTGCCTGGGCCATCAGGCGATCGGCCAGAGCTTCGGCGGCACGGTGGTGCGCGCGGATGAACTGATGCACGGCAAGACCTGCCCCGTGATCCATGACGGCACCGGCCTCTACGAGGGCCTGCCCTCGCCCTTCACCGCCACGCGCTATCATTCGCTGATCGTGCGCGAGGAGGATCTGCCCGCCTCGCTGATCGTGAACGCCCGCGCGCCGGACGGCACGGTGATGGGCTTCCGCCACGAAAGCCTGCCGATCCACGGCGTGCAATTCCATCCGGAAAGCATCGCCACCGAGCATGGCCACGCGATGCTGGCCAATTTCATGCGGATCGCCGGCATGAAGGCCGTGGAACCGGCGTGACATCCCTGATCCTGCTGCCCGATCCGGCCACGCCGCTGGAGGGTCATGTCGCGGAACAGGCCTTTGCCGACATACTCGACGGCAAGGTGGCCGACGACGTGATCGCCCGCTTCCTGACGGACATGGCGGCGCGGGACGAGACGAGCATCGAGATCGCCGCCGCCGCCCGCGCGTTGCGCCAGCGGATGATCCCGGTATCGGCGCCGGCGGACGCGATCGACGTGTGCGGCACGGGCGGCGATGGCGCGCACAGCCTGAACGTTTCCACCGCCGTTTCGATCGTGGTGGCCGCCTGCGGCGTGCCCGTCGCCAAGCATGGCAATCGCGCGGCATCCTCCAAATCCGGCGCGGCGGACGTGCTGGAGGCTCTGGGCCTCGATCTCGATCGGGCGGCCGGCAATGCCGAGGCGAGCCTGGCCGGGATCGGCATCGCCTTCCTCTTCGCGCAGAAGCATCATCCGGCGCTGGGCCGGCTCGCCCCGATTCGCCGCGCGATCGGGCGGCGGACCATCTTCAACATCGTCGGCCCGCTGTGCAGCCCGGCGCGCGTGTCGCGCCAGCTGATGGGCGTGGCGCGGGTGGATTATATCCGCACCGTTTCCGAGGCGCTGGATCTGCTGGGCGCCGAGGCGACGATGATCGTATCGGGCGAGGAGAGCCTGGACGAACTTTCCATCGCGGGGCCGAGCCGGATCGTCGCCGCCGGCCTGCCCGGTTTCTCCGAAAGCGTGGTCACGCCCGAAAGCGCCGGCCTCCCGCGCCATCCGCTGGATGCGATTCGCGGTGGCGATCCCGCCTATAATGCGGCGGCGCTCGCCGCCCTGCTGGATCGCGCGCCGGGCGCCTATCGCGATGCCGTGCTGCTCAACGCGGCCGCCGCCCTGATCGTGGCCGGCAAGGCCGATGGCTGGCAGGACGGCGCCGGCATCGCAACCGAAGCGATCGACAGCGGCGCCGCGCGCCGGCTTTTCGACGCCTGGATCGCCTTCTAGGAGCATAAGGTCGCCGCCCCGCCGCAGAGCCAGCGGACTACTGCGCCGCGCTCGCCATGGCATCTTTGATCGTAGGGGCGCCGCAGCCTTCGTCTCCGAACATTGCACCCTGATTTTACGTCTGAAATTCGCTGCAATTCTTTCGTGACGTGTCTTTCCGACAACATGCGCCACGGATCGCCTGCCCCCGACGATCCGATCGAATGCCAACAGGAAAGGCGCTGGCGCCCATGAAGATGTTCCCTCCCATCACCCCGCCGCAGACTGAACCGGACATCCGGCTGATCGACAATATCTTCGCGCCCGAAATCCTCGCGACGGGCCTGTCGGGCCTTTCTCTGATGAACGGCGTGGTGACGCTGACGCTGGAGAGCCTGCATTGCGACCACAGCAAATCGCCGCCGCCGATGGAGCGCGTGGTGGTCGCCCGGCTGACAACGCCGGTCGCGACGGCGCAGGCACTAGTCGTCGGCCTGCACCAGTTCCTCGGCCAGCATGGCCTGAGCCCGCTCACCGCCGCGACGGAGACCCGCCAATGAGCTACGTCCCCCTCGATCGCTTCCTGCAGCCGAGCCGGCGCGTCGCCATCCTGCCGCGCACGCGCACGGGGAACTGGACGGACGCGCCAGCCTATCGCCTGCGCGTGGCGTTCCGCTCCCGCTAATCCCGAAAGCGCCCGGCCCTTATCGGCCGGCGCATTTCGTGCGAGAGGGGCGGCCATGAGCAACCGCCTGACCGCCATTCTCGAAACCAAGCAGGCCCATGTCGCCGCGCGGAAGGCGGCGGTGGGGCTTGCCGAGCTCGAGGCGCAGGCCGCGCGCCAATCCCCGCCGCGCGGCTTTCGCGCCGCTTTGGAGGCGAAGGCGCGCGATGGCTTTGGCCTGATCGCCGAGATCAAGCGCGCCTCGCCCTCCAAAGGGCTGATCCGCGAGGATTTCGATCCGCCGGCCCATGCCCGCGCCTATGAGGCGGGCGGCGCGGCCTGCCTTTCCGTGCTGACCGACACGCCCTATTTTCAGGGATCGGACGATTTCCTCGTCGCCGCGCGCGCGGCCTGCGCGCTGCCCTGCCTGCGCAAGGATTTCATGATCGATCCCTGGCAGGTGCTGGAGGCGCGCGCGCTGGGCGCGGACGCGATCCTCATCATCGTGGCGGCGCTGGAGGATGCGCGGATGCGGGAGATCGAGGCGACCGCGCTGGGCCTGGACATGGACGTTCTGGTCGAAGTGCATGACGAGGCGGAGATGGAGCGCGCGCTCGCGCTCACGTCGCGCCTGATCGGCGTGAACAATCGCGACCTCAGGGATTTCTCGGTCGATTTCGCGCGGACCTACGAACTGGTGGGCCGTGCGCCCGAAGGCTGCACCTTCGTGGCCGAAAGCGGGCTTTCCAGCAGCGATGATCTGGCGACGATGGCCGAACATGGCGTGCGCTGCTTTCTGGTTGGCGAAAGCCTGATGCGTCAGGCCGATGTGGAGGCGGCGACGCGGGCGCTGCTGGCGGCGTGATGGGCCGGCTCACGCATCTCGATGCGGCGGGCGCCGCGCATATGGTGGATGTCTCGGCCAAGGCATCCACGAAGCGCGAGGCGATCGCCGCCGGGCGCATCGCCATGTCAGCGGATGCGCTGGCCGCGATCCGCGACGGCGCGCTCGCCAAGGGAGATGCGCTGGCGGTGGCGCGGGTGGCGGGCATCATGGCGGCCAAGCGCACGCCCGATCTGATCCCCCTTTGCCACCCGATCGCGATCAGCAAGGTTTCGATCGATCTCGCCATCGAGGCGGACGGCATCGCCTGCACGGCGACCGTGGCCACGACCGGGCCGACCGGCGTGGAGATGGAGGCGCTCACCGCCGTCTCCGCCGCGCTGCTGACGCTCTACGACATGGCCAAGGCGATCGATCGGGGGATGCGGATCGAGGGGATCGGCCTGCTCGCCAAATCGGGTGGCCGCTCCGGCGACTGGCGCGCCTGATGGCGATGCTTTCGGTGGAGGAGGCACAGACGCGCCTGTTCGCGCTGGCCGAGCCCCTGCCCGTGGAAACGATCCCGCTGGCGGATGCCGCCGGGCGCTGGGCCGCCGCCGACGTGATCGCCCGGCGACACCAGCCCGCCGCCGATCTTTCCGCAATGGATGGTTATGCGATCCGCTACGCCGACTTGCCCGGGCCGTGGACCGTTGTGGGCGAAAGCGCGGCCGGGGGCAGCCTCAATCGCGCGATCGGCGCCCGCGAGGCGGCGCGCATCTTCACCGGCGCGCCCCTGCCCGAGGGCGCGGATACCGTGCTGATCCAGGAGAATGCCGCGCGCGACGGCGATCGCCTCGTGCTGACCAGCGATGCCCCCAGACGGATCGGCCACCATGTGCGCCCGCTCGGCTCCGATTTCGCGACGGGCGCGACGCTGATCGAGGCAGGCGCCCCGCTCAATCCGGCGCGCATCGCGCTCGCCGCGATCGGCGGGCATGGGCGCCTGCCGGTGCACGCCCGCCCGCGCGTGGCGATCCTTTCCACCGGCAACGAACTGGTCGAACCCGGCACCCCCACCGAAGGCGCGATGCTGCCGGCATCCAATACGCCGATGCTGGCCGCCCTGATCGGCCGCACGGCGCAGGTGCTGGACGGCGGGATCGTGCGCGACGATCTCGACGCGCTCGCGGCCGCCCTGCGCGATGCGGCGGCGGCATCCGACATCCTCGTCACCACCGGGGGCGCCTCGGTGGGGGATCATGATCTCGTGCGGCCCGCGCTCGCACGGGCGGGTGCCGAGCTGGATTTCTGGAAGGTGGCGCTGCGGCCGGGCAAGCCGATCATGGCCGGGCGGCTTGGGCGAACCCTGGTGCTGGGCCTTCCGGGCAATCCCGTCTCCGCGTTCGTCACCGCCATGCTGTTTCTGGCGCCGCTGGTGGCGCGCATGGGCGGCGCGGCCGATCCGCTGCCGCGCGCCCGCTCGCTTCCCCTCGCCAATGCGCTCGCCGAGAATGGGCCGCGCGCCCATTATCTGCGCGCGACGATCCGCGACGGCGCGCTCGATACGCTGCCCGATCAGGACAGCGCCCTGCTGGCAGCGCTGGCCTCCGCCGATGCGCTGGTGATCCGCCCCGCCCACGCGCCCGCCGCATCCGCGGGGGATATGGCGATGTTCCTGCCGCTGGCTTGACAGCGCGGGGATCGTTTCCTACACGTTCCTTGTTCGTTCCTTCGGACCAGGAATAAAGCGATGCTCACCGCCAAACAACATGAGCTGCTGTGCTTCATCAATGATCGCCTGAACGAAACGGGCGTCTCGCCCTCGTTCGAGGAGATGAAGGAAGCGCTGGATCTCAAGTCCAAGTCCGGCGTGCATCGGCTGATCTCGGCGCTGGAGGAAAGAAGCTTCATCCGCCGCCTGCCCAATCGCGCGCGCGCGCTGGAAATCGTGAAGCTGCCCGATGCGGTGAAGGCCCGTGTCACGGCATCGGCCCAGCCCGCGCCGGCCGCGAAGCCCGCCGCCAGCGGCAAGGCGTCAGCAGCTGTGCCCTCCGCCGCAAACGACGTGCTGGAAATTCCGCTCCACGGCCGCATCGCCGCCGGCCTGCCGATCGAGGCGCTGGAAAGCCAAAGCATGCTCTCCGTTCCCGCTGCGCTGCTCGGCCCCGGCGAGCATTATGCGCTGGAGGTCTCCGGGGATTCGATGGTGGAGGCCGGCATTCTCGACGGCGATTATGCGCTCGTCCGCAAGGCCGATACGGCGCGCGATGGCGAGATCGTGGTGGCTCTGGTGGACGAGAGCGAGGCCACGCTGAAATTCTTCCGCCGCGAGGGATCGATGGTGCGGCTGGATCCGGCCAATCGCGCCTATGATCCGCAACGTTACAAGCCGAACCAGATCCGTATCCAGGGGAAGCTTGCGGGCCTGCTCCGCCGTTACTGATACGCTGACGGAGAATGGCGCGATGACGCGGGGACGGATCGACTTCATCGAATTGCCCTGTGGCGACGTCGCCGAGATGCAGGGTTTCTATGCGGCCGTGTTCGGATGGGAATTCGAACAGTTCGGGCCGACCTATGCCTGCACCATATCCGGCGATGTCGATATCGGCTTCCAGGCGGATCCGCCCGAGCAGACGGTGGCCGCCCTGCCCGTGATCCAGGTGCCCGATCTGGAAGAGGCGCTGGCTTCCGTCGAGGCGGTGGGCGGCACGGTCACCCGGCCCATCTTCTCCTTTCCGGGCGGGCGGCGTTTCCATTTCCGCGATCCGGCCGGCAACGAGCTTGCGGCGCACAAACCGGACTGAACTGCCGCATTCGAAGACCGTCGCGGATCGCAATGATCGGGTGGACGGGGTTCATTCGTGGCGGAGACGACCCGGAATTTCAAGCCTTTGTGCAGCGCAACGAGAATTCTGCCGATGACCGCTTGGCAAAAAGATACTCAGCGGTATAAAAGTCGTTGACGGAATCGCACGGCGCTTTATATACCGCTTGGTACGAAACGCTGATGATCCGACTCGCCGGTCGGGCCTTCGGCCTCGACGAGGAGCCGACCTCATGAAGATGCTCGCTCTCTAAATAACGGCCGGCGTTCGCGCCTGCAGATCAATCATCGCAACCCCACGGTGGCTTAGCCGTGGGCGTGGGATTTTTCGCGTCCGTCTCGATCGGCGCGGGCACTGGCGGTGCCTGCGACAGGAGGCGTGCGCCCAAGGAACAAGGGGACCGTCAATGGCCTATATGGATCTTTCCCAGGCATTTGCCGGCGGCGCCGCACTGGCGACCGCGCAACCTGCCGCCGAGACACCGTCGACCGGCTTTTCGGGCATCGAATGGACGGTGATCGGGCTGGCTGCGAAGGACAGTCTCGCCAGCCTGGGCGAACCGGGGCGCCTTTCGCGCGCGCTGGGCGGCCTGTTCGGGCTCGGCGCTTCCTCGAAGCTGGCCGACCCCCGGCTGGAGGCGCTTCGACAGACCGCCGTGCAGGCCTGGCATCACGGCTATCTGCTGCCCGCATCGGAGATCGGCCGCTTCATCGCCGCCGGCTTCAGCCTCGATCAGTTCGAAACGCTGCTCGCAAGCATTTCCCGGCGCCGCCAGACGCGCCGCAAGAGGATCACCGCATGAACATGGTAACCCGCATCGCGAGCCCGGACACGGACGCGACCGAAGCGCCACAGGGCGCGCGACTGCTGCGCAACGGCTCGATCGGCCTCGCGGCCGTGGCCGTCGCCTTCGGTGGCTACAGCCTGCTCCACCGTTCGGGCGACGCCACCGCGGCCCCGCCCCCGCCGATCGTGAGCGTCGCCTCACCGCTCACGCGCGACGTGAGCCAGTGGGACGATTATGTTGGCCGCTTCGCCCCCAGCCGCACGGTGGAGATGCGCCCGCGCGTTTCCGGCGAGGTGACGGGCGTGCATTTCAGGGACGGCGACATCGTCCGCGCCGGCCAGTTGCTCTTCACCATCGATACGCGCCCGTTCGCGGCAGCGCTGGCCGAGGCGCGCGCCAACCAGGCGAGCGCGGCCAGCACGCTGGCTCTCGCACGGGCCGATCTCGGCCGCGTCAACCGGTTGGCCGGCGACGAGGCCGTCTCGGCCGGCGAGATCGATGCGATCAAGGCACGCGTGCAGGCGGCCGAGGCGGGCCTTGCCGCCGCCGCCGCGCGGGTGCGCGCCCGATCGCTGGATCTGGAATTCACGCAGGTGCGTGCGCCGATTTCCGGCCGCATTTCGGATCGCCGGGTCGATGCCGGCAATCTGGTGGCTGGCGGCGACAATGGCGGCGGCACCCTGCTGACCACGATCAACGCGCTCGATCCCATCTATTTCTCGTTCGAGGGATCGGAGGCGCTGTTCCTGAAGGCGCAGCGTGATCGCAAGGCCGGCGCCGCCCAGCCGGTGGAAATCCAGTTGCAGGACGAGACCGGCTATCGCTGGAAAGGCAGGCTGGATTTCACGGACAATCGCCTCGATCCGCGATCGGGCACGATCCGCGGCCGCGCCGTGATCGCCAATCCGGACTATTTCCTCACCCCCGGCCTGTTCGGCAACATGCGGCTGGGCAGTGGCGGCACGGTGAAGGCGCTGCTGGTGCCCGATGCCGCGATCCAGACCGATCAGGCGCGCAAGATCCTGCTGGTGGTGGACGGTGCCGGCGCGGTTTCGGCCAAGCCGGTGACGCTCGGCCCCGTTATTGACGGGCTGCGCATCATCCGATCCGGCCTCGACGCGAAGGATCGTGTCGTGATCTCCGGCACGCAGGTGGCGATACCGGGCGCGAAGGTGACGCCGCAGCCAGGCAGGATCACGCCCGAGCAGGCGACGGCGCTGAGCGCCGCGAGCCCGCCGGCCGCCGCCGAGGCGACCTTCGCGCGCTGAACTGACGCCCGATCATATGCCCCGTTCGTCCTGAGCGAAGTCGAAGGAACCGCCACAAGGCGAGACGCCTGAAGCCGGTGTTTCGGCCGCGCTCGGCACGAACGGATCGAATGCGCAGCAGCCCGTTTGGCTGCTCCTCCATTGCGGAGACACATCATGCGCTTCTCGCGCTTCTTCATCACGCGGCCGATCTTCGCCGCGGTGATCGCGGTCATCATCACGATCGTCGGCGCGATCGCCTATTTCGCGCTGCCCATCTCGCAATATCCGGACATCGTGCCGCCGACCGTGACGGTCACGGCGCAATATCCGGGCGCGTCGGCCGAAACCGTCGCGGAGACGGTGGCGACGCCGATCGAGCAGGAAATCAACGGCGTCGACAACATGCTCTATCAGTCGAGCCAGTCGACGGCCGACGGCAAGCTGACGATCACGGTGACGTTCAAGATCGGCACGAATCTGGATGCCGCGCAGGTGCTCGTCCAGAATCGCGTCGCCATCGCCGTGCCGCGCCTGCCCGAGGAGGTGCAGCGCCTGGGCGTCGTCACCAAGAAGACCTCGCCGGACTTCCTGATGGTCGTCAATCTGGTGTCGCCCGATGACAGCCTCGATCGTGGCTACATCTCCAACTATGCCCTGTCGCAGGTGCGCGACCGCCTCGCCCGCATCGATGGCGTGGGCGACGTGCAGCTGTTCGGCAGCCGCGATTATTCCATGCGCGTCTGGATCGATCCGGGCCGCGCCGCGGCACTCGATCTGACGGCGGGTGAGATCGTGGCCGCGCTGCGCGCGCAGAATGTGCAGGTCGCCGCCGGCACGCTCGGCCAGCCCCCTTATGCCCAGAAGAGCGCCTTCCAGCTCAACGTGGAGACGCAGGGTCGCCTGACCGATCCCAAGCAATTCGCCGACGTGGTGATCCGCACCGATCCGGACGGCCGCCAGGTGCGCGTGAGCGATGTCGCCCGCGTGGAACTGGGCGCGCAGGATTATGGCAGCAACACCTACCTTTCCGGCAAGCCGACCGTGATCGTCGCCGTCTTCCAGCGGCCGGGATCGAACGCGCTGGCCGCCGCGCAGGGCGTCTCCGCCGCGATGGAGGAGATGAAGGGCAGGTTCCCCAAGGGCCTCGCCTACAGCGTCATCTACAATCCCACCGAATTCATCGCGGAATCGATCGATGCGGTGAAGCATACGCTGATCGAGGCGATGGTGCTCGTCGTGCTCGTCATCCTGGTATTCCTCCAGAAATGGCGCGCGGCGATCATCCCGATCGTGGCCATTCCCGTCTCGCTGATCGGCACGTTCACGATGCTCGCGGCGGTGGGCTATTCGCTGAACAACCTTTCGCTGTTCGGCCTGGTGCTGGCGATCGGCATCGTCGTGGATGACGCGATCGTGGTGGTCGAGAATGTGGAGCGCAATCTGGAGCGGGGGCTTTCCCCGCTGGAGGCGGCGCGCACCTCGATGGACGAGGTTTCGGCCGCGCTCGTCGCGATCGTGCTGGTGCTGTGCGCGGTGTTCATCCCCACGCTCTTCCTCAGCGGGCTTTCGGGCGCTTTCTATCGCCAGTTCGCCGTGACGATCTCGACCGCGACGATCATCTCGCTGATCCTGTCGCTCACCCTCTCGCCCGCGCTGGCCGCGATCCTGCTGCGCCGGCATGACCGGCACGAGGATGGCCCGCGCTGGCAGCGGCTGCTGGCGAATGCCGGCGATCGCTTCAATCGCGGCTTCGAGCACCTGAGCGAGGCCTATGGCCGGCTGACCCTGGCCTTCGTCACCAAGCCGAAGCGCGTGATGGCCGCCTATGGCGGGCTGATCGCGGCGACGGTGGCGATCTTCTATGCGACGCCGGTGGGCTTCATCCCCGCGCAGGATCAGGGCTATTTCCTCACGGTCATCCAGTTGCCGCCCGGCTCCTCGATCGATCGCACCGATGCGGTGATGAAGAAGGTGGCCGCGCGCATCCTGCCGCTGAAGGGCGTGAAGGGTTCGGTGATGCTGGCGGGCTTTGACGGCCCTTCGCAGACGCTGGCGCCCAATTCGGCCGCCGCCTACGTGCCGCTCCTCTCGTTCGACGAGCGCAAGAAGCTGGGCGTGACGCTGGGCAGCATCATGGCCGAGGCGCAGAAGGCGACCGCCGACATCAACGAGGCCCGCCTGCTGATCGTGCCGCCGCCGCTCATCCAGGGCATCGGCTCGGCCGGCGGCTATCGCATGATGGTGCAGGATCAGGGCAGTCACGGCTATGCCGATCTCGGCAAGGTCAGCTTCGGCCTGATCGGCGAGGCCAACCAGACCAGGGGCCTGCAACAGATCTACACTTTCTACGATCCCACCGTGCCGCGCATCTTCGCGGATATCGATCGGGCCAAGGCGGATATGCTGGGCGTGCCGCCGGAGCGCGTGTTCGAAGCGCTGCAAGTGTATCTCGGCTCGTCCTTCGTGAACGACTTCAACCTGCTTGGCCGCACCTATCATGTGACCGCACAGGCCGATGCCCGCTTCCGCAACACGACGGCGGATATCGCGAACCTGAAGACGCGATCGAACCTGGGCGGGATGGTGCCGATCGGATCGATCGCCACCTTCATCGACAAGGCCGGCCCCTATCGCGTGACGCGCTACAACCTCTTCCCATCGGTGGAAGTGGATGGCGATACCGCGCCGGGCTTCTCCTCCGGCCAGTCGCTCGACACGATGGACAGGCTGGCCGACGCGAAGCTGGGCACCGGCTATGGCCACGAATGGACGGGCATCGCCTATCAGCAGAAGCTGGCGGGCAGTTCCTCGGCCATCGTGTTCGGCATGGCGGTGGTGTTCGTCTTCCTCGTGCTGGCGGCGCAATATGAGAGCCTGACACTGCCGCTCTCGATCGTGCTGATCGTGCCGATGTGCCTGCTCGCGGCGATGGCCGGCGTGAACCTGCGCGGCATGGACAATAATGTCCTCACCCAGATCGGGCTGGTCGTGCTGATCGCGCTGGCCGCGAAGAACGCCATCCTCGTGGTGGAATTCGCCAAGCAGGCGGAAGAGCAGGATGGCCTCTCGCCCGTGGAAGCGGCGGTGCGCGCGGCGCGCGATCGCCTGCGCCCGATCCTGATGACGAGCTTCGCCTTCATCCTCGGCGCGGTGCCGCTGGTGATCGCCAAGGGCGCGGGATCGGAATTGCGGCAGGCGTTGGGAACGGCGGTGTTCTTCGGAATGATCGGCGTCACCGGCTTCGGCCTGCTCTTCACCCCCACCTTCTACGTCGTCTGCCGCGCGCTGGCCGATCGCTTCGCGCGGAAGACGCCGGAGGCCCCGCTGCACCTGCAGCCGGCCGAATAGGACAAGAGACATGAAAGCCCTTTCCCTTCTCGCCCCCATATCGCTGCTGGCGCTCGCCGCCTGCGCGGCCGGCCCGGATTATGTGCCGCCGGTGGCCAGCGCGAGCCATCACGCCCCCCTGATCGCATCCGGCGCGCCGGTGACGGATGCGGAAACGCCGGATCGCTGGTGGCAGCTTTATCAGGATCCGGTGCTGGATCGGCTGATTGCGGATGCGCTGGCGGCGAACACCGATCTGCGCGTGGCCGTGGCCCGGCTGGACAAGGCCCGCGCCGGCCTGCGCGAGGCGCGCAACGATCTGCTCCCGCAGACGAGCCTCAGCGCCCAGCCGCAATATGGCCGCTTCTCCAGCAATCGCCGCCCGATCGGTGCCGATCGGGAGGACTGGAATGTCAGCCTGGGCCTGAACGTGGCCTATGAACTGGATCTTTCGGGCCGGGTGCGGCGCGAGATCGAGGCGGCGCGCGGCGATGTGGGTGCTGCGGCGGCGGACGCGCAGGCGGTGCGCATCGCGATCGTGGCCGATGTGACGAGCGCCTATGTCGAGGCAGCGGCGACCGCGCAGCAGCAGGCCGTGGCCGAGCGGGTGCTGGGCCTGCTCGACAAGTCCCTGGAGGTGACCGACAAGCGCTTTCAGGCGGGCCGGGCCGAGCGGCTGGACGTGGCCCGCCTCGCCGCGCTGCGCGATCAACGCCGCGCCGAGATACCCCCGCTGATCGCGCAGCGGCAGGCCGCGCTCTTCCGGCTGGCGACGCTGACCGGCCGCACGCCCGATCAGCTTCCCGCAGATGCCTCCACGCGCACCACACCGCCGCAGATCGCCCAGCCGATCCCCATCGGCGACGGCGGCGCCCTCCTCGCCCGCCGGCCCGACGTGCGCGCGGCCGAGCGGCGGCTGGCGGCGGATACGGCGCGGATCGGCATCGCCACATCCGAACTCTATCCCCGCATCTCGCTCGGCGGATCGGTGACCTCCAACGGCAACGGCTTTTCGAATATCTTCGGCGCCGGCCCGTTCGGCTGGCTGCTGGGGCCGCTCATCAGCTGGACCTTCCCCAACCAGGAAGGCGCCCGCGCGCGCATCGCCGGTGCCAAGGCCGACACCCAGGCTTCGCTCGCCAGCTTCGACGGTACGGTGCTGCGCGCGATCCAGGAAACGGACACGGCGCTTTCCAACTATGCCCGGCTGATCGATCGCCGCCGCGCACTGGCGAGCGCCCGCGACGAGGCGGCGACGGCGGTGAAGATCACGCGCGCGCGCCAGCGCGAGGGCGTGGTCGATTTCCTCGCCGTGCTGGACGGCGAACGCACCTATGCCGACACGGAGGCCGCGCTGGCCCAGGCCGATGCGGCACTGGCGCTCGCGCAGGTGGATCTGTTCAAAGCGCTGGGTGGCGGTTGGCAGACCCCGGACGCGCCAGTCAACGTGGCGATGCGCTGACCCTCTCCATCCCCTCGCTCCGGGCCTGTGGCGAGCCCCGCGATGCAGCGGGGCCGGCATCGTCGTCGGCCATACGGTTGGTTGCCGCGGCACGTCCGGCATGGCGGGCGGGAAACGGTAGCCAACCGCACGGCCAGGTTTATGCTGCGTTCCAAAGGAGTGCCGCATGGCGAACTGGAACCGGCGCAAGGCGATCATACCCGAGGGCGGGCATGCGGCCGAACACAGGCTGGCCCGCACGTTGAGCTGGCCGCACCTGATCGCGCTCGGCGTGGGCGCGATCGTGGGCACGGGCATCCTCACGCTGATCGGCGTGGGCGCGGACAAGGCCGGCCCGGCCGTGATCCTGTCCTTCGCGATCGCGGGCGCGATCTGCGCCTGCGCGGCCCTGGCCTATGCCGAAATGGCCACGATGATCCCCGCCTCCGGCAGCGCCTATACCTACAGCTATGTGGTGATCGGCGAACTGGTGGCGTGGGTAATCGGGTGGAGCCTGATCCTCGAATATAGCCTCGTCGTGAGCGCGGTGGCGGTCGGCTGGTCGGGCTATGCCGCGCCGCTGCTGAAGGCCGGGCTCGGCATTCCGATGAGCCTGATGCAGGGCCCGGAACTGGGCGGCCTCATCAATCTGCCCGCCATCTTCATCATCGCCGTGGTGGCAGGGCTCCTGATCTTCGGCACGCGCGAGAGCGCCACGCTCAACGCCGTTCTCGTGCTGGTGAAGATCGTGGCGCTCGCCGTGTTCGTGGCGGTGGCGCTCCCGCATTTCAACGCCGCGCACATGGAGCCCTTCGCGCCTTTCGGCTTCGCCAAATCAACCGGGCCGGATGGCGTGGAGCGCGGCGTGATGGCCGCCGCCGCCATCATCTTCTTCGCTTTCTACGGCTTCGATGCGATCGCCACCGCCGCCGAGGAAGCGAAGAAGCCGGAGCGAGACCTGCCGATCGGCATCGTGGGATCGATGATCGTCTGCGTGCTGATCTATGTGGGCGTGGCGGGCGCGGCGGTGGGCGCGATCCCTTTCACCGGATTCGCCAAAAGCCCCGAGCCGCTGGCACTGATCCTGCGTGAGCTGGGCAGCCCGAAGGCCGCCACCTTCCTCGCCGCATCGGCCGTGATCGCGCTGCCGACGGTGATCCTCGCCTTTTTCTACGGCCAGTCGCGCATCTTCTTCGTGATGGCGCGCGATCGGCTGCTGCCCTCGTCGCTGGCAAAGGTTTCTAGGCGGGGCACGCCCGTGCGCATCACGCTCTTCACCGCCGTGATCGTGGGCGCGATCGCCGGCCTCTTCCCGCTCGACGAGATTGCGGCGCTCGCCAATGCCGGGACGCTCGCCGCCTTCGTCGCGGTGTGCGTCTGCATGCTCGTCATGCGCCGCCGCGCGCCGGATGCACCGCGCAAGTTCCGCACGCCGGCGGCGTGGTTCGTGGGCGGCTTCGGCGTGCTCGGCTGCCTCTATCTGTTCCTGAGCCTGCCGACCAAGACCGAAATCTACTTCTTGATCTGGAATGCGATCGGCCTTGGCATCTACGCGCTCACGGCAGGGCGGAGGGCCGCCACGCCCTGATTCCGATGTGCCCTCTTATCGCAGCCTTATGCCCGGACGGGGCAGCGGGTTCAGCCCTTCTTGGCCTTCGTATAGGGCACGAATTCGCCGAGGCCGACGAAGCCGCGCGGGAAGCGGCTGGTACGATCGACCAGGCGAACCTGATCGAGGCTGCACAGCTGCGAGCCCCAGATACGCGTGACCAATATGTCGTCGCTGTCCAGCTGGTCCGCGCCGACGCGGGGGCGATTGACGTAGATGGTCCGTCCGGTCGACTGATAGACGACGGCCGTGCCATCGATCACCTGGCTCGACTGGCTGTTCATGGCGCTGATGCAGCTGACCGGCTTGCCGGCGACGCGGCCTTCCAGAAGCTTTGCCAGTGCCGCCTCGCCCTTGGCATTGATCGGCGTCGCCTTGGGCGGCCTGGCCGACGCGCCACCCGCGATCAGGGCGGCGGCGAGCATGAACGAAAATGCGGTGCGCATGATCCTGTCCTTGCAATATCGATGGCGCCCTGATGCGCGCGCCTGCCTGAACCGGCGCTGAGCCGGTTCAGAATCGCGCCGTGACGATCCCGCTTTCGAAGCGCTGGAATTGCCGTTCCAGCGCGCGCTGCATCCGCGCCTTCGGGCTGCCGGAGGCCAGCGCATCGCAGGCGGGCGCATCCAGATCGGCGCAGGCCGGCACCACCGCGCGCCCCGCGCCCTCCCGCCACAGGCTCGCGCCGGGGAGGAACGAATAGGTGAGGCTATCCCGCGCCACCGATTTGAGCGCGCCATAATCCAGCCGATGCTCGACTGCGGCGCGCACATATTGTTCGGTCATGTCCGTGCGCAGCACACCTTCATCATCGGTGGAAAGCGCGACGGGCACGCCGGCGGCCCGATAGAGGGACAAAGGATGCGCGCCGCCGCGAAGGCCGAGTATCTCGTCATTGCTGACGAGATTGATTTCCACCGCCACCCGATCGCGCGCCATGCGGGCGAGCGTGGCGATCGAATCCACCTCGTGCGCGATATCGCTGCCATGGCCGATCCGCTCCGCCCCCGCGATCGCCACGGCCTGCCCGACATGATCGGCAAGCGCCCCCGGTGGCACGAGCCCGGCCGCCAGCTCGCCCGCATGCAGCGTGCGGTGCACGCCCGGATAGAGCGGCGCGAGGAACCCAATCATCCGCATCGTGAGCGCATAATTTTCCAGCGAGGCGGGATCATCCTCGGGCGCGACGAGATTGATCGCGACGAAGCGGGGATCGGCCGCCGCCATCGCGAAGATCAGCACCAGTTCGCGAAACAATTGCGCGGGCGGCAGCACGCGTGCGCCATAGGCGATGTAGCGCGTCTCGATCGCGCAGGCGGCGGCATCGGCGGCCGCTCCGCAGTGGAGCGCGGCGCGCGCATCGGCCTCCGCGCCATCCACTTCGGCGCGTGCCTTCGCCAGCAGCGCCGGGAGCATCGGCTTCATGCGCGCATGGGCGGCCGCCATATCCTCCGCCCGCCACGCCGGATCGCGCGTCTCGCCCGCGAAACGATCCACCGAGGGCGGATTGAAGATGAGTTCCAGATAGGAGACGCGATCGGCGGCGGCCATACGGCGCACGGCGACCAGGCTCTCGCCCGACACCACGTCCGAAAAATCGCCGAACCGCCCGAAGCTGCCGAACATCGCATCATGGCCGGACATGTCGTTCGCGCCCACCCCGGCCAGATGGCCACGCATCGAGAGCGCATCGATCATGCGCTGGTAGAGTGCGCCATCGCGACTGGAGAGGCCCGCCGCCGGAACGCGCGCCACCCCGACACAGGGAGGCGGCACGAGAGCGGAGGTCGCCGTCGCGATGCACCAGCCACGCTCGCCCGCCCACCGCAGATAATCCTCCGCATAAGGCGCGCCGGACAGGTGGTTGTGGAGATCGCCGCCCTTGGGCATCGCCTTCAGGAAAACGCGCAGACGGGCCGGATCGCCCACGATGCTGTCGAACAGGCGCGCGGTGCGCTCCTCGCCGTCCGCGGCCCGGGCGGCCGTGCCCGGCAGCAGGAGCAGCAATGCCGCCGCCCACGCGAAAAGCCGCCCCGTCATTGCTCCGGCGCGGAGGGGATATGGTCGCGATAGAGATCCCAGTGATCGACTATCTCGTGCACCACGGGCGCGCCCACCCGATAATTGGCCTCATAGGCGACGCGCTGGCCCGGCCCCTCATCCCCCACGCTTTCCACAGCGGAGTGGCCGGGCGGTGGCATCGTCTGGTTGCTGGCCGTGCGCAACACCATCACGCGATCGAGATCGACGAGGCCGGCCTTCGCCGCCACGTTCATCGCGCCGGCCATGGACTGGCTTTCCATGTTGGACATGGCGAACACGCCCCTGCCGCCGGTCCAGAGCTTCACCCAGTCCTCGGCCCATTTCAGTCGGCCGGGACCATGCCAGTAGCGCACCGAACCCAGCGTCTCGCCCATCAGCACGAAGGGCGGCCTCTGCGCATTGGGATAACCTTTCCAGAGCGCGCGCTGCTTCCGAAGCGCGGGCGTATCGGGAATCGCGATGTCCTTCGTGCGCGCATAGGCCCAGCGGGCGAGGCCCTGGTTGAGCGGCTGCACCATCGAGAGCTTGCCCGTATCGGTATAGCCCGCGAAGCTCTTCGGATCGGCGGGCAGCGCGTTCGGCCTGTCCGCGCCGATCGCGAAGAGGCCGTAGGGCCAATCCTTCGCCACCTCGCGATCGTCGAACTCGCGCAGCGTATCGCCCTGCACCACCCAGCGCGCCCAGGCCGCGCTGCCGACCGGGGCGAGATTCGGATCGCCGCCGGAAATGCCCGTGAACAGCCAGTAGGTCCTGCTGAAATCGAAGCGCGGATCCAGCAGCAGGGCCGACAATTGCTCGCCCACGCCGCTCACCATCGTGCCAGCATCGCCCCAGACGATGCCATAGACGCCGCCTGCATTGCGGCGGAGCGGGTGGAGCACGCCGCGAACCACTATCTCCTCGTCCAGATGTTCGCGTTCGGCCCAGAGCTGAAACTCGCCGGGCTCGTCGCCCATATCCTTGCCGGGCTCGAAATTGGCGACGACGACGATCTTCGGCGCGATACGTCCCTGCACTACCGGCATCGGCGGCACGGGGGGCTCGGCCGCGTGGATCGGGGAAAATGCAAAGCCCGTGGCGAGCGCGGCGGCCCCAAGGGCGAAAACCCGACCCGCCGCCCGCATCGCCTTCATCGTCCGCTCCCACCCGACGACGCCCTTCCCGGGCAAACGCCGACAAGAAAGGGCGCCCGCATCGCGCGGGCGCCCTTCCGACGCTATCAGAACTTGTACTTCACCGTCGCCTGGAAGCTGCGCGGAACTTCGGGCTTCACGTTCTGCGAGCCATAAAGCTCGACGAAATTGGCGCGGAAGTAACGTTCGTTGAGCGCATTCTTCACGTTGAGCTGGAACAGCCAGTGATCGGTGCCATAGGACACGCCGAGATCGACGAGCGTATAGGCCGGCAGCCGCACCGTATGCGGATAATCGGCCCAGACCGCCGGCACGTGGCTGGCGCTGGCGGTGAGCGCGATGCCGTTGTCGAACGAATAGCTGGCGGTGCCCGAATAGAGATTGCGCGGAATGCCGGGGCGCTCCGCCATGCTCTTGTCAGTCAGCGTCACGAGGCCGCTCGGCGCGCCGCCCAGAATGAGCGCGGGATTGATGCCGAACGACTTGAGATAATCCGCGCCATAATAATAGAAGAAGGCGCCGCCACCGTTGAGGAAGGCGAGGTTCACGACCTTCGTGTGCGTATAGGCGCCCGTGACGAGCAGGTGCCGGTCCACCGCCCAGCGCACTTCGCCCTCGATGCCGGTGGTGCGGATCGCCTGGTTCACCGTGAGCGACTGGATCGAATAATCGGTGCGCGTCTGCTTGTAGAAGGAGAGCGCGGCATAGAGGCGATTATCCAGCCAGCTGCCCTTCAGGCCGCCTTCGTACAGCTTCGACGAGGTGACCCAGGTATTGCCGTACACGTTGGACGGATCCACCTCGGCGCCCTGCCCGGTGATGATCACCGACTGCTTCGAAATCGTGCCATAGGGCGTGAAGCCGAAGGGCAGCTTGTAATTGGCGCTGGCGGACCAGGACCAGGCCCCCTGCGTATCCGTCTGCGTATTATAGCCGCGCGCCAGATCGGCGGCGGTGGTGAGCGCCGGATTGATGTTCACCGAAAACTGGTTCGGATCCATCTTCGAAAGCACAGCCGTCGATTTGACGTGGAGATTGTCGTAACGGGCCCCCAGCGTGATATCGAGGCCGAAGGCGAAATCCAGATCGGCCAGCGCGCTCAGCGCCGCATCGGTATAGTGGCCCTTGAAATAGCTGGAATAGCTGGAGTCCGTCTGCGTGGAGAGCAGGCGGATCGATTGCGGATCATAGCCCTGCGTCAGATCGACGCGCGCGAAATATTCATAGCCGAAATCGTCGCCATGCTTGAATTTCGTGTAGCGGATGGACGGCGACACCTGGATCGAGAATTTGCCAAGCTCGTTGGTGAACTTCTTCGAGATGGTCGTCTTGTTCTCGATCACATAGGAATTGGCGAACTGGGAGAAGCCATAGGCATTCTCGTTATCGTTATCATAACCGTCGTAGAAGGACTGGTTCTTGATTTCGAGATCGTTGCCGCCATCCCAGATGAAATCGGCATAGGCCGTCGTGCCGACATTGTTGAGGAAATCGTCCGTTCCGGTCAGCGTCTTGCGGCGGCTGAGCTTTGCCGTGCCCACATTGGTCAGCCCCAGTTGCGGATAGACGGTGGTGAGGCAGCTGTTCGTCAGGCTGCTCGCGAAGGGATTGGAAAAGGGAACGGTGGTGCACAGCGCCGATCCGAACGTGCCTAGGCCACCCACCGCATTGATCTCGCTCTGCGAAATCTTGCCGTCGCGATTGGTATCCAGCGGCTTGGCGCTGCCGGTGATGTAGGTGCCGTTGTCGATCAGATCCTGCGTGACGCGGTTCCAACCGCCATTCTGGGTACCACGATAATTATCGTACATTCCGCCGAACTCGAAGCGCAGCGAGCTGGAAAGATCGGTATCGAAAGAGGCCTGCAGCAGCGTCTGATGGGTGAAGATATTGTCGTAATAGCTGTCGGAATCGGTCAGTTCGCCATAGAGGCTATAGCCGAATTCCTGGCCGCCGATCTTGCCCGGCCCCACGATATTGCCGGACAGGATATTCCCGTTCCAGCTGCTGCGCGTGTAGGAAAGCTCCGCCTTCGGCTCGGAAAGATAGCTGCCGTTCGCCGCGCGGCCGGATTTCGGCACGAAGTTCACATAGCCGCCGGTCTTGGCCGGACCCATGAGCGGCGAGGCGGGGCCGCGCACGATATCGATCCGGTCGGCAGCGCCGATCGGCGTGGGATAATTGCCCGGATTGTCGAGACGGCGGATGCCGCGGAAATAGGTTTCGCCCGGCGTACCGCGAATATCGAGCGAACCGCCCACACCGAAGAAGGAATTGGTGAAGGTGCCGGGCGCCTGTGCGACGAGATCGTAAATGCTCGTGACGCCGAAACGCTCAATCTGCTCCTTGGAGACAGTAGAGGCCGAGCGCGGCGTTTCGACCAGCGTTTTGTCGAAGCCGAAGACGGTGCCGACATCCTTGATCGGAAGCGCGTTGAGCGAGCCGCTGATCACGATTTCGTCGGAGCCCTTCTCCGATGCATCGGATGTACTGGACTGGGCGAAAGCCGATCCGGTGATCGCGGTACAGGCGAGAAGCCCCGCCGTCATCGCCAGCAGAGGCCTGCGGAGCGATTTATGCTGCGCCGCCGCAGCAACCGCGACGAGATCCGAACGCACGTTTCCCATTATCTTTGCCCCCTTCACTGACGACAGACGCGCGCAAATCCCCCGCGCACCGGCAATCACTTTATTCAGCGCCCGATCTTCGGGTCATCTGACTTGTTGCAGCGCGGCAAGGTAATGCTGCTGTTGCGAAACTGTAAAGAAAAACTTGTCGCTTTTTTGGGGCGCCTGATCGCCACGGCAATATCGGTGCAAAAATGGCACATGCGGGCCACGCCGCCCGCATTTGCCCTCGCTTCACGGCGCCAATCGCCGCATCGTGGCCCCGCCGCGTGCCCGCGCCAGACGCGCGCACCGGAGAACGACGGGAAACGGAGCGGAGCGTGAGCGAAATCGGGGCGATCGTCCGCGACATTGCCGGGGAGATGGCGACGATCACGGATCGGGGCCGCGTCGCCAATTATATCCCGCCGCTGGCGGAGGTGGATCCCGCGCGCTTCGGCATGGCCGTGATCGAGGCGGACGGCGCCTGCCACCTTGCCGGGGACGCGGAGGAAGCCTTCTCGATCCAGAGCGTGTCCAAGGTATTCGCGCTCACGCTGGCGCTGGGCAAGGCGGGCGATGCGCTGTGGCGGCGCGTGGGCCGCGAGCCTTCGGGCAGCGCGTTCAACTCGATCGTCCAGCTGGAAACCGAAGGCGGCATCCCGCGCAATCCCTTCATCAATGCCGGCGCGATCGTGGTTTCCGACATGATCCTCGCCGGGCACCGCCCGCGCGAGGCCGTGGGCGAGATATTGCGCTTCACGCGCGCCCTGGCGGGCGAGGACGCGATCTTCGTGGACGAACGCGTCGCGCAGGCGGAGCAGGAGACCGGCTTCCGCAATGCGGCGCTCGCCAATTACATGCGCGCCTTCGGCAATCTCCATCATCCCGTGGAGCTGACGCTGGGCGTGTATTTCCACCAGTGCGCGATCGCGATGAGCTGCCGCCAGCTGGCGCTCGCCGGCCGCTATCTGATGCTGGGCGGACGCAACCCGGCAACGGGGCGATCGGTGGTGTCGGCCGCGCGCGCGCGGCGCATCAACGCGCTGATGCTGATGTGCGGCCATTATGACGGATCGGGCGAGTTCGCCTATCGCGTGGGCCTGGCCGGCAAATCGGGGGTGGGCGGCGGCATCCTCGCCATAGCGCCGGGCCGCGCCTCCATCGCTGTCTGGTCCCCGGGCCTCAACGAACGCGGCAACAGCCAGATCGGCGCGCTCGCGCTGGAGCGGCTGGTGCAGCGCACCGGCTGGTCGGTGTTCGAGCCGGGGCGGTAGAAGCCCGGTTCAGCGCGTTATGCGTCTTCCCACTCGCTCCGCTCCCCCTCGCATCGATGACGAGGACGCCAGCCGCCCCTGAGATGACGAGCATGATGCAGCGGCGTCTATCGCCCCAGTTGCGGACCTAGAGCAAGCCAGACATAAATCGTGGATGGGTATCGCGAACATCCTGGCCGCCGCCGTGGGGTCGCTTTGGGCGTTAATCCTGCTCGTCGGATGGGGTCTGTATCGCGGAGTTATCGACCAGCATGTGGTGGGATACCCTACGACTGAGCAGTTTCACTATTATGTGGTGAAACCTCTTGTCGTTCTCGGCATATTGCTGCTCGGGACCGTCGTTGCGAACCGAGTGAAGCACGGCGCCATACCCTTGGCCGCAATCGCCATATGCGCAGCGCTATATATGATGCCGCACATGATGCTGTTCACTGGCGGCATGTAGCTTCGCTGGTCCCACAACCGCTTCCCACCAAAAGCAGCCGCTCCGCTCTCTCCGCCCCGACGCCCTCAGCCCGCGCCCGCAACCGGCGCGGGAATGCCGCCGCCCGCCACCGTCGCCTGAAGCTTGTTCCACGCATCGAGGCTGGCGATCTTGTAGGCTTCCGCGAGCGTTGGATAATTGAAGGTATTCTGGATGAAATAGTCGATCGTGCCTTTGAGGTTCAGCACGGCCTGACCGATATGGATCAGTTCCGTCGCGCCCTCCCCGATGATGTGCACGCCCAGCAGCCGGCGGGTCTTGATCGAGAAGAGCATCTTCATCATGCCGCTTTCCAGCCCCATGATGTGCCCGCGTGATGTTTCGCGGAAGCGGGCGATGCCCGTTTCATAGGCGATGCCGCGCCGCTGCACTTCTTCCTCGCTCATCCCCACCACCGAAATTTCCGGCACCGAATAGATGCCGTAGGGGAAGAATTCGGGCGGCGGCGGCGGCTCATGCCCGAAGGCGTGCAGCGCGGCGAGCCGGCCCTGTTCCATCGATGTGGAGGCAAGGCTGGGAAAGCCGATCACGTCGCCCGTGGCATAGATATGCGGCTGGCCCGTCTGCATCGTGCGGGAATCGACGGTGAGGCGCCCGCGATGATCGGCCGAAAGGCCCGCCGCCTCCAGATTCAGCCGGTCCACCGCGCCGACGCGGCCGGCCGCGAACAGCAGCATATCGCTCACCACGCAGCGGCCATTATCGAGCCGGCATTGCGTGCGCCCGTTCGCGACGGAGATCTCCTTGACCGCCGCACCAAGCCTGAGGCCGACATTGCGATCGCGCAGCTCGTGGACGAATTCCTCCATCAATTCCTTGTCGATGAAATCGAGGAAGGACTGGCGCGGCTCGACGAGCGTGACGGCAACGTCCAGCGCGGAGAAGATCGTCGCATATTCCACGCCGATCACGCCCGCGCCGATCACGGTGAGGCTGCGCGGCAGCTGGGTGATGTCGAGTATCTCGTCCCCGTCCAGCACATCCCGGCCGTCAAAGGGCACATAATCGGGGCGGAAGGGGCGCGTGCCGCAGGCGAGCAGCACGAAATCGGCCTCCGCGCGGCGGCATTCGCCATCCTCGCCCACGATCTCGATCGCATGCGGATCGATGAAGCGCGCGGTGCCGTGCGCCCATTGCACGCCGTTGCGGTGGAACTGGTGCTCCAGCACCTCCACCTCATGCTCCAGCGTCTTGTGGAGCCGGCCCATCAGATCGCCGACCGAAATATCCTGCTTCACGCGATAGGAGCGGCCGTAAAAGCCGCGCTCGCGCCAGCCGGAAAGATTGAGCACCGTTTCCCGGATCGTCTTGGAAGGGATGGTGCCCGTATGCACGGAGACGCCGCCGACGCGCCGCCCCTTTTCCACCACGAGCACCGATTTGCCGAGCTTGGCCGCCTGCACCGCGCCGCGCCGGCCGGAAGGGCCGCTGCCGATGACGACGAGATCATAGCGTTTCTGCATAAAATGGGGCCTCCGGGCTCCGGCCATCTCCGCGATTTTGCCGTGGCCTGTCCAGAGCGCTATCGGGTGATGCGGGGATCGGGACAGGATGGAACAGGGGACGATGCAGCGACAGATCGGCGTGGGCCTGATCGGATATGGCCTGGCGGGCCGCGCCTTCCATGCGCCTTATGTGGCGGCCACGCCGGGCATGGCGCTGCGCGCCATCGTCTCGCGCGATGCCGCGAAGGTGCGGGCCGATCTGCCGGATATCGCGGTGGCGCCCGATGTGGCGGCACTGCTGGACCGGGACGATATCGATCTCGTCATCGTCGCCAGCCCCGATGAGCTGCATGCCGAACATGCGCTGGCGGCGCTCGCATCGGGCCGCCATGTCCTGATCGACAAGCCTTTCGCCACCACGCTGGCCGATGCGCGCCGCATCGCCGCCGAGGGGGAGGCGCGAGGCCGGATCGTCACCGTCTTCCACAATCGCCGCTGGGACGCCGATTTCCGGACGCTCCGGCGCCTGATCGCGGAGGGCGAACTGGGCGAGATCGTCGAGATGGAAAGCCGCTTCGATCGCTTCCGTCCCCGCCCGGCGGACAGCTGGAAGGAAGCGCGCGCCGCCGGCCCGTGGCAGGATCTGGGGCCGCACCTGATCGATCAGGCGATCCTCCTGTTCGGCCGGCCGCTGGCGGTGACCGCCGATCTGGCGACGCTGCGCGCGGGCGGGCCGGGGGTGGATTATGCCCAGGCGGTGCTGCGCTATGCCGATCGGCGCGTGCACCTCCATGCCAGCAAGCTCGTCGCCTCGCACGGCCTGCGCTTCGTCGTGCACGGCACGCGCGGCAGCTGGATCAAATATGGCACCGACGTTCAGGAGGCGAAGACGGTGGCGGGGCAGGCGCCGGCGGGCGAGGATTGGGGGATCGATCCGGGGCCGGGCCTGATGACCCGGCCGGAGGACGGTCCGGATCCCACGATCATTGCCAACGAGCCGGGCGACTATCGCCTGTTCTGGCGCGCGCTGGCGGCCGCGATCCGGGGCGAGGGCGACAATCCCGTCCCCGCCTCCGCCGGCATCGCCGTGCTGGAGGTGATGGAGGCCGGCCTGCGCAGCGCGGCGGAGCGGCGCGAGATCCTGCTGTAGCGCCGCCGGCCATCCGGCCGCGCTTCGATCCCTCCATCCCCCGATGGCAGGATCGATTTCGCCGGGCCTCTTGGCGCCGCACCCCGGCTCCGCCACAAGCATGGCCATGCACCACGACATGATCCCGCGCCTTGGCGATTGAGGCCCTCGTCGCCCGTTACGGGCTGCTCGCCATCCTCGCGGGCGCCGGGATCGAGGGGGAGGCCGTGGTCGTCACCGGCGGCATCCTCGCGCAGAAGGGGCTGCTGCCGATCTGGGGCGTCTGCGCGGCGGCCGCGGTCGGCTCCTGCCTGGTCGATCAATTGTGGTTCTGGCTGGCGCGCCGGTTTCGCGACCATCGCTGGGTGAGGCGCGTCACCCGGCGCCCCGCCTTCGCCCGCGCGCTCGGCTGGCTGGAGCGCTATCCGACGAGCTTCATCCTCGCCTTCCGCTTCATCTACGGGCTGCGCACCGTAAGCCCCGTGGCGATCGGAACATCCGCCATCCCCTCGCGCAAGTTCGTGCTGCTCAACATTCTGGCGGCCTGCCTGTGGGCGCCGGCCGTCGCCTGGGCGGGCTTCGCCTTCGGCAGCGCGGTCGGCCCGTGGCTGCACGACATCAAATCGATCGCATTGTTCGGGCTGGCGCTGGTGATTGCGGTGCCGCTGCTGTTCCTGCTGGTCCGCGCGGCGCGGAAAGCGATGGCCGGCTAGATCCAAAACCCCACTGGCGCGGCGGGGCGCGGCCGCGTAACCCCTGTCGCGAAAGGATTTCCGCGGAAAGCCTGCCCCCGATCGAGACAGGAGCCCCATGGATCTGAGCCCGCTGCCCGTGGAAAGCGCGATCGGCGCCTTCCTGCTGGCCTTTCCGGCGCTCTTCTCGATCGTCAATCCGATCGGCGCGGCCCTGATCTTCAACGAGGTGATGGAGGGCCGATCCATCGCCGAACGCCACCGCATGGCCGCGCGGATCGGGCTCTATTCCACAATCGTGCTGCTCGTCTCGCTCTGGCTGGGCAGCTATGTGCTGAATTTCTTCGGCGTGAGCCTGGAGGCCCTGCGCATCGCCGGCGGCCTTGTCGTCGCGATCCGCGCCTGGGCGCTGCTGATGCAGCCGGGTACACACGAGGAAAGAAAGGCGAGCGCGGCCGCCCCGGCGCACGATTCCGGGGAGGATGTGGCCTTCTTCCCGCTTACCATGCCCTTCACCACCGGCCCCGGCACGATCGCGGTGGCGATCGCCCTTTCCTCCCAGCGCCCGTCGAGCGGGATCGGGACGCTTTCGTTCTTCGGCGGGATGAGCCTGGCGGCGATCACCATCTCGCTGATGATCTGGCTTTGCTATCGTTCCGCCGGCAGCGTGGTGGCCCTGCTCGGCCCGTCCGGCGCGCGCGTCTTTTCCCGGCTGGTGGCCTTCCTGCTGCTGTGCGTTGGCGTGCAGATCATCGTGACCGGCATGATCGGCGTGGCGCATCTGATGCTGGCCCACGGCGGACGCTAGGAGCGGATCGGGCGCTCATCAACGGCTGGCCAGCCTTTCCGCCGACCAGCCCCCGCCCAGGCTCTGGCAGAGCGAGACATAGGCCGAGAGGCGATCGGCATGGGCCTGCACCAGCGCAAGCTCCGCGCCGAGCAGGCCGCGCTGGGCATCCAACTGATCCAGATAGGGCGAATAGCCGGCGCGATAGCGGTTCGTGGCGAGCCTGAGAGCGCCGGAAAGGGCATCGCGCTGGGCCACCACCACCTGCTCCTGCTCCGCCGTGCGGCGGACGGCGGCAAGCGCATCCTCCACATCGCGGAACGCGGCCAGCGCCGCGCGCTGATAGCCGAACGCGGCCTGATCGCGCCGCGCCGCCGCCGCATCGGCCTGCGCCCGCAGCCTCCCGCCCGCGAACAGGGGCGCGAGCACGCTTCCACCCAGCGAGAAGATACCGATCGGATCGGTGAGCAACGTGGAGGCGACATAGCCGCCCGACGCGGAAAGCTGCACCTGCGGCATGAAGGCCGCGCGCGCCGCATCCAGCGAATGATCGGCCGCGATCATCTGCTGTTCGGCCTGGGCGATATCGGGCCGCTGGCGCAGCAGCGCGGCGGGCAGGCTTTCGGGCGGCGGCGGCGGCGCGAGCCGATCGAGCGGGGCACCGCGCTCGATCGCGCGCGGGCTTTCGCCCAGCAGCAGGGACAGCGCATCCTCCTGCCGGCGGATCGCAAGCTCGGTGGTGGGGATCAGCTGCTCGGTGGCGCGGGCCTCCGCCTCCGACTGCCGCAATTCCAGATTGGTGGCATAGCCGGCCTCGGCCCGCCGGCGCGCGATGCGGAGCGAATCCGTGCGCGCTGCCAGCGTCTGGCGCAGCACCTCCAGCCGCGCATCCAGCGCCCGCAGCTGGATATAGCCGCTCACCGCGGAGGAGATGATCGCGAGGCGCACCGTTTCCCGCGCGGCCTCGCTCGCCAGCAGCGCGGCGCGCGCCGCCGCCGTGCCGCTCGCCAGCCGGCCGAACAGATCGACTTCATAGGCCGCCTGAAGCTGCGCCTGCCCGGCCGTCTGCTCCGCCGGCTGGCCGAAGGGATTGACGAAACGCTCGCGCTGCCCGCCAGCCCCCGCGCCGAGGCTGGGCAATTGCTGGGAGCGGACGATACCATATTGGGCGCGCGCCTCCGCCACGCGGCCCGCCGCGATCGCCAGATCGCTGTTGCCGGCGATCGCGCGCGCCACCATTGCATCCAGCGCCGGATCGCCGAACGCCTTCCACCATTCATCCCGGATCGCGGCCATGCCCGCCGCCCCCTCCCGCCAGGCCGGCGGCGGCGCGAGGCTTGCCGCCGGGGGGATGGCCGGGCGCGGCCCTGCGCAGGCCGCGAGCGCGACGAAGCCGGCGAGCGCCGCGCTTCTCCTCACTCCCTGTCACCCGTATCGATCCGCGTTTCCACCGACATTCCGGGCCGCAGCCGCTCCGCCCCGCGCTGGCCGGAATCGATGAAGATGCGGATGCCGATGCGCTGCGGCACCTTCACGAAATTGCCGGTCGCATTATCCGGCTTCAGCACCGCGAATTCCGATCCGGCGGCGGGCGAGATACGCTCGATCCTGCCCGTGAAGCGCGCGCCGCCCAGCGCATCCACCGTGAAGCTGGCGCGATCGCCGGTCATCATCCGCGCCGTCTGCGCTTCCTTGTAATTGGCGATCACCCAGCGCTCGCCCGGCACCAGCGACATGAGCTGGGTGCCCAGCGTGACATATTGGCCGAGCCGCACGCCGATCTCGCCCAGCTGCCCATCCTCCGGCGCGCGGATCACGCAATAGGAAAGGTTGATCTCGGCCAGCCGCAGCGCGGCGCGCGCGGCCTCCACCTGCGCCACGAGGCCGCCGCGCCCGACATCCACCGAGCGGACGTCCTGCCGGGCGATCTCGCTCGAGGCATTGGCCTGGCGCAGCTGCGCCTCGGCCGCGCGCAGCGCCGCGAGCGTCTGATCGCGCTCGCGGATCGAGATGGAGCCATCGCCGACGAGATCGCTCGCCCGCGCCATATCCGCCTGCGCGCGCCGGAGCTGCGCCTGCGCGCTGCCGATCCCGGCTTCCTGGCCCAGCAGCCCGGCGGCGCGCGCCGCGCGCGCCTGCGCATTGTTGGCGAGGGCCGCGATGCGTGCGTCCAGATCGGCACGCGCCTGCTCCACTCGCGCCCGATACAGCGAGTCATCGATCCGGGCGAGGATCTGCCCCTTCCGCACCTGCGCATAATCGCGCACCAGCACCTGGGCCACATAGCCGCTTACCTGCGGCGCGATCACGGTCGTCCGCCCGCGCACATAGGCATTGTCGGTCGTCTCGATGCGCCCCCGGAAGGGCGGCAGATCCCACGCGCGCAGAAGGACGAGAATCGCGACGATGCCGATCCCGACGATCGCGAGGGATACGATGCCGCGATGCCGGTGCGGATGCCATCCCGGCGGCGGCGCGGATGCGGGTGCCGGTGTCGGAGACGGTGTCGGGGGATTTTCGGTGGTGGTCGCGCCGGTCATGCCGCCGCTCCGGCCACGTCTGGCTTCGCGCGAAACCAGACGAAGAGCCCGGTGAGGGCGATATAGGCGGCTGTCGCCAGCGCGAGCGCGGTGACGAACCAGAAGACATCGTTATAGGCGAGGATCGTTGCCTCACGCGTGATCGCCTGGCCAAGCAGCCCGCCGCCCTGCGCGGCCTGCAATCCCGGATCGACGATCGTGCCGGACAGGCTCGCGGCACCGCCCTGGATGCGCTGCGCCACCTGCGGATCCATCGGCAGCACATGTTCGGACAGGGCCAGCGCGTGCGCGCGCGTGCGGATCACCTGGATGGTCCCCAGCAGCGCGGAACCCGCGAGGCCGCCGAGATTCTGCGTGGTCCCGAACAGCACGATGAAGCTCACGAGATGATCACCCCCCTGACGAAGAACCTGAAGAAAACCATAGAGAAGCGCCGGCCCTATGAAGAGCGTGGTGCCGAAGGCGATCAGCGACTGGCTGAGATACAGCTGCGGCGGCCGCGTGAGATTGGTGCCGCTGCTGTCCAGCCAGGAGCCGGCGGCGATGATGAGCGCCGCGACCATCACCTGAATCGGCAATCTCGTTTCCGTGACGGTCACGATCGCGGCGATCGTGCCCGCCACCATCGCCAGCGCGACGAGGCCGAACAGGAGATGCAGCTGATCGTTGTTCAACCCGCCCGACGTGAGCAGGCCGACCGCGCCATAGGTCTGCTCCGCAAGCGCCAGCCGCACCAGCAGGGCCACGATCGCGAAGCGCCGGATGCCGGAGCTTCCCAGCCAGCGCAGCCGGAGCAACGGCTCGCCGCGCAGATGCTCCATCAGCCCTGCCGCGCAGAACAGCAGCACGGCCACGGCCAGCGCCACCCCCAGCCAGGGCGTATCCGTCCACCAGAGCAGCCGCCCTTCGGACAGGACCGTGCAGAGCAGCAGCATCCCGACGAGCACGAGCGGATAGGTGACGAAATCCAGCGGCTGAAAGGCCTTGCTCCGCTCGCTCGGCGGGAGGGGCAGCGCCATCGCCGCCGCGAGAACGGCAAGCGCGATGCCGAGTTCGATCAGCGCGAGACCCTGTAGCCCCTCCGTCGTGAGCAGATCGACGGGCACCAGCCGCGCCAGCGCCGGGCCAAGCTGCGAGGCGCCGATCGCCAGGATCAGGCCCAGCGGCCTCGCCTTCAGCGGCATGGCCTGCATCCAGTTGTAGATGGAGAAGGTGAGCAATGCGGCCGCCGTCATCCCGCAGACCGCGCGGATCAGCATGGCCGAAAGCGGCCCCGGCATCATCAGTTCCACGAGCGCGGCCAGCGCATAGACGCAGAGCAGCCCCTGCGTGATGGCCGGAATGCCGAACTGCGCCCGCCCCCTCACCAGCATCAGGTTCGCACTGGCGTTGAACGCCACATAGATGGCCGGCAGCAGGCTGACCTCGAACGCATAGAGACCGATCGGGCCGCCGAGATTGGCGACGTTCACCGTCACCAGCCCGTTGCCGAACGTGGCCCCGATGCCGGCCAGCAGCGCGACCCCCGCATAGCCGACACGCCGCGAGAGCGGATGGCTCGGCGTGAAAGGAGAGCCGGGGAAAGCCGGCCGTTCATGCGGGGCGAAATGGTAGGATTCGTCGGCCTCGATAGTCATGCCGCGCCTGCCCCCAGGTGATTACGCAACGATCGACCAGAACCATCATCGCGCGTCGACGATATTGGTAACATCGTTTCGGAGCCATCGTCGAGATACAGGAAAGCCTTCGGCCCATATCCTTTCGGCCGGGCCGAAACGGCGAGCCGCGACAAAAGATTGCTGCGCAAAACCGCAACCGTCCCGTCTCCGATCTGTCATCCCGCACCGATAAGGGGACCCCGCCAGCCGGCCAGCCGGCAACCGGGGGAAACCAGCTTCATGACCTTTCTTTCGCGGCGCCCGCGTTTCGCGGCGCCCCTTCTTTCCACGTCGGCCCTGATCCTTCTCGCCGCATCGCCCGCGCGTGCCGCGGAGCCCGCCGCAGATGCCGGCGGCGAGGAAATCGTCGTCACCGGATCGCGCCCGATCGCGGAGGCGGAGGCCGCCGGCCTCGCCGCGCAGAAGGCTTCGGACTCGCTCGTCAGCATCGCGGCCGCCGATGGCGTGGGCCGCCTGCCCGACCAGAATATCGCCCAGGCCGCCGGCCGCCTTCCGGGCGTGGCCGTGCAGCGCGATCAGGGGCAGGCGCGCTACATCAGCCTGCGTGGCGCGCCGATCAACTGGACGACGCTTTCCATCGACGGCATCAATATCGTCAGCCCCGAAGGGCGCGACACGCGCTATGACAGCATTCCTTCGGCGATCGCCTCGCAGATCATCGTTCGCAAGGCGGTGACGCCCGACATGACGGGCGAGACGGTGGCGGGCAATATCGACATCAAGACGCGCAGCGCCTTCGATTATGACGGCTTCCACGTCGCCGGGAAGCTGGGCGGCGGCTATGTCGAGCTGGGCAAGCGCCAGGAATATGAAGGCCAGCTGGTGCTTTCCGACCGATTCAACACCGGCATCGGCGAAATCGGCGTGCTCGCCTCCGGATCCTATTACCGGCGCGACATGGTGACCGACAATTTCGAGACCGACTGGGAACAGGTGAGCCAGGATCGCCAGCCCGGCAATGCCGACCGCATCTGGGCGCGCGAGACCGAGAACAAGCTCTATCGCCTCACCCGCAAGAGCTATTCCTATTCGGGCCGGGTCGACTGGAAGCCGGACGGCGACAATCGCCTGTTCGCCGAATCCATCTTCACCGCCTTCACCGACGATGAGGCGCGCGACAATTACATCTTCGATCTGGACGATCGCCAGAGCGACGCGAACGTGCCCGCCTCGCCCGCCTGCACCGTTTCCAACATCACCAATCCCACCAACAGCGGCTATGCCGACGTGTGCATCGGCAACACGCCGACCAAGGGCACCGTCTACGGGATCGACATCAACCAGCGCGCGACTTTGCGCGCCTATCGCCAGACGATCTTCACCAACACGCTGGGCGGCGATCACAGCTTCGGCGACGGCTGGAAGCTGGCGTGGCGCGCCAATTACACGCGATCGAAGGATGATCGCTCGGTGGTGGGCGAGGCACGCTACGACAGCCCCTCGACGCGCACGCTGCGCCCGACCGTGACCTATGATCTCTCCGATCCGCAATATGGCCGCGTCCAGCTGTTCCGCACGCTTTCCAGCGGCGGCCGCTATTCGGCGGGCGCCGCCGTCACGAACATCGACGATTTCTCGCGCCCGCTCTCGTCGCTCACGTCGAGCAAGCTGATCGACATCACCAAGGCCTATACCGGCAAGTTCGATCTGAGCCGCGAAACGCACCTGTTCGGCGGCGACACCACGATCACGGTGGGCGGCCGTTTCGACCAGCGCACCAAGGTGGCCGACGAACGCCAGCTTTCGATCACGGGCGCGCAGGCGGCATCGGTGGGCATTCCCACCACCTTCCTGCCCGTCTCGCTCGACACGCCCTTCAAGGGCAAGATCCCGCTTGGCTACACGTTCCGCTATTTCGACAAGGCGGCGATGCGCCGCAACGTGGAGCTGGCGGATACGATCGCGGATTATCTGCCGCTCACCGCGAACAATTATGATGTGCGCGAGCAGGTCTTCGCCGGCTACGTGATGTCCACGACGCGCTTCGACTGGGGCAGCATCCTCGGCGGCGCGCGCATCGAGCATATCAGGAATATCGGCAAGGCCACCGTCGTCATCAACGGCGCGAACACGCCGATCGAGGTGAAGAACGATCTGACGCTCGTCTATCCGAGCCTCCACTTCAATTATAACGTGGACGATACGAAGAAGCTGCGGCTGTCGTTCAACACCGGCGCATCGCGCCCGGATTACGATCAGCTGCGCCCGAACTTCACCTACAATGACAGCGACATGACCATATCGGGCGGCAATCCGGAAGCGAAGCCGGAGCGCGCTTATGGCGGCGACGCCTATTTCGAATGGTATGTCCGCCCGCAGGGCTTCGTCAGCGTCGGCGTCTTCTACAAGCGCGTGGAAGACGTGCTGTTCGACGATACGCGCACCTTCGGCCTCAACGTGCTGAACAGCAGCACGGTCGATCGATCGCAATATATCCTCAGCACGATCACCAATGGCGGCAAGGGGTATCTCTACGGCGCCGAATTCGTCGTGCAGCAGCAGCTGGAGCCCTATACCGAGGCGCTGGGCCTGCCATCCTGGATGGGCGGCTTCGGCATTTCGGCCAACCTGACGCTCAACAAGAGCAGCGCCACCAAGCCGGACGGCACCAAGACGCGCCTGCCCGGCACGTCCAACTCGGTCTACAATATCGGCGGCTATTACGAGAAATACGGCTTCTCGATGCGCCTCAACTATCAGCGCCGCTCCGCGTGGCTGGATGCGATCGGCGCTGCGGCCGACGGTGGCGATCAATATTGGGCAGCGGATGACGAGATGGATTTCTCGATGCGCTATGCTGTCACGCCGCATTTCGAAGTCTATTTCGACGCCTCCAACCTGCTGAACCAGCCGGGCCGCCGCTATGTGCGCAGCTCCGATTATACGATCGAATGGGAGCGCTTCGGGCGCCGCTATACCGGCGGCGTGCGGGTGACCTTCTGATGCGGGCCGGGCTTTCGGCCGGCCTCGCGGCGCTGGCGCTGGCCGGCTGTGCGACGGCCGGCACCGGGCCGGCCGCCAGGACGGCGGCCGCAACGGTCGTGACGGTGCAGGCGCGCGGTGAAACCGCAGCCGTCGCCACCGCCAATGCCGATGCGGCCGACGATCCCGCAATCTGGCGCAATCCCGCCGATCCGGCCGCGAGCCTGATCGTGGCGACGGACAAGCAGGCGGGCCTCCACGTTTATGGGCTGGACGGCACTGATCGATCCTTCCTCGATGCTGGCCGCGTCAACAATGTCGACCTGCGCGACATGGGGGCTGCCGGCATCATCGTGGCGGCCAGCGACAGGGGCGATCCCCTGCATGCGAAGCTGGCCCTGTTCCGCCTCGATCCCGCCACCGCCACGCTCACGCCGCTCGCGCGGATCGATGTCGGCGCGGGCGAGGCCTATGGCGTCTGCCTCTATCGCGAGGGCGCTGTGCTCCACGCCTTCAACATCATCAAGGACGGCACGATCCGGCAGATCGAACTGTCGCTCGTCGGCGGCGCGGCGCAGGGCCGGATCGTGCGCGAAATGAAGCTCGGCACGCAATCCGAAGGCTGCGTCACGGACGAACGCACGCATCAGCTTTATGTGGCGGAAGAGGATGTCGGCATCTGGCGCTTCGATGCGCGCGCTGCGGGATCGACCGCGCCGATCCGCGTCGCGGCGGCGGACGGCGTGCATCTCGTGGCCGATGCGGAGGGGCTCGCCATCGCGGCCAGCGGCCCGCGCGACGGCGGCTATCTGGTGGTCTCCAGCCAGGGCGACAGTGCCTATGCGCTCTATCGTCTGAGCGACGATAGCTATGTCGGCCGCTTCCGCATCGTGGCGGGCAAGGTGGGCGGCACCGAGGAGACGGACGGGATCGAGATCGCGACCGGCGATTTCGGCCCCGGCTTTCCGGGCGGGCTGATGGTGGTGCAGGATGGGGTGAACCCGCCCCGCGCCCAGAATTTCAAGCTGCTCGCCTGGGGGGATGTCGCAAGGGCACTCCGCCTCCCCCGATAATTTCGGGGGCGGCGAACCCACCCGCGAACTATTCCTACTGATCTTATAGACTTTCTTTGTGGCCGATCCCGCGCCTCTCCCCTAGCCCCGGCACACCGAGGCAGGAGAGTAAGCGTGAATATCGAACATGGCCGGGGAGACAGCAGCTACTGGCGGCTGAATGAGGTGCTGGGCGGCCTGCGCACCGCGCGAGACCGCTGGCGCCAGGCGCATCCGCGCAATCGCGAGCATGGCTCCGCCACCTTCCCCTCGCGGCGCACGCTGGAGGAAGTGACGTCGATCCTGTGCGGCGTGCTTTTCCCGCTGCGGCTCGGCCCCAGCTATGTCCGCGCCGACAATGAGGAGGCGTGGGTGGCCGAGACGCTGGAGAACGGGCTCAGCCACCTTTACGGCCAGATCCGCCGGGAACTCGCTTATTCCTCCACCGGCGACACGGACGATGCGACCGATCTTCAGGCGACGCGCATCATCGGCGCCTTCGCGCACGATCTGCCGGCGATCCGCGCCGCGCTCGATTCGGATGTGGAGGCGACGATGGCGAACGATCCCGCCGCGCACAGCGTGGACGAGGTGCTGCTCTGCTATCCCAGCCTGATCGCGATCATCCATTATCGCATCGCCAGCCGCCTCCACCGGCTGGGCGCGCCGCTGGTGGCGCGGATCATCGGCGAGATCGCGCATTCGCTGACGGGCATCGACATCCATCCCGGCGCATCGATCGGCCGCCGGCTGTTCATCGATCACGGCACCGGCCTGGTGATCGGCGAGACCGCCGTGATCGGCAACAATGTGCGCCTTCACCAGTCCGTCACGCTGGGCGGGCCGGCCGGCCTGCTGGAGGAAGGGCGCGGCCGCCCGCGCCACCCCGTGATCGAGGATGACGTGATCGTCTATGCCGGGGCCACGCTGCTGGGCCGGATCACGATCGGGGCGGGATCGATCATCGGCGGCAATGTCTGGCTGACGGAGGACGTGCCTGCGGGCAGCCGGGTGGAGCAGGCCGCGTTCATCCGGACGACCGCCATCGCCTGACGCCCGCTATCGGCCGGCGCGCGGGCTGGCGCCGGCCCCGCCCGCCCGGTAAGCGGCGCCATGCTCATCCGCAAAGCCGGGGCGGCCGATGCGCCCGCCATCGCCGCGATCATCCTGCCCGTGATCCGGGATGGCACCACCTATGCGCTGGACCGCGACATGAGCGACGCCGACGCGCTCGCTTACTGGATGGCACCGGACAGGGAGACGTTCGTGGCCGAGGAGGACGGCCAGATCCTGGGCACCTACTATATCCGCCCCAATCAGGCCGGCGGCGGGCGCCATGTCTGCAATTGCGGCTATATGACGAGCGCGGCGGCGACGGGGCGGGGCATTGCCGGGCGCATGTGCGGCCATTCGATCGATCATGCGCGGGCGCGCGGATATCGGGCGATGCAGTTCAATTTCGTGGTGAGCACCAACGTGCGCGCGATCCGCCTGTGGCAGCGCATGGGATTCGCGGTTGTCGGCCGGCTTCCGGGCGCTTTCCGGCATCCCGATGCGGGCTTCGTCGATGCGCTGGTGATGTACCAGGCGCTGTCGCAGGAGCCGGACGGCAACGGATAACGATCTGTAAGTATCGGTTTTCATTGGCGATCGGGATGCTTCCCGCTAGTCGTTAAGCATGACCGGGGATCGATCATCATCGGCACGCGAGCGGACCGCGCTCCAGCTCAAGGCGATCACCAATGCATTGCGGACCGCCTATCCGGTGGAACCGACGCGGTCCTTCAACTCCGATATCGCGGATTTGCTGGCCGCGCTGGACCGGCCGGACGACCGTCGCAAGCGCTGATCCCTCGTGGAATGAAGCCCGCCCCGGATCGGCACGGGCGCGGGCGAATCGATGCGAATCGGGCCACCGGAAATCAGCGCGATGCGCCGCCGGCGCCTCCCTGCGCGCCTTCGCCATCCAGCATGCTGTCGCCGCCCAGCGCGCGATAGAGGGTCACGCGATTGCTCGCGCCGATCAGCTGCGTCGCCACGAGCGTGCGCTGCGCCGTATAGAGCGAGCGTTGCGCGACGAGCCGGGCGAGGAAGGTATCGATCCCGCCCCGATAGCGCGCGTCCGCCAGCGTGAAGCTGTCGGACGATGCCTGTTCGTTGCGCCGGTTCGCATCGAGCTGGGCATCGAACGTACCCTGCCGCGCCAGCGCGTCGGCCGTTTCGCGGAACGCCGTCTGGATCGTCTTCTCATAGGAGGCCAGCGCCGCATCCCGCTGCGCCTTCGAGCCGCGCAGATTGGCGACCCCCGCCCCCGCCCGGAAGATCGGATAGCTGGCCGAGGGCGCCGCCGAATAGGCCCAGGCGCCATCCTTGAAGAGGGTGGACAGGGCATTGCTGGCAAAACCGAACAGGCTGGTGAGCGTGATGCGCGGGAACAGCGCGGCGCGGGCGGCGCCGATTTCGGCATTGGCGGCGCGCAGCTCATATTCAGCCTGCACCACATCCGGGCGGCGCAGCAGGATCCCGCTGTCCAGCCCGGCCGGCAATGCCGTGATCGTGGGGAAGGCCGTCTCGATCGAGGGCGACAGCAAAGCCGGATCGATCGTGGTGCCGGCCAGCAATTCGATCGCGTTCACATCCTGCGCGAGCGCGGTGGTCAGCTGGGCGATATCCGCCTGCGCGCTCGCCAGTATCTGCTCGGCCTGGCGTAGATCGGTGCGCGGCGCGACCCCCGCCTTCAGACGCGCGGAGGTGAGATCCACCGTCCGCTGCGCGCTGGCGGCGGTATCCTCCGCGATCTTCCGCAGGCTGCGATCGGCGGCATAAGCGAGCCACGCATCCGCGATATCGCCCACCAGCGCGAGCCGCGTGGCGCGCGCCGCCGCTTCCGTGCCGAAATAGCGATTCAGCGCGGCATCGCTCAGCGAACGGAGGCGCCCGAACAGATCGATCTCGAACGATGTCGTCCCGATATTGGCCGAATAAGAGTTGCTGGATCCATCGTCCCCGCCGGTGCGGGTGTAGCGGCCGGTGGCGTCGAGCTGCGGAAAGAGCGCGGCGCGCTGCACGCGATACTGGGATCGGGCGATCTCGATATTGGCGGCCGCGACGCGCAGATCGCGATTATTGGCCAGCGCGATATCGATGATCTGCCGCAGCCGGGCATCGGTGAAGACATCGGTGTAGCGGATCGCGGGCAGCGCCGCCTCCGACTGGCGCAGATAGGCATCGCCCACCGGCCAGGAGGGGGGCACGGGTGCCGCCGGCCGCTCATATCGCGGCGCCATCGAACAGCCGGCCAGCGATGCCGCGGCGATCAGCAGGGCGAAGCGCCGCATCAGGCCGCCTCCCCTTCCTGATGGCCGGTGGGCCGGCCGCGCAGCTTCGCCAGCCCATCGCGCACGCCGCGCCGCACGAGAATGAAGAAGAGCGGAATATAGAAGATCGCCAGCAGCGTGGCCGTCAGCATGCCGCCGATCACGGCGGTGCCGATCGCGATGCGGCTGTTGGCGCCCGCGCCCGTGGAAATGGCGAGCGGCAGCACGCCGAGGATGAAGGCGAAGCTCGTCATCAGGATCGGTCGCAGGCGGATCCTGGCGGCGGAGAGAGCGGCATCGATCACGCGCTTGCCCTTCTTCTCCTCCTGCTCGGCGAATTCGATCATCAGGATCGCATTCTTGGCCGCCAGCCCCATCGTGGTGAGCAGGCCGATCTGCAGATAGACATCGTTGATGAGCCCCCGCAGCGTGACGGCGAGAATGGCGCCGACCAGCCCGAGCGGAATCACCAGCAGCACCGCCACCGGGATGCTCCAGCTTTCATAGAGGGCGGCCAGACACAGGAAGACCACCAGCAGCGACAGGCCGTACAGGATCGGCGCCTGCCCCGAGGAGAGGCGCTCCTGATAGGACAGGCCCGCCCAGGCGACCGACACGCCGGGTATTTCCGCCGCCAGCGCCGCGATCCGCTCCATCGCCGTGCCCGAAGCCACGCCCGCCGCGCCGGATCCCTGGATTTCATAGGAGGAGAGGCCATTGAAGCGCGAAAGCGTCGTCGGCGCCTGCGACCAGCCCACGCTGGCGAAGGAGCTGAATGGTGCCATCTGCCCGTTCGTGCCGCGCACGAACCACTGGCCGAGATCGGACGGCGCATGACGATACGGCGCATCGCCCTGCACATAGACGCGCTTCACGCGGCCGCGATCGATGAAATCGTTCACATAGACGCCACCCCACGCGACGGAGAGCGTGGAGTTCACCGCCGTCTGCGTGAGGCCCAGCGCCGCCAGCTTCTGCGGATCCGTATCCACCTTGAGCGTGGCGACATCCGGCAGCTCGGTGAGGCGGATCGCGGTGAGCTGCGGATCGGCGCGCGCCTCGGCCAGCAGCCGATCGCGCGCGGCGGCGAAATCGGCGGTGCTCAGGCTGCCCGAATTCTGCAACTCCATCGTGAAGCCGTTTGACTGGCCGAGGCCGCGAATGGCCGGCGGCACCAGCGAATAGACCTGCGCATCGCGAAAGCCCTGAAAGGCGGATGCCGCGCGCGCGACGATCGCATCGGCCGCATTCTGCTTGCCCTTGCGATCCTCCCACGGCGCGAGCGCCACGAAGCCCTGCCCGGTATTCTGGCCGCTCGCACCGCCGCCGCCGCCGCCGCTGACGGTGAACATCGTGTGGAGATTCTTGCCGTCCGTCTTGTAGTAATAATCCTCGATCTGCTTCTGCAGCGCGAAGGTGCGCCCCTGCGTGGCGCCGGCCGGCAGCTGGAACTGGATGCTGGTGATGCCCTGATCCTCGGTGGGCAGGAAACCGGTCGGCAGCCGCAGGAAGAGGATGGCGAGCAGCGCCACCGTGATGGCGTAGATCAGCAGGAACAGCCACTTGCGATCGACCACCGCCTTCACCGATCGCGTATAGCGCTCCACGCCCTTGTCGAAGACTTCGTTGAAGCGCTGGCCCGCGCGGGTGAGCCCGTTGACGACGGCGGGGAAATGACGCGCCCCCCAGCTATCCGGCGCCTCGCCATGCGCCTTCTTCTGCTTGAGCAGCGAGGTCGTGAGCGCCGGGCTCAGGATCAGCGCCACCAGCACCGAGAGGATCATCGCCGAAACCATCGTCAGCGAGAACTGGCGATAGATGACGCCCGTGGATCCGCCGAAGAACGCCATGGGCAGGAACACGGCCGAAAGCACCAGCGCGATCGCGACGAGCGCCACGCTGATCTCGTTCATCGATTCGATCGTCGCCTCGCGCGGCGACATGCCGGGATTTTCCTCCATGAGGCGCTCGACATTCTCGACCACGACGATCGCGTCGTCGACGAGAAGGCCGATCGCCAGCACGAGGCCGAAAAGAGTGAGCGTGTTGATCGAAAAGCCGGCCAGATAGAAGACGCCGAACGTGCCGAGCAGCACCACCGGCACGGCGATCGCCGGGATCAGGGTCGCGCGCCAGCTCTGCAGGAATACGAACATCACGATCACGACCAGCACGATCGCCTCGAACAGGGTCTTCACCACTTCGTCGATCGAAAGCTTGATGAAGTTGGTCGTATCCTGCGCGTAGGAGAATTTCAGGCCGGGCGGGAAATTCCTGGCGGCCTTCTCCACCTCAGCCTTCACCAGTTCGGCCGTGGAGAGCGCGTCCGCGCCCGGCGCCATCAGCACGGCGATGCCGGCGCCGGGATGACGGTTCACGCGGCTGCGGGGATTGTAATTTTCGGCGCCCAGCTCGATCCGCGCCACGTCCTTCAGCTTGACGGTCGATCCGTCCTGAAGCGTCTTCAGCACGATGTTCGCGAACTGCTCGGGCGTCTGAAGCCGGGTCTGCGCCGTCACGATCGCGTTCAGCATCTGCGTGTCGGGCTGCGGCTGGCCGCCGATCTCGCCCGCCGCCACTTCCGCATTCTGGTTCTGGATCGCGGCAGTGATGTCGCTCGGGATCAGCTGGACGGCGGCGAGCTTGGTGGGATTCAGCCAGATGCGCATCGCATATTGCGCGCCGAACACGTTGGTATCGCCAACGCCGGGCGTGCGGCCGAGCTGATCCTGCAGGTTCGAGACGAGATAGTCGGAAACGTCCCGATTGCTCATCTTGTCCGTCTCGTCATAGACGCCGACGAGCAGCAGGAAATCCGGATTGGACTTGCGGACGACCAGGCCCTGCTGCTGCACCTGGGCGGGCAGGCGGCTGAGCGCCTGCTGCACCTGATTCTGCACCTGCACCTGCGCGATATCGGGATCGGTGCCCTTCTCGAACGTCACCGTGATCGTGACGGAGCCGCGCGAACTGGACGAGGAGCTGAAATAGATCAGCCCGTCAATTCCGGTCAGCTGCTGCTCGATGACCTGCGTGACGCTGTTCTGGATCGTCTGGGCGTTGGCGCCCGGATAGGTGGCGCGCACCGAAACCTGTGGGGGCGCCACATCCGGATACTGGGCGATCGGCAGACCGAAGATCGCGCCGATGCCGCCCAGCATCACGATAATGGCCAGCACCCATGCGAAGATGGGCCGATCGATGAAGATGCGGGACATGCGCCTTAGTCAGCCTTGCTCTGGCCGGCCTGCCCCGCCTTGTCCTTCGAAGGCGCCTCGATGCGCTGCGCCGTATCCTCCGGCACGGCCTTCACCACCTGATCGGCCTTGATCTTGGAAATGCCCTGCGTGACGATCCGATCGCCCACCGCGAGCCCCTCCGTAACCACCCAAGAGGCGCCCTGCGTGCGATCGGCGCGCACCGTCTTCTGGATGATCTTGTTCGCCTGATCGACGACGAAGAGCGTCGCATTGCCCTTCGGATCACGGGTGATCGCCGCCTGCGGCACCAGGAAGGCGCGGCTATTGATCGCCTCCGCGAAGCGCCCTCGCACGAACATGCCGGGAAGCAGCAGGCCATCGGGATTGGGGAAGCGGGCCCGCAGCGTGACCGTTCCCGTCTGCTGGTTCACGATCGCCTCGGAAAATTCCACGCTGCCGGTGCGGCCATAGGGCTCGCCATCCTCCAGCGTCAGCTCGACGGCCGCGCGCGCCGCGACGATGCCGCCACGGCCGAGCGCGCGGCGCAGGGCCAGCATGTCCGCCGCCGACTGCTGGATATCGACGAACATCGGATCCAGCCGCTGGATCTGCGCCAGCGGATCGGCCTGGCTCGCCGAGACGAGCGCGCCGACGGTGAAGAGCGAACGGCCGATGCGGCCCGTGATCGGCGCCGGAACGGTGGTGAAGCCCAGATTCACGCGCGCCGTCTCCAGCGCGGCGCTGGTCTGCGCCACGGATGCGGCCGCCTGCCGCGCCGAGGCCAGCGCATTGGTATAATCCTGCCGCGAGATCGCTTCGATATCGGCCAGCGGCTTGTAGCGTTCGGCCAGCGTGCGCGTGGCCTCTGCATTGGCCCTGGCGCTTTGCAGGTTCGCCTCGGCCTGATTGGCGGCGGCGCGATAGAGGCGCGGATCAATCTCGTAGAGGGTCTGCCCGCGCTGGACGAGCGTGCCTTCGGTAAACAGGCGGCGGCGGATCACCCCCGTCACCTGCGGGCGAACATCCGAACTTTCGAAGGCGGTGGTCCGGCCGGCCAGTTCGGTGACCATTTCCACGCTGGTGGGCTTCGCGACGACGAAGCCCACCGTGGGCGTGCCCTGCGTGCGCGCGCCTCCGGAGCCCGACTGACCACCCTCCTTGCCGGCGGAACAGGCCGCCAGACAGACCAGTGCCAACAATGGCGCGCAACGCAGCATCGGCCGCAACATCCCCCCAATCATGTACAAATTGCCTCACGATCGTGAGGAGCGCCCTACCCGTTCCGTATGTGCCGGCGCTTACTGAACGGGAACTGTATCGCGACCGATAATCGCTTGATTTCCGAACATTTCAATCCTGCAAAAATTCCTTGCCGCACGCCCTCGGCCGCTTTTGCCCCCCTCCCCTCAGGGCCACGATGATGGCAAGACTGGCGCGGATCGATCCCGTGGATTAGCATGTCATCGGCCATGCCGCAGCCGAAGGGCGCAAGAATCGCGGCGATGATCGAGGGGAGATCGTCCGACGACGCCATGTGATCGGCATTTTCCGGAAAGTCGACGGCGCGGATATTCCCGTTTTCGTCGGGCCTGATTTTTTGCCGTTCCACATCAACCGGCACCGGGATCGATCCGTATCTGGGTGAGGATTCAGTCTCGCGGTTCGGCGCAGGACAGGCCGAACATCGGGCAGCTTGGGGAGGGGCAGCCACCATGACATTTTCCGTCGCCGATCTGACCCGTGACGAGCCGGACGCGGCGGGCGTCGTCGTAATGCAGATCTATATCAAGATTGATCGTCTCTATGCTGTCTATCGCACGGAGGAACGGATCGTCATCCAGTTTGCCGACGATCAGGGGCGCGGCGCCGATCAGCGCAAGAGCCTGAGCGAACTCTATGTGACGAGGGGCGCGGTCGACAGCCTGCTCGATGAGGTGCGCGACACCACCGATCCGAACCGGCTGAAGCGCGCGCGGCGCTACGAGCGGAGGCTGGCGGACGCGCTGACGCTGGGCCTTCAGGGCCAGAGCAACCAGGCTGCGACCGAACTGGAAAGCCTGAAACAGGATCTGCTGGAAGAGCGTAAATCCAATTCGCGCCAGACCTATCTGGTCGCCTCGATGGGCGTGGCGGCCGCGCTCGTCCTCCTGATCGCGATACTGAGTTCGCCCAAACTCGGCATCGGGCTGGGCGGCGAGCATCGCGCCGCGGTGGAAAGCATGTGGTTCGCCGCCGCGATCGGCACGGTCGGGGCCTTCTTCTCGGTCGCGCTGGCCGTTCGCAACCGGGAGATAGAGCCGAGCATCTCGATCCGCGATACCGTGATCGACGCGGGGCTGCGCCTGTTCGTGGGCGCCGTTTCCGGCACCCTGCTCTACGCGCTCGTCAAGGTCCGCGCCGTGGGCCTGCTGATCGGCAATGCGAACATCACCGGGACGGACAGTTTCTCCAGCAGCGGACCGGACTGGCTGCTGCTGCTGCTCGTCGCCTTCGTCGCCGGCTTCCTCGAACGGATGGTGCCGGACATGCTGGCCAAGGCCACGCCCGGCGAGGCCGGCGAGGCCAGGCCGCAGCTTTCGTCGCGCTCGATGGCGGAGGATGCCGCGTCGAACGAGCGCAACCCTCTCGGCCAGCCCATCGCCGCCGCTCCGCCCCCGGCCGAGGAGCGGGAGCCAACAGACGATGCGGATCAGAGCGCCGACGATTGCTGCGATCACCCCGCCTCGCCGGATCAGCTGACGCAGGATGTGGAGCTGCCCGAGGCGCTCGGCGGCGTCGAAGACGCGCCGGTCAAGCCATGAGCGGCGCGGGGAAACGGGGATCGGATCGGGGGAGAGCAGGATGAGCAATCGTCTTTCCTGGCTGCCGGCCGTGCTGCGCGGGGCCGGCCTGAAGGTGGCGGAGCAGCCGGGCTGGCTGGAGCGCGGGGCCGACATGGGAGAGGTGCGCGGCGTGATCTGCCACCATACGGGCACGCCCGCCGACGGCATCATGCCAACTCTCCGGATGCTGTCCGATGGCGTGGTGCAGGCTGGCGGCAACCATCTGCCAGGGCCGCTTTCCCAACTGGGGTTGGGGCGCGACGGCACCTTCTTCGTCATCGCGGCGGGCCGCGCCAATCATGCCGGCGGCGGCAGCTGGCGGGGCCTCACCACCGGCAATTCCAGCTTCATCGGCATCGAGGCGGAAAATCGCGGCACGCCGGCCGATCCCTGGCCGCAGGTGCAGCTGGACGCCTATCGCCGGGGCGTCGCCGCGATCCTCAGACATATCGGATCCAGCGCCGATTATTGCGCCGCCCATCGCGAATGGGCGCTGCCGAAAGGCCGCAAGGCCGATCCGCACACGATCGACATGGACGATTTCCGGCGCCAGATCGCCGCCCTGATGGCGGGCACGGGCGTCATCACCAATCCGGTGATCCCCGCCGCCGATGCCGCCGGCCGCCCCACGCTGCGCCGGGGCGCGCGCGGCGAGGCGGTGAAGATCGTGCAGGTGGCCGTGGGCGTGGATCCGGACGGCATCTTCGGCCCCGGCACCGAGGCGAAGGTGCGCGAATTCCAGCGCGCGCATCAGCTGGTGCCGGATGGCATCGTCGGCCCCAAAAGCTGGGCGCTGTTTCCGGGCGCCTCGGAAGTGCGGCCGGTTGCGCCGCCCTCCCCTGCCCCCGTGGCACCGGCGCCAGTCGCCCCGGTCGCTCCGGCACCGGCCGCCCCGGTTTCGATCCCGGCCGCCGTACCCGCGCCATCCGCGCCGGTCGCGCGCCTCGCCTGGGGCGGGAAGGTAAGCCCCGCCTTCCGCGCCCGCGTGGCGGACATATGCGGCGAGCTTGGCGTGGTACCGGATCATCTGATGGCCTGCATGGCCTTCGAGACGGGGGCGACCTTCTCGCCCTCGATCGAGAATGCGGCGGGCTCCCACGCGATCGGCCTGATCCAGTTCATGCCGACAACGGCGGCGGCGCTGGGCACGACCACCACGGCGCTGGCGGCGATGAACGCGGAGGACCAGTTGCTGTTCGTGCGCAAATATTTCCTGCCGCAGAAGGGCAGGCTCCACAATCTGGGCGACGTGTACATGGCGATCCTGTGGCCCGCCGCGATCGGCAAGCCGGAGGATCACGCCCTGTTCGTGGAAGGCCAGGCGCCGGTGCGGCGCTATCTCCAGAATCGGGGTCTAGACGTGGACAAGGACGGCACGGTCACGCGCGCGGAGGCCGGCGCCAAGGTGGCGCGGATGCTGGAAAAGGGGCTGGAGACGGGGAATGTATTCGATGCGGCATGAAGCCGGGCGGGGCGCCCGCAGGGCTCGATCGGGACCGGCGCGGCCGTGAGCGTCCTTTCCTCGACCGAGGTGCTGCGCAAGCGATCCGGCCTCGCATCCGCGCTGATGAGCCTGCTGCTGAAGATCGCGCCCGCCGGCTTCGCCCTGCTGCGCCGCCACTGGCCCATCCCCCATCTCGGCAGGCTCTATGCCGCCACCCGCTATGACGATGTGGTCGAGGTCTTCGCCGACGATCGCAAGTTCGGCATCCCCTACAAGCCCAAGCTCGATCTGCTGATGGGTGGCCAGCCTTTCATCCTCGGCATGGCGGACGGGCAGGATTATCGCACCGCGATCGCCGCTCTGCGCAGCGTGATGCGGGCAGACGATCTGCCTGCCCTCGCCGCGCGGGTGGAGCGGCAGGCGGCGGACATCGTCGACGCCTCCGGCGGACGGATCGAGGTGGTCGACACGCTCGTACGCCGCATCTCCTTCGACGTGATCGCCGATTATCTCGGCATATCCCCGCCCGCCGGGGGCGATCTGCGCGTATGGGGCACGCGCCTGTTCGAATATCAGTTCGTCGCCGGCGATGCGCCGCTGGTGGCGGAGGTGGAGGAGATCGCGCCCGCGCTGCGCGCTCACATCCAGGCCGATATCGAGCGGCGGCGCGCCGCGCCGGACGCGCGGGACGATGTGCTCGCGCGCTGCCTGGCGCGGCAGGCGGCCGGCGATCCCTGGTTCGACGATGCCAATATCCGCACGGCGCTGACCGGCATGATCGTGGGCGGCCCGCCCCAGCCGCCGATGGTGGTGCCGCAGGGGCTGGAACAATTGCTCCGCCGCCCGGACATGCTCGCCCTCGCCGGGCGGGCGGCCGCCGCGAACGACGATGATCGCCTGTACCGGTATCTGTTGGAAGCGATGCGCTTCGATCCGCTGGGGCCGGCCCTGCCCCGCATCGCGCTGGAGGATTGCACCCTCGCGACAGGCACGCCGCGCCAGCAGAGGATTCCCGCGGGGGCGACCGTCTTCGCCTGCTTCCAGTCCGCCATGATGGATCCGCGCCGGCTGACGGATCCCGGCCGCTTCGATCCCGATCGGCCGCCCGGCGACTATATCCATTTCGGCCATGGCATACACGAATGCTTCGGCCGCCATATCAATCGCGCGACGCTGCACAGGATGATCAAGCCGCTCCTCGCCCGGCCCGGCCTGCGCCGCGCGCGCGGCAAGGCGGGCCATCTGCGCAAGAGCGGCGCCTTCGCCCAATCGCTGACGGTGGAGTTCGGCTGAGCGGAAGGAACGGGCTGAAGCCGGCAGGCGCCGCGTTCAAAAAGGGGTTTCGCGCCCCCGCCGTTCCTGTCAGTGCCCGTCGCTGGACCAGTGGGGCGGATCGCTCAGCAGCTTCACCACGCCATAGCTCGCGCCCACGGCATGGAGCGCCGGATTGGATCCGTCGCGCGGCGCGGCGATCGAAACGGTCCGCCCGCGCGCATCCCGGATCGCCAGCGTGCCGCGCCACGCGATCGTCATGTCCACCGCCTTGCCATCGATGTGGCGGGATTTGAGCGCGGCGGGAAAGGCGATGTTGAAGCAGATCATCATTTCCTGCGCGCCCTGGCGCGTCGCGGCATCGTTACCATGATCCCAGATGATGTCGCACTCGTCATTCTTGGTGACGGTCTTCACCGCCGCCGCATTCTTGGCGATCAGGCAGCAGAAGTGCATCAGCCATGCGCGCGTCCTGTTCCGCCGCGTGGCATTCACCTGCACGGACGCGCCCGCCGCGCGCAGCGCATCGACAAAAGCCGTCGCCCGCGCGCGGAAATCAGGCTCCAGATCGATCAGGTTCGCGCTGTTCGGATAGCGCGCCTGATTGGACGTCCACCATGCCTTGCCCGAAAGCCGATCGGCGGTGGAGGCGGCGGGCACCGTCACGCGCGTGGAAGGGCGCGGGCTCGACGTCAGCGCCACAAGCTTGTTCCAGCTGCGGCCACCCGGATCGATCTTGCCATCCGGCTTCAGCAAATTCACGAGCCGGAACTGGAAGTTCCTGATCGTCTCGATCGTGGATGGCGTGCAATTCCCGTTCACGGGCAGCGGGGCGCTTCCCAGTAGATCACCGATCTGGTTGAGCATCGTCTGGACGATCGTCACGTCAGCGGGATCATTGCGCCCGCTTTCGCCCACGGATTGACCAATCTCCCCCATCATCTTCCTCCCCCGAGTCCGGATCATGCTAGCATGATTCACTCGATCCCATCTTCATATCCGCGCAGACGATCCATCGCCGCCCTGTTCCCCGCATATCGACGCCTGAGATCGGTCAGTCTTCGATCCGTGCCGGTGCAGTAACGCTGCGTCGCCTCGACGAGGAATTCGGCGCGCTTCCCGTCATAAGGTTCCTCGCCACGGAAATGATCGCAGGCATCCCGATCCGCAACGAAAGCGGCGACGTCCGCCGGCAGGATATCCTTCGCGGCCGGCCTCGTTGCGGGAACCACGGCAGTCGCGCGCGAGGCAGGCTTTGAAGAGGAAGGGGCCGTGTCCGGCGATTTGCGGGAACAGCCCGCGCCCGCCAAAATCATCGGCCCGACGATCCATATCAGGCAGCAATATCGGCCGAGTCTCATGGATGCCGGATTAGGAGCATGTCTGGCGCATCGCCAGTCACACCGCCCCATATCGACAGCAATCGGCAGAAAAAAGCCGGATTTTGTCTGCACATAGCGACCAATCAGAGCGCCATGATTGACAGGGATACCGGGTCGGTGCGACGTTAACCATCTTGTGGTGCCGGGGGGATGCGGCGCCGTCGAGTAGCGAACGCTTTGGGGGGGAGCGATGCGTCAGACGATTCTATCCGTCACGCTCGAGGTGAAGCCGGAAAGCGCCGCGAAGCTGACGGCGCTGATCGATCAACTTCACAATGACGCCAACGAGGGCCCTGGCGAGGGGGATTTCGCCGCGTTCATGGCCAAGGTGCCATCGATCCACTTCCTTTCGATGAACGTCTTCCGCGCGGCCGATTACGATCCCGTCTTCGTGATCGAGGCCAATATGGATGGCGGCCCCGGCGCTTTCTGGGGCCAGCTGGAAAATGCGATCGGGGAAACGCTGCGCGCCATGCTGCGCTGCTGCAAGCGGCCGCTGGACGGAGACGGCGCGCTCTACACGGCCGTTGCCGCCGCCGATTCCCGCCAGGCCGTGGCCCCCTATTTCGAGGCGAGGGCGCATCGGCCCAGCGTCTTCCACCAGGGCAATCGCGGAATGACGCGCGATCGCATCCTGGCCGAGCGCGACCTGTTTCTGGCCATACGCGACGAATTCCTGAAGGCGAATGACGGCGCCGCCAGCCCCTATCGCGATGTGACGCCGGCGCAGGTCCACTCCAGGCTTCGGGACGCGCTGCTGGACCGCGGCTTCGCGTGGCTGAAGCAGAAGCCACCCACCCGCATTTCCACGACCGAGCATATCTTCGACTGGATGAAGTTCGCGGCGTTCGTGGTGCTCGCCATCCTTGCCGTCTCGCTGCCCGGCCTGCTGCTGGCGCCCGTCACGCCCACCGGCCGCTTCTTCCTGCTGCTCGCCATCGCCTGCATCGTGATCGCCATCCCGCTCTATCGCATCCGTGAGCCGCTGGCCGGCACGGGCGTATCCAAGCCGTGGGCGTGGCTGTTCTCCCTCGCCAAGGCGCTGCCGCTCGCGCTGATCGGGGTCGCGATCTATGCCCTGTGCGCCATTCCCATCGCCGCGCTCGCTTACTGGGCTGTAAGCGGGCTGCCCCGCGACGCCGTGATCCGCCAGGGCGCGCGGATGGTGGCGCTTGGTCTGGCCAGCGCCGCCTTCTTCTCCCTGCCGGGCCTGCTGCTGTGGCTGCGCACGCTGGAACGGGGCGATTCCTCGCACGACGCGCCGCCGATCGACGAGGAGGAGATGCGCCAGATGGTGCAGCGCGAGGACTGGATCCCCCAGAATCACATGGGATCCATCGTGCTGCTGAAGCCGGGGGTGCTGCGCACGATCATCGTCCATGCCGGGCATCTCGCGCTGCACCTGCTGCTGCGCGCCAAGGCGACGAACGGCTATCTCGGCAGCATGCGCACCGTTCATTTCGCGCACTGGGCCTTCGTCAACAATGGCGGTCGGCTGATGTTCTTCAGCAATTTCGACCAGAGCTGGGAAAGCTATCTCGATGATTTCATCGAGAAGGCGCATGTCGGCCTCACCCTGGCGTGGGGCTGCGGCGCCGGCTTTCCCGCCACGCGCTTCCTGATCCTCGACGGTGCCAGCCATGGCAGCAAGTTCAAGGCGTGGGCGCGCCATTCGATGGCGGTGAGCCGCTTCTGGTACAGCGCCTATCCCGATCTCACCGTCGATCAGATCGAACGCAACAACCGCATCGCCAACGCGCTCCGCAAGACATCGCTGAGCGAGAAAGAGGCCCTCGCATGGATCGACGAGCTGTGAGCGGCGCGGGCGGCAGCTGGAAGCTCGCGGCGCCGCATGCCGCGCGGGCGCAGGGGCTGGTGGTGAGCGGCTTCGGCAAGCTGCCGACCGGCCGGGCGCTGTTCCTGGAATTCCGGTGGCAGGATCAGGCGCCGGGCAAGGGCAGCTGGCTGGGCACGCTGGACGCGATCGCGCCCGTGACCGACGCCTCCGGGCGGCAGGAGCGCGCGGTATCGCTGGCCTTCACCCATGCCGGCCTCGCGCGGATGGGCCTGCCGGCGGCGGCGCTCGATTCCTTCGCGGCCCCGTTTCGCGAGGGCATGATGCAGGAGGATCGCCTGCGCCGGCTGGGTGACAGGCGCGAGGGCGAATGGCTGGGCACGGTGATCCCGGACGGGCCGAAATGGAGCGCGAACACGCCCCGGCGCGGCGCGATGCAGAGCGCGCCCGACGCGCCCGTCAACGAGCTGACCGCCACCGGCCATCGCGAGGAACGGATCGTCACGGAGATCACCGTCCACGCCCTGCTTCAGTTGTTCGAGAAGGACGAGGACAGCGCCGAGGCGTGGGCCACGGCGGTGGAGGCGGCGCTGGCGCCGCACGGCATCGCCGTCGTGCGGAAGCTGCCGCTGGATCTGCGCCCCGACGCGAAGGGGATAGACCGCGAGCATTTCGGCTTCGCGGACGGCGTATCCCAGCCCATCCCCTTCGACGAGACCGCGATCGTCGGCGCCGCCGAACGCGATTACTGGAATGGCATCCCTCTGGGCGATGTGCTGCTGGGCCACAGGGACAGCCATCATGAAATCGCGCCGAGCCCGTCCGCCCCGCCGCTGGCACCGGGCGCGCCCGACCCGGAACTCGCGCCGCATCCGCTGGCGGAAGGCATGCTCGATTTCGGGCTGGACGGCAGCTACATGGTCGTCCGCGAGCTGAAGCAGGATGTGGCCGCCTTCTGGAATTCGCTGGATGCCGCCGCCGAACGCATCCGGCTGCGCGATCCACATCATTCGGCGCACGTCACGGCGGACTGGATCGCGGAGCGCGTGATCGGGCGCACGCGCGATGGCGAGCTTCTGTGCCCGGCCGGATCGCTGCTGCCGGATGCGGGCAACGCCTTCGGCTTCTTCGATCGGGATCGCCACGGCTATGGCTGCCCGGTGGGATCGCATGTCCGCCGCTCCAATCCGCGCGACGGGCTGGCCCCCGATGCCGGCTCCAGGGATGCGCTGCTGGAAGCGGCCAACGCGCACCGCTTCCTGCGGCGCGGGCGCAAATATGGCACCACGATCGCCGATCGCCATGTGGACGATCATGCCGATCGCGGCCTGCTCTTCATCTGCCTCAATACGGATATCGGGCGGCAGTTCGAATTCGTGCAGCAGACCTGGCTGCTCAACAGCAACTTCGCGACGCTCTATGACGAGATGGATCCGCTGCTGGGCGCCAAGGGCCATATGACGATCCGGGAAAAGCCGCTGCGCCGGCGGATCGCGGTGGACACGTTCGTCCAGATGGCGGGCGGCGACTATTTCTTCCTGCCGAGCATTCCGGCGCTCCGGTATCTCGGCTCGCTATGACCAGAATTTCGCCTTTCGGAAGGAGACGGACGGCGCGTTGAATGACGGCCCGGATCGTCCTGCAGGCGATCCGGTCTCCACCGTCGTGTTTGCCTTGGGGTGGGAGAGGCAGTGGTGGCATCGCTTACCGATTCCGGACGCGCACCGGCCCGCAGCGACAGCGCGGGCGGCAGGGGCCTGGGCTGGACCGTGATGATCCTGTTCGTGTTCCTCGCCGTGGTGCTGGGGCTCGGCGCGCTGCTGATCCAGCAGATGCAATCCATGGCGCGCGCGGCGGACCTTCAGGCCTTCCAGCGGCTGGCCATCACCTCGCAGAGCTTTGCCGGCTGGCCCGGCGTGGCGGAACAGGTCGGCCGGCGCAGCCTGCCCATCGTGAATGCGGCGGGGGAGCGCCCGGCGATCGAGGCGATCCACCCGCAATTCGGCCGCCTGCCGCTGCGCTATTACTGGGGCGACAGGAATGGCTGCCGCAATCCGCTGGGCGACACGCCCGCCGCCTCTCCCGAAAAGGCACCGAACGAGCCCGCCACGCCCGCCGGTTCCGGCGCGGAAAAGGCCGGGGATGTCTCCGCCGCGCCCCGCCCCGCCCGGATCCAGCGCCCCAACGGCTCGGATATCTATTTCGGAACACGGGGCCTGATCGTCTGGGGCCGGACGATGACATTCGATCGGCTTCGCGGCCGGCTCGTGAGCGATGCGGTCGATGCGCCGGCGCTCAACCGGGCTCTGTCGCTGGCCGGCCCTCAGGATGACGCGACGCCGGTCGCCATGGCCGGTGGTGCCGCGCCCGCCCAGGATCCGCGCTACGTCTGCTATCGCTTCGGCCCGATCCCCTATCAGAATGCGCTGGCCGTGCCCGAGGGGTTCCAGGCCCTGTTGCTGTTCGACGATCCGGGAACGGACGGCAACAAGCCGAGCGAGCTTGTCGCCCATGTCGGCGCGGACATCCTGCCGATCCGCGACACATCGGACATTCCGGATCTCCAGCGCCTGCTTCACCGCGCGGCGGCCGCCGAGGTGAAGCAGGGCGCGAACCCTGCCAGCGCCGACTATATCGCATCGGTCGCGGGATCGGTGCTGGGCGAGGGCAAGAGCGAATTCCTCACCCCCCTCGACGTGACGATCGCGGGCCGATCCTACCGGCTTTACGTCTATCCCGTCAGCTTCTCGCTGGGCAGCGCGACCAAGCATATGCTGGTCGTGGGCGCGACGATGCCGCGCCCATCCTTCGTGACGGCCAATCTCAACGGATCGCGCTTCGCCCTGTGCGGGCTTTTCCTCGCCGGCCTGATCGCGCTGACGCCGCTGATCCGGGTCGCCAACCTCGGGCCGGTCGACGGGATCACGCGTTTCGACCTGTTCGTCATCGCCGGTTCGCTCGCGCTGGGAACGGCGATCGCCGCCACGATCAGCTTTCTCGCCGTGGATACGGTGCGCACCAAGCGCCAGACGGACATCATGCTCCAGACGCAGGCATCCTCGCTGGCAAGCAAGATCGGCACCGAGATATTCGACATATCCTCCTGCTCGCTCGGCGCGGTCGGCGCGGCGGTCGCGGATGAGGGCAGGCAGGTGCCCGGCGCCCGCCCGATGGTGTTCAAGGAGATTGCGCGCAAGGACTGGAAGCCCTGCGGGCGGAGCCCCGCCTGGGCGGATATCCCCTCGGCCGCGCGGATCGCGCATCCGGACGTGATCCTGTTCATGGATCAGGATGGCCTGCCGCCATGGACGCCGACGGATGGCCCCGTGCCCATCGGCGCCTATACGAAGCGGCCCGGCCCCTTCTATCGGCTGGAGGATCGCCATTATTTCGCGCGCGCCAATGATCGCGATGTCGTGGCCGGCACGGAGGCGCTGGCCTACCGGCTCGCCAACAGCCTGGACATCGCATCGCCACGGCCGGGCGAGAAGCTCGTCGACGGCGCCCCCCCGCCCGGCGGCCGCTGCAACGGCGCGCGCTGCGGGATCGCGATCGAGCAGATATTGAGCCGGGGAGACGGCATTCCGAAGACGATGATGTCGCTGCCGATCGAGCCCTGCGGGCCAGCCCAGACCAGGCGCATATTGTGCAAAACCCACACGCGCGTGGTGGCGATCGGCTTCGTCATGAAGACGATGCTCGCCCCCGTTCTGCCGGCCGGCGTGCGCTATGCCGTGGTGGATCTGTCGCAGCGGCCGGACATGCCATCCATCTTCCACAGCGATCCGGAGCGCGCCAATGCCGAGCGTTTCTCGCTGAGCCTGGATCCGGGCACGCTGGCGCGGTTCAAGGCCGCCATCCGCATGCCGACGACGCCGTGCGCAAACGGCGACGCGCGGCGCATGCCGGGCGCCACATCCTTTTCCGGCAGCTATATCGGCGAGGATCAGCGCTTCGCCGTGGCGCTGGCGCCCTGCACGGAATGGGCGGTGGTGCTGTTCCGTCCCGATGCCGTAACGGATGGTCAGGGCGCCTTCCCGGCGCAGATCGCCTTCCTTTCCTGGCTGGGGATGGCGCTGCCCTGCGCGCTGCTGTTCGGGGTGACGATCATCGTCGCACGGCGCGTGTCCCCGATCCGGCTGCGCATGCTCTGGCCCGATCCGCTGCTGGAGCGCGCCTATCTGCGCATGGCGGCATGGCTGGGCGCCTATGGCGCGCTGGCGATCCTCGCCTTTGCCATCGGCATCCCCAGCGGGATCGTGCTGCTTTCCATCCCCATCGCCTGCGCGGCCGCCATCGCCTATCTCTTCTGGAGCAGCATGGGATCGGATGGCGAAACCCGCCGGCATGAGGAGATGCGCGTGCACAAGCGCGTGCCGATCCTGGGGCGGAGCGCCGAAATCGCCTATGTCGTGGCGCTCGGCACATGGCTGTTCGTCTCCTCCGCGCTGCCCGTGGGCGTGATCGCGATCGACGCCGCCCGCTATGGCGCCGCGCGCCAGCAGGCCGAGAATGGCCGCGCGGATTCGATGGCCACCGAAAGGCTCAGGCGATCGCTCGCGCTGATCTATGCGAGCCAGTTCGCCGGATCGCTCGACGCACCACTGCCGCGCGACGCGCCCCTGCCCTCGCCCGGCCCGCTGGCGATCGACACCGGCCGCTTCGATTATACGGCCGGCCTGTTCTGCCTGCTGGGCCACGAGCCCTGCCCGCCGAGCGCGGCGGCACCGAAGCGAAAGGCGGCGATCGGCGCGTTCGATGCGCCGGGCGGCGGCGCGGCGCCCAGCGGCGAAGCCTATGGGCTGCTCTTCAGCGTCACCTGGCTGCTGGTGGCGATCCCCGCCCTGCTGCTGCCGTTCGCGATGGTCCGGATCCTGTGCCGCACGCTGTTCGGCTTCGGCGTGCCGCTGGAATCCGTGCGCTATCCCCGCATCCGGCCGGGGCCGGATCGCGGCCTCATCTATTCGGATGCCCGATCAGAGGATGTGGTGTGGGAGGTGCGCTATCCGGGCTCGTTCGTGCTGCGCCCGAACTGGGACAGGGAGGCGCTCCGGGACTTCTACGCAACGCCGCGCACCCATCAGGATCGCGCGATCCTGCGCATCCACGCGGCGGACTGGGCGCGCGATCCGCAGGGCCTCGCCGCCGTGCTGAAGCTCGCCCTCTTCGGCCAGCGCCGGCTGAAACAGGCCGAGATCACGCAGCTGCGGGCGGAACTCCGCCTCCAGCGCGATCCCCGCGAGGCCGGCTATTTCCGCATCATCCTGATCCAGCCCGCCACATCCCCGCTGCCGGACCCCGATCTGCCGACGCCCGCCGCCGCCGCGCCGCCCGTCTGGATCGATCTGCTCGAAACATTCCGCGATGAGGATGCGCCCCCCTATGACGAGGATCATGCGCCGGTGCGCGCCGTGCTCGTCGCCGGGCCGGACGATTTCCGGCGCCGCCTGCTGGCCTATGCCGGCGAGCGTGTGATCGATCTCTATGAAGTCCGCGACCGCAGCTTCCTGGATATCGAGCCGCTGCTGCCCGCCACGCCGCCGGTGGCCGATGCGCCGCTCCCCCTTGTCATCGTCCACAATCTGGAGCTGCTGATCCGCGACGATCCCGCGCGCAAGAACGCCCTGAAGCTGCTCGAAAATCTGGTGCGCGAGCAGGATCGCCGCGCGAGCGGCAAGAGCCGCCAGCCGCGCCAGCCCTTCCGCCTGCTGCTGCTGGCCGACATCAGCCCGCTCGATCGCTTCCTCCAGGCGACCGAATGGCGCGATGTGGAAGAGGAGGCCGGCCAGCCCGATCCCGCCGACGATCCCGCCGAGAATATCCGCTGGAGCCGCCTGCTCGAGGATTTCACGACCTATACCGGCCGGGTGGAGCCGCGCCTGCCGACCACGCGATCCAGCGGCGCCACGCTTCGTTCAGGCGGCGACGGCGTGGATTTCCTGCTGCGCGAGCTGGCCTATCTGCCGGATCGCGTGGTGCAGGCGCTGCTGCCGGATCATGACGATATCCTGCATGAATCCGAGATCCGCGAATGGGGCGTCTTCCTCAAGGATACGCGGCCGGCGGCGATCGCGGACTTCCTCGCCTCCCAGCTGATCGAGCATTATCATTATCTCTGGTCGATCTCGTCGCGCGCGGAACAGATATTGATCCATCGCATCGCGGCGGGCGAACTGCCGGTGATCCGCAAGGCCTATGCGCTGCGCTCGCTCGTCCGCCGGGGCATCGTGGTGCTCGATCCCGCGCCCCGCCTGATGAACCACAGCTTCGGCCGGTTCGTGGGCAGCGTGGAGCGTCCCGAACTGCTTCGCCGCTGGAAGCGCGAGGCGCCGCAGGGCGGCTGGAACCGGATCCACGGCAACCTCACCATCGTGATGCCGCTGATCCTGCTGCTGGCGGGTCTGCTCGTCGCGCGCGGCATCGTCGGGCTGGAGGCGGCCATCCCGCTGATCGCCGCCGCCTCCTCCGCGCTGCTCAAGCCCCTGCTGTCGGGGCAGCGCGCACCCGCCTGACAGCACGGGAATCCGCCGGCGCGATCACTGCGCCGCTGCGGGCGCCACGCCGCCGGCGCACAGGATCGTGCCGGCGAGGATGACGAAACCGGCCAGTGCCAGCGGCGCGGCAAGGCCGACATGGCTCACGAGGAATGCCCCGATCGCGGCACCCACGAAGATCATCGCCACGCTCGTCAGCCGGCGCGCGAGATTGGAATCGTCGCCGCCCGCCAGCCGGGAATCGGAAGCGATGCCGGTCAGCGTCAGCGTCAGTACCGTGGTCGTGAGATCGGGCACCTTGAGCTGGCGCACGGTGGCGTTGCGAAAGCCCATGGCAAGCGCGGTAAGCCCGATCAGCGCGAACACCTTCCATTCGGGGGCCTGCGTCGCGATATCGAAGCCGATCGCGATCAGCGCCGCCGCCCAGAGCAGAACCGCCTCGGTCAGCGCGGCGGTGATGAGCCAGCGATGCAGCGGGGCGGCGGCATGAAGCTTGCCCGTGCGCCCGGCGACGATCGCGCCGACGACGAAGGCCAGCAGCGCCACGCAATAGGGCGCCACCGTGAAGCCCGGGGTGCGTGCGGCGGCGAAGCCCAGGAACACGACATTGCCGGTCATGTTGGCGGTGAAGACCTTGCCGAGGCCCAGCACGCTCGCCGCATCGACCAGCCCGGTCGTGGCGGACAGCAGCAGCAGGAGCCGGGGAAGCGCGGGATGCGGGGCAGGTGGCGTGGTGCTCATGGGATGTCCTCAAAAACGGAAATTGGCTTCTAGGCCAAGCAGGCCAATGGTCTTGGCCGGGCCGGTCTGGCGGATGAAGGTGCCGGGCATGAAGGCGGAGAGCGATGTCGACAGCTCCAGCTCCGGCGTGGCCTGCCAGGCGAGCGTCGCCTCCACCTCGCGCCCGATGAAGCGCGCGCGGGAGGCCCCCGCCGCGCGGACGAGATTGCCGGGCACGTCATACACGCCGTCCGCCCGCGCATATCGCCAATAGGCCATGCCGGCGAGGCTGGCCGTCACCCCGCCGCCCACCGAAGCGCCGACGCGCGGATTGACGCTGATGATGTTGGTGGGGCCGACCGGCGAAAGCTCGCCGAAATACTTACCCTTGGGGAAGAGCGCGTTGAACGTATTCAGGCGGCCGTCGCCGCGACGCCTGTCACCGCTGATGACGTTGACGCGCAGCACCGCATCCGGGGCGAACGGCGCCTGCGGAAAGCGCCGGCCGACCTCCGTGCCCAGCGTCCAGGCCGAGATGCGATCGCCGGCGAAATGGCCGAACTGGGCGGCGCCCTCCACATTCCAGTGCCAGTCCCCCGCCGTGCCGAAAGACCGCGCGCCGATGCTGTGGCGCAATTCCCGGCCGGATCGCCCCCCGAATTTCGCGGCGTTGTTGCGATAGCCGAGATAATAGAGATCGAGGCCGATGCCGGGGATCGTGGCATAGGCGCCCCAGAGGGATTTGCTGCGCGAGCGGCGATCATCGAACGTGCCGGGGCCGGGCTGGACGGGGCGCACGGCCAGCAGGCTGAGCTTGACGCCATCCAGCGACACGAGCGCGCGCGCGCCATCGAAGGCGAGCGGCACGTTCGGGCCATAGCGCGTGCCGACGAGGCGCTCTGTGCCGAGCGACAGCATCTGGCGGCCGGCGCGCAGCGTGATGCCCGTGCCGGCCGCGTCACCCGTTTTCGCCTCGCCCAGCCGGACATCGACGAAGCCCTGCAACAGATCGACGCGGGTCTGGTCGATGGGGCTCGCGGCGGGCCGCACGCCGACCGCATAGGCCGCGATCGGCTGAACGAAGGCGCGCACGCGGCCGACATGGAGATCGGCATGGGGCACGAAGCGCATCCAGAGATAGCCGTCGTTCGGGGCCGGGCCGCCGCCCCATTGATTGTCCCGATAGGCTTCGTTGCGCAGGCGCAGTTCGGCGCCGGTGCTGAGATAGGCATCATCGCCGAGCGGAATATATTTGAGATCCTCGGTCCAGCGGCCGGTGCGCGCGGCGGGATCGGCCAGGTTCGACCAATCCTCGTCATAGCGGGTGGTGGTCAGCGTCGGCGGCTCCCATGGCTCGCCCGACCGGGCGGCGGCGGGCGCCGCTGCCAGCATGGCGAAGAGGGGGGCGAGCCTACGCACGGTTCGCCCGTTCGGTGACGAGCGCTGCGAGCACGAACCCGCCGATCAGGCCGAGATGCTCAAAGAAGGCGTTGGTCGCCATGAAGCGCGCCTCGCCGGCCGGCATCGCCCAGAAGGCGTTGGCGGTCATGGCCGCGAAGAGGGTGAAGACGCCGAGCATGCCCGCGCCCAGCCACACCAGCCGCCCGCTGAGGATCAGTAGCGGCCCGATCAGTTCCACCGCGATCGTGAGCCCGGCCCAGAGCGCCGGCGGGTTCATCCCGAAATGCGCCTGCTCGGCCACCGCCGCGCCCCAGTCGCTCGCCTTTACGATGCCGCCGAGGAGATAGGCGCCGCACAGCAGGAGCCGGGCGGCGAACCATGTCGGCCGCCATTCGAGAATGGCGTCGACGAAGCGCGGCTCGCTCATGGCCGCACCGGCGCGTGGATCTCCGCGATGTAGCCCCCGGGGAAGCGAACGAGCGCGACGGTGCGATCGCCTTCCTGATGCGCGGGAACGAGCGTCTCGACGCCCGCCGCCGACGCCCTGGCCAGCGTCTCGCCCAGATCGCGCACCTCATAGCCGGTCATGTCGCGGCCATAGGGCCAGGGCAGCTGGCCGTCCGAGACGATCACCGCCATCCCGCCATAGCCGGAGGTGAGGCGGACGCGGCGATAGGTGGTGCCGGGGCGGCCGATCTCCGCGCCGGGCGCGGCCCTGTCGTCCGACAGGATCTTCGCGTGGGCGAAGCCGCTCCACTGGCGCAGGAAAGTATCGGCCACATCGGAGGTCAGATAGATGCGGTTTTCGGGCACGGTGTTCAGTGCCGGATAGCTGGGCTTGGTCGTGTGCCAGTAGAGCTGCATGTTCACGCCGCCCGCCCACTGCACGACCACGTCGCGGCCGATGGGATCGGGGAAGGTCGTGATGAGGCGAGCGGCACCGGCCTTGCGCGCGGAAATGACGGCGGCGTCCATGTCGTCGACGAGATAGCCGGTCCGCTCGGCGCCGAAGGGCACGGGAACGGGCGTCGTGAAACCGAACACCGAGAGGGAGCCGACCGGCGTCAGCACGAGCTGCGACATCGTCTTGCTCGCGGTGGGCGTCACCTGAAACTCGCCCTTCTTCGTGGTGGTGCCGCCGAAGGTGGCGGTCACGCTGCTCACGAAGCGATCGAAATCGCCCGGCGCCACATAGACGTGGGTGGTGTCATATTGCGGGCCGATCGCATGATCGGCGCGAACGGCGGCCGGCTTGGGCGCATCCTGCGCGAAGCCGGCGGCGGGCGAGAGGGCGACCAGCGCGGTCGTCAGGATCAGCGTGAGGCGATTCATGTCCGTTGCTCCAGGTGAGGGGCGTGCGGCCCCGTTCGATCGGGCGAAGGCAGGTCTAGGGCGCACGCGAATGCGCATCGATCCGAATAAAATCGGCGATTACATTCGATAAACTTGAATAGAATGCAGCCCCTCCGCGGCGGGAGGGGCCGGGCTAAAGCGTCAGACGGCCCAGCAGCCGCAGCCAAGCGCGCCCCAGAAGGTCTGCACGTCCGCGGCGGGAACGTTGGCGCCGAGCGAGGCGGCATGATCGTGCCCATGCACCGAGCAGGCCGAGGCGCAGCCGCAGGCGCTGGCCAGCCTGGCGGCGGTTTCCGGCTGGCGATGATAGCCGCCGAACGTGGCGACCGGCGACCAATCCGGCATCGGCCGGGGCAGAGCGGGCGCCAGCGGGGCATAATCCCCTTCCCCATGCACCACCCTGCCGCCAAGCAGCGTGAGCACCGAGCGGATATGCGGGATGTCGCTTTCCGGCACGCTGAAATAATCGGCGGTGAGGATCGCGAGATCGGCCAGTTGGCCGGGCTTGATCTGCCCCTTCTTGCCCACCTCGTTCGAAAACCAGGTGTTTTCATGCGTCCACATGCGCAGCGCCTTCTCGCGGCTCATGCGGTTGGCCGAAGGATAGAGGCCGAGGCCGCCGACCGTCCTGCCGGTGACGAGCCAGTTCAGCGACACCCACGGATTGTAGCTGGCGACGCGCGTGGCATCCGTGCCGGCGCCCACCGGGATGCCGGCCGCCTGCATGCGGGCGATCGGCGGCGTACGTTCGGCCGCCCGGGCGCCATAGCGCTCGACGAAATATTCGCCCTGATAGGCCATCCGATGCTGCACGGCGATGCCGCCGCCGAGCGCCGCGACGCGATCGATATTACGATCGCTGATCGTTTCGGCATGATCGAAGAACCAGTTGATCCCCTGAAGCGGGATATCGCGGTTCACCTTCTCATAGACGTCCAGCGCGCGGCCGATCGTCTCGTCATAGGTGGCGTGCAACCGCCACGGCCAGCGATGTTCGGCCAGCAGGCGGATCACGGGCTCCAGATCGCCCTCCATGTTCGGCGGCATATCCGGGCGGGCGACGCGGAAATCCTCGAAATCGGCGGCCGAATAGACGAGCATCTCGCCCGCGCCATTGTGGCGATAGGTGTCATCGCCCTGGCCTGGCGCAACCTGCTTCACCCAGCCGGAGAAATCCGCCAGCTCTTCCCTGGGCTTCTGCGTGAAGAGGTTGTAACTGATGCGCACGGTCAGCTGATCGTCGGCGTGCAGCTTCTCGATGATCTGATAATCGTCGGGATAATTCTGGAAGCCGCCGCCCGCATCGATCACGCCGGTGACGCCCAGCCCGTTCACCTCGCGTATGAAGTGGCGGGTGGAATTGATCTGATATTCGGGGGGCAGCTTCGGCCCCCTGGCCAGCGTGGAATAGAGGATCGTGGCGTTCGGCTGGGCCAGCAGCAGACCGGTGGGGTTGCCGGCCGCATCCCGCACGATCTCGCCGCCGGGCGGATTGGGCGTGTCCTTCGTATAGCCGACGACGCGCAGCGCGGCGGCATTCAGCAAGGCGCGATCATAGAGGTGGAGGATGAAGACGGGCGTGTCCGGCGCGACCGCGTTCAGCTCCGCGATCGTGGGCAGGCGCTTTTCGGCGAACTGATGCTCGGTGAAGCCGCCCACGACGCGCACCCATTGGGGCGCGGGCGTATTATCCACCTGGCGCTTCAGCATCGCCATCGCCTCCGCAAGGCTCGGCACGCCATCCCAGCGCAGCTCCATATTATAATTCAGCCCGCCGCGGATGATGTGCATGTGGCTGTCGATCAGGCCGGGGATCACGCGGCGGCGGCCGGCATCGATCACGGTGGCGGGGGGGGCGGCGGCGCGAACCTCCGCCTCGCTGCCGACGGCGAGGAATTTGCCGTCGCGGATCGCGATCGCCTCGGCCTGCGGATTTTCGCGATCCAGTGTCGTCACCCTGGCGTTGATGAGGATCAGGTCGGTCATCGGGGCTTTCCGTTGGGCGAGGAGGGGGGAAGCGAGGGCGGCGGCGGCCGCCGCCCCCATCAGCGTCTGGCGGCGGGTGACATTCATGCGTCGGCCCCCGGCAGGCGGCCAAAGACATGTTTCGCGCACTCATCCTTCAGATAGGCGACGGCGCCGTCCTGCGATCCCAGCCTTTTGGCCAGTGGCGCGATCTGCTCGCCCAGCAGGATGCCGAGCAACCCGATCAGGGCGATGGCCGGGGGAGCGGGGGAACGGACCCCGAGGAGACTGTAGATGATGCCGACGAGCAGGCCGGCGGCGAGCGAGAGCAGGTAGGGTTTCATCATGGATCTCCCCGGAGCCGTCGGATTCAGCCCTGGATGAAGGCGAGGATGTCGGCGTTCAGCACATCGGCATTCACCGTCAGCATGCCGTGGCTGAAGCCCGCGTAGATCTTCAGCGTCGCGGCCGGCAGGATTTCTGCCTGCAGCACGCCCGCATTCTTGTAGGGCACCACCTGATCGTCATCGCCATGCAGGACGAGGGCGGGCACGGTGATCGCCTTCAGATCATCCGTCTGATCCGTCTCGGAAAAGGCCTTGATCCCTTCATAGTGGGCCAGCGCACTGCCCATCATGCCCTGCCGCCACCAATTATCGATCACGGCGGGCTTCACGTCCGCACCGGGGCGGTTGAAGCCGTAGAACGGCCCGGCGGCGACATCGCGGAAGAATTGCGATCGATTGGCCGCGAGGCCGGCGCGCAGGCCATCGAACACCTCGATCGGAAGGCCGCCCGGATAGCGATCGGTCTTCAGCATGATCGGCGGCACCGCGCTCACCAGCACCGCCCTGGCGACGCGGCCCTGCGGAATGCCGTAGCGGGCGACATAGGCCGCGACTTCGCCGCCGCCGGTGGAGTGGCCGATATGGATCGCGTTGCGCAGATCGAGATGCTGGGCGACGGCCGCGGCATCCGCCGCATAATGATCCATGTCGTGCCCGAAATCGACCTGGGCGGAACGGCCATGGCCGCGGCGATCATGGGCGGCGACACGATAGCCCTTCGACAGGAAGAACAGCATCTGCGCGTCCCAGTCGTCCGACGAGAGCGGCCAGCCGTGGTGGAACATGATCGGCTGGGCATCCCTGGGGCCCCAATCCTTGTAGAAGATCTCGACGCCGTCCTGAGTGGTCACCGTTGCCATGGGGAATATCCTCGAATGAAAAGCAGGGGATGTGGGGAGGCCGGTGCCTCCCCGTGGTTTGAGGGGGCGATCAGTGATTGCCCTCGGAGGCGCCGAACATGGATTTGGCGTAGGTGATGCCGATGCCGTAGGCGCCGCCCCACTTCTTCGCGATGCCGGTGGTGGAGTCGTAGCTCTCGGTGCGGGCCCAGTCGCGCTGCAGTTCGAGCAGATATTGCAGCGAGGTCATCGGCTTGGCGCCGAGCTGGATCATCCGCTGAACGGCGCGCTCATGCGCCTCCTCGGAGATGTCGCCGCAGGCATCGGCGATGAAATAGACGTCGAAGCCCTGATCGATCGCGGAGGCGACGGGGCCGACGATGCAAACGCTGGTCCACAGGCCGGCGAACACGATCCGCTCCTTGCCGATGCGGTTGACCTCGGCGATCACGCCTTCATCCTCCCAGGTGTTCATCGAGGTGCGATCAAGCAGCTTCTGCCCGGGGAAGGCATCTTTAATCTCTTCGAACATCGGGCCAGAAAAGGATTTCTCGGCAACCGTCGTCAGGATAGTCGAAACATCGAAAGACTTGGCGGCGCGGCTGATAAGCGCCGCATTGTTGCGCAGAAGCTCCGGCGCGATCGACTTGGTTGCGAAAGACATTTGCGACTGGAAATCGATGAGGATCAGCGTGTGATCGGCCGGCGAGAGCAGCGACTTGCCGGGGGTGGCGGTTGCGGTGCGCGTCATTTCAAATCTCCCTTTTGAATGCTTCCGTTGCGGTGAGGAAAAGCTACGGCGGCCCGATCATTCGAAACACCCGGATAAGATTGTCCGGATATTTCGATAAAATAGAAAAGTTCGGTGTGCTTGAAGACGTCAGATGATCGTCGATGCGGTTCGGCCCCTGTCGCCGGGCAGGCGCGCATTCTTCATCGCCAGCCGCGTCGGCATCGCCCGGCCGATGGCCGCCACGGATCCCGGCGTGCATGCCGCCCTGTCCGTCATTTCCGGGTCCATGGGGTCCTTCCTTCCCGCGCCGACTTGACGGTAGGGCGGATGCAGGCCGCTGTTTAGGCGGCGGCGCGACACTTCAGACGTGACGGCAAGGTACGGTGCGATGGACAACCGGTTCGGCGAGATGATGACGTTCATGGCCGTCGCGCGCGGCGGCACATTCGCCGCCGCCGCGAAGGCCCTCCGCGTGACGCCATCGGCGGTAAGCCGGACGGTCGCACGGCTGGAGGAAAGGCTCGGCGTCCAACTCGTCTGCCGGACGACCCGCGCGCTCGCGCTGACGCCGGAGGGCGAGGCCTATCACGAGCGCATCGCCGGCCTGATGGCGGAGATAGACGATGTCGAGCGGGGCTTCGGCCACGATGCGGGCGAGCCGCGCGGCCTGCTGCGCGTGAACGCCTCGGTGGGATTCGGCACGCAATGCCTCCTGCCGCTCGTCGCCCGCTTCATGGAGGCCCATCCCGGCGTGAAGCTGGAACTGACACTGTCGGACGCGCTGGCCGAGATGATCGAGGAGCGAACCGACATCGCGATCCGCATCGGCCCGCTTTCCGACAACAGGCTGCGCGCGAAGAAGCTCGGCCGGAGCCGCCTCTCCCTCGTCGTCAGCCCCGATTATCTCGCCCGCCATGGCACACCGCGCCACCCGGACGATCTGGATCATCATACGTGCCTGCGCTTCAGCTTCCGGCGATCCGTGGAAGGCTGGCCTTTCCTGCTGGACGGGCGGCTCGTCCATCGCAACGTGGAAGGCCGCTTCCTCGGAAGCTCCGGCGAGGTCGTTCGCCTCGCGGCGCTGGCGGGCGCCGGCATCGCCCGGCTCGCCCGCTTCCACGTGGCGGAGGATGTGGCGGCGGGCCGGCTGGTGGAGGTACTGGCGGACTATGATCCCGCCCAGGAGGAAGACATCCACGCCCTCTATGTCGGGCATGAACGGCTCGCGCTGCGCGTCCGGTCATTCCTCGATTTTCTGGATCGCGACCTCAAAATTCGCGATTGAGGCGGCGCACTTCCCCATCGAGGGGTTGGAGAAACCGCGTCAGGCGCATGCCGCCCGCGGGATCAGCCCCTCATCCAGGGCCAGTTGCGCTCGATTTCGTGAAACCGACGCATCAATTCCGCGCTGATCCGCTCCGCATCGGAGCGGGAGGGCGCGCGCAGATCCGCCAGCTGGATCCTGCCGTTGGATATGACGATCCGGAAGCTTCCATCTGAACCTTCGGCTTCATGAATTTCCGCGACATAAGGCTTCATGTCACGAAGACGTTGCGGCGAATCGAGATCCGCAACCGCATGCTCCTCCGCGGGCGCTGATGGTGCACGGGACGAGGTCATCGGCCTTCCTCCGGCAATCGCAGCCGGGCGATCAGCCCCTCCTCGCGCCATGTCCGGCTGATCGTTCCCCCGGCATGCCGGACGATGCGATCCACCATCTGCGTGCCAAAGCCCTTGTGATCGGGCGGCGCGGAAAGCCCCGGGCCGCCCGTTTCGGCCCAGGTGAGATCGAGCAGGCCATCACGCGTCTCCCAATCTATCCCGACGCGCCCGCCGTCCCTGCCGAGGGCGCCATATTTCACGGCATTGGTCGCCAGCTCATGGAGGAAGAGCGCAAAGGTCGGGATGGATTCCCGGCGGATCGACAGAGGCGGTCCGGCGAATGTGCACCGGTCGCCATAGGGGCGGAGAACGGACCGCAGCACCGGCTCCAGCGGCACGGCGGCGCCATCCCCTTCCTCGACCCGAGCCTCCGGAAATGCGGCCTCCGAAGCCCGCGACAGCGCATCGAGCCTTTCGCGGAGAATATTCGTCGTGGCGCGGGGCGTATCGCTTGCGGCTGCTTCCTTTTCGGAGATGGCGACGAGGCCCGAAACCACGGAGAACATGTTCTTGATGCGATGGCGCATCTCGCGGGCCAGGAGCGTTTCGCGATCGACGGCCGCGTGCAGCCGCTCCTCCAGCAGGGTCTTGTCCGTGATGTCGCGCGACACGCACAGGATCGACATGACCTCGCCCGAATCCCCGAAGATCGGGGTCAGGAGATTGTCCCAGTAAACGATACCGTCGGATGAGAGGCTCCTGCCGGGAAAGCGCGCGGTTTCGCCCGCGGCCGCCTTCCCGAGCGCGACCTCCCCTTGCGGATGGACATCCTCGGGCAACAGCGGGAGCCACGGCATCCCGAAATCCGAATCCACGGGAACGTTGAGCGCGAGACATCCCGCCCGGTTCATCGTCAGCAATGTGCCGTCGACCGAGACGACCTTGATGCAATCCGGTGTCGCGTTCAGCATCGCCCTTTGCAAATCGGAAAGGTGCAGGTCCGGCCCCGATACGCGATGAGGCACCGGCCCCCGGTCGCTCCCGGCACTTTCCATAGTCGCTCCCGCCGGAAACCCGACTGTCTTGAGTGGCCCACCCCTCAATGAACGATGCTGCGGCCCGAATAGGTCATGCCCGCCGCCGATGCCAGCGCAGCCCACCGCAGCGGGCGAGAGCGGGCCGACCGTGGCCAGGAAGCCACAGAAGCCGGGGGCCGTGCCCTACCGGCGTGACTGGCGCGGGCGCAGCGCATCGCGCATCGCAAGGTTCGAATTGATCCGCGCGACGCCGGGCAATCGCGACAACAGGCCATGCACCTGTTCATAGGCCGCGGCGGCATCGGTCTCGATGCGCAGCCAATAATCCACCTCGCCCGCCATCAGGAAGCATTCCCGAATTTCGGGCACCTGCCGCACGGCATGCTCGAACCGGGCGAGATAATCCTCCGTCTGCCGATCCAGCGTCACCTGCACGACGAAATTGACCCGCCGCTCCTGTCCGTCGACCGCGCCGGCGATGATGGTATAGCCCCGGATCACGTCGCGCCGCTCCAGCAGCTTGATGCGGCGATGGCAGGCCGAGGGCGAAAGGCCGACCTCTTCCGCGATCTGCGCGTTGGGCCTGCGCGCATCCAGCCTCAGGATGCGCAGTATCTCTCGATCGACACTGTCCATGGCAAGCGACATATTCCGCGAATATCCTCAACGATACTCCTGTTTTTATATATTCCACGCAATGATTGCCGACGATCTGGCATAATTTTCAACGATCCTGCGGCTAGGCTCTCAAAGCGAAAGGGGCTGATTCATGACGGAGATGGAAATGACGGCCGGCGCCATCCTCCGCATCGATCTCGGCGCGCTGGTGGATAATTATCGGTCCATCCAGTCATGGACCGCTCCCTCGCGCGTGGCCGCCGTCGTCAAGGCCGATGCCTATGGGCTCGGCGCCCCGCGCGTTGCCGCCGCGCTGATCGAGGCGGGCTGCGACCATTTCTTCGTGGCCCATCTGAGCGAGGCGATCCCGCTGCGACGGCATTGCGGCGAGGATATCTTCATCGGCGTGCTCAACGGCTTGGTTCCCGGCGCGGAAGCGGAATGCGCGGCGCTCGGCGTGGTGCCGGTGCTCAATTCGATCGACCAGATCGATCGCTGGGCACGGCTGGCGCGCGAGGCGGGGCGGCGGCTGCCCGGCATCCTCCAGTTCGATACCGGCATGTCCCGTCTCGGCCTGTCCGCCGCCGAAGTGGCGACGCTCATTGATCGGCCCGATCGGCTGGAGGGCATCGATCTGCGCCTGCTGATGAGCCATCTCGCCTGTGCCGACACGCCGGAGGCTCCCGCAAATCTGGCGCAGGCCGAGGCGTTCGACGCGCTGTGCGCGCACTTTCCCAGCGTTGCGCGCTCGCTCGACAATTCGGGGGGCGCCCTGCTGCCGCGCGGCGGCCATTACGATCTCGTCCGCGCCGGCATCGCGCTGTACGGTGGCGCCCCCCGGCAGGGGCCAAACCCGATGCGTGCCGTGGCAAGCCTCGATGCACGCATCATCCAGCTGCGCACGGTGGAGCCCGGCAGCGCCGTCGGCTACGGCCTGACCCATCGCTTCGACCGGCCGACGCGGCTCGCCACGCTTGCGATCGGCTATGCCGACGGCTGGCCCCGATCGCTGAGCAACCGGGGCGCGGCCTATGTTTCCGGGCATCGCGCGCCGATCGTGGGCCGCGTTTCGATGGACAGCCTCACGATCGACGTGAGCGACGTGCCCGCCGAAGGCCTCGTCCCCGGCGGGCTGGTCGAGATGCTGGGGCCACACCAGTCCGTCGACGATGTCGCGCGCGACGCCGGCACCATTTCCTACGAAATCCTCACCCAGCTCGGCGCCCGCTACGCACGCTTTTACGTGCCCGCGCCCGCCGTGGCCCACAGGCAGGAGGCAGGCGCATGAAGATCGTCATTCTCGGGGCCGGCGTGATCGGCGTGACGTCCGCCTGGTATCTGGCCCGCGCGGGGCATGAGGTGACTGTGATCGATCGTCAGCAGGGCGCGGCGCTGGAAACGAGCTTCGCCAATGCCGGCGAAATCTCGCCCGGTTATGCCTCGCCGTGGGCGGCGCCCGGCGTGCCTTCCAAGGCGCTGCGCTGGCTGTTCATGCAGCATTCCCCGCTGATCCTGCGCCCTAGAGCCGACCCGGCCATGCTGCGCTGGCTCGTCGCGATGCTCGGCAACTGCAACACCGACGCCTATCGCCTCAACAAGAGCCGCATGGTGCGGCTGGCCGAATATAGCCGGGATGTGCTGGTCGCGCTGCGCGAGGAAACCGGCATCCACTATGACGAGCGCAGCCTGGGAACCCTGCAACTGTTCCGCCGGCAGAAGGATTTCGACGCCATCGCCAAGGATGTCGAGGTCCTCAGGGCGGATGGCGTGCCGTTCGAGGTTCTCGACCGGGAAGGCTGCACCGCCGCCGAGCCGGGCCTGGCCAACAGCGCCGTGCCGATCGTGGGCGGCCTGCGCCTGCCGCATGACGAGACGGGCGACTGCTTCAAGTTCACCACTGCGCTTGCGGCCATGGCGCGCGAGGCGGGCGTGGAATTCCTCTTCGATCGCGGGATCGAGGCGATCGTCTCCTCGGGCGGCCGGATCGATCATGTGCGCACGGATCGGGGCGCGATCACGGGCGATGCCTATCTCGTGGCGCTTGGCAGCTATTCGCCGCTGCTGCTGGCGCCGCTCGGCCTGCGGCTGCCCGTCTATCCGGTGAAGGGCTATTCGATCACGGTTCCGATCACGGATGAGGCGCGGGCGCCCGTTTCGACCCTGCTCGACGAAAGCCTGAAGATCGCGATCACCCGGCTGGCCGATCGGATCCGGGTGGGCGGCATGGCCGAGATTTCGGGTTATTCGCGCGATCTGCCGATCGCCCGGCGCAACACGCTGGAGCATTGCGTGGGATCGCTCTTTCCGGGCGCCGGCAATCTGGAGGCAGCCCAGTTCTGGACCGGGCTGCGGCCGATGACCCCGGACGGGACGCCCGTGATCGGCGAGACGCCGCTGCCCAACCTTTTTCTGAATACCGGCCACGGCACGCTGGGCTGGACGATGGCGTGCGGATCCGGCCGGGTGATCGCCGACATCATCAGCGGCCGCGCGCCGGATATCGCCAGCGCCGATCTGGCCATCAGCCGTTACTGACCTCACCCCCACGAAAGAGAATTTCGCCATGCCCATCACCCGCATCGAGCAGGGCCCCAGGATGAGCCAGGCCGTGATCCACGGCGACACCGTCTATCTCGCCGGGCAGGTCGGCGCGCCGGGCGCGAGCGTGACCGAGCAGACGCGCGCCGTGCTCGCCGAGATCGAAGCGCTGCTGGCAGCCGCCGGCAGCAGCAAGAATGCGCTGCTGATGGCCACCATCTGGCTGGCCGACATGGCCGACTTCGCCGAAATGAATGCCGTGTGGGACGCCTGGATCGCGGACGCGCCCGCCCCGGCGCGCGCGACCGGCGAGGCCCGGCTCGCGACGCCCGACTACAAGGTGGAGATCATCGTCACGGCGGCGCGGATCTGATCCCGGCCTCCGGGCGGCGAAGGGCGCGCGCCGCCCGGCTCCGCCCGCCCCGCTGGCCATCTGGCTCCCCGCGAACCGGGGCGCCTCGCTAGCGCGCCGGCTCGTCAGCCAGGATGAGCGCATCGAGCGCCGCGACCCCCTGCCCTTTCGGATAGACCACCACCGGATTGAGATCGATTTCGCGTATCTCCGGCGTGCCTTCCAGCAGGCGACCGAGATTTGCGATCAGATCCGCCACGGCATCCACATCCAGCGCGGGCGAGCCGCGCCAGCCGTCAAGCAGCGCGCCGCTCTTCAGCGCGCGCAGCTCGGCCACGATCTCACTCCTTGAAAGGCCCGGCGGCAGCAGGCGCACATCCTGCAGGATCTCCGCCTGCACGCCCCCGAAGCCCACGAGAATGACAGGCCCCCATTCCGGATCGTTGCGCGCGCCCACGATCAGTTCCGTGCCCCGCGCGCCCATCGCCTCGATCAGGCCGCCATCCAGCAGGATGCCCGCGTCATATGCCTTCACATTGGCGAACAGCCGCGCCCACGCCTCTTCCAGCGCGGCTTCGTCCGCAATGTTGAGGATCACGCCACCGGCATCGCTTTTGTGGCTCAGCGCCTGCGCCTGCGCCTTGAGGACGACGGGATAGCCCACCTCCCCGGCCACGCGCCGGGCCGCCGCCACATCGGCCGCGAAGCCGCCCCGCGGGAAGGGTATCCCGATCGGGCGCAGCACATCCTTGGCCCGATATTCGGGGATCACGCCGCCATGCGGCAGTGCGGCCGCGATCGGCGCGCCCTCGCCCGTTTCCGACGCGGCGACCGCCGCCGACAATTTGGCGATCGCCCTGAAGGCCCGGTCGGGCGATGCGAAATAGGCCACGCTCAGCTCACGCAGGGCCGAGAGATAAGCGGGCGGCACCGGCGCGCCATCATCGAGCCCGGCGAAGATGATCGGCTTTTCCGCCCTCAGCGCGCGCAGCGTTTCGATGATCGGCTCGAATTTCAGGCAGGCGGTCATCTCGTCCGTCTGGATGATCGCCAGCACCACGCTGCCATAGGCCGGATCGGCCAAAAGCGGCGTCAACGTGCGCCGATAGAGATCGGGATCGACCAGCGACTGCGCCGTCAAGTCCATCGGATTGCTGACGCCGATGAAATCGGGAACCGCCGCGCGCAGGGCCGCCGCCGTCGCATCGGCCGGGATGGGAAGATCCAGGCCGATCGTCTCGCACAGATCGAGCGTCAGTGCCTTGAACGCGCCCGATTCCGCGAGCACCGCCGTGCCGCCCGCCATCCTGCCGGCGCGGATGGCGAGATCCAGCACGTCGCCCAGCTCCTCGATGCTGTCGACCAGCACCACGCCCACGCGGGTGACCAGCGTTTTCATCACCTGCCAGTCGCCCGCCATCGCGCCGGTGTGCGTGGCGGCGGATTCGCGCGCGGCGCTGGATTTGCCGGGATGCAGCAGCACGATCTGCTTCCCCGCCGCCCGCGCCTTCTGTGCCAGCGCGAGGAAAATGCGGGGCTTGCGGAACTGCTCCACGATCATGCCGATCGCATGCGTGTTCGGCTCGTCCAGCAGATAGGCGAGATAATCCTCGACGCCGCTCGCCGCCTCGTTGCCGGTGGAAACGGAGATGGAGATGCCCAGCTCCTTGGCCATCAGCACCGTGCCCAGCACCACCGCCATCGCGCCGGATTGGGAGACGATACCCACCCCCGGCCGGTCGATCCGCATCGCCGGCGTCTCGACGAAGGTGAGCGGCACGCCATCGACATAATTGACCATGCCGAGGCAGTTCGGCCCTTCCACGACCATGCCGGATTCGGCCGCGATCCGCGCCACTTCGCGTTGGGCGGCCATGCCTTCCTCGCCGCCCTCGGCGAAGCCCGCCGAGAAGATCACCGCCGCGCCCACGCCGCGCTGCGCCAGTTCGCGGATCGCGCCCAGCACGGCCGCGCCGGGGATTGCCAGCACGGCCGCATCGACGCCCTGGGGCAGCTCCGCGATCGCGCCCAGCGCCTGCCGGCCGCCGATCACCGGCCGCTTGGGATTGATGAGGTGGATATCGCCGGCAAAGCCGTGCCGCTCCAGATTGCGGAGGACAGAATTGCCCAGCGCGCCCGGCTTTTCGGACGCGCCGACGATGACGACCGAGCGCGCCTTCAGCAGGCGATCGAGCGAGCGCGCCTTTTCCGGCACGAGCGTATCGGCGGCGGCCATGCGGATTATGCCTTCTGCTTCGAAAGATCGTACGCGCCGAGACCCGGCTTGTAGGTCTTGTCGTCGATGAATTGCTTGATGCCTTCCTTGCGGCCCTCATTGTCGAAGCTGTTGGCCGCTTCCTGCGCCCGGATCAGATAATCCTCGGCATTGTCGTAGGTCATTTCGCGCACCCGGCGGATCGCATCCTTGGTGGCCTTCAGCGCGACGGGGTTCTTGGTCAGCAGCTTCTGCGCCACTTCGCTCACCCGATCCTTCAGGATGGCGATCGGCACCGCCTCGTTGACGAAGCCCCACTCAACGGCCGTTTTGCCATCGATATTCTCGCCCATCAGCGAATGATACATGGCGCGCCGGAACGAGGTCAGTTCCGTCGCCACCTTGGCGGCGCCGCCGCCGGGCAGGATGCCCCAGTTGATTTCGGACAGGCCGAACTGCGCATCCTCGGCCGCGAAGGCGAGATCGCAGGCGAAGAGCGGGCCATAGCCGCCGCCGAAACACCAGCCGTTGACCATCGCGATGGTGGGCTTCTGATACCAGCGCAGACGCCGCCACCAGCCATAACTTTCGCGCTGCGCGCCGCGCGTGCCACCCAGCCCCTTCGCCTCGGTCTCGCGGAAATATTCCTTGAGATCCATGCCCGCCGTCCAGGCGGAGCCCTCGCCGGTCAAGACGAGCACGCCCACATCCGCGCGAAACTCCAGTTCGTCCAGCACCTGCATCATGCGGCGGTTGAGGCGCGGGCTCATCGCGTTGCGCTTGTCCGGCCGGTTGAGCTTCACCCAGGCCACGTGGTCCACTACTTCGAAGGCGACGGTATCAAGCTCGGTCTGATCGGTCATGGAAGGCTCCTTGAAAGGCGTCAGTCGACGGAGAAGACGTCGATCTGCACGGTGTCGGGATTGCGGATGCCGCGGCCGACGAACACGGTCCGCCGCAGCCAGTCGTGCGCGCCGTCCGCCACGCTGAAACGCGGCGCGGTGCGAAAATAATAAGCGTCGGGCGGCATCTGCTCGCCCTGCGCCATCCGGGCGGTCACCTCGGGCGTCGCCATGCGCACGCCCGGATTGACGATATCGATCACGGTGCCGTCACTGGCCTTCAGCGTATAGCGCGTGTCCACGATCGTCAGGCCGTCCGCGCCGATCGTCTGCCAGTCGCCCCCGCCGGCCAGCACCGTGCCCTGAAGACGCGGTCCGCTGACGATGCCGCCGGTGATCGGCACGAAGCGCTTGCGCCGCCCGTCGACCGTGCCCTGCTCGATCGGGGGCGCCAGCGTCACCGCGATCGAGAAGGCATAATGCAGCCCCGGCGCGGGCGGCACAGGCAAGGCGGAGGCGCCCGCGGCGGCAGCCGCGGCGAGGATGGCCAGCGTCGACATGGTCCTGATCCTTCCGGCGGGTTCAGATCGGGAAATGGCCGGGCTGGGTCTCGATGGTGATCCACCGGAGTTCGGTGAAGCTGTCGATGCCGGCCCTGCCGCCGAAGCGGCCATAGCCCGATGCCTTCACCCCGCCGAACGGCATCTGCGCCTCGTCATGCACGGTCGGCCCGTTGACGTGGCAGATGCCCGACTTGATCTGGCGCGCCACCCGAAGCCCGCGCGCCGTATCCTTCGTGAAGACGGCGGCGGAGAGGCCATATTCGGTATCGTTGGCAAGCGCGATCGCATCCGCCTCGTCCCTGGCGCGGATGATGCCCACCACGGGGCCGAAGCTCTCGTCGCGAAACAGCTTCATCGCGGGCGTGACGTGATCGATCACATGGGCGGGCATCAGCACGCCGTTCGCCGCGCCGCCGACGAGCATCGTGGCACCGGCGGCCACGGCATCATCGATCAGGCCCTTCACATGATCCACGGTCTTCTGATCCACGACCGCGCCCAGCGGCGTCCTGCCCTCGCGCGGATCGCCCACGGGCATCGAGGCGACCTTGGCCCCGAATTTTCCGGCGAAGGCATCGGCCACCGCATCCACGACGATGATCCGCTCGGTGGACATGCAGATCTGGCCCTGGTTCATGAAGGCGCCAAAGGCGGCCGCCTTCACCGCCTCGTCCAGATCGGCATCGTCCAGCACCACGAACGGCGCCTTGCCGCCCAGTTCCAGCAGCACCGGCTTCAGATGTTCGGCCGCGCGCCTGGCGATGATCCGGCCGACATGGGTGGATCCGGTGAAGTTGATGCGGCGCACCTCGGGATGATCGATCAGCGCGCCCACGATCTCGCCCGCATCGGCGGGCGCGTTGGTGACGATGTTGACCGTGCCTTCCGGGAAACCCGCCTCCGCGAAGGCTTCCACGATCAGGCTGTGCGTGCGCGGGCACTGTTCGGATGCCTTGAGGATCACGCTGTTGCCGCAGGCGAGCGGCACCACGATCGCGCGCACGCCCAGGATGATCGGCGCATTCCACGGCGCGATGCCCAGGATCACGCCGACAGGCTCGCGCAGCGCCATCGCGATGCAGCCCGGCTTGTCGGAGGGGATCACCTCGCCCCCGATCTGCGTGGTGAGCGCAGCCGCCTCGCGCACCATGCCCACCGCCAGCATCAGATTGAAACGCGCCCAACCCTCGGTGGCGCCGATCTCGCCCATCATCGCGTCGACGAAGGCATCGGCCTTCGCGGCGAGCGCGTCGGCCGCCTTCGTCAATACCGCGCGCCGGGCATTGGGGCCGAACGCCGACCAGATCGGGAAAGCGGCCGCGGCCGCATCGGCCACCGCATTCGCATCGGTCACGGTAGCGGCGGGGGCTATGGTCGCCACCTCGCCCGTCACGGGGTTCAGTCGCTGAAACGTGGCCGCGCCTCCGGCGGCGTCCGGTGCGGTCTCGATGAGCGTCGCCACATCACTCTCCTTCTCAATATTGTTATGACAAATAACAAATATCGATCGAGGCGGCAAGAGCCTTCGGCCGCCCTCCCGCCCGGCGGGGAGAAAAACGCATCACTCCTCCGGCGGCTGCTCGCGCGCCTCGATGCGCCGGATCAGGCCGATCAGGATGTGGCGCTCGTCCGCCGTAAATTCGGAAAGTAGCGCGTCTTCATGCGCGATCAGCCGGGCAGTGGCATCCTCCAGCATGGCCCGGCCCTTCGCCGTCAGCGCCAGCGCGATGGCGCGACGATCATCCTCGGCCGGGCTGCGATCGACATGACCCGCCTCCACCAGTTCATTGACGAGCACCACCATATTGGCGCGCTTGATGCCCAGCACCTCGCCGGCCACGCCCTGGCGGATGCCGGGATTGGCCGCGATCACGGACAGGATCGCGAATGGAACCTGGCGGAGCCCCTCTCCGCCGACCGTGCGGAAGAAATCGCTGCCGAAGACCGATGAGGCGCGGCGGAGGTGATAGCCGACCAGCCCGTCCAGCACCCCGAGTGAATCATTGCGTCCAGCGCCCGGCATGGCACCGTTCATGGCATCCCCCCTTAAATGGCGGCAAGCCTGTCCCGCCCCTGCCTGCTCTAACGCGCCCCCGCGCGCGAGCAACAGGATCGCGGGCACGGCAGCATGCCGAATGCCCGCGATGATGCCATCTTCTAGAAACTGTAGCGAAGCGAGACGCGCACCTGACGGGGCTCCACCGGATGGAGGTGATAATCGTCGACGCCCCCGGCCGGCTCCCCCTGTAGCCGTGACGTGTAGAAATAGGTGATGTCGGCATCCCTCGCGTCAAACAGATTGAGCGCGTCGAGGCCCAGTTTCGCCCGGCCGATCTGATAGTAGATGCCGGCATTCACGAGCGTCGTCGCCCTCGATCTCACGCTGCCATCCTCGATCAGCGGCGCACCGCCGAAATGGCGCAGGCGGAGCGAACCGGTCAGCCCGCGCCCCGCATCGATGGCCGCCCCGGCGGAAACGACATTGCCCACGGCATTCGGAATGCGCGTCATGCCCGGCACGACATCGTGGAAGCGCGCGTGCGTGATCGCGCCGGCGGCATCCAGGGTGATCCAGTTGGTCGGCCGCCAGAAAAAGGTGGCCTCCGCGCCATAGCGACGGGTGGCATCGTTCGGCTCGGTCGTTCCGCCGTCACCCGAGAAGACGAGTTCGGAACCGAGCGCCAGATAATAGCCGACCAGCGATGCGCTGAACCGCGACGCTTCATATCGGCCGCCAATCTCGGCCCCGCGCGCACGGACCAGCACAGGCACGCGCTCGACAGGATCGCCGGTCTTGGGATCGATCCGGATCGTGGCGCCGCGCACGTCATTCGAATGGAAGCTCTCGCCATAATTGGCGTAGAGTTCGATCCGGTCGGCTGCGCGCCAGGCCAGCGCGGCCTTGGGCGCGAGGAGAAAATCGGAGCCCTTGCCGGAATTGGCGGCGATCGTGCGGGCTCGCACATCATAGGCATAGAGATCGCCCCGCGCGCCCAGCGTCAGGCGGAGGCGATCGCTCAGGAATGCCGTGCCGCTCGCATATAGCGCGCCGCTGCCTTCCTCCACGCGGTCCTCGCGGACGGTGCCGATCCGGATGGCCCGCTGCGTGCGATAGAGACCGATTGCGCCGATATGATCGTAGCGCGCCTCGCTGCCGAGCGTGGCTTCCACCGGCAATCCGGCGATCGTGGTATCGATCCTGTGCTGGATCGAACCACCCCAGACCGTGCGACGATCGCGCTGCTGGAATTCGTCGCCATCGACGGGATCATCCAGAAAGTAGGTGAAATTTGAGGTCAGCCGGAAGCGATAATGCACCGCATAAAGCGTGACGTCGGTCGCGCCGAAATGGGCATTCGCCGTAAGCCCTATCCGGGTCGTCTCGCCGCCAAGATACGGATCGATATAGCCGAACCGGTCGATCGATCCGCTATCGATCGCGCGCTGCGGAACCTGATCGGTCGCATTCCAGGTCGCGTGATAGCCGGTGAGGCCAAGGCTCCAGCGGTGCGCTCCGGTGCCTCGCGAATATTTGACGAGGCCGTTCACCTTTTTGAGATCCTCGTCGAGCACCCAGGGGCCGTTCGAGCGGGTCCCGTCCAGCGCGGCCAGCAGGGTTCCATCCGCCAGGGCGCCGCTTCCCGCGGCCAGCGCCCGATAATAGCCGAAGCTGCCACCCGTCGCCTCGATGATCGGGGCGGCCAGGCTGTCCGCCATGACGAATTTCGCGGTGCCGGCGGCCGAGAAATCGCCCACGTCGGCAAAATAGGGGCCCTTCCGATAATCGATGCGCTGCACGAGTTCGGGGATCAGGAAATTCAGATCCAGATAGCCCTGCCCATGCCCATGCGTGCGCATGTTGACGGGCACGCCATCGACGAAGGCGGCGAAATCGGTGCCGTGATCGAGATTGAAGCCGCGCAGAAAATATTGATTGGCCTTGCCCGTGCCGGAATGCTGCGTTGCGATCACGCCGGGAACGTTTTCAACCAGTTCGCCCACGCGGGATAGCGGCCGATCCTCGAAATCCCTGTAGCCGACAACGCCTTGCGAGCCGGAAAGCGCGGTTCCGATCTGCGCGAGCGCGCGGCCATAGACGATGACGTCGTCTTGTCGTTCGCCATCGCGCGGTACGGCACCGTCGCTGGACTGGGCCACCGCCACATCGCCGGCGAATATGCAAACGGCGAGACCAAGCGCGCCAGACATCGATCTGCTAAGCATTGAATCCCCAAATTTTCGATTATCACCCTACGACTATCGCCGCATCAGCCTATCATCAACTAATAGAAATGTAATTTTTTATTTCGTTCGTCGAACTAATACCAAGATTTTTTGAATCTATATTATAGACGCGATCTACGCTCATGCGCGAATGCGCGCGATTACCAGCGCAGCGACCGCGAAAATCCCATCACCAGCCGACACATCTCTCCGCGAGCGCGCACCCGGAAAAACGAAACCCATGGCCGCCAGGACCATCCGAAAGCGCCTTCATCGCCGAGAATGAAGGGGAGCGCAGCCGGAGCGCGGCGCACCACCACCCTCGCCCCGGCAGCCACCTCTCCCCTCGCGAAAAAACCCTCGCAGACGCCCGAAATCATCACGAATCAAAAGGACCGCGACGGTCTCATTCGCATTTTCGCAACGTGGCATGCGGATTTCTCCTGTTTACACATACAGACAAACGCGACAATGTCGCCGCCCAGACGACTCTGAGGCTGTATCACAAACAGTCCGGCCCTATCGCGCCTGATGCCGCTCCAATCGCAGCATAATGACGCAATTACGAGATAACATCGTAGTATATTTGCTTATTATAATAATAGACATCGATCATTTCTTCTATGACTATGTCGATCATAAGATTCTATACTAGATATAGTTGCAACGGAGAGGCCTATATAAATTAGGTTCGGGGGAATCAATGAATAATCGACTGATCGGTTTGGGATCGACCTTCTTCCTGTGCCTGCTTGCGCAATCGCAAGCGCAGGCGGAAATTGCCCCGCCGCCCGCTGGCGATGCGGCCGCGAACAGCGACGAGATCGTGATCGAGGGAAAGACCTTCGCTCAGAACAATTCGGCTCTGGGCATGGGAGCCTCGGTCATCGAGACGCCGCGAACCGTTCAGCGCATTGACGCGACCCAACTTAAGGATCTCTCGATCGAGAGTGTCCGTGATTTCGCGAAGGTGGTGCCAGGCGCCTACACGACTACCCAGTTCGGCGGCGCGAATACCCCGTCACTGCGCGGCCAGACCGCCGAAATCTATCAGGACGGCATTCTGCGCACGCCCCGCGCGAACGGCCTGCCCGTGAGCTTCAACGGCGTCGGTGGCCTCGATGTGGTGAAAGGCCCGGCGGGCGTGGTCTATGGGCCGACCGGCCGCGTCGGCGGCTATGTCAACTTCGTCACCAAGAAGCCGCAGCAGGATGGCCTGCACGTTTTCGTCGATGCCAGCTATGGCCGGTGGGACGACAAGCGCGTCCAGGCGGATATCGGCGGACCGATCAACGAGGTGCTGGGCCTGCGCCTGAGCTATGAGCGGGTCGATTCCGACAGCTATTACCGCCTCGGCTTCATGGATTCGCACGATATTTACGGCGCGCTCCAGTTCACGCCAAGTGACAAGCTGACGATCGATGCGAACATCGAATATTATCATGCGAAATTCACCGAGAATACGGGCATCAACCGGCCGACGCAGGAGCTGATCGACGACGGCCTTTATTATCAGGGCACCGGCATCGGCCGCTTCAGTTCGCCGACGGCGACGGATCGGCGCGGCTTCCGCTCGGTCATCAACGTCACCGGCGTCACCAAGATCGATCGCAGCTTCCAGCTCGTCGGTCCGGACGATTATGCGAAGGGCTCGGATCTCGTCGCCCAACTGCACGTCAATTATCAGCTCAGCGATCAGCTCACGATCGCGAACCATATGGCGTATGAGGATTATACCCAGATCCAGGAAGAATACGCCCAGCGCTTCTACAATTACATTCCGAAGTCGCACAATTTCCAGAATCGCCTGGAACTGTCTGGTGAATTCGGCAAGCAAAAGATCGTCATCGGTGCCGCCTATCGCGCCTATGAATCGCTCTCTTATGCCGACTTCTTCAACGAATATTTGAACGCCACAGACATCACCACCGATCCGGCGACCTACCAGATCAACAATCTTGCCGGTGTGGTCGCGGTGCCGGGCCGGACCAACGAATTCGCAACCCCCGGCACCACTTATGGCGTGGCCGGCTACACCAACGCGCAGGCCGGCACGGCCGACCAGAAGGCCAACCAGATCGGCTTCTTCGCGCAGGGCATGTTCCACCTGACCGATGAACTGTCGGTGCTGGCCGGTGCCCGTCTCGATCGCATCCACGAGCGGCTCGCCGATCCGCTGCCGCCGCCCGGCGCAACCGCCGCCCGCGACACGATCACCGAGTGGGAAAAGGCGTTCAACACCAGCGTGACCTATGCCTTCACGCCGAACACCTCGATTTACGCGACATTCAATTACAACGAATCTCCGGCCAGCAATGTCGGCGGCTATGCGCCCTTCACTTCGGGCGTGTTGATCAAGGAGAATTTCCACATCGACAATTATCTGTACGAGGGCGGCGCCAAAGCCGCGCTGATCGGCAACAAGCTGTTCGGCGCGATCTCCATCTTCAAACAGAAGCGCTCCGTCGTCGACGCATTCGGCGCGGTCAGCCGGGTGGTCGCCAAGGGTGCGGAACTGCAGCTCAATTATCAGGCCACCAAGAATTTCTCGATGATGGCCTCCTATACGTATATCGATGCGATGCTGCCGAACGCCCGGCAGTCGGCCTTCACCCGTGATGTCTACGATGCATTCGCGGCGCCCTATGGCAACGGCAATGGCAGCCCGAACTTCACGGCCCTTACCGGAACCTTCCGGATGCCCGGCCTGCCCAAGCACATGCTGACGGGCTTTGCGAAATATAAGTCGGACATGGGCCTCGGCGGCAGCATCAACGGCCAACTCACCAGCCCGATGAACACCTCCTATCTCGGCAATGTGAAGATCCGGACGCAGTTCCAGATCGATGGCACGATCTTCTATGATGTGGGCAAGTTCACGATCTACGCGAACCTCTACAACATCACCAACGAGAAGAACTGGTCCGCAGCCGGGGGCTCGCAGGGCAACGACCTGATCAACGCCGATCTGCCCTTCCACTGGCGGCTGGGCGCACGCTTCCGCTTCTGAGCGGAAGCGACACCGATTTCACCGATCTACCGCCGACCATCACAGAGGGTGACATGAACTTGAAGATCCGGGCCACGTTGGCATCGCGGCGGGCCGCCATTGTCTCCACTGGGATTGCGGCGGTGCTGGCCGCCGGCCTGCTCGCGTCCTGTTCGTCCAAGGAGGAGGCCGTCACCAGGAGCGGATCCGGCGTGCCGGTGGCAAGCGCGGTGGACAAGCCGGTGCCGTTCGATGCGGAGACGCTGGCCCGCCAGAAGCTGGTCGAAGTGGCGCTCGCACGGGCGCCCGCGGATCTCGTGATCCGGGGCGCCCGCGTCCTCAATGTCTTCACCAGCCAGTGGGATGACGGTCAGGATATCGTCATCAGCGGCGAGCGGATCGCCTGGGTCGGCAAGTCAGGCGACTGGAAGGGCAAGACGAAGAAGGTCTTCGATGCCAGGGGCCTGACGGCGGTCCCGGGCTTCGGCGAATCCCACAAGCATATCGAGAGCACCCTGCTCTCGCCCGAATATGAGGCGGCGCTGGTCGTGCCGCTCGGCAATACCTGGACGAGCGAGGGCTCGCACGAATTCTCGAACGTGTCGGGCGAGCATAATGTGGAATTCTGGGAGACGGCGGGCAAGCATGGCAGCCCGCTGAAGATCTTCACGGCGCTGGGTTCGGCCACGCCGCCGTCCGCCTTCGAGAAGGGCGGCGGCAGCTACGCCTACCAGGAAATCTACGACAACATGAACAAGAGCCTCTCCGTGCAGGGGCTGGACGAGGTGATGGACTGGCCGGCGGTATCGCGGCCCGAGCATCCCGGGCACCAGCGCATCTGGGAGAATATCCAGGCGACGCGAAACACGCGCGGCGTGATCGATGGCCATGGCGCCGGGCTCACCGAGCATGGGGACATCAACGCATTCGCCGCAACCGGCCTGACCTCCGATCACGAGACGCGCGCACCGGAGGAGGCCTGGGAAAAGCTGCAGCACGGTCTGTTCATGCAGCTGAAGAACGAGAATATCGAACGCGCCCTGCCCTATTTCAAAGCGAAGGGCCTCACCGACTGGTCGAACATCGCGCTGGTGACGGACGATCGCAACGTCGCCGATACGCTGCGCCTCGGCACGATGGACGCGCACGTCCGCCAGGCCATCCAGATGGGCGTGCCCACCATCGCCGCCTATCAGATGGCCACGATCAACCCGGCCCGCCACGCGCATATGGATTCGCAGGTCGGCGCGATCGCGCCTGGCCGCTATGCGGACGTGGTGCTGCTCTCGTCGGTGGATGACGTGCAGATCAAGCATGTCTTCGCCAACGGCAAGCTGGCCGCGACCGACGGCAAATATCTGCTGCCCATCCCCAAGATCGACTGGCCGAAATGGGCCACCGACACGATCAACATCGGCCGCAAGCTCACGGCGGACGATTTCGTGATCCGCGCGCCCGAGGGCCGCACCACCGTGACGGCGGCGATCCAGGAGCCCCGTTATCGCGATCCCGTCCAGAGGACCGCGACGCTCCCGGTCGTCAACGGCGTCGTCCAGCGCGATATCGCCCACGACATCATCAAGTTCGCGATGATCGATCGCTATACGGGCCAGGGCAAGCTCGCGAAGGTCTTCTATACCGGCCTCGGCCCCAAGACGCCCAATTCGGCGATCGCCTCGTCGGTGTCGCACGATCTGCACGACGTGGCCGTGGTCGGCAGCAGCGATGCGGCGATGGCGATGGCGGCGAACCGCGTCGCCGAGCTGAAGGGCGGCATCGTGCTGGTCAGGAACGGCAAGATCGTCGGCGAGATCAAGCTGGAAGTGGGCGGTCTGATGACGAGCCGCCCCATCCCCGAGGCCGCCGCCGATCTCGAGAAGATGTGGGCGCAGGGCGACACGATGGAATGGATCGGCGCGCCGGGCTTCCCGAAAGGCATCATCGCCATGATGATTACCTGCAGCCCCTACACCTGGCGCCTCGTCGTCCCCTATCCGGGCAATCCGGACGGGCTGGTGCTGCTGCAGACCGGGGAGACGATGCCGATCATCAAGTAACGGGTCGTGGCAGGCGTGATCTTCAGGAACGGGGGGCTGTGTCGGTCGTGGGGCCGGCTCGCCCCCCTGCGATTATTCTGCATGATGGCGCTCTGCTGGCTGATCGCGGCCGCCGCGCAGGCGCACACCGAAAACCCCACCCTCGTCGTCGTCACGGTCGATCCGTCCCGGTCCGTGCATGTGAAGGCGGATGTCGATCTGTCCTTCTACCTGGGTTCGACCGGCGCATATTATGATTTCACCCGCCTGCCCGCGGCAGCGCAGCAGCAGCGGATACCGGCCCTCGCCACGCGGGTCCTGCATGATCTGCGCATCGTGTCCGGCAAGCCGGTGGCATTGACGCTCGCCAGCACCGCCATCGCCAGGGGCGATCGCAACGAATTCGTCGGCGATACCTCGTCCGGCAAACTCTCGACCTTCGAATTCGATGGCCGGCTGGACGGCCGCGATCCGGTCCGGCTGGATCTGCCGGTTGGCGCGCAGATCGATTTCCCCGTCGCCTTTACCGTTCGCGTGCCGTCCAAAAACTTCTCGCGCACCCGCTGGCTCGTCTCGGGCATGCACGAGAGCGATCCCGTCGACTGGGCCAACGCGCCCACGATCGCACAGGATGTGCCCGCCGCCGACGGGTCCGTGCCCGACAGTGCCCTGAGCCAGGGCTCCTGGCGGCAGCTGCCCGAATATTTCCACCTCGGTTTCCGCCACATCGTGCCGGAGGGGGCGGATCATATCCTGTTCGTTCTGGGCCTCTTCTTCCTCGGCATATCGTGGCGCAAGCTGCTGACCCAGACGACCGCGTTCACGATCGCGCACGCAACCACGCTCTTCCTTTCGGTCTATGGCATCGTCCGCCTGCCTTCGGCCTATGTGGAACCGCTGATCGCGCTCTCGATCGCCTTCATCGCGATCGAGAATGTGTGGCGGCCGAAGCTGGGGCCGGGCCGGGTAGCGGTGGTATTCGCGTTCGGGCTGATCCACGGCCTCGGCTTCGCGGCCAGCCTCGCCGAAGTCGAATTCCCGCAGCGGGAGTTCATCTGGGCGCTGCTAGGCTTCAACCTCGGCGTCGATGGCGGGCAATTGTTCGTGATGGCGCTGGCCTTCCTGATGGTCGGCTGGTTCCGGAACAGGAGCTGGTATCGCGCGCGGATCGCCGTCCCCGTCTCGCTCCTGCTGGCGGCGGTGGGCCTTTACTGGGCGGTGGAACGCGTGATCCTTTACCGCGACGTCTATTTCTGACGATGCCTGCTTTCTCCCGCTTCCTGAAATATTTCATGGCGGTAGGGCGTCATGGATCGATCCGGCGGGCGGCGGAGGAACTGAACGTGGCGGCATCCTCGATCGACCGCCAGATCCTGAATGCCGAGGCCCAACTGGGCATGGCCCTGTTCGAGCGGCTGCCGGGCGGCCTGCGGCTGTCGGCGGCGGGCGAGATCATGATGGCGGCCGGCCAGCGCTGGCAGAAGGGGCTGGACGACGTCCACACCCAGATCGAGGATCTGCGCGGGCTGAAACGCGGCCATGTCGAAATCGCGATGATCGACGCGCTGACGAAAGGCCTGATCCCCAGCATCATCCGCTCGGTCCAGTCGCTCTATCCCGGCATCACCGTGAAGTTGCGCGTGCTGGATAATGATGCGGTGCGCCTGGCCATCAGCGAAGGCACGGTGGATTTCGGCATCTTCTTCTACCCCCAGTCCTTTCGGGACATATCGGTCAAGGTCTGCGGCGACGTGGTTCTCGGTTTCGTGACGCCGGTTGGCCACCCGCTTGGGCGAAAGCGCGAGGCGCGCTTTTCCGAAGCGGTCGGGCTCAAGATCGTCGCCCCCGCCGAGCCGCTCGCCATGTGCGATCAGATCTCGGTGCTGGAAGGGGCCACGGGCGTCGCCCTCGATCGCGCCGTCACCTCCGACAATATCCAGATGATGGCCTCGCTGGTGACGGAGGGCGTGGGGATCGGCATCCTGACCTCGCTGGACGTATCGACCGAGGTGAGGCGCGGGCTTCTCGAATTCACGCGGATTTCGGATGCTATCCTCCGGCCCATGACGCTCGCCCTCTGCACGGCCACGAACCGGACCCTTTCGAATGCCGCCGGCATCATCCTGTCCGAGATCGAAAGCCGCTTCGCCCAATTGACCTCCCCATCGGGGCCGAACGGGATGGAGCCGCTCGCGCATCACCGCACCGGATCGTAGCCTCCCAGAGGGGAACGGATCCACCGGCAGGGGAAACGATCCGCACGACATGCGCCGTCGGCCGCACCCGCCGGCACGCAGAAGACAGTCTTTCCGGATATCGTGGGGCACAATCCGTCCCGCACGAACCTCAGGACAAAGGCTGCGCGACGGCTAAATCATGGAAATCGTGGTGCCCCGAGAGAGACTCGAACTCCCGACCTGCGGTTTAGGAAACCGTTGCTCTGTCCTGCTGAGCTATCGGGGCACGGCGCGCTGCTTAGAGCCTGATGTGCCGGTGTGGAAGCGCTTTGCGTGCCGGCCCCCGGGTGCGGCCGATCGGGCGGGGATCGCGATATCGCGACGTCGGCGCGTGCCGCCCCGCCCGCAGGCGGGAAGCGCCCCGCCTTACTGGATCCGCTCGGGCGGCACGACCGGGAAGGGCAGGTGGGCGACGGGCACGCCATCCTCGGCCAGCGCCTTCGCCTCTTCCGCCGTCGCCTCGCCATGGATGATGCGTTCCGGCGCGTCGCCATCGTGAATCGCCCGCGCTTCCTCGGCGAAGCGGCGGCCGACATGCTCGCTGCCCTCCAGCATCCGTGTCTGCGCCTCGGCCAGCGCGGTCAACAGGGCCTTCATCTCGGCCGGTGCCGGCATGCCGCCCTGCACCGCAGCCCCCGGTGACGCCGCCTGAGAGGGCAGGCCCGCCGGCCGGGCGGCGGCGGGCAGCTGATTGCCCTTGGGGCCGACATTGGGCGCCATCACGGCCTTGTCCACCTCGCCCGATCCGCACATCGGGCAGGAGACGAGCCCGCGCGCGCGCTGCCCCTCATAATCGCCGGTCGATCCGAACCACGCCTCGAACACATGGCCGCCGCCGCAGCGCAGGTCGAACACGATCATGCCGCCACCTCCGCCGGACCGATCGGCCGGCGATGGGCGAGCGCGGGCACGCGACCGCGCACATCCGCGATGCGCGCCATATCCAGATCGACGAACCCGATTTCGGGCACCCCGCCCATATCGAGCAGCACATCGCCCCACGGATCGATCGCGAGCGAATGGCCATAGGTCTCGCGGCCATCCTCGTGTCGCCCGGTCTGCGCGGCGGCGATCACGAAGGCGCCCGCCTCGATCGCGCGCGCGCGCAGCAGGATATGCCAGTGCGCCCGGCCCGTCGGCACGGTGAAGGCGGCCGGCACGGCAAGGATCGTGGCACCCGCATCGCTCAGCGCGCGATAGAGATCGGGAAAGCGCATGTCGTAACAGATCGAAAGGCCGATCCGCCCCCACGGCGTCTCCACCGCGACAGCGCGCGCGCCCGGCGCATAAGCAGCTGATTCGCGCCAGCTCTCACCGGTCGGCAGATCGACATCGAACAGATGGATCTTGTCGTAACGCGCGCGGATAGCGCCCGTATCGTCGATCACGAACCCGCGATTGACGAAGCGCCCGCCTTCTCCACCGGCGAGCGCCAGCGATCCCACATGCACCCAGATCCCCGCTTTCGCCGCCGCATGACGCACGGCGGCCAGCGCGGGATCGCTCTCCTCGTCGCGGATCGAGGCGGAAGCGCGCTTGCGATCACGATCGATGAGACCGCTCATCTCGGGCGTGAACAGCATGTCCGCCCCGCCGGCCCTGGCATTGGCGACGGCCGCCGCCAGCGCATCGGCATTACACGCCGGATCGATCCCGGTCGTGGTCTGGAAGATGGCGGCGCGCATCAGAGCCCGAGCAGCGGATCGAGCCTGCCCGCACGCTCCAGCGCGGCCAGATCGTCCGATCCGCCGACATGCGCCCCGTCGATGAAGATCTGCGGCACGGTGCTGCTGCCCGGCGCGCGATCCAGCATCTCGCCGCGCTTCGGGCCGCCCATCGTGATGTCATATTCCTCGAAATCGACGCCCTTCGAGGTGAGAAGCTGCTTGGCGCGCACGCAATAGCCGCAGAACATCTTCGTGTAGATCTCAACCTTCGCCATGCGCACGCTCCTCGTTCCGCCACGACCTATGGCGCGGCAGCCGATTGTCAACGGATCGTCACATCGCCCGATCCCGATCGCCCTTCACGACGCGCGCCCAGCAGGCGACCGAAACGTGCGCCGCGCCCGCCCTGCGCAGCGCCCGCGCGCAGCCCGCCACGGTGGCCCCGGTCGTATAGACATCGTCCACCAGCAGGACGCGCGCACCCTTCAGCCGCCTCTTCTCCGAAGCGGAGATCGCGAAGGCACCGGACACGGCGCGCCGCCGCGCCGAAGGGCCAAGCCCGCGCAGCAGCGGCGTGCGTTTCGTCCGCCGCAGCAGATCGACCGCGACCGTGACGCCCGCCTGCCCCGCCAGCGCCCGCGCGATCAGCGCGGACTGGTTATAGCCCCGCGCCCACAGCCGTCCGCGATGAAGCGGCACCGGAATCACGAGAATGTCCGGATCCAGCGGGCCCACCGCGCGCGCCATCAGCCGCGCCATCGTCTGCGCGATGCCGGCGCGGCCGCCATGTTTGAGCTTCAGGGCCAGCGCCCGCGCGATCGGCCCATAGGCGACGCCCGCGCGCAGACGATCGAAGGGCGGCGGATCGGCCAGGCAGGCGCCGCATCGCGTATCCTCGTGCAGCGCCTGCTCCAGCGGCTCGGCGCAGACCGCGCAGGCCGGCCCGCCGAGAAAATCGAGGGCGCTCCAGCAGGCGAGGCAGAAACTGTGATCGGCCGCCACGATGATCCCGCAACCGGGGCAGCGCGGCGGAAGCGCATAATCCACGATCCGGGAAAGAGCCGAACGGACGATTCCCACGACGCCCCCGCCGCCACGATTCCCGCCCTTGTGCGCAGGCCCCGGCCGGAGGCACAAGCGCGCGCGTGACCGACCCGACCGACATTTTCGACCGCCAGCTCCGCCGCCTCCGCCGGGATCGCGCCGCGCCGGATTTCGCCCATCATGCCTTCCTGCGCGAGGCGATGATCGAAGGGCTGCTGGACAGGCTCGATCTCGTCACCCGCCCGATCGCCACCGCGCTGGATCTCGGTTGCGCCGACGGCACGCTGACCCGCGCGCTCCGGGAGCGAGGCATCGTGGTGACGCCCGCCGACGCCGGCGCGCGCTTCGCCGCGGCGGCGGGCGGCGTGCAGTGCGACGAGGATCGCCTGCCCTTCCCGCCCGAAAGCTTCGATCTGGTCATCTCGGCGGGCGTGCTGGATACGGTGAACGATCTGCCGGGCGCGCTCATCCAGTGCCGCCGCGCGCTGAAGCCGGACGGGCTGTTCCTCGCCGCCTTTCTGGGCGCGGGCAGCGCCGCTACCCTGCGCGATATCGTCCGCGCGGCCGACGCCGCGGCCGAAGGCGCGATGCCGCAGCGCTTCCATCCGCAGATCGACGTGCCGGCGGCGGGGGATCTGCTCGTCCGCGCGGGCTTCGCGCTGCCCGTCACCGACAGCGAGGTGCTGGACGTGCGCTACGGATCGCCCCTGCGCCTGATGGCCGATCTGCGCGGCATGGCCGCCGGCAACCAGTTGGCCGGCCAGGCACCCCCCTGGCTGGGTCGCGCGCGCCTGGGCGAGATTGCCCGCCTCTTCGCCGCGCGGGCCGAGGCGGACGGCCGCACACGCGAGCGATTCCACCTGCTGTTCATGACGGGCTGGGCGCCCGGCCCCGATCAACCCAGGCCCGCCCGGCGCGGATCGGCGACGGCGAGCCTGGCCGCCGCGCTCAAATCCCGATCATAGCAAAGCTTCGAGCAGGCCGATGAGCGGCCGGTCCGCCGGCGGCATCTCCAGCCCGTGCAGATCCAGCGGGCGTACCCAGCGGAGTTCCGGGCAATGCAGCGGCTGCGGAATGCCGCGCCATTTGCGGCACGCATAGAGCAGCAGGATCAGGTGGCGCCCGCCCAGCGGCTCGCTGGCGAAGGCGGCGGGCGCAAGGCAGCTCCCCCACGTCTCGATCCCCAGTTCTTCCGCCAGTTCGCGCACGAGGGCGGCCTCGGGCGTCTCGCCCGCCTCCACCTTGCCGCCCGGAAACTCCCACAGGCCAGCCATGGGCTTGCCCTCGGGGCGCCGCTGCACGAGCACGCGCCCGTCCGCATCCACCAGCGCAGCGGCGACCACCAGCAGGCGCTCGGCCGAAGGGCTTTCTTTACCCGATGGCATTAACGGGAAGCCTGAACTGGACGAGAGCGCGGGCGAGACATGGCGAACCTTTGCAAGAAATTGTGGCGGGACAGCCGCGGCGCGACCGCGATCGAATATGGTCTGATCGTCTCGCTGGTCGTGATCGCGATCGTTGCGGGCATTTCCAGCGTGGGCGGGGCGACGGGCGGCCTCTGGGGCAACATGGCCAACAAGGTGGCCGCCGTCACCCCGAATGCCTGATTTCCGGGCGTCCCGGCAGGGTAAATTTCCCGCTAACCACTTATTTTTCACGTTAAATCTTCGGAAACCCTCTCCCCTTATAAGCCCATTCGCGGTTCCCGACGAGCGGGGGACTGGTGGGGTGAAGGCCAACAACGTTCGGCAATGGGCTTGCGAGGAGTAAATAGTATGATGAAGATCCGTAATTTCCTGAAGAACAGCAAGGGCGCGACCGCCATCGAATACGGCCTGATCGCGGCCCTGATCGCCGTTGCCGCCATCGGCGCGATGTCGACGCTCGGCACGAAGCTTAAGAACACCTTCACGAACGTTTCGAACAACATGAACGCTCAGTAAGATCTGCTGAACGTTTGAAATGGTGAGGGCCGGCGCGGGAAACCGCGCCGGCCCTTTGCCGTTGGCGAAAGCAACGCTTCGAAAGGTGCCCCGGCCCGGCAAGCGGAGATGCGCGGCGATGCCGACGCGGCCGGCCTCAGCCGATCTTCAGGAACTTGTCCCGCCGTGCCGCGAGCAAGGCCGCCGGCGGCATGGTTGCCAGCCTGTCCAGTTCGTCATCGATCGCGGCCGCCAGCGAGGCGATCGCGGCGGGCTTGTCGCGATGCGCGCCGCCCACCGGTTCCGGCACGATCCGATCCACCACGCCCAGCTTTTCCAGATCCTGCGCGGTGACCTTCATCGCCTCCGCCGCATCGGCCGCGCGATCGGCCGTGCGCCACAGGATCGAGGACGCGCCCTCGGGCGAAATCACCGAATAGATGGCATGTTCGAACATCAGCACGCGATTCGCGCCCGCCAGCGCCACCGCGCCGCCCGATCCGCCCTCGCCCACGATCGCGGCGACGATCGGCACCTTCAGTTCCAGGCATGCCTCGGTCGATCGCGCGATCGCCTCGGCCTGGCCGCGCTCCTCGGCCTGCACGCCGGGAAAGGCGCCGGCCGTATCGACCAACGTCACCACCGGCAGGCCGAATCGCTCGGCCAGCTTCATCAGGCGGATCGCCTTGCGATAGCCTTCGGGCTTGGCCATGCCGAAATTGTGGCGAATACGGCTGGCCGTATCATCGCCCTTTTCGTGGCCGATCAGCATCACCCGCCGGCCGCCGACACGCGCGAGGCCGCCGATGATCGCCTGATCGTCGGAAAAGGCCCGATCGCCCGCGAGCATCATGAAATCGCTGGCGATTCCAGCGACATAATCCTTGAAGTGAGGCCGCTCCTGATGCCGCGCCACCTGCGTCTTCTGCCACGGGCTGAGCTTGGCATACAGATCGCGCAGCACCTTGTCCGATTGCTGCTGGAGCTTCGCGACCTCCGCATCGATCTTCAGCGTGGAATTGGCGTCGGCCGTCTCGCGCAACTCTTCGATGCGCGCGCGCAGCTCGGCGACCGGTTTCTCGAAATCGAGGAAGGCGACCATAGGGCCGGGCGGTTAGGCGGCGCGGGCGCGGGCGTCAATGTCGGGCCGGCCCATATGAGCGTCTCGGCCGTCGCCGCCCTGTCACTCCATTCGCCCGCGATCCGCCAGCGGGTGCCGCGCATTGACCAGTTCCACCAGCCGGCGGCTATCCACATGGGTGTAGATCTGGGTGGTGGCGATATCGGCATGGCCCAGCATCGTCTGCAACGCGCGCAGATCCGCCCCGCCTTCCAGCAAATGGGTCGCAAAGGCGTGGCGCAGCACGTGGGGGCTGATCCGCTCGGGCGCGATCCCCGCCTCCCCCGCCAGTTCGCGGACAAGCTGATAGAGGCGCACCCGGCTGAGATGCTTCTTGCCGGAGGGGAAGAGCCAGGCGCCGCCGGAGGGCAGCGTCGCGGCATAATCGGCCGCCGCCGCCCGCGCGCGATCGGAGAGCGGCACCAGCCGCTCGCGCCCGCCCTTGCCCTTCAGCATCAGGAAGGGCTGGTCGCCGCGCAGGGCGTTGCGCGGCAGGGAAACCAGCTCGGTCGCGCGCAGGCCGGATCCGTAGAGCAGCTCGAACAGGGCGGAGAGGCGCAGATTGCCGGGGCTCTTCACGAAAGCGAGGCGCGCCTCGATCGCCGCGAACAGGCGATCGACATCGTCATGCCCCAGCACCTTGGGCAGGCCCCGCGCGGCGCCGGGCCGGGGCAGGGCGCCGGAAGGATCGTCGACGCGCAGGCCTTCTTCGGCGAGAAAGCCGAAGAAACGCCGCAGCGCCGATGCCTTGCGTGCCACGGTGGAGCGGGCAAGCGGCAGCCACTCCCCCGCCAGATTCTCCAGCGCGGCCGCATCCGCGCCGCCCAGCCGCCCGCCAAGAAAGGCCGACGCCCCTTCCAGATCGGTGCGATAGGCCATCAGCGTATTGCGCGCGGCGCCCGCTTCCGCCGCGAGCATCTCCAGGAAACGATCGATCAACTGCCGATCGCCGGCGTTCGTCACAGCCGCGTCATCGCCTCGGCCGCGATCATCCGCGCCTCGCCATCCAGGCCCACGGCCCGGAGCGCGCCGATCATTCGATAGAAATCGGCCGGCGCCACGCCGCTCCACGCCGGCGTCTGCAGGCCGGTGGCGACCAGCATCGCCACCGTGCCCGGCTGATTGCCCGTCACGGCGCGATCCAGCGCGCGGCCATAAGCGGTGCGCCCGCCCAGCGGCATGCCGATATCCTGCGCGATCGCCGCGGCATCGGCGGAAGGCAGGCGGCCGAGCGCGGCGAGCGCGGCCACCAGCATCGCCACGCGATGATCGCCCGAATCGCCCGCGGCCTTGGCGATGGCGCGCACCCGCTTGGCATCGATCGCGACGCCGGGGCGCGGCGCGCCGACCGCAATGATCGCCCAGGCGCGATCGGCATCCTCGCCGCTCGCCCGGCTCACCAGATCGGCCCAGCGATTCGCCTGGAGATCCAGCCCCGCCGAAAACATCGATCCCACCAGCGCGGCATAATCGCTCTCGCGATCGGAAGAGGGCACGATGCCTCCCGCTGCCCGCGCCGTGAGGATCAGCGAAGCGTAACGCTGGCGTTCGCTGGGTTCGGCTTCGCCCACGCCCTTGTCCCAAAGGGCATGCATCGCGGCGAGCCGCGCGGCATCGTCATCCCCGCGATAGGCGGCACGCAGCCGCCCGGCCGGGCTTTCCGTATCGAGATCCCCCGCCTCGTCCATGACGCGGCCGTAGAGATCCACCAGTTCGCTCGACGAGACGCTGCCCATCACCGCCGCCGCACGCGCCGGCGCCACGCGATCCGCCGCCGCCAGCATCGGCGCGCGCGCCAGCCATCCCTGGAACCAGGCGGGCGCCGCATCGACCAGCGCCTGCGGGATCACCACGTTGAGCGCGGTCGCCAGCCCGAATCGCCAGTCGGTGAGCGAATCCACCGCCGTCCAGTCGATCGAGATGACGCGCCGGGCACTGCCGCCCGCCGCCACCAGCCGCTCGGCCAGCGCATGATCGATGGGATCGCCGGGAGGCGCGCGGCCGATCGAGGCGTTGGCCGTGGCGATATCGCCGGAAAGCGCGGCGCAGATCGCGCGCACCATCGGCCAGATCGGCTGGCCGCCGATCGTTTCCTTGCCATCGGGCAAGGGGCAGAGGCCGGCGGGGTCGCTCGTCGCCAGCGCCGTCTGCATCGCCACGCGGCGCAGGCGCGGGCTGAAATTCTCGACATCGACGCCCTGCACCAGCGTGCGCGCCGCATCGGCCTCTCCCAGACGCAGCAGCAGCGCGGCGCGATCCGCCACCCAATCCGCCTGCCCTTCGCCGGCCGGTGCGGCCGTGGGCGCCAGCAGCATGCGCCGCAGCATGATTTCCGCCCAGCGCGAGGCGATCGGCGTCTGCACCAGGCGCATCAGCGTGGCGAGATAGCGCCCGTCGACATCGCCGAATGCCTGCGCGCCATAGCCCGCATCGATGCCGATCCGGTCTAGCGAACGGCGCGCAGCCGGCGGCAGCTCGGCGGGCGGGGGCGGCGGCTCGGCTTCGGAGGCATTGGCCATGCCATCCAGCGGCAGCTCGATCGGCGGCGCGGCCGGCGCCTCCGGCAGAAGCGGAGTGGGCGACGAAGCGGGTGCCGCGCCCGCCGGGGCGCCGGAGGAAGCCGGCGGCGTCGCCTGTGGCGCCGGCGCGGGCGCGGGCGCGGGGCTGTTGAATCCCGGCGGAAGAAGCGATTCGGGCGATTGCTGCCCGATCGCGGGCGCGATCAGCGCGCCGCCGGCCAGCAGCGCCGCGACAAGCGCCAGGCCGGCCTTACTTGGCGGCTTCATTGGCGAGCGGCCGTTCGACCCGCACCTGCGGCACTTCGCGATCCAGCGAGGCGAGCGCGAACAGCACGCCTGCGAGAATGACGACCAGCACGATCAGGATCAACAGCGGACGCGGCATCTTATCTCCCATCACCGACGCCACCCGAAGCGACGCGGCACACTCCATACAAAGCCGGCCACATATTCCGTGGCGCGGCGAATTCCATCCTTCCGGACACGTACGGCACCCGGCAAGCTCATCACGACCGGCGCCGCTCGCTCCCTCCGGAGAAAAACGTCGCCCCGGGCGAAAACCCGGCAAGCGGGCTTTTGCCCGAGGCGGGGCGCCTGTGTATAGCCCCCGCGCCATGTCCACCGCCCCCATCACGCCCCGCCATGCGACGGACCGTTCGGTCGTGCTCGTCGGCCTGATGGGCGTCGGCAAATCGACGATCGGCAAAAGGTTGAGCGGCCGGCTCGGCCTGCCCTTCGCCGATTCCGATCACGAGATCGAGAGCGCGGCCGGCCTTTCGATCGCGGAAATCTTCGCCCGCTATGGCGAGGCGGAGTTTCGCGCGGGCGAACGCCGCGTGATCGCGCGCCTGATCGAGGGGCGGCCGAAAGTGATCGCGACCGGCGGCGGCGCCTTCATGAACGAGGAGACGCGCGCGCTGATTCTGGAGCGGGCCACCGCCGTCTGGCTGGATGCGGATATCGATGTGCTGGCCGATCGCGTCCGCCGCCGCCCCGGTTCGCGCCCGCTGCTGAAGGGGCGCGATCCACGCGAGGCGCTGGCCGATCTCGCGGCGATCCGGAATCCCTTCTACGCGCTGGCCCCGATCCACATCAAAAGCGAACCCCTGCCCCATTCGGCAGCGGTGGAATCGATCATGAGGGCGTTGCACGGATGAAGGAGATCATCGTCGGGCTGGGCGAGCGGAGTTACCCGATCCTGATCGAAGCCGGCCTGCTAGGCCGCGCCGCCGCGCATGTGGGCCGCTTCGCGCGCGGCGACCGGCTCGTGATCGTCACGGACGAGAATGTGGCCGCAGCGCAGCTGCCAGCGCTCGCCGCCGGGCTTTCGGGTATCGCGATCGAGACGATCATCCTGCCCGCCGGCGAAGGCACGAAAAGCTGGGCGATGCTGGAACGGCTGACCGATCGCCTGATCGATCTGGGCGTCGAGCGGTCCGATCGCATCCTTGCTTTCGGCGGCGGCGTGATCGGCGATCTCGTCGGCTTCGCGGCGAGCATCCTGAAGCGCGGCTGCGGCTTCGTACAGATCCCCACCACCCTGCTGGCGCAGGTCGACAGCTCCGTCGGCGGCAAGACCGCGATCAACAGCACGGCCGGCAAGAATCTCGTCGGCAGCTTCCACCAGCCGGACATGGTGCTGATCGATCCGGACGTGCTCGGCACGCTCCCCCCGCGCGAGCTGCGCGCCGGCTATGCCGAGGTCGCCAAATATGGCCTGATCGACGATGCCGCCTTCTTCGACTGGTGCGAGACGCATGGCGACGACGTGCTGGCCGGCGATGCGGACGCGCGCGTGGAGGCAATCGCCTACAGCGTGCGATCCAAGGCGCGCATCGTGGGCGAGGACGAGCGGGAGACGAGCGGGAGACGAGCGCTGCTCAATCTGGGCCACACATTCGGCCATGCGCTGGAGGCCGAGACGGGCTTTTCGGACGTGCTTCTGCATGGCGAAGCCGTCGCCTGCGGCATGGCGCTCGCCTTCCGCTTCTCTGCCGCGCAGGGGCTGTGCAACGAGGAGGATGCCGCCCGTGTCGGCTTTCACCTGGCCCGATCGGGCCTGCCCTCCACGCTGGCCGAGGCCCATGTCGACACCAGCGGCGCGACTCTCGTCGCCCACATGGCGCACGACAAGAAGATGGAAGGCGGCAAGCTCCCCTTCCTGCTCGCCCGCGGCATCGGCCAGACCTTCCTGGCGAAGGATGTCGATCTGGCCGAAGTGGAAAGGTTCCTCGACGGGGAACGGTGAATTTCAGGCGGTCATCTGACGCAAGGCGCGGGCCTTGCGCTCGGCATTGACGATCGCGAGCCGGGTGACGAGAGGCGTCGGCATCAAACTCACCATGGCGCGTCGCAGATGCCATCCGAGTGAGCCAGTGATCCTGACCTTGCGATCATCGCCCACCCTCGCGGCACGCATGTCCTGCGACAGCTTCCGCTCGCCGGTAGCGTTGGCATAGATCAGGCTGTTGAAACGATACCAAGGCTCCACGTCAACCGCTCCCGCCAATTGCGGGCGTAGCCAATCAAAGGCCCGATATCCATGCGCGGCAAACTTGCGCCGCCAATATTCGGGTGGCTGCTCGTTGACGTGATGTTCGCCCCCTTGGTGGGGAACGGCAGCGGAAAATAGAATGATATCGCCATGCGCAACCAGGGAGCGCACGAAGGAGTCAGCTTTATTCGGAGCGATATGCTCAGCCACTTCGAGAGACTGCACGAGATCGAAGCGACGACAGAGATCGAGTGGTTCCGAAAGATCATGCGCAACGAAGCGGTCGGCCGGTATCAGCAACGCATCTCCACCCGCATACCAGCCGTCGACGGCCACCACATCCGTCACCCCGCTCTCGAGCCACTCCAAAGCCCAGGCGCCAGTTCCCGCCCCCACATCGAGCAAACTGTCCACCCGCATTTCACCCCGTAACACAGGGATAATGGTCCGAGCGGATCTCCGCGCGCCCTCATTGATGTAGTCATAGAATTCGGTGCTGTAGACGTGCTTCATGACCGCCATCTGTCTCCTCAGGCGGCACGACCCTAAAAAGACAGGGTTAATTCTTCGTTGATCGAGGCATCCTCAACCAAGAATTAACCAGATACGGTCACATCGGGATCAGATTTTCGAGGGTCCGTTCGTGAACGACATGAGCTTCAGAGGGCCGGTAACGGGCCATCGTCCGTTCAACGATCGCCCCTTCATGCCCTTCGGCGCCACAGATACCGATATCGATTTCACATCAGGAATAAGACCGGGCCTCTCGATCGTGGTCCCCTGCTTTAATGAGGAAGCGTGTATCGAAACGCTTCACAGCCGTCTCAGCGCAGCCGCACGCGCCGTTGCAGGCGACGATTATGAGATCGTTCTGATCGACGACGGCTCCCACGATCGAACTTGGGACATCATGCTCGACTACGTGGAAAGCGATCCGCGGGTATTTGCACTGCGCCTGTCGCGCAATCATGGCCACCAACTTGCCCTGTCGGCAGGTTTGGATGTGTGTCGGGGCGATATGATTCTCATCATCGATGCCGATCTTCAGGATCCTCCTGAACTGCTCGGCGCCATGATGGAAAAACTACATGCCGATGATGCGGACGTCGTCTATGGGGTTCGCGCGCAGCGGCACGGCGAAACGGTCGCGAAGCGGGCAATGGCAAGGCTGTTCTACAGGCTGCTCGCCCGCCTTTCCGACGGAGTGGAAATACCGATAGACTCCGGCGATTTCAGGCTGATGACCCGCCGGGCGCTCGACGTTTTGCAGGCGATGCCGGAGCGCTCCCGCTATATCCGTGGGATGGTTGCGTGGATCGGTTTCAAGCAGGTTCCCTTTCGTTATGATCGGGACGCGCGCTTGGCCGGCAAGACAAAATACCCGCTGGTGCAGATGTGCCGGCTGGCGCTGGACGCGCTTACCGCCTTCTCCGTCGCGCCCCTGCGGCTGGCGAGCTACGCGGGCCTTGCTTTATCGATCCTGTCGCTCGGGATGATCGCATATTCCCTGAACGGCTGGCTTGGCGGCAAGGCGGTGCCCGGCTGGACATCGCTGATGATCGTCACCCTCATCCTGGGATCGGTCCAGATGTTCGTACTGGGCGTGGTCGGCGAATATATTGGCCGACTTTATCAGCAATCAAAAAACCGGCCGCTCTACATCGTCAGCGATACCGCCGGCGGCGGCCATCGCGGCCGGGAGCATGCCCCATCCCGGCTTGGCGTGATAACAGCGAAACGCCGAACGGTCTGATCTCCGTGATACGATTGGAATCGCCTTTCACGGCGGGGCGCGCACTGCTTCTGGCAGTATTCGGACTGTCGTTGTCATTGATCGCCGGATTCCTCGTACCGGTATATTCCGACGAGATCGGCTGGCGTTTTCAGGAGCGAGCCGCACGCGACGGCGTCGATATTCTCTTCAGCGATCTGTGCGGTCCCAACACACTGGCGCGGCCTTTCTGGTACATGATGCCCGCGCGCTGGTTCTCCGCCATTTCAAACCAGATGCTGGCCTCTCCCCTGTTCGTGCGAGTGGAAGGCGTGCTCTGTGCTTCGGGATGGGCCGGCCTGCTCTGGATGCTCCTGGCAAAGCTCGAACCGGATCGCTCCCGCCGGCAGTGGATCGGCATGCTCTCCTATCTGCTGCTAGGGCTCGGTTCGCTGCCTTATATTTTGGTGTTGAGCCGGCCGGAGCAACCGCTGATCCTCACGACGATCCTGATCCTGATCGTCGTCTTCGTCCGTCCGCCCGCGATCACGAGCCGGGGCGAAACAGCTTTGAAAGCGCTTGCGATCATTTGCCTGAGTGCCGTTGCGCAAAGCTATCATCTGAAAGGCGTGCCCTATGCAGGAATCGCGTTTCTGGCGATCGCCGTCTGCGCGCAAGGCGGCGCCACTCTGGCACCCCGACTGACTGGAATGGGCATATTGGCCCTCATGACCATGACCTCGGCGCATTATTGGGCCGATCGCCTCAAATGCCCCGGCGATGCGAAACTCGCCGCGATGTATGCGGGGGAAAATCTGGTCGCGGGCCTGTCCGGCGGCGTCGACTCCATTGGGATCCTCGGTCGGGCGCTGAAAGGTGCCGATCCCTTCAACTATGTTTTCCTTGCCACCCCGATCCCCGAACCCATGTCGGATTGGCTTCCACACGGTCTGTTCTCGCCGGCGGTTTCGGTGGCTTTCCTGTTCGCCCTGATGATCTTCTGGGGGCTAGCGCTTGTCGCGACGGCTTTCGCGCTGGGCCAATTCCTGCTCGAGCGCAGAATCCGCGCCCTTGCCGATCCACGATTTGTGCTTGCAGCCGCCCTGCTTGGCGTCTTCGCGATCTGGGGTGGAAGCCAGCTAAAGCGCAACGTGTACGAAGCCGGGCACATGCTTCCCGTTCTCATCCTGGCGATGGTCCTGTCTCTGACGTTGCCGACCGCGCGCCGCACGCACCTAATCGGATGGCTGGGCCATTTCGGAAAAATCGCGCTGCCCGTCTCGCTGATCGGGCAGGCGATCATGATAGGAACTTTGGCAATCCCGCTTTGGAGAACTCTCTCCAGGCCCGGTTACATCCAGGATCAGCCCTTCTCCGTTTCGATATCCGGTTATGCCGGCATCACTTCGGATATCAGGCGGGCGATGGTCGGGGCCGGCATCCCCCTCAGAGGCCCTCTATATCGGCCGATGATCGATGATCTTACCTATCTCGCGCTCCAGGACAGCCGTCTGCCGCTGCACCGCCTCGGCGTCCTTTCGACATGGAATGGCCGGATTCAGGATCCCGTCGCCTATTTGCATGATCAACGATCAGACGGCGTCATCGTAGGCTGTCACTTCCTGTCAGGCGATCTGAGAGAGGCTGCCACGCCATCGGGAGTGGTCTGCGCCGTTTCGCGACAAACGATCGACCGTCTCTTCCGTCAACGCCGACAGCGGGCTGACCGCAAACGCCGATCGGCCCGTTCGACCCCCAACATGGCTCTGCCCCCATCAACCTTCGAGCTGGGATGATGGCTCCTGCACGGCACCCCTGACGATCGCGTCCAACGTTCCTCAGCCGATGACGATTTCCGGCGCGCCCAAGAAAGCCAGCACGCGAATCTCCCCGTGAAGCTTCAGGCTAATGCGGCGCCGGGCCGCGTCAACCGGCCGTTGAGCTTGAAACGGTCATCCGCGTCGGCCTGAACCCCGCCCGCTTCTTCCAGGTCAGCAGCCCCGCGCGGCCATGTTCCAGCGCGCCGTAGAGCAGCACGCGCACGCCGCGCATCGCCGGCACCTCGGCCGCGATCAGCGCGCGGACGATCGCGCGGTGGAGCATCAGCATCACGCCTTTGTCCAGATGATCCCGGTGGCCCATGATCTCCGTATAATGGCCGATATCGCCCAGCCGCCACATCTTCACGAACGCCACCAGCCGCTCGCCCACCTCCACCCCGCCCTGCCTGTGGCCGGGCTCCGGCAGGAACACGCCCCACCAGATGATCCAGTGCATCGGGCAGGTCGGCCAGCCGAACGGATGCAGTTCGGTGGCGGGCTCGGCGATATGCCCGGGCTTGAGAAGCCAGTAATCCAGCACCGGGCCGGCCGAGCGCATCGGCATCGAGGTGCGGATCGCATGCACGTCATGGACGTGGCACTGGACGAGGAAGGGCCGCGCATAATAGCCCTCGCGCTCGGCCTTGCGGATCTTGGGCAGGGTGCGCGTGGAGCGCGCCTTCAGCGCGGCATCGAAGGCAGCGGCATCCGGATAGCGATCGATATCCACCACCATCGGCATCAGCCGGAGGCGCTCCCGCCAGCCCGCGCGCCGGGAGACATATCGCTCGATCAGGCGCGGTGGTCTGTCCTTCACCAGCGGGCAGGGCGCCTCGCAATCCGCATCGCGCCGCCAGTCGACCGGAATTTCCGGCACGGCGCCGTCGAAATCCAGCAGGGCCAGACGGCGCCGGCGCAGGGCGAGCGCCAGCATCGGCTCGACCAGCCTCTGGTAAAGCCGCATTCCCATCAGCGACGTAAGGCGATCAGCAGCCAGCCCACGATCATCGCCAGCCCGCCAAGCGGCGTGACCGCGCCCAGCCAGTGCGGCGCGCCCAGCGCCATCGCATAGAGCGTCCCGGCGAAGAGCGCCCCGCCGCCCAGCAGCAGCCAGGCGCCGATCCCGGCCATCCCGGCCAGCGCCAGCCCGAGCGCGGCCACCGCATGCACCATCTGATAGAGCGCGCCTGTCTTCAACCATTCGGCCGCCTCGCCCGTGGCGCCGTGCGCGCCATAGGCGCCGGCCGAAACCGCGATCGCCGCGGACAGCGCCGCGAGCCGGCGGAGCAGGGCTGCGCTCATGGCTCGCGCTGCCCGCCAAGCGGATTATCCGCGCGGAAGGTGATCGCGCGTGCCTCCTCGGCGAAGATGCCCTTTTCCAGCTGGATACGCAGCCGGGCCTTGTCCTTGGTGCGATAGGCGGCCTCGATCTCCGCCACGCGCTGCTCGTCCACGCCCAGCGCGGTCAGCGCCTTGCGGCCCATGATGACCGCCGATTCGAAGACCTCGCGGATCACCTCGGCCGTATCGAGCCCCTTATATTCGATCAGCGCGCGGCGATCATAAGCGCGCACGAAGATCGCCGCCTGGCGGAAGGTCTTGAGCGCGAGCTGCAATTCCTCGCGGCTCAGCTGATCCTGATCCATCGCGAAGACGATCGCGCGGGCATCGCCGGCCCCCGCCTGCTTCAGCAGATCCAGCCGCGTGCCATCGCCATAATAGACCTTCAGGTTGAAGCGCGCGGCGACGTCGATCATCTCCGCATCGGAATCGATGATGGTGACCTTGAAGCCCGCCGCCAGCATCATCTGCGCCACCGTCTGCCCGAACCGCCCGTAGCCAACGACCACGGCGCTCGCCTCGCCGGCATGTTCCGGGCCTTCCAGATCGTCCCGCTTCTGGGCCACGGCCGGCTCGTAATAGCGGCGCGCGATCATCATCAGGAATGGCGTGGTCGCCATCGAGAGCGTGACGACAGCGCCCAGCAGGCTGGCCGCCTCCGGCGCCACCAGCATCGCCGCCTGCGCCTGGCCGAACAGCACGAAGCCGAACTCGCCGCCCTGGCTGAGCAGCAGGCCCAGCGCGAAGGCCTGCCGGTTGGGCAGGCCGAACAGGCGGCCGGCGCCGTAGATCAGCGTGGACTTCACGGCGACCACGGCCAGCGCCAGCCCGATCACGAACAGCGGCCGTTCCGCGATCGCATGCAGATCCAGCATCATGCCGACGGCGATGAAGAACAGGCCGAGTAGGATCGTGCGAAACGGATCAACATCCGCTTCCAGCTCGTGGCGATAGGGGCTGTCCGCCAGCATCACGCCCGCGACAAAGGCGCCGAGCGCGGTGGAAAGGTGGAAATAGCCCATCACGCCGGCGGCCGCGAGCACGGTGAAGAGCCCGGCCGCCACGAACAGTTCGCGCTCGCCCAGCCCCCCGATCAACCGGAACAGCGGATTGAGCGCATAGCGGCCGACGAGCACGAGGCCCACCACGGCGATCACCGTATAGATGGCGAGCAGCCAGCCCGGCGGCGCGGAGGGATCGGCCGGCGCGCGGCTGAGTGCCGCGATGATCGTGATGAGCGGCACGATCGACAGATCCTGGAACAAAAGGATCGAGAAGGCCCGTTCGCCGAAGGGCGTGTTCAGGCGGCCGGCCGATTGCAGCATCGGCAGCACCTGCGCCGTCGAGGAAAGCGCCAGCGGCAGGCCCAGCGCGATCGCGGCGGCGAGCGTGAACCCTGTGAAGAAGAAGACGATCGTGGCCAGCGCAACGCCGCAGATCGCCACCTGCACGAAGCCGAACCCGAAAATGTCGCGCCGCAGCCGCCACAAGCGCGTAAGGTTCAGTTCCAGCCCGACGACGAACAGCAGCAGCGTGATGCCGAGTTCGGCAACGCCGATCTTGCCCTCCGCATCGCCGACGAGATGCAGACCGTGCGGCCCGATGATCGCGCCCGCGATCAGATAGCCAAGCGTGGCGCCCAGCCCGAGCCGGCGGAACAGAAGCACCAGCGCCAGCGCCGCGCCCAGCATCACGATGCCGTCCCGGATCGCTTCCTCGCTCATGCGGCCCGCGCCCGCCTGGCCAGCGCGACCGCCTCCGCCACCGCCTCGAACGCCAGCCGGATCGAGGCATGGCGCGCCGAATGGGCGCGGGCGGGCGCGAATATCTCCAGCCCCGGCCAGTCGCCGGGATCCTCGCGCGTGCCGGCGAGGAAGCCCGCCAGCGCATCGCGCGCCGCGATCAGCTCCTCCTCGCTCCGACCGATCGCATGCGCGCCCATCAGCGAGGCGGATGCCTGGCCGAGCGCGCAAGCGCGCACCATCTGGCCGAGCCGGGCGATCCGTCCCTCCTCGTCCAGAATGACGTCCACGGTCAGGCGGCTGCCGCACACGGGCGAACGCCGCTCGGAACTGCCCTGCGGCTCGGCCAGCCGATCATGATGCGGGATGCCTGCCGCCAGGCGCAGGATCGCGGCATTGTAGAGCGTCGCCGTCATCCGACCGCCCCGTTCGACTGGGCATTGCCGGGCCGATAATCTTCCTTGTGCGTGTCGCCCCGGCGGAAATGGACGAAATCGATGATCGCCCGCCCGCTGGCGCTCAGCAACGGATAGGTGCGCGACGTGCGCAGCCAGTCCGGCCGGGTCGCGTCCTTGCCGGCCCACACGTCATAAGCGAGGTTGATGCCCAGATAGGCGACCGTGGCGATCAGCAATCCCTTGAGCGCGCCGAAGCCCACGCCCAGCAGCCGATCGACCGGCCCGAGGATGGAGCTGCGCGTGCGCCGCCCGATCGTATCCGCCGCCATGCGCCCCGCGAACCAGACGATGCCAAACACCGCGACGAACGCCGCCACCGCAGCACCGCCCTTCGATCCGATCAGGGGGGCCAGCAGCGCCGTGACCGGCGTGTGCAGCATCTTCAGCGCGAAGATGGCGAGGCCCCAGGCGAAGAGCGACAGGACTTCGCTCACGAAACCGCGGATTCCGCCGAGAATCGCCCCGCCGCCCAGCAGGATGATGACGAGGATGTCGAGCGTGGTCATGCCCCCCTGCTCCTAACGCGGGCGGGCCACGATGGCGAGGGGGGCCGCCCCGATCGATCCGCCATTCGCCCCCGGCCCGTCGAGCCGGCCGGCGCGAACGCCGGGCGCTTCGCCTTACGACTGGAACAGAGCCAGCGGCCCGCGTCCGCCCCCGTTCCACGTCGCCCAGTTGGGGAAGACATAGGGCATGTCGGCATCGGCCACGCCATGCCAGCGGGCGATCGCGCCGATATATTCCTCCTGCGACAGGGTCGGGATGAAGCGGCCGTCGGTGAACATGTCGTCCGCCCCGCCCATGACCTGCGAGGGATAGGTGCCGATCACCTGCCGGGGCGCGAGCGCGCCGCCCATCACCAGATGGTTGCTGCCCCAGGCATGATCGCTGCCGCCCTGGGCATTGCCATTATAGACGCGGCCGAAATCACTCATCGTGAAGCAGGTGACATTCTCGTTGAGGCCCAGCGCCTTCATCGCCCTGTTGAAGCCCAGCATGGCATTGGCCAGATCGGTGAACAGGGCCGCCTGCGTCGAGATCTGCCCCGCATGCGTGTCATAGCCGCCCTGGCTGACGAGGAACGTCTGGCGGCTGTGGCCGAGCGTGCCGCGCGCCTCGATCATGCGGGCGACGCGAATCAGCTGGCGGGCCACATCGCTGGTAAGCGCGGCGCCCGTCGCCGGATTGACGAAATACTGATCCACCGTGCTGGAGACGGAGAGGATGCTGTTGGCCTGCACCACCTGATCGTAGGCGGAGCTGAAGCCCGTGGCGGTCGCCTGGGTGACGGCGCCCTGCCCGGCGCCGTCTGCAAAGGCGGAGACGGCGGCGGCGCGCGCGAAGACCACCGGATCGGCCGCATTGCCGTTGGTGGAAAAGCGCGTGACCGTGCCCGTCGAGGGCAGGACGAGCGGCGAGGTGGATTTGCCCAGCAGCGCCAGCTGGCTGCCGCCGAACGACATGAGCGACGGGATGGAGGCGGAGGCCGCGCGATCCGTGAGCCGCCCCATGAACCCGTCGACATTGATGTCTCGCGCACGCAGCCCCTGCCAGTGCGCCTGCTCGTCGGCATGGCTCATCAGGTTCACCGGCCGCAGGCTGGGGCTCGCCACATATTGCGCCTTGGTCAGCGGCTGGAAAAGCGTGCCGGCGTTCAGCACCACGTTCAGCCCGCCTTCGTCCCAGATCGTCTTCAGCGGCGCGAGCGAAGGGTGAAGCCCGTAGTCGCTGCCCGCAAGCGCCGCGAGATTCGCCTGCGGCAGCACCAGCCCGGCGTTGCGGGTGGATGCGTAGAGGCCGTAACGGTTCGCATCCGTGGGCACGACCATGTTCCAGCCGTCATTCCCGCCGAACAGGAAGATGCCGACCATCGCCTTGTAGCCCGATACCGGGGCCGCGATCGCCGCCGAGCGGCCGAGCTGGCAGAAGGCGGCGGTGACGCCGGCACCCGCCAGCAGCTTGCCGAAATCGCGGCGGGAAAGATCCATGTTCATCAGCGGTCGACCTGAAAGAGGGGGCTGGAAAGCACGGCGAACAGCATCGCCTGCGCGCGCTTGCGGGCCTGGAGCGAGGGGGTGGCATCGGTGATCGCGGTGGCGGCCGCCGTCAGCTTGGCCTTCTGGTCCGCCGTCATCTGCCGGTTCATCAGCAGATAATCGATCCGGTCGATCATCGCCGCCGTATCCGTGCCCAGCGCTTCCCAGGCCGACCAGTCGATCGTCGATCCGCTGGCGTTGAAGATCGCCGTATTCACCGCGAATTCGTTGCGCGTCGTGGCGGCGCCCACCGTCCAGTCGTAGGTGAAATTGCTGCGCAGCACGGAATAGCCCGTCGTCAGCAGCTTCGAGGCGGGGCTCACCAGCATCGTGCTGCCCGGCAGCGGGAAATCGGGCGGATAGAAATTGAACACGCTGGGCGCTGCGAACACCGCCTGCCCCAGCACGCCATCCCGCGAGGTGAAGGCATAGCCGTCGCTCGTCATGCCGATCACACGGCCCACGCCCGTCATCAGCAGCACCGGCTCCTTCACCTTGCCGGCATTGTCTCCGGCCTTGCTGGCGCCGCGCGCCTCGCCATCCGTCAGGATCGCGCGGATCACGGCCTTCATGTCGCCGCGCACGTTGCTGCCATTGTTGGCGAACACCGCCGCCACCCGCGCGACATAGGCCGGCGTGGGATTGGAGGTGACGAGATGCTGGATCAGGAAATGCGCGACATGCGGCGCGGTCGAGCCATGGTTGAACGCCGCGTTCACCGCCGCCGCCACGCTGTCCGCCTGCGAAGCACCGGCCGGCACCGTCACGCCCAGAAAGCTCTTCGCAGTCGTATCGTAGCGCCCCGGCACCGCGATCATCGGCTGCGAATAATCGCGCGAATTATAATCGTTGATGCCGCCGCCATTGGCGTGGGCGTAGGTCCAGCCCGTCAGCGCGCGGGCGATGCCCTTGATATCATCCGATGAATAATTGGCGATCGTGGCGCCGGTCGCGTCCTTCACCGGCGTGCCATCCATGTTCAGCTGATCCGGCCCCATCGTGAAGAGCTGGAGCATCTCGCGCGCATAATTTTCGGACGGGGCGGATTTGTTGCTGTCCGCCATGTCGAGATAAGCGCCCATATAGCTGCTCATCGTGACGGCCATCAGCAGATCGCGATAATTGCCCAGCGCGTTGCCCAGCAGGATCTGCTGATATCCGGCGATGCCGGCGGTGTTGCCGGTATCCAGCGCGGAGGTGACGAGCAGTTGGGAAAGCGCGAAGGCCACGCGCTGGCGAAGCTGGTCCGGCTTCGACAGCGCATTCTGGTAGAAGCGCATCGCCACCGGTTCGCGGTTGAAATAGCGGCGCAGGCAGGGGCCATCCGTGCTCGCGCAGGTATCGAGCGACACCCAGCCCGCAAGATCGGCATAGCTGCTGTCCGTCGCGGCGAACTGCTCGTCCAGCCAGGCCGGGACGCCGATCGAGACGATCCTGTCGACCACGGCCTGCGTCGGCCCGAAGGTCGCCTGCTTGGCGAGGCGATCGGCATCCGCCTCCCTGGCGATCCTCTCGGCGGCGACAGCGGCGGCGGCCGCTTTGGCGGCGCTGTCGTCGACGGCGGCCGGCGTCACGGTAGCGTTCGTGCCACCGCCTCCACCCCCGCAGGATACCAGAAACCCGCACACCAGTGCGACGACGCCGGCCATGCCGACGCGCTGAAGCTTGCTCGCCACTCACTTACCCCGCCCGCGCCGGCGTCAGACGATCCTGCCGGCCAATTCCAGGATTGCGGCCTGATCCCCCAAGGCTTTGGAGATCCTGCCCGCGGGCAGAAAAATGAAGGAAGACAATGAAATAAGCGTTAACCATATGTTACGGACACGTATTGTTCCGCTGGTCTCCGCCCCCGCCGGATGAAGGCTGGGGAAGCGGCTTTGCCTGAAGCCGGGCCGGCCTGTGGCCGGACAGGGAAACCCTGGCCTTAAAGGCTTCCCGCCGCCACCGCCTGAAGCGGCGCTGGCCCGCGCCAGCGGGCGACGACCTGCGCGAAGGGCTTGCCCTCCTCTGTCTTGCGCCGTTCGATCAGGCTGGTCAGCCGCTGGCGCGTGCCGCCGACCCGCGCCTCCGCGACCGACCAGAAGAAGCCCGAGGTGAAGCCGCAGCCGGGCGGAATCGCCGCCTGCTCCAGCATGAAATCGTCGCGCGTCAGCCGCCCGGTCCGCGTCCGCCGGGCGACGAGCGCGCGCGCCACGGCGGGATTGTCGACGAGCAGCGCCAGCAAGGGTTCGGAAACGGCGTTAAGGTTGATGCCCGTGCGCAGCGGCAGGGCCGTCGCGAAGCCGGCCAGCCGCGCCAGTTCCTCCGGCTTGAGCCCCACCGCGCCCAGCTCGGCCACATCCGCGATCGGCCCGGCGGCGGCGATATATTCGGCGATGCGCCCGGCGGGGCCCTGCGGCAGATCCAGCGCGCCCGCCAGTGTCGCCAGCCGCCCCTTCGTGACGGCATCGTCCCTGGTGAGCGCGTTCAGATCCAGCTTGCCCGTCGCATCCGCGACCACGGCGGCGAAGCGCCCGCCCTCGATGGCGATGCCCTTCTCATCGATATTGGCCCACGGCTCGGTCGCGTCGTCGCTATCCGGCGCCTCCACCATGTCGCGCCGCAGCGCGGCCAGCGCGGAAAGCTCGCCACCCCGCGCGATCTGCGCAGCCTGTGCGGCTTCGCCCATGCGCGTCGCGCGCTGGAGGCCGGCATCGTCGCCCGCCACCATGATCGCCAGCACCGCCGCCGCCAGCCCGACGAGCAGCAGCACGTTGACGAGCACCATGCCCTCCTCGCCATCGGGGGGAGCGGGCCTCATGGCATGGCCGGCAGCAGGATCACGCGGCGCAGCGTTCCGCCCGGCGCGCCGTCACGCGGGGCCAGCCGCAAGGTGAGTTCCACGGCATCCGGCCGGCCGGCCTCGCGCGGGCGGGTCGGCACGTCGCGCCAGCCATCCGCGCGGTGAAAGCGCCACGCCGCCGCCTCGACACCCGAGATCAGCGGCCGGGGATCCAGCCCCCGCGATCGCATCAGCGTATCGCCCAGCAGCGCATAGCCGACCAGCACCTGACCACCAGCGGCATTGCGGCGCATGCCCACGGCTTCGCCCATCAGGAAAGGCCCGTCGCTCAACGCGCCGAAATCCGCGCCCATCAGATAAAGCGCCCGATCCAGTTCCGCGATCCGATCCAGCCGCCGGTCCGTTCGCCGCTGCACCGACAGAACCGATTCGACGAGCGCGAAGGCGGCAAGGCTGATGAGCGCGAACAAAGCCAGCGCCACGATCATCTCGACAAGGGTGAAGCCCGCATCGGGATCTCCGCCGGGCGATGCCGCCCCGCCTTTGTGCGGCGCCGGGACAGAAACGCCCGCCCCGAAAGACGCCATCACACCGAGCCGGGCTGGGCCAGCAGATAGCTGCCCCGCGTGACGGCGAGGATCGCCATCGCCCGCGATGCGCTGCCGTCCGCGCGAAAACGCACGCCCCCGCACACGCCATCGAAGACGCGCCCCGAAAGCAGGGCCGATCGATCGAGCGATCCGGCCCGGCGCAGCGTCTGCGCGATATTGGCCGCATCATAGGCCAGCCCCACGATCACGCCGGGCGCCACGCCATTCTGCTGTTCGAATGCATCCGCAAAGCTGCGGAAGCCAGCCGGATCGGGCGCGGAGAGCCATGCCCCCTCGATCTGCGTCAGCGCTGCCGGCGCGGCATCCAGCCCCGCAAAGGCGCCGAGAAGCTGCACGCCGCTATCCCCCACCGCGCGCGCCGCATCGGCGAGATCGCCGCTCGCCAGCAGCGCATCAGGCGCCAGGTCTCCCCGCAGATAGCCTGCCAGCGCCGCGCCCGTGGGCGCGGTGGCCAGATCCAGCCCCTCGCGCTGGGCAGCGACTGTGGCGACCGCCGCCACCTGCACGCCCCACGGATCCGCCCCGGCCAGCAGCGCGACCCGACGGATCCCGCGCGACCGGGCATAATGGAGCAGCGGCGACACCGCCTGATCGGCCGTCACCCCCAGCAGGAAGGCGCCGCTTTCGCGCAGCGCCAGATCGTTGCTGAAGGCCAGCACCGGCATGCCGGCCGCCGCCGCCACGACCGGCGGGACCTCGGCCGAGCCCAGCGGCCCCAGGATCAGCCGCGCGCCGCGCTTCAGGGCCGCGCGCGCCGCCGCCGCCGCCCCGCCGGGCGTGCCGCCCGTATCCAGCACGACCAGCCCCTTCGCATCCTTGCCTTGCGCGAGCGTGGCCGCCCGCGCCATGCTGCGCCCCAGCGCCGCTCGATCGCCCGTCAACGGAACCAGCAGGGCGGCCGGCGGCAGGGCTTTGGCGGCTTCGGCGCGCATGAGAAACGAGGGCAGGCACGATGCGGCAAGGGCTGGCGGCACCGAAAGCAGAAGCCGGCGACGATCCGGCCGCATCTCAGCGCGCTCCCTTCGCGATGGCGAAGCGCGCCTGGCCGTGGCTCGCGATCGGCATCGCCGCATATCTCGTCACGCTCATCGTCACCTTCCCCGCGCGCTTCGTCCTGTCGGGCGATCCGCGCTGGGCGGTCGCCGGCACCGTCTGGAACGGCGAAGCCGTGGTCGACGGTGCATATCGTGTCCAGTGGCACTGGGCGCCGTGGCGCTCGCTCGCGAGCCTGGCCTTCGCCGCGGACGTGCGCATGACGGGGGGCGGAACCGATATTGCGGGTTCCGCCGCCGTCTCGCCCGGCGGCATGCTGCTGGAGGGGCTTGCCGGCAGCGGCGACGGCGGCCTGATCGCGGCCTTCGCGCCCAACCTGCCCTTCACCTGCGCAGCGGCGCTGCAGATCAATCTGCGCCGTCTACGCATCGCCGGCACGCATTCGGAAGCGATGGGGGAGATTGGCAGCGAGGCGGGCAGCTGCACCGCCATCGGCGGGGGGCAGCCCAATCCGGTGCCCGCGCTCGTCACCCGGCTCCAGCCGCAGCCGGACGGCACGACGCGGATCGTGATCGCGCCCGCCACCCGCCAGCACGACCATCTGTTCGAGGGTACGATCGCCGCCGGCCGCCTTCGTCTCGCGCCCACGCCCGCCGGCATCGCGCGGCTGCCCTTCGTGCAGGGTCTCGTGATCGACGAGGCGATGTAGCGGGGCGATCGCGCCGGCAGGCACCGCATCCGCACGAAGGCCCCGGCTTCCATCACATGCCCGCCAGATTGTTGAGGTTCACGATCGGCAGCAGGATCGCGAGCACCATCATCAGCACCACGCCACCCATCAACAGAAGCACCGCCGGCTCGACCAGGCCGACGACCACGGTGATGAGCGCGTCCAGCTCGCGATCCAGTTCGCCCGCCGCGCGCGACAAAGCAGGCCCCAGACGCCCGCTCGCCTCGCCGCTCGCCACGATCGCGACCAGCATCGCCGGAAAGACGCCCGCCTGCCCCATCGCCTGCGAAAGACTGCCACCCTCACGCACCTTCGTAGCGACCTGAAGCGCCTGCGCACGCACATGAAGATTGGAGGTGGTGGCGGCCGCGGCCCCCAGCGCCTCCACCAGCGGCACGGCGCTCTGCACCAGCTGCCCCAGCGTGGCGGCGAAACGCGCCGCGGCGAACTGGCGCACGAGCCGGGACGTCGGCCGCCGGGTCGCCAGCACGCGATCGAAGGCGAGGCGGTTCGCCGGAACCGCCAGCCAGCGCCGTCCGCCGAGCAGGCCGAGCGCCAGCAGCGCCACCACCACCCAGCCGAAGCTCCGCACGAAATGGCTGAGCCCGATCAGCGCGCGCGTGAGCAGTGGCAGATCCGCCCCGCGCGATTCGAACACGCGCACGATATCGGGCACCACATACACCATCAGCAGCACCATCATGCCCAGGCTGACGGTGGCGAGCAGCGCCGGATACAGCAGCGCCATCTGCACCTTGGATTGCGCGCGGTGCCTGTTCTCCACGAAATCGGCGAGATGGCCGAGCACCTCGCCCAGCTTTCCGCTCTGCTCGCCCGCCGCGATCGACGCGCGATAATAATCGGGAAAGGCGTGATGCTGCGCCGCCATCGCCGCCGAAAGGCTGCGCCCGTCGAGGATGCTGCCGCGCATTTCCAGCAGCAGCGATCGCATCCGTGTCGTCTCGGCCTGCCCGGCGGTGAGGCGCAGCGCCTCCTCCACCGCGATATCGCTGCCGATGAGCGTGGCCAGCTGGCGCGTCGCGGTGGAAAGCTGTCGCGCCGAGACGCGCGGGCGAAACAGCCGGAAAGCCGGCCCGGCGGCGATGCTCGCGCGCCCCTTCGCGCTGCTGGCCTCGACCGATGTGGGCAGCAGCTTGCGCTCGCGCAGCGCCGCGCGCGCGCCCGCCGCGCTCGCCGCCTCGATCACGCCCTTCTGCGCGCGCCCGGCCGCGTCCACCGCTTTATAGACAAAAGCGGCCATCAGCCCCGCCGGCCGCTGCGGATATGCCGTGCGCGGGAGCGCCGGGCGGCCGGACAGGCGCTCATCCCGCCTCCTCCCGCGTGACGCGCGCCACTTCCTCCACCGTTGTCTCGCCCGCCCGGATCGCGGCCACGCCCTCGTCCATCAGCCCCGGCCCGTGCCGGCGGGCATGGGCCACCAGCGCGGCCTCGGGCGCGCCGTCATGGATCAGGGCCGCCATCGCCGCATCCACCGCGACGATCTCGTAAAGACCCTGCCGCCCCCGGAAGCCTTCGCCCCGGCAGGCGGGACAGCCTTGCGCGCGCCACACCGGCTCGCCCTCGGCGATCGCACCATCCAGCAGCGCCACGTCGCGCGCGTCCGCCGCCTCCTCCTGTCGGCACGCCTCGCACAGCCGCCGCACGAGCCGCTGCGCGACCAGCCCCACCAGCATCGGCGCCAGCAGATAGCGCTCCACCCCCATGTCCACGAGCCGCGTGACCGCGCCCACGGCCGAATTGGTGTGGAGCGTGGAGAGCATGAAATGGCCGGTCATCGCCGCGCGCACGGCCACCTCCGCCGTTTCCTGATCGCGGATCTCGCCCACCATGATGACATCCGGATCCTGGCGCAGGATCGCGCGCAAGCCCCGCGCGAAGCTCATGTCCGTGCGCGCATTCACCTGTGTCTGGCCGATGCCCGCCAGTTCGTATTCGATCGGATCCTCGACGGTCAGGATGTTTCGCCTGCGATCGTTGAGCTTCGCAAGCGCCGCATAGAGCGTCGTCGTCTTGCCGGAGCCGGTCGGCCCGGTGACGAGCAGCATGCCGTGCGGCCTTTCGAGCAGCTTTTCGAACAAGGCGAGATCCCGCCCCTTCAGGCCGAGCGTCGCCAGATCCAGCTGCACCGATCCGCGATCGAGCAGGCGCATCACTACACGCTCGCCATGCTGGGTGGGGATGGTGGACACGCGCACATCGATATCGTGGCCGCCCACGCGCACCGTGACGCGGCCATCCTGCGGGATGCGTTTCTCCGCTATATCCAGCCGGGCCATCACCTTGATGCGGCTGACGAGCAGGGGCGCCAGCGCGCGATTCGGCTCCACCACGTCGCGCAGAACACCATCCACGCGGAAACGCACGATCAGCCGCCGCTCCTGCGTCTCGACATGGATATCCGACGCGCGTTCCTTCACCGCTTCCAGCAGCAGCGCGTTGATGAGGCGGACGACCGGGCTGTCATCCTTCATGTCGAGCAGATCCTCGACCGCGCCGACGCTGTCCGCCAGCGCGGCGAGATCGGTATCCGCCTCGGCGGCAATGTCCGTCGCGCCGCCTGCGGCATCGCGATAATGGCCCTGCAACGCGCGATCGAAATCCGCGTCGGCCACCAGCCGCCAGGGCAGGCCGCCGAACAGCCTCTGCACCTCCAGCAGCGCGGGCAGCGTGGCGGCCGCGCGGTGCAGGCAGACGAGCCCGTCTTGCTCCCCGATCACCAGCACGCCCTGCGCGCGGGCGAATCCATAAGGCAGCCGCGCCACGCGCGCCGCCTCCCCGATCAGGTCCGGCGCTTCCGTCGCCATCAGCCGCCCGCCAGCACGAAGCGCGCGGTGACGAGGCCCGGTCCGCTCGCGCTCGCCTCGATCCGCGCCTCGCCCACGCGCAGCGCGCTCGTCCGCTCCAGATCGGCCACAAAGCGCAGCACCGCATCGAACGGCGCATCGGCGAGGATCACCGTGAGCCGCCCGCCTTCGGGCTCCACGCGCTGGACGGTCACGCCCGTCGCCCCGGCGCTCGCCGCCACGACGGAGGCGGGTGGCCCGCGCCGCTGCGGCGCGCCGAGGCCCGGCCCCGTCGCGCGTAGGCGTGTCGCCAGCATGTCATAGGTGCGGATGTCGGCCACGGCGCGCGCGCGCGCCGCCTCCAGCGGCTTCACTACCGCCACCAGCAGCAAAGCCAGCATCGCCACGCCCGCCAGCACGCCCAGCATCACCTGCTCGCGCCGGCTCCGGTCCGACCACCAGAGCAGGCCACGATCCCACCAGGGCGCAAGGCCCCCGAAATTCATGCCGCCCCCCGGATCAGGAAGGCGCCCACCGCCTTGCCGTCGCTCTGGCTCGCCGCGCCAGCCTGCGCCGAAAGGCCGGCACCGGAGAGCGCCGTGCCCACCTGCTGGAGGCCCTCGATCGTGGCCGCCTCCACCTCGATGCTCATCGTGCCGGCGCCCGCATCATAGGAAATGGCGTGCATCCGGATCGCGCCGCCCAGCGGCTTGAGCGCGCCGCCGACCCGCGCGAACAGCGGCAGGAAGCCCGATGGCCCGGCCCCGCCCGCCGGCAATATCTCGGCAGCGCTCGCCGCGACATCAGCGCCGATCACGGCATCGGGCGCGATCTGCTGGACGAGGCCGCGCATCTCGCTCGCCCGTGCCGCCGCGATCCGCTGGACGGCGAGCGTATCGACACCGGCAATGGCCGCATGGGCGAAGGCGCCGAGCGCGGCGACGGTCGCGATCCGGCGCCAGAGCGGCGAAACCGGGCGATGTGGCGCCGCGAATGCGCCCTGTCGCAGATCCAGCGCCGGCTGCGCCAGGCGCGCCGCCAGCGACGGTTCCTGATAGGCTGCGGGCTCGGCCGGGAGATCGCCCGGCACGGAATCGCCATAGGAAAGCAGTTGCGGCCGCCCCGCCGCCGCCCATGCCGCGGCGAGATGCGCCACCGGGATCGCAAAGCCGGTGCCGTCCTCCACACGGACCAGCGCCCGCGCCTTCGCGATATCAATGCTCCACATGCCCGGCGGCGGCACGGGCACCGCCAGCACATCGGGCACCAGCGCCGCCCGCGCCCAGCCCGCATCGGCCAGCAGAGCCGCCCGGCGCGCCATCCGGTCGCGCGCGACGATTCCCGCCAGATAGGTCTGGCCGCCCAGCCCGGCGCCCAGCGCCGCATGGACTTCACCGATCGGCTGGGCCACCCGATCCTCGATCGCGAAGGGCAAGGCCTCGATCCGGCGCCGCGCGCTGGCGATCGGCAGATCCACCGCCAGCAACAGGACCTCCTCGGTCGGCAGCAGGACGATGGCGGGGCCGACATCGAAACGCTCGACCGTCACGAGACTGTCGCCATCGATCGTCCAGATCCCCGCGCCGGAGGGTTCCGGGGCCGCGCCGGGTTGGTTCGGCGGCAGGGGCAATGGCCTTCGCATGGGACGGGGCTATAGTAGAGACGATGAGAATGAATCCAAGCGCCTACGCAACCGAAGTGTCGCATCCGCGATCGGAGGCGGAAAAGCCCGTCTTCCCCCATCCGTGCGAGGCGGGCCTCACCCTCGTCGAGATGATCGTGGTGCTGGCTATCATCGCGCTCGTGGCCGCCTTGATCGTGCCGAACATCATCAGCCGGCCGGATCAGGCGCGCGTCACAGTCGCGCAGACGGATCTGCGTTCCATCTCGGCCGCGCTGAAGATGTATCGCCTCGACAATGGCGATTATCCCTCGACGTCGCAGGGCCTCGCCGCGCTCGTCTCCAGGCCTTCCGGCGAACCGGCGCCACGCAATTATGCGGCGGGCGCCTATCTCGAAAAGCTGCCCGTGGATCCGTGGGGCAATCCCTATGCCTATGCGAGCCCCGGCAATGCGGGCGCCGGCTTCGATCTCACCAGCAACGGCAAGGACGGCAAGCCCGGCGGCGAGGGGCTGGACGCCGACATCAAACTTTCGAGCAATTGAGCAAGGCGGGCGTGGCATTGCGCCTGTTTCCCGTTCTTCGCCCCGGACGTGTTCGGCAATTATCGCTTTCGCTCATATTCCGTGCTCGGGCGAAGGCCGAAGCGCCGGAGGCGGGGCGGATCGTGACACGGGAAACGCTCCGGCCTTCGCCCGAGCACGGAAAGGCCATCTGGCCCAGGAGGGGACGGGCGGTTCCCGGCCCTGTTCCGGGGTTCACCCGTCTCAGCGCGGCCCCTTCCACCGCGCCACGAATCCCGAAACACGGCCGGGATGAGGAAAGGGAGCGGGGCCTGACCCTCGTCGAGATGCTCGTCGTCCTCGCCATCATCGGCGTGATGGCCGGCGCGGTCGTGCTGGCGATGGGGCGCGCGGGCGGCGGCGGCGCGCGGGCCGAGGCACGCCGGTTCGCAACCCGCCTCGCGCTGGCCGCCGACGAGACGATGGTGACGGATATGCCGATCGCGATCGACTGGGACGCCGGCGGCTATCGCTTCCTGGGCTGGAACGGCAGGGCATGGGTGGAAAGCGGCACGCCCGCGCTGGAGCCTCACCGGCTTCCGGCGGGTCTCACGATCGAGGCGACGGGCGCCCGCCCGCTCCTGATCGGCGGCGATGCCGGAGGCGTCGCGCTCGATGCGCGCCTGAGGGGCCGTGGCGAAGGCTGGCGCATCCGTTTCGACGGCGTGAACGCCACTGCAGAAATGGACGGCTCCGGCGCATGAGCCCGATCGATTCACCCATTCGTGGCGGGCAGGCTGACGATCCGGAAGAGGGGTTCACCCTGATCGAGGCGCTGGTGGCGCTTGCCATCGTCGCGATCGCCGCCGCCGGCCTGATCGGCGCCACGCAGCGGCACATCGATATTGTCGCCGGCATCGAAGGACGCACCATTGCGCGGTGGATCGCGGAGAATCGGCTTGCGGAAGCGTCACTTGCGGGCGACAGTCCGGCCGCGAGCGGGGAGCAGGTCGAGATGCTGGGGCAGCAATGGCAGGTCGTGACGACCGCCCGGCCAAGCGCCGATCCGGAGATCAGCCTGATCGAGGTCGCTGTCGCCCCCGCGAACCGGCCGCCGCTCGCCCGCCTACGGGGCTTCATCGACACGGGCGCCCATCGATGACGCCACGACAGGCGAGGATCGGCGCCAATCTCTTCACCGCCGCCGTCATCGCATCCATCGGCGTGGCGCTCGCCGGGATGACCTGGCGGCTGGCCGGCGATCCGGGCGGGCGGCTGGGCGCGACGCCCGTCGCCGCGCGCCCCGCCCCGCCGCCGGATATCGCCACCCTCATCAGCCTTTCCCCCTTCGGCACGGCGGCCCCCGTGGCCGGAGGCGCCGGCGACACCAATGTGGTGCTGCGCGGCATCATGCTGGCCACGCCGCGATCCGCCTCATCCGCGCTCATCTCCATCGGCGGAGCCACGCCCACGCCTTTCTATGTCGGCGGCCAGGTTGGCGGCGGCTCGATCGAGGAGATCGCGGCCGATCATGTCGTGATCGCGGGCGGCGGCGGGCGGCGCCTGCTCGCCTTCCCGGATCGCAGCGGCACAGCGCCTCCCACCGCTGCCACCGTGCCTGCCGCGCCCGCCGTGGTGGCGCCGGCCGCCGCTCCTCCGGCCCCGGCCGCGCCACCGGCCGGGCCGGGCGCCGCCGCCACACCCCAGTCCCTGCTGGCGGGCCTGGGCGCCACGCCCGCCGCCGACGGCTTTCACGTCAATTCGCCCAATGCCCAGATGCGACAGGCCGGCCTCCTGCCCGGCGACGTGATCCAGCGCGTCAACGGCATGGCGATGGCGGAACTGATCACCAACCCGCAGGCGCTGCAAACCGCCTTCACCAACGGCACGGCGCGCATGGACCTCGTCCGTGCGGGCCAGCCGCTCACCCTCTCCGTCCCGCTTCGCTAGGGCCATGCGCTTGATCCTCCGCCCCTACCTCCTTCTCGCCGCAGCGCTCGCCGGCCCCGCCGCCGCGCAGATCAATCCCGCCCCGCCCGCCGGCCTCGCCCCGCCATCCCCGGCCACGCGGGCGGGCGATATCGTCGTCAACATGCACGATATCGAGATCGCCGCCGTCGCCGAGCAGATTTCCCGCCTCACCGGCCGCACCCTGATCCTGGATCCGCAGGTGCGCGGCACGGTGAACGTCACCTCCGCCACGCCGCTCAGCGCGGATGGCGTGTGGGATCTGTTCCAGTCCGTCTTGCGCGTCCACGGTTTCGCGGCGGTGCGCACGGGCCGCGCGTGGCGGATCGTGCCGCAGGCGGAGGCGGTGCGCGAGGCGCCCGGCTCCTCCGGTGGCCAGCAGGTGACGAGCCGCCTCGTCCGTCTCCACAATGTTTCGCCGGAGGCTGCCGCGCGCGTCTTCCGCCCGCTTGTCGCGCAGTTTGGCAGCATCGAGCCGATGACGAATCCCAACGGGATCGTCGTCACCGATTATGCGGACAATATCGCGCGCATCGAGCGGCTCGCCGCCGCGCTCGACGGTGGACGCGGGCCGGCCTTCGAGGCGATCCCGCTGCAACTGGCGAGCGCCAAGGATGTGGGTGCCGCGCTCAAGACGCTGTGGGGCGAAGGCGATGCAGCGCCGCGCGTGGCGATCGACGAACGCAGCAACATCCTGCTCGTGCGCGGCGATGCGCGCACCGTGGCGGAGGCGCGGCGCATGGCCGAACGGATGGACCGCCCCGGCGGCGCGACGCCCACCACGCGCGTCTTCCGCCTGCGCAACGCGGATGCCGAATCGGTGACGACCGTCCTCTCCGGCCTGCTGGGCGGCCAGACGCAGTCCGCCAACCCCGTGGCGCAGACGCTCTCCGCCACGCGGGCCGCCGGCAGCCTTGGGACGGGCACGAGCGGCACCGGCTCCACCGGCACCAGCAGCACCGGCACGGCCAGTTCGGCGCTCGCCAGCGCCGCCAGCGCGCTCGCCTCCCAATCCTCGGGATCGCTCGGTTCGATGGCGCAGAGCCTCGGCAGCACCGGCGCCGCCAAGTCCACCGGCTTTTCGACGCCTGACCTCGCCGTCCAGTCCGCCCCCGAGCTCAACGCGATCGTGGTGCGCGGCACGCCGGCGGCACTGGCGCAGATCCAGCCGCTGATCGATCAGCTCGACATTCGCCGGCCGCAGGTGATGATCGAGGCGGCGATCGTGGAGGTGACGGCCGATATCGCGGAGGCGCTGGGCATCCAGTTCGGGCTGGGCAACGGCCTGCCCGGCGTGGATGGCGCCGTCAGCTCCTTCTCCAATATCGGCACGCCGCTCAGCACGATCCTGTCCACGCTGAACGTTCCTGTGGGCACCTTCGCCTCCACCTCGGGCTTCTCGGGCGCCATTTCCGCCGGGGACAATTTCCAGCTGCTCGTCCAGGCGCTCGGCAGTTCCACCAAGGCCAATCTGCTCTCCACGCCCAGCGTGACGACGCTCGACAATCAGCCGGCCGAGATCGTCGTCGGCCAGAACGTGCCCTTCCGCACGGGCAGCTACACTTCCGAGACGGGCGGCACGATCACACCCTTCACCACGATCGAGCGCAAGGATGTTGGTCTCACCCTGCGCATCGTGCCGCGCGTGCATGAAGGCGATGTCGTGCGCCTCGACGTGAGCCAGGAGGTTTCCTCGCTCGTCGGCGCGGTTACGGGGGCGGCCGATCTCGTCACCAACCGCCGCGCGATCCAGACGACCGTGCTCGCCGATGACGGACAGACGATCGTGCTGGGCGGCCTCATCACGGACGATCGCACCAACACGAAGAGCCAGGTTCCCGTGCTGGGCGACATCCCGGTCGTCGGCAATCTCTTCAAGAGCCGCCAGTTGCAGCAGACGCGGCGCACGCTGTTCGTCTTTCTGCGCCCCTCCATCCTGCGCAACGCCACGCAGGTGGCGAGCGCATCGGCCGCGAAATATGCGCGGGTGCGCAGCGCCGAAGCCGCGCTGGACGATCGATCGAGCCTGCTGCTCGATCCGCCCAAGGCGCGGCTGACGGTGGAGCTTTCGGGAATCTACTGAGGCGGTTCGGGCGCGTCGCGCGGGGGCAGGACGGCCACGCGCTGCTCGCCGCCGCGCCGGAAGGTGGCGCGATCGGCCGAAACATCGCCGAGCGTCCATCCGTCAACCACCCCGCCCTTGCCGATCGTGCGCACGGCGCCGTCGCCACCGCGCACCATGACGAGCGGATCGGACAGTCGCCCGACGATGCCCAGCAGTTGCGGCAGCCCGCCCGCCCCCGCCGCGGGAATGGCATCGATCCGGGGATCCGCGAACAGGGGCTCGGCCGTGTCCGAAGCCGGCCCGGTGGCGATGGGCCGAATCACGATCGCGGGCGGCTGCGGTCCTCCGGCTGCGCGGGGACGGTGGCCGAGCACGGCCACGACCGACACGCACGCCGCCACGCACACCGCCCCGCGCACCAGCAGATGCAGGCGCGCCTTCATCCCCTGGCCGCCAGCGGCGCCACGGCGCGCGCATCCAGCCGAAGCAGCCCACCCGCCGCCGGACGGATCGACCAGCGGATCATGCGTATCAGCGGCCGTTCCCCCTCGATCGCGCGGGCCAGCGTCCGGAGCGCGCCCTCCTCTCCCCGCGCGTCGAGATCCACCGCCGCGACGCCCGGAACGGTCGCGGCATCAAGCGGCCGCACGGAGAACCGTACGCCGGCTGCCGAGCCGCGATCGGCGATCAGCGCGGCCAGCGTCGCGGCCGCCATCTTCGGATCGGGCACGGCAAGGCCGCTGCCCCGTTCCAGCCGGAAGGGGGCGGCGCGCGCCTGCGCGGCCGCCTGCGCCTGATCGCGCAGCGCATCGTCGCGCAGAGAAACCGCGCGGGCCGCGATCAGCCCGAGCCCGACGACGAGCGCCACAGCACCGATGAAGCGAATCGCGCTCACCCCATCTCGCCCGTCAGCCGCACGCGGATGGTGCCGTCGTCACGCGCCTCCTGCCCGCGCTCGTGCAGCCGGCCGAGCAGGGAATCGGACGAGAGCGCGGCACGCAGCGCATCGGGATCCGTCGTGTCGATGGAGAGGCTGATCGTGCCATCCTCCCCGCGGCTTGCCTCGGCCAGGCGTATGCCGGGCGGCACATGCGCCCGTACCGCCGCCAGCACCGCATCCAGCGGGGGCAGCGACATGGCCTGCGCCACGGCCACAGCCCGCTCGCGATCATAGCTCCCTGCCTCCGCCCTCGATGCCCATGCGGCGCCGGCCGATCGCACCGCACCACGCTCCACAAGCGCGCCGGCGATAATAGCGATCATCGCGACGGCACAGGCGAGCAGGCACCACGAAATCGTCATGCCTGTCGCTCGCCGCGCGAAGTCCCCGCCACCGGCAGGCCACAAACGCGCGCCCAGCCGATCGATCAGGCTTGTGGCAAAACCTGCCCGTTGACCGTTGCCGCAAAGATTCGGTTCGTCCATGGCGTCGGGGGATACAATTGTTTAATAGCTTTTCACGCAGATGTTCGAAGAGAATGCCATATCACGGGTAGGGTGCCGGTCTGCTATGGAGTTGGCGGATCGGGTGGGGCGATTGACGATGTGGGGCTGCGAAACGGTGCAGACGATCGACCGGGTTCACCGGGAGCCTTCCGCATGCCGGGGAGCTGTTCTCGAGTGAGCGATATGAAGCTGGAGACACCAGCGGAACGTATCAGCAAGCGCGGCCGGGCGCCGCGCAGTGCGCCTTCCGAGCTGCAGTCGCTGCGCGTGCGCCTGTGCCTGATGGTGCTGCTCGTCGATTGCGTGGCAATCCTGGTGGGCTGCATGGCGGGCAATGTGCTGCGCTTCGGCAATCTCTGGGCCGATCCGGGCCTCAATCTCTTCGCCGCCGTCCTGCCGCTCTATGTGGGCATCGCGATCAACAGCGACGCCTTCGGATCGGATACGCTTTCCGACGTCCACAGCGGATTGTCGCGCGCGATCCTCGCTTATGTGTTCGCGGTCTTCGCGGTCCTGTTCATCGCCTTCTACATGAAGGCGGGAACCGATCTTTCGCGCATGGCCTCGGGCGTGGCGCTCGTCTCCACCTTCGCCGCGCTTGCGGCGGGGCGTTTCCTGTGCGCCGCCTATATCAAGCGGCGCACCGGCATGCGCCTGTTCTATGATCTGATGATCCGCGATGGCGTGGATCTGGCGGCGCCGCCGAACATGATCGTGGTGGATTGCCACACGCACGATCTCCACCCCGATCTGCACGATCCGCACATGCTGGATCGGCTGGCGGCGCAGCTTCGCGGGGTGGATCGCGTCGTGATCGCCTGCCCGCCGGAGCGCCGGCTGGTCTGGTCGCTGCTGCTCAAGGGATCAAGCGTCAACGGCCACATCCTTTCGCAGGATCTGGATCCCGTCGCGCCGATCGGGATCGGCAGCCTTTCCGGCCATTTCACGCTGGCGGTCGCCTGCGCGCCGCTGGATCTCAGCCGCCGCTGCGCCAAGCGCACGCTCGATCTGCTCATCACCATCCCGGCATTGATCTTCCTGTCGCCCATGCTGCTGGCGGTCGCGCTCGCCGTGAAGCTGGATAGCCGGGGGCCGGTGCTGTTCCGCCAGCCGCGCGTGGGCCGGGGCAACCGTATCTTCCTGATGTATAAGTTCCGGAGCATGCGCCACGATCTGGCCGACCGCGCCGGCAATCGCTCCGCCTCGCGCGATGACGATCGCATCACCAAGATCGGCCGGCTGATCCGCGCCACCAGCATCGACGAACTGCCCCAGCTCTTCAACGTGCTGCGCGGCGAGATGAGCCTGGTCGGCCCGCGCCCGCACGCGCTGGGCAGCCTGGCCGGCAACGAACTTTTCTGGGAAGTGGACGAGCGTTACTGGCATCGCCACGCGCTGAAACCGGGCCTTACCGGTCTGGCCCAGATACGCGGCTATCGCGGCGCCACGCCCGATCGTCAGGATCTCGCCAACCGGCTGAACGCCGATCTGGAATATCTTGCCGGCTGGACGATCTGGCGGGACATTTCGATCCTCGCCGGCACGCTGCGGGTTCTCGTCCACCCAAACGCTTATTGAGGCACCCTGCCGGCATCATGGCCATGGCCGCGGCCGGCTCAGGATTTCCGCGCCGCCGCCACCGCCTTGGCCAGCGCATCATAACCCACGGCGCCGCTGAAGAATTCGTCGCCGATCACGAAGGCGGGCGTACCGGTGACACCCAGCCGGCTGGCGAGCGCCATATTGGCCGCGATCTCCCGGCTCACATCCTCTCCCTTCCCCACGGTGGCGAGCCGGGCGGCATCCAGCCCCACCGAGCCGGCCACCTTGGCGACAGTCGCGCGATCCGGCCGGCCGGCGGCGAACAGCCCCTTGTGAAGCGGGAGATATTGCCCCTCCTTGGCCGCCGCCAGCGCCACGCGCGCGGCCGCCTCGCTATCAGGGCCCAGCACCGGTATCTCACGCCAGACGACCTTGAGATCGGGATTTTCGGCCAGCAGCCTCGCCACGTCACCCACGCTCGCCCGGCAATAGCCGCAGCTATAATCGCTGAACATCACGAGCGTGACCTTGGGGGACTGGCTGCCCGCCCAGGCGGCGCCGAACGGCTTTTCCAGCGCGGCGCGATCCGTATCGATCGCCTTGGCGTTTTCGCGCGCCTGCAGGCGCTGCATCGCTTCCGGAATGATTTCCGGATGCGACAGGATGTAATCGCGCACGATCGCCTCGATCGCCGCCTTGCCGGCCGGCGCCGCCGCCTGCTCGGCCAGGGCGCGCGTGCCGAGCGCGCCGCCGGCCACACCCACCAGGCCCGCCGCGCCCGCCATCACCCAAGCCTGCCTGCGCGTCACCGTCGTCTTCCCTTCTGATTCTGTGCCGCGTCGCGCGCGGTGAGTGCGATATCCTGCGCGCGGAGATAATCGGGCGTGCCGACCGGGATCCCGCGCATCGCCATGTCCGCGCTGCGCATCGCGAGGCCGGGATTGCCTTCGAGGCTGAATTTCTCGGCGCTGGCGAGCGCCGCGCGCGGCTCGTCCCCCATCTTCGTATAGACGAGGCCGAGATTGTACCAGGCGAAGGGATTTTCATTGTCGCGCTGGACGGCGACCTTCAGCACCTTCGACGCCTCGGCCAGATTGGCGGGATCATCGCTGGCGACGAGCGCGTGGCCGAGCGTGGAGGAAATGAGCGGATTGCTGCCCGATCGCACCGTGGCCTCGCGCAACGGCGGGATGGCGAGAACGGGCTTGCCGGATTCGAGCAGGATCTGCCCCTTCAGCTCCAGCAGATAGGGATCGTGCGGCGCGGTGGCGACGAGCCGGTCTATCTCCTGCACGGCCCGCTCGGGATAGGCGCCGCGATGCCAGGCATAAGCGCGGGCATATAAAGCGGCGGGGCTCTGGTCGCTCTCCGGATATTTGCGCAGGACGAGATCGGGATCGTCCATATAGCCGATCAGCTTGCCCTTGATCCGCAGGAAGCGCGCCTGCAGCGCCGGATCCAGCGGCTGGTTCCAGTAAGGCGTGGCCGACAGCGTATCGCGCAGGAAGCGCTCGCGATCGTCCGTCATCGGATGATCGACATCGTAGGTATCGATCTTCGTATAGCTGGGGGTGAGGCGATATTCCTCGCGGCGCAGCTTCGAGAAGAAGCTGACCATGCCCTTGCCGGAAAGATGCGCGTCCGTCAGGTGGCGCACGGCGGAGGCATCGGCGCTGCCTTCCTGCTGCCGGCTATAGGCCATGAACTTGCCCTCGGCGGCGGATTGGCCCGCCATCATCGCGGCCATGCCCGCTTCGGGCGCGCCGGCCGCCATCGCCGCCGCGCCGAGCAGCAGCGAGAGCAGGGTCACGCGCATCGCCGAGCTGGCGGCGAGGCCGGTGCGCACCGCATCGCCCCCCTCGATATGGCCAAGCTCGTGCGCGATCACGCCCTGAAGCTCGTTATAATTGTCCGATTGCTCGATCGTGCCGGAATTGATGTAGATGATCTGGCCGCCGGCGACGAAGGCGTTGATCGAATTGTCGCCGACGAGAACCAGCTTCAGCGCGCCGGGGGCGAGACCCGCCGATTTGGCCATGCCCGCCGAAATCTCCTCCAGGAACTGCTCGGTCTCGGCATCCCGCAGGATTGACTGGGCGGCGACAGGTTCGACGGCGAGCAGCAGGCCCAGCAGCCCGGCAAGCACGACGCGGAGCGAATGGGCCAGGCGAACCATCGCCCGACCCATCGCTCCGCGACGCTGAACCACGTCTGAAGGCCCCGCTAGCGCGCGTGGACGGGCGCGCTCAGGCGCCGAACGTCCGCTGCCACCAGCCGCGACGGGGCGCCTCGCCATTTTCCGTCTCCGCTTCGGCGGCGACAGGCTCGGCAGTGGCGGCGGGCTCTGCGGCGGGCTCGGCCGAAACCTCGGCCACGGGCGCCGCTGCGGCAGCGGCCGTACGGCGGCGGCGCGGCGCTTTGGGCGCGGGCGCGGCTTCCACGACCGGCTCGGGAGCCGGGGCCTCCGGCGCGGCCTCGACCTCAGCCGCCTTGCGTGTCCGGCGACGGCGCGGGGCCGGCGCGGCTTCCTCTGCGGCGGGCGTCTCGACCACGGGGGCCGCCGGCTCGGGTGCCGCCTCGATCGGCTCGGCGGGCGCCTGTTCGGCCTCCACCTCGGCCTTGCGGGCGCGGCCACGGCGACGGGCGCGGGGTGCGGGCGTCTCCTCGGCAGCAACCTCGACCGGAGCGTCTTCCGCCGGTGCGGCTTCCGCCACGGCTGCTTCCTCGGCCACCGCCTCGGTTACGGCCTCGGCCTCGCGCGATCCGCCGCGACGGCCGCCCCGGCGGCCACGACGACCGCGACGCGAGCCCCGTTCGCCCTCAGCCTCGACAGGAGCCTCGGCATTCTCGTCGACCGGCTCGGCCGCGGCAGGCTCGGCATCCGCCTCGCCTTCGCCCTCGTCCTGCGCATCCTCGGCCGAAATCTCGCTGCCATCCTCGCGGCGGCCGCCACGGCGACGGCGACGACGGCGGCGGCGGCGGCCGTCACGATCGCCTCCCTCGCGCTCGCCACCTTCGCGATCCTCGCGGCGATCACCCTCGGCATCCGCCTCGATCTCCTCGGCCTCGTCCAGTTCCTCGACGAAATCATCCTCGTCGATCTCGATCGCCACGGGCGCGGGCAGGCGCGGCGCGTGGCTCGGCGGCGGGCCGCCGGCCTCCACCGTCATGCGCGCGCCTTCCGGCGTGCCATCGCTGACGATCTCGATCGAAACGCCGTAGCGATCCTCGATATCGGCCAGTTCCGGGCGCTTGCGGTTGAGCACGTAGAGCGCCGCTTCCTGGCTGGCGCGCAGGCGGATCTGGCTGCCCCGGCCGCGCGCGGCCTCCTCCTCCAGCAGGCGCATAGCCTGCAGGCCGGATGAGCTGGCGGTGCGGATGAAGCCGGTGCCCTCGCAATGATGGCACACGCGCGTCGATGCTTCGAGCATGCCGGTGCGCAACCGCTGGCGGCTCATCTCGAACAGGCCGAAGCCGGAGATGCGGCCCACCTGGATGCGCGCGCGATCGCTCTTGAGCGCTTCCTTCATCGCGCGCTCCACCTTCCGGTTGTTGCCGGAGGACTCCATGTCGATGAAGTCGATCACCACCAGACCGGCCATGTCGCGCAGGCGCAGCTGACGGGCGATTTCGTGCGCCGCCTCCAGATTGGTGGAAAGCGCCGTCTGCTCGATATTGTGCTCGCGCGTCGAACGGCCGGAGTTGATGTCGATCGACACCAGCGCCTCGGTTGGGTTGATGACGAGATAGCCGCCCGATTTCAGCTGCACGACCGGCTGGTACATGGCCGAAAGCTGATCCTCGACGCCGAAGCGCTGGAAGAGCGGCGTGGCATCCTGATAGGGCAGGATCTTCTTGGCGTGCGCGGGCATCAGCAGCTTCATGAAGCTGCGCGCGGCGCGATAGCCCTCCTCACCCTCGACGATCACCTCGTCGATATCCTTGTTGTAGATGTCGCGGATCGCGCGCTTGATGAGATCGCTGTCGCGATAGATTTCCGCCGGCGCCGCCGAGGACAGGGTCTTCTCGCGAATCTCGTCCCACAGCCTGGCAAGATAATCGAAGTCGCGCTTAATCTCCTGGCGCGTGCGCTGGAGGCCCGCCGTGCGGACGATGCAGCCCATCGTGCTCGGCAGGTTCAGCTCGGACAGGATCGATTTCAGGCGCTTGCGATCGCCCGCATTCGAGATCTTCCGGCTGATGCCGCCACCGTGCGACGTATTGGGCATCAGCACGCAATAGCGGCCGGCGAGGCTGAGATAGGTGGTGAGCGCCGCGCCCTTGTTGCCGCGCTCTTCCTTCACGACCTGGACCAGCAGCACCTGACGGCGGCGGATCACGTCCTGAATCTTGTAGCGGCGGCGCAGGTTCATCCGCTTCTGGCGGAGCGATTCCACGGCGGCGCTGTCGTCTCCGCCCGCCGATGTCGGGCGCGGCGCATCCTCGCCTTCGCCTTCGGCGCCATAATCCTCGGCGGCGTCCAGCGTTTCGCGGCCGCCATCGTCATCGAAGCGCTCGACCGCCTCGACTTCCTCATCTTCCTCGTCCGCCTCGCGAGCGCGCAGGGCCTCTTCCTCGGCGGCATGCTCGGCTTCCTCCCGCAGGAGAGCCTCGCGATCCTCCTTGGGGATCTGATAATAATCGGGGTGGATTTCCGAAAAGGCGAGGAAGCCGTGACGGCCGCCGCCATAATCCACGAAGGCGGCCTGGAGCGACGGCTCCACGCGTGTCACCTTGGCGAGATAGATATTACCCTTGAGCTGCTTGTGCTCTTCGGATTCGAAATCAAATTCCTCGACGCGGTTTCCCTTGACGACGGCCACGCGGGTTTCCTCCCGGTGGCGGGCGTCGATCAGCATACGCATGCTCATTGAAAATTCTCCGGGCGCCGCTGCGTGCATTTCGCGCGGCGCGTATCGACGGCGGCACGCCCGCAGCGCCGGTGGCACTGGAGACGGCGGAGCCATCGTGATTGGTGACTATTGCCTCTGCGGCACGGCCACCCGCAGCGCGATGCGCTGCGGAAACGCCCTCGCCCGCGTCGGCGATCGCGACATCGGACAGGAGGGAAAGATGGCTCATGCGGCTTCAACCTGACTGGGTCCGGCGCGTCCTGTGCGCCGGCGCATCCTGAAACGGGGCGAGGTTCGCCACGGATCGGATAGAGGCATAGCTAGCATCGCACCTGCCCATCGGCAAGGGATGGCCGGAAAGGGCGGTTCCATCCGTTCGCGCCGGCCCGGACGGCCTTTTCGCGCCCTCCCGCTCTTTTCCTAAAGGGAGGGGAAGCCGGCGATGCTCCAGCCAGCCGGCGGAAACACCCGTTCGGCGCGACGGATTCCCTTGGCGGCCATCCTTCGTTAGAGCCCCCCCGTGCGCGTAGCCCTCTTCAGCCTTGCCTGCCTCACGGCCGCGCCCGCCTTCGCGTCAGCCGCCTTCGCCGCCGCGCCGCCCAATCGCGCCGTGGCGAACATCCCGCCCCGCCCCTCGCGCTTCAGGCTTCCGCCCGTATTGGGGCCGGCCAAGGCCAGCCTGCCGCTGGTGGTGATCGATGCCGGCCATGGCGGCCACGATCCGGGCTCCTCCTCCGCAGACGGACGCACGAACGAAAAGGACGTCGCGCTGGAGATCGCGAAGGCGATCCGCGATTCGCTGATCGAATCGGGCAAGGTGCGCGTGGCGCTCACCCGATCCGACGATCGCTTCCTGGTGCTGGCCGAGCGGCGCGAGATCGCCCGGCGGCTGCGCGCGGATCTCTTCATCTCGATCCATTGCGACAGCGCGCCCACCCCGGCCGCGCGCGGCGCGAGCATCTACACGCTCTCCGAAACCTCGTCCGATCGCGTTTCCGCCGCCCTTGCCGCGCGCGAGAACAAGGCGGACGTGATCAACGGCGTCGATCTTTCCCGCGAGACGAACGACGTCTCCTCGATCCTGATCGATCTCGCCCAGCGGGAGACGATGAACGTCTCCTCCGCCTTCGCCACCCTCGTCCAGCGCGAGCTTTCGCCGCTCATCTCCCTGAAGCCGGACTTCCACAAATATGCGGGGCTGATGGTGCTGAAGGCGCCGGACGTGCCCTCCGTGCTGCTGGAGACGGGCTATATTTCCAACGATGCCGATCTCGCGCTGCTGACCTCAAGCGGCTATCGGGAGAAGATCGCCACCGGAATCCGGCGGGCGATCGAGGCCCATTTCGCCCGGCAGCGCATCGAGCGCGCCGAAGACAGGGAGGATATGTGATGAAGCTGGTTCATCGTCTGGGAGCTGCCTTTCTTCTTTCGAGCGTAGCGCTCACGCCCGTGGCCGCGCAGGTTTCGATCGCGGCCGCCGTGGCCGACAAGGATCGCCCCCAGGCCGACAGGGAGCGCGACGCCGATCGCAAGCCGGCCGAAATGCTGAAGTTCGCGGGCGTGAAGCCGGGCATGACCGTCGTCGACATGCTGCCGGGCGGCGGTTATTTCACGCGCCTCTTCTCCGATGTCGTGGGCCCGAAGGGCAAGGTGATCGCCTATATTCCGGATGAGATGCTGGGCAAGAATCAGGCCGCGCTGGAGCGCGCCAACGCCTTTGCCGCCGGCCACCCGAATATTCAGGTGATGCATGATCCGCTGATGGCGCCGCCGCCGCCGGGCCTGCTGGCCGATGTGGTGTGGACCTCGCAAAATTATCATGACCTGCACAATATGGCGGGCGTCGACGTGGTCGCCGTCAACAAGCTGATCTTCCAGGGCATCAAGCCGGGCGGCGTCTATATCGTGCTGGATCACGCTGCGCCGGCGGGATCGGGCCTGGCCGCGACCAACACCACGCACCGCATCGATCCCGCCGCCGTGAAGGCCGAGGTGATCGCCGCGGGCTTCGTATTCGATGGCGAGAGCAAGGTGCTGGCCAATCCGGCCGACAATCACGAGCTGAAGGTTTTCGATCCCTCGCTGCGCGGCAAGACCGACCAGTTCGTCTATCGATTCAAGAAGCCGAAGTAAGGACATAGCCGCTTCGTGACTGCCGCTGCCGTGACTCGTCACTCCGGCCCTGTCCGGGGGCTGTGCCGTTCGAACATGTGCCGGACGGGCTTTCGATGCTCCGGCGAAAGCTGCGGCATGGCGGCCGTGACGGGGAAGGCACGGGCATGAGGATCGCCCTGAAGCGCGGTGGCGGATCATCGCATCTGCCGCCGTGGCTGGGAAAGAAATGGGTGCGTTGGCTGCTGGCGGCCCTTGGCCTGCTGATCGCCGGCTGCACGCTCTTCTGGTTCCTGTTCGTGCGCGGCCTTCCCTCGACCGATGCGCTCCTGGCGTATGAGCCGCCGCTGCCGACGAACGTCCGCTCTTATGACGGAACGCCCGTCTACAGCTTCGCGCGCGAACGGCGTGTGGAGTTGAGCTTCGATGAACTGCCCAAGCCGCTGATCGAGGCATTCATCTCGGCCGAGGACAAGACCTTCTTCCGCCACAAGGGCGTGAACCCGCTGACATTCCTCAACGGCGTTTATGAATATGTGACGAAATACGGCTCCGGCGAGCGCGCGCACGGCGGATCCACCATCACCCAGCAGCTCGCCAAGAATCTGCTGATCGGCGACGAATATTCGCCCTCGCGCAAAATTCGCGAGGCCGTGCTCGCCGTGCGCATCGAACAGGTGCTGACGAAGGAGCAGATCCTCGAACTGTATCTGAACCAGATCTTCCTCGGCCGGAACGCCTATGGCGTGCAATCCGCCGCGCGGGCCTATTTCGGCAAGGATGTGGATCAGCTGAGCCTGCCCGAGGTCGCCTATCTGGCGATCCTGCCCAAGGCGCCTTCCAATTATGATCCCGATCGGCATGGCGATCGCGCCAGGGAGCGCCGGGCTTACGTGCTGCGCGAGATGCACGCCAACGGCTATATCACCGGCGATCAGGAGGCGGCCGCCAATGCCGCCCCGCTCGGCACCGTGCCCCGTTCCGATGCGCGCCGCGACATAGAGCGCCAATATGAGGGCCATTTCATCGAGGAGGTGCGCCGCGAGCTGATCGACCGCTATGGCGAGGCGGACGAGAAGGGCAATCACGGCGTCTATAATGGCGGCCTGTGGGTGCGCACCTCGCTGAATCCGGTGATGCAGAAGGCCGCCGAACAGGCGCTGCGGCAGGGCCTGCTGCGTTATGATTCGGGCGGTGGCTGGCGCGGCCGGCTCGGCGCCATCGATCCCGGCGCGGGCTGGCAGGCGGCACTGCGCAAGCTCAATCCGCGCACCGGCCTGCCCGAATGGCGCGCGGCGGTGGTGCTATCAAAGGATGCGGGCGTCGCCACGATCGGCTTCACGGATGGCAGCCAGGGCCGCCTGCCGACCTGGGGCGCGAACATGCCCAAGCGCGGCGTGGGCGGGCGCGCGTTCGATTTCCTGAAGGCGGGCGATGTCGTGCTCGTCGCCAAATCGGGCGATGCCTGGGCGTTGCGCTCCATTCCCGGCGTCTCGGGCGGCTTCGTCGCCGAAAATCCGCATACCGGGCAAGTCCTGGCGATGCAGGGCGGCTTCGATCCGCGCGAGCCCTTCAACCGGGCGACGCAGGCGCTGCGCCAGCCGGGCTCCTCCTTCAAGCCGATCGTCTATTCGGCGGCGCTGGAAGGCGGCATGACGCCGGCCTCGATCATCGAGGATGCGCCCTTCTGCGTGTTCCAGACGGCCGCGCTCGGCACGAAATGCTTCCGCAACTTCTCCGGCGGCTATGCCGGGCCGCAGACGATGCGCTGGGGCGTCGAGCAATCGCGCAACCTGATGACGGTGCGCGCGGCGACGCAGACGGGCATGGACAAGGTGGTGGCACTCGCCAAGGCGATGGGGGTCGGCGATTATCCGCCCTATATCGCTTATTCGCTGGGCGCCGGCGAGACGACCGTGCTCCGCCTGACCAACGCCTATGCGATGCTCGCCAATCAGGGCCGCAGCCTGAAGCCCACGCTGATCGATTATGTGCAGGATCGCCACGGCAAGACGATCTGGCGCGCCGACACGCGCCCCTGCGAGGGCTGCAACGCGAAGGACTGGAATGGCGGCCCGATGCCGCGCCCGGCGCCGCGCGGCGCGCAGGTGCTGGATGCGATGAGCGCCTATCAGATGGTCCACATCATGGAAGGCGTGGTCCAGCGCGGCACGGCCACGGTGCTGCGCGATCTGGGCCGGCCGATGTTCGGCAAGACCGGCACCAACAGCGGCCCCACCAGCGTGTGGTTCGTCGGCGGATCGGCCGATCTCGTGGGCGGCGTCTATCTCGGCTACGACAAGCCGCGCCCTCTCGGCGGCTATGCGCAGGGCGGCACGATCGCCGCGCCGATCTTCCGCCAGTTCGCGCAGGTGGCGATGGAAGGCATGCCGGTCGTACCGTTCAAGGCGCCCGCCGGCATCCGCATGGTTCGCATCGATCGCCGCACGGGCAAGAAGGTGTTTTCGGGCTGGCCCGATCCCAACGAATATAAGCCGGCGATCATCTGGGAGGCGTTCAAACCCGAGAGCGAGCCGCGCCGCGCGATCGGCAAGCCGGAACCCGTCATCGCCAAGCCGGTGGAGAAGGTGCGCTCCGACAGCGACTTCTTGGCAAAGGAGGGGGGCATCTACTAGATGCCCCCCTGCAAGGACCGTTCGTCCCAAGCGTAGTCGAGGGACACGCAGGGATCGAGCGAAGCCGAGGTCCGTGTTCCACGCAACCCGCATCTCGGCTCGGCTCGATACTCTCACGCCCTTCGGCTTCGCTTGGGGCGAACGGAAAGAAACGAAGGATTTTCGATGCGCGCCGAAGCGCAAGCCCATATCGACCAGATCGACGCCGCGATGGCGCTGGTCCGCCGCTTCCTCGACTGGGACCGCGCCGTGCGCCGGCTCGACGAGCTGAACAATCGCGTCGAGGATCCGAAGCTGTGGGACGATCCCAAGCAGGCCCAGTCCGTGATGCAGGAGCGCCGCCGCCTCGACGAGGCGATCGCGGCGGTCCACTCGATCACGCGCGAGCGTGACGACACGATCGAGCTGATGGAAATGGCCGAGGCCGAGGGCGACGAATCGCTGGTCGACGAGGGCGTCGCGAGCCTCGCCGCGCTGGCCGAGCGGGCCGAGACCGACAAGATCAAGGCACTGCTGGCCGGCGAGGCGGACGGCAACAACACCTATCTGGAGATCAATGCCGGCGCGGGCGGCACCGAGAGCCAGGACTGGGCCGAAATGCTCCAGCGCATGTATACGCGCTGGGCCGAGCGGCGCGGCATGAAGGTGGAGCTGATCGATCATCACGCGGGCGAGCAGGCCGGCATCAAATCCGCCACCCTGCTGCTCAAGGGCGAGAATGCCTATGGCTATGCCAAGACGGAGAGCGGCGTCCACCGCCTCGTCCGCATCAGCCCCTATGACAGTGCCGCGCGCCGCCACACGAGCTTCTCGTCCGTCTGGGTCTATCCCGAAATCGACGACAATATCGAGGTCAGCTACAATGAGAGCGACCTGCGGATCGACACCTATCGCGCGTCGGGCGCCGGCGGGCAGCACATCAACACCACCGATTCGGCGGTGCGCATCACGCACATCCCCACCGGCATCGTCGTGCAGTGCCAGAACCAGCGTTCGCAGCACAAGAACAAGGCCGAGGCCTATAACCAGCTGCGCGCGCGTCTCTACGAGCGCGAACTGGCCATTCGCGAGCAGGCCGCCAATGCCGAGAACGCGACCAAAACCGATATCGGCTGGGGCCACCAGATCCGATCCTACGTGCTTCAGCCCTATCAGCTGGTGAAGGATCTGCGCACCGGCGTCACCTCCACGGCGCCGTCCGACGTGCTGGACGGCGATCTCGACAAGTTCATGGCCGCGGCCTTGTCCCAGCGCGTGACCGGCGAGACCGTGGACGTGGAGGACGTGGACTGAGGCGGCTCAGGCCGCGCGCTCAGGCCATTGATGCCACGTCAGCAGCAACAGGCCGCCGATCATCAACAAGGGAGCCGAGGCGATCCCTATGATCGGGAAAATCTTCAAGATCTCCCCCTGAAACGCATCTGGAAAGCCGAAGCGGACGAACGCCTGTCCCAACCACAGGATAACGGCCACCAACGGCAAGGATGCGAATATCAGGCAGGCTGCTGCGCTACCCGTCCGCCCGCCCCGACCGATCAGGCGGCGTGTCAGCGCGAGACAGGCCAGAGCGATTAACAGTATCGGCAGCCCGAGGAACAGGGCGCCTTGAAGCGTCCCGAGAAAGATCCAGCCGATCGCCGCCGCAAGAAAAGCCATGCCGCGAAACTACCACGGCATGGCCCGCGCACGAAGGGCCGCGAATCAGGCCCTCAAACAGCCGTCACGGCTTCGGGGTCAGCTTCAGCAGCGATCCCTTCATGTCATCCTCGACCAGCCACAGGGCGCCGTCTGGGCCCACCGCCACATCGCGGATGCGCTTGCCCATGTCCCAGCGCTCGGCCTCCTTCGCGCCGCCCTTGCCGTCGAAGCTGATCCGGACGAGCGTCTTGCTGGCCATGCCGCCGACGAAGGCCGAGCCCCGCCACTGGGGAAACGCCTTGCCCTCGTAGAAGCTGAGGCCGCCCGGCGCGATCACGGGCACCCAGTAGATGACGGGCTGGGTCAGGTCCGGCCGCGTATCCGGCTTCGGGATCGGCACGCCGTTGTAATTGTTGCCGTAGGAAACGAGCGGCCAGCCATAATTCCTGCCCTTCTCGATCAGGTTGAGTTCGTCGCCGCCGCGCGGGCCATGCTCGACCTCCCAGAGCCTGCCCGCCTTGTCGAAGGCGAGGCCATAAGGCGTCCGGATGCCCGACGCCCATGTTTCCGATGGCGCCAGATTGGGGCGCGGCAAGGTCACGGTCTGCTTGGGTGCCGTCTTCTCCGCCTCGGTATCGGCGGGCGGGGGGAAGAGCGGCACGGTGGGCGAGCCGATCTTGCCCGCCCAAGGGTTATCCGGCGCGGGCTTCCCGTCCAGCGTGAGATGCAGGATCTTGCCGAGAGCGCTGTTCGGATCCTGCGCGGTGGTGAAGCGCTGCCGATCGCCCACGGTAAGGAACATGCTCTTCCCGTCGGGCGCGAAGGCGATCACGCCGCCATATTGGCCACCCTCGCCTTTGGGCAGTTCGCGCCAGATCACGTCCAGCCCCTCCAGCTTCGCGGTGCCGCCCGCTTCGACGATCCGCGTGCGTGCGACGGCAAGGCTCCCGCCACCTTCGCCCGGCTCCGAATAGGTGAGGTAGATGAAGTGATCGCTCGCATAATGAGGCGATACGAACACGCCCAGCATGCCGGCCTGGCCCTTGAAGAGCACGGGGGGCACGCCCGTCACTTCCGTCTTCTCGCCCTTCTGCGTCACGATCTGCAGGCCGCCCACCTTTTCGGTCACGAGCAGCCGGCCATCGGGCAGGAAGGCGATCTTCCAGGGCACGCGCAGCGTCGCGATCTCGGTCACCGCGAAGGGTTGCGTGGCGGCCGGCTTGTTTTCACCGGCATTCACCTGGGCGCAGGCGGGCGCCGCGATCATCAGCGTGACCAGGGCGACGGGGGGCAGGGTCCGCATTCTTGTCCTTCCGAATCTTCGAGCCGCTTGCCGGGGGGCGGCGGCGAGTCTATATGACGCATGTCCCCTCGACATTGGAAACTCTGGCGAGGCCGGTGCCGTCAGGTTCCGGCACGGGCCGGTGCATCCATACGTCACGGAAAGACATGACCGACATTACGACGATCGCCAAGCTGATCGAGCCCGAGGCCAAGGCATTGGGCTTCGATCTCGTGCGCGTCGCGATGTTCGGCGGAAAATCCGATCCGACGCTGCAGATCATGGCCGAGCGCCCCGATACCCGCCAGCTGGATCTGGCGGATTGCGAAAGCCTTTCGCGCCGCATTTCCGAAGTGCTGGACGAGGCCGACCCGATCGAGGAGGCCTATCGGCTGGAGGTTTCCTCCCCCGGCATCGATCGCCCGCTCACGCGGCTCAAGGATTATACCGACTGGCAGGGCTTCGAGGCGCGCATCCGCCTCTCCTCCCCGCTGGAAGGCCGCAAGCAATTCGACGCGACGCTTTCGGGCGTCGATGGCGAAACCGTGCTCATCTATGCCGAGCGAGTCGGCGAAGTTTCCATCCCGTTCGGCCAGATCGCGAGCGCCAAGCTGCTTCTGACCGACGCTCTCATCAAGGCCACCGCGCCGCTCTCCACCGAGGGTGCGGACACGATTTCACAGGAAGGGTAACCGTCAAAATGGCCACCTCAGCCGTTTCCGCCAACAAGGCCGAGCTGCTCGCCATCGCCGATTCGGTCGCGCGCGAGAAGCTGATCGATCGCGCCATCGTGATCGAGGCGATGGAGGATGCGATCCAGCGCGCCGCCAAGTCGCGCTACGGCGCCGAGAACGACATTCGTGCGAAGATCGACACGAATGTGGGCGATCTGCGCCTGTGGCGCGTCGTCGAGGTGGTCGAGCAGGTCGAGGATTATTTCAAGCAGGTCTCCGTCCAGGACGCGCAGAAGCTGCAGAAGGGCGCCGCCATCGGCGATTTCATCGTCGACCCGCTGCCCCCGATCGAATTCGGCCGCATCGCGGCGCAGGCCGCCAAGCAGGTGATCTTCCAGAAGGTGCGCGATGCGGAGCGCGAGCGCCAGTATGACGAGTTCAAGGATCGCGCGGGCGAGATCATCGTCGGCACGGTGAAGTCGGTCGAGTTCGGCCATGTCGTCGTCAATCTCGGCCGGGCCGAGGGCGTGATCCGTCGCGATCAGCAGATCCCGCGCGAAGTGCTGCGCAAGGATGATCGCGTCCGCGCGATCATCCTGAAGGTCGTCCGCGAAAATCGCGGGCCCCAGATCTTCCTGAGCCGCGCGCATCCCGATTTCATGAAGAAGCTGTTCGCGCAGGAAGTACCCGAAATCTACGACGGCATCATCGAGATCAAGGCCGCCGCCCGCGATCCGGGCAGCCGCGCCAAGATCGGCGTGATCTCGCGCGATTCCAGCATCGATCCGGTCGGCGCGTGCGTCGGCATGAAGGGTAGCCGCGTGCAGGCGGTGGTGCAGGAACTGCAGGGCGAGAAGATCGACATCATCCCCTGGTCGCCCGACAATGCCACCTTCGTCGTCAACGCGCTGCAGCCCGCGCAGGTCGCCCGCGTGATGATCGACGAGGAAGAGGAGCGGATCGAGGTGGTCGTGCCCGACGATCAGCTCTCGCTCGCCATCGGCCGCCGCGGCCAGAATGTGCGCCTTGCCAGCCAGTTGACCGGCAAGGCGATCGACATCCTCACCGAGGCCGACGCCTCCGAGAAGCGCCAGAAGGAGTTCGTCGAGCGCTCCGAGCTGTTCCAGCAGGAGCTGGACGTGGACGAGACGCTGGCCCAGCTGCTGGTGGCCGAAGGCTTCTCCAGCCTTGAGGAAGTCGCCTATGTCGACGTCGAGGAGCTCGCCCAGATCGAGGGTCTCGACGAGGAAATCGGCGGCGAGCTGCAAAATCGCGCCGTAGAGGCGATCGAGCGCCAGGAGGCCGCGCATCGCGAGGCCCGCCAGGCGCTGGGCGTCGAAGATGCGGTGGGCCAGCTGCCCTACATCACCGAGGCGATGATGGTGACGCTTGGCAAGGCCGGCATCAAGACGCTGGACGACGTGGGCGATCTTTCCACCGACGAGCTGATCGAGAAGCCCCGCGCCGAACCGCGCCGCCGCAAGGAAGGCGCGCCCGCGCCGAAGCCCGACAAGGGCGGCGTGCTCGCCGGCTATGGCCTCTCGAACGAGCAGGGCCAGGAGATCATCATGGCCGCGCGCCAGGCCGCCGGCTGGTTCGGTGACGAGGAACCCATCGCGGAAGCCGAGGGCGAAGCGGAGGCAGAGGCCTGATGCCCTTCGTGGCGATCGAACTGGCAGGCTCCGCCACGCGCGAGCAGAAGGCGGCGATCGTCGCCGACGTGACCCGGTCGCTCGTCGAGCGGCTGGGCAAGCCGGCGAACGCCGTGCAGATCGTGATCAACGAACATTCGACCGAGAATTACGGCGCGGCCGGCATCCTGATCGCCGACCGCCCCGCGACGCCTCCCGCACAGGAGGTCGCACCCGCGAATGGCACACGATGAGCATTCCGGTTCGGTAAATCCGGCTCCTTCCCCCCTCCCGCCTGCGGGAGGGGCCGGGGCGGCGCATTCGGTTTCCGCCTCCGCCGCGCACGATCAGGACGAGACGCCCCTCGCCCACCACGCGAAGAACGATCCCGAGCGGACCTGCATCCTCTCGGGCCGGAAGGCCGCGCGGGATGATCTGATCCGGCTCGCGCTGGCGCCCGATGGCTCGGTCGCGCCTGACGTGCGCGCCAAGGCGCCCGGCCGTGGCGCCTGGATCGGGGTGGATCGCGCGACGCTGGAACAGGCGATCGCCAAGGGCCGACTGACCAAGGCGCTCGCCCGCGCCTTCAAATCCGCCGTCACCGTCCCCGCCGATCTGGCCGACCAGATCGAAAAGGCGCTGGAACGCGCCGCGCTCGACCGGCTGGGGCTGGAAGCGCGCGCGGGCGACCTGCTTACCGGCAGCGAGAAGATCGTGGACGCAGCGCGCAAGGGATCGGTCGAGCTGCTGCTGCACGCCCGCGACGCCGCGGCGGACGGCACGCGCAGGCTGGATCAGGCGCTGCGCGTCGGGCTGGGCGTGGAGGGAAGCGGCGAGCAGGGACTCGTAATCCCGGCGACGCGCGCCATATTGTCGATGGCGCTCGGACGGGAAAACGTGGTACATCTCGCGTTGATCGCGCCGGCGGCTGCCGCGCGCGTCTCCCATGCTTTGGGCCGGTGGCGCGGCTTTATTGGACGAGATGACCTTGGTCGGGATGGTGGCCCCTGAACTCTGCGATGTTTCGCAGGGTCCAAACGGGCGCAGGTAGGTTTTTTGAAGGGTTCGGGTTACCAGATGAGCGATAACGACAAGCCGAAGCTCGGAATGCGCGCGCCGCTGGGCGTGCGCCGCACGGTCGAGACGGGCAAGGTCAAGCAGAGCTTCAGCCACGGCCGATCGAACACGGTCGTCGTCGAGGTGAAGAAGGCGCGGACCTTCCGCAAGCCCGGCGATCCCGCGCCCGTGGTGGAACCCGAGGTGCAAGCCGCCGTCGAGGCCGCGCCGGAGCCCGTGGTCGCGCAGCCGGTCGCAGCCCCCGCCGCCCCGCCGCCCCCGCCCCGCCCCCAGGCACCCGCGCCTGCACCCGCCGGCCGCCAGCTGAGCCCGCTCGAGCGCCGCGAACAGCAGGAACGCCTGCTGCGCGAGGCCGAGGAAGCGCGCATGGCCGCGCTGGAGGAAGCACGCCGCCGCGAGGAGCGCGAACGCGTCGAGGCAGGCGAGGAGGAAAAGCGCCGCGCCGAGGAGAAGGTGCGCGCCGCCGAGGAACAGGAAGCCGCTGCGCAGGCTGCCCCCGCCGAGCCGGAGCCGGCTCCCGCCGAGGAAGCACCCGTCGCCGAGGCGACCCCGGCCCCGGCCGCCGCGGAAGCCGCCGCACCGGCGGCGCCCGCCGCTCCGGAAGGCGATGCCGGCCCGCGTCCGACCTCATCGACCACGCTGCCGCCGCCGCGCCGCTTCACCCCCGTCATCGCGCCCAAGCGCCCCGAGCCGGCCCGCCCGGCCACGCGCGGGCGCCCCGGTGACGATCGCCGCCAGTCCGGCAAGCTCACCGTCACCCGCGCGCTGGACGATGATTCGTCGGGCGGCGCGCGTGCCCGCAGCCTCGCCGCGCTGAAGCGCGCGCGGGAGAAGGAAAAGCGCGCGCACCAGATGGGCGGCCCGGCCGCCAAGCAGGTCCGCGATGTCGTCGTGCCGGAAGCGATCACGGTGGCCGAGCTCGCCAACCGCATGGCCGAGCGCACCGCCGATCTCGTGAAGGCGCTGTTCAAGATGGGCACGCCGGTCACGTCGAACCAGACGATCGACCAGGATACGGCCGAGCTGCTGGTGTCCGAATTCGGCCACAACATCCGCCGCGTTTCCGATTCCGACGTGGACATCACGGTGGAAACGGACGTGGATGCGGATGATACGCTGCTGCCGCGTCCGCCGGTCGTCACGATCATGGGCCATGTCGATCACGGCAAGACCAGCCTGCTGGACGCGCTGCGCGGCACCGATGTCGCGGCGGGCGAAGCCGGCGGCATCACCCAGCATATCGGCGCCTATCAGGTAACCCAGAAGGACGGATCGAAGATCACCTTTCTCGATACGCCGGGCCACGAGGCATTCAGCGACATGCGCGCGCGCGGCGCCGACGTGACCGACATCGTCGTAATCGTCGTGGCCGGCGATGACGGCATCCGCCCGCAGACGATCGAGGCGATCAACCACACCAAGGCCGCCGACAAGCCGATGATCATCGCGATCAACAAGATGGACAAGCCGGGCAGCAATGCCCAGCGCGTCCGCGAGGCGCTGCTCCAGTATGACGTCCAGGTGGAAAGCATGGGCGGCGACACGCAGGAAGTGGAGGTCTCGGCGCTCGCCAAGACCGGGCTGGACGATCTGATCGAGAAGATCCAGCTCCAGGCCGAACTGATGGAGCTGAAGGCCAATCCGAACCGCGCCGCCGAAGGCGTGGTGGTCGAGGCGCAACTGGACAAGGGTCGCGGCCCCGTGGCGACGATCCTTGTCCGCCGCGGCACGCTCAAGACCGGCGACATCTTCGTCGTCGGCGCCGAGAGCGGCAAGGTGCGCGCGCTGGTGGACGACAAGGGCAAACAGCTGAAGCTGGCCGGCCCGTCCATGCCGGTCGAAATCCTCGGCATTTCCGGTGTGCCGCATGCGGCCGACCAGCTTTCCGTGGTGGAGAGCGAGGCGCGTGCCCGTGAGGTCGCCGCCTATCGCGCGGGCGTGATCCAGCAGAAGCGGACCACGCAGGCTCCGGCTTCGCTGGAATCGATGTTCTCGCAGCTGCGCGGCAAGCAGGCGCAGACCTATCCGGTCGTCGTCAAGGCGGACGCGCAGGGTTCGGTCGAGGCGATCGTGGCCTCGCTCAACAAGATCTCTACCGACGATATCCAGGTGCGCATCCTGCATTCGGGCGTCGGCGGCATCACGGAGAGCGACGTGACGCTCGCGGCGGCCAGCCGCGCGCCGATCATCGGCTTCAACGTGCGCGCCAACGCCAAGGCACGCGAGATCGCCACGCGGGATCAGGTCGCGCTCAAATATTATGACGTGATCTACGATCTGCTGGACGAGATCCGCGCCGCGATGGCCGGCCAGCTGGGCCCGGAATATTTCGAGACGGTCGTCGGCCGCGCCGAAGTCCGCGAAGTCTTCTCCGCCGGCAAGCATGGCAAGGCGGCGGGCCTGCTCGTCACCGAGGGCTATATCAAGAAGGATCTGCGCGCCCGCCTCACCCGCGACGATGTCATCATCTACAATGGCAAGATCGCGTCGCTGCGGCGCTTCAAGGACGACGTGCCCGAAGTGCGCGCCGGCCTGGAATGCGGCGTCACGTTCGAGGGCTCGACCGACATCAAGCCCGGCGACTTCCTCGAAACCTTCGAGGTCGAGGAGCGCGCACGCACGCTCTGATCGCTTTTTCATCATCACCCCGGCGCCGCTCGGGGGCCGATGGCGGGGCCTGATCCACGATCGCGGATCAGGCCTCGCGCGGTGGATGCCGGCCCAAGCACGGCATCACGATGAAAGAGATGAAGGCAGCGGAGAAAGGGCCGTTGCATCGCCCCCTTGGCGCCGCTAAGGGAGCGCACCGCTGGTGACGGGGCTGTAGCTCAGATGGGAGAGCGCTGCAATCGCACTGCAGAGGTCAGGGGTTCGATTCCCCTCAGCTCCACCAGCGGCAACTATCTCAAATCGTTGACTATTGCCTAGCCGCGGTTGCGCGGGCTGCGGCCAGATCGATCACATTGGGTCCGCACTGGGTCCGCAGATGCACCGTCGTGTAGCGTCGCAGATCGCTCCAGAACCCTTCCACTGCATCGATCAGCTCGCTTAGATAGTCGGGCCGCAGATGCATGTAGTTGCGCTTGTTGGTGCCGATCGGGGCGTGGCCAGACGCCATCTCGATCTGCCGCTCGTCGACGCCGCGCTTATGCATCTCGGTGATGATGGTGTGCCGGAGCGTATTCGGCGTGCCCTGGCCCCGCAGTTTCATGCGCGGCGTCGTTTCACCCAGCTTGCGCCGCGCCGGCAGCATGACGGGCGATCCATCAGCCGCCAGTACCGGACGGCTGATGCCGGCCTCGATCAGGCAGGCGTCGAAGGCCCGCCCGATATCCTCGGGGGCGCGCTCCTCAAATTCGGGCACTGCCGGGTCCGCCCACTTCCGCTCTGCCACCGGAACGCGATAGCGAATCACCCTGCCCTCGGCGCTGGCAAGCCACGGCGCCAGCGTGGGCGCGATCGGGACGATCGAGCGGCGCTTAGACGTCTGATCTTCGTCCGGATCGAGGAAGTAGATCAGCCCGTCCGAGATCTGGCGATCGGCGTCCAGTTCCATGATCGCCTCCGACCGTCCACAGGTGCTGAGCTGGATCATCGCGTACAGGAAGACGTGGCGCCGATCCTCGATCCGCCATGCTGCTTCCAGCAGCGCGGCGATCTGCTCGTGGGAATAGACCAGCGCGCGCGGCTTGGCCTTGTCCTTCGAATCGACTTCCCGGATGAACGGGGCGCTTGCGATCCGTTCGTTGCGCCATGCGTGATTGAGCGCCCCCCGCAGGGCCGCCAGATCGCGGCTGATGGTGTGGCCGCCGACACCCTCCCCTTTGCGGAAATCAATGAAGCGATCGACGAAGGCCTTCGTAATGTCAGCCACCGTAACGCCCCCGGTGATGAAACCGAGGCGACGTTGCTCCGCGAAGAAGCGCAGCAGGTGCTGGACGGAATAGCCGTAGCGCGCGCTGTCGGCCTTATGGACGGCATGATCCGTCAGGAAGAACGTCAGCAGCTCGGCAACGGGGGCCTCGGCCGGCTTCTGCGGCTCGGCCGGCCGGTTCCACTCCAGATAGTGGTTGGCTAGTGCTTCATGCGCTGCCGGGGGCGGATTGCCCGGCTCGCCGCCAGTAACGCCTGTGCCTCGGCGGCGGCGTGTACGTGCGGATTTATCGTACCAGCAGATGGTCCATTCGCTGCGCTCGGCTCGCCATGCGAGCCAGAACGGCCCGAGCTGGACGCGGGTGGCGTTATCGTTTCCGGCGTCGGCTCCGGCACCTTTGCCGGTCCCAGATCTGTTTCCCACGACTCGATCAACTCCCTCGTCCGCGTCTCAACATAGCTCGCGTAGGCGGGATGTTGGATAAGAGCCCGGACCAGCTCGGGCGAAAGGTGCGCCTTAGCCTCGTTACGGGCGGCGCGTTCGAGGATCTTCAGTGCCTCGGTGATAGGACGATGCGCGGTCATGGCCGTCCCTTTTCGGTCGCTGCCTGATAGGTTGCGCGCGCTGTGGCGAGAGCGATCCGGAATGCCTTCTCCGGATCGGCGGCGATCTCAGCCTCGCTCATGCCGGACAGTGCGGCCAGCGCGACGCGGCGCAACAGCGGCTTCATATCGCGCGTCATGTCCGCCCGAACCCCAGCGCATAGCGGCGGCGCATATATTCGGCCGGGTTCATCCGGCCGGCGGCCTTGTCTTCCGCGATCCAGCGACGCTCCAGATGCTCGGCATCGCGCCGGGCCTTTTTGCCGATCTCGATATCGCCGCGACTGCCGCCGCGCGTGATCTGGGCGGCCATACGGAGCGGCACCAGCATGCGGCCCCGGATCTTGTCGCGATCGTGCCACGCGGTGCGATGCGCCGGGCAACAGAACATTTGGCGCGGCCCTGCCGGCAGGAACAGCTTTGGGCATTCGGCGCACCGGTAGGAGCCCGGAACGGGCAACATGCGCTCCTGAGCCATTTGCGGCGATGCATGGTCCATGGACATCATGCCGCCTCGTCGAAGAGAGATGGAAGCCGCTGAGCCGTCGCGCTGACGGCGGCCGGGTTGATCCAGAGACATTCCGTTCGAGGAGAATTCCGGTGCGCGCGTGCTGCGACTTCCCGCCGGGTCCAGCCGGGAAGCGCGTCGTCATAGGTCGCGTCTGGATAGCCTGACAGGAAGATCATGGAGGAAGACTGACGGCAGGCGTCCAGCATCTCGGCATGGTCGCTCTCGTTCATTTCGAACGCATAGGTGTGATAGCGCTCGCCCGGCTTCCTCGACTTCGTTGTCCGACAGGATCATGCCGCAAGCTGATGGCCAGCATTGTCGTTCGCAGCCGCAGGGACGGGCGGCAGATCGAGGCCGAACGAGATCGGCACCGGCGCCGCCAGATAGGCGCGGATCGCGGCCGCAACGCGCCGGGCGATCCACTGGTGGCCGGCGAAGCTCGGATGCACGCGCGGGCTCTCGTTAGCCATGAGCGTGTCGGCATTGCCGTCGCCGGTCGTGCCGCCGACCTTTCCGGTGCCGGTGATCCAGGGCGCCGGATCGCTGTTGATCGGCACGAACAGCGAGTTCGGATCGGCCCAGGTCAGGAAGGCCGCTTTCAGTGCCGCCTCGTCCGCAAGCGTCTTGGTGTCCGCCTCGCCATGCACGCCAGCCCAGGGGCCGGTTACGACGATGAGCGCATTCGGCGCGGTGGCGCGCTCTTTGGTCCACGCATCCAGCCCGGCGGCCGCGATGGCGGCGGAGGTGTTGGACCAGTCGTTATAGCCGCCCGCATTGATGACCATCGAAACGGCAGACATCGCGCCGTTCGACGCAACGAGATCGGGATTGGAGAGCTTCCAGACCGCAACCTGATCGGCGATCTTCGGCGCGCCCGTGGTGCTGTTGGTCTGAATATAGCCGGTGCCGCCAAGAGCGACGATACGCATGTCGTCGACGCCCAAGAGTGTAGCCGCTGTCGCGGGCCAGGCGCCCATGAAGCGATACTGGCTGCCGAATCCCTCGGAATAGCTGTCGCCGGTCACGAGGGCGACGATGCTGTCCGGCGATCGGACGGGCCTGGAGAGGGTCGCGGTCGGGGCGACGCGGATGCGGAGGATCGCGACCGTCTGCGAGCTTTCGAGCGTTACGACATGCGGCTGGCCGTCCAGCGTGACGGTGATCGTGTCGGCATTGCCCGCGCCGACGAAAGCCTGCGGCGTTTTGTTGATATACTGGCCGTCGACCTGGAGCCGGTAATAATGCGTGCTGCTCGTGCCGGTGACCCGGATCTGGATGGCGGCGGCCGTGTCGGTCTGGACCGACGCGCGCCAGACGGTGGCCTCCCGGCCGGCATCGAACGTGCCGGCGGTGAAGAAGCCCGAAAGGTTGCCCACCGTGCCCGGAGAGACGTTGGTCGACGGCATGAAATAGGTGCCGTTGGTGTAGAGGTACGGCACGGCGCCCGAGACGCGCATCACGTCCGGCAGCTTCGGCGTGCTCGTGGAATTATAGACCTTGGAATAGGTCCCCGAATCCTCGGCCGTGGCGAGCGAGACGGTGAAGGAGGAGGTGGCGCCATCCTCGGCATTGTTCGCGGCGGCGCGGGCCGCTGCTCGCTGAAGCTTGGTCACCGAGCCGTTGAGCAATGTGCCCAGCCGCGCCGTGACGGCCTGCCCATCCTGCCGAAAGTCGAGCCATTCCGTGCCCTTTACCGCAGGGGCGCAGGGACGCCCGGTAATGCTCGGATTGGCTGCGCAGGATCCGGACTGCGCCGCCGCGATCTGCGGCACGCACAACACGAAAAGGGCGAGCAGCAGGGTTGCTGCCCACCGGAGGGTGGATCGCATGGTTATGGTTCCTTTCGGAAAGCAGCCGGCCCCGTGCCGGCGGAAAAATCAGACTTCGGGTGAGGGCGGCGTCTCGGCCACTTCGCTGATGATCGTGCCGCCATCGAGATAGCGGCCCTCGCCGGTCAGCCATTCGGCAACGGAGGCCATGGGCGTGGCGGAGAAAGCATCGTCCGCGATCTCCACCCGATCCTGCCAGCCGATCAGCGTCTGCTCCGGCGTGGTGTAGCTGTTGACGGTCGCGATGGCGTGTTAGTCGATGGGCAGTAGAAATCGACGCTCACCGTCGGCGCCGGGGCCGTGGAAGCGATGATGCCCACCGTCCGTGTCGTCATGCGCGTGCTGTTGAACCACTCCCGCCCGTCCGGGCCGTTCACGCGGATGCCGGTCGACATCAGAGCTGCCCGATCGTCACGCGCTGCACGTTGCTGGCATCATAGACCCGGATCTGATTGGCCTCGATCTCGGTGCGCGCACCGCTCGATGCGGTCCTCAGCAAGCCCACGTCGGCCGTGATGGCGGAAAGACTCGCAACGCTGATCTTCGCGGCGGTGACGGATCCGGCGGCGAGCAGCGGAGTGGTAATGGAGCCACTGACGATCACCCGGTTTGCATCGACCGTACTCGTCTTGAGATAGTCGCCGTCGATGATCGTGCGACCATAGGCCGCGTCCAGCACGTTGCCGCCGAAATAGGCCGCCACGATGATGTTGTTCGTGTTTGCGAGGATCGCCGCAGGCGTGGTTTCGCCAGCGTAGAAGATCTGATTGGCGTGCGAAGCGACGCGGTCAAACCAGATGTAGGCGACTTGCGAACCGGCAGTCGTCCGATAAACCGACCCGGCATTGATGAATGACACCTGCCGATTTCCGGCATCATCGACCCAATCGACATAACCGGCCGACCAGCTCACCGTGTTCACGCGATCCGTGTCGAAGTTGATGCCGAGTAGCTGAATGCCGCGAAGCCCAATGACCGCGCTGTTGATGCGGATTGTGTTGGCAGCGATCACGCCGCCGTTTAGCTCGGAATTGTCACCTCCCGTCAGCCAGTTCGATAGGGTGTTGGCGCCGCCAAGCTGGATCTTGCCCGGCGCGATCAGTGTTGTGTTCGCGTTGATCCGGCCGGCAGGGTCGGCGACCGCCGTGGCCATCGTCGCGAGCGAGAAGCCGGTGCCTGAAACTATGAGGCGGCCGGGCAAGCTGTCCGTGCTCTCGATCACCTTCGCGGCGAACGTTCCCGTCACGGTGGCCGTGTTGGCGATGATGCGGTCGGCGAGGACATTATCGACAGTGATGTGGCGAGAGACGATTGCGCCGTCGACAACGAGCGTGCCGCCGACAGCTTCGCGAAGCGAAATCGTGCCGACTTGCGCATCGCCCGCCCAGATCGACGTGACACCATCATTGATGACGGCGAACCGGATGAACGCAGCCTTGGGCCCAAACGTCACCTGCTTCTTGAAGCGGCCCACCTGGCCGGGGAAGCAGAACCACGAGCGCTCGCCCGATGTAACAGCGTCCGCATCATTGAGGAACGTAAAGTCCGCAGACAGCACATCCATGATGACGCCGTGCCACTGGTTGGCGTTGTTCTTCATCGGGATAGAAAATTCGTAGACGGTGTCCGCCTTGACGGGGATCAGAAACTCCCGAGTCACGCTCCAGCCGCTATAGAGATGATACCTATATCGGCGATCGGTTGGCATCCCGGTCGCGGCGCTGTTGAGTGTGATCCACGTCGAACAGCCCAGCAGCGTCGCCAATGCAACGCCGTCAGGGCGAGATGCGCTATTCTCGACGGACCAGCCGCCTGCGGCATCGGTATGAAAACCGCCGTGATCTTCGCCCGGCCCCGTCCAAGCCGAGCCGTTCCAGTCGCTGACCCGCTGACTGTGCCAATAGGCAGGATCGCGGAAGTTCGGGTCAGGGTTCAAGTTGTCGGCCGTGATCGCCATTTTCGAGGCGACGACGATGCCCGCCTGCAGCGCATCCATGTAGACCGCGTTGGGCGCGAGCTTCAGATCGGTGATGATCCGATCGGCGAGATCCGACGTATTGGTGAGCGCGGCGGTGGCACTGGCGGGCCCGGCCTTAGGCGATTCATTGTCGCTCGTGTCGACGGCCGTTGCCCAATAGAAACGAGCCTGCCCGCCCGCGACCGACCGGATCGTTCCGCCCGCCTTGCCGGCATCGGCGTTCAGTGTGGCGACGAGCGTCGCATCGGCGAAGACATTGGTCGCCCCTTCGTAGAGACGACTGGCGCTTACACTCTACTCTCGCGCCGAGTATCTCGCCGCGTTCGAGCCGATCGAGGAGCCGATCGAGCGCGCACGCCGCGCCGTCGTGCGATCCCATCTTGGCCACGGAACGGGCGGCAATCGGCTGGATCGACCAACGGGGTTCCGGACGGATGGCATTAGCGCCACGACCAACGTAGCCGGCGAATGGGCTGACCTCCCAGAAGCGCTGGGCGCGGTGGTGCGCCGTATGCAGGGAGTGAACATCGAGCAGCGGCCGGCGATCGATCTCATACGTCGCTTCAATGATCCGAAGGCGCTCATTTATCTGGACCCTCCTTATCTGCCGGCGACGCGGTCATCATCGCCTGGTGGCCGCAGATCGCCAGCGCGGCCGGCGGGCTTGGCGGTGGCGGCCTCATAACGGGCTACCTTTCCCACCAACGTGCAAAGCGAAAGCAGACGGACGAAGTGGCGCTGGATCTGGTCGTTCAGCTCCGTGAGAAAATGGAGGCGGTCGAGAAACGCTGTGACGAGCGGATCGCGGCCGTCGAGGCAGCCTCCGAGCGTGAGCGTCAGGTCTGTGATGCGAAGCTGGAGGTTGCCGACCAGAAGATCTCGGTGCTCCGACATGAGCTGGGCATCGTCGAAAGCCAGTTCGACGGCCTGCTTCTTGCGATCCGGTTCGCGCCACCGGAGCGCATCCCCGAAATCGTCGAGATCGCCCGGCGGCAGCGGGCCGAACATGCCAGCCGCAAAGGTGAGGCGCGCAACGCCGCCCAGATCGAACTGAGCGCGCACCGGGTCATCCCGGATATCGACTGATGGGAACCGCCCCGCCGGCGTGAGGTCGGCGGGGCGCACGGTCACCCTCGTAGTTTCCGCAGGTCGCTCCTGCCCCGCCGATCGCGCGGCGGGCAACCGCACAACCGTCAACAATCGTCACCATATCCGGAGGTAATCCATGACCACCGAACCGGCGTGGCCCGGCCACGCACGGGCGACGCGAACGCGCGCGCTCCAAACAATGCTGGCCAAGGAGGGGCTCTACAAGGGCGCGATCGACGGCGCGGACGGGCCCAGGACGAATGCGGCGCTGATTGCGCTCCAGATCAAGCGCGGCGGCTGCGCCCGCCGCATCAACCGGATCGTGCTCCACTGCACCGCGACCCGCGAAGGGCAGTTCGCGGACGCCGCCGAGATCCGCCGCTGGCATCAGGCGAAAGGTTGGAAGGATATCGGGTATCACCATGTCCATTTGCTTGATGGATCGGTGCAGCCCGGCCGGCCCGAGATTCAGATCGGCGCGCACGCCGAGGGCTTCAACGCGGATTCGATCGGCGTGGTGTATGTCGGCGGGCTCGCCGTGGATGGCCAGACGCCGAAGGACACGCGAACGGCGGCGCAGAGGACGAGCCTCGCGCAGCAGCTTCTCGCGCTCTCCTATCGATATCCCGGCGCCGAGATCTGCGGGCACCGCGACCTTTCCCCCGATCGCAACGGTGACGGGAGGGTCACGCCCGACGAGTGGATGAAGGCCTGCCCCAGCTTCGACGCCGCCGGGTTCGTCCGTGAGATCGGCCTTCAGGTGCCGGCATGAGCATCCTTACGGCACTGCGCGGGATCGGCGGCGAATATGAGATCCAGCGGCTGCTCGGGGCCTTCGGGACGGTGGTGTACATCGTCACGGCCCCGGCGCTCGTCTGGGCCCAGATGGTCACCGTCACCTTCGATACCTTTTGTCTCGCCTATCCTGCGGGCCTTGCGGCCTGCATCGGCGCATCGGCCGGCGCGATCGTGCTGAAAGATCGCGGCGTCGCTAAGGCTAAGGCGATCGAGCAGGGCACCCCGCAATGACCCGCGCCCTGGCAGACATAGCCGTCATCGGCGGCCTGCTCCTGCTGCTGGCGGCGATCGTGGTGGCGTTCGTGTGGTGGCCGGTGTGAGCGGGATCTATCAAGCTCCCGCCATGCGTGCTGCCACGGGCGCGTTCATCGAGTCGGTGCTCGCGGCAATCCTGCCGCCAGTTCGCGAGGTAGCGCGCGATCATGGTTATGCGATAGCGGTTCACGGCTCGCTGGCCCGCGACATCGATCTGTTGGCGTGCCCGTGGCGTGAGGACGCGGACCCTGCTGACGAGTTGGTGAAATCAATCGTGGTGGTAATCGGCAGCATACTCGGCCGATGCTGCCAGAATGGCCCGGTAGGCATCAAGCCGCATGGGCGGCGCGCCTACACACTGATCCACAATGGCCATATCGGCGAGATCGACCTGAGCATCATGCCGATTGTGACAGTCGAGCCATGAGCTACCTCACCCTCGCCCTGCGCACCGGCCCGTGGGTGGTGATCGCGGCCCTGTCCCTGCTCCTGCAACGAGCATGGGGCAAGCTCGACCATGCCCAGATGCAGGCCAAGGTTGACGTAGGCTCGGCGCTGCCCGCTCCGAAATCGCGAACGGCAAGACGCTGCTCGCGGCCCTCTCAACCTACGCGGATCGGACGGCGGCGCTGAGCCCGCATCGCAAGGCCAGCCACGCCGAACCCGACGATCATCATCAGCCATGTCGACGGCTCCGGGACAACCGCACCGATCGTCGCGCGCGAGACCGTCATCGTTCCGCCGACCACCGGCGAGGCGTCACCGATGCCGAACCCTAAGACGCCGGAGTAAATATAGTTCAGCGGCTGTTCGACGATCGCCGGATCAAGGAAAGATCGCGGCATCGTGCTTCCATCATAAGGGCGCCGAAGGCTCACGTTGAAATAGGCATCGTCGCCCGGATCGAGCATAAAGCTATAGCCGAACAACATCTCGCTATTCTGGTCGCCCCAGAAGCCGGTGACCAGCCGCGTATAGCCGGGATGGAAGGTGAGCGACTTGTCGCCGAGCGTGAAGATTGCAGTGACGTGCGGCTTGAAAGTGTCGATCAGCGCATAGCCGTATGGCCCGCCGTCCGCCCAAGGATTTTGGCTGATCGCCTCATCATCAACGATGATCGTGAATGTCGCCGCTGCGTCCTGCCAGCTCGTCCCAGCCGGCAGGAACAGCCCGGCGTTATCCGTCCCGCTCGACGTCCCCTCAAACGATATGACCGCCGCCGCATAGGCTGGGCTCGCAACTGCCATCGCCGCGCATATGAACGCGCGCATCAACGTCTTGACCATCGGTTCCCCCGTCCAAGTGTCCAGGACGCATGTTGCGCGTCCTTCTCGCTGGATCAATGCTTGCCCTGGATCTCGTTTCGTGCGGCCTCGACGACGAACGCGCTGCGGGTCAGCCCACGCCCCTTGGCCGCTGCGTCGATCGCCGCCAGCGTGCCCATGTCCAGCGACAGGTTGACGCGGGTCAGTTTGCCGCTGGTCGTCATGCGCGGAACGGCGATCAGAAACGCGCCCTGCGCCAGATCGTTCGCCGCCCGTTCGCGCACCGTCGCGACATCGCTTGCGTCCGGCTCGGCCTGATCTTCCAGCCAAAGCTCCATCGCCTCGACGGCGTTGGGAACCACGTCCTCCATATCGTCGGCTGCCGAAAAACAGCCCGGCAGATCGGGGAAGGTCACGCCGTAGGCGCTGCCCTCATCCTTGTGAACGATCGCGTAGAAATACTTCATCTCAACCTCCTTGAGGGTGGCTCAGAGCCACCCCGCCGCCTTCGCGATGGCCCTCGCGGTGCCGATTGGCAGATCCCGCTTCGGGTGGGGCACGATCAGCGTGATCTCGTTGCGCCGGAACTTGTGGTGCGATCCACGGATCGAAACCAGTTCCCAACCCTCAGCGAGGAGGCGCTTGATGATCTTTTTGCTGTCCCGTTCCATGTGGAGATATCTACACACGCCGCACGCCGCCGTCAATCAATAATGTGTATTATTTTACACAACTCATGCCGGAATATTGGCCGCTATCCCGTCCTCCGCGCCTGCCGCGCCCGGTCATATTTCTCGACCCGCTTGCGCTCCCCGGCCTGTATGGTGGTCATGGCATCATGAACTTCCCGTTGCGCCAGTTCGAATCCCAGCGTCCGGGCGATGGCATATATGCAGGGCCGCGCAGCGGCTGTGCGACCAATCCCGGCGACGGTTTCCGATCCGCCGGGGTCATCGTGACACGCTTTCCAGAATGCCTCGTAAGGTGCCCGATCGCCATTGCTGGCGGCGTGGAGAAGCGCCAGGAGCGCGCGGACGGCCAGCGCATCTCTTAGCGGTGCGTCATGCAGGTTTCCGGCGATCTGATCCAATGCGGCGATCGAGAGCAGGAAGGCACGCATGGTCGGCGGCCGACGCTCCCAGCCCGTCATGTCGGATCAGCAATGACCGGAGTAACGATCGCCCTCGTGCAGCGCGGCAAGGGCGACGGCGGCGAAGACGGTATAGGCTTCGCGATCAGTTGAACGCGCGGCCTTCCATGGCCGGATGTCCTCACGCTCTTCCCACAGCTCAACGGCGAAGCGCTCCACGATTTCGGCCGGGATCTCGATGTACGTGGCCATCACAGGCTCATCCAGCAGCGTTCGGCATCGTCGAGCTGCTCCAAAGCCTCGCCATCCGCGCCAAGCCGGATCAGATGGGCGCGCACCTGATCCGGCGATGCGTCGCGGGGAAAACTGCGATCTGCGCGAGCTGCTGTCGCCAGCGCATCGATCCAGTCTTCCCGGTCGCGCTGGGCGAGCAGCCAGCGGCTGAAAGTTTCTGACGGTCGCGGCGGTACGGGCGGAGCCGTCCGGAGGCGGGCCGGCGTCGCGCATTCGAAGTTGCGTTCAATGGCTTTGACGGCCTCTTCCAACTCCCGGCGTTCCTGTGTGTCCATGCCTTCCTCCTCGCGAATCGAGGCGGCAGGCTTAGCATTTGTTCCAACTTTGTTCTACGCCTTGAGCCCTGCCGTAATGCGGCCAATAGGCCGAAATCGTTTTACATGGTTGGGCTAAGTATTTGATCCCATTGACGGGATTTTCGCGCAATTTTACAACCAAGTTATTGAAAAGGCGGCAAATCTAGCAGCTTGGAAGGCTCCTTACGTGGATGGTTCGTCAAGTAAACCGCTTTGGGTCCAGCAGCGCGAGCAGCCTGCCGATCTTCTGCAACGGGAAGCCGACCAGAATGGCGTCCTTCGAAAGAAGCGTTGTCTGCACCTCGGTGACGAGATCCAGCGCCGCTTCGCGCAGCTGAGCTATCTCACCCCGGAGCACGGTAACTTCATCATCAACGCTCATGGATCTTCTCCGTCTTGCTGCTGGGTCCGCACTGGGTCCGCAAATTGCCGAATGTTCGGCGCTTGTTCTAACATTTTGCCCTATCGCTAGGGCGGCCGTCTATCTTAAGGGCATCAAACGAACGCAATCGCACTGCAGAGGTCAGGGGTTCGATTCCCCTCAGCTCCACCAGCGGAAATCCTTGATATTGAACTGATCCTTGCCTCACCGAGGTGAGGCATGCCACGGGACCGGGGGCCGCCTCGGGGCGTCCCGATGCGCCTCCCCGGTTGTGCTCCCGACCGTCAGGAGCCGCCGATCCGCCCGATCGTGGCGGGATCGTCATGCCAGCGCACGTAGAGGGCCTTGCCTGCCGGGCGCGGCACCTGGATCGCATTGCCGGGATAGCCATCGGGAATGGCGGCCTCATTCTCGAAGCCGGGCGTGGCGGAAACGCCGGAGATCAGGAACAGATTGTCGCCGCTCAGCTCGCAGGCCGGTGCCGCCGCATCATCGGGGCAGCGCAATTGTCGGATCTGCGGCAGGCGGACGAGCGTGCCGATGGGGATCCAGTCGCCGGCAATGCCATCTCGCACGATCCGTGCCCGCAGCGGGCCGAAAGCGGATGTGCCGAGTGCGGCGGCTGGCTGGATGGTCGCGATCACCACCTGCGGATCCGCGAAGGTGAGCCCGTGCGCCGCCGTGAGGCTGGCCGTGTCGCCGCCGGATCCAGCCTCGATCTCGATCGTTTCCCGCCCCGTAAAGCGCATGCCGCCGGCCGCGCGGAACGAGGCGCGCAGCGTGGCATCGGCCGGCACCTGATCGTCGCTGCCCAGCATGATCGCCACGGGAGCCGTCTGCTGCGGCCGCTGGATGTGGCGCGCTATCACCGTCGCCGCCAGCCGCGCCGGCGGGGGCGGCGCGGCCAGCTCGATCCGCGCGGCATCCATGCCCCGTGGCCCGGCAATCTCGATTGCGCCGCCGCCACGCGGGGCCGCGATGCTGATCCGATCGGGTGCCAGCCGCTTCCACGCGACGGGGGCGCCACCGGCCGAGACGGTGGTGATGCAGGCCGCCGCCCCCCCGGCCAGCTCGATCTGCCCATCGCGCTTCGCGGAATCGGCGGGGGACGCCAGCCGCCAACTGCCAACATGAGCGGGTTGCAGGCTTACGGACGGCCCTTCGAACGGGCGGAAGCCCCACAGACCATGAATCGTCGCCTTCACCGGCGCCGTCAGCCCCGGTGGCACCTTTCCGGCCGCCCGCACGACGAGGCCGCCGCGCTCGACATCCGACGCGGCGGGAAGATCGATCGGCCCGCCGGGGAGATCGATGCGGAGCGCCAGATCATGGGCATAGCGGGTCGCATAGATCAGAGGCGCGCCGCTCACGGGCAGCACGATCTCCTCCGATTGCGCGCAGATGGCGGGATCGGAGCTGGCAATCTCCAGCGGCGGCAGACGCACCGGGGCCACGATCGGCAACGCCGCCACGATCACCGATTTGGGATTGTGGAAGGAAGGCGCGGTATTCAGCACCAGCCGCAGCGCATCGCCATCCGGCGTCGCGAGCGCGGGAATATATTGATATTTGGCGGTGTGCATCGATCCGAACAGGCCAATGATATCGCGCACCGCCGCGATATAGGGGCTGTAATAGCCGAGCCCGCCCTGCGGCGTCGCGCTGATCTGCAACGCGAGATCGACGCCCGGCCCCGCCAGCGCATCGGTGATGGCATTGCTGTGCCCGTCGTTCAGCACCAGCGCATCCTGATTCTGGAGCAGGCAGGCGGCCTGCAATTCGGGCGCCCTGGTGAGGCAATCGGCGTTGATCTTGATCTGCAGGCTGCGCGCCAGCAGCGGCGTGATCCGTTCCAGCCGCTCCGGATCGCCGGGCGCGGGCGTGCGGACGACCGAGAGGAAGGCATCCAGCCGCTGATGATCGAGCGAGGCCTGCGCGAGATCCTGGGTCGCGCGGACGAAGGCGCCCGGCTTGCCCTGCACGGCATTGCGCAGCGTGGGGAAATCCCCGCCCGTTTCCGGCGCGAGGAACAGCACGATCTGTTGCGCGCCCTCGGGCACGATGAGCGAGAGGCCTTTGCGCGCCTTCTTCTTCCAGGTTTCCGATTGGGTGAACCATTTATCCGGCGGCGGATTGGTGGCGCCGCGCAGGAAGGCGGCGACCAGCAGATAATGGGCGGACTGGCTTTCGGGCAGATCGGCACGAACATCGATCCGGTCGCCGGCCGCCAGTTGCGGCACATTGGCGATCGGCAGCGTCTTGCCCTCGTGCGTCACGGTCACGCGCAGCGAAGGCCCCGCCAGATCGAAGGGTGCATTCTCCGCGGGAGCGGCGGTGGAGATCAGGGCCGCGATCGCGGCGGTCAGGCGAAAACGGATAGGCATCGTGCCGGGGAATACGCCGGGCCGCCTGAACCGATCCCTTCCGCCCCGGGCTTCGCGTGCCGCCGTGCGCCGCTTCCTCAGTAGAAGCTCACATTATCGACCATCAGCCAGATCCTGCCGCCGGCCGGCCCGCGCCCGCCAATCTCGATCTGGGTGATGCCGTCCGCCGTCCAGCCCTTCGCCCCATCGGCGCGCTGCTCGGCGCCCGCCGCCCGCAGCGAGGAGAAGGGAATGGTCACCGTCTGCCATGAATCGCCGGCGGGGAGCGGCGCCGAGAAGCTGCCGTCGAGACCGTTGACGCTCAGCCGATAATCGCCGCTGCCGCGTATCTCGAGGCGGATGCCCTGATATTGCCGCAGGTTGACGGGCCGCACCGAGCCCCGCGTCAGGGGAATGGCGACGCCCGCATAAGGCGCGGCCTTGCGCGACATGCGCGCCGACATCGAAAGCGCATGTCCGCCCGCCTCACGCGCGATCACCTCCGAAACCTCGATCGAGCGATCATTGCCGCCATCGGGCGTATCGAGCCTCAGCGTATCGAGGCTGGATCGCCGGTCCGGTCGCTCGAAATCGTCGATGAGCGCGGCGACGGTGGTGGAGGGAAGCCGATCGGTGCGGTTCGCCGCAGGCGGGGCGGGCGCGCCCGCGCCGGAAACGAGCCGGCCGTCGATATAGACCTGCCAGGTCTTGTAGACATCGCCGATCCGATCCCAGGGCGCGCCATCCACCAGCACGATATCGGCGCGCTTGCCGGGCTCGATCGTGCCACGATCCCCATCCACCCGCATCAGCCCGGCGCTGACCGAGGTGCCGGAAAGCAAGGCATCCGATGGCGTGAGCCCCGCCTGGACGAGCAATTCCATCTCGTGCAGCGTGGAGCTGCCATGCGGCGTGCCGGGCATGCCCGCATCGGTGCCCAGCGCGATGCGGACGCCGGCATCGTGCAAAGCCTTCACATTGGCGAAGGCCGTCGCGAAACGCGTCCGCGCGATGGCCAGCCTGGGATCCGCCGGATCGCGCACCGCCTGGCCGGGCTTCACCGGCTCATAGACGGCCAGCGTCGGCGCCATCGCCATGCCGGATTTCCGGATCTGCGCAATCTCATCGGCGGTGAGCCGGCGATCCTGCATGCCATGGGCCAGCGAATCGACACCGGCGCGCGCCGCCTCCAGGCCGCGATCCACCGTCACCGTATGGGTCAGCACCGGCCAGCCCTGCTTGTGCGCCTCCTCGGCGACGGCCTTCAGCGCATCTTCGTTCACGCTGTTATTGTTGGGCATCGTTCCATAGCGCCAGCCATCGTTGAAGACCTTGATGAGATCCGGGCGATAGGGAATCAGGCTTTCGATCGCGGCCCGGCCGCCTTCGGGCGTGGTGATGAGGATCGTCGTCGCATCATCCGCCCAATCGGCGCCATGCCCGCCCGGCGTGCCGATGCGCGCCGCGAACAGCACATGGGGCGATACGAGCTGCGTCAGCCATTCGCGGCGCGGCGCATAGGATTCGGGCTGCTCGTGGAAATCGTTGACCGTGGTGACGCCCAGCCGGACATAATCACTGGCGATCTGCGGCGTCGCCGCCGGCTTGCCCGCCGGCGTCCAGTGGGTGTGCACGTCGAAGAAGCCCGGCAGCAGCGCCTTGCCCTTTGCATCGACGATACGGGCGCCGCGCGGAGGCGCGACCTTCGGCCCGACCGCGAGAATGCGACCATCCTCGATCGTGACCGTCGCCGGATAGGGCGCCTTGCCCGTGCCATCGAACACGGTGGCGCCCACGATCGCGGTGACGCCCCCGGGCGCCGCGCCGGCCGCCGAGGCCGCGGCGATCAGGGCGATAACAGCGGCGGGAAACGACCAGTGGGACATTGTGGGCTCCGGATCATCACGGCAGCGTCACTATGGCCGATGGGCCGCCGCGCGGGCAGCGGGCTCGTGTGCCGTTTTCCGGCTTTTTCCAACGGCAGCCGGCCATTCCACACGGCAATCCCGCATGCCGCGCCCTGATCGCGCGCCTAGAGGAAATTGTTGGGCCAGATCACCGAACGCCACATATGCGCGGCCGGCGATCCATCGAAGCCCAGCCCTTCCTCCGGCTCGCGGAAATGGCGGCCGATGATGTCGGTGAAGATTTCCGGATCGAAGGCCGGCGTATCATCGAAAAAATAGGTGTCGTAGAGCGTCACCAGCCGGGCCGACATGTACCAGCGATGCCCGCGCGCATAATCCGCCTCGCGGCGCACATGTTCGGGCGGCACGAAATCCGGGCCGAAGAAGGCATCGTAGCTGGCGGGATAATCATAGCCCACAGCCTCGTCGGCGAAATAGCGCAGCGGCTGGTGATATTGGACGGCGAAGGCCACTTCGGGATCGACATAGGGCGCGATCATCTGCGCCCCCCAATAGCCATGATCCGATCGGATCAGGCAGCCGTTGGAAATATCGTGCAGCAGGCAGGCGAGCACGATCTTTTCGTCCATGCCCTGATCCAGCGCATGCTTGGCGCTCACCGTCAGATGGCGGATCACGATATCCGAGACGCGCAGGCGCAGGAAATCGACCAGCCTGGGGCGGGCCGGCATGCGGGGCAGCTCCGGATTGTCGCCCATCATGAAAACGTGCGCCTCATCCAGCCGCGCGAACATCTCCGCCTCGGGATCCGGAATGCCGGTGCCCACCCTGCCCACCGGCGCCGGCACGATCATCCGCACCCGGCCAGCCTGCGGAAAGGGATCATCATCACACATCGCCGTTTTCCTTTCTTTTCTCGGCGGGCGGACACTCTAGCAATGGCCGCCTGACTCCCGCAAATACGGGCCGTCTCCTCTCTTCAGGATGCCGCCCATGTCGCCTGCGCCAACGCCGCCCGCGCCCACGCCGCCTGCGCCCAGCCGCCGCCAGTTGCTCAAGTCGGCCGCGATCGGCGGGCCGGCGCTGCTCGCCTCCTCGCAGGCAGCGGCACAGGCGATCGGCGCATCCATCCCCCCTGCAACGCCCGAAACCCCGCTGAAGCCCAATTCGATTCCCGTTTCCGATCTGCCGAAGCATTTCGATGTGGAGCCCGGCTATCACAATCTGGAGGCCGGTTACTGGAGCATGATGCCGCGCATCGTGGCGCAGGCCTATGCGCGCCACACGCTGGACGTGAACCGCGCCAATGCCATCTATGCGCGCAACGTGCTGCCCGGCGGCGCGGGCTGGACGCAGGATGCGCGCGCCGCCAGCGCCGCGATCGCCCGGCAGGTGGGCTGCGGCCCGGATGAGATCGCCGTCACGCGCAGCGGATCCGATGCGCTGCAGATGCTGATCGCCAACTATAAGGGGCTGAAGCCGGGCGATGGCGTGATCCATTGCGATCTGGATTATGATTCCACCATCTGCGCGATGGAATGGCTCGGCACGCACAAGCAGGCGAACGTCGTCCGCTTCGCCATGCCCGAACCCGCGACCACGGCGAACATCCTCGCCGCCTATGATGACGTGCTGAAGCGCACGCCGAAGGCCAAGCTGCTGCTGGTGACGCAGGTTTCCAACCGCACCGGCCTCGTCACGCCCGTGCGCGAGATCGTGGCGATGGCGCGCGCGCGCGGCGTGGATACGATCGTGGACGCCGCCCATGGCATCGCCCTGCTGGATTATCAGATCGATGATCTCGGTGCCGATTTCGTCGGCTGGTCCGTCCACAAATGGACGTCCGCGCCGCTCGGCACGGGAGCGATGTATATCCGCAGGAGCCGGATCGCGGACATCGATATCGCCTTTGAAAATTCGCACATCGATCCCGCCAGCATCAATGCGCGCGTGCCTGCCGGAACGGTCAATTTCCCGGCGGTGCTGGCCATCCCGACAGCGGTGGATTTCCACTTCGCGGTGGGCGCGGCGGCGAAGGAAAAGCATATGCGCGCGCTGCGCAATCGCTGGGTGGATCAGGTGCGCGACCTGAGGAATGTCGAGATCATGGTGCCGGACGATCCCGCCCGCTACGCAACGATCACCGGCTTCCGCCTGAAGGGCATGGATACGGATGCGAAGGCGCAGGCCGTGCAGAAGGCCCTGTTCGAGAAGCACAGGGTGCTGACGATCTGGCGCGCGGGCGTGGCGAAGGGGCCGGTGATCCGCGTGACACCGGGCTTCTACAGCACGCCGGAAGATATGGACGCGCTGGCCAGGGCGCTGCGCGCCGAGCATGCGATGTTCGCGTAAGGCGCGCTCACGCTCCGCAAGCGCCATGCTGCCGCGCATGCGGCGGCGGCGCGGCGACGCCCGACCCCGGCTTTGCCAGAAAACTGTGGATGATTCGGGCCCGGCGCGCCCGACTCACCTTGCGCCCCTCCCCCCTTCCCGCCGACAAGCGGGGCCATGTCCGTCCGCATCGATCTCGGCACCGATCCGGCCGGCGCGTCAGCCCCGATCGATCTGGAAGAGCTGCTCGCCACGCGCCTGCTCGTCCAGGGCAATTCGGGATCGGGCAAATCGCATCTGCTGCGCCGCCTGCTGGAAGAGAGCGCGCCCTGGGTGCAGCAGGTGATCGTCGATCCGGAAGGCGATTTCGTATCGCTGGCGGATCGCTTCGATCATCTCGTGGTGGACGCCGCCGACTATAGCGAGGGCGAGATTGCCGGCATCGCCGCGCGCGTGCGCGAACATCGCGTGTCGATCGTGCTCAATCTGGAAGGGCTGGAGGTGGACGCCCAGCTCCGCTGCGCGGGCGCCTTCCTCAATCGCCTGTTCGATGCCCCGCGCGATCAGTGGTTTCCCGCGATCGTGGTGGTGGATGAGGCGCAACTGTTCGCGCCCGCCGCCGCCGGCGAGGTGGGCGAGGAAGCGCGCCGCCTGAGCCTGGCAGCGATGACCAACCTGATGTGCCGCGGCCGCAAGCGCGGCCTCGCCGGCATCATCGCCACCCAGCGCCTCGCCAAGCTCGCCAAGAACGTCGCGGCCGAGGCCTCCAACTTCCTGATGGGGCGCACCTTCCTCGATATCGACATGGCGCGGGCGGCTGATCTGCTCGGCATGGAGCGCCGCCAGGCCGAACAGATACGCGATCTGGAGCGCGGCCAGTTCCTGGCGCTCGGCCCGGCGCTCGCCCGCCGTCCCTATCTCGTCCGCATCGGGCCGGTGCAGACGGGCACGCGCGGCGGCGGCCCGGCGCTCGCCCCCTTGCCGGAGCGGACCGGCGAGGAGCGCCAGTCGCTGCTGTTCGACATGCTGGAGGAAGAGCCGGTGGCGAAGCCCGCCGCCTCACCGGCCGTGCCGATGGAGATGCTGTTCAAGCCGCGCCCGATGGCGATCGCGGCCATGGCGCCCGCCGAGCCTGCCGGGCCGGACGAGGAGGCCCTCGCCGCGATTTCCGAGGAAGTGATCGGCGAAATGGTGCTGGATGAGGATGCGATGCTGCGCGGCGGCACCGCCCTCTATCAGGATTATGCCCTGCGCTGCCGGATGCGGGGTGCCGCGCGCCCGCCGCTGGCGGCCATTGCCTTCGCACGCGCGCTCGCGCTGGGCCGGGCCGGCATTTCGGCCGCCGACGCGGAGAGCGACTGGGCCGACGCGATCGCGCTTGGCGATCGCCTGCCGGAGGATCTGCTCGGCCTGTTCCTGATGATCGCGCGGGCTGCGCGCGAATCGGCGCCCTGCCCGTCGATCGACGACATGGCGCGCGTCTATGGCACGCAGTCGCTCGGCCGCGTCCGCAGGCTGGTCGGTTATCTCGAAGCGCAGGGCGTGATCGCCACCCGCACCGATTTCCGGGGCCGACGCTCGATCGGCATTCCCGAACTCGGCTGGTCCACGAGCGTGGAACGCGACGGCGCCGCAAGCGGCGGCGGCGGCACGGATCGCGACACCGGGCAGCTGGGCTTCACCACGCACTGAGCCCCTTTCATGATCCGCATGCGCAGCACAGCATGGGGATTCCCCGCTCAGCCGTCCCCCTCCGGCCCTCCCGCCAGCGGCAGGCGCAGCCAGAAGCACGCCCCGCCCGCAGGACGATTCTCGCAGCCCACCGTGCCGCCGTGCCGTTCGATCACCGTCTGCACGAAGGCGAGGCCCAACCCCGCGCCGCTCTGGTTGCGATGGCTGCGATCCTCGGCCGTCCTGAAGCGCTCGAACACGCTGTCGATCAGATCGGGAGCGATGCCCGCCCCCTCATCCTCGATCCGGCAGACGAGCATCGGCCGATCCGCCTCGCCCGGTGGCGAACTGACCGAACAGAAGACTCGGCCATTGTTCGGGCTGTGCTTCACCGCATTGTTGATGAGGTTCACCAGCGCGCGGGTGAGCAGGGCGTGATCGCCCAGCACCAGATGCTCGCGCCCGCCATATTCGGTGCTGATCTCGATCCCGCTCCTGCTGGCGAGCGCCCATTGATCGTCGGCCGCCTCGATCAGCAGCGACGCGAAATCCAGCAGATCCTCCGCATAAGCTGCGGATTCGGCGCGCGCGAGCTGAACATAGGCATCGGCCAGGCCGAGCGTGCGCCGCGCATAGCCGGCGATCCGCGCGCGCGTTTCGCGATCGTCCAGCCCCTGATCCAGCAACGCCAGGATCGATGCCTGGGGCGATCGCATGTCATGGGTGAGAAGCTGGAGCGCCTCCTCCCGCTGGCGCGTGGCGAGGCGGATCGCGCTGATATCCGAAAGCCGCGCGATCCAGCCGACACGCTCGCTCTGCGCCGATTCGAGTGGCGCCACCGCCACAATGAAGATGCTGCCGTCGCGCGCGATCAGTTCCCGCTCGCCCGCATGCGCCAGCGGGACAGGCGGCAGCGGCGTGCGCGACAGGCCATCCAGCAGCGCCTCGATCGTGGGTGCTCCTCCGCCTGCCTGCGCCAGTGCCGCGCCGAACAGATCGTGCGCCGCCTGATTGGCGACGAGCACGCTGCCGTCCATATTCAGCACCAGCGTGGGATCCGGCAGGCTTTGCAGGCTGTCCGAGAAGAATCGCCGGAGATCGCGCACCCGTTCGATCGCGCGCTCCAGCATGTCGGTCTGCTCGGCCACCGGATCGACGAACAGGAACGGATCGCTCTCCAGGCGCGCGGCGCGCGGCAGCACGTCGGGCTCGTCGCCCAGTTCCTTGAGTTCGCTCGACATGAAGGCGCTGGTCGCCGCCAGCCGGCGCCACGCCCAGAGCGGATAGACCACCGCCAGCGCGACGAGGCCACCGGTGGGCGGCAGCCAGAAATCGGCATAGCGCAGCAGCAGCGCGCTCGCCGCCAGCATGCCCGCCATCAGGCTGACGCCGATCACCAGATTCACGCGCGGCGGCAGGCGCAACAGCGCCACGAGCAGGATGGTGAGCGGCAAAAGCGTATAGGCGCCGATCACGACGCCGCTCGCCGGGCGGATCAGATCGTCGTGGATCAGCCCTTGCACGACGTTGCCGAGTATCTCGACGCCCGGCATCGCCGCGGTGCCGCCACTCGCCGGCACCGGATATTGGTCGCCCGATCCGGCGGCCGTATTGCCGACGAGCACGATCCTGTTCCGGAAGAATTCGGGCGGCACCTCGCCATCCAGCACCGCGCGGAACGAAACGGTGGGGAAGCGCCCGCCCAGCGCTCCGATCCGCACGAGCGAGGGGGCACCGATCGTGAAGCGGCCCGGCGGCAGCGCCACTCCGCCCCGCCTTGCAAAGGGCGCCGAGGGCCGCCCGAAAGCCGTTTCGTACAGAGCTTCGGCCAGATGGGGCCAGCGCTGGCCACCCCCGCCCGCGACGAGGCCCGCGCGGCGGACGATCCCGTCATCATCGAAGGTGACGACAGCCTGCGCGGCGCCGCGAATGGCGCGCGCGATCGGCGCCACCGGCCGCTCAGGATCGAAGGCGGCGCCGTTCGCGCCCGGAATATCGAAGGCGACGGGCACCAGAACGCGCCCGCTTTCCTTCATCGCGGCGGCGAGTACTGGATCGTCTCCGCCGGGCTCGACGAACAGCACGTCATAGCCGATCGCGGCCGGGCGGGCCGCCGCCAGCGTGCGGATCAGACTGGCATGGATCGATCGCGGCCAGGGCCAGGCGCCGATCGCGGACAGGCTCGGCTCGTCGATCGCGACGATCGCGACATGCGCGTCCTCCGTCGCCGGGCTGAACCGGCTGAGGCTATCGTAGAGAAGATTGTCGCCGCGCCCGATCAGCCCCACGGCGCTGCCCATCACGACCGTGCCGATGGCGAGGATCGAAACGAACAGCCATTCGAGAAGAAGGCGGCTGCGCACGCCGTTCGCTTCCGCGCCCTCTCGTGCCGACCGCATCGGGCTCATCCTAAAGGCTCATCTCGCCACGTCCAGCCGCCACGCGCGCCCGGGGGCATCGGGGAGAGCGTCAGCCGCCGGCCTTGGGCGTTCCGCCGGCAAGATCCCCCGGAATCGCCAGATGATGATCATAGGGTATGTCGACGGGAAGCCCCTCCAGCCCATGCACGTCGATCGCGGTGGCGCGGATATAATAGGTGCCGTTGGGCAGCGACGGCACGATCGCCTGCGCCGTCTTCGTCGTCGCCTCGGATCTCAGATCCCGGAAATCGGCATCGGACGCCACGACCAGGCGATAAGCGAACGCCTCTTCCGTCTTCTGGAAATTGAAGACGAGCGTACCGTCGCGTCGATGGCCGACCGGGCTCAATATTTCGGGCGGAGGCAGAAGAGCGACCGGCTTGCCGGTGGAATGAACATCCGAACGCGCGCCATAGCCCGCCTCCAGCCCGATGCCGCCATCCTTGCCATCGACGCCGACGGCGCCCTTCAGCACCTCCGCCGTGGCCGCCGCCTGATCTTCCGAATAGGCCACGCGGAAATCGGTGCCGCGCACCGCCGCGACCGAGACGGGCGTGCGGATCTCGAACGATGTGCTGCGATCCCGGCTGGGCGTGACCTGCGATTCGCTGCGCCCCGCCTCCAGCGCCAGCACACGCTCCACGCGATTCGAGATCAGCACCCGGCGCAGCCGCACGATCCTGACTCTGCTGAGCGACGGCAGGGTGACGGCGGTGCCGTCACTCAGCTGAAAGGCGACCGAACTGTTGGCGCCGGTCGCGATGCGGACGCCTTCGCCTACCACCATGCCGACACGCGCCGGCCCCTGGCGGCCGATCGTGACATCACCGCGAAAGGCGATCACGCGCGCGCCCAGCGCCTCGGTGCGCAGCAGCGCCGCCGGAATCGCCAGCGACGTGCCCGGCGCGAGGCGCATCGGATCGCCGATATTGTTGAGGCGCTGCACCCGGGCGGCGGCATCCGCGCTGATCAGATAGGAATCTGCGATGCGGGGGAGCGTATCCCCGGCGCGGACGCGATATTGGAAAGGCGCGTCGGCACTGGCCGCATAGGGCTGCGGCGCCTGGGCGAAAAGCGGCGTCGCCAGCGCGAGCAGAAGGGCAAGCGCGGGCGATAATCTCACCAAGTCTCTCCAGCGGCCGGATCAATCTTCTCCAGCCTGTAGCCATAGCTGTAGACCGGCACCAGCTTGTAACCGAGCGCCGGGCGCAGCCGCAGTTTTTCGCGCACGCGGGACACGTGGACATCCAGCGTGCGCGTCAGCAGATCCGGATCATGCCCCCACACTGCATCCATCATGTAGGAGCGGGACATGGCGCGATCGAGATTGCGGAACAGCAGCAGGCCGAGCTCGAATTCCTTCGGCGTCAGCGCGACCTGTTCGCCACCGATCGAAACCGATCCCGAGCGATGATCGAAGACGTGATTGTCGAAACGCTCGATATCCTTGGCCGGCGCCGGATAGGATCGGCGCAACAGCGCGTTGACGCGAGCGATCAGTTCGCCACCGCGCACCGGCTTGGCCACATAATCGTCCGCACCGGCATCCAGCGCCTGCACGATATCGCCTTCGTCCACCCGGCTCGTGAGGAACAGGATCGGCATCGGCCCATCCAGATGCGCGCGCGCCCAGCGCAACACGTCAATTCCGGCCACCTCGGGCACGTTCCAGTCGAGTATCAGCATGTCGAACGTCTCGCGCTTCAGCCGCGCGAGCAGCGCCTTGCCGTCGGCGAAGCACTGGACGACATGACCCGCCGACTGAAGCGTGGTCATGACATGATCCGCCAGCGCCGCATCATCTTCCAGCACGCCGATACGCATGGGATAGGCCGTGAGCCTCCTCAAAGGGTTCGTCTTGTCGCCACTAGCCCAGTTCGGATCATTCGGATACTCATCCATGGGCGTACCGCCGGCGCGCAGGAGCGCGGCCGCCGCGGGCGAGAACGCCCCGTCGAACGCGTTGCCATTACGATCCTGCATCACCATTCCACCCCTCAAGCACGCGCGACGACGCACTGCCGCGGCGCGGGAGCGTCCTGTTTCGTCGCGAAAAGCCGCGACGGCCGAAATTTCGATCAGTTGCTGGCCAATGTCTCGGCAAGAGCAACGAAGATCATCCAGCAGACCATTCCGCTGGCAGCACAGAAGAGAATGCGGCTCGAACGAGCCCATTTCCCGTCAGCCGACGCATCCAGCTCACCGAGATTCACGAAGAACTCTTTGAAGGTGAGGGCGTCGGCGTAAATCTGTGCGGACATGGATGAATTCCCGGATGACGGGATCATCGATAGGTGAGCGCGCGAAAGCCGACAACAAGACAATCGTAAAGCATTGTTACGCCGGATCAGGTAAACGCTTCGTAATCCCGGCGATTATCCGCGCTCATCGGCCAGGGCAAGCAGATAACGCCCATAGCCCGTCTTGGCATAGGTCTGCCCATGGCGGCGCAGCTGATCGACATCGATGAAGCCCTGCTCGAACGCGATTTCCTCGAGGCAGGCGATCTGCAGACCCTGGCGATGCTGCACCGTGCGAACGAATTCGGACGCTTCCAGCAGGCTGTCATGCGTGCCGGTATCCAGCCAGGCGTCACCGCGCGTAAGCTTTTCCACGTAAAGCTCGCCCATTTCCATGTAGAGCCGGTTGAGATCGGTGATCTCCAGTTCGCCGCGTGCCGATGGCTTGATCGCGCGGGCAAGATCCGTGACGCGCTCGTCATAGAAATAGAGGCCGGTCACGGCATGATGCGACTTGGGATTCTCCGGCTTTTCCTCGATCGAGAGCGCCCGCCCCTCGTCATCCAGTTCCACGACGCCATAAGCCCTGGGATTATCGACCCGATAGGAGAAGACGGTCGCCCCCTTCTCGCGCGAGGCGACACGGCGCAGCCGCTCGCCCAATCCGGCGCCGAAGAAGATATTGTCGCCCAGCACCAGCGCCGCCTTGCCGCCATCGACGAAGGGCGCGCCGATCGTGAAGGCCTGCGCCAGGCCCTCAGGCCGCGGTTGCAGCGCATATTCGATGGCGAGGCCGAACTGCTCGCCACTGCCAAACAGCCGCCGGTAATTGTCGAGATATTCGGGCGAGGAGATGATCAATATCTCGCGGATGCCGGCGAGCATCAGCACCGACATCGGATAATAGATCATCGGCTTGTCGTAAATGGGCAACAACTGCTTGTTGACCGCCAGCGTCGCCGGATGGAGCCGGGTGCCGCTGCCGCCCGCCAGAATGATGCCCTTCATGCCGCCTTCTTCTCCGCCATCAGCGTATCGACGATTTCGTTAACCGCCTCGCGCCAGTCGCGGGGCGTGATGCCATAATCCGCCGCCAGCTTCGCCGTCGAAAGGCGCGAATTGGCGGGACGCCGCGCGGGCGTCGGGAAATCGGCGGTGGTGATCGGCGTCACGGGGGGCTGGGGCGCACCATGCGAGGCCGATCGCGCGATCACGGCCTCGGCCAGATCGTGCCAGCTCGCTTCCCCGGCATTCACGAACTGATAGGTGCCGTGAGCGCCTTCGCCAGCCAGCAGACGATCGAGGATCGCCACGACCGTTGCCGCGATATCCAGTGCGGAGGTCGGGCAGCCATATTGATCCGCAACGACGCGCAGTTCCGGCCGCTCGGCGCCGAGGCGCAGCATCGTCTTGACGAAATTGGCGCCGAACGGGCTCACCACCCACGCCGTGCGCAGGACGACGTGAGCCGGATTGGCACTGCGCACCGCCTGCTCGCCGCCCTCCTTGGATGCGCCATAGACGCCGAGCGGCGCGACCGGATCACTCTCCAGGTAGAAACCGGCCTTCGATCCATCGAACACATAATCGGTCGAGATATGGACGATCGGGATGCCGCGCGCCTTCGTGGCGACCGCCAGCGCCGCCGGGCCGATCGCATTGGCGGACCAGGCGGCCACCACGTCGCTCTCCGCCTTGTCGACGCCGGTATAGGCGCCACTGCTGACCACCGCCGCCCAATCATCCCGCGTCGCGAGGAAGGCCGCGACCGATGCCGGATCGGACAGGTCCATCTCGGCCCGCGACGGCATCACCAGTTCGAACCTGTCGCCGGCGACGGCCCGGAGCGACGTGCCGACCTGCCCCGTCCCGCCCGTCACGAGAATCGCGCCCCTCATACCGAAAGGCCGACGCGCTTCACCGCATTCTTCTCGACAAGCGGGCGCCACCAGGCCTCGTTATCGAGATACCAGGCCACGGTACGGGCGATCCCGCTGTCGAAGCTTTCCTGCGCCTTCCAGCCCAGCTCGCGCTCCAGCTTGGAGGGATCGATCGCATAGCGATGGTCGTGACCGGGGCGATCGGTGACGTAGCCGATCTGCTCCTCATATTTCTTACCGTCGGCCCGCGGACGGACGCGATCCAGTTCGCCGCAAATGCGCTTCACGACATCGATGTTGGTGCGCTCGGCACGCCCGCCGATGATGTAGCTTTCGCCGATCACGCCCTTCTCGAAGACGGTCGTCAACGCGCGCGCATGATCCTCGACGAACAGCCAGTCGCGCACGTTCAGCCCCTTGCCATAGACTGGCAGCGTCTCTCCGGCGAGCGCCTTCAGGATGACGAGCGGGATCAGCTTTTCGGGATAATGATAGGGCCCGTAATTGTTCGAGCAATTGGTGATGATCGCGGGCAGCCCATAGGTATCGTGCCACGCGCGGACGAGATGGTCCGACGAAGCCTTGGACGCCGAATAAGGCGAATGCGGATCGTAGGGCGTTTCTTCGGTGAAATAGCCATCGTCGGCGAGCGTGCCGAACACCTCGTCCGTCGAGATATGATGGAAGCGGAAGACGGCCTTCTCCGCCTCGTCCAGCCCCTTCCAGTAATCGAGCGCGGCCGACAGCATCGAAAAGGTGCCGACGATATTGGTCTGGATGAACTCGGCCGGCCCATCGATCGAGCGATCGACATGGCTTTCGGCCGCCAGATGCGTGATTACCTGCGGGCGGAATTCGGCCAGCGCCTGCGCGATCGCCGCCTGATCGCAGATATCCGCCTGCAGGAAGCGATAGCGGGGGCTGTTCGCGATTGGATCGAGGCTGGCGAGATTGCCCGCATAGGTCAGCTTGTCGACATTCAGCACTTCGTGCGCCGTGTCACGAATCAGATGGCGCACCAGCGCCGAACCGATGAAACCGGCCCCGCCGGTCACGAGGATGCGAAGCGAAACGGGGGCGTCGGTCATGCGTCGATCGGCTCCAGGGGAATGCCATCATAAACGAAGGGACTGTCGAGATCGGCCAGCGTCGGCGCGATCTTGTCCTTGGCGGAAAGAACGGGCTCGCCAGCGAGCGGCCACGGCAGCGCGATGGTCGGATCGTTCCAGATCACGCTGCCTTCCGCGCCGGGCGCGTAGAGCGCGCTGCACTTATATTCCACCTCGGTATCGGGCTCCAGCGTGACGAAGCCGTGGGCGAAGCCGATCGGCACGAACAGCTGCCAGCCATTCTGCGCCGAAAGCTCGGCCCCGACCCACTTGCCCCAGGTGGGCGACCCCCTGCGAACATCGACCGCGACATCCCAGATCCGGCCGCGCACACAGCGAACGAGCTTGTCCTGCCCATGCGGCGGCGCCTGGAAATGCAGCCCGCGTAAGGTGCCCACCTCGGCGGACATCGAATGATTGTCCTGCACGAAGGTGACGGCGATTCCCAACTCGGCATAACGGGCGGCATTGTAGGTTTCGACGAACCATCCGCGCTCATCGCCGAAGCGCTTCGGCTTGATCAACTTAACCGGCATCATGCCCCCTGTGCTGGTGGCAGCGGGCTTAGCGCCGGATTTACGACAAACAAAGCAACAAACATGGTTGACCGCGCCGCACCGCCGCGCGAAGCGCTGCCGTGAGAAACGACCATGTCCGTGCTCCGCCCTCTCCTCTTCCCATGGTGGGCGCTGCAACTGGCGACCGACACCAAGTCGTTCGGCGACAACGGCCTTCTCGGATCGGAGCGGCTCAACGCGCGGGGTCTTCATGTCGCGCGGGTGCGATGGGCCGATAGCATGGCGGCGCGGCGGCGGGCACGGCTCGCACGGTTGATCTCTCCGGCGCACGCGGCCGAATATGCCGGGAACGGCTTCGTCCACATCCCCGATTTCCTGCTCGCCGACGCCTTTGCCCGCCTGCGCGACGAGGCGATGGCCGCGCGATTGCCCGCGCGTGAGATGGTGCAGGGCGACACGATCACGCGCCGCATCGCGCTGGACCCCGAAGCGCTGGCGAGCATCCCGGCCGCCCACATGCTGCTGCGGGATCCGCGCTGGCGCGGACTCAACCGCTATGTCGGCACGTTCGACAGCGAGCCGCTTACCTATATCCAGTCGATCCTCTCGCATCGCCACGCCGCTCCGCCCGATCCGCAGGAGATTCTGCACGCCGATACGTTCCACGCGACGGTGAAGGCCTGGTATTTCCTCACCGATGTCGCGGCCGACGAGGGACCCTTCACCTATGTGCCCGGATCGCACCGGCTGACACCCGCACGCCTGGCCTGGGAGCAAGAACGCAGCGAGCGCGCCGCGCGCGGCGAACTCGATCGGCTGTCGATGCGCGGCTCGCTGCGGATCGACGCGAGCGAACTTGCCGGCCTCGGGCTTCCCGCTCCGCGTGCGCTCGCCGTGCCCGCCAACACGCTGGTGGTGGCCGATACGCATGGCTTCCATGCGCGCGGCGCTTCGGTGCGCCCTTCGACGCGCGTGGAGATCTGGTCCTACGGGCGGCGCAATCCCTTCCTGCCCTGGACGGGCTTCGATCCCGGCAGCCTGCCCGGCATCGCCGAACGGCGCATCCCGCTCTATTGGAAGGCGCTGGACATGCTCGCGCGCTGGAGCCCCCAGGCATGGGCAGATGTCGGGCGCAAGCGGCCAGCCGACGAATGAGCGGCGCACTCCCGCCGCTGCTGCGATCACCTCCCTTCCCCTGGGTGAAGCCCGCCACCGCCGCCGTCAGCACGCAATGCCCGCTTGCCCCCGCCGCGCCCGATCCGGCCCGCGTCGCAAGCCTGATCGGGGCGATCCGGAAGGCGCGCGTGGGCGGCGCATTCTGGCTCCCCCCGGCCGATCCGCTGCCATCGGGAACTCTGCTCGTCCACGCCACGGGAGAAGAACAGGCACACCGCCTGCTCGCGCGGGCAGGGCGAGGGTCGGATGTGGCGCTCTGCGCGCCACCTGGCGCGAAATCGTGGGACGTGCCGGTGGCGCGGATCCTTCCGAACGCGGTGGATCCCTGGAGCCTGCTCCGCCCAGGCATCACACTGGCCAGCGAGGATGAGGAATGGCGGCTGATCGCGCGGATCGCGGGCGCGGCCATCGCGGGCGATCCGCCATCGGAAACGGCACTGGCAGATGCCTTGCTCGGCCGGGTCGCCTATCGCGATCCCTTCACCCGCAAGGCCGCGAACGCCGAAGATGCCGTGGCCCTGCTCGACCAGTGGCGCGCTCGATTCGACGCCCATCGCGCGATCGGCGCCTGCGCGGGCATGGCGTGGTGGAAGAAGGATCGCATCGGCCAGTTCCTCTGGGCCGGGCGCGATCGCCCGCTCGCCTTCGCGGACGATGCGAAGAGCGGTGTGGCGGCCGCCGCCGCCAGTGGCGGCGCTCTCGCCGTCTGGCCATCGCGGGTGACGCCCGCCCTGCTGGCCGAGGCGGATGCCGCCGGCGTGCCGATCGTGCGGATCGAAGACGGCTTCATCCGATCGGTCGGCCTGGGCGCGAACCTCCTGCCCCCCTTCTCGATCGTCGCCGACGCGGGCGGGCTGTATTACGATCCCGGCCCGGAGAGCGACCTGGAGCGGTTGCTACAGACGGCCGACATGACACCCGACCTGCTGGCGCGCGCGGACCGGCTCGCGCGGCTGATCGTGGCGCGCGGCATCAGCAAATATGGCAGCGCCCCGCCCGCGCCGGCCCCGCCCCGCACCCGGCGCACCGTGCTCGTCACCGGCCAGGTGGAGGATGATCTTTCGGTGAGGAAGGCGGGCGGCGATGTCGCCGGCAATCTCGATCTGCTGCGCCGCGCCCGCGCCGCCGAGCCCGACGCGCTGATCCTGTTCAAGCCCCATCCCGATGTGGATGCGGGCCATCGCGTCGGCCGCGTGGCCGATGCCGATGCCCTCGCCTTCGCCGATCAGGTGGTCCGCTCCGAGGCCACGCAGAGCCTGCTTGCCCGCGTCGATGCCGTCCACGTCCTCACCTCGCTCGTCGGGTTCGAGGCGCTCATGCGGGGGCTGGAGACGCATGTGCATGGCAGCCCCTTCTATGCCGGCTGGGGCCTCACCCACGATCACGGCCCGCCCCTGCCCCGCCGCACGCGGACAAGGACCATCGCCGAACTCGTGGCGGCAACGCTGATTCTTTATCCGCTTTATCAGGATCCGGTGACCGGCCTGCCCTGCTCCCCCGAAATCCTGCTCGATCGTTTCGCCGCCGGATGGAAACCGAAGCCCAGTCCGATCGTGTTCGCGCGCCGGCTTCAGGGACGGATTTACAAACTGTTCGGACGCGCGACGAGTTGAGCGTGACTATGCTGCACCGCAGCGACAGTGGTTTTCCTGCGCCTTGCCGCGTGATAAGGCTCCGCTATAGCGTGTCCGTCTTATTGTTGATCGGGCCCATCGGGGCCTCGACGGAGCTTCGAGTTTGAACAGATCGCGTCACGATTTCGCCGTCCTGGGGGAGGACGACGAGGCCAGCCGGAACGGGGCGATCGCCATTATCGGCGCATCCTGCCGGCTTCCCGGTGCGCCCGATCTGGATTCCTTCTGGCAATTGCTGATCGACGGCCGCGATGCCGTGACCGAAGTTCCGGATGATCGGTGGAACAAGGCGCAATTGCTCCATCCGGAAAAGGGCCATCGCGGCAAGGCCTATACATTCGCGTCCGGTACGCTGGGCGACGTATCGGGCTTCGATCCCGCCTTTTTCGGCATCTCCCCGCGCGAGGCGACGCAGATGGATCCCCAGCAGCGCCTGCTGCTGGAGCTGACCTACGAGGCGATCGAGGATGCCGGGCTCGATACGGGCCAGCTCGCCGGCCGCAATATCGGCGTGTTCGTCGGCGGCTCTTCCTGGGATTATCTCAATCTCAACGTGGCGGACGTTTCCACCACCGATCCTTATTCGATGATCGGCGTCACGCTTTCGATCCTGTCGAACCGAATCTCCTATGTGTTCGATCTGCATGGGCCGAGCTTCACGGTCGATACCGCCTGCTCCTCCTCGCTCGTGGCGCTGCATCAGGCCTGCGAGGCGATCCGCGGTGGACAGATCGAGGCGGCGATGGTCGGCGGCGTCAGCCTGCTGCTCGCCCCCCAGAGCTTCGTCGGTTTCTGTGCGGCATCGATGCTCTCGCCCAAGGGGCGCTGCCATGCCTTCGGCGCCGATGCGGACGGCTATGTCCGCTCCGAAGGCGGCGGGATCGTGATCCTGAAGCCGCTGGCGGATGCACTGGCGGCGGGCGATCCGATCCGCGCCGTGATCCGTGGAACGGGCGTCAATTCGGACGGGCGGACGACCGGCCTTTCGCTGCCGAACCGGGATGCGCAGGCCGCGCTCCTGCACCAGGTATATGGGCGGTTCGGCATCGATCCGGAGCGGCTTTCCTATCTGGAAGCGCACGGCACGGGCACGCTCGCCGGCGATCCGATCGAGGCCGGCGCACTCGGCAGCGTGCTGGGCAGGAAGCGCGCGCATCCGCTGCCGATCGGTTCGGTGAAGACCAATATCGGCCATCTCGAAGCCGGCAGCGGCATGGCGGGCCTGCTGAAGGCGATGCTCGTCGCCGAGCGTGGCGCCATTCCCCGCTCGCTGCACAGCGACACGCCCAATCCGAACATCGATTTCGACGATCTCAACCTGCGCCTGGCCCATCAGCTGGAGCCGCTGCCGGAAGGCCGGCGGATGGTGGGCATCAACAGTTTCGGCTTCGGTGGCACCAATGCCCATGCCGTGCTGGAATCGGGCTTCGAAACGCACACGGACGGGCAGACCGGGACTGTATCCGCTCCGCTGCCGCCGCTGCTCCTGTCCGCCCGCTCTGACGCCGCCCTCTCGGCACTCGCGGCCGAATGGCGCGATCGGATCCGCGCCACGGCGAATGATCGCCCCGCGCTCGCCGCTCTCCTGCATGGGGCCGCGCGCCATCGCAGCCAGCATGGACGCCGCCTCGTCGCGCTCGGGGCGGAGGCCGCCGAGCTGGACGCGGCCCTCTCCGCGCAGGTGGAGGAGCGCGCCCACAGCCGGCTGATTACCAACAAGGCCGTGTCGGGCAGGATCGCGCTGGTCTTTTCCGGCAATGGCAGCCAGTGGGCCGGCATGGCGGCGGATGCGATGGCGGGCAGCCCCGCCTTCCGCTCCGCGCTGGAAATGGTCGACGCGGCGCTGCGCCCCCACCTCGGCTGGTCCGTGATCGAGGCGCTGGAGGCTGGCGACGCTGATCGCCTGCGCAATACCGATGCCGCCCAGCCCCTGCTGTTCGCGGTGCAGGTTTCGCTCACGATCGCCCTGCGCGATTATGGCGTGGAGGCCGAGGCCGCGATGGGCCATTCGGTGGGCGAGGTCGCCGCCGCCTGGGCCAGCGGCGCGCTGGATCTGGATGGAGCCGCGCGCGTGATCGCCGCGCGCAGCCGCGCCCAGCAGGCGCGCCATGGCATCGGCGCGATGGCCGTGCTGGGCTTCGGCGCCGAAGAGGCCGCCAGGATATTGGCCGAAGCTGGCTTCGACACGAAGGGCATCGAGATCGCCGCGCACAATAGCGGCACCGCGATCACGGTCGCCGGCCCGATCGAGGCGATCGACGCGCTGGGAGAAGAGAGCAAGGAGCGCGGCTGGCGCTTCACCCGGCTCGATCTCGATTATGCCTTCCACAGCGCCGCGATGGATCCGATCGAGGCGGCAATCCGCGCCGACCTCGCCGATCTGGCGCCCGGCGCCTGCAATATTCCCTTCATCTCCACCGTCGCCGGCCACGCCATCGACGGCGAAGCGCTCGGCGCCGATTATTGGTGGCGCAACGTGCGCGCGCCCGTCCTTTTCGCGGAAGCCGCGAAGCGGATGGTTGAAAATGGCTACCGCATCTTCATCGAGGTCGGCCCGCATCCGGTGGTGCAGGCTTATCTGAACGATGCGCTGCGCTCCGCCGATCGGGAAGGCCGCGTGGTGCCGACGCTCTCGCGCCGCCCGGTGAAGCAGGATCCGATCGCGGCGATCGCCGCGCGCGTTCATGCCGCCGGCGGCGATATTCGCGATGGCGCGCTTTTCCCGGCCGCCCCCGTGGCCGAACTGCGCTCGCTTCCCCGCTATCCGTGGCAGCGCGAGCGTTTCTGGGTGCCGCGCACCTCCGAATCCACAGATCCCGCCACCGTGCCCTACGATCATCCCCTGCTGGGCCAGCGCGTCGGCCCGCAGCCGCTGGAATGGGTGCGCCATCTCGGCCTGGAGCAGATGCCGTGGCTGGCCGATCATGCGGTTGGCGGGGCGCCGGTCATGCCGGCGGCGGCGATGCTCGATCTTGCGCTCGCCGCCGCGCGCCAGCGCAAGCCTGGTGCCGCCGCGCTGGAACTGCTGGAGGTGGAGATCGGCCGCGCGCTGGTGCTGGAGCCGCATGTGATGCGCGAGCTGCGGCTGCGCATCGGTGGGGCGACCGGCGAGTTCGAGCTGGCCTCGCGCCCGCGCCTCACCGAGGAGCCGTGGACGATCCATATGTCCGGCCGGATGGTGGAAAGCGATTCCACCGCCGTCTCCGGCACCGCGCCGGCATCCGATGTGCCCACCTCGGCGCGCGTGCCCGCCACCAGCCTCTATGCGCTCGCAGCGCGTCTCGGCCTCGATTACGGCCCCGCCTTCCAGGTGGTCGAATATATCGACATTGCCGGCGATGATGCGGCGACCGTGCGCTTCGCCGACGCCGCCAATCTCGGCCCCGGCTTCCTGCTCGCGCCCAATCTGCTCGATGGCGCGCTGCAGGGCCTGCTCGCCCTCGCCGCAGGCCGGCTGGGCGAGGATATGGGCGTGCTGCCGTGGCGCTTCGGCCGGGTCCGCCTGCTGGCGCCGGACGGCGCCATTCCCGTTGCCGCGCGCCTCGCCGTCACCCGCGTCGGCCCGCGCTCCGTGCGCGCGGATGTCGCGCTGGTCGATGCGGCCGGCCTCACCATCGCCGAACTGGCGGATTGCTGGTTCGTGCGCGTCGCGATGGGCCGGGGCCTGCGCGGCGACGAGCAATATTTCCACCCCGCGCTCGTCGCCAGCGCGCTTGCCGGCGGGCCGGCCGCGACCGGCCATCTCGCGCCCGCCGCCATTGCGGGGCCCGTCACCGAGCCCGCGATCGAGGAGGCCCGCCTGCTGGCGGACGCCTTCGCCTCCGCCATCGCCGCCGAAACGCTGCGCACGCTGATGCCCGCGGGCCATGGCCGCCTGCTGCCGCAGGAACTGTTCCGCACCGGCCGCGTCTCGCCGATGAGCCGCCCGCAATTCGATCAGCTGCTCCGCTGGCTCGCCACGGATGGCCTCGCCGAACTGGCCAGCGATGGATCGTGGAGCTTCGCGACACAGGATCTGCCGCCCTCCGACGCGATCCTGCGCACGCTGCTTTACGATGCGCCGCTTGCCGTGGCCGATGTCGCCCTGCTGGCGCTGGCCGGCGAACGGGTGTCGGCGATCCTGCGCGAGGGGCCGGGCGCGGCACCCGCATTGCCGCCCGCGCTATGGGATCAGTTTCTCGGCCAATCGCCTTCGGGCGAGGCCGCGATCGAGGCGCTCGTCGCGGCCGTTTCCCGCGCCGCCGAGGCGCGCGCGCAGGGTCGCCCCTTCCGCATCCTCGAAGTGGGTGCGCGGCGGGGCCGCCTGTCGCGCGAACTGCTGCGTCGTCTGGGCGATCCGGATATCCGCCTCGTCGCCGCGACCGGGCCGGACGATCTGCCGGCGTTGGCCGAGGCGCTCGCCAGCGATCCCCGTGCGAGCGCCGTCGCCTGGGCACCGGGCGAGACGCTGGACGCCGGCCCGTTCGATCTCGTCACCGGCCTTCACGCGCTCAGCCTTGCCGATGATGGCGGCGCGAATATCGGCGGCCTTGCCGTTCCCCTCGCCCCCGGCGGCCTGATCCTGCTGGCGGAGCCCGGCGTGAACCGCGTGTGGCCGCTGCTCCGCCCCTTCCTCGCGCCGCCGAGCGACCCGACCCGCTGGACGGGCCTGCTCGCCCGCGCCGGTTTTGCGGGGCTTCAGGCGCGCCCGATCCCGGGCGGGCTGTGGCCGATGGAACTGATCGCCGGCCAGCTGGCGGAAGCGGACGCCGCCGCCCCGGCATCGGGCCGCGCCGTCAGCCTGCTCGCTGTAAGCGGCGACGCGCTGGCCGATGCCATCGCGTCCCACCCCGCCCTGACCGCCACGCGTGGCGGCCTGGACGATGTCGCGATCACGACCGCGCCGATCGCGATCGTGCTGGGCACGGATACGCCTCCACCGCCCGATCGCCTCGCGCTGATCGCTTCGCTCGCCGCTCTCCCGATCGATGCGCGCCACGATATCACGCTGATCGTCTCCGGCCTGGCCGAGGGCGATCCCGCGACGGCCGCGCTGATGGGCGCGCGCCGCGTGCTTGCGAATGAGGCCGCGCACGTTCGCCTGCGCCTGATCCGGCTCGATCCGTCCCTGCCGCCTGCCGATGCGGCCGCGCATGCCGCCGCCGAACTTGCCGCGCCGGACGAGGAGGACGAGATCGCCTGGACGCCGCGCGGCCGCATCGTCGCCCGCGTTCGCACCGGGCTTCCGGCGGCCGCAGGTGGCACCGAACGGGATACACTCCGCCTCGCCATCCAGCGCCCCGGCCTGCTCGATTCGCTCGGCTGGGCCGACGCGCAGGTGGCTGCGCCCGGCGCGAACGAGGTCGCGATCAAGGTGAAGGCCGCCGGCCTCAATTTCCGCGATGTCATGTGGTCGATGGGCCTGCTGCCCGATGAGGCGCTGCTGGATGGTTTCGCAGGCCCTACGCTGGGCCTGGAATGCGCCGGCATCATCACCGCCGTGGGCGAGGGCGTTACCGCCTTCGCGCCCGGCGATCGCGTGATGGCCTTCGCACCCGCTTCGCTTTCCACGCGCACCGTCACGGCCGCCCATGCCGTGATGCGCATGCCGGCAGGGCTGGATTTCACCGCCGCCGCGACCGTGCCGGTCGCCTTCCTCACCGTTGCTTATTCGGTCGGCCATCTCGCGCGGCTCGCCCCCGGCGAGACGATCCTGATCCATGGTGGCGCCGGCGGCGTCGGCCTCGCCGCCATCCAATATGCACTCCATCGCGGCGCGCGCGTCTTCGCCACGGCGGGCTCGCCGGCCAAGCGCGCCCTGCTCGAGAATCTCGGTGTGGAGGCGGTGCTCGACAGCCGCTCGCTCAGCTTCGCCGATGATGTGATGCGCCTCACGGGCGGCGCGGGCGTGGATGTCGTGCTCAATTCGCTGGCGGGCGAGGCGATGCGCCGCAGCCTTGGCCTCGTGAAGCCATTCGGCCGGTTCCTCGAACTCGGCAAGCGCGACTTCTACGAGAATAGCAGCATCGGGCTTCGGCCTTTCCGCCACAATGTCAGCTATTTCGGCATCGATGCCGATCAGCTTCCGTTGAAGCAGCCGCGCCTCGCCGCCCAGATCTTCGACGAGATTGCGGATCTCTTCGCGGAGGGCGCGCTGCGCCCGCTGCCGCATCGCACGTTCGACTATGCCGATGCCGAAGGCGCCTTCCGCCTGATGCAGAGTGCCGGCCATATCGGCAAGATCATCCTGGCGCCTGGCCCCGTGCCGCCGAAGCGGATCGCCGCGGCCCGGGCCTTCGTGGCCGGCCCCGGCGCCTATGTCGTGACCGGGGGCCTCGATGGCTTCGGCCGGGAGGCGGCGCGCTGGCTTGCCCGCAACGGCGCTCGCAAGCTCGCCCTTCTCTCCCGGCGCGGCCCGGCGGTGGAGGGCGCCGACGCGCTCGTCACCGAATTCGCCGGCGCGGGAATCACGGCGAAGGCCTATGCGGTCGACATTTCGAACGAGGCGGCACTGGCCGCCGCGCTGGCCGAGGTCCGCGCCGATCTCGGGCCGATTTCGGGCGTGATCCATGCCGCCGTCGTCATGGACGATGCGTTGCTGGGCGGGCTGGATGCGGGCCGCTTCGCCCGCGCGCTCGCGCCCAAGCTCACGGGCGCCGACGCGCTCGACCGGCTCACGCGCGCGGATCCGGTCGATCTGTTCCTGCTCTTCTCCTCGGTCACCACGCCGCTCGGCAATCCGGGCCAGGGCAATTATGTCGCCGCCAACGCCGCGATCGAGGCGGTGGCCGAACGACGCCATGCGGCGGGTCTTCCGGGCCTAGCCGTCCAGTGGGGGCCGATCGGCGACGCCGGTTATCTTTCCCGTGAGACGCAGGTGAGCGAAATGCTCACCAAGCAGCTCGGCGGCGCGCACCTTTCGGCACAGGAGGCGCTGGATCGCATTCCGGCGCTGCTCGCCTCGGGCCTGCCCGTCGCGGGCGTCGCCACGGTGCGCTGGGGCGCGATGAAGGCCCGCCTGCCGCTCATCGCCTCGCCGCTCTTTTCGAATATGGCGCTGTCCGCCGTCGACGAAGGGGGTGAGGTGGATCTGGCCGCACTGCTCGCGGATCTCAGCCCGGAGGAAGCGCGCGAGCGCGTGACCGGCCTGCTGATCGAGGAGGTCGCGCGGATCATGAAGCTTGCGCCGGATCGGGTGGAAGCGCAGCGCCCGCTGGCCGAACTGGGCATGGACAGCCTGATGGCGGTGGAGTTGCGGCTCGCCGTGGAGCAGCGCTTCGGCCTCTCCATCCCGCTGCTCGCCCTTTCCGAAGGCGCGACGCTCGCGGCGATGGCCGGCCGGATCATCCGTGGCCTTGGCGGTGAGGGCGACGCCGCGCCCGCCGACGAGAAGGCAAAGCTCATGGAGCGGCTCGCCCTGCACGAAGGCGGCGCCATCCCGGCGGCGGAAGCGATCCCGGCGGCCGAACCGGGCATGGCCGCGGCCGCGGCGGTGGCCCCCTGAGCAAACCCGTTTCCGCGACCGGCGCGCGACCGCTCGGCCCATCCCGATCGGATAGGCCGTGGCGGGATCGTCCCGTTCACGCCTTGATCTGGCCGCATCCCCATGCGACCGAACGGTGCAGATGACTGATTCCTTCGGACTTTCCGGCGCCGCCAAGGCCCAGCTCCTCGCCCGGCTCTCGGCCCGCCAGCCCGGCCCGCATGTCGAGGCCGTTCCCGAGCCGCGCGCGCCGCTCGGCCGCAGCGATGTCGCCGGCGATATCGCGATGGTGCAGCGCGCGGGCGAGGCGCTCGGCATCGCCAACCCTTATTTCCGCGTCCATGAAGGCGTAGCGGGTGCCCGTTCGACGATAGACGGGCGCGATTACGACAATTTCGTCTCCTACAATTATCTCGGCCTGAATGGCGATCCGCGCGTCGCCGGTGCCGCCAAGGACGCGATCGACCGCTACGGCACGTCGGTTTCCGCCAGCCGCATCGTTTCCGGCGAGCGGCCCGTCCATCATGCGCTGGAGGAGGCGCTCGCCCATCTCTACGGCACGGAAGAGGCGCTGACCCTGGTGAGCGGGCACGCCACCAACGTCACCGTGATCGGCCATCTCGTCGGCCGGGGCGATCTGATCCTCCACGATTCGCTGTCGCACAACAGCATCGTGCAGGGTGCGCTGCTGAGTGGCGCGCAGCGAATCGCCTTCCCGCACAATGACATGGACGAGCTGGATCGCCTGCTTGGCCAGGCCCGCCCGGGCGCGGACCGCGCGCTGATCGTGGTCGAGGGCCATTACAGCATGGATGGCGACATCCCCGATCTGGCCCGCCTCATCACCATCGCCCGCCGCCACCGCGCGCACATCATGGTCGACGAGGCGCATTCGCTCGGCGTGCTCGGTGCGAAGGGGCACGGCATCTTCGAGGCCGCCGGCATCAATCCGCGCGAGATCGACGTGTGGATGGGCACGCTTTCCAAGACGCTTTCGGGCTGCGGCGGCTATATCTGCGCCAGCCGCGAACTGATCGAATATCTGCGCTATTCGGCGCCGGGCTTCGTCTATTCGGTCGGCCTGCCGCCGCCGATCGCGGCCGCCGCGCTGGCGAGCCTGGAGGTGATGGCGGCCGAGCCGGAACGCGTGGCGAAGCTGCAGGCCAACGGCGCCCGCTTCCTGGCCGCGGCCCGCGCGCGCGGGCTGGATACCGGCCCCTCGATCGGCACCGCGATCGTCCCCATCATGACGGGCAGTTCGATCGTCGCCGCCCGCGCCGCCGACGCGCTGTTCCAGCGCGGCATCAACGTCCAGCCGATCATCTACCCCGCCGTGCCCGAACAGGGCGCGCGCCTGCGCTTCTTCATTTCGAGCCTGCATGAGGAAGAGCAGTTGGATCGCGTGGCCGCCATCGTGGCCGAGGTGATCGCCGAACTGCGGGATCAGCCCGTCGATCTGGCCGCCTTGGCCAGCCGGCTCGCGGCGGGCTGAGGAGGGGGCGCCCCGCGCAGGGGTGCCCGGACAGACCATGCCGGCATCTGGTTCCGAACCGGAAATCATCCTCGATCTGTCCCGCCTGCTGTCGCGCGTGCTGCACGCGACGCCGACGGGGGTGGATCGTTGCGAGATGGCCTATGCGCGCGGCCTGCTGGCGGCCGTGCCCGAACGGCTGCGATTCGCCGCCGTTCACCCGACCGGTCTTTACGGATGCATCCCGACCGATGCGGTGCTGCGTTTCCTCGATGCGACCGAGGAACGCTGGGATCACAAGGGCTTCGGTTCGATCTGGGAGATGCGGCGCTTCGCGACCGGTGCGCTCGCCGCGCTGCGCCCGCGCGTGCACCGGCGCGATCCATCGGCACCGCGGCCCTTCTATGTGCAGGCGTCGCCCAACAATCTTACCAGGCCGGATTTGATCGCCAAGATCCTGAAGCGCGAACAGGCCCGTTTCATCTGCCTCGTCCACGATCTGATCCCGCTCCAATATCCCGAATATGCGAGGCCGGGCGGCGCGGCCCAGCATGAAGTGAGGATTCGCGCCATCCTGAACCACGCCGAGGGCGTCGTGTGCAACTCGCAGGCGACGCTGGACGCGCTGACGCCGTGGATGGACGTAGTAGGGCGGCATCCGGAAGCAGCGGTCGCTCATCTTGGTACACATCTGCACCGTGCGGCGGACGGCACCGCTCCGCCAATCTGCGTGGCAGACGGCCGCCCGTACTTCGTCTGCATTGGGACTATCGAGCCCCGCAAAAACCACCTGCTGCTACTCAATCTGTGGCGCCGCATGTCGGAGGAGCGGGGCTCCGCGAATATCCCGAAGCTCATCATCGTCGGCCGGCGCGGCTGGGAGAATGAGCAGGTCGTCGACATGCTGGAGCGGTGCCCAGCCTTGAAGGGCTGCGTGGAGGAACAGGGAAGGCTGAGCGATCGGGAGGTGGCTGCCTTGTTGCCCGGCGCGTGCGCCTTGCTGATGCCGAGCTTTGCCGAAGGTTATGGCATGCCAGTCACCGAGGCTCTGGCAATGAGCGTCCCGGTCGTTTGCAGCGATCTGCCAGCGCTGCACGAGGCGGGCGGCGGCGTTCCCGACTATCAAGATCCGCTGGACGGTCCGGCATGGCTTAAGGCCATTGACGACCTTGCCTCGATCAACTCCGCGATCCGGGAAAAGCAAATTGCGGCTTTGCGATCGTGGCAATCTTCGCGGTGGGCGGCGCATATCGCCAAGCTCCTAGAATTGCTCCATAGGCTAACGCTATGAGCACCCGTCCTTATGATGCTGCGTTGCCTGCACGGAGTTCGTTCCTCGCGTCACTGAGGATCCAAGTGCGGGTGATTCAAGCGCTCATCATGCGTGAGTTGCACACCCGCTATGGGCGCGAAAATGTCGGCTACCTCTGGATGATCGGAGAGCCGATGCTGTTGGCCAGCGTCATTGGGCTACTGCATAGCAACAGTGGCCACTCCTCCTATGGCGGCGACATCAAGCCACTGCCCTTCGCGGTACTGGGGTACACGACTTTCATTCTGTTCCGCGGCATCGTCAATCGATCGGAGGGCGGCGTGGAAGCCAACGCACCACTCCTTTATCACAGGCAGGTGACTGTGCTGGATATCGCGCTCGCGCGCGGGTTCTTGGAGTTTGCAGGCACCTTCCTGACTTTCGTCATTCTGATGGGGCTGATCATTTCCTTCGGGTTCGCGGAACTGCCCGCCCGGCCGCTCGCCCTAATCGGCGGATGGGCGCTGATGTTCTGGTATGCGATGGGCCATTCCTTCGTTATCTCGGCGATAACCTATGAAAATCGTACGATCGGCAGGCTGGTCCATCCTTACTCCTACTTCATGGTCGGCCTTTCCGGAGCATTCCTTCCACTAGCTTGGCTGCCGCACCCATTCCGGGAATGGTTGAGCTATATACCCATGACTAGCATTTTCGAACTGGTTCGTTACGGGCAGTTCAGATCCGCCAATCTGGATTACTTCTACGGTGGTTATCTGGTCGGCGCATGCCTTGTCCTTACCTGGACCGGGCTTGTGCTAATGCGGCGGATGCGCAGCCACATCCACCTAGCCTAAAATGACCGCGCAATCCGACTGTGAGGCTTGAATCATGAACATGCACGGCATCATGAGACCCGTCGAGGGTGAGGCCGATCGCTATCGGTTGAGCAGCTTTGAGAAGGTGAAGACCTGGATAATCCAGCGTCGTGTGTTCGGCCTGATCGTTGTGTTGCCGACCCTGGTGCTGGCTTCCTATCTGTTTCTGATCGCGTCAGACCAATATGAATCGGAAGCCCATTTTCTTGTGCGGTCGGCTAATTCGTCGAGCCTGCCCTCTACTGGATTGAGCCAAGCGCTCAGCATGGTCGGTGCCCCCTCAACGGCCACGGGCGAGGCGACGAGCGTCGCGGATTATCTGACGTCCCACGACGTGGTCGCGACGCTCCGCCACGACAATCGCCTGGTGGAACGCTTCCATGATGCGGACGCCGACCTCTTGAGCCGGCTGCGCAGGGCCGATCCGACACCGGAACAACTGCTAAAATACTACCGTCGGCAGGTGGACGTCCACCTGAACGCCGAGACGGGCATTACGACGGTAAAGGTCCATAGCTTCCGGCCGGAGGACAGTTATCAGCTCGTTGAAGCGTTGCTCCGACTAGGCGAAAAGCGCGTAAACATGCTGAATGTCCGCAGCTATAACGATGCGATAGCGGTGGCCCGCAAACAGCTGACTGATGCGGAGAATGCGCTGGCCCAGTCTCAAGGCCGGCTTACCCAGTTCAGGCAAGCTCGCCGCGACATAGACCCGCGTGCATCGGGGCAGGCACAAATTACGCTCGTGACGTCGCTCGACGGCCAATTGTCGCAAGCCAAGGCGCAGCTCTCTGCGATGGGCAGCATGATCGACCGGTCGAGTCCTCAATACCGTGCCATTGCCGCGCGCGTACAGGCGCTCCAGCGCCAGGTAGCAGCGCAGTCTGGCAAACTGACGGGTAGCAACGAAGCGATCGCCGCCGACATCGGTGGTTATGAGGGGCTGCAGCTTAGGCAGGAATTTCTCGCCAAACGCTATGAAGCGGCCGCCGCGAGCCTCGACAAGGCTCGCGACCAGGCGCTGCGCCAGCAACTCTATCTTGTGCGGGTAGTGGACGCCAATATGCCGGTCAAATCACTCTACCCGCAGCGCTGGCGGATCCTGCTGACAACGGTCGTCGTGATGCTGCTCGTTTATTCGATCGGCTGGTTGATTGTGGCCGGCGTGCGCGAGCATGCCGCCTGATGCGCCGTGAGAATCCGACGCCCGACTTCGATCGCTCACGACCGGCCGCCTTCCTAGATCGCGACGGAGTGATCAACGTCGATCACGGCTATGTCTTTCGGCCCGAAGATTTGCTGTTCACGCCCACTGCGGCAAAGGGCATTCGACTGCTGAATGAGGCTGGCTACTGGGTGATCGTAGTCAGCAACCAATCGGGAGTCGCTAGGGGGCTGTACGGCACGCAGGAAGTGGAGCGCTTTCATATGCACATGCAGGCGCTACTCGCCGCTGAAGGTGCGCGGATCGACGCTTTCTACTATTCCCCGTATCACCCGGAAGGTTCCGTCGAGCCGTATGCCTGCGACCATGATGACCGGAAGCCCGGCCCTGGTATGCTGCTGCGCGCGATGCGTGAGCGGCCAATCCGGCACGACGGCAGCTTCATGATAGGCGATAAGCAGAGCGACGTTGAGGCGGCCGATCGCGCTGGCATACCCGGCTTGCTCGTGCCGTCCGATATCTGCGATCTGGCGGCCGCGGCAGCCTCCCTGATCGAGCGGGCCCGCAACGAGGCAACCGCTGCGATGAGCCGCACATGATAGCCGGTGCAACATCGGGCGCGCTCGCCAGCTATATCCGTTGGGTGGGCGATTCGGCGCTGCCTTTCTGGTCCGAGCAGGGCTTCGATTCCGCACGCGGCCGGTTCCGGGAGCGGCTTGACCGCGAAGGTCGTCCGATCGATGTGCCCCACCGCGCGATGGTGCAGGCGCGACAGGCCTACGTTTTTGCTCATGCCGCTAAGCTCGGCTGGTTTCCCGAAGGCGGGCGTTTGGCCGAGATCGCAATGGCGAACCTGGTGCGCGATTATGGAGAGGTTGGCCTTGGCACGGCCTCCTTCCATTTCTCTGTCGACGGCAACGGGCTCCCGGCCGCTACCCACCGCGATGCTTACACACACGCCTTTCTGCTATTCGCACTCGCTTGGCTCTATGCGCTGACCGGGGACCGACGCCATTTGAATCTGGCCGACAAGATCATCGCCTTCATCGATGCAAAGTTGCTTGATCCCGATCATGGCGGACTGTTCGATGCAGCGCCAGCGGGCGATCTGTACAAGCGGCAGAACCCTCTCATGCACCTGCTGGAAGCTTATCTGTTTCTCGCGGAAGCTGCGCCGGATAAGCCCTATTTCGATCGTGCGTCCGAGCTTGTGGCACTGTTCAAGGCCAAGCTGTTCATGCCCTCGGACGGCGTGCTGCTCGAACATTTCGCACAGGATTGGGGCCCGCATCCCGATCCCGCCAAAGCGAGTCTCTTCGAACCGGGCCATCATTTTGAATGGGTTTGGCTGCTCGACCGATATGCACGTCTCGCCAAGGTGCCTGAGGAGCCGGCGGCTGCTGTGCTCTATCGCGTCGCCTGCGCTCACGGCGCGGCGGGCGACGGCCTGATCTACGATGAGGTGCGTGCCGACAAGGTACCTGTCAAGCTCTCGCATCGGGTATGGCCGCATACGGAGGCGATCAAGGCCGCGATAGTCCGGCACGAGGCGGGCGACGATGAGGCGTTCACGCTGGCCGAAAGCATGGCTAACCAACTGCTGGGCACCTTCCTCAATCGCCCCTTCACCGGCGGCTGGATCGATCATGTGAGCGAGACAGGCGTGCCGCTGGTCGACTATGTTCCAGCGAGTTCCCTATACCATCTGTTCCTGGCCGCGACGGAAGCCCGGCGCTTGGCGACCGTGCCGCGAACCACCCCCCAGGCGATGGTTTGAGCCAAAGGGCATCCATGCAGACATATCTCGATCTTTTCCCAAACTTCCGTGTCGCGGTGATCGGCGACGTCATGCTCGACTGCTATATGTCGGGAGACGTCAATCGCATCTCGCCCGAGGCACCGGTACCGGTGATGCGCGTGACCGGCGAAACGAGCGTTCCTGGCGGCGCTGCAAACGTTGCGGCCAATCTCGCAACGTTGGGCATGGGTACGAATCTCGTCGGCTTGTCGGGCGCGGACAGTGCACGCAGCGAACTGATCGAGTGCCTGCGGAGCCGTGGTGACGTGGACTGTTCTGGCCTTGTTGCCGTTACCGACCGTCGCACCACGCGCAAGTTGCGCATCATTGGTGCTCACCAGCAGATCGTGCGCGTCGATCACGAAGATGTCGGTCCCTGTCGTCCGGCTGCCGAAGTGGAATTGGCTGAAGCCGCTCGCCGGGCGATCGACGGGACCCACGTCGCGATCCTATCGGATTACGGTAAGGGCACCTGCTCCGACACCATCCTGCGTGCAGTGATCGATCACTGCAACGCCACCGGCAAGGTTTTGCTCGTCGATCCTAAGCGCCGCGATTTTTCGGCGTATCGCGGCGCGACGGTGCTCACCCCAAACCGCAAGGAATTGTCCGACGCGACCGGGCTACCATGCGAGACGGACGAGGAGGCCGCAGCGGCGGTCGCTAAAGCTCAGGAGATCTGCGGCGCCGACATTCTGCTGACCCGATCCGAGAAAGGCCTGTCTTTCTTCCCGATGAACGGGTTGCCCACGCATCTGGCAACGGTTGCGCAAGACGTGTTCGACGTCTCCGGTGCCGGAGACACGGTCGTGGCTGTGCTCGCGGCCTCGATCGCTGCGGGCATGCCATTCATTGAGGGCATGCGGCTCGCCAACCATGCCGCCGGCATCGTGGTTTCGAAACTTGGCACCGCCAACGTGACCCGGGACGAACTTGCTGCCTCGCTGGCCGCCGACCGGACAAGCCCATCCATCGCCGACGGCCGGCTCGTCGATCTAGACGAGGCGATCGCACTTCGCGCAGCCTGGGCAGCGGACAAACTCACGGTGGGCTTCGCCAATGGATGCTTCGATCTCATCCACCCGGGCCATATCGCACTCATCCGTCAAGCAGCGGCGAGTTGTGACCGGTTGCTGATGGCGCTGAACACCGATGCCTCGGTCGGGCGGATAAAGGGCCCCAGCCGACCGATTCAAAAGGAGCATGCGCGCGCCGAAGTGATGGGCGCAATCAAGGGAGTCGCCGCCGTTATTCTCTTCGATGAAGACACGCCTATGGAGTTGATACAAGCGCTGCAGCCCGACGTGCTCATCAAAGGTGCAGACTATTCCATCGAGAATGTGGTGGGCGCGGAAATTGTGCATAACCGGGGTGGACGGGTGGTGTTGGCGGAGCTGACGCCAGGCCAGTCGACGACCGCCCTGGTCGCGGCTTCCGCAGCATGATCGCGACCGTTGCGAGCCTGGAACTGCCCGACCAGTACGGGCCGAACCGCAGATGAGTCGAGCATCCGCGGCTGTGGCCGGTTTCACACGTGTCGCCCGGATCGCGTTGCGCACTCCGCGTGCGCATCGCGCGGTGCGGGAATTCAAGGCGCAGGGACGCCAGGCACGCACCATCGGCGATTTTGCACGCGCGGCCTCTGCCTATGAGCAGGCACTTGCTCTATCACGGCCCGATCCGCGACTCTCCATCCACTGCGGCCACATGCGCAAGGAAGCGGGGCACTATGCGGAGGCAGAAGCACATTATCTGGAGGCTTTGCGTTATCTGCCTGGAGATGCCGAGCTCGCTCTTCAGCTCGGTCATTTTTACAAGGTTTCCGGTCGGATCGCCGAGGCAGAATTACAATATCGGCGCGCGACCCGGCTGATGCCTGGCTGGCAGGTGGCGGAGAATGAACTTGCCGGTCTCAAGGCGGGCGGCTGGCGGGGTTTTGCCTCCGCTCCCGCTGACCAGCCCTACGGCTTTAGCCTCGCGGCGACTCCGGCGGTTGACGCCGTTCCAGACTTCGCGCTCGAAGCTTCGAAGTTGGCTGCGGTGGAAACCGTGGCGCGGCTCGTGCCGAAGCTCGCGCCGCGACTACCTGAAGACCTTCTGCACGATCACCGAGAACATCTCGACGTGCGCCGTCTGGGGCGTCGCGAAGTCGGATTCTGGGGCGTGCGCAGGACTGTGCGCGGGGTAGAGGCGATCCGAGGCTTCTGCATTTCCGAGACGCCGATCGTAGAGCTGCAACTCCTCCTTAATGGGCTCGTCATCCATCGAGCGCCGGTGAGTGGTGGCCATGTCCTGAAGTTCGAGCGCGACCCGGATCGCATCCGCAAATATGTGTTCAATAGCTGGTTCGATTTCTCCGGCTTCGAGCACGGCATGCACGCAATCGAACTGCGCCTACGCGATATCGAGGACGGCACTCGATCGTTCCACGATCACGTCGTGATCGCCGCGCCCGTTCTGGAGAGCGAATATCCGGACTCGGATACGCTCGTGAATGTCGACCCTGCCGATCCGCGCAGCATTGAGGAGCAGATCACAACTCGCCCGAGCGTGATCCGATCTGCAAAGCGGAGCCTGCTGCCGGGGGGAGTGCGCAACGTCATGGTCATGCGCACGGACCAACTTGGCGATATGGTCGCTTCGATCCCGGCTCTACGGCGGCTGCGCGACTTGCTGCCGGAGGCCCATATTGTCGGCCTGCTGACCGGCGCGAACGCCGAGCTAGCACGCACGCTGGCGCTGTTCGACGAGATCATCGTGATCGATTTTCCCGACGATCCGATCGAGCGCCGCCGCCTTATGTCACTGCAGGCACAGGAGGCATTGCGACAGCGTCTGGCGCCCTATGAGTTCGACGTCGCCATCGACCTCGCACAGTCCAACGTCTCGCGCGACCTGCTGCCGCTTTCCGGCGCGAAGTTTATCCATGGAACGGGGGGCGAGGATTGGCCATGGCTGCAGGGGGACTTCCTGTTTAGCACTCCGGACCGCTGGAATCGCATGGACATGACGCCGCATTCGACGAAGGTGCTGGCACTCGTCGAATCACTGGGTGCCCTGCTCAAAACCGAGGCCCCGGTGATCCGGCGTGATGACTTGTCGCGCGCGTTGCTCGACGAGTTTGGCATCGGAGCAGGTCGCTTCGCGGTACTTCACGCAGGTGCGCGTATCGCCTTCAGTCGCTGGCCACATTATGGCACGCTGGCACAAATGCTGCTCGACCGTACCGATCTTCACGTCTTGATGATGACGGAGGACGCGGCCATGCGCGAGACGCTGCCCGCCGTGCTGCTGACCAATCCCCGTTTCACGCTGGTTACCCAACGGACGACATTCGACCAATTCGACGCCTTGATCTCCTTCGCGACGGTAGTCGTCGGCAACGATTCCGGGCCGAAGCACCTCGCCTCGTTGCGCGGCACCAACGTTGTCACGCTGTTCACAGCCAGAATCAACTGGGCGGAATGGGGTCAGGAGAATGTCGGATCGATCATCAGCCGACGCGTTCCCTGCGCCGGCTGCGCTATTTTCCATGATCCCGAGGAGTGCGGCAAAGATTTCACCTGTATCCGCGACATCCGCCCTCAAGAAGTGTTCGATGCGGTCGCTCGCTACATTTGACCTTGCCGAGGGGGCATCCCAGCCATGCTGCTGAGACGGAAACATGCGCGAGATGCGGGTGAGATCGGACGAGACATGACGCTCCGCGCGGACGCGGCACGCGACGCGGGCCAATGGCAAACCGCTGCCCTGTTATATTCAGAGGCGGCCCGCCTGCTGCCGAACAGTGCGAACTTGCGCATACAGGCCGGACACATGTTTAAGGAGTCCGGGATCCATGAAGAAGCGGAAGCGCACTATAAGGCCGCTGCCGCGATGGCGCCGCACGACGCCGACCTCGCGCTGCAGATCGGCCACTTCTATAAGAGCAGCGGCCGCCCTGCTTTGGCCGCGGAGGCGTATGGTCGTGCGCTGACGTTGAAGCCCAAATGGGACGAGGCGCGAAACGAACTCGCAGCGCTGGGGGCAAGCGGATGGAGGGCTGTGCGCGAGCGCCACGCACCAACATCGCTCGCGAGCGATGTTCCCCTGCTCGAGCTTGTGCCGAGGCCCCATGAGGATCTGCTCGTCGATCACCAAGAGGGCGTCGAGATGCGCAGGCTTGGTCGACGGGAGCGGACCCGCTGGGGGATCGAAACGACCCTGCGCGGTGTCGAGGCGATCCGGGGCTTCTGTATCTCGCTTCGCCCCGTCACCGAAGTGCAGCTATATCTGAATGGTCAGCTCATCCACCGGGGTATGGTCAAGGGCGGCTACTTGCTCAAGCACGAGCGAAGCGATCTTGGCCCGCGTAAATATGTGTTCAATATCTGGTACGATTTTTCATCTTACGTTCCAGGCTGGCACGACATTGAAGTGAGACTGATGGACGGGCGTTCACGCCCCCTATCCCATCACACGCGGATCGTTATCGACGAGCCACTGAGCGAGCGAGCACATGCCGCCAGCGATGGCGTGGTCGAAGTTGCCGTGGGAGACGACCGCACGATCGAGCAGCAAATACGCAGCCGCCGGAGCATGGTACGAGAAGGCCGGCGCGCGATGTTCGCTACGCCCCCTCAGACGATCCTGGTACAACGTGCCGACCAGCTTGGAGACGTAGTAGTTTCGGTCCCCGCCATGCGGCGGCTACGCGCGCTTTTCCCAGAGGCACGGATCGTCGGCCTCGTCTCTTCCGCAAATCGCGACCTCGTCGAAACGCTGGAATTGTTCGACGAGTGCCTGCCCATCGACTTTCCCGATGATCTCTGGGAACGGCGGCGGGTGATGGGTATCGAAGCTCAGAGGACCCTGCAACGGCAACTCGCGGCTTATAATTTCGACATGGCGATCGATTTTTCCGAGAATGCGTCGTCGCGCCCTCTTTTGCTGCTATCGGCCGCGCCCGTTCTGGTCGGCTTTCGCTCCGATCGTGTCCCCTCGCTGACGATCGAAATCGAGGGTAATACGCACGATCGCTGGGACGGGCATGAGATCGTTCCCCACACCAATAAGCTTCTGGGCCTCGTGGAATGGCTCGGCGCTATGGCGCGCAGCGAGACGAACATCGTCCGTCGCAAGAACCTTTCGCGTGAGCGGCTGGCCGCGTTCAATCTATTGGAAACAGAACGGTTTGTTGTGCTCCACGACGGCGCTCGGCTGAAATTCAGCCGCTGGCCGCATTACCTACGTCTCGCCGAGCAGATCCTCGCAAAAACGGATGTGCGTGTCGTGATGTTGACGGACGATCCGGTGGATCAAAGCAGCCTTCCCGAATCCCTCCTCGCCTCGGGCCGATTTGAACTGATCGACCGACGCCTGCCGTTTGACGATTTCGACGCACTGCTCTCGTTCGCGTCCGTCTTCGTCGGCAACGATTCGGGACCCAAGCACATCGCCTCGCTACGCGGCACACAGGTGGTCAGCATTCACATGGCACGCAACAACTGGAACGAGTGGGGCCAGGAGAATGGTGGCTTGATTGTAAGCCGCCGGGTGCCCTGCACAGGCTGCCTCGTCTGGCACGATCCCGAAGAGTGCGGCAAGGATTTTGCCTGCATCACCGACATCGCGCCAGAGGAGGTGGCGCGCGCCGTGTACCGGCTACTGTGATCGCGCCCGCGATTCGTCCAAAGCAGGTGCAGCCTTGATCGGCGTCTTCCAGAGAGCTTTGAGGACCGGCCTCGCGTGGGTTCCCTCGCTCGCGCCGGCCCGCGCCGCGCGCGCACTCGTCCTCCGCGCCAACGCCGCCAGAGACGCACGCCGCTTCCAGGCCGCAGCCGCCCTCTATGCCGAGGCGAGCCGGCTCGATCCTGTGAATGCGCGGATCCACAAGCAATGCGGCCACATGCATAAGGAAGCCGGCGACTGGGCGGAGGCTGAGCGCCATTATCTTCTGGCGGAAGCGTTAAGCCCTGGCGACGCCGACCTGCACCTTCAGAAGGGGCACTTCTTCAAAATCTCCCATCGGCTCGACGAGGCGCAGAGCGCTTATGCCAAGGCCCTGGCACTCCAGCCGGGATGGCAGGAGGCGGCGGACGAACTGGCGCGGATCACCAACAGCCGGTCCAAGGGCGATGAACGAACATCCGCCATTAATGCGGACGGGCTCGTCACCGAACTGCTGCCCGGCAGCGGCGCGCAGGGATCAGCCGGCTGGCGCGAGACGATCCAGATCCGGCGACTGGGCACCGCACGCATCCGGGCGGGCGGGAGCTATAGGCGCGTACTGCGTGGCATCGAGGCAGTCCGCGGCTTCGCAATCTCGCAGGCCGCGCTCCTTGATGCCGTGCTCCTGTTAGACGGCGAGGAGATCGCGGACACCTTGCTTCAGCGGACCCCTCTAAACGACGGCTTCGCCAAGTTTGTGTTCAACATCTGGCATGATTTCGGCCCATATGCCGAAGGCGAACATGTCATCGAAATTCGCCTCCGGGACAGCCGAGGGCGTGGACGGAGTCATCGGGCGACCCTTCTTCTCCAAGCACCCATCACGGAGAAGGACGCCCTTTCATCGGATGCGATCGTCACCGTAGACGGGGAGGTGGGTGCTTCGCTGGAAGCGCGTGTGAACGCCCGGCCCAGCATGGCACGCTCCGCGGCCCGCGGGCTGCTTGTTTCGCCACCACGCGCAATCCTGGTTCAACGGGTCGACCAACTCGGCGATCTAGTAGTGTCGGTGCCAGCTATACGACGGCTGCGCGCGCATTTCCCGGACGCGGTGCTCGTCGCTCTCGTTTCGCCCGCCAATGCAGGCCTCGCAGCCTCGCTCGGCTTGTTCGCCGAGGTGGTGGAAGTCCCGTTCGCCGAAGCGCCCGGCGAACCACGCCGAACGATGCCCCCCATCGCGCAGGCAGCACTCCGCGAGAGGCTTGCCAGCTTCCACTTTGATATCGCGATCGATCTTAGCGAGGCGGGCGAATCGCGCCCGCTCCTTCTCCTGTCGGGAGCGTCCGTGCTCTTCGGATTTAAGGATCGAGAATTTCCCTGGCTCACCGCCGGCTTCGAGCTTGGCGGACACGATCCCGCCAACCATCTGGAGATCGTTTCGCCGGCGACCAAGCTCACTGCAATGGTGGACGCGCTCAAGCTGATGATCGATCCACCGGCATCAGCTCTGGCCCTTTCCCCGGAAAAGGCCGAAGCCGAACGCCGCTATGCAGTGCTGCATACGGGTGCGCGGCTCACATACAGCCGCTGGCCGGGCTTCGCGGAACTCGCTCACCTCCTGCTACGCGACACCGAGCTCGATATCGTCTTCATGAGCGACGGGCCGCTTCCGCCAGACCTGGTGGAACATCCGCGTGTCCGCTCCATCGAAGGCCTGCTCGCTTTCTCGGCATTCGACGCGCTGCTGGCAGGGGCCTCCCTGTTCGTTGGAAATGATTCGGGACCGAAGCATCTTGCCGCACTGCGCGGCACGCCGGTCGTGAGCCTCCACATGGCTCGGCTCAACTGGAACGAGTGGGGGCAGGAGCCCGTCGGCACAATCATCAGCAGGCGCGTGCCCTGCGCCGGCTGCGGGATCGGGCGGCAAGGCGAGGAATGCGGCAAAGATTTCGCCTGCCTCACCAACATCCGGGCGGACGAGGTTGCGGCCGAAGCATTGAAACTGCTCATATGACGGACGCGACATTGCTGGAAAGGACGGATCGTTGACGCTCTCGAACCAACGAGGCCCAATCCGACCCGCGGCGGCGGGCCTCATAAATATGGCGCTACGTCGGGCTGTGCTCGCTGCATCGAGCAGCCCTGGTGATTTGCAGAGCCGCATAGACTGTGCCGAACTCGCACTAGCGCTCGACTTTCGCGACGAGGCCCGGCTTCTGTTCGAAACCATCTTCATCGCCGGAGGCTACGATGAAGCAGCTCTGGCAAGGCAGGAGCAACTACGTCGGGAAACGCTGCTTTGGGAACAAGGCGAGCTCAGGCCTCGTGGTGCCAGCAAGGATTGTGCTGCACTGCAGGCTAGGGTCGACTGTGCCGCGGCCGACCTCGCCGCCTGTCTCACAGTTGATGGAACTGCCAGCATAGCCTCGATAAACGATGGCAAGCCGACGCCTTCCGAATTGGCCGGCAATGAGGAACTGTCTAAGTTAACAGCGGATTTGGCTGGGCATGTTCATGCGACGCATCGCGCGTTGCAGAGCCCCCTAGCACCCGACGCTCTGGCCGAGACAATCCGCGCGCTCACCACACACCCGCTGGTTCGTGGGAAGTTTACGGCGCGCGATTATGTCGACGCGCCGATCCCAACGCTTATCGGCCTGTGCGCCGCCGAAGCAATGCGACATTTCTTAAAACGGCGGCACATCATTTTGTCGACGCGTCTCGCTTCACCGGCGCTGATTCACAAAACGGCCGGCTTCGCCCGAGCCTGCCTTGGCCCATGGCTCAGCAATGCGAGCTACCTCGTGCCCGACAATCGCGGCCTGATCAGCCTAGCCGCAGCCGCGTGCATGAAGGTGGGCTCGCAAGGCGAATTTCACAGCGCGCTGGCCTTGTTGTCGAGCGATCTCGACGAAGACCGCCTCGCCGACTTCATCGACCTATTGGCCGACCAGGGCTTGCTTCAAAGTCTCGATCTCCTCGCCGAACGCTATCGCATCTCAGCCACTGCGTCGGATCGAATCATACTGTGGCGGCTGAGGGACGCGGCCATAGATCTCGGCGCGATTGCTCTCGCAATCGACATGCAGGCGCTTCTTCTCAGGCTATCACCCCACTCGAAAGTAGAAGCAGAAGTTCTCGTCGAGCTGCGGACAAGCGACGTATCGAAAGGCTATGGTAGCACGACTGGCAGACGTGATCTCCGCCGATCGAGGAGACGTGCGCTGGGCTTTGCCGTCGAGGACGGTTGAGAAGCTCCTCTACCTACATGTCAATCCATGATACCAGACCGTGCTCTGCCGCGCGGAGCCGCACAGGGCGAGCAAGCTGATCAGCATAGACAGCCTCGAACCAGCCAACTAGCTGACTGATAGAATACACACCGACGCTGCTGCCGTGGAGACGCTCGGTCAGCCCCCAGTTCTCCGCCTCAATCGCTTGCGGCGTACCGCTCGCGAGAGTACCCGGGTCCTGCGCCGCGACCAAGGGGGCAATCGCCTCGTCCCCTTGCGACCGCACTGCAGCGACGGCTTCCGGCATCAAGCGCCCCTGTGCAATTAGCCCGTCCAATTCTGCCCACAGACGTGCCCGCCAAACTCGATAGTCAACGGGGAAACCGCCCTCACGTCCGCCGAGCAGCGAGGACGCGAGCAGCGCGCCTTCGTAGGAAAACGCTTGGAAGCCTAGGTAGTTGTAGCCCGAGCCCGCGTGAGAAGAGCCGATTTCGCGCTCCAGACTCACACCATAGGCTTGGCCAGCTGCGGGATCATGAAACAATGACGTGCCAATGCTCTTTGTGTGGCGACCGATCGCGACGATTGGGCGATTGACGAAGGCCACCCGGCGCGCCAGTCCTGCGGCGATCCGGCTGGTGGCATATTCCCCGATCCGCGGAATCATGTACGCGCCTCCTGTCAGCCGGCGAACTTTCTCCACCAGCGACCGCCGCACGACCGTGGCCCCGGTATGGCGGATATTGCTGTTGTTGATCAGGCGCCGCGCCGCGTCCGGCCCGTCAAGCATCACGGCTTCGTGTCCTAGCATCACGGGATCGACCGAATTGGCCAGCTCACCGACGAAGGTCGGCCAATAATAGCGTAGCCGGTTGCCGAAGATCAGTTCGATCTCGGGATCAGCCGCCACCTGTTCGAGCGCGGCTCGCCGCGACGGCATGACAAGATCGTCATCGCCGATATGCGAAAGCCATTCGCCACGTGCATGGCGATAGGCATTCTCTGCATTCTGCGCATAGTTGACGCGCGTATCCGTCTTCAGCCGGACGATCCGGTGGTCGGCAATTGACTGGATATAGTCATAGGTGCCGTCATCCGAACAATTGTCGCTGACGACGAGCTCCATGTCGTTCCCGCCGAAGGCGAGCAACGCCGGGATGGTCTCTTGCAGCAAGCTCACGCCGTTCAGGACGGGGAGCAGGACCGAATGGCGCGGTGCGATTGTTCGCGCGATGTGCGGCGCCTCCAGCCGGCGGATGCCGACATGATCCATTACGATCGACAGCGGCTTTTCCTGCCCCGGCGCGTCATCCGCCCTCAGCGCCCGCAATTGCAGGCGGGTCATGGGGCGTTCGACACAATCCGCAGGGATGATCGCGGTGACCGCCGTCGCACGATCGGTGATAAGCGGCATCGCGGCGATCTGCCGATTGTGCACGGACAGCGATAGCCACTGGCCCGTCACGCCAGCCAGCGGAGCGACCGAGAACGTCACTTCGTGATCCCGGTCGCCATCCAGTGGCAATCGGATCGCGCCCTCGGTTCCCTGTAGCCACCGATGCATGATGCCCCCTCCGTGGACCGGCGCTGTCCACGGCGAAGCGAACATCGCCGCCTCGTCGACGCGGTAGCGCATGACGGGACCGCGCGCCGGCATCCACGGCATATGCTCGATCTGTTCGAGCGCGAGCGCCGTTATGTCTTCTGGATCGGCCCATGCGTCCGCAAAATATCCATCCGCGCCGCGCGCGCGCCAGTAGCTGAGGCGGTCGCGCAGATGGCTCGCGAACCAACCCGGCCGGGCGACCCAGGCATCCAGATAGGAATAGTGAAATGCCAGCCACGCCGCCCGATCGGCACCGTCGATCACGGCCTCGAGCGCGGCGTCGATCGCGCCCACTCCGGCAAAATGTGTGAGCCTGTTGAGGTGGCTGTGCCCAAGGGCGACCAGGGGCCGATCCCAGAGCGTGGACTGGAACCCAACGCTGGAGCTGACGGTCGCCACCGCATCGACATAAGGCAAAAGCTGCTGCCCCCCAACATTGCCCAGCTCTCGCGCATCGATAAGATTAGGATAATCGCCGAGCGAGGCCGCCTCGGCTGCCCCAAGCCACGGCCGGTCGGGATGCTGACTGAGGATGACCGCGGTATCGGCAGGCGTCGCGCGCAATATGTCGAGCAGCATATGTCCCTGCGATCGATAGCTGCAGGAGCCGTCGAAGAAGAACGTACCGCTCACCTGGGACGCGACCAGAAGCGAGCGCGAGAAACCCGCAATCCGTTGCTGCGGGGCATCGGCATCGACGCTTGCATCGAGCGACCGCCGCATGGCCGCTTTATAGGCCGGGAAAACCTCTGCCGAGCGCGCACTAGCAACCACAGATGCGGCTGCTGCGAGAGCGGAGCGATCGTGGAAGCCGAGCGGATCGAGATAATAGCTGGGGACGAATGGCGCGCGCGAGGTGAGGCCCGTTTCCTTGTGCAGGATCAGGGCCTCCGGAAAGAGCGACCGCAGATGCGGCACCGGTACCCAGGTAATGATTACATCGGGTGCGAACGAGCCCAGCGCCTGCGCAACGATGGCGCGCATCGCCTTTTCGTGCCGCTCGGCCTGATCGCGCATAGCCGACCCTTCCGCGTCCGATCGACCGAAATAGCGATGGAACAGATAGTTAATGTCGAGGTGCGGCTCGTCGAGCGCGGCGAGGATGCGCCCCTCATCGACCTCCAGCAGCGCATCTTGCGGCAACCCGGCGCGGCGGGCGACATGCATTAACTGCAAGCCAACCAACATACGCGCATCGCAGCCATCGTCCCGCAATGCCCGCATCCAGGGCGCATCGCAGCCGATGTGCGGAGCCCGCCACAACAGCGAGCGATGATCGGTCAGCGGATCCTCGTAAAAAAGAATATTCATTTGGAATCCGGGGCTGCGGGCAGCGGGTGCCGCCGCGATGAAGAGGGGTCGCGACTGCCTAGACGCGCGCTCGACGGCAAGGCAAGGTATCACGGCAGAAACTCCGAAAGCGCGGACACCGGGCGATTGTTTAACGCCGCAGATCGTGGCAACGCCCCTCGGGCGACTCCCCGCGACGCGATATGCGCCTGCCTGAGCGGGCTCGCATCGCAGCGCACGGGGTCCTGATCTGGATCGACGGGAGCTCATTCATGAAGGCAGTCATCTTGGCGGGCGGGTTGGGATCCCGACTTGGCGAAGAGACGGTTACGCGACCTAAGCCCCTTGTGGAGATCCACGGCCGCCCGATCATCTGGCACATCATGAAGATCTATGATCGGTTCGGTATCAACGATTTCATCGTCTGCCTCGGCTACAAGGGAGACATGATCAAGGAATTCTTCTTCAACTATCATCTACACATGTCGGACGTCACGATCGATATCGGCCGCAACAGCATGGAAGTGCATCGCAACGCCGCCGAACCCTGGCGTGTGACCCTGATCGACACCGGCGCCGCATCGATGACGGGTGGCCGACTGAAGCGTGTCGCTCCGTTCCTGCGCGACGAAGATGCCTTCTGCATGACCTATGGCGATGGCGTCAGCGACGTCGATATCGGCGCCCTGATCGATTTCCACCGCGCACATGGCAAGCTCGCGACGCTTACCGGTGTCCGTCCGCCAGCCCGCTTCGGCGCGTTGACACTCGACGGCGATCGGATCGACCATTTCGAGGAAAAGCCGGTTGGCGACGGCGCCTGGATCAACGGTGGTTTCTTCGTACTGTCGCCAAAGGTGTTCGATTATATCGAGGGCGACGCCACGATCTGGGAACAGGAGCCGATGCGCCGGCTGGCCGCTGAAGGTGAACTGCACAGCTATCTGCATGATGGGTTCTGGCAATGCATGGATACGGTGCGCGACAAGCAATATCTGAATGAGCTTTTGGAAAGCGGCCGTGCGCCGTGGAAGACTTGGTGAGCGGCGATCATCTCTGGCGGGGTCGGCGGGTCTTCATCACCGGCCACACGGGCTTCAAGGGATCGTGGCTGGTCACGACACTGTCAGCCATGGGGGCGGAATTATATGGTTTTGCGCTGCCGGCACCCGCCCGGGGCGTGTTTCGCGCGGCTCAGGTCGAGCCGCTGCTCGCGTGCTCGACGATCGGCGATATCCGGGAGCCGAGCGGCTTGGCCGCGGCGCTGGCCGCCTCGCAGGCGGAGGTCGTGATTCACATGGCGGCGCAGCCCCTAGTGCGCTTTTCCTACGCCGAACCGGTGGAGACCTATGCCACGAACGTCATGGGCACGGTCCATCTGCTGGAGGCTGTCCGGCGCACGCCCAGCGTGCGAGCCTGCGTGATCGTCACGAGCGACAAATGCTACGAAAACAATGAATGGGACTGGGGCTATCGCGAGATCGAGCCGATGGGCGGCTATGATCCTTATAGCAACAGCAAGGGTTGCGCTGAGTTGGTGACCAGCGCCTATCGTCGATCCTTCTTCTCGGGCGAGGGAGCCGCGCGCGTGGCATCGGGCCGCGCCGGTAACGTAATCGGCGGTGGCGACTGGTCGGACGACCGCCTCATCCCGGATCTGATCCGCGCCTTCGTTGCGGGCGAGACCACCGCCATCCGCAATCCTAATGCGGTCCGCCCCTGGCAGCATGTGCTCGATCCACTGTTCGGCTACCTCGCCCTGGCCGAGCGCCTGCTGGCGGAGGATGGAGCACCTGCGGCCGATGGCTGGAATTTTGGCCCTGACGCCGCCTCGGAACGAACCGTCGGCGAGGTCGTGCAAGCGATGGCGGCACTCTGGGGCCCCGATGCTCGGTGGCAGATCATTCAGGGCGAGCAGCCACACGAGGCGGGATTTCTGAAGCTGGATTCGTCAAAGGCCAAGCGACTTCTGGGCTGGCGACCCGTGTGGCCGTTTGATACGGCGCTTGCTGAGACGACCGCCTGGTACACAGCCGAACGCGACGGAGCCGACATGGCCGCCTTCACGCGCCGGCAGATTGCAGCCTATCGAGAGTTCAAGACGCAATTGGGAGTATGCGCGTGAGCGATACGCGGACTAAGGAAGACATCAGAAACGAGATCGCGAAGCTCGTCGTCGAATATGCGGATGTCGCCCATGCGCCCCAACCCTTCGTACCCGGCAGTTCGCCGGTACCGGTGGCCGGGAAGGTCTATGGCTCGTCGGAGATGGTTTCGCTCGTCGATTCCGCGCTGGATTTTTGGCTGACGACGGGCCGCTTCAACGACGCGTTCGAGGAGCGGCTGTCGACCTATCTCGGGCTGGTCCGCGGTGTCCTCACGGTAAATTCCGGTTCGTCGGCGAACCTGACGGCGCTGACGAGCCTCACATCACATCTGCACGGCGAGCGGGCGCTGAAGCCCGGCGACGAGGTCATCACCGCAGCGACCGGTTTCCCGACGACCGTAAACCCGATCATCCAGAACAATCTGGTGCCAGTGTTCGTGGACGTCGACATACCGACCTACAATATCGATCCCGCGCGGATCGAAGGTGCCGTTTCAGAGCGCACGCGCGCAATTATGATCGCACACACGCTCGGCAACCCCTTCGCGCTCGACGAGGTGATGCGGGTCGCGCGCAAGTATAATCTCTGGGTGGTCGAGGATTGCTGCGACGCCCTCGGCGCGACCTACGAAGGCAAGCTCGTCGGCACGCATGGCGACATCGGCACGCTCAGCTTCTATCCGGCGCACCATATCACGATGGGCGAAGGCGGCGCGGTGTTCGCACGCCGCGCGATCGTCAAGCGGGCGATGGAATCGATCCGCGACTGGGGCCGAGACTGTTATTGCGCGCCCGGCCAGGACAATACCTGCAAGCGCCGTTTCGGCTGGAAACTGGGCGATCTCCCGCTCGGCTACGATCACAAATATACCTATTCGCATCTCGGATATAATCTTAAGATCACCGACATGCAGGCCGCTGTCGGCCTCGCGCAGATGGACCGGATCGACTCCTTCGTCGCCACGCGCCGCAGCAATTTCGCCTATCTGAAGACGATGCTCGCGCGTCACGAGGATGTCTTCATCCTGCCGGAAGCGACGCCGAAGAGCGATCCGTCATGGTTCGGTTTCTTACTTACGCTGCGCCAGGGCGTCGGCTTCACACGCGACGACCTTGTACGCTACCTGAATGATAGGAATGTCGCGACACGCCTCCTGTTCGGCGGCAACCTGATCCGCCAGCCCTATATGAAGGGCCGGACCTACCGCGTGTCGGGTGACCTGCCCAATGCCGACAAGATCGTAGACGACACGTTCTGGATCGGCGTCTATCCGGGCCTGAGCGAAGCGCATCTTGATTATGTCGGCGAGGTGATCGACCGCTTTTTGATGGGCGACCGGATTGCTGCATGAGCGAGACGGCACGCAAAGTCGTTTTGATAACCGGCGGCACAGGTTTTGCAGGTCGGGCCGTCGGCCGATTGTTCGAGAAAAATAATTGGGCTGTCGAGACGATTACGCGCGGGGAAAGCAGGCTCGGCCTGCACCATTATGACGGCACATTCGATAGCCTGAACGCAGTGATACAGAGTGTCACACCTGCGGTGGTAGTGCATCTCGCTGCTCTTGTTCCGGGCGCCGGACAGAAAGAAGATATAGATAACTTTATCGACGCGAATATTCGTTTACCCTTGCATTTGCTCGAAGCTATGGCGAGTGGGGCTTGCCGCAGGATCGTTGTTGCAGGCACATTCTGGCAGCATCGGTTAGGAACGGACGACTACGCACCGGTCGATTTGTATGCGGCAACAAAACAAGCATGTTTTGATCTACTTCAACACTATGTGGATAATGCCGGCTTCAGTGCGGTGGAGCTGCTTCTTTTTGATATTTATGGCCCGGATGACCACCGGCGAAAGCTTATCAATCTCCTGATCGATAACTGCCTGACCGGCGCACCTTTGGACATGACGCCAGGCGACCAAGAGATTGATCCAGTTCATGTTGAGGATGTGGCCAGCGCATTCGTTGTTGCAGCCACCCGAACCGGCCTGAGCGGGCCGGGCAAGATCGAGCGCTTCGCCGTTCGATCGGCCGCGCCGGTCACCGTGCGTGAACTCACAGCGACCATCGAAAGACTCTCCGGCCGCCCGCTTGATATCCGGTGGGGGGCTCGCGCCTATCGAGAACGCGAAGTCATGAAAATATGGCGTGGAGCAATCTTGCCCGGCTGGAATCCCCAAATTTCGCTCGACGCCGGCCTCACCGAACTGATGGTCAAGCGCGGCGTCCTCCGCTCGCAATAGAATGATACCGGATTCAAGCAGTATGAGTCTGAACACACCCGATGCGATTTGGGCGAAAGTTTCTTCCGCGGACCCGAACCGGTCTGCCGATGAGATCTGTCAGCTCGCGGATGAGCACTTTGAAGACATTGCCGGAACTATCCCACCAGACGGCGCTGCATTGCAGGTCATCATTCAGGCGGCATGCAGCCTTGGCCGATTTGATCTCCTTACGCGCCTCGCGCTTAGGCTGGCCGACAAGCCCGAACACTGGCATGTGACGAAAGAGACTGCCTCCCTCCTACATCATTTAACCCTGATCGCGGAATGGCCTGCAGCAACGACGATCCTCCACAAAGCGTCGTCCGACGGCCACCGCGGCTTCGCTGAAATAATTTCCGCGACCAGCGAAGTGCGTTTTCTCCGGGCGCTCGACAAGATCGACATTTCCTCCAGCACATGGCTATCGCATATCGTCCTGCTTATCGCACTAGCCAGGCAGCTAAGATGGCACGCCGGCTTCCGGCGCGCGCAGTATCTGCTCATCTGCGGCATCACTCCCGATCGGTTGGCGGAACTCCCTCAACTCTGGCAAGCACTTGATCTGCCGATGACTGCATTGCCCTCGATTAAAGCACACGTCTCACGCAAATGGCGCGGCCCGGAGCTTGACGAAGATTGGCGGCGGTGCCTCAACATCTTTCGCGAAGACCCGACCATAGAGACGGCACAAGTTGTTTGGCAAACTGCCGATCTACATGGACGAACCGGCCCCCTGCTGGTTGCCGCCCCTCTTTCTGGCGCGGCCCGGAGCGCTCTCGCGGGGCGCATGGCCGCCACCATCCCTGCGAATGCCAGCCCTATATGGATTTACATGACTTGGCGCGAAGGCGCCGATCAGCTTATAGGCGCGGTCTGCGGCTACCTAGATGTAAACAGTCGTATCACCATATCAGTTGGCGGCGACGGCGGTTCGGCCGACCTGCAACGAGCGTCGGCCGCTCTACTTGCAACTCGTCTTTATATGTTCGCTCGCCCGGTTGTCACTTGGGGCGGAGCTAAGCTCTTCTTCCAAAATTTGCTACCAGTGGTCGAAGCTTTCAACGAGCAAACCGTGGGTACGGCATGGCTGTCTATCGTCTGCGATCGATCCTTCCCCCTCCACGGAATCGCGCATTTCGCGCATCGTTTGGCGGACAAGCATATCATGTCGCGCCCTGGATTGCTCGATGCCCCCCATTCGTGGCATCGCGAGTGGGAGGACGAAATAGTCCAGACGCTTCCTGCCCGCCTCTCCTCCGCCCTCAATGAACTTTTTTCACGAGGCACCGCCAAACACCTGATCGACCTAGTCGGACCAGATTCGTCTTATTTTCCGCCTAATGATTTCCGGCTCAACCAGTGCCACGTTAACTTTGGCGGTTCACCGCGCGCAGTCCAGGGAGAAAAGCGGTTCGCCGCCCAGAGCTATGCCATATCGGCTTATAACGTCGACTTCCGCTGGATGTCCGTCGCTCGACTGGCTGAATTCGTTGATGTGGGAACTGAGGTGGGTACAACATTTGCCAGGGCGCTGCATCCTTGGATAGTTGAGTGGATCCATGAGACGCTGAAGCCGCTCAATACAAGGATAGGCGAACCGTTTTTCGTTGCCGACCGTCGTTATACCATGCATCTACTCGCTAATCCCGATCGATTCCGCCTTTTCGCGGCGATGAGTTTCGGCATGGGCCCGGAGATGAACTTCTTCGATACTTACGCCTGGTCGAACGATCTCGTAGATCACTTTCTGCACCTTTTCGCGCGACAGCCCATGGAGGAGGTCGATAGCAAATTACTGGACGCGGTTCTGGAAGACGCCGACTCAACAGGTCACCAATATGTGAGAAAAGCAGTTCGCGATCCTTACGATCAACTGCTAAACACCCTCGCTCGGCGGTTGATCGACGACGCTGGCTGGTCCGACATCTATTGGGCGATCCCAGGCCCCAAGGTTACCACGATGCCGGACCAAATTCTTCCGGCGCTCGACGCGCATTTAATGGACGTATTGGTTGGATTACCGCTCGTGGTGCGCGACCTTCTGGGACGCCGCGTTCAAAAGGGATCGCTCACGCCCGATGGCGAGGTGCGAGGTCCAGAAGGTACATATGGTCGCTGGCGATATGCCGAAGGATGGCTGCTCATAGACTTCGATGATCCGCAGCTTGGAACGAAACGTTATACCGGCATCGGTGCGAACGCGACGACGCTCACCCTGGTGCCCGACGAGATTGTCGATGTATATAATGGCTGGAGCGCCTTTCTAGATTTCGATCTCGCCGCAATCGACGTGTCGGAACGGATTATTGTACAACTCAATCCAGACACTATTATCGGCCATGATCTGCTTTGGATTGGGGGCACTCAGCAAGAAGCGTGTTTGCTGGCGGCGTTTGCCGATCTGGGTCGCTCTGTTCCGACGCCGACGCTACGCTACGCGGGACGCGCCTTAGAGTTCCGGAGCGGCAGCCGAGGGAGCCTTCTTCTCGCTACTGTCAATGGATGGCCAGCCCTACTTCGTTTGAGGGGCGCCGCTCATGCCAATGGCAGGACCGTTATACAGACCTCGTCAGCGGATGACGAAGATCACGAAAGCTGGGCTTCCGCGCAAGGGATTCAACCTAGTTACACGCTTTCAACGCTGGATCTGCGCGGCCGCTGGAAAGCCGAAACGTTTTCCGGACAGCATTTGATCGAGTTGCGAAACGACGGTTCAATTCGGGATGAGGAGGGGGTCGTGCTCGGCCGCTGGCTGGCCCGCGAGGGAAGTCTTACGCTCGTCGGTCTCGACAAGCTACGCATTGCCGTAGCAACTCAATTCCAAGTTTTTGACGGACTTTGGCGGCTCACCGGCTGGGCAAGACCTAATCTTCAGGAAACACTCAGCTTTTCTCTTTCTCAAATCCAACGACCTGACAGGGAGTAGCGCTACAAAAGCCTAGCGGCGAAAAGCCCCGGCCGATCGTACATACCAATCGTAGGTCTGGATCAGGCCATCGCGGAGCGAAATCCGAGGACGAAAGCCTGTCTCGGCCAGTCGCGACACATCATAGCTGCGCTCCAGTTGCCCGTCTGGCTTGCTCGCATCCCACTCGATCTTGGTCACGCCGCTGTGTTGGCTTAATATCTCCACCACCGTGCGGATGGGCACGGTGGCACCGGTCGCAACATTGAAGGGGCCCTCTCCCTCCGAGATAGCGATCAGCGCCGCAGCAGCATCAGGACCGTAGAGGAAATCCCGCTCGGCGCGCCCCGTGCCCCAGATCCTAACCGAGCCGCCAGTACGCGCAGCTTCGTGAAATTTGACCACGAGCGAAGGGATGACATGTCCGTTTTCGGGATCGAACCGGTCATCCGGACCGAAGATGTTCGTCATAATGGGGTAGACGAAGCGCAACCCAAACTGCGCGGCATAGGCCTCGAGCTGCGCCAGCATGGCGCGCTTCGCATGCCCATAGGCCCTCTCCGAACCATGCGGGGCGCCATCCCAGATCGCGCTCTCTCGCACGGGACGAGGCAGGTCGGACGAATAGGCGGCAACGGTGCTGACCGCCACGATCTTTTCGCAGCCGGCCCGCCACGCCGCGTCAATCAGATTGGTGTTGATCCGTATATTGTCGCGGTACATTTCGGCTGGGAAACGCGCATTGCCGCCCAAGCCGTGAACACGTGCGGCGAGATGATAGACCAATCGCGGGCGATGTTGTGCTAGAAAATCCTCGGTTGCGCTCTGGTCCCGCAGATCGACATCCGCGCTCGTCAACGGGAGAACAGGCTCGTTGTTTCCGCTGCGCAGCGCCTCGACAAGCGGCCGGCCAAGCACTCCGCTGCTACCGGTAACGAGGATCACGCGCGCGCTGCTCCGCCTAGATCTTCAAAACAATTCATCAACATCATCCTCTGTCTTGCCGCCCTCATGGGAACCAAGCGAGACCGCGACCTCTGGCTCGCCTCCGAAAACACCGATGCCTGTCACCGCAAGCCCAAGCAATCGGCCATCAAGAAGATTGCCGTTCTTATCTTCTGCGATTTCCGCATGCCTCAGCCTTATCTCCAGATTATACTGGGCTCCTATCGGTGCTAGCGTACCAAGCGACACGTCAATCACATTCTGACGGTCCTCAAGTATCAAGTCATCGAGACGCTGCTTGTTCAGCGAAAAGCGCATGATCTGCCGCTCGCCCTCTTCCGAGCATCGCCCCCACAAGCCAAGCCGTAGGACGGGCCGGATCACGGTCTGCGACACCCGAAAGCGGATCGAGGCACTTGTACCGGCCATCCAGGTAAGGCCGGGCTCCGGCTCATAGAAGCCACGGACGAGGGCCTCAGAACCCGAACCACCCTCACCAGCATCGTGCATCTTGTTCGGCTGCAGAACCGGCAGTTCGACGCTGGCTTGAGGCATGACACCGAACGCTATCAGAGCAACGGCCAACTCCCGACTATCATTGAGGCCGGCATCAGGACTGACAGGCTCGAGATGATCAGGCACGATCTCCAGACGGATGGCGCGTGACGCCGTTAGCAGGTTGCGCGGTATTCGCAGCCGCACCGTGCTGAGCTCTTCGGGTACAGGGAGATAGGCGCACGACATGCCGTTGATCAGAAAGGTGCAATGCTGCTGCCGGCCGGTCTCAAGCGATCGCCGGCCCGACATCGTCAGCGCGATCTCCGGGTCCTCAGCGGCGATGTCGGTGGCCAGCTCGAAATTGATGACACCGCGTTCTGCCGCCAGCCAAGTCAGATCCGGCTCCGGCTGCGAGAAGCCGGCAGCAAGGTAGCTCGCGCCGTCGCCGCCAGCGATTGTTTCGAGCATCTTTCCCGCTATAATCAGCCCCTTAGACGATCCGCGGCCGGCCGCCTGGATCACGCCCGACAAAGGCTCCGCGTCGGCTTTTGCATAGCGGCGTTTCAGTTCGGGCCAATTGGCATGCTGAGCCACTCGATCGCGGATTGCTTGACACTGATACTCGGCGGGTTCTGCGGGACTGCGAGGCGGGGCGGCGAGCGCCTCATCGAGCACAAGGCTGGCATACCCCGTCTGCGCAACCGGCCCCTCTAGTAAGGCGGCGAGCTGAAAATAGCGATGCTCCTCGCCGTCCATCAGCGCCATGAGTTCGGCAACGCCCCCCTTCGCTAGGCTCTTTCGGAAGAGAAAGCGGCCTCTTGGTGCCGTCGCACCGGTGACATTCGCGACGGTATCGAAACTCGTTGCCCGTAACTCCAAGAGCGTCCGGGCGCGGCTCACTGGCCCATTGTACGTCTCGCGGAGCATCGCCGACGATGCCATCGCCGCACTCGGGTTATCGGCCAATGCCCGTGTCAAGCTGGCGAGGTGATCAACGAAAACGATCTCATTCGTTCCGGCGATCAGGAAGGAAGGCGTGCGCAGATCTGCCAGAATTCTCAGCACGATGGGACCTGTCCTCTCTGACACCGGCTTGATGCCGTCAAAGACCGAAGGGGAAGGATCGTAGGCGCACGGATGGATCGTTAAGGCGCGAATCGCTCCGCCCGTCCGCTCATCCGCCAATTGTTGGGCTACCGCCGGATCGCAAATGACATGCAGGTTGATCGCGCTACGCAACTGGCCTCGATATTCTTCGATGCGATCTCTGATGCGAGCCGGCGCGCCATAATCATCGATGAGGATGACCGTCGCCTCGGCGTCAGCAAGAAAATTCCGACCGAAATGCGCGACGCGCTCGTCATGCGTCTCGAACAACTGCTCGATGCTGCGCTCGAGGGAGCAGAGTTCCCTCAGGATGCGCTGACCTTCGAGTACGCGCCGACGGGCCTCAGCCGTGTCGGACCGGATCTCACGCACCGCTTCCAGCACAAGTTGCCCCAGTGCATCCTCGCCACGGCTGTCATCCACCAGATAGACGACATCCCTGAAATGTTTATCAATAATAGGATTGGGTGTCGCGATCACAGCGCCGCCACCCGCAAGCCCCTCAAACAGCCGATTGCTCATGATGCCCGCACGCTTGTGTGGCCCGGACGATAAAGCAAGGCAGATGCCGGCCCGGTTGATCGCCCGCTTCACGCTTTGACCGTCGAAGGGGAGCTCGCCCTCATAGGTCTTGAAGCCCTCCCAAGGCGCGACGCCCAGGATCTTCTCGGGCCCATAGATTGACGTGAGCCCTTTTGAGTCTAGCGACACCAGCACATCATGGAAACGCCCCTTGGGTCGCCCGATGCGTTCCCAATTTATGCCAATGTAGAAGAGCTTGGCGTCAGCATCGATGGCCGGTTCCAGATAAGGCTCCGCAACCATATGGAACATCCGCGGCAAAGGCCCGGACGGCCTCCTACCAAGCCCAGTAAAGATGTTGAGAGCATGCGCATCCGCGATGTCGGAGTCGCACGATATAAGATCATTGTGCGTGGAGAATTTATCTATACTCGGTTGGTAGCCAAAATCGTAATAGAAATCTATTGGCTGCCAAATCGTATAATAGCTATATATATCCAACACACGAGGAGATTCAAAATGTAGCGCGATCGAAAAACGGACGGAGTCCCTTGGCAAAACCTGCCCCGCGCGGAGCCCCATTCCCGGACTACTCCATACGACGACACCATTGTTGTCTATGACAGCGACCGATCGACCAATGTTCGCGGCCGCCCCAATTAATCGCTGGACAACCTCATACTCGGCATTCCGCAAGTCGGGCCAAGTGTGAATGATCGCGAACGAATCAGGCATGAGAGTTCCGACTAGAGGGTCCGCGCCGCAAAGGCCGCCGCATGGCGGATCATCGACCCGGTTGCCGCTGACTATCAAGCTGCACTGGCGGCGCAAGCCTTCGTTCAATTTTGCACACCGGACTTGCGAACCGAGCCGCAACGCGGGCATAGCCGCGCGGGTGCGACATCACGGTCGAGCATATAGCGGAGATTAAATGAAAAAGCGTGCGATCATTACCGGGATTACCGGGCAAGACGGCGCTTACCTAGCCAAGTCGCTGCTGAACAAAGGCTATGAGGTGCATGGCATGGCGCGGCGTTCGTCGCACTCTGGTATTACAGAGCACCGCCTGCGCTGGCTGGGTATCGCAACGCTCGTTAAGTTACACGAGGCCAATCTGTCCGATCTCGCCTCGCTGATGAGGGTTATACAGGAAGTGCAGCCTGACGAATTCTATAATCTCGGCGCCCAATCGTTCGTCGCGACGTCGTGGAGCCAGCCGATAGTTACCGCCAACATTACGGCTGTCGGCGTCACGAACGCTCTGGAGGCGATCCGCATCATCAAGCCCAATACACGTTTCTACCAAGCATCATCCTCGGAAATGTATGGCTTAGTCCAGCAGCCCGTACAGAATGAGCGAACACCGTTCTATCCGCGCTCACCTTATGCTGCAGCGAAGCTCTACGGTCACTGGATTACGGTCAATTACCGTGAAAGCTTCGGCATGCACGCCTCGTCGGGCATTCTCTTCAACCATGAAAGCCCGCTGCGCGGAATCGAGTTCGTGACCCGCAAGGTCACGGACGGGGTAGCACGCATCAAGCTGGGGCTCGCAACCGAATTGCGTCTTGGCAATATCGACGCGAAGCGCGACTGGGGCCATGCGCGCGATTATGTCGAGGCGATGTGGATGATGCTCCAGGAGGACGAACCTGACGATTACGTGATCGCCACGGGCGTGACGACCAGCGTACGCGAGATGTGCCAGTTGGCCTTTGATCGCGTGGGTCTCGACATGAATGACCATCTGGTGATTGACGAAGCACTGTTCCGTCCTTCGGAAGTCGACATCCTTCTCGGCGATCCTGCAAAGGCGAAGCAGAAGCTCGGCTGGGCACCGACCGTTAATCTGAAGGAGATGATCGACGAGATGGTTGATGCCGACCTTAGCCGCCTGTCTGGGGCGCTCGCCCACAGTTGAACGGCAGAAACAGGGGATTCGTGGCGCGATACTACTCCCCGATCTTCAGCACTCCTAGATCAGTTTGAGTAGCCCCTAGTTTTTTAGACGCCTTGCGCTTTCAAAATCTGCTGCCGTTCGAACTCGACGGGCGACAGCATCCCGTTCCTGACGTGCTTGCGCACCGGATTGTAGAACATCTCGATGTAATCGAACACGTCCTGCCGGGCTTCCTCGCGGGTTTTGTAGGTCCGACGCCGGATGCGCTCACGCTTGAGCGAGGGGAAGAAGCTCTCGGCCACGGCATTGTCGTGGCAGTTGCCGCGTCGGCTCATCGAGTGCTCAAGATTGTGAGCGCGGATGAAGGCAGCCCAGTCCATGCTGGTGAACTGCGATCCCTGGTCCGAATGGATCAGCACCCGGCACTTCGGCTTGCGCCGCCATACCGCCATGTTCAGCGCCTGCAGCACCACATCCGTGGTCTGCCGGCTCTGCATCGACCACCCCACCACGCGGCGAGAATAGAGATCGATCACGACGGCCAGATAGGCGAAGCCTTCCAGGGTGCGAATGTAGGTGATGTCTGTCACCCAGGCCCGATCTGGCGCAGCTACGTCGAACTGGCGATCCAGGGTATTATCAACCGCCAGGGACGGCTTGCCGCCATAGCTTCCCGGTCGACGCTTGTAGCCGACCTGTGCCTTGATGCCCGCCAGCCTGGTCAACCGGGCAACACGGTTTGGACAGCAGGTCTCGCCGTGATCCAGCAAGTCATCGTGCAGCTTGCGGTAGCCGTAGACCTTGCCGCTGTCGTTCCAGGCCTGCCGTAGCAGTTCCGTCTGTCGAGCATCTTCCCGTGCCCGCTGGCTCAGCGGGCTCTTTTGCCAGGCATAATAGCCGCTGGGCTGGATGCGCAGGCACCGGCACATCGAGCGAACCCCAACTGGTCACGATGCTCGGCAACAAACGCGTATCTCACTTTGCATCCCTGGCGAAATACGCGGTGGCTTTTTTTAGGATGTCGCGCTCCTCGGTCACCCGGGCCAGCTCGCGCTTCAACTGGCGGATCTCGGCATCCTTGCCGGCATCGCCGGACACTTGCCTGCCCAGTTGTCGCTTCCACGCATACAGCGAGTGCGGGCTGACCCCGAGCCGCTGCGAAACCTCCGCTACCGGATAACCGCGTTCGGTGATTTGGGCCACCGCATCTCGCTTGAACTCATCGCTGAAATTGGGTTTCCCCATCATCGCCTCCTGTCCTCAAAATTAGGATCGAAGGCGTCCAGAAATCTTGGGGCTACTCAGACCATCAAACCGTGGGATCAAACAGCTACCTTCCTCGGCGCCATCCATCTCGCCGCCGCCATCATGCGGCCCCCGCCGAGACAGCCTGTGTTCTGCCGACATCCAGCGTCTTGCGAAATGCGGCAAGGTGTCGCTAAGCGCAGCTATGCCGTCCTCTCTGTCTCGTCGGGTTGGAAGCCTCCTTGGCCGCCGCCCTTCTCCAACCGCGCGCGCATTGGAAGCGCTGAGCATACGTCTTGCCGAGATGGACAGGACGCTGCGGCGCATCCAGCGCGACGTCGAGCAGGTGAAGCTCTTCTCGAGTACGACGCTGGGTAACGATCGAGCAATCGCACTGCTCGCAACCGGCGAACGCATTCTCCTCGATCCGCGCGACCGCGGCTGTGGACTGAACCTGCTGAGCCAGGGGCGGTATGAGGAGACCGAGATCAACGTATTACGACGCTTCGCACGCCCGGGGACGGTGTTTCTCGATATCGGTGCGAACTACGGCTACTATACGGTTTGCGCAGCGCCTTATCTGCGCCCGGGCGGCCGCGCGATCGCGTTCGAGCCTAACCCTCATATTCACTCTCTGCTTGCCGAGACACTCTACACGAACAATCTGGGCGACGTCGCAGAGGCGCGTTGCCTCGGGGTGTACGATCGGAACGACACTCTGCGCTTCGAGATCGACGAGACGGGTCCCGGCGGTGCGCATATCCTGTCGTCCGATCAGGTCGGCGCAGCGCACACAAACGTCATCGAGGTGCCTGTCGTCCGGCTCGACGATCACTTGCCGGCCGATCTGATCGTCAATCTCGTCAAGATCGATGTCGAGGGGCGGGAAGAACAGGTGCTTCGCGGTATGTGCGGCACGATCGCGCGATCACCGGACATCGTGATTATCATGGAGATCTATCGCGGTTTTTTCCGGAACGACGAAGCCTTCACCGGTTTCCTCCGATTCGTGGAGGAAGATCTCGGCCTCACGATCAGCCTGATAGATCCAGCGGCACGCCTGATGCCGGCATCGCGACAGTTGCTCGCTTCAGGCATGAGGAATGTTGTGCTGTCCAAAGGCGCGCCGCCGCGCCTGCCGGCGCTCACAATTTTGCCCGCCGCCCTCGATGCGGGACGCGATAGCGTGCGCGGTGATGAGCAAATTCACTGGCGACAGGAATCGGGTGCGTCGCGTGCAACTACGCCGATTGCAAATGGCCCCTACGTTTTCTTGCCGGCAGGCACGTATCACCTCGTGATCGAGGGGCTGTTTTCGGGACGGTTCACCTGCCAGCTCTTAGAGAATGTAGGCGATCTTATTTGGCAGGCGCGGTTCGATGGTGGCACGCGGCACAGTTTCCGGCTGTTTTTACCTTTCGACATGCCGCGCTTCGAGATTGCCTTCTGGCCGGCTGACACCGAGCAGGCAGAGTTCAGCCTTATCTCGGTCACGCTCTGGAACGAGGAATAAGATGGGACCGACCTCATCCAATCGGGTCGGCATCGCCTCCTTGCTCTTCCACCACGTCGTCATGCGCCTGCTTGGCAGTGGCGAGCAGGAAGGTAACGATCGCTAGCGCGCCGATTACGATCGGCGCCGACGACGCCGAGATTTTCGGTGCCCATTGTGAAGCACATGGCTATCGAAACGGCCCGACTATCGTTTTCGATCCGCTCGGGCGTCGTTTGTGTCGCCGCGCTAGCTTCGAACACCCGACAGTGCGACAAAAAGCCGCTTTCGTAGAGCGCAGGCTACAAACCCCAGATCACGCCACCGCCGTGGGAGGAAGCGGACCAGCAGACGGGCTGGCATCCACCGAAGGCTCGCCCCGCACCAGACTCTGTGAGAACAGAACGTCCAGGCTTTTGCGTAGACTGTCCGTTTCCCAGTCGACCGACTTGGCCAACGCGACGAGCTTGCGCCGTTGTACCTCCCCGCGCTTCTCGCTCTCCTCCACCTTGCGGTCAAGCGCCACGATTCGACGGGCGAGCGCGCCGAATTTTTCGAGTTCTCCATCAAGGCGTTGCCCGAGTCCGCGCACCTCACCTGCCAGCCTTTCGGCCGCACTCCGCCCCTCCTCAAGAGTTGCGACCCGTTCGCGCAAAATCGCAACCTCCCCGACGAGATCTGTCACGATCCGCTCCAGGCGCGCACGATCGGCAGCACTCCCGAACAGGATACTCATCCCGCTTTTCCTTTCCTGGCGCCAGCATGATTTCCACAATCAAGCGCAGCGATAACGGCGTCGGCCACGTTGGTAGCATTGATATCGCGCAAGCAGGCCTTGTCGTAGGGGCAAATCATGCGATGATCGAGGTGGCAGGGTGAACAACCGATCGCACGCGAGATCAAGGTGACATTCGCTCCAGTCGGCCGCCATTCGAGCCGCTGATGCGATCCACCGAACACGCAAACCGTCGGCACGCCCATCGATGCCGACAGATGAGCGATACCGGAATTGTTGCCAACCACGCAGCCGGCGCGCCCGATCTCGCGCACCACCTCATCCCACGCCAGCCGCCCACATTCATTCACGACCCGCTCCGGATCGGCATAGCGGACGATGTCGCGCGCGCGGATCGCTTGGCTGGGCGTACCGATCACGCGGATCCTGCCTCCCCCCATCCAGCGGTCACTCAACTCGCCGATCAATTCCGCAAACCTCTCTGCCGGCCAGTCACGTATGTCGCTGTTAGAAAACGGCGAGATGACAATGTCGCTCATCTTCCCTGCGAAACCTGAACGAGCGACCCCGCCTCACTGGTCCGCATAACGACGAGCTCGATCAGGAGACGCAAATATTCGGATTGATGGAGAACTCCGCTAGCGCCCTGCTTCACCAGCCGCCCACCGTAAAAGCGGAAATCGGGCACAGGCTCCTGATCGACTGCCTGGAAGCGAAACTCGAAACGGGCCGGCTTGGTGACCTCAAAACTCAGCCTGATGTCGCTCGGCTCGGACAATATCCCGTAAGCCACTCGCTCGGCCTCCAGCGCGATATCGTAGCCAAGCAACCCGGGCTTGGCATGTTCGACTTCCAGGAACGGCTCGAACATGTACCGCCCGGGCTCGAGGTGGCGATAGGGTCCCCAGATAATTGCACCCCGTTCCGGCCGGACGAGCTGCCCGTCACAGGAAACCTGATAGTGTGTGCGGTAGCAATAGCCCTGCACGTTAAAGTGATGGAGCGGGATCCGATCCTCCCACGCCGCCTCGACATGATGGCGCGTGACGTCAACCGGCAGGAAGATGTCGAGGAACGGGAATTCGCCCTTGGTGCCCATACCTGCGCGGAGGGTCGCGCGAACGTCACGCAGGAAGAAGCGGGTATCCGGATCGGTGCGCAGATCGATGGCCAGGTCATAATTGTCCGAGATCAGCGCATCGAAAAGCGCCTTTTTGCCCGGAACGTCCACGGCCTCCTCGCTGGAATTGCGAGGATAGGCCGCAAAGGGAACAATCCTGTCGAACAGCCCGCGAGAGTGAGCGATGGATTCGTTCCAGGGTCCGACCACGAGCGTGATTTCGGAGGCGGGAAAGGCCGCCCGCAATCGATCGAGCGCGGGCAACCCCATCACGAAGTCACCGAGATGGTCGAGCTTTAACACCAGAATGCGGTGATGCGGCCGACCACGCGCCATCTCGACACGCGTGCGCGGCGGCTCGAAGGCATAAGAGGGCCTAGAAGCTTCCGGCTCGTCGCGATCCTCGAGTTGCCAATCGGGGGGCGCGATCCGCTCGATTACAGCAGCGACATCGTAAAAGCCCGTCGGCACATGGTCGCGCTCAAGCGAGTAATCATAGTCGCTGTCGATGTCGCCGATCCAGCGGAGTCGGTAGCTGTTGGGTGGTAGCGCCTCTTCGATTTCCGTAGCTAGCGACGAGGGCGTGTACAGCCGCCGCTGCTCCGGCCGCCAGCGCGACGGCAGCATCGATTGCCGTTCGAAAAGGAAGGCATGCGGCACGGTGATAACGAGATAGCCACCTATTGGCACGGATGCGAACCAATCTTGGATCGCGGCTCGATAGTCGGCAATGTCCTGAAGCCGATACCCGGCAAAGACGACACGCCCGGTCGAGGAGGCGAGAAAGTCGGATGGATCGCTCGTCTTTTTTTCGCTCGCGGCCGGCACGACGTCCGCCCCCTCGAGAAAACGAGCCAGAGGCGTCGCCAGATAATCGGTGTAAGTGATAGACGGCAGCGATGCCGACGAGGGTAAAATCTTCGCGCGAGCCATCCTGCCTTCATCCTGCGCCGCCGACACCGCCGCCCGCTCTATGGCGAACAGTCGCGCGGTTGTTGCGGTCTTATCAATTATTTCGGGTTAGAACGCGAGCCGTCACGAACGGCGAGAAAAGCTGATTGATGATGTTGACAAGCTTCGCCGGCCTGTTGGCGGCAGCGTTAGCGATGTAGATCACATCCTTGTCGCGGACCGCAAAACGCTGCGACAGAAAATAGCTTGCGGGCTCCATCATGTTCAGGCGGTAGATCACAGGCAATTCGCTACCATCTCCAGCGGAGCGCGGATCATAGCGAAACAAAAACACTGCCGACGGATCCGCCTGTGCATCCTGCGGGCCACCAGCGCGCGCCACCGCTTCGGCCAGTGAGACGTCACCCGTTTCGAACGGCACCTGAGCGACCTTGCTCGTCGCGCCGAGGATGATGAAGCTGCGTGGTCGCTTTATAAGTTCAACCCGGTCGCCAGGCATTAACACCAGATCATCCGGCGCGCCGGCGCGAATCCGCCCGAGCCGTTCTTCCAGCGTTTGGTTGCCCCGATTGAAGCGGACGATCGTGTCCTCAGCCGAATAGGCGGCGCCTCCGCTCAGCGCGACCGCGTCCAGTAGCCGCTCGCGCTGAAGGCTCAGGTCGAACCGGCCGGGTTTGCGCACATCGCCGCCCACGAACACGGTGTTGCTCAGGTTGAGCCGAACGGCCACGAGCGCCTGCGGACTCTGCGACTTGCCGCGTAGGCCTTGGACAACCATATCCTGTATTTCAGCTGTCGTGCGGCCGGCCACGTGCAACTTGCCGATATAAGGAAGCGTGATGTCCCCGCCGCGATCGACAACGATCGCCGGGAAAGCCTCACCGCGAGCCGAGGGATCATAGGCCTGGCCGAGGTCGCGCCCCCCTCCGGTGCCGAAGAGGGTCACGCCCACTTCGTATATGTTGATCGAGATGACGTCGCCTAGCCCGACAACATCGTTCCGCCCTTCGCGCGCAAGGCTCGCAAGCGTCGGCTGCGCCTCGTCAGCAAGCTTCGCGCGCGCCTCAATCTCACCGGCGACCGAGCGGGTAATGTCAACGATCCGGAAGGAAATCGGGCTATTACGCGCGGCGCCGTGTTCGATCTCGCGCGCCGTGGGGCCACTTGCCGGCAGCGTTGCGCATCCGCTCAACAAGGCTGCCAATGTCACCATCATGCATGAACGAAGCGCAAGCGGAACGCGAAGTGCCAAGACCTTAGAACCTTCTAGAAGACGGGCGGATCGCCGTTCGTTGTATGCGGCAGGCTACCGGACGCAGTGTCTAGGCGTGGCGAGTAACCGAATCAATCGCTCGCGGGGAGCGTTCAGCGCAAGCGGCGCTGGAGCCGCGTGTGCACCTCGCTTGCCTCGTCCACGGTATCGAAAAAGACGACCGATCCACCGTAGACGACCGCGCCACGAGTGCAATATTGCTTGAGAGTGCCCGGATCATGCGAGATCATGACTAGTGAGGCATGATCGCGGCGGTGAAGCAGCGCTTCCTCTGAGCGCGCACGGAAGCGCTCGTCACCAGCGCCCGTAACCTCGTCGACCAGATAGCATTCGAAATCAATCGCTAGCGAGATACCGAAAGCGAGCCTAGCCCCCATGCCGGCCGAATAGGTCTGTACGGGCTGATAGAGGTAAGGGCCGAGCTGGGCGAAATCCTCGACGTAGGCGAGCAGTTCATCCTCGGGCTGGTTATAGATGCGCGCGATGAAGCGGGCATTGTCCGCACCCGACAGGCTCGACTGGAAGCAGCTGCCAAGACCAATGGGCCAGGACGTACTCATCTCACGAATGATCTTGCCGCTCGTCGGCTGCTCGACACCGCCCAGCAGCCGCATGAGCGTGGATTTGCCGGCCCCGTTTGCACCGCAAATGCCGATGCTTTCACCTTTACGGATCGTAAAGTTTAGGTTGTTGTAGACCCGCTTCTCAAACTTGCGGATATGATAGGTCTTGGAAACGTTTTCGAACCGGATCATGCCCGCCTTACCTCGACACAGGACCGCCGCTCACGCGGCGCACTTGGCAACCTCCCTTAAGCGTTGATGCTCCGTCCGCAAAACGTTCCCTTGGCGCTCGACGGTCGGATGCTGGTCCATGGGGGAACCGGCGTAGCTTCCTATGCACGGGCGCTGGCATATGCGCAGCGCAGCCTCTCCGCCTGCGCGCTCACCCTTCACGATGCGTCGTCCGACGGTGGCGGCTCAGGCGGGAGATGGGGTCGACGACTCCGGGCTCTATGGCCAGGCGAAGTCCGGATCCGACGAGAGGAAGATGCGTTCCGCGCACCCGACTTGTTTCGGCTGGCGCAGGTCTATTTCGATGTCCACCGACGCCTACTACCTGTGCGTCCCCCGATCTGGGGGGGGATCATGCACTGGACCTATCCAGTACCGCTTAGGATTCTCGGCTGGCGAAATGTCTATACCATCCATGATGCGATCCCGCTTACCGCACCGAATCTGACGTCGATCGATGGCCGCCGACACACGCGGTTGCTCCGGCAAATTGCGGAGACGGCGGATATGCTGGTGACGGTTTCGGACGCTGCTGCGCACGACATCACGGCCGCCCTTGGAATTGCACCGGGACGCATTGTGAATTGCTCGCTGGCGATCAATCTAGCTGGCGCTCCAGGTTTACCGCCGGCCGGTCTTCCGATCGGGCGCTATCTGCTCGCGATCGGTACGGTCGAGCCACGCAAGAATATCATCCGACTCATGGAGGCGCACCGACGAAGCGGCTCAAAATTGCCGCTGGTTATTGCGGGTCCCACCGGACCGGGCGCCGAGGCGACCGCGATCGAGCGCGAGATCGCGTCAGCGGAGCAGGTCATCCGCCTATCTTATGTGGCAGCATCTGACATGCCAAGGCTGATCGCGAACGCGCGCGCTCTGGTCATGCCATCGCTTGCGGAAGGCTTCGGCCTGCCCGTTGCCGAAGCGATGAGTCTGGGCACGCCCGTCATCACCTCGAACCGTGGTGCCCTTGCGGAAACCGCCGGAGGCGCAGCGCTCCTCATCTCTCCCGAAGACGTCCCGGCGATCGCTGCCGCGATTCAGCGGGTGAGCGAAAGCGACACGGAGCATGCGCGACTCGCCCAAGCAGGCCGCGACAATGCCCGACGCTTCACGATGGCACCCTTTGTGGAGCGGCTCGGCACGCTCTACCAATCGCTGTTGCCACCGCACGTCGCCTTGGATACCCGCCCGGAATGAACAGGATCCGGATCGGCATAGACGGCTATAATCTGGCGTTGCCGAACGGCACGGGTGTCGCGACCTATGGCCATACGCTCGCCTCGGTCTTGCTTGAACGCGGTCATGGCGTGGAAGGCGTGTTCGGAATCGATCCTGGGCAGGATCCGGCAGTGCGCGACGTGCTCTTCTTCGAGACGCTGGGTCGCCCCGCGCCGGAGCGCACACCTGAGCAACGCCGCCGAGAAAAACGAAGGCTGCGCCGGACCGCACTCCTCCCTTTTCTCAGGACGAGGGCTATAGATATCCCGTTGACGGGACGCATCGTTCAGGAGCAGCTCGCCGAGCGAATTCCCGCTTTTACACGCATTGTCAGCAAGGCACGGCTGTTCGATCTCGCGCACCGGCATTTCGCTTATTACGGACGTATGCTGCCCTTAGAAATGGCGGATCCGCCCTCGATCATGCACTGGACCTATCCGGTGCCGATCCGCTTGGCCGGCGCGCGCAATCTTTACACGCTGCATGATCTGGTTCCACTCCAGCTTCCTTATACGACGCTGGACAGCAAACGCGGCTATCGCCGGCTCATCGCAACGATCTCCGCAGGCGCCGACCACCTCTGTACCGTATCCGAGGCGAGCAAGGCGGCTATTATCGCGGAGTTCGGGATCGATCCGGGGCGGATTACGAACACATGGCAATCGGCGACCGTCCCACCCGACTTTCTGGCCCGCGATGTTGCCCAAGACGCCGCGATCATCCGCAACACCTTCGGCCTAACGTTTCGCAGCTATTTCCTGTTCTTCGGCGCCATTGAGCCCAAGAAGAATGTGGGCCGGCTCCTCGAAGCCTATCTGTCACTCGAGACCGAGACGCCGCTCGTCGTCGTCGGCGGCCGCGGTTGGCAGAATGAGGACGAGTTCGCCCTGCTCCAGCATGCGCCAAAAGGCCCCAAAGGCAGCGAGAGGGTAATCAGGCTGGAGCACCTTTCCCGCCCCCTCCTGCTGCGCCTGATCCGGTCAGCGCGCGCGGCACTGTTCCCCTCGCTCAGCGAAGGCTTCGGTCTTCCGATCCTCGAGGCCATGCAGTTTGGCACACCGGTGCTCACCTCGGCGATCAGCGCCATGCCCGAAGTCGCCGGCGACGCCGCGATCCTGATCGATCCCTATGACACAGCGGATATCGCCCGCGGCCTCGCGGCGCTTGACGACGATGCCCAACTGCGCGCGCGGTTGAGCGCGCTCGGCCCGAAGCGCTCGGCCTTCTTTTCGAAGGACCTCTATGCCGATCGCGTGGAGGCGATGTACGCTGGGCTGCTAAAATAGCGGGCCCGCTCAGTCACGGAGTGGCGCTTTGCGGCAGATGATGCCGCACGCGGAGATACCCCTGTGATCGATAAGCAGCCCCGTCGGATCGATCCGGAACTCCGCTAAATCGTGGCCGCGCGAGATCAGCAGTAGAATAATACGCTCGACATCCTGGCGCGCGAAACCTCGCCCGCTGCCCATCACTGCAGGATCATAATCGACGACGTGCACAGCGACCCCGCCTGGCCTGAGGCAGGCAATGGCCGCTTCGATGAAGCGCGCATGCTCAAGCAACGTCATATCTTCGTCGGCCGTCCAACGGGTCCAGATGAAGTCGTAGTTGACGAGGTCCGGCGCAAGCGGCGCAAGCGAAGCGGTCCGGACGGTAACGCCTTGCCCCAGTTCGGGATCAACATGGGGCAGGTTGTCTGCCGCAGCGATATCGCCACTGCCGGGTGGTACGACGAGATCAATCTCCAGCCCCCTCCCGGCAAGCCCGGCAATCACCGAGTGATCGAGGGCGCCCATGCCGGCGCCGCGTGCGCCGGGCTCCATCATCCCGTAGGTGCGGAGCGCTTCGAGTACATAGATCGCTCGCCAGCGACCGAGATCGTCCGATCCCGCCAAGGCGCCGGACTTAATCCAGCGAGCCACAGTATCACTCTTGAGCTGCCGCGCAGTCGCGAGTTGCGTCACTGGGGCAGTCAGGGTTGGCGTGCCGAGCGATACGAGATGCGGCACCGGGACAGCTTCCGACCCGAAGGCGGTATTACGCGCCTCGGCCGCGGCATCTCGCCGCGCATTAGGATCCGCCGGTCGATCCAAAATTACCCGGAGCGAGTGGGCTGTCGCGTCCGTATCACCAATAATGCCTCCGTAGAGCGCGTAAGTGACCCCGTGAAACGCCTCGAAGCGTATCTCGTAATGGCCGCCACCCGACACGAGCCGGTTGAGCGCAACACGCTCAGCTGTCGCCAGGCGCGCATGCGGGCTGTCTGCGGACAACATGTGGACACGCAGGTTCAACGTCCCTTGCGTTGCGGCCAACCCTTCGAAATGGACGGAGAAATGGGCAACACCCTCTGCCGCTTCGACATAAGCGGTATGGAAGGCGTAATCGCCATCGGGGCCGCGCGCATTCCCACCGAGACCGTCGATCTTGCTCGCCATGTCGGGCACGTACACAAACGGATCCAACACAAGGTCGGCGGGGGGCACCTGCGTCTCCGCGACGTCCATCTCGTTCAACGGCCCTTATTCACACGTTATGACGCGGGGAGAGGGCAGAATTTCCATCCTCATGGCGCGCGCATCGGCATTTAAGGCCGGCTGTCCCAGTAGGCAATGTGCTAGCGCGATTGCTTGACCGGCGGCATCGCTTATGTTTTTGGGCATTCGCCCTTTTAGCGGGACGATGAATGCTGAATTTGAAGTTGGGTTCTGCGGAAAAGTCGGTCGACGGTAGGGCGTGCATCCTGACGAGAAAGGGCGAAAGCGGTCACGCCCTTTACGGACCCTATCAGCAGCTCGTGCCCGGACACTACATCGCCGGCTTTTCGATCGAGGCGGGCGAGCCGCTCCGTTTCTGGAGAGACGCCGTATTGGCGGTGATCGATGTGTCTGCCGACTCAGGAAAAAAGCTGCTGGCGCGCGTCGAGGTGCGAAGCTCGGACGTGCGCGCCGGGCCGCGCTCGTTCGCGGTGCCATTCACTGTGGAAAAATCGTGCCGCGCCGAATATCGCGTCTGGGTCAACGGCAAGGCATCGCTGCGGATCACGGACAATTTACCGGCGGTACCGCTGACGGATGCGGACGCACTCGATACTCGCGCGATCGATCTTCAGTTTCCGGTTGAGGCGGGGCGTGCCGTTCCTTTTTTCGTCGAACATGAGGATGCGCTGCGGAGCCTTTTCGACAGGGGGGTAATCGTCCGCATCGTAGACAATGCCGTGCAACTCGTCGTGAACGGCATTACGCTCCACGCTCGCTCGGTCGATGACATACGGTTCGTCGGAGAAATGTTTTTCGAGAATGCCTATAATTTCCGACTTGCCCGACCAGTAGTAGTATTCGACGTCGGGATGAACCTGGGCTTGGCCTCACTTCACTTTGCGAGTAAACCGTTCGTCGCTGCGGTCCATAGCTTCGAACCCTTTCCTGAAACGTTTGATCGCGCCCTAGCCAATATCGCGCTCAACCCCGATCTGGCCAACAAGATAAAACCGGTGCTCGCCGGTCTTTCCGACTATGACTATAAGGGCGCGATCGTTGTTGATGATCGTGGCGATTCCGGCGCGATGACCACCCTCGGCGTCACGCAGGGGGTAGAAATCGATGTGGCGCTGCGCGACGCTGGCCCGAGCCTCGCCCCCTTGATTGAAGAGGCCCTTGCTCAGGATCTCGAGGTCATCTTGAAGGTCGATTGCGAGGGTTCCGAATTTGCGGTGTTCGCCTCGCTAGAACGGAACGGTCTTCTCGGCAAAATCCGCGCCTTTCTGGTAGAATGGCATACCATGCTCGATGATAAAGATCAGGAGACGCTCATTGCACCTCTCGAAGCGGCCGGTTACCTAATTATCGACCGGTCGCCACCTGTCGGAAACGGGTTTTTCTACGCAGTCCGCATCGAGTAGGCTACATAATAGGCCGGACTGCGAAGCGCGATATAGTGGCGCACAGATTTTCCCTTCATTATGGCCACCGGTGTGGACGGGGCCATTGATTTTGCGTGGCCGATTTCGTTGAAGTCACGCCAACGCCCGCTCCAAAGTTTTTCGCACGCCTTTCGTCGCCGGCTGCCTTCCCGGCATAACTTTGATGCAAGCGCTGGAATCCGACCACCGGGTGGCGTGTGCAGCTATTCCACATCCAAAGATTTTGGAGAGATCGAGGCTTTGACGTCGAACGGCGGGGCGGCTAGCCCTCGCCCGGAGGAGAAAGTGGGCGTGGCGGATATAATCAGGCTTGGCGCCCATGAGGTACCACTTGACTGGCCGGTCAAAGGAGAGACCCGAGCGACCTTCCGTCGCCGCTTCGAGACCGGCTTCTATCAACGCTACCTTTCGGGCAGCGTCATTCTCGATATCGGATACAAAGGCTACGAGGCCGATCCGGTACCTCTCTTTCCGCACGCAACAGGATATGATGAGGGATCTCCCGGTTATGACGGCCTGCACTTGCCGGTCGCCTCGGATACGGCGGACGGGGTATTCGTCAGCCACGCGCTGGAACATATCGCCGATTATATCGGGGCACTGCGTGAGTGGCATCGCGTGCTGAAACCGGGCGGATTTCTCGTCATAATCGTGCCCCACCAGTTTCTGTTTGAGCGGAAATGGCGCCCACCATCGCTTTGGAACCAAGATCACAAGCGTTTCTATACGCCCGCATCACTGCTCCGCGAGGTAGAGGAGGCCCTTTCACCCAACAGCTATCGAGTCCGTCATTTGCTCGATAATGACTGGCAAAATGACCTGACCGACAAGCATCCCGCCGCCATACCCGGCCCTGGCTGCTATGAGATAGAATTGGTTCTTGAAAAGGCGATTCCACCTAATTGGTCATTTGCTTAATATTATTGACGATTGATTGGAGAATTAAATTGATAAATTCGGCTCCGATTGGATTTTCTCTCGATGAATTTTATCGCGATATTTATTTATTTCAGAAGTGGGAAATTTTCCCAGGACACGTGACGGAGGCGCCGAAGGACGTCAGCGCCAATCTGGCCGCGATGAACTTCCCGACGGATTTGGCGGGCAAGCGCGTGCTTGATATCGCGCCTTGGAATGGCTTCTTCTCGTTTGAATGCGCGCGCAGAGGCGCACGCGAAGTCGTGTCGCTAGGGCCAGAAGATCCCACCCATACGGGCTTTCAACAGACCAAGGACCTCCTCGGCCTGACCAATGTCCATTATGTTCGTGACAGCATCTACAATCTGACGGTTGAGCGATATGGAACCTTCGACGTCGTGCTCTTTCTCGGCTTGATCTATCATCTTCGTCATCCGTTGCTGGCGTTGGATAGAATTTATGATGTCTGTGACGATACACTTTATTCCGATACACCAACAATAGATCGTATTATCTACGATAAGACTCTTACGGAAAATCAGCGTACGGCAATTCTCGACGCAGGCAGCGTTATCCATCAGCTACCGATGCTATATTATACGGGTAACAGTGAAACAGGTGACGCCTTTAATTGGTTTATGCCCAATATGAAGGGATTTCGAGCGCTCATTGCGTCATCCGGTTTCAATGTAACGCATCAGTCCGACGACGGCGGTGGGTGGAGTTGGATATCCGCCACCAAGAGCGAACGTCATTTCGAAATCGACCTCGAAGGATATAATCCGCACGCTGCACGGCGCTGACAAGCTAGCGTAGCGCACATTATAGAGCGCAACTTGAGATTTTTAAGGAGAGCATTCTACTCACCGATAGCTCCCCGTCGTACAAAAGTGACAAGGCCGCAAACCCTATGCTCGCGGCCCCAGCCGGATTGAGGCGCACTGAAGCATGGCGGGGAAATTGGCGATTATCTCCGTAGCTGATGGCACCCCAGGGAAAGCGCCAGAGTTTTGGCGAAGGACCACTCGATGAGGTCGCCCTCTGAACTGAGCCGTTTCCTGAAGCGAGGCCCCCGTCGCCAGACAGGCGGGACGCCCGACGTGGCGCCCCAGTCCTTGGGCAACTCGCGGATGCGATCGGCCAAATACGTTTGGCCACAAATTGGGAGGAACCCGTCGGTCCGGCGAGAGAAACTCGATTCGGGACGGCATTCTGGGACGTCGGGATTGTCAGTCAGCAACAACTTTGTCGCTACAGAAGCTGAAATCCAGTTATCTCCGGCAGAATCAGGAATTCGTAATCGCTTCCCGAATGCGGATCAGCTTCCGCAATAGCCCCTCCACGTCCCCCAGCGGCACCGCATTCGGCCCATCCGAAAGCGCCTTCTCGGGCTCCGGATGCGTCTCCATGAACAGTCCAGAGACCCCCACCGCCACGGCAGCCCGCGCCAGCACTGGCACGAACTCCCGCTGCCCACCCGAACTCGTCCCGTTCGCCCCTGGCAACTGCACCGAATGGGTGGCGTCCATCACCACCGGGCAGCCGGTGTCGCGCATGATGACGAGGCCGCGCATGTCCACCACGAGATTGCCGTAGCCGAAGCTCGTCCCCCGTTCGGACACCAGAAATTCCGGGCTCGCCACGCCCGCCGCGCTGGCGGCGGCGCGCGCCTTGTCGATCACGTTCTTCATGTCGCCAGGCGCCATGAACTGGGCCTTCTTGATATTGGCGGGCCGCCCACTCGCGCCGACCGCCTCGATCAGATCCGTCTGGCGGGCGAGGAAGGCGGGCGTCTGCAACACATCGACCACCTCGGCCACGGCCCTCACCTGCGCCGCCTCGTGCACGTCGGTCAGCACGGGCAGCCCCGTCTCGGCGCGCACCTTTTCCAGGATGCGCAATCCCTCCTCCATGCCAACGCCGCGGAAGGAGGCTCCGGAGGAGCGGTTCGCCTTGTCGAAGCTGGATTTGTAGATCAGGAATATGCCCAGCCGCTCGGCAATCCCGCGCAGCGTTTCAGCCACGGACAGGGCGAGCGCCTCGGTTTCGATCGCGCAGGGGCCAGCGATCAGGAACAGGGGTTCGTCCAGCCCCACCTTGCGGCCGAGCAATGTCATCCCGCTCATGCCCGCGCCCTCCGCGTCAGCGCCAGCATCCGATCCTCATGGGGATCACCGGCCAATATCTGCTCCGCCGTCACCGCGCGGATGCCGTTGCTCACGCTCAGTTCGCCCAGCGCAAATCCTTGCGCGATGATGTCTTCGAGGAATGCCATCGGCGCCTCATAGCGGAAGGGCGTGAATTCGAGAAAGATGGTCAGCGGCCTTCCCCCGGCGAACAGCCCGGCCATGCCGCGCCAGATCCGCTCCTCGGCGCCTTCGACATCGATCTTGATAACGTCCGCGTCGAGCAGGCCGGGCAGGGAATCCAGCCGCCGCGTCGTCAGCCGCACGCCCGGCACATCCTCCCCCGCCCCCGTCACGAGATGGGCGTTCTTGGGTTCGCCCTCGGGAATCTTGAGGACGCACGGCACGCCATCCTCATCCCACAGCGGATCGGAATGGACAGCGATCCTCTCGCCAAAGCCGTTGGCCGCGGCACTTTCGCGCAGCAGCCCCGCCATCGCCGGATTGGCCTCAAAGGCATGGACACGCCCGGAAGGCCCCACCCGATCGGCCATGAGAAGCGAGAAATAGCCCAGATTGGCGCCGATATCGATCGCCACCATGCCCGGCTTCAGCAACTCCTCCAGCGCTTCCGTCAGCCACATCTCCCAATAGCCATGGTCGATCAGGCTGCGCGAAAGCCCTTCGTCGCGCGCATCCACCAGCATCGGCATCGTCTCCAGCGCGATCACCCGCACCCGCTCCGCGCCGATCATCGCGGGCCGCGTCAGCGCGCGGCAGCGCCTTTCGCGCAGGCGGCGACAGGCGCGGCGCCAGACGGACAAGGCTTCGTCGAGGAATCCCGGCGCATCGCCCGGAAATGCGCGCGCCACGTCACTCCAGTCCGCGGCAGGCCAGCGCCGCCTCGATCACGGGCGCATCCTCGGGATTGTTGAGTTCCCAGATGTCGCAGCCCCTGGGATCGACCTCCACGACCCGCACGGGCACCCGGATGTCGAGGAAGCGGATCTGCTCCAGCCCCTCCAGCATTTCCAGTTCGCAGGCAGGCGCCCCTGCATAGGCGGCCAAAGCCTCCCGCCTGTAGGCATAGACGCCGACGTGGAGGAACAGGGGCAAGGTGGGATCGCCGATTCGCGCGGGCGGAATGTGCGGGATCACCGATTTGGAGAAATACAGCGCGTCGCCCCGGCTGTCCGTTGCCAGCGTGGTGCCACCCACGCGCCCCGCTACCTGATCCGCGAACAGCCGCCGCTGCACTTCGGGCGTCGCGCGGATCGCCGGCGTCGCCACCCGGATCGTGGGATCCGCCGCCATCGCCTCCAGAAGATCGCTCAGGAAATGCGGCGGGGTCAGCGGCGCGTCGCCCTGCAGGTTCACGACGATGTCGATATCGGCCGGCAGCGCGTCGAGCGCGGCCGCGCAACGCTCCGTGCCGTTCGCGCAGGCCTCCGGCGTCATCGCCACCTGCGCGCCGAAGCCCCGTGCCGCATCCGCGATACGGGCGTCGTCGGTCGCGATCAGCAGGGCTGCTATGTCGCGCACCTGCCGCCCCGCCTCCCACGTCCGCCGGATCAGCGGCTTGGCCTCGCCCCCGGCGCCTTTCAGCGGGGCAAGCGGCTTTCCGGGATAGCGGCTCGATGCGTAACGGGCCGGAACGATGATCGCGGCGGTCAAGCGAGCCCCAGCCGCAGGAAATCGTGGACATGGACGATGCCGACCGGCCGATCGCTGCCATCCTCCTCCACCGCGAACATCGCGGTGATCTTGTGCTTGTTCAGCAGCGCCAGCGCATCCTCGATCAGGCAGCCGGGCGATACCCATTTCGGATCCGGCGTCATCATGTCGGCGGCGGTGCTCTCGATCAGCGTATCGAAATGGCGGCGCAGATCGCCATCGGTGATCACGCCCACCAGCCGGCCCTCGCCATCCACCACGCCGGTCATGCCGAAGCTGCGCGAGGTCATCATCATGATCACGTCGCGCATCTGGCAATCCAGCGGCACGATCGGCATCGCATCGCCCTGGTGCATGATCGCCGCCACGCGCATCAGCCGCTTGCCGATCGCCCCGCCCGGATGCAGTTCCTCGAAGCCGGCGCGCGTCACGCCACGCACCTGCATCGCCGCCAGCGCCAGCGCATCGCCCAGCGCCATCATCATCGCGGTGGAGGTGGTCGGCGCCAGATTGGCGGGGCAAGCTTCGCCCACGGCCGGCAGCAATATGCCGATATCGGCCTGCCGCATCAGCAGCGAATCGGCGCGCCCGGCCACGGCGATGATCGGCAGGCCCAGCTTGCGCGCGTGGCTGATCACCGGCTGCAATTCGCTCGTCTCGCCCGAATTGGAAAAGGCGATCAGCCCGTCGCCGGGCATCAGCATGCCCAGATCGCCATGCGCCGCCTCGCCGGGATGGACGAAGACGGAGGGCAGCCCGGTGGAAGAAAGCGTCGCCATCGTCTTGCGCGCGACATAGCCGGATTTGCCCATGCCGGTCGTCACCACCCGGCCGCGCAGCGCCAAGAGCGTGGTCACGGCCTTGGCGAAATTCTCGTCCAGCGCGGCCGAGAGCGCGAGCAACCCGTTGGCCTCGGCCCCGATCACCTGCCGCCCATAGGCGACCAGATCGGCGGGCGGCGGGGTCATCCGCAGCGTTACGCTGTCCTGAACGGGCAAACAGCCCTCCTTTGTCTCTTGTTGTGCGGGCCTTAGCTTGTCCTTTCCGCACTTGCGAGCGTCTTTCAACAGGCCGGCTTGGCCATGGGGCATGGCATCGCTTATGCCCGGCGCATGATCCGGCTGCTGGCGCTCGATGTGGATGGGGTTCTGACCGACGGGGGCCTCCACTACGGCCCCGGTGGCGAGGAGATGAAGCGGTTCAACGTCCGTGACGGGCTGGGCATCAAGCTGCTCCAGCAGGCCGGCATCGTCGTCGCGATCGTGAGCGGGCGGTCCTCCGCCGCGCTGGCCGCGCGCGCGGGCGAACTGGGCATTGCGGAGCTGCATGCCGGCGTGGGCGACAAGGCCGCGATCCTCGCCGGCCTCCAGGAAAGGCTCGGCATCGCGCCTGCGGAAACGGCCGCGATGGGGGATGACCTGCCCGATCTCGCGCTGTTTTCCGCCGCTGGCCTGCGGATCGCCCCCGCCGATGCGGAACCCGAACTGATCGCCGCGGCCGATTTCGTGACGCCGCGCGCCGGGGGCCATGGCGCGGTGCGCGATGCCGCGATCCACATTCTCTCGCTGAACGGTGCCGCAGCACTGGCGGCCGGCGCAACGACGACGCACGGCTGAGGGGCTTGTTGCCGCCGCATTTCCGTCCCTAGATGGGGATCGTGAACAGTTCCGCTTCTTTCCCCTCTCCCGGGCGGCCGCCATGTTCGCGGCGCTGAGGAAGCTCGGCCTCGGCCGGAAGTCGTCTGAAGACGTATCGGTCGACATGACGGATTTCGTGCCGGCCCTGCCGGAAGGCGAACGCGTCTATGCGATCGGGGACGTTCATGGCCGGATCGATCTGCTGAACGAACTCCTCCAGTTGATCGATGAGGACGACGAGCGGCGCGGGCCGGCACGGACCACGCTGATCCTGCTCGGCGATCTGGTGGATCGCGGCCCCCATTCGGCCAGCGTGGTGGAACGCGCGATACGGCTCCATGCCGCCAGCGATCGCTTCCACGCGATCAAGGGCAATCATGAGGAGGTCATGCTGGCCGCGCTGGCCGGGGATGATGCGGCGATGCGCCTGTTCCTGCGCATCGGCGGCATCCAGACGCTGGAAAGCTATGGCGTCAGCCTGGACGATCTGCCGCCCGGTGATGAACTGGATACGATGATGCAGCGCATGCAGGCCGCCATCCCGCGCGAGCATGCGGATTATCTCGCCGCCATGGCCGACAGGGTGGCGATGGGCGATTATCTGTTCGTCCATGCCGGCGTCCGCCCGGGCGTGCCGATCGATCGGCAGGATCCCGTGGAGCAGCGCTGGATTCGCGACAGCTTTCTCGATCATGAGGGCAGCCACGGCGTGATGGTGGTACACGGCCACAGCATCACGGATCAGCCGACGCTCCGGCCCAATCGCATGGGGATCGATACCGGGGCTTATTATAGCGGCGTGCTGACGGCGCTGGGGCTGGAAGGCACGGATCACTGGCTGCTCCAGACCCGCCCGCATGGCGGGGAAGACGACGGAGAGAATGACGGGGCCGTCCCGGCGGAGGCGTGAGCGAGGCACCGCTTCTTCCCGCCGGCACGCTGATCCTCGTGCGCGAATGCGAGGGCCGGGCGCCGGAGCTTCTGATGGTCCAGCGTGCCGAAAGCATGGCGTTCGGAGCATCGGCCTGGGTTTTCCCCGGGGGCCGCGTCGATCCGGAAGATGTGGCGCTCGCTGCGGCGATCCTCGGAGAAGATGGCCCGCTGGACGATTATGCCGCCCGCGTGGCCGCGATCCGCGAAACCATCGAGGAGGCGGGGATCGCCATCGCCATTGATCCCCTGCCCGATGCGAATCTGCTCGGGCGCATCCGCGCCGCGCTGCATGAAGGCGAGGGGTTCGCAGCGGTGCTGGATCGCCATGCGCTCCGCCTCGTGCCCGAAGCGCTGCTCCCCTTCAGCCGGTGGCAGCCGTCGCATGCCGTACCGCGCCGCTTCGACACGCGTTTCTACATCGCCCGCGCGACAGCCGATGCCGCGTTTGAAGCCGACGGCACCGAAACGATCGCGATCTGCTGGACGGCGCCGGGAGCGATGCTGGCGCGTGACGACGCACGCATCATGTTCCCCACCGCCTGCAATCTGCGCCGCATCGCCGCCCTGCCCGACTTCACGGCCCTGGCCGCCCATGCGGCACTCTTTCCGGCAAGCTTCGTCAGCCCCGAAATCCGCGAGATCGAAGGTCTGCGCTACCTCTGCGTGCCGGAGGACCAGGGATATGAGGGCATGCGCATGATCCTCGAATCCGCGCTGCGCGCGTAGCGCTCAGCCGCCGCTTCGCCGCTGCATCAATTCCAGAAGCCGGGCCGCGATATCCTCCGCCGCGATATCCTCGCGCCGCCGCTCGGTGGCGCCGCCGACCGGCCACAAGGCGTAATCCGTCCGCCTGTCGCCCTGGCCCGTAAAGGCGCCCGCTAGGCTCGGCTGGTGATCGCCGTAAAAGCCCAGCCAGCCGCCGCCGTGGCGTGCGATCGCCGTCTGGAGCACGGGGATGATCGCATCGGTCGCCTCCGCGTGGCGCAGCCACCGGCCGATCGCCACGCGATCCGTCACCTCCCATTCGGACGGAAGCGCCGCCGGCGGCACTTTGTCGTTCACGCCATCCCACGGCCCGTGATTCTCGATCGTCACGAGGAACAGGAACAGGTCCGGCCCTTCCCGCGCGATGATTTCGGCGGCGAAGCGGGCCAGCGCCGCATCCGTCACGTAGCCGCCGTCGCGTTCGGCGTCGGCGAATGCCTCGTCGCCGATGAAGGCATCGAAGCCGAGATGGGGCATCACCTTGTCGCGCGCGTAGAAGCTGCGCGCATAGGGATGCACGCAGATCGTCCGGCATCCCGCCGCGCGCGCCGCCTGCGCCAGCGAAGGCAAGGGCGCCTGCGCGAAATGCTCGTAGGGATTGAAGCGATCGAGCCCGAGTTCGTCGGGTCCGATGCCCGCCACCGCCGCCAGTTCGCTGCGGATCGTATTCGCGCCCCAGCACGGCACCGTGAGCCGGCCGGAAAGCGCGGCCCCTGCGCTCATCGCCGCGAAATGCGGCATGCTGTCGCCAAGCCCAAGATGCAGCCGCCGCGCATCCACCCACGATTCACCCTGGACCAGCACCACCGGCCCGGCTCCCTTCGTCCAGTCGGGCAGGCCGCGCACGCGCATAGCCTCGCGCCGCCCCTCGCGCTCGTCGCCGGCCAGCGTCGCATGGATGATGCAGGTGGCGAGCAATCCCATCGCCCTCATGTCGGTGTCCGGGTCTCGCGTCGGCCCAAGGTGACGATAGAGCCGCGCGAGCGTCGGCCGCAGCGCCCGGCTGCCCGGCACGACGAAAGCCGCGCGCCCTATCGCCGCCGCCAGCAGTGCCAGCCCGATCTGCCCGGCCGACGAGGCATGCCAGACGGGCGGCTCCGCCCACAGCAGAGCCGCGACCAGCACGACGATCGCGATCGTGCCCGCGATCATACGCCCCGTGCCCACGAAGGCGATGTAGAAGCGGGGATGGCGCACCACCTCGATCAGTTCGGCGCGATCCGCGAACACGACGGGCTCATCCAGAACGATGCGCTTCACGCGATCCGCCACGCCCAGGCCGATGCCGAGCGCCGCTATGCCGATGCCCGCCACGATCGGCCGCGCCGTGCCCGCCGTGAAGAGCAGCCAGCCCAGCAGCGGCGGCAGCGCATCCAGCGCGAGAGTCGCCCCCCGCCCGAAGCGGGCACCGACGAGAAGGCGCAGCCCGATCCATGTCGCCAGCGCGAGCGCGAGCCCGATCGCGAATTGCAGCATCATGGGAGGGCTCAGGAGCCGGGTTCGATGTGGAAGCGGAAGCCGCGCATGATGCGATCGCCGATCGCCGCGGGCATCAGATCCGCCGCCTGCTGGCCCAGCGCCAGCAGGCGGGGATGGACGACGCGCGACGCCCGCCGGTCAATTCCCCGGGCGATCACGCGCACCATGCCGTCCAGGCTCGTCATGAACGGGGTCGGCCCCTTCCACCGATCGGTCATCGGCGTATCGAAGAAGCCGGGCACCACCACCGTCACCGCCACGCCCGAAGGCGCGAGCAGCGCGCGCAGCGCCTCGCCATACGCGCGCACGCCCGCCTTGGAAGCGCTGTAGCCGGGGCTGTAGGGCAGGCCGCGCAGCGCGGCTGTCGATGCGACGACGACAAGCTGGCCACGCCGGCGCGCGATCATCGGCGCAATCAGCGGCTCGATCACATTCATCGTGCCCAGCAGGTTGGTGCGCACCTGCAATGTCGCGAGCCGATGGCCTTCCGGCGCGCCCGCCTTGCTCGTGCCGGCCGATACGCCGGCGGCGGCGATGGCGATATCGAACGGCGCCATGCCATCCTGCATTGTGATCCAGGCGGCGATCGGCTCCGCCTCGGCCACGTCGAACAGGCCGGTGACGACCTCGGCGCCCGCCGCGCGGCAGGCCTGCGCGCTCGCCTCAAGCCGCGCCGCATCGCGCCCGATCAAGGCAAGCCGCGTACCGGGCGCCGCATAATGGCGCGCAAGCGCCGCGCCCAGCCCGCTCGACGCTCCGGTGACGAGGATGCTGCGATGCGCGGTCATCCGCGCAGCGAGGCGGCCTTGAACGCGTCGATCGCGGCGGCGCCCGGCGCGGTAAGCCGCACGGCCGGTGCCCCCGGCATGGATGCCTCGATCCGGGCGGCCGCACCTTCGATGAGCATGTTCAGCCCCTCGTCGCTGAAATAGCCGCCATGGATCAGACAGCGATCGACCAGCACGCGGCGGAAGGCATCGAACACTTCGACCTCGGGCGCCTGCGGCTTGCTCCAGAAGGCACCGAGGCCTGCCTGATGCGTGATGCGTGGAATATTGTAGACGGCGTCGCCCAGCACGATCGTGGGCACGCCATAGCGCAATGCGAGCGTGCCGGTCGTGCTGTTGACGGTCACCACGCCGCGCGCCGCCCTCACCAGCGGATCGATATCCGCCCAGGCGATGAAGAGCATGCGATCCGCTATGCCCAGCTTCTCGGCCACGGCGCGGGTCTTCTTCTCCCAGTCGGTCAGGCCGTTATCCAGCGGATGGCCCTTCACCACGAGCAAAGTGTCGGCCGGCGCATGCGCCGCGAACGAGGCCAGCACATGCTCGATGGCCGGCTGGATGCGCTTGAAGCCCGAATGGACGCGGATCTGGTAATCGCAATCCAGCTGCAGCGGGAATACGAAGAAGGGGCGCCCGTCGCCGTTCAACTGATCGATCGTGGCACTCGAACGGCGCATGCCGCCGCGCTTGCGCAGCAGACGCGCCGCCCAGCCCGCATATTCTACCAGAATGTGCCAGGGCCGGTGCGTGCGATAGCCGGGGAAGAGCGGCGTCAGCAGGAAGCTGCCGAGATTGTAGGTGAGATCCTCACGCGCGCGCCGCCCGAAGGAGGAAGCCACCGCCTGATGCTCCACCAGCGGCGGCAGAGCGCGCGCCGCGCGAAGATAATCCTCCGGAAGGCGCGGCAGCTGCGAGTGGCCGTTCACGCCATCCGCCTCCACCGTCACATAATCGGGCCGGATATAGCCTTCCTCGAACACATGGATCTGCATGCCGCGCGCGCGCGCTACCTTGATCGCGGCGGCGTGCAGCGGGCGGCAATCGCCGAACAGGACCAGATCCGTCGCCGGGGCGCGATCCAGATAGGAATCGAGGAAAGCGGGCCAGCGCTTCAGAGACCCACGATAATCGGTCGCGGCCGGCGCCCGCCAGTAAAGCTTGTCGCCGCCGTTGAAATTGATGCGGCGCACGCCATGCCCGGCCTGGGCCAGACGCTGGCCGAGCAGCGCAAAGAAAGGACCGGCCAAGCCCTGGAGAAACAGAAACTCCCGGCGCCCCTTCCGCCGCGAAACTCGATCCAAGGCTACCATCCCCATCCCTTGCACCGCCAATTTGCGCGGCACAAGCGCACACCGATATTGCAGCGCGATAACAGTCCTAATTCGACCAATTTGCAACGATAGTGTCGATGCGTGACGCTTTGGCAACAGCTCCGGCGACCGGCCTCCGCCAGCCTGCCACGATCAGGCCGCCCGCAGCGACTCGATCACCCCGCTTCCCGGATAAGCCACGAGCAGATCGGCATTTTCCGGCAGGCTGAGCGCGGCGCCGCCCTTGACCAGCCAGGCCGTTCCCGCCGGAAAATCCGCGCCATCGATCGTGCCATCGCCCGCCAGCGGCACCAGCCAGAGCGGCCTCCCGTCCCCTTCCAGTTCGGTCGCGACTGGACCGGTCCAGCGCTCCAGCACAAAGGCGGGTCCGTCCGCCAATATCTCGCGCCCCTCGCTCGCCGCATGTGGCTTGTAGGGGGCCACGTAAGGGACGGGATTGCTCACCGCGATGCCGTCCTTCAGGTGCAGTTCGCGATCGCTGCCATAATCGTAGAGACGGTAGGTCAGGTCCACATTCTGCTGCACCTCGACCAGTGTCAGCCCCGGCCCGATCGCGTGGACGGTGCCGGCGGGCGTATAGAAGCTGTCGTCGGTCTTTACCGCCTTCCAGTCGACCAGTTCCTCGATCGTGCCGTCGAGCGCTGCGTCACGCAGCCGATCGCGATCGATCACCTCCAGCGTGCCCAGCGCGATCGAGGCGTGCGGCTCGGCATCCAGAATCACCCACGCCTCGTCCTTGCCGCGCGCATAACCACGGGCCTGCGCCTGCCCGTCGTCCGGATGCACCTGGATCGAGAGACGATCGCTGGTGAAGAGATATTTGATGAGCAGTTCGGGTCCCGCCGAATCGCCGTCCTTCTCGCCCGGCACCTCGAACCAGATCTCACCCACCGGGCTGCCGCCCTCGGCCACGCCCTCGAAAGCGGGCCACAGATCCCGCCGGCCCCACGGCTTCTCGACGCGCTTGGTGGTCAATTTGGTGGCAGGCATCGATCACTCCGAAGGGCAGATTACAGGCGATGTACGCCCATCATGCCGCCGAACGCCACGAAAGGCGATGGCGTTCCGGATGCTCGTTTTCCAAGTCGGGCGCCCTCTTCGCGCCATTCATCGCTTTCGTGGCCACGCCGTTTCGCGCCGGCCCGGCCCACCCCTCAGTTGGGCAGCGCCACCTCGATCTTGTCGACCCATTCCGGATAGAAACAGGGTGAGCGGCTGGACCAGCCCGCCGCCGTCGCCGCCGCCTCGCTGATCGATTGCAGCAGCGAGCGCCGCTTTTCGGGATGCAGGTGCGGAAGCGCCGCCGCCGCGCAGAAGGCGCCCGGCAGCCACGGCCGCACCGCGCCGCCCAGCAGGCGCTCATAGAGGAAACGATAGGCGGAAAAACTGCCGATCCGTCCCTGCCCCAGATCGAATGCCGAAATGGTCACGAGCGGCGAGAAGAAGGGCTCCATCTGCTCCAGCCCGCTATCGTCCGGTATATGGGCGCGGATGTGATCCAGCCGGCAATAGATGCGGGATTGCGCCTTGATGCTGGCCGATTCCACCACATCGCGCGACCAGCGCGCCATCGCGTCGCTACGGCCGAGCCCCACGTCCAGCGAACGACGAATGTAGCGCTGCGTGGAGGACGGAAATGTGGCGAATTCCTTGATCTCGGCGAGCGCCATCGCGCCGTCGGCCGGTTTCATCTGCTGCGCCATCGCCTGCCTCCCGCTTACTAACCCGCGAGGAAACTGCCACGATATTGGTTTCCGGGCCGTTAACCGCGGGTGCCTTGTGCGGGAGTGAATCACATCGCGTGCTGCGATGCAACATGGTGTCGGCGGAATGACGGATTATGGGTGAATGTGTTGCGATCGCGCATCTGTGGATAAAATGCACGATCGCAAAACCGCGATTCCCGGATCAGGTACGCCGGAATCCGGCGCGGATGATCCGATCAATGATGATGAGCGGCGATCCTTTTTTCCTTTTCCTCGTCATATCCGGACGAGGGCGCGGGATCGTGTCCCGTCCCCGGCTGGGTGTTGGCGGGGGCATCAGATGTGGGGAAGCTTTCATCCAGCGCGATATCCAGCTTGGCATCCTCATCGCCGGGATTACGCTGCAGGCGCCTGTCGTCGCTCGCATCCCTGGCGGGCCGGATCTCGGTCGTATCGGGAGTTTCGGTCACACCGTCGCTCATGATGATTCTCCGGGGCGTCGTCCGTTCTCCTGCGGACGCCCATGGATCAAGAACGCCCCCGGCATGGCACCGTTCCCCCCTCCGCTTGCGGTTGCCTGAAGGATCGCCCACACAACGACGCTTTCGGGCCACCCGTCGAAAGTATCCCATGCGTCATTTCCTGTTCGCCTGCCTGCTCGCCCTCGGCGGCCCGGCCTTCGCTGCCGATCCCAAGCCGCCCGAGCCCGCCAAGGCCGAAGCCGGCTTCGCTCCGCTGCCCGCCGACCGCACCGTTACGCAGAGCGCGGTGATCGCGGGCACGAACATATCCTATCAGGTCACGGTCGGCACGCTTCCGCTGCTCGATGCGAAGGGCAAGAAGACCGGCGAGCTGGTCTATACGGCCTATGTCGTGCCCAATCGTGGCCCCGCCCGCCCCGTCACCTTCGCCTTCAACGGCGGGCCGGGGGCCGCATCCGCCTTCCTTAATTACGGTGCGATCGGGCCCAAGCGCGTCCAGTTCGGCGCGCAGGGGGATGCGCCATCCGACAGCGCCATCGCGCGGGACAATCCCAACAGCTGGCTCGATTTCACCGATCTCGTCTTCATCGATCCGATCGGCACCGGCTACAGCCGCAGCCTGCTGGACGAGGCCGAGACGAAGAAGACCTTCTTCACCGCCGATACCGACATCCAGTATCTGTCGCGCATCGTGGCCGATTGGCTGACGAAGAACGGCCGGATGACGAGCCCCAAATATCTCGTCGGCGAAAGCTACGGCGGCTATCGCGTGCCGCGCCTCGCTTATCATCTGCAAAGCCAGCTCGGCGTGGGCCTGAACGGGATCGTCATGGTCTCGCCCGCCCTCAGCCCGCGCACCATCTTCGGCGATACCATCGCGCTTTCGCCGATGAACTATGTCGCCACCCTGCCTTCCATGGCGGCGGGGCAGCTGGAGCGGCGGGGCAGGCTTTCCGGGCCGGCCGCGCTGGCCGAGGTCGAATCCTATGCGCGCGGCGAATTCATCACCGATCTGCTGCGCGGCCGCGCCGATCCGCAGGCGATCGATCGGCTCACCACCCGCGTTTCGGGCTTCACGGGGATGGATCCGAAGCTTGTGCGTCAGCTGGAGGGCCGGATCGACGTGCGCACCTATCTGCGGGAGATCCACCGCGACACGAAATCGATCGGCTCGATCTACGATTCGAATGTCACCGCCTTCGATCCCTATCCGGAAGCGATGCAGCAGCAGTCCAACGATCCGATCCTCGATGCCGGCATGGCGCCCGTCACCGGCGCCGCGATCGATCTGATGACGCGCACGGTCGGCTGGAAGGTCGATGCGCGCTACAATCTGCTGTCTTACGCGGTGAACGCGGCGTGGGACTGGGATCGCAACGACGATGCCATTGCCGATCTGCGCAAGGCCATCTCGGTCGATCCGAAGATGGCGGTGGTGATAGCGCATGGCATGGACGATCTTTCCTGCCCCTATTTCGCGAGCCGCCTCGTGATCGATCAGCTGCCCACGTTCGGCCGGCCCGATCGCGTCCAGCTCGCCCTCTATGCCGGCGGCCACATGTTCTACAGCCGCGCCGACAGCGGCGCCGCCTTCCGGAAGACGGCACTCGGCATCTATCGCTGAGGATCGCGTCGGCGCCCGATCCCGCGCGAGGGATCAGGCGCCGACAGCGGCCGCCCGCCGGGCGAGGCTTTCCTCCGGCCATTCTGCCCTGGTGGAATAATAGCCTTCGAACGCCCTCGCCCCATCGGGCAGCACCACCCACGGCAGTTTCGAGCGGACGTAGATGTGCACGTCCGGCACGCAGGCGGCGGGATCGTCCAGCGTGCCGACCCGCACGAAGCGGATCGCCTCACCCGCCCCGGCATAGTTGGACCAGAGCACAGCCCGACAGGCCGGGCAGCGCGCGAGCATCTGGCCCTTGCCGCTTTCGGTCGGGATCAGATGCGCTTCCGTCTCGCCCGCGATCAGGCGAACCCGATCCGCCTCCCACAGCGCGTTGAGCGCGAAGGCCGTTCCATTTTCATGCTGGCAGGAGGTGCAGTGGCAACAATGGACGAACATGGGCGGCCCATCGCACGCATAACGCACCGTTCCACACGCGCAGCCGCCTTCCATCCGCTCAGCCCTTCCTCGGAAAAACCTTCGCCAGCGCCAGTTCGGCCACATTGCCCAGCACGGCCGCCAGCGCATCCTCGCCGATCGATCCCTTGGCCTTGCCGGGCTTCTCGGCGGTGCCCTGCGAAGCCTCCGATTCCGCCTTCGCCGGGGCGGGCTTCGCCGCCTTGCCCTTGGCCTGCTTGGAGGTGAGCGCCGCCTGCGCCGCCGTCGCCGCGATCGAAAGGCCCACGGCGATCGCCTCGCGCCCCGCCGGGCTGTTCGCCGCGGCGACCAGCTTCGCACCCGCCTCGCGCAGATCCTCCACCAGCCCGGCGAACGCCGCCTCGGGCGCCGCCTGCTGCCTGCCCTTCCCGCCGCGGCCCTTGGGCTTTCCCGCCTTGGCGCCCTTCCCGCTCTTGCCGGCCTTCTTCGCCTTCTCGCCCATCGATCGTCGCCTCTGGAGTGTATCGACAAGATAAGACACTGGCGGCGGCGCGCAACTCCCGTCAGCCGCCCGATCGCGCGCGCCGGATTTGCCCGGCGGCGAGGCAGACCGGCCGCCCCACTTGCCGCATCCCGCCCCCGCCTCTAGGCTGTCACACAAGTACCGGCGGCCACTCGGCCACTGGCGAAGATAAGAGCATGTCGATGGCAGAGCGGTCGCAGAAGGCGGCGCCTCGGCCCGCTGCGGGCGGCCGGGCGAGCGCCCTTCCGTCCCGGCGCAACCGGGGCTGGCACCAGCGCCACACCTATGCCGCGCTGGATCTCGGCACCAACAATTGCCGCCTGCTGATCGCGCGCCCCGAAGGCGATGGCTTCGTCGTCGTCGATGCCTTTTCGCGCATCGTCCGTCTGGGCGAAGGGCTCGCCGCCACCGGCCGCCTCAGCGATGCGGCGATGGATCGCGCCGTCGCCGCGCTCGCCATCTGCGCCGAAAAGCTCAAGCGCCGCCACGTCACGCTGGTCCGCTCCGTCGCCACGGAGGCCTGCCGCCGCGCCACGAACGGGGCCGAATTCATCGCCCGCGTCGCGAAGGAAACCGGCATCCGCCTCGAGATCATCTCGGCCGAGCAGGAGGCGCGCCTCGCCGTGGTCGGCTGCCATGCCCTGCTGGAGCCGGGCGATGAGCCGGCGCTGGTATTCGACATAGGCGGCGGCTCCACCGAATTGGTGCTGCTGGCCGAGGGCGATGATCCCGTGCCGCAGGTGGAGGACTGGTTCAGCGCGCCTTGGGGGGTCGTGTCACTGTCCGAAAGCGAACCGCATGTCGGCGCCGACGAAGCCGAACTGCGCGCCTCCTATGCCCGGATGAAGCAGCGCGCGGCGGATGCGTTCGCCCCCTTCGCCGCCCGGCTCGCGACCTCCACGCGCGGCCCCGGTCGCCTGCTCGGCACCTCCGGCACGGTCACCACGCTCGCCAGCCTCCATCTCGATCTGCCGAGCTACGATCGCAAGAAGATCGATGGGCTGATCCTCGATTCGCAGGATCTGCGCACCGTCAATCGCCGCCTCTCCGGCATGTCGGTGGAGGCGCGGGCCGCGCTGCGCTGCATCGGCAACGAGCGCGCCGATCTCGTCGTGGCCGGCTGTGCCATTCTCGAGGCGATCCTCGATCTGTGGCCGGCCGAGCGCCTCTCGGTCGCCGATCGCGGCATACGCGAGGGAATCTTGCGCGGGCTGATGGCGGCCGACATGGTGCCGGCATGAGCAGAGGCGGATCGGGCGGCAAGCAAAGGGTGAAGACGGCGCGCGGCCGCACGGCCTCCTCCACGCGCTGGCTGGAGCGGCAGCTCAACGATCCCTATGTGAAGAAGGCGCAGGCCGAGGGTTATCGCAGCCGCGCCGCCTACAAATTGATCGAGCTGGACGAGCGCTTCGGGCTCATCAAGGGCACGCGCCGCGTGATCGATCTCGGCATCGCGCCCGGCGGCTGGAGTCAGGTGGTCCGCCGCCTCAATCCGCAGGCCTCGATCGTGGGAATCGATCTGCTGCAGGTCGATCCGATCGACGGGGTCACGATCCTGCAGATGGATTTCATGGACGATGCGGCGCCCGCCCTCCTGACGGAATCGCTCGGCGGCAAGGCCGATCTGGTAATGTCGGATATGGCCGCCAACACGGTGGGCCATCAGCAGACCGATCATCTGCGCACGATGGCGCTGGTGGAGGCCGGCGCCGATTTCGCGGGCGAGATCCTCAATCCCGGTGGCGCCTATGTCGCCAAGGTGCTCGCCGGCGGCGCGGACCATGGCCTGGTCGCCCTGCTCAAGCGCATGTTCACGACCGTGAAGCACGCCAAGCCCCCCGCGAGCCGCAAGGATTCGTCGGAATGGTATGTGATCGCGCAGGGCTTCAAGGGCGCAAGGCCGGAGCCGGCCGGGGCGGAGTAAGCCCGGGCTGGAGCGACGGGCCGCCACGCCTCAATAATAATTCTCGAGCGTCAGGCTTCTACTCTTTCCGTCACAGGTCCGAAGCCGCACTGTTTCGCCGGCTCCGCGACTTACCCAATCGAGCGCCGCCTCCGAAGCAGGATCGAGTTGCATGTCATTGGCGGCGCAAACGGTATCACCCGCTTTCCAGCCGGCCCGTTCCGCCGGACTGTTGGTGGCGACATAGGCGACCCGGAAACCCCGCACGGCTGGGGTCAGGCCCAGCCCTGTACGATCAGCTGGATAAGCGGGTGCCTCGCTCCGCCGCCACAACCAGAGCCGTCTGGCGGGCACGTCCAGCACAATCCGGTAGCGGGATAGCAGGTTGGCGCCGATCATCCCGTCCACTTTGCCGACGAGATGAGGCGGCAGGGGACCGATGCGAACGTCGACAGGCGACAGGGTGGCGCTTCCGAGCGTGACGGCGGGGAGGTGCGCCTTCTTCTGAGCCACGATCTGGCCTTGCGCACCCGCCTTCCGACCCTCGGACAACAGGGTGACATCCGCGCCCGCCCGTTTCCATGAATCCTCGTCGAGTTCGAGTTCACCATTGCTTCCAAGGTCAAGCACGACCGTGACGGACTCGGCCCCCGCTTTCAACGAAAGCGCCATGTCGAGACCGACCTGCTGAAGAGGGATCGATTCATAAGGTGGATTGGGACGAACGCCTGTCCCCATGAGGAGCAGCTTCCGGGCCGGGAAATCGATGCCGATCGCGCCCTTCCTGAAGAAATCACCACCGATAACGAACTCGATCGGTCGCCCCAGCAGCACCGACGCCGCAGCGAGATCGGCGGCGATGGGCCTGATGTCCGTTCTGGTCCCATCGGTGAACTCGACACTTACGGGCGGGAGGGTCCTGATATCGATCGCGCCGACGGCGGCGCCGATCTTGCCTGCAGCGCCTTCCTTCAACCCAAGTTCCGATGCGAGCCGTCGATCCATCACGCTGTAATTGGCGGCATTGTCGAGAAAGGCCATGACGCGCCTGCCATTGATCGTCACCTGCAACAGGATCTTGCCGCGAAACCACTCCCACGCGATTGGCGTAAGCGCGCGCCTGCCAGCAGGCTCGGCCGCGAGACCGGGGGCCTCACCCCGTTGGGAACCGACGCCCCTTGTTGGCGGCGTGGCCGCCGACACCGCAGCGATCTGTGCTCTCAGGTCGCCAGTCGCAAGCATCCCAATCGCGCCTGTCAGCAAATGTATGCGCCTCACAGGCTCCCCCTCGCAAAATCGGCGCCGATCGCCTATGTGGCGCGCCTCCCATGGCAACGATACTTCCCCCGCGCCCCAAAGTCGGCATGGTCTCGCTCGGCTGTCCGAAGAACCTCGTCGACAGCGAACGGATCCTCACCAAGCTTCGTGCGGATGGCTATGCCATGTCGCCCGATTATGCCGGGGCCGATGTCGTTCTCGTGAATACCTGCGGTTTTCTCGACAGCGCCAAGGAAGAAAGCCTGGAGGCGATCGGCGAGGCGATCGCGGAAAATGGCCGCGTTATCGTCACCGGCTGCATGGGCAAGGAAGCCGAGGTGATCCGCGAGCGCTTCCCGGCCGTGCTCGCCGTGACGGGTGCGCATCAATATGAGCAGGTGGTAGGCGCGGTGCACGATGCCGCGCCGATTCCGCCCAGCGCCTATCTGGATCTGGTGCCGGAGCGCGATCTGAAGCTCACGCCGAAGCATTACAGCTATCTGAAGATTTCGGAGGGCTGCAATCATCGCTGCAGCTTCTGCATCATCCCGGCGCTGCGCGGCGATCTCGTCAGCCGCCGCCCCGATGCGATCTTGCGCGAGGCGGAGAAGCTGGTTGCCGCGGGCACGCGCGAACTGCTCGTCATCAGCCAGGATACGTCCGCCTACGGGCTCGATCTGCGCCACGCCTCCTGGCCGCTCAAGGGCGGCGGGGAGATACGCTCGGACATGACCGATCTGGCACGGCATCTCGGCCGGCTGGGCACGCCCGACGATCCCGTCTGGGTGCGGCTCCATTATGTCTATCCCTATCCGCACGTCGATCGGGTTATCCCGCTGATGGCGGAAGGGCTGGTCGTCCCTTATCTCGACATTCCCTTCCAGCATGCGGCGCCGTCCGTGCTGAAGGCGATGAAGCGCCCGGCCAACGAGGCCAAGGTGCTGGAGCGGATCGGCCGCTGGCGCGAGATCGCGCCGGATATCGCGATCCGATCGACCTTCGTCGTCGGCTTCCCCGGCGAGACCGAGGCCGATTTCGACTATCTGCTCCAGTGGCTGGAGGAAGCCCGGCTCGATCGCGTCGGCGCCTTCCGGTTCGAGCCCGTCGCCGGGGCCGCCGCCAACGATCTGCCCGATCCGGTGCCGGAAGAGGTGAAGGAGGAGCGCTATGCGCGCCTGATGGAGCTGACCGCGCGCATCTCGGCCGAAAAGCTGGAAGCCAAGGTCGGCCGCAGGCTGGATGTCATCATCGATGAGGTAGGCGGCGACGGCGCCACCGGCCGCAGCCAGGCCGACGCCCCCGAAATCGATGGCCAGGTCCACCTGCGCGACGCCGGCCACCTGACGCCCGGCGCCATCGTGACGGTGGAGATCGAGGAAGCCGACGAACACGATCTCTTCGGCGTGCCGGTGTTAGCGGGCTGAACAACCGCTCATAACGACCGGCCCTCCGTCTGCGCCCTGCGGGGCTTGCCTCGATATCCCCGCTCCCTCCTGCCCGGGGCGACTATCCCCGCCGCATGGCCATAAGGGCGATTTCGACGCTCTTTCCGCTCTTCGGGAGGCGAACGGGAGCGCTGCGCGCATGGTTTACGAAATGTTCGGTGTGGGTTACTTTTGCGGCGAGTAGCTTAAGAGTGGGGGGCATTTTCATGCGGAGTATCCTTCTCGTCGCCGCGGTTTTCCTTGTGGCGCAGCCGGCCTCGGCCATCGATCTCAATGGTGTCACGGCATCCGGTGCCTATTATTACCCTACGATCGCCAACCCTTATGGAAGCGCCACCGTCACGCCGGGCACGTTCGTCATCGGCTCCGGCATAGAAGGCACCATCGCGATCGAGGGCGTCACGACGGTAACGTTCGATTTCGCGGCGGACTCTCTCGCCATCGCATTCGATACGATCCTGGCGTCACCGACCTGGAACAGCGCCGCATTCAACGGCGCGGTTTTCGAGAGCACCGCGTTCGCATCGATCACGGGCGTCACCGTCAATCCCTCGACGACATTTGCGGGCTTCGACGCATCCCGCGTTTCGATTGTCGGCAATCAGTTGCAGCTCAACTGGGCGGGGCTCGGCTATTCGAATGACACGACGCTTTCGCTGAGCTTCACCGGCCCCGGCAGCACGGTTCCCGAGCCGGGCAGCTGGCTGATGATGATCGGCGGTTTCGGGCTTGTCGGGGCGATGCAGCGCCGCAAAAAGGCGTTGCCACTTCCCGCCTGAAACGGGCGCCCGCGCCAGCCTTCACGGAGTTCCGATCAACGCGCTCCGTGCCGGGGAAATCCTCCTGGCCGAAGCCATCCGGATCGCCATGCCTTGAGGGCTGGAGCTGAAACGCTTCTTCCCACGGACAAAAAGAAAGAGGCCGCCCGGATCGCTCCGGACGGCCTCTTTTTTCTCGCGGCGGCGAAGGGCTCAGCCCTCCACTTCCTCCTCGGCGTCCGGACGGACATCGGCGGTGGCGCCGGGTTCCGCGTTCGGATCATAATCCTCGGTGAAGCCGGCTTCGTCGCGCTCGAACATCTGAGCCATGACGTCGACGCCCTGCGCCTGCATCTCGGCCTCTTCGGGCGAGCGGGCGACGTTCACCTTGATCGACACCGACACTTCCGGGTGAAGGACGACCTTCACCTCGTTCATGCCGATCGCCTTGATCGGCTTGTCGAGAACGATCTGGTTCTTCGCCACCTTCGCGCCGTCCTCGGCGAGAAGCTCGGCCAGGTCGCGCGCCGAAACCGAACCATAAAGCTGGCCGGTGTTCGAAGCCTGACGGATCAGGGTGATGGTCTTGCCGTCAATGTCCTTCGAAGCCTTCTCGGCCTCGCTGCGACGGGCGGCGTTCTCGGCAACGATCGTCGCCTTGTTCGCCTCGAAGACCTTCTTGTTCGCTTCGTTGGCGCGGAGCGCCTTCTTGCGGGGGAGGAGGAAGTTGCGCGCGAAGCCGTTCTTCACGGTGACGACGTCACCGATCTGGCCGAGCTTCTCGACGCGTTCGAGCAGGATCACGTCCATCTGGGTCGCTCCTTACTTCACGAGGTAGGGCAGCAGGCCCAGATGACGGGCACGCTTGATCGCCTGGGCGAGCTCGCGCTGCTTCTTGGCGGAAACCGCCGTGATGCGGGACGGGACGATCTTGCCACGCTCGGACACGAAGCCCTGCAGCAGGCGAACGTCCTTATAGTCGATCCGGGGAGCATCCTTCGCGGAGAAGGGGCAGCTCTTGCGACGGCGGAAAAAGGCACGGGCCATGAGTCTGTTCCTTCCTTACGCCGCGTCGCGGTCTTCGCGGCGGGGACGATCCTCGCGCGGGCCACGATCGGGACGATCACCACGCTCGCCGCGCGCACGATCGCGATCGTTGCGGCGCATCATCGCGGACGGGCCCTGCTCGAGCTCATCGACGCGAATCGTCATGTAGCGGATGATGTCTTCGTTGATGCCGAGCTGGCGCTCGATCTCGGCGACGACGGCGCCGGGCGCGTCGATGTCGAGCAGCACATAATGCGCCTTGCGGTTCTTCGCGATACGATAGGCGAGGCTGCGCAGCCCCCAGGTCTCGGTCTTCACGACCTTGCCCTTGCCTTCGACGACGATGTTGGTGACCATTTCGGCCAATGCGTCCACCTGCGCCTGTGCCAGATCCTGGCGCGCAAGGAAGACATGCTCGTACAGAGCCATGTTCCATATCTCCATGCCGATCGCTGACGCCGCCCCATGCGGACGCCCCTCCGGCTGTCGTTCCAAAGGAAACCGGGCGAAAGGCATGAGCCTCCGCCCGGATCGCGGGCCTATGGCGGAAAGTGGCCGGAAAGGCAAGCGCGCTGCCCGCACGCACCAAAACGCCCTTCACCCCATATATTTCATTTCGTTGCTGTGCGGCCGCTTCGGCCCTTTCATACGTATCTGCTCCGGGCCGCGCCACGGGAACGCGGATTTTCAGGGAGTTAGGATATGTCGAAGTTCATCCTCGCCGCGGTGGCGATCGCGTCTGCGGCGCCCGCGTTCGCCCAGTCGGCGGAGCCCGCCAGCTGGACCGGCTTCTATGTCGGCGGCCGGGCCGGCTACAGTTTCCAGCCCGGCGACGGCGACGAGACGATCAAGTTCGACAACAATCTGGACGGCAATTTCGGCGATACGGTGCGCACGGCGGCCGGCGCGAACGCCTTCTCGCCCGGTTTCTGCGGCGGCTATGCGCGATCGGCGGTGGCGGCGAACGGCTGCGCCAAGGACAAGGACAGCCTCGAATTCGCGCTGCACGCCGGCTATGATTTCGATCTGGGCGGCTTCGTCGTCGGCGGCCTCGCCGAAATCGGCATGGGCTATGCCGAAGATAGCGTGACCGCCTTCTCCACCACGCCGGCCAATTACACCTGGACCCGCCGCATGGCCGAGAATTACGGCCTGCGCGCCCGCGCCGGCTATGCCTTTGGCGGCGGGCGCGACACGCTCGTCTATGCCACGGGCGGGATCGTATGGGCCAAGATGGAGAACAAGTTTCGCTCCTCCAATCGTGGCAACGGCTATACCGACATGAGCGACGATACCGTCACCGGCTGGCGCGCCGGGGCGGGCGTGGAGCATCGCGTACTCAAGAATCTCTCGATCGGCGTGCAATATCTCCATACCAGCCTGAAGGATAACGGAGCGCGCCTGCGCGTCTCCCGCGGCACGCAGCCCGCGACCAACCCCTTCATCCTCACCAACACCAGCGGCACCGATTTCGCGCGCAGCCACCGCCGATTCGCGACGGATAATGTGAGCGCGACGGCCAACTTCCGCTTCTGAACAGGCCCGGGCGGCGGCGCGAACCTTGCGTCCGCCGTCCGAGCTACTTAGTCGGGCCTGCTTTCGAGGAGGCCCGACATGCGCGCATTCGTTTTTCCGGGGCAAGGCAGCCAGGCCGTGGGCATGGGCGCGGAGCTTGCCGCGGCATCCGCCGCTGCCCGCGCCGTCTTTCAGGAGACGGATGACGCGCTCGGGCAGAATCTGGCGCGGCTGATGGCCGAGGGGCCGGCCGACCAGCTTACGCTCACTGAGAATGCCCAGCCGGCGATCATGGCGAATGCGATCGCCACGCTGCGCGTGCTGGAAGCCGATGGCGGCATCGCGCTGGCCGAGAAGGCCGATTTCGTGGCCGGCCATTCGCTGGGCGAATATAGCGCGCTGTGCGCGGCGGGCGCCTTCGATCTGGCGACCACGGCGCGACTGCTGAAGCTGCGCGGGCAGGCGATGCAGGCGGCCGTACCTGTGGGCGAGGGCGCGATGGCCGCGCTGCTGGGCGCGGACATGGCGCTGGCCGAGGCGATCTGCGCCGAGGCGGCCGAGGGCGAGATCGTGCAGGCCGCGAATGACAATGGCGGCGGGCAGGTCGTGATTTCCGGTCACAAGGCGGCTGTCGAACGGGCCATGGCGCTTTCCAAGGATAAGGGCGTGAAGCGGGCACTGCCCCTGCCCGTCTCCGCCCCCTTCCATTGCGCGCTGATGCAGCCGGCGGCCGATGCGATGGCCGAGGCGCTCCGCGTCGCCACGATTCGCCCGCCGCTGGTGCCGGTCTATGCGAACGTGACGGCCGCCCCCGCCGCCGATCCGGACGAGGTGCGCGATCTGCTCGTGCGGCAGGTGACCGGCACGGTGCGCTGGCGCGAAAGCGTGGAGGCGATGTTTGCCGCCGGCGTGACAGACTTCGTGGAATTCGGCGCCAAGGTGCTGGGCCCGATGATCAAGCGCATCGCCCCCGACGCGAAAACCACGAGCGTGGTGACCATGGCCGATATCGAGGCCCTGGCGGCGACGCTCTGAGAGAGGAAACACCCATGTTCGACCTGACAGGCATGACGGCGCTGGTGACGGGCGCTTCCGGCGGAATCGGATCCGCGATCGCCAGGGCGCTGGCCGCGCAGGGCGCGAAGGTCGCGCTTTCCGGCACCCGCGCCGATGCGCTCGCCGCGCTCGCCGCCGAAATCGGCAACGGCGCCGTGCCCGTGCCCTGCAATCTGGGTGATCCCGAATCCGTGGAGGCGCTGGTGCCCGCCGCCGTCGAGGCGCTGGGCGGCAGGATCGACATCCTCGTCAACAATGCCGGCATCACGCGCGACAATCTCGTCATGCGGATGAAGGATGACGAATGGGATCAGGTGATCTCCGTCAATCTCGAGGCCGCCTTCCGCCTGATCCGTGCCGCCGCCCGCCCGATGATGAAGGCGCGATTCGGCCGGATCGTGACGATCACGTCGGTCGTGGGCACCACCGGCAATCCCGGCCAGGCCAATTATGCGGCATCCAAGGGCGGCCTCACCGCCATGTCCAAGGCGCTGGCGCAGGAACTGGCGACGCGCGGGATCACGGTGAACTGCGTCGCGCCCGGCTTCATCGCCAGCGCGATGACCGACGCGCTGAACGAAGCGCAGAAGGGCGCGATCCTCGGGCGGATCCCGGCGGGCGCGCTGGGCGAGGGCACGGATGTCGCCGCCGCGGTCGCCTATCTCGCCAGCCGCGAGGCCGGCTACGTCACCGGCCAGACGATCCACGTGAACGGCGGAATGGCGATGATCTGAACGCCCGTTTGAAACCGGGTCTCATGCCGCGGGGCGGCACCAGCCCGCCCCCCGCGTGAAGGGATTCGCGCCCGGAAACGCATGCGAGATGGCGTTTCCGGGCGGGCACTTTCACCGGCCAAGGCCTCAGCGATTATACCATTCCATGCCCATGCGGGCGCCGACCTTGCGGATGATGCGCCGCATCGGCCGGAATTCCTGATCTTCCGTCCAGTTCTGATCGTGGATCGGCGAATCCTGGCCGACGATCCGGGCGTTGGCGAAGCCGAACGCCCGATCATTCGCCACGGACGCCGTGCCCTTCACCATTCGATCCGGCCATTGGGCGCCCGCGCTATCATCCTTCACGAACACCGCCACGAAATCGTTCCACGATCCCGATCGCTGGCTGCCGACGAAGGATTCCAGCAGCGTGGCGGCCACGCCCTGACGGCGTGCCCAGTTCTGCAGGGCCAGCCCGCTATCGGGATAGAAGCGCCAGCAATCGACCGGCCACCGATGCACATCGCCGTTTGAAGGCACGTTCAGATAGACCAGCCCTGACGGCCTGACGATGCGCAGCATCTCCATATAAGCAAGCCAGAAGAATTCTGGATGCTCAAGACAAGATGACGAAACACATACGTCGAAACTGTCGTCGGCAAATGGAAATACGTAAGGATCCTCCAGTACAACATCGACACCCGGCCCATCGACGAAATCGACACCGACATATTCGGACGATTCCGGCGCCTTGGATCGGATGGACCCATTCACATTCTGAGAACCTATTTCCACAATCCTGAGACTGGATCTCTTGTCGAGATAGGTACGGAAAAACAGATCCGCATGCTCCATCGCTGTCTGATGCATTGGCTCCCCCCAATTCCCCTGGAACAATCGAGCGCCACGTGGCGAATCGAACGCCCCGGATAATGTTAATATTTTCTCGACCATGATTCCAGTTTACTGGACATTGATCCGTCACAACTCCATCGCTGCCGGAATGGGGGCGGGTGATCGAAACCGTCGCCGGAACGGGACAGGCGGGCGGAGGCGCAACCTTTTCGCTCATGATCCCGTGACGGCGCCGCGAAGTGCGCCGGGCCGTCGCCCGGCCGGCGGGACGGATCCGGTCGTTCGGCATATCCGGAACCGGCGACATCGCAGGTCCCCTTGTCAGCAACCGGCACGCGCTCTAGGGGCGGTGCCCGAAATCGAACTGGTGAACAGGAACGAGCAATGAGCGAGACCGCCGAGCGCGTGAAGAAGATCGTCGTCGAGCATCTCGGCGTCGAACCCGAGAAAGTGACCGAGGAAGCGAGCTTCATCGACGATCTGGGCGCTGACAGCCTCGACATCGTCGAGCTGGTCATGGCCTTCGAGGAAGAGTTTGGGGTCGAGATCCCGGACGACGCCGCCGAGAAGATCACGACCGTGAAGGACGCGATCTCCTATATCGATACGCACAAGGCGTAATCGGTTTTCCGTTGGCCCGGAGCTTGTCGAAGGGCCGCCCTTCTTCAGGTGACGGAAGAAGAACGGGGCTTCGACAGGCTCACCCGCATGGGTTGGGCCTGTTTTGCTTTTTTGAACGAAACCGTCGCCCCGGCAAAGGCCGGGGCCCATATCTCTCGCGGCAGGCGCTGGGCCTGCCCGCATAGACAGGGATCCCGGCCCGCGCCGGGATGATGAAACGCAGAGAGGAACGGACTATGCGCCGCGTGGTCGTAACCGGACTGGGGCTCGTGACGCCGCTGGGCGCGGACGTCGAAACCGCATGGGCGAATATCCTGGCCGGCAAATCCGGCGCGGGCCGGATCACGCGCTTCGATCCCGAAGGGCAGAAGTGCACGATCGCCTGCGAGGTGAAGCCCGCCGATCATGAATATGGCTTCGATCCTTCCAAACGCGTGGACCACAAGGTGCAGCGCCAGGTGGATCCGTTCATCGTCTATGGCATCGATGCCGCCGGCCAGGCGCTGGAGGATGCGGGCCTCACCGAAATGTCGGAAGAGGAAAGCTATCGCACTGGCATTTCCACCGGCGCGGGCATTGGCGGCCTGCCGGGCATCGAGAGCGAATCGATCGTCTGCAAGGAAAAGGGGCCGAGCCGCGTCTCGCCGCACTTCGTGCACGGGCGCCTCATCAATCTGATCTCGGGCCAGGTCTCGATCAAATATGGCCTGCGGGGGCCGAACCACGCGGTCGTCACCGCCTGCTCCACCGGCGCGCACGCGATCGGCGATGCCGCGCGGATGATCGCGATGGACGATGCCGACGTGATGCTGGCCGGTGGCGCCGAGGGCGCGATCTGCCCGCTGGGCATCGCCGGCTTCGCCCAGGCGCGCGCCCTTTCCACCAATTTCAATGACACGCCCGAAAAGGCCAGCCGCCCCTATGACAAGGATCGCGACGGCTTCGTGATGGGCGAGGGCGCCGGCATCGTCGTGCTCGAGGAATATGAGCATGCCAAGGCGCGCGGCGCGAAGATCTATTGCGAGGTGGTGGGCTATGGCCTGTCGGGCGACGCCTACCATGTGACGGCGCCGCATCCGGAGGGATCGGGCGCTTTCCGTTCGATGCAGATGGCGCTGAAGAAGGCCGGCCTGAAGCCGGAGGACATCGACTATATCAACGCGCACGGCACCTCGACGCCGCTGGGCGACGAACTGGAACTGGGCGCGGTGCGCCGCCTGTTCGGCGATGCGATGGGCAACGTTTCCATGTCGTCCACCAAATCGATGATCGGGCATCTTCTGGGTGGCGCGGGCGCTGTTGAGTCGATCTTCTGCATTCTGGCGCTGCGCGACCAGATCGTGCCGCCGACGATCAACCTCGACAATCCGAGCGACAATTGCGTGGGCGTCGATCTCGTGCCCCACGTCGCCAAGAAGCGGCAGGTGCGCGCGGTGCTGAACAACAGCTTCGGCTTCGGCGGCACCAACGCCAGCCTCGTGATGCGCGCGATTTAAGGCTAAGACCGCCGGCATGGCGAACACGTCGTCCCGCCGGCAGGGCTTCGGCTGCCTCGGCTTCCTGCTCCTGCTGGCGCTGATCGCCGGCGGGTCCTTCTGGCTCTATGTGCATCGCAACTGGAGCGGCCCTGGCCCCGCGACGCACCCGACCACGCTGGTCGTGCCGCAGGGATCGACGCTGGCCGATACGGCGCGCGAGATGGAACGGCTGGGTGCCGTGCGCTCCACCACCGGCTTCCTGCGCTTCGCCCGCCGCTTCGGGGACGCCGCGCCGATCCGCGCGGGCGAATATGAGGTCGCACCGCACATGAGCGCGAAGGATATCCTCGCGCTGTTGCAGACCGGGCGCACCGTCCAGCGGCTCATCACCATTCCCGAAGGCATGCCCTCCATCCTCGTGTTCGAGAGGCTGGCCCGGGAAAAGTTGCTGACCGGCAAGCTTCCCATTCCTCCCGAGGGCTCCGTCCTGCCGGGCACGTACAGCTTCCAGCGCGGCGAACCGCGCAAGGCCGTGCTCAAGCGGATGCAGGATGCGATGACGGCGACGATCGATCAGCTGTGGATGCGGCGCAAGGCCAACACCGTCGTCAATTCCAAGGAGGAAGCGGTCACGCTCGCCGCGATCGTCGAGAAGGAAACCGGCGTGGCCGTGGAGCGCCCGATGGTAGCCGGCGTCTATTCGAACAGGCTGCGGCTGGGCATGCGCCTGCAGGCTGATCCGACGATCATCTACCCGCTGACCAAGGGCAAGCCGCTGGGGCGCCGGATCAAGCTTTCCGAAGTGCGCGCCGTGAACGACTATAATACCTATTCGATGGCCGGCCTGCCCAAGGGGCCGATCACCAATCCGGGCCGGGATTCGATCGCCGCCGTGCTGGCACCGGCCAAAACGGACGCGCTTTATTTCGTGGCCGACGGCAAGGGCGGCCATGTCTTCTCCGATACGCTGGCCGAGCATAATGCGAACGTGCAGCGTTATTATCGCCTGCGCCGCGCGCAGGGGACGCGCTGAGCCGCCCCCTGCCCTGCACGAACCGCGAAAGCGGATCTCCCGGCATTCGCATGCACGCGAAGCGGGGCTCCGGCTCTTGCGAACAAGGTGACGGACTTCCGCTATGACGCAGCGCGCGGAGGCGAGGCTGCTGCTGGCCGGGAGCCTGCTGCTCGCCTGTCTGGGCATCGCGCTGCGGCTGTGGCGGATCGGCGCGACGCCGATGTGGCTGGACGAGGCCTATAGCGCCTATGCCGCCTCCAAGGGTTTCGCCTTCCTGTGGCAGGTGGTGCCCAGTTACGAGACGCATCCGCCTTTCTATTACAGCCTGCTGCGGCTCTGGACCCTGCTGTTCGGCGACAGCCTGATGGGCGAGCGGGCGCTGGGCGTCGCCTGCGGACTGCTCACGCCGCCGCTGATCGGCTGGACGGCAAGCGCGGCGACGGCATGGCTGGGCGGGGATGCCCGGTCGCGGCGGCTGGCCGCCTTCGTGGCCTTCGCGCTCGCCTGCGTCGCCATCCCGCTGGTGGAGATGACGCGCGAGGTGCGCCCCTATCCGGTGATGATCCTCGCCTATGCGCTGGCCGCGCGCGCGCTGATCGGGATCGCGCACGCGCGGGAAGCGGGCCGCCCGCTCGCCGGCCCGGCCTATGCCGTCTATCTCCTCTGCCTGGAGCTGATGCTGTGGCTCCACAATCTGGGTCCGCTCTGGGCGGTGGCGCTGGGCTTCGGCAGCCTGATCGCCTTCCACGCCTCCCGGCCGAAGCGGACGGACTGGGGCTGGTATCTGGGCGGCCACGCCGCCGTGCTGCTCTTCTATCTGCCGGCGCTGGGCATCCTGATGGATCAGGCGCCCACCTGGGTGCACTCCACCTGGCTGCGGTTCAGCGCGAAATCCCTGCTCGATCACCTGCCGGTTCTCTATGCGGTGCCGGGATGGCAGGGGCTGGCGGCCGCCATCCTCGCGGGCCTGGCCATCGCCGCGATGATCGGCGTGGCACGCGGGCGACGCCTGCTCGCGATGCTGGCGATCCTCTCGCTCGTCCCGACCATCCTCTCGATCCTGCTTTCGATCACGGTGGCGCCCGTCTTCATCACGCGGACGCTGACTCCGGTCGCCATGCCCTGGCTGGTGCTGCTGGCGATCGGCGCGACCGCGCCGCGCGGGCGGCTGGCGTGGCTCGGCGGGGGGGCCGCCCTGATCCTCGGCGCGAATCTGCTGGCAGTAGACCTGCAACAGCGCATGGGGCCGCCGATCCAGAACTGGTATGGCGCGATCGGCTGGCTGCGGGAGCGGCATCGCCCAGACGATCTGATCCTCGCTTATCCCAATGAAGGCGCGCTACCGCTGGAGCGCGCGCTGAAGGACAAGCGGCTGGACTGGCGGGTGATGCCCGTGCCCGGCCCTGTCCCGGCCTTCACGCCGGGCGGCTGGCATCCGACGGGCAGCCGCGGCGTCGTTTCGCTGCCGAAGGATCAGTTGGAGGCAATCGCGCACGGGGCCACGCTCGGCAAGGTGCGGCGCCTGTGGCTGCTGCGGCTCGGGGCCGCCACCTACGATCCGGGGGATTCCTTCCTGCTCGCGCTCAATCACGAACGGCGAACCACGGATCATTATATCGACGGGCCGATCGACATCATCGGGCTGGAACTGCGCGAGAAGCGATAGGCCGCCCTACCGCTTCCCGGCGCGACGAGCGAAGCCTCATCGCGATCAGCACGCCGGCGGGGGATCGCTTCGCAGTCCCCGCAATCACGAAGCGGTGGCCATCACCCTTCACACCGCCGCCAGCGCCTGCTCCATGTCGGCGATAAGGTCGCCCGCATCCTCCACACCGATGGAGATGCGCACGAGATTGTCGGTGATGCCGAGCAGCGCCTTGCGATCGTCGGGCACGGACAAATGGGTCATCGCCGCCGGCGCGCTCGCCAGCGTCTCCGTGCCGCCGAGGCTGACGGCGAGCTTCGCGATCTTCAGCGCATCCAGAAAGGCGAAGGCCTCGCGTTCCCCACCCTTGAGATAGAGCGAGAAGGTGGAGCCCGCGCCGGTGCAGTGGCGGCGATAAATGTCCGCCTGCCGGCCGCCATCCTCGAGGAAGCCGAGATATCCCACGCGTTCCACCTTGGGATGATCGCGCAGGAAGGCGCAGACCTTTGCCGCATTCTCGCCCGCGCGGCTCATCCGCAATTCCAGCGTCTCGAGGCTGCGCAGCAGCATCCAGGCGGTGTGCGGATCGGTGATCGTGCCGATCGTGTTGCGCATCGCGCGGACGGGATCCAGCGCCGCCTTCGCGCCGACCGCCGATCCCGCGACGAGATCGCTATGGCCGCCCGCATATTTGGTGAGGCTGTAGATCACGATCTCCGCACCCTGCCGCAGCGGCTGCTGCCAGAGCGGGCCGAGAAACGTATTGTCGATCGCGATCGGCGGCCTGTCGCCCGCAAAGGCCGCATCGCGCGCGGCGACCACCGCCTCCACATCCACCAGCGCATTGGTGGGGTTGGCGGGGCTTTCGAGATAGAGGAGCGCCACGCGCCCCTGCGCCTTCGCCCGATCGATCACGGCATCGATCTCCCCGCGCGTGGCGCCAGCGGGAAAATCCAGCCACGTCACCCCGAAACGGCCGAGTATCTTGCCGATCAACGTTTCGGTCGCGGCATAGAGCGGTGCCGAGTGCACGATCACGTCGCCCGGTTTCACATAGGCCAGCAGCAAGGTGGCGATCGCGGCCATGCCGCTGGAAAAGGTCAGCGCTTCCTCGGCCCCTTCCCAGATGGCCAGCCGATCCTCCAATATTTCCTGATTAGGCCCGTTGAAGCGCGAATAGACGAGGCCCTCGGCACCGCCCGGCCGCTTTCCGGTGACGCCCTCGAAGTGGCGCTTTCCGGCGGCCGCGCTTTCGAACACGAAGGTGGAAGTGAGGAAAATGGGCGGCTTCAGCGCGCCTTCCGACAGGGCCGGATCGAAGCCATGGCCCATCATCAGCGTGGCCGGGCTCAGCCTGCGGCCACCAATCTCCTCGGGCTGGCGGCGCGGCCGGCGGCGTTGCGAGCCGCCGGTCAGATCCGCCTCATTCTCCTCCCCGCCGGCCATCGGCGCTTACCGGAAGACGAAGAAATAGAGGAGGATCACGATGATCCCGGGAACACCCAACAGCCACAATATCAATGCCTTACCCATCGAACACCTCCTGAGCCGCCCTTTCGCGGGCGTGCCGGGGGTGTAACGAAGGCTCAGTCCGCCTGTTCCGCGTCCGTCTCGCCGGGCGCATCCGCATCGGCGGCGATGTCGCGATAATAGGGCTCCACGGTGCCGGACATCTTCATCGTCATCGGCTGGCCGAACCGATCGCGCGATTTGCTGATCGCCATCTTCACCCAGCCTTCGGAGACGCAATATTCCTCGATATTGGTCTTCTCGACGCCCTTGAAGCGGATGCCGACGCCGCGCTGAAGCGCATCCGCATCATAATGATCGCTGCGCGGATCGGTGGAAAGGCGATCGGGGGGCGTGTCTGTCGTATCGGTCATGGGCGGTGCCTTTAGCCCTGCGAGCCCAACTCGTCATCCTGAACTTGTCTGATAGCTGGTCGCTTCGAACATGCGCGGCGCCCCGGTCCCACCGGAACATCGGCGATCCATCCGGCCCACGTCCGGACGGCGGAGTCCACCCGGCCCGGTGGCGGGATCCCCTGCCTGTCCGTTCCCACCAGTCCGCCCTTACCAGTCCGCCCTTACCAGTCCGCGCTGTCGAAGCGGATCGGGCGGCCCTTCGCCTGGCTGGCAAGCTGGCCCTCGCGCATCACCTGCCGGCCGCGAATGATCGTGGCGACGGGCTTGCCGGTGATTTCCATCCCCGTGAAGGGCGACCAGCCGCAGCGCGACGCGAGCCAGCTTTCCTCGATCGTCCACTTCGCCTTGAGATCGACGATCGTGACATCGGCATCATAGCCCGCCGCGATCCGCCCCTTGGCGGTAAGGCCGAAGACGCGCTGCGGCCCCGCCGAAGTCAGCTCGATCAGGCGTTGCAGCGACAGCCTCCCTTCCGCCACATGATTCAGCATCAGCGGCAGGAGGGTCTGCACGCCCGGCATGCCGCTGGGGCTGGCGGGATAGGGCTTCGCCTTTTCCGCGATCGTGTGCGGCGCATGATCGGAGCCCAGCACGTCGGGCACGCCCTGATTGAGCCAGTGCCACAGGCCGTCGCGATGCGCGCGTGAGCGGATCGGCGGATTCATCTGCGCATAGCTGCCAAGCCGGGGATAGGCATCCTCGCCCGCCAGCGTGAGATGCTGGGGCGTTACCTCGCAGGTGGCGATGTCCTTGTGCTGCGAGAGCAGCTCCAGTTCGGCCGGAGTGGTGATGTGGAGGACGTGGACCGGCCGCCGCGCCGCGCGGGCCAGCGCCAGGATGCGGCGCGTGGCGAGAATCGCGCTCTCGTCATCGCGCCACACCGGATGGCTGGAGGGATCGCCCTCGATCCGCTCGCCCATGCGCGCCTGCATGCGGGGCTCGTCCTCGGCATGGATGGCGACGCGACGGCGGCCATGCGCCAGCACGCGCGCCAGTTCGCGATCGTCCGAGACGAGCAGGTCGCCGGTGGAAGCGCCCATGAAGATCTTCACGCCCGCCGTGCCGGGCAGCCGCTCCAGCTCGCCCAATTGCTCGGCATTGGCGGCGGTGGCGCCCACATAGAAGGCATGATCGCACCACATGCGATCATAAGCGCGGGAAAGCTTGTGGGCGACGGCGTCCACCGAGTCGGTGTTGGGCTTGGTGTTCGGCATCTCGAACACGGCGGTGACGCCACCCAGAACGGCGGCGCGACTGCCGCTCTCCAGATCCTCCTTCTCCTCCAGCCCCGGCTCGCGGAAATGAACCTGACTGTCGATCACGCCGGGCAGGATGGTGAGGCCGGTGCAATCGATCGTCTCGCCCGCGCTCGCGCCCGTGCCGAGCCCCGCGAAGCGGCCGTCCGTGATACCGAGATCGGTTTCGACCGGGCCGCCCGGCGTCCAGACGGTGCCGTTCTTGAGGAGGAGATCATAGGTCGCCACTGGCCGCTCCGTTCGTGCTGAGCCTGTCGGGGGACGGGCTTCATATCCGGGCGCAATGCGCCCGTGGGTGCACTTCGCTCAGCACGAACGGATTGTCTGTGGCAAGCGATCCCCTACCTTTTCACCATGAGCAGCTCTTTTCTCGCCGACCGCGCCCTGATCCGCCTCTCCGGGGAGGATGTGAGAGGCTTCCTGCAGGGACTCGTCACCAATGATGTGTCAGGCCCTCTCCCCGTCTGGGCGGGCCTGCTGACCGCGCAGGGCAAGGCGCTGTTCGATTTCCTGGTGTGGGCGGACGGCGAGGATCTGCTGATCGACTGCGAGGCGGAGCAGGCCGAGGCGCTGGCGCGGCGGCTGACTCTCTATCGCCTCCGCCGGAAGATCGAGATCGCGCGCGATCCGGCGCTGGGGGTCCACTGGAACCCCGCTTCCGAACGGGGCGTGCCCGATCCGCGCCTGCCCGAACTGGGCCATCGCTGGATTGGGGCCGTGGGCGAAGCGCCGGGCGCGGAAGCGGCGTGGCGCGCGCATCGGCTGGCGCTGGGCGTATGCGAGGGCGCGGCCGAGATCGGCCAGGACAAGACACTGTGGCTGGAAGCGAATGCCACCGAGCTTAACGGCGTGAGCTTCACCAAGGGCTGCTATGTCGGGCAGGAGAATACCGCCCGGATGAACTGGCGCCAGAAGGTGAATCGCCGCCTGATCGTGACGCGGGCCGATACGGACCCCGGAGAGGCCGCGCGCATCTATTATCCCGAACTGGGGTTCGCCGTGCGCCAGATTCGCGTCGCGGACATTCCGGCGGACGCTCGGGCCATCCGCCCCGCATGGCTGGAGGATGCGCTGCACCCGGAAGAGGCGCAGTAACCATCAAAGAGCGTTAACGCCCTGATCTTAACCTTCAATTCGTTTGGGCACAGGCTAACTCACTGTTAACGCCCCCTCGCCGCGGGGCTGTTTCCCGCGAGATGTAGCGGAGCGTTCCCATGACATTTCCGGCCATTCGCAAGCTCGGCCTGATCGCGACCGGCCTGATCGGCTCGGCAACGCTGGCGGCCGGCGCCGACGCCGCCGTGACGATCACCGGCGTCGCGCTGGATTCGCCCGGCGGCGTGAACGGCACGATCACCTATACGCCGAGCAACCCCGATTATGTCGCCAATGCCGCGATCGGCCGCATCCGACTGACGACCAGCACCGGCGACACGCTGCTGAGCTATTGCATCGACATCTTCCACAACCTGACGACCGGCACCTTCACCGGCGGCACGGTTGCGTCGGCGATCACGGACGCGGGCAAGGTTACCAAGCTCAGCGCGCTGCTTTCGAATGGCGAGGCGCTGGTGACCGATGCCGATCATTCGGCCGCCCAGCAGCTGGCCGTGTGGGAAATCATCAACGAGGGCAGCGGCGTCTACAATCTCGGCGCCGGCGACTTCTTCGCATCGAACATCAGCGCGAATGCGGTGTCCCTCGCCAACAGCTATCTGGCGAACGTCAACAATGGCGTGTGGGCGGCCGATCCGTCGCTTTCGCTCGCGGTGCTCACATCGCCCAACAACCAGACACAGCTCGTTTTCGGCGCGAGCGCGGCCAAGGTGCTCGGCTCCGTTCCCGAGCCCGCCACCTGGGCGATGATGCTGATCGGCTTCGGCGCGATCGGCGGCACGATGCGCGCGCGGCGCACGCCGATCCGGCCCGTGGTGCGCTTCGGCTGAGCGCCCGGCAACGAATTTATGGTTAACGAATTGTAAAATATCGTAACGGGGGTAGAGAAGGTTTTGCGCCGCAACAAGGGCCGTGCGACACGGCTGTTAACGGGACGTAAATGTTTCGAATCACCGGTTTCGCAAGCGTATGAGATGGATGGTGGATATGAAGATTTCGGGTTGGAAGCTTTTGTCGGCAGGCGTCACCGCCACGCTGGCGAGCAGCGCTGCCTCCGCAGCCACGTTCACCTTTTCGCTGACGAATCAGGGCAATCAGTCCGCTTCGGCGTATAACGATCTGACGTTCACCTCCACGTCGGGCGGCAACACGATCACGATGGACGTCTATGGCGCCCACATGAACGACGCGACCGTTTCCGGAAACAGCGCGCTCAACACCGTCACCGCTTCCACCGTCGCGGTCTGGTCCGGCTACGGACTCGGCGTACTCTATGGCAACGACAATACGGGCAACGAGACGCACCAGATCGACAATGTCGGCGGCGGCGTGGATTTCGTTGTGCTCAGCTTCAGCCAGGCCGTGACGCTCAGCAGCTACACGACCAAGGCGTGGGCGTTCGGCAACAATTATTCCACCGACAGCGATACGTCCTTCATGGCCTATAACGGCTCGCTGGCGGATCTGCTCGGTGGCGTGAACCGCAGCGCCTTCTCCACCGTCAACAATAGCGGCGGCACCAACACGACGAACACCGGCAGTTCGGTGACGTCGGCCATCTGGCTGGTCGGCGCGGCCGTGGGCACCAGCGATCGCGACGACGGCTTCAAGCTGACGAGCCTTTCGATCAACGCGGTTCCCGCCACGGTGCCCGAGCCCGCCACCTGGGCCATGATGCTGGTCGGCTTCGGCGCGATCGGCGGCACGATGCGCTCGCGCAAGGTGCGCCAGAGCCTGAACGTCACGTTCGGCGCCTGAGCCCACCAATCTCCATCCGATAGAGAAGGGGCGGCCTGCGAGGGGCGCCCCTTTTCGCATGCGCGGCACCCGGCCATTTGCGCGCCGGCACGGCGGGCCGGCAGTTCCGTATCCTCCGCTCGACCGCCCCTGCCCCCGGTGCCGTCCCGCGGCCTCCACGAGCGGGATGATCCCGCCGGATCCCCCTTCATTCAGGCCGCTGGCCGGATCAGGCATCGCCGCCTCCGCCGCGACAGGGGGGAAGGCAGGAGCGGGAGCGCGCAAAGAAAAAGGGCGGCCCCACGGGGAGCCGCCCTCTTCCGTCAACGTCCTGCGATCACCCCCCGCCCGATCGACGGGCGATGCCGGTCAGGCTGCGAGCTTGCGCAGCACGTAAGGCAGGATCCCGCCGTTGAGGAAATATTCGAGCTCGTTGATCGTATCGATCCGGCATCGCGCCTCGAAGCTTTCCTGGCTGCCGTCCGCGCGGGTGATGGTGACCGGCACCATCTGGCGCGGGCGCAGGCTGGCGACGCCTTCGATCGTGAAGGTCTCGCTGCCATCCAGCTTCAGCGTCTTGCGATCGACGCCTTCCGGGAATTGCAACGGCAGCACGCCCATGCCCACGAGGTTCGAACGGTGGATGCGTTCGAAGCTCTCGACGATCACGGCGCGCACGCCGAGCAGGGTCGTCCCCTTCGCCGCCCAGTCACGCGACGAGCCCGTGCCATATTCCTTGCCGCCGATCACGACGAGCGGCGTGCCGTCCGCCTTGTAGCGCTGGGCTGCGTCGTAGATCGCCTCGACATCGCCGGTCGGCACATATTTCGTCATGCCGCCCTCGATGCCGGGCACCATCTCGTTCCGGATGCGGATGTTGGCGAAGGTGCCGCGCATCATGACCTCATGATTGCCACGACGCGCGCCATAGCTGTTGAAGTCCGCCTTGGAGACCTGGCGCTCGTTCAGGTAGCGGCCCGCCGGGCTATCCACCTTGATCGAGCCGGCCGGCGAGATGTGATCGGTCGTGATCGAATCGGCGAAGATCGCGAGCGGGCGCGCATCGATGATGTCGAGCACGGGCGCCGGCGTCATGCTCATGCCCTCGAAATAGGGCGGGTTGGCGACATAGGTGGATGTGGGGTTCCACCGATAGGTGTCGGAGCCGGCCACATCGATCGCCTGCCACTTGCTGTCGCCCTTGAAGACATGGGCATAGCGGAGCGAGAACATGTCGCGATCGATGTTCGCGTCCATCGTGGCGCGCACCTCGTCGTTCGTGGGCCAGATGTCCTTCAGGAACACGTCCGCCCCGTCTGTCGCGGTGCCGATCGGAGTGGTGGTGAAATCCTCCACCACCGTGCCCTTCAGCGCATAGGCGACGACAAGCGGGGGCGAGGCGAGGAAATTCGCCCGCACATCCGGGGAGACGCGGCCTTCGAAGTTGCGATTGCCCGACAGGACCGAGGCGGCGACGATATCGTTGCCGTTGATCGCCTTCGAGATCGGATCTGCGAGCGGGCCGGAATTGCCGATGCAGGTGGTGCAGCCATAGCCGACGAGGTTGAAGCCCACCGCGTCCAGATCCGCCTGCAGGCCGGATTTGGTGAGATAATCGGTCACGACCTGCGAACCGGGCGCGAGCGAGGTCTTCACCCAGGGCTTGGGCTTCAGGCCGAGCGCATTGGCCTTGCGGGCGACGAGGCCGGCGGCGACCAGCACCGAGGGGTTGGACGTGTTGGTGCAGCTGGTGATCGCGGCGATCACGACATCGCCGTCGGTGATGGCATGATCCGCCCCCTCGACCGGCGCGCTCTTCGGCGTCTCATGCTTGTAGGTCTTGACGAGATCGGCGTTGAACGTGTCGTCCACCTCGGTCAGCACGACCTTGTCCTGCGGGCGCTTCGGGCCGGCGAGCGACGGCACGACCGTCGACATGTCCAGTTCCAGCGTATCGGTGAAGACCGGATCGGCCATGTCGGCGGAGAGCCACAGGCCCTGCGCCTTGGCATAGGCCTCGGTCAGCGCGATCTGGCTCTCGTCGCGGCCGGTGAGGCGCATATAGTCCAGCGTCTTACCGTCTATGCCGAAGAAGCCGCAGGTGGCGCCATATTCGGGCGCCATGTTCGCCAGCGTCGCGCGATCGGCGAGGCTGAGCGACGCGAGGCCGGGGCCGAAATATTCGACGAAGCGGCCGACCACGCCACGCGCGCGCAGCATCTGCGTACAGGTGAGCACGAGATCGGTGGCGGTGATGCCTTCGTTTAGGGTGCCGGTCAGCTTGAAGCCCACCACCTCGGGGATCAGCATCGAAACCGGCTGGCCGAGCATCGCGGCCTCCGCCTCGATCCCGCCCACGCCCCAGCCGAGCACGCCGAGGCCGTTGACCATCGTGGTGTGGCTGTCCGTGCCGACGCAGGTATCGGGATAGGCGACGGTCGCGCCGCTCTCATCCACGCTGGTCCACACGGCCTGGGCGATATGCTCCAGATTCACCTGGTGGCAGATGCCGGTGCCCGGCGGCACCACCTTGAAATTGTCGAGCGCCTTGGAGCCCCATTTGAGGAATTCGTAGCGCTCGCCGTTGCGCTGGAATTCGATCTCCATATTGTCCTCGAACGCCTTGGGCGTGCCGAACTCGTCGACCATCACGGAGTGATCGATCACGAGATGGACGGGGACCAGCGGATTGATCTTCTGCGCATCGCCGCCAAGCTTGTTCATCGCATCGCGCATCGCGGCCAGATCGACGACGCAGGGAACGCCAGTGAAATCCTGCATCAGCACGCGCGCCGGGCGATACTGGATCTCGCGCTCGGACGTGGGATTGGCGAGCCACGCGATCATCGCCTTGAGATCGTCGACCGTGACGGTCGTGCCATCCTCGAAGCGAAGCAGGTTTTCCAGCAGCACCTTCATCGAGAAGGGCAGGCGCGAAACGTCGCCCAGGCTCTCCGCCGCCTTCGCCAGCGAATAATAGGAAACCGTCTTCCCCGCGACCTCGAGGGTGGAACGGGTCTTGAGCGTGTCCTGACCGATGGCTGTCACGGGGCCGGCCTCCTTATGAATGCTGCATTGCGGAGTATGGCGCGGGCCTTAGCAAGGGGGCCAGGGATGGGAAAGGGGACGGAGGTCTCATCCCGCCGCGTCATGAACCCCGGCAGGACCGACAAATTCGTTGCGGATACGAATCGAAATCTTTCAATAGGTTAAGATCAGGCATGCCGAAACGCCGCCGCCGCCATGCCAAACCGGCCGAAACTAGAGCGCCATTCTGAACAAAAAGTTGCCGGTTCCAGCCTCCACTCTGGACAAGAAAACGCCTTGTTCCCCGATGCTTAATACCGCTATGCGGGGGGCTTCCCGCTAGATGCGGCGCTGGGAGCTCCTTCTTGCCGATACACGATGTCTCCTTCAGCGAGGTTGTTCGTCTCGTTACTCTCGCCTCCTCCCTGGCCGACCGCTTTCGCTTCAGCTTTCGTGAGGTCGTCGATCGTTTCGAGGGCGCGCCGGACACGGCGATCGTGGGCCACACCGGCACCCGCCATCCGCGCACCGTGGCGCGGACATTGCTGCAGGCGCGGGCGCGACGATCGGAAGTGATGGGAGTCGATGTTTTCCGCGATCCGGCCTGGGACATATTGCTGGATCTCTATGCGAATACCGAGCCCGGCGAGACGATGATGATCTCGGTGCTGTGCCAGGCGGCGGGCGCGCCGCCCACGACGGCGCTGCGCTATGTCTACAAGCTCATCGAATCGGGCCTGCTGCTGAGCGAGGATCACCCGCTGGATCAGCGGCGCACGATGGTGCGGCTCGCGCCCGGCACGGCGGAGCGGATCGAGCATCTTCTGGCGATCATCGGCAGCGGCGCCTGATCGGGCAGCGGGCGGATGGCACGTGCCATCTTGGCCATTTCGCTCGTGTTGCGGAGCCGATATGATCGCCGGAACCTGAGGAGATGGATCCGATGAAACGCCTCGCCGCCGCCGCCACCGCCCTGCTGATCGCCACGCCGGGCCTCGCCTCGCTCGCCGTGGGCGCCAAGGCGCCGGATTTCTCCACGCAGGCCAGCCTCGCCGGCAAGGCCATGCCCTTCAACCTCAAGGCCGCGCTCAAGAAAGGCCCCGTCGTCCTCTATTTCTATCCGGCAGCCTTCACCAAGGGCTGCACGATCGAGGCGCACGAATTCGCCGAGGCGACCGACGATTTCAACAAGCTGGGCGCCACCGTGATCGGCATGTCGGCCGATCCGATCGAGACGCTCAACAAATTCTCCGTCGAGGAATGCCGGAACAAGTTCGCCGTGGGCTCGGCGACCGCGGCCACGATCACCGCCTATGATGTGACGCTGCCCGCCAAGCCCGATCGATCGAACCGCACCTCCTATGTGATCGCGCCGGACGGCAAGGTGATCTTCGTCCATTCCGCGCTGAGCCCCGAGGGGCATGTGAACGGCACGATGGAAGCCGTGAAGGCGTGGCGCGCCGCCCATCCCAAGAAGGGCTGACCCGGTAGCGGGGGACGAGGCGAAGGCCCTCATCGCGTCGCTCGGCCTCATCCCCCATCCCGAAGGCGGCTGGTATCGCGAAACGTGGCGCGCGGACACGCCGGAGGGCGAGCGCGCCACCGCCACGGCGATCCTGTTTCTGCTGGAGGCCGGGCAGGGATCGCACTGGCACACGGTGGACGGGGCGGAACTGTGGTTCTGGCATGCGGGCGCGCCGCTGGCCCTGCTGCGGGCGCCCGGCGATGCCGGCCCCGTCGAGACGATCGCCCTTGGCCCCGACATTGCCGCGGGGCAGATGCCGCAAGGCCTGATCCCGACCGGCCACTGGCAGGCCGCCGAAGCGCGAGAAGGCTGGACCCTGGTATCCTGCGTGGTGAGCCCCGGCTTCCGCTTCTCGGGCTTCACGCTCGCCCCGCCAGGGTGGCGACCGGGGGCATGACGCGGGCTTGCCGCGAGCCTAAGATGGCGGAATGACTGATTTCGCACCGCTTCTGATCGCCGACCGCCGTCAGCTCGCCACCATCCTCTACAAGGTAACCAAGTCCGGCTTCGATGCTTGGCTGAAGGATCTGCCGCAGCGGGCGCGCACCGCCGTGTCCGTCGCGCGTTTCAAGGGCGAGCCCGGCAGCGTGGTGATCCTGCCCGGCGACAAGGTGGACGAATGGAATGCCGCGGCGGGCGTGAGCGAGGAGGGCAATCCGTGGGATCTCGCCGCCGCCGCGCAAAAGCTGCCCGAGGGAATGTATCGACTCGCGGCGCAGGGTGAACCCGGTGAAGCCGCGCTGGGCTGGCTGCTCGCGCAGCACCGCTTCGATACCTATCGCAGCGCCCCCAAGCCCGAAGCCGCCCGGATCCTGCTGACGACGGACATCGCCTCGATCGACGAGACGGTGCGCCTGGCCCATGCGGTCGCCATGGTGCGCGACATGGTGGATACGCCGAGCGCCGACATGGGGCCGGCCGAATTGCAGGGCGCCGCGCAGGCGCTCGCCACCGCCAACAGGGCTACCTGCCGCATCACGCGGGGCGATGCGCTGCTGGCGGGCTTCCCGATGATCCACGCCGTCGGCCGCGCCGCCGCGCGCCATCGCGAGCCGCGCCTGATCGAGCTGGAATGGGGCGATCCCTCGCATCCGCGCATCGCCCTGATCGGCAAGGGCGTCTGCTTCGATTCGGGCGGGCTCGACATCAAGCCTTCGAGCGGCATGCTGCTGATGAAGAAGGACATGGGCGGCGCGGCGCATGCGCTGGCGCTCGCCCGGCTCGTGATGGAGAGCCACCTGCCCGTGCGCCTGCACATGCTGGTGCCCGCGGTGGAGAATGCGATCTCGGCCGATGCCTTCCGCCCGGGCGACATTCTGAAGAGCCGCAAGGGTCTGCACGTCGAGATCGGCAATACCGACGCCGAAGGCCGGCTGATACTGGCCGACGCGATCACCCTCGCCTGCGAGAGCGAGAAGGCCAAGCTGCCGGAACTGGTGATCGACTTCGCGACGCTGACCGGCGCGGCCCGCGTCGCGCTGGGGCCTGACCTGCCCGCCCTGTTCACCAATGACGACGCCCTTGCGGATGCGCTGCTCGCGGCCGGCGGGTCCATCGGCGATCCGCTGTGGCGTCTGCCATTGTGGGCGCCCTACAGCGACATGCTCAAGTCCGACGTGGCGGATGTGAACAATGCGGGCAGCGGCGGCTTCGCCGGATCCATCACCGCCGCCCTGTTTCTCGAACGCTTCGTCGCGAGCGGCGTCGCGTGGGCGCATCTGGATACCTTCGCCTGGAACCCCGCCGCCAAGGCCGGGCGCCCGAAAGGCGGAGAGGCGCTGGGCCTTCGCGCCGCCTGGACGATGCTGAAACGGCGCTTCGCCCCACCGGGCTGATCCGCGGCCGATCTGACCGGCCATGAAACGATCTGCGCGCTGGGGTGTTACCTTGTCCCGGGAGGAGGAGATCGTTTCGGACGAGAGGCACGGTTATGATGCATGACAACACCCTGGCGGGCTGGATGCAGACCCTGGTCGGCTATGTCAGATCCGGCCGGCCCGATTTGACGAACCGGCAGATGGCGCTGCTCCTGCTCGTCTATCTGACCCCCGGCCCACATACGGTGCGCGGGCTTGCGCAGGCACTGGGCGTTTCCAAGCCGGTCGTTACCCGCGCCTTGAACACGCTCGGCGCGCTCGGCTATCTGCGGCGCGAACGCGATGAGGCCGATCGGCGCAACATCTTCATCGCGCATACCGATTTGGGGGCTCATTTCCTTGAAGGCTTCGGAGGTCTCATCGGCAGCGACGCACCCGATCCGCTCAACCGCCAGCTCCGCCACGCCCAGGGCTGACACGCGGCCCGGCGCGATTCCGGATCGGGCGAGGCTCGACGGCCCTTCCCGCCCGCTCGATCCGCGCGTGAACGCCTATCGCAAGGACGTGGCGGACATAAAGCTGGCGGGCACGCTTTTCGCGCCCCACTATGCCGCGCCCAGCCGCCGTCGGCTTATGGCCCCCTTCGCCTCCCTCCACGCCGCCCCGTCCTCCGATTCGATCGCGGTCTCCCAGCTCCTTCGGGGCGAGGAATTCGACGTGTTCGATATCGTCTCAGGCTGGGCGTGGGGGCGTTGCGCGCATGACGATTATGTCGGCTATCTGCCGGCGGACCTGCTCGCCCAGATGCCGGCGGCGGCGACGCATCGCATCGCCGTGCCGACCGCGCTGGTCTTCGCGCGGCCCGACATCAAGGCGCCCGTGATCGCGCGATGGCCGATCGGCGCGCGCTTCGCCGGTACGGAGAATGGCTCTTTCCTGGAAAGCGAGGCGGGCTTCGTCCACCGGCGGCATGCGCTGCCGATCGGCGCGCGGCGGGATCTGATCGAAACCGCGACATCCCTGATCGGCCAGCCCTATCTGTGGGGTGGGCGCGGTGGCGGGGGCATCGATTGTTCGGGGCTCGTCCAGGTTGCGTGCGCCTTCGCCGGCCTCGATTGCCCGCGCGACAGCGATATGCAGCGCGAGGGGCTCGGGCGGGCTCTGGCCCAGGACGAACAGGCCGGCACCGGGGACGCGATCTTCTTTCCCGGCCATGTCGGGCTGATGCTGGACGGAAGCCGCCTGCTCCACGCCAACGCCTTCGCAATGGCCGTCACGATCGAGCCACTGGTTGACGTCGTCGCCCGACTGGATCAGGAGCCCGCTCCCATTCTGGCACGGCGGAGAATCGCGTGAAGATATTCGTCGATGGTGCGGTCGGCACCACGGGTCTCGAAATTGGCGAGCGGCTGACGGGTCGCGCCGAGATCGAATTGCTGACGCTTCCCGAGGAGCGACGCAAGGATCCGGCCGCACGCGGCGACGCGCTCAACGCCGCCGACATCGTCATCCTGTGCCTTCCGGACGACGCCGCGCGGGAGGCCGTGGCATTGCTGGAGGGATCGTCGACGCGGATCATCGACGCATCGACAGCGCATCGCATCGCGCCGGGCTGGGCCTATGGCTTTCCCGAGCTGGAAGCCGGCACGCGGCAGGAAATCGGTGCGGCACGGCTCGTCGCCAATCCGGGCTGCTATCCCACCGGTTTCCTCGCGCTCGTGCGGCCGCTGGTGCGCGCCGGACTGCTGCCGGCGGAAAGCCTGCTTTCGGTGAATGCCACCTCCGGCTATTCGGGCGGCGGCAAATCCATGATTTCGGCGTTCGAGGATCCGAACGATCCGGGCGCCACCGATACGGCCTTCCGCACCTATGGCATGAATCTCGCGCACAAGCATGTGCCCGAAATGACGGTCCATGCCGGCCTGAAGCATCCACCGATCTTCCTGCCGGCGGTGGCGCGCGCCTATCGCGGCATGATCGTGGAGGTGCCTATCCACCTTCATGCCTTGCCGGGCACGCCCCGCCTGGGTGATCTGCGCGCGGCGCTGGCCGATCATTATGCGGGCAGCGCGCTCGTGCGCGTGATCGACGAACCTCCCGCGATGCTGACCATCGAGCGGCTGGCCGGAACGGACCGGATCGATCTCTTCGTCTATGGTGACGAGAAGACCGGGCAGGCCCGGCTGGTCGCGGCGCTCGACAATCTCGGCAAGGGCGCGGCCGGCGCCGCCGTCCAGAACATGAACCTGATGGCGGGCCTGCCCGAAACGGCGGGGCTCAGGCTCTAGGCCGGTCTGCGCGCGGGGGAGTCACCGCCCGGCCGGGAAATAGCGGCAGAACAGAAGCCTGGAGCCGTTGATCCAACACAACCGGATCAACGGCTCCAGACGTCCACCGCGACCGATCTCCAGCCCCTGCGGTCCGGATCGCTCAGCGATAGCGAGCGGCGACATCCCGCCGAGAAAGATTGGGCGCCATCGCCTTGCGGGCTGCATCATAAGCCAGCCACTGGCCCTCGTCCGCAAGCGGCGGGATCGTGACCGTCTCTCCCTTGTCGAACCCCGCCAGCGCGGCATCGACGAGATCACCGACTTCCATCACCCACTCGGCCGGCAGCGCATCCACATCCTTGCCGGAACGCTCCCAGATTTCGGTGCGGGTGGCGCCGGGCAGCACCGCCTGCACGCGCAGCTTGCTCTCCGCATGCGCCGAGGCGAGGCCGAGCGTGAGATTGAGCAGATAGGCCTTGGTGCCGCTGTACACGCCATCGAACATTTCCGGCGCGAGCGCGAGCACGGAAGCAATGTTGATGATCGCGCCGCCGCGCCCGACGAAGAGCTTGCCGGCGGCGGAGGCGAGCAGCGTCGGCGCGGTCACGTTCAGGGCGATGATCCGTTCCAGCGCCGGCGCCTCATTTTCCAGCAGGCTGCCATTCAGCGACATGCCGGCATTGTTCACCAGCAGCGTGATCGAGGCATCCGTAGAGAGGCGCCCGGCGACCTTCGCGAGATCGGCGGCATCGGTGAGATCGGCGCGCAGCACATCGATCCCGCGCCCCGTTTCCTCAGCCAGCCTTTCCGCCAGCGCATCGAGCCGCGCACCATCGCGCGCGACGAGCACCAGATCGAAGCCCCGCTTCGCGAGCCTGTCCGCATAGACCGCGCCGATGCCCGAGGATGCGCCCGTGATCAGCGCCGTGCCCTGTGAAGTCACACTCATTTCGATCGCCCCAGATGATGTCAGTTGCATAATGATAGTTAGTCACTATTCTATTGCAATGGACATGGCGAAAGATTTTGAGGGCCCCTGCCCGGTGGCGCGCGCGCTGAACCGGATCGGGGATGCATGGAGCATGCTGATCCTGCGCGATGCCGGCATGGGGATTGCGCGGTTCGATCAGTTCCGCGCGAGCCTCGGCATTGCGCCGAACATCCTTGCCCGGCGCCTGAAGGCGCTCACCGAGGCGGGGCTCCTGGAAAGGCGGCGCTATTCCACGCGGCCGCCGCGTGACGAATATGTGCTGACGGATGCAGGCCGCGATTTCCTGCCCGTGCTGCTCACGATCGGCGCCTGGGGCCACCGCCACCACGGACAGGGCGGCACGACGCGCGCGATCGATACGGAAACAGGGCGAACGCTGGAGCCGATCGTCGTGGATCGGGAAACGGGCCGGCCGATCCAGAGCTTCCGGATCACCATGGTGCCGCCCGGCGAATCAGGCGGCGGGAATGCTGGTGCTGCCGGTGAGGATTGAACTCACGACCTCAGCCTTACCAAGGATGCGCTCTACCACTGAGCTACGGCAGCACGGCCAGCATGGCCTCCCTGACGGGAGGTGGCGCCTATGGCGAAGGCGGCCACGAAGGTCAATGGCAAGAGGGCCTGTTCGACGCTATCAGCGCGAAGATGGCCAAGGACGATCCCGAACGCGCGGCGCGGCTGGCCGAGGCGCTGCGGCAGAATCTGCGCCGCCGCAAGGCGCAGGCACGCGCCACCGACGACGCGCCCGATCCGCTCAGCCCTCCAGAGGAGCCACCGCGCGACTGAACCATAGGGCCGCCTCGCCCGAAAGTTGCGGCCCCACGATCGCCGCCACCTTCGCGTGATAGGCATCCACCCAGGCACGCTCGGCCGGGGTGAGCAGGGCGAGATCGATGAGCGCCCGATCGATCGGCGCGAAGGTGAGCGTTTCGAATCCCAGCAGCTTCCTTTCGGCACCGGGCACCTCGCGCGGCTCCACCAGCACCAGATTCTCGATGCGGATGCCATATTCCCCGGTCTTGTAATAACCGGGCTCGTTCGAAAGGATCATGCCGGCGCGCAGCGGCTCGTCCCCGCCCACGAAGGCGCCGCCCACCGGCGCGATGCGCTGCGGCCCTTCGTGCACGGCAAGGAAGGCGCCCACGCCATGGCCCGTGCCATGGGCATAATCGAGGCCCGCCGCCCACAGGAACTGGCGCGCGAGCGTATCGAGCTGGCCGCCGCGCGTGCCTTCCGGGAAGACCGCCGTCGCCAGCGCGATATGCCCCTTGAGCACGCGGGTGAAGCGATCGCGCATCTCCGCCGTGGGCGTGCCGATCGCAACGGTGCGCGTCACATCCGTGGTGCCATCCTGATACTGGCCGCCCGAATCGACGAGATAGAGCGAGTTCGGCTCCAGCGGGCGATTGCTCTCCTCGCTCACGCGATAATGGACCACGGCGCCATTCGGCCCCGCGCCCGAAATCGTATCGAAGGAAAGATCGCGCAACGCCCCGGTTTCCTCGCGAAAGGCGAGCAGCCGATTCTGCGCCGAGATTTCGGTAACGCCGCCGCCGGGCGCCTCCACCGACAGCCAGTGGAGAAAGCGCGCGAGCGCGGCGCCATCGCGCGCCTGTGCCGCCCGGTGGCCGCCCAGTTCCGCCGCATTCTTGATCGCCTTGGGCAGCACCGCCGGATCGCGCAGCGGCAGGATGCGGGCACCGGCCCGGTCGAGCGCCCCGAAGATCGCGGCGACCGCGCGCTCGGGATCGGCGACGATCGTCTTGCCCGAGAGGCCGGCGAGATGATCGGCAAAGGCATCGCGCGGATGCAGGCGCACGGCATTGCCGAGATGCTGGCGAACCTCGTCCGTCAGCTTGTCCGGCGCGACGAAAAGATCGGCCGTGCCATCCGCCGCGACCAGCGCATAGGCCAGCGCCACGGGCGTCCGATCGACATCGGCACCACGCACGTTGAACGTCCAGGCGATCGAATCGAGCGCGGACAGGACGGCGGCGTCCGCACCCTGCGACACGAGCCAGTCCGCCATCTCGGCCCGCTTTTCGGCCGAACTGCGCCCGGCCAGCTCGTTCGGCTGGACAACAAGGCGCGCGGCCGAGGGCAGCGGCTTATCCGGCCAGACCGCATCGACCGGGTTGGTTTCCACCGCCACCAACGTGGCGCCCTTCGCCTTCAGCGCGGCCGTGGCCTGCGCGACCCAGCCGCGCGTGTGCAGCCATGGATCATAGCCGATCCGCGCGCCCTCCTTCGCATGGGCACCCAGCCATTGCGCGACGCTTGTCTGCGGCACGGACTGGTAGGACCAGTTGCTGCCATCCACCTGCTCGCGAACCTGGAGCGTATAGCGACCATCGACGAAGATGGCGGCTTCCGCCGGCAGCACCACAGCGGAGCCGGCCGACCCTTCGAACCCCGTCAGCCACGCCAGCCTCTGGGCATAGGCGCCCACATATTCGGACATATGCTCGTCCGTGAGGGGGACGACGAAGCCGTCCAGGCGGCGGCGGGCAAGCTCCTCGCGGAGGGCGGAAAGGCGGTCTGCATGAGTCGACATCGCGCCACTCTAGACCGGGATGGGGGGCGCTGGAATTGCCACAGCGATCGAAAGGACACCCTGACTGGCATTTCCGCGACCCGCCCCCTATATCGCCAGCAACATTCCTGTCGCAGATCGACGATCTCCGGCGCTCGCGGCCTTCCCTCCCCTTCCCGACCTTCCGGGGCCCGCCCGGATGGAGAGCCGCCGCGCCGGGAATGGCGGCTGCACCTCCCTCCGGAGACCGAATCACGATGAGCACCGAAAGCGAATTGTGCCGCGCGCGCGCCGCACAGGCCCGGGCGGAAGCCGACGCCGCCACCCTCGAAAATGTGCGCGAACGCTGCCTGCGCGCCGAAGCCGCGTGGATCGCGATGGCCGAGCGCGGCGAACATGCCGATACGATGCGCGCCAATCTGGCGGCCGCGAAACAGGGCTGACGCGCGCCTGTCCTCAAATCGGGCCATCATCTCTCGGGTGCAGGGATCGTGCGGCGGGACAGCGCGTTCAGCCGATCTGCCATCCCTCCCGGAGACGATGATCCGATGACATTCCGCTTTGCCGCTTTGCCTGCTCTGGCGCTCCCCGCCATCGCCCTGATCGCCGCGCCTGCCGCCGCGCAGGCGCCCAATTGGGCGAAGGGCACGCAGATCACCGTGACGATGACCAACAAGGGCTATGCGCCCCGCCGCATCACGATGCGGCAGGGCGCCCAATATGTGCTGCGCCTGCGCAACCCCAGCGATCGCGCACATACCTTCGCGGCGAAGGAATTCTTCGCACAGGCGCGCATCTCCCCGCGTGACCAGGGGCTGATCCCGCGCAACGAGGTGGTGCTGAAGCCGGGCCGGAGCGCGACGCTCCACATCGTCGCGCCGACGACCCCGAACGCGCTCTACACCTTCAAGAGCACGCGCATCCAGGATGCCGCGAGCGACTTCAAGGGCGAGATCGTCGTCCGCTGATCGACGGGATGCGCCGGATGGCGCATCATCGATGCCCCATGCAAGGAAGGGAGATCCGCATGATCACACGCACCGCCACCGCCCGCTACGAAGGGCTCGGCAAAGACGGCAAGGGCCATATCAGCAGCCAGTCCGGCGTGCTGGATGATACGCCCTACGGCTTCAACACGCGCTTCGGCGACGAGAAAGGGACGAACCCCGAGGAGTTGATCGCCGCATCCCATTCCGCCTGCTTCACGATGGCGCTCTCCTTCGCGCTGGCCGGCGCAGGCTTTACCGAGGGCACGCTGGAGACGACCGCAAAGGTGAAGCTCGACAAGGATGGCGACGGCTTCAAGGTCAGCCGTTCGGATCTGGAGCTGAAGGCCAGCATTCCGGGGATCGACGCGGATACATTCGCCGGGATCGCGGCGGGCGCCAAGGCGAATTGCCCGATCTCGAAACTGTTCAATGCGGAAATCACGCTGACGCACACGTTGATCTGATCGCCCGCCACCCCCGTCATTTCCGTGCGTGCGGAAATGACGGGGCCATCATGGCAGGCGTCGGGCGCTGATGATCTTCACCGGCTTGCGGATCGTCTGGCCCATCGTCGCCAGGGAGAGGCCGCCCGGATAGGTGGGCATGGCGAGGATGCGGCGCGCAATCTCCATGCCCGACACGACATGGCCGAACGCGGCATAACCGACATAATCGCCATCGGCATCGAGACCGGGCGCCGGCCCCAGCGTGATGAAGAAATCGCCCATCGCCGAGCCCGGCTTGTTGCGCGCCATCGAGACGGTGCCGTCGAGATGCCTGAGCCCCGTGACGCTCGTCGGCTCATGTTTGATCGGGAAGAAGGACTTGCGGATGTCCGTATCGATGCCGCCCTGGATCAGGCCCCATTCCGGATGGCTCTTGCCGCGCGCGGCCCGATAGAAAACCGTGCCGTCAAACTTGTGCGTATCGACGTAGCGCAGGAAATTGTTCGCCGTGATCGGGGCGCGTTTCGTTTCCAGCGCGATTACGATCGGGCCGAATTCGGTCTTGATCTCCACGCGGGGCAGCCCCGGATAGGCCGCCGCGCGCTTCGGGGCGGCCGTAGCGGCGGGCATGGCCACGAGCAGAAGAAGCGCGGCGCACAGGCCGGCGCGGACCATGCCGATCACGCTTCGGGAGCGAGCCCGAAGCTGACCTCCAGGAAGGAGGGGATCGGCCCGTTCCAGCCCTCGTCCGGGCCGTCGTCGCGCTCCGCACGGCGATCGCGGCGCCCCGAATCACGGCGCGGCTCGTCGCGGCGGCCATCCCTGCGATGAGCCTCGTCGCGGCGCCGGGGCTCGGCGGCCGGCTCGCGCGGACGTTCGTCGCGCGCCGGCTTCGCCTCGCGGGGGGCTTCCTGGCGTTCCTCGCGGGGCGGAGGCTCTCGCGGCGGAGCCTCGCGATCGCGGCGACCACGACTGGCGCGCTTGCGATCGCCGCGCGGCTTTTCCTCGGCCTCGACGGCCGCTTCCGGGGCCGCCGGCACCCTGCCGCCGCCGATCCGCTCGATCTTCGTCGAGGTCAGTTTTTCGATATTCTCGATCGCCTCGGCATCATCGGGCGTCACCAGCGTGAAAGCCTTGCCGGTCGCCCCACCGCGCCCGGTGCGGCCGATGCGGTGGACATAATCGTCCGGATGCCACGGCACGTCATAGTTGAAGACGTGGGAGACGCCCTTCACGTCCAGCCCGCGCGCGGCGACATCGGACGCGACGAGGATGTTGATGTCGCCGGCCTTGAAGCGGTCCAGCTCCCGGATCCGCTCGGACTGCTCCATGTCGCCATGGATCTGCCCGGCCGCAAAGCCATGGCGACGGAGAGAATCCGTCAGCTCGCGCACCGTGGTCTTGCGGTTGGAGAAGATGATGGCCGTCTTCATGTCGTCGGCCTTCAGCAGGCCGCGCAGCGTCTCGCGCTTGCCGCGTGACGAGGTTTCGACCAGGCGCTGTTCGATCGCGCTGTTCGTCGAGGCCGGCCGCGCCACCTCCACCTGCTTGGGGTTGGAGAGGAACCTGTCGGCCAGCTTCTTGATCGGCGCGGGCATCGTCGCCGAGAAGAGCAATGTCTGGCGGGTCGCCGGCAGCTTCGCGCAGATTTCCTCGATATCGGGGATGAAGCCCATGTCGAGCATGCGATCCGCCTCATCGATCACGAGGATCGAGCAGCCGGACAGCAGGATCTTGCCGCGCCCGAACAGATCCATGAGGCGGCCGGGCGTGGCGATCAGCACATCGACGCCCTTTTCCAGCGCCTTCTGCTGATCCCCCATCGAAACGCCGCCGATCAGCAGCGCCATCGAAAGCTTGTGATATTTGCCGTACTTCTCGAAATTCTCGGCCACCTGCGCGGCCAGCTCGCGCGTGGGCTCCAGGATCAGCGAGCGCGGCATCATCGCGCGGGCACGGCCATGCGCCAGCACGTCGATCATCGGCAGTACGAAGCTGGCCGTCTTGCCCGTTCCGGTCTGCGCGATGCCGATCAGGTCACGGTTCATCAGCACGGGCGGGATTGCCGCCGCCTGGATCGGCGTGGGTTCGCTATAGCCGGCTTCACCGACAGCGCGGAGCAATTCGTCGGAAAGGCCGAGATCGGCGAAGGTCATGGGCGCTCGGGGTTAGGGTCCGGGTGCCTCATCATGAGGCGGTGACGGTTATCCGCGCTTGGGCAGAAAGTCGCCCACAAGTCAAGGAGAAGCGACGTTTCGTCAGCGCGGCTTTTTGGGAACCAGCATCCTGAAACGCTCGATCGAGCATTCGCCGCCGGCCCGCGAGCGCACCGCATCGCGGCTGGAACAGATCATCCCATCCTGCGTGGGGACGATATAGAAACCCGAATAATAATCGAGCGCGGGGCAACTGGAGGAGAATCGCGCCCGCATCCTCTTCCCTCCGCGCAGGATGAAATCCACGCTGTTTCCCGCGATCACCGCCGCGCCGAGAACATCGGCCATCGGCACGCAGCGCGGCCCCTTCTTTTCGGCAAGCTCGACGGGCGGGGGCGGCGGCGCATTCGTCTGCACACGGACGACGACGCGGCTGCGGATCGTCAACTGGGCCAGCAAAAGACGATCGCTCTCCGCCGCGGCAGCAGCCGCCAGCAGGCCGGCCCAAAAAAGCCCGGTCACGATTCGCCCAGTCCCATCTCGTGCCAGCGATCCCCTGCGCTTGTTTAATCGTGGATGAACTGGCGCAGGTGGATCGAGCATGGGTAAAGCGCTGTGCCATGAACGCCACGCTTCCCGCCGATCTGATCGAAACGCTCGCCCGCCTGCTCGGCCCCCGCGGCTTCACCGCCGATCCGGCCGACATGCGCCCCTGGCTGACCGACTGGCGCGGCCGGATCACGGGCGCCGCCGCCGCCCTCCTCTCCCCCGTCGACGCGGCGGAGACCCAGGCGATCGTCCGTCTGGCGGCGCGGGCCGGCGTGCCGATCGTGCCGCAGGGGGGGAATACATCGATGGTCGCGGGCGCGACGCCCGATGCCAGCGGCCGGGCGCTGATCCTTTCCACCCGCCGGATGCGCGCCATCCGCTCGCTCTCTCCGGAGGACAATGTCGCGGTTGCGGAGGCGGGCGTGATCCTCTCCGATCTCCACGATGCCGCCGAAGCCCAGGGGCGGCGCTTCCCGCTCAGCCTGGCCGCGAAAGGATCGGCCACGATCGGCGGGCTCGTTTCCACCAATGCCGGCGGCACGCAGGTGCTGCGCTTCGGCACGATGCGGGCGCTGCTGCTGGGGATCGAGGCGGTGCTGCCTTCGGGCGAACTGTTCGATGGGATCACGGCGCTGCGCAAGGACAATCGCGGCTATGATCTGCGCCAGTTGCTGGCCGGGGCGGAGGGCACGCTGGGCATCGTCACGGCCGCAAGCCTGCGCCTCGTGCCGGCGGCGGCCGCCCGCGCCGTCGCCTGGGCGGGGCTCGACGATCCGCGGGACGCGCTTGCCCTGCTACGGCGGATGGAAGGCCAATTGGGGGACGCGATCGAAAGTTTCGAGATCGTGCCGGCCGAAGCGCTGCGGCTGGTGCTCGCGCATGTGCCGGGAACGCGCGCGCCGCTGGAGGACAGCCATCCCTGGAACCTGCTGATCGAGGCGACGGCACCGGCGAGCGCGCCGGATCCGCGCGAGGCGATCACGGCGGCGCTGGCCGGTGCGATCGAGGCCGGGTTCGTCCGGGATGCGACGGTGGCCGCGAACGAGGCCCAGGCCGATGCCCTGTGGAAACTGCGCGAATCGGTTTCGGAAGCCGAGCGCGTCGATGGCATCGCCGCCAAGCATGATGTGGCCCTGCCCGTATCGGCCATGCCCCGCTTCCTGATCGAGGGCGCGCGCGAGGTGGAACAGCGCTTCCCCGGCGTGCGCGTGCTCGCCTTCGGCCATCTTGGCGACGGCAATGTCCATTTCAACGTGCGGGCGCCGCTGGGCGCCGACGATCGCGCGTGGCTTGCCGCCGAGGGCGCCACCATCAGCGCCTTCGTCCACGATCTGGTGGGCAGCGAGGGCGGATCGCTTTCGGCCGAGCATGGCATCGGCCAGACCAAGCTCGCCGAATTCGTGCGCACCGCAAGCCCCGCCCGGATCGGCGCGCTCAAGGCGATCAAGGCCGCGCTGGACCCGGCCGGCATCATGAATCCGGGCAAGCTGCTGCCCTGACGCCACAGCGGCGGCTTGCCACCTCTCCGGGCAATCAATAGGACGCCGGGCCACCATCCTGTGGCGGTGGATCGCCACAACCCTGCAGACGTCTAGGAGTTCCCCGATCATGGCGAGCGCGCCGCAAGCCCAGAACCTGCCGCTCTTCTACAACGACCTGGTCCCGCTCTCGAGCCTGGATCATGCCGCCTACAAGGGCCGGGCCATGGAGAGCCTGGCGATCATGGCGAACAATCACGCCATGCCGCTGACCGTGGAGGAATTCATCGTCGCGCAGCGTTCGCTGCCGATCGTGTTCAGCGCCAATGACGAGCCCCTGCCGCTCGCCCTGTTCGGCCTGAACGAAGGCGTGAACGTCTTCATGGACGAAAACAACAATCTCACGCCCGATGCCTATCTGCCGGCCTATATGCGCCGCTATCCCTTCATGCTGGTGCGCCTGCAGCCCGACCGCGAGGATCTGTCGCTCTGCTTCGATCCCAGCTCCGGTCTTCTGGGCGAGTTCGACGAGGGCGTGGCGCTCTTCACCGATGGCCAGCCCTCGCAGGAAACGCAGTCCACGCTGGCTTTCTGCGAGCAGTTCGAGATCGGCGTGCAGAAGACCATGCAGTTCATGGCCGAGCTCAAGGAATATGATCTGCTGATGGATGGCGAGATCACCATCGAGCAGCCGGGCGTGAGCCAGCCCTTCGTCTATCGCGGCTTCAAGATGGTCGACGAAGCCAAGCTGCGCGAGCTGCGCGGCGATCAGCTGCGCAAGATGATGCAGTCTGGCATGCTGCCGCTGGTGCATGCGCATCTCTTCTCGCTGCAGCACATGCCGACGCTGTTCCAGCGCCAGTTCGAGGCCGGCAAGGTCCAGATGAACGGCTGATGCACAGAGGTCTCGGGGAGAGATCAAATCCCTTCCCGAAGACGCTGAAAAGGCAGCGGATAAAAATAGAGGAATCTTGTGGGCGGGCTTGAAACTTCCCCGCCCCTTCCTTAGTTATACATTTGTCCATCGCGTTCCCCCTTTCGCGACTGGACATCGGCGCGCTCCGGCGCGCCCCTCCCTGAACCTTGGCCACCCTGTGCGAAAGCACAGGGTGGTTTTTTATTCGGCGGCCCGGGCCTGGCAATTGGCCGAGAGGCAATCCACCGCCTCCCAGCACAGATCCGCGAAGAATTGCGCGATTTCCGCGATCCTGTCGGACGGTTCGCGCAGTCCCCTTTCGAGATAGAGACTGCGATCAATCTCCACCTGAATGGCGTGAACGTGCGCCGCTGGATGGCCATGATGCTGGATGGTGAAGGCGCCGGCATAAGGCGCGTTGCGGAGGGCCGGAAGACCGTGGCGCAGGCACGCCGCCATCGCCGCCTCCGCCACACCGCCGCCGGCGCTTGCGCCGTGGCGATCCCCGATCACGATCCGCGGCCCGGGGCGCCCCGCCCGCCCGAGTGGCGGCATCGAATGGCAATCCACCAGCAAGGCCACGCCGTGCGCCGCCCTGGCAGCCGCAAGCGCCGCCGCGATCGCGCCATGATAGGGCGCGTGCAGGGAACACAGGCGCGCGCGAATATCGTCCGCTCCGGGAAGCTCGCGCCAGAGCGTCCGCCCGGCAATCCGGCTCGGCACGAGGCCCAGGCCGGCACGGGCACGGGGCGATGCATCGGGGGCATCGGGATGGCACGCATCCTCCTCACCGCGATTGAGATCGATCCAGGCGCGCGCATGGGTCGCGACGATCGCCACCGCGCCCGCCGCCACCGCGGGCGCGATCAGGCGATCGGCATAGCGATCCTCCAGATCCTCCAACGCGCTCCGGGCGACCACACGCTCCGCCTCGATCGCCGCCGGATAATAACGCCCGGCATGGGGCACGGCGATCACCAGCGGTGTCGACGCCACGGGCGGCCCCAGCCGCAGGAAAGGATCGGGCGCGGAAGTTGGAGAGAGCGTCATGATTCGGAAATGTTAATGATTCCTGCGGCAGCCCGAAACCACCGATCCGTCGGCCGGAATGCGGCACGCGCCCTCTCGCGGGCGCTTTTCGCCACGGATCCAGTCATTTGCCACCCGAACGGCGCCGATCCGGGCCATTTCGCCGCGACCCCCCACAATCCGGCACGCTATCTAGAATTTCTTAACCATTCGGCGCATATTCGCGAACGATCGGGCGACGGCGAAAAAGAGTTCTCATGATACGAATCCTGCTCGCGGAAGACGATGATTCGATGCGCGTCTATCTGGCGCGCGCGCTGGAGCGCGTCGGCTATTCCGTGGTCGCGGTGGATCGGGGGACAGCGGCGCTGAAGGTTCTCGAGCATGAGAGCTTCGATCTGCTGCTGACCGATATCGTGATGCCCGAGCTCGACGGGATCGAGCTTGCCCAGCGTGCCGCGACCATCGATCCGGCCATGCGCGTGATGTTCATCACGGGCTTCGCCGCAGTGGCGCTGGAAGGCGGACAGATGCTGGAACAGGCGAAGGTCCTCTCCAAACCATTCCACCTCCGCGATCTCGTGGGAGAGGTGGATCGCATGTTCGAGATCGGCAGCGCGGCGGATATCTGATCGCCGCCCACGAAATAGCGTCGCGGCTCGCTTGCGCGGCGCGAAACCCTCCGCTAGGAGCCCCGGGCAACGGGCGTGTAGCTCAGTGGTAGAGCACTGTGTTGACATCGCAGGGGTCGCAAGTTCAATCCTTGCCACGCCCACCAGATTAAGCCCACTAGGTCAGTGACTTAGTGGGCTTTTTCGTGCCTTCGGAGCTCTGCCGAAGCCCTCGCCTGATGCAAATTGATGCAATGGGCACAACATGGCGAGCATTACGAAGCGGGGTAAGCGCTGGTATGCGCAGGTGAGGCAGAAGGGCTTCCCATCCGCTAGCCGAACTTTCGACACACATGCGGAATTGAACCGCGCCGGGTTTGCCGGAGGCCATGGGTTGTGAGTTACGCTGCCATATCGACGGCGTCCGCGGCAGCATAATATTGCTCTGCGGCTTCGGCAGGCGGGATGTTGCCGATAGGCTCCAGCAGCCCACGATGGTTGAACCAGTCGACCCATTCGAGCGTGGCATATTCGACGGCTTCGAAGCTGCGCCACGGTCCCCGCCTGTGGATTACCTCGGCTTTGTAGAGGCCGTTGATCGTCTCGGCCAAAGCATTGTCGTAGCTGTCGCCGACGCTGCCGACCGATGGCTCTATCCCGGCTTCGGCGAGACGCTCGGTGTACTTGATGGACAGGTATTGCGACCCGCGGTCGCTATGATGGGTGAGGCCGCCCCGATGGGTTGGCCGGCGATCGTGAAGCGCCCGTTTCAGGGCATCGAGGACGAAGCTGGCATGCGCCGTTCTGCTCGCCCGCCAGCCGACGATCCGCCTGGCGTATGTGTCTATGACGAAGGCGACGTAGACGAAGCCCGCCCAGGTCGCGACGTAGGTGAAGTCCGACACCCACAGCATGTTCGGCGCTGGCGCGTAGAACCTGCGGTTGACGTGATCCAGCGGGCACGGCGCTGCCTTGTCGCTCATCGTCGTGCGAACCGGCTTGCCCCGGATCACGCCCTGTAGACCCATATCGCGCGTCAGCCGCTCGATGGTGCAGCGGGCAACCGGAAAGCCCTCGCGCATCATCTGCCGCCACACCTTGCGCACGCCGTAGACCGCAAAATTCTCGGCGAACACGCGAGCCACCTCGGGCTTGAGAACCTCGTCCCGCTGCGCCCGCGCCGACAGGCGCATTGGGTCCTGTCGCTGCGCGACACGCTCGAAATACGTCGATGGCGCGATCGGCAGGACGCGGCAGATCGGCTCGACCCCATAGGCTTCGCGGTGATCGTCGATAAACGTGATCATCGCAGGAACGGGCGGTCGAGCTCCGCCTGGGCAAAATATGCGGATGCCTTGCGTAGGATCTCGTTGGCCTGTCGCAGCTCGCGGACTTCGCGCTCCAACGCTTTCATCTTGTCAGCAACTTCGGTCGGAACGCCAGCGCGCTTGCCGCTGTTCACCTCCGCCTTCTTTACCCACTCATGCAGCGTCTGCGGAACGCAGCCGATCTTTTCCGCAATAGAAACTACCGCTGCCCATCGCGATGGGTGATCGCGCTCGTGATCCAGCACCATCCGTACCGCTCGCTCGCGGACCTCGGGCGCAAACTTGTTCGTCGTCTTGCTCATACAGGCTCCACCTTCTCAGGAGTTGGAGCCTCCGACAAACCCGGCGCGGTTCAGGCTGACATGCTGCTTGAGCCTGCGACTGACGTCGAGCGCGCTCCTCGCCTCGACCTTGCGGATCATCGCCAGGACGTCCGCCGGCTTGATCTCCCGCAGCCCCATCGCTCCCAGTTCCGGGAAGGCATCGCGCTCGAGGCGGGCCATGATGCGGTTGGCATGCGCCTCGTCGAGAGCCTCCAGCCGGTTCTTGTGCCACGCCCGTGCCGCCTCCTCGAAGGTCTGGCCTGCAACGGCCTCCGCTTTCGCTCCAGGATCCTTGCCGGCCGCCAGGCCTCAGCGAGGCTCAGGTCCGGATAGCGGCCGAAGGAGAGCAGCTTCTCCCGGTCGGCGAAGCGATACTTCATCCGCCACAGCTTTGACCCTGTGGGCCGGACGAGCAGATAGAGCCCGCCGCCATCGGCGAGCTTATAGTCCTTCGAGCGTTTCGTGGCGTAGCGGGCTTCGAGTTCCTTGAGGGCCATGGGGGTATCTCCTGCCGGTCGGGGAGAGGTACCGCCCAAAATACCCCCGCGGTCAAATCGACGTCATGGGGTTCGGCGAGGTCCGGAGCGACGCCCCGGGACGCCTCGAAACAGGCGTAAGCCACGGGAAGGAGGCACAAAAAACCGCCTCGGGTTTCCCTGAGACGGTCTGGCATGTTTGGTGTTGGTTGCGGGGACAGGATTTGAACCTGTGACCTTCAGGTTATGAGCCTGACG
>NZ_QFOB01000022.1 GCF_003248515.1 Sphingomonas sp.
CAATGGCCTCGGATCGTCTCAAACGGCGGATAATTTTGTAGCCCATAAATAAAGGGTTGCGGTGAGACGAGACACCATCTGCAAACATAACAGCCAGCAAGCTGATTTTATCGGCACCGGCAACCCTTCGGCACGGATACGGGCGATGCAGGCTTCCCGGTCCCATTCCCATTCGCGCAAAGGATAGCGATAATCGTACAGGTCGCTGACATGGCCTTCGCGATGGGCATAGCGGCGGCTGTCGGCAGGCGAATTGTCATAGCCGATGAGCTTGACAACCCGCCCACCGCGAGCCCATATTTCCTGTGCTGGAGACCAACTGGCAACCCATTGATCTTGCGGCTGAATTTTCCATTTTTGACTGCATGAATGGCGCCCGAAACTGATCGAGGGCAGCGTTGCATTGGTGAGGCAGTTCTCGAGCAGTGAAAAGTAGGGCGGCCAGTGCTTGAAGCGCTTGGGCACATAGCGCACGATATGATGTTCGATATGATGTCGGTCCATCCAGCGCTGGAAGATCGGCTGATAGGCATAGGTTTCCTCGCGCTCGATGCCCGTGTCCGCGGTCAAGACGGCCGACAGGGGCAGGCCTCGGCTGACCCATTCGATGATCATCGCTGTGCTGTCGACGCCCATGCCCCAGGCGGCGACCACTGGAACGCCGAACAGGCCGGAACGGCAGGCATCGTCGTTCGCGGGCGCTGGCGACGTGCGCATCAGTGCAGACATGGTCGTTCTCCGGAAGAGGTTGCCCGAAGGATTTGCCGGACGCTGGCGCGTGTAACGGCAAAGGGGGTTCAGGGGTCGAGCGGGACGCTGACGGTCATGTTCGAGGGGCAGCACCGCTCGGTCACGAGGTAGCCGAGACGATTGACGACATGCATGCCGTCCGTGATCTCCAGGCCGTCGTCACCCTCGACGATCGTCCAGACCCTTGCGGGAGGCTGCACGCGGATGAAAGCGAGTTCGGCGCCCGAGGCCTCGAACAGGCACCCGCCTTCCCCGAAATCGAACCCGGCCGTGTCCGAAAGAGGATTCGGAACCGGACGAAAGCGATCGAGGAATTCGTCTTCGGCAAGCTCGAGATAGGACACGTCCTTCGGTGCCGGTGGCTCGGTCCCCGCGCTGGACGGAGACGGGTCGCTGTGGATCATTTGCTGTTCCTCTCTGGCTGTGGCGGAGCCGGTGGCAGCGTGGAGCTCTTCCATCAGGCAATGAGGGTCATCAGCGACTGGTCCCGCTTCGGCCCGGTGGCGGAGACCCGGAAGGGCTGGAGCGCATCGCCGGTGCGCAGCACGAATTGGGGCCGTCCGGTTTCGCGCCGCTTCTGAACCGCGACCGCATAGGCACGGTCATAGGTCGCGAGCGTTGCTGGCGTGGATGATCGGCTCGGTGTCGGGGTGGCGGCGATCATGACAGATGCTCCTCGCGTGTTTCGGGATCAGGAAAGACAGGAAGTGCGGGCGACACAGGCTCGTCGCGATCGAACAGGACCCAGGAGATGTCGCTATCGAATGCCGTTGCGAGTATCGCCCAGAATTCGGGACTGATGTCGTCGGTTCGTTCGGCACCGCATCCCACCACACAGGTGTGGACGAAGAAGCCATAGGCGTAGGGCTCGATCACGAGATCAGGATGGCCGACATCGATACGCCCGTCCTCACCGCGGGATGCGGTGGCGATCAGGTGATCGATATGGTCACGCTCAGCCGCCGGCAGGTGGGCGGACGAACAGACAAGGAGCGCGGAACGGCGCATGGTAATTCTCCCTTGGTGACGGGCGAAGAGGCGTTGCGCGGTGATCGCCTCAGGCGGCTTGGGCGAGGGTGAGCGAGAGGGCGTTGCGGTCTGCGCTGACCGTCAGGGAGCGCCCTGCCGGGATAAGCCACTGGACATGTTCGAAGACCGCCGCGCGCAACTGGGCAAGGAGTGCTTCGTCCTCGCCGAGCAACAGTTCATTGGCGAGGTTGAGGGCCTGCCGCTGGAATGCAAGCGACTGCGTGTCCCAGCTGTCACTCTCATGATCATCGGAGTCGCAAAAGAGGCTCGCATAGATCAGGTCGGCGAGTGCCCCCGGCTGAACGTCCGCTGAGCTGTCGAAGAGGATGGTCGCCTCGTCGAGTGACCATGCGGCATTATTACAGGCCAGCATCTCGGCCGGCAGACTATGGACGATGGCCTGGGAGGCGCCGACGGCACCGGGATGCAGAACGATCTCTGCGGTCAGCGCGTCGACCGGCCCGGACAGGAAATCCTCAGGCAAGGCGACATCGTCGGCATAGCGATATGAAACGCCGTCGCGATTCATGACGAAGGCGCAGGAGACGAGACGTGGAAGGGCATCATACCAGCGATAACCTTCTAGACCGCGTTCCTCATGAACGAGCACGGCGCCAAGAGGAGACTGCTTCTTGAGCGCGTGATCGAGTGCCTGCTCAACATCCGGCTCATGCTCGGCCATGATGATCATCGGCCCCGATCGAACCGGTTCGCCCATATATCTGTTGTCCGTATCGGCGACGTTCGGTTGCCAGGCGCGGAGCCAGCACTCGGCTTCGCGAAGGTCTACGCCGAGATCACGGGCACGCGCCCAGGCCTTATAGGGAAGGCGGTGAGAGGCCTCGAGCGCCACCGCCCGGTAAAGAGCGGTCTCGGCTGCTTCTCTGAGACGGCACAGCGCCTCATTTTCCACCATTTCCTTGCGGGCAGGCAGTACAAGCTGCAGGGCTGGTGCCTCGCCGATATCGACCCGCACCCGCCAGTTATGGGGATCGCCGATTTCGCTCAGGGTGGGAAGCTGGCAAGGCACTGTCACGCCGTGGAAATTGATCCGGTGACTGTGCGTGGCCTCATGGGTGCCGTCATGGAAGACACCGATGCGGCAGCCTTCCCAATCCTCGATCCGGCAGGCGCCGGCAAGAAAATCCGCGCGCGGCAATTCGCCGCCGGCATAGTGGACGGGCAGCGGGAAGAAATGGGCGGCGGTTCGCAGCGCTGCGTCGAGTTGCTTCTCCCAGGCAGGTGGCAGCTGGATCTGAAACTCGGTGCCGCGGACAATGCCACAAGGCTCGATCGCAAGCGGCACGGCTCCTTCCCAGCCATCGGCCGGGATATGAATCGCCCATCCCCGCCCGGCGTCGGGCGACCAGGAGCGGACCCGAACATCCCGGCCGGCAAGGCTGAAGACGCCCATGCCGGCGGGATCTTCCCGGTCCAGAATATCGGCGTTCCAGCCCGAGTCGCCGAGCGTCAGCAGTTTGACTGGGTCGTTTATGCCACGGCCATCGTCATAGACGGATAGCGCCGGACCTTCGGGCAGATTGTAAACGGCGACATGAATGCCTTTGGCTCCGGCGCGGCGTGCATTCTGGAACAATTCGTGGAGCACGTCGGCCACCGTTCCGTTGTAGAGGCGCGAGACCTTGGAGATCAGCGTCTGGCCGACTGCCGGGCGGATGGTAGATGGAAAGATCATGGGAGCAGCTCCTGTTCGGCGGAGGGCCATTCCGCCGCCGCGCCTGCATCCCTTCCCCCTCCCCTCGACAGGATGGCCGGCATCATCGGGCTGGACCAGTCGACATGGTCGATGATCCAGCCGGGAACGAAATCCCAGTCGAAGCAGAGGGCATAGTCATCCTCGACGTCCCGCCAGGCAGCCTCGACCGCTTGCGTCCAGCGTACGACCATCAGCCGTAGCGAGGCGGTGCCCAACGCATCGCATGCCTTTCGGATCATCAGGGCCAAACCGATTGAATCGGGATCGGAGCGTGGATTGTCACGCAGGTCGAGAACGGCCTCCCACAGGCAGGCGGCGGTTTCGAGGCTGGCTTCGCCGTAGGCGGTCGCGTGCGCCTCAGCGGGATCACGCGACATGGCGGTCAAAGCCCTGGAAGAGACCGAGATCCGCTGCCATCAGTGTGTCGATGCCGGGCGCGAAGCGATCGAAGCAGGCGTTGAGGTCGGCGATCGCGATCCGGTAGCTCGCCTCGCCCGGATCATGATCCAAAGCGAAGGAAAGAGGCGGTAAGTAGCTGGTCATCTCCGGGAAAACCGAACGAATGACCAGCGCCTCGATGCGCTTTGCGACCAAGGTGAGACGGCCTGCCAATCCGCAGGGGATAGCGAGATTGCGCTCGAACCAGGTGTCGGGCGCGATGACATCTGCGAAGCGTGTCGCGGGCACCCGCACGGTGCCCAGCATCGCACGAAGGATGACACAGCGCTGGCGCCTTTCGAGGGCCACCTCGCTCAACGGCACCAGTCCGCGATAGTGATAGAAGGGGATGGTTCCCGCGATGCGGGACCGGGAGACGATGACGTCCATTGCGATATCCTTGAAGTCGGAAGGGGATGGGCCGCGCGCATTGAACCGCAGCGGCGCGCCAGACCCTGCCCGGCGCGACCGTCTCCCTCCCCCTTCCCTCCGGTCAGGGCGTCACGCAGGAAGTGGAGAATAGGACGTCGCGGTGGACGGAACTCTCAGGCGTGGGGAGAGTCAGCGAATGCTAAACGACGGATGCGTCGCCATTCCCCGAGCAATAGACAGAAACATATGACATGGTGGCGTCTGGCTCGCGTCCATCAACTGGTGGAAACGTTCGGGACTATTGTGCGTCACGGTTCTTGCGGCTGAAGCCAGGGAGTATTTGCGTGATTCCTTCCGTTACGACTGCGGCGTTTTCCGAGCTGGTAGGACTGATCTACGACGCGGCGATCGATCCGGGTCGGTGGCGGGAAAGCATCGAGGCAATCCGCATTTCACTTCGATTCGAGAACGCGGTGTTTGGACTGCAATCGCTTCCCAGAGGTGACGTGCTCGTCAACGTCGCCACCAATATTCCCGCCGAATATGTGATGCGGATGCCGGACTATGGTTCCGATATCGTGGAGCTCGTCGGAACCCCCGCGGAGATCCAGGCGCTTCCAATGGACGAACCCATCGTGCTGAGCCGGATCAATCCACGAATGGTGAATCCTGCGACGAGTACGAACCGTTATGTCCTTGAATGGGCGCGTCCCCAGGGACTGGCCGACGCCATGACGCTCGCGCTGGCGCGCGATGAGCGCGCGGTGGGATCATTGTCGCTTGGCCGGCATCTCGAGGCTGGGCCTATCGGCGACGCGGAGGTCGAGGCGGCTCGATTGCTGTTGCCGCATCTGCAACGCGCAGCGACCATCAATCGGTTGCTCGATATGGCGGCAGTAGAGAAATCCACGTTCGCCGGAGCATTGGACAGCCTGACCGTGCCCGTTTTCCTCGTAACCTCGGCTCTGGGCGTCGTGCATGCCAATCCGGCAGCGGTCGACCTGATGGCTGCGGATGATCTGCTCCGTGTGCAGGATGGAAAGCTGGAGAGTCGCGTGGCACCCGTGTCGCGAGCCCTGGCGGTCGCCGTCGAACAGGCTATCCGGGATGAAGCGACAATGGGACGAAAGGGGCTTGGGATTCCCGTCCGGCGCGATACCGCCCCTCCCGGAGCGCTGCATGTCCTGCCACTGAGATCCGGACGCTATTCGGCGGGCGTCGGTCCGATGGCGGCGATTTTCGTCGCCAGATCTGACACGCCGTTCGTGGCGCCTACCAGACTGGCGGCTGCCCTGTTCGCGTTCACGCCGGCCGAGGCGCGCGTGTTCGAGCAAATTGCTATCGGTCGCACGGTGACGGAAGCTTCAGAAGCTCTGGACGTAGAGCGCAGCACCGTTCGCACGCATCTCCTGCGCCTGTTCGAGAAGACCGGGACAAAGCGGCAGGCCGAACTGATCCAACTCGCCGCATCGCTGAGCATGCCCATCGCGTCCTGATATCAAGCAGCTCGGACGCACCGATGGGCGCAGTGCCGCCGCAAAGCCAGTACCTCAGGGAACCAGCGATTCGTGCGCAAGGACGATCCGCCATCCCTCGGGAAGCTTCCTCCAGACCGATGTGATGACCAACAGGGCCGGCTTGCCGCCCTCGCTCCTGTTCCCGACGGTCATCCACTGAATGGAGGTGACGACATCGGTCCCTTGCGCGACGATTTCGGCTGGTCGTTGCTCGGAAAAGCTGATGCCGGCGTTCTTGTCGCGCCACCACTCCCGCTGTTGATCGAGGATATGCTGCCAACCCCGCATCGTTTGACCATCAAAGGTTATCGTGAGCGTGGGAGAATTGCTGTACCAGATCATGAACCGGTCGGCGTCCAGGTTATCCGCCGCGTCTTTCATATCAGCGATCGCCATACGCACCTGAGCCTCGGCGGGCTGCGACGGCGATTCGGCAGCATGTGCAATGCTCGAAGCCGATAGCAGAAGAATAATCGCGGCGGTTGTAGATCTCATGGGGGTCTCCTCATTCTATGCTTTCAGGCCTGGCTTACTTGCCTGAGGCGCTACCGCGGCCTGCCAGGCGGGCTGGGGGACCGGGCGTTGATCGGGCAACCTGTCGACGGAGCTGCTCCGGCGGGATCCGCGCGGTCGACGAACTGTTGCGGGCGGAGCTTTATCTGGTGGTCGCTCGCGCCCGGCTGCCCATCAGGTTGTATGCCACGGTAGTAAAGCTTCTGCCATTTCTCGGCCGGATCTTGCGGCGGGGTTTCCCGCATCTGCCGATGAAAGGCGTCCCGCGAGATGCTCCAGGCCTCGAACATCGCCTTGAGTTCAGGCGCGTCCTCGATCGCGTGGAAACTGGGCTCGGTGGCTTCGATCGCTCTGCGCGAAACCAGGAAGAAGAAGGCGATCGCCTCATCCGGCTCAAATCTGACCCAGTGGCCGGGCCGGGTGAAACGCCAGTTCATCGTGAAGCTGTAAGGCGACCAGTCCGTCTCGATGATGCCGGACAACGGGGCGATCCCATCCTTCGCCTGGTTGGGCGGACCGCCGATCCAGAGGTTCCAGCCCGGTTCGGTCCGGAACAGGCCGGCGACGTGGAAGGTCAGCGTCCCCTGCCCGAACAGCGACACGGGCGCCTCGACGACAGTGTGACCGGGATCGTCGAGCACGATCTCCACGTCGGTCACATCACGTCCCCCGTTCCAGCGTGCGGAGAAACCGACGGCGTTGCCGATCTCCCAGCCATGAGCATTGGCGATCGCCAGCGGCAGGCAGCGATAGGCAAAGGACTCGGGCGTCTCGTCCATCCATTCCCGGCGACGGGACGCCGGGCGGATGCGGGGGCGCCAGCCGGGGTAGAGGAAGCATTCAAGTTTCATCGCATATCATCCGGACAGCCCATGCGTCGGGGATGGTGGAGGCCCATATTTTCTGCCGAGGCTGAAGGCGGGGGAACATCTTGCGGCGCCCTACAGTTTCGACACGAACCACAGGACGAAGACCGTCACGCACGCCAGGACGAGACCGAGGATCGCCCGCACGATGGGAGGGTCTTTGGGCGCGACCTCGTCGGGCCAGGGAAGCGTCAGAGCGCCTAGGGATGCCACGAAAGCGGCGGCGGCACCCGCGACCCTCAACCAATCAAGCTGGACCCGGTGCCGGACCATCACGATCGATTGCGCGTCGGTTATGGTATCCTTCGGCGAACCCACACCGTGATAGTAGAGCGCCGCGTTCATCGGCCAGAACGAGATCACCGTCAGCACGAGCAGCGTGAGAATACCGAGAGAGGGGATGAAGAGAAGCCAGCGGTAGCGCCACGGCGTCCGCCATCCGGCGATCAGCGCTCCAAAGCCGGCGATCAACATCCCCGCCGAAAAAGGGATGAAGAACACGCCCGTATCCACGGGCCATGCCTTGCCGTAGGGCATCATGGCCAGCGACCCTGGCGGATTGGCGCCCCATGCCCCCACGAGCACAACCAGATCGAACAGCTTGGCGCCGAGCAGGGGGCCGCCGACCAATGCGGCCAACCAGAGAAATGCCCGGGTGATGCGTGCTCCGCTCATATCGTCCCGATCGTTTGAGAGGACGTCCAACCCATGGTTCCGATTAGTGTTCGGCCGCGATCGTCGCCTGCCTGGCGATGAGCATCCAGGCACCGGCACGCTTCATCCAGAAGTCCGTGAAGGGACGCATCACATGCTTGCCGGCCCCTGGTCCCTTTAGCGGCACCATCGTGTCATATCCCATCACGATCACGACATCGGGATGCTCTCCGACATAGGTGATGTGCTTCCTGAAGTCCTTGTAGTCGAGCAGGTCGCCTTCCATCGCCGCGATCACCTCGTCCCTGCGCAGGACCGTATTGTTTGGCGAATTGACGACGAAGTCCTCCGCCCACACCGTCTTCACGCCGGCTGCGTCGTGGGACTGGATCGCTCTGCCCAGGCGGCCATAGGCAGCGCCGATGTCCGCCGGAACACGCACGTCCGGTGCCGGCTGGGCGAGGGCCGGCGAGACGATCAGGATGGAAAGCGCCATCACAGGTCTGAGTAAGAACATTGCAATGTCTCCTTGCCGATTTGCAGCACCGGCCGGCATCAGAACGCCCACCGCAAGCCGAGCCGACCGCTATGATCGGTCCAGCCGTCCGCCACCTGCGCACGGTAGGTGATGAAGGCTGTCCAGCCGCCTTTGTGTGCGCTGAGGCTCGCACCGGCCCTCACGACATTCCTGTCGAGGCTGGCGCGGTTGCCGGCAAAGCGGGTCCCGTCCTCCGAGACGAGAATGGTGTCCATGGTTCCCGCCGCCTGACTATGGCGATAGCCGATCTCGGCGTCGGGCACCCAGGTGATGCCGCTTTGGCTCGTGAAGGCTTGGGACCATCCAAGCGAGAAGAAGGGCGTGACAAAGGAGCGCTTTCCGTCGAGCCCAGAGACCGCGAAGCCCGGCAGCCCGCCTCCGGTCTCACGGAAGGCATCGGCCTCGACATGGGACGCGATAAATCCGATCGCGGGCGTGAGCAGTGCGCCGCGCACCGCGATCGGCGCGGATAGCTGCACGGCACCGGTCAGGGCCGTGACGTCCCGGTCGGCCGAAGCGATGCCCAGGCCGGTGGGGCGGCGGGTGCTGTTCCAGGCGCGCGAATAGGTGAATGCCGCCGAGATGCCTATCGGACCGATCGGCTGCGCCCCATAGAGGCTGGCGTGGATCTCGTCGCCGCGACCGCTTCCTCCGGCACCGCCATCCAGCCAGGATCGAGCATAGGCCAAGGCGACTCCGATCCTCCCCGATCTACCCACCGTGAGGTCTCCGCCTGCCTGCAGGCCGGCCGTGCTCGCCCGGAAACCCGCACCGAGGGTTTGACCGGCTCCCTCCATCCATATGCGAGCGCGACGTCCCTCGCCGATTTCGGGATTATAGAAACTGTTGCCGCCGCCGTCGGGCTGGGTCCGGCCCAGCAGTTCAAGCGCCCTGGTTTCGTTCCCTACGAGAAAGCCCGCGAGTTGTTCGCCGAACAGATGCGAGGCGTTGGGCGCGATCACTGTCGGCGGGGTCGGCGTTGGTGTCGGCGTGGGAGTGGGCGTCGGGGTGGGCGTTGGTGTCGGCGTGGGCGTCGGAGTCGGTGTTGGCGTAGGAGTTGGTGTCGGTGTTGGTGTCGGCGTAGGGGTTGGTGTCGGCGTCGGCGTCGGCGTAGGGGTTGGGGTGGGGGTCGGCGTTGCCGTTCCGATCACCAGATTTGCGCTCGTGCTCGAATATTCGAGCGACACAGGCGTGCCATCGGGCGCGGTCGTCCCCGGCGCCGCGCCGATGCTTGCGAAGGTACCGGACAAGGCGGTGGCGGTGAGGAAGGTGCGCGACGAGGCGGTGTAGGTGCCCGGCGCCCATGCCAGCAGCAGCTTGCCAGCAATCGTTGCGTCCGACTGCACCTTGACCTGGTCGATCGCGGTCGGTGACACGCCGACTACAAGTGTTCCACTCTCGGTCTGGACGTAGCGGCCGTTGATCGTGGTGAACTTGCCGGGGGCACCGCCAGCAGCGAGGTCGAGCGTCCCGGCATTGGTGACCACAAGGCCGAACGACGTGCCGTTCCCGTTGCCGCGGTTGCCGATTTGCCAGGCTTCCACGGGATCCGTCACCCCGACGGTCGCGAGCGTCGAGGTCGCGTCGATGTTAATCGCGCTCGCCTTGTCGATTTCCGTGGTGGAGCGGGTGTAAAGGTTGCCGCTGAGGGTCAGCTTCGAGCCGTTGGTGAGGTTGTAGGTGGCGAACCCCCCGGCGTTGTCGGTGCCGAAGCTGACGCCTTTCGTCGTATCGTTGGCGAAGGTGCCGCCGCGGATATCGACGCCGTCGAGTGTCAAAATATCGCCCGACGTTGCAAGACCGTGCACATGCGTGAGTGCACTGATGTCCGCGCCTCCATGAATGGTGACGTTGTTGCCCGACAGCGATCCCGCGTTAGCGGGCGGCGATGACCAGGTGAGGCTGATACCGCCGACCAGTTTGCCGCCTGTCCAATCGATCGTCGTCGGCCCTTGGGAGAAGTCTTCAGCATTTACCAGTATATCGCCGGTCACCGTACCGCCCAGCAGGTCGATCCTGCTGTTGGGTCCATGAAGCTCAAGGGCTGGCTGACCGCTGGTTGCGGTAATCGTGCCGGTGTTGGTGAATGTCGTCGTCGGGCGCGAGAAGATCGTTTGCGTGATGGTGCCCGCATTGTCGATGGCGAAGCTGCCGCCCGCATTGATTCCGACAAGGCGGTTGACCATTACCTGCCCGTCGACGGTTCCGCCGGGGCCGACGGTGAGCGATCCCTGCTGGCCGGAACTTACTTCGGCGTGAATTGCGACCGGTCCGTTGCCGAAGATGTCATTCGGCGCATGGCCGATCACCCTGCCGTCGATCGTGATCGCGCTCGCCTTCCCCAACTGGTAGATCGCATAGCCGGCATCAACGGTGACGCCGGACGCCACGGTAATCCGCGACTGGCCCGAACCGCCGCTGGCGTAGATGCCCGCCACCAGCCCGCTACGATCCATGATATCGGAGTTGGCGTTGATGACGATGGCGCCGGGATCGGTCCCGGTCTGCATCGCGGTGATGACGCCGGTAATGCCGGTGGACGATCCGTTCGCGTTGGTACGGGTGAGCGAGCCGTCATTGGTGATGGTGATCGTGCCGCTGCCTGCGCTGGCGGCATAGATGGCCCGGTTGGTGGAGGTGACGCTGCCGGTGCGGGCGATATGGATGTCGATCGGGCCGCCGGGGCCATAGGTGTACGGGTTGGCAGAGGCATAGATGGCGTCGGAATTAGCGCCGATGGCCGAGTTCGGCGGATTGTCGGTCACGACCGCGCCGGTTACCGTCACGGCTATGGAGCCGGTTTGTGTCAGCACGTTGATGGCCCTGGAAGTGCCCGAGACATCGTGGACGTTCACCGTGGCGTTGCCGCTGCCCCGGCGGGACCCGTTTCCGAACACGACATCCAGGGTACTGTCGCCGACGCCGGTCAGTTTGCCGGTCGATGTCACACTTATATCGCCGGTGCCGTTGCTGCTGGCAAAGATTGCGCGGTTTTCGGCGGTCACGTCGGCGACGTTGATCGTGATCGAGCCCGTGGAAGAGTCCTGGTTCAACCGCGCCAGTATGGCTTGCTGGGCCTCAGGGAGGGCGCCGTGAGTCTGCGTCACAAGGTCGCTGGTGGTGATCGCGATATTTCCGGTTATCCCGAAGGACAGGGCCGAGATGACGTTGTTCCTGCCGGTTACCCTGGCGGCGTTGATCGTGACATCGCCGTTGTTCGTGGCACTGATCGCGAAGTCCGTACGCCCGGTAATATTGCCGTTGCTGATCAGGCTGATGGCACCAGCGCCGCTGTTGTTTGCGAAGTTAATGCCGTATGTCGCGCCAGTGATATCGGCTTGATTGCTGTCGGTGAAGCTGCCCGGACCCGTAATATTGAAGCCCCCCCCGCTGCTGGTATCGACGGAAAATGTCGAATCGGTCGTCACGCTGGTCCTGGTGCCGTCGAGACTGATGTTCTGCTGCGCGGTCGCCGCGCCGGAGCAGATATAGGTCGCACCGTCCGATTGGAGCACGCACCCCGCCGGCGCGCTCTGGGCATGAGCCCGGTCATACCCTCCGATGAAAGCGACGGCGGCGGAAACGCCCGCTGCAATTTGTGCGCGCACCACTCTGCCATTTCTGGTCATCATGCCCTCTTCAGCTTCCCGGAATCCCGACAGCCCTCGTTGCCAGGACAAAGGTGTGTATGTGGTTGGCTGCCGACCGCCGCCCACAAGCAATTATTCAACCCCTGACAGGATTGAATAATTACGAAATCAGCGCGCCTATGCTGATTTTGGTGTGTCGCGGCGAAGTCAGAACCCAAACCGTTCGACGCCTCTTCCCCTAAGGAGTGACGTGCTGCTTCCTGTAATCCTGCTTAGCGCCATCCTTTCAGCGGCGCTTCCACCAACTGGTGGAGGCCCGATCTCAGCTTGCCTCTTGAATGCTGCGCTACAACTTGCAAATCAGGATTGATCTGGCGCTGTCTGTTATGGATGTCGTCGATCCACAGCGCCGTTAATTGGCTGGGGTGCAGGGCTATTGAACGGGCGCGGGAAAGGTAGCCCATGCCTGTTTTTTGAACTGCCGAGATGGAAGACTGACAACCACAGCCTGAACCCGCCTGGATGGCGTCAGACTAGATCCGCCCGCTCCGTCCGGTTGTCGTAGAGAGGAACGTCGCCGGGCTGCCATTCGCCGACCGGCCAGATGCGCCCGTTATAGCTGATGCGGCCCACGGGCACGCGTTCGAGCAGGACGGTTGCGTCGGGGAATATGGAAGCGCCCTCCCCAACCGCGTCGCGCCGTTCGCAGTAGAGACGCGATGCCTCCGCCCAATCGGACGCGGCTATGTCCGGAAAGCCCTTCTGAGCGATTCTGAATGGCTTGCGGGACAGCCGCCGCCGCCCCTCAAAGGCGAGGATACGTGCAATATGGCCGGCATAGACGGCGACCGTTGCCCAGTAGGCTGCGAGGAAGGCCTTGCGCTTCTCCCAACTGGTGCGCGCACGACAGCGCGCATCCTTGGCAAGGTCGAACAGCAGAATGGCGAGCAGCACCCGAGTGTCTTCGGGAATTGCACGCAGGAGACGCGCGGACGGGAGACCCAGCACCGGGTTGCGAACCTCGGCTCGGCGAGAGCGGTGATCCATGTCGGCCTCCCATCACCAGTCGAAAGTCTCAAGTCCGTCGGTACAATCGGCATCGCGGTCGAGGAGCAGCCACCGACAGCCATGCAGCCGTGCAAAGTCGATGACGGAGCGCAGCTCTAGCGGCACCATGTCCAGTAAGGCTTCGTCGATGGGATCGGCGAGGACGAACCAGCCATAGCCCGTTTCGGCGACGCACAACGGCCGGCCGTCGGGGAGCATCGGTGCCCATTGGTCGAGCAGGCTGGCCGTCGATGGCCTTATGTGGCTGGTGCTGATCACCATATGGCGCCTGATACGGAGGGGAGCGACCGGCTCCGGCAAGACGCCCTCTACGGCGATGCGCTCGGTCCAGAGATATTCGTCTTCGTGACGTTCGAAATAGATCTGCACGAGTTGTTCGTCGTCGAACGTGGCAGGATCGCGCTTGTCGCGGATTTCTGGCCACCATTCACGGCAAAATCCCGCGATCTCGGCCATGAGCGTCTCGCGCGCGAGGGCCGCATGGAGGTTACCGCCCTCGCGGTGATCGATGAAGGCGACATGGACCTCAACGGCCAGTCGCGAGGAATTCGCATCGAGCCACCATTCGGCCTGTTGCAGGTCAGCAAGCAGGTCGGGGGCGGCTGTCTGCGTCCCGGCCAGGGCAACGCGAACGCGCGCCAGAATGCTGGAAAGCTGGTTATGTGTAAGCGCGGTCATGATGATCTCCTCGGATCTGGAGGCATGCGTGGGAGCGGCGATGGTCGAAGAGCGTCGAGCCTGACGACGTCGGTCAGTCCGTGCCAATTGCGCGCGCGATAGCCGCCAGGGCGTCGGCCAGATGCCGTTCGACCTGGCTCGTGGTGATGGCCAAGCGTTCGGCGATCTGGGTGATGCTTTGGCCGTCCTGCTGATGCGCGAGCAGGACGGATCGATCGGACTCCGGCAAGGCGGCGACGGTCTGGCGATATCGCTGGGCCGTTACAGGATCGATCACGGCCGGCAGCGCCGGTTCGATCCGGAGCCAGGCCCGAACCCACTCGCCCTGTTCATCCCGCGCGATGATGTTCTCGTCGTCATCGATCCGCAGAAAATCGCTGGACGACCAGCGATCGCGCGCTTGTGCGATTGCGGGATCGGTAGTGGCGGCCCGAGGAGACAAATATTTCTCAATGCGCGAGGCCAGTTCGTAGCTGTCCCGCCGCCGGTCCCGCCGCAGGCTGAAGCGCGGATGATCGTTGAAAAAGTCGAGCGCTTCGGCAAGGAGCGCGCGGGCGTGATGTTCGGGCATGAAAAATCTCCGGTTCGCCGATCCTCTTGATCGGCACCCCGCCCACACCCCCTTCCCTCCCGGGTCACCCGGTCGCTCGGGTCAATCATGCGGCCATGCGCAGCAGTGGGAGCGCGGTGACATCGCCCGCCAACGCCGAGCGATCGAGCACCGGATAAGGGAGGTCGGGAAGGCCGTGGGCCGCAATCTTCGCTGCCCGGGTTAGTGGGAAGAGGTAGACGTGGTTACCCGGATGGCGCTGGCGCCGCAGGAAACCCGCATGTTCAAGGTCAGCGAGCCAAGCTACCCGATCTTCGCCAGCCAGCGGTGCCCGCGCACCGGCCTGCAGCAATTGCTCCACGGCATAGCGCTGTCCGCTTTCGGCATTGCGAATTTTGGAAATCGCACGGCTGGATATGGGCTGGCCGTTGGGGAGGATGAGATCAACGCGGGGCGACGATCGCCCAGTGTATCGGCTACCCATAACCGAATAGAGTGTACCGACATGGCCAGGCATGAAAACCTGGCCATGTTGATCGATCCGACGGATCGGATCCGCGTAGGAAATAACCGAGATGATCTCGGGCTTCTCCTGCCGGAGAAGCTTGAAAGCGCGCGACAGCATCCAGGTCTCGGCGTTGCCGCCGGTATCGTCGAACAGGACGAGGCGGCCCAAATCGCAGGCGCTGCGCGGATTGTTGAGCCCGGCCGACTTGGGCACGCTCGCATTGTTGACGGGATGGGCGAAGATGCAAACGCCCACGAGTTCCGAATGGCCGCCCGCGCCGTTACGAAACAGGCCCACAGACAGGCGCGTTACCGGCATCGAAGCGGCATAGTGGTGTTGGCGTACGAAGGGCGCCGCTTGCGTGACGGTGTCGATCACATCGACGGCAAATCTTCTGGGATCGATTTCGCTGGCGGCGGGCACCCAGCTGCTACGTCTGTCTCGCCAGCGCTGGCTTCTGGTGGTGATCATGATCAGCAACTCGCCTTGGACAGGCCACGCCAGTCCTTCACGTTCGTGAGGGGAGAACCGGCGTGGAGTTGTGGCTATCGACCGATCACGCGGCGCGTGAGGTCCGGGATGCGGCTGTTATCGTAGGGACTGCACACCGACATCTCGATCGCGTCGCGCTGGGCACGGTACCAGTCGGTAGCGTCGACCGTATAGCGTTCGGTGGCGAAGGGCTCGCCGCCGCTCGAGAACTCGACGTCGATCGTGAAGGTCTGAAGGACGACCTGGAAGGAAGCGTTCATGATGGAATCCTTTCGATATGAAAAGGGCGGCTCCGACGAAGGTCGAGGCCGCCACGAAGGGGATGGGTTGGTGAAGTCGGCGTGGTAGTCGTCAGCCCGGAGCCCGGTTGCGCCAGCTGGCTGCGGCCTGTTCGGCGGTCAGATTGTTCCGATTGTCCCGGCAGAAGAATTGGAACTCGGTGTCGTTGGCCAGCTTGGGGGCCTGCAGTTCTTCGATCACGTCCCAGATAAACGCACCGGTCGAACCCGGGGCGGCAAGCGGGACCCACTCAACCAGATGATTGCTGTCCGCGCCGCAGCGCTCGCAGGTCTGGCTGTCATAGGTAGCAAGCAGCACCCAGGCCTGTGCATCCTCGTCCCAACAGGCGTTGGCATCCCGGCTGATCCGTCCACTGCCGCAATGGCGGCATCGCGGCATCATGGGTGCAGGGACCGGCCGATCGTTGCTACTCGCGTCCGACGATGCCGATTCTTGCGCGAAGCACGGAGGTACCGGCAGCGCCGCCACGGCATAGGCGGTGTCGATTCCAGGCCAGGCGCCGGTCAGATAGGTCGATCCGGCGCTTTCATGGTCATGCTTCTGGCCGTGCCAATCATCATCGGCCATGGCGAGTTGACAGGCTGCTTCAAGCGTCGGCGCCTCATAGGAGCGGTGCCGAAAGACCGGGAGTCGATATGTGCTTTCGATCGTGAAATTCGGCATGGCGCCCTCCTTAGCTCGCCTTGGCGAAGAGCTTGCGCGCCTTGCCTTCGATCTCGAGCCGCGTGTCCTGATTGGACTTCGCTCTGGCATGGGCGGTGATCCCTTGGACGAAATCGAACAGGCTTGCGGGCGGATGGCCTTCCTCCGACATCACCGACTGGATGATCTTCGCAGTATCTGCCTTGGAGAAGCCGCTTTTCCGCAGGAAGGAATCACGGTCCTCATCGGTCCGTGCGACGATACGAGCGCGGGCGGCCTTGACGCCTTCGATGAAGCTCATCGCCGAGGAGTCGGCGAAATTCTCGAGCGCCGGTGCAGCTTCATGAGCGAAGCGGTTGGCAGCAAACTTGGAGTGCCGGATGGAGATTTCCTCGAAATTTTCGACGCCCCAAAGATTGCGATTCATACACACGGCCCGAAGGTAAAATGTCGCGATTCCCAGTGTTTTAGAGCCAACTTCCGAGTTCCAGCAGTAGAACCCGCGGAAGAAGAGATCAGGTTCGCCATTGGGCAGTTTGCCCGCCTCGATCGGATGGGTGTCGTCGACCAGAAACAGGAAGACATCGCGATCGGATGCGTAGAGCGTGGTCGTGTCGCGGGTCACGTCGACATAGGGGTTATAGCGCATCGAACCCCAGTCGAGCACGCCGGGAACTTTCCAGCGCGTGTCCGAAACGCCGTTACCGGCAATCTTCATGACGGCCGCGACCAGTTCGTGGTCCCAGATACGGCCATAGTCGGGGCCGGTCACGGCGCGTAGTTCGGCGCGGCCCTCGTGGGTCTTCAAGAGCTTCACCTGTTCGCCGCGATGGCTGAGCAGGCCGTGCTGAAGGTTGATGCCGGCGAGCGCGGCGGGCAGGTTACGCAGATAGGAAGCGGGTGCACCAACGAGGCTCGACAACTGGCCGAAGGACCAGTTTGTCGGCGCAATGGGCTCGGCCTCGCCTGGGACGATCAGGCTGAGGCGCTCGGCATTGTCCATGCTGGCCTCGACACGCACGTCGCGGCTTTCGACGATGCGGGTTCGGGCACGGTCCGCGCGGGCGCGCACGCTGTCATAGAGGTCGTCGAGCGACAGGAACTTCTCGTCGTCGGGCCGGGAATACCATTCGGACGAAACGCGACCGATATTGCGGCCTCGGGAGATATCGACCTTGTAGGCGCCGGAGACCTGGGGCGCATGGGTTGGAGAGGCGAGCGTTGCCATGGGGAATCTCCTTGGAATGGGCCCGATCCACCTCGGACCGGCCACTCCTTCCCTTCCCCCTTCCCTCCATGGCTTGCTGCGCAATCGATTGAGATCCGTCCGCAGCAGGTGGTGACAGACATCGGCATCTATGCTGAACCGTTGGGTGCTTCCGGTCCATGCGAGCTTCGCCCGCCTTGGGGCGCTCGCGCACAAGGTCGAGAACAGGCTTTCAGCTATTCAATTGGTGGCCAGCCGGTTTTCACATGTCTGGAATATCGGGGCCGATCTCATCCGCGAACCTGCGAGTCAGTCGAACAAGATCGTCGAAATCGCGTTGGCTCCAACTCGCGAAAATCGCCAGCGCCATTCGCTCACGCGCACGGTCAATCCGGTCGGTCATCGCCTTGCCCTTAGACGTGATCGTCGCTTCACGGATGCGTCGGTCACTCGCGTTTCCTTGGCGATCGACCAGGCCGAGACTTTCGAGCTTTGCGATCTGACGGCTGACGGTGGTGTAGTCCCGGCCGACCCGATCGGCGAGATCCACTACTCCGATCGGTCCGAGCCGCTCGATCATGACCAGCAATGGGAACAGCGCCCGATCGAGGGAAATTCCTGCCTGACGCACCATGGCTTCGTCGCGCTGCGGACGGTTCATCACACTCACAATGTCGAGAAATGCACCATGGAGTTCCCGCAGCCGCGCACCGATATGTGTATTATGCACTTTTAAATTGACTCCATTTAGCCCGCCAGATTATATGCATATTACACATATGGAGATGGCGATGACAGGGCGATTTACTGCCGACGTGCTGATTTGCGGCGCCGGTGCGGCCGGCCTGACGCTCGCGATCGAACTCGCGCGGCGGGGCGTTTCGTTCCGATTGATCGAGAAGCTGGACGATCCGTTTCGCGGTTCGCGCGGAAAAGGCATTCAGCCGCGCACCCAGGAGGTATTCGAGGATATCGGTATTTTGGATCGCGTGGTCGCCGTCGGCGGCTTCTATTCCCCGCAGCGCGAGTACCACGACGATGGCAGCTTTACTGATTCCGATATCGTTGAGCATGTCGAGCCGACGCTGGCGGAACCCTATCATCTTCCGCTGATGGTGCCGCAATTCCTGACCGAGGCGGTGATGCGCGAGCGTCTGGTCGAGCTTGGTCACGTGCCCGTGTTCGGCTGCGAACTGATCGGCCTCGAGGAGGATCCCGATGGCGTGACGGTTCAGCTGTTCAGCAAGGCGGGCAAGCAAAGCGCTCGGGTGCGCTGGCTTGTGGGCGCCGATGGCGGCCGCAGTTTCATACGCCACATCCTCGACATCGGTTTCCCTGGCAAGACGCTTGGCGTCCGCGCCATCGTTGCCGATGTCTCGCTGACAGGCCTCGCACGCGATGTTTGGCACCGGTTCGCGGAAGGGGACATGGCGCGACAAATCTCGCTCTGCCCACTCGCGGGCACCGACATGTTCCAGTTGCAGGGGCCTATTCCACGTGACGGCGAGGTGGATCTGTCCGCCGAAGGCTTAACTGCCCTGCTGGCGGAACGCACCGGCCGCAACGACATCCTCATCCACTCGGTGTCCTGGGCGTCGGCCTTTCAGATGAACGCCCGCCTCGCGGAGCGCTATCGCGTCGGTCGCATATTCCTTGTGGGCGATGCCGCTCACATCCATCCGCCGACCGGCGGGCAAGGCCTCAACACGAGTGTGCAGGACGCGTATAATCTGGGATGGAAGCTGGCCTCTGTAGTGCGCGGCGCACCGGATGCGTTACTCGACACCTACGAGGAGGAGCGTCGTCCAGTCGCCGCCAACATGCTTGGCCTCGCCACCAGGCTTCTCGAGTCGGCCAAACGAGGCGATATGCGGCGCGGTCGTGAGGTGCACCAGCTCGACATCGGTTATCCGGAATCGGGGCTCGCGCTCGAAAAACCGGAGCGACGCGGCGGTCTACTCGCGGGAGACCGCGCACCCGACGCACCAATTCGTGGCTCCGCAGGTCAACCCATTCGCCTGTTCGAGTTGCTCAAAGGCCCGCATTGGACGCTTATCGGCTATGACGTAGCGCGGGAGGATGTACCTGCTCGCCGAGGGCTTCACATACATATTTTCGGGCAACGCGGCGACCTTGAGGATGACGCTGGCAACTTCAGGAGCGCCTATGGGATTGGGCCTGGCGACTGGGTACTTGTTCGTCCGGACGGTTATGTCGGTGCCATCGTCTCTTCGGCGACGATCGCGGCCTTGGAACCTTACCTGCAATCGGTAGGCCTCGCTCGCACAGAATGATAGCCCGTACTTCCGGCCATCACCTCATGCTTTGACCGAAGCAGGTCACTCCTCTCGTCGAGATCGTGAGCCGCAGCGACAGCATCCTCGGACTCGTTCAGGCGATGAAATCCGGTATCGGCATCGCGCCCCTTGCCGCGCCGAGCGCTGAAGAAGCTGGCCTGGTTGTGGTGCTGGGCCAGGTCCTCTCTTGGCCCGAACCGGGAAGTTCCTGCCTCATCTCGCGCTGCGCAATGCGCCCAGGATCACGGCGTTCTTCGATTTCATCGGCCGCGAAAAGCAGGCGATGCGGAGGATCTTCGGGTGATCTTATAGATCGAAAATGGATTGCCACGCGTCGAAGTGGCGGCGGATTTTTTCCACTCGGGCGGCTATGGTGGTACCATCATCCCTTCGGCAACGATCGCGGCTTTGAGCCCTGCATAAAATGGGGCCGGGCGGCGGCGAGATTTCAGCCAGTCTTTTGTTGCCGCCATTCATAGAGGAGATGCGCGTCAGGATCATATTCCGACCCGATGGAAATGCGGACAAACCGGCCATCGCATGCAAAGGCGGACGCACGTGGGAAGCTGAGATAGGATTTGCCTTCCAGGATCAAGTCGCCCGAACGTACCTTGATGATAGCCCTCGTGGTGCCCCGCGCCCGGTGCCCGGATGGAGCAGCGACCAGCGTCAACGCGTCGCCGGCCTTTACCTGCTTTTTGAATGCCGCCAGGGACATTACCGTATCGACCGGATTCTGCAGTCCGTTTCGTTTGGCAAGTGCTGCCCAGTAAGACTGCCCTATACGAGCTTCGCAATAGAAGGAGCAGGACCAGAAGTCCTGCAGAGGATTGGTGCGGGTGAAGCCGAAGCGTTCCATCTGATCCCGGATCGCCACCTGTACGCTTTCCTGGGAGTCTCTATCGGTGAGGTCCTCCGGCCAGTTGAGGATTTCGGCAATGATCTTGCGTCCCCCTGCGAACTTCTCAGTACGGATTGCAAAGGAAGCATTGGGAAAACAGCCCGCGAGATGCGGCTCGATGCGTGCAGCGAGCGTGGCGAGATTTTCCCCAGGCCGATAGAGATCGCCCTGATAGTGGAAATTGCCGCGATCGTCATACGGGGTTTGGCTATACAGGCGCGCGGGCGCGCCCGACGAAGTGACGTCGGTCATTTCAAGTCTCCTTGGATATTGGTTTCCGCCCTTCGCGGGCGGGACGTGTCAGGCGACTGGAACAGACGCCTCGATATCGGTCGCGAGCGACCGCCGGGCTTCGACCCAGTCGAGATATCCCAACCGGGTGTCGTCATTGGCGACCTCGATCTTCCAGTCGTCGACCGGATAAGCGGGATCGTCACCCCAGGGATCCGCCCGGATCATGAGATTTGCGCCTGCGAGCGCCTTGGACAGCGCCTCGCGCGTCGTCTCGATGATAATCCGGTCGGCGAAGACCACGCCCCAGCCACCACCGAAACTGTCGCGATAAGGTCGGCTACAGCTGAGACTCCATTCGAACCCGATCGCGCTATCGCCAAGCGAAACCGCGCAACAACGCTGGATCAGCGCAGCGATCGGGGCCGGCTGGAAGTCGGTCGTGCTGAAGATGCTGACCGTACAGATCCTCGGATCATCAGCCGAATTCGCAACGCGCAGATCGGCGCCAAAGTCGGGAAAGGCGGCATCGTCAAAGATCGACCTGAAGCCGCTGGACAGATCATCCTGTGTTTTCGGCGGGAAGATTGCGCGGAACTCGGGGCTGACCGAGCTGGGCTCGAAGCCAGCAGATAGATCGGCGGAGAGTTGCCAGGCTTCCTCGATCAGCGCAGCTTCGTCGATTGAGCAGATGAAGGCGAAGGAGCCCTGAACGTAGCTATCGGCCATAGATTTTCTCCATGAGGGAATTGCGCGGGCCAATCACCGCGCCCTCCATCGGCGCTCTCCCTCCCCTCCCTTTGACTTGCGCAGCGAATACGGGCACTCGTTCGTTTACGCTTGCGCAAGCAGGCATGGTTCAAGACCACTATCTCCAGCCAGAAGAAGGAAGTTGAATGGCCGAGACCGAACAATCGGGCGTCATGTCTTTGACCGTGACGCTGCTCAGCGCCTATTTCGCCAACAACACCGTGCCGAGCAGTGAATTACCCGCATTGGTCGAAGGGACACGCAAGGCATTGCTGGGGGATGCGACCAGCGTTGCCGTCCCCGACGAGGCGCAGGTCGAAGCCGCGCCAGCTGAAACACCCGCTCCAGCAGCACCAAACGAAGAAACAGCGGCTGCTGAGCCAGAGTTCAAACCTGTCGTATCGATCGACGAAAGTCTGGCATCAACTGATCATATTCTGAGCCTGATCGACGGCAAGCCCTACAAGGCGTTGAAGCGCCATCTGTCGACCCACGGTCTTACGCCCGCCGAATACAGGAAGCGCTATAATCTTCCTTCGGATTATCCGCTGGTTGCGCCGGGCTATTCCGCGGCGCGCCGCGAAGTGGCTCTGAAGCTTGGCCTTGGCGGCAAGCGCAAGGCTGGTGCCGCAGAACCTGAGGCAACCCCGGAGGATAATTCGGCGTCAGTACCAGCACCTGCTCCAGTTGAAGTAGCCGCCGAAAAGCCTGCGCCCGTTCGCAAGGCGCGCACGAAAGCCACAAAAGCGTCTGCTACGGCGAAGAAGACAAAGCCCAAGACCGCAGATGGCACTGACAAGCCTATCGTCGCCGCAGGACCGGTAGTAGCGTCGCCGAGTGAGCCAGCGCCGGTAGTCGAACCGGTTGCCACCAAAGCGGTGCCAGAGAAGAAAGCCTCCACTGGCGGCGCCCGTGCCAAAGCTGCTGCGGCAAAGGCACCGCCAAAGACGTCGAAGGCCAAGAACACGAACAACAAGCCCAAACCTGCTCCGACCGATGCTGTCGTCAAGCCCAAGCGTGTTCGCGCGAAGAAAGTCGAGCCGGCATCGGCAGCGCCGCCTGAAACAGCCTCTCTCGAAGCAACTCCCGCCGAGGCACCTGCTGAGTGAGGCACCGATCCGGGCGCGAGATCGTGCCCGGATCGTCCTCTGCTCGTCAATGTTGGTCAGATCCGTGTCATGGTGAGCACGGCCTCGACGATTTCTTGCGTACGGTCGGCGGGGATAAACAGCCTGGTCTTGTAGGCGATGACCTCGCTGAACACGCCGCGGGCCTTCAGTCGCTCGCGATCTTCGGGTCGATAATTACGGATTTCGAGCCGACGCGTGCCGTTGACCAGTGCTGTCGCGAGCATCGCCCCTCCCAGCCCCGGTATCGCGATCCCCGAACCCTTCTGTGCAGCAGCGCATAATTCTGCTGCCGATAGTTCGACCATTCCGTCCAGCCCGAAAGCCGCTTCCAGTTCGGGCATCGCTGCAGGCGGAATCAAACGGCCCAGGATCGACATGCCCTCGCCATCATCGATCCGCCAGACGCGCACATCGTCTTGCGGAAGCCTATGCCAGACCGGCAGGAGGAGACCGGTCGCCACACTTACCGTCTCGATATCGACCTTGGTCTCGGCCTCGGTCGCCTCGGCCTCCCAGAGGGGACCGAACTCCTCGCGATCGATCCGCTCCCAATGACTGTTCCACAGCGCTGTCTCATGCATCCGGGAGGAACCGGTCGGGCGGATGAGCTGACACATCGGGATGATGCGGCCTTCCTCGTCCGTGATCGACCAGGACGGTACCTGCAGGGCGATGCGCTTCGAGCGCCGGTTTCGGAGGAAAGCGATCTCGCGCGTTCCCTCCCAGATCTGCATCAGCCTGTTCCAGCGGGTGACCGAGGGGCGCAGGTGAAGCTCAAGCCGTAGCATCTTTGTCTCGGCGGCCGTGATCGGATCCGTGCGCAGGACGTGCTCGGACTTCACGACGATCCGCTCGGCACGGATTGTCTCGACGCCTACATCCAGCGTCCCCGCCTCGCGTGCTGCGTCGACGCGCGCCTGGATAAGGCCCATATATTCGTCGAAAATGGCATTCTGGGTGACGATCCGGAGAGCGAGGATCCGATTCAGCCAGCGCTGGATGGGCGGGAGTTTTTCGAGCAGCGCCCCATTTTCGTCGGTGAGCTTAAGACCGGTCATGCCCTGGAAATCGCCGAGGTTGACGCTGGACAGCTTGCTCGCGTGGAGAAGGTGATACCATTGCGTCAGGGCCTCGCGTGCGTAGTCGCTTTCCAAATTGTCGGCGGGATCAAAGAGATTTTGCCCTCCGGTCTGGCGCTGTCCGCGAGTCAGTGCCCCCAGACTGTCAAGGCGGCGAGCGATGGTCGAGATGAACCGTCGCTCACCCTTGCAGTTGGTTGTGACCGGTCGGAAAACGGGCGGCACGCTCTGGTTGGTACGATGTGTTCGTCCCAACCCCTGGATTGCGACGTCGGCACGCCAACCCGGCTCGAGCAGAAAATGGACCCGGCGCTTGTCGGCCGTCTTACAGCCGAGATCGGCATGGTAGGAACGGCCCGTGCCACCGGCGTCCGAAAATACGAGGATCGGCTTGCGTCCATCCATGAACGCCTGGGTTTCGGCGATGTTCGCGCGCGCGCCCCGGCGTTCAAGCTTCTGACATCCGTCGCTGCCGATCACGATGCGACGCGATCGGCCCGTGACTTCCGCCACCCGTGCCGTTCCAAAATGTGCGAGCAGCGCGTCGAGCGCGGCCGGCACCCGGGGCATCGCACAAAGCTCCTCGATCAACGCATCGCGGGCGGCAATGGCTTCTGCACATTCGACCATATTGCCTGCTGCGTCCCGCATGGGTTCGGACCGAAGCGATCCGTCGCTGGTCGCAAGCACCCGCATCTGCTGTGTGGGGAACGCGTTCTTGAGATAGTCGATGAGGGTTGCACGGGGAGATAGTTCTAAATCGAGGTGCGCGCGCTCTTCAGCCGAGAGTTCAGCCAGGCGTCGGTCAAGGATGGCCTCGGCTGTGCTGACCAATTGAATGACGGCAACATTGCCGGCAGCGAGTTCGACCTCGATCGCTTCGAAAACGGTCGGCATCTTCATCGAGATCAGGAGCGCCGACCAGAAGCGTTGCTTTGAACTTTCGAACCGGCTGAGTGCCGAGCCCTTGGCCATGGCGTTAAGCGTCCGCCCAGATGCGCGATCGACGATATTGGCGGCCTCGAGCGCAGCGGTCAGGTTACGGTGCACGATGGCCCAGGCGTCGGCGTAGGCATCATAGACCTCAATCTGGGCGGCTGTCAGCCTGTGCTCGAGCGGGTCATATTCTACGCCTGCAAAGCTCAATGCACGCGCAGTGTAGAGGCCCATTGCCTTGGTGTCGCGCGCGACGATCTCCATCGCGGCAATGCCGCCTTCATCCATGGCGCAAAGAAAAGCGTCGCGATCCTGGAAGGCGGTCCCCGGCCCCCACAGGCCCAGCCGGGCAGTGTAGCTCAGATTTTCCGGCTTGGTCGCGCCGGTGGCAGACACATAGATGATGCGGGCGCGTGGCAGCGCGATCTGCAGGCGAACTCCGGCCAGCCCCTGTTCCGATCCCTTTGCCGCACCAAATTCGGTTTCCGTGCCGGCAGCATTGCCGAGAGCATGGGATTCATCGAGCAGGATCACGCCTTCGAAATCGGGGCCCGCCCAGTCGAGCAGTTGCTGCAGGCGTGACGCGCGGTCATGACGCTGGGAGCGCAGCGTTGCATAGGTGAGGAACAGGATGCCGCTGTCCATGCTGACCTGCTCGCCAAGCGGAAAGGCGTCGAGTGGCTGGATGTCGATCGGCACACCGCCCAGCGCGCTCCAGTCCCGGCGCGCGTCCTCGATCAGGGCTGAACTACGGGAAATCCAGATCGCCTGGCGTCGACCCCGATTCCACTGATCGAGAATGATGCCGGCACCTTCGCGCCCCTTTCCGACGCCGGTGCCGTCAGCGATGAAGAAGCCAGTCCGATAAACCGCGCCTTCGGGATCCTCATGAAGTTGGTCACCCGCTTTGTTGGGTGCGAAGGTGCCCGGCAGATCGCGTTCGCAGGCTTCCCCAGCATGGATGATCGTTTCCAGCTGGGCGTCTGATAGCGCCGCGAGTGCATGGTCCCGCAGCATCGGACGGTAGGTCGGCGCCGGTAGGAGAACCGAGGCCATGGCGACGGATTCGACAAGCTGGTCGGGGTGGGGTTTGGCGCTCTCAATCTCGATCCTGGCCGGACGCCAAGGCGCATAATGGCCAACCGGGTCACCCGGCGGCAGCGGCGTATCGCGGACGGCATAGTCGAGCGGTCTGGCGCTGCTGTCCGCCGCAATCCTGTCAGGCTTGACCAGTATGCGCTTCTGCAGCCCGCCGAATATCGCCGACGGCGATAGCTGGGCCTGTTTGCGTGGCCTGAGCGGAACGACAGCGGGTGCGGGCGGCTCCGGGTCCGGGAACGGGAGACGTGGCGGAATGCGGCTTACAAATCCTGCCGCTTCTTCGATCGATTGCATGGTGTGGCGCTCGGTGGTGCCCGCCCATCCCTTGTCGAAGAGGACCAGGCGAACCGCGATGCTGGTGCCATGTTTGGCATAGGGATTGCCCAGGATGGTGATCTCGACGCGTGGCATCACGGTCTCGCAGACCATCGTGTAGCCGCTGGCCGCTGTGCCGTCGGCCGCGAAGCTCGGCGGCATGATCGCCACACAGCGGCCGCCGGGCGCGAGACGAAGCAGCGCGGAACGCAGATGCCGCGCCCCGGCGAAACGGTCCTTGCCCCGCCCGTCGCTTCGGCTGAAGGGTGGATTCATCAGCACGACAGTCGGCGCAACGGGCCCGGGCAGCAGATCGTGGATGAACTCCGCGTCGTGCATCGTGACGGCCTTGCCAAGAAGCTGGCCTAGCAGCGCCGCGCGTCCGGGATCACGTTCGTTGAGTGTCAGTCCGGCAGCGACGAGCTGCGCATGGACCGCCAGCATGCCGGTGCCGGCGGAGGGTTCCAGAACATGATCGTCCTTGCCGATCCGGGCTGCCTGCGCGGCGATCCAGGCGAGTGAAATCGGGGTACTGAATTGCTGCATCTCGACCTGGTGCTCGCTGCGATAGGTCTGGGTGGGCAGCGCACGCTCGAATCGGCGGAGCGTCGCGAACGCATCGTTGCCGGCGATATCGAGACGGGCCATGCCTGAGGACGAACTCAGCATCAGGACCTGAGCGGCTTCAAGCGCGTCGTAGGCATCGCGCATCGACCAGACGCCGGTTGCGTCGGATGCCGAAAAGGCTTCTTCCATGAGGCGTTTGAGGTCCTGGCGTCGGACCGAACGGCCATGGCCGATCATTTCGGCGAGCCGGATTGCAACTGAGTGCAGATGAGCGGTCTTGTGGTTTTGCGGCTCGCCGGGTTGGGCGAGCGCAAGTAGCGGAAGAGACATGGCGGAACTCCGATCTGGATCAGGACCATCGCGGCCCGCCAATTCCCTCCCCCTTCCCTCCCATGGTGGGCGGGCACAAAAATAGGGCCATGGCGTCGAGCCAGGCCCCATGAGGTTGGCGATATCGGTTGCGTCAGGCGAGCGTGTCGCAACCTTTTGGCTCACCGAGCAGGATCACCGCGATCGACGGCTTGTCGTCAGTTGGATGCTTGCGGCTGTCATAGGCATGGCGCCCTCCGCGCCCGATGGTCAGCATGTCGAAGGTCGGCGACAGGTCGCCCTTCGCATTGGCGATCGTCGTCCGATTGTCGTGATATTGAACGTCGACGAAGCTCGGCGGCCTGCCTCGCCGATACTCGCCGAAGAAGAAGGTGATCCGGCGCCCGTCGGAGGTCCGCGCGCTGATCGTGAAGTTGCCGTCCGGAATATCGATGGGCAGCGTAGGTACATCATTGAAGCGGGCAAAACCGATCGCCTCGGCATCGCTCGCGGTCATGACGGGGAGTTGGGTGACGTCAGCCATGGGGTCTCTCCCGATACAGCGGGAACCGCGAATAATGTGGCCCGCAAAGGAAAAAGGGGGCCGCGACGCATGGCCGCGACCCCGCAGGCTTCGGATCAGTTCACGCAGCCTGAGCCAGTTTATCCTCGCCGCCCGGCACGGACAGATCGTTCGCGGGCTGCGCTTCGATCTGGATGTCAGGCCGGGTGAACCGCATGACATCCGGCACCCAGGTGAGAGCAGCCTCCCGAAGGTCGGCCTCGATCGGCACGCTACCGGCGAAGATCTTTTCGGCCGAGGTCGCAAGATCATGCTTCTTCGACGCGCCGTAGCGGCTCGACAACTCCTTGCCACCGATCTCTTCGAGATGAGCGAGGATCGCGGCCTTGCTGCTCAAGCGGTCGAAATAGTTGTTCGCGGTCGGCCGCCACCAGGCCGCGACATCGATTTCGAGCTTGGTGCCGAGATGATCGATGAAGTCCTCGCCATCACGACCGGCGACGACGGCGTGGAGCGTGCGGGCAATCGCCCAGGCAAGCCATGCCGCGCGCGCCTCATCGGGGAGAGCGCAGAAGGCATCGTAGCGCGCGCAGGCGTCACCTGCCTCGATCCAGTTGCGGTCGAGCGCCTCGTCAATCTTGCTCCATTCCTCGGCCGCCTGGGTGACGCTCTGGAAGCCGGTGAGCGCGGACCAGGGTTTGTCGGCCTTCAGTTCGGTCGCGAGGTCCGAGCCGCCATAGCGACGGGTCGCCTTGTCGACCATCCAGAAGGTGCCGAGGTCGAGCGCGAAGCCGGGGTCGCTGGCGATGTGAACCCGCACCAGTTCGCTCTTCATTTCGGCCAGTTCCTGAGAAAGGCGCTGGCTGTAGGCCGGCTTGCCCGAGGTGATGACCGGATCGCCCGAGTCGTCCCCGTCTTCGCCGTCGTCGTCCGGCTCGTGCGTTTCGTCCTGCTCGACCGGTGCGACATAGAGCTGCTCATGCAGACGCGGCTCTCCGTCATGGCCTATGACGACATAGGCGAGAGCGCCCGCCTTCTGTTCGTCGGTCAGGACCGGAACGGGCTTCTCGATCGCGCGATATTCCGCTTCGAGCGCTTCGACACGATTGGCGATCTCGGTCGCGTTCTCTTCCTCGGCCTCTTCATAGGCTTCGTTGGCCGCTTCGAGTTCGACCTCGATCTCCTCAAGCCGGGCCTGCTGCTGCTCCGTGAGCGGCGGGGTTTCGCCCCTGAGCGGGCGCAGATCCCAGGTATCGTTGTAGGTGACGTGCGTGGACGGGAGCACCCGGATCTCGGCGAAGCCCTCACGCTCACGCATTGCCTCGGCAGCAACCGCCATCTTGTCGGCGACGAGGCGATTGAGGATATCGCCATCGATCCAGCGTTCGGTGGTCGAGTCGGTAAAGAGGTCGAGATCGACCCGACCGCCCGCTTCGATATAGGCGGCACGGCCGACGAGAAGCGCCTTGGGATCGTTGCCGACATAGGTGTGTTCGGCAAGCTGCCGCCGGATCTCGTTCACGTTGGCGCGATAGTAGCCGTCCTTGAGAAGTTCGAAGGTCTCGGCTTGGCGAGCCCGATCGCTGCTGCTGGCATAGGCGACAGCGATGTCGAGCGTGATCTCGCCATTGCGCAGCGCCTCGAAGACCGGTTCGGCAAGATCTGCCAGGCGCAGCCGGCTACGAACGAACCGTTCGGTAAGCCCGAACCGCTTCGCAACATCCTCGGGGGTCTTGCCTTCGCTCTCGATGATGTCCTGGAAGGCCCGGCAGGTGTCGGCCGGGTTCATCGTGAGATTGAAGAAATTCTCCTCGAGGCTCGTCTCGATCGCATCCTTGGCGTTACCGAGGACGAGAACCGCGAGCTGATAGTCGTCACCGAAGACGCCCTTGTCGATAAGGCGATGTACCGCATCCAGGCGGCGGCCGCCGGCGATGATGCGATAGTGGCCCTTCTTGCGCGAGACGGGCACACCGATGAGGTTCTGCCGCACGCCCTTGGCGGCGATGTTCGCCTCGAGCTGCGCGTCGGCGACCGCATCACTGACAGTGCGGACGTTACTGGGCGACTTGGTGAGGTTCGCCGCAGCAACGAGGATGGGAAGTTGGGTCATGTCGGATATTCTCCTGGCGGGGACAGCCTGACCGTCAGGCCACTTGCCGCCACCAATCCCCCACTCCCTCCCCTCCCTCACGCAGCACGTCGTTCCAGTCCTTGAAGCCCATCGGTGGGAATTCGATGGCGATGTCGCGCCCCGGCCGCGCATAGGTTTCGAGCGCATTGGCTGCGCCAATCTCACCGGCGACGTCATTGTCGGGAAAAAGAACAAGCCGGGTCACGCGATCGGGTATTGCGATCTGGTGCAGCCGCTCGCTGCCCAAGGTCGCCCAGACGGGAATGCCGAAGAGGATCATGGCCGAGAGTGCCGTTTCGACACCTTCGGCAAGTCCGAGGACAGAGGTCGCCGGGCCGAGCATGACGGCGGCGCAGTCGGGGCGTCCGAGGGTCATTCGTGGATCGGACAGATCGCGGGCGCGACGGGCATCGCCCCGATCGAAAAAGGTCCGCTGGATCGCGACGAATCGCCCTTCTTCGTGAAGGCCGCCATCGTGGAGCGCCGCGATCATTGCGGGCCTGAAGTCGACCGCTCCGCTTTGGCCGAGGGGTGTCCGCGGATGAAAGCGTAGCGCACGTGGCAGCAGCGCAATTCGCCTGCGGCGCAGATAGATTTCGGCGGCTGTGCCAGTGATCGGCCGTGCCTCATCCCAGATGCGCAATGCTTGCTGGCGCCGCCAAAGATCGGTCGGCATCCTGGCAGTCGGCAGGGATCCGCCATCCGAATGGCGCAACGCATGTTCGTCGAGGCGAAGGATTTCGCGAATGACGTCACGCGAATCACAGCCGGCAAAGCATTTGAACAAGAGCGCATGGTCGCCGACACGGACCGAGAGACTCGGGCTGCGATCTGCATGGGCCGGGCAAAGGCACATGGCGCCGCCGGGCTTCCAGACCCCACCCAGGCGTTTGACGATATCGGAACCGATCGCTTCAAGTTCCGGATTATGTTTGTTGGCAAGGCGAGCCATGGGTTGTCCCCCAGTAGGCTGCCGATCTCCGACCCTGTGCAGTGAAGCGTGAACGGAGGCTGGCAAGCAAGCATGTGACCGGCGACCCGAAGATCGCCCAACGGCCTTCTTCCCACTCCCCTCCCCGTATGCGGCTCAAACAATTGCGTGTTTCGAAGGCGCAAGTTGCAAGCCAGCAATGCCGCGCAGTCCCAGTCCGGGCGCGCCGCGACCTTTCGGCCCAGCGTCGCGGCTCCGCACACGGGCAATTCGCCGGCAAGTCTTTGCGTGCGACGCCTGATCTGCACGAGCGCGCGGGCGATCGTCCCAACGGCTGACGATTGTCCGGCAAACCAGACAGGTTGACCACGGCGTTACTTGTGCTGCTCCAGCCCTTCGAGGAGGACCAGCAGGGCCGCGTCGGAGGCACGGTCTGACCCGACCACATCGGGTCCCAAAAGACCGTCGAGCGTCAGGAGCGTGACGCCATGCAGATGTGCCCAGGCTGCGCCGACCTGTTCGACTACCTCCCCTTTGCGCAACCAGCCCAGACGCTGCCCCTCCTCAATTAGGTCGACAAGAACGGCAAGTGCAGCGACGCCGTGCTCCTTGAGCCGGCCACTCGCAGATTCCCGCGCATCCGCGCTGAACATGAGGCGATAAAGATTGGGGTTCTCCGTTCCGAACCGCACATAGGCGCGCGACATCTCGATAAATTGATTCCGCAACGTGACGGCCTCTGAAGGGCGCGCTGCCAGCAGGGCTGTGCGCAGTCGGTCCATCCCGATCAACGCCAGCTCCGCAAGCAGCGCCGCCTTGTCGGGAAAGTGTTTGTAGGAGGCGGTGTGGCTGACGCCGGCGCGGCGCGCGAGCTCGCGCAAAGTGAACTGCCAACCATTCTCTTCGGTCAGCATTGCCAAGGCGGTGTCGAGCATCGTCCGCCGCAGGTCACCATGGTGGTAGCGTTTGGGTTCGTCGTTCATGGCGCAAAGTTACCACGGGAAACTTATGTTGACAATGGTAACTTGCAAGCGTAGTTCGAGTCGAAGTGACCAATGGTCACATTCTCGAAAATGAAAGGAATGACCCATGCGACTGAACAACAAAATCGTGCTCGTCACTGGTGCCGCCAGCGGCATCGGCTACGCCATCACGGAGCTCTTCGCAGAGCAGGGCGCAACCGTCTTCGCCAGCGATATCAAGGCACCGCTCAAACCCTATGCTGAAGGCGTGGAGGCGCTCGACCTCGACGTGACCAGCGAAGCGGCGTGGAAGGAAGCGGTCGATGCAGTCGTCGGCAAGGCTGGCCGGCTCGATGTGCTGATCAACAATGCCGGCATCATCGCCTATGAGCCGCTGGACGAGCTTGGTATCGAGGCATGGAACCGGATGATCGCGGTCGACCAGACCGGCGTGTTCCTGGGCATGCGTGAGGCGGTGCGGGTGATGCGCCCGCAGCAGTCGGGCTCGATCATCAACATCTCCTCGATCTGGGGCAGCGCGGCGGTCGGCGGCGCGCACAGCTACCACGCCGCCAAGGGCGCGGTGCGCAACATGTCGAAGAATGCTGCGATCACCTATGTCGGCGACGGCATTCGCGTGAATTCGGTGCATCCGGGCTTCATCGCCACGCCGCTGACCGATGCACAAGCAGCCGACCTCAACGAGGCGACCATCGGCGCCACGCCGATGAAGCGCGCCGGCCGGCCGGAAGAGATCGCCTATGGCGCGCTGTTCCTGGCCTCCGACGAGTCCAGCTACGTCACCGGCACCGAACTGGTGATCGACGGCGGATATCTCGCGCAGTGACCTTGAAGCGCCCTGGCTGCCGGCGGCCGGGCCGCTTCAAACATCCGCTCATTCCCTGGACGCCGAAAGGACATCGCCATGTTTCGCGAGCCCAAGACAATCGCCAATCCCTTCCTCGCCGGCGTGCACACGCCGATGCAGGAGGAACTCACGATCGAGGATCTCGCCGTCACCGGCACGATCCCTCCCGCGCTCGACGGGCGCTATTTGCGCATGGGTCCCAACCCCATGTCCACTGCCAAGCCGGCAAAGCATCACTGGTTCGCCGGTGACGGCATGATCCATGGCCTGCGCATCGAACATGGCCGGGCACTCTGGTATCGCAACCGGTGGATCCGTTCGGACGCTGTGACCAAGGCACTCGGCGAGTCCCGCACGCCCGGCCCGCGGCACCTGTTCGACACGGTCAATACCAATGCGCTGGGATTTGCGGGCAAGACGCTCGGCCTCATTGAAGCAGGCGGCACGCCGGTCGAGATCGGCGAGACGCTGGAGACGCTGCGCTACACCGATTTCGACGGCGGCCTGCATGGCGGCTTTGCCGCGCACCCGCATGTCGATCCGGTCACCGGCGAAATGCTGGCGGTCTGCTACGACGCCAAGCAGTGGGGCGAACTGCGCTATGTTGTGGTGACACCCACGGGCGAGGTGCGGCGCGAGGTGAATATCCCGGTCAAGCATGGCCCGATGATCCACGACTTCGCATTCACGCGGCGCTTCGCCATCATTCTCGACTTGCCGGTGACCTTCTCGCTGAAGGCAGCGATCAGCGGCTACAGCTTCCCCTATCGCTGGAATGAGGGGCATAAGCCTCGCCTTGGTCTCCTGCCGCGTGAGGGCGAGGCAAAGGACATTGTCTGGATCCCGGTCGATCCCTGCTTCGTCTTCCACGCAGTCAATGCCTATGATCGTGCCGACGGCACGCTGGTGCTCGACCTCGTCGTCCATGACCGCATGTTCGCAACGAGCAGGGTCGGGCCCGATTCGAAACATTGCGCACTGGAGCGTTGGTTGGTCGATCCGGCCGGCGGCAGCGTCGAACGGCTCGTCCTCGACGACACGCCGCAGGAATTCCCGCGCGCCGACGAGCGGCACCTCGGACAACCCTATCGCTATGCCTACACCATGGCGATGGTCGGTGACTTCCTGGGCGCTGGCCTGTTCAAGCACGATCTCCAAGCTGGCACGCGGCAGGTGCACGAATTCGGGCCGGATCGGCACCCTTGCGAGTTTGTTTTCGTGCCCGCTCATAAGGAGGCGGAAGAGGACGAAGGCTGGCTGATCGGTCTCGTCATCGATGCCGGGGCCGCGACGACGGATCTCGTCATCCTCAATGCCGGTGACTTCGAGGGTGAACCCCAGGCCAGCATACGCCTGCCGCACATCGTACCGCCCGGCTTCCACGGCAACTGGGTGGCAAACTGATCATCGACCGCTGCCGGGACGGTCCTTCGAATTTCGGCATTCCCTCGACCTGATGAACAAGGAGAATAGACGTGAAGAAAGTTGCTACCGCCCTTGCGGCGCTTTCGCTGGGCTCGGCACCAACGGCCGTTTTGGCCGCGCCGGATAATCCGCGCCCGGCCATCCTTCTGGTCCACGGAGCCTTCGTCGACGGATCGGGATGGGCCGGTGTCCATCGCATCCTGCGCAACGCCGGGCACGAGGTCGTGGTCGTCCAAAATCCCACGACCTCGTTCGCTGAGGACGTCGCCGCAACCAGGCGCGCAATCGCTGCGACCGGCGGGCGGGTCATTCTGGTCGGTCACAGCTATGGCGGCGTGGTCATCACCGAGGCCGGAAATGATCCGAAGGTGGCGGCGCTCGTCTATGTCGCGGCATTCGCGCCTGACCAGGGCGAATCCGTGGCATCACTGGTTCCGCCACCCGCACCCGACGCGCCGCCCTCCCCGATCCTGGCGCCGGTCGACGGCTTCCTGTCGATCGACCGGACGGCGTTTTCCTCGGCCTTTGCCGCCGATGTCGACCCCCAAGTCGCGCGGTTTATGGCGGATTCCCAAGTCCCTTGGGGCGTGCAGGCATTCACCGGTCAGATCACAGCTCCCGCCTGGAAAACCAAGCCAAGTTGGTATCTGATACCTGCCGGTGACCAGATCATCCCGCCGGTTGCGCAGCGCGCAATGGCAGCACGAGCGGGCGCAACGATCCAGAGCGTCAGCGGCAGCCACGCCGTCTATGTCGCTAATCCCGATGCGACTGCCGCTATAATCGAGGCAGCGGCAAATAGCATCGAGCAGCAACACTGAGTTGGTGCGATTGTGCGGCGCGGATTGGACAGCGGCGGAGCCGTGACGACTGACGGCTTCGCCGCTTCGACAATCATCGAGGCGCCCTTCCGCCATCGACTGACCGATACTCAGGAACCTTCGAGACTACCGATCATAGTCGCGATCGCCAAACACTGAGTTCGCAAACATCGACTGCCGCGCAAAATGATATTCCTCCAAAACGGAGGATTGTTGGCACCCGGCATTTACACGCAAAAACTTACAATATCCACGGCCGCACAACGGGTTTCCTTCTCGCATGAGAAAGGAGCAATCCATGATCGTTCCAACATTATTGAAACCGCACCTTTTTCGAATGCCCCTAGCAGAGACGGGAGGCGCAAGATGATAGAAGGGCCCAGTATAACGACGACGGTGAACCGATGCAGCATGATCGGATTGACCGAAGAGGTTCAGAGGCTGCGGGCGGTCGAGTTCGGCAAGGAGCTTTTCACCATCCCGGCATTCGAAATGCTCCTTGACCTCTATTCCGGCAGAAACGTCCAACCACGCTCGCTTACATCTTTGACAGGCGCCTCCAGCGCGTCGGAGCGAAACTCCCAGCGGATCGTCCACCGGCTCGCTGAACGCGGTTTCGTCGACCTCTATCGGGACCCTTCCGACGGACGCCGGATCATCGTCGAACTCAAGGAGGAGACGACGGCGATGCTCGATCGCTTCTTCGACAGGCTTGTGGAACTGACGGGAGAATTGCCGATGTATCAACGCCGCCAGAAATGACGGCTTGGCTCCAAAGCCGCATCACGAAGGCGCCTGCTATCCACGCCTTGCATGGGGCAAGAATTCAAGGCACACTTCTCCTGCAGCGCGTGAAATGGCCGGGGTCCGCGCGCAGGATAATCCTTCCAGGCATGATGATGGGCTCATCCGTCGCAGTTGAGCGCAGTTGTTGGACAATGCCCGCCACCTTTGGGTGGTTCAGTCATGCTATGTCTTGTTCAAATCCGCTGCGGCGCTTTTGCATGTTCAGATCTCTTCCGGTGCGGCTGATCCCATGTATCAGGCGCAAGAAAGCGACGGCGCGTGCGCGCGCGTACCTGCCCTATATGACGAGCACGAGTTCGAAGCCGTCTACCGCCAGGAAGCACCGAAGCTGCTGTCTTTTCTCCGACGGCGGATATGGCTCGAGGATGATCGGCACGACATGGTGCAGGAGGCCTTCACGCGGCTTGCAGCATCCCGGTCCGCCTCCGCCTGGAGCAATCCTGGAGCCTATCTCCATGGGATTGTGCGGCACCTCCTGGCGGATCGCGTGCGGGCATGGGCGAAGGCCCGGTCCTGGGATCCGGTGATCCATGCGACCGAGCAGGAAATCCCGGGGCCGGATGCTGCGGTGGAGTTGAACGAAATGCGGGAGCGATATCGCCTGGCAGTTGACGGTCTCCCGCCAAGGACGAAAGAGGTATATTTGTTACACCGTGCTGAAGATCTCGGATATAGACAGATAGCGACGCAGCTGGACATCAGTATCCGAACCGTGGAGTGGCATGTGGCGGAGGCCATTGTGCGCATCGGCAAGAGCATTGGGAATGCCAATGACTAAGAACGAGCCGCCGGAGGGTATGCCGCGAATGGATCAGTTGATGCGCGAGGCTTCGTTGTGGTTTGCTCGGATGCGAGGTCCTGATGCCAAGGCCTATCAGTCCGACTTCGAGCATTGGCTCTCGCTCGGCGCCTCGCATCGCGACGCCTATGAGCGTGCTGGCGAAGTATTCGCAATGGGGCGGTTTCTGGCCGCCCAGAGGGAAGAGATCGAGGCGCAGGCCAACGATAACGAACCGGCCCGGCACCGCTGGACGTGGGCTGCCATCGCCGCCAGTCTGTTGCTCGTACTCGGGGCCGGAGGCTGGTTTGCAACTGAACGTCGCGGCCCAGCGGGTGGTGTAACGCAGGTAGCCCAGTTGTCCAAAGGCCCAGCTGTCGAGCAGGCGCGATACGACACGGTCGTCGGCGGTCGGCGGAACGTCCGGCTGGGAGACGGTTCGGTCATCGAGCTTGACGAAGGCAGCGAACTATCGACCAATTTCGGCGCGACGAGGCGGGAACTCAGGCTTGAACGCGGGCGCGTCCGGTTCGAGGTGGCGCACGAAAGTCGCCCATTCATCGTGTTCGCCGGTGGCGGGAGCGTCACGGCGCGGGGAACAGTGTTCGACGTCATACTGGGGACCGATAGGCGGGTAACCGTCAGGCTGCTTCAGGGAGCGGTCGACGTGGAGCGGCCGGAGGGGCCCAGGGGCAGCAGCGGCGCTGCTGCCGTAGCCCGGCTCGAGCCGGGCGAAGTCTTGAGCTATGCCGCGATAACACCTGCTGCGCTGCCGGGTCTTACGGGCAAGACCACGGTCGAGCCGACAACGCCCAAGCCGGACCAACCATTGATCCGGGAATATGAGCGCACCCCGCTGTCCGCTGTCATTGCCGAAGCCAACCGGGACTCCTCGACGTCCATCAGACTTGGAGATCCGGGTATCGGTGCACTGAGGGTCAGCGGTCGGTTCCGCGTGGACAATGCCGATCAGGTCGCCGATCGGCTTGCGGTGCTGTTCGACCTGGATGTCGAACGAACCAAATCGGACGAAATTACCCTTCGAAAGAGATAGCAGGAGTTTTTTTCACCCCCTACCCCGTAGATTGCGGTTTTGTTGCGATGCTCTCTGAGAATCCCGCCAGACTGTCGGGAATATCAAAGGGGGCAAGAATGGTTCGAATGCGGTCTCGGTTTCGTGGTGTGCTCCTGGCTGCGGTGGCGATCGGTACTCTGGCGCCGCTTGCTCCGGCGTACGCACAGGCACAGCACCGCATCGAATACAACATTGCCGCCGGCGATCTGGGCGAAGCGCTCAAAACCGTGAGCCGTCAGTCGGGTAAGGAAATCATCTTCACTTCCGAAGCGGTGCTGGAGCGGCCCGCGCCGGCGCTCCAGGGAACCTATAGCGCCGACGAGGCCGTCCGTTTGCTGCTGAGGGGATCAGATCTCGTGGCGCAGTTCCGGAGGGACGTCATCATCATCCGGGGGCGATCGGAGCCGTCGGGCGATCTAGCTGATCACTCGGCGGCCCAAGCGGACATCATCGTTACGGGAAGCCACATCCGTGGTAGCGAGGGGACCTCGCCGATTGTCGTCTTCACCAAGAGCGCCATCGAGAAGCGCGGAATAAGCGATCTAGGAACCTTCGCCCGCAGCCTCGTCCAGAACTATTCAGGGGGACAGAATCCGGGGGTGGCCGCCGGGGGACAGGGCGGCTCCGAGAATGTCACCTCCTCATCGGCGCTGAATTTGAGGGGTCTGGGTCCCGATGCCACGCTGACTCTCTTTAACGGCCATCGGGTGGCATATGACGCCATCAGCCAAGGTGTCGATATTTCGGCGATACCGCTTGCCGCGGTCGAGCGGGTCGAAGTGGTGACCGATGGATCGTCGGCGCTCTACGGATCAGACGCCGTTGGCGGCGTCGCGAACGTCATTCTGCGTCGCGACTATGACGGGACGACGATATCGGCGCGGCTGGGAGGCGCTACCGACGGCGGCGACTTTGAGCAGCAGTACGATGTCGTAACGGGAAGACGATGGGAGACAGGTGGCTTCATGGCTGCCCTTAACTATCGTCATACCACGCCCATCCGCGCCGGAGATCGGTCGTACACCCGGTCGAACCATCCCTCCGAAACGCTGCTGGCCGGTATGACGCAATACAGCCTCGCAGTCGCGGGTCATCAGCGAATTTCCGACGGCGTCAGCCTCGAACTGGATGGCCAGTATAGTAAGCGCGACAGCGCTTTGTGCGTAAACTACACCGCCACGGACGGCTGCCGTGCCTCGGGTACCGACATCGACGTAGACACACAGTCTTGGACTATCGCTCCAACGCTCAAGGTCGCAGTCGGCACGTCTTGGGAATTGCGGCTGGGAGCAGTCATTGGCGAAAGCCGCGTCAACCAGAACGCGGACGTCTCCTTTGATGGAACACTTTTACTGACCCAGAAGGGAATCTACACGAATCGCATTCGCTCCCTCGAGATCGGGGCAGAAGGACCATTGTTCCAACTCCCCGGCGGGGACGCTCGCGTTGCGGTCGGCGGAGGAGTCCGGGACACAAAGTTCATTGTCGATGTCGTGACTATCGAAGGCGGCAGGACCGATCCAGCACTCGCCTTCAAGAGGAGCCGACCCGTATATTATGGCTTCGGCGAGGTCTCGCTGCCGATCATTTCGCCTTCCAATGACATATCATTTATAGATCGGTTGAGCCTGAACGCCGCCATTCGCTATGAAGATGTCGGAAAAATCGGCGACGTCGCGACGCCGAAGCTGGGGCTCGTATACTCCCCCGTCAGAGACATCGCGTTCAAGTTCAGTTGGGGAAAGTCGTTCAAAGCGCCAACCCTCTATCAGTCCGGACAGCCCAGGCAGGGCGCTTCTCAGGTTGGCGCAACTTTCTTCTTGCCGCCAAGCCCTGTACCCGGGGCCGTGCTCTATCTCATCGGTGGAAATTCAGAGCTGAAACCTGAGCGGGCGTCGAACTGGACCGCCACGACGACATTGACCCCAAGCTTCATCGAAGGGCTGACTGTCGACGTGAGCTACTTCCGGATCAAATACAGGGATCGCGCCGTCTCGCCCATCCCTCTTAACTCGTTGGCTTTCTCTCCGATCTACAGCGCTTATGTCACTTTGAATCCCACGCGCGATCAAGTCTTGGCGGCTTTGTCGGGCCTGTCTGCCGTCTTTGACCAGGGAGGGGGCGACCCGAGAACAACGAACGTGGGCGCCATCGTCACCAACTATCTCCAGAACGCCGCCCGTCAAAAAATCGAGGGTGTCGATATCGCAATCGACTACGCCTTCGAACTGAGCGAGAGTGATCATTTTCATTTAACGGGTGCCGCAAGCTACCTCAAAAGCAGGCAGCAGCTTTCGGCTGATCAGCCCACGGTCCAACTCGCGGGGATTCTCTTCAGGCAGCCTCACTGGCGAGCGTCATCGACGCTTGAGTGGCAGCGGGATCGCTTTTCGCTGTCTGGCGTGCTGTCCTATATCGGCGGTTCGCTCGATAATCGCGTTGAGCCCTTCGACCGTGTCAGCTCTTTCAAGACGGTTGATCTCATCGCGCGTTTCGAAACCGGAAACGCAGGCGGTCCGTTCGCGAATATGACGTTTCTCGCCTCTGCCCTCAATATTTTCAATAAGAAGCCCCCGTACATCCGGACGATCAGCCCCATCGGCTACAATTATGACTCAAATAACTTCCCGAGCGTCGGGCGCTTCCTAAGTCTATCGGTTGCCAAGAGCTTCTAATGCGTATCCTCGTTTTGGGGCGCGCGGCTGCGCTAGCCTGTCTATGCGCTTGCCCGCCGTCGATCAGCGCAGAAAGACTGAGCGCGCCGACAGCGGCACCCTCGATGGATAAACCGAAGTCTCTCGCCGCAGGAGATCTCGTTCGGCTGACGGATATCGGACCAGCTTACCCTGAACCTGGGCAGAGTGTATTCAGCGTAGCGCCGGGCGGAAAGAAGATCGCTTTTCAGGTCAGAAGGGCTGATCCGGATTCGAACCGATATGATCTCGCCGTTCTCGTCGTTGATGTGGATGGCGGGAGCCAGCCAATGACGATCGATGCAGGCGGAGAGTTCATACCGCAAATCGTCCAGGGCATCGGAGGGGCCACCGTAAGCACTGGCTACGCGGCCGCGATCCCGATCGTCTGGTCCGATGACGGAAGATGGATCTACTATCTGAAAAAATCGGATGGGATAGTCCAGGTTTGGCGCGGATCGCTGGACGGCAGCGCCAGCGAGCGCCAGACTTCAGAGGCAAGGGACGTAAAGGATTTTGTTCTGTCTTCCGATGGGAAGCGGGTCGTATACTCCACCAGCGCCCCCGATCTGATCAAGGAAAGGCTCCGACGTGAGGAGTCCCTCAGAGGATACCGGTATGATGAGCGGTTTATACCGCTGTTTGCCAGCGGGCCCGAAGCATTCCCGACCGACACGATTTCGATTCGAAGCGTCGATCTCGAAACGAGAGCGGCGGGTCCTGCGTCGGCAGATGATGTAGCGTCGCTTCTCGCCAAGGGCACCGCCAGCATTTCGCTTGAGGCTAGGTCCGCGCAGGGGCGTGTAGCGTCTGCAAGTTCGGAGACCAAGCCGGGAAGGACGGAACCGACGGAAATTTCTGTCCGCGGTCCAGGCCGAGAAACTACGCTTTGCGCTGATATCCATTGCAGCGGGGCGACGCTTCTGTGGTGGGCGGAGGGTGGCCGCCGCTTGCGCTATATTCGACGGGAAGGCTGGGGCCGAGAGGAGACAGCTGTCTATGAATGGCAGCCCGGTCGAACACCGCCGAAACGCCTATATGTCACAACGGACTTGCTGGTTGGTTGCCAGCCTATCGAGGATAACCTCCTGTGTGCCCGCGAGGAATCCCACGCGCCGCGACATCTCATTGCGCTTGATCCCGCCAGCGGGGTCGTCAGGGTGGTCTATGATCCCAATCCGGACTTCAGCAGATTCACACTTGGTCGGGTCGAACGCCTGAGATGGCGTAACGATTTCGGCATCGAGACCTTCGGCGACCTGGTATATCCCACTGGCTATGAACGCGGGCGCGCATACCCCCTGATCGTCGTTCAATACACCTCCCGCGGGTTTCTGCGGGGCGGCGTCGGTGATGAATTTCCAATTCAGGCATTCGCCAACAGGGGCTACGCGGTGCTCAGCGTACAGCGGCCTGACGGGCGGAACCTTGTGCCGTTATCAGCGACGATGGCGGGGTATGAGCGCGAGCTGATTTCCGGATTCAAGGACCGGCGCAGCGTGTTGTCTTCGATAGAAGTCGCAGTGCGGTTCTTGGTGAACCGGGGTATCGTCGACCCTGAGAGCGTCGGGATTACTGGCCTTAGCGACGGGTCGTCGACGGTCCAGTTTGCGGCGGTCAACAGTAAGACGTTCAAGGCTGGGTCGGTAAGCGGCTGCTGCTGGGAACCGTTCCAGGACGCCTTTATCGGCCCCGGTGCTGCTCAGGCGTTTCACGAAATTGGTTGGCCGCAGCTGGTCGACTATGATGCGGAATTCTGGTCCCACATATCGCTCATTCACAATGCCAGACGGATGTCGATGCCACTACTGATGCAGCAGTCGGACGACGAGTTCCGCGCCGCTATCGCCAGCTACACCGCCATGAAGCAGGCGGGGAAACCGGTTTCACTTTTCGTTTTTCCTGGCGAGCATCATGTGAAATGGCAACCCTCCCATCGTCTAGCCGCCTATGAACGCAATTTGCGGTGGTTTGATTATTGGCTCAAAGGCGTTGGTAGCGCAAAGGAGTGGGGGCTCGACAACTGACTACGTCGAGCCGCTCGGTCCTATTCAGGAGGGTGGGTTCGTATCTTATCTCTCGATCTCCAATGATCAACCCATGCTTCGGTATCGACGAACATGAGCAATCTCATGATCTCGTCGCCAGTGGTTTGATGGCTCGGTCGTAAAGCGCGCTCTAATGCGGTCCGTTCGATGATGCCATTGGTTGCCAGGAAACCCTCGAGCAGCCTCTCCCTGACCTCGTCGCGACGTTGGTGGAATATCTCGAACATGAACCCTTGGGGGCTTCCCTTCACTCTCCGTTCGAGGACCGATGCAGGGAGCGATTGCCGGAATGCCTTGCGCGCGACAGCCCTGTCGTAACCACCGTCGCATTGGTACCATGTCGGTATTCGAAGACAGAGCTCCAATATTGGCTGCGAGGCGAGCGGATGCAACACTGGAACGCCTCCCCGCTCGCCATATGCATCAAGCGAGTAATGCATTCGCAGAATCATTGCTACGTGCGCTGCCTTTCCGGGCAGCTTGATGCCTTGGGGAATGGCGAGCCAAGGATGGTCGATGGGCGTTTTCGAAAGTGTTTCGAGCGCGTCGCTCGCGATGAAGCTTGCTTCTTCTCGCCAGATGTATCCGGTCGCGGCGTTGCGCCAGGCCGCAACGCCTTGTGAAATTGCTTGCAGGGCGGTTGCACCGGTCAAGCTGCAGATGTCCCGAAGTGTCCCCAGCAGGCCCGTTGAAAGCCCGTTCACTGAGTAGCGATCGGCGAGAGAGCGTGCGGAACGGCTCATGTGAAAGACGTTATCGCCCCCATTGCCCGTGAAGATTGCGGTTGCGCCGACGTCGGTGGCGACCTTCACCGCGGTCGCATCAAAGGACTGGGCGTCCACACGCCCGCCCGGGGTAGGAAGATGGCTTACAGAGGATTTGTTGAGATCGATGTGTTTCAAGGAGTAGCACTCTTCAAACACGGGTTTGCCCAGTGACGTGCTCCCCTGAAACTCCGCCAGTTTGAGCTAGAGTCCGGCTTCGTGAGGAGACGGACGTGAAGAAGACCAGGTTCAGCGAGGAGCAGATCATC
>NZ_QFOB01000008.1 GCF_003248515.1 Sphingomonas sp.
GGACAGGCTGGAGGCGCAGGGGCTTTCGACGACGGTGGCGGACCTGCGCTTCGCCAAGCCGCTGGACAGCGATCTGATCCGCCGGCTGCTGGCCACGCACGAAGTGGCGATCACGGTGGAGGAGGGCGCGGTCGGTGGCCTCGGCGCGCATGTGCTGACGCTCGCTTCCGACGAGGGCCTGATCGATGCCGGCCTCAAGCTGCGCACCCTGCGCCTGCCCGATACATTCCAGGACCACGACAAGCCCGACCGCCAATATGCCGAGGCCCGCCTCGACGCAGACGCCATGGTCGAAACCGTCCTCACCGCTCTCCGATCCAATTCGGCCACGGTGGCCCAGGGCGCGCGCGCCTGATGCAACTGGGCCGGGGGGTGAAGGACGGGCTGATCCTGCTGCTTCTGTGGATCGTGGCAGTCGTGCTGATCGCCGTGGTGTTCGTGGCGACGTGGTTCTCGATCTACGTGATCGCCGAGCCTCTCTACTGGGCGGTGCAGAAGCAGGTGGGCGCCGGCAGCTTCTATTTCCTCGGCCTTCTGATGATGGTGCTGTGGCCGCTGGCCCTGTTCGGTCTCGCCTTCGGCCTGCTGCGCCTCTTCGGCCTGGTGGCGAGGCGCTTTCGTGGCGCGGCGCGGCGCTTCTAGGCGCGCACAGAGGGCGACGATGCTGGCCGCATAGCAGCGGCGCATCGATCAGCGGAGCTTGGGCAGCCAGTCCATCGGGTTGACGGGCTTGCGGCCGTCGCGAATCTCGAAATGGAGTTGGGGTTCGCGCGCGGAGCCGGTGGCGCCGGCTTTCGCGATCGGCTGGCCCTGTTTCACGGCCTGGCCGCGCGTCACCAGCAGCGAATCGGCATGGCCATAGGCGGTGAGCCAGCCGCCGCCATGGCGGATCAGCACGAGCTTGCCGAAGGCGGCGAGATCGCCGGCATAGGCGACCACCCCGTCGGCGGCGGCGCGCACCGTCTCGCCCATCTTCGCGCGGATATTGACGCCATCGTTGCGCGCGCCGGAGGGCTGGAGGCCATAGCGACGCATGATTGATCCCACGACCGGCCAGACGAACTTGCCCGAGAAGGTCTGGGCGGGCTCCGCCACCGGCACGCTGGGCGGGACAGGCCGGGCGGCCGTCCGCACCGGCGGGGCAGGCTTCGCCCTCGGCGCGAGCGCGGGCTCGTTGCCGGTGGCGAGATCGTCGATATCGATGTGGAAGGCTTTCGCACGCTCCTCCATCGACATGTCCGCCACCTCGCGCGTGCTGGGGATCAGCAGGCGTTCGCCCGCGCGCAGCAGGAAGGGCTCCTCCAGGTGGTTGATCTCCGCGATGCGGCTCCAGTCCACGCCATAAGCGCGCGCGATCGCGATGCCGCGCTCGCCCTTGCGCACGAGATGGTAGCGGCCCGCCGGGATCTTCAGCTTCTGCCCCGGCCGCACGATGAAGGGCCTTTCGATCCCGTTCGCGCGCGCGATCGCCATGAAGGCAGCGCCCGTTTTCGTGGCGACGCGCGAGAGCGTGTCTCCCGCCTTCACTACATAGGTCTGCGCCGCCACCTCCATCGCATCGGGCGTGGTGGGCGGCGTTTCCTCGGCGGGGGGCGAGGGCGGCGGGGCGGCGGCCGCGGGCAGCGCGAGCGTGAGGCTCAGGGCCGCCCAGGGCGCGACCGGCTTCACCCGAAGCGTGCTTCCAGCGCCGCCTTGGACGGATCGTGGGTGAGATCCAGATGCAGCGGCGTGACCGTCACATAACCCTGCGCGGAAGCCTCCAGATCGGTGTCCGCGCCGGGCGTGCGCGGGGTGAGGCCGTGATGCATCCACCAATAGCTGTAGCCGCGCGGATCCAGGCCATGTTCCAGACGCGGCTTCGACCAGTCGCGCAGGCCCTGGCGGACGACCTTGATGCCTTTCACATCCTCCGACGGGATGGGCGGGAAATTGACGTTGATGAGCGTGCGCGGAGTCCATTCCATGCCGATCAGCCGATCCAGCACGCGCGCGCACCAGCCCTCGGCCGCCTCGAACGTGACGGCGTCGCCCATCCCCCGGCGGGGATAGATCTGACTGAGCGCGATGGCGGGGATGCCGGCGAGCGCGCCTTCCATCGCGGCCGAGACGGTGCCCGAATAGCTGACATCCTCGGCCAGATTGGCGCCGCGATTGATGCCCGAAAGAACGAGATCGGGCGGACTATCCTTCATCACCTCGCCCAGCGCCATGATGACCGCATCGGTGGGCGTGCCATGGACGGCATGGTGGCGCGCATCATAACTGCGCATCCGCAGCGGCGCGGTGAGCGTGAGCGAACGGCCCTTGCCGGACTGTTCGTCCGCAGGCGCCACGACGATGACATCGTCGGTCAGCGTCAGCGCGATCCGCTCCAGCAACGCGATGCCCTTGGCGCCGAGCCCGTCATCATTGGTGACGAGGATGCGCATCAGGCGGCCGTCAGCCGATCGAGCCCGCCCATATAGGGCCGCAATACGGCGGGCACCGTGACGGAGCCGTCCTCCTCCTGATAATTTTCGAGCACGGCGACCAGCGTGCGGCCGACCGCCAGGCCGGAGCCGTTGAGCGTGTGGACGAACTGCGTGCCCTTCTCGCCTTCGGGGCGGAAGCGCGCATCCATGCGCCGCGCCTGGAAATCGCCGCAGTTGGAGCAGGACGAAATTTCGCGATATCGCTGCTGGCCGGGCAGCCAGACCTCCAGATCGAAGGTCTTGCGCGCGGTGAAGCCCATGTCGCCCGAGCAGAGCAGCATCCGGCGATAGGGCAGCTCCAGCGCCTCCAGAATGCCCTCGGCCGCGCGCGTCATCCGCTCATGCTCGGCATCCGATTCGTCGGGATGCGCGATCACGACAAGCTCGACCTTCTCGAACTGGTGCTGGCGGATCAGGCCGCGCGTGTCGCGCCCTGCGGCGCCCGCTTCCGATCGGAAGCAGGGCGTGAGCGCGGCGAGGCGCGTGGGAAGGGCGCCCGCGGGCAGGATCTGCTCACGCACGAGATTGGTGAGGCTTACCTCGGCGGTGGGGATCAGCCAGCGGCCATCCGTGGTGCGGAACAGATCCTCGGCGAATTTGGGCAGCTGGCCCGTGCCGAACACCGCCTCGTCGCGCACCAGAAGGGGCGGCGCGGTCTCGACATAACCGTTCGTGCCGCTCTGCGTATCGAGCATATAGTGGCCGAGCGCGCGATGCAGCCGGGCCATCGCCCCGCGCAGCACGGTGAAGCGCGCGCCGGAAATGGCGGCGCCGGCCTCGAAATCCAGGCCGAGCGGCGGCCCCAGATCAGCATGATCCTTCGGCGCGAAGCCGAATTCGCGCGGGTTGCCCCAGCGCGACTGCTCGACATTGCCGTCCTCATCCTCACCCGCCGGCACATCGGCCACGGGGATGTTGGGAAGCGCGGCCAGCGCCGCATCCAGCTCGGACTGGGCATGGCCGCTCTCATGATCGAGGGCTGCGGTGCGATCCTTGATCGCGGCCACCTCCGCCATCAGCGCGGCGGCCGTCTCCTCGTCCTTCCGCGCCTTGGCGGCGCCGATCGCCTTCGAAGCCTCGTTCCGGCGGGCCTGGAGAGTCTGGACCTCGGTGAGCAAGGCGCGGCGGCGCTCGTCGAGCTGGAGCAGGCCGGCTGCCGCGGGGCCGAGCCCCCGGCGCGCGAGGCCCTGATCGAAGGCCGCCGGATCGTCGCGGATGACGCGTATGTCGTGCATGGCCGGGCTATGGCCGGGCCATGGAAGGCACGCAACCCTTGCGAGTGCCAAGCGGACCGGATTGCGAACCGGAAAGGCGCGGGGACTGTACGGAGAGTCTCGCCCGCCAGCTCCCCATGCTCATCCTGTCGAACAGTCTGCCAGAGATCCTGTTCAAGCATTGTCGATCAAAATTCGAGACGCGATGATCTTTCGAATTTCCCGACGATCTTGCGGGGCGCATCCCCTGGATTATCCGGGGGAATGGAATCAACGATGGTAGTTGAGATATTTCTCCATTGTGAACAGGGGCAGTCATCGCCCTGATGCCACGGGTCGTCGCATTCCGACTCTCGGGAACCTGTAGTGGACATTATCTGTTTCATTGACGAAATCATCAGGAGAATAGCCATGTCCCGTATGTTTGTTTTGATGACTGGCGTCGCGCTGATTGCCACGCCGGCTCTGGCGCAGACCGCTCCGGAGGCGGCCGGCGCCGCCACGGCCGCACCAGCACCGGCCGCAGCTCCCGGTGCGGGCGTCGTCGCCGGCGCGAAGGTGGTCGATACGGCGGGCGCCGATGTCGGTACGATCGAATCGATCGCCAACGGCAACGCCGTCCTTTCGACCGGCGTAGCCAAGGTTTCCGTGCCGGTCTCGTCCTTCGCCAAGGGGCCGAACGCCCTCGTTTTCGGCATGACGAAGGCCGATATCGAATCGAAGGTGGCGCAGGCGAGCAGCGCGCCCGTGGAGATCACGGTCGGCGCGCTCGTGAGCGATCCTTCGGGCGCCAAGGTCGGCACCGTGAAGGAAGTGGGGGCCGATGGCATTACCGTGGCCTCCGATACGGCCATGGCCAAGTTGCCCAAGGCCTCGTTCGCCAAGGGTGAGGGCGGCCTCGTCATCGCGATGAGCCCGGCGCAGTTCGATGCGGCGGCCAAGGCGGCCGGCGGCGCCAAGCCCACCGACAGCGCTTCCTGATCGGGAGCGCGCACGGCCGGAAATGCAGGGGCGCCGCGGGAGACCGCGGCGCCCCGTTGATTCAGGCAGCTTGTCGGCATGCCGCCCGGTGTCTATAGGCCCGGCACGGGACGGGGGACGGGCCGGATTTTCGTCCTGCCCGTCGGGTTGGAAGAGCGGCATGGCGAGTGTGGCGGACGACGTAGACGGCCGGGGCTCCGGCAGAGAGATCAATCTACCGCGAGATTATCGGCCCTCGCCTGACGAGCCTTTCATGAATGAGCTCCAGCAGGCCTATTTCCGCGGCAAGCTGCTCGACTGGAAGGACGCGATCCTGCGCGAATCGCGCGAGACGCTGAACCAGCTTCAGATCGAGCCGCTGCGCGAGCCGGACGTGACCGATCGCGCCTCGAGCGAGACCGACTGGTCGATCGAGCTGCGCACACGCGATCGCCAGCGCAAGCTGATCTCCAAGATCGATGCCGCGCTGCGCCGCATCGACGAGGGCGAATATGGCTATTGCGAGGTGACCGGCGAGCCGATCTCGCTCGCGCGCCTTGAGGCGCGCCCCGTGGCGACCATGACGGTCGAGGCGCAGGAGCGCCACGAGCGGCAGGAAAAGGTTTCGCGCGACGACTGACCGCCGGCCGCCGAAATTATGGCAGCCTCGTTAACCGGATTTCAGTCACCTTGCGCTAACCCTGCCGTGCAGTGGATTCATCGAGGCAGAGTGTGGACGCGCCAGTGAGCGGCATGGACGTGAGCGAGGAAGAGCGATTTGCGCATCTTCGCGCCGCGCCGCGCGATAGCATGTTCCTGCTCGCCATGATTCGTCGCCCGGGCGGCGCGGACATTCCGGTCAAGGTGCGCAATCTTTCGAGCGGCGGGATGATGGCGGAATGCGCGACCAGCTTCTCGCGTGACGAGGCGGTCGAGGCTGATCTGCGTGGGATCGGCGCGGTTTCCGGCCGGATCGCGTGGACGGCGGGCGGCAAGGTGGGCATCGCCTTCGATCGCGAGATCGATCCCAAGCTCGCGCGCAAGCCCGTCACGGGCAATCCCCAGCCGCAACTGGTGAAGGCTTCCAAATCGATGTGGCGCCCGGGCCTGCGCTGAGCCGATCCTCTTGGGGGAGGTTGCGTCCGGCGGGAGTTTCAGCGCGGTGCCCGCGAGGCCCGTGGGGGCGCCCTTTTCCTCTAACCGATTGCGCCTGTCGCTTGCGCTCTCTATAGGCGCGCGCTCCGGCGGCCCGATGGGCCGCCTTTTGTCGTTTCCGGAGCCCGGTTCGCGTTTCTGTCCCAATTTCCGTCATAGTGAGGAGCACGTCGATGACTATCACGCCGCTGATGCCCGTTTACCCGCGGTGTGGCGTGCGTCCGGTTCGCGGCGAGGGGGCCTATCTCTATGGCGAGCGCGGCGAAGCCTATCTCGACATGGCGGCGGGCATCGCCGTCAATATCCTGGGCCACAGCCATCCGGCGGTGGTGAAGGCGATCGCCGATCAGGCGGCGACGCTGATGCACATCTCCAACCTCTACGGCATGCCGCTGGGCGAGAAATTCGCCGAGGCTTTGCTCGCCAAGACCTTCGCCGACACCCTCTTCTTCACCAATTCGGGCACCGAGGCGGTGGAATGCGCGATCAAGACGGCGCGCCGCTATCATTATGCCGACGGTCATCCCGAGCGGCACCGGATCATCACCTTCTCCAACGCCTTCCACGGGCGGACGATGGGGGCGATCTCCGCCACCGACCAGCCGAAGATGCGCGACGGCTTCGAGCCGCTGGTGCCGGGCTTCACCGTGCTGCCTTTCAACGATCTGGAAGCGGCGAAGGCGGCGATCGGCCCCGATGCGGCCGGCTTCATGCTGGAAACGGTGCAGGGTGAAGGCGGCATCCTGGCGGCCACGCCGGAATTCCTGAAGGGCCTGCGCCAGCTGTGCGACGAGCATGGCCTGCTGCTGATCCTCGACGAGGTGCAGTGCGGCTATGGGCGCACGGGCGCCTTCTTCGCCTATGAGCATTACGGGATCGAGCCGGACATCATGGCGGTGGCCAAGGGGATCGGCGCGGGCTTCCCGCTCGGCGCCTGTCTCGCCACCGAAAAGGCGGCCAGGGGCATGGTGATCGGCACGCACGGATCCACCTATGGCGGCAATCCGCTGGCGATGGCGGTGGGGCAGGCGGTGCTGGATATCGTCGGCACCGACGAATTCCTCGCCAATGTGCGCGCCGTGGGCGATCGGATGCGCGGCGCGCTGGAGCAGCTGATCCCGAATCACGATCACCTTTTCCAGGAAGTGCGCGGGATCGGGCTGATGCTGGGCATCAAGCTGAAGCCCGGTGCGGAGGCGCGCGCCTTCGTGGGCCATCTGCGCGACAATCACGGGCTGCTGACGGTTGCGGGCGGCGACAATGTCGTGCGCATCCTGCCGCCGCTCAACATCAACGACAGCCACATCGCCGAATGTGTCGAGAAGCTTTCCGCCGGTGCGCGGAGCTTTCCGGTGCCGGAGGCGGCGTAACGCTCACCATTCCCCACCCGCCCGGTTCGAGCAGCTTCGAGCGAAATCGAGAAGCGTCCGTCGAGAAAGATTCTCGGCCTCGGTTTTCGGCAGGCTCGAAGCTTCGCTCGAAGCGAACGGAGAGAGAGAGATGCCAAGATGACCCGTTCCTTTCTCGATCTTGCCGACGCCGGGCCGGAAGGGCTGCGTGCGATCCTCGCCGAGGCGCAGCGCCGCAAGGAGGCGCGCTCGGGCTGGCCGAAGGGGCAGGCGGATGCAGATGCGCCGCTCGCCGGCCATACGCTGGCGATGATCTTCGAGAAGAACAGCACGCGCACCCGCGTCTCGTTCGACATGGCGATGCGCCAGCTCGGCGGATCGACGATCATCATGGAGGCCGGCTCTACCCAGCTCGGCCGGGGCGAGACGGTGAGCGACACCGCCAGGGTGCTGTCGCGCTATGTCGACGCGATCATGATCCGCACGGACGATCACGCCAAGGTGGTGGAGCTGGCCGAAGAGGCGAGCATCCCGGTGATCAACGGGCTGACCGACCGGAGCCATCCCTGCCAGATCATGGCCGATCTGCTCACCTTCATCGAGCGGCGCGGGCCGGTGGAGGGCAGCCGCTGGGCGTGGCTGGGCGACGGCAACAATGTGCTGCACTCGATCATCGAGGCGGGCAGCCTGCTGGGCTTCGACGTCGCGGCGGCGACCCCGGAAGGCTATGATCCCGATCCGGAGATCGTCGATCAGGCGCGCCGCGTGGGCAATCATCCGCCGATCCTGACGCGCGATCCCGACGAGGCGGTGGCCGGGGCGGACGTGGTCGTCACCGATACGTGGATCTCGATGGGGCAGGCCCATGCCGAGCAGAAGCTGGCGGCGATGGCCCCCTATCAGGTGACCGAAGGGCTGATGGCCGGCGCGAAGGCGGATGGCCTGTTCCTCCACTGCCTGCCCGCGCATCGCGGCGAGGAAGTGGTGGATGCCGTGATCGACGGGCCGAAATCCGCCATCTGGGACGAGGCGGAAAATCGCCTGCACGCGCAGAAGGCCATCCTGCTGTGGTGCTTCGGGAAGATCTGACGCGCGATCATCCGCGGTCGTGAGCCGTCGCCCCGGCACGGTGCGGGGGCATGGGGTGGACATTCGGCCGCCTCATCCCGACATGGCCGCCATGACGATCTCGACCCCCGATCGGGCGCTGGGCTTCACGATCCCAGGCCGCCACGCACGCGGCCGCATCGCGCGGCTCGGCTCCACCCTGGACACGATCCTCGGCGCGCACGGCTATCCGCCCGCGATCGAGCGCGTGCTGGCGGAGGCGCTCGTGCTCGCGGCCCTGTTCGGCTCGACGCTGAAGGATGCGGGCGGGCAGCTGACCCTGCAGGCGCAGACGGAGGGCGGCGCGATCGACCTGCTCGTCTGCGATTTCCGGGGCGGCGAGATGCGCGGCTATGTGCGCCACGATCCCGATCGGCTGGCGGAGCTGCCGGTCGATCCCTCGCTCTTCGCCCTGTTCGGCAAGGGCTATCTGGCGATCACCTTCGATCAGGCCGTCTCGGGCGAGCGCTATCAGGGCATCGTGCCGCTGGAGGGGGGATCGCTGGCGGAGGCGGCCGAAAGCTATTTCGCGCAATCGGAGCAGATTCCCAGCCTCGTCCGCGTCGGCGTGGAGCGGCTGCCGGACGGGGCGCATGTCGCCGGGGGCCTGCTGCTCCAGCATCTTCCGGAAGGCGAGGAAGGGCGCGAACGGCTGCACACGCGACTGGATCATCCGGAATGGGACCATGTCGCGGCGCTGGGTGGCAGCGTCCGCGCGGGCGAACTGACCGATATGTCCCTGCCGCTGGAAACGCTGGTGTGGCGCCTGTTCAACGAGGATGAGGTGCGCGTGCTGCCCTCGGTCGCGCTGGCTAAGGGCTGCCGCTGCGATCCCGATCATGTCCGCTCGGTGATCGCCCGCTTCCCGGCCGAGGAGCAGGCGGCGATGGCGGACGAGAGCGGCCTGATCCACGTCGATTGCGAATTCTGCGCCCGCCGCTTCTCGCTGGAGGCGAGCGCGGCCTGACGATGGTCCGGCCGCTCCGAAGCCGCGCCGGATCGGCATGTTCACCGTCTATTTACCATGACGGGGGCATAAGCGACTCAGTGCTTCCGGCACTGTCCTCCCTAGTGGGCCATGTGGCCCGTACTGGGCCGCTCCACCCCACGGGAGCGGCCCATTTCTTTTCCCGGCGGCTCCTGTCGTGTTTCCGCCCTGCGGCAAGGCGGGCGCGCTCTTCCGCCGCGCCGCTCTCGCCCCTATGTGGCGCGCCATGACGACGAATGTTTCCGAAGGCCGCGAGAAGGCGGTCGTGCTGGTGTCCGGCGGCCTCGATTCGATGGTCGTGGCCGGCCTTGCGCGCGAGGCCGGGCGCGATGTCTGCGCGCTGACGATCGACTATAACCAGCGCCACCGTGTGGAACTGGAGGCGGCGGCGCGCGTGGCCGCAGCCATCGGCGTGGAGCGCCACATCGTGCTGCCGCTGGATCTCACCCGCTTCGGCGGATCGGCGCTGACCGCCGATATCGCCGTGCCGAAGGAGGGCGTGGGGCTGGACGGCGGCGCGGCCGGCGGCATTCCCGTGACCTACGTGCCCGCGCGCAACACGATCTTCCTGAGCCTGGCTCTGGGCTTCGCCGAGGCGTGCGGCGCGCGCAGCATCTGGATCGGCGTGAACGCGCTCGATTATTCCGGCTACCCTGATTGTCGGCCGGAATTCGTGCGCGCCTTCCAGGATCTCGCCAATCTCGCCACCAAGGCTGGCGTGGAGGGGGATCGCTTCCGGATCGAGACGCCGCTGCTGCACATGACCAAGGCCGATATCGCGGCCGAGGCGGCGCGGCTGGGGCTGGATGCCGGGATCAGCTGGTCCTGCTACGATCCCGTGCCGACCGACGACGGCGCGAAGGCTTGCGGCACCTGCGATGCCTGCCGCCTCCGGGCGAAGGGCTTTGCCGAGGCCGGCCTGCCCGATCCCACCCTCTATGCGGGCGCGCCGCCGGCATGAGCTATGCCGTGAAGGAGATGTTCCTGACGCTTCAGGGTGAGGGCATCCAGGCGGGGCGGCGCGCCGTGTTCATCCGCTTCGCCGGCTGCAATCTGTGGTCCGGCCGGGAGGAGGATCGCGCCGACGCGCAATGCCGCTTCTGCGATACGGATTTCGTGGGGCTCGACGGGGAGGGTGGCGGCCGCTTCGCCGATGCCGCCGCGCTGGCGGATCGCGCCCGCGCTTTCTGGGATGACGGGCTGGAGGCGGCCGATGCGCGGCCCTTTGCCGTCATCACCGGTGGCGAGCCGACCCTGCAGCTGGATGCGGACGCGATCGCGGCGCTGCACGCCCGGGGCTTCGAGATCGCGATCGAGACGAACGGGACAAACTCCGTGCCCGCCGGCGTGGACTGGATCTGCGTGAGCCCCAAGGCGGGCACGACGATCGTGCAGACCGAGGGCGACGAATTGAAGCTGGTGTGGCCGCAGCCGGGCCTTGATCCCGCCATGCTGGAAGGCTGGAATTTCCGGCACCGGCTCGTCCAGCCGATGGACGGCACCGCGCTGGGCGGCCAATGGCCCGAGGGCGGATCGCTGGGCGATACCCGCCAGGCCTGCATCGATTTCGTGCTGGCCAATCCGCGCTGGCGGCTTTCGGTGCAGACCCACAAGATGATCGGGGTGCGATAGGAAGGGGTTGCCCGCCCCGGCCTTCACCGGAGCAGGGCGACGGGCGAGGGACGACATCTTCTGGCTGGCGGCGGCGCGGGCGGAAGCTTCCCGCCCGCGCCGCCGCCAGCCCGCCTCAGTTGGTCTGGCAGGGAATGGGCTTGCCGCGCTTGTTGACGCAGGTGATCGCCGGCATCGGCGCCATCACGATGCTGTTCGTGCCATAGGCGAAGACCATGTCGCCCGCATGGCTCAGGCTGTTGCGGAATTCCCGCATGCGCGATGTTGCCAGTGAGAGCAGGCTGCCGCGCGGCGTGGAAAGCGCCTCGCGTCCGATCGACGAGGCTGTTTCGCAAAATTCCATCTGGCCGTGGAAGGTGGAGAAGCCATTGTAGGTGCGCGTCGAATATTGATCGAGCGCGGTGGACCAGGAAATGCCCTTGGGCTTCGCGGCGGCCGCCGCCTTGCCCTTGCCCTTTGCCGGCGCGGCGCCGCCCGCCGCCTGCCTCTTGAAATAGGCGGTCAGCGTTTCATAGGCGCTTTGCAGCTCGGCCGAATGGTTCTTCAGCAGATTGTTGTAATTGCCGACGGTGAGCAGGGCCGGCGCGAACTGGCATTGCAGCGCGGCCACGTTCAGGCCGGCACGCATCCCCCACAGAAGATTGGCGCTCACTTCCTTCGGCGTCGCGTTCGGCAGCGGCACGAGCAGGCCGGGCTCGGCGCCCGTGACGGGCTCGCCCTTCAACTGCGGCGAACGCCAGAACAGATAAGCCGATGCGGGCTCCGCCACCGATGTCGCGACCAGACAGGCCATCGCCACCGCGGGAACCGCCCCTTTCCAAACCCTTGCCATCAAGTCTTCTCCCGACGCGACTTAAACAGCCTAGCGGGGCGTGCGGCAAGCAAGATGCCGTTTCGCCTGCGAATCTTGTAGCCGGCGCGCCTTCGCCCCGGCCGGAATCAAAAGGGCTGCCGGGTCGAACCCGACAGCCCCGAAACGCTTGTCCGGGCAGGACTTACATCATGTTCGAGCTGTTGCTCTCATTGCCCATTTCCATGCCCGACATGTCGTTCATGGTGCCTTCTTCCGGCGCCATCGTGTTCATGTCCGTGACGTTGGTCTCGGTGATGTTCGTGTTCTCGGTCTTGCCGCAGGCCGAAACGGCCAGCGCGGCACCCGCGATCATGGCGACAGCCACGGTGTTCTTGATGATCGTGCGCATTAGTCCAGACTCCCTAGTGCGATTTGGCCTGGGCTTAGGCTGCCATTTTCCAAATCGGCGGCGATCCTAGCAGAAAGCCACGTCTCCTCAAGAGTCTACCGCACTTGCGATAAGCTCCAAAGAAAGTTTGGAAATTCAGCATGAAGCGCTTCGTCCAGCGCGGGCATGCCCGAATTCGCGCCGAGCCGGTCGAGGCTGGTGACGCCATGTTCCGCAATGCCGCACGGCACGATCGCCCCGAAATGGGAGAGATCGGGTGCCACGTTGATCGAAAAACCGTGGAGCGTGACCCACCGGCGCACGCGTACGCCGATGGCGCCGATCTTGGCCTCGCCGCCGCCGATCCCGTCGATGGCGGGCTCGTCCGTCCAGATGCCGATCCGCCCTTCGGCGGTGCGCGCCGCGACGCCGAGCCGGCCGAGCGACGCGATCAGCCACCGCTCCAGCTTGGCGACATAGCAGCGCACGTCGCGGCCGCGCGCGTTCAGATCCAGCATCACATAGCCCACGCGCTGGCCCGGCCCGTGATAGGTGTGCCGCCCGCCCCGGCCGGACCGGTGGACCGGGAAGAGATCGGGCGCGAGCAATTCCTCCGCCGGCGCGCTGGTGCCCGCCGTGATGACGGGCGGATGTTCCAGCAGCCAGACCAGCTCCGGCGCGGTTCCCTCGCGGATCGCGGCGGCGCGCGCCTCCATCTCCGCGACCGCATCGGCATAGTCGACGAGGCCGGGGCTGACGCGCCATTCGACGGCGGGGCCGGGGGGTGGGCCGGCGGGGGCCGGGGCGGTGAGGTCGCAGGCGATCATGCCGCCGATGTGTGGCGCCGGGGCCGCGCTGGCAAGCCATGGAAGAAAGTCGCTGCGCGGGCGCTCGCTTTTCGCGGCGAATCGCGGCAGGAGCGGCGCGTGCACAAGATTTCGATCGAGCAGGGATTGCGCGCGCTCCAGCGCTTCATCGCGGCCGAATGGCGGCTGGCGCTGCCGGTCGCGCTCGCCTTCCTGGCCCTGCCGCCCTTCATCCTCGGCCTGATCCTCGCGCCGCTGATGCTGCAGATGCCGTCCGACCTGGAAGGGATGCGCGCCTTCGGCCTCGCCATGCCGGGCTGGGTGATGCCGGTCACTCTTCTGGGGGGCGTCGTCACGATCGTGGGGGCGATGGCGCTGCAGGCGCTGCTGCTGCTGCCCCGGATCAGCGTGGGCGAGGCGATCGTGCGGGCGCTGCGCCGCCTGCCGGTCTGGATCGGGGCGGCGCTGGTGGTGTTCGCGATCCTCTTCGCGCTGCTGATCGTGCTGGGGCTGATCTTCGGCGCGGTGCCGGCGGGGGCCGGCCTTCTGGTGATGGTCACCTGCGTCGGGATGGTCGCGGCTGGCGTCAATCTCGCGCTTATCATGCCGCTGATCGTGGAAACCTCGCTGGGGCCGGTCGCCGCGCTGCGCGAGGGCCTCGCTTTCTATCGTGGTCAGCTGGTGCGGCTGGTGGCGGGGCTGGTTCTGTTCCTCGCTGCCGCCTGGGTGGTGGCGATGGCGATGCAGGTCGCGCTCGGATCGGTGCTGTTGCTGATCGGCCGCCTGATCGGCCAGCCCGATCTGGGCCAGACGCTCGTTGCCTTGCTCGCCGCGCTCGTCTCGGCGATGGAATGGAGCGCCTTCTACCTGCTGATCGCCTGCTTCTATCGCCAGCGCGTGCAGGGTTAGTCGCGCGCTTCTTCCAGAAGCGGCACGTGCGGGCCGGCCTCGCGCGGGAGCACGCCCAGCAGGCGCGGATCCGCGAAAATCTCGATCGCGCGGGCAAAGGGGGTGAAGCCCTGCGCGCGATAGAAATTCAGGGCAGAGGGATGATCCAGCGTGCAGGTGTGCACCCAGACGCGGCCGATGCCCGGCCGCCAGGCGCGCGCCAGCGTTTCGGCCATCAGCCAGCGGCCATGCCCCTTGCCGTTCAGTTCCGCGACGAGCCCGAAGAAGCCGATCTCGCATTCCCCGGCAATGCGGAAATCCAGTTCGAGCATGCCAAGCTCCACGCCCGCGCGATCGACGACGGCATATATTTCCACCGCCGGATCCCCGATGATCGCGGCGAGCGCCCCTTCCTCCAGCATCAGCCGCGAGAACCACAGCCAGGGCGCGCCCACCCGCGTGAAGAGCGTGCGATAGGCAGCCGGCTGGGGGCTGGCCCAGCGCGCCAGCCGCAGCGGCGTGGAGGGCAGCGGGCGCGGCCTCGGCCGCTCGCGCATTTCCAGCGAGGTGACGATCGCGGCGAGCTCGCCCGCGCCGACCGGCGTCAGCGCCACGGGATCAGGCCCATGTCGCGACCGGGGGCAGGCTCATCAGGATCGCATCCACATTCCCGCCCGTCTTGAGGCCGAACAGCGTGCCGCGATCATAGACCAGATTGAATTCGGCATAGCGGCCCCGATAGGCGAGCAGGGCCGCGCGATCCGCGTCGCTGGCAGGCTCGCCCATGCGCCGACGCACGATTCGCGGAAATATCTCCAGAAACGCCTCGCCCACCGCGCGGACGAAGGCGAAGTTGGTTTCGAAATCGCCTTCCAGATGATCGAAGAAGATGCCGCCCACGCCACGATGCACGCCGCGGTGGGGGATCCAGAAATAATCGTCCGCCCATTTCCTGTAGGCGGGATAATCGCCCGGCCCGGGATGCGCATCGCATGCGGCGCGGAAGATATCGTGGAAATCGGCCGTATCCTCCTCGCGCGGGAGCGGGGGATTGAGATCCGCGCCGCCGCCGAACCAGCGCTTCGTGGTCGCCAGGAAGCGCGTGTTCATGTGCACGGCGGGCACATGCGGATTGGCCATGTGCGCGACGAGGCTGATGCCTGTTGCGAAGAAGCGGGGATCCTCGGCCGCGCCGTGGATGGTCTTGCCGAATTCGCCATCGAAGCGCCCGCCGACGGTGGAGACGTTCACGCCGACCTTCTCGAACACGCGACCCTTCATCAGCCCGCGCACCCCGCCGCCGCCCGGTGCGCCATCGGGATCGGTGCGATCCCACGGCGCGTAATCGAAGGCGGCGTCGCTCCCGGCCTCCCGCTCGATCTCCTCGAAGGCGGCGCAGATGCGATCGCGCAGCGCCTCGAACCAGTCGCGGGCCAGCGCCTGTTCGGCATCGATCGGAAAGGCAGGGTTCGTCATGGCAGCGGCGCTTGCCGCGCGCTTCCCCGCCTTGCAAGTGCGGCAATCGTTGCACGTCCGCTGCAAAAGCCGCAAAGGCAGTTGGCAAATGGCTAATCCGGCGGCTACAGCGCTAGATAAGCCGCGTCCCGCAAGGAGACGCAAAAGGGGCACAGGCAGAGGGTTTTTGCGAATGGCGATGTCGCAGACGTCAGACGATCCCAATCAGCATTCGCCGTTCATCGGGGAAGCAGATGGAGGGGACGCCGGCCCGCGCCGCCGTGATTTCCTGAACATCGCAGCCGCCAGCTTTGCCGGAGTGGGTGCGGTCGCCGCGGTCTTCCCGCTCATCAACCAGATGAACCCCAGCGCGGACGTGCTGGCGCTCGCCTCGATCGAGGTGGATATCTCGGCGATCACGGCGGGGCAGGCGATCAAGACGATGTGGCGCAAGCAGCCCGTCTTCATCCGCAACCTGACGCCGAAGGAAATCCAGGAGGCGGATGCCGTGCCGGTCGCCACGCTGCGCGATCCGCAGACCCTGGCCGAGCGCACCAAGGAAGGCCACAAGAACTGGCTCATCACGCTCGGCGTGTGCACCCATCTCGGCTGCGTGCCGTTGGGCGCTGGCGAGGGCGAGACGCGTGGCGAATATGGCGGCTATTTCTGCCCCTGCCACGGATCGGTCTACGATACGGCCGCGCGCATCCGGAAGGGGCCGGCGCCGCTGAACCTGCAGGTGCCGGAATACAGCTTCAAGTCCGACACCGTCGTGCAGATCGGCTGAGGGGGGATAAAGGAACATGAGCTTTCCCTGGGCCAAGCATTACGAGCCGAAGAACCCGCTGATGAAGTGGGTGGACAGCCGCCTGCCGCTGCCGCGTCTCGTCTATAATGCGGTGGGCGCCGGCTATCCGGTGCCGCGCAACCTCAATTATTTCTGGAATTTCGGCGTCCTGGCGGGCCTCGCGCTCGTCGTGCAGATCGTCACCGGCGTCGTGCTGGCGATGCATTATGCCGCCAATGCCGACGTCGCCTTCAACAGCGTCGAAAGCATCATGCGCGATGTGAACCAGGGCTGGCTGCTGCGCTACGCGCACATGAACGGCGCCTCGATGTTCTTCATCGTCGTCTATATCCACATCTTCCGTGGCCTCTATTACGGATCGTACAAGGCGCCGCGCGAAATGGTGTGGCTGCTCGGCGTGGTCATCTTCCTGCTGATGATGGCGACCGCCTTCATGGGCTATGTGCTTCCCTGGGGGCAGATGAGCTTCTGGGGCGCGCAGGTGATCACCGGCTTCTTCTCGGCACTGCCGCTGATCGGCGATCCGATCCACACCTGGCTGCTGGGCGGCTTCGCGCCGGACAATGCCGCGCTGAACCGCTTCTTCTCGCTCCATTATCTGCTGCCCTTCGTGATCGCGGGCGTCATCATCCTGCACATCTGGGCGCTGCACATTCCGGGATCGAACAACCCGACCGGCGTGGAGGTGAAGGGGCCGCAGGATACGGTGCCCTTCCATCCTTATTACACGGCCAAGGACGGCTTCGGCGCGGGCGTGTTCTTCCTCGTCTTCGCCTGCCTCACCTTCTTCGCGCCGAACGCGCTGGGCCATCCCGACAATTATATCGCGGCCAACCCGCTTTCGACGCCCGCGCACATCGTGCCCGAATGGTATTTCTGGCCCTTTTACGCGATTCTGCGCGCCTTCACGGTGAACTGGTTCTGGGTGCCGGCGAAGCTGTGGGGCGTGATCGCCATGTTCGGCGCGATCGCCCTGCTCTTCTTCCTGCCCTGGCTGGACAAGTCGCCGGTGCGTTCGGCCAGCTACCGGCCGATGTATAAATGGGCCTTCTGGGTGCTGGTGCTGGACGTGCTGGTGCTCGGCTGGATCGGCAAGAGCCCGGCGGAGGAGCCCTATGTGCGCATCGGCCAGCTGGCGGCGGCCTATTATTTCGCGCACTTCCTGATCATCGTGCCGATCATCAACATGTTCGAGGTGCCGAAGCCCCTGCCCAACTCGATCACCGAGGCGGTGCTGAAGGGCGAGACCGAAGAAGCGCCGGAAGGCGCCGAGACGCCGGCCGCCGCCGGCCATGCGCACTGAGCCGGGGGGAATAGGCACATGATCGTCCGGATCGTCGGTTTCTTCGCCGGCCTCGCCTTCGTCTCGGCGCTGCTCGTCGCCTTCGTCATGCCTCGCGAGAAGGTGGAGGAGACGGCCGCCCAATATGTTCACGAGCATCGCGAGGAGAAGAAGATCAGCTTCTCCTTCGATAATCCCGTGTGGGGCAAATATGATCGCCAGCAGCTCCAGCGCGGCTTCCAGGTTTACAAGGAAGTCTGCTCGGCCTGCCATTCGCTGAAGCATGTCGCCTTCCGCGATCTGGAGGAGATCGGCTTCACCAAGCCCGAGGTGAAGGCGATCGCCAAGCAGTGGTCGACGGAGGTGCCCTCGATCAACGAGCAGACCGGCGAGCCTGCCACCCGCAAGGCGATCCCGAGCGACTATTTCCCGTCGCCCTTCGCGAACGATACGGCGGCGCGCGTGGCCAACAACAATGCGCTGCCGCCGGATCTTTCGGATATCGCCAAGGCGCGCGAGGGCGGCCCGCATTACACGCACGATCTGCTGACCAGCTATCAGGAGCAGCCGGCGGATCTCGTGAAGAAATTCCCGGACATCAAGACGCCGGAAACGCTGCATTACAATCCGGCCTTCGCGAACCTGAACATCGCGATGCCGCCGCCGCTCGCCGCGGACGATCAGGTCGCCTATGCGGACGGCACCAAGGCCACGATCGATCAGATGGCGACGGACGTCTCGGCCTTCCTGATGTGGACGGCGGAGCCGAAGCTGGAAAATCGCCACCGCACGGGCATCGCGGTCGTGATCTTCCTGCTGATCGCGACGGCGCTGGCCTATGGCTCGTACCAGAATATCTGGCGCGACAAGAAGCATTGAGCCCGGAAAGGGGCGTGGCGACCTTCGCGCCGCGCCCCTTCCTCATCCCTGACATGATCCCGGATCCCGCTCCCCTCCCGGATCCCATATCCGGCCGGCGGTCTCAAATATGATCCCGGCTTCCGTCGCTTATTCGCTCGCCATGCTCGCCTGCCTCGCGCTGGCCTGGGGCGGCATCTGGCTCATCGCCAAACGGCGCGATCGCAGGCGGGGCATATTGATGCTGATTGCCGCTGCGGTGCTGCTGGGCAATGTGCTGATCTGGGTGATGCCGATCGGCTAGCGCGCCCGACTGGCTATTTCGCCGTTGCGGCACGCCTGCCCGCGATCATTGCTTCAGCAACAGGAAAGCCGCCACCAGAGCCGGCGTAAAAGCCAGCACCACGAATATCACGAATGCGATAAAAGCGAGGTCGGGCCGCTTCTTCTCATTGAAGATCCGGACAATCTCAATTCCAAACTGCCATTTGTTCATAACCAGAAAACCTCAGCCAGCGACCGCTGTGCAGTCGTCGTTGGGGGCCGCCCAAGGTTTCGGTTATCGGTTCAGTATCGGGATCGGTTGTCGGTTACGGAGGTGGCCTTGATCGGCATATGGGGTGGCGGCGCGGGCGTTCAAGCGCCCATTCGGCCGCCTCCGCTTCCTTCCGGCCCTGCAAAGGTCTAGGGCGCTCCCCGAACTTTGAAGGAGCTTCCATGCGCCCCAGCGGCCGCGCCCCCGATCAGATGCGGGCGATCACGATCCAGCCGAACTTCACCGTCCATGCCGAGGGCAGCGTGCTCATCGGTTTCGGCGACACGAAGGTGCTCGTCACCGCCTCCGTCGAGGAGCGCGTGCCGCCTTTCCTGCGCGGTAAGGGCCAGGGCTGGGTGACGGCCGAATATGGCATGCTGCCCGGCGCCACGCACACGCGCGGCAGCCGTGAGGCGGCCAAGGGCAAGCAATCCGGCCGCACGCAGGAAATCCAGCGGCTGATCGGCCGTTCGCTGCGCGCCGTCTGCGACATGACCCTGCTTGGCGAGCGGCAGATCACGCTGGATTGCGACGTGATCCAGGCAGACGGCGGCACGCGCACCGCCTCCATCTCCGGCGCGTGGGTGGCGCTGCGCATCGCGGTCGACAAGCTTCTGGCCTCGGGCGCGCTGGTGGCGGATCCGATCAAGGCGCAGGTGGCAGCCGTTTCCTGCGGCATCTATGAGGGCACGCCGGTGCTGGACCTCGATTATATCGAGGATTCGAACGCGCATGCCGATGCCAATTTCGTGCTGCTTTCGGATGGCAATATCGCCGAGGCGCAGGCCACCGCCGAGGGCGCGACCTATGACGAGGAGGCGCTGCTGCGCCTGCTGCGCCTCGCTCGCATCGGCTGCGGCGAGATCTTCGCCGCCCAGCGGAAGGCCGTCGGCAAATGAGCATCCGGCTGATCGACGACGAGCCGCCGGCCGTGCCGCATCGCCGGCTGGAGCCCGGCAGGATCGTCATCGCCAGCCACAATGAGGGCAAGGTGCGCGAGATTCGCGCGCTGCTGGAGCCTTATGGGATCGAGCCCGTCTCGGCCGCCTCGCTCGGCATTCCCGAGCCGGAGGAGACGGGCACGACCTTCTTCGCCAATGCCGAGCTGAAGGCGCGCTATTCGGCGGATCTTTCCGGCCTGGTCGCGCTGGCGGACGATAGCGGCCTGTGCGTGGATGCGCTGGGTGGCGATCCGGGCGTCTATACCGCCAACTGGGCCGAAACCGCCGATGGCACGCGCGACTGGCCGATGGCCATGCGCAAGGTGGAGGACGCGATCCAGGCTAGGGGGCCGGAGGCGGGCCGCGACGCGCATTTCGTCTGCGTGCTCTCGCTCTGCTGGCCGGACGGGCATGTGGAAAGCTTCGAGGGGCGTGTGGAAGGCACGCTGACCTGGCCGCCGCGCGGCACCGTGGGCTTCGGCTATGATCCGGTGTTCGTACCCCATGGCGACACGCGCACCTTCGCCGAACTGGATCCGGCCGAGAAGAAGGCGATCAGCCATCGCACGGATGCGTTCCGCAAGCTGGTGGCGGCGTGTCTGGGGTGAGCTTTCTCCCCTCCCATCGGCGGGAGGGGACGGGGGTGGGCAGCCCGGCTCCGCTGCCGCAGGGCCGGCCCCGATCCGGTTCGCAGGCGGGCGAGGATGCGCAGGCTCTGGCCCTCTACGTCCACTGGCCGTTCTGCGTTTCCAAATGCCCCTATTGCGATTTCAACAGCCATGTCCGCGAGAGCGTGGATCAGGATCGCTGGCGGGATGCGCTGCTCACCGATCTGGCGTTCGAGGCGAATATCGGCCCGAAACGCCCGCTGACATCGATTTTCTTCGGTGGCGGCACGCCTTCGCTGATGCCGCCCGCGACGGTGGCCGCGATCCTCGCCGATGCGGAGCGGCGCTTCGGCTTCGCGCCCGACATCGAGATCACGCTGGAAGCCAATCCTTCCTCGGTGGAGGCGTCGCGCTTCGCGGATCTGGCGGCGGCGGGCGTCAATCGCGTGAGCCTGGGATTGCAGGCGCTGGACGATGAGGTGCTGCGCTTCCTCGGCCGCGCGCATGGCGTGGAGGAAGGGCTGGGGGCGCTGGAGACGGCGCAGGCCTGCTTCGATCGCGTGAGCTTCGATCTGATCTATGCGCGCCCCGGGCAGAGCGAGGCGCAATGGGCGCTGGAGCTGACGACCGCGCTGGGCTTCGGCACCGGCCATCTCTCGCTTTATCAGCTGACGATCGAGCCCGGCACGCGTTTCGCCACGCTGGCGGCGCAAGGCAAGCTGGAGGCGGTCGATCCCGATCATGGCGCGGCCCTGTTCGAGCTGACGCGGGAGATGACGGCGGCGGCGGGGCTGCCGGCCTATGAGGTTTCCAATCATGCCCGGCCGGGGGAGGAGAGCCGCCACAACCTAACCTACTGGCGCTATGGCGATTATCTTGGCGTCGGCCCCGGCGCGCATGGCCGGCGCGCGGGCGTGGCGACGGTGCGGGCGAAGAAGCCGGAAAACTGGCTGTCGCGGATCGATGCGCAGGCCAGCGGGATCGCCGAGGAAGAGGTGCTCGATCCCGCGACGCAGGCGACCGAGGCGCTGTTGATGGGCCTGCGGCTGGAGGAAGGCGTAAGCCTGTCGCGGTGCGCGGCGGCGATCGATCCGGCGGCGATGGCGCGGCTGATCGCGCAGGGGCTGCTGGAGCGCGAGGAGGACAGGCTGCGCGTGACGCCCGGCAACATGCTGGTGCTGGACGGGATTTTGGGCGCGCTGGCCGCCTGACGCCACGGGGCTCCAGCAGGAGCCCTGCCAGACCGGGCAGGAGGCGAGATGCTTCGGGCTCGCGCTTCTGCCGGAGCGTTGGGGCGTGTGAGTGTCGCCGCCGGCGGAGGTGGCCGACAGCCCCCGTCACACATCCGGCGGGGCTTTTTTCCCGCGCCGGATAGAATGGGATCAGAATCCGGTTGGCGGGGGCGAGACGATGGTGCGGGTGCCGCCGCCCAGCTGGTGCACGGCCAGCGATCGTTCGGCGATGCGATTGCTGCCGAAGCGGAAGGCACCGTCCACGCCGGCGAACCCGCCCGGATCGCCCAGCCGATCGGTGGGGAAAGGCGTGTTCGCTTTCCATTCACGCGCGATTCGCACCGCAAGCAGCACCGCATCATAGCCGAGGCTGGCAAGGCGATAGGGCGTCTTGCCGTAGCGGGCGCGATAGCGCGTCTGCAACTGGCCGAACATGCGATCGTCCACGCTTGCGAACCAGGCCCCGTTCATCGCTGCGACCGAGGCGAGGCCCGGTTCCGCATTCCACAATTCGGTGCCCAGCACCTGCGCCGACGTGGCGCCCTGCTTGCGCAGCAGGGGTACGGCGACGACAGCGATGCGGCCGCTGTCCGCGATCAGCACGGCATCGAATTTCTGCTTGGCGAGCGCCGTCACCGCCGCCGTGATGCCGGCCGAGCGATCATAGCTCTGCATCGAGACGACGCTGCCGCCGGCCGCTTCCGCCACGCGGATCAGCGTATTGGATGCGGTGCGGCCATAGGCGCCCTGCGGCACGAGGCCGGCGAACCGCGTGAGCCCGCGCGAGCGGGCATAGCGCACCACCCGCTCGATCGACTGGGCGGGCTGGAAGCCGAGCAGCCAGACATTGTCCGCCGCCACGCTGGTATCGTTGGAGAAGGAGATGACCGGCACGCCGCGCGCGGCCGCCGGCCCCGCCACCGTGCGGACATCATCGCCCAGCAGCGGCCCCAGGATCAGCGCATTGCCCTCCGCCAGCGCCTTCGCGGCAGCGGCGGCGGCGCCGGGGCCGGTATCGTAGGTCGTTACGCGCAGCGAGCGATCCTTCGTATCGGTCAGCGCCAGCACGGCGGCATTGGCGATCGATTGGCCGACGCCGGCATTCGGGCCGGTGATCGGCACGAGCAGGGCCACGCGATGCCGGTCCACATCCTCGGGCAGGCCCTGCTGGGTAACGGGCGCGGTCGTCGTGGGCGGCGCCTTGGCGGGCGCGCGCGTGGGCGCGGTGCGCGGGCCGCCGGCGCAGGCGGCGAGCAGCAGGGCCAGCAGCAATGCGAGGAGGGTCGCCGCCAGATTTCTCCGGCCGCCGATTTGCCCCCTTAGGCCGGGGTCTGCCATGCTTGCGATCATGTCTCTCAGCGATCCAGAACCTCTCAAACCCGGCCTCTACATCGTCGCGACGCCGATCGGCAACCTGAGCGACCTTTCGCCGCGCGCCGCCGACATCCTTTCGCGCGCCGATGCGATCGCAGTGGAGGATAGCCGCGTCACCGGCGGGCTGCTGCGTCATATCGGCGTGAAGCGGCCGATGATCCCCTATCACGATCACAGCACGGAGCGGGTGCGGGACGATCTGGTGGCGCGTCTGGGCACACAGGCGATCGCCCTGGTCTCCGATGCGGGCACGCCGCTCATTTCCGATCCGGGCTTCAAGCTGGTGCGTGCCGCGCGCGCGGCGGGCCATGCGGTGACGACCTTGCCCGGCCCCTGCGCGGCTGTGGCGGCGCTCACGCTGGCGGGGCTGCCCACGGATCGCTTCCTGTTCGCGGGGTTCCTCCCCGCCAAGGCCAAGGCGCGCGACGAATCGATCGACGAGATGGCGGCGATCCGGGCGACGTTGATCCTCTACGAATCGGGGCCGCGCCTCGGCGCGAGCCTGACGGCGCTGGCCGCCCGGCTGGGCGATCGCGAGGCGGCGGTGGCGCGTGAGATCAGCAAGATGTTCGAGGAATGCGTGACAGGCACTCTTTCCGAACTGGCCACGCGCTATGCCGAGGCGGCCCCCAAAGGGGAGATCGTGATCGTCGTGGCGCCCCCCGGCGAGGCGGCGCCCGCCAGCGAGGCGGATGCCGATGCGCTGCTGATCGAGGCACTGGAGCGGCTGCCGGTCGGCAAGGCGGCATCCGAGGTGGCGCAGGCGACCGGGCTCAACCGGCGCGATCTCTATGCCCGCGCGCTGGCGCTGAAGGGCGAGGGGTGAGGGACAGGCGCTCCGCCGAAAGGAGCGGGCGCATCGCCGAGACGGCCGCGGCCTGGTGGCTCCGTCTCAAGGGCTGGCGCATCCTCGCACGGCGCGTGCGCACGCCTGTGGGCGAGGTGGATCTGGTGGCGGCGCGGGGCGATCTCGTGGCGTTCGTGGAGGTGAAGCGCCGCGCGACGGCGGCCGAACTGGATTTCGCGATCGACGAGCGCCGGCTGGCGCGCGTGGCGGCCGCCGCCGGCTATCTGGCGCCGCGTTATGCGGGCGAGGGGCAGGATGTCCGCATCGACGTGATCCTGATCGCGCCGGGCCGTGCGCTGCGCCACATCGAAAATGCGTGGATCGGCTAGACTTTCTCGCTCTTTCTCAAGCCTCGCTTTCTTGCTCCCCGTTCGGGCTGGGCGTAGTCGAAGCCCCGTGCTTCTCACGGCACGCCCGCAGCCCGTCCTTCGGCTTTAGCCCTTTGGGCTGAAGTTTATCCTGAGCGCCTGCCTTCGCAGGCAGTCGAAGGGCTCAGCACGAACGGAGGATGACATGTCGCTGACCGTAGCCGTCCAGATGGACCCGCTGGAATCGATCAACATCGCGGGTGATTCCACCTTCGCCATCATGCTGGGCGCGCAGGCGCGCGGCCACACGCTCTGGCATTATGCGGCGGGCGACCTCTCCTATCGCGAAGGGCGGCTGACCGCGCCCGCGCGCCGCATCAGCGTGCAGCGCGTGGCGGGCGATCATTTCGCGGTGCTGGAAGAGAAGGTGCTGGATCTGGGCGCGGACGCGGACGTGATCCTGATGCGGCAGGATCCGCCGTTCGATCTCGCCTATATCACGGCAACCCATCTGCTGGAGCGGATCCAGCACCGGACCCTCGTGGTCAACGATCCCGCCTCCGTCCGCAACGCGCCCGAAAAATTGTTCGTGCTGGATTATGCGGAATTCATGCCGCCCACGCTCATCACGCGCGGGCTGGAGGAGGCGCGCGCCTTCCATGCCGAGCATGGCGAGGTGGTGGTGAAGCCGTTGTACGGCAATGCGGGTTCGGCCGTGTTCCATGTGGCGCGCAAGGACGCCAATCTGGCCGCGCTCACCGAATTGTTCGGGCAGGTGTGGCGCGAGCCCTTCATGGTGCAGGCCTTCCTTCCCGACGTGTCAAAGGGCGACAAGCGCATCATATTGGTGGACGGCAAGCCGGCCGGCGCGGTCAACCGCCTGCCCAAGGCGGGCGAGATCCGCTCCAACCTGGCGGTGGGCGGCACTGGCGCCCAGAGCGAACTGACGCCGCGCGAGCTGGAAATCTGCGCCGCGATCGGGCCGGAACTGGCGAAGCGCGGGCTGCTGTTCGTCGGCATCGACGTGATCGCGGGCTACCTTACCGAGATCAACGTGACCTCGCCCACCGGCATCGTCGCGATCGATCGCTTCAACGGCACCGATACGCCGGCGCTGATCTGGGACGCGATCGAAACGAAGCTCACACACCGCCAATCCTGATAAGATATCTGCCTTAAAGGATCGGGTGGCGCACGAAAATATGGTTAACGGGCGGATGCCCGGGAAAGAAACGGCAAGGCGGGAGGGCAGGGGCTCGAAAGTCGACTAAACGCTACTGGTACAAAAGACACGCAACTCACTTTACCCGCGAAAGCAACGGGAACGCTCTTTTCCCGGCCTTGCGCGCTTTGAACGCGCACAAGACTTGTCGGTTGCATGAACGCCATATGTATGGCGGCCGGGATGGAGCGGCCCGGTGGAGGCGCGCGCCTCAGGCCTGCGCTTCAGACCACGCGGACGAGCGCGCCATCCTCCAGCCGCCTGTAGAAGCAGCTCGCGGCATTGGTGTGACAGGCCGGGCCGTGCGGTTCGGCACGCAGCCAGATCGCATCCTGATCGCAATCGACGCGCAGCTCGACGACCTTCATCACATGGCCCGAGGTTTCGCCCTTCTTCCACAGCCGCCCGCGCGAGCGCGACCAGAACCAGGCCTCGCCGCTTTCGATCGTGCGATCCAGCGCATCGGCATTCATGTGCGCCACCATCAGCGGATGACCCGTTTCGGCATGCGTGACGACCGCGGTGACGAGGCCCGCCGCATCCCAGCGCGGCATGAGGGTGGTTCCGGTTTCACGATCATCGGTCATGGCTGCGCATGTAGGAGGTCTTCGGCGCGCGCGGAAGCGGCGGGAGGCCGCCTCGATCGCGTTCGCTTTTTCGGCAAGGGGGCAGGCTCTTGCTATCGATCGGCGGCGGGGGAGGGGGCGATCATCGACAGGGGCACGCGAGGCGCAACGCCGCGCCGGAAAACAGGAAATGCGCCGATCGTCCTTCCGGATGGGGCGACAAGTCGCGATTGATCGCTTATGGGCGTGCGCCAGCGACGGGACGGACGATGCTGACCACCAATCCATTTGAGACTGCCGACGGCGATACGCTGCGCGAGGAATGCGGCGTGTTCGGCGTCTATGATGCCGAATCGGCCAGCGCGATCGTCGCGCTCGGCCTCCATGCCCTCCAACATCGCGGGCAGGAGGCGGCCGGCGTTACCAGTTGGGACGGCCACAATTTCCACACGCATCGGGCGATGGGCCATGTCGCCGGCAATTTCGATCGCGACGATGTGATCCGCGCCCTTCCCGGCCCCGTGGCCTGCGGCCATGTGCGCTATTCCACCACGGGCGAGACGGCGCTGCGCAACGTCCAGCCGCTCTTCGCCGAGCTGGCGAGCGGCGGCTTCGCCATCGCCCACAACGGCAATATTTCCAACGCGATGAAGCTGCGGCGGGATTTGATCCGCTCGGGCAGCATCTTCCAGTCGACCAGCGATACCGAGACGATCATCCATCTCGTCGCCACCTCGACCTATCGCACGCTGATCGATCGCTTCATCGATGCGCTGCGCAAGGTGGAAGGCGCCTATTCGCTGATCTGCATGACGCCGGAGGGCATGATCGCCTGCCGCGATCCGCTGGGCATCCGCCCGCTCGTGATGGGCAAACTGGGCGATGCGACGATCTTCGCGTCCGAGACGGTGGCGCTCGACGTGGTGGGTGCGGATTTCGTGCGCGAACTGGAGCCGGGCGAACTCGTCACCGTATCCGATGCCGGGATCCGATCGATCAGCCCCTTCGGCAAGACGCGCGGCCGCCCCTGCGTGTTCGAGCATGTCTATTTCTCGCGCCCGGATTCGGTGATGGAGGGCCAGTCCGTCTATTCGGTGCGCAAGGCGATCGGTGCGGAACTGGCCAAGGAAGGCCCGGTGGACGCCGATTTCGTGATCCCCGTGCCCGATTCGGGCGTGCCGGCGGCGATCGGCTATGCGCAGGAAAGCGGCATCCCCTTCGAGCTGGGCATCATCCGTTCGCATTATGTGGGCCGCACCTTCATCCAGCCGGCGGACAATATCCGCCACCTGGGCGTGAAGCTGAAGCACAATGCCAATCGCGCGCTGATCCAGGGCAAGCGGATCGTGCTGATCGACGATTCGATCGTGCGCGGGACGACCAGCCTGAAGATCGTGCAGATGATGCGCGATGCCGGCGCCACCGAGGTGCACATGCGCATCGCCAGCCCGCCGACGCGGCACAGCTGCTTCTATGGCGTGGACACGCCCGAGCGCGCCAAGCTGCTGGCCGCGCGCATGACCGTGCAGCAGATGGCCGAATTCATCAACGCGGACAGCCTGGGCTTCATCTCCGTCGACGGCCTGTATCGCGCGCTGGGCGAGGCGGGGCGCAACGCCGCCCAGCCGACGCGCTGCGACGCCTGCTTCACCGGCGATTATCCGACGCCGCTGACCGATCATGACGCGCAGACCGTGCCCGATCAGTTCGCCCTGCTCGACGAGCGCGTGCTGGCCTGATAGCCGCCCCGGTTCCCGAGAGGAGCCGACGCCCGCATCATGACCAAGCCGCTTCAGGACCAGATCGCCCTCGTCACCGGCGCCAGCCGCGGAATCGGTGCGGCCACCGCGAAGGCGCTTGCCGCCGCCGGCGCGCATGTGCTGCTCGTCGCCCGCACGACAGGCGGCCTCGAGGAAACGGAGGAGGCGATCCACGCGGCAGGCGGCACATCCACCATTGCGCCCCTGGATCTGACGGACGGCACCTCGATCGGGCGCCTCGCCGATGCGGTGGCGGGGCGCTGGGAGAAACTGGACCTGCTCGTCATCAACGCGGCCATGCTCGGCACGGTGAGCCCGGTGCCGGCGATCGACCCCAAGGAATATGCCAGGCTGCTGACACTGAATGTCGGTGCGCCGCAGGCGCTGATCGCCGCATTCGATCCGCTGCTCCGCCGCAGCGCGCGGGCGCGGATCGTGGCGGTCACCTCCAGCGTGGGCGCGGAGCCGCGCCCCTTCTGGGGGGCCTATGGCTCCTCGAAGGCCGCTCTCGAAAATCTCGTGACGGCCTATGGCGAGGAGATGCGTTCGCTGGGCGATCTGCGCGTGGCGATCGTCGATCCGGGCGCCACCGCGACGGCGATGCGTGCCAAGGCCTTTCCGGGCGAGGACGCCGCGACGCTCAAGTCGCCGGATGTGGTGGGCCAGGCGATCACCGATCTGGTGACGGGCGATTTCGAGAGCGGCCACCGGATGCGCGTGGCCGGATAAGCCCGTCCGCCTCTCCCCCGAAGGGAAGGGGGCGTTATGAGCCGCGCACCTTCGCGCCCGCCGCGAGCGCGCGTTCGCGGCCTTCGCGGTGGCCGATCAGCGGTTCGGGATAATCGGGCGGCGCGCAACCCGATCCGTGCGGATCGTGGATCGCCGGATCGGCGAGATCGCGAAGCTCGGGCACCCATTCCCGGATATAATCGGCCGCGTCGAATTTGGCGGACTGGGTGAGAGGGGCCATGATCCGGCCGAAAGGATTGCTGTCGATGCCGGTGCCGGCCACCCATTGCCAGTTCACGGCATTGTTGCCGTAATCGGCATCGACGAGCGTATCCCAGAACCAGCGCTCGCCCCGCCGCCAATCGATCAGCAGATGCTTGGTGAGGAAGCTTGCCACGATCATCCGCACGCGATTGTGCATCCAGCCTGACGTCCAGAGCTGGCGCATGCCGGCATCCACGATGGGATAGCCCGTCCGCCCCTGCGTCCATGCGCGGAAATCGCGATCGGCGGCGGCGCCTTCCCGCCAGGGCAGCCGATCGAACGTGTCGCGGCCATTCCGCGCGCCGATATTGGGGAAGAGATCGACGAGATTGGCGGTGAAATCGCGCCAGCCCACCTCGCGCAGGAAGGGATCGGCCGATCGCGGCGCGGCCTTGCGCGCCGCATGCCAGACGGCGGTGGGCGAAACCTCGCCGAAATGGAGATGCGGCGAAAGGCGCGAGCTTCCCTCGATCGAGGGAAGGTTGCGATCGTGATCGTAGGCGGCGACGCGATCCGCGAAATCCTCGAGCACCTCGGCCGCGCCCGCCTCGCCCGGCGTCCAGATATCGAAGCCGCGAGCCCAGTTCGGGCGGGTAGGGAGCAATGCCCAGTCACCGAGCGCCTCGGAGCGGAGCGATCCATGAGCGTGCAGATGTTCGGGTGCGGGCTGCGGCGCGGGCGGCGGCAACTGGGCCTGCAGGGCGCGCCAGAAAGGCGTGAAGATCCGGTAGCGCCCGCCCGCGCCGGTGCGCACCTCGCGCGGATCGGCCAGATGCTGGCCGGGGTGGAGGACGAGATCGAGAGTGCCGGCCAGAGCCTCCTCGGCCGCCTGCCACCAGGGCTCGACATGATGGAGCGCGTGAACGCGCGTGGCGCCCGCCTCCTTCGCGACGGCCGCCACCTGGGCGGCGGCGGGGCCGCTGCAGAGGATCAGCGGAACATGATGGCGGCCAAGCGAGCGGGCGAGCGCATCCAGGCTGTGATGCAGCCACCAGCGCTGCGCGCCGCCCATCCGCCATTTCCGGGGGCCATTGTCGTCCAGCACGTAGAGCGCGACGATCGGGCCTTCGCGGGCGGCCGCCGCGAGCGCGGCCTGATCGGCGAGGCGAAGATCCTGTCGGAACCAGACGATGGTGGGCTTGGTCATGCGCGCTGAACGGGCGAAGGCGCGCCACGCTCCTTCATCATTCTTCCCTCCCGTCCGGCGAGGGAAGGGGGCTCAATTCGCCGCCGGGCCCACCTGCCGGGCGATCGCGCGCAGGAAGGGGCCGCGATCCGCCTCCGGCAGGGCCTTGAGCGCCGCCAGCACGCGCTCGCTGGAGCGGGTGCGCATCTGGCCCTGGACGAGATCCATCTGCCGCATGAGGCCCGCCACGCGATCCACATCGATTTCCGAAACCATGATCGCGTTCGAAAGCTGATCCTTCAGGCCCTGCTGCTGGCGGCGAAGCTGCGAATATTGGGGATCGCCCTGCGCATCCAGCTTCGTCAGGATCGCATTGCCCGCGGGCGATACGCCGGGAAGATTGGTGGGCCGGTGCGCCGGCGCGGGCGCGGCAGGCGGCGTCTGGGCCGTCGCGGGTAGGGCTGTGAGGACCATCAGGGCGAGAGCGAGCAGATCGACCGGACGCATGCGCGATCCTCCTTTCGGCGCTCCTTAGGGCCGTGTCCCCGTGCCAGCAATGGCGCGCGCGGCGCGCGGCGCGGAGACCCCCTTGATCGGGCCGCCGACATGGTCGAAGTCGGCCCCTTCCAGCCAGCGGAGCGATGACCATGACCGATCTTCCCTATCGTCCGGCTGCGGGCATCATGCTGCTGAACGGCCAGGGGCAGGTGTTCGTGGCGTGCCGGATCGATACGAAGGTGGAAGCCTGGCAGATGCCGCAGGGCGGGCTGGATCCCGGCGAGGATGCGCGCGCCGGCGCGCTGCGCGAGCTGGAGGAGGAAACCGGCATCCCCGCCGACAAGGTGGAGGTGATCGCCGCAGCCGCCGAGCCGCTATTCTACGATCTCCCGGCCGATCTGCGAAAGAAGGTGTGGGGCGGCAAATATCGCGGGCAGAAACAATATTGGTTCCTGCTGCGCTATCTTGGCCGCGACGAGGAGATCGACATCGAGACCGCGCATCCCGAATTCCGCGCCTGGAAATGGGCGCCGCCCGCCGACCTTCCGGATCTGATCGTGCCGTTCAAGCGCGATCTCTACCGGCAGGTGCTGGATACGTTCGCGGACCGGCTGGCTGAAGCGGGATGAGCGCCATGCTGCTGATCGCGACGGCCGCCGCCGCCCTCGGCCCGGACCTGCCGCTGGAAACCACCGCGCCGCGCCTGCCCTATCCGCCGGACGCGCCCGTGCTGCCGCAGCCGATGCTGGTGCTGGCGCCGCCCGCGCCCGGCCTTCCCGCGCCGATCCGCACGATGATCGAGGCCGCCTACAAGACGGGCAACGACAAGACGATCAGCGATGTCGTGGGCCTCGCGAAGGACAATTTCCCGACCTACATCGCGGAGATAAACGGCCTCGCCCAATTGCAGGGAGAGCGGCTGGCGGGCGTGCGCAAGGAAGCGCAGGAAAGGGAGCAGGCGCGCATCATGGCCGCAAGCTTCCTCCAGATCTGGAAGGGCGAGCTGGAGGCGGGCGGATCGCGCTCGACCGGCACCACCCGCACCACCAGCATCTATGCCTCTGCCAAATTGCAGCGCGACGGCATCCGGTGGCGCCAGAAGTTCAACGCCCGGCTGGACTATCAGGAAACCGATCACGAGCGGACGACCGAGCGCTGGCTGGCCGCCTGGCAGCCCAATTACAAGTTCAGCGACGTTCGCTACGCTTACGGCCTGGCCCAATATGAGCATGATCGCTTCCTGGGCATCCAGTCCCGCGGGACGTTGGGCACCGGTGTCGGCTGGCAGGTGGCGAGCAGGCCCGATCTGAACATTGCGCTGGAAGCGGGCCCGGCGCTGCGCCGCACCGTGTTCATCGACGAGGCGAACACGACCAAGCTGGCCGGGCGTGGATCGCTTTCCGCCATGTGGAAGATCTCGCCGACGCTGACCTTCCGCCAGGATGCGTCCTTCTTCTTCGAGGGCGACGATGCCACCGCCTCCAGCGCAACCGCGCTGGAGACCAAGCTGATCGGCGCGCTGAAGGCGAAATTCTCCTACAATCTCCAGTTCGAGCGGGAGACGCCCACCACCAGCCGCCAGCTGGATACGGTGACGCGCGCCACGCTCGTCTACGGTTTCTGATGAGCGCGGTCGTCCGCGCGGCGCGCGCCGGGGATCTGGAGCCGCTCTACGAGATGGCGAAGCTCACGGGCGGCGGCTTCACCAACCTGCCGGCCGATCGCGATGCCCTGTCCGAGCGGCTGGCCGCATCCGAGGCAGCCTATGCGCGCGAGGAGGATGCGCTGGGCGACGACGTCTATCTGCTGATGCTGGAGGATCTGGAGACCGGCCGGATCGCCGGCACCGCGCAGATCATCACGCGCACCGGCCAGAAAGGCTCCTTCCATTCCTATCGCCGCACCACGCTGACCCAGCACAGCGCCGCCTTCGGCCGCAGTTTTCGCGCCGAGATGCTGGTGATGACCAACGATCTGGAAGGGTGCAGCGAGGTGGGCGGCCTGTTTCTCCATCCGCGCTACCGGGCGGGCGGGCTGGGCCTGCTGCTGGCGCGCAGCCGCTATCTGTTTATCCGGCTGCATCGCGCCCGCTTCGCCGACAAATTGATCGCGGAGCTGCGTGGCGTGATCGACGAGGGCGGCGGATCGCCCTTCTGGGACGGGGTCGGCGGACGCTTTTTCCAGATGAGCTTCCGCGAGGCCGACGATTACAATGCCCGCCACGGCAACCAGCATCTGGCGGATCTGATGCCGCGCCATCCCATCTATCTGGCCATGCTTTCGGAAATGGCGCGCGGCGTGATCGGCGTGCCCCATGCCACCGGCCGCGCGGCGATGCGGATGCTGGAGGAGGAAGGCTTCGTCGACGAGGGCTATCTCGATATTTTCGAGGGCGGGCCGACGCTAACGGCGGCGGTGGACCGGCTGCGCAGCGTGCGCGATGCGCGTGAGGGGAGGATCGCCTCGATCGGCGAGGGCGGCGGGATCAGATCGATCGTGGGCACGGGGCGCCTGCGGGATTTCCGCACGGCCTTCGCCCTGCTGGGGGAGGCGGGTTCCGGCCTGGAGATTGACGGGCAGGCGGCCGAGGCGCTGGCGCTGCGCGCGGGGCAGGAGGTGCTGCATGTCCCCCGTTGAGACGATGGAGCGGGAAGCGGCCGCCGCGCGCCTGGCCGTGCTGGCCGGCGCGATCGCGCACCATAACCGCCTGTATCACGATCAGGATTCGCCCGAGATTTCGGATGCCGAATATGATGCGCTGATCCGCGAGAACACTGCGCTGGAAGCCGCCTTTCCGGATCTGGTGCGCGCGGATTCGCCCAATGCGCTGGTAGGCGCGGAGCCGACTTCAGCGCTGAAGAAGGTGCGTCATGCCGTGCGCATGATGAGCCTCGACAACGGATTTTCGGACGAGGACATCGCCGAATTCCTCGCGCGCGTGCGGCGCTACCTCGCCTTGCCGGATGATGCGGCGCTGGCGCTGACCGCCGAACCCAAGATTGACGGCCTTTCCTGTTCGCTCCGCTACGAACACGGCCAGCTGGTGCAGGCGGCGACGCGCGGCGACGGCACGACCGGCGAGGACGTGACCGCCAATGTGCGCACGATCGGCGATATCGTGCAGACGCTGGCGGGTGAGGACGTGCCCGAAATCTTCGAGGTGCGTGGCGAGGTCTATATGGCGAAGGAGGATTTCGCCGCGCTCAACGCCCGCCTGCTGGCGGAGGCGGATGATCCCGAAAAGGCGAGGCAGTTCGCCAATCCGCGCAACGCGGCGGCTGGATCGCTGCGGCAGAAGGACGCGGCCGTCACCGCGCGCCGCCCCTTGCGCTTCCTCGCCCATGGCTGGGGCGAGACGAGCGCGCTGCCGGCGGACACGCAATGGGGCGTGATGCGCGCGATCGGCGGCTGGGGGCTTCCGGTTTCGGAGCTTTTGACCCGCGTCGAAACGCTCGACGAGATACTCGGCCATTACCGGATGATCGAGGCCCGGCGCGCGGACCTGCCGTTCGATATAGATGGCGTGGTCTACAAGGTCGACCGGCTCGACTGGCAGCAGCGGCTGGGCTTCGTGGCCAAGGCGCCGCGCTTCGCGATCGCGCACAAATTCCCGGCCGAGCGGGCGCAGACGACGCTGGAGGCGATCGATATCCAGGTGGGGCGCACGGGCAAGCTGACGCCGGTGGGGCGTCTGGTGCCGGTGACGGTGGGCGGCGTCGTCGTCTCCAACGTGACGCTCCACAATGCCGATGAGATTGCGCGTCTCGGCGTGCGGCCGGGTGACCGGATCGTGGTGCAGCGCGCGGGCGACGTCATTCCCCAGGTGGTCGACAATCTCAGCCGGGACGAGCCACGCGAGCCCTATGTCTTTCCCACCCACTGCCCCGTCGAGTCGGGCGGATGCGGATCGGAGGCCGTGCGCGAGGAGGGCGAGGTCGATTATCGCTGCACGGGTGGCCTGATCTGCCCCGCCCAGCGTTTCGAACGGCTGCGCCATTTCGTGAGCCGTGGCGCGCTCGATATCGAGGGGCTGGGCGAGAAATCGATCGGGGAGTTCCTCGATCTCGGCTGGATCCGCGAGCCGGCCGACATCTTCCGGCTGGGCGCGCATCGCGAGGATCTGCTCGGGCGCGAGGGCTGGAAGGAGAAATCGGTCGACAATCTCCTCGCCGCGATCGAGGCGAAGCGGCAGCCGGACGGGGCGCGGCTGCTGTTCGGCCTGGGCATACGCCATGTCGGCATCGTCACGGCGCGCGATCTGCTGAAGCGCTACACGACGCTTCCCGCGATCCATGCGCTGGCGGACGGAATCATCGCCCTGCGCGATGGTTTCCAGCGCGCGCTGGGCGAGGAGGAAGGGCGCTTCCGCAACCGGATGGACAAGGCGATCGCCGAATTCATCGGGGTCGAGAATGCGGGCAGCGCCGTCGGCCACGCGCTCGCGGACTTCTTCCACGAGGAGCATAACCGGCAGGTGTGGGGCGATCTGCTGGAACAGGTCTCGCCACCAGACTTCATCGTGGAAACGAAGGCGAGCGATGTTTCCGGCAAGACCGTGGTATTCACCGGCAAGCTGGAGACGATGAGCCGCGACGAGGCCAAGGCCCAGGCCGAGCGGCTGGGCGCGAAGGCGGCGGGATCGGTTTCGGCCAGGACGGATCTGGTCGTGGCGGGGCCGGGGGCGGGATCCAAGCTCAAGGATGCGGCGAAATTCGGCATTCCGGTGATCGACGAGGCGTCCTGGGCGGAGATCGTCGCGGCCGCCGGCTGACAGGGGGCGTGCTGCGGTTGCCGGCCGTTTCCGCGTTCGGTTCATGGTTCATCGTTGCGATTGGCGCGGCGTTCGGCGCTGCGCGCTTGCACCGGCCCGGCGCTCCCGTCACAACAGGCCATGCTTGACGCAATGCCGCGCAAGGTGCCCCTGATGCGACTGGCCGGTCTCGGTATCGTCCTCGTGGCGGGCCTTGTCGCGTTGCTGATCGCCAACGGCGTCTCTTCCAGCAACCGCTGGGTCGATCATTCGGTGCAGGTGCAGACGCGCATCATCGAGCTGGGCGAGCGGATCGCGACGCATGACGGCGCGCTGCGCGGCTATCTGATCTCGCGCCAGCCGGCGATGCGGGAGGAATTGAGCGACAGCCGGCACGATATCCTCGTCCGGCTTGGTGAATTGAGCGCCCTGCTGGGCGAAAACGATATCCAGCGCAGCGAACTGGATGCGGTGACGCCACTGATCCACCAGCGCATGATCTTCGCCCGCAAGCTTGTGGCGCAGCGCGAGCATCTGCCGCTCGACCGGATCGATATCAGCATCGGCCAGCCGGATGCCCTGCCGCTGATCCTGGCCATTCGCCAGCATCTCGGCCGCCTGTTTGCGGCGGAATCGGCTCTCCTTGCCGAACGCCAGCGGCAGGCGCAGCAGCGCACGGCCCTGCTTTCGGTAGGGTTGGCCGCCACCGTCTTCTTCGTGGTCGTGATCGCCTATCTCACGGTGCGGGAGGCGCGGACGCGGTTCGAATCGATCGAAGTCGCGCATGCCGAGGCGCGTGCCGCCGCGCAGGCAGCGCAGGCCGAGATGCGCGCGAGGGAGCAGGTGGAAGATCAACTCCGCCAGATCCAGAAGATGGAATCGATCGGCCAGCTCACCGGCGGTATCGCGCACGATTTCAACAATATGCTGGCCGTGGTGATCGGCAGCCTGGATATGGCCCGGCGCCGGCTGGACGATCCGGATCGATTGCAGCGCAGCCTGGCCAGCGCAATGGAGGGCGCGGGGCGCGCGGCCTCGCTCGTCAGCCGATTGCTCGCTTATTCGCGGCGCCAGTCGCTGGCGCCGGCCGCCGTCGATCCCAACGAACTGGTGGGCGACATGTCCAACCTGCTGGGGCGCACGCTGGGCGAAGGCATCGAGGTGGAAACCGAGCTTGCGCCCGATATCTGGGCCACCTTCGTCGATCCGCTCCAGCTGGAAAATGCGATCGTCAACCTCGCCGTCAATTCGCGCGATGCGCTGGGCGGGCGCGGACGGCTGACGATCCGGACCGGCAATGCCACGCTGGACGAGGAATATGTCCGGTCGCATCCCGATGTGGTGCCAGGCGATTATGTGATGATCATGGTCCGCGATTTCGGATGCGGCATGCCACCCGAAGTGCTCGCCCGGGCCTTCGATCCCTTCTTCACCACAAAGGGGGTCGGCCGGGGCACGGGGCTCGGCCTCAGCCAGGTGTTCGGCTTCATCAAGCAATCGGGCGGCCATATCGGCATCGAGAGCACGGTGGGCGAGGGCACGACGATCCGGCTGTTCCTGCCCCGCCATGCGGAGGCGCCGGTCGTCGAGGAGGCGGCGGCGGTGGGTGAACCGCTTCCCCCGGCCAGGGGCGGCGAGCGGATCCTGCTGGTGGAGGATGATGATCGCGTTCGCCAGTTCTCGCTCGATGCGGTGGCGGACCTCGGCTACATCGTCGTCGCGGTGCCGGATGGCGCGGCGGCGCTGGCCACGATCGATCAGTCGCCCGATTTCGCCATTCTCTTCACTGATGTCGTCATGCCCGGCATGAGCGGCACGGAACTGGCCGCCGCCGTCCGCGCGCGGCGGCCCGATATCCGCATTCTCTTCACCACCGGCTATGCGCACGAGGCGATCGCGCGCGAAGGGCTGCTGGAGCCGGGCGCGGACGTGCTGCTGAAGCCCTTCACCGTGGCGCAGCTCGCCCAGAAATTGCGCGACGTGATGGACAGGCGCGGGCCGGCCGCTGTTCAGCCCGTGTCCAGCGACGCCACCCGATAGCGCGGCCGAGCGGCGGTAGGGATCGGCCGCACGAAGGAGGAAGGATGTTTCGTTTCACGGCGGTCGCGCTCGCGGCCATGGCGCCCATTGCCGCCGCTCAGGCTCAGGATGTGGTCGCGACGCCGGGCCTTTCCGGCACGCGCCTCGACATTTCCGCGACCGGGGAAGTGACGCGCGCGCCCGATGTCGCCACGATCGGCGCCGGCGTGGTGACGCAGGCAGCCACCGCCGCGGCCGCCATGGCCGAGAATGCGCAGCGCATGACGGCGACGATCGCCGCGCTGCGCAAGGCCGGTATCGCCGATCGCGACATCCGCACGGCATCTCTGCGCCTTTCGCCCCAATATCGCTATGCCGACAATCAGCCACCCGTGCTGACCGGCTATCAGGCGAGCAATCAGGTGACGGTGCGTTTCCGCGAAATCGCGAAGGCCGGCGGCATCCTCGATGCGCTGGTGGCGGCGGGCGCCAACCAGATCGACGGGCCGAATTTCACCGTAGACAAGCCCGAGGCGGCGCTGGACGAAGCGCGGACCCAGGCGCTGGCGACGGCGAAGGCGCGCGCCGATCTCTATGCGCGCGCGGCGGGCCTTCGGGTGAAGCGGATCGTGCGCATCGGCGAATCCGGCGGGGCCGAGCCGCCCGTGCGCCCGATGATGCTGATGAGCGCGCGCGCCAAGATGGATTCGACCCCGGTGCAGCCGGGCGAGGAGACGCTGGGCGTGACGCTGCAGGTGACGTTCGAGCTGGAATGAGCCCCGCGCGGCGGACGGGCCTCTCCGTCCGCCGGCTCCTTGCGGGTGCGGATCATGATCCGGACGGAATGCAACGATCCGTAAATAGCTGATGCGTTAGGATGGCGAATCCTCGCGACAGCCTTATCTGAGCGCAAGAATGACGACCCGTTTCGACAATTTGCCCTCGCGCCGCGCGATCATCGATCGCCGCGCCATCGCCGACGCGCTCGACGCGCTGCCGGCGGCGGATACCAATGCGTTGCGGCTTTCGGCCACGCCGCTGCTGCGCGAGGCGCTGGCGGCCGGGCGCGAGGAGATTGCGCGGCGGCTGGCGGAAAGCCCGAGTTCCGGCAACGAGATTGCCGCATCCTATGCCTTCCTGACCGACCAGATCTTGCGCCTGGCCTATGATTTCACGACGCAGCGCCTCTATCCGCTGGCCAATCCCTCGACGGGCGAGCGGCTGACGCTGGCTGCCGTCGGCGGATATGGGCGCGGCGAAATGGCGCTGCATTCGGATATCGACATCGCCTTCCTCACCCCGTGGAAGCAGGCGCACTGGGCCGAGCAGGTCATCGAATCGATGCTCTACACGCTCTGGGATCTGGGGCTGAAGGTGGGCCACAGCAGCCGCTCGCTGGACGAGATGGTGCGCATGGCGAACAGCGATCTCACCATCCGCACCGCGCTTCTGGAGGCGCGCTACGTGTGGGGCGATCAGCCGCTCTATGACGAGGCGGCGCGGCGCTTCGACGCGCAGGTGGTGGCGGGTACGGCGCGCGCCTTCGTCGCGGAGAAGCTGGCCGAGCGCAACGGCCGGCACGAGCGGATGGGGGATAGCCGCTATGTGGTCGAGCCCAATCTGAAGGAAGGCAAGGGCGGCCTGCGCGATCTGCACGCGCTCTTCTGGATCGGCAAATATGCCTATCAGGTGCGCGACGTGGGCGATCTGGTGGAGCGCGGCCTCTTCACCGCGCAGGAGCTGCGCCGCTTCCGCAAGGCGGAGAATTTCCTGTGGGCGGTGCGCTGCCACCTCCACATCCTTTCGCGCCGCGCCGAGGACCGGCTGACCTTCGACGTCCAGTCCGAAATCGCGCGACGGATGCGTTATGCCGACCGGCCGGGCAAATCGGCGGTCGAACGCTTCATGCAGCATTATTTCCTGATCGCGAAGGAAGTGGGGGACCTGACGGCCATCTTCCTCGCGCATCTGGACGAGACGTTCGCCGCCAAGGGGCGGCGCTTCGGCATCAAGCTGGCGGGGCGCCGACCGCGCAAGCTGGAAGGGTTCGTGCTGGATCGCGGCCGCCTTGCCGCGCCGGACGACGGCTTCTTCGCGGAGGATCCGGTGCGCCTGCTCCAGCTCTTCGCGCTGGCGGACAAGCATGAGCTGGAAATCCATCCGCTCACGCTGCGCATGGCGGGCCGCGACGCCAAGACGATCGACGCCGGTGTCCGCGCCGATCCGCAGGCCAATCGCTATTTCATGCAGGTGCTCGCATCGCGCCGCGATCCCGAACGCGTGCTCCGGACGATGAACGAGGCGGGCATATTCGGCCGCTTCGTGCCCGATTTCGGCCGCGTCGTGGCGCAGATGCAGTTCGACATGTACCACCATTATACGGTGGACGAGCATACGTTGCGCGCGATCGGCCTGCTTTCGCGCATCGAGCGCGGCCTGCTGGAGGAGGAGCATCCGGGCGCGGCCAAGATCCTGGAGCAGATCGTGTGCCGCCGCGCGCTGTATGTCGCGGTGCTGCTGCACGATATCGCCAAGGGGCGTGGCGGCGATCATTCGGTGCTGGGCGCGGAAGTGGCGCAGAAGCTTTGCCCGCGCTTCGGCCTGACGCCCGCCGAGACCGAGACGGTGGCATGGCTCGTCGAGCAGCACCTTCTGATGTCCGCCACCGCCTTCAAGCGTGACCTGGCCGACTTCAAGACGGTGATGGATTTCGCCGAGCGCGTGCAGAGCCCCGAGCGGCTGCGCCAGCTTCTGCTGCTGACCACCGTGGACATACGCGCGGTAGGCCCCGGCGTGTGGAATGACTGGAAGCGGCAGCTGCTGGCCACGCTCTTCACCAGCGCGGAAGAGGTGCTGCGGCTGGGCCACCAGCAGACCGGCCGCGCCGAGCGGATCAACCTGAAGCAGGCCGAACTGGGCGTGGAGCTGGGCTGGACCCGGCATCGCTTCGACGATTATCAGAAGCGCTTCCCGGACAGCTACTGGGTGGCCGAGGGCGTCGATATCCTGGAGCGCAACGCGCGGCTGATCGCGGCGGCGGACGCGGCCGAAAAGCCGCTCTCGATCGCGACCCAGCCGGATTCGAAGCGCGGCGCGACGCTCGTCACCATCTATGCCGCCGACCATCCCGGCCTGTTCTACCGGATCGCGGGCGCCATCCATCTGGCGGGCGCGAGCATCATCGATGCGCGCATCCATACGACGCGCGACGGCATGGCGATCGATAATCTGCTGGTGCAGGATCCGTTCGGGAAGCCGTTCGACGATCCGCTGCGCCTGCGCCGCCTGGCCACCGCGATCGAGGATGCTCTCGCCAATCGCAGCCAGCTTGCCGCCAAGCTTGCCACCAAGCCTTCGCATCGCACGCGCGCGGACGCCTTCGTGGTCGCGCCCAACGTGCTGATCGATAGCAAGGCCTCCAATCGCTACACGGTGGTGGAGGTGAATGCGCATGACCGGCCGGCCCTGCTCTATGCGCTGGCTTATGCCCTGTTTCAGGCGAAGGTCACGATCCGCTCCGCCCATGTTGCCACCTATGGCACGCGCGCCGTGGACACATTCTACCTGACCGACCTGCTCGGTGACCGGATCGATGCGCCCGCCCGCCTGCGGACGCTGGAGCGGCTGCTGCTCGCGGCCGCCGGCGGCGAGACCCCGGCGGACGAGACGCCGAAGAAGGAACGCGAGAAGGAAAAGGTGAAGGCCTGAGCCGGCACCCCGGAAACGGGCCGGCTAGCGCCCCTGCATGTCCCGCGCTTCGGCGGGCATCCGCACCTTGAGGCTGCCCAGGGCATCGTCCAGCATGATCTGGCAGGCCAGCCGGCTCGTGCGCGTCACATGGGCGGCGAGATCGAGCAGATCATCCTCTTCCTCGCTCGCGCGGGGGAGGCGCGCGAAATCGGCCGGATCGACGATGACGTGACAGGTGGAGCAGGCCATCTGCCCCTCGCACGTCCCCTCCAGCGGCTGGCCGGCATTCTGCGCGATCTCCAGCAGGCTCGTGCCCGGTGCGGCCTGGACCGTGCGGACATCGACGCCATCGGCGGAGACGAAGGTGATCGCCACGCTCATGCCCATTCCTTCTGCGTTGCGGCCGCCGCCAGGATCAATGCCATCGCCCGATCCAGATCCTCGATCGTCGTATAGCGGCCGAAACCCAGCCGGATCGAGGATTTCGCCTCGGCATCGGTGAGGCCGATCGCCTTCAGCACATGGCTCGTTCGCCCGGACCCGCTGGCGCAGGCGGAGCCCGCCGAAAACATCACCTCGCGCACGTCAGATATCAGGCGGGCAACGTCCAGCCCCGCGCGACGGATATTGAGATTACCAAAATAGCGATGATCGAGCGCGCCGTTGACCTGCCAGTTGCCCATGATCGAACGGGCATGGCCGAACAATCGGAAGACATGGTCGCTGTCCTCCTCCGCGCGCTCCCGCATCAGTTGCGCGGCGACGCCGAAACCGGCGCACAGCGCCGGCGCAAGCGTGCCCGATCGCAGCCCGGCTTCCTGGCCGCCGCCGTGGAGCAGCGGCTCGGGGTTCACGCCGTCGCGCAGCCAGAGCGCGCCGATGCCCTTTGGGCCATGGATCTTGTGGGCGGAAAGCGCGACCAGATCGCAGGCGTCGACAGGCAGGGGCACGCGGCCATAGCCCTGTACCGCATCGCACAGCATCACCGCGCCCGCGTTACGCGCCATGCGGCCCAGCTCGGCGATGGGCTGAATCGTGCCGATCTCATTATTCACGAGCATCGCGGCGACGAGCGCGGTGCGGCCGTCGATGGCGGCTTCGGCCGCATCGAGATCGACGATTCCCCCGGCCGAGACGGGCAGCACGATCAGCTCATGCCCCTGCTGTGCCAGCCAGCCGGCCGTATCGAGCACGGCGGCATGCTCGATCGCGGTGGTGACGATGCGCGGGCGGCTGGCGCGTGCCGGCTTGGCGATGCCCTTGATCGCCCAGTTGAGCGCCTCGGTCGCGCCACTCGTGAAGGCGATGCGGCCGCCGGGGCCGAAGGGCGCGGCGATCCGTTCGCGTGCCACTTCCACCGCCGCGCGTGCCTCGCGGCCCATGCGGTGGGGCGAGTGGGGGTTGCCGAAGCCCGCATCCAGCAGCGGCACCATCGCACTCCGTGCTTCAGGGGCCAGCGGCGTCGTCGCCTGATAATCGAGATAGATCATGCCGCGCGCGCCACGCCTTGCGCCATCCGGCCATAAGCGGCGGCGAACGCCTCGACCTCCGCATGCGTGGTGGACCAGCCGAAACTGACGCGGATCACCTCGCGCGCCTCGCCCTCGCCCAGGCCCATCGCGCGCAGCACATGGCTGGCGTGGAGCGAGCCGGACGAGCAGGCGCTGCCGGCCGAGACCGCGAAGCCTTCCGCATCGAGCCGGATCAGCTGCGCCTCGGCGCTCAGGCCGGGCAGCCGATAGGCGGCGATCGTGGGCGTCCGCGCGGCGCCATCCAGAAGGGGGCCGCCGACCGGCATGCCGCCCGCCTGCCCCACCGCATGATCGAGGAAAAGGCGCCAATCGATCTGTTCCAGCAGCCATGGCGGCTGCGCACCGCCCAGCGCGGGATCCAGCGCGGCGGCGAACCCCAGGATGGCGGGCATATTCTCGGTCCCCGCGCGATAGCCCCGCTCCTGCCCGCCGCCGAGCGGGGCCAGAGTGCCGATATCGCGCACCAGCAGCGCGCCGATGCCGGGCGGCCCGCCGAACTTGTGCGCGGAAATCGCGATCAGATCGGCCGGCGGGAGCGGCAATTTCCCCGCCGTCTGCGCGCAATCGACGAACAGCAGACCGCCTGCCGCATCGACGACCTCGACGATCTCCCCGATCTTCTGGAGGATGCCGGTTTCGGAATTGGCATGCTGGATCGCCACCAGCGGCTGGGGATGCGCCCGCATCAGCGCGCCGAAGGCGGCGGGCTCCACCAGCCCGCTTTCGTCCACGGGCGCGATAATGGCATCCGCGCGCTGGCGCAGCACGGCGGCATGCTCCACCGCGCTGACCAGCAGCGGCCGCGCCCGTGCCTGCCGGTGGAGCGCGATGGCGGCGCTTTCGGTGGCTCCGCTCGTGAAGATCAGATCGTGTCGCCAGCCGAGAGCGGCCCTGATGCGCGCGCGCGCCTCTTCCAGCGCGGCGCGCGCGGCGCGGCCCTCGCGGTGGGGCGAAGAGGGATTCGCCCAGCGCCCGAACCCTTCGATCATCGCTGCGCGCGCGGCCGGCAGCATCGGCGTGGTTGCGGCATGATCCAGATAGATGCGGGCGGCGGTCAGTTCGGATGCTCCGTTTCGGAATGATTGCGCGGCTTAGCGCGGCCCCTATATAGGCGCACGATCGGCCTCGCCCTAGCGGTGACGGCACGCCACGCCTAGTTCAGCAGGACGACCTTGCCAGAAGTCATTTTCCCCGGCCCGGAAGGGCGTCTCGAAGGCCGCTTCAATCCGGGTCCGCGTCCGCGCGCGCCGGTTGCCATGATCCTCCACCCGCATCCGCAGGCGGGGGGCACGATGAACAACCGGATCGTGCAGGCCTGCTACCAGACGTTCGTGAAGCGCGGCTTCGCGACCTTGCGCTTCAATTTCCGTGGCGTCGGCAAGAGCCAGGGCGTGTTCGACAACGGCATCGGCGAATTGTCCGACGCGGCGAGCGCGCTCGACTGGGTCCAGTCGATCCACCCCGAGGCGCAGACGACGTGGATCGCCGGCTTCTCGTTCGGCGCGTGGATCGGCATGCAGCTGCTGATGCGCCGCCCGGAGATCAAGGGCTTCATCTCGATCGCGCCGCCGGCCAATCTCTACGACTTCACCTTCCTCGCGCCCTGCCCCTCTTCGGGGATCATCATCCAGGGCGAGGCGGACGAGGTGGCGACGCCGCTGGCGACGCAGAAGCTGGTCGACAAGCTGCGCACCCAGCGCCACATCACGATCCATCACGACACAATCCCCGGCGCGAACCATTTCTTCGAGCATGAGATGCCGGATCTGATGAAGTCGGTGGACGATTATCTGGACATGCGCCTGAAGTAAGGCCGGGAGAGGAGCGCGCTTGCCGCGCGTGGCATGCTCCTCTCGCCCTCGCTCGTCCTCCTGAGCGTGTTTCAGAGCCCGTTGGCGACTCGATGACGGAAGCGCGCCGATCGCCGGGCGCGCACATTATCGGCAGCGGAACAGGCCCGGATGGTGATTGTGCAGGGGTGATATGATGTATATGCATCATATGCATGAGCAACCCGAATCCCTGCGCCTGCACGGTGCTGCGCAAGACATCCCGCGCCGTGACGCGTTTCTATGATGAGGCGATCGCGGCGAGCGGCCTCAGCATCAGCCAGTTCGCCCTGCTGCGCACGCTCGGGCGGATGGGGCCGACCCCGCTCAGCCAGCTGGCCGAAGAGATGGTGATGGAGCGCACCTCGCTCTACCGGATGATCGCCCCGCTGGAGGCGCGCGGGCTGGTGAGCGTGACGCAGGGCGCCGGGCGTGCCCGCGTCGCGGCGCTGGCGCCCGAGGGGCGCACGATCATCGACGGGATCGCCGGGACCTGGGACGCGACGCAGGCGCGGTTCGTGCGCGCTCTGGGCGAGGAGAAGTGGCAGGCGTTGCGGGTGCTGCTGGCGGATGCCACCCGCGCCGCAGAGGAGATCGCGGCATGAGCGCCATCGCCCGCAGCCTGCCGCTTTCGGCGCGCAACCGCATCCTCGCGGTGGTGGCCGTCACCTTCGTGGCATTGCTCGTCTCGGCGGGATCGCGCGCGGCGCCCGGCGTGCTGATGATCCCGTTGCAGACGGCGTTCGGCTGGGATCGGGCGACGGTTTCCGCCTCCGCCGCGATCGGCATCGTGCTTTATGGGCTGGTCGGCCCGTTCGCGGCGGCGCTGATGCAGTCTGTCGGCATAAGGCGCACGATGATCGGCGGCCTCGCGCTGATGTCGATCGCGACCCTGCTGAGCCTCGGCATGTCGAAGCCCTGGCATTATATCCTCACATGGGGCGTGCTTTCGGGGATCGGATCGGGCGCGGTCGCCTCGGTGATGGGCGCGGCCGTGGTGAATCGCTGGTTCGCGACGCGGCAGGGGCTCGTCATGGGCCTTTTGAGCGCGAGCACGGCGACGGGCGCTCTCATTTTCCTGCCCTTCATCGCCTGGCTCTCGCGAGAGGGCGCGTGGCAGCCGGTGGCGATGGCCGTCAGCATCGCCTGCGCCAGCCTGATCCCGTTCGTGATCCTGTTCGTGCCCGAACATCCGGGCGACGTCGGCACGCGCCGCTTCGGCGAGAGCGCGGAGGCGGCCGCCGCGCCTATCCGCCGCGCCACCGATCCCCTGCTGGCGATCCGCACGCTCATGATGGCGATCCGCCAGCCGGTCTTCTGGCTGCTGGCGGGCACCTTCTTCGTCTGCGGGCTCACCACCAACGGGCTGGTCGGCACACACATGATCGCCTTCTGCGGGGATCATGGCATCCCGCCCGTGCAGGCGGCGGGGCTGCTTTCGCTGATGGGCCTGTTCGATCTGTTCGGCACCACGGCCTCGGGCTGGCTGACCGACCGTTATGATCCGCGCCGCTTGCTGTTCGTCTATTACGGCCTGCGCGGGCTTTCGCTGATGGCATTGCCCTTCCTCGATTTCGGGGCGGGCAGCCTCACCGTGTTCGCCATATTCTACGGGCTCGACTGGATCGCGACGGTGCCGCCGACCGTGAAGCTCACGAACCTGGCATTCGGCGAGCGGGACGCGCCGATCGTGTTCGGCTGGGTAATGGTGGGGCACCAGTTGGGCGCCGCGACGGCCGCCTTCGGCGCGGGCCTGATCCGCGAGACGACGGGAACCTATCTGCCGGCCTTCCTGGTGGCGGGCGCGATCGGCGTGCTGGCCTCGCTCGTGGTGCTGGTGGGCCGGGTGGAGCGGAAACCGCTGGCGGCGACCTAGCAGCCTGCCCTGAAGTTGGGGGGGGGCGTCCGAAGGATGGTGAAGCGGGGCCGCTTCTGGCGTTTCGCTTGAAGGAGCCCCCTCCGTCATCGCCTTGCGATGCGACCTCCGCTTTCCGGGGAGGAATGCGGGCCTTGCGCGCTCCTCCGCCGTCCCCTTACATCTGCCGCATGACCTCCGTCCCCGAACTCGGCCAGCGCGCGCGCGACGTGTTTCGCATGGTGGTGGAGGGTTATCTGGAGAGCGGCGATCCAGTGGGATCGCGCACGATCGCGCGCTTCGGCGGGCTCAATCTCTCGCCCGCCTCGATCCGAAACGTGATGCAGGATCTGGAGGAGATGGGGCTGCTCGCCGCGCCCCATGCCTCGGCCGGGCGGATGCCGACCGAGACGGGCCTGCGCCTCTTCGTCGATGGCATGATGCAGACGACGACGCTTTCGGACGAGGAGCGCGCCGCGATCGAATCCCAGACGCGTGCTGCCGGGCCGCTGGAGGATGCGCTCGCCGCGACCAGCCAGGTCCTGTCCGGCCTCTCGGCCTGCGCCGGCATCGTACTGGTGCCGCGCGCGGAGCCGGTGCTGAAGCAGTTCGCTTTCCTGCCGCTGGGGCCGGGCCGCGCGGTGGCCGTGCTGGTGGGCGCGGACGGATCGGTCGAAAATCGCGTGATGGATCTGCCGCTGGACGTGCCCGCGCACGCGCTGGGCGAGGCGGCGAATTACATGACCGCGATGCTCGGCGGCCTGACGCTGGCGGAAGCTCAGGTGCGCCTGGAAGACGAGATCGCGATGGGGCGATCGGCGCTGGACCGGACGGCGCAGAATCTGGTGACGCGCGGGCTGGCCGTCTGGTCCGAGGATGGCAGCCGCAGGCCGGTGATGATCGTGCGGGGGGCGGCCAACCTGATCGATCCGGCCGCCGCCGCCGATCTGGAACGCGTGCGCCAGTTGATGGACGAGATCGAGGGCAAGGAGGAGATTGCCCGCCTGCTGGATAGCGCGCGGGGCGCCCGGGCGATGAAGATCTTCATCGGATCCGAGAACAAGCTGTTCGCTTTATCGGGTTCCTCGGTTATCGCCGCGCCCTATCACGGCACGGACGGCCGCGTGGTGGGCGTGGTGGGCGTGATCGGCCCGACGCGGTTGAACTATGCGCGTGTCGTTCCCATGGTGGATTTCACCGCCCGAACACTGACGAGATTGATGGCATGACTGATGAAACGACCACCCCCGACGATCTGCGCGCCGAGACGGCCGAGCAGGCCCCCGAAGTGGCCGAGCATGATCTGACGCAGAAGCTGGAAGCCGAGATCGAGGAGCTTCGCAGCAAGGTTCTCTACGCGCAGGCCGAGACGCAGAATGTGCGCCGCCGGATGGAGAAGGACGCGGCCGACGCCCGCGCCTATGCCGCGACCAGCTTCGCGCGCGATATGCTCTCCGTTTCCGATAACATGGCCCGCGCGATCGCCGCCATTCCAGCCGCAGCGCAGGAGGATGAGAGCGTGAAGGGCATCATCGCCGGCATCGCGATGACGGCCAAGGAACTGGAAAATGTGTTCCAGCGCCACGGCATCACCAAGATCGAGGCCGTTGGCCAGAAGCTGGATCCGAACAAGCATCAGGCGATGATCGAACTGCCGAGCGATCAGGAGCCGGGCACGATCGTGCAGGAGATGCAGGCCGGCTACATGATCAAGGATCGGCTGCTGCGCCCCGCGATGGTGGGTGTCGCCAAGGCCGGGTAAGGGTCGAGCGGCCCGTCGAGGGATGAAATCGAAACCTTTTCGTCCGATCGGGGAAATCGGATGATCCGGCCCGCGCGGCCGCTGGGGGTGTAATGGTCAAGAAGGTTTTCTACGCCTCGTCGGGTCGCGCCAATATCATCGGCGCGCATCGCCACTGGCGGGAAGGGCGCTTCGATCCCAGCGAAGTCTCCATCACCTTCTCCTCGCAGATCCAGGATCTCTGCGTCGATCTCGGCGCGGAGGGGCTGTTCACCTCCGACCGGGGAGAGGCGGAAACGCTGAAGGACGGCGCCTTCACCTTCCTGCACCGGCCCAAGCGGCCCGCCAGCGGCCTCGGTTATTATTGGGAAGACCTGCGCTACGCGTTCATGATGCTGCGGGAGGCGCGCGCCTTCGGCGCGGACGTCGCCATACTGGACAGCGGCGTCACCCAATTCTTCATGATGGCGCTGTTCCCCCTGTTCGGCATTCCGGTGATCCCCGTGCTGCACAACAGCCTGTGGGCGAGCGGCTTCCGCCCGACATCGATGCGGCAGCGCGTGATCCAGTGGCTGGATCGCCGCTTCTGGCGGCGGGTGCCGCTGGCGACCCTGGCCGTATCCACCGAATGCGAGCGACAGGTGGACGAGATTGCCGGCCCGAAGCATCGCCCCGTGGTGCAGGTGCGCGCGCAGTTCCGCCGCGAAATGTTCGATGCCATCCCGCCCGCCGATCCGGATGCCACGCCATTCCATGTGATGTTCATCGGCCGGGTGGTCGAGGAAAAGGGCGTGCTGGATATCCCGCTGATGGCGCGCTGGATCGAGGATCGCGCGCCCGGCGCCGTGCGCTGGACCCTTTGCGGCAAGGGCACCGCGCTGGAGGCGGTGCGCGCTTCCATCCGCGAGCGGGGACTGGAGGGGGTCGTCGAGACGCCGGGCTGGATGACGCTGGAGCAGATCCAGGACGTCTATGCCAAAAGCCACGCCTCGATCGTGCCCACGCGCAGCGGCTTTTGCGAGGGGCTGGCGATGACGGCGGCGGAGGCGATCCTCGCCGGGCGCCCGCTCATCAGCAATCCGATCGTGCCCGCGCTGGAAATCCTCCAGCCGGCCGCGATGGCCGCCCGCGCCGAGGATTATGAAAGCCATGCACAGGCGGTGCTCGCGCTGGCACAGGATCGGGCGCTCTACCGGCGCCTGCAGGCGGCCTGCGCGCCGCTGGCCGCGCAATTCTACGATCGCGAGCAGGGGCTGGAGGCGGTGCTCCGCCGCGTCATCGAGACGATCTGATGCCGCACGTCGAGATCGTCCCGCCCTTCACCACCGGCGCGCACTGGCTGATCGGGGCGGAGACGCTGCTGATCGATCGGGTCGTGCCGGCGGTGGAGCGCATGTGGCTGCCCCCGGCTTATTATTCGGGCGGCACTATCACCGTGCACGATATCGAGCGCGGGGCAGGCCTTGCGCCGACGCGGGGCGGCCTGCGGATGCTGCGCCACAAGCTCCGCGCGGATCGCCCGCCCGAGCCCGTATCCGGCCTGCTGGTGGACATGCGCGAGGGCACGCCCCAGAATTTCCACCATTCGATCAGCGTGCATCTGCCGATGTGCGAGGTGGCGCGCCGCGTGCTGGATGCGCCTTTCACGGTGGTCCTCCCGTCCGACACGCCCGGCTATGTGCGGCGGGTGTTCGGGGCGTGCGGCTATCCGATCGTCACCACCGAATATGGGGTGCCGGGCGATATCGTCCGCGTCGAGCGCGACAATATGTACAACATGCTGCGCGATACGGGCACGCCGCCGCTGCGGCGGATCGCGGAGGCCATTCTCGCCTCCCGGCCCGGCGGCGAGCGGGCGCTGCCGGCCAGGGTGTTTCTGGCGCGGCGCGGCACCCGCTTCATTTCCAATCAGGCGGAGATCGAGGCGGTGCTGGCCCCGCTCGGCTACGAGACCGTCTATCCGGAGGATCTGTCGGTCTCGGATCAGTTCCGGCTGCTGGGGGAGGCGACGCATGTCGTCGCCATCCACGGAGCGGGCATGGGGCCGCTCCTCTATCGCGATCCGGCGCGTGGGCCGATCATGCTGGTGGAAATCCTGCCCGCCGCGCACATGACGAACGTGCACCGTTATTTCCTGGATGGGGTGGGCGGCGTCTATGTCGGCGTCCGGGGGCGGATCACGCCCGCCGATGCCGCCGCCGCTTATGCGTTCGGCGAAATGTACACCGCCAATTCGCTGAAGCCGTTCGAGGTGGATCCCGTCAGCCTGCGGGTGGCGCTGGATCTCGCGCAGGAACAGTTCGCCGCCTGACCCGTCAGTAGGGCGCGTCCTCGCCCGCCGCGACCGTCTTGGCCTCGGCCTCGGCCGTGCGCCCGCTGGCGAAGCCGAAGCGGAGCGGGATGGCGGTGCCCGGCGTCACGACCGGATCGACATCGAACAGCATCAGGTGGCGCCCGCCCGGGGCGAAGACCAGTCGGTCATGCGCCGGCACGGGCACGGTGGCGAGCGGCTTCATCGTCATCATGCCGCCCGATCCCATGCTCTCGTGCATCTCCACGCGCTTCGCCAGCGCGCTTTCGACGCGCACGATCGTCTCCGCGCCGCGGCCGCCGGCGATGGTGAAATAGGCGGCGGCGGGGCGCCCCGGCACGGCGGGCAGGCGCACCCACGCCTGCGTCACCTTCGGCTGGGCATCGCGCGCGCTGCACGCGGGCAGCAGGGCGAGGATGGCGAGCGGGGCGGCAAGGAGGGCGAGGCGCTTCATGGGCGCCCCTTACAGCGGCGGGGCGGCGGCCGCAAAAGCGCGGGCGGCGGAAAATCGTGGAACCTTCCCGGCATGCCTGCTCCGGCCATGCCTTGCGGTGCCTGTTCCGCCACCTATATCGCGCCCTGTGACATGTTGCGGAAACGGTGCGCTTGCCTGTTGAGGGAGCGCCCGGCCGCGATATTAGAAATCTGCTTGCAAGAGGAACCCAATGGCCAAAGTCATCGGCATCGATCTCGGTACGACCAACAGCTGCGTCGCGGTGATGGAGGGCGGAAGCCCCAAGGTTATCGAGAATGCGGAAGGCGCGCGCACCACGCCCTCGATCGTCGCCTTCGCCAAGGATGGCGAGCGCCTGATCGGCCAGCCGGCCAAGCGCCAGGCGGTGACGAATCCGGACAACACCATCTTCGCGGTGAAGCGCCTGATCGGCCGCCGCTTCGACGATCCGGTGACCAAGAAGGATACCGAGCTGGTCCCCTATCACATCGTGAAGGGTGCGAATGGCGATGCGTGGGTGCAGGCCGGCGGCGAGGATTATTCGCCCAGCCAGATTTCCGCCTTCACGCTCCAGAAGATGAAGGAAACCGCCGAGTCCTACCTCGGTGAAACCGTCACGCAGGCCGTCATCACGGTTCCGGCTTACTTCAACGACGCGCAGCGCCAGGCGACCAAGGATGCCGGCCGCATCGCGGGCCTGGAAGTGCTGCGCATCATCAACGAGCCGACGGCCGCGGCGCTGGCCTATGGTCTCGACAAGGACACCAACAAGACGATCGCGGTCTATGACCTTGGCGGCGGCACGTTCGACGTGTCCGTGCTGGAAATCGGCGACGGTGTGTTCGAGGTGAAGTCCACGAACGGTGACACGTTCCTGGGCGGCGAGGATTTCGACGCCAAGGTCGTCGAATATCTGGCGCAGGGCTTCAAGGCCTCCGAGGGCATCGATCTGACCAAGGATCGTCTGGCTCTCCAGCGCCTGAAGGAAGCCGCCGAAAAGGCGAAGATCGAACTGTCGTCGACCGCGACGACCGAGGTCAACCTGCCCTTCATCACCGCCGACGCCACTGGCCCGAAGCATCTGGTGAAGCAGATCACGCGCGCCGATCTGGAGCGTCTGGTCGAGCCGCTCATCACGCGCACGATCGAGCCGATGAAGAAGGCTCTGAAGGATGCCGGCCTTTCGGCGAGCGACATCGACGAGGTTGTTCTCGTCGGCGGCATGACGCGCATGCCCAAGGTGCGCGATGCCGTGAAGAATTTCTTCGGCAAGGAGCCGCACACCGGCGTGAACCCCGATGAGGTGGTCGCGATCGGCGCCGCGGTGCAGGCGGGCGTACTGCAGGGCGACGTGAAGGACGTGCTGCTGCTCGACGTGACCCCGCTGTCGCTGGGCATCGAGACGCTGGGCGGCATCATGACCAAGATGATCGACCGCAACACGACGATCCCGACCAAGAAGTCGCAGACCTATTCCACGGCGGATGACAACCAGAACGCCGTGACGATCCGCGTCTTCCAGGGCGAGCGCGAAATGGCGCAGGACAACAAGATGCTGGGCCAGTTCGATCTGGTCGGCATTCCGCCCGCGCCGCGCGGCGTGCCGCAGATCGAGGTGACGTTCGATATCGACGCGAACGGCATCGTGAACGTGTCCGCCAAGGACAAGGGCACGGGCAAGGAACAGCAGATCAAGATCCAGGCCTCGGGCGGCCTTTCGGACTCCGACATCGATCAGATGGTGAAGGATGCCGAGCAGTTCGCCGAAGAGGACAAGAAGCGTCGTGCCTCGGCGGAAGCCAAGAACAACGCCGAAAGCCTGATCCACTCGACCGAGAGCCAGCTGCGCGAGCATGGCGACGCGATCGAGGCGGGCCTGAAGTCCGAGATCGAGGGCGCGATCGTCGAGGCACGCGCCGCCGTCGAAGGTGGCGATGCCGAGAAGATGACCGAGAAGAGCAACGCGCTCGCCCAGGTCGCGATGAAGCTCGGTCAGGCCATTTACGAAAAGCAGCAGGCAGCGGGCGGCGCCGAGGGCGCGGCCGGTGCCGGTGCCTCGGGCGCGAGCCAGGGTGAAGACGTGGTCGATGCCGAATTCTCGGAAGTCGACGACACCAAGTAAGGGCTGAGGGACGCGTCTGGCGCAGGTTGGATGTGTCCTTCAACTTCCTCAACTTCGATGGGCGGACGGGGGCTCATCGGCAGGGCGATTGGCCGGGGCGCTGAATGGCAGACGTCGATTATTACGAATTGCTCGAGGTCGAGCGGACCGCCGACGACAAGACGATCAAGACGTCTTACCGGCGCCTTGCCATGCAATGCCATCCGGATCGCAATCCGGGCTGTTCCGACAGTGAAGCCAAGTTCAAGGCGATCAGCGTCGCCTATGATGTGCTGAAGGATCCGCAGAAGCGCGCGGCCTATGATCGCTACGGCCATGCCGCCTTCCAGAATGGTGGCGGCGGCGGCCACGGGGCGCAAGGCTTCGAGGGCTTCTCCGACATTTTCGAGAATATCTTCGGCGAATTCATGGGCGGCGGCGGCCGGGGCGGTCGTGGCGGCAATTCTGCCCTGCGCGGCGCCGATCTGCGCTACGATCTGGAAATCAGCCTCGAAGACGCATTTCACGGCCGCACCGAGCAGATCCGCGTCGATGTCGCCGCGGCATGCGATACGTGCCACGGATCCGGCGCCGCCGAAGGATCGGCGCCGCGCACCTGCGGCACCTGCGCGGGCCACGGCAAGGTGCGCGCGCAACAGGGCTTCTTCGTGGTGGAGCGCACCTGCCCCACCTGCCACGGGCGCGGCCAGACCATCTCCAGCCCCTGCGGCGATTGCCATGGCGAAGGCCGGGTGGAGAAGACCAAGACACTGGAGCTGAAGATTCCGCGCGGCGTGGACGAAGGCACGCGCATCCGCATGACCGGCGAGGGCGAGGCGGGCGCGCGCGGCGGGCCGGCCGGCGATCTCTACGTATTCATCCACGTCTCCCGCCACGATCTGTTCCAGCGCGATGGCACGACGCTTTTCGCGCATGCGCCGATCAGCATCACGACCGCCGCGCTGGGCGGCACGATCACGGTGCCGGGGCTGGATGGCACGGCGCATGAAATCCGCATTCCGGCGGGCATCCAGTCCGGCAAGCAGCTGCGCCAGCGCGCGGCGGGCATGCCCGTGCTGAACGGGCGCGGGCAGGGCGATCTGGTGATCCAGATCGATGTGGAGACGCCTACCAAGCTGACGGCGCGCCAGAAGGAATTGCTCGAGGAATTCCGCTCGACCGAAACGGGCGAGGAATGCCCGCAGGCGACCGGCTTCTTCACCTTCCTGAAGGACAAGCTGGCGGGCAATTGAGCGTCGGGCCGGGTGTGGCGGGCGCTCCATCACATCCGGCCTGTTCCGGCATCCGCACGTCCGCTCGCTCCACGGCCCCTGCTCCTGCCCGCTCGACCCCGGAACGGGTCTGGCGTGGCGGGTTGGCGACTTAGCCCACCGGCCCGATCGCCTCGGCGATGGCGTTGAACCAGCCCCAATGGGGTGCCGCGAACATCGTCATCTCCGAAAGCGCCAGCCCCGCCAGCGTGATCGCATAAGGCGCGGGATGCCCGCCTTTCCGCATATCGCGCGCGATCAGGCCGATCAGGATCGCCTCCACGATCCAGTAGCTGGGGTGGAGCGCGCCCGAGAGGCCGCCGATCGCGGGCAGATTGATCCCCAGCAGGCGCCCGAGCGCGGGGATGATCGCGACGAACACGGTGCAGCCCATATAGCGCGCATGGAGCGGCCAGCGCCTGCGCCTGGCGATGGCGGCGCCCCAGAGGCCGGTGAACAGCACCAGCGACCACAGATCGATCCACGTCAGCGTCAGCCGCAGATCGCGCGGGAAATAGGTGGAGTGGCGCAGGCCATCCCGCACGACGAGGAAGGCCGTCACCACGAACGCCGGCACCACCACGACCGAGGCCCAGCCGATCCGCCGGTGCCATGCGAGCTTCCGGCGCCCGGCGAGGAAGCTCTGCGCGACCAGCATCGCCATCCAGAGCGCGGCGAGGCTGCCATGGACGATGCGCAATGGCCCGAGCGGCACGGACGAACCCGCCGTCGTCGGCCAGAAGCCCGCCACCATCACGACGAACGCGAACAGAAACGCCCAATAGAGTTGACGCATGATGCCCCCCGGCCATCCGGCGGCGGCGATCATCGCCGGACGGTGCAAGGCTGGCAAGCAGGGCCGGCGAGCGCTGGTGGAGAGCGGGGGAGAGCGCATGGGCTGGCGCGGCCTCTTTCAGTCGTTACAAGACATTGCCATGAAGATTCTTCTGGCAGCCGCCATCACCACCGTGAGCCTCGTGACAGCCACCACCTCCCCCGCCGCCACTCCGCCCGCCGCATCCGCGTCGCCCGCCGCCGATCTCACGCTGGAGCGCCTGTTCCAGAGCCCCGGTCTGGCCGGGCCGGCGCCGCGCCTGCTGAAGCTCTCGCCCGACGGCAGGCTCGCCACATTGCTCAAGAATCGCGCCGCCGATCGCGACCGCTACGATCTGTGGGCGATCGATACGACCACGGGCGCCGAGCGCATGCTGGTGGACAGCGAAAAGGTGGGCTCGGGCGCCGCGCTTTCCGAAGAGGAGAAGATGCGGCGCGAGCGGCTGCGCATCGGCGGCCTCAAGGGCATCACTGCCTATGACTGGGCGCCGGACGGCAAGAGCCTGCTCGTCCCGCTGGACGGCGATCTCTACCTCGCCACGCTGGATGGAGCGGCGCGCCGGCTGACCAACAGCCCGCAGACCGAGATCGAGCCCAAGGTTTCGGAAAGCGGCCGCTACGTTTCGTTCGTGCGCGACCAGAATCTGTACGTGATCGATCTTTCGACGGGGAAGGAGCATGCGCTCACCACGGACGGCAAGGACGCGCTTTCCTGGGGCACGGCCGAATTCGTCGCGCAGGAGGAGCTGAACCGCTTCTCCGGCCACTGGTGGGCGCCCGGCGACCGCCGCATCGCAGTGCAGCGGACCGACGAGAGCGGTGTGAAGCTGGTCAGCCGCGCGGCGATCGGCGCGAACGAGACCAAGGTGATCGATCAGCGCTATCCCGCCGCCGGCACGCCGAATGCGAAGGTCGAACTGTGGCTGATGGACGCGGACGGATCGCATCGCGTGAAGGCCGATTTGGGCGCCGATCCCGATTTCTACGTGGCCCGGGTCAACTGGTCGCGCGATGGCGGGGCGCTCTACGTGCAGCGGCTCAGCCGCGACCAGAAGACGCTCGACATGCTGAAGGTGGATCCGGCCACCGGCAAATCGGCCGTCCTTTTCACCGAAACCTCGAAAACCTGGATCAACCTTTCGGACGATTTCCGCGCGCTGGCGGATGGCAGCCTCATCTGGAGTTCGGAGCGCAGCGGCACCAAGCATCTCTATCGCTGGGTGGCGGGCAAGTGGATCCAGCTCACGCAGGGAGCGTGGACGCTGGAGACGGACGGGCAATCCTTCAACGCCGGGCTCGTCGGCGTCGATCAGGCGAGCCATCGCCTGTTCTTCACCGCGAACAAGGATGATGTGCTGGAAAGCCAGGTCTATGCGATCGATTATCTGAAGCCCGGCGCGCCGCAGCGCCTGACCGAGCGCGGATACTGGAACGATGCGCAGATGGACCGCACGGGCAAGCGGCTCATCATCCGCCGATCCAGCCCCAGCCAGCCGCCGCAATATTATCTGGCCGATGCGGACGGAAAGAGATTGACCTGGATCAGTCAGAATGCGGTGATCGAGGGGCATCCCTACTTTCCCTATCTCGCCAGCCACCACGATCCCGTCTTCGGCACGATGAAGGCGGCGGACGGCAGCATCCTCCACTGGAAGATGATCGCGCCGAAGATGGAGTCGGGGAAGAAATATCCGGTCTTCATGGAGCATTATGGCGGCCCGCACGTGCAGACGGTGCAGCGCGCGTGGGCCAATCCGCTGGGCCAGTATCTGGCCGACAGCGGCTGGATCTATTTCGAGATCGACAATCGCGGATCGGCCAATCGCGGCCGCGCCTTCGAGGATCAGATCTATCACGCGATGGGCACCGTGGAGGTGCAGGATCAGGTGGATGCAGCCAAGTGGCTGAAGACGCTGGATTATGTTGATCCGACCAAGGTCGTCACCTATGGCTGGTCCTATGGCGGCTACATGACTCTGAAGATGCTGGAGGCGGCGCCGGGCGTGTTCGCGGCGGGCATATCGGGCGCTCCGGTCACGCAGTGGGAGCTTTACGACACGGCCTATACCGAACGTTATCTCGGCGATCCGACCCAATTGCCCAAAGTCTATGCGGCGGCCGGCGCGCTGGATGATGCGACGAAGATCAAGGATCCGCTGCTCGTGATACACGGCATGGCGGATGACAATGTCGTCTTCCAGAATTCGACGATGCTGTTCGCGCGGATGCAGGAAGCGAAGGTGCCGTTCGAAATGATGGTCTATCCCGGCAAGACGCACGGCGTTTCCGGCGAAGGTGCGCAGACGCATGTCTGGCAGACGATATTGCGGTTTCTCCAGCAAAATGTGGGGTCGGACAAGCATTGACGCCGCGTTAGGTCCGGTTGCGTACAAAAATTATCATGGATCAACCGGAACGAGGTCGCCTTTCGTGCGATTCCCGAAGATGAATAGCCCGAAGCCCGCCATTCTCGTCGTCGAGGATGAGCCGCTGATCCTTATGAGCACCATCGATGCCTTCGAGGAGGCGGGGTTCGAGGCGATCGATGCGCTGGATGGCGATCAGGCGCTCCAGCGGCTGGAGGAGCGGCCCGACATCCGCGCCATCTTCACCGATGTGAACATGCCCGGCCGCTATGACGGGGTGCAACTGGCCCGGATCGCGCATGCGCGGCATCCCGGAATGGTGGTGGTCGTCACCTCCGGCAAAATGGTGGTCTCGCACGAATCCCTGCCCGAAGGCGGTATCTTCCTGCCCAAGCCCTATCGCAGCAGCCAGGTGACGGGCCTGCTGGCCGCGCTGCTGAACTAGCGCGCAGGGTGGGCAGGCGCTTGATCGCCGGCGCCTCGCGCGGGCGGATCACACCCTAGGCGCAGGCGCGGCTCCTCGTTAGGAGCGTGCGCATGACGATCGACAAGACCTTCGACCCCGCCACGATCGAGGCGCGCTGGTATCCGCATTGGGAGCAATCCGGCCTGTTCCGGCCCGAACGGGGCGAGGCCGAGCCCTTCACGATCGTGATTCCGCCGCCGAACGTGACGGGATCGCTGCATATCGGCCACGCGCTGGACAATACGCTGCAGGACATTCTCGTCCGCCATGCGCGCCTGCAGGGCAAGGATGCCCTGTGGGTGGTCGGCACCGATCATGCCGGCATCGCCACGCAGATGGTGGTGGAGCGCAACCTCGCGAAGGACGGCATAAAGCGGCAGGAACTGGGCCGCGACAATTTCATCGAGAAGGTGTGGGAATGGAAGGCCGAGAGCGGCGGCCAGATCACCCGCCAGCTTCGACGCCTCGGCGCCTCCTGCGATTGGGCCAACGAGCGCTTCACGATGGACGAAGGCTTTTCGAAAGCCGTGGTGAAGGTGTTCGTCGAGCTGTATCGGCAGGGGCTGCTCTACCGCGACAAAAGGCTGGTGAACTGGGATCCCCATTTCCGCACCGCCATCTCCGATCTCGAGGTGGAGACCAGGGAGGTGAACGGCAAGTTCTGGCACCTCGCTTATCCGCTCAGCGACGGATCGGGCACGATCACGGTGGCGACGACGCGGCCGGAGACGCTGCTGGCCGACATGGCCGTGGCCGTGCATCCGGAGGACGAGCGTTACACCGCGCTGATCGGCCGGAAGGTGCGCCTGCCGATTACGGGCCGGCTGATCCCGATCGTGGCGGACGAGCATGCAGATCCGGCGCTGGGATCGGGTGCGGTGAAGATCACGCCGGGGCATGACTTCAACGATTTCGAAGTGGGCGTGCGCGCGGGGATCAAGCCGGCCGAGATGCTCAACATGCTGGATGCCGAGGCGAAGATCGCGCAGACGGCGGACGGGCTGATCCCGATCGACCTGATCGGCATGGACCGTTTCGAGGCGCGCGACTGGATCGTGAAGCTGCTGGAGGAGGACGGCGTCCTCCTGAAGGTGGAGGATCGCGTGATCCAGACGCCCTATGGCGATCGATCGGGCGTGGTGATCGAGCCGTGGCTGACCGATCAATGGTATGTCGATGCCAAGACGCTCGCGGGGCCGGCGCTGGAGGCGGTGCGATCGGGCGCGATCCGCGTGGTGCCGGAGACGTGGAAGAAGACCTGGTATCAGTGGCTGGAGAATATCCAGCCCTGGTGCGTCAGCCGCCAGCTCTGGTGGGGGCACCAGATCCCTGCGTGGTTCGATGAGGACGGCAATCCCTTCGTCGCGGAGAGCGAGGAGGAGGCGCAGGCGCTGGCCGGAAACAGGAAGCTGCGCCGCGACAATGACGTGCTCGACACGTGGTTCTCCTCCGCGCTCTGGCCGTTCGGCACGCTCGGCTGGCCGGACGACACGACCGCGCTCAGGCGCCATTATCCCAATGACGTGCTGATCTCCGGCTTCGACATCCTGTTTTTCTGGGATGCGCGCATGGCGATGCAAGGGCTGCACTTCATGAAGGAAGTGCCGTGGAAGACGCTCTATCTCCATGGCCTCGTCCGCGCGCCGGACGGATCGAAAATGTCCAAGTCCAAGGGCAACACCGTCGATCCGCTGGGCCTGATCGAAAAATATGGCGCCGACGCCCTGCGCTTCACGCTGGCGGCGATGGAAAGCCAGGGGCGTGACATCAAACTCGATGAGCGGCGCGTGGAGGGCTATCGCAATTTCGCGACGAAGCTGTGGAATGCGGCGCGCTTCGCCCAGTCCAACGGCATTGGCGGCTCCGCGACGATCGAGCCGCCGGCGGCGACGCTCGCCGTCAACAAATGGATCCTCGGCGAGGCGATCAAGACGATCCAGGCGCTGGATCTGGCGCTGGCGGACCTGCGCTATGACGAGGCGGCGAACACGATCTATCACTTCGTCTGGAGCCAGTTTTGCGACTGGTATCTGGAACTCATCAAGCCTGTCTTGACGCCTACCATCAACACGGCCGGCCCTGGAGACGCGCAGGCTGATGATTGGTACGGGATGCGGGAAACCAAGGCCGTCGCCGGCTGGGTGCTGGATCAGATATTGATCCTGCTCCACCCCTTCATGCCTTTCATCACCGAGGAATTGTGGCACGCGCTGGCGAGCCGCGATCATGACATCATCGTCGCCAAATGGCCGATGGCGGATGCGCGCTCGCTGGATCCGGAGGCGAGCGCCGAGGTGGAATGGCTGATCCGCGCGGTGCAGGGCATCCGCGCGACCCGTTCCGAACTGAACGTTCCGCCGGGCGCGCGCCTGCCGATGCACGCGCGCGGCGCGGGCGAGGCGACGCTGGCACGGCTCGCCGCCAATGCAGCGCCGCTGGCGCGCATGGCGCGCGTCGAGATGGCCGAGGGCGATGTCGTGGCGGGCGGTGCCGCCCAGATCGTGATCGACGAGGCGACGTTCGTTCTCCCCCTCGAAGGCGTGATCGATCTCGCCGCCGAGAAGGCGCGCCTCGAAAAGGCGGCGCAGGCGGCCGAGAAGGAGGCCGCGTCGCTGGCCGGGCGGCTGGGCAATCCTTCCTTCGTGGAGAAGGCCAAGCCCGAGGCCGTCGCCAAGGCGCGCGAGGATCACGAGGCCAAGTCGGCCGAGGCCGATCGGCTGCGCGCGGCGCTGGCGCGGCTGGGGTAAGACAGACTTTCTCCCGGCGCCTTTCCCCGCCCGTTCGTTTCTGGCGGAGGTTCGAGCGTATCGGGAACCGAAGTCGGGAAGCGAGCATGCCCTGTCCCGCGTCCCGGCTTCGCGCGAAGCCGTCGGTTTCCCGATCAGCGCGAGCCAGACCGGCGGGAAACGGTGTGCGTCCCGGGGACTTGGGATCGCAACGCACCTCGGCTAGCCTTTGGATTCAACCCGACCGGAGCCACCCGATGAGCGACCTGCACAGCCGCGAACACCAGATGTTTCCCGTGCTGTCCGCTGCGCAGATGGAGACGGCACGGCGCTTCGCCAGCGGGCCGGAGCGCGTCTTCGCGCCGGGCGAGGCACTGTATGCGATCGGCGCGCGCGATGCGCCCGCCTGGCTGGTGCTGGAAGGCACGATCGAGGTGATGCGCCGCGACGGGCTGGAGCGTGAGGTGCTGCTGACGACGCATCATCCCGGCCAGTTTTCGGGCGAGGTGAACCAGTTGGCGGGCCGCGCCTCGATTGCGGCGGGCATAGCGGGTGCGGAGGGCTGCACCGCGCTTCCCTTCGATCAGGCGCATCTGCGCGCGCTGATGATCGGATCGGCCGAGATTGGCGAGATCGTGATGCGCGCGCTGATCCTGCGCCGCGTCGGCCTGATCGAGCAGGGCGGCGCCGGCACGATCCTGATCGGCACCCCGGGCAGCCGCGACATCGTGCGCCTGCAGGGATTCCTCGCGCGGGCCGGCTATCCCAACAAGGTGGTGGATGCCGCCGCCGACAATGATGGCCATGCCTTCATCGAACGGATCGGCGTCACGGCGGAGGAACTGCCGCTGGTCGTCTGCCCGAACGGCGCGATGCTGCGCCGGCCGGGCGAGGCGGAGCTGGCCGCCTGCCTTGGCATCACGCCCGATCTGGCGCCGGATGCGCGCTACGACGTCGCCATCGTGGGGGCCGGGCCGGCCGGGCTGGCGGCCGCCGTCTATGCAGCGTCGGAGGGACTTTCGGTGCTGGTGTGCGACGAGCGCGCCGTGGGCGGGCAGGCGGGCGCATCGAACCGGATCGAGAATTATCTGGGCTTCCCCACCGGCATATCGGGGCAGGCGCTGGCCGGCCGCGCCTTCAACCAGGCTCTGAAATTCGGCGCGGAGATCGCCATCCCCGTGGAGATCGCCGCGCTGGACTGCGACGGGCCGGAGCCCGCGCTGGAGCTGACGGACGGCAAGCGCGTGCGCGCGGGCGCGGTCGTCGTGGCATCCGGCGCGCGCTACCGGCGGCCGGATATTCCGAACCTGGCCACGTTCGAGGGCGCCGGCGTCTCCTATTGGGCCACGCCGATCGAGGCGCGGCTGTGCGCGGGCGAGGTTGTGGCGCTGGTGGGCGGCGGCAATTCGGCGGGCCAGGCGGTGGTGTTCCTGGCGACGCAGGTGAAGAGGCTGCACATGTTCGTGCGGCGCGATCTTTCCGAGACGATGTCGCGCTATCTGATCGATCGCATCGCGGCGCTCCCCAATGTCGAGATCCATGTCGGCAGCGAAGTGGTGGCGCTGGAGGGCGATCGCGCGAGCGGCCTGATCGCCGCCACCTTCCGCAAGCGGGCGGACGGATCAGAACATCGCTGCACGCTCAAGCATCTGTTCCTGTTCATCGGCGCCGATCCCAATACAGGCTGGCTGAAGGATTGCGTGGAGACGGATGCCAAGGGCTTTCTGGTGACGGGTGGCGGCCCGCTTTCGCTGGAGACGAGCCGGCCGGGCATCTTCGCGATCGGGGATGTGCGCGCGCAATCCACCAAGCGCGTCGCCGCGGCCGTGGGCGAGGGCGCCGCCGTGGTTTCGCAGATCCACGCCGCGATCGCGGATCGCGCGGCGAACGGGCGCGCGTGACGGCGATGATGCGGGGGCTCTCGCGGCGATGAGGCGGCCGCGCCTGTTCGCGGTGCTGGGCGTTGTTGCGTTGCTGCTGGTGCTGACATGGGCGCTGCGGCTGCGGATCGCGGGGCTGCTCGTCGATCGCACTCTGGAGGCGGCCCATGTGCCCGCCAGCTATCGCATCACGAAGGTCGGCCCCTTCCTCGAACGGATGGAGGATGTGCGGATCGGCGATGCGCACCGGCCCGATCTCGTTGCGAAACGGATCGACGTGACGATCGGCTATGGGCTGGCCGGTCCGATCGTGCGCGGCATCGCGGTGGATGGGGTGATGCTGCGGGCGCGGCTGGATGGCGGAGGGCTGCATCTGGGCGCGATCGATCGGCTGCTGCCGGAAAGCGGGGGCAAGATCGAGCTGCCCGATCTGGCGATGGCGCTGAATGACGTGACGCTCGCGCTGGATACGCCGAACGGGGCGATCCGCGTGGCGCTGGCGGGCGCGGGCAATCCGGCCGGCAGCTTCCGGGGCAGCGCGCGGGCGGATGCGGATATGCTGCGGCTCGCCTCCTGCTCGCTGGCACAGGTAAAGGCGGAGATGCAGATCTCCACCCTCGCTGGCGCGCCCCGGGTGGAGGGGCCGGTGCGGATTCTGGGTACGGGCTGCCCCCATCTCACGCTCGGCCGGGGCGAGTTGCGGATCGCGGCGACCTCCAGCAAGGCTTTCGATCGGGTGAGCTTGCAGGCGCGGCCGACGGGCTTTGGCGGCGGGGCGGGGCCAGCGCGCTTCGGCGGCATGAGCGGCGTGGTGGAGGCGGTGGGATCGTTCGGCCATCTGGATGCCAGGGGCGAGATCACGCTCGCGCATTTCGCCTTGCCGGATCAGGCGGCGGCGATTGCCGGGCTTCCGCTTCCGGCGGGGCTTCCCGTCTCGCCCACGGCCACGCGCGCCGCGCGGGGCTTCACCCGGCTGCTGCGCGATTCCGATGCGCGGGTGGAATTTACCGGGCTGATCGAAGGGCTGGATGCCAGCCTGCATGTTCAGCGCGCGATGCTTGCCGGCCGCGATCGCGCACGGCTGAGCGCCACGGGCGGCGATGGCCTGCGCTGGGCACCGGGCCGCTGGCGGATCGATTCCGATATTGCGAGCGGCGGGGGCGATCTGCCGCCCCTGCGGCTGCGCATCCGGCAGGCGGGCGATGGCGCGCCGCTCAACGCCACCGGCCGGCTCGATCCCTTCCGCTCGGCGGATGCCTCGATCGCTGCGCCGAAGCTGTCCTTCGCCTGGGATGATGGCGTGGCCCGGTTCGCAACGCGATTGCTGATCGATGGGCCGCTGGGCGACGGCGAGGTGCGCGGGCTGGAGGTGCCGCTCGACGGGCGCGTGTCTGCCGATGATGGCTTGGCGATCAATGCCGGATGCCGTGACGTCTCGTTCCGCGCGATGCGCCAGAGCGCGGTGACGTTCGATGCCGCGCGCCTGCGTTTGTGCGGCCGCCCGCTCGTCGCGCGGGCGCCGGGGGGCGCGCTGCGGATCGATGCGGCGGCCGGCCCGATCCGGCTGACCGGGCGGAGCGGCGCCGCGCCGCTGCTGCTGACGGCAAGTGGCGCGCACGCCGATGCGCGCGGTTTTCATCTGGCCGGTCTCGCCGCCATGCTGGGCGATCCCGCAAGGCCGACGCGGCTGGACGTGGCGACGCTTGACGGCGCGTTCGGCGCGGCCGGCCCCGGTGGCCGCTTCGAAGGCGCGAACGGCGCGATCACGAATGTGCCGCTGGATCTGAAGGGGGCGGCGGGCGAGTGGGCGCTGCGTGGCGGCGTGCTGGCCATCAGGGGCAGGTTGCAAGTGAGCGATCAGGCGGCCGAGCCGCGCTTCCATCCGCTGGATGCCGATGACGTGACGCTGGATCTGGCCGGCGGGAGGATCACCGCTGCGGGCATCCTTCGCCAGCCCGCGCGCGGCACGGCGGTTGCGCGGGTCACGCTTGCGCATGATCTGGGCGCGGGGACCGGACATGCCGATCTCGACGTGGCCGGCATCACCTTCGTGCCCAAGGGGCTCCAGCCCGATGCGCTGACGCCGCTCACGCTGGGCGTGATCGCCAATGTCGCGGGCACGGTCGCGGGCCATGGACGCATCGACTGGGGAGCGGCGGGCGTGACAAGCGGCGGCACGTTCGCCACCGAGCGGCTGGATCTCGCCGCCGCCTTCGGCCCCGTTTCCGGCATCAGGGGGCAGATCGTCTTCACCGATCTGCTCGGCCTGGTGAGCGCGCCGGGGCAGGCCGTGACGATCGCGGAGCTGAATCCGGGCGTGCAGGTGAGCGAGGGGACAGCCCATTATCAGCTGATCGGGAATAATCGCGTCCGCATCGAGGATGCCACCTTCCCCTTTGCGGGCGGCACGCTGCGGCTGGATCCCGCCACGCTGGATTTCAACAAGGCGGCCGAACGGCGGCTCACCTTCCGCGTGGAAACTGTGAATGCTGCCGTCTTCATACAGCAGCTGGATTTCCCGAACATCGCCGCCACCGGCACGTTCGACGGCGAACTGCCGATGATCTTCGATGACAATGGCGGCCGGATCGAAAAGGGTTTCGTCACGGCGCGCGGCGGCGGCACTCTCGCTTATGTGGGTGAGCTTACGACGGCGCAGCTGGGCGCGATGGGCAAGCTGGCCTTCGATGCGCTGAAGGCGATCCGCTATTCGGCGCTGGACATCAGCCTCGACGGGCGCCTGGACGGTGAAATGGTGAGCAACGTGCGCTTCACCGGCGTGCGCGAGGCGACGCCGGAGCAGAGCCTGATCACCCGGCTGATCCGCAACCTGCCCTTCCGCTTCAATATCGCGATCCGCGCGCCCTTCCGTGGTCTTGTCGGCACGGCGCGGGCCTATATGGATCCCAGCCTGCTGCTGAATTCGGTACGGCAACCGGCCGCCACCCCTGCGGCGACCTCCGCCGCCAGCCCGCCCGCGACAACGGCGGCTGAACCCCCTATTCAGGCCCCCGAAAGCGGAGTTGTGCGATGAAAGGCCCGTGCTTGACGGAGATGATGACGGGCGCGATGCGATGGCTGGCGGTGGCTTCAGGTGCTATGGCCCTTGCGGGTTGCATCACCGTGAAGGCGCCGGACAAGCCGATCGAGATCAACCTGAACATCAACGTGAAGCAGGAGGTCGTCGTCAGCCTGAAGAAGGACGCCGACGACTTCATCGCCAACAATCCGGACCTGTTCCCGAAATGAAGACGAAAACGCTCCTGATTTCCGGCCTGATCGGCCTCTCGCTGTTCGCGGCGGCACCCGCGCTCGCCCAGATGGATGGCGAGGTGGAGGCGGCACTGGATGCCGGCACCGTGGGCGAGCAGGCGGATGGCTATCTCGGCTTCGCGCGGGCGCCTGTCGGCGGCCTCAAGGCCAAGGTGGACGCGATCAACATCAAGCGCCGCCAGGGGTATACGCAGGTCGCGCAGAGCAAGAACGTGCCGATCGAAGCCTTCGCCGCCTCGATCGGGTGTCGCACGCTCGCGGGCCTCAAGGCGGGGCGCGCCTACAATATCGGCGGTGCCTGGGCGGTGAAGACCGGCCCGATCACGCTGCCGCCCCAGTGCGGGGCATAAGCGCCTCCCGATAGTGCCCGATCCCGGCGCCGTGCTTCCGCGCCGGACTGAGCGTCCGCGCGGGAGATACGGCCCTCGGCAGCGCATGCCCGGTGCGGCACGCGCGCCAGGCGGCGCGGATCAGCCGCGCGTTCGTCCGTAAACCGATGCGGGCCTGCCGACCATGCCGGGCTCGAAGGCAAAGAGGCCGCCGGCCAGCGGCTGCGCGGCGAGCGCCGTCTCGTTCAGGCCCACGCTGGCCGATGTGACGAAGAGCGTCCCCAGCCCCTCGCCACCGAAGGCAAGGCTCGTCGGCCGCTCCACCGGCATCTGCACCTCGGCCACGATCCTTCCATCCGGGGAAAGCCGGCGCACGCACCAGCCATCCCAGAAGGCCACCCACAGATGATCCTCGGCATCGCAGGTCATTCCGTCCGGAAAGCCCTGCTCCTCGCGGAAGCTGGCGAAGAGGGTGCGCGGCGCGTCGCCGCCGGCCGGATAGGCGTAGATCCGGCCCAACGCCGAATCGGCCAGATACATGCGGCCGGCGGAATCGAAGGCGGGGCCATTGGGGACGCGAAACCCTTCGGCCACGCGCCGCGCCCTTCCATCCGCCTCCAGGCAATGGATCGCGCCCGATGCTTCCTGCTCGGCATCGTCCATCGTGCCGGCCCAGAAGCGGCCGAGCGGATCGACCTTGCCATCGTTGAAGCGGTTGCCCGGCGCCTCGCCCTCCGGCGTCGCGATCGGCTCGATCGCGCCTGTCTCGGGATCGAGCCGGACGAAGCCTTCATCCCCGCAGGCGACGAAACGCCCTCCCGCCGCTAGCCCCACCGCCGTGATCCGCCGGTCGAGCTGGAGGAAGCGCGTCTCGCCCGTGGCGGGCGAATGGCGGTGGAGGCGTGCGCGCTTGATATCGACCCACCAGAGCGTCTCGCGGGCGACATCCCACAGCGGGCCTTCGCCGAGGAGGGCGGAAATATCCGCCACGCATCGCACCGCTGTCATGCCGCCTCGCATCCCCTTGTGATCTCGGGACGGACTTGTATGACAAGTCTTCGCAAGGCAAGCGAAATGCGGCTTGCCACCCCGGTTGTCGATCGTGCCGATGGCCTAGTAGGGGAGCGGGCAGCCGAAGGCTTCAGGGAGCGGCCGGGTTCGATGATCGATGACAGCAAAGCCGGGCTTCGTCAGGCCTCAGACCATGGCATGCGGGATCGGCGCGGCATGAACGGTCGCCTGCCCGAGCGGTGCGCGGGCGCGTTTGTGGCGGGCGGGCGAGGGGCGCTCTGATGGCGAAGGGGCGCTTTCTCGCGATCGACTGGGGCACGACCAACCGGCGCGTCTATGTGATGGATGGCGATGGCCTCGTGCTCGCGACCGCGCGGGACGATCGTGGCATCAAGAGCGTGGCGGCGGGCGGCTGGTCGACGGAACTGGCGGGGCTGCGCGCGCGCTTCGGCGATCTGCCCGCGCTCGTCGCCGGCATGGTGGGCTCCACGCGCGGCTGGATCGAGGTGCCCTATGTAATGGCACCCGCCGGCGTGGCGGAGCTTGCCGCCGGGCTCGGCCATGTCGCGGGCGAGCGTTTCGCGATCGTCCCCGGCGTGGCCTGCAATGGCGCGGACGAGCGGCCGGACGTGATGCGGGGCGAGGAGGTGCAGGCAGTGGGCGCGGCGCTTGCCGGGCTCACGCCGGGCGACGCCCTGTTCTGCCAGCCGGGCACGCACAACAAGTGGATCACGCTGGAGGGCGGCCGGATCGTCCGCATTACCACCGCGATGACCGGCGAACTCTTCGCGCTGCTGCGCGATCATAGCATTCTGGCCGAGATGATGGGTGGCAGGGTGGCGGACGGCGCCGCGTTTCGCGAGGGGCTGGCGGACGCGGCGGAGGGCGATCTGCTGTCGCGCCTGTTCGGCATCCGCGCCTCCGTCCTGCTCGGGAGGCGGATGGCCGGGGATGGCGCGGCCTATGCCAGTGGCCTCCTGATCGGCAGCGATGTCGCCGCGCGCGATGTGGCGGGGCGGGCCGTGCACATCCTTTCCGATCCCAATCTCGGCCCGCTTTATGCCACCGCCATCGCGCATTTCGGCGGCACCGCCACCGAGATCGACGGCCAGGCTGCCTTCCTTGCCGGCATCCACCATATCCGGAGCATGATCGATGACTGATCCCAAGACGCTTTTCCTCGATGCCTTCGCGGCCTGCCCGCTGGTCGCGGTGCTGCGCGGCCTGACGCCGGCCGAGAGCGAGGATGTGGGCGATGCGCTGGTGGGCGCGGGCTTCACGATGCTGGAAGTGCCGCTCAATTCGCCGGACCCCTATGAAAGCATCGCGAAGCTCGTCCGCCGCCATGGCGACAAGGCACTGGTGGGCGCGGGCACGGTGCTGACGGTGGAGCAGGTGGGGCTGGTGGCGGCGGCGGGCGGAAAGCTCGTCGTCTCGCCCAACAGCGATCCTGCGGTGATCGCCGCCACGGTGGCGGCGGGCATGGTTTCGCTGCCCGGCTATTTCACGCCGAGCGAGGGCTTCGCCGCGCTTGCCGCCGGCGCGCACGGGCTGAAGCTGTTTCCGGCCGAGGGGGCATCGCCCGCTTTCCTGAAGGCACAGCGCGCGGTGCTGCCGAAGGAGACGAAGGTGCTGGCGGTTGGCGGCATCACGCCGGAGGTGATGCCGCAGTGGCGCGCCGCCGGCGCCGATGGCTTCGGGCTCGGCTCCAACCTGTATCGCGCGGGCAAGCCCGCCGCCGAGGTCGCGGCCGAGGCCACCCGCTTCGTGGCGGCTGTCCACGCCCTGTGAGCGAACCGCTGCGCATCGCGATCGTCGGCTATGGCAAGATAGCGGAGGACCAGCATGTCCCCGCCATCGCCGGCAACGCCGCGCTGAAACTGATCGCCTGCGTCAGCCGCCGGAAGGCCGCGCCCGCCGGCGTGCCGGCCTTCGCCTCGATCGCGGATCTGCGCGCGTCTGGCCTGAGGGTGGATGCGGTCGCGCTGTGCAACACGCCTGAGGATCGCCCCGCCACCGCGCATGAGGCCATTGCGGCCGGATGGCATGTCTTCCTGGAAAAGCCTCCGGCGGCCACGCTGGGCGCGGTCGCGGAGATCGAGGCGGCGGCGGTGGAGGCGGGGATCACCCTGTTCGCTTCCTGGCATTCGCGCTTCGCCCCGGCCGTGGCGGAGGCGCGGGCGCGGCTGGCGGGTGCCGGGATCAGGGCATTCGAGATCGAATGGCGCGAGGACGTTCGCAAATGGCACCCCGGCCAGGCGTGGATCTGGCAGCCGGGCGGCTTCGGCGTGTTCGATCCGGGCATCAACGCGCTTTCGATCGCGACCGAGATCCTGCCCGTGCACCTCACGATCGAGGCGGCCTCGCTGGACGTGCCTTCGAACCGGAGCCAGCCGATCGCGGCCGCGCTCCGCTTCGGCGGGCAAGGCGTGCCGGCGGATGCACATGCCCGGTTCGACTGGGGGCCGACCGATCGCGAAACCTGGACGGTGCGGATCGAAACGGACGCCGGCCGGCTGGCGCTGATCGATGGCGGCGCGCGCCTGCTGGCCGATGGCGTGGAGGTGCCCGTATCCGGGCCTCACGAATATCCCGCGCTATATGATCGTTTCCTCGGGCTGGTCCGGGATGGTCGCAGCGAGGTTGATCTCCGGCCGCTCCGGCTCGTCGCCGATGCCTTCCTGCGCGGCGAGCGCCGCAGCGTCGCGCCGTTCGAGGATTGAGGCCGGCGCCGGTGTGATCCGGCCGCCACAATCGGCCAGATTTGGCATTTCAATTTCCGCCTCCCCCGGCCCGAGCCGGCAATTTGTCGCGATTCGGCACAAAATTTGTCATACAACACTTGAACGCCTCTCCAGTCCGATCTAGAGGGCGGCATCAAGCCGATGACAGAGTCGGCGTATCAAAGGGGAGGGAAGAGCATGCGTCTTTCGAATAATACCGCCATGGCCCGGTGCCTGATCCTCGCGGGTATGGCCTCGATCGGCAGCGCCGCCTTCGCGCAGGATGCCGCCCCGCAGCCCGCCGCCGCTTCCGCCCAGCCCGATCCTACCGCCGCCGGCGAAATCGTCGTGACCGCGCAGAAGCGCGCCCAGCGCATCCAGGACGTGCCGGTGGCCGTGCAGGTGCTGGGGGGCGAGGCGCTGACCGCGCAGGGCGTCCGCCAGTTCGCCGATCTCACGAAGGCAACCCCGTCGCTGCTGATCCGCCCCTCCGAGCAGCCGGTGAATAATTCCATCTCGATCCGCGGCATCGGCACCTTCGCCTTCTCGCCTTCGGTGGAGCCTTCGGTCGCCGTGCAGATCGATGACGTGCCCGTGCAGTTCCTGGCCCGCGCCTTCGCCGATCTGAGCGATATCGAGCGTGTCGAGGTGCTGCGCGGCCCGCAGAGCACGCTTTATGGCCGGGCCGCCTCGGCCGGCCTCATCAACATCATCACGCAGAATCCGACTGCGGATTTCACCGGCCGCATCGGCGGCGTCGTCACCACCGATCGCGAATATGCCGTCAACGGCGCGATTTCCGGCCCGATCGGCGAAACGGCCGGCTTCCGCCTGAACGCCAATTACGACAAGTTCGAGGGCAATGTCCGCAACCTGACGACCGGCGACCGGGTGAATGGTTTCCGCACGCTTTCGATCAAGGGCAAGGTCGTCTGGGATCCCACCTCGACGCTGAACCTCACGCTTTCCGGCGGCTATATCGACGGCACGACGACGATCGGTCGCCCGTTCATCCGGCTCGGGGCTGCCGCCCGCCTGCGTGGCGTGGCCGCTTATGATCCGTCGGTGTTCGCGCCTGGCATCGTCGCGACCGAGGACAACACCAAGGTTACCAACAACATCAATTCGGGCACGGATTACAGCGATTATTCGGCCTCGCTGCGCGCCTCGCTGGATCTGGGCTTCGCCAGCCTGATGTCGATCACTGGCTATGACAAGTTCCGCCAGTTCGACATTCTCGATCAGGATGAATCGCCGGTCGCCGCACTCGACAATCGCCAGTTCGGCACGTTCCGCACGCATAGCTGGAGCCAGGAATTCCGGCTCGTGGCGCCGGGCAAGAACCGCTTCCGCTACACGCTCGGCCTCTATTATTCGGATCTGGAGCTGAGCCGCGTCTTCCAGCGCGGGCCCTATTTCTCGATCGCCAACTGGTATGCCACCAACGGCACCCGCCAATATGCGGCGTTCGGCCAGCTGGAATATGATCTGTTCGTGAACACCACGCTGATCGGCGGCGCGCGCGCCGGCAAGAACAAGATCGACTATCGCTTCACCGATTATGCGGCCGCGGGCGTGCCGACCTTCGCCGGCAACGACAGCGCCAGCTACGAAACCTACAAGGCCGGCGTGCAGCAGAAGTTCACGCCCGACATCATGGGCTTCGTGACCTATGCCACCGGCTATAAGGGGCAGGCCTATGATATCGGCACGGGCTTCAACCTCGTCCGCCAGAATTCGGGCCCGGTGCAGCCGGAGCGTTCGAAGGACTGGCAGATCGGCCTGAAGACGCAGTTCTTCGATCGCCGCGTGACCTTCAACGTCACGCTGTTCGACACGAAGTTCAAGAACTTCCAGGCGCAGGGCATCGAGACCCTGTCCGACGGGACGACCAATTTCCGTCTCGCCAATGTCGGCCGGCTGCGCACCAAGGGCGTCGAGATCGAGGGCAGCTTTCGTGCCGCCACCGACCTCAATTTCTCTGGCGGCGTGACCTATAACGATGCCAAGATCACCGAATTCCCCGGCGCCCAATGCTATCCCAACCAGACCGTCGCGCAGGGTTGCACCGGCACACCGGCGCGCCAGAACCTCGCCGGCTATCGCCCGCCGCAGGCGCCCAAATGGAAGGCTTCCGTGAGCGGCGAATATACGCCGAGCCTGACGCCCACGCTGGATGGCGTGCTGCAGGCGAGCTACAGCTATCAGAGCGGGATCAATTTCTCGATCAACCAGGATCCCCAGACCTATCAGTCGGGCTATGGCATCGCCAACCTGTCGGCCGGCGTGCGTGCGCCGGATCGCAAGTGGGAAGTCGTGCTGTTCGTCAACAACCTGTTCGACAAGCATTACTTCTCGAACATGAACAACGATACGGGCAACCATGCCAACCAGCTGGCGACGCTGGGCTATCTGGCGCGCGACTATAATCGCTACGGCGGCCTGCGCGCCTCCTACAAGTTCTGAGGTCGATCGGCGGGGAGGGCGCGGCTCTTTCCCGCCCCGGCCCGCAGCCGATCCTCACCCCGACAGGTGCGCCAGCACCTGCCGATCCACTGGCCGGACGCAGCGATGCGCCCGGCCTTTTGGTTTTCCGGGCCGGCCCCGAGGCCGCTGCGAAATATGCGAGAGGAGGAACGCCATGCGGTCCGCGATCGGGGCGAGGGGCAGCGGGACAAGCTCGTAGCCGAGCTTGCCATAGACATCCGCCATCGCGCGACAGTTTGCCTCGGCCTCGGCCGGAGACTGTTTCCGCCCGGCATCCCGCGCGAATATGGCCGGCCGGCGCGGCGCGATGTCTATCCGTGCGGCGTAGCGACAGCGCTCGGCCGCGCGCCGGGTGGCGTCGGCGACCGGCAGACCGCAGATAGCCGATGACATCGGGAATGCCGCGATCCAAGACCACCGGCCCCGGCATCGCCGCCGCGTGCCGAGAGGATCGCATGTGGCAGGGGCGGGAGCCGGGCAGGCCGCTCAGCGCAGCTGGCAGACGTCCTTCACGTCCATATCCTCATAATCCAGATTCTCGCCCGCCATCGCCCAGATGAAGGAATAAGCGCGCGTGCCCGATCCCATGTGGACCGACCAGGGCGGCGAGATCACGACCTGCTCGTTTTCCATCACGATATGCCGCAGCGCATCGGGCTGGCCCATATAATGGAAGATGCGGTCGCCTTCCTCGAGATCGAAATAGAGATAGATCTCGCTGCGCCGCTCGTGGACGTGAGGCGGCATCGTGTTCCAGACCGAGCCGGGCTTCAGCAGCGTCATGCCCAGGCACAGCGACGCGCTGGAGCAGGTGTGCGGAAGGACGAGCTGGTAGATGTCGCGCTCGTTGGAGGTTTCGAGGCTGCCGCGCTGCATCGTCGCGGCATCCGCCAGCGTCATCTTCTTGCGCGGGAAGGCGCGATGGGCGGGCACGCTCAACAGATAGAAGCGCGCGCCCTCGCCCGCGAAGATCACGTCCTCCGTGCCCATCGGCACGTAGAGCGATTCATATTTGTCGAGCGTGAACGTCTCTCCATCGAGCATGACGCTGCCGGGGCCGCCGATATTGACGATGCCCAGTTCCCGTCGCTCCAGCAGGGGATGGCCCAGGGCGCTCTCCGGCTCCGTGTGGCGCGGCAACGGGAGCGGGGTGGCGCCCGGCACGGCGCCGCCGATGATGAAGCGCTCGCCATGCGAATAGGTCAGCACGATCTCGCCCGCGCGGAAGATGTCGCCCACCAGATAGCGGTCGCGCAGATCCTGATTGGAGGCGCCGGCCATCATATCCGGGTGGGTGGCGTAATAGGTCTTTTCGAACAAGGAACAGGCTCCGGGATTCAGCGGGCGGCGAGGGGGCTGGCCGCAGGGGCGCGATCGAGCGCGTCGATCGCCGTGGCGGCGAGCAGAAAGGCGCCGACGCCATAATATTGGGTGTCGCCTGGCAGCACTTTTTCGGGCTGGTCGCTTACCTGCTGCACCCAGCCGAGGCGGCCATCGGGCTGGATGCTCTTCACAAGAGCGGCCCAGCCCTTGCGGGCGACGGGCTCATAGCCGGCCCTGTCGAGCAGGCCGGCCCTGACGCCCCAGGCCATGCCATAGGTGTAGAAGCCGGTGCCGCTCGATTCCGGCGGCGAACCCTCCATCGCCAGCAGCGAGGGCGCCCAATAGCCGTCCGCCTTCTGCAGCGTCTTCAGCCGCGCCGCCATCTCGACGAACAGGGCTTCCAGCCGCTGGCGGTCGGCGCTGCCCTGCGGCAGCAGCGGGATCATGCGGGGCAGCGCCGCGAACACCCAGCCATTGCCGCGCGCCCAGAAAAGCTTCCGCTTCGCCTCGTCACGCATCACGAAGAAGCGGCTGTCGCGATAATAAAGATGCTCGGCCGGATCGAACAGGAAATCGGTCGTCGCCCAGAATTCCTTGAGCGCGAACTGGCGATAGCGATTGTCGCCCGTCTGGTTGCTCAGTTCCAGCATGGCGGGCGGCGCCATGAACAAAGCATCGCACCAGCACCAGCGCTTCAGGCATTCGGTGTGATCATAGCCTTCGGGCGGTTGGTAGAAGGCCAGCGACACATGAGCGGGATTGGCGAGGATGAAATCGAAGGCCTTGCGGGCGGGGGCGATCGCCTCCGCCCCCGCGCCATGCTTCGCCGCCCACAGATAGGATTGGGTGATGACGAGATCGTCGGCATGATAGGGGCGGCGCGCGGGCAGCCATTCATTGGCCTTGCCCATCGCCTGCACCGCCTTCGCGATCTCCGGCGGGCCGCCGGCATCGGCCAGCGCCGTCATGCCCACCCAGAAGACGGCCTGTTCCCACGCGCGCGGATTGCGCGTCTCGGTGGTGACGCGGGAGACGTGGCCGGCATCGTCGAGCCGGGCGAGCTGCCACTCGGCCAGTTTGGTGGCGAGCGTGAGCGGCGCCTGCTGCGCGGCGGCCCCGTGCGCCGGCTGCGCCGCGATGGCGGCGGCCGGTGTGGCTGCGGCCAGCAGCAGGGCCAGGGTGCGTGCGATCATGATGGATCCTAGGAGGCTGGTGTGTCGAAGGAGGCCCGCTCCAGGCGCGGACTGAGCAGGTGAAGCGCGACGAGCCCGAGGAAATAGGAACCGCCGGCCACCGCGAAGATGGGCGCATAGCTGTCCGAGATATCGAGCACGTAACCGATGAACTTCGCGATCAGCATGCCGCCGATCGCGCCTGCCGTGCCGCCGATGCCGACGACCGAGCCCACGGCGGAGCGCGGGAACAGATCGGAGGGAAGCGTGAGCAGATTGGCCGAAAAGGCCTGGTGGCCGGCGGTGGCGATGCCGAGCAGGATGACGGCGAGCCACAGCGAGCTGACATTCTGGACGAAGATGACGGGGAGGATCGCGATCGCGCAGCCCAGCATCGTGAGCTTGCGCGCGCGATTGACCGAGATGCCGGCCTTCATCATCCGCGACGAGGCCCATCCGCCGATCACGCTGCCGCCATCCGACATCAGATAGATCACGACGAGCGGCGGCCCGAAGCTCTTGAGATCGAGGCCATAACGCTTGCCGAGGAAATCCGGCAGCCAGAACAGGAACATCCACCAGATGGGATCGGTGAGGAACTTGGGGGCGGCATAGGCCCAGGTTTCGCGCCGGGTGAACAGCCTGCCCCAGGCCATGCGGCCGGCCGGCTGGACGGGATCGCTCTGGATCAGCGCCAGCTCCTCGGCATTCACCTTCGGATGCTCGGCCGGCGACCGGAACAGGACGAGCCACACGACGATCCAGATCACGCTGAACAGGCCGGTGATGATGAAGGCCGCGCGCCAGCCATAAGCGAGCGTGATCGCGGGCACGAGCAGGGGCGTGACGATGGCGCCCACATTCGCGCCCGCATTGAATATGCCCACCGCCAGCGCGCGCTCGCGCTGGGGAAACCAGTCCGCGACGGTTTTCAGGCCCGCCGGGAAATTGCCGGATTCGCCCAGCCCCAGCGCGAAACGCGCGAAGGCGAAGCCGGTGACGCCGCGGACGAAGCCGTGGGCGATGTGCGCAAGCGTCCAGAAGCCGAAGGCGATCGCATAGCCGAAGCGTGCGCCGATCGCGTCCATGAAGCGGCCCATGAACAGGAAGCCGATCGCATAGGCCGCCTGGAACCAGAAGACGATGTCCGCATACTGGCTTTCCTTCCAGCCGAGATCGGCCTGGAGCACCGGCTTCAGCACGCCGATCATCTGGCGATCGACATAGTTGATCGCGGTGGCGGCGAAGAGCAGCGCGCAGATCGCCCAGCGATAGCGGCTCGCGCGCCCGGTGGCGCCGGCGATGGCGGCTTCGGAATGGGGCGGGGGCGTCATGGGCGCATTCCCGTCGCGCATCTTGTCCGCCCATCGTGAAACGCTGCAGCCACAGGCTCTCCTCACGCGGACTTGGGCCGCGTTTCCCAATGTTGTAGTACAAGTCTGCGGCGACGGTCAATGCGAGCGGCAGACGCCCGCATTGACCGTCGCTCATTTCCCGCGCAGGCGCGCCGTCTCGCTCAGCTGGCTGTGGCGGCTCAGGCTTTCCTGCATGTGATGGCGCGCCGCCTCGCGCGCCTTGGCCGAATCCATGCGCACGATCGCATCGAGCAGTGCATCATGCTCCCCGCGCACCTTGGCGGCATAGCTGGCATGCGCCTCGTCGGACTGGTCGCGCAGATAGAGGTTGCGCGGCGGCACCAGCCGCACGCCGAGGAAATCGATCAGCCGCACGAAATAATCATTCTGCGTGGCCCGGGCGATGGCGAGATGGAAGGCGCTGTCGGCGCGCGCGGCGGCCGCCGGATCGTCGCCCACTTCCTCCATATGGTTCAGCGCATCGCGTATCTCGCCGATATTGGCCGTGGTGCGGCGGGCGGCGGCGAGCGACGCCATCTCCGTTTCCACGGCAAGGCGCATTTCCAGCAGCTTGATGACGTCCGCCAGCTCGCCCAGCTCGTCACGCGTGACCTGGAAGGCGCGGTAGCGCGCGGTTTCGGCAACGAACACGCCCGATCCCTGACGAGAGGTGGTGAGCCCCTGCGAGGCGAGCCGCGCGACGGCCTCGCGCACCACGGTGCGGCTTACCTTCTCGGTTTCGGCCAGTTCCTTCTGGGTCGGAAAGCGCGATCCCGGCGCCATCTCGCCCGAGACGATCCGGCCTTCCAGCTTGCGGAACAGGCTATCCGATAATGAGCCTGCACTTCCCGCCACATCCGTCTCCCGTTCTACCGCCCACCATCATCATCGAACGGTCATCGGCTCACTTGTAATACCAATTCGACGGATGTAGCCAGAGCCTAACATCGAAGAGCGCACCGGTCGATCCTCCGGACGGCGTCACGGAGAGCGAGAGGCCCGAAGCCGTGCAGAAATCATTCCGCCCCCTCCTCGCGAGCCTTGCCGGCTTGTATGCCATGCGCGCCGTGGCGGCCGTGCCGGATCCGGCGCCGCCGATCCAGCCACAGGTGGATGCGAGCCGCCCGGACTGGGAAAATCCGGCCATCTACGCGATCGGCAAGGAGCCCGCGCGCGCCACCGGCTTTCCATTCGAAAGCCGCGCCAAGGCGATCGCCGGCCACCGCACCAAATCCGATCGCTTCCTGCTGCTGACGGGGATGTGGCGTTTCTCCTTCTCGCCCAGCGCCGATGCGCTGCCGCGGGGCTTTGAAAAGCCCGATTATGACGTGTCGGGCTGGAAGGAGATCAAGGTCCCGTCCGACTGGCAGGCCGAGGGCTACGATCAGGCCCGCTATTTCAACATCACCTATCCTTTCCCGGCGAACCGCCCGCTGATCCCGCATGCGACCAATCCGGTTGGCTCCTATCGCAGGGATGTCGATCTCCCGGCGGGCTGGGCGGGGCAGGATGTGATCCTGCACATCGGCGCGGCGGGATCCGCTTATTATGTTTGGGTGAACGGCCAGAAGGTCGGCTATTCGGAGGACAGCAAGCTGCCGTCCGAATTCGATGTGACGCGCTTCCTGCATCCCGGGCGCAACACGATCGCGATCCAGGTCTATCGCTGGTCGGATGGCTCCTATCTCGAGGATCAGGATTTCTGGCGCGTCTCCGGTATCGAGCGCGAAGTGTTCCTGATGGCGGCGCCCAGGACGCGCATCCGCGACTTCTTCGTCCATGCCGGGCTGGAAAACGGCTATCGCGACGGCGCGCTGAAGGTGGACCTTGCCGTCACGCCCTCCGTCGCCGCCACCACGGCGCGGATCGTGCTGCTCGACAGGGACGACAGGACGCAGCTGCTGACGGCATCGGCGCCGGTGAAGGGCGGCCAGGAGCGCGCCGTCACGCTTTCCGCCACATTGCCGAACGTGCGGCCCTGGTCGGCGGAAACGCCCAATCTCTACATGCTGCTGGTGGAGCTGTACGACGCGAAGGGCAATATCCTTCAATCCACCTGGAGCCGGATCGGTTTTCGCGACGTGGCGATCCGGAACGGCCTCGTCACCGTGAACGGCAAGCCGGTCACGATCCGCGGCGTCAATCGCCACGAGCATGACCCTGAAACCTTCCATGTCGTGTCGCTGGAATCGATGGAGCGCGATATCCAGCTGATGAAGCAGAACAATATCAATGCTCTGCGCACATCCCACTATCCGAACGATCCTCGCCTCTATGAGCTGGCCGATCGCTATGGCCTGTATGTGATGGATGAGGCCGATATCGAGAGCCACCATTATATGGAATGGTCGAACAACCATCCCGAGGTGCGCGGAAAATATCAGATCGGCTTCGATCCGGCCTGGGAGGGCGCGCATGTCTCCCGCGTGATGAACATGGTGGAGCGCGACAAGAACCACCCTTCGGTGATCTTCTGGTCGCTGGGCAACGAGGCCGGCATCGGCCCCAATTTCGCGAAGGCCGCCGCCGCCGCGCGGGCGCGCGATCCGGGGCGGCTCATCTCCTATCTCGGCTGGGGCACGTGGGACAATCAGCGCGAGCACCGGCCCAACGATTATGCCGACATCTATGCGCCCATGTATGACAGCGCCGCCAAGCTGGAAGATTATGCGACCAACTTCAATTTCCGCCAGCCTCTGATCGAGTGCGAATATGCGCACATGATGGGCAATTCGGGTGGCGACCTGAAGGATTACTGGGACGTCATCTACGCCCATCCGGATAAATTGCAGGGCGGTTTCGTCTGGGATTGGGTGGATCAATCCATGTACCGCAAGACGGCCGATGGGCGGCCTTATTGGGGCATGGGCGGCGAATATGGCCCCAACCCCGGCGGCGAGCTGGAATTTGGCGACGGGCTCACCCAATCGGATCGCACGCCCAACCCCCAATTGTTCGAGCTGCGCAAGGTCTATGCGCCGGTGCAGTTCGCCGATTTCGATGCGAAGGCCGGCACGGTGCGGGTGATCAACCGCAACGATTTCGTCGATCTCTCGCGCTATGCGTTCAGCTGGCAGATCGCCAATGACGGCGTGATCGTGGCGCGCGGCGATCTGCCCCCCTTGGCCACGCCCGCGCGCGGGCAGGAGACGGTTGCGCTCGCCCTGCCGACGATCAAGCGCGCGCCGGGATCGGAATTGCTGCTGACGATCGTCGCGCGCGCCAGGGCGGATACCGCGCCCGCCGTCGCGGCGGGGCAGGTGATCGGCTGGGAGCAGTTCGCGATGGGGACGGTGCAGCCGGCCGACGCGCCGCTGCCGGCGGGCCGCGTGACGCTGACGGACCGGGGCGGGCGCGTGAGCCTGTCGGCCGGCGGCGCCGAACTGACGATCGATCGCGCGACCGGTCTTGTCGATCATTATGCGGCCGGCGGGCAGACCCTGCTCAGCGGCGGCGCGCCCAATTTCACGCGCGCCGCCACCGACAATGATATCGGCACCCGCACGATCAGCACGCATGCGATCTGGCAGCAGGCATCGGATGTACGCACCGTCGAGGCGATCACGCCCCGCCGGCTGGATGACGGCCGCGCCGAAGTGACGGTGCGCCATGCAGTTGGCGGGGGCGTGGCGCGTTTCGTGACGCGCTATGTGATGAACGGCGATGGATCTCTGGCGGTGGAGGGCGACATGACGCCCACGGGCAGCGACCTGCCCGATCCGCTGCGCGTGGGCCTGTCCTATCGCATGCCCTTCGCGTTCGACACGCTGGAATGGTATGGGCGTGGGCCGCATGAAAGCTATGCGGATCGCAAGACGGGTGCCCCGATCGCGCTGTGGCGCGGCCGCATCGCGGAGCAGAATCACGATTACATGCGGCCACAGGAAACCGGCAACAAGGTGGACGTCCGCTGGATGGAGCTGACCCGGCCGGGTGCCCCCGGCCTGCGCGTCGAAGGGGCGGCGCCCCTGTCGATGAACGCGCTGGCTTTTCCCTATGAGGATCTGGCGCGCCGCGCGCCGGGGACGGCGAAGAGCAGCGACATCGTGCCCCACGATCGGGTTTCGCTGCTGATCGATGCCGCGCAGGTGGGCGTCGGCGGTGACGACCAGTGGACGAAATGGGGGCGTGCCCTTCCGCAATATCGCGTGCCTTCGGGGCCGCTCCATTATGCCTTCCGCCTGAAGCCCTTCGAGGGGGCCGGCACCACGCCCGAGGCCGCACGACCGGCCAGCGCCACCTCCAGCCCGGAGATCATCCCGTGAAGCAATTGCTGTTCAGCACCTCTGCCCTCCTCACGCTTGCCGGTGCGGCGATCGCGCAGCAGGCGGATCAGCCGGTGATGCCTGCCATCACCAGGCCGCTGACCCCGCCGGCGGACCGCAGCCCGCGCGCGTCGGTGGTGCTCGCGCCCTATCGCTATGATGATCTGCTGTGGGAGAATGATCGCACCGCGCATCGCATCTACGGCCGGGCGCTGGAGGCGGCCGAGCCGCCTTCGGGATCGGGCATCGATGCGTGGGGGAAGAATGTGCCCTGGGCCTTCGCCGATCGGCAGCTGCGCACCGGAGACCAGCATGCCTATCATGGCGAGGGCATGGATTTCTATAATGTGGGCAGCGCGCGCGGCGCGGGCGGCCTCGGCATCTGGTTCGACAACAAGCTCTGGTCGTCGCGCAATTACCGCAGCTACCGCATCCTGAAGAACGGCCCCGACGTCGCCGATTTCGAGGTGCGTTACGCGCCCTGGCCGGTGGATGTGGAACGCAAGGTGTGGGAGACGCGGCGCTTCACGCTGCCGCTCGGCACGCAGTTCACGCGGCTCGTCTCGACGCTCTCGTCCGACAGGCCGGGCGAGCTGATCGTCGGCATCGGCATCGGCAAGCGCACCACCATCGCGGACAAGGATGGCGAGCTGAGCGTGGACAGGGCGCATGGCTGGCTCAGCTGGTGGGGCCCCGAGACGGGCGATCATGGCCGCATGGGCATCGCGATCAAGGTGGATCCGGCGATGATCGTGGATGTGAAGGCGGATGCGGACGATCATCTCGTCCTGCTCCGCGTCCAGCCGGGCAAGCCCTTCGTCTATTATTCGGGCTCGGTGTGGGACAAGGGCAATGCCGGCATCCGCACGCGCGCCGCATGGGACAAATATGTCGCCGATGCGCCCGTGGATTTCACCGCCCCGCCGGCCCCGCGCGGCTGATCCCTTTCTCCAGTCAGGACGATCATCATGGAACGACGTGAATTCATCGCGGCCGCGCTGGGCGCCGGCGCGCTGGCGACCAGCCTGGGAACGGAAGCGACCGCGCAGGCGGGGGCGGGAAGCGCTGCTCCCGCAGGCGGCCTGGGCAGCGGTGCGCAGGATCGCGCCTATATGCTCGATCTGCTGCGGCGCATGGCCGAGCCGGTGCTGGGCCCGATGTCCAAGGGGCAGCTTCAGGCGCGCTTCAAGCCGGAGCTGAGCCCCACCTGGGACGGCCGCCCGGTGAAGGTGGCGTATCTCGAATGTTTCGGGCGGCTGATCGCGGGCCTCGCGCCGTGGCTCGCGCTGCCCGATACGGGCGATGCGGAAAGCCGGCTGCGGGCCACGCTGCGCACGCAGGCGCTGGCGAGCTATGCCCATTCGGTGGATCCGGCGAGCGGCGACTATCTGTTCGGCGGCATCGCGGAGCAGCAGCTCGTCGACAGCGCCTATTTCACCAACGCGCTGATCCGCGCGCCCAAGGCGCTGTGGGAGCCGCTGGACGCCAGGACCAAGGCGCGCATCGTGAAGGAGATAAAGGGCCTGCGTTCCGTCTCCCCGCCTTACACCAACTGGCTGCTCTTCGCCGCGATGAACGAGGCGTTCCTGCTTTCGATCGGTGAGGAATGGGATCCGGTGCGCATCGATCTGGCCGTGCGCAAGGTGCTGGAATGGTATGTGGGCGATGGCTGGTATGCGGACGGGCCGCATTTCCATTTCGATTATTACGGATCCTACGTGATCCATCCGATGATGATCGAGATCCTCGAGGTGCTGGTCGCCACCAATGCCCATTTCAACAGCCTGAAGGCCAAGGAGCTGCTGGAGCAGGCGAAGAAGCGCATGCAGCGCTACGGCACCTCGCTGGAGCGGATGGTGGCGCCCGACGGCAGCTATCCGCCGATCGGCCGATCGCTCACCTATCGCACCGCCGTATTCCAGCCGATCGGCCTGCTCGCCTGGCGCCAGTGGCTGCCGGAAGCGCTGCCCGCCGGGCAGGCGCGCGCCGCCACCGTGGCGGCGCAGCGCGCCGTCTTCTCCCATCCCACCAATTTCGATGAGCAGGGCTATCTCACCATCGGTTTCGCCGGCCACCAGCCGACCCTGGCCGACTGGTATTCGAATGCGGGCAGCATGTATCTCGCCTCGCTGAGCCTGCTGGCGCTGGGCCTCCCCGCGAGCGATCCCTACTGGACCGTCCCGCCCCAGCCCTGGACCAGCAAGCGCGCCTTCGCCGGCGAACATTTCGCCAAGGATTATTACGTCGAATATTGATGGCGGCTTTCCGCCGAAAACGGACGGCGCAGTAACGATCGAAGGGCAGGGGGCGATCGCCCAAGTCCAGCGGCGGGGCGACGGGGGCGGGACTGCCGCTCGCGCCGCCGCGATCATTGCGCTTGGTGGGTGCGGGCCTGTTGTGCTTGGTATCGATCGGGAGTCGCATCGGTTCGGGCGGCACGGGGGTACGGCATGAATTTGAGATTTTCGCTCAGCCGCTTCGCGACCTTCTTCATCTGCATGGCGGTGGCGCTCGTTTCGGTGGCGCTTGTCCCCCGTTCACACTGGTTCGCGCTTCCCGCCCTGCTGGCGAGCGGCTTCGTGCTGCTGGGATTGCGCGATCTGGCGCAGGAGCGCCATTCGGTGCTGCGCAATTATCCGATCATCGGCCACATACGCTGGCTGGTGGAGCTGATCCGCCCCGAAATCCGCCAGTATCTGCTGGAGGCGGACGAGGAGGCGGTGCCCTTCTCGCGTTCGCAGCGCTCGCTCGTCTATCGCCGCGCCAAGGGCATTGCAGGCGAACATGCGTTCGGCACCCTGCTGGACGTCTATCGCGACGGTTATGAGCTGATCGGCCATTCGATGCAGCCGGCCAAACATGTCGACGCCACCAGCTTCCGCATCACGATCGGCGGCCCGCAATGCGACCGGCCCTATTCGGCATCCGTGCTCAACATTTCGGCGATGAGCTTCGGCGCGCTTTCCGCCAATGCGATCCGCGCGCTCAACAAGGGCGCCAAGATCGGCGGCTTCAGCCACGATACGGGCGAGGGCAGCATCAGCCCCTATCATCGCGAACATGGCGGCGACATCGTCTGGCAGATCGGCAGCGGCTATTTCGGCTGCCGCGACGAACATGGCAATTTCAGCCCCGATCGCTTCGCCGCGCAGGCGACGAGCGATCAGGTCAAGATGATCGAGATCAAGCTGAGCCAGGGGGCCAAGCCCGGCCATGGCGGCATACTGCCGGCGGCCAAGGTGACGCCCGAAATCTCCGAGACGCGCGGCGTGCCGGTGGGGCAGGATTGCGTGTCGCCATCGGCGCATACCGCTTTCTCGACGCCGCTGGAGATGATGGCCTTCGTGGCGCAGCTGCGCGCGCTATCGGGCGGCAAGCCGATCGGCTTCAAGCTCTGCCTTGGCCATCCGTGGGAATTCATGGGCGTCGTCAAGGCGATGCTGGCGACGGGCATCTATGTGGATTTCATCGTCGTCGACGGGGCCGAGGGCGGCACGGGGGCCGCGCCCGTCGAGTTCAGCGATCATATGGGCATGCCGATGCGCGAGGGCCTGCTGCTCGTCCACAACACGCTGACCGGCGCCGGCATACGCGATCGGATCAAGATCGGCGTGGCGGGGCGGGTCGTCAGCGCCTTCGATCTGGCGAGCCTGTTCGCGATCGGGGCGGACTGGGCCAATGCGGCGCGCGGCTTCATGTTCGCGATCGGCTGCATCCAGTCCCTGTCGTGCAACACCAACCATTGCCCCACCGGCATCGCCACGCAGGATCCGCTGCGCCAGCGCGCGCTGGTGGTGCCCGACAAGGCCGAGCGCGTCGCGCGCTTCCATGCCAATACGCTGCACGCGCTGGGCGAGATGCTGGCGGCGGCGGGGCTGAGCCATCCCGACGAGCTGGGGCCGCGCCACCTCGTCCGCCGCACCAGCCGATCCGAGGTGCGGCAATTTTCGCAGATCCACAATCTGGTGAAGCCGGGCACGCTGATCGATGGCACGTGCGATCACGAATTCTACCGGCAGAACTGGGAACAGGCGAAAGCGGAAGCCTTCAACTGAGGGAGCGCCCCGTTGGGCCGGACGGATCCGGCCTGCGCGCATCCCGTGCGGGAGGGCTGCCCTTCGACAGGCTCAAGACGAGCGGACTGGGTGCGGGCGGGTTTCGCGGCGAGCGCGCTCCACCCCGCCGATCAGTCCCTATGGCCCCGTCATTTCCGGAACGCGCACCGCCACCGCTTCCCTGGTCTTGCGCTCTATCCCCCACAGGATCCGGTTCGCACCTTCTTCCCAGGCGATCGCCTGCCCGTCCGTCATCAGCGGGATGGTGGCGACATGTTCGAGGATCGATCCGGCCGGCGGCAGGCGCAGCGCATAGAGTTCGGGCCGATCATGGCCGGTCACATAGAGCAGGCCATCGCGCCCCCACACGCCGCCCGAAGAGCTATAGGGCGCGAACCGTTCCAGCACGCTCGGCGGGAATAGCCACGCGCCCTGCTCCTGAAAGTCCGGCGAATAGCGAACGAGCGTCGTGTAGCGATGGTCGCGGCCCGGCTCGCCGCCCTTGCCCGCATAATTGGCGAAGCAGGCCCACCAGCTGCCCTCATGCCAATCGAGCCAGGTCAGCGATCCGCGCCCCGGCCCCAGGCTAAGCGTGCGGACATGGGAAAGCCTGCCCGCATCGAACCATTCGATCGAGCTGGCCTGCGGCACTTCGGGATAATTGGAGGCGGCACATACCAGCTGCCGCCCTGCCAGGATGCAGCTGTTCATGTGACGGAAGCGCGCGGGATCGCCCCGCCATCTTTCGACCAGTTCGTGCGTGCGCCGATCATATTTGCCGATCTCGGCATTGGAGATGGCATAGACATATTTGCCATCCGCCACGACGCCCTGCCGCGCCTCCTCGGCGCTGAAGCGGGCGACCTCCGTTACGGCCGGAAGCGTCTGCGGCGCCGGCGCGGGCTGCGTGCCCGGCTCCGGCGTGGCGGCGGCGAGGAGAAGAGCAAGCGCCAGCATCAGAACTTCGCCGATACGCCGGCATAGAAGGTGCGGCCATAGCGTTCGTTCTGGATCACCCAATTCCTGTTGCCGGCCTGATATTGGCGGGTCGGTTCGTCCGTCAGGTTCTGCGCCTCCACGAACAGGCGGACATTCTCCCACACGGCGAAGCTGGCCTTGGCATCCAGCCGGCGCAGATCGTCATTATACTGATCGTTATAGGAGGGGCTGCCGATCGCGAGCAGCGAGTGGCCCGTATTGTGATAGGCGAGCGAGGCCTCCACGCGGCCCTTCTGGTAGAAGAGTTCCGCGCCGTAGAGATATTTGGACTGGCTGGGGAAGGTCGACTTGCGGCCATCCGGCAGGGTCAGGGTGGAATCGGTCAGCGTGCCGTTGAGCGAAATGCCGAAGCCCGAGAGCAGGCCCGGCAGGAAGGTGAACTGCTGCTGATACTGGGCCTCGATGCCCACGATATCGCCCTTTGCGGCGTTCAGCGGCTGGCTGATCGAGACCTGCGGATAGGTGACGCCATTGTAGCTGCCGTTCAGCGTCACCGTCGTCTGGGTGAAGATCGGATTGCGGATGAACTTGGCGAACACGCCAACGCTCAACAGGCCGCCCTTGGCGAAATACCATTCCGCCGTCGCATCGAGATTGTCGGCGCGATAGGGCTTCAGATCCGGATTGCCGAGCGAAACCGCCACGTTGGGCGCGGCATTGACCGTGTCGATCGATCCGCCGGGCGAGAGCGTGCTATATTCCGGCCGGCCCAGGCTCTTCGAATAAGCGAAGCGGAAGATCGTGTCGTGGCTGGGCTCGATCCGCACGATCAGCGAGGGCAGCCAGTCATCATAGCTGTTGTCGCTGGAGGTGGGGATCACGGTATTCGTATTCTGCAGGCGATAGCCTGTGATGCCGAGCCTGGTATGCTCGTAGCGCAGGCCCGGCGTGATCGTGACGGCGCCGAACTTCAGGTTCGCCATCACATAGGCGGCCGCGACCTTCTCCTTCAGCGTGAAATCGGCAACCGTATTGTTGGTGAGCGTGGTCGCCGCATCCAGCGGCATCAGCGCGCCGCCCAGATTCTGATCGGTGAAGGCCTGCAACGCGGAGATGTTGAACAGCGGGCTGTTATAATAGCATTGATCGGTATCGGCGCTGTTCGGATAGACGCAGGTGCCGGCCGCGCCGAGATCATACTGGCCGAGCGTCCAGCGATTGGCGCTGGCGCTGGCGCGCGTCCACGTCGGATTGTCCTGATCGAAGCTGCGATCCGTATCGCGATATTTGCCGCCGAACTTCAGGAAGCTGCCGTCGCCGAGCCCGTCGAGCGAATAGGTGGCATCGATCCTGCCCTGCCAGATCTTCTCGACGTTCACCTGATGGAACTTCTGATACTGGCGGAACTGGAGCTGGTTCGCCGAGCATTCCGTGGCCGGTGCGGCCGAATAGACCTTGTCGGTGAAATCGAAGTTTACGGTGCCCGGATTGCAGCGGAACTGCCAGATCGGATAGCGATCCAGCGTGCGATTGCGGCTGTAGGCGCCTTCATAGTCCAGCTTCAGGCGGCTCAGTTCGGTGGAGCCGCCGATCATGCCGGTCGCCAGATATTTGGATTTGTAATCCAGGCGCAGATCCTCGCGCCGTTCCGCGCCCGTGCCGGTGAGCGTGCCGGTCAGCCCATCGGGATTGAGCTGGAAGGCGGAGGAGGAGGCGAGGGCGGAGGTGGCGAAATCCAGCCGGTAGCGCGGCCGCACCTCATCTTCGGTGAATTTTGAATAGACGCCGCGAATGTAGAAGCTCTGCGTGTCGCTCGCCCGCCAGTCAAAAGATCCGGTGCCGCCGATCCGCTCGCGGGTGAGCGAATAGCGCGTATATTTGATGTTGTCGGGCACGCCCCCGCGCGCGAACCGCGCATCCGGGCGCCAATTGTCCGGATAGAAGCCCATGCTATCGAAATCGCGATAGGAATAGCTGCCGCCGAGCACGACGCCGAACTGCTCATCCGATCCGAAGCGCCCGGCGATGGTGGCATCGCCCTGATAGGGTACTTTCTTGTTGAGCGTCTGGTAGCCGGCCTTGCCGCTGATCGCGACGTTGAACCGATCCCTGAAGTCGAACGCCGTCTGCGTAACGAGATTGACGGTGCCGCCAATGCCCTGGCCATCCATGTCGGCCGTCTTCACCTTGGCGATTTCGATCCGGTTCAGCATCTGGCCGGAAACGATGTCCAGCGGCAGCGATCGGGTGGTGCCGTCGGGATTGCCGATCTCCAGACCGTTCAGCGTATAATTGTTGAGGTTCGAAGGCACGCCGCGGATCGCGACGTAGCGGCCCTCGCCCTGATCGTAGGTGACGCCGACGCCGGGCAGATGCTCGATCGCCTCGGCCACATTCTTGTCGGGCAGGCGGCCGATCTCGTCGGCGGCGGACACATCGAGCACGCCGATCGCCGCGCGCTTCACCTGGATGGATCGCTCCTGCTGCGCGCGCTGGCCGGTCACGACGATCGCATCGTCGGTGCCGTCCGGCGCGGCCTGCGCCTGCGCGCCGGTGGCACAGGCGATGGCGCTCGTCGCGCACGCCGAAAGCAGGAGTTTCCGCATCATTTTGCCCCTTCTTGGAAGATGGGGTCCGCTAGCTCCCGCCCGCGATGTTTCGGTGACGGAGCGATGACGTTTTCTTTGCAGCCGGCCGCAATTGCCCGCACCTGTCACCGAACGGACATGGAAGCTTGCGAAGGCCATGCGATGCACACACCGGATGACATTGCCGCCCCCGCCGGATCCGAGATCGCGGCGCTCTCCCGCCGGAGCCTGATCGTGGGCGTGGGCGCATCCGCCGCGCTGATCGCGATCGGCGCGAAGGGGGCGCTGCCGCTTGCGCCCGGCCTGTTTTCGCTGGGCGTGGCATCCGGCTATCCGATGCCGGGATCGGTAATCCTGTGGACGCGCCTGGCGCCGAAGCCGCTGGAGGCGGATGGCGGCATGCCGCCCGCCGATGTTCCGGTGCGCTGGGAAGTGGCGGAGGATGAGGGTTTCGCGCGCATCGCGCGATCGGGCACCGCGCGCGCCGAACCCGGCTGGGGCCATTCGGTGCATGTCGAGGCAGCCGGGCTCAGGCCGGCGCGAGTCTATCATTACCGCTTCATCGCGGGTGGGGAGACGAGCCCCGTCGGCCGCACGCGCACCGCGCCGGCGGCGGGGGTGATGCCCGATCGCTTCCGCTTCGCCTTCGCCTCCTGCCAGAAATATGAGGCGGGCTTCTACGCCGCCTATCGCCACATGGTGGCCGACGATCCCGATCTGGTCGTGTTCCTGGGCGACTATATCTACGAGGCGGATCCCAATCCCAGGAATGCGGTGCGCCTCCACCTCAATCCGGAGCCGAAGGATATTGGCGGCTATCGGGTGCGCTACGCGACCTACAAGCGCGATCCGCTGCTCCAGGCCGCGCATCAGGCGGCACCCTGGCTGCTGACGTGGGACGATCACGAAGTGGCCAACGATTATGCCGCTGATCTCGATGAGAAGAATGGCGATCGTGGCGCCTTCCTGCTCCGTCGCGCCGCCGCCTATCAGGCCTATTACGAGCATCAGCCGCTGCCGCTGTGGGCGCGGCCGAAGGGGCCTTCGATGCGGCTCTATACGGCGGTCGACTGGGGTGGGCTCGCCCAGTTCCAGATCGTCGACGATCGCCAGTATCGCGGCCCCCGCGCCTGCCAGCCGCCCGAATTGCTGGCGCGGCACGAGCAATATCAGGTGCTGGTTCCGCCCTGCGCCGATCTCGATGATCCGGGCCGCACGATGCTGGGCAGCGCGCAGGAACAGTGGCTGATGCGGCAGCTTGGCACCACGAAGGCGCGCTGGAACATCCTCGCGCAGGAGACGCTGATGCGCCGGCAGGGGCGGATCGACGCCGCGCATCCCGAAAAGGGCCCGCTGCTTTCGGCCGATACATGGTCCACCTATCCGGTGGCGCGGGATCGCATCTTCCGCCGTTGGGCCGAGGCGAGGACCGCCAATCCCTTCTCGATCGGCGGCGACATCCACGCCTTCGCCGCCGATTCGATCCAGGATCCCGCGCGGCCCGATGCGGCGCCGATCGGCGCCGAGTTCGTCGGCGGATCGATCACCTCGCTGTTCAACGATGCGAGCTTCAAGCAGCAGGCGCCGGCCAACGGGCTTGTCTTCGCGGAGAATGAGGTGCGCGGCTATGGCCTCGCGACCTTGACCCCCGATGGCGGCGATGTCGCGTTCCGGGGCCTTGCCAACGCGCTGAAGGAAGACAGTGCGATTGCCGATATCGCCCGCTTCACGCTCGATCCGCGCGAACCCGGCATTCACAAGACGCTGGGCTGATCGGCAACCTTCGGCTCAGGCCCCCTCCAGCCGGGCCGGTCTCTATGGACGGGGGGCGGCCAGCGCCTTGCGCACCGCCGGCGCGATGCGGCTCACGATGATCCGCACGCCGCGCGCATTGGCGTGGATGCCATCCGCCTGGAAAAGATCGCGATGGCCCACCACCCCATCGAGGAAGAAGGGGTAGAAGGCCACGCGATGCCGCGCGGCGAGCCGCGCATAGAGGCTGTCGAACCTGGCGCGATAGGCCTCGCCCAGATTGGGCGCGGCACGCATGCCGACGAGCAGGGTGGGGATGCGGCGGCGGCCCAGCTCGGTCAGGATCGCATCCAGATTGGCCTCGGCCACTTCGGGTGGGAGGCCGCGCAGCATATCGTTGCCGCCAAATTCCACGATCACGAGATCAGGCGGCGTGCCGAGGCCGCGCAGGCCCCAGCGCAGCCGGGCCTTGCCCTGCGCGGTGGTATCGCCCGCGACGCCACCGTTGCGCACCGTGGCGGACAGGCCACCGCGCCGGAGGCCCGCCTGCAATTGCGCGGGAAAGCCATCGGCGGGAGGCAGGCCATAGCCGGCGGTGAGGCTGTCGCCGAATGCCCAGATCACGGGGGCGACCGGGGTCGCCCGCGCCGGAAAACCGGCAATCAGGCCGAGGAGGAGATAGACAAAAGCGCGAACCGCTCCATATCCCTTGCGCCGTGCCATCTTCGCTCCTTCCGCCATTCCGGGATCCCGATAGCATCGTCGTCGATGCGCGCCATCTCACGCTGGCGCTGGGCCGCCCGCCCGCGCGGGTGGAGGTGTTGCGCGGTATCGATCTTACGATCGCGGCGGGCGAGAGCGTGGCGCTGCTAGGCCCGTCCGGTTCGGGCAAATCCTCGCTCATGGCGGTGCTCTCCGGGCTGGAGCGGCCAAGCGGCGGCAGCGTGCGCGTGGCGGGCCTGGCCTTCGAGGCGATGGACGAGGATGCGCTCGCCGTGGCGCGTCGCGGCCGGATCGGCATCGTGCTCCAGGCTTTCCACCTGCTGCCGACGATGACGGCTCTGGAAAATGTCGCCGTGCCGCTGGAGCTTGCGGGCGAGCGGGATGCCTTCGCGCGGGCCGAGGCGGAGCTGGCGGCGGTGGGCCTTTCGCACCGCATCCACCATTATCCCACCCAGCTTTCAGGCGGCGAGCAGCAGCGCGTGGCGATCGCCCGCGCGCTGGCACCGCGCCCGGCCCTGCTGTTTGCGGACGAGCCGACCGGCAATCTGGATGGCGCGACCGGCCGGATCATCATGGATCTGCTGTTCGAACGCCACGCCGCGACCGGCGCTACCCTGCTCGTCATCACGCATGATCCGGCGCTGGCGGCGCGCTGCCGCCGGATCGTGGAACTGGCCAACGGCCTGATCGTCGCGGATCGCGGCACGGCATGATCGCCTGGCGACTGGCGCTGCGCGATCTTCGCGCCGGCGGGCGCGGGCTGATGCTGCTGGCGATCTGCCTGTTCGTGGGCACGGCGGCGCTGGCCGGGATTGGCAGCCTTTCCGCCAGCATCCTCACCGCGATCGAGGCGCAGAGCCGCGCGATGCTGGGCGGCGATCTGGAAATGCGCGTGTCGCAGCGCCGCGCCACGGTGGAGGAAGCCGCAGCTTTTGCGCGCGCCGGCCGCCTTTCCGAAAGCATTTCCACGCGCAGCATGGCGCAGGGATCGGACGGTACGGCACCGGTGCTCGTCACGCTGAAAGCGGCCGACGGCGCCTGGCCGCTCGTCGGCACGCTGCGGTTGCAGCCGGGCGCGCTGAGCCCACGGCCGAAGGGATTGCAGGCGGCGATCGCGCCCGTCCTCGCGGATCGGCTGGGTCTGCATGTGGGCGACGGGATGCGGCTGGGCGCGGCGCGCATGAAGGTGATCGGCCTGATTGCGGAGGAGCCGGGCGCGCTGGGGCAGGGCTTCGCCTTCGGGCCGAGCGTGATCGTGGACATGGCCGGGCTGGATGCGACCGGCACGATCCAGCCCGGCAGCCTCTATGAAAGCCGCTATCGGCTGCTGCTGCCGCCCGGCACCGATGCGGGCAGGCTGGGGCAGGATTTCGTGCATCGCTTCCCCAGCGCCGGATGGACGGCCCGCACGCCCGATCAGGCATCCGACGCGCTTCGCCGCAGCATCGGCCAGCTCGGCCAGTTCCTGCTGCTCGTCGGGCTCGCCGCGCTCGTCATCGCCGGCGTGGGCGTGGGCAGCGGAGTGAGCGCCTATCTCGCGGGCAAGACGCGCATGATCGCCACGCTGCGCGTGCTGGGCGCGCGGGCGGCGACGATCGCGTCCCTCTTCCTGATCGAACTGGGGCTGACGGCCGCGATCGGCATACTGGCCGGGCTGGCGCTGGGCGCGGCGGTGCCGTGGATCGTCGCGGCGGTGGCGGGCGAGGCGCTTCCCGTGCCGCCGCGCCTTGCTCTCTATCCGGAACCCCTTGCCGTGGCTGCCGCGCTCGGCCTGCTGATCGCCTTGCTCTTCGCCTTGCCGGCCCTGTCGCGCGCGCGATCCGTGCCGGCGGCCGCGCTGTTGCGCGATGCCCTGCTGCCGGCGGGCCGCCCCACGCGATCCGTGCTCGCGGGAATGGCGCTGCTGCTGGCCATGCTTGTCGCGCTGACCGTGCTCACCGCCAGCGATCGCTGGATCGCCCTGGGCTTCGTGGGGGCGGTCGCGGCGCTGCTGCTGGGGCTGTGGCTGCTCGGTCTTGGGATACGGTGGGTGCTCGTGCGCCTGCCCCGGCCGCGCCATCCCCTGCTGCGCCTCGCGCTCACCAACCTGCACCGGCCCGGCGCGCAGACCGATCGGCTCACGGTCGCGCTGGGGCTCGGCTTCACGCTCTTCGTGGCGCTCGCCATCGTCGATACCAGCCTGGCGGGCGAACTGGCCGATGTGGCGCCGGCCAAGGCGCCCCGCTTCTTCGCGATCGACGTGCAACCGGAAGATGCGGGGGTGTTTCGCAGGGCCGTGACGGATGCCACGCCCGGCGCGCGGATCGAGGTGGTGCCCTCGCTGCGCGGATCGATCGTGGGGCTCAAGGGCGTTCGCATCGCGGACATGAAGACGGCGCCGGACAGCTGGCTGATCCGGGGCGATCGGACGATCACCTGGTCCGCCTCGGTGCCGCCGCGCAACCGCATCGTCGCCGGCCGGTGGTGGCCCGCTTCCTATCGCGGGCCGCCACTCGTCTCGATGGACGAGGCGGGCGCCAGGGCGCTGGGGCTGAAGGTGGGTGACAGCATCACCGTCGCGGTGCTGGGCGTGGAGGTGCCGGCGCGGATCGCGGCGCTCCGGCAGGTCGACTGGGGCGGGCTCGGCATCAATTTCGCGCTGATCTTCTCGCCCGGCTATATCGAGGAGGCGCCGCACAGCCTGCTCGCCAGCATCTATGCGCCGCCCGATCGCGACGGGCGCATCGCCGATGCGGTCGCGCGTGCCTTGCCCTCCGTCACGATGATCCGCACCGGCGACGTGATCGGGCAGGTGGCGGAAATGCTCGGCCGGCTGACGATCGCGATCCGCACGGCAGCGGCGGTGACGGTCGCCGCCGGAATCGTGGTGCTGATCGGCGCGATCGCCGCCTCCGGTCGCAGCCGGCGCTACGATGTCGTCGTGCTGAAGCTCTTGGGCGCGAGCCGGCGGCAGATCCTGCTCGTCCAGGCCTTCGAATATATCCTGCTGTCCGCCCTGCTCGCCGGCATCGCGCTGATCGTGGGCGGGATTGGCGGCTGGTATGTCGTCACGCAGACCTTCGCGCTGGGCTGGTCGCCGGGCGGCTGGGCCGTGGCGGCGACGCTTTGCGCGGCCACGCTGACGACGCTGGCGGTGGGCCTGCTCGGCAACCGCGCTTTGCTTTCGACGCGGCCGGCGGAAAGCCTGCGTTCCCTGTAGGCGTGCCGCCGGTCAGGGCCGTGGCGGATCGGCCAGTGCGATCGCTCCCGTCCAGTCCGGCAGGGCATCGATCACGCCGATCCGGCCGCAGGTGATCGCGCCACAGGCCGAAGCGATGCGCAACGCCTGCTGCGGATCGCCCGTCCGTGCGAGCGCGACGACGAGCCCGGCAAGGAAGGCGTCACCGCAGCCTGTCGCGTCCACCGCCGCCACCGGGAAAGCGGGCTGGCGCAGATGCGTGCCGTCGCGCCGCCACAGGAGCGCGCCTTCGGCTCCCAGCGTCACGACGAGCGTCTCGATCCCATTTTCAAACAGCGCGTGGGCAAGGGATGCGAAGCCCCCGCTTCCTTCGGTCGACGGCGCGGCGAGTTCCGCGATCAGGGCCGCCGCCTCGGTCGTGTTGACGACCAGCATGTCCGTCGTCGCGAGAATGTCTGCCCGGATCGGACGATAGGGCGAGGGGTTCAGGATGGTCGGCACGCCCGCCGCGCGCGCGATCGCGAAGGCGGCGGTGATCACCTCGTCTCCCACCTCATATTGCGCGATCACCGCGCCCGCGGCGGCGATGCGGGCGGCGGCGGCCTTCGCCTCGCGCGCCGAAAGCAGGCCATTCGCGCCGGGATAGACGGCGATCATATTCTCGCCATGCGCGTCGATCAGGCCGACGCCGGTGCCGCTCGGCCCGGCGAAGCGCACCAGCATGTCTTCGGGCAGATCGGCTTTCGCCAGCGCCTCCACCGCCATCGGCGCGAAACTGTCGCTGCCGATCGCGACGATCCCGTCGACCAGGGCGCCCAGCCGGCGCGCGGCGATCGCGACGTTCAGGCCCTTGCCGCCTGCTTCCAGCAGCAGATCCTCGCCCAGCAGGGACTGGCCAGGAACGGGCAGCCGCGCGACCTTCATCGAGAGCGCCGCGACGAAACTGCCGATCACGAAAAGAGGTGAGTTGCTGTTCACGCTCTCCGCGATTCTGTTATAGGTGAGTCTCGCTTCCCCAATAGACGAGCCAGACGCCCCCCATCATGCACGACGCCCCTATTTCTCGTCACGAATCCTCCCCCGATGATGTGACGAGCATGCGGCAGGATCCGTTCCATTGCAGCATCTGATCCGCCTCGATCACGAATCCACCCGGTCGCTCTACCTCCAGCTGGAGGAACAGATTTCGGAACTCATCACCACCGGCCAGATCACCGGTGGCACGCGCCTTCCCTCCGAACGGCAGCTGGCCGAGGATCTGGGAGTGAGCCGCTCCACCGTGCAGCAGAGCTACACGATGCTGCGCGAACGGCGGATGATCGTGGGGCAGGGGCGACAAGGCTCGATCGTGCCGGCGGAGGCCGCCCGCCTGCGTTCCGGAATGGACAGGCTGCGTGGCTTCACGCAGGAAATGGCGGAGCTGGGACGTACCGCCTCCACCCGCGTTCTCGAGCATCGCATCGTCACGGATCGTTCGGTGGCCTCGCTGTTCGGCCTGCCGTCGACGGCACGCTTCCTCTTCCTCGTCCGCATTCGTCTGGGAGACGATGTGCCGCTCTCGCGCGAGACGGCGTGGTACAGCCTGGATGCGGCGCCCTTCCTCGAGGGCGCCGATCTCGAAGGCTCCATCTATGGCCAGCTCGCGGCGGAGGGGCTGATCCCGGCCCATTGCGACCAGACGATCGAGGCGACGCCGCCCACCCAATCCGAACGCGACATATTCGGTTTCGAGGAGGCGGTGCCATGCCTGCTCATCAAGCGGCGCACCTATCTGCGCGACGGGCCGATGGTGGAATATGTCGAGGGCGTGTTCCGGGGCGACACCTACATTTATCGCCTGCGCCTGGATTCCTGACGGGGCGCGTCACATCGCCTGGAAGGCGAGCGTGACCGTGTAGCTGTAATAGGGCGCGGCGGCCCCGGCGGGTGCCGCATCCCGGTGCCGCACCAGCATCAGATAGCGGCCCGCATCGGGCGGCGTGAGCGAGACGCGGCCAGCCGTATCCGTTTTGAGTTCGATCACCTGCTTGGTGCCGTCATAATAGCCGGCCTCGCGAAACAGTGTGACGAGCGTGCCGGCGAGCGGCCTGCCCCGATAGAGGATTTCGAAGGTCGCGGCTTCCTTCGCACCATAGGCGCTGGGATCGCCGAGCGGATGAATTTCCAGCGCCGTACCGCGCGGCTTCAGTGCCGCCATGCTCCCGGGCCGGCCGTGCAGCACGTAGGCGTCGGCAAGGGTGGTGCTCTGCGCGGTGACGATCGCGGCACCCGCCGGCACCTCGCCATCCTCCCCGGCAATCTTCCAGGCGCCGCCCTCCCGATACATCTTGTTCATCCGGCCGAGCCGCTGGCCTGACGAGAGGCGATAGAGGCCATCCCGCGCCAGCGGGGCTTCCACGATCGTCATGTCCGTGAGCAGGGCGGGTGTGTCCAGCCGGGTCGTCATGCCGTCCGGTCCTGTGATCTCGAAGGGCGCGTCCCGCATGCCGATTTCCGGCCGGAAGGCATCCTCCCCGAAGGCCGCCTCGATCGTCACCTGCTTGCGTGCGCCGGCTTCGAAGGTGCTGGGCAGCACATAGGGCATATGTGCGCCGGCCGGGGTCCCGGTCAGGGCCAGGGCGATTCCCGTCCCTGCCACCACCACCGCCGCCCATGTCATATGTCCCGTTCTGGAGCGTCGCATCACTTCGTCCCGATCGTTTCGTTGTCGGCTTGCTAATGAGAATGACTCGCACTAGCAAGCCGACAACGAAAAAGGGACCTCGATGAACACGAAATATCTGCGCGCCGGCATCGCACCCGTGGCTCTTCTGGCGCTGTGCGCCCCGCTCCATGCCGCCGGGCTGGCGGATGCCGATGCCGCCGCTGGGGTGGATGCGGCCGAGACGATCACGGTGACGGCCACGCGCACCGAAAAGCCGGTGGAGGATGTGCCCGCCACCGTTTCCGTGATCGACGCACGCCAGATCGCCGATCGCTTCGTGAACGATATCAAGGATCTGATCCGTTACGAGCCCGGCGTCACGGTGCGCCGCGCGCCCGCCCGCTTCACCGCCGCAGGTGCCTCGACCGGCCGCGATCGCGACAGCGGATTCAATATTCGCGGCATCGAGGGCAATCGCGTGATGATTACGGTCGATGGCGTGCGCGTGCCCGACGCGTTCAGCTTCGGCGCGCAATCCGTGGGCCGTGGCGACTATGTCGATCTGGATCTGGTGAAATCGGTCGAGATCCTGCGCGGCCCTGCCTCCGCGCTCTACGGCAGCGATGGCGTGGCCGGCGCGGTGAGCTTCGTCACCAAGGATCCCGGCGATTTCCTGAAGGAGGGGCAGGCGCTGGGCGGTGGCATGCGTGTCGGCTATGATGCCAGCGACGAAAGCTGGGCCGAGAGCCTCGTCGTCGCCGGCAAGAGCGGCACCGTCTCGGCCATGCTGGCCTATACGCGCCGCGACGGCCACGAGATCGACAACAAGGGCACGAACGATTCCGCCAATACGGATCGCACCACGCCCAATCCGCAGGACACTTTCTCCAATGCCGTGCTGGCCCGGGCCGTCTGGTCGCCCAGCGACGCGCATCGCCTGCGCTTCACCTACGAGCATTTCGACTCCGACGTGGATACCAACGTGCTGAGCGCGATCGCCAAGCCGACGTTCACCTCCACCTCCGTGATCGGCCTCTCCGCGACCGACGAGACGCGGCGCAACCGCGGCACGATCGACTATCGCTACAAGGGCGACGGCTTCGTCAGCGGCATCCGCGCGGCCGGCTACTACCAGCGCAGCAGCAACCTTCAGGATGCCTATGAGGACCGGAACACCGCCGCCGATCGCACGCGCATCAACAGGTTCCGCAACGAAATCTATGGCGGCATGCTGCAACTGGAGAGCCGCATCACGACCGGCGCGATCGAGCATCTGTTCGTCTATGGCGCCGATTACGCGCATAACCGCCAGACGGGCGTGCGCGACGGCACGGTGGCGCCGGTGGGCGAAACCTATCCGACGCGCGCCTTCCCGACGACTGACAACACGCTGATCGGCGCCTTCGTGCAGGATGAAATCTCGATCGGCGGCGGGCTGCTGACGGTCTTTCCGTCGCTGCGCTACGATCATTACAGGCTGGATCCGAAGAATGATCCGCTCTTCACCACCTTCGTGCCGCGCGGCCAGAGCGGATCGAAGGTGACGCCGCGCATCGGCGCGGTGGTGAAGGCGACCGAGATGATCCGGCTGTTCGCCAATTATACGCGCGGCTTCAAATCGCCCGAGCCGAACCAGATCAACAACGGCTTCGCCAATGTCGTCGTGAATTATCAGTCCATTCCGAATCCGGATCTGCAGCCCGAGACGAGCGAAAGCTATGAGGGCGGCGTGCGCCTGAACGGCGATGGCTGGTCCGTCAGCACCACGGCCTTCAATGGCCGCTACCGGAACTTCATCGATCAGATCCAGATCCGGGGATCCTTCACCGCCGCCGATCCGGCCGTCTATCAATATGTGAATCTCGGCCGGGTGAAGATTCACGGGCTGGAGGCGAAGGGGGATTATCGTCATCCCAGCGGCTTCGGCGCGCAGGCGGCCTTCTCCTATGCGAAGGGCAGCGTGCGCCAGACCGGCGTTGCCGGATCGCGTCCGCTCGACAGCGTGGAGCCCGTGAAGATCGTCGCGGGCGTCTTCTACCGGCCGGACGAGGGGCCGTTCAGCGGCCAGATCATGGCCACGCATTCGGCCGGCAAGAAGCTGTCGCGCACCAACAACAGCTGCAACACGGCGACGACGAGCTGCTTCACGCCTTCCGGCTTCTGGGTGTTCGACGCGACCATTTCCTATCGCCTCTTCGACAGGGCGACGCTGCGCGCGGGCCTCTTCAACATCTTCGACAAGAAATATTTCTGGTGGAGCGACGTGCGCGGCCTCGCCTCCAATTCCACCATCAAGGACGCCTTCTCGCAGCCCGGCCGCAAGGCGGGCGCCTCGCTGAGCTTCTCGCTGTGATCCGGAGCAACAGGATGATCCGTTCCCCCCTCATCGCCGCCGCGCTCGCGCTGGCCGTCTGCCCCGCTGCGATCATCTCGGCCCGACCGGGTCCCGGCGCGGCACAGGCCGATCAAGCGCGCGACCATGCCTCGATCCTCCGCATGGCCGGCACCTACAAGGTGACGTTCGACATGCGCGAGACGGTGCCCTTCGTCGCCGGCTACAAGCCCTATGAGGCCAAGATCAGTGGCGGGCATGAGGTGGTGAAGGCCGTGCTCGACACGCCCGGCCACATCATCCTCCAGCATCTGCTGGTGGTGGATACGGGCACCGCCAAGCCGCTCGTCATCAAGCATTGGCGACAGGATTGGACGTGGCAGCCCAAATCCGTGCTCGTTTATACAGGCCCGGGCCGCTGGACGCTGCGCCCGCTTTCGGCGGCCGAGGCGCAGGGGAACTGGTCGCAGACCGTGTGGCAGACGGACGACAGCCCGCGTTACGGCGCGATCGGGCGCTGGCGCTATGACGATGGCGTCGCGCGCTGGATGAGCGAGGAGACGCGCCGCCCGCTCGCGCGGCGCGACGCGACCCGCCATCCGCCCTACGATCATTATCTCGGCACCAATCGTCACGCGCTCACACCCGATGGCTGGGTGCAGGAGCAGGACAATGCCAAGATCGGGCCGAAGGACGGCACGGACGCCACCTTCGTCCATGAAGTGGTGATCAACTCCTATGTGCCCGCGCGCGATTTCCCGATCGCGGCGGCCGAAACCTACTGGGCGAAGACCGCCGATTACTGGGCATCGGTGCGCGCGGACTGGGACAAGGCGATCGCGAAGGGGCAGGGGCTTCGCCTCGGCGAGGAGGCGGACAACGGCTCGGTCACCGGGCACGAACTGATGCTCATCGCGGACGATATCGCCTCGGGCGAGATCAAGCCGGATGAGGGGCGCAAGGAAGCTTCGGAGATCATCGCGAAGGGCGCGGCGGAATAGTCTCCGGCGGCGCGGGGAGGGCGGCGATGGGCCGGCCCTCCCTATTCGCGGCAGGCGCGGGCGAGGAAGGCGAAGATCCGGTCATCCTCGCTCATCGCGACATTGAAGCGCAGATGATCGCCCCACGCGCCGGAAGGGCTGAAGACGTTGCCGGGCGCGAGCACGATATTCTCCTCCAGCGCCCGGCGGGCGAGCGCCACGGCATCCATGCCTTCCGGCAGGCGCGCCCAGACGAACAGGCCGGCGGCGGGCTCGATCCAGGGTTCGATGCCCACCGCGCGCAATTGCGCGAGCGTCCGCGCGGTGGCGCAACTGAGCCGCGCGCGCACCATCTCCATATGGCGGCGATGGCTGCTGTCGGTAAGCACCGCATAGAGAAGATCGGCCGAGAGCGGATTGCCGGACATGGACGTGGCGATGCGCAGATCGGTGAGCGCCTCGATCCAGGCGGGCTTGGCCGCGATATGGCCACAGCGCACAGCCGCCGAGACGGATTTCGAAAAGCTGCCGATGCGGATCACGCGCTCCAGCCCGTCGAAGGCCGCCAGTCGCGGCGCGGTGACATGTTCGAAATCCGCGAAGATATCATCTTCCACCACGATCAGATCGTGCGCCTCGGCAAGCTTGAGCAGCCGGTGCGCGATCGGGGCGGAGAGGGTGGCGCCGGTGGGATTGTGGACGGCCGAATTGGTGAGATAGAAACGCGGGCGATGTTCGGCGACGGCGGCGGCGAAGGCGGCGACATCCGGCCCGTGCGGCGTCATCGGCACGCCCACCACCTTCGCGCGATGCGCCCGCAGCAGCGCCAGGAAATTGAAGTAGCAGGGATCGTCGATCAGCACCGTATCGCCGGGCGAAAGCAGGAAGCGGCACACGAGATCCACGGCGTGGGATCCGCTGTCCGTGAGCAGGATCTGATCCGGTGACGCATCCACGCCCTGATCGGCCAGCCTGCGCGCAAGCAGCGCGCGCAGCGGGAGCGGGCCCTGCGCGGTGGCATAGGCCGTCAGCGCCTCGGTCGCGTCGATGCGGGCGGCGGCGCGCATCGCCTTGCGCAGCGCATCGCCCGGCAGCCAATCGTCGGGCAGCCAGCCGCAGCCGGCCAGGATCGCGCCCGCGCGCCCGTTGAGCGACTGGCGCAGCATCCAGAGCGGATCCACTTCGCGCTCCACCGCCGCCCCGATCCTGTCCAGCGCGAGCGGGGCGAGCGGGGCCGCGACATAGAAGCCGGATCCGGCGCGCGGGCGGATCACGCCTTCGGCCGAAAGCCGGCCATAGGCCTCCACGATGGTCGATTTGGAAAAGCCGGTCTGGCCCGCCATCGCACGGACGGAGGGAAGCTGCGCGCCGGGCGTCAGCGTCCGCCGCTCGATCCGGTGGCGCACGGCTTCCATCACCATTCCGATGCGCGTGTCTCCGCCGTCGTTCATCCTGATCGTACTCTTTCATTGGGCAGTACAGTTTATCGATATCGTACCTGTCCGTCCCTGTTCCCGCCAGCCCCTTCGGCGCATCTGCCGCGCCGGAGGAGAATGATGATGAACCCGAAGACGCCCGCCCACCCGTTCGTGCTCGCCCTGTTCGGGCTGGCCCTCGTCGCGCCGGCGGCTGCCCGCCAGCCAGAAGCGGGCACGGCCACCGCCACCGTGCGGATCGCACGCCTCGATCGCCATCCCGCCACGCCGGCGGCCGCACGGCGCGTGCTGGTGCGGATCGATCGCGCCTTGCTGGAAGTCTGCGGCGCTTCGGACTTCAGCCTGCGCGAGGTGAAGGCCGCGACCCGCCAGTCGGCCTGCTGGAAGGATGGCATGGCGGATGCAGTGGCGCGCATCGGCGATCCGGCGCTGCGCCTCGCTTATGCGCAGCGCCCCTGAGGAGGGGCGGGTATGGCTTATCCGTTCAGGCTGGTCGACGTTTTCGGCACCGGCGCCTTCACCGGCAATCCGCTGGCGGTGATCGCCGGGGCCGATGATCTTTCGAGCGGGGAGATGCAGCGCATCACGCGCTGGCTGAATCTGTCCGAAACCGCCTTCCTGCTGCCGCCGACGATGCCCGGCGCCGATTATCGCGTGCGGATCTTCACGCTCGCGCACGAGCTCCCCTTTGCCGGGCATCCCACCCTGGGAAGCTGCCACGCCTGGCTCGAGGCGGGAGGCCGCCCGGCGGCGGAGGAGATGATCGTGCAGCAATGCGGCGCGGGGCTGGTGCGCGTCCGCAGCGATGGCGGGCAACTGGCCTTCGCCGCTCCTCCCCTGCTGCGCGGCGATCGCCCCACCCGGCAAGAGATCGGGGATGCCTGCGCGGTGCTGCGGATCGATCCCGCGGCGATCGTCGATGCGCGCTGGGTGGATAATGGGCCCGGCTGGATCGCGATCCTGCTGCCCTCGGCCGAAGCCGTGCTCGCGGTGGAACCGATGCGCCATCATGACCGGCCGACCGCGATCGGCATTGTCGGGCCGCATACGGCAGGCGGCGATGCGGCGTTCGAGATACGCGCCATCTTCAATGATGCGTTCGGCGCGCTGATCGAGGATCCGGTGACCGGCAGCCTCAACGCCTCGATCGGCCAGTGGTTGTTCGAAAGCGGCCGCGTGACGTGCGCCTATGCGGCCGCGCAGGGCACGCGGCTGGGGCGGACGGGCCGGGTGCCGGTCTCGCGGGACGGTGACGGGCAGGTCTGGGTCGGCGGCCGGACCGTCACACTGTTCGATGGCGTGACGCAGGCGGGATAGCTCTCCGCACGAACGCCATTGTCAGAATGGCGCCCGCGGGCAGAATGCGCGGCGGCGGGCCATCCGCTTCCGGCGCGCTTCGGGGCGCCGGGATGAGGGATGGGCCTGCCGGGCGCGTATGATCCCGTGCGGAGGCAGAGATGACGATCGACGACACATTGGCGAGGCTGGCCGCATCCGCCGCGCATCCCGGGCTGGATGAGGTGGAGGCAGGTGTGTTCGCGCGGATCGCCGAGGATGCGCGCGCCGGACGCAGCATGCGCAAGGGCATGATCGCGGCGATCGGCACGGCGACGCTGGCGGGCCTTGCGGGGGCGGCCATCCCGACCGGCCATCCCGACCGAGGCGCCTCCATGCTCGTGCCGACCATGCTGGCGCCTTCCACCCTGCTCGACAGCACGCCGTGAATCGAGGGCTCGTTCTCGTGGCGACGCTGGTGCTCGTCTTCGCCGCGGCCGTGGCGGGTGTCGGCGTCGGGCGGGCGATCTGGCCGGCGAGCCGGGAGCCGGGCGCCGAACTGCACAGCCTTCTCCACGATCGCCTCGATCTCGATGCCGGGCAGAGCCGGAAGCTGGAGGTGCTGGAGCGGCTCTATGCGACACGGCGGGCCGCGCTGGAGGCCGAGATGCGGGCGGACAATGCCCGGCTCGCCGCCGCGATCGAGAGCGAACATGGCTATGGCCCGGAAGTGGCCGCCGCGATCAACGCATCCCATGTCGCGATGGGGACGCTCCAGAAGGAAACGGTGGCGCACATCTTCGCGATCCGCAAATTGCTGCGGGCCGATCAGATCGCGCGCTTCGATGCGGCGGTGGCCGGAAGCCTGACCGATCCGGGGCGGTGAGCAACGATCTCGCGGCGCTCGACGATGGGGCGCTCGTCGTTCTGGCGGCCGCGCGCCGCGACGATGCCTTCCGGGAAATCATGCGGCGCCACCGCGAGCCGCTCTATCGCCTGATCCGTGGCCATATCGGCGATGAGGATGCGGCGCTGGATCTCGTCCAGGAATCCTTTGCCAGCGCATGGCGCCATCTCGCGCGCTTCGATCCGGCGCTGCCGTTGCGGCCCTGGCTCGCGCGGATCGCGATCAACCGGAGCCGGGACTGGCATCGCCGCCGCCGCATCCGCAGATTGTTCGGCTTCGGCGATGCGGAGGCGGCAGAGACGGTTCCTGACGACGCGCCCTCGCCCGAGACGGTGGCGGCCGGCCGGATCGAACTCGAGCGCGTCTGGGCCGCGATCGCGCAACTGCCCGAACGGCTGCGTGAAACGCTGCTGCTGCGCGCGATCGAGGGCCTGAGCCAGGCGGAGACGGCACGCACGCTTTCGATCAGCGAGAAGGCCGTGGAAACCCGCCTCTATCGCGCCCGAGCACACCTTTCCGCATTGCTGGGCGAGGGCTGATCGCGCGCCGCGCGTAAAAGCCTGCATGATACGGACACGGATGGCGCGCGGCGCGGCGGAACTGGGACGGCGGCATGTGCTGAAGGCGGGCGGCGCGGCGCTGCTGGCGCCCTTCTGGCCGGCCTGGGCGGCGCCTGTCTCGCCGGGGCTGGCGCCGTCGTCGCCCGCACTCGAAGGCACGGATATCGAGCTGCGCGTGGCCCACCGCATGCTGCGCATCGATGGCAGGGACATGCACGCCATCGGGCTGAACGATATGGTGCCGGGGCCGCTGCTGCGCCTGCGCGAGGGGCAGGATGTGCGCCTGACCGTGATCAACGATCTTCCCGACGAGGATACTTCGATCCACTGGCATGGCCTGCTGGTGCCCTTCCAGATGGATGGCGTGCCCGGCGTGAGCTTTCCGGGCATCAGGCCGGGCACCCGCTTCAGCTACAGCTTTCCGGTGCGGCAGGCGGGCACCTACTGGTATCACAGCCATTCCGGGCTGCAGGAGCAGATCGGCCATTATGGCCCGATCATCATCGATCCGGCCGCCGCCGATCCGATCGGCCATGATCGCGAGCATGTGATCCTGCTTTCCGATCACAGCCCGCTTCACCCGCACAAGATCTTCACCCGGCTGAAGCAGCAGGGCGGCTATTTCAACTATCAGAAGCAGACTCTCGCCGGGCAATGGGCCGGGCGGGACCAGAAGGGGCGTGACCGGTTCGCATGGGGCGGGATGCGGATGGACCCGGCCGACATTTCGGACGTGACGGGATCCACCTATACCTATCTGGTCAACGGCCACGGCCCGGCGGACAACTGGACGGCGCTGTTCCGGCCGGGCGAACGCGTGCGGCTGCGCTTCATCAATGCGGCGGCGATGACGATCTTCAACGTCCGCATCCCCGGCCTGACGCTCACGGTCGTCGCGGCCGATGGCATCCCGGTGCGTCCCGTCGCGGTCGAGGAATTCCAGATCGCCAATGCCGAAACCTATGACGTGATCGTCACGCCGGCCGACGATCGTGCCTATGGCCTGGTGGCCGAGGCGATCGATCGCTCCGGCATGGCCTTCGCGACGCTCGCGCCGAGGCCTGGCCTTGCCGCGGCGGCGCCGCCGCTCCGCCGCCGCCCGCTCGCCACGATGCGGGACATGGGCATGGATATGTCCGCCATGGGGGATGACATGAAGGGCATGTCCCACACGGATATGACGGATATGCCGATGCCGGACGCGCCGATGCCGGAGATGCACATGGGCATGCGCGACCGGCGAAACGCACCGGCCCTGCCGCTTGGCCCCGGCGTCCAGACGATCGCACCGATGCCGGCGGACCGGACCGGCGAGCCGGGACAGGGCCTTGCGGACGTGGGGCACAAGGTGCTCATCTATGCCGATCTCGCGGCACTGGAGCGCAATCCCGATGTGCGTGCGCCCGGCCGTGCGATGCGCATCCACCTCACCGGCAACATGGAACGCTATATGTGGGCGTTCGACGGGCTAAAGCTGAATGAGGTGAAGGAACCCATAGCCTTCACCGCCGGCGAGCGGGTGCGCATCACGCTCGTCAACGATACGATGATGAACCACCCGATCCACCTGCACGGCCATTTCTTCGAACTGGTCACGGGCAAGGGCGATCATGCGGCGCGCAAGCATACCGTGAACGTCCAGCCGGGCGGCACCGTCACCTTCGATCTCACGGCCGATGCCGTGGGAGACTGGGCGTTCCACTGCCACATGCTCTATCACATGCATGCCGGCATGATGCAGGTCGTCACGGTGCGGCCGGGAGCGGCGGCATGAGCGGGCGCGGAGTGGCGACGCTTCTGGCGGCCCTGCTGATAACGGGCAGGGGCCACGGCCAGTCCACCATGCAGATGCAGCACGGATCGCACGGCATGATGATGCCGGGCATGACGATGCAAGGCATGGACATGTCCGGCCATCAGCATGGCAACGCATCGCCGGCGGCTCCCGCCACCGGGAAAGTACAGCCGCCCAAATCGAAGCCGAAGCCGACACGGAAATCAAAGCCGGCGCCCCCGCCCGCGTCCACGCAGGAACAGACGCCGACGCCAACGGGGGACTCCGCGCCCGTCCTGTCCGAGCCGGCCGCCGCCCCCGCATCCATGCCCGCTCCCGCCGGGACGGACCTGCCTGTGTCGGCCGACGCCGCGCCCGCGCCGGCCGCGCCTGCGGATCATGCCGCCGATGCCTTTTACGATGCCGGTGCGATGGCGGCGGCGCGCGCGGATCTGCGGCGCGAGCATGGCGGCATGCGGCTGCACCAGATCCTTTTCAATCTGGCCGAGATACAGGCCCGGCGCGGCCGCGAGGGCTATCGCTGGGATGCCGAGGGCTGGTGGGGCGGTGACATCAACCGCTTCGTCGTGAAGAGCGAGGGCGAGGGCCGGTTCGGCCGATCGCTGGAAGCGGCAGAGGCGCAGGCACTCTTCTCGCGCGCGATCGGGCCCTATCACGATCTCCAGGCCGGCATCCGCCAGGATCTGGGGCGTGGCCCCCGGCGCACCTATGCCGTGATCGGGATCGAGGGGCTGGCCCCCTATTGGTTCGAGACGGAGGGCAGCCTGTTCCTTTCCGACAAGGGCGATCTGCTCGGCCGGGTGGAGGCATGGTATGACCAGCGCATCACCCAGCGCCTGATCCTCCAGCCACGCGTCGAGCTCAATCTGGCGGCGCAGGACGTGCGCGAGCAGGCGATCGGCCATGGCCTTTCGATGGCCGAACTGGGCCTGCGCCTTCGCTATGAGGTGCGGCGGGCATTCGCGCCCTATGTCGGCGTGTCATGGGAAGGGAGGGCCGGGCGGACGGCGCGCTATGCACGCGCCGCCGGCGAGGCTGTGCGCGGCACGGCGGCGGTGGCGGGAATACGCACCTGGTTCTGACCTGCGCGGTCACTTGCGCGGAAGGCCGCGTTGATGGCGTGCGCCGGCGGCGGGGGAGGGCTATCTCCGGCGGACAATCAGGAGCAGGAAGATCCCGATGGCCCACGCCCCGAACCCGCCGCCCGCCACGATCGGAGGCGCAAGCCTCGACGCGATCGGGACGCCTGCGCTGCTGCTGGATATCGTGAAGGTGGATCGCAACATCGCGCGGCTGCGCGCGCATCTGGATGCGCTGGGGGTTCTGTTTCGCCCGCATGTGAAAACCGCGAAATCGATCGATGTGGCGCGGCGGCTATTCCCGGATGGTGTTGGCTCGATCACGGTTTCGACGCTGGCCGAGGCCGAATATTTCGCGTCGGCGGGCTTTGCGGACATCACCTACGCGGTGGGCCTCGCCCCGGACAGGATCGCTCGAGCCCGTGCGCTTGTCGCGCGCGGCGTGACTCTCTCGGTGTTGATCGACACGCGCGAGCAGGCGACGGCGCTGGCGGATGCGGCGCGGGCCGGCGATGCGATGCCGGGCGTGCTGATTGAGATCGATTGCGACGGCCATCGCGGTGGCGTGGTGCCGGAGGATCCCGCGCTGCCGGAAATTGCGGGCATATTGCGCGAGGGGGGCGTGGAGGTGCGCGGGGTGCTCACCCATGCCGGAGAATCCTATGCCTGCCGCAATGGCGAGGGATTGGCCGAGGCGGCCGAGCGGGAGAGGGCGGCGGTCGTCACGGCGGCGGCGATCCTGCGCGCGCAGGGCCATGCCGCGCCTGTCGTCAGCGTCGGTTCCTCGCCCACCGCGCATTTCGCCCGCACGCTGGATGGCGTGACCGAGGTGCGCGCGGGCGTGTTCATGTTCTTCGATCTGGTGATGCTGGGCATCGGCGTCTGCACGGTGGAGGATATCGCGCTCTCCGTGCTGGCGACGGTGATCGGCCACCGGCCCGAAAAGGGCTGGATCCTGATCGACGCGGGCTGGATGGCGATGTCGCGCGATCGTGGCACGCAGGCGCATCCGATCGATCAGGGCTATGGGCTGGTCTGCGATATCGACGGCCGGCCGTTCGGCGATCTGATCGTGGGGGATGCGAGCCAGGAGCATGGCATCGTCAGGATCCGCCCCGGAAGCGCGGCCGGGCTGGCTGAACTGCCGGTCGGCTCGCGCGTGCGGATCCTGCCCAACCATGCCTGCGCCACCGGCGCGCAGCACCTATCCTATCACGTGATCGAGACGGGCAGCCGGATGGTGGTGGCCGAATGGCCGAGGATGGGGGGATGGTGAGCGACAGGATCGGACATCGGCCATGGGACGTGACGGGATGACGATGGATTTTGCGGGCGGATCCGTCTGCACGGATGCGGTTCATGCATCCGCTTATATCGATGGCGCATGGGTGGAGGCGTCGGGCGGCGAAATGCTGCCGGTGATCGATCCCGCGCGCGAAACGGCGATCGCCCACGTCGCGGCCGGCAGCGCGGCGGATCTCGATCGTGCGGTCGCGGCGGCGCGGGCGGCCTTTCCTGCTTTCTCGCAAACCCCGGTCGCGGAACGGCATGCCCTGCTGGAGCGGATCCGCGCGTTGATCCTCGAACGCGCCGAGCCGCTGGCGCGCACCCTCACCAGCGAGATGGGGGCCACGATTTCCCATGCGCGCGCATCTCATGTCGCGCTCGCCGCCGCCCATGTCCGCACCGCCGCCGATGCCCTGGCGGATTATCCGTTTCTGACGATGCGCGGGACAACCGCGATCGTGCACGAGCCGATCGGCGTGTGCGGGCTCATCACCCCCTGGAACTGGCCACTCTATCAGATCGCCGCGAAGGTGGCGCCCGCGCTGGCGGCGGGCTGCACGATGGTGCTGAAGCCCAGCGAGCTTTCCCCCCTGAACGCGCTGCTGTTCGCGCGGATCGTGCAGGATGCGGGCGTGCCGAAGGGTGTCTTCAATCTCGTGAACGGCAGCGGGCCGGAGATCGGCGCGGGCATGGCGGCGCATCCGGATATCGACATGATCTCGATCACCGGATCGAATCGGGCGGGGATGCTCGTGGCTCAGGCGGCAGCACCGACCATCAAGCGGGTGACGCAGGAGCTTGGGGGCAAATCCCCGAACCTGATGCTGCCGGATGCCGATTTCGCGCGCGTGGTGCCGCTGGGCGTGACGACGGCGTTTCGCAATGCCGGCCAGTCCTGCGCGGCGCCCACGCGAATGATCGTGCCGCGCGCGCGCCTGGCCGAGATCGAGGCGATGGCGCGCGCGGCGGCGGAAGCGATCGTCATCGGCGATCCGGCGGACGAACGCACCGTCCTCGGCCCGATCGCCAATCGCGCCCAGTTCGATCGCGTGCAGCAGATGATCGCGGCCGGCATGGCGGAGGGCGCGCGGCTGCTATGCGGCGGGCCGGGGCGCCCCGAGGGGCATGAAACGGGCTTCTTCGCGCGGCCGACCATTTTCTCGGACGTGACGGGTGCGATGCGGGTCGCGCAGGAGGAGATTTTCGGTCCGGTCCTGTCGATCATGCCCTATGACGATGTGGAGGAGGCGATCGCGATCGCCAACGATACCGTCTTCGGGCTCGGCGGCCATGTCCAGAGCGCGGATATTGATGCGGCGCGCGCGGTAGCGCTCCGGATCCGCACCGGCCAGGTCAATCTCAACCATCCGGGCTGGGATCCTCATGCTCCGTTCGGCGGATACAAAAGATCCGGCAACGGCCGCGAATATGGGGCGTTCGGATTGGCGGAATATCTGGAGACCAAGGCGATACTGGGCTTCGGCTGACAATAGCCCGCGGCGACGGGGGGCTGTCAGGCGAGGCGCCGTCCGGATCGGGGGAGAGGGAATCTTCGACCGATCCGGACGGCAGGTAAGAGGGGTATCCCGACGCCCCATACCCATTTGCCGACGGGCGACCCCGCCTGCACCCTTTTCATAAGCCGGGCGGACGGGGCGATCATGAGCCGTGGCTCAGGATCGCCTGTACTTTGGTAGGGCGGGGGCGGGCGGGGGCGCGTCGCGCGCCCTTACTTCGTTGTGTAGCCGCCGTTCACGAGGATTGTCTGGCCGGTCATCCACCAGCCGTCCGACACGAGGAAGCGGATGTGGGGCACGATATCCTCGATATCGGTGAGCCCCGTCTTCGAGAGGCCTGAGAGAGCGGCCGCCGACTTGTGATAGGCCTGCGCCTCGGGGGCTTCCTGCCCATAGAAGAAGGGCGTGTCCATCGGGCCGGGGCCGATCGCCGTGACCGAAATGCCCCTTTCCCCATATTCCTTCGCGGCGGCGCGCGTGAAATGTTCGACCGGCGCCTTCGTGCCGGCATAGGTGGAATAGAAAGGCGTGAAGGCGCCCAGAAGCGAGGTGACGAGCGTCACCAGCTTGCCATTGTCATTGAGATGCCGGCCCGCTTCCTTGATGAAGAAGAAGGCCGATTTGGCGTTCACGGCGGCCATCTCGTCATATTCGGCTTCGGAGATGTCGAGGATCGGCTTCTTCAACACCTTGCCCACCGTATTGATCGCGATGTCCGGGCGGCCGAAGGCGGCGACGGCCTCGGCGAAGAGCGTTTCCACCGCGCCCGCCGTGCCCATGTCGGCCTGGAAGGCGGCAGCTTCGGCTCCGAGCGCCCTGACCGCCGCGACGGTGGCATCCGCATCCGCCCTGGTGGCGGCGCTGTTATAGTGAATGGCGATCGCCTTCGCGCTCTGCGCCGCCAGATCGCGCGCGATCAGGCCGCCCAGATTCTTGGCGCCCCCGGCAATGATGACGGTTTTGTTCCGGATGGAATGATCGGTCATGAAACGAAGCTCCTCGAGACGCGCAGCGATGGCCGCTGTCGAGAAGAGGATGCTGTCCGGGATATTTCCGATAAAGACCCTCGATCTGACATCATCTGTCAGAAATGGCGAACAATCGGCGGGCGCGCATGGACCGGATCGATCTTTTCCGCATCTTCATTCGCGTGGTGGAGGCGGCAAGCTTCACCCGCGCGGCGGACACGCTGGGGATGCCGCGTTCCTCCGTCTCAGCGGCGGTGGCGCAACTGGAAAAGCGCATCGGTGCGCGGCTGCTGAATCGCACGACGCGCAGGGTTTCGCCCACGCAGGACGGCGCCGTCTTCTACGAACGATGTCTGCGCCTCGTCGCCGATGTGGAGGAAAGCGAGGGCCTGTTCCGGCAGAGCGCGTCCAAACCCTCCGGCAAGCTGCGCGTCGACGTGCCAGGCCGGATCGGCCGGTTGATCCTCGCCCCGGCGCTTCCGGCCTTCCTGGAGGATTATCCGGAGATCGATCTGGACCTGGGCGTTACCGATCGGGCGATCGATCTGGTGGAGGGTGGCGTGGACTGCGTTCTGCGCGTTGGCCCGCTCACCGATTCCACGCTTGTCGCGCGGCCGCTCGGCAGCCTCGCGCTCGTCAATGTCGCGAGCCCCGCCTATCTCGCGCGCCACGGCATGCCGCGCACGCCCGACGATCTCCGGGATCATCTCGCGGTCAATTACGCGTCGCCTTCGACCGGGCGGGTCGAGCCGTGGGAATGGATGGAAGAGGGCGCGCTGCGGGCGTTGCCGATGCGCGGCCGCGTGACGGTGAACGGGGCGGAGGCCTATATCGCCTGCTGCCTCGCCGGGCTCGGCCTGATCCAGATTCCGGCCTATGACGTTCGCGGCCATCTCGATGCGGGCGAACTGGTGGAGGTAATGCCCGATCATCTCGCGGAGCCACTGCCCATGGCCCTGCTTTATCCGCATCGCCGGCATCGATCCCGCCGCGTGCAGGTCTTCGCGGACTGGCTGGAGGTGCTGCTGACGAGGCAACTCGTGCGGTGACCGCGAGCCCCGGGGCGTCGGGCCGTCGGCTGGCAGCGTGCTTCTTCAGCGATCCGTCAGGCTAGGGGGCAATGGCTTGTCCTTCGCGAGGATGAGCTGCCGGATGCGATCGGCATCGGTCGCTGATGCGGGATTGTAGACGATCATCGCCAGTTCGGGGCGTCCCTCCACGGCGAAGGAGGAGAATTCCAGACTGAGGGTTCCCGCAGCCGGGTGATGGATCCGCTTGGTGCCCTCGCCATGCGCGATCACGTCATTGTCCCGCCACAGCGCCTCGAATTCCGGGCTCAGGCCGCAGAGTTCATCGACGAGCATCGCGCATTCCTCGCTGCGGCTGGCGCCGGCGCGGGCGACATCCGCCCTGAAGGCGCCAACGACGAAACGGGCGACGCTCTGCCAATCATCCTGTACCGCCCGGACTTTCGAATTGCCGAACATCAGGCGCAGGATATTGCGTTGCTCCCGTGGGATCTGCGCATAGTCGGTCAGCAGGGCGGCGGCGGCCCTGTTCCAACCCACCACGTCCCACGTTGCGGTCTTGATGATCGCCGGGCTCAGTTCCATGCCGTCGAGCACGCGCTGGAGGCGGGCGGTGATGCCGTCGACGGGCGAGTAGCGGACTTCGGGCGGGCGGCCGAGCCCCAGCATGAAGAGATGCTCGCGCTCGGGTTCGGTGAGCATCAGCCCTTGCGCGATCCGATCGAGCACGGCGGCAGACGGAGCGCCGCCGCGCCCCTGCTCCAGCCACGTATACCAGGTAGGGCTGATATTGGCCCGCTGCGCCACCTCCTCGCGCCGCAGGCCGGTGGTGCGCCGTCGCCCGCCCGCAACGCCGAACGTCGCCGGATCGAGCCGGGTGCGGCGATCGCGAAGATAGGATCCCAATGTGTCGGCGGGCTGAGGCATGGGCGATCCCGTGGCAGTGATCCTGTTGGAAATTATACCAGTATAAGATCACTACTTTAATAGGGACAGGAGTAGCGCGAAATCGGCCTTCGGACAATCTGGAGGGTTTCGGCATGCGCGTGTTTCTGACTGGTGCGACGGGCTTCATCGGCTCGCGGATCGCATCGGAGCTTCTCGGCGCCGGGCACAAGGTGGTGGGTTTGACGCGTTCCGATGCTGGTGCGCGTGCGCTCGAGGATAAGGGCATTGAGGTCTATCGCGGCACACTTGAGGATCCCGGCGGCCTCGCGCGTGCGGCGGCCACGGCCGACGCGGTGATACACACGGCCTTCGATCACGATTTCTCGCGCCTCGCCGCAAATTGCGAGAAGGACCGTCGCGTGATCGGGGCGTTGGCGGAGGCGCTTGCCGGCTCGTCGCGTCCGCTTATCGTCACGTCGGGGGTCGGCATGGGCAGCACCGTTCCCGGCAGCCCCGCGCTGGAAAGCGTTGTCGACTGGCATCATCCCAACCCGCGCATCGCGACCGAAGAGGCGGGGGCGGCCGCGGCCGCGCAGGGCGTTTCGGTGGCGGTCGTGCGATTGCCGCAGGTGCATGACACCGTGCGGCAGGGGCTTATCACCCCGTTTGTGGAATTGAGCCGGGCGAAGGGTCGCGTCGCCTGTGTGGGAGACGGTGCGAACCGCTGGCCGGCGGCGCATGTATCGGATGTGGCCCGGCTTTATCGGCTCGCGCTGGAGCAGCATGAAAACGGAGCCCGCTATCATGCCGTTGCCGAGGAGGGCGTGCGCGTGCGCGATATCGCGGAGACCGTGGGGCAGGGGCTGGGCCTGCCGGTCGAAATGCTGTCTGCGGAGGAAGCGCAGGCCCATTTCGGATGGCTGGCGATGTTCGTCGGCGCGGACATGGTGGCTTCCAGCGCATGGACCCGCCAGCGACTGGGCTGGGAGCCGGTCGGCCCGGACCTCCTCACCGATCTGAGGGCGATGGATTATGGCGCCTTCGCACCGCCCATGGCCTAGCCCCGCCGGCTCGGACCGGACCGGTGCGGCGCGGGGGCATCCACCCACGCGCCGCGCAACACTTCTTCATTTCCATCCGCTGGAAGCGGCCTGTGCCTACATCTTGTAGGCGACGCGCAGATAGCCGAACTGGCCCGGCACGTCATAGGTGGTCGGATCGTAATTGGGGCCGGTGCAGCTGGTGCAGGCCGGAGGATTGCGATTGAACACGTTGATGACGCCGATCGTGAAATCGAACTTCTTGTCGAGGAAGCTCGGCGTCAGGACGAGCTGGACATCCCCATAGAAGGTGTCGCGCAGGCGACTGCCATCGGCTTCGGTGACATGGTTGATGTAGCGGCCGGTGAAGGATGCGCCGAAATCGCCCAGGCTCCAGCTGACGACGCCCGTGCCCTTGAACTTGGGATAGGATTGATCGGGGAAGCCCCGCGTCGTGCCCTTGTAGCTGATCGTCGTCGTTCCATCCGCGGTCGGGAAGCTCTCCGTATATTTGGCGAGGTGATTGCCGTTCAGCGTCAGCCCGAAAATGCCGAGGCGCGTTTCGGGCGAACGGTAGGTGACGGTCAGGTCCACGCCCTGCGTACGGATCTGCCCGATATTCTGGAGCAGGCCGACGACGCGCGAGATGATGCCGCTGGAGGTGCGAACGACATTGGCGCAGGCCGTGGGATCGCCCAGTTCGGCGCAGCGGGACAGGGTGACCTGCGGATTGATCGCCGCGATCGCGCCGCTCACCTTGATGTCGTAATAATTGGCCTCGATGCTCAGCTGGCTGGCGAAGCCGCTCTCGCGCGCCCAGCGCGGGCTGTAGACGGCGCCGAAAAGCCATGTCTTGGAGGTTTCCGGGGTCAGCGCGTTATTGCCGCCGGTGAGCGTGCCGATCTGTCCGCCCAGCGGCTCGCGATAGGAGCCGCCCGCCGGAACGCCGTTGGCGATGCAGTTCGTCCGCACCGTGGCGGAAGCCTGCCAGCGCGATCCCGTCACGTTCGTGCAGGGATCGTCGATCGGCGCGTCCGTGCGCGACTGGGCGCCGAAGAGTTCGCCGATGCTGGGCGCGCGGAAGCCTTCCGCATAGGAGCCGCGCAGGAGGAGATCGTCGATCGGCTTCCACAGGCCCGTGCCCGTGAAGGTGGTGCTCGATCCGCTGGTGGAATAGCTGGCGTGGCGCACGGCGCCGTTCGCTTCCAGCGATCGGAAGAAGGGCACGTCCTTCAGGATTGGCACGCGGATTTCGCCATAGACTTCGTCTGTGTTGAACTTGCCGCTGGCGGCCTGCGCGGGAATGTCGGCGCCGAGGCCCGCCTGGATGATCGGATCGGGCGTGAAGCCGCCCTTCTGCAGGCGATGCTCATAGCCGATCGCCACGCCGACATTGCCGGCCGGCAGGTGGAACAGATCCCCGCTCAGATTGGCGGTGTAATCGTAGAGGCGCTGATAGCTCTGGTCGTGCTCGACGAACGAGATGTAGTTCAGCATGGCCGGCGTGATCGATCCGGCGCCGCCGAAGATGTTCAGCGGCACGCAATCGCCGGTGCAATTGGCGACCGGACCCAGCGCGCGGGCGACCTTGGCGGCATTGACGTTGCCGGTGAAGGTCTGGCGGGCATCGTTGAGGCCGACGACGGCGTTCACGTCCCAGTAGAATTTGCGTTCGCCCACCTCGAAGCTGCCATCCAGCGTGGCCGTGGTGGACCAGGTGTCGACATGCTGGGTGTAGGTGCGCTGGCCGGCCTCGACGAGACGGCGGGCGACGAAGCTGTAGGTGGCGGCCGAGCCATCCGCGCCGGATGACAATGTGATGCCGAACGGATTGAACGGATTGGTCGCGTCGATCGAAACCGTATCCAGCAGATTGCCGTTGCCGGCATCGGGGCCGACGAACAGCGGCAGGAAGGCGGCCTGGTTCTGCGAATTGCGCCGGTTGTACACCGCCTTCACGCGCAGGCTGATGTCGCTGCCAAGCTCCTGCTTGGCGCTCAGGAAGCCGCCGAAGCGCTCGGAAGGCGTGAGGAAGTAATTGTAGGGCGAGAAATTGAAGCGATCAGCCGTGGTGAAGGCGCGGAAATCGCCGCTGGCCAATGTAGGGTCATAGGCGCCACGCCGGGTGAGCGGCGCATTCCGCACGGTCACGCTGCCGCCGCCGGGCAGCGAAGGGTTGCCCGGATTGAACACGATGCGGCCATTGACCGCGGCCGAGGAGCAGCCGCCGATCGGATCGGTGCAGCTCGTCTGGCCCGGATTGGGGAAGCGCGAGAGGGCGCGGTCGGCGGTGGAGACCTTGTCCTGCTTCACATAGGTGCCGCCGATCACGATCGAGGTGGTCGGCCCCTTGATGCCATAGCTGACATTGTAATCCTGGGTCGCGCCGTCGCCCGCGCGGAACTTGCCATATTGCGCCGATGCACGCAGGCCATCCTGCGAAGCCTTCGTGATGATGTTCACCACGCCCGCAATGGCGTCCGATCCGTAAAGCGGCGACTGGCCGGACTGAAGCACCTCGATCCGCTCGATCTGGCTTTCCGGAATGCTGTTGAGATCGACGGTGGAAGGAATGCCGCTCGCCGCCGTGGCGGGCACGTAGCGAAGCCCGTCCACCATCACCAGCGTGCGCTTGGCGAGCAGATAGCGCAGATCGATTTCGGCCGTGCCCGCGCCGACACCGCCGCCATCCTGCGGATTGCCGATATTGCCCGAATTGTTGACCTTGGTGTTGAGGCCGCCGGCGGCACTGGGCAATCGCTGAAGAACATCGGCCACCGAGGTCAGACCCGTCTGGGCAAGCGTGTTTTGATCCAGCGTGATGACGGGAGAAGGATTGTCGAGCGGATCGCGACGGATGCGGGATCCAGTGACGATGATCGCATCATCGGCCGAAGCATTGTCGCCGCCCGGCGATGACGGCCCGATATTGACGGCCTGTGCTTGCAGTGCGGAGGACGTTGCGAGAGCAAAGACTGACAACGCGATACGACCACGCAGCATATTCTTGCGATTCATGACGATGCCCCGAATGATGTGATGGTTAATGTTGATCCGGGTTCGCGCCGCAGCGCAACATCGTGTCGTGAAATGTTGCAAATTGTTTCGAATGTGTTTCGTTGCTGCAACAGTTCCGGAACGGAAGGCGTCCGGGGGCGAAGCCTGCGCCGTTCACGCAGATGGCGCGGCCGGCCGATCCGACGGCACCGCCGTAGCCCCGCTCGGGCGGCGCCCCGCGTGTGGGGCGGCCTGCTCTATCGATGAAGCGACGCCGTGGTGGCGATCCGGCCCGCAGACGGAATTTGGATGCGAGCGGCGCTTGGGCGGGGAAATCCGCCTTCGGCTATTACGGGGCTATCGTGGAGACGGCCATATCATGGTCGTGCCAGAACCGGCACCGATGCTCGTCCGCAATATCGTTCCGGACGACGATGCCGCCATCCTGCGGCAATGCGAACCGCGTGATGGCCGGCATTTGCCGATCGAACGGCTTCCAGGGCGCGGTCACGCCGTCGCGAGCGAAGCGGACCCATCTGTGCGCCATTTCGTCCGCCAGCGCCTGCTGGTCGGCCGACAGGCCATGCGCGGCCGCCCGATAGCCGAACAGATATTGCAGCTCGACCGTGTGGCTGGCGCCGCGATTGAATTCCGGAGCGGCCTTGCCGCCACCGGTGCCCAGCGACTGGAAGGGCGGGGCGGTCCGATCCGAGAATTCGAACATGGCGACGGGATTGCGATGCGCGAAGACCGTGGCGATCTCGATGCTGGGGCAGATTATGAGATGATCGGAGCGCAGCGCGGCCAGCGCATCGAAGGGTGAGCCGTCCGAAGCCGGGTATTCCTGCGAGATCGCCCCGGCGAGCGGGCCATAGGCGCGGGCGATCATCGCCCGATAGCGGCCGGCATCCAGCGGCAGCAGGGCGCCCAGCATCGAACGCAGCTCGTCCCGGTCGAAGCCGATCAGAAGGGGGACCGGGGCTATCCGCCCGGCTTCGGCAGCCGCACGCGGCATTTCGGGCAGCGTGGAGGTGCCATAAGGGATCGTCGGGAAAAGCGGCATGGGATCGAGCGCCCTTCGCGCACCCCAGACGGCGGCCCAGGCGCGCAATATCTCTCCCGCCGGTTTGGCGCGAAGGCACAAGAGAGGCGCGCGATCTTCGCAGCCCGCCTCGCGTGCCACCGCAGCGCCGATCCGTTCGGCATCGCCGATGGCGACGTTCACGTTGCCGCAGAAGCCGCTCTGCATCACCGCGCGGCCGAACAATCCTCTTGCGGCGGGCGTGGCGAGCAACGCGCAGACATCGGCGGCACCGGCGGATTCGCCCGCCAGCGTGACCTGTGCCGGATCCCCGCCGAACGCGGCGATATGATCGGCGGTCCACCTCAGCGCCGCGATCTGATCGCCGACGCCGATGTCGCCGCGCGCGCGGGCCGCTTCGCTCCCTCCGGCCAGGGCGAGAAAGCCGAACGGCCCGAGGCGGTAAGCGGGAATGACGACGATGGCGCCCGCCACACGCGCGATCCGCTCGCCATCATAGATGGCCGGCGAGCCCCAATTGTTGCCGCCGCCGTGGAGGAAGACGATCACCGGCAAGCGCGCGCCCCGGCGCACGCCCGCCGGACGATAAATGTCGAGGTACAGGCAGTCTTCGTTGAGACTTTCCGGGCCGTCACCGGAATTCGGCGCGGCGCAGCCCTGACGGGATTTCGTGGCGCCCCGCAGACCGGCCCAGCGTGTCGGGCGCGCGGCCGGCGTCCACCTTTGGGCCGGCGCTGCGAAAGCTATGCCCAGAAAACGGTCCACGCCGCCCGAACGCTGGCCGAGAAGGCGGCCCTCCTTCGTGCCCACGATCGGCTGCGGCGACGCTGTCGAGGTGCCAGCAGGCGCCGCCGACGCGATGGCGATGCCCATGATGAGGCACAGGATCTGCGGGAAGAGGCGCCCTGATCCGATGGCCCGGCGCGGCCGGCGGGAGCCAAGGGGCGCCACTGTCCGCCGGCGCATCACGACGCGATCGTCGCCGTGCTGATCCCGCGCCCGATCAGGCCGGCGTCTCCGCCCGCATCGAGGATGGCGAGTATCGCCGCCAGGCGATGCCCGTATCCTTCTTTGTCGCTTTCTTCGCCCCCACCTTCTCCCAGCGCGAAGCCGAGGCGAATATCGGGCGGCAGGAGAGCATGGGTTCCGACGAAGCCGCGGTTCGCCGGTGGCGCGGGATCCGGTATGGCGCCATGCGCGATCAACTGCGCGCGCAGCGCCGGCGCCTTGTGGAGGGCGGCCGCACCGAAGCCGCTTGCATCGATGACCATGCTGTCGCCGATCGCGGGCAGCGGCGTGCGATCCCGGTGATCCTCGCCGATCGGGCCGACCGGGGTGGTCGCCGGGGTGCGCCGCCATCCATCCTCGCCCGCGACCGACCAGCCGACATCGACACCGTTGCCGCCGACACGCACGATGCCCCGGATCGTTCGGGATGCCATATCGGCCAGCAGGACGGCGCAGGCGGCCATGACGACATTCAGCGCGAAATGATCCGCCTCCGCAAGATACAGCGCCGCGTCTCCCGATAGCAGCCGAGCAAGGCGTTGGCGCAGGATCGCGTTGGTGGCGGCGACCACGCCGTGCAGGTCGTCTCCTCCGGACAGGCCCGCCGCCATGACCGGGAGCAGCGCGATGGGCGCGTCGAGCGCCCGCGCCATATCCGGCCCGATCGCGATCAATCGCCGGAGCCGATCGACACCATTTTCCGCCGAGGCGCCGAAGCGCAGGGCGCCCGGGGCGGGGCCATCGTTGAGCGGGGCATGGCGCACCAGCCCGCTATTATCGTCTTCCACCCGCAGCAGCGGGATGGAGGGCGAGACGACGAAGGCGAGGGGCGTCACGACGCCATGGTCCTGCGCGGGCTCGAGCGGGATCAGGCCCGATAGAATTGCCTGCCGCGCCTCCACCGCCGAGGCGGTCCATCCCTCCGCCAGCGTTGCGGCCACGGCGCTGTTGAGCACGGGCGCGGGGATCTGCCGGGGCGAGGCATAGGGTGGCCCGGCATGAAGCAGGAGCGGCGAATGGCCCCCGACAAGATCGCGCAGGCTGCGCATTCCGCGCAGCACCGGTTTGGCCTGGGCCCGTACGGGATCGATCGCGGCGTTCATCGTCATGCGGTTATTCATCGGCTCCGGGCGGGGGCAGCGGCGGTGCGCCGATCAGGCCATCGGCCTCAAGGCGCGCGGCGAGCGCAAACAGCGCCTCCTCCCGCCCCGGCGCGCCGATCAGCTGGATTCCAAGAGGCAGCCCGTCGATCGTGCGGCGGAGCGGCGCGGCGATCACCGGCAGCCCGATGAAACTGAGCGGTTGCGTGTACAGGCCGAGCTGCGCCCGCGCCGCCACGCGCCGGCCATCGACCTCGATCATCGGATCGGCGATGGTGGGTGCCGTATCGGGCGTGGCCGGGGCGATCAGCACATCGTGGCGGGCGAACAGATCTGCCGCCTGTCCGGCAAACCAGACGCGGAAGCGCCGGGCTGCGCGCTCTACCGTCTGTGGCAGCAGGCATCCGGCCGCCAGCCGGTCACGCGTTGCCGGATCGAATGCCAGTGCGGATCGGGCCAGGGCGCCTGCATGGAGCGCGCCGCCCTCCGCCGCAGTCATCAGGAACGCGGCCGAGCGGGCGACATCTACCTTCGGAAGCTCGACGATCGCGTCGCCTCCGGCCGCGACGGCCACCTCGTCGATCGCCGCCAGCAGGCGATCCGCGATATTCGCCCGGAACCATCCGCCAAGCCGCGCCACGCGCAGCCGGCCCGGGGGGGCTGCATCGGCGCCTCCCCCCAGCGCCCGCCATGCCAGATGCAGATCCGCGATCGAGGTGGCGAAGGGGCCGATATCGTCGAAGCTTTCCACGAACGGAAAGACACCCTCCATCGGCAGGGCGCCGTGCGTGGGCTTGAGGCCATAGATTCCGGTCAGCGACGCGGGAACGCGGATCGAGCCGTTCGTATCGGATCCAAGCGTCAGCGGCAGAAGGCCCCCGGCCACCGCGGCGGCCGATCCTCCCGAGGATCCTCCCGCCAGCCGCGTGATGTCATGCGGATTGCGGGTGGTGCCGTAATGGGCGTTGATCGTTGCGAAACCGTAGGCGAATTCATCCATGTTCAGGGTGGCGACCAGAATGGCACCCTGTTCCTCCAGCCGCCGGATCGCCGGAGCATCGCCCTGCGCGGGCGGGGCGTCGCGTCGCATCGCGGCGCCGGCCGTCGTCGGCAGCCCCGCCACATCGAACAGATCCTTCACGCCGAAGGGGACGCCGGCGAGGGGGCCGGGATCCGCGCCGCGCGCCACCGTGGCGTCGACGGCCGCGGCGGTGCGATGCGCCCGATCGGCGAGCAGGCGCGTGACGCTGCGATAGTCGGGATCACGCCGGGAGATGGCAGACAATGTCCGCTCGACGACCTGCGTGGCCGTGCACGCACCCGAACGGACCGCAGAGGCAATGTCCTGGGCGGAGAAGCCGGCGCTAGTCATCGGCCAGGTCCGCCACGGCCGCGATCAGGCGACGGGAATGTTCCTGCAGCAGCGCCAGATTTTCGGCGATGCCGGGCAGGCATGGATCGGGAAAGGCAAGCCCCCACGAGGCGATCTGTTCGCGAAGCCGCGACGGATCATGCGGCGATTGTCCGGAGGGTGGGGCGTCGTCGGACATGTTGCTCATGACGGTCGGCTTGCGGCCCCTGATTCTCTGAAATCGATACCGGGCCGGGCGCCCGGAGAGTGGCGGGAGAGGCTCCTTGCCAGGATGGCCTGCCCGGCCCGGCAGAAAGACGGCCCGGCAGCATGCTGCCGGGCCATTCATTCAGAACTTCTTCTTGATGCGGACGCCGAACTCGCTCCGGTCGTTGTTCAGGATCGATTCCTTGAATCCGGCCGTGTTGAGAACGAGCTGCCCGACGACATATTTCTCGTTGAAGATGTTCGTGCCGTAGATCGAGAAGGTCAGGCCCTTGTCCGGCATCCCGTAGCTGATCTCGAAATTGGTGAGATAGCGCCGCGGGATGATGTTGGGCACGCCGTTGACCGGCTGGTTGAAGACCGAACTGCGATAGTTGGTGTCGACCCGCGCGGTGAGCGTATCGCCGGAGGCCAGCGTCGTCTTGAACTGCGGACCGATCGCGACCGTCCACAGCGGGGAACCGAGCGGCCGCGTTCCGGCCACAACGCTCGTCACGCCCGCATCCAGCCGCGTATATTTGGCGTTGTTATAGCCGACCGTGGCGTCGAGGCTGAGATACTTGCCCAGAAACAGCGTGCCCTCGAACTCGGCGCCATAGGTGCGGGAACGGGCGGCGTTCGCGCTGAGCGTGATGAAGCCGGTCGGCGTCGAGGTGCTCTGGCTGACGACCAGATCCTTATACTGCGTGTAGAACACGTCCGCCGCGAATTGCAGGACGTTGCCGAGACGACCCTTCAGGCCGACCTCGTGGTTCGTCGCGTAGGTGGGATCATAAGGCACGAACACGGCGGCCGAATTGGCGCGCGCGGGGAAGCCGCCGCTCTGATAGCCGCGCTGGATGGTCGCGTAAGCCGCAAGCGATGGCGAGATCTTGTAATCGAGCGCCACGTCCCAGGTCGGCGCGTTCCAGTTTTCAGAACGCTGGACGGTGCGCGCCAGGATGAAGGCATCCTTCTTGTCCCAGGTATAGCGCACGCCGCCCGAAAGCTTCAGGCTCTCGGTCAGATTGTAGCCGGCATGGGCATAGAGCGCGTAGCTGTTCGTCTCCTGGCCGCCATATGCCTGACCCGGAACATTGTTGTAGATGAAGTTCTGACGAACGACGCCATTTTCATGGAAATAATAGGCGCCGGTCACGAAATTCAGCTTGTCATATTCGCCGTTCAGCTGAAGTTCGCCGGTGCTCTGCCGCGAATGGCCATATTCCGGATACTCGGAATAGGAGTAAGGCGAATTGTCGTCGTCCAGGCCGCCCTTGTAGCTCAGGTAGCGATAGCTGCCGATCGCCTTGATGCTGAGATTGGCATTGAGATTCTGGCGAACGGTGAGCGAGGTGCCGAAATTCTTGGCATTCGTGTTCGGGATCTTCGCGTTGGTCGTGCCCGAATCATAGGCGTTGGCCGGAAAGTCGCTCTGCTTGAGCCCGAAGAAGCCGTTCGGATTGATGATCGTGTTCTGGATCGGCGAAATGCCGTAATTGCCCTTCATCCCGTCCGCCGAGAGGATGACGGAGGTTTCCGTGGATGGCGTCCAGGCGAGGACGGCGCGCCCGCTGCCCTGATCGATCTGCCCCACTTCGACATTGGCTTCCGGCAGGTTGACGAACTTGCCGACGCCACCGCGATGTTCGTAAAGCCCGCTCAGCGAGAAGGCGAGCGTATCGGTGATCGGGGTGCTGCCGTAGAAGCTGGCATTGGCGCGTTCGCGCGTGCCGAGCGTTGCCGACATTTCGAACGCTTCCTGCTGGCCCGGAAGCTTCGTCACGACATTGATCGCGCCACCCAGCGTGTTGCGGCCCGAAAGGGTGCCCTGCGGCCCGCGCAGAACCTCGATATGATCGATGTTGCTCAGGCTGAGGTTCGCGCCCATCGCGCGGCCCAGATACACGCCGTCCAGATAGACGCCCACGCCCGGATCGGTGAAGATCAGGTGTTCGCGATTGCCGACGCCACGGATGAAGACGGCCGCCTGGCTGATATTGCCGGCGCCGACATTTTCGATGTGAACGCTGGGGACGACCTGATCGATCGCCTTGACCGAACCGACGCCGCGCGCAGTGAGCGTCTCCGCGCTGAAGGCGGAAATGGCGGCCGGAATGTCGCGAACCGTTTCGTTCCGCTTGCGGGCGGTGACGGTGATTTCGCCGTTGCTGCTGCCGGCGCCGTCATTGGCGGCCTCGGCGGCGGGGGTCGGTTGGGCCGCCGGAGTGGCGGCCGCGGGTGTCAACGCAAGCAGACCTGATACTGACGCCGCGGACAAAATCCGGGCCTTGATCCCCACACGCATTCAAAAGTCTCCCCAATTAGATTGGCCCGCAGCATGCGGAACGATCGGCGGCCTTTTGACCATGCTCGACCTGCGCGCTGCCCGTTCCTCCCAGGCTTGTTCGCTTATCGAGTATGCGTGATAATTATCCGGCTGACAAGCGCGCCTTTTTTTGATTAAGATGTTGATATTATTAATATAATGAACTTTCCTTTCTGTACGTACGCTGTATAATTCGATGAATGCTAGACAGTGAAACAATCTCCCGCCGTGGTGATTCGCGCGGCCGGGGCGGGCTTGCGTGTGCCCGGCTGAAGGTGTTCAGGCATGATGTCGCGCCGGGATGGTGTCCGGCGCGTGACGCGCAGGATCGATCGGATCGGCGGAAATGCGGCAAAGATGGCTGCTGGTTTCGGCAGATGATAAGGGAGGCCCATGAGCCAGTCGCTTTTCTCACTCATCTCGGGCGGATCGACATCGCAGGAAGGAAGTGAACCGGCCGAGGGCGATTGGCCCCTCCGCGATCGGCCCGGCTTCCTCATCCGGCGCGTCCACCAGCTCCATGTCGCGCAATTCGTGCGCGAGTGTGGCGATTTCGATATCACGCCGATCCAGTACAGCCTCCTGGCGGCGCTTGCCGATCTCGATCAGGCGGATCAATCCCAGCTTGCGGCGGCGATCGCCATGGACCGGACGACCACGGCCGGCGCGCTGAAGCGGCTGGAGGCGCGCGGACTGGTCGAGCGGCGCACGCTTCCCACCGATCGTCGCGCGCAATTCTGCTCGCCGACCCCGGAGGGGTTGGCGCTGCTGAAGCGGCTGGAGGCGCCTGCCCGCGCGGCGCACACCAGCACGATCGAGGCCCTGTCCCCCGCCGAGCAATTCCTTTTCCTGCAATTGCTGCAGAAGATCGTCGACCAGGCCGACGCTGATCCGGAGGCGTGACCGGCGCGCGGGATCCCGCGCGCCGGGATCAGTGCGCGCGGGCGCTTTCGGCCATGCCTGAATCTGCCATCGCGGCGTCTGGATCCAGCCGTCGGATCTGGCCGACCAGGAACAGGTAGCTCAGCAGCCCGATCGCGCCGAGACAGGCGATGAAGCCCAGCGCCGGGCCGAACGATCCCGTGCGATCCACGATCGCGCCGATCACGATCGGCGTGATGATCCCGCCCAGATTGGTGAAGAAATTGAACATGCCGCCGGCAAGGCCCGTCATCCGCAACGGCGCGATATCCGAAAAGATCGCCCAGCTGATGCCGCTGGTGCCCTGCCCGAAGAAAGCGACGGACATGATCGCGATGACGATGAGCGGATCATTGCTGTAATTGGCCAGAATGATGCTCGCCGAGAGCATATAGCCGATGAGGAGAGGCAGCTTGCGCGCGGCGGTGCGCGAAAGCCCTGCCTTCAGCAGCGCATCCGATATGGCGCCCCCGGCGAGCGCGCCGCACAGGGCGGCCAGATAGGGCGCCATCCCCAATATGCCGGCACGGCCGAACGAAATGCCTTTCTCCGCGACCAGATAGGTCGGAAACCAGGTGAGGAAGAAGGATAGCGCGCTGTTGCTGCAGAAGTTGCCGATATACATGCCCCAGAGCGGACGCTTCGAGAGCAGATAGGCGGCATCGTCCTTCAGCGGCGTGCGCGCGCCGCCGCCCGTCGTGGCTGCCTCGGTGGTGTCTTCCGCAGCTTGCCCCCCCGGATGATCGCTGATCGAGCGGAACCAGAAAAAGGCCAGAACCAGCCCTGCCGCGCCGGAAAGCGCGAACATCGTGCGCCAGCCGGCGGTGGCGATGATCCAGGTCAGCACGGGCAGGGCGAGCGCCAGCCCCGAATATTGGCCGCAAACCCAAACCGCCGTGGCGCGCCCGCGTTCGGAAGCGGCAAACCAGTTGCTGACGAACTTGTTGTTCGCCGGGAAGGCCGGGGCCTCCGCCACGCCCAGGACGAGGCGCAGCCCGATCATGGCCGTGAACGAGCGCACCGAGGCGAAAGCCATCGTGCATGCGGACCAGGCGATCAGCGCGAAGCCATAAGCGCGCGTGGGGCCGATCCTGTCGAGGAGCCAGCCTGCCGGCAGCTGCATCAGGACGTACGTCCACGAGAAAACGGAGAAGAGCAGGCCCAGCTGTGTTTTGCTCAGCCCATATTCGGCTTGGATGTTGGGCGCCGCCACGGCCAGGCTGCTGCGATCGAGATAATTGACGGCGATCGCGCAGAACAGGAGGATCAGGACGGTCCGGCGTGCGGCTCCCCCTTTGCGATCGCGCCGCGCGATGCCTGCGGAAGAATCGATCGGCGATCCGTTCGCGGTGCCATTTCTAGGCTTCTCTCTCGTCACCGCTGCTGCGCTCCCGCCTGATCCCTGTCGATCCAATTTTGCGAGCATACGTCATACTGTCCGCTCGAAACAACAGCGCAGTTGGGGGTGCCAGCGCGCGCCCGAGGCTCGGCGTCCTCACCTAATTATATAGGGAGGGGACCGTTTCGGGATGAGAGGCGGCTCCGCGCCGGGGGCGTCATGTGCTGCCATAAATCACGTATACTTGACATTTGTTGGAGTCCCGACAACAGATTGGGATATGTCGTGCGCGCTGGGGGCGCCGAATGCCGTCCGCCGGCGCGGGGCCGGATGCGCCGGCAAACTAAATGTCTTCAAAGGGTGGAGCGTCATGGATAGCCCGATTTATGATCTGATACTGGCCGGCGGCCATGTCATCGATCCGGCCAGCGGCATCGACGGGATCGCCGACGTGGCCATTGAGAAGGGGCGGATCGCGGCCGTTTCCGGGGCGCCCATCGCAGCCGCCTCACGAAAGCGGATCGATGCGCGCGGTAAACTCGTGCTGCCGGGCCTGATCGACACGCACGGCCACATCTTCACCTATGTGACCGGCCGATTCGGCCTGCCCGCGGATCTCGCCGGTGTGCACAGCGGCGTGACGACGATCGTGGACCAGGGCGGCGCATCGTGCATGACCTTCCCCGCCTTCCGGCATTTCATCGCCCAGCCTGCGGCCACGCGCGTCCTTTCCTTCATCTCCGCTTATGTGGTCGGTGGCCTCGAGGGGCATTATTATCCCGAACTCTATGGGCCGCATGGCGTGGATGTGGATGCCACCGTCAAGTCGATCGAGGCTAATCGCGATCTGGTGCGCGGGATCAAGGCCCATGCCGAGATCGGCGGCATGCGTCGCTGGGGCGTGCGCGTCATGGAGCAGGCGTCCGAGATCGCGGCGGCCGCGAACCTGCCGCTCTACATTCATTTCGGGCAGCTCTGGCCCGAACCGGGCGATGATCGCCGGATGCTCGACATCGGGGATATCGTGCCCTCGGTGATCCCGCTGCTGAAGGCCGGCGACGTGATCGCGCATCCCTTTTCGCGCCATCCGGGCGGCTTCATGGACGAACGCGGCCAGCTGCACCCGCTGATCCGGGAGGCGCTGGATAGGGGGCTGAAGGTCGATGTCGGCCATGGCAGCCATTTCTCGTTCCGCGTGGCGCGCCAGGCCCTGGAAGCCGGGATCATTCCGGATACGCTGGGTGCCGACATGCACGGCTACAATACGCGGGCCTTGCCGCCTCCCGGCACGCCTGCGACGCATCCCGACGATCACGAGGCCCATCCTTTTGCCGGTGCCGCGCGCTTCAGCCTTTCTTATGCGATGAGCGAGATGCTGGCATTGGGGGTGCCGCTTGATACGGTGGTGCGGATGGTGACGATCAACGCGGCCCGGATGCTGGGCCTGGAGGAAATCGGTACCCTGCGCACCGGCGCGCCCGCCGATGTCACCATTCTCGATGATCTGCGCGGCCGCTTCCGGTTTGAAGACAATGAAGGCAGTGTCGTCGTGGGCGATCGCATGCTCCAGCCGGTCTTCTGCGTCCGTGCCGGCAAGACCTTTCAGGCCGATGCGGATATCCTGCCCCACCCGGTGCCCGTCGACGGCGCCGTTCCGGCGGGGCGGCCCTGAATCATGGCGGTGCTCGTCATCGGCAGCATCAATCTCGATCTGACGTTCCGGATCGCGGGCTTCGTCAGGCCGGGGGAGACGATGCTGGCGGAAGGATTGACCACCAGCCTCGGTGGCAAGGGTGCCAATCAGGCGGTCGCCGCCGCCCGGCTGGGAGCCGCCGTCACGCTGGCGGGCGCGGTCGGCACCGATGCGGCGGCGGGGCCGCTCGTCGTCGAGATCGCGGCGGCGGGCGTGGATGTCGCGGCGGTCGAGCGCCATCGGGATAGTCCGACCGGCATGGCCAGCATCGCGCTGGCCGATGGTGAAAACAGCATCATCGTCGCGCAGGGCGCGAATGCGGCCTTCTCGGGTAATGTGCCCTCGTCTTTCCGCAATGCGGCAGGCGTCACCGCGCTCTTCCAGCTCGAGATCGGCATTGCCGCGATCGAGCGTGCGCTGGATCAGCTCGGTCAGGCGCCGCGCGTGATCCTCAATGCCGCGCCCGCCCGGCCGGAGGCCCGGCCGCTGCTGGCGCGCGCCGACATCGTGATCGTGAACGAAAGCGAACTGGAGGCCTTCGTCCCGGCCGCATCGGGCGAACCGGCGTTCGCGGAGCGCGCGCGGGCGCTGCTTGGCGGCCGGCTCCGGACGGCGATCCTGACGCTTGGCGCGGAGGGCTGCCTCGCGGTGACGCGCGATCGTGCCGATGCGTTCGCTGCGCCCGTTGTGGATGTCGTCGATACGGTGGGCGCGGGCGATTGCTTCTGCGGCGCGCTGTCGGCGCGGCTCGATGCGGGCGATGCGATCGATACGGCCATAGCATTCGCCATCCAGGCAGCCGCGCTGGCCGTGACGAAGCCCGGCGCGGCCGCATCCATGCCGACGCTGCCCGAAGTCACGGCCATGCTCGCCGGCAACCAGACAAGGAATTAACCGACATGCGCAAGATCATTCTGGACGTCGATACCGGCACGGACGATGCCGTGGCCATCATGCTCGCGCATGGGCATCCCGCCCTTGAGCTGGTGGCGTGCACCACGGTCAACGGCAATACGGCGGTGGAGCACTGCACCGATAATACGCTGCGCGTGCTGGATCTGATCGGCGCTGCCGACATTCCCGTCTTCCAGGGACTGCATCGCCCGATCGTGCGCCCGGATCTGCCGATCCCGCGCGCCAAGGCGGATGTGGGCGCCAGTCTGCACGGCAATACGCTGCCCCTGCCGGAAACCGCGCTGAAGGCGCAGGAGCAGGGGGCCGTCGAATTTCTGATCGAAACCTATCGTTCCACCACGGATGAGATCACGCTGGTTCCGCTCGCGCCGCTCAGCAACATCGCCGCCGCGCTCGCCCTCTATCCGAAATTGGTGGATCTGATTCCGGATGTCGTCATCATGGGCGGCTGTCACGCCTTCGGCAACCGCACGGCGTCGGCCGAATTCAACATCTGGGCGGATCCGGAGGCCGCCGCGGTAGTGCTGTCGGCAGGCTTCCGGAAGATCACGCTGGTGCCCCTCGACGCGACCTACAATGCCGCGCTCTCGACCGCGCAATGCGAGCAGCTTGCCGCGTTGGGCACGCCCGCCGCGCTTGCCGCTGCGGACATCATTCGCAACCGTATCGCGAATTATGACAGGATCCAGCCGATCGGGCAGGGCGGATTGGCGCCCGTGCACGATGCGCTGGCCGTTGCCTCGATCGTGGATCCGACGATCCTGGTTACGCGCTTCCTCCATGTGGAGGTGGAGACCACGGGCACCGCGACCGTGGGGCGTACCGTCATCGACACGACCTTCCGGGGCGCCGACCGGAGCCAGCCGGCCAATTGCAACGTCGCCTTCGCCGGCGATGCGGATCGATTTGCGGCGATATTGCTCGAAGCGCTGAAGGCGTAACGGCGGCCACGCCGCGCGCCTCGCAGCTTTCCGTTGCAGGCGCCCCGCGTCACGGCAGGCTGCACCAGCCAGCCGTGATGGGCGTGCGACCGGGGTATCAGAACCGCACGTTGATCCCGCTCCAGATCCGCACCGGATCGATCACATAGCCATAATCGGCATAGGCTAGCCGCTTGTCGAAAAGGTTCTGCACGCCGCCGTGCAGGGAGAGGCTCTTGCTGAGCCGGTAGGTCGCGCCGATGTCGACCGTCGTGTAGGAAGCGGCCACGATATTGTTGCCGCTGATCTGTGCCTCGGTCACGGCCTCCTTGCCGCGATAGATCGCACGGACATAGGCGCTCAGCCGATCGACGGGCTTCCAGTTGAGCGAGGCGCTGGCCTGCTGCTTCGGCGTGTCGTTGAGCGCCGCGCCGATATTGGCTCCCGTCAGCTGCTCGGAATCGGTCAGCGTTCCGGTGGCGTTGAGCCGCAGCGTCCGCGTCAGGCGCAGATCCACCGTCGCCTCCACGCCGCGCACCTTGGCGCGATCGACATTGACATAGGTGGTCGGCGGCCGGCCGATCGAGCTCAGCGGTTCATTGATGCACCATGCCGCCGCCGCCGAGCAGGTGATGCGCGTGATCTTGTCGTCGAAGCGCGTGTCGTAGAGGGCGAGGCTGGCCTGCACGGCCTTTCCCTCGAACAGCAGCGAAGCCTCGATCGTGCGCGAGGTTTCGGCCTTGAGATCCGGATTGCCATAGATTGTGCCGCCACGGCTGTTCTGCCCCCAATCGTACAGAGTCTGCCGCAGATTGGGCGCGCGGAACCCCTGCGAATAGCCGCCCTTCAGCGTCACCCGCCGGGCGACATGCCACACGGCATAGATGCGCGGCGTCCAGTGCGTGCCATATTGTTCGTCATCGTCCATGCGGATCCCGCCGGTGAGCTTGAAGCCATCGAGCAGGCCCAGTTCGTTTTCGGCGAACAGCGCCCAGTTGGTGCGTGTGGCGCCGGTGCGATTGGAACCGGCCAGCCCGTTGCTGGTGAGATCGCGCATATCCTCGTCGCGATAGAAGGCGCCGATGCTCAGCATGTTGGCGGGCAGCGGCACCGTCCAGATCGACTGGCCGACGGTGTTGCGGATGCGCTTCTGCCCTTCGACATGCTCGGCATCCTCATATTGGAGATAGCTGTCGGAACTTGCGAAGCCCCATTTGCCGGCGTGGCTGGCGGATGCCACCCAGCGCTTCTGCGTCATCGTCGATTCCGTGCCTGCGGGGGCCGTCGCCGAGACTTCCACCGTCTTGCCGGCGGTCGAGAGCGTCTTCTGGCGATAATAGCCGCCCTCCACCAGAAAGCGGTGATCGGCGTTCGCGTTGAAGCCGATCTTGCCGGCGAGGGATTCGTCCTTGCGATCCGGCGTGCCGCCGATCACCCGATCCTCCGCCCGCCGGTTGAGCGAGCCCTGCAACTGGATCCCGATCGTATTCCCGATGATCGGGCCGGAGAGGTAGAAATTGCCGTCGTAGAAATCGCCATAGCCCCGCCCCAGCTGGAGCGTGCCGTTCGCGCGCGCGCTGCCGCGCCAGCTATCCGCGATCGCGCGCGTGATGACGTTGACGACGCCGCCCATCGCATCGGATCCGTAGAGCGAGGACATCGGGCCGCGGACGACCTCGATCCGCTCGATCGCTTCCAGCGGCGGCAGCAGCCCGCCCTCGCTGATGCTGCCTCCGTTCGTGCGGGATTCGCGCGCGCTCAGGCGTTTCCCGTCCACCAGGATCAGCGTGTATTGGGGTGCCATGCCGCGGATCGAAATGTCGCGGCTGTTGCCCTCGCCCGGCGTGACCGTCACGCCGGGAATTTCCAGCAGAGCGTCGGTGACCTCCCGATAGGGCAGGCGCTCCAGGGTTTCGCGCGTGATGACGCTGATCGAGGCGGGCGCATCCTTCACTTCCTGCGCGCGCGTCGTCGCGGTCACGACGATATCGCTGGCGCTGGTGCCCTGATCCGCGTCCGCCGCCATCGCGGGGGCCGCATGAACGAGGGCGAGGGCCAGCACGGATGCGGCCGATGTCTTGCGGGCGAGGCTGAGGGTGGCGGGCCGCGCCCGCGTCTGACCGATGTGCATGGAATCTCCCGGCGGTATCGCTTGTTGCGATTGCTTCGCAGCTGCAATTGCGGCGCGTTCAGGCGGCGGGCAAATATCCAGATCGAATATCGATCATTCGCGTGGCGGATGGATGATCGCGCGCCAGCTCGTCACGCAACCACATCGAGGCCGGATCGCGCTCGGTCCGCTCGTGCCAGAGCAGGCGATATTGGAAGCTGCCCATTTCGCGCGGGGCGGGGCGCATGGCGAGCTTGTGGCCGGGGGCGAGCTGGGCCGCCGCGCGCGACGGCAGCGTGACGATCGCGTCCGATGCGCCGATCACGCCTGCCGACGCGCTGAAATAGGGGACGGACGCGACCACGCGACGCTGCAAACCGAGCGCACCGAGCCGGCTGTCGATCCGGTCGAAATCGTCCTCGCCCACGGTGAGCGCGACATGCGGCCAGGCGACGAAGGTTTCGAGAGGGATTTCCCCGGTTTCTTCCGCCAGGGGATGATCGGCCCGCATCAGGCAGGAAAAGGTCTCGACAAAGAGATTGCGCGCATAGGCCTGCGAAAGATCGGGCTCCAGCCCGGAAACCAGCAGATCGACATCGCCGGACGCGAGTTCGTCGTGCATGCCGCCCTTCAGCGGCACGATGCCGATCGTTGCATGCGGCGCCAGATCGATCAGGCAGGGAAGCACCGGGGCGATCACGGCGAGCACGCCGAAATCCGTCGATGCGATGCGAAAGCGCCGCCGCAGTGACGCGGGATCGAACGAGCTCGGATCGAACAGGGTGGAGGTCGTTTCCAGCCAGCGTTGCACGGGAGCGAGCAGTTCCTCGGCACGTCGCGTCAATTCCATCCCGCGACGGCTGCGCACCAGCAGGGGATCGTCGAGCAGGACGCGAAGCTGCGCGAGCGCCCGGCTGATCGAGGGCTGGCTCGTCCCCATCTGTATGGCCGTGCGCGTTACCGAACGCGTCTTCAGCAGCGTGGCGAGCGTGACCAGCAGGTTGGGATCGAAGTGCAGAATGGCGCCATCAGTCCTTGATGCGATCCATTCGCATTATTGGGCCGATCATCCCGCGCAAGGCCAGGCGGGCCGCCCGCATCAAAACGTCAGGGGCGAGCAACTTCGGAGAGACATGTTCCCGCCGGCCGGCGCATCGCCTGCCGAAGCCGGGATTATTCCAAGGTGGTATGGAGCAAGGGGAGCAGGCCTGCAATGCGACAGGCCATGCACAGCATAGGATCCCGAAAGCCGGCATGAATATCGACATTCGGCAGCTTCGCTATTTTCGTGCGGTGGCGGACGAGCGCAGCTTCACGCGCGCCGCCGAACGTCTGAACATGGCGCAGCCGCCGCTCAGCAAGCGGATTCAGGAACTGGAGGGGGAGATCGGGGCGCCCCTGTTCGAACGGGCCAAGCGCCCCCTGAAGCTCACCCTGATCGGCAGCCTTCTCCACGAACATGCCTGCCTCGTCATGGATGCGATGGACCGGCTTCAGGCGGAGGTGCGTCAGGCGACGCAGCGGCCCCGCATGCGCTTCACGATGGGGCTGGTGCCATCGACGCTCTATGTGCGTTTTCCGGATGTCGTCGCGCGGTTTCGCGAATGCGTGCCCCAGATCGAGCTGCGCCTCGCCGAGATGGACAGTGGCGAGCAGGTGCGTGCCCTGATCGATGGCCGGATCGATATCGGGTTCGACCGGATCATGCTGGAGGATCCGCTGCTTCACCACGAAGTGATGCGGGAGGAAAATCTGGTCGTCGCGCTGCCGGCCGACGATCCGCTCATTCGCGAGGAACGTGCCCTTTCCCTGGCGGAACTGGCGACACGCCCGCTCATTCTCTATCCGGGCCGGCCGCGCCCCAGCTATGCGGATCATGTGCTGGCGATCTACCGGCAGCAGGGCCTGTTTCCCGCATCCGTGCTGGAGGTGCGCGAGTTGCAGACGGCGCTCGTGATGGTCGCGTCCGGAGCGGGCATCTGCATGGTGCCCGATTCCGTGACCCGTTCGGCCCGGCCGGACATCAGCTTCGCCCCTCTCGCCGAAGAGGCGACCGTCCCGCTCTTCATCCGCTTTCGCAAGCATGATCGCTCGCCCGCCTTCCAGGCACTGATGCGGATCTATGAGGAACTCTATCGGGAATGGGGCTGGGATTTTCCCTCGGGCCTTTCCGCCGCCCGCTGAGGCGCGCGAGAAACGAACGCTGCGTTGCGGCGCCAGCATTTTCGATGTTGGCACTTATTGCGGTGCGGATCCTTAGGCTGAACGAGGGGGATCGCTCCCATCACGCGGGCCGCAGCCGCGAGCGTCTGTTCCCGCATGCGCGGCCTGCCGACATGATCGGAACGGCATAATAACATACCGAAGAGATATTGGATGTCGGAAGGAGTCTGTTTCACAGGCGGCCAATACCTAGCAACATAAAGTAACAGTACAAGGCATCCCGATCATGTCGACCATACCGGAGATTTCCCCTTTCATCGAAGAGTATGGAAACTTCATCGGCGGCGAATGGGTAAAGCCCGTGCGCGGCGCTTACATGGACAATATTTCGCCGATCGACGGTCGTCTTCTGTGTCGGGTCCCCTCTTCGACTGCCGAGGACATTGAATTGGCGCTGGACGCCGCGCACAAGGCCAAGGGCGGCTGGCGCCGGACGGCGCCGGCGGAGCGGGCCGCCATTCTCCTCAAGGCGGCGGACCGGATGGAGCAGCACCTCCAGCTCCTCGCCCATGCCGAGACGCTCGACAATGGAAAGCCCATTCGCGAGACCCTCAACGCCGATATCCCGCTCGCGATCGATCATTTCCGCTATTTCGCCGGATGCCTGCGCGCGCAGGAGGGTGGGATCAGCGAGGTCGACGAGACGACCGTCGCTTATCATTTCCACGAGCCGCTGGGCGTCGTCGGCCAGATCATTCCCTGGAATTTCCCGCTGCTGATGGCGGCGTGGAAGCTCGCGCCCGCGCTGGCGGCCGGCAATTGCGTGGTGATGAAGCCCGCCGAGACGACGCCGGCGAGCATCCTCGTGCTGATGGAACTGATCGGCGATCTCTTTCCCGATGGCGTGCTCAACGTCGTCAACGGTCTCGGTGCGGAAGTCGGCAACGCGCTTTCGCACAGCACCCGCATCGCCAAGATCGCCTTCACCGGCTCCACCGCGACCGGGCGCCGCATCGCGCACGCCGCCGCCGAACTGCTCATCCCAGCCACGCTGGAGCTGGGCGGAAAATCGCCGAACATCTTCTTCGCGGACGTGATGGCCGAGGATGACGATTATCTCGACAAGGCGATCGAGGGCTTCGCGCTGTTCGCGCTCAACCAGGGCCAGATCTGCAGTGCGCCGACGCGCGCGATCGTCCAGGAATCGATCTACGAGCGCTTCATCGAACGCGCGCTGAAGCGCGTGAAGGCGATCCATCAGGGCAATCCGCTGGAGGATGCGACGATGATGGGCGCGCAGAATTCGCGCATGCAGCAGGACAAGATCCTGAACTATATCGACATTGGCAGGAAAGAAGGCGCCGAATTGCTGATCGGAGGCAATAGGCCCGATCTCGGCGATGCCCTCAAGGACGGCTTCTATGTCGAGCCGACGGTATTCTTCGGAAATAACAAGATGCGGATCTTCCAGGAGGAGATTTTCGGCCCGGTTCTTTCCGTGACGACCTTCAAGACGGAAGACGAGGCACTCGCCATCGCCAACGACACGCCATACGGCCTGGGTTCGGGCGTGTGGACGCGCAACGCCAATCGCTGCCACCGCGCGGCGCGCGCGATAGAGGCCGGCCGCGTGTGGGTCAATTGCTATCATGCCTACCCGGCGCACGCGGCTTTCGGTGGCTACAAGGAGTCCGGAATCGGCCGAGAAACTCACCGAATGGTGCTGGAGCACTATCAGCAGACCAAGAATGTTCTGGTCAGCTATTCGGAGAAGCGACTGGATCTGTTCTGACGACGCTCCCGACCGTTTCCGGATCTGGGATCGCGTGAAGCGGGGAGAGGGCAAGTTGGTTCGCCTGCACCCCATGGACGCGCACGTCGTGCGATGTCCCGGGGAGCCGGCAAGGTTTCCACGCGACATGCAGGACGTTTGACATCATGACGGCATCAGCTTCGGTGAGGAAAAGGTGGGCCGTGCTGGTCGGTTCGGCGGCGACGATCCTCGTTGCCGGGGGAGCCGCCCTGTTCGCCCTGTCACAGCCATCGGGCAGCCACGGGCGCGAGGATACCGGAAAGCGCATCGTCGAGGCGGAAAAGGATCCCGCCAACTGGCTCACCTACGGGCGAACCTATTCGGAACAGCGCTACAGCCCGCTGGATCAGATCAACCGATCGAATGTCGGCCAGCTCAAGCTGGCCTGGTATTATGATTTCGACACCAATCGCGGCCAGGAAGGCACGCCGCTGGTGGTGGATGGCGTGATCTACGCGACCACCAACTGGTCCAAGGTCAAGGCGCTCGATGCGGCCACGGGCAAGCTGCTGTGGGCCTATGATCCGCACGTTCCGGGCAACGTGGCGGATCGCGGCTGCTGCGACACGGTCAATCGCGGCGCGGCCTATTGGAACGGGAAGATCTATGTCGGCACCTTTGATGGCCGGCTGGTCGCGCTGGATGCGAAGACGGGCAAGGTCGTCTGGAGCGTCAACACCATTCCCAAGGATGCCGCGCTCGGGGCCCAGCGATCCTATACGGTGGATGGCGCGCCGCGCATCGCCAAGGGGCGCGTGCTGATCGGCAATGGCGGCGCCGAATTCGGCGCGCGCGGCTTCGTGTCCGCTTTCGATGCCGAGACGGGCAAGCTCGACTGGCGTTTCTTCACCGTCCCCAATCCCAGGAACGAGCCCGATCACGCCGCATCGGACAGCGTGCTGATGAACAAGGCCTACAAGAGCTGGAGCCCCACGGGCGCGTGGACCAGGCAGGGGGGGGGCGGCACCGTCTGGGATTCGATCGTCTACGATCCCGTGACCGATCTCGTTTATCTCGGCGTGGGCAATGGATCGCCCTGGAACTACAAATATCGGTCCGACGGGAAGGGAGACAATCTCTTCCTGGGTAGCATCGTGGCGGTGAAGCCCGAGACCGGCGAATATGTCTGGCATTTCCAGGAAACGCCAAAGGATCAGTGGGACTATACTTCCGTCCAGCAGATCATGACGATCGACATGCCGATCAAGGGCAAGATGCGGCACGTGATCGTGCATGCGCCCAAGAACGGCTTCTTCTACATCCTCGATGCCAAGACCGGCGAATTCCTGTCGGGCAAACCCTACGTCTATGAGAATTGGGCGAAGGGCCTCGATGAAAAGGGGCGGCCGATCTACAATCCGGATGCGCTCTATACGGAAAACGGGAAGTCCTGGTACGGTATTCCGGGCGATCTTGGCGGACACAACTTCGCCGCCATGGCTTATAGCCCGCAGACGAAGCTGGTCTATATTCCGGCCCAGCAGGTGCCGTTTCTCTACAAGAACCAGGTCGGCGGCTTCAAGGCGCATCACGATAGCTGGAATCTCGGCCTCGATATGAACAAGGCCGGCGTTCAGGACGATAACGCTGAAAAGATGAAGTTCATCCGCGACCTGAAGGGCTGGCTGCTCGCCTGGGATCCCGTTCATCAGCGCGCCGCGTTCAAGGTGGATCACAAGGGGCCGTGGAACGGCGGCATCCTGGCGACGGCCGGCGGGCTCCTTTTCCAGGGCCTCGCGAATGGCGAATTCCACGCCTACGACGCCACCAACGGGCAGGATCTGTTCCGTTTCCCGGCCCAGAGCGGGATCATCGCGCCGCCCGTCACCTATTCCGTCAACGGCAAGCAATATGTGGCCGTCGAGGTGGGCTGGGGCGGCATCTATCCCTTCTTCCTGGGTGGCCTTGCCCGCACCTCGGGCTGGACCGTCAATCACTCCCGCATCGTCGTCTTCTCGCTTGACGGGAAGGCGAAGCTGCCGCCGCAGAACGACAAGGGCTTCCTGCCGGTCAAGCCGCCCGAAGGCTATGATCCGAAGGTGGTCCAGGAAGGCTATTTCAACTTCCAGACCTATTGCGCGGCCTGCCATGGCGACAATGCGGAAGGGGGCGGGGTGCTTCCCGACCTGCGCTGGTCCGGGGCCATCCGCGCGCGCGAGGCCTTCTACAATGTCGTCGGTCGCGGGGCACTCACCGCCTATGGAATGGACCGGTTCGACAGCTCGATGAACCCCCGCGAGATCGAGGGGCTGCGCCAGTTCATCATCAAGCGCGCGACCGAAACCTATCAGCGGGAAGTGGATAGCCGGCGCAACGGCGGAATTCCCCAGGGCGTGGCGGTCGGTATCCCGTCGGCCAAATGATGGCGCCTGCCCTTTCGTCTAGCTCTTGCACACAATGGTGGGACCGATGCTGAGACTGCCTCAGACCAAATCCGGATATGCGCTTGTTGGCTCCGCCATGCTCTTCGTGCTTTCGCTCGCGATACCGGCCCTGCTGCCATCCGGCGGCGCGCCGGTGCTGGCGGGGCCTGCGGCCGCAAAGCCCGATCCGGCGCTCGTCGAAAAGGGCAGCTATGTCGCCCGGCTCGGCGATTGCATGGCCTGCCACACGGCGGTGGGCGGGGCGACCTATGCCGGCGGCCTCAAGATCAAGACGCCGGTCGGCGCGATCTATTCCACCAACATCACGCCCACGGCGACCGGGATCGGCGATTATTCGCTGGCCGATTTCGATGCCGCCGTGCGGCGCGGCATCCGCAAGGATGGTTCGTCCCTCTATCCGGCGATGCCCTATTCCGCCTTCTCGCGGATGAGCGATGAGGACATCAAGGCGCTCTACGCCTATTTCATGTACGGCGTGGAGCCGGTCGCGCAGGCGAACAAGGCGGTGGACATTCGCTGGCCTTTCTCGATGCGCTGGCCGCTGGCGCTCTGGCGCAAATGGTTCGCGCTGGAAGACGGCCCGTTCGCCGCCGCGCCGGGGCAGGATCCCGTTGTCGCGCGGGGCGAATATCTGGTGACGGGGGCCGGCCATTGCGGCGCCTGCCATACGCCGCGTGGCTGGTCGATGCAGGAGAAGGCCTTCGACGCGAAGGGAGGCGAAGTCTATCTTTCCGGTGGGGCGCCGATCGACAATTGGGTGGCGCCCAGCCTTCGCAACGATCCCACTGTGGGTCTCGGCAACTGGAGCGAGGAGGATATCGTCCAGTTCCTGAAATCCGGGCGCACCGATCATGCCGCCGTCTTCGGTGGCATGTCGGACGTGGTCGGCTGGAGCACCCAGCATTTCAAGGACGAGGATCTCGTCGCGATGGCGCGATATCTGAAGTCCCTGCCGCCCGTCACCGCCAAGGGGCACTACGCCTATGATCCGGCGACGGCGCAGATGCTCGCGGCGGGCGCCGTGGGCAGCAATGCGGGCGCCGGCATCTATCTGAAGGAATGCGCGATCTGCCACAGCAATGACGGGAGCGGGGTGGCGCGCATGTTCCCGCCGCTCGCCGGCAATCCGGTGATCGTGACGGAGAATCCCACCTCGATCGTCAACGTCGTCGTCAATGGCGGCGTGCTGCCTCCCACCAACTGGGCGCCCTCCGCCGTCGCGATGCCCGGTTTCAAGGATCGGCTGACCGACAAGCAGATCGCGGATGTGGTGAATTTCCTGCGCATATCCTGGGGCAACAAGGCGCCCGCCAACGTCACGGCCAAGCAGGTCATGAAGCTGCGGACGGCAGGGGAGCCGGTGGCGACCACCGCGTGGGGGGCTGGCACGCACCAGACCAGCACCTGGGGCGTCTTCCACCCGCAGCCCTATGGCGAGGGCTGGACCTTCGCGCCCGAAACCCATGACGGCCGCGAAAAGGCGCGCTGATCCGGCGTCGAAAGACATGATGGTTCGCAGGGAAGACGGGATGCCACGCGGCTGATCATCGTTGGTCGGCCGCGGTGAAGGCGGCTGCCCGAGCGATGTGAGGAAGTGGCATGACGGTACAGCACTCCCAGGAACTCCACTTCGCGCCCGCCGGCTCGAAGAAGCGCAAGACGCAGATCGTGATCGTGGGCGGCGGCGCGGCCGGGCTGGAGCTGGCGGCGCGGCTGGGGCGGCGGTTCGGCCGGCGCGATCACGACATCATCCTCGTCGAGCGGAACCGGACCCATATCTGGAAGCCGCTGCTCCATGAGGTGGCCACCGGAGCGCTGGATGCGAATATCGATGAGGTGGGCTATCGATCGCACTGCAAGCGCTGGGGCTATCGCTTCTTCCACGGCACGCTGGAATCCGTCGATACCGAAGCGCGCCTGATCCATCTGGCTCCGCTCATGGAGGATGGGCGGGAACTCATCAGCCGCCATTCGCTCCGCTACGATTATCTCGTGCTCGCCTTCGGATCGATCACCAACGACTTCGGCACGCCGGGCGTGCGCGAACATTGCATGTCACTGGACAGCCGCGCGGAGGCCGATCGGTTCCGCGATCGCCTGCTCAATCACTGCCTTGCCGCATCCCGCGCGATGATCGCCAATCCCGATGACGACGCCCGCGTGAGGGTTTCGATCGTCGGCGCGGGCGCCACCGGAGTCGAGCTGGCGGCCGAACTCTACAACGCCGCCGATGCGCTGGGCTATTACGGGCTGGAGGTGTTCGATGGCCGGCGGCTGGAAGTGACGCTGATCGAGGCGGGACCGCGCATCCTTCCGGCCTTGCCGGATCGCCTTTCCCACGCCGCCAGGGCGGAACTCGAGAAGCTGGGCGTCCGCGTCCTGACGGGCGTGCCCGTCACGCAGGTGACGGCCGACGCGATCGTCACCCGGGATGGCGAGGCGATCCCGGCCGATCTGATGGTATGGGCGGCGGGCGTGCGCGCTACACCCATCGCCGGCAGGCTGGGTGGCCTCGAACTGACGCGCAGTGGCCAGATCCTCACGACGGCGACGCTGCAATCCGTATCCGATCCGCACGTCTTCGCGATCGGGGACTGCGCCTCCTGCACGCCGCCGGGCCGCACGCAGCCAGTTCCCCCGCGAGCACAGAGCGCACACCAGATGGCCGCCTGCGTCTATGACAATCTGATCCGCCTGATGGACAACCGGCCGCTGCGCGCCTTCATCTACAAGGATCACGGATCGCTCGTCTCCCTCAGCCGATATTCCACGCTCGGCAGCCTGATGGGCAGTCTCAGCAGGGGCTCCCTGGCGATCGAAGGGCGTATCGCGCGGTTCGTCTATACGTCGCTCTATCGCATGCACCTGATCGCGATCCATGGCTGGATCCGAGGCTCCGCGCTGATCCTGGCAGGGCATGTCCACGCGATCCTGCGCCCGAAGCTCAAGCTTCACTGAAGGCCGGGCGGCAGGCATTCGCTCCGCCTCGCCCCGATGGCGCGCTATGGCTGTGGCGGCGCATCCTGCTGCGGGGCGGGCTCACCCGACGTCGCCTTGCGCATCTCCTCCATTTCGGCCGGAGTCCTGAAATCGAGAAGCTCGATCTGGAACACAAGATCGGAATTGGCGGGGATCGGTCCGGAAGCCTGGTCGCCATATCCCATCGCCGCCGGTATGCAGAGCCGGATCACCCCGGTCCTGCCCACCTTCTGCAATCCCTGCGCGAAGCCGGGGATCACTCCATCCAGTGGAAGAGGCGATCGCATTCCCTGATCGAACATCTCGCCGGTGGCGGCCAGATAGCCGATATAGTTGACGAGCACGGTGGCATCGGCCGACGGCATCGGCCCCGTGGCCGGGCGGAGCATCGTATAGCCGAGCCCGGAGGGTTCGCGCACGCCGCACAGCCGCTGGGCGGCGGGAACGATGGGCTTCAGCGGCAGCGGGATGATGCTGTTGTTCGCCACAATCGGCTTCGGCGCGGCGGCGGGCGGCCGGGCGGCCGGCTTGCGAACCGTTGCCGCCTCGGCGGATGGCAGGAGCACCAGCAAGGACAAAGGCATCGCTGAAACGAAGTGGCGCATCGCGCGCGGGAAATGGTTCATGCGCGGCGCCATAGGCAGCGTTCGGCCGATCGATCAAGCCACGGTCGAGCGACATGTCCGCGGCGCCGACGATCCTGCCGCCAGCCGGGCAAAACAGCAGCCCTGGTTTGTGACGGGATCTCCCGCTCATCTGCCGGGCCGCGCCGGCATCGGCCAGGGCGCGCCATTTCCGGGCCTGGCTCGACGGGCCTCGCCGGCTTCGATAGTCTCCGCCGACAAGATCAGGAGCGGGCATTTGGCAGAACCGGAAGCGGCTGGATCGGCACTTGGCGGCCGAACCCTGTCGAAAATCACCCGCCATCTCATGCCCTTGCTCTGCGTGATGTATCTGATCGCCTATATCGATCGCCAGAACGTCTCCTATGCGAAGCTGGAGATGGTGGATGCGCTGGGCCTTTCCGAAGCCGCCTATGGGCTGGGCGCCAGCCTCTTCTTCCTCGGCTATTTCCTGTTCGAGGCGCCGGCCAACCTGATCCTGGCGAGGGTGGGCGCCCGGCTCTGGTTCGCGCGGATCATGGGGAGCTGGGGGCTCGTGACGCTGGCTCTCGGCTTCACGCAGAACGCGACCATGTTCTATCTGCTGCGTTTCCTGCTGGGCGTGGCCGAAGCGGGTTTCTTCCCCGGCGTCCTCTACGTGCTCACCCTATGGTATCCGCAGGCGAGGCGGGCCCAGATGGTGGGGCTGTTCATGCTCGCGAGCGCGATCGCCAACGCGGTGGGTTCGCTGGTCGGCGGCGCCCTGCTCGAACTGGACGGGGCGGCCGGGCTTGCCGGCTGGCAGTGGGTTTTCATCGCCACCGCCGTGCCCGCCATATTGCTGGTGCCGCTCATCCTGAGGAAGCTGCCCGCCGTCCCGGCCGACGCGCCCTTCCTGCGCGAGGAGGAGAAAGCGTGGCTCGCCGCGGAACTGGCGGGCGAGCCCGCGCCCGCAGCCGAAGGATCCCCCTGGGGGGCGCTGATCGACCGGCGCGTCCTGATGTTCGCGGCATTGTATGTCGGCATGCCGCTTGGCGCTTATGGCCTGAGCTACTGGCTGCCAACGATCGTCAAAGGGTTCGGCGCGTCCAACATTCAGAATGGGGCGATCAACATCATTCCTTGGCTGTGCGTCGCCGCCGCCTTGTGGGCGGTGCCGCGCCATGCCGAGCGACACGGGGCGAGCGTCTGGCATATTGCCGGGCCGCTGTTCCTGTCCGCCATCTGCCTGCTCGGCAGCGTGCTTCTGCCCGGCGTGGTGGTGAAATTCGCCTGCCTGTGCGTGGCGGCGGCGGCGGTGATGTCCGCCCAGCCCGTCTTCTGGAGCGTGCCGCAGCGCATGCTGTCCGGTGCGCATGCGGCAGCCGGGCTCGCCGTCATCAACTCGATCGGCAATCTCGGCGGCTTCGTCGCGCAGAATGCCGTTCCGGCGATTCACGACGCGACGGGAAGCAATCTCGCGCCGATGGCCGCTCTGGCCCTCGTGGTCCTGATCGGTGCTGTGGGATGCCTCGTCGCGCTCAGGCCGCTCATGCCTTCACCGCGCTGAGGCCCGGCACGGTCCGGCCCCGGGCGATCCACCGGCCGAAACTTCGCATTTTTGCGCGGATGGATGTTTACCGCTGCTTTGGAACCGGCGCCTATGGTCCCGCTGATCGGGAGAGGTAAGGGAAAGCGACGGGGGAAGGCCATTGGGCATGCTATCGATGAACGCCGAGTTCGCATCGGCCCCGTTCGAGCCGGGTGGATGGGATCGCGCGCTCAAGCGGCTGGCGTCACGCACCGGGTCTGCGCGGATGCAGCTCGTGGCGATCGGCAACAGGGGGCTCGTGCCGCTTAACTGGACGACCGATGCGCCGGCCGGTTTCGTCGAGCAGTTTGTCGAGATCGGTGGCGGCGATCCGCACCGGAACTGGCGCGTGGCCTTTGCGGGCGCCCCGTTCGAAATAGCCAGCGAACGGGATTATGATCGCATGCGCGCGCGGCTGAAGTGCGATGTCTATGATGATTATGTCGCCCAGTTCGACGTTCCCTTCGGCTGCCAGTGCGTGCTGGAACGCGGCGCCGATCGCTTCGTCGGGCTGGCGGCATTGCGCACCAATGCCGATGGGCGGACGACCGAACAGGATCGGGAAATATTCGCCGAGGCGGCGCCGCATGTTCTGTCCGCGGTTCGCTTGCAACGTTCCATCGAGCATCGCGGGGCTGAACTGGCCGCCGGCGCGCTGGAGGCGATCGGCGCCGCCGCCTTCGTCATAGACGGAAACGGGCGCGTGGGGGCGCTTACGCCGGCGGCGGAACGGCTCGTCGGCCCCGGCGGGCCTTTGTCCCTGTCGAAAGCGGGGCTATCCGGCGCGACCGAGCCCGGCAATCGCGATCTTCAGCGCGCCTTGTCGGCCGTCCTGGTCAGCCGGGGCGATGTACCGCCCCGGAGATTCTGGCTGGGAGCGCCCGACAGCCCCATTCTGTGTGAACTGTTCGCCCTCCCGACGCGCGAATGGAGCCTGGGGTTCGATCCGCGCGCGCTGTTGGTGGTCGGCCCGCTGGCCGCGCGGGGCGGGGATGAGGCCGGGCTGCTGCGTGGCCTGTTCGGCTTTACCACCGCCGAGGCGGATATCGTCGCGCGGTTGAGAGGGGGCGCCACCCGGGAGGAGATTGGCGAGGCCCGCCGCGCCTCTGCCAGCACGATCCTCTCCCAGATCAAGGCGATTTTCCGCAAGGCGGACGTGCATCGCGAAACCGAGTTGTTGACCAAGATCGGCCGCCTTCTGCGCTGATATCCCCAGATCGGGGGATGACGCCCCCGGCGTCGCGCTTATTCCCGATGGGCAGGCGGGGCCGCCCGGTGCCGGACTGCGCTCTCAATCGATCCATGGGGGATTGTCGGGTGAAAAGGCTTTGTTCGTGGTTTGGCGTATCCCTGTTGGCCGTGGCCGGTGCTGTGCCGCTGCCCGCACAGGAGGCGAAGCAGACGGCTGAAGGCGCCCAGCGGTTTTTCGCGCAGCTGGTGCAGGATGGCCGTGTCACCATCAGCGGCAATCTGGCGCGCGTGCCGATCCATGTTACCGGAACGCATGTCTTCGAAGTTGGCAGAAGTTCGTTTTCCGGGGTGGGGAAATTCAGGAACGCCCCGATCACCTTTGACGGATTTGGCCCTGTCGACTTCAAATCTCCGGATTTCGCATCCGATAAACCATGCGAATCCCGAATCTCGAATATTTCCTACCACAACATGTTCGAAACAGAAATCACAAGACAATATAGTAATGGAAGGGGCTATATAGAAAATAGCCAGCAATCCGTTCCGGCTATGCCGAAAGAGATGGTTATAAACTGGTCGAGAGTGAATGTTACGGGAGGGACTGGTCTCGTAAGGGTGTCGTGGACCGATCCATCGTACAAAAATTCGTATATCGATTTCGTGATTGGCGGCGGAAAGGAATTGATGGACAGGGTGGAGTTCGCGGCGAAGTTTCTTCAGGCCAGTTGCGATGTTGCGGCGAACACCGGCTTCTAGGCGCGGGGTCACCCTGGATAACAGGATGATCGCGGCCGGGCTTGGCGTCGCCGCGATCATGGGGGTGATGATCGCGGGTGTGCCGGGCGCGGCATGGGCGCAGGCGTCCGACGCGCCCCGCCGGCTCGGCACCGAGGACATAGCCAAGCTGCGGGCGCGCATCGCTTCCGACAAGCAGCAGCGCGAGGACGCGGCCGAACGCGCCCGCGAGGAGGCGCTGCGTCAGGAGGAGGATCGCCGGATCGCCGCCGCGGAGGCTGAGGCCTCGGCGGATTATTCGGATGATGAGCCGGCCCAGCCGCCCGCGCCCAATCCGGCCGAGGTGTTCGCCCGAACCTTTTCGCGGGAATATACCACCAACATGGCGATCGTGAATCACGGCAACGCCAATGTCGCCACCGCGCGCCAGGGCGTGATCGACGAGCAGCGCCGACGCGAGGCGCTGCAGCGCGCTGTGGTGGTCCGCCGTGAGGTGGAGGCCGCGCGGGCGAAGCGTGCTCAGGCGGCGTCGGTCGCCGGCGCGCCAGCCGTATCGGCTGCGCACCCGGTATCCCCCCAGTCCGCCGCGACCGCTTCGGCCCCTGCGGTTTCGCAGGCGACCAGTGCCGAGACGCGCGCCCGCCAATTGCGCGAGCAGGCCGCCGCCGAGCGCAAGCGTCTTGCGGCGGCCGCCAGGCCGGCCGAGGTTGCCACCTCCGCCGTAAGCCCCGCTTCCGGCGGAACGAATCCGAACGTCATGGCCCGAGCGGGGGGCTCTGCGGCTTCCATGCCGGGGGCGGGTTCTGGTATGACGACCGCCGATTACGGCCCCGCCAAGGCATGGTGCCAGGCGAGCGCGGCCGGAACATTCCAGTGCATGGGCCCGCTGTCCCGCTCGCTCGCCTGGGAGAAATCGCTCGATTTCGCCTTGTCCAATGTCGGCTGCGCGGGCGGGAAGGGCTATAATCCCACGCCCGGCCACGGTGGCAGCGGCTTCGATTGCGGCCGCGCCCTTCACGTGGGCGATTTCCGGATGCCGCTCTACGATCCCTATCGTGGCGGCGGAAATCCGGTGCGGGTGACGAAGACGGGGCAGTGATCCCAGTCACCGCCTCACGCGGATGAGGCGGTCCCCGCGCTGTCAGACCGTCAGCGGGTGCGGTCCGAATTATATCTCCATCGTCTTGAATTCTCTCAAAGCGGCTCCGGCGGCCTGACGCAGGAAGCCCAGATCGGATGCGACCACCAGGCATTTCACGCCGAGCCCGAGCACATATCTGCCCTCGTCGCTCGTCAACGACTGGGTCAGGGCCGCGACCGGGACACCGGCTTTCCCGCAGGCGGCGACGATCGTGGCGACCGCCTCCTCGATCGTGGGCGCGCCCGGCCCTGCATTGCCGAGTGACAAGGCAAGGTCGCCACGGCCGAGAAAGATCGCGTCCAGCCCTTCGACGGCCACGATCTCGTCGATCCGGTCGAGTGCGCGCGCATCCTCGATCATGGCGATCACCACCGATGTCTCGTCGCAATATTGATAATTGGCGCCGCCGCGCTTGCCATATTCGCCGCCCCGGCTGGCGCCCGCGCCGCGCACACCCCCGCGATAGCGCGCATAGGATATGATCGCGCGCGCCTTTTCCGCGGAATCGACATGAGGAACCATGATGCCGATCGCGCCGTCGTCCAGCACGGAAAGCACGCTGTTCGCGTCGGGCCGGGCGATGCGAACGATCCCGGCGATGCCATAAGCGCGCGTGGCGAGCAGCGCCGTATCCAGGGTTCCGCGATGCCAGGGGGCATGTTCCTCGTCCAGGATCACGAAATCGAAGCCGTCGAGGCCGAGCACCTCCGTATTCTGGGGCGCGGGCACCTTCATGAAGGTGCCGATCATCGGATCCCGGGCTTTCAGCCGGGCCTTGAATTCGCGTGGATCGGGGCGTGGGCCGGCCATGTCGCAATGTCTCCTCTCAGGTTTCCGCCTTTGCCGGCGCGCGTATGACCATGTCCGCCCGGAGAGCATCGACGATCGCCGCGCCGCATCGGGCGGTATCGGCCGGGCCGCCGAGATCGGCCGTGCGGAGATCGCCATCGGCCAGCACCCGCTCGATCGCGCGCAGGATCGCAGCCCCCGCATCGCCTTCGCCCAGATGATCGAGCATCAGCGCGGCGGACCAGATCTGGCCGATCGGGTTGGCGATGCCCTTGCCGGCAATGTCTGGCGCCGAACCGTGAACGGGTTCGAACAGCGAGGGGAAATCCCCTTCCGGATTGAGATTGGCGGACGGCGCGATACCGATCGTGCCGGTGCAGGCGGGGCCGAGATCGGAAAGAATATCGCCAAACAGGTTGGAAGCAACGACGACATCGAAGCGATCCGGGTTCATTACGAACTGTGCGGCCAGAATATCGACATGATATTTGTCCCACGAAACGTCGGGATAATCGCGGGCCACTGCCTCCACCCGCTCGTCCCAATAGGGCATGGTGATGGCGAGGCCGTTGGATTTGGTCGCCGATGTCAGATGCCGGGCCGGACGTGAGCGCGCGAGGCGGAAGGCATAATGCAGCACGCGATCGATCCCGATCCGCGACATCACCGTTTCCTGCAGCACGATTTCGCGTTCCGTGCCGGCGAAGGCGCGGCCGCCGATCGCGGAATATTCGCCCTCGCTATTCTCACGCACGACGATGAAGTCGATGTCGCCGGGTTCCCGCCCGGCCAGCGGGCTGCGCACGCCCGGCATCAGCCGGACCGGTCGCACGTTGACATATTGATCGAATTCGCGCCGGAACTGGAGCAGCGAGCCCCAGAGCGAAACATGATCCGGCACGGTGGCGGGCCAGCCGACCGCGCCGAAGAAGATCGCGTCGAAGCCGGCCAGACGCGCCTTCCAGTCATCCGGCATCATCCGGCCGTGCGCGCCGAAATATTCGGCCGACGCGAAACCGAATTTCACGAGATCGAGCGTGAAGCCGCAGCAGGCTGCCGCCGCCTCGAGCACGGCAATGCCCTGGGGCATCACTTCCTTGCCGATACCGTCGCCCGCGATCACGGCGATGCGATGGCGGCGGCCCTCTTGCGGAACAGGCTCCACCGTCGCATCGCCGCCGGGCATATGTGCTGTCTCGCGCACCGCCCTACATCTTCACCCGCAGGCCGACGCGGAAATAGCGGCCATAGGGATCGAAATAGAGGCCGTTGCCGAAGAGGCGCAGCTGATCCGGCTCCTGCCGATCGAAGACGTTGTTGACGTTGACGAAGGCCTCGTAGCGATTGTCCGTGCCGAATTTCACCCGCGCCGTCAGGTCCAGATAGAAGGCACTGTCGACGTGATTGATGTTCACGCTGTTCGGATCGTTGACGTTATAGCCCTTCTCCTCCGGCCCGGTCTTGGTGGGATCCAGGATGCCGCGGGGGATATAGCGCGCATGCGCCGTCAGCGCCCATTGCGCGCGCGAATAGGTGATGACGGCATCCGCCTTCCAGCGCGGCACACCCTGAACATTGGTGATCGTTCCCGCATTGCCGGTGACATTGTCGAGCTTGGTCACCAGGCCCGTCGCGCCGATCGTGTTGAGATTGAGCACCCAATTGCCGTTGAGCTGGAAATCGAAATTGCCGCCCAGTGCAGGCAGGCGATAATCGGCGACCAGTTCATACCCCTCGGCATGAAGCTGGCTGAGATTCTGGAAGGTCGAAAAGACGGTGTTGATCGATCCGTTGGGATTGAACTGGATCAGATCGCACAGCAGGCCCTGGCCCTTGCAGGCGGTGGCGATCGCCGTCGCGCTCAGTGAGTCGATCGCGCCCTTCACCTTGATGTCGTAATAATCGAAGGAAAGGTTGAAGCGGCGCAGAAAGCTCGGCTTCAGCACAACGCCGGCAGTGAAGGTGTCGCCGCGTTCCAGCTTCAGGTTCGGATTGCCGCCGGTGACGATGAATTGCTGCGTGGTCGATCCGATGAACGGATCGGGCTGCGGCAATTGCACGCGCGTCGCGTTCGGGCTCGATTCCTGTGCGCTGGGAGCCCGAATGTCGCGCGATCGCGTGACACGGAAGGTGATGTCCGGGATCGGCGTATAGACGCCGCCCATCTTCCAGGTCGTGGCATTGCCGAAGGGATCATAATGGGTCCGCCGGATGGCGCCATCCAGATCGAGCGATCTCCCGAGCGCCGAATCCTTGAGCAGCGGCACGCCGACCTCGATATAGCCTTCCACCACGTCCGTCCGGGTATAAGGCAGCGCCGTCGTCGTCGGCGAGATGAACCGGTTCGCCAGCGTGTTCGCATCGGCATCGCCCTCGGCCGTGTCGCGCCGCCATTCGCCGCCGATCGCGAATTTCACCTCGCCGGCCCACGTGCGCAGCGGCGTGCCGCGCAGGTTCACCGAGGCGGCGTGCTGCTGATAGGTGCGGGTCTGCCACTCGTCGACATTGTAGCGTGCGTCGGTCGCGGCCGGGATGCCGAAGGCGAAGAGGTTGATGGGAATGCAGCCATTGGCGGGATTGGCCAGCGTGGTGCGACAGACGATGCTGCCCAGCGCGAGGCCGGACGCGCCGACATTGGCGGTGGTGACACGCACCGCGTCCACCGCGTCATTCCATTCCTTCAGCCGCGTGCGCCAGCTGTCGGTGCGCCCCTCCACGCGGCCGTAGGTGTAGGATGCGTCCCAGTTCCAGCCATGGCCCAGATCGCCCTTCAGCGAAGCCGCGCCGCGATAGGTTTTGTTGATGCTCGTGCCGACGGTGGAACCGCCGACGGACCACATGCCGTGATTCACGTTGAGCTTCGTGATCGCCGGATCCGCAGCCAGGATCGTCGCGCGGGTGGCATCCGAAATATAGGGATTGTTGATATCGATCGCGGCCGGGCTGTCGAGCGGCACCGTCGAATTCGTATGCCCCTCCACCCGGCTGAACATGAATTCCACGGAGGCGCTGATATCATCCGTCAGATCATAATCGCCGTGGATCGTCGCATTGGCATGTTCGGTCGGCACCACCAGCGGCGAGGGGGCTTGGCCGATCAGAAAGGGCTGCGTGGGATCGCCGTTCGGATAGACGGCGAACAGGCCGCTCAGGAGATTGCCGAACTGATAGGGGACGAGATTGCCGTTGGTATCGAACTGCTTGCCGCGCAGCGCCGCCGGAAGCGAGGTGGCTCCGGTATTGAGAAGCTGCTGGCCCAGCGTGATCGTGCCGCCCGCGCCGTTTGATTTGATCGCGCCAGTGATGATGCCATTCTCGTTATAGACGAACATGACATGATCGAGGACGAGCGTGGCCGGCAGGCCGTTGGTGCTCGTTCGGGTCGTGGTGTTGTATCCCGGATTGGCGAGATAATTGGTGTAGCGCGAGCACCAGGGGCGCGTTTCGCAGGCGCCGATGCCATTCTCCTTCGAATATTCGCCGCCGATGATGACGTGGCCCCGCCCCCCGGCCAGATCGCGGCCCCAGGCGAGCGCGCCGTAGCGGGCGAAGGCATCGCCGCGCTGGGCGATCCCGACATTGGCCTCCGCCTTGAAGCCCGTGAATTTGCGATCGAGGATGATGTTGACCACGCCGGCCACCGCATTCGCCCCATAAGCGGCCGAGGCGCCGCCGGTGACGACTTCCGTCTGCCGCACCAGGATCGTCGGGATGCTGTTGAGATCGACCGTGCCATTGTCGGCGCTCGCCACGAAGCGGCGGCCGTCCACCAGCGTCAGTGTGCGCGTGGCACCGAGGCCGCGCAGATCCAGCGTGCGCGCGCCGATGCTGCCGGAAACGCGGAAGCTGTTGGTGGACGGCGAACTGATCGGGCGGAAGGACGGTATCTGGTTCAGTGCGTCGCCCACGTTGGTGATCGCAAGCTGCTCCAGCCGCTGCTGGCCGACCACGTTGACCGGCGTCGGGGAATCATAGCCCGCGCGGCCGAGGCGCGATCCGGTGACGATGATATCCTTGGCTTCGGCCGGCGCGGCGGGCGTGCCGCCCGAGGTTGCCGCCGGAGCCGCATCCGCCGCCGTGCCCGCAGCCAGAGGCGCGCCCTGCGCCGATGCGACGCCCGATAACGCGGCCAGCGTGAACGCGGCGCTCGATGCGCGGAGCATGAGCAGAGCGCGGCTGTTGATCATTCGTCCCCTCCCTGTGATGCGCCGCGCCGCCCCTTGCGGGATCGTCCGCACCGCTATTCCGCGCCTGGCCCATCAAATCCCGCGTCATGCGATCTCCGGAGATCCCGGCTCCATGCGAGTATTGATCGTCGAATTGGTGAATCCCGTTCGCCACCAGGCATCGTCTGCTATTATCTGATGGAGCAGGGAGGCTGAGAGAAAGTCCCGAGTTGCATCCTTCCGTAGCGTGAAAGATTTCGGCTGATGGAATGACTTAGAAGGATGGGTAATTCAATTTTGGCGCGATTATTCAGAGTGACTTGTAATGCCGGCCATTTCGGGATCCAGGATCAGAACGATCTTGCCGATCTGGCGGTTGGCCTCCAGTTCACGGTGCGCATCCATGGCCCTTTCCAGCGGGAAGGTCGCGCAGATATGCGTTCGGATCCGGCCAGCCTCGATCAGCGGCCAGACATGCTGGCGCAGCGCGCTGGCGAGGGCGGCCTTGTAGGCGGGGCTGCGGGGGCGCAGCGTGCCGCCGGTCAGGGTGAGCTGGCGACGGACGAGGAAGCGGGTGTTCACGTCCGCCATCGCGCCCGCATGGCTGGCGAGCAGCACGAGGCGCCCGCCATCGGCCAGCAGATCGAGCTGTGGCTGGCTGGTCGGGCCGGCCTGTGCGTCGACGATCACGTCGCAGCCGCCACCGAAGAGGTCGCGCGCCTGCGCCTCCCAGCCGGCATCGCGATAGTCGATTGCGTGCGCCGCGCCGGCAGCCAGGCAGAGATCGCGTTTCATAGCACTGCTCGCCGTGGCGACGATCCGCGCCCCGCGCAGCCGGGCGGCGATCTGGATCGCGGCGAGGCCAACGCCGCTCGCGCCCCCCTGATAGAGCAGCGCTTCCCCCGTGCCGAGCCGGCCGAGATTCATCAGCGCATTCCACGCCGTGAAATAGGCTTCGGGCAACGATGCCGCCTCGATGAAGCCGAGGCCGGCGGGCAGCGGCAGGCATTGGCCGGCCGGCGCGCGGCAATAATCGGCATAGCCGCCGCCGTTGACCAGCGCGCATACGCTATCGCCGGGACGCGGCCAGCGCACGTCATCGGCGGCCGCGACGACGATGCCGCTCACATCGAGGCCCAGGATCGGCGAGGCGCCGGGCGGCGGCGGATAGAGGCCGCGTCGCTGCTGCACGTCGGGCCGGTTCACGCTGGCCGCCACCACGCGGATCAGCACTTCCCCGGCCGCCGGCACCGGGATCGCCATGTCGGAGACGTGGATCGTCGCAGCCTCTCCCTCGCCCCGGATCGCGATGGCGCGCATCGACCGGCTCATTCCGCGGGGGCGGGTTCGCCGATGGGCATGTGGCGCGCGTGGCGCTGCGGTGATCGGATATCCAGCTGGCGCGATATTTCGGCAGCCGTGGCGCGCAGCGTCGGCAGATAGCGTTTCACGCCTTCCTGCGGCGATACGCCGGCCGCGATCCAGGTGATGCCAAGAGACGCCACGACGCGGCCATTGTCGTGCACCGGCACGGCCAGGGTGGCCGAACGCGGCTCGATCAGGGGATCGCGCATCGCATAGCCCTGTTCGCGCACCTGCCCGATCAGCCGGGCCATCGCTTCCGGATCATGCGCCGGCTGATCCTCGGGATCGGGGCTGTGCTTCAGGATTTCGATGAGGATCTTCTGTTCGCTGGGCGAACTGGCCGCGAGGAAGGCGCGCCCCAGCGAACGGCCGATCATGCTCAGCCGCTTGTTGAGCGTGGAATGGAGCAACGAGAGCGAGGTATAGGGGATGGTGCTGGCGCGGACGACCATCGCGTTCAGCTCGAACAGGGCCAGGGCCAGCGGCCAGCCCTCCCGCTTGGTCACCTCGATCATGATCTCCTCCGCGATCTCGATGATGAGCGGTTCGTGGTGAAAGCCGCTCGACAGCGATTTGACCCCGCCGAGGAGCTGATAGGTGCCGTAGCTGGAGGATTGCGCGGCAAGTCCCTTGCCCTCCAGCGTGCGCAGCAGGCGGACGATCGAGGGCTTCGGCAGTCCGGTTTCGCGATGCAGATCATGCAACGTCGAGAGCGGGCGGCGGTTGAGCGCCTGAAGCAGATCGATCGCGCGTTCCACCGCGCGCACGCCATCGCACTTGCTCTCCCGCTCCACCATCGCCTCCGTTCTTTTTTCGACTGACGGAATGGCCCGCATGCCCGCTCCGCGGCAACGCGCCTGTCGCGACTTTCCGTACCACGAAAAGTTGGTGCCGGGCAGTTGATGCCACCCCGCCGTCGCGACACGCCGCACGCCACCGGTGGAGAGGAGAGAAACGATGGTCGACGAGCTTTTCGACGTGGCGGGCAAGGTTGCGCTGGTCACGGGCGGCACGAGCGGGATCGGGCGTATGATCGCGGAGGGATTCGTTCGTCGCGGCGTGAGAACCTACATATCGGCACGGTCTCCGGCAGCGGTGGAGGCGGCGGCGGCCGAAATTTCGGCGGGTGGCGGATCATGCGTCGGGATCGCCGCCGACCTGACCGATCCGACAGCGCCCGAGGCGCTGATCGCCGCGCTCCGCGCGCATGAGAATCGGCTCGATATCCTCGTCAACAATGCCGGCGTGAATGCGCGCGGATCGATTGCCGACGTGGACGCCCAAATCTGGGATGGCGTGCTGGACGTGAACCTGCGCGCGCCTTTCCTGCTCGTTCGTCAGGCCCTGCCGCTGCTCCGTGCCGCGGCGAGCGGGCAAGCCCATGCCAGCATCATCAATATCGGCTCGATCGGTGGCCTGCACATACCGGGCTGGGAAGCCTATCCCTATGGCGCGTCGAAGGCGGCGATCCACCACCTGACGCGCGCGCTTGCCAAGACGCTCGGTCCGGATCGGATCCACGTCAACGCCATCGCGCCAGGCCCCTTTCCGTCTGCGCGCATGGATGTCACTTCGGAAGCGATACGGCGGAGCATCGCCACCTATGTCCCGGTCAACCGGGCCGGCACGGCCGAGGATGCGCAGGGCGCGTGCATCTTCCTGGCCTCGCGCGCGGGCGCTTATGTCAACGGCTCCACGATCGCGCTGGATGGGGGCTATATCGCGGCGCTCTAGGCCCCGATGGCGAGCGCTTCCTCCTCGCCCGCGCCGCCCCGGCCTTCGCGGCGAAGGGCCGGCGTCACGAGGATGGCGACGGCGCCGACCAGCGCCACAGCCGCCATCGCGTAGAAACCCGCGCTGAAGCCCCCCGTTGACTCGCGCAGCACGCCGAACAGATAGGGCATGGTATAGCCCGCGAGATTGCCGAGCGTGGTGATGAGCGCAAAGCCGGCGGCGGCCGCCGCCCCGGTGACGAAGGTGCCGGGCAGCGTGAAGATCGTGTTGGAGCAGATCACCTGGCCCGAACTGGCCATCACCAGCCCCATCAGCGTGAAATAGACATTCCCGTTCGAAGCGCCGGCCAGATACAGACCCGCCGCCGAAAGGGCGAAGCCGAACGTGGCATGCCAGCGCCGTTCGCGCGTGCGATCCGAGTGCCGGGCGTTGGCGAACAGAACGAAACAGGGGATCAGCGCCAGCCCGGCGGCGATGAGCCCGGTTGAGAAGACCGATGTTCCACCCAGCTTCTGGATCACGGTCGGCAGCCAGAACTGGATGCCATAGAGCGTGGAGAGATTGGCGAAATTGGCGACGATGACGCACCAGATGTTCGGATTGCGGAACGCGCTGGAGAAGCGGTGGCGGCCGGCATGGATATGCGCCTGCGCCTCCGCTGCGAGATCGGCGATCACCAGCGCCTTCTCGTCGGCGTCTAGCCACTCTGCGTCGGCCGGGCCGTTGCGCAGGCGCACGATCAGCACGATGCCCAGGATCGTGGCCGGCAGCCCTTCGATTACGAACACCCACTGCCAGCCGGCCAGCCCGGCAAGGCCGTTCATATAGCCCATGATCGCACCGGAAAGTGGGCTGCCGATCATCGAGGCCAGCGTCGAGCCGAGAATCATCACGGCGATCGCCTGCGCGCGCAGCCGGCTGGGGAACCAATAGGTCATGAACAGCAGCGCGCCAGGATAGAATCCCGCTTCCGCAATGCCAAGCACAAAGCGGATGCTATAGAATTGCACCGGCGTCTGCACGAACATCGTCGCGGCCGAAATCAGGCCCCACACGATCATGATACGCGCCAGCCAGAGGCGCGCACCCACGCGATGGAGAATCATGTTGCTGGGTATTTCGGTCAACGCGTAGCTGATGAAGAATATGCCCGCACCGAAACCATACATCGCTTCCGTCAGCCCGATCGCGCCGCTCATCTGCAGCTTGGCGAATGCGACATTGACGCGATCGATATTGGCGAAGAGATAGCCCAGCAGCAGCAATGGCAGGAAACGCCACGCGATCCGATTATAGACGCGCAGCCGAACCTCGTCGGTTACACTCGCTCTGCCGATCAGGTTCATCGAAGTCCTCGCCCTTATTCTTGATATGAGAATGGCCTCGTCTTGCGATCGGCGGCAAGCTGACGCCACCGAAGTTCCAACAGGCGAAAAGTTGTCTGCGCGGGCAGGGCGCGCGCCCCGCGGCGGATCAGCGTGGCGGCAGATCCAGCATGATCCGCGCCTCGTCTGGCGTCGCCGGCTCTTGGCCGAGCAGGTCGAGCAGCTGCACGGCCTGCGCCACCAGCTCCGCATTGCCCCGCGTCAGCTGTCCCCGACGGATGTAGATATTGTCCTCCATCCCGACGCGCACCTGCCCTCCCAGCAATTTCGCGCCCGCCAGCATCGGATAGGAATGACGCCCGACGCCGAAAGCGGACCAGACCGCGCCCGCAGGCAGCAGCGATCGCATGTAGGAAAGCGTATCGATCGTTGCCGCGCAGCCATATTTCACGCCGGTGACGATCTGGAAGAAGGGCCTGCCGGGGATCAGCCCTTCGGCCAGAAGATCGTTGGCCAGATGTATGTCGCCGCTGTCGAAGACTTCGAGTTCCGGCTTCACACCCGCCCCGACGATCGCCTCGGCCATCTTGCGCACATTGCCCGGCGTGTTGATCACCACCTGCCCGGCGGAATTCATCGTGTTGAAATCCAGCGAGCACAGATCCGGCCTGAGCGCCACGACATGTTCGACCCGGCGTAGCGGATGGACGAGCGTGGTGCCCGGCCCGGCGACGCGCGGCTCCTCCTCGGATGGCATGAAACGGCCGCCCTCGCCGGTCGTCAGGTTGACGATCAGATCGCTGCCGCTGTCCCGGATCCGGTCCACCACCTCGCGATAGAGATCGATGCGCATCGAGGGCAGGCCGGTATCGGGTTCGCGCACATGGATATGGACGATGGCGGCGCCGGCCCTGCGGGCCTCGATCGCGGCGTCCGCAATCTGGCGCGGCGTGATCGGCAGCGCGGGATGCTGATCGGGTTTCACGAGATTGCCGGTGAGCGCGCAGGAGATAATCGTCTTGGTCATGGGTCTGGGGTTCCGGGCCGCGCGGTGCGGCGGAGGCCGGTTTGCGGATCGGGGCGGGGGCGCGCAAACCGCCAGACGAAGCTTTTCACGGCCCGGAAAGCCCGAACTCGCGACTTTTTCATCCGGAATGCCTCCGCGAATAACGCGGCGAGAGACAAGGCCGGAGGGGCTTCATGGCACGGGCGACCATAAAAAAGGCGGAGGAGGCGGATATTCGCCACGCGCGGCACGGCGCGACGGGATCCCGCGCATGAGCGCGGCGCGGCAGGCCACGGGCGGCTGGCACTATCGGGAAGCTCCGCTGGCCGATGTCGACGCGGGCGCACACAGCTGGATCACGCGTGGCGCGAATTTCGTTTCGGTCGTCACCCGCGCGCCGGCCGGCACGGCGCTGCGGCGGGCGGACAATCCGGACGAATATATGGTCGTCACGCATGCGGTGGGCGTCACGATCAGCGCGGGCGGCGAGACGATCATCGTCGAGCCAGATAGCGTGGCGATCGTCCCGCCCGGGGCGAGCAGCGTCACGCTTGCGGCGGAAGGCGAGGTGGTCCGCATCTTTTCCAGCAACGCCGCAGATCTCGCGGCCCGGGCCTCCAATGCGCAAGCCTATGACCGGCATCCGGAGGACGTGGCGCCGCTTGATCCCTGGCCGATGCCGGTGGGCGGCTATCGCCTGCGCACATATGCGCTTGCCGATCATGTTCGCGAAGGCACGAACATGCGGATCTTCCGTTCGCGCAACATCATGGTCAACGTGATGCTGCCGCGTGTCGTGCCGCGCGACACAGCGAAGCTGACGCCGCATTCCCATGCGGATTTCGAGCAGGGATCGCTCGCCATCGGCGGCACCTACATCCATCACCTCCGCTATCCCTGGACGCCGGATCTTGAGGAATGGCGTGCGGATGAGGCGGTCCGGATGGACAGCCCGTCGATCCTCATCATCCCGCCGACCGTGATCCACACGAGCCGGAATGTCGGGGAGGCGCCGGGGCTGCTGATCGATGTGTTCGCGCCACCCCGCGCCGATTTCTCGCGCCGCGAGGGGCTCGTCGCCAATGCGGCGGATTATCCGGCACCCGACGGCATCTGATCCGCAGGCGGCACCACCCCGGCGATCGAACAGGAAAGCGCGATGCGTTGGAGAGATACGAAATGACCGGCGAGATCATTCGCCTCTATGATACGCACGCCCATCTGGTCTCGGATGACGAGATTACATATCCGCGCAGCTATCCATTTGAAAACACGTCGCTGCGCATGCCGCGCACGCCGGGCACGGTGGGCAATCCCGGCGGCATGCACGGCCCCCATCCCGTCAACGCCAAGCCGACCGCCGAACAGATGCACCGCTGGATGGCGGAGGAGAATGTCGTGGGCATCGCCGCCGTGCAGAAGGGCATGATCTACGGCACGGACAACAGCTATATCGTCGATGCGGCCGATCTCTTTCCGGGTGAGATGCGGGCGATCATCATCGTCGATCCGCAGGCACCCGAAACGCCGGAGATGGTGCGCCGCTATGCCGGGCGCGGGATCGTCGGCATCCGTTTCTTCGGTGTCGGCGTGCAGGACAAGAAGGCGTGGCTGAGTTCGCCGCAGGCGATCGGCATATGGAATCTCGCCGCCGAGCTCGGCCTGCTGGTGGATATCGAAGCGCCCGCATCCGGCGGCGACGAGCTGATCCCGGTGATCGAGGGGATGGCAGATCGCCTGCCTTTGCGGATCGTGCTGGATCATCTGTTCCTGCCCGATTGCACCTTGCCGGATTTCGGGATCGACGCGCGCTTCGACGGCTTCGCTGAGCGGGATAACATCTCCGTCAAGTTCACCTCGCTCAGCATGGATGTGATCCGTGAAAAAGGGGTCGCTCCCGAAGCGGTGTTGCGTCGCGCGGTGGATTTCTACGGCGCGGATCGCGTCATGTGGGGATCCGACATCGGCACCTCGTCCGGAACCTACAAGGAGATGATCGCCCGCGCGATCGATTCCGCGAAACTGCTGACGCTGGATGAGCGCCGCCGCGTGCTCCACGATACCGGCCGCCGCATCATGCTCGGGCGATGCGGGGAATAGAAGATGATCTGTTCGCGCATTGCGCCGGGCGGCGCTGCGCCGTCATCCTCGAAGAAGGCGGCCGAAGCCGCCTAGATCCTCGTCCCTCGCTCCCCGGCCGGCACGACCTCGATGATCTCGTCACCGGGTTGCAGCGATGCGGCGCCGTCTTCCCAAAACCCGATCACGGCTTCGCCCCGATGGATGCGTAGCCCCAGCCCAGGGTGCACGGCTGAGAGCGGCTGACCGATTTCCGCATCTTCGACGGCTCTCTGCCGAAGCGCCACCCGGCCATCACAGGCGGCGAGATCGGAAATATAATCCGCGATATGCTCGCCATGGGTGGAACCGGCCAATAGAAGGCCGGCGAAGCTGGCCGGGTTGATGACGGTGTTCGCGCCCGCTTGCCGGGCCAGGGGCTCATTGTCCTCCGAACGGATGATGACGCTGATCGGCGTCCGAGGCGCCAGCCGCCGCGCCGTCAGGACGATCAGGATGGATGTGTCGTCCCGCCCCGCCGAAACGATGATCGAACGTGCCCGATCGACATGCACCGCCTCCAGCATCGCATTTCGCGTGGCGTCGCCATGGATGACGTTGAGGCCGCAGGATTCCGCGGCCTCTATCGCGCCCGGGCGTTCGTCGATCACCACGATATCGGCCGGATCAGACCCACGCCTGATGAGTTCGCCCACCGCCTCCGATCCGGAGGTGCCATAACCCGTGACGACGACATGGCCCCGCAATTCCCGCTGGATCATACGCATGCGCCAACGCTCCCAGACGCGCTTGAACAGAAAATCATAGGCCGTCCCCAGGAAGATCAGCCAGACGAATAGCCGGATCGGCGTCACGACGAACGTGTCGAACAGCCGCGCCCGCTCCGTTACCGGCACGATGTCGCCATAGCCGACCGTCGTGATCGTGATCATGGTAAAATACAGAACGTCGATGAAGCTGATGGCACCGTCATTGTCGCGCAGCCCGCCCCGATCGATCCAGTGGCCGGCCAGCGCGATTCCGATCAAGCCAACCGCCAGCCCCACGCGCCACATCATCGAAACCCAGACGGGCGTGGCGCTCCGGCGCCTGAGTGCGGGTTCGGCCTTCAGCCGGGCATGGGGGAAGAGCAAGCGGCGCATCGGCTTCACTCTAGCGATACGGGAGCGAGAGCGTGAGCACCGTCATAGCTGCTGTAGGTCTGATGCGAACTCGTCTCCATACGATGCGGGTTGGTCTTGGAAGCTGGCGCGCTAGCTCGCGAGATTTTGCCACTCAGCCGGGGCGGTTGAGCGACGGAGATTGTAGGTCTGGCGATCGGCGTTCTGGCGTTCTAGATTCAAGTGGTTGTGGACGTTGGCATGGACCGAGCCGAACTTCTGCAGGCTTGCCATTCGTCGGAACCGCAGCATCGCCCGTTCTCGCCGTCGGAGCGATAGGTGCGCGTTCTCTGCCCGGTTTTTGGCCCAATGGGCCACATCCTGCTTATCCGGGTTGCGGAGTTCGACCATAGCCACGCGGTAGGAGCGCAACCCGTCTGCGGTGGTTGCTTCCGGTGAGCCATGGCGCTTGGGTGCCTTCTTCATGAAGCGGAGCGCTGCATTCTTGTCGCGGGTCCTGGTCACATAGCTTTCGAGGATCTACCTTCCTGATCCCCCGTTCGCCAGAGATTAGGCCATTTCGCCATTGAGCTTCACGTTTATCTCATCGAGATGCCATCACCAATGCCGGTAGGCTCGCATCCGGCTGACCCGCTGTCTACGGATGTCGCCGGCGAACATCGGTCCGAATCTGTTCTACCAGAGCCGCACCCGTTCAGATCGACCGAAAACCGCTTTAGCCGGTTCATGCCGCGCGTTTAGCATAGCTTGATGTGCCGCGGCGACGCCGCAGTGAATTGTTATCCAACTTTCGCTCTTATTCCGATCCGGAAAGCCCGGCCGATCGGATCGAAGTGAAGGGCGTTGCCGAAAAGGCGAAGCTGCGAGGGCTCATCTTTGTCGAATACGTTGTTGATGGCGCCGAAAATTTCATAGCGGTCAGCGCCGCTGGCGTCTGGTATCTTGATGGTGGCGGTCAGATCCAGATAGAACCGCGCGGAGACGCGATTGATGTTGATGCTGTTCGGCAAGTTGACATCATATCCATCGTCCTCCGGCCCGATCTTCGTGGAGTCCAGGATACCTTTCGGAATGTAACGGCCGTGGGCGGTTATGGCCCATCGTTCGCGCGAATAGGTGACAAGGCCGTCCAGCTTCCATCGCGGCACGCCCTGAATGTTGGTGATCGATCCGCTATTGCCTGTCACGTCATCCAGTTGCGTGACCACTCCCGTCGCGCCGATCGTGGACAGATCGATGACGTAGTTTCCATTGATCTGCAGATCAACGTTTCCGCCGAGCATCGGGATGCGGTAATCCATCACCAATTCCAGCCCCTCGGCATGCAGCTTGCTGAGGTTCTGGAAGTTCGAGAAGACCGTGTTGATCGATCCATTGGTGTTAAAGGTGATGAGATTGCATAACAGGTTGGTCTGTTTGCAGGCTGTGGCGATGATCGGGCCTGACAGGGAGTCGATCGCGCCCTTCACCTTGATGTCGTAATAATCGACCGACATGTTGAACCGGGGCAGAAAGCCGGGTCGCAGCACGACGCCTGCGGTAAACGTGTCGCCTTTCTCCAGCCGCAGATTGGGATTGCCGCCGGCGACGATCGTCTGCAGCGTGGTGGCGCCGACGAAAGGATCCGCCAACGGGAGCGTCGTGGTGGTCGCGTTCGGGCTCGATTCCTGCGCGGTAGGTGCGCGAATGTCGCGCGATCGCGTCACGCGAAATGTCAGCCCGCTGACCGGCGTGTAGACGCCCCCCGCCTTCCACGTGGTCGCGTTTCCGAACGGCTCGTAGTGCGTCCAACGGACCGCGCCGTCTATGTCGAGCGCCTGGCCAATCACGGAATCCTTCAACAGCGGCACACCGGCTTCGAGATAGCCTTCGACCACAGAGGTTCTGGTAAACGGCAGGGCGGTGGTGCCGGCCTGAATGTAATTTCCGGCCAGCGTGTTAGCATCGGCGCTCCCCTCCGCCGTATCGCGCCGCCACTCGCCCCCGCCGGCAATCTTGACCTCGCCGGCCCAGGTGCTGAACGGCGAGCCGCGCAAATTGAGGGCGGCTGCGTGCTGCTGATACGTGCGCGATTGCGTCTCCGTCACAAGGTAGCGATCAACCGCCGCCTGACTTACCTGTCCGAAGCCGAACAGATTGATCGGGATACAGCCGTTGCCCGGCTGCGTCAGGGTGGTGCGGCAGATGATCGTACCGGCGGCGATGCCGGGCAACCCGGCGGGGGCGAGCACGGCATCAACGCCGTCATTCCACTCCTTCAGGCGTGATCTGCGATCAACGACATGGGAGGTGACGCGCCCGTACGTATAATAGGTATCCCAGTTCCATCCGCCGCCGAGATCACCCTTCAACGCGATGGCGCCGCGATACGTGTTGAGCGTGCTCTTCGCCAATGCCACAGGGCCGATCGCGAAGCTGGAGGAATTGACCAGCAGCTTGGTGATGCCGGGATCGGCCGCCAGCACGGCAGCGCGGGTTGCGGCCGACAGGTAAGGATTGTTGATGTCGATCGTCGCAGGCGAATCCTGCACCGGGGTCGTCGCGGTCGGCCCGCCTACGACGTGTGAATAGATGAACTCGGTGGAGAGGCTGATCGTATCCGTAACCTCGTAATCGCCATGTATGATGCCGGAATAATGCTTGGTTGGCACCACCAGTGGCGTTGGGCTGAACCCGAGCAGATATGGCTGCGTGGGATCGCGAAGCTGTTGGAACAACCCGCTGAGGTAATTGCCGAACGTATAAGGGATAAGGTTGCCGCCTGCATCGAACTGCTTGCCGCGTAAGGCAGCAGGCAGGGAGGTGGCGCCGGTGTTGAGGACCTGCTGTCCGAGCGTGATAGTCCCGCCGGCGCCGTTCGACTTGACGGCGCCGGAGAGGATGCCGTTCTCGTTCTGCACGAACATGACATTGTCCAGAACGAGAGTGGCAGGAAGGCCGTTCGTGCTGGTCCGCGTAGCGGTGTTGTAGCCAGGATTGGCGATATAGTTCGTGTATTTCGAACACCACGAACGTTGCTCGCACGTGCCGACGCCAAATTCACGTGAATATTCTGCTGCGGCTACGATGTGGCCGCGCCCGCCTGCAAAGTCCCGACCTCCAGCCATGGCGGCATAGAGGCTGCGTCCATCGCCGCGCTGGCTGATGCCGGCATTCACTTCGGCCTTCAACCCTTGCAACTTGTTGTCGAGGATCAGGTTCACCACGCCGGCGACGGCGTTCGCGCCATAAGCCGCCGATGCGCCTCCGGTCACGACCTCGGATCGCTGAACGAGAATGGACGGAATGCTGTTCAGATCGACGGTGCCGTTATCGCTGCTCGCTACGAAACGGCGACCATCCACCAAGGTGAGCGTCCGCGTGGGGCCAAGGCCGCGCAGATCCAGCGTCCGCGCGCCGATATTGCCGGAGACACGAAAGGAATTGGCGGCAGGCGAGCTGATCGCGCGGAATGATGGCAACTGGTTCAGCGCATCGCCGACGTTGCTGATCGCAAGCTGTCGCACGCGCTGATCGCCGACGACGTTAACCGGCGTGGGCGCATCATATCCCGCGCGGCCGAGGCGGGAGCCGGTCACGACGATGTCGGTGCCGACGCCGTCTTCGGCCGACGGCGCGTTGGATGCCGCGGCAGCCCCGGGGGGCGGCGACAGGCCAGGCGTGGTGGTATCGCCGGGCGCGGAAGAAGGCTGCTGTGCCGGCGCTCCCTGTGCCAGGACGGGAACCGCGCACGTTGCCGCTGCAAGGGCGATTGCTGCGCTCGATGTGCGAAGCATGAGCACGACACAAGGCTTGGCCAATCCTGTTCTCCCCGGAAGGACCGATGCAGTGCTCGGTCATTGTATTGCGATAGCTATAGGCGACTTCGGTCCGGCGTATTTGACCAGAAAGGCGGGCGTTCTTGATGGCAAATCGGCCGCCTCCGCCGAGACGTGACGAGACACTGCCCGAAACTAAAAGCCGACTCCGTCACGGCCCTTAAGATCCAGCATCGCGCGTGCTTCGGCCGGGGATGCAATCTCTCGGCCCATAGCTTCAAGAATGGTTCGGATCCGCTTCACCTGTACGGCATTGCTTTCTGCCAGCACGCCGCGATCGATGAACAGGCTGTCCTCAAGACCCACCCGCACGTTGCCGCCCAGTAGTGCGCTCTGCGTGCAGAATGGAATTTGCTGGCGGCCGGCAGCAAATGCCGAGAAGACATAATCCTCCCCGAACAGGCTGTCCGCAATCGTCACCATATGCGCCAGGTTGCGCGGGTCAGGCCCTATCCCGCCCAAAATCCCGAACACGCCTTGGATCAGGAAGGGCGGCTTCACGAGCCCGCGGTCGACGAAGTGCGCCAGCGTATAAAGATGGCCGATATCGTAGCATTCGAACTCGAAGCGGGTGCCGAACGCCTGCCCCACCTCCACCATGATGCGTTCGATATAGGCGTTGCTATTGAACATGATGCGGTCGCGCGAACTTTCCACATAGGGGCGTTCCCACGCATGCTGCCACGTGCCGACCCGTTCCGCGGCGCCGCTGAAATCGAAGATCAGCGGGCCCATGTTAAGCGAGCAGAGCTCGGGCCGGAATGCCTTGGCCGCCTCGATCCGTTCGTTCAGCGACATGGTGGCCGATCCGCCTGTCGAGATATTGACGATCGCATCGCACGATCGGGCGATGTGCGGCAGAAAGGCGGCGAAATGCTCCGGGCTGGGGCTTGGCCTGCCGTCTTCGGGATTACGGGCGTGGAGATGAAGGATCGCCGCGCCCGCTGCTGCGGCTTCGATGGCGGAGTGTGCGATCTCGTCCGGCGTGATCGGCAGATGCGGCGACATCGACGGCGTATGGATCGAGCCCGTCGGCGCGCACGTGATGATGATCTTGCCGGACTTACGCATGAGCGCGTCTCCGGCGCTTGCTGAGCGACTGGCGCATCTTCACGACCCGGCGTCTTCATTGTCCAGGTTGGGATTGGTGATCGGCGTGTCGCCTTCGAACAGATGCTCGAAGCGGCGGAACGTGCACAGCCACCGACCATCCTGCGCGCGGATATATCGATCGGTCGCAAGCGAGATCGTGATCGGCGGGTGCGTGGGCAAGATGCGCGTGCCGTTCGCTGCATAGAGGAACAGATAGTTCGTCGCCTCCGCCGTATCCGCCGAGGTGAACCACGCACGGAAATTCGTGAAGCTGTGCACTGCCAGCCGAGGGCCTTGCGCAAGGCGCCAATCGTAGAATTGCTGGATCTTGGCGCGGCCGTGATAGGCGGCGAGCTGCCCCTGGAACACGGCGTCTTCGGTATAGTAAGTGTGCGCGTTCCGACCGGCATTGGCATCGATTTCGTGCCAATAATCGGCAAGCTGGAGCGACAGCGTCGCGTTCAATTGCAGCAATTCCGTGTCGCGCATTCGGCTGTCCTTCCGTTTCGGGCCTTGCCGGCATGGCGGCGATGGCGACGGCGGGCTTTCCCGGGGCGGCGGCGAAACTTGTCCGCAGAGAAGCGCGAGTGTCAGCTGGCAGAGAGCGCCGCGCATTGGGCAAGGGCCGCGCTGCGCATCAAACCCTGATCGGAGGAAACGATGAAACCGGTGACACCGGCTGCCGTCAGCCAGTCGCTCTCCTCGCCCGCCATCGAGCCCACGTGGGCGAGCAGGGGCACGTCGTGTCGCTTCGCTGCCTCCGCAATCCGCATTACGATGTCGCGGATCTCGGGCGCTATCACGGATGCGGCTCCCATGCTGGCGGCAAGATCGCCACGCCCGATGAAAGCGCCGTCAAGACCCTCGATCCCGAAGATCGCGTCGATCTGATCGATGGCGGCGGCATCCTCGATCATGGCGAGAACGGTGACGTTGGCATCGGCCGCTTCGATATGCTCGCGGATGCCGAGCGCGCCATATCGCCCGGCACGCGGCGAATTGGAAAAGCCGCGTGTTCCTCCGTCATAGCGGCATGCCCGGACGATCCGCTCCAGCATCGCCGCACTGGTCACATGCGGAACCAGAACCCCGGTCGCTCCGCAATCCAACACCGAAAGAAGATGCGCCGGGTCGTCCGAGGGCACGCGCACCAGGCCGGCGATCCGCGCGGCGCGAGCGGCGAGCAGCATGACATCGATATCGGTGCGGCCGAACGGCGCATGCTCGGCATCGATGACGACGAAATCAAAGCCGACTCCGCCCAAAATCTCGGTTGCGTGCACGGTCGGCGTCTTAAGGAATGTCCCCAGCAGCCTTTCGCGCGAGGCGAGGCGATTCCTGAAGCTCGGCTCTCTTTCGATCATCTGGAATGCCTCACCCGAAATAGAATTTGAGGGCGGTGCGTGAGATCGCGTCGCGTGCGCGCGGATCCGGAACCCACCGTTTGAACGCGTCGATCACGTCGCGGTAACGCACCGCGGGCTCGTGGCCGACGAAGGGCGCATCGCTCCCCCAAAGAAGTCGTTCCGTCCCGGCGTTCGCCAGCAGTACAGGCGCGATCCGATCCGCCAGCGCATCACCATCGGCGGCGACAGGGCGGCCTTCGAACGGCAGATCGTGCAGACGGAAGCCGCCGGACAGCTTGATCCACGTCCGCCCCATCTCCACCGATCGCAGCGTGCGGGCGAAGCCGAAACACTCCTCCGCGCGGGAAGGATCGGGATGTGCGAAATGATCGAGGACGATCCGTACCCCGCTGGCTTCAAGTGCGGTCAGTACCGGATCCAGACGATCCGCCTCCACCGCAACATGCACGTGCCATCCCAGATCGGCGACGCGGCGGAGCAGCAGGCGATAATCGTCACCCGAAAGATCGGGGAGATCGGGACGTCGGGCGAGTTGCAGGCGGAGGCCGACAATCCCATCCGCAGCCATCCTGTCCAACGTATATCTGTCGGTATTCGGCGGGAGGATCGCAGTGCCACGCAGGCGCTTGTGCCGGCGCAGCGCTTCGATCATGTAATCGTTATAGAATCCCGAAATGCTGATCCCTGCGACGATCCCGAAGTGCACTCCGTGCGCACTCAGTAAGCGAAGATAATCTTCCGCCTCGAAACCGTAGTCCGGTCGGTTCCAGGCGCCGGCGGCGATCGGCAGATCGGCCTGGAAGATGTGGGCGTGGCAATCGACAAGTGGCGCGTCATGCGCCTCCAGCGATGTCATCCCGCGATCGGTCACAGCGCTCGTCAAGAGGCGTCACACAGGGTAGTCTGCGGCATTCAGCACCCATCCCGACATGTCCGAAAAATCCTGCCGGGGTGGGCTGAAGATGTCCACGAGCAGATTGTTGTCGGGCGCGACCGAAGCCGAGGTATGAATTGCGTGCGGCGGGATCACGGCGACGGAGGGTGCGGGGCAGAGCATATGCTCGTCTTCGCGCCAATGCGCCGCATTCTCGGTCCACGGCCATCGTAGATGGTGCATGTAAGCGCCGCCCATCGCCAGCGAGCATTGCTCGAAATCGAGATGGTGGTGCGGCGAGAGTTTGGCGGGATCGCGCGGACCTACGGGATCGAAGACGTTGACCATGAACGTGGTGCAGCGCCAGATCCGTCCGAACCGGCCCTTCTCCGGCGGCACATCCAGGCTGTAGGCGCGGGTATGGAAACCCCCGGGAGGCTCGGGCCAGCGCTTCAGTGGCGGGATATGCGGCTGGGGATCGGCATAGGTCGAGGCATTCGCGCACAGCGCGGCGAGATCGTCAGATGCGGAGGTGAACATCCGCACGAATTCGCCACCTTCGGGAAAGGTGATGCGGCTTTCGCCCGGAGGAACGAACGCGATGTGATAGCCCGGAACGTCGACAGTCTCAGTGCCGGCCAAAACGATGGCACGGGGTTCCTGCGCCTCGATCAGCAAAACATATTCGTCCGGCTGCGCGGTGCGCGCAAAGCTGCCGCCCGGCTTGGCCAGAGTATAGGCAACGATGAAATTCTGTCCCCGCGCGAGCCAGGTTCGGCCATTCTCGTCGTCGATCTGAGGCGCGATCTCCCCGAACAACACGTATGAAGAAGGCCCGAACGGCTGCCCGCTCGCAGCCTTCGAAGAAACGGCGGCCTGTGCCGTAGCAAGGCCGGATCGCGGATCACTTGCCGCGTACATCGATGCGTCTGTTGCCATCGTTGGGCCCTCGTCAGTCGCCGGCGCAGTGCCGGAAGGTGATGTGATGTGGCGCTTCAGATGGTCTGGGGCGGCGCAAGCGTCGGCGCCCGAACCGCAGCCGGCGAAGCCTCGGCGAGATCATCCAGATTCTGCAGCTTCCGACCGGCGGTTTCGGGCAGGAACAGCGTCGCTATGATCGCGCACGAAATGGACAGGATCGCCATGATCGCCATCGCGGCACTCAGCGGCAGCGATCGCGCGACGATCGCCACGCCCATGATGAAGACCGCACTGGTGGCCCGTCCGAAATTGTAGGCGAACGCCTGACCCGTGCCGCGGATCTCGGTTGGGAAAAGTTCGGTGAAATAGGGCGCGAACGACGCGTAGATACCGAACTGGAAGAAGCCATAGATCGCGCCGAGCGGCATCAGCACCGCCAGCGAGTTTCCCCACGGACCGAAGAGATAGATGGACGATGTGATGATGAAGCCGAGGCCGTACAGGCGGAACACCTGCCGCCGGCCGATACGATCGCTGACGGCCGCGTTTACGAGAAAGCCGAAGAAGCCGCCCAGACTGTTGAACAGCACGCAGTAACCCGCCACCGAGGTCGACAGACCACGCTCCACATGGAGGAACGTCGTCAGATAGTTGCTGACAGCGAAGCCCGCGCCTTGCGCCCCCACGGCCAGCAATGCGGCAAGGCACGTGATGCGGATCACCGACGGCTGGAAGATGCTGCCGAGCCCCACCCGCCGGCCTACAGCGCGTGAGTGCGCGCGGGCCTGCTTGAACACTTCGGAATCGTCGCTGCCACGACGGACGAAGAAGACGAGAACCGCCGGCGCAATCCCGAGCCAGAACACCACCCGCCAGGCATAATCGGCGGGCAGGGCCGCAGCGACGGGGCCTGCCAGCAGCGCGGCGATCCCCGAGCCGACAGCGCCTCCTGATGCCACGGTGCCGAGTATCTTTCCGCGATGAGCGGGATTGATCATCTCGCCGAGGAGCACCGCGCCGACCGCCCATTCCGCCCCGAAGCCGATCCCTTCCAGCACCCGGATGACGAGCAGCTGTTCGTATGAATTCGCGAAACCCGAGAGGAACGAGAAGAAGGAAAACCAGAGGATCGTGATCTGCAGGATCCGGGCCCGGCCATATCGATCGCACAGCCAGCCGCCCAGCCAGCCGCCGATCGCAGCCGCGAAGTAATTCGCGCTTGCGATCGCGCCGGCCTGTGCCAGCGTCATGCCGAAAGCGGCGATCAGGAACGGGATGAGATACTGGAAGACAAGCCCGTCGGCGGTGTCCAGGGCCCAGCCCAAGCTGCATGTCCAAAAGACGCGGCGCGTCTTCGGCTCCATCTCTCGATACCACGTCGTCATCGCGACACTCCTGACAGAGCGCGTGCCAACAGACTTGACCGATCCGGCCGTCGGAGTTGTTCAGAGCGTTTCTCGGTGAGACCCGGCATCATAGCCCGCCGGAAACCGGCAGGATCGCGCCGGTGATGTAGGAAGCCCGATCCGACGCCAGAAACATCACCGCGTCCGCGACATCTTCGGCACGGCCGGCCCGACCGATCGGCGCCCTCGCGGCGCCGGCTTCCAGCCGGCCGGGCCGGTGCATCTCGGTATCGATCGGCCCTGGCGACACGGCGTTGACGCGAACGCCTTCGGGGCCGACCTCGCGGGCCAGGCCAATGGTCAGGCTGTCCAGACCGCCCTTCGATGCCGCATACCAGACGAACTCGCCGGCCGAACCGTAAGCGGCGGCGCGGGACGAGACCAGGACGATCGCGCCGCCCGCTCCGCCGTGCCGCGTCGACATACGGCGTACCGCCTGCGCGCTGCACAGGATAGCGCCGCGCAGGTTCACGTCCAGCACAGTGTCGATCGTTTCCGCCGTAGCATCGGCCAGTGCGGAGTGTGGGCCGGTAATACCGCTGTTATATGTCATCACAGCCAGCCGCCCCAGGCGATCGACCGACTCGAACAAAACGGCCGGATCGGTGCCGCTGGCGGCGTCGAAATGCAGGGCGGTCGCCCGCCCGCCATCGGCCTCGATCTCGGTC
>NZ_QFOB01000009.1 GCF_003248515.1 Sphingomonas sp.
CCGTCATGATCATCGGCAGGAGTTCAGGCGTCAGCCCGACCGCGAGCGCCATGGCGAACAGGAAGGATTGGAGCGGCGGGCGGCCGAGGGCCAGATGCGCCAGCAGCACGAACAGCACCAGGAACAGGGTCAGCCGCGCGATCAGCAGCCCGAGCTTGTGAATGCCGTGCTCGAACGCGGTAGGAGCCGGCGCGGCCGACAGCGATTGGGCAATCGCGCCGAACCGGGTTCGCTTGCCGGTTTCCACGACCAGCATTGTCGCGGTGCCGGCGATCACCGATGTGCCATGGAAGAGCGCGCTGCGAGCTTCCGACGGTGTCGCGGCTTCGGGATCGAGGCCAACGCGCTTTTCGACCGGATAGGGTTCGCCAGTCAGCAGCGCCTCGTTGACCTGCGCGCCATTGGCGGCGAGCACGATGCCGTCGGCGGGCACCAGGTCGCCCGCGCACAGCTGCAGAACGTCCCCCGCCACGATGGCGCTGACGGGTAGTTCGACCGGCCGCCCGTCACGCAGCACGGTCGCATGAAGCGCGATGGAGCGCTTGAGCGCGGCGGCCGTCGCTTCCGCGCGATGTTCCTGCACCATGTCGAGCAGGGTGGAGAGGATCACCAAGGCCAGGATGATGACGAAGCTCGCCAGATCGCCCGTCGCTCCCGCCACCGCCGCCGCGGCGAGCAAGATGGCGATCAGCGGATTGGCGATGCGCCGGAGCAGGTCCAGGAGGATGTGCCGCCGCGCTGCCCCCTCGATCTCGTTGGGGCCGTCTCGCTCGAGCCGCGCGGCCGCTTCGGTCTGGACCAACCCCTCACGCGTCGCGTCGAGACGCGCGAACAGCTCATCCGGCCCCGATTGCCAGAAAGCGGCGGCGATGTCTGTTGAGGAGGCTGATGCGGCCAGCACGCTCCCGGCCAACTCAGTGACCGAGGATGAGCGGCAGTTTGCTGTGGGCGAGCATGCGCTTCGTGACCCCGCCGAACGTCTCCATCAGCCGTCCACGGCCATAGGCGCCCATCAGGATGTAGTCGGCATGCCAGTTGGCGGCCTCGTCGGCGATCAGTTCGTCGGCAGCGGTCAGTCCATCATCAACGATCCGGATCGAGGCATGAATGCCGTGCCGCGAAAGATATTCGGCGGCTTCTCTCGGTTCGGTCTGTTCAGCCCCGTCGCGGGCCATGAAAATCTGAACCTCCTCGGCGCGTGTCAGCAAGGGCACGCATGCCTGCATCGTCGCCACAGCCGAAGCCTGTCCGTCCCAGGCGATGAGGGCGCGGCTCAGTTTAAACCCTCGGACATTGTCGGGCACGGCGACGACCGGTTTGCGCGCTTTCATTACGATGCGGCTCGCGATGTCCTGCATCTCGGGATAGGGGAAGTGATCGAGCTTTCGATTGAGGACGATGAGATCGGCCAGCGCCGCGGCATCCAGCATGGCCTCGGCAGCGAAGCCGGTCACGTCGCTCCAGCTCCATACGACATCTTCGGACGCCAGCCGGGCCTGGAGCGCCGTCTTGTTGACCGCTTCGCGGTCCCGCTCGTCCGCGATCAGCATGGCCGAACCGATGCCGTCATAGTCGCCCGCAATATTGGCGATCATCGCCACGTCGAGGCAGGCCAGATGTCCGTCGAGCGCCCTCGTCAGATCGAGCGCCGCCTGCAGGCGCGCCTCCTGACCCTCATCGTCATGCACCAGTAAAAGAATATTCTTCATTGCCGCCTCCATGCCAGATGGCGAGAGGCTATGGTCCGTTCATGGCGGTCCATATGCGGGATATTACGGAGGCGGATCGTCGATCTGCGAGGGCGATTTATGGCTGAATAACAGGCGTTCCCGCTATTCTTTCGGCCGGTAGTGGACGATCAGCAAATCGCCATCGAGCATTTCTACGAGGTTCTTCGCCGCGCTGCCGATCAGGGCGTCGAACAGCGCGCCGCGCCCATGACTTCCGATCACGGTCAGATCGACATGCTGATCCTCGACATAGTCGCTGAGAAGCGCTCCGCGCTGCCATGCTCGATGATGACGTCGGTTCTGTCCCGCAGGCGGTCGTCGACGCGATCGTCGGCCAGAAACTTCGTCCCCAGGTTCTTCTCCATGGCGCCAAGGTCGCGCTTGAAATCCTGCTCATCGAGATAGCCTGAGAAGGGGACATCATAGCCGTGGAACAGCGTGAGGGCGGCCGTCGGGAACCAGGACGATGTCGTGAGTAGCGCCTGGAGGGATGCCTCGGAGAAATCGGTGCCGATGACAATGTCGCGATAGTGACGAACGGCGCGATCGTGGACGACGAGGACCGGCGCCGGCGATCCGCGCACCAGCCGATTGACCGTGTTGCCCAGAAAGAAACGGCCAAGCGTCTCGTCGCGGGCGATGCCGGTCACGATCAGGTCGCAGCCTTCCCGCGCGGCGATGGCGAGCAGCACTTCCGCCGGTTCGCCTTCCTCCACGAGAATGCGGATGGACTCCGCGGCGGGACCGAGATCACGCTTCAACCGCCACTTCATCCGGTCGACCGGACTGGGAAGCCGCCGCCACGACGCCGGCGTGCGGTCGAAGCGGAACTGATGGGTCTGCGCCGGATCGATGACATAAGCCGCGATCAGTTCGGCTTCCCATTCCTGCGCCAGTTGCACCGCACGATCGAGCGCCCGATCGCAGCGGCAGCTCATGTCCGTGGCGAGAAGGATTTTGCGCGGTCGGTTCGGCGTCATCATACGGCATCCTTTCAGGATCGGCCTTTGGGGGAAGGGCGGGCGGGTCAGCTGAGCTCCTCGAACCAGCCGAGGCGGCGCATCAGGAGCTTCTCCGCCTCGAGGCAGAAGAACAGCATGGCGCCCAGCGCAATGATGAGCGCCCCGTCCATCAGAGTCAGCGAGCGGCTCTCGAACACCGCCTGCATGAAAGGCGCATAGGTGTAGAGGAGCTGGGCCAGCACCACTATCGCGATCGCGCCGAGGACGGCCGGCGTTCCGATCGCGCCTCGCCAGGTGAGCGAGCGCATGTGAAGATAGCGCACATTGAAGAGATAGAAGATTTCCGCGACGATCAGGACGTTGACCACCATCGTCCGCGCGGTCTCGAGATCACGTCCCTGGCTCAGCGTATGAAAGAAGACGCCTAGGCCGAGGGCCGCCAGAAGTACCGAGACGAGCACGACTCGCCAAAGCAGGAAAGGGGAGAGCAGGGGCGCGCTTGCCGAACGCGGTTGCCGTGCCATCGTGCCGGGTTCGCTCGGCTCGAACGCCAGCACGAGCCCCAGCGTCACCGCCAGCACCAGGTTGATCCAGAGGATCTGGGTCGCGGTCATCGGCAGGGTGAAGCCGATGAGGATCGCGAGCACCACCGCAACAGTCTCGCCGCCGTTGGTCGGCAACGTCCAGGCGATCACCTTCCGAATATTGTCGTAGACGGTGCGGCCTTCGCGGACGGCGGCGACGATCGACGCGAAATTATCGTCGAGCAGCACCATCTCGGCCGCTTCCTTGGCGGCTTCCGTTCCCTTGTGCCCCATCGCCGTCCCGACATCCGCCTGCTTGAGCGAGGGCGCATCGTTGACCCCGTCGCCAGTCATAGCGACGATCAGACCATGGGACTGCAGTGCCCGGACGATGCGCAGCTTATGTTCGGGGCTTGTGCGGGCGAAGACGTCGATGCCAAGGACGCGCGCAGCAAGCGCGTCATCGCAGAGCGTCTCCAGTTCCTTACCTGTGAGGCCGCGAGGTTCCTCGCTGATGTGTAGCTGGCGTGCAATTGCGAGCGCCGTGCCGAGATGATCGCCGGTGATCATCTTGACGGCGATGCCGGCGGATCGGCATTCGGCGATGGCTGCTTTGGCTTCCTCGCGCGGCGGATCGATGAAGCCCATAAGGCCCAGAAACTCCACGCCGCCTTCCAGATCGTCGAAAGCTATGCGCGCCTTGGGTGCCTGCAGTCGCTTTATTGCGAGCCCCAGCAGGCGTTCGCCGTGGTCGGCTGCCCGGGCGATCCGTGGCGCCCAGACCTGTGGGTGGATCCCGGCGATCGCCATCACTTCCTCGGGCGCGCCCTTGACGAAGATCACATGCTCACCAGCTGGGCCTGCATGAAGCGTCGCCATGAAACGGTAGGCCGCATCGAACGGGATCTCGTCCAGGCGCTTCCATTCGGCGCGAAGATGGTCGGGATTGAGGCCCGCCTTCATGGCAAGCGAGACCAACGCCCCCTCCATGGGATCGCCATCGACCTTCCAGTGATCGCCGTCGCGCTTTAGCATGGCGTCGTTGCAGAGCAGGCCGCAGCGGATGATCGGGCTCGCCGCGGCGATGGCATCGGCGTCGTCATCGGCGCTCTCGGTTGTGAGACCGCCCTCGGGGGTGTAGCCAGACCCGCCGACGAGGATTTCATCCCTGTCGATGAGCACGCGCCGCACCATCATCTCGTTGCGCGTGAGCGTGCCGGTCTTGTCCGAGCAGATGACCGAGGTTGCGCCCAGCGTCTCGACGGCGGGAAGGCGGCGGATGACGGCATTGCGGGCGGCCATGCGCTGGACGCCGATCGCGAGCGTGATGGTGATGACGGCCGGAAGGCCCTCCGGAATGATGCCGACGGCAAGCGCGACCACGGCTATGAGGGCATCGATCCAATGGAACTCGCGAGCAAGCACCGCGAAGGCGAAGAGGGCCAATGAGCCGGCCATCACCAGCCAGGTGAAACGGCGTGCGAAGCGGTTGATCTGGCGGAGGAGCGGCGTCGTCACCGTCTCGACGGCCTGGAGCAGGCTGCTGATCCGGCCGATCTGCGTGTGCGTGCCGGTGGCCGCGACCACACCGCTCGCCTGGCCGGAAGCAACCAGCGTGCCGGAGAAGGCCATGCTGCGCTGGTCGGCGATGCCGGCTGCGTCCTCGACCGGCTCCTCCTGTTTCTCGACCGGCACGGATTCGCCGGTAAGGGGAGCTTCGTCGATCAGCAGGCCGCGTGCCCGCAGCAGCCGCAGATCTGCGGGCACGCGGTCGCCGGCCTCCAGCATCACGATATCGCCGGGCACGAGATCGGGTACCGAGACGGTCCGTCGCGCCCCGTCGCGCAGCACGGTGGCATGCGGTGCGATCATGTCGCGAATGGCGCCCAACGCCCGCTCGGCCTTGCCCTCCTGGACGAAGCCGACGATCGCATTGATCAACACGACGACCGCGATGACCAGAGCATCGACGAGATGGCCAAGCAGGGCGGCGGCAAAGGCAGCGGCGAGCAGGAAATAGATGAGCGCGCTGTTGAACTGGGCGAGGAAGCGCAGCAGCGGGTGCGTCGCCGTCGTCCTCGGAAGCGCGTTGGGTCCGTGCCGTGCCAGTCGCTCTTCCGCCTCGCACTGGCTAAGCCCGGCGATATCGGCGTCCAGCTGGTCGAGAACCGTGTCGGCTGCCAGCGCGTGCCACGCTTCGATCTTGTCGAGCTTCACTGCTATCCCCGCTGGCTTGTTGCACTGCGGAGAAGATCAGGAACAGGGCTGCCTGATCATATACGGGATAATACTAGGCAGCCAGATTGGGGAAATCTGACGCCTTTCGGTGGTGGCGGAGATGATGTCCGAGAAGCTCAAGAGACTTGATCCTCGCGGGGGTGTTCAATTGCAGACGTCCTGTCGCTATGATCAGTCTTTATCGTAACACGGGGGAACTATGACCGGACATGCTTGGGATCGGGTGCCGATAGATGCTCAAAGTGTCGAGGCGCCGCTCTCGCAGGCCGCGATTTTTCTTGTCGTCCGCGTGAACGAAGGGACCGACGCCATCGCGAAGGTTCGCGACACGCTCGGCGGGATAGACGATCTTGTGAAGACAGTCGGGTTTCGCGACCTCTCCGCCAGACTGTCCTGTATTGCCGCAATCGGCAGCGATTTGTGGGATCGTCTGGGTGAGCCGACGAAACCCCGCGACCTCAGGCCGTTCGCCGCCATCGAAGGGACGCCGTACAAGGCGCCATCGACGCCCGGCGACCTGCTCTTCCATATTCGCGCCGAGCGGCCGGACATCTGCTTCGAGTTCGAGCGGATCCTGCTTGCGTCTCTTGGCACGGCGGTGACGACGATCGACGAGGTTACTGGCTTTCGCTACTTCGATGCGCGCGACCTGCTGGGGTTCGTGGACGGTACCGCCAACCCTGAGGGGCACGAAATCGGCGAGGCGGCGCTGGTCGGAAGGGAGGATCCCGACTTTGTGGGCGGTAGCTATGTCGTCGTGCAGAAATATCTGCACGATCTCGCGGCCTGGGGGCGGATCTCCACGGCGCTGCAGGAGGAGATTGTCGGCCGCACCAAGATCGACAATATCGAGCTCGATGACAACGCTGCGCCGCGTAAGTCCCACAAGACACTCGCGACCATCGTCGATGAGCAGGGCAACGAACATGACATCCTGCGTGACAATATGCCATTCGGCCGAGCGGGACATGGCGAGTTCGGCACCTACTTCATCGGATATACCCGGCATTTGTGGGTGATCGAGAAGATGCTGGAGCGGATGTTCGTTGGGGAGCCGGCGGGCGCCTACGATCGGCTCCTGGATTTCTCCACGGCGCAGACCGGAACGACCTTTTTCGCGCCCTCCCGGTCGACATTGGCAAAGCTCTCAGGCAACGGGTCTTAATTCAAACCACGAGCGAAAAAATGCTCGGAACCCGGCCTCGCCACTGAGTTCTCGCAGCTCTTCCCGCTGTGGACCAGTATCATCCGCGTCGGTTACGGGAATTTGCGTAGTGCGGGCGGGTTCCTCCTTCTGCAGGCTTGCCCTGGAAAGGCGAGGGCCGTGCAGGACAATGACCATAGCTATTTTCTGAAGCGCTTGGTGTTCCATCGGCGCCGGCTCGTATTGACGGGCTGTCCTGAGGCGCGCCTTTGCCACGCCCAATTTGTCGAGGCCTATCAACGCCGTCTCGCGGAGATCCGTGGCAAGAGAGAAACAAGCCCGGAGCAGAGGTCGATGGATGCAGGAGCACGCGCGACACTGTCGCGCCTTGCGTCGGGCCACGCGAAACTCCCTGCCGACGAGACCTGCTGATAGCCTGCAGTCCTTCGTCCGGGCTGCACAATCGACACCGACAGGTTTTCAATCAGTCACATCATCAGGTGCAGCAATGTCCTGGCCTTGTCCGAAAGACTGTCCAGCGATCCTTCGCTGACGAGCTTGACCCAATTCTCAGGGCTGCTGGTCAGGCTCTTCGACTGTGCCCGCACGACGTCCGGGTTGGCATCGGACGCATCGCAGTGGCGCCCCTCGACGCGCGCGACCCGCTCTCCTTCAGGCAGTTCGAGCCAGAGGCCTGCAAAGTGGCAGTCCACACGGGCCGCCACTTCCTCTATCGCATCGCGCTCCTCGGGCATCCCGAACACCGCATCAGCAATCACACCATGACCCGTTGCCAATGCTGCCCAGGCGAGCCCGTCGAGCGCCATGTAGACCGCCCGGCTGGCCTCCGCCGTGTAACCCGACGCCGGCAACCTCATCTCGGCGGGGACGCCCGCAAGACGTTTGCGCAGGACATCGCTGCGCAGGATGCGCGCGCCCGGCGCTCGGCCGACGTCCGCCCCAAGCGTTCGCGCCAGCGTTGATTTGCCCGTGCCGGACAAGCCCCCGATCGCGATCAGCCGTGGTCGCTGCTCGGCGATCAATCGCCCTGCCAGATCGAGATAATGCCGAGCCTCCTTGGGCGCGCTGCCGTTACTGGGCGCGCGTTCTGCCCGCGCGGCGGTGACATGGGCGCGGATCGAGGCGCGTATGCTCATGAACAGCGGCAGAAGCCCGACTGCACCCTCGTCATCGGGCGAATGGTCGAGATAGCGGTTGAAGACCATATTCGCCGCGGGGCGAAGGCCTCGCTGCCACAGGTCCATCAGCAGAAAGGCCAGGTCGTAGAGGACATCGGTCGTCGCCAGCTCGGCATCGAATTCCAGACAGTCGAACGGCGTGGGCACGCCATCGATTGTGGCAATATTGGCGAGATGCAGGTCGCCATGGACGTGACGAATGCGTCCTGCCTTGCCACGGGCGTCGAGGAGGGCCCTGTTGCTCCCGATGAGACGATCGAGCCGCTCGGTCAGCTCGGCCGCGGCTTTCGGGTCGAGGATATCCGGATAGCGGGCCATCGCCTCGGCATTACCGGCAACAATCCGGCCAATACGCTCCGCACCGTCGCCGGGCCGGGCGATTGGCGCGTGGGAATGGAAGCCGACAAGCGCATCGGCCAGCTTGCCGAGCGCGGCTTCGTCGAGCGCATGGCTATCGGCGAGCTCGCTCCAGAGTGCGCCGTCGGGAAAGCGCCGCATCTGGAGTATCCAGTCGACGGATTCGCCCTCACCATCGATGGCGAACCGGCCGGCGGGATCGCGTGTGATCGGACGCACAGCTTTGTACAGGTCGGGCGCGGTCCGGCGATTGAGCTTGAGCTCGGCCTCCAGCGCCGTTCGCCTCTTGTCGGGCGTCGAGAAATCGAGATAGCCAAGATCGACCGGGCGCTTGATCTTCCAGGCGCTCTCCCCGGCGAGGAAGATGCTCGCGGCATGGGTGTCGAGGCGTCGCACGGGTTCGGACGCGCCGAAGGCATCGCCGGATGCCAGCCACTCGGACAAATCTGATCCGCTCTTGTCGGTATCAGCCATGGTCGTCGGCCGCAGAGTCGGACCTCGGCGGGATGAGAACCGCAGCACCCGTCAGGGCTCCGCTCCGCAAACGGTCGAGGGCAACATTGGCCTGTTCCAGAGGGAAGGTCTCGGTCACCGTGCGCAGGCCGGAGCGGGCTGCGATCTCGAAGAAGGAGGCCCCATCCTCCCGCGTCAGATTGGCGACGGAGAGGATCTGGCGCTCTTCCCACAGATCCGCATAGGGGAAGGCGGGAATATCGCTCATATGGATGCCGGCGCAGACGACCCGTCCGCCCTTGCGCACCAGGGTCAAGGCGGCAGGAACCAGTGCACCGATGGGCGCGAAGATGAGCGCTGCGTCGAGTTCCTGCGACGGCCGCTGCGTCGAAGCGCCGGCCCAGCAGCAGCCGAGCGATCGCGCGAACGCCTGCGCCTGGGTGTCGCCCTCCCGGGTGAAGGCATAGACGTCGCGCCCCTGCCAGACTGCGACCTGCGCGATGATATGGGCGGCTGCCCCGAAGCCGATAAGACCGATGCGCCGGCCTTCGCCCGCGAGCCGGAGCGCGCGCCACCCGATAAGCCCCGCGCACAGCAAGGGCGCGGCCGCGACATCCGAAAAGCTGTCCGGGAGCGCGAAGCAGAAATGCGCGTCCGCAATGACGTGGGTCGCATAGCCGCCATCGCGCGTCGCGCCAGTGAATTCGGGCGTGTCGCAGAGATTTTCCTGACCCGAAAGGCAATAGGGGCAGTGACCGCAGGTGTGGCCGAGCCAGGGCACGCCGACGCGCTGGCCGACGCGGAAGCCCTCGACACCTGCGCCGATCTCCAGCACATGGCCGACGATCTCATGGCCGGGAATGACCGGATAGTGTGCCGAAACCTCGCCGTCGGCCACATGAAGATCGGTGCGGCAGACGCCGCAGGCGATCACCGCCAGGAGAAGCTGACCGGCGCCCGTACGAGGAATGGGGCGCTCGACGCGTCGCAAGGGCTCATGCGGCGCATCGAACTGCATGGCGATCATCACGGCCATGCATCGACAGCCTTCGCACTTTTTCTTCGCTGAGCCTGCATATGGTCACGTCCCCGGGCTGGCGTCTCCTGCAAGGTCGGCTTCCACGAGGATGAGCGTGGGATCGCCGGGATAGGCCCGTGCGCTGAAACCCAGTTCGCGCTCGATCTCGATCGCGGCATGATTGTCGCGGCTTTCGATCGACTGCAAGCGCAAGATGCCCCTGGTGCGCGCAACCTGCGCGACGTACCTGAGCAGGCTCCAGCCAATCCCCTGCGCTTTGCGGTCGCGGCGCACCGAAACCGCGACTTCTGCGGTTTGTCCTGCCGTGTCGGCGGCGAGGGTCGCGACTCCGACCAACGCTCCGCTCTCGTCGAGGGCAAGAACGGTCTGCGTTCTTTGATCGTCCGCGCTCAGCATCGCGACCAGCTGGTCGTGGCCGACATGCTGAACGGCCGAAAGAAAGCGGAAGCGCAGATCCTCAGGGCTCACATCGTCGAAAAATGCTGCAAGTTCGGCTTCGTCGGTCGCCTTGGCGTTACGCAGGCGCAGGACCAATCCCGTGCGGGTCTGGAGACTCGTTTCGTCATCGGAGACGTCTTGATCGAGGGAAGGCGGCATGGAGAAACCTTCTGCTGAATGCTATGATGCTGGACGGGCTGTCCAGACGACAACTGTGATCACCGTCCGAGCAGGACGGGGAGTGCGGCGCCATCGACGAGATCATGGGTGACCCCGCCCAGGAACAGCTCACGTAGCCGCGAATGCGCCGACGCGCCGATCACCAGCAGGTCCGCGCGCTGTCGCCGGGCGAAATCGACCAGGATTGCGGACTGGTTCTCGCCTTCGGAAGAGAGCGCGTGGACCGTGACGTCGAAGCCATGACGGCTGAGATTGCGCGCGATGTCCGCGCCAGGTTCAGATCCATGGCCCTTGGTGCTCGGTTTGGCGTCGACGACGATCACGTCGATCTTCGCGCCGGGCTGCGCAAGTTGAAGGGCATCACCGAGTGCGCGAGTCGCTTCGCGCGACGCGTTCCATCCGATCGAGAGATGGGCGAATGCACGCGGCTTCCATTGCGCCGGCAGGACGATCACGGGGCGCCCGGATGACAGCGCGATATTCTCGAAGAGCCGGCGGCGCAGATGCTTGTTGGAATAGGCGTCCACCGGCCCGAACAGAACGAGGTCGGCGTAGCGGGCCTGGGCCGGGGCCTTGTCAAGCAGAACACCGGGCTCGTCGCTCAATATGCGGACCTCGAAGCCGTCGCGCTCACCGATCTTGGCAACCTTCGCCCGTTTCTCCTCCGCAGCTTCGACATAGTCCGAAAGAAGAAAATAAGGCTGGGTGTAAGCCAGAGCATAGTCCGGTGTCGGAACCGCAGAAAGGATCGCGACGCTCAGGTGCGCCTCGTGGAAACGGGCAAATTCACGCGCGTCCTTCAGGAACTGCTCGTCTTCATCGCCCGTGTCGACGATTGCCAATATGTCCTTCACAGTCATGTCGTCCTCGCCGATGAAAACTGCTGCGAAGGTCGATCATTCGGCACGACGGTGCATTCGTGGAATCTACGTAGACCAGTACGGGAAAGCCTCGAGCAGATGGGTCAGGTCGGATACGGGCCGTTCAACAGCATCTTTCATGCCCGGCCAGTCGCACGATCGACCCACGCACATAGTCGGCGATCGAGCAGGGGCTTCTCCAGAATTTCATCGAACAGCCCATCTGCCATATCCTCGATATGATTGCTCCGGTCTCCGGTGATCAGGATCGCAGGTCTTTGCCATCCGACCGCCCGAAGACCGCGCAGCAGTTCGAGGCCGCTCATGCCCGCCATTCGATAATCTGTGACAAGGCACGCCGCATCAAGGGCAGACGGATCGGCAAGGGCCAGCGCGCCGCTGGAAAAGGCGCGCACATCATAGCCGCGGGCATGAAGGATCAACTGGATCGACCGGCGTACCGCGCTGTCATCCTCCACCAGAAGGACTCGCGGTCGCTCCGGTTCGGCGGAACTGGGTACCTGCGACATTATGTGTCCCTTGCCGGCAAAATGCGAACTGTTGCCACTATGTGTCGTGCGCCAGAACTTCGTCCCTACGTAATCATCCATAGGTCGGACGAGATATTGAAGGCGTTTTCCCGCCTGACGCATTCTAGCAGAATGAGAACGCTCGATATCAATTCAAGAGCCGGAATTCATTGCGAACTTGCAACGGTTTCGGCTCGGCGCGCCATGGGTTCGACCCAACGATTTCCCTGTGCGGCCATGCATGCCTCCAGCTAGAGCGCGACCGCCCTGACAAGGGCAAACCACTCCCGGCGGCACGCCACGCGGCCGCCGGGAGCCCATATTGTCCGATCACCCAGATCTTCCGGCTAGCTCCACATAAGTGATCGCATCCTGTACTGTTGCGATGCGTTCGACATCCTCGTCTGGAATGGTGATCCCGAATTCTTCTTCCAGCGCCATGACGAGCTCCACGACGTCGAGGCTGTCACCGCCCAGGTCGTCGAGGAAGCGGGCCTCCGGCGTGACCTTGTCCTCGTAGACACCCATATGCTGGACCACGATCTTCATGGCCCGTTCGGCAATTTCGCTCATAGAGCCCAATTTCCCCCTGCTTGTTGTTGTAGGCGGATATCGAAGCGGTTTCGATGTCCTGTCGGAAGCGCAGCAAAGCTGCCCACTTCGCCATGCTCAAAGTATATGCATTATCGCGTCAAGTAGCGACGAGGGATCGCACTTTAAAAGCAGTCAGTCAGAGGCTGGCGAGATCTATGCCCGATCCGTGCCGAGCCCCGCCGCGAACGCTATCCGCAAGGCGTCGGAGAAGGAGTGAACCCCGAGCTTGGTCATCAGATTGGCGCGATGCACCTCGACCGTTCGCGCGGATATCTGGAGATCAAAGGCGATCGTCTTGTTAGGCAGGCCACGGGCCAGACCCTCGAGCACGTCGCGCTCGCGCGGCGTGAGGCTTGCGACCACGAGCGCCGCTTCCTGCGCCGAGGCGGCGTAGCGTTTCTTGTCGTCGAGGCGCGCGAACGCCGCTTCGATGGCGCGAAGTAATGTGGCCATATCGAAGGGCTTTTCGATGAAATCGACGGCCCCCGCTTTCATCGCCCGCACCGCAATGCCCACATCGGCATGACCCGTGAGCAGCACGATCGGCATCGTCACGCCCTGTTCGATGAGCGCCTTCTGGACTTCCAGGCCATCCATCACCGGCATGCGAACGTCGAGCAGGACGCAGCCCTCGGTCGCATGGCGTACATCCTTCAGGAAATCGACACCCGACGCCCAGGCCTCGACCCGATAGCCCGATTTCTTGAGGACGAAGCCTGCCGAACGGCGGATGGCGGCCTCGTCATCGACAATGTGTACAGTGCGCCTATCCGGCATCGCGGTCCTCCGGAGCAATATGCATCAACGTGAAATGAAAGCGCGTCCCGCCGTCGGCAGGCGTATCTACCCAGATCTTGCCGCCATGCGCTTCGACGATGGTGCGGCAGATCGACAGCCCAAGCCCCATGCCTTCGGTCTTGGTGCTGAGGAAGGCCTGGAACAACTGGGCAGCGACCTCCTGGTCAAGGCCCGGCCCGGTATCCGCGATCGTGACACGCACCATGGAAGGGCCTTCGAGTGCGGTCGCGATGGTGAGTTCGCGGACAGGGCTTTCCGCCATCGCTTCGGCCGCGTTGCGGATGAGATTGACGAGAACCTGTTCGATCTGGACGCGGTCGCACAGCACGGGAGACGCCGCCGGATCGATGGCGTTCCGGGTTTGGATGCCATGCTCTTTGAGGCCGACCAAACCCAGCGAACAGGCCTCCTCGATCAGCTTTGGCAGATCCTCGACGCGCTTCTGCACCTCGCCGCGCGCCACGAAATCGCGCAGGCGGCGGACGATCTGTCCGGCCCGAAGGGATTCCGATGCCGCATCGGCCAGTGCCTCGCGCACTTCCGCCACGGTTTCCGCGTCGGGATCCTCGAGCAGGACATGGGCCATCTGCACATAGTTGACGACCGCGGTGATCGGCTGGTTGAGTTCATGGGCCAGGGTCGAGGCCATCGCGCCCATCGCACTGACCCGCGAGACATGGATCAGTTCGGCTTGCAGCTCCTTGAGGTGCGCAGCGGTGGCCTCCTTCTCCGTGAGGTCGCGCATGAAGCCCGTGAACACTCGCTCGCCAGCGCCGGTGGCTTCGCCAATTGCCAGTTCGTGCGGGACGAGCGTGCCGTCCTTGCGACAGCCCATGACGCGGCGCGTGCTGCCGATGATCCGGGCCTCTCCCGTCTGCAGGTATCGCGCGATGTAGCCGTCATGCGCCTCCCGGTCGGGAGAGGGCATCAGCATCGAGACATTCCTGCCAAGGACTTCACTTTCCGTATAACCGAACATCTTCTGCGCCGCGTGGCTGAAGGACAGCATCGTGCCTTCGGCGTCGATCACCACCATGGCGTCCGGAACGGTCGCCAGGATCGAGTTGAGTTGCGCCTCGCGCGTCTCGATCGCGCGGTCGGCGGCTTTTTCATCCGTGATGTCGCGCACGACCTTTCCGAACCCACGCAGGCGACCATCCTCGTCATAGAGTGGGGTGATCGTGACATCGGCCAGGAACTCCGAGCCGTTTTTGCGCAAACGCCAGCTCTCTTCCCGAAATCGCCCCTCTGTGCGTGCCCGATCGAGATCCGCGTCCGGCTTTCCCTTGGCCACATCGTCATGAGGGTAGAAGACGGAAGCGCTTTGCCCCAGCACGTCTTCCTCTTTCCAGCCCTTGATCCGCTCGGCGCCCTTGTTCCAGATCGCCACCCGGCCGGCTTCATCGAGCATGTAGATGGCCAGCGCTGTGGCGCCGTCGATCAGCAGCGCCAGTTCTTCCGCCGTCTCATGCGCCTTACGGGAATGCTCGCCGGCATCGATTTCGTGAACATGCGCGGCCCGGCGCCAGTGGGAGAGACGGTTCGTGAGCAGAACGATACCGATCGAGATGGTGGCGAAGCCTGCAGCATGGACGAGATGATCCATGTCGCGGAACGGTGTCTCGACCAGCAGGAAGCCGACGATCGCAGAGGCGGCGGTCGCGAAAATGGCGGCGAGGACGCCGCTCGCCCAGGCCGAGGCGAGAACCGCCACTGTGAGCACCAGCCATGTCGGACGATCGGCCATCAATGGTTCGAGGGCGAGCGCGGCTACAGTCGAGATTCCGACAAACAGCACGGCCGAGACAAGCGATCGCGCCGGCCCGGCACGAGGGGCCATTGCTGAAAGCGCCTGGGTCATTGTTCGCGATCCGCCGGGCAAAGAGGGAAGATGTCTCAGCATGTTGTTGCCCACAGCTTACTGCAACTGCTCGAGACTATTGGCGACACTTTCCCACCATCGGCAGGAAAAATCACGAACCAGAAGCGATCGGACAAAAATCCTGTGCAACTGCGTTGCCCGCGCCCGATGGCACGCGACGGTTCCGTGCGGAAAACGCGCCTACGTATAATCCACGATGGCTGGCACGACCCACGGCGGTCAGTTTCGCGGCGTTCCGTCTGAAAGGACACGCCATATCAGGAGAAGACCATGGCACAGCCCCTCGAAAATGTCGTCGCCCTGGCTCAGGCCAACATCCGTCTCGGCCTCAAGCTCGCCGAGACCTGGCGTGAGAGCGGCCAGAAGCTGATCGAGCTGGGCACCAAAGGCGCCTCCGAAATCAGTGAGGAGACCCGCCTCGCGCTTGCCAACGGCCTGTCAGCCGAAAAGACGGGATCGGTAAACAGCGTCAACGGGCACTGGCAGGACATGCTGGCCGAGGTCGAGGCCGTCCGCACCACGACCGCGCAGGAGATCGAAGCAGCGGTCGGCGACTGGCGCAAGAGCTGGTCCGAGGCGCTGACTGTCGAACCCACGCTCCCGGTCGAGACGCTGTTCAAGCCGTGGCTGGCTCTGGCGCGTTCGGTCACCCCGGCTCCGGCAGACGACAAAGGCGCAGCACCTACGAAGAGCTGAACAGGCTCCCGTTGGCGCGCGCGGGTCACGCCATCAAATGCTGTCCGCTGTCCACCGGGATGATGGTGCCGGTGATACGGCGGGCAGCATCGCTCACGAGGAAGGCGGCCAGCGCGCCTACATCCTCGATGTCGACCAGCTGTCCGGCCGGTGCCGTTGCGGCGGCGCGCTCGAGCAGTTCGTCGAACCGGTCGATGCCACTGGCCGCGCGGGTTGCGATCGGTCCCGGTGAGATCGCATGGGCGCGGATGCCTTTGGAGCCCAGTTCGGCTGCCACATAGCGCGTGGCGCTCTCCAACGCGGCTTTGACGGGTCCCATGAGGTTATAATTCTCGACCACGCGTTCTGAGCCGTAGAAAGTGACGCAGAGCAGGCAACCGCCATCGACCATCAAGGGTTCTGCGAGCTTCGCCATGCGCAGGAAGCTGTGGCACGAGACGTCCATCGCCAGCGCGAAGCCTTCCGCCGATGAATCGACCACGCGGCCGTGCAAATCCTCGCGCGGCGCAAAGGCGATCGAGTGCAGCAGGAAATCGAGGCCGCCCCATTCCTGCTTCACTCGCTCGAACAGAGCCTCAAGCTCTCCTGGCTGCCGGACGTCGCAAGGGGCCAGCCATTCCACGCCGAGCGCGCTCGCGACCGGTTCGACATAGGTCCTGGATTTTTCGTTGAGATAGGTTGCCGCCAGCCGTGCACCGCAACGGGAAAAGGCTTCGGCGCAGCCGGCTGCGATACTGCTCTCATTGGCGATGCCGACGACCAGTCCACGTTTCCCTGAAAGATCCACCAGCGGTTTCATGAAAAAGCGCTCCCCTCGGCTTTGATCAGATCGACGACATGATGCGCGATCACGGCTTCCTCATCCGTGGGAATGACCCGGACGACCACGCGGCTCTGTTCCGCACTGATGACGCCGGCATTGCGCGCATTGGCCTCAGCATCCAGCCCACATCCCAACCATGACAGGTTCTCGCATATCCGCGCCCGGATCACCGGATCATTCTCGCCGATGCCGGCTGTGAACACGATCCCGTCGAGACCGCCCAGCGCCGGGATCAGCGCCGCCGCCTGACGGGTCGCCTGCCGCACGAACAGGTCGATCGCTTCGGCTGCCTCGGGTGCCTCGCTTGCATGGAGCGTGCGCATGTCGCTGGATAGTCCGGATACCCCAAGCAGGCCGGACTTCTTGTAGAGCAGCGCCTCCACCTCCTGCGCCGACATCCCCACTTGTGTCTGCAGATGGAGAACGACGCCGGGATCGAGCGCGCCCGAGCGCGTGCCCATCATCAGCCCGTCGAGCGCGGTGAATCCCATGGTCGTGTCGACGCTTTTGCCCTCGCGCATTGCGCACATGCTGGCGCCATTGCCGAGATGCGCCGCGATGACGCGGCCGCCGGCGCGCCCGGGATCGGCCTCTCTCAGGCGCCCGGCGATATGCTCATAGGACAGGCCATGAAAGCCGTAGCGCCGCACGCCCTGATCGTGAAAGGCGCGGGGCAAAGGGAGGCGAGTGGCAAGAGGGGAAAGATCGTGATGGAAGGCGGTGTCGAAGCAGGCGATCTGCGGCAGATCCGGCGCGAGTGCGCGCAGTGCGCGGACCGCGGCGAGGTTGTGGGGCTGGTGGAGCGGCGCGAGGGGGATCAGCGCGTCGAGCGCTTCGAGCAGGGCGTCGTCGATGAGGCGCGGCGCGGCGAAATTCTGCCCGCCATGAACGATGCGGTGGCCGATCGCCACGATCTCGCGGTCGCCGAGCTGCGTGGCGGCCCAGGCGAACAGATCCTCGAGCAGATGCTCGTGTGAAATGCCGCCATCGTGCAGCCAGTCGCGCTCAAGAATGATATCGCCCTCGGCATTGCGGGCCCGAAGGCGCGGTGCCGTGCCGATCTCCTCGATCTTTCCGCCGGCATCGAAGCGGAGATTGTCCCCCAAAAGCTCATACAAAGCGAACTTGATACTGGACGAGCCCGCGTTGAGCGTGACGATCGCCTTCATGTCGGCCGCACCAGCGGACCGGGCGCTGCCTTGGGCGCGGCGCGCGCGAGAAGCACGGCGACCGCGCAGGACGCAAGGCTGGTCCGAAGCGAATCCGCCCGGCTGGTAAGGATGATCGGCACGCGCGCGCCAAGCACCACGCCGGCGGCATCGGCGCCGCCGAGGAACGTCAGTTGCTTGGCGAGCATATTGCCGGCCTCGAGATTGGGCACCACGAGGATCTCGGCTCGGCCGGCAACGGGCGATACGATGCCCTTCTCCTTTGCCGCCGCTTCGCTGATCGCGTTGTCGAAGGCGAGGGGACCGTCGAGCACACCGCCGACGATCTGCCCCCGATCGGCCATCTTGCAGAGCGCGGCGGCGTCCAGGGTCGAGCGGATGGCCGGGTTCACGGTCTCAATGGCGGACAGAATCGCGACCTTGGGCGCCTCGATGCCGATCACATGGGCAAGGTCGATGGCGTTGCGGATGATGTCCGCCTTGTCCTCCAGGTTCGGCTCGATGTTGATCGCTGCGTCGGTGATGATGAGCGGCGCCGGGTGGCCGGGCACGTCCATCACATAGGCATGGCTGATCCGGCGTTCGGTGCGCAGGCCGGTCGCGGATGGCACGACGGCGCCCATCAGCTCGTCGGTATGCAGCGAGCCCTTCATGAGCATCCGCGCTTCCCCGGATTGTACCAGCTCGACTGCGCGGGCGGCCGCGGCATGGCTGTGGGGCGTGTCGATGACCTGGAAAGCGGAAATATCCTTGCCGGCTTCGGCGGCCGCGGCGCGGATGCGCGCCTGTGGTCCCACGAGCAGCGGAACGATGAGACCGGCCTCGGCCGCATTGACGGCGGCCGTGATGGCGGCCGGGCTGCAGGGATGGACGATGGCGGTCGGCACCGGCTCGCCGTCGGCCGTCCGCTCGATGAGCTTGCGATAGCCGTCATGGTCGGCAATCTGGACGTCGGGGAGGGCGGCGCGCGGCCGGCGCACCTTCTCGGTCGGCGCGCGGACCTCGGCCTCGCCGGTGATGACATCCTCACCCTTCTGATTGACGCAGCGGCAGTCGAACAGGATGACCTGATGCTCGCGGCGCTTCTCCTTTGCCGTGACGGTCGCGGTGATCGTGTCGCCAAGGGCGACCGGACGGCGGAAGCGCAGGCTCTGGCCGAGATAGATCGTCCCCGGGCCCGGTAGCTCGGTGCCGAGCACCGCCGATATGAGACCGCCGCCCCACAGGCCGTGCGCGATCACGCGGCCGAACAGGTCGCCGGCGGCGAATTCGGCGTCGAGATGCGCCGGATTGACGTCGCCCGAGACCAGCGCGAAGAGCTGGATGTCGCGCTCACCAAGCACGCGCGTGACGCTGGCACTGTCGCCCACCGCGATCTCGTCGAAGGTCCGGTTCTCGATCATCTCGGGGCCGCTCATCTCAGCGCTCCATCACATAATGGCCGGGCGCGTCGCAGAGCGGCCGGTACGCGCCGTCCGCTTGTCCCATGCTCGGTGGCGCGATGCGCTCGCTCGAATGTTCGGCGAGCCAGCGGCCCCATTCGAGCCACCAGGAGCTATCCTTCGTCTCTGCCTGTTCGAGCCAGTCGTCCGGATCGAGCGCGGGGCCGTCGAGGGGGCGCGTCGCGACATGAAACTGCCGATGCGCATGGCCGGGCTCGGAGACGATACCGGCATTATGGCCGCCGCTGGTCAGCACGAAGCGGATTGCCGCGCTGGTGAGCCAATGGATCTTGTGGACCGAACGCCAGGGGGCGACATGGTCGCGTTCGGTGCCCACGACGAACATCGGCTGGCGCAGCGCCGACAATGTGATCGCGCGGCCTTCGACCTTGAACCGTCCTTCCGCCAGGTCGTCTCCGAGGAAAAGCTGGCGCAGATACTGGCTGTGCATCGCATAAGGCATGCGCGTTCCGTCCGCATTCCATGCCATCAGGTCCGACATCTCTTCGCGCTCACCCATGAGATAGGTGGCGAGGATTCGTGACCAGATAAGGTCATTGGACCGCAATATCTGGAAGGCGCCGCCCATCTGGCCGCTATCGAGAGTGCCGCGGCTCCACATCATATTCTCGAGCAGGTTGAGCTGGGCTTCGTCGATGAAGAGGCCGAGCTCACCCGGTTCGCTGAACTCGGTCTGCGCGGCGAGCAGCGTGAGCGTCGCCAGGCGCTCATCCTTGTCGCGCGCCATCGCCGCCGCCGTGATGGCGAGCAATGTGCCGCCGAGGCAATATCCGAGTCCATGGACCTTGTCCGAACCGGTGATCGCCTGAATGGCGTCCAGCGCGGCCAAGGGGCCCAGGCGCCGATAGTCATCCATGTCGAGATCGCGATCCGCGCTGCCCGGATTGTGCCAGGAAATCATGAACACCGTGTGGCCCTCGCCAACGAGCCAGCGCACCAGGGAATTGTCCGGCGAGAGGTCGAGAATGTAATATTTCATGATCCAGGCCGGCACGATCAGGATCGGTTCGGGATGGACGGTCTCCGTCGTCGGTGAATATTGGATAAGTTCGATCAGATCATTGCGGTAAACCACCTTGCCGGGCGTTGCTGCCACCGTCTCGCCAACAACAAACTGCTCGGAGCCGACAGGCGGCTCGCCCCGGCCCAGACGCTGGGCGTCCTCCCACCAGTGGCGCGCGCCCTCGACAAGGCATTGTCCGCCGGTCTCGACGATCTTGCGCTGAAGCACCGGGTTGGTGGCGAGAAAATTGGTCGGGGCAAAGACGTCGAGCAACTGCCGCGCCGCGAAACTGACCATGTCCTCATGATGCTGCGAGACGCCGCCGATCCCGGTCGTGGCGGCATGCCACCATTGCTGGTTCAGCAGGAAGGCCTGCGCAATCAGGTCGAAAGGCTGCCTGGTCCAGGCGGGATCGGCGAAGCGACGGTCCTGGGGCAAAGGCTCGATCGCCGGAGCAGCCTCCGCGTCGCCCGCACGTCGTATGGCATAATTCGCGATCCGCCCAACCTTGCGCATCGCCTTGGTGGAAAGCTGGACCTGTTTACCGGGCGATATGGCGAGATGTGCAATCCAGTCCAGATAGGCCAGCGTCATCGTGACGGGGGACAGCCCTGACGTCAGCTGCGATACGAAAGCCGCAGCCGTGCGATCGAGGGTCTGGGTGACCCCCTCCAACGGATCGTGATCGGCGGCATGCGAAGAGCCAATGCGTGTCATATCTGCTCCTGGGGGTCAGCAAGGGCATGCCGCCCAGGGCTTCGTGCCGCACTACGTAATATCCTGTAGAGCCCCCCGCGCTTGCAGCAGCCACATGAACCCGATAGCAAGATGATATATCATATCTCGATTCGTGTCTGGGGGAATGGTGTTGCTTGCGAGATCGTTACGCGTGGGATTGCTGATCGGCATGCCGCTTTGCGCGCAGCCTGCATTTGCCAATGAGGAGGAAGAGGAACGCCGCCGCTCTGATATCGTCGTGACGGGCATAGCTGCGGACGACAGCTATGCGCCGCAGCAAGCGGCGGTCGCCGGCAAAAGCCCCGCGTCATTGATCGAAATCCCGCAATCGGTGAGCGTAGTCACGCGCGAGCAGATAGAGGACCGGAACCTGTTCACGATCGGCGAGGCGGTGCAGACGGTCGCCGGCGTGACCGTCATGCCGTTCGACGGCACCAATCCCGACTATCGCGCGCGCGGCTTCGTGCTAGACTATGCCTATGACGGCGTGCCATCGACCTTCTCCTCCGGCGTGCCGGAATTCGACCTGGTAATCTATGAGCGCCTCGAGGTGCAGCGCGGACCCACAGGGCTGTTCCGCGGGTCGGGATCGCCCGGCGGCACCATCAACCTGATCCGCAAGCGTGGCCAGGACAAGGTCGCGATCTCGGGAGCGCTGTCCGCCGGATCATGGAACAATTATCGCGGCGAGTTCGACATCGGCGGCCCGGTGGATGCGGCAGGCCGCCTGCGCGTACGCGCGGTCGGCGCGCTCCATGATCGCGACTTCTTCCAGGAAAAGTCGCATACGCGCAAGATCACCACCTATGCGGCCATCGACTATGACCTGACCCCAACGACCACGCTCGGGGGCTCATTGAGCTATCAGGATACCAGGGCGAACACGCCGATGAGCGGTCAGCCGGCGTTCGGCCTGCTGGCCAACGGGACGCGGGACCCGAAGACCGACCAGTTCCTGAACTTTCCACGCAGCTTCCAGCATCTGCCCAACTGGAACCTGTTTACGGAGACCACGGTCGAATATGCCGGCGAGGTGAAGCAGCGTCTCGGCGACTGGTCGCTGGTCGTGCGCGCGCTCCATCGCGACATCCCGCGCGCGTGGGAGGACGCGTTCATTCGGCCGGGCACCGGTGTCGAACCGGTGACGCTGACAGCGGAATATGTGAATCGGCGCAGCAGCGGAGAGAATGGCAAGACGGCGGTGGACGCCTATGCGACCGGCCCTTTCACGCTGTTCGGGCGCGAGCATGAACTGGCGATCGGCTATAGCTGGGACAAGCGGACGACCTCCTTCCTCGCCCGCACCCAGACATCCGTGGGAAGATATTCCATCTTCAATCCCGACGCGATTCCGGTCGCGCCGCTGGTTTACACCTCCGGCAGCGAGACTGATCTGCAGCAGAGCGGCTTTCATGCGCAGTTGCGCTTGCATCCTTTCAAGGGCTTCACCATCGTCGCAGGCGGCCGCATCAGCGACTATACCAACAAGACGCGCGGCATCCCGCCGTCCGTGCGGACCGATTTCATCGTCGGCGCGCGCGAGCGGGGCCAGTTCACGCCGAGCCTGGGCGCGGTCCTCTATCTGACCGACAATGTCACGCTCTACGGCAGCTACTCCGATATCTTCAACCCGCAGACCTCGCTACGGGCGGATGGCACGGTGCTCGACCCGCGCGTCGGCCAACAATATGAGGCGGGCCTTAAGGGGCGCTTCCTCGACGGTCATTTGAACGCCAGCGCCGCGGCCTTCCGAAGCAAGGACAAGAACCGCGCGCTGGCCGACACAGCCAATCCCGGCTTCTTCGTCCAGGCGGGCGTGGTGAAAATCCAGGGCTTCGAGTTCGAGGTGACGGGCAGGCCGTTTCAGGGTCTGGACCTCGTCGCGAGCTACACCAACGTCAAAACCGAATATGAGGTGGGTACCGCCGCCCAGACGGGCGCGGTCTTCGATATATACACGCCGCGCCACCAGTATAAGTTCTACGCCCGCTATGAGCCGTCGGCCTTGGGCGGGGCGTTCGTGGCGGCCAGCCTCAACGGTCAGAGTGGCGTCCTCGGCGGAGGCGTCGCAGGGGTGCGCGAGCAGAGTGCCTTCGCGGTGGCGGGTGCGCAACTCGGTTGGCGCTTCAACGAAAAGCTTCGAGCCTTCGTGTCGGTCAACAATGTGTTCGACAAAATCTATTATCAGCGCGTCGGCTCGATCAACACCTATAATTTCTATGGCGAACCGCGCAACGTCCTGCTGACGCTGCGAGCCAGCTACTGAATGACTGGCGCGTTACTCGCCGTTGCTCAGGTTCGGAGCCTTCAACGAGCATTGAAAAGGCGTTCTCGATGTTGCTTTTATGAAACCACGCCTTCGGCCCCGTGGGGAAGCAAGATAGATCAGATGTTCGCCGGCATCAGGATACTGAGCGAAGCGAATCCCGCCTTAAATCGTCCGCCGCTGATGCTCCCGCAAATGCCTGTCCGAAGCCGGACCGGCGCGCCCATATGCTCCACGAAATCGGAATAGCTCTATCGGTTGATGGTAACTCCGATCTTGTCGGGATACGGTGCGCGCGTCTGCTGGTCTGTAGGGCTAGATTTGCGGCAGCAGGGCATACCAAGCTTCACTATCGTGCTGCCCACGCGATCTTTGGACGGAAGGTCTTTCTCTCCCATTCATCCACGATGGAAAAGCACGACAAGCGTGGTGCTTTACCGTTTCCGTCTAAATCCGGGCTCGACGCGGCCACGCTGGAGCCGAGCCGTTGCAAACCCAGTTAACTGCGTGTCGCGATTGTGAATCGGCTTCAATTTTCCTATCGGTAAGGTGCCGTGCTCGCGGTCTGGATTGCGTTGAGCGGTGACCAAATCGCTAACGCTGGGCAGGGAAACGCGCCAGATGAAGGATGAGCCGCGCAATATGGACCTAAAGGCAAGTCTTGCGGAAAGCGAAGTGCGCGAAGCCAGTAGCCGCCGCGAGGCGTTTGAAGCGAGCGCGTGGCTGGCAGCGATCGTCGATAACAGCGACGATGCTATTCTTTCCAAGACGCTCGATGGCGTCATCATGAGTTGGAATGCCGGCGCGGAAAAGCTGTTCGGCTTTCCCGCCATCGAAGCGGTCGGACGCCCGATCACGATCATCATTCCCGAGGAACGACGGCACGAGGAAGAGACAATCATCCGTAAATTGCGTGCTGGCGAGCGGATCGATCATTTCGAAACGGTCCGTCGCCGCAAGGATGGAAGCCTAGTCGATATCGCGCTGACAGTTTCACCGGTCAAGGATGCGAGTGGTAGGATTCTTGGCGCCTCAAAGATCGCGCGGGATATCACGCCCGCCAAACGCGCCGCCGAGCGTCAGGCATTGCTGCTCAGGGAAATGAACCATCGCGTCAAGAACCTCTTTGCGTTGACCAGCGCCCTCGTGTCGCTCAGCGCGCGTGAAGCGAAGGATGTCGAGGCTCTGCAAGAAGACCTGACCGCGCGCATAGGCGCGCTGGCTCGCGCCCATGCGCTCACTTTGCCGGACGTTTCGGGAGAGACAATTGACCAGGAGACGTCGCTCGCCGCGCTGTTGCGAGCGATCCTCGCCGCGCATGACGGTCGAGGGACGGCGCGTTTCACAATCGCAGGTGACGATGCTCTCATTGGCGCCAATGCGTTGCCGACTATTGCGTTGGTCCTCCACGAGTTGGCCACCAATGCGACCAAATATGGCGGTCTGGCCGGGCCCGACGGCCGATTGTCGATTTCTATCGCGGCCAATGAAACCATGATGGTGATGGACTGGCTCGAAAGCGGCGCACCCCGACATGTCGGACACACGTTATCCGAAGGGTTCGGCAGCCGGTTGGAGAAAGCCAGCCTCGCGAGTCTGAATGCCACGATCAATCGGACTTGGCTTGATCGAGGCCTGGATATCAGATTGAGCGTCCCTCTAGAGAAACTTGCTCGCTGAGCGAGCGTACATGTGGCCGGACACGTCAACCGCGAGGGAGGGATTGTGGTGACCTCAACCGCTGAGCGAAAATGTGCCGAGTTGCTCGCGCTCGAAACAGGCTTGCCCTCATAGCCGGTCGCCATGGCGGGGCGGGCGATTGAATCTTGCACTATCATTTCGCGAATAGTGCAGATGCGGGCAAGCGCCACTGGAGCTCGGCCATAGGTCGCTTCATACGGACCTATCGGCTGCATTGCTTTCAATGAGTCTTGTTGCCCTCGCCCGCAGGGCTATGAACATCTGATGAAACAACAATGTGATCCCGCAGGCATGACGGAAAAGCCGGTTCGTGTTCGCACTATCGCCGAACTTGCCAAAATCGCCGGCGTGACATCCGGGACGGTATCGCGCGCGCTATCGGGTAGCCCCCTCGTGAAGGAACGCACCCGCGAACACATTCTGGCGCTCGCACGCGAGTATGATTTTCGTCCGAACCAAATGGCCAGCCGTCTGCGGATGCAGCGGACCGGTGTCATTGGAGTAGTTGTTCCGCTCGGCCACGAAAAGCGTCAGCATCTGTCCGACCCGTTCTTCATGGCGATGCTCGGCGCGCTTGCGGACGCGCTGACGGAGAATGGCCACGACATCATGCTGTCGCGGGTCATACCCGATACGCATGACTGGCTGGAGCGGATCGTCGATTCCGGGATGCTTGATGGTGTCCTGTTGATCGGCCAATCGGACCAGATGGATGCAATTGAGCGGGTTGCGCAGCGTTACCGACCGCTCGTCGCGTGGGGCGCGGTCTTGCCTGGAATGAGCCATTGCGCGGTAGGAACCGATAATCTTGCAGGTGGCAAACTTGCAGCCGGCCATCTCATCGAAAGGGGCGCGAAGCGGCTTGCCTTTCTGGGCGAGATTCGCGCGCCCGAGATTCGCGCGCGCTATGACGGTGCATGCGCCGCAGCCGCCGCCTACGGCCTGGCCGCTCCGATTCAACTCAAGGCGCACCTGGCCTCCGATATCATGGGGCGCGAGGTCGCACGGCGGATCGGTGAGATGGCGCAGGACATCGACGGGATCGTTGCCGCCACCGATCTGCTGGCGATGAATGCCATCCGGGTACTGGCTGACCGTGCCATCGATGTCCCAGCTCGCGTACGCGTCATCGGCTACGACGATCTTCCGCTCGCGGAACAGACGGTTCCGCGCCTGTCGACCATTCGCCAGGACATCGTGCGCGGCGCGCGCGCGATGGTTGATGCTCTGTTTCGGCGCATAGCCGATGAAGACACGCCATCGCTGGAGCTTCCCCCAAAGCTGGTCGTCAGGGATTCAAGCTGACATCGAAGCCTCCGGAACTATCGTTGCCCGGCTTCCAGCAAGGTGCAGACGGAAGATCGGGGCGACCGTACCCCCGAACTGTTTGCGTAGCAGGTGAGGGTGTTCGCTTAAATTTCGACCTTGCATGCCCCATTGGTCAACGAAACTTATGACATCAAGCTCAGCGGTAACCCACCAGCAATAGGCCTGGGCCGGCTCCTCCGGCGGATTCGCGGCGACCAGACTCGTATCATTAAGCGGCGTCCAAGGTCCCGCGATCCTATTGGCGACCATGCCATATAGGCCGGTCTGGCCTCTTATGCCGGGCGCGAACCTGGCGGCGGACGTCGACCAGAAAAGATAATAGAGGCCGTTGCGCGCGATCATGTGCGCTCGCTCCAGTTCCTTGGAGACGCCAATGGCTTCCACCAATGGCGGGAGGAGCATCCACCGATCTCCCTGACGCTGTGCGATGCCGATCACGCCGTCATAAATGTCTGTTGTCCACGCAGCAGAACCCGAGAACAGAATATATTCACACCCGTCAGCAGGATCGCGGAAATAGCCGGGATCGCGGAAGCCGAGAATCATTCCATTCGTAGGCTGATCTTCGCGGGCTGCGGCGTAGACTGTTCCATCGGCCGCGAACAATTCATTAGGCGTGGTCCATTCCTCGATCTTGACAAAGCCCGTCGCTCTCCTGAGCCGCCCTTCTGTTGCGAACAGACGCTGCTCGAACCGAGGACCGCCCTCACGCCGCCCCGACGCGGTGAAATAGAGCGTTACGGTTTCGTCGTCTGAAGCAAGCGTGGCCGATCCGGACCATTCGCGCGATCCCGGTGTGAACGCATCGGGCAGGGCGTCACCATGATCCCGCCAACCTTCATCGCCGTGGCTGAGCAGGCGGATGCGGGCGACATCATGGCGCTGATTTGGGTCCGGATAACGCGGCGCCGCAAGAAAGAACCAGTAGCTGCGCCCGTCAAGGACCGCGGTGGCGCCATCTTCTCGCTGGAGCTGCCACATATCCCAGAGATCGCGATCCGAGACGAGCGGGACAATATCCGCTGCCCCAATCAGCCCAGGGCGGCTCTGCCCCTGTTCGAGGCCACGCGAAATGTCTTCCGCTGCCCAATGGGCCGGCTCGCCAATGCCGCTCAACATCTCCATCAGGCGCGCTCCGCACGCTTGGTATCGTGCACGGTGCTCGCGACGCACAGGGTTGCGATGGCGGCAAGCAGCATGAGCACCCCGCACATTGTCAGCACATTGCGCGGATCGCCTTGCAAGAGTGGCTGATAGATTATCGGGAGAAGCAGGGTTTCGATGAGCATGGGAATGACGATGAACATATTGAAGATACCCATATAGATGCCGTTGCGTTCGGGTGGGATCGCGTCAGCGAGCATGATGTAGGGACTGCCCATCAAGCTGGCCCATCCAAGGCCGATCCCCAGCATCGCCACCATCAGGCCGCTCTGGCTATCGATGTGGGCTATGCTGGCCATCGCTGCTCCGGACGCGATGAGACAGACCGCATGGACCAACCGCGCACCAACTTTGCGAGTGAACGGCACCAGGAAGAACGCGGCGATGAAGGCGATCAAATTATAGGTTGCGCCAATCTCCCCCGAGATCAGCGCTGCCGCGTGAAACCCGCTCGAGTGGGCATCGGATGTGCCATACAGCGAACGCGCCAGCGCGGATGCGATGAACTGCCAATAACCGAACATGGCAAACCATTGAAACAGCATGGCGGGCGCCAGTTGTCGCATCGGCCGTGGCATTTCGCGAACTGCAGCGGTCAGGTCGGCCAGTGTCTGGCGTGGTGAGGGGCGATGCGCCCGTATCCGGGCGAGTTCCGTGGCCGTGAGCGGCAGTTCCGGGACGCTGAAAACCGACCAGAGGATGCCGGCGAGCGATATGACGGCGCCGGCCAGGAACGCAATCCGCGTGATCACCGGAATATGATTCGCGTCCACCATGTCGGGGCTCATGCCCGCCCAGACCAGGAATGATGGCGAGGCATAAGCCAAGGTCTGGGCAAGGCCGGTGAAGGCACTCTGCGTCAGATAACCAAGCGGGCGCTGATCGTCTGAAAGTCGGTCGCCGACATAGGCACGATAAGGTTCCATCGTGACGTTATTGGCTGCATCCAATATCCATAGGAGCGAGGCGGCGATCCACAGCGCGCCGCTGTAGGGCATGGCGAACAGGCATAAGCTGCAAAGCAAGGCGCCTGCCAGAAAGTATGGCGTCCGGCGTCCAAGCCGGCTTGTGGTGCGATCGCTCAGCGCTCCGACAAGCGGTTGGACGAGAAGGCCGGTCGCGGGGCCGGCCAGCCATAGCAAAGGTAAGGTTGCCTCGTCCGCCCCCAGATAGCGATAGATCGGCGCCATGTTCGCTTGCTGAAGCCCGAAGCTGAATTGAAGGCCGAAGAAGCCGACATTCATCTGAAGGATGCGCCAAAAACTCAGTGTTGGCCTATTGGTCTGATGCATAGCGCTTCCTCTCGTTGATGGAGTGCTATCATCACGATCAGATGATTTCAATCGATTGAAATTCGCGTTTGCAATCGATTGAATCGCTGCTATGCCCAGCCTAGTTCGTACGCCAGATACGTGTTGAGGAAGGAGAGGTGATGAAAATCGCGCATCTATTGGGCATGGTTTCACTGAGTGCGATAACCATCGCTACCCCAGCGCTTGCACAGCAGGCTGATATCGCCCCACAAAGTGAGACCGAGATCGCAAAAGGCGACGCGCTGGGACTGGGCGATATCGTCGTAACGGCGACCCGGCGCGGTCAGACTCGCCTCGATACCAGCGTCTCTGTCAGCAGCCTCAATGCAGATGCCGCGCTCGCAAATGCCCCGCGATCCACGGCAGAGCTCTTGCGCAGCATTCCCGGTCTTCGGTCGGAAAGTTCGGGTGGCGAAGGCAATGCCAATATCGCTGTTCGCGGATTACCCATTTCATCGGGCGGCGCAAAATTCCTGCAATTGTGGGAGGATGGCCTTCCCGTGCTCGAATATGGCGATATTGCTTTCGGTAACGCCGATATCTTCCTGCGTGCAGACTACAATGTCGATACCATCGAAAGTATTAGGGGCGGTTCTGCGTCGACGCTGGCGAGTAATTCGCCAGGAGGCGTCATCAACTTCATCAGCAAAACTGGCAAGACTACGGGCGGAGCTCTCGCGTTCACCAAGGGGCTGGACTTCGGTACCAATCGGTTTGACGGAGACTATGGATATAACTTCGGCGGCGGCTGGAGCGCGCATGTCGGGGGCCTTTATCGCTGGGGTGAAGGTGCCCGTCGCACCGGGTACACCGCCGAGAAGGGCGGTCAGGTGCGGGCCAACATCACCAAAAGCTTCGAAGGCGGCTATATTCGCGCGAACTTCAAATATCTCGACGACCGCGCGATCTCCTACCTTCCGATGCCTCTGCAAGTTTCGGGCACGGGCCGGGATCCCGATTATGGCTCCATTTCCGGCTTCGATATAAAAAGGGACACGGTCCATAGCTCCTACACCAGGAACATTGCGTCGCTCACGACGGGGAACCGCCGATCAGATGACGACCTTGCTGATGGAATGCACCCCAGCCTTAAGCAATTTGGAGTGGAAGGCAGTTATGAATTCGCATCCGGATGGGTGATCGAAAATCGCTTCAAGATCGCCGACGTCCAAGGCGCGTTTCGCTCGCTGTTTCCGTCAAGCGTGACAGGCGCACAGGCGGCCGCCAATCAGGTCGGCGACTATCTGACTACGGGCAGTCTTGCTCCTACCGGAACGGTATACGCACTTCGCTACGCGACCGGCCCCAATGCGGGGCAGGTGGTGGATCCGTCGACGCTCGGCGGCAATGGCCTTGCGATGTTGACGAATACCTTCAACACGAATCTCGACACGCTCGACAACTGGATGAACAATCTCAAGCTGTCAAAGACGTTCGATGTCGGGGCCGGATCGGTCAGTGCGACGGCCGGTTACTATCACAGCTATCAGGAGGTCGGCACAACCTGGACCTGGGCGAGTTATTTGCAGGACGTGCGAGGAGATGGCCAATCCGCGTTTCTGGACGTCTATGATGCTGCAGGTGTCAAGCTAACGCAGGGAGGCCAATGGGCGTACGGCGTGCCCACATTCGGCAATTGCTGCACGCGCACCTCCTACACGGAAACGCGAACCGACGCCTTTTTCGGATCGCTTGTCGTTGACTTTAAGCCACTCAACATCGATTTGAGCGTGCGTCATGACGACGGAAGAACCAAGGGCTATTATATCGGCGGTACGGTGACGCAAAATCTAGATGTCGATGGCGACGGCATCATTTCGCCGATCGAACGGCGGGTGAACGCTTTCGATCCCACTACGCGCCGGATTGTTGACTATGATTTTGGCTACTGGTCCTATTCGGCCGGTCTGAACTACCTGGTCACGCCCGATATCGCATTGTTCGCGCGCTATAGCAAAGGCGCGCGCGCCAACAATGATCGCCTGTTGATTGACCGCATCCGCCCGGACGGAAGCGCTCGTCGCGGCGATATCGTCAATCCGGTCAAGCAAGCGGAAGCGGGCGTGAAGTACCGGGGAGGCGGCTTCGGCCTATTCCTCACCGCCTTCTACGCGCGGACCAGCGAATTACTCGCGGACGACCGGGCAGGACAGTTTGTCACCAATCGCGTCTATGAATCAAAGGGCGTAGAATTGGAGGGGAGTTACCGAACCGGGGGGTTCTCGATCAATGCGACGGGGACGATTACGGACGCTGAGATCAAGCGGGACGAACAGGCGCCCGAACTCGACGGCAATCGTCCGCAACGGCAGGCGACCTTCATTTATTCGGTATCGCCCCGATACACCTATGACCGGTTTACGGTTGGTGCCAATGTGGTCGGCACCACGAGGAGCTACTCGACGAACACCAACGGTCTGGTGATGCCCGGATATACGGTCGTCAACGGGTTCGTGGAGGCTCGTATATTGCCTATGGTCACTCTCTCGGTGAACGCGAACAACATCTTCAACGCCTTCGGTCTCACAGAAGAGGAGGAGGGGGCTCTAGCCGGAACTGGCGCGAATTTTGTTCGAGCTCGGGCCATTAACGGCCGTACTGTCAGCGCGACAATCCGGGCGAATTTCTGATGAAGCATGCAGCGACAAGGCTGCCCCTCAGCCGAAGGGCGATGCTCGGTGGTACCGGTATGCTGCTCGGTGCGCTCCAGGCGCCCGGTGCCATGGCGATGTTTCGCAGCGATGCGGTGGCCCAGATCAACGGCTATCGCCGGCAATGGTGGAAAGAGGCGGTATTCTACCAGATTTATCCGCGCTCCTTCCAGGATTCGGACGGAGATGGCGTCGGCGATCTCAACGGGATTACGCGGCGGCTCGATCATCTGCAAAGCCTTGGCATCGACGTCATTTGGCTCAGTCCCCACTTCCAGTCGCCCAATGCCGACAATGGCTATGATATCAGCGACTATCGGGCGGTGATGCCGCAGTTCGGGACGATGGACGACTTCGATCGCATGCTGGCGGAGATCAAGCGGCGAGGCATGCGCCTGATTCTCGATCTCGTGGTAAACCACAGCAGCGATGAACATCGCTGGTTCCAGGAGAGCCGCAAAAGCAGGGACAATAAGTACCGGGACTATTATATCTGGAAGCCGGGCAAAAATGGTGGGCCGCCCAACAATATGCGCTCGTTCTTCGGAGGCTCCGCCTGGCAGCAGGACGGGCCGGACGGCGATTGGTATCTGCATCTGTTCGCGCGCAAGCAGCCGGACCTCAATTGGGATAACCCCAAGGTTCGCGCTGAGGTCTACGATCTCATGCGCTTCTGGCTGGACAAGGGCGTTGACGGTTTCCGTATGGACGTTATCCCGTTCATTTCCAAGCGACCCGGCCTACCCGATTTGACCCCAGCTGAACTGCGGGCGCCCGATGAACTCTATGCGTCTGGTCCTCATCTCCATGCCTATCTTCAGGAGATGCACCGTGAGGTGATGGCGAAGTACGACATGGTAACCGTCGGCGAGGCTGCCGGGACGCCGGCCGAAAAGGCGCCGCTCCTGACGGACGAACGGCGAAACGAGCTCAATCTCATCTTCCAGTTCGACATTTCGCGCATCGGCCGCGACAATTGGCGACAAAACCCGTGGACCCTGGTCGAATGGAAGGCGCTATGGGCTCGCGCCGGGGACAATGCCGACCGGCATTTGTGGAATACCGTGTTTCTGTCGAACCATGACAATCCACGCATCGTCAATTCCTTCGGAGATGCCGGTCCAGAACACCGCGTGAACTCCGCCAAGCTGCTTGCGATGCTTCTGCTTACCCAGAAGGGGACGCCTTTCCTCTATCAGGGCGACGAGATCGGAATGACCAACTACCCCTTTACCGCGATCGATCAATTCGATGATGTGGAGGTCAAGGGCAACTACAGGTCGCAGGTCTTGACCGGCGTCGTTCCCGAGGTGGAATATCTGTCGAACCTCAAGCGCACCGCCCGGGATAATGCGCGCACCCCGATGCAATGGGATGCCGGACCACAAGCCGGGTTCAGCACGGCAGCGCAGACCTGGCTCCCGGTCAACCCCAATCACGTTGCGATAAATGTGGAGGCGCAGGAGAAGGACTCGCAATCGATACTTCACTTCTATCGCAAGATGATCAGGTTGCGGGCGGACGCGCTGGATCTGATCTATGGAGACTATCTCGACTATGATCCCAGCCATCCATCGATCTTCTGCTATCGCAGAGGATCGGCCGAACGTGGCTATCTGACCCTGCTCAACTTCGCCGAGAATATGGTCGACTACTCGCTTCCTCCATTGCGAGAGCTGGAACTGCTGGTTTCCAACCGGGATATGAATGGCGGCAGCAGGATAGGTCCCTGGGAGGCGCGCCTCTATCGCTATGGCGGGGCTGGCTGATCGAAAGCCATAGCGGCGAAGTCTGGTGAACCGACGCATCGCAAGATCATCTCGGCAATGGCGACATGACAAGCCCGTGTTCGTCGATGTCCATGGATCGAATGTGCCAAGGAGCAACGCTCGCGCGGCAGACTATTTACGTTCGATATCTGCCGTATCCTTATCAACTTTCAACAGCGATATCAGGTTTGGTGCGAAAGTAGAGAATAACGGTAGTAAAGCAGCTCCGATGGCTGGAGCCTGATCGCCGTTTTTGCCGATCCTAAGCTCGGGGCAGAAAAAATCTCTAGGTGCGGATCGTTGCATATTCTCGAGGATCAGGCGCCTTAGCAGACACAAGCGCTCCTGGGAAAGCGTGCCCCCGATCACGACCGCATCCAAATCGAGAAGGCTGTTGGCACTGATGATGGTGAAGGCGAGCGCATCTGCACAATGCGAAAGCCACGCCTCCCATTGAGCATCGGATGTCGTCTCCTTCGAAGACAGTTGATAGAGGGACGCTGAATGGAGCAGGAAATCGACGTCTGGGCCGTTCGGCACGGGCATTGAGGCGAGTGCGCCGGCATTGCCATTTCGGCCCCGCTTGATCTCGCCATTGAGGATCAGGCCGCCGCCAATGAAGGTACCAATATGGACGTAGAGGAAGTTGTTCAGGCCCGCACCGGCGCCTGACATCAACTCGGCCAAAGCGCCTGCGTTGCCATCATTTTCGAACAGGACCGGGCCATCCAGTTCGTTCTGAAAAAGTTCCTCCAGCCCCGGCGCCGTCCAGGCGGCCGCCTGCTGGGTAGCAATCCCCGCCTCTTCGCGCCATTCCCCGATGAACCAAGGCATCGCGATGCCGAAACCCAGGAAGCCTTCGCGCTGCTCCTGTCGCAATCGGGGCATATGATGTCGAGCAAAGGACCGGATGTGCTCCACTGCGCTGGCCGGACTTGGATAGGAGGTCGCGGTGCTCTCGCAAGCAATGATCCGGCCATCAAAATCGAGTATGGTGCATACCAATCGGTCTCGGCCGATTTCGGCTCCGATGGTGCAACCGCTATCCCCGTTTATGCGGTAGATAATCGAGGGTTGCCCCATTCCCCCCGTGCGTTTGCCTGCCTTGATGAGGCGACCTTCTTCCGCAAGGCTTTCGACTATCCGCACGGCCGCCTGCGGAGACAGGCCGGTTATCCGTGAAAGGTCGGCTTTGGATGCTCCGTTGAGCCGTCGCACGGTCGCGAGGATCAGTCGTTCATTGTACCGGCGCACGCCTACTGCATTGCTGCCACGCTTGTTCACCAGAAACTCCACTCCCATTGTTGGCGGGCTGCGATGCGCTATAGCGCAAGCCATTTTGAAACATGGTCGGGTCCAATAGCAAGGGTAACACCTCGACAGCGCAGCTTGACACACTAAATCACATTGATAGATTTAAAGGGTCAGGTGGCAGAGGCGGGCTTGAAGACTTCCCGATGATCTGACTTCGTTCGGTTTTGCGGGCGGTTGACGGAAGAGAACCTCTCCTCTCTCCCGACATCCGCGCCTGACCTGGACCAGCTATCGTCGGCCGTCCCTGGCTCGGCTCGTCCCGATTTCCAGTCTGCACACTGGAATATGAGGGGGAGGGTAGGTGCTTTGAGCTCCAATCCTCCCCCTCTTTTTTGTGGGGTGCTTTCCCCGGCATCTGCACCGGATTTAGTGATTGACAGACTAAATCACATTCGTAGATTTAATGGAGTCGCGCAAAAGCGACCACAGGCACGCAAAGATGCCGCGGGATAAGGCGAGGATGAATTGTGGGTATTCCAACATCAATTGTTCGGCGGTTGGGCAGGGTCGCTATAGCGCGCCCATCGTCGTCGCCGTTCTCCGGTGGGCTGCTGGATCGGCCGCCTGCACCGCGGGTTCATCCTCATCACCGCATGTGCACATCGTCTCCGACGTCTGCGCATGCCCATCTGTGCGAGTAACCCATGCAGCCTGAAAATCTCCTTCTCGGCGCGATTGAAGCGGGCGGTACCAAATTCCTTTGCGGAATCGCGGACCGCGACGGCAATATCATTCGGCAGACGCGCATTCCGACGACCGTTCCGGCGGAGACCCTCGCCATTGCCACGGACTTCTTCGCCCGTGCGCAGGATGAGTTTGGTCCTCTTTCCTCCTTCTCGGTTGGGAGCTTCGGTCCTCTATCCCTCAATCCGGTGGCGAAGGACTATGGCAGCATCACATCGACGCCCAAGGCGGGTTGGCAGGACATCGACCTGCTTGCCCATTTTTCGCGCACGATCGATGCGCCAATGGCACTCGACACTGACGTAAACTGTGCAGCCGTCGGGGAGCGACTGTTCGGTAGCGGGCAGGGACTCGATACTTTCTGCTATGTGACGGTGGGCACGGGGATCGGCGTGGGATTGCTGATCGACGGAGCGCCTCACGGGGGCGCGAACCATCCCGAGGCCGGACATATCCGTTTGCCGCGGGCGCCGGGGGACGAGGCCTTTCCCGGCATCTGTCCCTTTCATGGTGACTGCCTCGAGGGCCTTGCCTGCGGACCGGCGATGCAGGCCCGCTGGGGTGTGCCCGGCGAACAGTTGCCACCCGATCATCCCGGCTGGATGATCGAAGCGGACTACCTCGCCGGCCTGTGTGCAACGCTCACCTATATCGTGCGGCCGGACCGTATCATCATCGGCGGCGGCGTGATGGAATCGCCCGATATGTACGAGCGCGTCAGGCGCGCGCTGGTGACCAAACTGGCCGGCTACGACGCCAGCATGCGCTCGCTCGATATGGATGATTACATCACCGCTCCAACAGCCGGCGCCTCGGCCGGCCTCACGGGAGCGCTGGCGCTCGCCTATCGAACCGTGACGCGCCAGTGGCCCATGCACTGGTCTGTCGAACTTCCCTCCCTGCCGGGCCAACCTCTTTTGTCAGGAGCCGAACTTGCATAGTCCCTTGCTGTCGGGTCACGAGGCCCATCTATCGGGTAGCGTTGAGAACGCCCGCGCGACCACCGCCATCATCCTGAGTGCCGCCGGCGCGGCGCTGGGCGGCCTTTTGTTCGGCTTCGACACGGCGGTCATTTCAGGCACGACATCCGCGTTGCAGGAGCGCTTTGGCCTTAGTGACGCCATGCTGGGCTTCACTGTCTCCTCCGCCCTCATCGGCACGGTAATCGGCTCGCTAATTGCAGGCGCACCAGCCGACCGCTTCGGCCGGCGCGCTGTCATGCTGATGGTCGCGATCTGCTATGTGGTTTCATCGCTCGGCACCGGTCTTGCCGGTGAATGGTGGACGCTTCTTGCCTTCCGGTTCCTGGGCGGTCTTGCGATCGGCGCCGCGTCCGTGGTGACCCCGATCTACATTGCCGAGGTTTCGCCGGCGCGTTTCAGAGGGCGTCTGGTTGCGATGAACCAGCTCAATATCGTTCTGGGAATCCTGATCGCCTTTCTCTCCAACTATGTGATCGCCAATCTGGCCTCGACGGAGACAGCATGGCGCTGGATGTTCGGCATCGTTGCCCTGCCGTCCGTGCTGTTCCTTGTGGTCAGCGTGCTGCTGCCGGAGAGTCCACGCTGGCTCGCAATTCACGGCAGGGGTCAGCAGGCGCTCGGCGTGATGAAGAAGCTGGGTTTTGTCGACCCGGTGCGCGAGCTTCGTCGCATCCAGGACGCCGAGAGCCAGGTCGATCGATCCACCGCACCGGGGCTTTTCCAGGCCGCATATGCGCGGCCGGTTGCCTGCGCCATCGCCATCGCCATGTTCAACCAGCTCTCCGGGATCAATGCGCTGCTCTACTATGCGCCGCGTGTGTTCGAGCTGGCCGGAGCTGGTGCCGACAGCGCCTTGCTGCAGTCCATCGCCATTGGCGGGACCAATCTGCTCTTCACTATCTTCGCGCTCTTCCTGATCGACCGGTTCGGCCGCAAGCCGCTGCTCTATACGGGCTCGATCCTGTGCGCTCTCGCCCTGTTTCTCGTGGGCTATCAGCTCGAGAGCGCAATGCCTGACGGCACGCTGATCCTGATCGGTCTGCTGGGCTTTATCGCTGCCTTCGCCATGTCCCAGGGGGCTGTCGTGTGGGTGTTCATTTCGGAGGTGTTTCCAAGCGCGGTGCGTGGAAAAGGACAGGCGCTTGGCAGCACGACCCACTGGGTCATGGCTGCAGCAATTACGTGGGCGTTCCCGATCTTCGCGGCCAGCGTTGGCGGTTGGGTCTTCGCCTTTTTCGGCGCGATGATGCTGCTTCAGTTCGTCTGGACATGGAAGCTGATGCCCGAGACCAACGGCGTGCCCCTTGAGGACATGGACCTGGGGAGCGCACGTGCATGATAAGGAAACTGGTCCTGCTCGCTACCGCGGTCACGATGATCCCCATTCACGCCGAGGCACAGAGGTCCGATCCCCGGCCGGCCTATCATTTCGCTCCCAAGCGGAACTGGATGAACGACCCTAACGGGCTGGTCTATTTCGAAGGCGAGTATCATCTCTTTTATCAGTACAATCCGCATGGCGACCGATGGGGCCATATGAGCTGGGGCCATGCCGTCAGCCGGGATCTTGTCAACTGGGAAGAGTTGCCGGTCGCAATACCCGAAACGGCCGACGTCATGGCCTTTTCCGGCAGCGCGGTGATCGACTGGAAGAATAGCACTGGCTTGGGGCGGGGCGGCAGGCCGCCGATGATCGCTATCTATACCGGGCATAATCCCAAGGCCAACCTCCAGTCTCAATATCTCGCCTATAGCAATGATCGCGGCCGTACCTGGGCTGTTCACGGAGAGGTGCTGAGCATCGGCACACCCGACTTTCGTGATCCAAAGGTCTTCTGGCACGCGCCAACACAGCGATGGGTCATGGTTGCGGTCATGGCCGACGAGAACAAGGCGGTGCTGTTCACCTCGCCAGATCTCAAGCAATGGACCTTTGCCAGCAGCTTCGGTCCGGCGGGCGGACGCGGCAAGAACTGGGAGTGCCCGGATCTCTTCGAAATGCCCGTCGAAGGGGGGCGGCCAGGAGAGAAACGCTGGGTGCTCAGCATCAACCTGGGCGACAATGCCGTAGGCGGTGGGTCGGGCGGACAGTATTTCGTGGGCGATTTCGACGGCCGTCGTTTCACCCCGGTAGAGGGATGGGGCGGGGCCCCTGTATGGACGGACTATGGCGCGGACTTCTATGCCGCCGTCACCTGGAATGATCTTCCTAAAAATGATCCGCGCCGCATCTGGATCGGTTGGGCGAATGACTGGCGATATGCCGAGGCGATACCGACTTACCCGTCACGCGGGATCATGACGGTCCCACGGGCGATTACGCTTCGCAAGGGCGTTCAGGGCTATCGGCTGACGCAAAATCCGGTGCGAGAGTTCGAAGCATTGCGTGGGGCTCCGCAGGCAGCGCGGCAAATTCGGCTTGGCGAGGAGCCCGTTCTATTGCCGGTGACCGGAGGTACGGCCGAACTCAAGGCGGAACTGGCGTTCGGCGGCGCGGAGCAGATCTCCATCGCACTGACGGACGCAGAGGGCTACCAGATGATCATCGGCGTCAATCCGACGGTGAACGAGGTATTCCTCGACCGATCACGTTCAGGACCGCATTTCCATGATGGCTTTGCCAATCGTCATGTCGCTCCCGTCGATCTGAGCAGGGGAAAAGTATCTCTTCGCTTGCTGGTCGATGAATCGATCGTCGAACTTTTCATCAACGATGGCGAGCAGACCATCACCGACCGCTTTTTCCGGGGCTCGGGTTCCTTGCGCTGGACCGCTTCGGCGCGCGGGGCGCCTGCGACGATGGATTTGACCGCCTGGCCCATAAAGCAGGACCCAATGCGATGATGAACGCCGACAGCAGCTGAGCATGCCGAACCACATTGATGGAAACGCACATCTGCCGACAGCGTCTGCGGAAGCGGTCTTGTGTGCACATTGAACTGACAACAAGGGGAGAGGATAATCATGAAACTCAGGACATTCGCGCTGCTTGGCTCCACCTCGCTCGCATCGCTGCTTCTCATTGCGCCGGCGTCGGCGCAGGACGCTCCGGGCGACGACCCCACCAGTGAAACGGCGAAAGAGGAAAGAGCCGAACCGGTGTCCGCAGCGGATATCGTCGTGACGGGCTATCGCGCCGCCATGGGGTCGGCCCAGGAGACCAAGCGGCAATCCGATGCGATCGTCGATGCGATCGTATCGGAAGATATCGGCAAGCTGCCGGACAATAATGCTGCCGAGGCGATCTCACGCATCGTCGGCGTCCAGGTGCTGCGTTACAATGACGAGGCCGGTGTGGTGCTGGTCCGCGGCCTGCCGGACGTAAATACGACGTTCAATTCCCGGGAGTTCTTCACCGCCGACGATCGCGTACTGCATTTGCAGGATTTCCCGGCCGGTGTGGCGGCCGGCCTGGAGGTTTACAAGTCCGGCACGTCGGATCTCATCGAGCCTGGGCTTGCCGGCCTGATCAACTTGCGCTCGCGCCGGCCGTTCGATGTCAAGGACACGGAGATCGCAGGCGAGGTTCGTGGTTCCTATAATGACCAGTCGAAGGCATTCGACCCCTCTGGCAACCTTCTCCTGACCAAGCGGTGGGATACCTCCATCGGCGAGATCGGTGCGCTGGTCAATCTCAGCTATGTGCGCACGACCTATCGCAACGCGGACAGGTATGCGGACTCGGCGATCATCAGTCCGCAGGGCTTCAATTCGGAAGACCCATCCGATGACATGACGGTGACGACGCCGGGTGTGGGCAATTTCCGGTTCCCCGCAAATGCCGGCAACTTCTACGAAACGGGTATCCGCCACCGTCCCGCCATTAACGGCACGATCCAGTGGCGCCCGACTCCCGATCTCGAGATCTATGCGGAGGGACTATGGCAGGCCTATCGTGGCAAGGTGATGCGAGACGGGTTCAACGTCAATTTCGAGCGTCGCAGCATCGATGGCATCGCGCCGACGCTCAGCAACGTCATCCTCGTCGAAGGCGAGCCGCTCAAGGCGGCGAGTTTCACCAAGACGGGCGGCTATGTTCCCGAATTCTTCCGCTCCACGCAGGATGACCAGACCGACACCTACCAGGCGGCATTGGGCTTCAAGTGGAACACCGGCCGCGCGACCCTGTCGGGTGATTTTGCTTATACCTATAGCAAATACGAAGCCGACGAGGATAGCGTCGATGCGCAACTCGCGAGCGCGCCGACCATCAATGTCAGCTGGGATTCGAAAGGGTCGGCGATCTTCGATCTTGTCGATTTCGACAGGACCAATCCGGCCAACTATGTCTGGCGAGGATATTTTCAGCGGCACTTCGTCACCAAAGGCGATGGCGTCCAGGGACGGCTCGACCTCGACCTTGAGACCGACATCAGCTGGTTGCCCAAGATCCAGGTGGGGATCCGGGCAAGCGACCGGACCGCGCTCATGCAGAACAACAATCGCTACGCCTATACGGCGGGACTTGGTCTTCCACTGGCGAGCCTGCCAACGGGAGAACTGCAGTTGATCAAGGATGGCTTCCGCGGGGATCCGCAGCCGTTCCAGAACTGGCTGATGCCCACGCGGGGCGCGATCCGCGACAATGTCGATGCTTTGCGACAGCTCGCTTATGCGTCGGTGCAGCAACTGACGATCATGTTCCCCAATGACGGCGGCATTCGAGATGCCGTTACCAAGTTTGCGACCGAGGAAATTCCCTTCGATCCGCTCAACGGCTTTACCGCCAAGGAGGCCAGCTATGCCATGTATGGCCAGGGCAAATATGAGTTCGATCTCGGCGGCATCACGGCAGACGGCACGTTCGGCGTGCGCGTGGTCAATACGGACGGCCGTTACTCCGGCTTCTCGCGGGTTAATGGCTCGGACGGCGCATTTCAGATCGTTCCGCAGGTTTCGCGACAGAACTATCTCGACGTGCTTCCCTCGTTTCAGACGCGGATCCGCCTGACGCCTGAATTCCAGGTGCGCCTGGCATATAACCAGACCCGGACACGGCCGAGCTTCGGGCAGCTCAATCCTTCGCTCAATATCACGCGTAACAGCCCGGGGCCCGACGGTTCACCGCCGCAATATGCTGCTGTGGGCAATGGCGGCAATCCCGACCTGAAGCCGCTCACTTCGAAGAACTACGACGCCACGCTCGAATATTATTTCTCCCGGAACGGCTCGGCGACGCTGGCGGTTTTCTATCGCGATCTGCGCGGGTTCATCAGCAATTATACCCGGGACGTCATTGATCCCGAATATGGCCGTATCCAGATCAACCGCCCGGAGAATGCCGGCAAGGGGGAGATCAAGGGGGCCGAGGCATCGTTTCAGACATTCTTCGACTTCCTGCCCGGATTCCTGTCCGGTTTCGGTGTCCAGGCGAACGTCACCTATCTCGACGGCACCAATGCATTGCCAACCGTGCTGGGAGAAGGTGCACGGCAGGTACGGATAACCGGACTATCCAAGTGGGCCTATAACCTGACCGGCTTCTACGAAAAGGGCCCGGTTTCCGCCCGGCTTTCGTACAATCACCGTTCGAGCTTCATCAACAGCTACAACCGCAACTCCAACGAGGACCAATATGCCGGTGAGATCACACGCGGCATTTCTCGCCTGGATTTCTCCGCTTCCTACGAAGCGATCAAGGGGATCACGATTGTAGGCAATGTCAGCAACATTCTTGGCAAGCCGTTCAACAACTATCGCTACTACAATGAAACCCAGTATTTCCCCCGCGATCTGCGGATCGAAGGACGGTATTTCAGCCTCGGTGTACGTTTCAAGATGTAGGCTCTGGCCAGAACGCTCGAGGGGCGAGGGTGCTTCCTCGCCTCTGCCGGTCCGTTAGCCCTGGCGCCATCCACCACCGGCGCCAGGGCACGAAAGGGTCTATCATGCTAGCGCGCCTTTTCCCTCTGTTGCTGATCGCGGCTTCACCTGCCTCTGCCTCGGACGCGCCAGTCTATTTCGCCCATGAGGCAAACGGGATCGGTGATCCCAATCCCATGTTCGAGAACGGCGTCTACTCCGTGTTCTACCTGAAGAACCAGGGACGCCATCCTTTCTGGCTGACGCAGAGCAAGGATATGGCGGACTGGTCCGCACCGATCGAAGCAATCCCGGTCGCGGGGCCCGAGGCTGCGGATTACTGGACCGGAAGCGGCAGCGTCATTGCCGATCCCAAGGGCGGATATCGCCTCTACTACACCGGCCATCATCCCGAGCGGCGTCCCAGGGAAGTCGTCATGGAAGCCCGTGCCGCAACTCTACAGGGACCGTGGCACAAGCGGCCGGACATGACATTCGATGGCGCTACCGACTATGATGCCCTCGATTTCCGGGATCCGTTCGTGTTCTGGAACCCGCAGACACAAGCGTACTGGATGCTGCTGGCGACCCGGAAAGCGGGAAAGGCGGCGATCGGCCTCTACAGCTCGGCCGACCTCTCCGGCTGGACAGCGCGGCCGCCTCTCTATGAGGAAAACTCTCCTCTCAACCTGGAAGTCCCCGACCTCTTTGCCGAGGGAGATGCCTGGTATCTGCTCTATTCGGATCAACGCGAGCGGTACCGACAGGTGCGTTATCTTCGCGCAAATACAAGTGCGGGTCCCTATGAAATCCCCGGCTGGGATGCGCTCGACGGACGGGCTTTCTACGCCGGGAAATCAGCCGGCAGGGGCAACGATCGTCTGCTGTTCGGTTGGGTCGCGCATAAAAGGAAACGCGATGATCGTGCCGAATTCGATTGGGGTGGCGACCTTGTCGCCCATGCCCTGCAACGCCGCGCGGATGGAGAACTCGCGGTCGATATCCCAAGACCCATAGCTAATCAATTTAGCAATGAGCGTACACGATTGTCCGGGAGCCGACGGCAGATCGGTAGTGCGCGGGAGGCCTTGCTCGTGCGGACAACATTCAAAGTCAGACCGGGTGACTGCTTCGGCGTCCGTTTTGACGGACAGGGCAACAGGGCTTGGCTCAGGATAGACAGCCGGAAGGGAGAGGCGAGTTTCCGCCTGGCCGAAGGTAAGGGGCATGCGCCTCATGTTGCTTTCCCCGCCGCTCCCGACGGTATCTATTCGATCGACCTTGTGATCGATCCGGCATTGGGGCTGGGCGTCGCTTATATCAACCGCTTCAGGGCGCTCAGTTTCCGCTTTTATGATGTGCGGCGGACATCGCTGTCACTGTTTTCCAATCGTCCGCCGGTTGCGATTGACGGGGCAGCCTACGTTCGCTGAACTGAAGGGAGGCCGGCCGGGAGGTCACATCTGCTTCGATCCACATTTGGGCAGAAATAGCCGCCAGGCCCGTAAATTTCAGCCTTGGTCACAGACGGCAGAACCATGAGGTAATCATGATCATTCAAAGTGGCGAGACGCAGGATCTATCGACCGGAACTGGCGGCACCATGCGCGTGCATCTTTTCCGTCCAGCAAGGGAAGGGCGTTTTCCTGCCCTGCTGTTCTTTTCCGAAATCTACCAGGTGACGGGACCGATCCGTCGGATTGCCGCGACGCTCGCAGGCCACGGGTTTGTTGTTGGTGTGCCGGAAGTCTATCATGAATACGAGAAGCCAGGCACGATCTTGCCGTACAATCAGGAAGGTACGCAGCGAGGCAATCTTCTCAAGGCGCAGAAGCCGTTACACGCCTTCGATGCAGACTCCCGCACATGTCTCGATTTTCTCGCGTCGCATCCAGCGTCAACTGGCAGGCTGGGTACGATCGGGAAATGCCTTGGCGGACATCTTGCCTTGCGTGCGGCATTCGATGATCGGGTGAAGGCCGCCGTTTGCCTTTATGCCACCGACCTTCATAGCGCGACGCTGGGGGCGGGGAAAAATGATGATACACTTGCACGGCTGAGCGAACTTCGTGCCGAGGCGCTGTTCGTGTGGGGACGGCAGGATCCACACATCCCATTTGAAGCGCGCGCGCAAATCAGGGCACAACTCGAGACAGTTGGCGCCAGCTACGAGTGGCTCGAATTCAATGCAGCACACGCTTTTATGCGGGACGAAGGCCCGCGTTACGATCCTGCGTTAGCGGCATTTGCGCAGGCGGCGGCGGTCGGACTATTCCGGCGATACCTGTAAGCAGGGCCCCGGCCTTTTGCCGGATCACCAATGAATATTGACGCTCATATCGGCTTAGCCATGCCGGGGGGCTTGTCTTGCCAATGCAGAGCCGCAATGCTCTTCCCTATGAGCGAGCCACGTAAAATCCTTAGCCTTCAACCATCCACGAAGACACCCGAGGAAAGGGAGGCGGAAGCACTTGCATTGCTCACTTTGGCAATCGGGCGGAAGCAATGTGTACGGTGGACCTATAACGAGGTCGACATGGAAGCGGCGCCCCAGGCCGTCTATCTCAAGAAGGAAAGTCTTTACTGCGATGCGGTTGTGACACATCGCAACGGCGTCAAGTCCAAAGAACTGAAACTGGGGAGTTTTCGGCTTTCAGGGCTGAAGGGAATAAAGCTCTCTGAGAACGGATCGGAACTTTGGCCGGATATCCAATTGTCCGATGGGCGCTATGGCGTCATTATCGCGGCTTGGGGTCAGACCTAATCGCGGCCATCAGCCGACTCCGCCCGAATCTTTTAGCGCTGACAGTCGTTTAGCGCTAGCATGTTCAACCCGGTAGGCAGCAATCTTCGTTGGTACGCTGCTTCGAGAAAAGGGGTATCGAACACATGGGAGTGAAAAGCGCTCAACTTCTTGAGAGATGATCCCTTCAAATGAGCATATCTCTGAAGGCAGGAACTATTGTTCATTCATGGTAGGGGGCAAATCAGTCGCCCGGTTCGAGTCAGCATATGCGAGAATGAAGTATGAACACTAGCGCCCTCTACTGTCAGGATGCCGTCGCCCAGCAGGCTGCGACCCAAATGGAAATCCTGCCCTGTCGTGTTCAGCAATATGAGCGGTCCGCTGACCGGTTGGAGCAACTGGCGAGCACGGCTGAAGACATGCAGCGTCGAGCAGCTATCAACAAGACGCAAAAGAAGATGAGTGCGGCGTGATGCCCCATGCGAGGGTTGAGATGCCAGTGGATTATCGTCCGTCGGACGACGAGGCTTTTATGAATCCGCTGCAACTGGAATATTTCAGGCAGCGGTTGCTGAGCTGGAAGAAGCAGATTCTGGATGAGGCACAGACCACGCTCAACGTGCTTCAGCTCGAGCAACTCCGAGAAGCGGACCTCACTGATCGCGCTTCTAGCGAGAGCGATTGGTCGGTGGAACTGCGCACTCGCGATCGTCAACGCAAACTCATCGCCAAGATCCAGGCTGCACTGCGAAGGATCGACGATGGCGAATATGGCTTCTGCGAAGTCACGGGAGAGCCCATCTCGCTGCGACGGCTGGAAGCACGGCCTATCGCGACCATGACCGTTGAGGCCCAGGAGCGACATGAACGGCAGGAAAAGATATCGCGCGACGCTTGAGCGTCACGCCATCCGCCAAGCTGCGATTTCAACTGCTGCAGTCATTCACACGTTTGGCTGGCTCAGCTGCGCCGATCTTTTTGGGCGAAGAAAGAACCCCGACAACCTCCTTCGCTCGGGCATCTGAGCGTCCTGGCTTCCGCTTCGTCTGAGTAGGACGGTCGGCCACGGTCGGCTTGACCCGGCGCAGAAAGGAAGTGCTCGGACCGCTATGCCAGCGAGCAACCTGCGACAAATTCGACCTTTCAGCTCCTTGACTAAATGCCATGATGTGATTTAGTTCTAGATTTGGAGGGGAGGCCATTCGCGCGCGCGTGAGCACCGCACTCTCAATCATTCTGGGAGGAAGCAATGTTCAGAGACGCCACAGCTCGCCAGACCGCCGGCCTTTCGACAGAGCGTCACGCAAGCAGCCCGACCGACAAGAGGTCGCACGCTCATACGCTGCTTCTTTTCGGCGTCACCGGTGACCTTTCACGGCGCATGTTGCTGCCCTCGCTCTTCGGGCTGGACGCGGACGGCCTTCTTCCTGCGGAATTGCGGATCGTCGGGACGGCCCATCATGCGTTGACCGACGAAGATTTGCAGGGAGAGACCCGCAAGCTGGTTGAGCCGCTCGCGATCGAGCGAGAACTCGCCTCGTCCGTTGTTGATCGCTTTCTGGCCAGGATGTCCTACGTTGCTGCCGACGCCTCTGATCCGGCTAGTTTTGCTGACTTAGGCGCGGCGGTTCGCCCCCGGCTCGGTGGCGGTGTCGCGATTTTTCTCTCTACTGCGCCATCCCTGTTCGAAACGACCATTGATGGCCTGGAGCAAGCGGGTCTGACTGGCGGGACAACCCGCCTCGCGCTCGAGAAGCCGCTGGGTCATAATCTCGCCTCCAGCCGTGAGATCAATGACGCGGTGGGGCGGGTTTTCCCGGAGCCGCGAACTTTTCGCATCGACCATTATCTGGGCAAGGAGACGGTGCAGAATCTGCTGGCGCTGCGCTTCGGCAACCTGATGTTCGAACCATTGTGGAATGCAGGTGGTATCGAGCATGTGCAAATCACGGTTGCAGAAACCGTCGGTCTCGAAGGCCGAACCGGTTATTTCGACGGAATGGGTAGCCTGCGCGACATGGTGCAGAACCACATGCTTCAACTGCTTGCCCTCGTTGCGATGGAGGCACCGGCACGCTTCGAAGCGGACGCCGTTCGCGATGAGAAGGTAAAGGTCCTGCGCTCCCTTCGCCCGCTCGATACAGATCGCGAAAGCGTGCTGGGGCAATATGCCGCAGGAGCTGTCGCTGGTCTGCCGGTTCCGGCCTATGGTGAAGAATTGGGCAGGCCATCCGACACGGAGACCTTTGTCGCCTTGAAGGCGCATGTCGACAACATGCGCTGGGCGGGCGTGCCTTTCTTCTTGCGCACCGGCAAGCGCTTGCCGACACGACGCTCAGAAATTGTCGTCCAGTTCCGGCGCATGCCGCATTCGATTTTTCCAGGCTCTGGCGCTGCGTTGCAACCCAATCGGCTGGTTATCTCGCTGCAACCCGACGAGAATATTCAGCTTTCCATCATGGCGAAACGGCCAGGCCTCGACCAAGAGGGTATCCGGATGCGGGAGGTCACTCTTGATATCCGCGATGCCGACGCCTTCGCCGACGTTCGACGTCGCATCGCCTATGAGCGGCTGTTGATTGATCTGATTGGAGGCAATCCTACCCTGTTCGTCCGTCGCGACGAGGTCGAGGCGCAATGGTCCTGGATCGATGCAATACGCGACCGCTGGCAGGCGGCGGGTGTCAGGCCAAGATTGTACTCTGCGGGAACATGGGGGCCTTCAGCGGGTGTCGCGCTTGCCGAGCGTTCGGGTGTCAGTTGGCATGACTGAGTCCTGCCTCGTTGATTATGCACTCGCGGAGCAGTGCGAGCTGGAACTGCGACATTTCCTGGCGCGCGCCATTAGCCCGATCACCATTCATTGGACCGAAAAATGAGTTCCAGCAAACCGACAGTCAATCCAAATGTCCAGGCCGTCACCGAGCGAGTGACCCTGCGATCGGCAGGGCCACGCCGCGCCTATCTCGACCTGATCGAGCGCGAACGCGATGGGGGCGTTCATCGTCCGCGCCTCGCCTGCGGCAATCTCGCCCATGGCTTTGCTGCGGCGGGGGAGGACAAGCCGGTTATCCGCGGTGGCAAGGCCATGAACATTGCCATCGTCACTGCTTTCAACGACATGCTTTCTGCCCATCAGCCCTACGGCCGCTATCCCGAACAGATGAAACTGTTTGCGCGCGAAGTCGGCGCCACTGCTCAGGTGGCGGGGGGCACGCCGGCAATGTGCGATGGCGTGACACAGGGCCAGGCCGGGATGGAGCTTTCGCTGTTCAGCCGCGACACGATCGCGCTGTCGACAGCGGTGGCGCTCAGCCATGGTATGTTTGAAAGCGCGGCTTTGCTCGGCATCTGCGACAAGATCGTGCCCGGCTTGTTGATCGGTGCGTTGCGTTTCGGCCATCTTCCAATGTTGCTGGTCCCGTCGGGACCGATGCCTTCCGGTCTGCCCAACAAGGAGAAAGTCCGAATTAGGGAGGCTTATGCGGCGGGCAGGGCGAGCAGGGAGGATCTGCTGGAGGGTGAAAGCGCATCATACCATTCGGCTGGCACCTGCACCTTCTACGGCACCGCCAATTCGAACCAGATGATGATGGAGGTCATGGGTCTCCATATTCCCGGAGCGGCCTTCGTCAGTCCGGGCACGAAGCTTCGCCAGGAACTCACCCGCGCCGCAGTCCGCCGCCTCGCCGAGATGGGTTGGGACGGAAATGACTATCGCCCGCTCGGTGCCTGCATTGATGAGAAGGCGATCGTCAATGCCGCGGTCGGCCTGCTCGCGACGGGTGGCTCGACCAACCATGCCATTCATCTGCCAGCGATCGCCCGCGCGGCGGGGATCATTTTCGACTGGGAGGATCTCGACAGACTATCCGCTGCGGTGCCGATGATTGCGAACGTTTATCCGTCCGGGCCGGGCGATGTGAACCAGTTCCACGCAGCGGGCGGCATGGCCTATGTGATCGGCGAGTTGCTTGACGTCGGCATGCTCCATGGCGACATCCTGACTGTGTCACGCGGCGGCTTCGCCGATTATGCCAAGGAGCCAGTGTTCGAGGGGGAAACGCTGGCATGGAAGGACGTTTCCGAGAGCCGCGACGAGGGCATGTTGCGTCCCGTCTCCCGCCCGTTTTTGCCCGATGGCGGGATGCGCCTCGTTTCAGGTAACCTTGGTCGAGCGACGTTCAAGACCAGTGCGGTCGCGCGCCAACATTGGACCGTTGAGGCCCAGGCGCGCGTTTTCTGCGATCAGGACGAGGTTCTCGCCGCCTACAAGGCAGGAGAACTCCACCGTGACGTCATCGTCGTCCTCCGCTTCCAGGGGCCGCGCGCCAGCGGTATGCCCGAGCTTCACAAACTTACACCGGCGCTCGGAGTGCTGCAGGGCGAGGGTTTCAAGGTTGCGCTCGTTACCGATGGGCGGATGTCGGGCGCGTCAGGCAAAGTGCCGGCGGCGATTCACGTCTCGCCCGAAGCATTGGCAGGAGGCGTGATCGGCAAGGTCCGCGACGGCGACATGATCCGTGTCTGCGGCTTTAATGGCGAGCTCCAACTGTTAGTGTCCCAACAGGAACTTGCCCAGCGTGAGGCAGCCGCGGCGCCACCCGCACCGCTAGGCACGGGGCGCGAACTCTTTGCGTTCATGCGCGACGGCGCGAGCGATGCCGAGGCGGGAGGGTCGGCAATGCTTGCCGCAATGACACGGAACTATGCATTGTGAAGACGGTCGACGAGGTGATGGACCTGGGACCGCTGATCCCGGTGCTGGTAATCGAGGATGTGGCGCATGCGCGGCCCATTGCCGAGGCGCTGGTCGCCGGGGGGATACGTGCTCTGGAAGTGACGCTACGGACGCCCGCCGCGCTCGACGCGATCGTCGAGATGAGCAAGGTTGAAGGCGCAGTCGTTGGCGCTGGCACCGTCGTGAACGAAAGGCAGATTGACGAGGCTATCGCGGCGGGAGCGCGCTTCATTGTCAGCCCCGGCCTTACGGAACGGCTGGGCGCTGCCGCGATCGAGCGGCGCATCCCACTGCTGCCTGGTGTGTCCGACGCGGCTGACATCATGCGCGGCCTTGATCTCGGGTTCGATCGCTTCAAATTCTTTCCGGCGGAGGCCTCTGGGGGAATTGCCGCGCTGAAGGCGCTCGCCGCGCCGTTCTTCCAATGCCGCTTCTGCCCTACAGGCGGAATTACTCAGGAAAGTGCAGCGACTTGGCTTGCGATTCCTGCGGTGGCCTGCGTCGGAGGTAGCTGGCTTGTTCCTCCAGGGCGGCCCGATCCTGCCCGCATTCTAACGTTGGCTTGCGCCGCAAAGCGTCTTTCCAGATCGGCATGACAGCCATCTGTCGACGCTGGCCATGTACAATACTCCTCCTCCATGCATCTCATCGTTCGCTTTCGGCCGCTTGCGCAATTTTTGCGCCTTGCTGGGGCTCGGATTGAAGAGCCTGAGACGCTTGTCGTAATGACCACACCTCCTCCTTCTCACCGAGAACGAGGCCGACCCGTTGATGAAGACTGGATGGGAGCACATCCATGATCCTGTCGTGGCCGTCGGTCGCGGCACCGCCGGCCTGCTCTATAAGCAGGCTCATCGGATTGGCTTCGTACAGAAGTCGCAGTCGCGCCTTCCCTGGCGTCCGGTGGTCTGACGGGTAGAGGAAGACGCCGCCGCGCTTGAGAATGCGGTGCACGTCCGCGACCATCGATGCGGTCCAGCGCATATTATAGTCGTGCCCACACGGGCCTTCTGTGCCCTGCAGGCGCTCCTCAATCCATTGCGCGGTCGCTGGCGACCACTGTCGGCGCCTCGCCATGTTGACGGCGAACTCGCGTGTGCCCGCCGGTATCCGCATCGGGCCGTCTGTCAATCGCCACGATCCGATCTCGCGGTCGAGCGTGAATTCGTAGACGCCCGTTCCAATTGTCAGGACGAGCAGAGTCTGCGGACCATAGATTGCATAGCCGGCCGCGACCTGGTCGCGGCCAGGTTGCAGGAAATCCGCCTCGATCACGTCGCGGCCGGCGCATGCCTCGGGCGCGCGCAACACTGAGAAGATGGTGCCCACCGAAAGGTCGACATCGACATTGCTCGATCCGTCGATTGGATCGAACAACAGGAGATACTCCCCCTTGGGATAGCGGTTGGGAATGGGATGAATCGTCTCCATCTCCTCCGAGGCCATCCCGGCGAGATGGCCGCCCCATTCGTTGGCGTCGAGAAGAAGGTCGTTGGCGATCATATCCAGCTTCTTCTGCACTTCGCCCTGGACGTTCTCGGTCCCGAGGCTGCCGAGGACGTCGCCGAGCGCGCCTTTCGAGATGGCATGGTTGATGGCCTTACAGGTGCGCGCGACCGTCTCGATCAGCAGGCGCAGTTCTGCGGGACAGGAAGACCCAGGCAAACGCTGCTGCTCGATCAGGAAGCGCGAAAGCGTGACAGGCTGCATATCCTCTCCATGTTGTGGGGCTCGTCGCGGCCCATTCGCCTAGACGGCGCCGGAACTGGCACCGATGACGGCCTTGATCCGTTCCGCCAACGCCGGGCCGTGGGCGAACGCGGCGGCTTCGACGATCGCGGCCGGGTCGGGACGAATGCCGGTGTAGAGAACGAACTGTTCAACCGCCTGCATGACGATCACCTCAGCGCCTGAGATCACCGATTTGCCCTGCGCGTCTGCTGCGCGAATAAAGGGCGTCTCGGCCGGCAGGGCGACGACGTCGAATGCGACGTCGCAGGTCGCCACCATGTCCTGGGGAAATGCGAGACTATCGCACTGCGGCCCCTCCATGCCGAGGGGGGTCACGTTGATCAGCATCGCCGCGCCGGTGTCGGGCAGATCCTCGCGCCAGCCATAGCCATAGAGGTCTGCGAGCCCTTGTCCGGCCTCGCGATTGCGCGCGACAATGGTTCCGTGCGCAAAACCGAGATCACGCAGCGCCGCAACCACGGCCTTGGCCATCCCGCCGCTGCCTCGCAGCAGGAACGGCGTGGCCGGGTCGATCGCGCGGCTGGCAAGGAGATCGCGCACGGCTACGAAATCGGTGTTGTAGCCGGTGAGCACGCCATCGTCGTTGACGATGGTGTTGACGCTGTCGATCGCGCGCGCGGACCCCTCGAGGCCATCCAGCATGGGAATGACCGCTTCCTTGAACGGCATGGAAATCGCGCATCCGCGAATGCCGAGCGCGCGAATGCCGCCGATCGCGGCGGGCAGGTCGGTGGTGCTAAACGACTTGTAGACATAGTCGAGCTCGAGCAGCTCATAGAGCCGGTTGTGCAGGCGCGACCCGGCATTGCCCGGACGCGCCGAAAGCGACATGCACAGGCGCGTGTCCCGGCCGATCGGCGGCTTCATGCGTTCACCTTTGCTGCTTGTGAGAGCGCGCTCGAACCGCGCGCGACCAACTTGCCGGTAAGCACGACCTTGCGCGCGGCACCGTCGGGATGCTCGATCCGGTCGAGCAGCATCGACATGGCGGTGCGGCCGATCTCCTCGACGGGTTGTTCGATCACCGTCACCCCGCCGGCCGCGAGGTCCATCCATCCCTCATTGTCGAATCCGGCAACGGCGATGTCATCAGGTACCGAAAGACCCATCCCGTGCAGAGCACGCAGGATCGCCATGAGCATCTTGCCGTTGCTCGCGACGAGAGCGCTCGGCGCGGCGGCATGGCTGGCGAGCGCGCGTGTCACCGCCTTGTCGGTTTCCTCGGCGCCATGCGGCACGAACAGGGATTCGACCTGAATCCCGAGAGCGGACGCTGCGCGCTCAAACCCCGCCTGCCGTTCCGCCCCGGTGGAGCTTGCCGCGCCGAACAGGCCGGCGATGCGACGATGGCCCTGCTCATGGAGATGCGCGACGAGTTGTTCGGCCATGGCGCTATTGTCGAGCAGCACGCTGTCATAGGCGCCGGCGGCGGCGCGATCGATGAGCACCAGTGGAAAGTCGGATCGCAAGGCGTTGGCACGCCTGGTCGCCTGGCGGGTCGGGGCCAGGATAGCGCCGGTCACACGCTCCTCATGCATGAGCTGGAGATACATGGCTTCACGCTCCGGATTCTCGTCGGTGTTGCACAGAATGACCCGCATGCCGCGCGCATAGGCGATATCCTCGACCGTGCGGGAAACCGCGGTGAAAAAGGGATTGCGGATATCAGCGACGATCAGGCCGATGGTGTTGGAATGGCGCGAGCGCAGCCGCCGCGCGGCCATGTTCGGCCGGTAGCCGGTGGATTTGACCGCAGCGAGCACCCGTTCCTGCATGGCGGGATCGACGCTGCGTCCGGCCAGCACTCGCGATGCGGTTGCCGGGGAAACCTGCGCGACTCGGGCGACATCCTTGATTCCAACGGTCATAGGGAAATCGTTCTCTCCGCTTTTGTCTGATATCGCGCTTGTCGGCTTGTCGAATATGCACGGAAAGAGCCATGTAATGCAACTGGCTTGACAAAATGATGAGAAAACGTTCTCTCTTGGCTAGGAGAAGGATGACAGGAAGGTTGAGGAATGCTGGCACAGGCCCGGACAATCGCGGAAATCGAGGATCTGATCCGCATCGACGCCAAAGCGTCGGGCAAGGAAGACGCGATCCGGCAGGCAGGGCAACTGCTCGTTGCCGCCGGCTGTGTCGCTCCCGGTTATGAAGAGAGCATGATCGCCCGCGAGGCGGTCGCGAATACCTATCTGGGTTCGGGCGTCGCCATTCCGCATGGCCTGGGCGAAGACAAGGGGCTGGTTCTTCGCGACGGTATCGTTGTGCTCCAACTGCGCGAGGGCGTCGAATGGAATCCTGGCCAAAGAGCCCATCTGGTGGTTGGCATCGCCGCCAACTCCGATAGCCATCTTGCGATCCTTCGTCGCCTCACGCGCCTTATTCAAGACGAGACGACACTGGCGAACCTCGTCGCAACCGACGATCGCGAGGTTATCGCAGCCGCCCTCGAACGCGACGCGGTGCCGGGCGCGGCGCGGCCGGCGGCTGAGGATCTTGCGCAGAGCATCGAATGGACGGTCGATTATCCAGCGGGTCTGCACGCCCGCCCGGCCTCTGCCTGGGCGGACGCCGCCAAGGCCGGGCCCACCCCCTTGCGTGTCCGGCACGGCGCGGACATGGCCGATCCGCGCAGCCTCGTCTCGCTCCTGCAACTGGGACTGAAGGCGGGCGATCGCGTCACCATCTCGGCCTCAGGCCCGGAGGCAAGACAGACACTCGACGCCTTCCTGCGCACCGTCACCGGTCTCACCGTGCGCGAGAAGGCCGACGCCGCGCGCGCTGCGGAAAAGGCGAAGGCGAACGCGCCGGTGCGCGGCTGGAAGCCGGATGGCGAAGCTACGATGATTGCGGGCGTGGCGGCCAGTCCCGGGCTTGCCATCGGCAAGGTCCATATCCTCGCCGCTGCCGAGCTGGACGTGCCCGATCAGCCGGTCGATCTCGTAACAGGTGGCACGCTGCTCAACGAGGCGCTGGTGCGCACGCGGGCGCAGATGAAGGCGCTCGTCGACGACACGACACGACGCCTGGGCGCGGGCGACGCCGCCATCTTCGCCGCGCAGGCGGGTTTGCTCGACGACACCGATCTCATCACGCTGACCTGCCAGCTCATGGTCGAGGGCCATGGCGTCGCCTGGTCCTGGCACCAGGCCGTCGATCGCATGGCGGGACAACTCTCTACGCTGGGCAACCCGGTGCTGGCCGCGCGCGCCGCGGATCTGCACGACGTGGGGCGGCGCGTGCTGGCCCAGATCGATCCGGGTCTTGCGAGCGGAAGCCTCCACGAACTTCCGGACGAGCCCTGTATCCTCCTTGCGGCCGACCTGTCGCCTTCCGATACCGCGACGCTGGACACCGACAAGGTGGTTGGCATCGCGACGGCCCTGGGCGGGCCGACCTCACACAGCGCCATTCTCGCGCGCACCCTTGGCCTGCCATCGGTCGTAGCCGGCGGAGCGGACCTCTTGACCCTCGCAGCCGGCGCCATCGCGATCGTTGATGGTGACAGCGGACGGGTCTGGATCAACCCCTCGGCGGCTGATATTGCCTCTGCCCGCCAGTGGATCGCCGCGATCGCGGAGACCCGTGCGGCGCAAGAGGCCGAGCGCGCCCAGCCGGCGCACACGCTCGACGGGGTCGAGATCGCGATCGGGGCCAATGTGAACCGGCCTGACCAGGTTGCATTCGCCCTGTCGCAGGGTGGCGAGGGCGTCGGTCTCATGCGCACCGAGTTCCTGTTTCTCGAACGTGGCGACAGCCCCACCGAAGCGGAACAGGAAGATGTCTATCGTGGCATGATCGATGCGCTGGAAGGCCGCCCGGTGATCGTGCGCGCGCTCGACATCGGCGGCGACAAGCAGGTGCCGCATCTCGCCTTGCCCAAGGAAGAGAATCCCTTCCTCGGCGTGCGCGGCGCGCGGCTGCTGCTGCGCCGCCCGGACCTGCTCGATCCGCAGCTTCGCGCGCTATACCGCGCCGCCAGGGGCGGCGGCGACCTGTCGATCATGTTCCCGATGATCACCTCGGCTCACGAACTTGTAGTCTTGCGCGAACGCTGCGAGGCGATCCGCGCCGAACTCGACGCTCCTGCCGTCCCGATCGGCATCATGATCGAGCTGCCTGCGGCTGCGGTGCAGGCCCATACGCTCGCGGCCCATGCCGATTTCTTCTCGATCGGCACCAACGACCTCACGCAATATGCGCTCGCCATAGACCGGCAGAATCCGGAACTGGCGAGCGAGGCGGACAGTCTTCATCCCGCCGTATTGCGCCTGATTGCCATGACGGTCGAAGGCGCCAAGACCCATGACCGCTGGGTGGGCGTGTGCGGCGGCATCGCCGGCGATCCCTTCGGGGCGGCGCTGCTGGCGGGGCTTGGCTGCACTGAGCTCTCGATGACGCCGCGCGATATCCCGGCGGTCAAAGCGCGTATCCGTGCATCGGGCATGGAGGGGCTGCGATCGCTGGCCGCGCGGGCGCTTACCATGGAAAGCGCCGCTCAGGTTCGCGCGCTCGACGGGGAGCAGGGCTGATGCGCGTCGCGACCGTGACCTTCAATCCGGCGATCGACCAGACCATCAGCCTCGACCGGCTGGTGCGCGGCGAGGTCCATCGCGCGCGCGCATTGCGTGAGGATGCCGGTGGCAAGGGCGTCAATGTCGCCAGCTGCCTTGCCGACTGGGGGCAGGGCGTCACCGCCTTTGGCCTGCTCGGTGCCGACAATGCCGGCGGATTCGAGGCGCTGTGCGCGCAAAAGTCGATCGAGGACGGGTTCGTTCGCGTGCCCGGCGCGACCCGCGTGAACCTGAAGATCGTCGACGACGAGACGACGACCGACATCAACATGGATGGTCCATGGGTCGAGGAGGGCCATATCGAAGCCCTCATACGCGCCATCCTGGCTTACGCCGGCCACGACGCACTTATCGTGCTGTCGGGTAGCGTTCCGCCGGGGTGTCCCCCCGACATCTATGCCGATCTGATCGTTCGGTTGAAGGGCCTTGGTGCGCGCGTCCTGCTTGATACGAGCGGCGCTCCGCTTGCCATGGGACTGTCGGGCAGCATCCTTCCTGACGTCGTCAAGCCCAACCGCGATGAACTGGCCGCCTGGGCCGGTGTTGCTGCGGACGATCCGGACGCGCTGCTCGCCGCCGCGACGCGCCTCCATGAGCAGGGCGTCGGTCTCGTTGTCGTATCGATGGGCGCCGATGGCGCGCTGTTCCTGTCGGACGAAGGTGCGCTCATCGCGCGGCTCAAGGCGTTCGAGATCGCCAGCACGGTCGGCGCCGGCGATGCGATGGTCGCCGGGATCGTCGCGGCGCTGATCGAAGGCGCCTCGCTCGAACGCACGGCGCGTCTCGCGACCGCCTTCGCGGTTGCCAAGCTCGGCCGGCCGGGGCCGCATCTTCCGAGCCTCGCGACGGTCCACGCGCTCGCGGACGATACAGAGGTGTTCGCGGCACGATCGAATGATGCCGCGCTGCTGGGAGAGGCGAAATGACAAGATTGCTGGCAGTGGTCGAGGGCGGCGATACCGACGTGTCGGCGGTGCTGGCGGGCGAAGCGCTTCGCAAGGCCGCCAAAGCAGGCGATATACCGATCGAGATCGAGGTGAGGACCGCGCAGGGCGTGGTCAATCCCTTGTCGGAACCGCCACGCCCAGGCGAAGATGTGCTGCTGTTCGTCTCTCCGCCACAGGCGCGCGACGAGGCGCTGGGCAGGGCGGCCGACAAGCGCCTGAGCCTCGAAGAGGTGCTCGCAGATCCCTCGTCGGCGCTTGCTTCCGTCGCATCGGGCAGGGACGCGCGGCGCCGCCCCCCGGCAGCGCCGGTCCGTATCGTCGCAGTGACATCCTGCCCGACCGGCATCGCCCACACTTTCATGGCGGCCGAAGGGCTCACGGAAGGCGCGAAGCAACTCGGCTACGATATCCGCGTCGAGACGCAAGGCTCAGTCGGCGCAGGCAATGCGTTGACCGCGGATGAGATCGCTGCAGCCGATATTGTGTTGATCGCCGCTGATCGCGAGATCGATCGCGGTCGCTTCGCGGGCAAGCGCGTCTTCGCAGGGGGCACGAAGCCCGCCATCACAGGCGGCGCAAAGCTTATCGAAAAGGCGCTGGCCGAAGCGACGGTGCAGGGCGGGGAGGCTTCCGCGCAGGCCGGGGCCGCGTCGTCCGCCGGCCATGAGAAGGCCGGTCCCTATAAGCATCTGATGACGGGCGTGTCGTTCATGCTGCCCTTCGTGGTGGCGGGCGGTCTCCTGATCGCGCTGGCCTTCGCGCTTGGCGGTATCCATGCCAATGAGGATGCCGCGGCCGGTACGCTCGCCCATGCGCTGTTCGAGATCGGCGCCAAGGGTGGGTTCGCCCTGATCGTGCCTGCGCTCGCCGGCTACATTGCCTATTCGATCGCCGACCGGCCAGGAATCGCACCCGGCATGATCGGCGGGATGCTCGCCGCCAATCTCGGCGCGGGGTTCCTCGGCGGCATCGTAGCGGGTTTCATCGCCGGCTATGGGGTCGAGGGACTGAACCGTTTCATTCGCCTGCCCAAGAATCTGCAGGGGCTGAAGCCCGTCCTGATCCTGCCGCTTCTGGGCACGCTCCTGACCGGATTGCTGATGGTCTATGCGGTGGGGGCGCCCGTCGCGGCGGCGCTCGCCTTCCTCACCGAGTGGCTGCGCGGCATGCAGGGGTCGAGCGCGATCCTGCTCGGGCTGATCCTGGGCGCGATGTCGGCTTTCGACATGGGTGGTCCGGTCAACAAGGCCGGCTATGCCTTCTCGGTCGGCCTGATCGCTAGCCAGGTTTATACGCCGATGGCGGCGACCATGGCCGCAGGTATGACACCGCCTTTGGCAGTCGCGCTGGCGACGCGGCTGTTCCGCGACCGCTTCACCTTCGACGAGCGCGAGGCCGGGAGCGCGGCCGCCGTACTGGGCCTCGCCTTCATCACCGAAGGCGCCATCCCGTTCGCTGCGCGTGACCCGTTCCGGGTGATCCCGTCACTGATGGCCGGGTCGGCGGTTGCTGGCGCTATCTCGATGATGGCGGGGGTCGAGCTGCGCGTGCCGCATGGCGGGCTGTTCGTGCTGCCGATCCCGGGAGCGGTCTCGCATCTCCTCGCCTATGTCGCGGCGATCGCGGCAGGAACGATCGTGAGCGCGTTTCTGGTGGGCCTGCTCAAGCGCCCGGTCGAGGGCAACTGACCCTTCGGGGCAAGACAGAACATAACGAAGGACTGGGGAACATGGCTGGAAGGATCGGCCTCGCGGCGCTTGCCGCGCTGGGCATGGGAATGCTCGCGCCCGCTTCATGGGCGCAGGAGCGAGATCAAAGTGCATCGGGGACGCAGGCATCACCTTCGCCGCCGCAGCCGGCCAGCGAGGCAAGCCGGACCGTGCCGATCATGCTCGGCGTCCAGCGCAAGCAGCCGCAACCCTGGCAGCCCTTTGCCGATGAGGGTGTGTCGATCGCGCTCAACTATACCGGCGAAGCGGCGGGGAATGTGACGGGAGGCCTGCGCCGGAAAGCGGCTCATGCCGGGCAACTCTATATCGGCGCCGATCTCGACCTTGACAGGATCGCCGGCATCGGCGGCGGCGCCCTGCATTTTGCGGTGACCAACCGCCACGGCGACAATCTCTCGCAGATCGCGATCGGCAACAACACATCGGTCCAGGAGATCTGGGGCACCCAGAACACTCATCTCGCGATCCTGACCTATGAGCAGAAGCTGCTGGGCGGCGCGCTCGCCATCGAAGCCGGCAAGAGCCAGGCGAACATCCACTTCCTCAATTCGCCGATCTACTGCAATTTCCAGAGCAACTCGGCTTGCGGCAACCCGACCTTCGTTTTCAAGAACAGCAATTTCACCTATTTTCCCGCCTCGAGCTGGATGGCGCATGCCAGGCTCAGCGTCACCCCGAGGGTGTGGGCGCATGTCGGCGTCTATGAAGTCAATCCCGACCGGCGCGATCCGAACGACGACGGGTTCAGCTTCAGCGCCCGCAACGCAACTGGCGTGATCGTGCCGTGGGAGATTGGCTACAGCACCAAAGCCGCGGACGAGCGGCTCCCGCGCAACTATATCATCGGCGGCTGGTTCGACCGCGCCGACTATGCCGATCCGCTGCGCGATGCGGATGGCGGGATCGCGATCCTCACCGACCGGCCCGCTGCCACGCGCCATGGCCGTTCCGGTATCTATATCCGCTTCGACCAGATGCTGACTCGGCCCGATCCTCATTCGGACCGTGGCCTCACACTGTTCGGGGTGGCGATGACCAATCTGTCCGGCCGGGTCGAGGAGCGGCGTTTCCTCGAACTGGGCCTGGTCCAAAAGGGCACCTTCCGGGGCCGTGACCAGGATACGATCGGGTTCGTCGTCAACCAGCAGAGCTTTTCCGATCTCGCGATGGAGCGGATGCGCGCTGCCCGGATCGCGGCGGGCGGCGACGGCAATGTCCGGCGCAACCAGTATATGATGGAGCTTGCCTATGGCGCCCAGATCGGTCCCGCGATCCGGGTGTCGCCGAACGTCCAGTATATCCTGCATCCCGATCAGACCGGAGCGCCGTTTCGTTCGAGCAACATCGGCAACGCTCTCATCTTCGGATTCAAGTTCACGGTCGATGCGCCGACGCTACTGGCAATGACGCGATAGGCGCCACGCGGTGCGGCATGTAAGATGCTTCCACTAGTTTGTCATTTCATGGTTTTGCAGGTTTTTGCAGAATTTTGCTTAGTCAGGATCTGAGGTTGCGCGCTATGGTTCCGAACGCCTTTCTTTTCGATCTGGATGGAACGCTGGTCGACAGTGTCTATCAGCATGTGCTTGCCTGGCATGAAGCGCTGCGCGCGGAGGCAATCGAACTGTCGGTCTGGCGCATTCATCGCAAGATCGGCATGAGTGGCGGCCTCTTTGCCGATCAGTTGCTTCGCGAAATCGGACGGGAAGTCGATGCCGGAACGATCGAACGCCTGCGGGCAAGCCATGCCGAGGCGTATCGCCGACTCGCCGCTTCCGTTGTGCCGCTTCCGGGGGCAAGGGAGCTTCTCGCCGGGTTGACGCAGATGGGTATTCGCTGGGCGATAGCGACGAGCGGACGCCTGGAAACGGCCGCGCCAAACCTGGCCGCACTGGGCGTGGATCCCGCAAGCGCAATCGTCGTGACACGCGATCAGGTGCGCTTCGCCAAGCCCGACCCGGACCTGTTTCTTGAAGCGGCACGGCGGCTCGAAGTGCCGATCGAAAGCGCGATCGTTGTCGGTGATAGCATCTGGGATATGCTCGCCGCCGCGCGGTGCCGCGCGCTTGGCGTCGGCTTGCTTTCGGGCGGCTATGGCGCGGACGAACTTGAGCGCAGCGGTGCATTGCGCGTCTATGACGACCCGGCCGATCTGTACCGTCATCTCGACGAGATCGCCTCGCGAACCCGCTAACTGCAGATTGGTGTGCAAGAAATCGTTTTCCGCAGGGCGACTGGGCGCTATGACGCTAGTCTGGATTTACGTTGTCTGCTGCGTAGAGGAGCTTGCAGAATGCACTATGAAGATCGTTTGCTGAAGTTGCGCGAGGTTGTGGTTGCTAACGTGAACGATGAATTTCGGTACAAAGTGGGCGAGAAGGTTCGCGAACTGGGCTATCTGGACGTAACTGATTTCCTTGAAGCAAAACCCAGAGAAGCCCATTTGGCCGAAGTGGAAAGGCTGGTCGCAGATAGTTCCAGATAGTCCTATCACCGATGTTTCGATGACTTGGGTCTTCAGCGCGATACCGACAAGGCTGTGTTGGGCTGAACCGCGAGACAAGGAGACCTTTGCCCTCGGCAGGACATGCGAGCCGGAAATGCCGGCGGTCGTGTGCACCTCCGTCGGCGCAGCGGGAAGAACTGCTATGAAGGATTTGGCGGCGATGCGGCGGCGCGCCATTGATCTCATGCGTGAGGCCATCGCCCTGCTTGATGAGGCGGGTGAGAAGTTTTCCGCATTGCATTTGCAGGCTGCGATCGATGCCGCTGAGCGCATTCTTCCGATGAGGCCGGGTGATCAGCTTCCCGACGATAGGCCGGACGCGCCGGCGGCGGAAAGCCTTACTGTCGATCCGGCATTTGTCCGCGCGATCGGGGGCGCGCTGGCGCTGGTGGCGACGTTGCTGGCACGCCAAGGGAGCGTCTCGGTCAGGGAATTTTCGAATCTGCTTGGTATCTATGCCTTGGCGGTCAAGGAAAAGTCGGCCGATGAAGGGCTGATCAACGCCTGCTGGGTCGCGATCATTCGTGACATCGCCGAAGCCCAGGGCGACGACGAAACATAATCTTTCCTGGATCAATTGTCATGGGCGCTAATCATGGGCGAATTCACCTTCGGCTATTCAACTGGCCTCACATTCACAGGTCGCTTCGGCGCGCATCCTCAAATTGAAGCGCGTCCTCAATTCGCAGCCGCGATCCGCCCTGTTGCTGACCAGTGACCGCATGGCGAGTGCATCTCACGCCACTGGAGCCTCCTGGGTCAATCAGATCGGGCACTTCGTCGCCAATCTTATTAGCTGGAAGATCCGCCGTCGCGTTCATCGCTTGACCGCGGAGATCGAGGCGGCGATCGAAAGTTATATCGCCGCCATCTACGCAGACACCAGACCTTTAGATGAGCTAAGTCTGCCAATGACATTAGCGCTTCTGTCCACGGACACTCGAGACCGTGCTTCAGCAAAGCAATATCACTTCAGAATCCGGATACTAGCGATAAACGATTCCCCCGTCGGTCAGAATGGACTGGCCCGTAATATAGTCGGAATCGTTGCTGGCCAGGAAGGCAACCAATGCGGCGACGTCCTCGGGCGTTTGGGCGCGTCCCAGAGCGATGCCATCGACATACTTCTTGTACGTCTCACCCTTTGCCGCGCCGGTCAGTTCCGAAAAACGTTCATCGATCTCCACCCACATGTCGGTGCCGACAATGCCGGGGCAATAAGCATTCACGGTGATGCCGGCTGAGGCGTACTCCTTGGCCGCCGCCTGGGTGAGGGCTCGAACAGCGAACTTGGTGGCCGAGTAAACGCCGAGCATGGCAAAACCGTCATGGCCGGCGATCGAGGAGGCATTGATGATCTTGCCCTTGTGGCCCCGCGCCTTGAATTTGGCGGCTGCCGCCTGGATGCCCCAGATGACGCTGTAGACGTCGACTGGGAAAATCCGGTCCAGGTCCTTCTGCTCGACCTCAGACAGTGGCTTCACTTGAGCAATGCCGGCATTGTTGATGATGACATCAAAGCCGCCCAGCGCCTGTTCGGCGTGGTCGACAGCCTCGTAGACCTGATCACGCTGGCTGACATCGGCGATGAAGGTGGTGGCCCGGATACCCAGGGCCTCAACCTCGTGGCGCACACTTTCCAGCTTGTCTGCCTTGATGTCGACCAGAGCCAGATTAGCTCCGTCCTTGGCGAGGCGAAGTGCGATGCCACGACCGATGCCCTGGCTGGCGCCGGTGATCAATATGGATTTGTTCTTCACGGACATGACTATTCCCTTTTGGCCTGCGGGTTCGCTTGTCGGACACCGATGGCGACGATCAGCAGATGAGCGGAGCAGGTCCCTCCCGCCCGCACTGACACCTTGAGGTTCAGGCGTTCTCGAAGTCGAGCACGATGCGGCCCTCGATCTTGCCCTTGTGCATCCTGTCGAACACGTCGTTGATATTCTCGAGGCTATCGGTAGTCACGGTGGCCTTGACCTTGCCGGCGGCGGCAAAGTCGAGCGATTCCTGTAGATCGAGCCTCGTCCCGACAATTGATCCGCGCACCGTCACCCCGTTCAGCACGGTATCGAAGATAGACAGGGGGAAGTCACCGGGAGGCAGGCCGTTGAGCGACACCGTGCCACCGCGACGGACCATACCCATCGCTTGCTGAAAAGCCTTGGGGGAAACGGCCGTAACGAGCACGCCTTGCGCGCCGCCGAGTTCCTTCCTGATGAAGGCGGCGGGATCGGTGTTCAGAGCATTCACCGTCATGGTGGCGCCAAGTTCCGTTGCCAGCGCCAGTTTGGCGTCATCGATATCGACAGCGACGACGTTCAGACCCATGGCCTTGGCATATTGCACCGCCATGTGCCCCAGGCCGCCGATGCCGGAGATCGCGACCCAGTCGCCCGGCTTTGTATCCGTCACCTTCAACCCCTTGTAGACGGTGACGCCTGCGCACAGGATCGGCGATATGTCGACGAAGCCGACATTCTTGGGCAGATGGCCGACATAGTTGGGGTCGGCCAGGACATATTCGGCGAAGCTTCCGTTGACCGAATAGCCGGTATTCTGCTGATCCTCGCACAGCGTTTCCCAACCGCCCAGGCAGTGCACGCAGTGGCCGCAGGCAGTGTAAAGCCATGGTACGCCGACACGGTCTCCTTCCTTCACATGGCCGACGCCGCTGCCGACGGCGACCACATGGCCTACCCCCTCGTGACCGGGTATGAAAGGCGGCTTCGGCTTGACCGGCCAGTCGCCTTCGGCGGCGTGGAGATCGGTGTGACACACGCCGGTGGCGGCCATCTTGACGAGAATCTGCCCGGGGCCGGGCAGGGGAACCGCGACTTCTTCGATGACGAGAGGCTCGCCGAATGCTCGGACGACGGCCGCCTTCATGGTCTTTTGCATTTCAATCTCCTTTGGGAAGAGAACTCAGAAGGGGGCGTCGATATCGACGACGTCGATGAGCTTGTGATTGACAAACTCCTTGAGGCCGAGGCCCAGCAGTTCCCGCCCGTAGCCTGACCGGCGGATACCGCCGAACGGCAAGTCCGCTTCAACCTTCGTAGGATGGTTCACGAACACCATGCCTGTGGAAATCTGCTTGGCCACCTCGGCGCCGCGGACCGGGTCGGAGGTGAAGACCGAGCCGCCCAGACCGAATGGGGAATCGTTGGCGATGCGGATCGCATCGGCTTCGTCCTGAGCACGGAACAGCATCGACACCGGCCCGAAAAATTCCCAGTAGCGCGCGGGATTGTCCTCACCCACGGCTGTCAGGATCGTGGGCTGCACGAACGCGCCCTGGTTGGGAACGGGTGGCCCCACTTCCTCGACAGTAGCACCCAATCTCGCCGCCTCGCGAATCTTGTCCTTCAACTCATCCGCCGCACCTTGCGATGACAGCGGGGCCAGGGTCGTGGCCGGATCGAACGGATCGCCCGCCACAAGTTCGGCTACCCCCTTGCGATAGCGCGCCAGGAAGTCGTCATAGACCTCGTCGACGATGATCATGCGCTTGGAGGAAACGCAGACCTGCCCACCGTTCCAGTGTCTCCCGAAAACGGCCCATTTGGTCGTTTTCTCCAGGTCCGCGTCAGCGAGGACCACGAAGGCGTCGGCGCCACCGAGTTCCATGGTCGACTTTTTCAGCGCCTTGCCAGCTTGGGCGGCCACGACCGAGCCCGCACCTTCGGAGCCGGTCAACGCCACGCCATGCACGGGGTCATCGTTGAGGATCAGTTCGATCTGCGAGCGGGTGGCGTAGAGGTTGGTGAAGGCGCCGACGGGCAGACCGGCCTCGGCCATCAGCTTCTCGAAGGCTTCGGCGCTTTGTGGAACACTCGAGGCGTGCTTCAGAAGCACGGTGTTGCCTGCGGACAGCTGCGGCGCGAGAATCCGGGCGATCTGATAGTAGGGGAAGTTCCACGGCTCGATCGCAAGCAGCACGCCAAGGGGCTCGTGGACGAGGATGGCTTCGCCCTCGGCTGGATCAAGAACCGGTAATTTCTCGGGCTTCAGCAGGTCCTCGGCGTTGCGGACATAATATTCGAAGATCTTGGCCGAGAGTTCGACTTCAGCTTTGGCCTCACCGAACAGCTTGCCCATCTCAAGGGTGAGAAGGGTTGCATAACCATCGGCATTGCGTCGCAAAATATCCGCGGCGTTCTGCAGGATGCGTGCGCGTTCGGCAAAGGGCGTATCCTTCCAGGCCAGGAAGGCGTCTTGGGCCTTGCCAATGGCGTCGGTCACCTCGGCATCGGTCGCTTCGGGGAAGGTCTTCAGAGTCTCGCCCGTATAGGGGTTGATGGTTGCATAGGCCATTTCACTATCCTTCAGTCATCTGGGGAGGAAAACATCGCGGAAGTCTTCAGGCGCCGAGATCCTTCACGGCCTGCACCATGGCAGTCAGCACTAGCTGAGCGTCGCCATAAACCATGCTGCAGTTGTCGCCGTAGAAGAGCAGGTTCTCCACGCCGGCATAGCCCTTCCCCTGGCCCCGCTTGACCACATAGACTTGCCGGGCCTGGTCGGCGTTGAGGATGGGCATGCCGTAGATCGGCGAGGTCTTGTCGGTTCGCGCCGCCGGATTGACGACATCGTTGGCGCCAATCACCAGCGCGACATCCGTGTTGGCGAAATCGCCGTTGATGTCGTCCATGTCGTAGATGATGTCGTAGGGCACACCGGCCTCGGCCAGCAGGACGTTCATATGCCCCGGCATCCGGCCAGCGACCGGATGGATCGCGAACTTCACATCAATATCGGCGGCCTGCAGCAGTTTGACAAACTCGTAAAGCTTTTGCTGCGCCTGGGCGACGGCGAGGCCGTAGCCGGGAATGATTATGACGCTGGAGGCGTAGCGCATGGCGATGCCGGCATCACTTGCCTCGGCCGCTTTCATCTCACCGTGGACGTCGCCCGCTCCCGAGGCGGCCACGTCGCCGAAGTTCGAGAACAGCACATTGACGATCGAACGGTTCATCGCCTTGGCCATCAGAACCGTTAGCAGCGTGCCCGCCGAGCCCACCACCATGCCCGCGATCATCAAGGTCGGGTTCTGAAGCGCATAGCCCTCCAGGCCCACGGCCAGGCCGGTGAAGGCATTGTAGAGCGAAATCACGACCGGCATGTCGGCGCCACCGATCGGCAGGGTCATCAGGATGCCGAACGCGAGCGCGCCGGTGAAGAAGAGAAGGGCGAGCAGATCGCCCGAAGGAGCAGCGTGCAGGACGATGGCGGCGATACCGAGGAGCACGGTGGCGATAAAGATCAGCGCGTTGAACCCGCGCTGGCCGCCGAACCGCCAGGGCTTGTTGATCTTGCCGTCCAGCTTGGCCCAGGCGATCACCGAGCCGGTCAGGGAGATCGAGCCGATCAGCGCACCTGCAACCGTCACAGCGAGGACGGCTGCGCTATGCGCGCCGCGCGTGGACATTTCCACGGCCGCGACCGCCGCCGCCGCACCGCCGCCCATACCGTTATAGAGCGCAACCATCTGCGGCATCGCGGTCATCTCGACCTTTCGGCCTCTCGACCAGGCTCGCGGCGACGGCGATCATCATGCCCGCGCCAGCGAAGACGATGCCCGAAAGCGCGGTCGCCGGAGACGACATCCGCTTCAGTCCCAGGATGAAAAGCGCTGCGGCGACCAGTCCGCTCAGCCCGATAAGGTGTTGCGCGACCACGTCAGCCCTTCTTTCCGCCGCTGGACTTGAACATGGCGAGCATCCGGTCTGTCACGACGTAGCCGCCCGCTGCGTTTGCGGCGCCCAGAGCGACGCCCAGGAACCCGACGACCTGACCGAACAGGGTGGTGGCGTTCAGAAGGGCGTAGAGGGCACCGACCACGACGATGCCGTGGATGAAGTTGGAGCCCGACATCAGCGGCGTGTGCAGGATCGAGGGAACCCGGCTGATCACCTCGTAACCCGTGAAGCCGGCGAGCATGAAGATGTAGAGGGCAATGAGCCATGTCATGGAGGTGTCCATCGCCATCGGTGCGGCTCCTATTCGACAGGGGTCTGGGCTGGATTGGCGCCTTGGAGGCACTCGCGAACGGCTGGATTCATAATCTTGCCCGCATGGGTCAGGACGGTTCCGGCCAACACCTCGTCATCGAAGTCGAGATGGATCGCTCCATCCTTCACGATGAGCTGGAGCAGGTTGAGGATATTCTTGGCGTAGAGTTCACTGGAATGCTGGGCGAGGGCTGAGGGGACATTCAGCGGGGCGACGAGCGTCGTCGGCCCCAGAACGACGGTCTCGCCCGGCTTTGCGCCTTCGCAGTTCCCTCCTCCTTCCGCGCTAAGGTCAACAATCACGGCGCCCGGCTTCATGGCGGCGATCTGGGTGGCCGAGATGAGCCTGGGCGCGGGGCGACCAGAGACGGACGCCGTGGTGATGATCATGTCAGCCTCGGCGATGTGTTTGCTCAAGGCGGACTGGACCTGATCCTGCTCTTGCGCGATAAGTTCACGGGCATAACCACCTTCGCCACGTGCATCGACGCCGGTCTCGACGAACTTGGCACCGAGCGAGAGGGCTTGTTCTTTGGTCTCGGGGCGTACGTCGTAGCCTTCGGTGATCGCGCCCAGCCGCCGCGCGGTTGCCAGAGCGGACAATCCCGCCACGCCGAGCCCCATCACCAGCACCTTGGCCGCCCGCAGCGAGCCAACCGCCGTAGTCATCATCGGCAGAATACGCGGCATGTTCACGGCGCCGAGTAAAGGAGCATAGTAGCCGGCCAGAGCCGCCTGGCTCGAAAGGGCGTCCATCGCCTGGGCGCGGCTGATCCGAGGAATGGCCTCCATCGCCAGCGCTGTCACCTCGCGCGCCTGAAGGGCCGCTACCAGTTGCGGATTGCTGGGTCCGTAGAGGAAAGCGATCAGAACAGCGCCAGGCTTCATCGCCTCGACGACCTCGACGGCGGGCGGCTGGACTGCCAGCACGATGTCGGCGTCAGCGACAACAGACGGACCGTCAGATTGGAACCTGGCGCCGGCATAGGCACTGTCGAGGAAGGTGGCCGCCAGTCCTGCTTTGGTTTCGATCGCTAGAGTAGCGCCCAGCTGGGAAATCTTGACTGCGACGGCCGGAACGATCGACACGCGCCGTTCACCCTTTCTGGTTTCCTTGAGAACAGCGACAGTAACGGACATCGAAGATCGGCGCCTTTCTGACATTCATGCGTGGCCGCACTTCGCCACATTGCCCTCACGCAGGATCTTCGGCATTGATCGAGCGCAAATGTGCGTCGCTTGGGCGAGGACGGAACAGGGCCTGATCGGGTTTGCAACGCCCGCCTTCCTGGCAGGCCAAAAGTGTCCGCCTGACCGTCTACCCTGCCCTCAAAGACATCCTTTGCGTGGGAAGTTACGCCTCATATTGCTATGAAGGAAACGAACAGATCGACTAGAAGCTATTCCAGTTAGGAATGACATGGAGTTCAGACCCCTACGCGCTTTTGTCGAAGTCGCCCGTCTCGGCGGCTTTTCCGCTGCGGCCAAGGCAGTGTTCTCTACGCAATCCACGATGAGCAAGGCGGTGAAGCAGCTTGAAGAAGAGCTCGGAATACCACTCCTGAATCGGACCGGCCATCGTCCCGTGCTCACCGCGGCGGGCGAAGTCGTCTATCGCCGAGGGATCAAACTGCTTGCAGATCGAGAGGACCTTATCGCGGAACTCGATGATATTCGTGGCATGAAGCGGGGCGTGCTGCGGCTCGGGCTGGCGTCCGTCGGCAGCGGAACAGTGTTTGCACAGCTCTTCGCCCTCTATCGGCAGCGTTACCCAGGCATCGAAATCCAACTCGTGGAGCAAGGCAGCGCCCAACTCGAGACCAGTTTGCGAGCGGGCGCGATCGACCTGGCCGGCGCTCTTTTGCCTTCTTCGAGCGATTTCGACGCCGAAGTCGTCCGGCGGGAAGCCGTGGTCGCCATACTCCCGGAGAGGCATCCGCTATCGACCAGAAGCTCGCTGTCCTTCGCCGACCTGAAGGATACACCCTTCATCTTGTTCGACAGCGATTTCGCCATGCACAAAATGGTGATCGAAGCCTGCCGTCGTTCCGCGTTCGAGCCGACCATAGCTGCTTGCAGCAGTCAGGCCGATTTCATGGTTGATCTTGTCGGCGCAGGTTTGGGTGCAGCGTTCCTGCCGCTGATGGTGGCGCAACGAACCGAGCATTCTGCAGTCCGCTCCATCCCGCTGAATGAACCGAACTGTGAATGGGTGATGGCTATGATTTGGCGGCGGGACGCCCATTTGATGCCTGCTGCACGAGCATGGCTTGATCTTGTTCGGGATTGCCGCGCCGGCGCGTCTGATCCGGATGCATCTTCCGGGGCGCAAGGTTGAATATAGCTTTGCCGGAATGCTGTTCCGTTAGAGAACTGTGTCCGCCCTGAGAGCCCCTCGTTTGGAGCGCCATTATTCGATGAGGGGAACCAACTTCTTGCTTGATGAGGCGGGCAAGCCGCTTTCCGCGCTTTGTTTGCAGTCGGCCATCGATGCCGCCGAGTGCGTTCTTCCGACGAGGCCGAATGCTCAGCTTCCCGACGATAAGCCGGGCCTGCGCTCAGTTGACATGGGCGCTGACCGGATGGGAGTTGATTTTGCGGCTGCTCACCGGGCCTGGCATTCTCAAGTCGGTTTCCCGTGCATCCTGAAACTGAAGCGCATCCTCAATTCGCTGCCGCGATCGTCGCCTGTCGTGCAATCAGCAGCCAGGTTCCACCACGCCTCGCCCAGACGTCCGTGAAAGGCCGCATCACCTGCTTCCCGGCACCCGGCCCCTTGGTCGGAATCATGGTGTCATAGCCCATGATCACCGTCACCTCCGGTTTCTCGCTGACGAAGATGATATGCTTGTGGAAGTCTTTATAGTCGAGAAAGTCACTCTCCATCACCGCGATGACCTGATCTCGGGACAGAACCTCGTTATTGGGTGAGTTGACGACGAAATCCTCCGCCCATACCCCTTTCACGCCAGCAGCGTCATGCGCCATCATCGCCTTGCCCAATCGGCCATAGGCTGCGCCGATCTCGGGAGGCACCCGGATGCCGAGTGATGCCTGGCCAAAGGCTGGCGCAGCCGAAAGGGCAAGTGCAATTCCGAACGTCCTGAACATCCTTTGCCCGACCTCTCGCTGTTGCCTCCTGTCATCCTGCCTTTCACGTCGCGCACTTGCAACCTTCCTCCCGCGTCCATGAGCCCTGTTACCACGCCTCGTTTTGCGGACGACAATTGCGGTCCAGGACAGTAGCGCATCAGTCCCTGGGACGATTGCGGCTCGCACTACAGACCCGGCGCGGGACTGAGCAAATTCGGGAATCGTTGTCAGCAGGACTTCCGCCGCACCAGTGCGGGGTCGATCGTGCAGCTAATCTCGGAAGAGGCGTGGACCTCCAGAAGGCCGACCGCGATTTCCGCCATAGCATCGGTCTGTTGATCGAAGCTCGTTAGATCGTAGTGATCCCACGAAGCGAGCGGCATATTGTCATAGCCGATGATCCGAAAATCCTGCGGCGCCTGGAGGCCCGCTTTCGCCCAACAATCTATCAGACCAGCCGCAATCAGGTCGTTGCCGCAGAAGATTCCGTCAGGTCGATCGGACATGTCGACCATCTTGGTGGCCACCTGGCGGCCCCAGTCATAGTCAAGCTCGCCGTGGAACGAGTGAAGCGCCTCCACGCCAAGCAATCGCAGCGCGTCGGCGAAGCCGACGGCTCGTCGCGAATGGCTCAGAGCCGAGCGCGGTCCCATGATGGAGGTGAGGCGCCGGCTACCCGATCCATGAAGAAGCTGCGCCGCCAGGCGTCCGGCCCCTTCATTGTCCGAATTGATGCAGCGCACCCAGTCAGTCTCCACCGCCGAGTTGAGCATGACGATCGGCAGTTGGTGACGGTCGAGCTCGCTTGCCGCCTCGGCAGATGCGATCGAAAGCGCGCTCAACACGCCGTCGACTCGCAAGGACACGAGATCGCCGACCGCGTCGTCGAGTTCCCGATCATTGTCGATGCGGACGAGTAGCGTCTGCTTGCCGGCTGCCGTGAGCGCTCGGGTGAAGGACTCCAGCGTTATCGTGTGAAACGGGTTATAGAGGCCGCCGACCACGACCGCGACAATGCCGCTCTTGCCGCGCCGCATCATGCCGGGCAGCCGGCTCGGGCGATAGCCGAGCCGTTCGGCGGCAGCCTCGATGACCTCGCGCATCTGGGGTGAGACGCTCGCGCCGGGCGTGAAGGCGCGCGACACGGCCGATTGAGATACACCGGCTTCACGCGCCACATCATGGGATGTTGGTCCGCGTCCGTTCATGGCGCCGTGATCGGCATCCTGGCGATGAGGTAGGGTGGCTTGCGCATGTCCTGACCATTATGGAAGCGCGGTAGCCGCGTCCATTGGCCAAGCACGACGTAGACGTGTGTATCGTCGGCGAAGATGCCGTCGGGCCAGACGAAGCGCGGATCGCGCGCGATAAGGTCGAAGCTGCCGTCCGCGTTGCGGCGGAACACGGCGTCATGATCGGCTGCGGTGGTGTAGATGCGTCCCCAACGGTCGGTGGCGAGCCCGTCCGCTGCGCCCTTCTCACCCTCGTCCTTGACCGCGGCCGCAAGCGTAGCGTCGTCCTGCGCGAAATCGGACAGGGCCGCGGTGGCGATGCTGTAGAGCCGACGGCTGCTCAATGGAGCGAAGTAAAGCGTCGTGCTGTCGGGCGACAAGGTCACGCCGTCCACTCCGCCGCCAGGGAAGGTCGGGCTGGCACTGTCCTGGCGCAGCACGCGACCGTCGAGTACTGTCTGATAGCCGGGATCGGCCTTGATCCGCGGATCGTCGGCCAGCACGCGCCGCTGGCGGCCGGTCGCGATGTCGGCGACGATCAGGGCCGGGCGACCGTCGAAGGAACTGTCGGAGACGTAGGCGGTGCCTTCTGCGCCATGCGTCAGGTCGATCCGCAAGTCGTTCATGTGGCTGCCCGCCAGCAGCGCGTCCTTCAGGATCACCTTGCCGATCAGCCGACCCGTGGCAGGATCGAAGCCGACGATCTTGGCGCCGCCGGGCGGGATCGGTTGCCCCTTCACCTTGCCGTCGTCGATGGCCCAGAGGCGTCCCTTCGTGTCAGTGGTGAGGCCGTGGACGGAGACGAGGCGGCCGGCCGGGTCGCCGGTTGTGGCGCTCGCCGTACGCGCGTTGGGGAAGGGGATTACGCGACCGTCCTTCCACTCGCCCAGTACAGGGCCGGCATGATCGCCATCGTGCTTGGGAAAGCTCAGGAAAATGCGGCCGCCGATGACCGCAATCCCTGAAGGACCCGGTTCGGAAATGCTGGCGACAATTTCTATCCGCCCCTGGTCCGTAGTGCCGAAACCCGGATCGCGATTGTCGGCTATCGGGGGCGGCGTCGTCTGCGCGGTCGCGGCATTACCCGTCATCAGGAGGAAGGCGGCAGCGAGACTTCGCATGGCAATGGTTCCTTGAAATTCAGCTATGGTCGTTGGCGGCCGGAGCGACGCCGATGTGGAGGCGATAGATCCAGACCGGATAGCGCACCCCCTGCCGGCCGCCGGCAAATCCGGGCGTCAGGTTCTGCTGGGTTGCCGGGATCCACAGCCATCCCTCTTGATCGATCCACATCGCGTCCGCCGTTCGCATCGATGGCGGTGCCGCCGGTGGTCGGACTGTCGTAGAAGGGCTCGACCGCAGCCGCGAGACGTTCCGGGCTCGTCGTCGGATCGTCCAGTAGCATGGTCGGTACCCTCGCGAGCGGCCCGGACGAGGGCTGGACGTAGAGCCAGCGGCCGTCGGGCGAAACCTCGAGTTGGTCGGCATGGACACGCAGGGGCTTGCCATCCTCATCGAGCAGGTCACGGCCATCCGCGCGCATCGTCCGCTGATCGGTCAGCGCCGGATGGCTATCGAGCACGCGCCGGATGCTGCCGTCCGAGAGCCGCAGCACGAGCAATCCAGGTTCGCCCGCGTCGGTGATATAGACATGGCCCCCGTTGAAGCGGATGTCATCGATATAGCTTCTCGGTCCCACGCCCACCGCGAGGTTATATGTCGTGGCAAGCCGGTCGGAACCGAGATCATAGACCAGCAGGCGCGCCCCTCCAGGCACAGCAGGCTTGCCAATGCCCGGCGCCCCGGCATCGATGATCCACAGCCGTCCGTCCGGCCCGATCCGCAGAGCGTTGACGCGGACAAACGCCCCGTCGGGGTCGGGCCTTGCCCGCATGGCGTTCCAGGCAGCATCGGGATAGGGAATCAGCGTCCCGTCACGGCTGATCTCGGCGGCTTGAAGCCCCGGACCATCGGCCGACGGAAAGCTGACGAAAGCCCGGCCGTCGCGCGTGGTGGCGACGCCGTTCCACACGCGGTCGGCTTGCCAGACGGCCTGAAGGCGCGGGTCTTCGCGGGTGGGCAGCATGGAGGATGCTCCTTGAACGATTGGCGGCGTCGGCGCTGCGGCGGCGGGATCCTTGCCGACGGGAGGGAAGGGCGCGTATGCTCATCCCTCGAGATAGGGGGCGAGCAGGGCAAGGTCGGCCGCCGAAAGCCGGTCGGCTGCGGTGGATCGCTGGTGCCAGTAGGGATAAACAAGCGGGCGGCGGCTCGCCCGTTCCAGTGTTGCGATCTCGTCGGCGGACAATGTCAGTTCGGCGGCGGCAAGATTGTCGGCAAGCTGTTCATCTGTGCGCGCGCCCACCACCAGGCTGGCAACACCGGGCCGCGTCAGCAGCCAGGCCAGCGCCACCTGTGCGGCGCTGACGCCGCGCGTCTCGGCAATGGCGACGAGCGCCTCGATGATGTCGTACAGCCCCTCGACATCGTGAACGGGCGGTTCGCCCCAGTCGGTGGCCTTGCGGGTTCCTTCTGGCTCGGGTTCGCCGCGTCGATATTTGCCGGACAGAAGTCCGCCGGCAAGCGGTGACCAGATCACCGCCGCCACGCCCTGATCGACCGCGATCGGCAACAGTTCCTGTTCAGCCTCGCGTGCCTGGAGCGTGTAGTGGATCTGCTGCGCCACCGGGCGAACGAGGCGGTCGCGCTCGGCTGCGGCCAGCATCTTCATGATGTGCCAGCCCGAGAAGTTCGAAACGCCAACTGCACCGATTTTGCCGGCACGCCGCAGATCGTCGAGCGCGCCCAGCGTCTCCTCGACCCGCGTCTGCCCATCCCATTCGTGGCACCAGTAGAGGTCGATCCGGTCGGTGCGCAGACGTTTGAGGCTTGCCTCGCAAGCGGCGACGATATGGTGGCGTGACAGGCCGCGCTCGTTCGGCCCCTTGGCGCCGGTCGGAAAGCGGACCTTGCTGGCGATGAGCAGCCGTTCGCGCCGGTCGCTACCCGCCAGCGCTTCGCCGATGATCTCTTCCGATCGTCCGTCCGAATAGACATCGGCAGTGTCGAGCATGTTGACCCCGGCATCGAGCGCCATGTCGATCTGGCGCCGTGCGCCGGCGACATCGGTGTTGCCCGTCTTGGCGAACGCGCCCTTGCCACCGAACGTCATCGTGCCGAGGATCAGCGTCGAGACCTTGAGCCCGGAATGTCCGAGCAGGCGATATTCCATCACTATTCTCCCTTTGTGAGGGGCCCCGCCACGGCGGTGCCGTTCTCCCATGTCTCGACCAGGTCATCGGCTGCGGCGATGTCACGTGAGGGATCGCCACGTACGACCAGCAGGTCGGCGCGTTGGCCCGGTGCTATCGTGCCGCGATCCGTCAGCTTGAGCATTGCGGCCGCGTCGCGGGTCGCCAGCACGATAGCCTGCATCGGCGTCAGGCCCGCCTGGACGGTGAGCGCCAGTTCCCGATGTTCGGCAACGCCCGGCACACGCACCGGCGTGGCGCCGCTATCGGTGCCGAAGCCGATCCGGACGCCCGCCTCGTATAGCGTCTTCAGGTTAGCGAGGTTGATAGCGAGCGAGGCGCGGGCGTCGTTCGCCTGCTTGCCGGCCCGATTCTTCGCCTGCCATACGGGATCGTCGATCTGGCGTGCCAGTTCGGGTGACAGTGCCGCGCGGGCGAACGGCGTTCGCGTCCACGGCGCCTGCTCGGCCCAGGCGACCGTAGCCTCGTCGAGCTGAAGGGTCGCGATGTACCAGATGCCGCGGGCCTTCAACGTCGCGGCGAAATCGGTCGGGACAAGCTGGTCGCGTATGCCATGGGCGAGAATATCGACCCCTGCGTCCACCACCATCCGTGCGTCGGCAAGGTCGTGGATGTGCGCGGCGACCCTCAAACCGCGCGCGTGGCTTTGGGCCACCACGGCGCGCACGATCGCTGGGTCCATCTTGACGGGCAGCGAGCCGTAAAAGTCATCGACCCAGATCTTGACGAGGTCGGTATGTTCGGCCGCCATCCGGTCGACAGCAGCCCGCGCTTCGGCCGGCGTTGCCGGGCGGAAGAGCTGGTCAACGGCGACCTTCACGGGCGGCGCGCCCTGCGGCACGCCGATCCCCTGGTCGACACCGAACAGATCGGCTTGTAGCCGTCCAGCATGAGCATCGGCGCGCAGGGGATCGAACAGCGGGCCGTTGTTGCCGAGCGCGGTGACCGTGGTCACGCCATAACGCCGATACTGGGCCAATTCCGCTGCTATGATCGGACGGGTGTAATTCTCGGCTCCGGCTGTGGTGCCCTGGACCTGACCGACATGGCTGTGATTGGAGATCAGGCCGGGCAGGATGCTATCGCCGCGCCGGTCTAGGACGCGCGCGCCTGCCGGTGCGGCGACATCGGCGCCGGCTGCAACGATCCGTCCGTCCCGAAACACTACCGTCGCGTCCTCGACCGGCGTCGCGCCGGTGCCGTCGATAAGCCGGACATGGGTAAGCGCGACCGGGCGATCTTGCGCCGATGCAACAGCTGGTAGCGCGGCGAGCAGTAGCAGAAGCTGTTTCACGCGCCATCTCCCGGTACGAACAGGTCGAGCGAAGTTTCAGGATCCTTGCGCTTGACCAGCGGATGCGGGGTCGCGGTGACGAACACTTCCAGCGTCGGCCAAGCGACTGCCTCGATGAGATGGCCGCCTTGGACGCTGCCGTCGGGTAGGCCCACCGATCCGTGGACATGGAGCGCAGGTTTGCCCTCGACTGTCCCGACGTCACCCGTCAGGCCAATGCATTCGCTCTGTCGGTCGACGCGGATATCGCGATAGGCTTTGTGGTCCTTGTCGAACCAGCCAAAGTGCGCCGACGAGAGCGCGCCGATCGCAGTCAGATAGCCGCCGCCAACACCCGCCTTTTCGGCCCATTCGGTCAATCCGGACATGATATGGTCGCCCTTGCCGAAGATCACGACATAGGTTCGCGTTCCATCCGTCGCGCGCGACACCTCGCGCACCTGCATGTGCGGGGCCTTGCCACGGTCGGCCAGTGGGGCGGGTTTGGTATAACCGGGCGGCGGCGGTGCTTCTGCATGGGCTGCCATTCCGATTGCTGCTCCGCAGCATGCCGCGAGGCCAATAGACGCATTGCGCGTCATGACGGATCTCCTTCGATATCTTTGCCGTGATCTCTAGGGGCTGCGGAAAGAACGGTGCAGTGCGGCAATGGTTGCATCGCGATGCAACCATTTCGCCGGAGGTCAGTTTTCCGTTCGATTCCGTTTCCTCGTGGGGCGCTGCATCGACGCTACCCGCGTCAATGCCCCGCGATAAACCCGCCGCCGGCCGATCGGCGGCTTACCGATACAGGAGCTCGATCATGCCATATATTGTGATGGCCGAAGCCATAGGCTTGCCGAATGCCGACCTGCGACTTCGCGAGGAAATCGAGGCCCTTGCCAGGGCTGTCCGCATGGAAGCCGGTAACGAGGCGTTCGAGGTCTTCGCCAAACCAGACGTCGCGGGCGGCTGGCTGATGATCGAGCGCTATCGGGACGAGGCTGCGTTCCATTCCCATCTCTCGATGCCGCACACCATGGCGTTCAATGAAGCGCTGAACTCAATGGCGCAGGGCGGCAAGTCCAGCGTCAGCCGCCTCACGCTCGTCGATGAAGAGAGGGCCGCCCGACCGGAAATCCGCGGTATCGATCATGTCGGTGTAACCGTGCCTGATATCGCGGCGGCAACCACCTTCCTGCAGGACGCGTTCGGTGCGCGCGCCCTATACGATGTCCAGTCCACCGATGCTCCCCCGATGGCCGGCGAGGAGACCGAACGGCAGCTTGGCTTGCCGAAAGGTGCGCGCATCGTGCACATGCGCCTTGTTCGGATCGGAGCCTCCGCCAACATCGAATTGTTCGAGGTCGAGGGCGTCGATCAGGCGTCGCCTGCCGGCATCGCGGATCAGGGCCTGCAGCATCTCGCGATCTATACCGACGACATGGCTGCTGCCTGCCTGCGCTTCACCGAGGCAGGTGGCGTTCTGCTTTCCGATGCGCATCCCCTGGCGAAAGCGGAGGACCGCCCGAACAATCGCGGTGTTTATGGTCGCGCGCCCTGGGGAATGCTGATCGAACTGATCCACACGCCTGACGGCGTGAAATACCCCGCAGACTGCGTTCTTCCGCGATGGAAACCCGCGCTGACCAACTGAACTGGAGAGCCAGGCAATGATCAAGATGACCATGTTCCTCAAGCGCAAGCCCGGCCTCGATCATGAGACTTTCGTCCGCCATCATCTCGAGAAGCACGGGCCTTTGTTTCGTGCCATCCCTGAGGCAACACTCCATTGTCTGCGCTATATCCAGACGCATCCGATCCAACTTGAAACCGACAAGGTGAAGAACGCCGACTATGACGGTACCGCCGAACTCTGGTTCGACGATGAGGCTGGAATGGCTGCGGTGCTCGGTTCTGAGTTCTACAAGACCAAGGTGTTCCCGGATGAGCAGACTTTCCTCGACCACGAACACACGCTGGTGCTCGTCGGTAAACAGGAGGAGGTCATCGGACACTATCGGGATGCTGGACTGCAGGGGGACGAGCGACCCTGAAAGGGAAATCTTCTTTCGCGATGCAAGATGGCCCGAAGCGTGCCGCGAGGTTCGTCCCAGATACCGAGCGACCGGTTCTTGGTTTCAATGAGACAGGTTGGCAGCGACGCCTCCTGATCCAGGTGTCATTGTCGCCTTCAGCATGTGACCATCCGGTTGTCGGATTTCGCGACAGCCGGATGGTCATCGGACTGCTTCACATCACGGTGAGGACGATCCTGCCCTGGATGCTACCTCGAGCGGCTCGCTCATGAGCCTGGGAGGCTTCCGCAAGAGGGAATGTGCTGTCGACTACGACGCGGACCGTGCCATCTTCGAGCAGGCGGGCTGCCTCGGCCAGTTGCGAGCCGTTTGAACGCACCTGTGTCGTCGAAACCTTGATGCCAAGCAGTGCGGCTTCCTCCTGTCCTGTGAAGCCCAGAGGATAGACCGGGAACAGGGCGCCGCCTCGCTTCAGGGTGCGCAAGAAGCGACCGGTGTCAGGGCCGCCCACGGTATCGAGGACGATATCGACATCGCGCACCACCTCGTCGGCTGCTATTGCGGTATAGTCGATAAATTGATCGACGCCGAGATCATGCATCAGTTCCTCGTTTCTGCGTGATGCAACAGCGATTACGCGCGCGCCCTTCCACTTTGCCAATTGCACCGCCAGATGTCCGACACCGCCGCCGGCGCCGTTGATGAGGACAGTTCTGCCATCAAGCGGTACTGGCGCATGCTTGAACGACTGAAACGGATTGGGCTCCTCGTGGCCCAACTCGATCAGGAACTGCCAGGCGGTGAGCAGCGACATTGGCGCGCCAGCAGCGGGGATATGATCGACACCAGCCGGTTTGCGCGCGACCTGCGATGCCGGTGCGCTGACATATTCGGCATAGGCCTTGCCGCCCTCCATGACGTTGTCAGGAAAGCGCACCATCGCATAGACCTCGTCGCCGACCACGAAATTTTCTACATCCTCGCCGATCGCTGCGATGACGCCGGACACGTCCGAGCCGAGGGTTAGCGGAAACGAGGGATGCGGTTGCCACTCGGGCGGAAGCGATCGATAGCCATCTCGCAGGTACCAATCCGGCGGATTGAGACCGACAGCATGAACCTGGATGAGTACCTCCCCAGCCAATATTATAGGGCGAGCGACTGCCTCGTAGCATAGCACTTCCGGGCCGCCGAAGCGGTGCAGGCGAACCGCCTTCATTGTCTCGACCATCGTTTGCTCCTTTCGAATCTGTTTCGGAGGCAAGATGGTGGTCGCGCCGATATTGATAATGGGGGTTAGAATCGCTTTAGTAGTTCCATGAAGGAACAAATTGCTCTTGAACGGCTCACGGGCCTGATCGCGTTTGCCCGCGTCGGTTCGATAGGCAGCTTCACCGGCGCAGCCCGGTCGCTTGCCATCTCGCCATCAGCAGTCAGCAAGAGCATTCAGCGCCTCGAACAAAATCTCGGTCTCGCCCTGATCACGCGCACGACCCGATCCGTCACGCTGACGCCGGAGGGTCGCGAACTGCACGAGCGCGCGCTCCGACTATTGCGCGAGGCGGAAGAGATCGAACAGTTGGTCAAGACGGTCCGCTCCGAGCCGTCAGGTACGTTGCGAATTGCAGCGTCGCTGCCGATCGGCATCCATCTGATCGCCCCCGTTCTGCCCGCATTCCGTGCGCTTTACCCCCAGGTGACGGTTGATTTGCGACTCAATGACCAGTTCATCGATATCATCGACGAGGGGGTCGACGTTGCGGTACGGATCGGAGAACTTCCCGACACGCGACTGCTCGCGCGCCGCCTCGCGCCTCATAGATTCGGCTGCTTTGCGTCACCGGCTTACCTGGCAGCTCGGGGCACTCCGTCACATCCTCACGAATTGTCCGGACACGACACGGCAAATCTCCGCTATCAGAGCACTGGTCAAATGCTGCGCTGGCCATTCCGCGTTGCGGACCGGGAAATCGAGATATTGCCGTCCGCCGGCATCGTCGTGGATGCCAGCGAAGCACTGATTGGGACGCTTGTCGCTGGGGGCGGCATTGGCATCACCGCTGATTTCATCGCGGCGCCTCATGTGGCACGCGGAGACTTGGTGCCGATCCTATCGGACTATGCCGTCGTACGACACAATATCACGGCAGTCTGGCCGGAAAGTCGGCGTTCCAACCCGGCCGTGCGGGCTTTTCTGACGCACCTGCAGAACATAGCTCGGGTGCGGGTACAGGGCGAGGCTTCGGGGCGGGGCTGACGGCGCAACACCGTCGCTCAACGCCACCTCCAGGAGCATGGCCTTCTTGCGGTCCAGGCGACGGAGGCGGAAGGCGCGATCATTTTCGTCACTAACATGCGCTCACTGAGACGCGGACCGTTATTGGGTTATCGTGTACCGATGATCAATCTGTTCACCTCCGGACGAGCATGAGCGCGGCCCAGATCGCGAGCCTTTTGTTGCTGATTTCGGCGGCACCGGCGGATCCTGGTGTCATCTCAGATGGCAGCGGGGGGGTCTGGCGCAATCCGAAGGACAGTGTTCACGTAGAAGTCCAGCACTGCGGCAACAGTATGTGCGGAACTGTGATCTGGGCGAGCGAGAAAGCGATCGCAGATGCCAGACGAGGTGGCACTGCCAGCCTGATAGGAATGCAGCTTTTCAGGGATTTCAAGAGAGATCGGAAAGGGGTCTGGCACGGGCGTGTCTATGTGCCGGACATCGGCAAGACCTTCTCCGGCACAATTGAGGCAGTCGATGAAAATACACGCCGCGGCACGGGATGCCTGCTGGGGCGGATCGCTTGCAGGTCGCAGGACTGGGTCAGGGTCAAATAGCCCTCGCTCGGCACCAGTCTGTGAGCATTCTTCGCTGTCTAACGAGGCGGTTTGAAGTGGGCAGGACAGGGAGGTGCCTCGGCGATGGGCGAACTTGATCTTTGTCGAACCTGCCCGGTGCGGGACCGCGCGCTGTGCTGCAGCCTGGCGGACGACGAACTGTGCGGGCTCAAGTCTATCGTTCGGCATAGGCATGTCTCACGCAACCAGATCGTCTTCTGGGCTGGGGAGGAAGGCGTAATTTGCGCTAATGTCGTGCGCGGGATATTCAAAATCAGTGCATGCGCCGCCGATGGCCGTGAACAGATTGTGGGCCTTCTCTATGCGGGCGACTTCATTGGCAGCCCGACCCCGTCCACAAACCGTTTTACAGTCACGTCGCTGACCGATTCCACCATCTGCGTAATCCCGCGACCACTCCTGGAAACCTTCATGAGGGGGCATGCCGAGATGGAGCGGCTGCTCCTCGATCGAACGCGCGCCTCGCTCGACGACGCACGCTACCGGATTCTGCTACTTGCGCGCCGGTCCGCTAATGCACGCATTGCGGACTTTCTGCTGGATATGGCTGCTCGATCGAGTCGCGCCTGTTGCAGGACGTCCGGCGGGCAAGACCTGACTTTCGAGCTGGAATTGTCGCGGGGACAGGTCGCTGAAATCCTTGGGCTCACCAATGAGACCGTCAGCAGGGGTCTGTCCCGGTTCAGGCAGGAGGGCTTGATCGATCTTCCCGGGGGACGGGCGATTGCGATTCTGAACCGGAACGCCTTGGCGGCCATCGCGGAAGCGAGCTGACAGCTTATCTACGCGATCGTGAACCGTTGAAGGCGGCCCCTCCGATCATGGCCATGTCTTGGCTGCGCATGATCTCGGACCGGCCGGATGCGATGATTTTCCGGCGTTCTGATTGAGATCTGATTGCTTCCTCGCACCGTGGTCATCTGCGCGCGATCATCCCTGACCGTGATCGAGATCATGGATTCGTCTGCGTGCCGGCAATGCGCAGCGCGCGTCCGGCCTGCACGATGCCCAACCTGTGCTCCTCGCCATACCGTCGCGTTCGAGATGGCACGAGGCGCGTCCCGCTACGCCAACAGAGGGAAAATCGCATGACCGAAACTTCGATCAATCGGCGCTGGCTCGCTGGCGTGCATCCGGGCCGAGGAAGCGCGTGGGCGCTTGGCCTTGTTGCGCTACTGCTCATGCTCGCGATGCTGGGGGCATCACTAGCCTGGGCAGCGCCACCCGGCGCAAGCGTCCCTGGCCGCTTTGAGCGTTGGCTCGGCGCGCTCGAAGGCAAGGAAGGGACAAAGTCCGGCGGCGCGATCTATTATGATTTGCACTTCGAACCCGACGGCGTCGTCACGATCGAGAAGTCGGAAGGCGTCCATCTTTACAAGGAGGCGGCATCCTGGACACGGGGCGGCGACGGTACGTTCCGGATCTCAGGAGGGCAGGGCGCGATCCCCGAACTCGACGGAGCAGTGTTCGCGCAACCGGACGCGCACCATCTTTCGACACCGCTGGCCCGTGGGCCGACCCTCAGTCTGCGACCATCGATTGCATGGGTCACCTGGCTTCACTTTGCCTTCTTTTCCGTAGTGGTGATCTTCCTCGGGAACGAGCTTGCACGCCGCTCGAGGCTGGCGGCTTACACGCTGTTCCTCGTATTTCCTGTGATCCTGCTGCCACTTTGGCTCCATTCGGACTTTGACACAATATTCCGATGGGTGAAGCTTTACTCATCGATCGCCGGTGCAGCCTTGTTCACGCTGTTCCGCTTCAATGGCCTCCATCGCTACAACTGGGTCAAAAGTCTGGTCGCGCTGGTCCTGGCGGTCAACATAGCCGAGGCCGTCAGCCAGGATGTCGCCTCTGGCGCGCTTGCCAATCTGCTCAATGCAGCGGCAGGCATCCTCAACATCGTGACGATCCACCGCTGGCTGGGCATTCGTAGAGACGACGAGTCCCCGCATGACATGCTTTGGCCGGGTATGACCGTCGGCTGGATCATCGCTTACGACATCTGGAACATCACCTTCGTCTACCTGAACTTCCCAAACACCGTTCTTTTCACGGCAGCGATCGTCATCGCCCCGACCCTCGCCGCGATCTTCGTGAAAAAGGGCACATGGATGCAGGCCCGCGCCTACACGCTGGCGATCTACATGATGTATATCTTCAGCTTCGAAGTCCTGCTCACGAAGCACATTGGGCTTCAACTTTCCGTGCCGCTCCCCCGCAGCGAGGGGATTGCACTCGCGGTCGCCATCTTCAGCTTCAGTTTCAATCTCGCATACGCTTTGCTCCACTTCCGCTGGCGGATGACCGGGCGCGCACCCGAGCGCATCCAGATCGGACAGAGCGAGAGCGTCATCTGAGCGCGCGTCGCGAATAGCCACCCCAATCCAAGGAATTTCCCATGACACGATCCATCATGTCGTCGCTTGCGCCGCTGAACGTGCTGCTGGCCTTTATATCGCCCGCTCAGGCTCAAGAGACACATCAGCCGCCGCCAGATACGGAACCCACACTCTCTTCCACGCCCCCGAGCATGTCCAGCCAGGCCCAGGCTGCCAATGACGCGAACAGCCCGCTCACGCCGACCATCATGCTGAGCATGCACAATTATTACATTCCGTCTCTCAATGACGTGCCTGACCGCGATGCTAACGTGACGCTTTTGCGCGGCCTTCTCCCTCACAAAACCTTTGGTGAGCCACAGCTTTTTCGGGCGACGCTTCCTGTCTCGACCACGCCCACCTTCCCGACGGGTAGCAAGACGGGGGTGGGCGATCTGCTGCTCATGGATCTTGTCATGTTTCCGGGTAAAAAAGTCTCGTTTGGCGCTGGACCGGTTGTGGTCGCTCCAACCGCCAGCAGTGATCGTTTCGGTGCCGGAAAGTGGCAACTCGGCGCTTCAGGTGCGGTCGTGGCGCCGCAAAAATGGGGGCTCCTCGGGGGACTTGCCATCTATCAGCATTCCGTTGCAGGAAACGACGATCGCCACGACGTGCGACTGCTCACTGTCCAGCCAATCGCCTTCTACAATCTGCAGCATGGCGTATATCTCCGCTCGAGCGGGATCTGGAACTTCGATCTGAAATCCGGCGATCACTACGTCCCGGTTGGAGCCGGGATCGGCAAGATATGGGAGCTTTCGCCAAAAGTTCGCCTCAATACATTCGTCGAGCCCCAATATTCCGTAATCCAGAAAGGGGTTGGCGCACCCGAGTGGCAGATTTATGCGGGCGTGAATATACAGATTGCTGCCCGGTGACCCCGAGAAAACGGTTCTCCCCAGCTGCGGCTGCCCGATGGACTCGGTGGAATGCCCCCATGCCGCAGATGGGGCCCGTTCAACTAACAGGTTGCTCACGTCACGGAGTGGGCAGAAGGAGCAGGCCTGAGTTAAGACGCTACACCGCAGATTACCGGGTAGATGATGTCGCACCCAGTCGATTTTTCGCTTTCGGGTTTCGACGGCTGGTCCATAGCCGGCCGACGCTGGGACACCGCGAGGGCGCCCAGAGCAGTCATTCAGATCGCCCATGGGATGGGCGAGCATATCGGCCGATACGCCGAGGCCGCATGCGCGTTGGCGGAGAGGGGATTCGCGGTTGTGGGCGCCGATCATCGCGGCCATGGCATGGCAATTACCCCCTCGAGTCCAATGGGCGATTTCGGATCGGGCGGCTTCGGTTCAGTTGTAAGCGACATGCGTGACGTGACGCGATATTGTCGGGCGGAATTCCCGGATGTGCCTATCATCCTCCTAGGACATAGCATGGGATCCTTTGCCGCCCAACTCTATGTGCTGGAGGATGCGAGCCTGCTTGCCGGTTTGATCCTGTCGGGATCCGGCGCGCTCGATCAACTCGCAGCGGCGCTGGTGATGGCCAAGGCGCCGCTGGACGAAACGCTCAATGCAACATTCGCCCCCGTGCGAACTCCTTTCGACTGGCTCTCGCGCGACACGGCAACCATCGATGCATTCATTGCGGATCCGCTTTGCTTTCCGGAATTGACCGAAGCTTCGGCGAGGTCGGTGATGGAGAATGGCGAGACCCTGGCGGATCCGCAAAGGCTCTCGGCGATCCCGCCCGATCTTCCCATATTTCTCATTTCAGGATCACTCGATCCGATCGGCCAGCAAGGCGTCGGTGTCGAACGCCTCGCTACCCGCTATCGCGAAGCGGGGCTGAAGGCCGTCGATGTGAAGCTTTACGCGAATGCCCGCCATGAGATCTTCAATGAGATCAATCGCCGCGAGGTCTTCGACGACGTGATCGATTGGTTAGGTCATCTTCCCGAATCGACCTGACAGACGCGATCGAGACTATGCATCGTCGAATCGCTCGAGCTCCTTACGGCATGCCTCGCTGAACAGACGTAGAGGGTCGAGGCCTCCGTTGTGCGCGAATTCCCGCAGTTGGTGCAGTGTCCGGTTCGGCTCAAGATAGGCGACGACGATTGCTTCCAGAACATTCTCTGCGCGCTCGACGACGTCACTTCGCGCTACGAGCCGCATATGCGCTACCAAGGCATATAAGGCGATCAGGTCAGACACATCGTCCCGTTCGTGGCCCAGTGCATCGCCGAACAGGCGCGCGGCTTCCCTGATGAAATCGGAATACACCTTCTCCCGTCGTTCGCGGGCGACTTCCTTCAGCTTCTGCTTCAATTGCGTCCGGACGGTCAGCCAGGACGTCATGAAGGATGTGAAGCCGCCGATGGCGGCGCCCGTCAGGCCGACCATCGCGGTCAGAAACGAACCCGAGCCGTCCATCCTACCGATCGCGACTGAGATACAGGGTGACCCGCTGGTTTCTTGCGCGCCCTTCGACCGTGCCGTTCGGGGCGATCGGATCAGAAGATCCACGGCTCTCCACGCTTATCCGCCCGGCGGCGATATGCCCGTCGCGCAGCAGGCGTGACAGCGCGTTGGCGCGCGCCAGCCCCAGCGATCGGTCAGCCGCCGCGTCGTCCGACGGATCGGTGTGGCCCACGATGGTCACGTCGACGTCGGGGTTGGCTCGAAGCATCGCAATCAGACGACTGGTCCGCCCCAACGATTCCGCAGTAGGCACAGCGGTTCTGCCGACGAACTCCTGTCCGCCCAGTTCGAACTTCTTTCGTCCGGGATCGCCCCTGGCAAGCCAATCGACCAGATCGCGGCCGACAGAGCCAGGCTGGGCTATCATGGTCGATCCGTCGCTCAGGGCCACCACCCCGGCCGGGTTCCCCACGGGGCCAGGAGCTGGGTCGGGCATGTCGTTCGAGCAGGACTTCACCGCCAGCGCGACGGACATGAAGGCCAGCGCGAAAAGCAGGAAGAGGACAAGGCGCACCATGACCCGGTCACTCCTTCGGATCGCGCGGTTCCCAGCCGCCGCCAAGGGCCTGGTAGAGGCCGATCGCCGTAGTCAGACGATCGCTGCGGGCCTGAACCAGGGCCAACTCGGACGACAGCAGGCTACGCTCGGCATCCAATTGCTCGAGATAGGGCGAGTAGCCCTCCCGATATCTCCGCGCCGCCAGATATTGCGTTCGCGCCAGGGCAGCGTGCTGCCGAGCCAGTGCCTGTTCCTGCTCTCCGAACCGCCGGACGGACGCCATGGCATCCTCGACTTCCCGAAACGCGTTCAGAACGGCTTTGCGATAGGCAAAGGCGGCTTGGTCGCGTCGTGCCGCCGCGCCGGCCGCTTGCGCCTTCAGGCGACCACCATTGAAGATCGGCGCCAGGATGCTTCCACCCAGGGAGAACACCGACAAGGGATCGTCAGGCAGAAGGGAGGACGCAACGAAACCGCCGGAGGCGGATAGGCTGATGTTGGGCATGAAGGCAGCGCGAGCGGAATCCAGCGAACGCTCGGCGGCTACGATCTGCTGCTCGGAGGCGGCAAGATCGGGGCGTCTGCGAAGCACGCTCGAGGTGAGCTGCGCGGGTACTGTCGGGATCGTGAGCTCGCTCAATGCGATGCCACGCCGTATCTCGGCAGGAGGGTGCCCGAGAAGGACGCTGAGGCCATTTTCGAGCCTGGTGATCGCCAGTTCGACGGGAGGGATAGCCTGCGCAGCCGTTTCATATTCTGCCTCAGCCTGCGACAGATCCAGTTGTGAGCCATAGCCGGCCTCTGCGCGACGCCGAATGAGACGGAGCGTCGCCGCGCGCGCATCGCGAGTCTTGCTGAGCACCTCCAGGCGCGCATCGGACGCACGTAGCTGTACATAGCCATTGGCCACAGCGCTGACGACAGCAAGCCGAACGGTCTCCCGACTATAGTCCGATCCCAGCAAGGCTGCTTTTGCCGCAGCAGTGCTGTTTTTTAGGCGTCCGAACAGATCGAGGTCGAAAGAGGCCTGCACTTCGGTCTGCACCGCCCATTGCTCGATATCGATGCCAAAGGGATTTACGCTGCGAGAGCGTCCACCCCCTCCAACAGCCTGGATCGCGGGCAATTGGGCGCCCCGAGAAAATGCGAACTGGGCGCGGGCTTCCTCCACCCTGGCCGCGGCGATCTCGATATCCTCGTTGTTCGCAAGCGCTTCATCGATCAGCGCGCCAAGGACGGGATCCGCAAACCCAAGCCACCATCGCACATCGATGCTTCCATCGGTATCTGGCTGTTCGGCGCGCCATGCATCCGGCGGCGTCACCATCGCGGATGGAGGGGCGGGCGGTCGCGGACCGGCGCATGCCGACAGGGCAAGGGCAGCGACGAGCACTGTCGTCCCGCACCTCATGACGCGTCACTCGTGTCGATATGCACTTCGACCGACATGCCGGGGCGCAAACGCCGGGCGTCCGGATCGTGGGGATCGACCGCGATCCGCACACCGATACGCTGAGGAATCTTCACGAAATTGCCTGTTGCATTGTCCGGCTTCAGAACCGCGAATTCCGACCCGGCCGCAGGCGCCAGCCGCTCGACGCGACCCGACAGCCGGATGTTTCCAAGGGCATCAACCGTGAAACTCACTTTTTGTCCGGCTCGAATCCGGGCGGTCTGCGCTTCCTTGAAATTGGCAATGATCCACCGATCCGGCGGCACGATGGACAGCAATTGCGTGCCGTTGCTGACATAGGCGCCGACCCGGATGCCCACTTCTCCCAGCGTTCCGCCTTCCGGCGCACGGATCACCGTGTGTTCCAGATCGATTTCGGCCGCGTGCAACTGTGCGCGTGCAGCTTCGACCTGCGCCTCGAGGCCACCACGTCCGACGTCGACGGTACGGATGTCCTGACGCCCGATCTCGCTCGCCGCATGCGCCTGCCGAAGCTGAGCCTGCGCCAGCGCCAGCGCAGCCAGGGTCTGATCGCGCTCGCGGACCGAAATGGATCCGTCGCGCGCGAGATCGTCGGCTCGCGTCATGTCTGCGCGCGCGCGTTGCAACTGGGCCTCCGCGCTGGCGACGCCGGCGACCTGCCCTTGAAGACCGGCGGCACGTGAAGCGCGCGCCTGGGTGGAATTGTCTAGCGCTGCCTGCGCTGCAGCGAGATTGGCGCGCGCCTGCTCGACACGCGCCCGATAGACGCGGTCGTCGATGGTCACGAGAACCTGGCCAGCTTTGACCGTTTCGTAGTCGCGCACCAGAACCCGCATCACATAGCCGCTCACCTGCGGCGCTATGACCGTGGTGCGTCCGCGGACATAGGCATTGTCCGTTCCCTCGCGGCCGCCGGAAAAGGGAGGAAGGTTCCAGGCAGCCAGAATGACAAGGAGAGCGCCGAACGTCAGGACAATCGTTACCGCGACCAGAAGAGGTCGACGACGCGCGGGTCGCCACTGGCCGCCCGGCTGGTCGGTCGCGGTCTCGCTCTGCTGCAAATCCTGGTTGGCGGCGGTCAAATCAGGCCTCCTTGCGCCGGCGCGAAATTAGGATGTTGATGAAAATGAAGAGCGCGATGGCGAGCGCCAGGAACGCCACGAGCCTGAAGGTGTCGGTGAAGGCGATGATCGCAGCTTCGCGCGCGACCACCTGCCCGAGGAGCGCGGCCCCCTGGCCGGCGCGCTGGGCCGGATCGACCAGGGCGCCGGCCAGCGTCGAGGCGCCGCCTGCTAGCCGGGCCGCAACCTGTGGGTCCGCGCCGGCCATGTCGGCGGAAATGACGTTGGCGGCATTGCGGGCCCAGATCGTCTGGAGCGTTCCCAACAGCGCGGACCCCATAAGTCCGCCGACATTCTGGGTAATGCTGAAGGTGACGACGAAGCTGATCAGGTGATCGCCGCCGCGCTGGATCATGCGCAGGAAGCCATAAAGAAGCGCGGGACCGATGAACAATGTTGTGCCAAAGCCGATCATTGCCTGGCTGAGCATGAGTTGCGCGGGCCGCGTCAGTGCGTTCGCGTCGCTATCCAGCCAGGCGCCGCCGGCGATGATGAGGGCCGCGGCGAGGACCTGCCAGGGCAGACGGCGTTCGGAAAGCGTCAGCGATGCAACAACGATCCCCAACAGCATCGCAGCGGCGACGACCAGGAAGAGAAGGCGCAGTTGATCGTTGTTGATACCGCCGAGCGTGAGAAGTCCCACCGCGCCATAAGTCTGTTCCGCCAGAGCAAGCCTTATGACCAGTGCAACCGCCGCGAACCGCAATATCCCCCAGGTTCCGATCCATTCGAAATGCACCAGAGGATCCGACCTGTTCGCCTCGATGAGAAAGGCTGCGGCGAGCAAGGGGATGGAGGCGGCAAGGGCCACACCCAGCCAGGGGGTATCGGTCCACCACAGCGTGCGTCCCTGACCGATGACCTGACACAGGAGCAGCAGGCCCACAGTGGCCAGCAGGATGGTCAGCAAATCGACTGGAGCGAAGGCCTTGCTCTTCTCGCTTGGAGGCAATGGCAGGATCAGGATCAGAGCCAGCGTGAACAGCGCGAGCGCCAGTTCGATCGCATGAAGGCCAAAGAGCTGATCCTGGGTAATGGTGTCGACGGGTATGAGCCGTGCCAAGGGCGTACCGAGCTGCGGCAGGCCGATGCCGATCACGGCGCCGAGCGGCTTTGCCTTCCCCGGCATCGCCTGCATGAGATAATAGACTCCAAGGGTGATGAGCGCGCCGGCGGTCATTCCGCTCACCGCGCGCAGTACGACGGTTGAGGCAAAGCTGGTGTGGAAGAACTGAAGGGAGACGGTGAGGGCATAAAGCACGAGAAGAAAGCCGGTGACTTCTGGTATGCCGAACTGGGCCCGCGCCTTCACAAGCGTCAGGTTGGCGCTTGCGTTGATCGCGACATAGATGGCCGGCAGCGCTGCGGCTTGCGCGGCGTAGAGGCCCAGATGACCCGCGATGGCGCCGGAGTTGACGGTGGTGAGCGCATTCCCGAAGGTCGATGTCGCGCCCATGAACATGCCGATCGCGAAATAGGCCAGTCTTCGCCGACCGGGATGGGCCGGCGAAAAGGGCGATCCGGCGAACAGGGGGCGTTCTTCCGGGCGGAAGGCGTGCCCTTCGGTCACGTGCCGACGAGCCTCGGAGTGGCGGCGATGCCGCCGGAGAGCTCCGTCAGCCAGCGCAGAGACGACAGGCTGGGTAGAAAGACATGCTCTCCGCCGCGCACGACGGTGAAATCGGGCAAGCCCTTGAAGCGACGTCGAACGGGCCTTGCCGGATAGGCGTAGTCATCGGCAAGATCGCGTCTGCCCACGATAGGATCGGTCCGGGATCCTTCGCCAACGAAGTCACCATCGTTGATCCATTGGGATTGCACGAACTCGAACTGGCGCGCCGGGTCTGCGTTGATCAGAGCCAGCACGATACCGCGATCCTCGCCATCCTCCTCGTACAGGCCCTCGGGCAGGAGGGGGCCATAGGCGGACCCGCGCCGCAGAAGGCGATGCGTGCGAGCGTCGGATATCGTGCCATCGAGCGCGTCGCGGGGGTTGATGCGCCGGATGTGGCTGCCAACCGGCGTCTTGCGCCCATCGGGATCCTCTTCCCTATAGCGGAAGTCGTTGCGGCGAAGCGGATCGGCAACGATGCCCGGATCGTCGTGATCGGGCGATAGCGCAAGCGGGCAGCCGCTGCGCCACCGCCCCATCATCTTGGCGGCCACCAGTTCCTGCCCGTCCGGGGTATCCGCGCTGTCGCGCAGAAAACGACGGAAAGCGCCCACATTCTGCCGGATTTTCCGGATCGAGATGAAGGTGCCGTTCTTCCAGAATATTTCCGGCCCCGGACCCGTGGCGATATGACCGAGCTCGTTTTCGTAGCCGAGCACGAATTCTCCGGCCTTGGTTACGTCCTGCCCCGGCAGCGGCTCTCCGCCTTCTCCTTCGATGAAGGGGCGACTTAGGCCATCGACATAGCCGAAATGCTCACGCATCGTCGGCGGAATGCCCACGTTGAGATGCGCGAGGAGGCGCAGGCCCGGAAGACCGCGCATGGCCTCATGACCGATCGCCAGTTTCGCGTCCCGCGCGTCCTCATTCTGCGCCATTAGGAAAAGACCCAGGTGAAAGCCGTTGCCGCCATGCGGCCAGTCCCAATTGCTTGGATCGCTGTCGCCCACGTCGCCCAGGAAGACGCGACGCGCGGCCATTCCCTGGACGAAGGGAAGGGGGAAACCGTCGACGACCTCGGGTGGGACCCCGATCCGGCGCAGGCCTTCCGCGGTGAGGACAATGTTGATCCACGACTGCTCGGCCGGCGCGTCCCAATTCCTAGCTGACGTCACATGCGGTAGCAGTCGCGCGATGCCGCGCCTCGCCGCATCCGCGTCGTCAATCCGGAACAGGAGATATGCGCCGAAATAGGGCATGGGGCGATTGCGCAGAACCGTCCCCTGTATCTCCTCCAGGTCGAGCGGCAGCGCCATATCAGTTGACGGAGTCGAGAAGTTCGGTGAGCGCCGCGCTCTGGCGCTTGAGGCGCGTCACATCCTTCACCGACAGGTCCTGGTGACACACATAGAACATGTCGGCCGTCACGATCGAATTGAGGATGATCTCCTGTGTGGCCGGCTCGGTGGAGCTACCATAGCCTTCCCATACTCCACGGAAGAGGGCGTCGAACCAGGCGCCGCCCTCGCGGATGATGTCCGCCAGATAGGGCTTGAAATCCCCATCATAGGTCACGGTCACCAGCGCCTGCGTGTCGTTGTTGATCACCACGACGCGCAGTTCGTGCACCGTGCCGATCCGTGCTTCGAAATAGCGGGACTCGGCCTGGAACTGGCCGATGCGCTCACGTAGCATGTCGGCGCCCCCGGGGATGAGATCGGCCACCGCCGTCGCCTCGCCACGCTTGCCATAGCGAAGACCTGGGCCATCGGGTTGCTGGCGCACTTCGACGATGTCCTGCGTTCGGTCGTTGGGGGTATAGTTCCAGGACATGGGACACTCCTTGTTGTGAGGCTCAGGCGATATCGGACTGCCGAGACATGGAACCGGCTCGCCGCCATCCGCCCGAGCGCAGGGCTGCGGAAACCTCGTAGACGCCGCGCCGGATATGCAGGATCGGGTCGTCGGTCGGTTCGATGCCGTCGACCAGCATGCTGGGATCATGGTTCATCACCGGATCGCCGATCTCGGCTTCGCTGGTGGAGGCCGTCAGAGTAAGCCGACCGATCGGAACCCGCCTGCGGCCATCGGGCCACAAATGCGTGGGATCATCGAGAATGTCGTCCGGCTCGGCAAGTTCGAGTGTCAGATCGAAAGCGACCGGTTCATGTTCGAGCCGCGTGGTGATCTCATCGAACAAAATGGAGGCATCCTGCGCTGCGAGGTCGGTCGCAGGCTGGCCCTTTTCGCCGTCGACCGGAATCCAGTGGAACCGGGCGGGGGTGATGTTGCCGGCAGCATCCACGAGATTGAAGGCGTGCACTGCATGGAAAGCCGTGTTGCCGAAGCTTACCGGAGCAGGCGATTCCGCGCGCATCTTGAGAACGGCCGCTGCATTAGGATGGTCCGGCAAAATCGCGCGCAGGCCTTCAAGGTTCGGCGGCCCTCCCGGAGAAAGTGGGGCTGCAGCCTCAACCAGAGCGATGAACTGGTCGATGGATCGGGCGATGAAGAGCTTCTGGCTCAGCATCACGAGATTGGTTACGCGCCCATCGGGGAGGTAGAAGCGTGTCGCCATGCCCACGGTCGCGCTGAAATGGGCAAAAGGATCGCCTCCACCTTTTGAGAAGCGAACCGAAACGGGGATTTTATCGCCCTGCAGGTGGACAGCCCGACAGTAGCGCGCAGCGTCGGTATTGGCCTCAAAGCTTCCACGGAAGAGGCGCCCGTCGGCATGCAGTGTGCGATACCCTTCGTGCTTGCCGAGCACCGCGTGAATCTTGCTCACCATCTCCCCGGCCAGGCGATATTGACTGTTCTGGGTCATCCGATCGCTCCCGCCTGAAAAAGACCGCTCTGATCTGGGACGGAGCCTAGGCGGGTGGGCAGGGCGGGCGAAGGGAGCGGCCGTTAGCGTTGCGTTAGCGGCAATCTCCTCACCCCAACGCACTCGCGATGGTGATGGCATCTTCCTATCAACAGACGCGAGAGGCCCTCGATCGCAGGCGCAGCGATGCCGCGTCGTGGCGCTGCAATGGTGCAAGGGGATCGCACTTAATGACAGCATTTGTTCTTGCGGCCTTCCTTCTGGGCCTTGTCGCCGGGCTGCGCGCCATGACGGCGCCGGCGGTTGTCGCCTGGGCCGCCTCGTTGGGTGCGCTGGGGGCAATCGAGGGGTGGTTCGCCTTCATGGCGTGGCGCTGGACCGCGCCCCTCGCCACGGCCCTCGCCGTTGGCGAATGGATCAGCGACCAGCTGCCCTCGACGCCGAGCCGCAAGGTGCCCGTCCAGTTCGTGACCCGCCTTCTCACAGGGACGCTTTCGGGCGGCACTCTCGGTGCGGTTGTCGGTTCCCCGTTCGTTGGCATTTGCGCCGGTGTTGCCGGGTCCGTCATCGGAACCCACGCGGGCGCATGGGCGCGGTCAAAGCTGGCGCGAAGCTTCGGACGCGATCGGCCTGCAGCCATTCTTGAGGATGCAGCGGCCGTGCTGATCGGTCTTGCCGCAATTTTCCTCTTCAACAGCTGACAGACCTCAAGAAACACAATCGGCAGGAGCAAACGCCATGGCATCGGATTCAAAATTGCGCGGGAAAGTCGCCGTCATTACCGGTGCGGGAGGCGGCATCGGTCTTGCACTTGCCCTTGACGCCGCCAGACGGGGGATGGACATCGCGCTTGCCGACATCGGGGCGGAGGCTCTGGAAGCGGCCAGGGTTCAGGTGGAAGCGTGTGGGGTTCGCGCTATCACGGTACGCACTGATGTGCGCAATCTGGTCGAGCTCGAAGATCTGCGCGACGCGACCCAGGCCTCGCTCGGCGACCCGTGGCTTGTCATCAACAATGCGGGCGTAGCCAAGATCGCCCTTGCTTGGGAAACCAGCGAAGCCGACTGGCGCCGTCTCCTCGACATCAACGTCTGGGGCGTGGTCAATGGCCTGCTCGCATTCCTGCCTGGGCTGCGCGCGCGCCATTCGGGGTATATCCTCAATACCGCTTCCGTCGGCGGCCTCCTCGCGATGCCGGCCAACGCCGCCTATGTTGCGAGCAAACACGCCGTCGTCGGCCTGTCCGAAACGCTCTTTCGCGAGCTGGAGGCGGATGGCGGGCATGTCGGCATTTCCGTGCTTTGTCCCGCGCTGGTGAAAACCGCGATTGCGGGAACGCGGGAGGTCGAGGGTAAAAGGGTGTCTGCGATCGATTCCCCGCACGCCATGGAGCCGGCGGACGTCGCTCGCATTGCGCTGGATGCAGTCGAGCAGGGGCAATTCTGGATTCTCACCCATGGCGAGGGTATTGCGCCCTATATGCGCGAACGGCTTGATCAGATGATCGGGCAGAAGAACCCTGACAAGACGAGCGTGGATCGCGCCATTCTCGAGACCGCGTCGGCCGCCACAGGGCTCGATTTCCTGCGTGATTGACCCGCTCGACCCGAGACACATCCCGTTGAGACGGCCCTCGTTGCTTGGAGCAATGAGGCGCCCGCGCTAGGATGCGATCATGAGCCATCCGCAGGGCGAGCAATACAGCTTTGGACCGTTCCGGTTGCTTCCCGATCAAGCTGTCCTGCTGCGGGATGATGAGCCGGTGCGCCTGGGAAGCCGCGCGATCGAGATTCTCATCCTGCTGGTACGCAATGCCGGGCTGATCGTCGGGAAGGCGCAGATCATGGAGGAGGTCTGGCCCGATACAACCGTCGTGGAAGCCAATCTTACCGTCCACATGAGCGTGCTGCGGCGTGCATTGGAGGACGACACGACTTCGGTACCCTATATTGCGACAGTTTCGGGGCGCGGTTACCGGTTTACTGCCAATGTTTCGGTTGAGCCGCCGACCAGGCCATATTTTGAAGCTGGAGGCGACCAGCAGAGCAATCTGCCGGTGCTCCTGACCCGCCTTATCGGTCGGTCGGAAACCCTCCATATGCTCGACGCAAAACTGCCCGAGCAGCGGCTGACGACGATCGTCGGTACCGGTGGCGTGGGAAAGACGGCCCTCGCACTCAACGTCGCCGAGCGGCAATTGGGACGTTGGCCGGACGGCGTCTGGCTGGCCGATTTCGCGCCCCTGGCGGACGCTAACCTCGTACCGACTGCCCTGGCCACGGTTCTTGGCCTGGAGGTTCGATCCACGAATCCGGTGCCGGCGCTCATCAATGCCCTGGCGGACAAGGAGATGTTTCTCGTCCTCGACAATTGCGAGCATATGATCGAGGCGGTCGCCATCATCGCCCATGCCATTCTTCAGTCGGCGCGCTCGGTCGTATTGCTTGCGACGAGCCGGGAGCCGCTCACAATTCCCGGCGAGACTGTCTTGCGTCTGGAGCCCTTGAGCGTGCCGCCGGAAACGGAGATCGTCGGAGCGCAGGAGGCGCTTCATTACCCCGCGATCGAGCTGCTGTGCGAGCGCGCCCGGGCGAATGACGCGGACTTCTCTCTCCAGGATGCGGATGCCCTTTTTGCATCGCTCATCTGCCGGAAGCTCGGCGGAGTGCCGCTGGCCATCGAGTTCGCGACCGCGCTCGTACCGATATTCGGACTGCGCGGCCTCGCCACGCGCCTCGATGACCGGCTGCGCCTCCTTGTCGATGGCCACCGCAGTTCTCCGCCGCGCCACCGCACCCTCACCGCCGCGCTCGACTGGAGTTACCAACTCCTCGAAGTGCAGGACCAGCGCGTATTCAGGCGGCTTGCAATCTTTACAGGCGGTTTTTCGATGGAGGCGGCGGCGGCCGTCATCGGAGGCGGAACAGACGAGGGCGTCTGCGCCGAGATTCTGGCGCGGCTTGTTCGCAAGTCGCTGGTCTCGCCGGATATGCGCGGTTCGCGTTTGCGCTTCCGCCTGCTGGAGACGACGAGAGCCTTCGCATTGGGAGCGCTGGAAGAGGCCGGTGAAGTGGCGGACGCGTCCCGGCTTCATGCGGATTATTTTGCACGTTCGCTACATGGAGATGGCGAACTTCCCGCTTCCAGCGCCGACTATATGGCCTTCGTCCCCGATCTCGACAATATCCGCAGCGCGCTTCGTTGGGCGACCTCGCCACAAGGTGACACGCAGATGGCGCTCGCCATCGGCGCGGGCGCGCTTCCGGTCTGGTTCGGTCTCTCGTTGCTGACCGAATGCGGAACCTCGATGAATGAGTTGATGAACGGGCTGGACCTGGAGTTGCGCAAGTCACCTTACGGCGCCGCGATCGATATCGCTATCGCGGCGACGGACATCTTCACTTATGGTGCGCAAGAGTCGAGCTATGCTGACTGGACGAAACGCGAGCAGGCTGCCGCCAACGAAGACCAGCTCATAGAGCGTGTGCGCCTCCTTCTGGGCCGCTGGACTTTCAATATACGAATGCCCGACTACGATCTTGCGGACGAGCAGTCACTGGCGATCGAAGAGATCGCGCGTGACGTGCGCGGCGTCGTAGGCGAGCAGAGCGCGCCGCTGGCAGCGCTCGTAGACAAGGATCATCTGATCGCCACTGCCCACTGGGCGCGCGGGACCACCTTGCATCATATCGGCAATCTGGACGCGGCAAGACATGCGCTCGAGCAGTTCCTCGTCGCGGAAACTGCCGCCATGCGTTCGTTCTTCATGGCGATCACCGGGTTCGATCGGCGTTCCGACGTTCTGGGCCTGCTGGCCATCGCGAAATGTCTCCAGGGCGATGTCGAGCAAGGCCTTGCCGATGGAGAGGCGGCCATCGACGAGGCGAGAACGACCCGCAAGGCGCTACCGATATGTGAAGCGCTTCAATGGGTCTGCTTCACCCTCGTGCTTATGGCCGGGCCATCGACGCGGACCTTCCGTCTGACCAGAGAATTATTGCAGACCTCGAAGGATCACTCGCTGCATAGTCATTATGGTGTCGCCTTGTGCCTGAAGGGCTGCCTTGCCGCGGCCTCCGGCCGCCATGAACATGCGATAGAGAGGCTCGGACAAGGCCTGGCGCAACTTCGCGATGCCCATTACGGGCCCTTCGATCCTTTCTTTGTCGGCGTGCTCGCCACATCACTCGCCACGATTGGCCGAATTACCGAAGCCCGCGACAGCATCACCATGTTCGAGCAGATGCGAACGACACAACATGGCTTCGTCGGGCCCGAGCTGATGCGTCGAAAGGCGCTCGTCGAAGTGCTATCCGGAACGCCGGATCGTGCTGAATCCAGCCTGCGCGCCGCGCGCGATGAAGCCGATCGCCAGGGCACACGCTTGTGGCAAATGCGGGCGCTGTCGGACCTGGCCGCTTTGTATCAGGCGCGTGAACGAGTGGCCGATGCCCAACGAGAACGTGCCACGTTGGCGCTCACCATCCCAGAGCAGCTTCGCGAACGTGATTTTGGGCTGCAATGGTGATCAGGAGACAAGGGTGAGGGTCCTTTCTCGTTTGATACCATCGGTCATCAGCCAATCGGGCAAATGGGCCATGACCTTTTGCGCTGCGCGGGGTTCGAGGCTACGGCTATCTGCAAGCCCGACCCGAATCCGGGTCGACCAGGCCATGTATCCTTGTGGATTGGAAAGTTCGAGCGAGATCGAAAGGTCTTCTTCGGCCATGCGAAGAATCCCGTGAAGGAGCGCGCGAGCGCCAAGTTCGCTGGCGGCCTGTGCTACCGTAAAACTGCGGTCGCGATAGCCGAATATTGCCAGACGGGGCGCGAGCCTCAGTCGGGTGTTGGTTCCCAGAAGCTCCATAAGTTCATCCGTGATGCCGTCAGCCAGGTGGTCTTGAGGGCTATCCATCAGCGATCGGAATGGCATGACGGCAAGATCGACGGGCGCCTGCAAGCTCGCTACGCTCTCGGGCGGCTGCCATCGGTCGGCGTCGATGATGGGCGTATAACCACTGGCGGGCAGGAGAATGCGCACCGCCGCGTTTCTGCCCGGCCCGTTATAGTAGGCCGAAAGCTTGCTGCGCAGGCGTCGCGCCTCGACCCGCACGGTCGAATCGACACGCGGATCATAGGGCGCGGAGCGGCTGTAGAGTGCGTCGCCGATAACCAGTTCCTTCAGTGTCGCCCCCCGGCCGGCGAGCGTTTCCTCGACGAGAAAGGAAAGAAGGGCGAACAGGCGTTCGCTACGACGGAAAGCTGCGCTTCGCTCGAGTTCGCCGAGCTGCTGTCGCGTCTGAGCAATGTCCGGGAGCGCTTTGCCTGTCATGATTGCCTCCTCATGATCGCGGTTCGCAAGTGCGGATTCGATCATGCGCAGCCTCCCATTCCCCATGACGGCCCGCCAATTAAGAATTCCAAAAAAATCCAAAGGAGCAGACGTCCGGTCAATATTTCGCCAATCTATCCGGACTATAACCAGGGGAATGATATGATCTACAAATGGTTAGAAATATGTCTGATCATGTGATCCATGGATTCGACAGATTTGGCGAAATTCGTAACTCGGCATGGTGGGAGCAGCGGCCGATTTTCTATCGAATTAGACAAAGTTGCATTTGTAATCATTAGAGTGTATTCGCGTAGATCGTCAAAGAGAGTGTCGTTATTAAAAAAGACTTTATGGCGATTTTCGCAGTCTGGATGCCGATCTATCTTGCGAAAGCTGAGATCGTTTCATGGACATTAGCGGGCGCTCGGTGGGTATCAATCAGATGAATCATGATGCTTGGAGGCAGAGGCAGCAACATCTGAGCCCATCAGTCATGCCAAAACTCGAGGTGACGGTTCGTCCCAACGCTCGGGAAGATGTGGCGGGCGAAAGCAGCGCCGCCTCGCTCAACCGGTGGTGTACACGGCCACGACGCATCAGAAATATCTCTGTCGGGCAATGCCCAGGCATCCGTCGGATCGCCAAGCTATTGTCCCGTGCTGAGTCGAAGGCTTCTAGCGTGGCAGGATGTTGGTGAAGCTGTTAGGAACATGCTCACTGATCTTTCACCTCCTTGTTCCAAAGCTTGTCGATGAGTTCATGTCGGATGCCTGGGTGAGCGGGCTACCGCTAGATCCGGGAAGGCAATGACTAACGATTCAGAACCGACCCGACCTGCGTCTCAGAGCGATTTCAACGCGAGCGGCGAACGCCCGGTTCAGCAACTTCTTGATCTCCTGGAGATCGACTATGATGCCCTGCTAGTGCGCTTGACCGCGCGCCTCCGCTCCCGTGAAGCCGCAGTCGAAGCGCTCCATGATGTCTATGTCAAATTAAGGGCTGAGCCGGCTGTCGGGGACCTCCGCAGTCCGCGCGCATACCTCTACAGAATGGCTCTCAATCTTGCGATGAACCGGCGCCGGAGCGATTGGCGCATGGTGAATATGGATGAGGCCGGGCTATCCGAGCTTCCAGACGCTGCGCCGGACCAGGAATCTGCTGCTATTGCCAACGACGAGATCGACCGGGCTTTGGAAGCCCTTCATACCCTACCGGCAAGGAGGCGGGCGATCTTTTTGGCCAAATGGCGCGATGAGAAATCCCAGGCGGAGATCGCCGCCGAGTTCAACTTGCACAAGCGTTCGGTTCAAAAGGAACTGGCGCGGGTGGAAGGCTATCTCCGGAAGATTCTTCGTCGTTCCAGGCACATGCCCTGATGGAGGGGTGATCGAAGGTCTATGGCGATTGCCGAAAGCTGCCTCTATCCACCCCACGGAAAAAAGAAGGGCGTCTTCTGCGTCGCTCAAGTGTCCCTCCAGTGGGAATAGTAGGGCTTCCTCCATCGAGCATGCGACGGCTCACGCCATCGCCTCTCGTGGTGGTGGCCGATAGGGCAGGGCGCTGAAGTTCCCGGCGCAACAAAACTACCCTGCAACCCAAGGGGGCCGCTATGGCGGCTGTTGGAAGTATGAGTGCGGGCGCGACGCCTTGTATTCGTCCGGCACGGACCACGGGATATGCAACGCCGTCAGCTGCGGCGAGGCAATTTGGCATGCGCGCACCTGGCGTCGCCAGCAGCTATCCGACTCTCGCGCCCTGGCAGGTCAACCTCGCCATGCGCACGATGGGCCAGAAGCTCAGTGACTCGATCTCGATCTCAGACGTTGCATCGATGTGCCGATTGTCATTCTGCTATTTCGTTCGGGCCTTTACCAATACGGTGGGGATCGCCCCCTACGCCTGGTTCGTCCAGCAGCGCATCCTATCGGCCAAGGCCCTTTTGTCGGAAACACCGATGCCTCTGGCGCAGGTTGCCCTGGAATGCGGGTTTTCCGATCAGGCTCATTTTACGAAAGCGTTTGCCAAAGCATCCGGCATGACGCCTGCGAAATGGCGGCGACTGGCCAAGACCCTTGAACCCAATGGTTCGATTGGTTCTCAGACACCCATCTGTAACCTCGTCAATTGGTCCGGCCAAGCGCATTCATCGCCACCAACGATGCAACAGGCCCAGCTCGACCGAGGTCAAGTTGCACAAACCCCTTTTCGTTAGGATGGCTTTGAAAGGAAGTTGCCGTGAACAGACGCAGGTTTCTTGTGGGCGCTGGCGGGTTTATCTTCCTCGGCGGTCTGGGAGCCTATGGTTGGGGTTCGACGGTCGGTTCCACTTCGGATTATTCGACCTATGTCGACCGTCTCCGTGTGCCGCTGCCGGCCGATCCTTCCGCCGCCGACCTGATCCGCTATGCCACGCTCGCGGCCAACGGCCACAATACTCAGCCCTGGCGGTTCTCTGTTCACGACCGCGCCATCGACATATTCCCTGATCTTTCCCGCAGAACACCCGTAGTTGACCCGGACAATCACCACCTCTTTGTCAGCCTGGGGTGCGCCGCCGAGAATCTCGCGATCGCAGCCGCCGCGACGGGCATGCCGGGCGAAGTTGCGGCGGACGAGAAGGGCAATATCAGATTTGTCTTTTCGCGCGGCGCAGTCCGAGACGACCCGCTATTTTCCGCGATCCCTCGGCGGCAATCGACGCGCGCTGATTTTGACGGTCGACCGGTTCCGGCCACAGACATCGAAACATTACGGACAGCGGCCGAAGTGCCCGGGGTCCGGCTTGTTTTGCTAACCGCGCGGTCCCGTATCGATCAGATTCGTGATATCGTCGTGGCCGGCAACGATGCTCAAATGCACGATCCGAATTTCATGGCGGAATTGAAGCATTGGCTTCGCTTCAACCCGCGTGCAGCCATGGAAACAGGCGATGGCCTATTCTCGGCGACCACCGGCAATCCAGTGCTGCCCACGCCATTGGGACGACTTGCCTTCGACACCTTCTTCACCGCGAAGGCCGAGAACGACAAATATGCCCGCCAGATCAACAGTTCAGCGGCGGTCGCCATCTTCCTCGCCGAGCGCGCGGACAGAGCGCACTGGATCTCCGTGGGACGGGCATGCCAGCGTTTCGCTTTGGCCGCGACAAGGCTCGGCCTCAGGCATGCTTTCGTCAACCAGCCGGTCGAGGTGGCACGGCTGCGACCGGAACTCGCGGCGCTGGTGGGTGAACCTGGCTTACGGCCCGACATCGTGATGCGTTTTGGTTATGGACCAGAACTGCCTTTTTCGCCCCGACGACCCATCGAGGCAGTTTGGCATAGGACTCGAAATGGTGTCCGCCCGTAGTGGCCAGATTGTGAGAGTGCGCCGTATTGCTTGCCGAGGCCGGGCTGGCGAGTGATAGTGCCATCGATGATTAAGACGTTGTTGGTTGCCACACGGGATCGTGCCCGCTTGGCGGAGATCGTTCAAATTACCTCGCGCTTCGGGCTCGGCGTTCTGCTGGCGCGAATCGGGCTGGAGCGGGGGGGCGGCGAGGATGGACCGCCCGAAACGTGCCGCGCCGCACGCGGCTGGCGCTGGAGGCGCTTGGGCCGACCTTCGTGAAGCTGGGGCAGATCCTGGCGACGCGCGGCGACCTGCTCCCGCCGGAATGGATCGCCGAACTGGAGCAATTGCACAGCAAGGCGCCGACCCTGCCGTTCGAGGACCTACGCCCGGCGGTGGAAGAGGCCTTGGGGCAGCCACCGGAGACGGCGTTCGCACGGTTCGATGCCGAACCGCTGGCCGCGGCGTCAATGGCACAGGTGCATCGCGCGACCCTGGGCGACGGCCGAGAGGTAGTGCTCAAGATCCGGCGTCCGGGCATTCGTCCGCGCATGGAGGCGGACCTGCGCCTGATCGCGCAACTCGCCACGGTGGTGGAAGGCGCCAGCGCGGAGGCGCGACGATTTCAACCGGCGGCGATGATGCGGCAATTCGCGGACGCGGTGCTGGAGGAACTCGATTTCACCAATGAGGGCCGCAACGCAGACCGCCTGCGCGCCGATTTCATGCGGGAACCGCGCGTGGTGGTCCCGGATATACACTGGCAATGGACTTCCGAGACATTGCTGGTGATGGATTATGTAGCGGGCGTGCCGCCACGCGATGGCGACACTCTGCGCGCGGCGAACATTGATCCCACCGCGATCGCCGCGTTGGGCGCGGACGTCGTGCTCGACATGGTGCTGGTGAACGGTCGGTTCCACGCCGACCCGCATCCCGGCAATCTGCTGTGCCTCGCGGGCGATCGCATTGCGTTGCTCGATCTCGGCATGATCGGCCATGTCTCGCCGCGCCGGCGTGAGGAGTTTATCGATTTCATGCAGTCGCTCAATCGCGGCGATCCAGCGAGGCTGGCTGATGTGCTGACCCTCTGGTCGGACGGGAGTGGCGTGCCGCCCACTCGGATATTGGCGGCCGCCGAACGTCTGATCGCGCGGCATGGCGGCGGGCGACTGGTGCTGAACTCGATGGTCGCGGATTTCCTGCCCCTGATGCGCGACGAAGGGCTCACAATGCCCGCTGACCTGTTGCTGATCTTCAAGGCGCTGGTGACGATCGACGGCGTCCTGACCGGGATTGCGCCTGATTTTGACTTGTCTGACGCGATGCGGCGGTCCTCGCTCAAGATCGCGCGGGCGCGGCTCTCGCCCAATCATTGGGGCACCACGCTAGGCGCGCTGGCGTGGGAAGTGAGCAAACTGGGCGACGACGCGCCGCGACTGGTGCGCGCGGCGATCCGGCGGCTGGAAGGAAGCACAGTGACAGCCCATCCGCAGAAGGATGAAGTCATCGCGACCGCAATCCTCTCTGCGGGGCGAGTGATCGGCGCGGCTCTGTTGATCGGCGCGATGTCGATCTCGGCGGCGGTCCTGTTTCACTGAACCGGTTGTCAGACTGGCCGGCGCGTGATGTCGAACATTTTGTCTGGTGGTGGCGTGGCCAGGATTAACCACGTGCAAGCCGTCCATTCACCCTCGTTCGACCAGCGGGGCAATATTCTCATGTCGCGAGCACTTCCGCACCATCGGTAGAGCGCCCGAAACATTCGATCAGCATCTCGGTGAGAACCCGCACCTTACGCGACGGGTGCTGACCGGGAGGCCGGACGACGTAGATGCCATGTTCTGGAATGGGATGATGCGTCATCACCGGCACCAGCGCGCCAGAGTCCAGATGCTCGCGGATCAGGTCGTTGGGGAGCGCCGCGATCCCTATCCCAGCCAATGCTGCCGCAACGAGCGCGACGCCATTGTCGGCTTTGAACCGGCCCTGTGGTCGCATCGTGATGACCTTGTCATCCACGGTGGCGAGCCAGGTCTCGGTTCCCTGCATCAAGGCCTGGTGGGTCAGGAGTTCTTCAGGTGTTTCCGGTGATCCGTACTTCTCGATATAAGCAGGGGAGGCGACATACTGGCCGATAAGCGGCCCGATTCTTCTTGCGATCAAATTCGAGTCGGGCAGCATGCCGACACGGATCGCGCAATCATATCCTTCCGCGATCAGGTCGACGAACCGGTCCGTATAGCATGAGTGGATGTGCAGCTCCGGGTGGCGCGCGGCCATTTCAGCGAGAATCGGTGCGAAGTGCGTTGGTCCGAATGACAGGGGCGCCGCGACCCGCAAGCGCCCTCTCAACTCGCCTGCCGGCAGAACCGTCTCCCTGGCGACGTCGATTTCGGCAACCACCCGCGCAGCATATTCCCGGAACGTTGCGCCGGCTTCGGTCAGTGCGGCACCCCGCGTGCTGCGCGCGAGAAGCTGGACGCTCAACTCCGCCTCGAGCCGGACGAGCCGCCGGCTGACCATCGACTTGGATATGCCGAGCCGGCGCGCGGCCGGCGTCACGCCACCCGCGTCGGCCACTTCGACGAATGTCCGCAAATCTTCAATTTCCATTCAGTGTTCCCCGGAGTGCGACACAGCATATCATCGGACGATGCTACCGCAGCAGAAAGAGGAATGGCAACACTCTGAGTGGGGACGTCGTCCTGATCGATGCCTCGCCGATCCACGCAAGCTCTATCCAGAAGGAACAACCGCCATGACTTTCCGCAACGGCTTGGACTCGCTTCTTCGACCCGAAGATTCGGTGCTCGTTCTGATTGATCACCAGCCCTATCAGCTCGCAAACCTGAACAGCCATGATCCGCAGGCAGTGGTCAACCTCACCACCGCGCTGGCGAAGCTGGCGAAGGCCTTCAATGTTCCGACCATCCTCACCAGCGTGATCGCGGGTCGCGGCGGCCTTCTCTTCAAGCAGATCACCGATGTGTTCCCCGGCCAGGAGGTGATCGACCGTACCTGGGTGAACACCTGGCAGGACGAGAAGGTGGTGGACGCGGTCAAGGCGACCGGCCGCAAGCAGCTCATCATCGCCGGCCTGTGGACCGAAGTCTGCGTCGCGATGCCGGTCATCCAGGCCGCCGGCGAAGGCTGGGATGTGACCGTGATCACCGACGCCTCGGGCGGCATCTCGAAGGAGTCCCACGAGGTCGCCGTCCAGCGGATGATCGCCGCCGGCGCGAACCCGATGACCGTGATGGCGCTCGCCGGTGAATGGCAGCGCGACTGGGCCCGCACCGATCATGTCGAGGAACTGACCCAGATCCTCATCGATCATTTCGGAGGCAGCGGTATCGCCTATCTCTGGGAGCAGCAGCTTCTCAAGACCCCCGTCGAGACCGACGCGGGCTGATCGCGATGGTTGGCGGGTATCGATCTGGCGCGCTGGAAGGGACCGGCGGCATGTCGATGCCCGCCATCCGCCTGCTTCGACTGGGAAGCAGGCGCCGTCCGCCGTCCCGCGACGGACAGCGCAACCTTCCGCAGTTGAGCGCCAGCTGGCGGCCGATCATCTTCGCAGCGGCCTCTGCGATGCCGTTCATGGCAAGCGCACAGGCGCAGGTGTCGACCAATGTGGAGCGGGCCCCCACACTCACGATCGAGCGATATTCGGAAGATTGGTCGTGGCTCGCCGATCCAGCGAAACGGAAGGGGGATTGGGCGGAGCCGCTCAAATATGTTCCGCTCGACAGCGATGGCTCGGTCTACCTGACGACAGGTCTGGAGGCACGATCGCGCTACGAAGGCTATGAGAATGTGAACTGGGGGGCATCGCCGGACGATGGTTACGTCTGGAATCGTCTGATGCCCTACGCCGATCTTCACGTCGGCAAGGTCCGGTTGTTCGCAATGCCGATCCTGACATCGATCTCAGGGACGGACCGGCCGAAAGGTCCTGCGGACACGACCGGCGTCGATATGCTGCAGGCATTCGTCGATGTCGATCTTGCAGTTCCAGGCGGCGACTCGCTGCGATTGTCCGCCGGGCGGAAGCTGGTCTCGCTCGGATCGGGACGGTTCATCGATCGGCGTTATGGAACCGGCGTTCCGCTGCCGTTCGATGGATTTGAAGCCATCCTCACCGGGAAAAGCCGGCAGGTGACCGGCTTCTACCTCCAGCCGGTCGACACCAGGCAGGGGAACTTCAATGACCGGCGCTCGCGCAACAAGGCGATCTGGAGTGTGTACGCCACCCAGTGGTTCGACGGGAAGCGTCTGAACGGCTTCGATATCTACTATATCGGTTTACGAGACCGGAACGCCATCTTCGATCAGGGCGCCGGCAGGCAAGTGGCGCACACATTCGGTTCCCGGATCTTCGGCGACAACGGCGCCTTCCATTGGAACGTCGAGGGCGCCTACCAACGTGGCACATTTGCCGGCCACCGCTCCGAGGGATGGGGCGCGGGGTTCGAGACAGGGTATCGATTCCAGAAGACGGCTCTGCGTCCCGAGATAGCCCTGACGGCCGACATCGTCTCGGGTGACGGCGATCCGGACGATCCGAAGCTCGGTACGCTGAACCCGCTTTTTCCCAACGGCAAATATTTCGGGGCGCTTTCGCCGATCGGCCCGCGCAACCTCATCCACGTCCGGCCCTCGACCACGGTTCATCCGCACAAGAACGTTGCGGTATCGCTGACAGGCGTCGCCTATTGGCGCGAAAGTGTCCACGACGGGATCTACGCCATTCCAGGGTTTCTGGTGCGCAGCGGCAGGGACAGCGACGCGCGTTTCATCGGAAAGGAGCTCGAGCTCGCGGTCAGCTGGCAAGCGACTCCCAAGCTCAATCTGACCGCGTCGGTCAGTACCTTCGATCCCGGTCCTTTCATTCGCGATACCGGGCCAGCGCGGACGATCAAAATGGTCGGCGGCCAGACGACCTTTCGGTTCTGAAGGTGCGACCGTCCGCATTCCCGGCGCTCGCTCCTGCGAAGTCGGGGCACGGTCATGGCCGATCACCGCATCACCCTGTCTCGCAGCGGCGTGTGGTCTTCATTCTCATATTCTCACTTCCAGGGAGGGCTTTGATGGCTGACTTCGCACCACCCCCGCATAATCGTGCTTCGCCTTTTGCCGACATGCGCGGCCATCACGTCGCGGTGCGCACGCCCGACTATGAGACCGTCAAACGCTGGTATGCCGAGAAACTCGACTTCCGCGTGGTCGCCGAATGGGACTATGCCGACCAGAAGCTCGCGTATCTCGCGCCGCCTGCCGACGACCATTTCTGCATCGAGATTCTGGGCGGCGGCGAGCCGACCCCCCGCGATGTGCGGCCCTACGCCGATCTTGGCAGCAGCCTCGTTTATGCCGGATATCACCATTTCTGCCTCGAGGTCGCGAGTATCGACGTGACCGTCGCGCAGCTGCGCGAGCGCGGTGTGACGATCATCAGCGAGCCGTTCCTGGTCGAAGCCATCAGCCGCCGACTTGCCTTCTTCGCCGATCCCTTCGGCAATCTGATCGAGATCGCCGAGGTGGTCGCCTGAGCCTCCGGCATCGATCGCCAACCCGATTTCACGGATCGGCTCGACATGATCTCAAAGGAGCAGCTTCAATGGAAATAGGTATCGACAGCTTTGCAGCGATCCTGCCCGATCCCGCGACCGGCGTGCTGCCGTCGCCGACGGATCGCATGGCCGACCTGCTGGACGAGGTCGAGGTCGCCGACCGCGTCGGTCTCGACGTGTTCGGCATCGGGGAACATCACCGTGCTGAATTTCTGGATTCCGCGCCATCGATCATCCTCGCCGCCGCCGCCGCCCGCACCAGCCGGATCAGGCTGGCCAGCGCCGTGACGGTGCTGAGCGCGGCAGACCCGGTGCGCGTCTTTCAGGAATTCGCGACGATCGACCTGATCTCCAAGGGACGTGCCGAGCTTGTCGTCGGACGCGGATCGTTCGGCGAGGCCTTCTCGTTGTTCGGTCTCGATACGCGCGCATATGATGACCTGTTTGCGGAAAATCTCGATCTCTTCCTGACGCTCGGCGAGACGAGCCATCCGACCTGGAAAGGCAGATTTCGGCCTGCGCTCAGCGGTCAGGGCGTCTTCCCACGGCCTCATCAGCCGCGCTTGCCCGTGTGGGTCGGCGTTGGCGGGTCGCCGCAATCCTTTGCGCGCGCCGGCACGCTGGGGCTTCCACTGATGGTCGCCATCATCGGCGGGACGTTCGACCGCTTCAGGCCTGCCGTCGACTACTACCGCGAGGCCTATGCCGAGGCAGGGCACGATCCCGCCAAGATGCGGGTCGGGATCCACGCGATGGGCTTTATCGGCGATACCGACGCCGCGGCGGCCGACGCCTTCTTCCCCGGCTGGTCGCATCTCACGGGCAAGGTCGGTCGCGAACGCGGCTGGTCGCCGCCGTCGCGCGCGCAGTTCGACGAAATGGCCGGTCCCGAAGGCGCATTCCTTGTCGGCAGCCCGGAGACGGTGGCAGCGAAGATGTTGCGCGCCAGCGAGACGCTAGGCGGTCTCTCCCGGATCACTTTCCAGATGAGCACCGCGTCGCTTGAAACCGCTGCGATGAAACGGTCGATCGAGCTGCTGGGTACCGAGGTCGCGCCAATCGTGCGCAATAGCCTCGGGATTGGATAGGCCGTTCTGTTCGAGTCAGGGGGCAGGACATGCCGAAATACTTCCGGAGGGCCGGTCGATCCGTTGTCGTGACGGGTGCCGGTAGAGGTCTGGGACGCGAGATCGCGCTCGGGCTGGCCGCCAAGCGCTACATCGTCTTCGGCACGGCAGGTTCGGCGCGAGAGGTTGCGGATCTTCGGGATGCATCGAATGGTCGCGTTAGCCTGGCAGTGTGCGATCTGAAGAATGCGCAGACAGTAAATGCCTGGGCCGCCGGGGTATCGGAGGCGATCGGCGAGTCCGGCCTCGACATTCTCATCAACACCACGAGGCATTTTTCACCCGGTCCTCTCGAACTTGTCCCGCTGGAAGAAGTTCGACAGGGGTTTGAGGTGAATGTGTTCGGTGGGCTGGCCGTTATCAACGCCTTTCTCGCTTCCTTGCGGCGCGCTCACGGGCGGATCGTCCAGATCAGTTCCTGGACGGCGGACACGCCGCGCAATTTCGACGGCGTGTCGGGGGCGTCTCAGGCGGCTATGGAGGTCTTCTCCGCCGCCTATCGGGCCGAGCTGAAGCCGTTCGGGATCGACGTCATCGTCGCCTCGATAAACGATCTCGAAGGGGCCGGCCCAGGCCTGAGCGCATCACTGGCGCAGATCGACCACAGCATGACGGCCGATGAGCGAAAGCTGTACGGCAAGCTCCTGCGTGCCTGCATGGCAAAGCTTGCCGGGTCTGCCGCGCCGGGCGAACCGACGACGGTTGCGGCGCGCGTGGTCGAGTTGGCGATCCAAAGACATGGTCCGGCCTGGTCGCCGATCGATCGCGATGCGCAGGACATGATGCGCGCCATCCGCGAGCAAACGGACGCCGAACTCGACGCGCTTCGGGATCGGCTGGCTGGCCCCACCTGACATCCCGGGGCGACGCTGGGCCACCCTCTGAGCACGATTCAATGGCGGAGCTGATCGCTCCATGCCCGCCCTGTGCTCACATCCTCGCACAACTGTTCGACGTTGGGCGCGACTGCGCGGGCATGGAGCGATCAGCTCCGCCGGCGAACCGACCCCTGAGATTTATCGGCAGCGTTCCCAACTTTGCGACACAGCTTGTCACCTGGCGGTTCTACTGAGTCATTTGGCGGAATGCTAAACCATGCGCGACGGTTGGCATGGAGCGCTGTGTGGACAGGATTCTCGCAATCAATAGCAGCATCTTGGGGGAGGGGTCGGTTTCGCGCGCCCTCGTCGACGACGCCGTACAAGGGCTGTTGGCAGCGCATCCGGATGCTGTTGTCACCCTTCGTGATCTGGGCGCCGATCCGATCCCGCACCTGACGCCGGGAACAGTCGCCGGGGTTCGCGCCGTCGCCGCGACCGAGGATGAGCTGGCAGCCAGGTCGCTGTCGGACGAGCTTATCGGTGAGCTTCAGCAGGCAACGGTCCTCGTGATCGGCGCGCCGATGTATAACTTCAGCATCCCGTCATCGCTGCGCGCATGGTTCGACCATGTGCTGCGTCCGCGCGTGACGTTCGCCTACGGCGAGTCCGGACCGGAAGGGTTGCTCAAGGGCATTCGCGCCATCGTGATCCAGTCTCGCGGTGGCCTCTACAGCGAGGGGCCGGCCAAGGACCTCGATTTTCAGGAGCCTTACCTCAGGCAGCTACTCGGTTTCATCGGGATCACCGATGTCGCATTCGTCCACGCTGAGAAGATCAGCCGCGGCCCCGAAGCGCGTGACGCCGCGATCACGCAGGCCAGATCGCAGATCGTGGCTGCCGTCGCGCGGATCGGGACCGGGGGGACGGCCGCCGCGCTGCCCACGGCGGCGCCCGACGATGAGACCGTTGATTTCGCGGGCATCCTCGACGCCAATCTCCAGCGGGTGTTCAACGAGAGGGACGCGGCTCGCCGGCTCGAGGCGATCGCCGAGTTATATGCCGATGACGCCATGTTCCATGAACGCGATCGCTCGGTGCAGGGACATGCTGCGATAGCGCGGGTGGTCTCCGAACTGATCGACGGCTTGCTGTCCGACGCCACGTTCAGCGCGATCCGCCTGGGGACGGGCCACCACGATCTGGGTCGCCTGCAATGGCGCCTCGGTTCGCCCGATGGTCCCGCCGCGGTGACGGGCACGGACGTGGTCCATATCCGCAACGGCCGCATCCAGACGATCCATGTCTTCCTCGACCAGGGGGAGGGCTGAGCGGTGTCACGGGAATCGTGACGCCGGACTGTGGCAAAACGACAGCCAGCCGAGCTGGACCCAATAAAGAGAAGGATCGACCCCAAGATGGCGACACTGACAACCCAGGATGGCACACGTCTTTTCTACAAGGACTGGGGTCCTCGCGATGCCCAGCCCATCGTGTTCCACCACGGCTGGCCGCTGAGCTCGGACGACTGGGACAGCCAGATGCTGTTCTTTCTTGGCAAGGGCTACCGCGTGGTCGCGCATGACCGGCGCGGTCACGGCCGTTCCGACCAGACCGATACCGGTAACGAGATGGACACTTACGCCGCCGACGTGGCGGAGCTTGCCGAAGCGCTGGACCTGAAGGACGCGGTGCATGTCGGGCATTCCACCGGGGGTGGCGAAGTGATCCGCTACGTTACACGCAGCGTGCCCGGGCGGGTCGCCAAGGCCGTCCTGCTGGGCGCCGTGCCGCCCATCATGCTGGCGACCGAGCGCTATCCTGGCGGCCTGCCTATGTCGGTATTCGATGGATTCCGTGAAGCGCTCAGCAAGAACCGCGCGCAACTCTTCCTCGATGTGCCCAGCGGTCCCTTCTATGGCTTCAACCGCGACGGCGCAGAGGTCAGCGAAGGCCTGATCCGCAATTGGTGGCGACAGGGCATGGCGGGCGGCGCCAAGGCGCACTACGACTGCATCGCCGCTTTCTCCGAAACAGACTTCACCGAAGATCTGCAAACGGTCTCGCTGCCCGTCCTGCTGATGCACGGCGAAGACGATCAGGTGGTGCCGATCGAGGCCTCCGCCCGCACCGCGATCAAGCTTCTGCCGAACGGTACGTTGAAAACATATCCAGGCCTTTCGCACGGCATGTTCGCGACCCACCCGGACACGATCAACGCGGATCTGCTGGCCTTCATCAAGGGGGAGGCTCTCGCATGAGCGCTGTCCAGGAGAATCCTGCCCAGCATCGCTTTGAGTTGCCGATCGAGGGCACTCAGGACGTGGCTGCTACCTATTACCGGACCAGAGGGGAGACGATCGTGCTGACGCATACGATCGTCCCGGAACGCTTTTCCGGCCAGGGCCTCGGCTCGCAGCTCGCGCACGGGACTTTCGAGGCCATCCGTTCGTCGGGCCGCAAGGCGGTTCTGCTCTGCCCATTCATGGCGGCCTATTATGCGCGTCACCCGGAATATGCCGACATTGTTGCGGTGGAGAGCCCTCATGATTGAAATGATCATCGATCAGCGCCGCCGCGATCTGGGCGGCGGCTTCGAAGTCGGTCGTGTCCTTCCATTCGCCAGGCGGCGAATGGTCGGCCCTTTCATCTTCTTCGACCATATGGGACCGATCGGTCTGGCGCCCGGCCTCGACCGGAAGTTCGACGTAAGAGCACATCCCCATGTCGGGCTGTCGACTGTGAGCTACCTGTTCTCAGGCGAGATCATGCATCGCGACAGCCTGGGTTATGAACAGCCGATCCGGCCAAGGCAAGTGAACTGGATGACGGCCGGCAGCGGGATCACGCACAGCGAGCGGTTCGAGCATGCCCGCGCCGTCGGCGACCGCCTGCACGGCATCCAGGCCTGGGTAGCGCTGCCGGTGGAGTTCGAGGAGACCGCCCCGTCCTTCACGCATCACGCGGGCGCGAGCCTGCCAACGTGGAACGATGGTGGCGTCGCCGGTCATCTCATCGCGGGCAGCGCCTACGGCCTGACGGCGAGCGCGCAGACGCACTCGCCGCTCTTCTACGCACATCTCGACATGGCGCCCGGCGCGGTCGCCGAGGTTCCGAACACATATCGGGAGCGCGCGCTCTACATCGCAGCGGGCGCGGTGGAGATGCATGGTGGGCGCTACGAGGCTGGCCAGATGCTGGTGCTGGGCGCAGGCGTGTCGCATTTCAGGGCGGCCGAGCATTCGACGGTCATGGTCCTTGGCGGCGAGCCGATCGGCGAGCGCCACATCTTCTGGAACTTCGTGTCGTCGTCAAGGGACCGGCTGGCCCAGGCCGCGTCCGACTGGAAGGCAGGCCGCATGAAGCTGCCGGATGCGGACGACGCGGAATTCATCCCGTTGCCGGACGAACCGATCCCGTCGGGGCAACCCGCGTCATGATCGGATCGCGTTCGGCCCGCGGCGCGCTGGTGGCCGCGTTCCTCGTTGCTGGCGGCGGTCACGCTGGTTCGGCGGCCCTGTCGCAGGACGCGGCTACGTCCCGCGAACCGGCCCCACCACCGGCCTCCGAGGCGACGGTCATACCGTTCGAGTTGGCAGACAATCTTGTCCGGATACCGGTCGACGTGAATGGGCAGCGGCGAAGCGGCGTCCTCGATAGCGGGGCGGGCGCGGTTCTCGTCGACCGGCAGGTCAGTAGGACGCTTGGCCTCAGCGAGGGCGCCTCGGCCGGTGACGCCGCAGGTGGCGGCAACGAGGCGAAGCAGCTTTTGCCGGTCACCATCTCGCGGCTTGCGGCAGGGCCATTCCGGTTGGAGAATGTTGCCGCATATGCGGTGGATCTTGGCAATCTGTCATCCTCGGCCGGGTTTCCGGTCGATGTGCTTCTTGGCGCGCCGGCCTTCCAGGACGGCACGATAAGCATCGACTATACGCGCCGGCAGGTCACCGTCGACAGGTCGGGAGCCGCTGTTGGTTGCGCGTCGCCCATCTCGCTGGAGATCGTGCACGGCACACCGGTGATCGAGATCGAGGTTCAGCCAACCGAGGGCGAACCTCCGGTCCGCCTCAAGGTACTGGTCGATCTTGGCACCCGGCACAGTGCGTTGGTTCTGGGCGGCGCGTTCGTGCGAAGCGGGCCTGGCCAAAGGCTGCTCCGAAGAGCAGTTGCGAAAGAAATCGGCTTTGGCGTCGGCGGCGCGGTGAAGGGCGCAGTGGTTCGCGTGGCGCAGGTGCGTGCAGGCGCTTCGAGCTTCGGGCCGCTGGATGTCAGCCTGACGTCGGACGTTCCGGCCTTCGAGGGCACCGGCATCGACGGCACCTTGGGCGTTCCTCTCTGGAACGGCGGGGTGATCGCTTTTGATTATGCCCGTCGCCGGTTGTGCATCAGTCCTCCGGAAGCCGCAGGTCAGGCGCAGGCTACGGACGTGCGTGCGATCCGTGGCCACGCCGATGAGCAGTGACGGATCGGGGGGACGTGGGATGGCGGTATTGCGTACGCGGGCGACAGCATCGGAAATCGGTGAAAGCCCTTTCGCTGTCCAAATCGAAATGGGCGCACACACTATCGTGGGAGATGAGCCTGCCAGCGCCGGCGGTGGGGGACTTGGTCCGAACCCGTTCGAGCTGCTAACCGCCGCCCTGGCTGAATGCACCGCCATGACCATTCGGTGGTTCGCCCGTCAGCAAGACTGGCCGCTTGAGTATGTGGAGGTGGTGGTCGATCACGCGAAGAAGCGGTTCGCGGACTCATCGACCGCTGTCGATGTCTTCGAGAAGACCATCTTCATCCGAGGCGCCGAGCTCGACGATGCGCAACGCGCGCGATTGGTCGACGTCGCCGCCAAGTGCCCCGTTCAACGCATTCTGGAAGGCACCCCTGTCTTTGATACGAAGCTCGGGCGATCGCTTGATGAGGTTTTGGACAGATGACCCTGGCTTCACCAAAGGACTTCGGACGCCTTGATCCCGGAGGTGCCTCGACCGAGCAGAGTGCGCCCTTGCTTTTGCCATCAGTTCGCCGACCGGGCCTTCTCTCCGTAAGCCTGGTCATGGCGGGCTTCACGGCGATGAGCGTTCACGTTGGCCTGCTGGCGGCAGGCGTGCCGTTTCCGCTGCCTCGGCCACCCCTCTGGGCTCAATGGCTGAATGAATCCTTTATTGCGGGTGGGTTGCTTTTCTTCCTCATGCTCGCCCACCCGAGAATCGGTCATCGCAACATCATGGCGCGAATTGCCATCACATTCGTGATCGTGGCCACCATCCAGGAAACGGTCCGCGTAGCAGTCATGAGCGGGATCGTCACTGGAGGATGGGCATATTCGGCGATCGGCCTCATTCGACCTCTGATACGCGTCTTCATCCTTGCAGTCACATGCGTTGTCGGCGTCCGATGGGTTCGCAATGTTCCCTCGCTGTTGATCGCTGCCTTAGTGATCGCTGCAATCAGTACAGCCGCTCGAAAATTCATAGCCTATGCGCTTGATCCTCTCATCCAACATTTCGCTTGGCTGGCGCGGCCCGACCTTTATGCGTTTCCATACCCCTTACATATCACCGCCGCCGCTTATCTGACCTTCGCTGAAGCTGTCGCAGGCTCGGTGATGATGACCGCGCTCATCTGGGACTCGCTTCCTGGATCAAAGTTAGTCCGCCTGCTGGCTGTTGCCCTCCTCGTGGCACTCATCAAGGGCGTGGCAGGTAGCACAGCCTTGTACAGCGCCTTCACCGGCGAGACTGTACTGCTGGGTGCGATAAGTTGGAGTCAGTTTTTTCTAGAGTTTCTTACGCTCGGCGCCCTCGCGGGTCTGGCTTGGGACGCGCTTGGTCGCGAGCGCCCGGCAGCACGTAGGAAGGCTCAATGAGCAAGTCAGCCAGTACAATCACTTTTCCCCTTTGTTGGAGACGATCATGCAAAACCGTCCTCATTCTTCGTCACGCCCGGTTATGGCGACCGACTTAGAGACCTGCTCCATTATTCTCAGGCCGTGCGTATCGGCGATCGCGTGGAAATCTCCGGTCAGGGCGGTTGGAACGACGATCTTGTCGTAGCCGCGGACCTCGAAGACGAGATCGCGCAAGCCTTTCGGAATGTTGAGCGCATTCTCTCCACCGCAGGGGCGAGTTGGGCGAACGTGGTGCATGTGAACTCGTATCACGTTGGCGGCTTCCCGCCGGTGGTCAACGAGACGATGGCAGCGCTATTCAGACGCTACATGCCCGACCATGCGCCGATCTGGACGCAGATCGGTGTCGACGCACTTGGTCTTCCGGAAATGCGGATCGAGATCAGGGTGACCGCGATCGTGAGATGACAAGACGGTACCAACGGGAGCGTCGGCAGGCGGTTATCAGTACCTCCATTATCAATGAGTTCTAGCACCGATGAGCGATCCAAAGTCCGGCATGACTGTGCCGCAGCGCACCATTTCTTTCCCATCCTCGATAAGCGGCCCCGCTCGTGCTGCGCTGGAACGTCTTATAGGTGCCGACGGGAGCGCGCTTAACGCGGCCTTCGTCGCACCCAGCCCCGACGACCATCAAGCATGGCTGCGCGTCAAGGCTGCGGTCGACGGGAAATATGCCGACGCAGTGAAAGGGTTGGCTGGACGACTTCGTTCGGCGATCGAAACCGTCAGGACCGGCTCTGCCACCGTTCATGTTGCGACACCCGAAACGCCGTCGAACGCAGATCGCGCATACATCGATCTCCACGGTGGCGCGCTCGTCTTCGGCGGGGGCGAGGCATGCCGCGCCGGAGCGCGGATGCAGGCTGACCAGCACGGCGTGAAATGCTATGGCGTGGATTACCGCACGCCCCCGGAGCACCCTTATCCTGCCGCGCTGGACGATGGCCTAGCGGCCTATCGCTACGTCCTTGAGCGTCATCGACCTGAGGATATTGTCATCGGCGGACGTTCGGCAGGCGGCAACCTCGCTGTCGCGATGCTGCTCCGGGCGCGGGACGAGGGGTTGCCGTTCCCGGCCGGGCTGGTGCTCTTGTCGCCTCAAGTCGATCTGACGGAATCCGGCGATAGCTTCCAGACCAACCGATTGGTTGATCTGGTGCTGCCCGGCTCCCTGATGAAGAGCAACCTCCTTTACGCGGCCGGTGCGGATCTCTCCCAGCCCTATTTGTCTCCGTTATTCGGCGACCTGGACGGCTTTCCACCAACATTCCTGCAGTCGGGTACCCGCGACCTCTTTCTGTCCAACACGGTGCGCATGCACCGCGCGCTGCGTAGGGCAGGCGTGGCGGCTCAACTGCACGTCTTCGAAGGGATGCCCCACGGAGGCTTTGGCGGCACGGCGCCAGAGGATTTCGAACTGCTGAACGAACTCTCCGATTTCGTGCGACTGCGATGGACGGATGGCAAGGCATAGGCTTCAGTCCTGGCCTCTTCCAAGGCGAGCGCTGAAGCATGACCTTTTCCGGTTGAGGCGCGGATGCAGCGATTCTGGTTTAAGTCTGCCATCGAGCTTCGGCTGCTCACATCGCGAATACGCGATCTCATCCAGCGTGATGCGTGACCGAGTTCTTTTCTGATATATCGTGTTCGTGAGGGCAAGACGTCAATCGGTTCCAGATGATCGCGCCTACTGGCCGCCTGGCTCAGCACCGGCGCGCCGGCATCGTCGACGTTCAGCGCCAGACTGTGCGCCAGACGTCTATTCGCTTCAGAGGAACTGCCGCCAGACACCAATGGATCGACCGTAAAGCGATCGGGGATAGGCGCGGGAACGCTCGCCTGCCCATGGGCGTCTTGGTTGTATCAGGCTCAAGGATTGACACGATGGTGCGCGCCGCATCGACATCGACCAGAACGCCGCCGGCCAAAGCGCCGGCCCGTTGGCATGTTGGCGATGCCGGGGAACTGGTGGGACGCGCGGCGTCCAAGATGCTGGCCGGCTGGGGACGCGCCGACCGGACGCCCCCCGACCTGTGAAGATCGCAACCTATAACGTGAACGGTATCAACGGCCGGCTGCCGGTCCTGCTGCGCTGGCTGGCGGAGGCCGAACCCGACATCGTCTGCCTGCAGGAATTGAAATCCCCCGACGAGCGCTTCCCCGAGAGCGCGATCCGCGACCTTGGCTATGATGCGATCTGGCACGGGCAGAAAAGTTGGAACGGGGTCGCGATCCTCAGCCGCGTCGGCGAGATCCACGAGACCCGGCGCGGGCTTCCCGGCGACCCGGACGATACACACAGCCGCTATATCGAAGCGGCCGTCAACGGCATCCTGATCGGCGGGCTCTATTTGCCCAACGGCAATCCGCGGCCTGGCCCGAAATTTGATTATAAGCTGAGATGGTTCGAGCGCCTGACCAAGCATGCAAGCGGCCTGCTCGACAGCGGTCTGCCGGTGATGCTGGCCGGCGACTTCAACGTTATGCCGACCGAGTTGGACGTCTACAAACCCGACCGCTGGCTCGACGACGCGCTATTCGCGCCCGAGGTGCGCGCGGCTTATTTCCGGTTGCTAGATCAGGGCTGGACCGATGCACTGCGCGCACTTCATCCCGGCGAGACGATTTATACATTCTGGGACTATTTCAGGACGCCTATGCGCGCAACGCCGGGCTGCGCATCGACCATCTGTTGTTGAGCCCGCCGCTCTCCAACCAGCTCGTTGATGCACAGGTCGACGCGCATGTCCGGGGGTGGGAAAAGACCAGCGATCATGCGCCGGTCTGGATCGAGCTGGCCAACAAGCCGGTTGCGCGGCCCCGGCGCAAGTCCGCAGCCGATCCTGCCCTTGCCATCACATCGAGAAGGACGCCCCCGCGATGATCGGCCTTGCCCAGGAGATGACCTATGTGGTGCGCACCGCTGAGCCGTCGGCGCCCAGTGCGGGGTCGCCGCTCGGAACCCGGCAATATTGGCAGGTGAGCGAAGCGACCCTTGAAGGGCCGCGCATCCGCGCCGCGCTTGCCGCGACGGGCGGCGACTGGATGGCGATGGGCTCTGACGGCTTCTGGCGCCCGGACGTGCGCGCCCAGTTCCTGACGGACGATGGTGCTTTCCTGTTCATGCACTATCGCGGCCTCGTCGAGCAGACCGATGCGTTCAAGGCCGCAGCTGAAGCCGACCGCGAGACGCGGTTCGAGGAGCAGTATATTCGGCTCGCCATCGCGTTCGATACCGGCGATCCACGCTATGCCTGGCTCAACACCAGCCTGTTCGTCGCCCAAGGGCGGCTGCTCGGGACCGGCCGCATCCAATATGCGGTGTATCGGATCACTTGAGCCTGACGCAGATCGTTCGCCGCTGCTCTCCCTGTAAGCCAAGCCACTCGCAAAAACAGGTCATGGTCATGATTTCGCCGATTTCGGGCGGACGCGCGCGATCTCAGACATCTTCCGGTCCCGAAGCGGTTGCGCCACGCCGTTTTCCTCTAGCCGAGCTTGGCGGCGATTTTTCCGGTTGGCTGTGTTCCGCCCTCCGCAGATTCCGACTTTTTCCGGCCAAGTCCGATGGCTTTCGCAAGTGAGCTGCGTTGCTCGGCATAATTGGGAGCAACCATCGGATAATTCGCTGGGAGATCCCATTTTTCGCGATATTCCTGCGGCGTCATACCGTAGCGCGTTCGCAGATAGCGCTTCAGCATCTTGAGCCTGGCGCCGTCTTCGAGGCAAATGATGTAGTCAGGCTTGACCGAGGATCGGATGGGGACGGCCGGTTCGGGCTTTTCCTTAACCGCGACCGCTGGCTTCGTTACCGATCGAAAGGCATCATGCACCGACCGGATCAGGGCTGGCAGCTCGGAGGCGGGGACGCTGTTGTTGGATACGTGCGCCGATGTGATTTCAGCGGTAAGCCCGATCAGAATCTGGGCGGTATCGGTGTCGCTCGTGGGCATCACGGCTCCTTTGGATCGAGAAAGCGCAGGCATAGTTTGGTCGCGGATCTGCGCAAGCCGCTTTGGCGACGGTAGCAAGCGCGCACCCGCCATAGCGCCAAACCGGGGCGCACCCATACCAACCAGGGCCGCCCCTTCATAGGCGCTTGGCCAGGCTTTCGTATAAGTGATGACAACCGTATTGGGTGCAACTGAGTGTTATTCCGCCAAGAGCCCCAAGCTGGCACATCGGAAGCGCCTGCTTTACGGCGCGGTATCGGCGAGGCATCCCCCACCTGCAGCATCCTGTCGCCGACCATCACCATTTTGACCGGCTTCAGGCTGAAAAAATCCCCTTGAAACCGGAAAAGCCGATACTAATTCAGACCTTGCCGGACGCCGTTCGGGTCCGGTGGGACAAAGAGGGCGTCGGCTCTTCCACACCGACGCTTCTCAAGCCCAGATTGCTTCAATCGGAGGATTTGGAAATGAGAACCAACTTCGACTTCGCGCCCTATCGGCGCTCTACCGTCGGCTTCGACCGCCTCTTCAACCTGCTTGAGGCAGGGGCACGTGACGACGACGGTTATCCGCCTTTCGACATCCTGAAGGACGGCGAAGACAGCTATCGCATCACCGTCGCGGTCGCCGGCTTCCGTCCTGAGGATATAGAGGTGGTCGCCCAGCAGAACCTGCTCACCGTTTCCGGAAAGCGCGCCGAAGATGCCGACCGGGGCGAGTATCTGCATCGCGGCATTGCGGCGCGTGCGTTCGAGCGGCGCTTCCAGCTTGCTGACTTCATCGAGGCGGGCGAAGCGCGCGTCGAGAACGGCCTGCTCTCGATCGCGCTCAAGCGTGTGGTCCCCGAGGCCATGAAGCCGCGCAAGATCGCGATCGCCGGCAGCACCGCGGCGAACGACCGCATCGCACATCAGGAGCGGGCGCTCGAAGCGGCCTGATCATCGTCTGGCCTGCCGGTGAAGACCGGCAGGCCTATGTTGCCAGTGAAATCCAAAGGCGCGGCGAAGCCGATGCTCCGCCGCGCTGTCATTACGCGTGGGATGCGCCTGGTTGATCGAGCACCCGCAGCGCCGCCATCACCTCATCGACTGAAAACGGCCGTTTGACGCCGGGGGGCCGACGCAGCGCAGGATTGTCCATCACCGCCACGCGGTCGGATGCCCAGGACGCAAGCAGAGCCCGTTTGACCTCAGGCTCAAGCGTCGGATGATGCGCCACATCGAAGGGATGCAGCAGTCGGGAAAATGGTTGCGACATATCCTGTCTCCTTTCTCTCGTCGCTCCTTCTCCAGTCGGGCAGCATGTGCCCGGCGTTGATTTTGCAATCCGCCTGGCGGGCGTCAAGGGGGCGTGCAGCACTGCTTTCGATGCGACCCAAAGATGCCTTGCAGAGAAATCTGTCTCGACATTGCGCGATGTCATGCCACCTTGCCCCCATGTCCGCCTTGTTCCGACTATCAGGCGCGGTGCGCTCCGCCCCCGAGGTAGCCGCGTGGTTCGGGGCATCGGGAGCGGGGCAGCGCCGGTTCATCGAGCCCTGGTTCGATCGCATTCGCGCGTGTGGCGCGGACGTGGTCGAACTATTGCATGACGGGCATCCGACCGCCTGCATCCAGGACGCGGCATTCGCCTATGTCGATACGTTCGCCGCCCATTCGAACATCGGTTTCTTCCACGGAACGGAGCTGCCGGACCCTGCCGGACTGCTCGAGGGGACGGGCAAACGCATGCGTCATGTCAAGCTGCGCTGGGGCCGGGAGACAGATGACGTTGCGCTGCAGGCACTGATCGATGCGGCCTATCGCGACATTCGGATGCGGCTTGGGCGCTGAGTGCTATACGCCACGCCTGCCTGACAGGCGCTTCGCGTTCGAGGTGACGCCCTTGTGAACAGGGGCCAAAGCTTCGCCCGGGACGGTGGCCAGCGCTGCAAGCGCGGCGATATTGCGCTCGGCCATGCGAATATAGTCCGTTGGCCACAGCATCCCTCCGCCTGTGACCTTGCCGAGATCGCGCGCATTGCCCTCGGCGGCCGCCTGCAGTTTGCGCGCGGCGGAGGAAAGCGAGCGCTGCGAACGGCCGAACGCTTCGGTCTTCTCGGACACCATCCGATTTAACTCGAGGGTGTCGGCGGTCCAGGGGTTTCGTATTGCGTCGGAAATCATCGGTAGGCGCGCCCCGAGAACGGAAGGGACGCTCGCCGCCGTCTCGAACAAGGCAATGTTCGCTTGCGCCATTGTCCATGGCCAGAACCAGAGTGCCGAGGCGTCCTTCATGCTCAACATTGTCCGTTGTTCCCTTCCACATGCGACAGCGCTTTAGTCACCTGGATACGGCCAGTATTTTGGATATTACAAGAAAGCGGTGGTCACGTCTTGCCGGGATTTGTTCTGCGTTCGCGCCAGCTCGATCTCCTGAGCGTCTCGCCTGGCCTTGTTCACCAGTGGGCTACCGCGACATCGTCGCGTCCTTGATCTGGCACGTGCCGGCTTCAGCAATCCATGAGGCACTTCAACGCCGAGGATATCGTGGGAAGGGGGGCGCCTACAGGTGTCCCGGGAGCTAATTCGGCAGGACGCTTACCCGGCCGTGGGGCTGTTCCCGATCTATCAGGCGCAGCGCTTGCGCGCGGGCAGGGTCTTGCCAGGGCGCTCGCTTCGAGGCGCGATTCCCGCGGATCTCGCCTCGTTGACGGGAGGCGCGTCAGGGTGGGCTCGTTGCCTGCGAGAATCTCGGACGTATGCCGTTGGTCGCATCGATGCCCAACTGCTAGTCTATCAGAGGACAAAACAGGATTCGGGAATCAAGATGCTGCAGGGCTGGATCCTCTTCCATCATGAACTGGATCCCGCGATCCCCGAAGTCCCGGAAGTTTTCCGCTTTCAGGAAGCGGCGAGTGCCATGGGCATCGATCTCGCCGTCTACGACCCCCATCGCTTCGATCTGGTCGTGGGCGGGGACGAGGACTGGGCGGTCACCTATGACGACAGCCCGATGACGCGGCCGGACTTCATCATCTGCCGGACCGGCGCCGAAACGGATTATTACACCCTCGCGCTGCTTCGCCACTTCGAGCGGCGCGGCGTCCGACTGATCAACGGCCCAGCCACGATCGAGCGCGTCGCCGACAAGCTTCATACGCTCCAGAGCCTCAATCGGGCCGGCCTGCCTATCCCACGCACGATCCTCGGAACCTTCCCGATGGATGTCGACCTCGTCGAGCGCGAGCTTGGTTTCCCAGTGATCGTCAAGACGCTCAAAGGCACGCGCGGGGCCGGCGTCCTCAAGTGCGAGAATCGCAGCCAGTTCGAGGATCTGGCCGGGCTGCTCGAAAGTGCCGAGGCAAAGGCCGACTTCATCCTGCAGCATTATGTCCGGGCGAGCCATGGCCGGGATGTTCGTGTCCTAGTCGTCGGCGGACGTGTCGTGGCGGCCATGGAGCGCCGATCGCTAACCGGCGGTTTCAAGTCCAATGTCTCCTTGGGCGGTGTCGGCGTCGCCTATAATCCGCCGCCCGAGATGGCAGAACTGGCCGTCAAGGCAGCGGACATTCTGGACCTCGATATCACCGGGATCGACATCCTCTTTGACGAAGAAGGCTATCGGATCTGTGAGGCCAATTCCGCCCCCGGCTTCCAGGGGCTGGAGCGTGCCAGCGGGCTCGACGTGCCCGCCACGATCCTTGAATGGATTGGTGCCACGCAGGACTCACCTATGCCCGCGCCGGCCGCTGAAGAGAGCAGCGTGCTCGCGGACATGATTTTTGGCGGCCGCACAGGCCTGCGCGCGATCACGGATCGCAACGATCAATTCCGCGGCTTTGCAAGCGCGATGGGCGTGCGGCTCTTCGGTGCCAGTATGAGCTGTCTCGGGCAGGCGCTTGCGCCGACACTGCTCGTCGACGCAAGGAGCCGCACAGGAGTTGGATTGCGCGCCTTGTTCGAAGGCCGCTCGCACGTCGACCTCTCGGCTCTTGACGACAGTGAGCAGGAAAGGACGCTCATCATAGTCATGGCGCTCGCGATCTGGGCCGCGATCCTCCCATGGATCGCTGGTGCCGGACCCATGGCCAGCGGGTTCCTGTCGCTTATGGCTCTCGGGTTTCCATTGCTATATGCGATTACTGCTCCATCGGGACGTGTTGGGCGATCGGTATCAGCACGCGCTAACAGCGATCGTAGCTGATGGATTTTTCCGCGATCCCCTGGGCCGAACTTGCGCCTTTCATCCTGATCGGCGTCTTCGCTCAGACCGTCGATAGCGCTTTGGGCCTGGGTTTCGGCGTTTTGTCGAACTCGCTGCTTGTCCTGTCGGGCGCGCCTCCGATTGCCGCCTCATCGGCGACCCGCACGGCGGAAAGCTTCACCACCGGTGCCGCCGGCATGGCCCACATCCTCCAGCGTAATGTCGACTGGCCGCTCTTCGCACGCCTCGCGGTGCCGGGGGTGATCGGCGGGGTGGCTGGTATCTGGGTGCTCTACTTCCTCAAGAGCGACATATTGCGACCGGTGCTGCTCGTCTATCTCATTGCCGTCGGCGCCTATCTGCTCTGGCGCGCACCGCGTCGCCCGCTTGCCTTCCGTCGCATAAGACTGGTCGCTCCCCTCGGCTTCCTCGGCGGTTTTCTCGACAGTTCTGGAGGCGGTGGCTGGGGACCTCTGGTGACAGGAAATCTTCTTGCGCAAGGCATGACCCCGCGGATGGCCGTCGGCACCGCCAATGCAGCCGAGTTCTTTGTGACCGTGACCGTCCTTACCGCCTTCGTCGGCATTCATGGCCTTCATTTTACCGATGCCGCGACCGGCATCCTGATTGGTGGCCTCGTGGCGGCGCCGCTCGGCGCTTGGCTGACCCGTCAGATAGCGCCCAAGCTGCTATTGCAGCTCGTCGGTGTCCTCCTGGTGGGCACCAGCATCTGGAGTCTCGCCTCGCTGATGTTCGATCGTTTGCCCGTCTTCCCACGCATCTGAGATTCAATCCATCCGCACAGATGGCTGTGGTTCCGTTCGGCAGCGCTTTGGCTTTCAAAAGAGGCCAGCAGATCTCACGACTGGGGAGTCGATGCGATATTTCTCCATGGCTGGCCATGGGGTTCAAAATATTAATCAACGGTAACACAGAAGTGCAGGGCTATTTCCTTAGCCGTCCTGAACCCAGCGGAAAGGATGCAGATATTGTTGCCAGTCTCAATCACGCCGCAGTAACAAAACTAGGGCTCAAGGAACTACGCAATGCAGAAACCTATCCCGTGGAAAGCGCCGGCCGCTATCGCCGTCAAGCGGCGGGGAGAGGCTGAGTTTCATCCGAAGATCGCGGGTCTGACACTCAATGCGGCTTTGGACTATGCGATCAACGTTGATCTCCCGTCCGGTGAAGCTATATGCCTATGGGTCAACTGGCATGGTGAGGAAGTTTGGGTACAGGGCAAGCGCATTCTCCAACTCGCTGCCGATCCTGATCGTCCGCCCCTGGCCTCAAGCTGACGCCTCCGTCGCAGTCTCAATCGCCTGAACTGGATCCGGTTTCTTGCGGATGTACCAAGGCATTGTTCCTAGTCGCGACCGAGCGTGACCAGGTGGCAGGCCGATTGCATCAGGACCGGTGACCGTTGAATTGAAACGGCTCTTAATTTTCTTCGCTGGGCCGCGCGACCGTCGTCCTTTTGATCGATGAATTTCCTCAGGGTAACGTTGCCGGCGCCCCAGGCGCCCCGGCCGATCCTATTTACAGGTCATTCTGACGATCTGAGGGCCGGTGGCGCTTCGCCACCGGGAGAGCATTAGCGGCTACGACGTTGTCCTCGAACGCTCGGACTTACTCGAAGGATTTTGTCATGGCCGATACCCAGCTTGCCACCGAAGAAACCAACCGGCTGATCGCATCTAACAAGGTTGAAGGGACTAGCGTTTACAACCGTGCGGGCGAGAAGCTCGGTTCCATCTACAATTTCATGGTCGAGAAGCGGTCCGGTCGGGTCGAATACGCCGTTCTCCAGTTCGGCGGGCTGTTCGGCCTCGGCAGCGATTATTATCCACTTCCGTGGGAAGTGCTCACCTATGAGACCGATCAGGGCGGATATGTCATCGATCTCGACAAGGCGGTGCTTGAGAAGGCGCCTCGTTATGCAGGTAATGACGAACCGCCTTTCGATCGCGACTATGGCCGGGAGGTCTACGGCTATTACGGCGTCAGTTATCCCTATTGACCTTGAAGGCGGCCGGTCGATGGTCCGGCCGCCTTCAAAGACGGGTTCTTCTCCGGATGACGCCGGAATGACGCGCCGAATTTCAAACGGGCAGGGAGCGGGCTCTGGTCGCAGGCACTAATCCAACCCGTCTAGTGATATCAGGTGTCGTATGCGGCGTTGCCGTCCGGGCCGCGCGATGATCCTACATGATACCGTGCATGAACGGCCGGCGATACCGGCGCGGGAGACGCGGATCGACCAGACTTGGAAGCGCTTGTTCTCGGCAATCTTGGGCATTGGCCGTTGGCTGATGTCCGCTGCGCTCCAAGCAAGAGGTTCGGCGCGCTCGGCGACATTCCTTATATCCCGTCATACGCCGACGGACAGTCGGCCGGTTAGCGTGACCTGCTGCATCATCCGGCAACGATGGTTAATGCTGCGAGGGATTGCGCCGCGGCAAAAATTGCGGGAGCGTGTTGGGCATGCGGAGATGGCCAATGTCGGCAGCGCTCCCATCGAACAATCATTGTGGGATGCACACTGTCACACCACGTGTGGCCTGGGAAATCGTCAGTTGTCGTCGAGTGGTTCGCCTTTGCGAGCGGCTGCGCGACGCAAGGCCGTTCCCAAAAGACGTGGATCATGCACAGGGCGATCCCATCTTGCCGCATCGCTGAGCGCGGTGAGATCCTCCATGTGGGTCAGGAAGGTATAAACACGGTTGACGATCTCGATCATCAGGGTCTTCATCTCTGCATCCGAAATTCGGGAGAGCTCAGTCCAGGGGATATCACCGAAAGGCGTCACGACTTTCACGTCACTGAAGTCACCCAAAAGACTGTCCGGCCTCATCCCGGCATGCAATTCCTCAAGCCGACTGTTGCGCACACATTGCTCAACGAGCGCAAGTGCGATCCGCCGTGCTGCCCGGTCGGGAATGGGTTCGTTTGCCATGGCGTCATCTCTCGATTTCCGGGAAAATGGCCCGCCCTTGGTTCGGCGACAACCTCTGCTGCCTGTGCTGCCCGAACTCCTTCATAAGGCCGGCAATGGGCCTGAACACGCTGCCGGCCCAAATTTTACGCGTTGAGCTTGTCCTTTACCGCCTTGGCGGGCGTGAAGGTCAGCTTCCTGGACGCGGCAATCTGGATGGTTTCACCAGTCGCCGGATTCCGGCCTTCGCGGGCCGCTGTCTCTTTGACCTTGAACTTGCCGAATCCATTGAGCGAAATCTCCTCGCCCCCCGCTGCGGCTTCGGCGATGGCGGCGAATACGGCGTCAACCGTCTTGCGCGCATCAGCCTTGCTGACTCCGGATTCGGCCGCCAGCGTGTCGGCAAGGTCACTATTGTTCATACAAAACTCCCATTTTCGTTGCTGTGTTTCGGTGAGGGCCTGGCGGTCTATATCTTTGCCTTCGGTTCGGCCAGCGTTTCCTGATCAACGGCTTGCCGGAAGGGTTTCGGACATTCTGAAGCAAAGCCTCGGGCCGCTCAGCCACTAATCTATTCAGGCCACGCCGGTTTCGCTTATATTTTAATCATGATGGGGAAGAACGATTCGCGCCAAGGTTCTTTGTTTGTCGATGGCGATCTGCCGTCGGTGGAACGCACTACCATGGCAGACAAACAAATTTCCGGTTCCCTGCGCGAGGTACGCGGTGAAGATTTCCACATGCGTATCCAGCGCCATCCGGCGCCACAGGGCCTTTTCCGGAGAACGTGGCGCAGGCTAATCGGCGAGCGGTGAAGGCGAACGATTTCGCGCTACTGTCAGGTCTTCATCCGGGCTAGGCGCTCGATGATCGGGCATTCGGGCCGAACATCGCCATGACAGGCCTCGACCAGTTCGTTCAGCGCCGTTCTCATTGCCTCAAGCATGGCGGCCTTGCGGCGAAGCTCCTCGGCACGCGCCAATGCCAGCGCCTTAACATCCCTGCTCGATCGCCCTCGGTCCTGCCACAAGCCGAGGAGGGAGCGGATTTCCTCGATCGGGAAACCAAGGTCACGGGCATTGGCAATAAAGCGGAAGCGATGAACGTCCGCGTCCGAATAATCGCGATAGCCGCTGTCCCGCCGTACCGGCGGCGGGACGAGACCGATCTTTTCGTAGTGACGGATCATCCGCTGCGACACGCCGCTTGCCTGCGCGGCCTGCCCGATGTTCATGGATTGCCTCTGTCGAGCCGCACGACGTTGAGCCGCAGCGCATTGGTGACCACCGTGAAAGAGGAAAGGGCCATGGCGGCACCCGCAAACATGGGCGACAGCAGGATGCCTGCCACCGGATAGAGCACGCCTGCCGCGACCGGCACGCCAATGCCGTTGAACAGGAACGAGAAGAAGAGGTTCTGGCGGATGTTTGCCATGGTCGCGCGGGCGAGCCGGCGCGCCCGGACCATCGCCGCGAGATCACCCTTCGTGAGGGTCAGCCCGGCGCTCTCGATGGCGACGTCGGTGCCTGTACCCATCGCGATCCCCACATCCGCCGCGGCGAGCGCCGGCGCGTCGTTGATGCCGTCGCCCGCCATGGCGACGCATCTGCCATTCGCCTTCAGCTCAGCGACGATGCGCGCTTTGTCGTCGGGTTTGAGATCTGCATGGACCTCATCGATGCCGCCGATCGCGTTTGCGACCGCCTCGGCCGTGCGGCGGCTGTCCCCGGTCAGCATGACAATGCGCAGGCCCTCCTCATGAAGCGCGGCGAGGGCCTCGCGTGTCGATGCCTTGATCGGATCGGCGACCGCAATCAGACCTGCAGCCTTCCCGTCGACAGAGACGAACATGACACCAGCTGCGCTCGCCCGATGGCTTTCGGCCGCAACATTGAGCAGCGAGATGTCTGCGCCGACCCTGTGCATCTGTGCGGCGTTGCCGATTGCGATCGCGCGCCCGCCGACGGTCCCGCTGATTCCCGTGCCGGTTTGCGATCCGAAATCGTCGTCGTCATCCAGCACGAGCCCAAGATCACGCGCAGCCGCGACGATCGCCACGGCAAGCGGATGCTCGGAACGCTGCTCCAGAGCGGCAGCAAGCGCCAGCACCTCATCGGCTGCAAATCCTTGGGCGGGGTCGATCGCTACGAGCTTCGGCTTACCCTCGGTGAGCGTGCCGGTCTTGTCGATCACCAGCGTATCGACGCCGTCGAGGGCTTGCAGCGCCTCCGCATTCTTGACCAGCACGCCGGCCTGCGCGCCGCGTCCGGTGCCGACCATGATCGACATCGGCGTTGCGAGGCCCAGCGCGCATGGGCACGCGATGATGAGGACGGCGATTGCGTTGAGCAGCGCGTGGCCGAAGCGCGGCTCCGGCCCGACCAGGCTCCAGACGATGAAAGTCGCGATCGCCACCAGCACAACCGCAGGAACGAACCAGCCGGCGATGCGGTCGGCCACAGCCTGGATCGGTGCGCGACTGTGCTGCGCTTCTGTCACCATCGCGACTATGCGCGCCAAAACGGTGTCCGAACCGATCGCCTGTGCTTCCATGACGAGGCTGCCGGTGCCGTTGACCGTGCCGCCGGTGACCGCCGCGCCGGCCGACTTGGGCACAGGCGCCGGCTCGCCGGTAAGCATCGATTCATCGACGGACGAGCGTCCGTCCGTCACGACGCCGTCGACCGGGATCGACTCGCCTGGGCGCACACGCAACCGCTCCCCTTTGGCGATGTCCGCCAACGGCACGTCGCTCTCGGTCCCGTCGGAGCCGATGCGCCGAGCTGTCTTGGGCGCGAGATTGAGCAGAGCGCGAATGGCGCGGCCGGTGGATGCGCGCGCCCGTAACTCCAGGACCTGGCCGAGCAGCACGAGCGCGACGACGACGCCCGCCGCTTCGTAATAGACCGGGACCATGCCACCGTGCGCGCGGAATGCGTCCGGGAAGATACCGGGTGCGAGGGTGGCGACGAGGCTGTAGAGGAACGCGGCGCCGACGCCGATCGCGATCAAAGTGAACATATTATAGTGGCGGCTCTTCAGCGAGGCCCAGCCGCGCTCGAAAAAGGGCCGTCCACCCCACAGCACGATCGGCGCGGTGAGCGCGAGCTGCACCCAAGGCGACCAGCGCATGGGCACAAGGTGCAGCCCAACCATTTCACCCCCCATCGAGAGCAGCAGCAGCGGTACGGCGAGAATGCCGCTCACCCAGAGGCGGCGGGTGAAATCGACCAGTTCCGGGTTCGGCCCTTCGTCACCGCTTGGCTCGACGGGCTCCAGCGCCATGCCGCAGATCGGGCAGGTGCCGGGGCCGTTGCGACGGACCTCGGGATGCATCGGGCAGGTCCACGTCCCGGAAGCCGATGCGGGAGGGGAGGGCGGCGATTGCGGCGTCAGATATCTCGCGGGATCGGCAACAAATTTTGCCCGGCATCCCGCGCTGCAAAAATGAAAGGTGGCGCCATCTCGCTCGACATGATGCTGCGTCTTGTGGGGATCCACGCGCATTCCGCAGACAGGATCCTTCACCTCGCGTGCGGGCTCGGCATGCGGGGAGCAATCGCCGTCATGGCCATGATGATCGTGCATCGCCTTTCTCCTTTGTCATAGGAAATAAGGTCTGACATCATGTCAAGGTCAAGTCATGGGATAGGCCGTGCAAGGCGCCTGATAGAGGCGGTCGCCGTTCGACGGCAAAGTGACGTCACTCGAGCAAACGACGTCTGGCAACCTCCATTGGGCAGCCGAGATGCATTAGTTGGTTGCCGGCGGCGCGGGTAGGGGATAGCGTATCCTCAGATTGGTCGTACGGCGCACCTTCTGAATAGTTGCAAGTGCCGCAGAACCCGATACTCCGAAAAGCTTGCCAATCTCTGCGCCGCTCCAACCGTCCCGATCATGTAGTTCCAGCATTTCCTCGCCAAGAGCAAATCTCTCTGCCCGTGCTTCCGCTGCCTGGCTGACCATTTTCACATAACGGGCAAGAGATGGTCCCAGAAGTTCAAGTGCCAGAGGCTCGGGGGCCCCGGTCCACTCGTCATGGAGACGCCAGCCATAGCGATCCATGGCTGCGGCTATCTCACAGTAACAGACATTGCCAAGATTGGGCAGGCGAATGATACTTGATCGTGAGCAACGCGACAGATCGCTCAAATGCATCTGTTCGATCGATGTGTGTGCTACCGTGGATTCGGGGTCATCATTTCTGTTCAAATGTCCAAGGCAGTTGCGTGTCCGAGTGGAAATAACGTGCCATGCCTCGAGCGCAAGAACCGCGACATCAACTCGCCTTCGCGTTATTTCCAGATCAATTTGAGACATTGTCGGTGTGCAGGCTCCCGGCTACCTAGATATCAAGAACACTCCATAGCGTGGAGTAATATCTACCATCTTTGCGGATGGTGACGAGAGCATCGCTCGAGCTCGATCCGTTCGCACATGCCTGACGTCCGACTGCTGTTCGTTATCAAGGAGAGCTTGGATCTGGTGGATACCCAGATCGGCCCCCAGAGTATCAGGCTTCATGCATCGCGATTCTCTCGTGAAAGTCTGGCAACTCAGCCCGTCGGGGCAGTTGCGGGCCCTGCCGGGAGCAGGTGATCGCGGCGGCCTCCACTGCGAAATGAATCATTCGCGAAACTGACCGGCCGAAAGCGCCGCTTTGTCTTCCGCCCGATCGACGCCGTCTTCGTCGAGCCTCACAGCAACGCAGATTGATAGGTACCGCCCGCGCCGACCATATCGATGACGTCTGTCGGAACGGCCTCAATCTCGGACACCGGCCATTCGCGGGCAGGGTCACGTTCTAAGCGGATCGAAGCTCAAACCAAGCCGGGTCTGCCAGTCAACCCGGCTCAGTTGAAGAAGAGAGATGCCATAGGCAAGCGCGATGCCGATGCTTACCGCGCCCGTTCTGTTGCCCGGAAACAGATGCCAGGCGGCGAGCACAAACACAATGCGCATTGCCAGGTGAACGAGGCCGAGCGGATGGCCGATGGTCCAAGAAAAGACTACCCAATGGAGTGCGAAACCAATGCCGACGCTAATGGGAAACAGGGCCGGGGCGTAGATCCAGACAGGGATATGAATGGCCCAGGTCGACAGCGCCATAATCCGCGCCATAACGGACAAACGCAGAAGCGGATTTTCGGATGGTGCGCTCATGTCTTCACCCCGCAGGCGCCCGACAAGCAGGCCAAGCGGCATGATCGCCCAGAAACAAAGGGCAAGCACCAGATTGTGGAGCGGTGGCGCAACCGCAAGAGTTAGAAGCGCGACCGCCGAGTAAACGATCAAGCCTGTTATCGGAAGCGCGAGCGATCCCTTGCGCCGCACTATAAAATCCACACGCATCTCATCGAAAGTCATGGCCGAATCCTCTGGTCTTGTCCTTCCGAGGTCGAAAGCCGAGCCCACACTATTCGGCCTTTTCGCCTTTCGCCTTGCAGCATGCGCTCTGCGCACAATCCCGCTATCCAGCGCTCTCCCTCAAAAAGCGGCCGCTAGCCCGGCCTGGATTTTGTCCAAGCCGGCTAGCGGCCGGCGGCCTTGTCGCTTTCGAGCGTCCCGAGAATATCGGATGCAATCACATCCATCTCATGCTCCGCCGCCAGGCGCTCGGCCAACGCGACTAGCGGCGCGGGGTCCGTATATTGGTTGGGCCTGGCTCCCTCCCACACCAATGGCTTTCGACCTCCATCCAGCAGGTGAAGGAAGAATGTTCCCATAGGCTGATCCCACCCTATCCAGATGATGCAGGGGCTATCATCGACTAGCGCATAGGCGTGACGCGACATGAGACGGTCCTATTTCTCTGGCGAATGAGGGCTTTCTCGGCGCTGCAATTCGTGCTCGATCGCTTCGGGAATAAAGAGCGCCAGCGATAGCCAACCGGTGTCCATAAGCGGCGATGGTGTCGATTGACGGCCCGAAAGGCAAGGCACTTCCGCCGTTTTCTTGTACCGCTCAAAGCCTGACAGGATCGACAATACCGATCATCTCAGTTGCCATTCCGGCACTGGCGCAAGTCTGCGCGCTCAAGGCTTGGGTTCCCCGATTGAGCGAGCAGGCTTGCGGCCGCATCCTGCCTCGCTGCTCTGAATAGTCTTTTTGACGAAGAATTCCTCGCGACCGATCCATCGTTTGTGCAGTGCAGCAAAAAGATCTTGCCGGCAAGCCTCGTCATGATACTCTTTTCCTCAGGAGCACCATCCTGATAAACTATGGCCTGCTGCAGTTCCCAGCCTGTGGCGGGCCATTCTTTGTTGGCAGATCGACGAGAATCACCATGCTGGCGGTCAGAGCAGCCATGGCGTGATGGCGCGTGCAACTTGCCAGGCACATTGATCGAGCCCGCCATGGCCGCCCTACCTGACCCTTTTGCTATCAACTGTCTGGGCTATGTGGCAGCTGGTGCAGCGCAAAGCCACTTACGCCCGCTGGTTCTATGCCGCCGCGCAATTCCATGCTCGGGATATGGTAATCCCCGTAGTTCTGCTTTCGGTATGGAATGGGAGGTGTCGTTTCCAGCGTGCGCATCCGTTCGCGTAACTCGCGAGCCGTAGCCGCGAAGCGCATTTCGTCGAATCGGTCGGTGCTGTAGGTCACAAAGGGTGGCAGCACGTCGTAGCCGGGGTAGTAAAGAATCCCGTGATTGATCGGGAACAACAGATCGTCGATCGGACCATTCACGCCGCGGGCGGAGTAGTGCTCTTCCCAGCCTCCGGCCGCCACGATCAGCATCGCGCGCTTACCCGCCATGACGCCTTCACCATAGCGGTCGCCCCAGCGCCTGTCGCTATGCTCGCCGACGCCGTAGGCGAAACCATAGGCATATACCCGATCCACCCAGCCTTTTAGGATGGCAGGCATGGCGAACCACCAGAGCGGGAACTGCAAGATCAGCGTATCGGCCCACTGTAGCTTGTCGATCTCGGCTTTTACGTCGTCCGTCAGGGTGCCGGTCGCAAAAGCAGTTTTCGAGGCGGCTACCGGCAGCAGTCGCTCATTGGAGGCGAGGGCGGGGAAATCGGCGCGATCGACCTGCGATTTCCACTGCATCGCATAGAGGTCGGAAACTTTGACCTGATGTCCCGCCGCTTCGAGCTCCCGGATCGCCACATCACGCAGAGAGGCAGAAAGGGATTTCGGTTCGGGATGAGCGAAAACGATCAGGATATTCATAGTGTTCACCTGCTTGCGGCCGACGAGTCTCCTGCAAGCTAGGCGGTGGCAAATTGATCCGGTATAGACAGGGTCAAGATAGTATAATGCCGAAAAATGGATCAATCTCACGTCACACTTGAGCGCATGCGCACCTTCATCCGCGTCGCCGATCGCGGAAACCTCTCGGCGGTCGCGCGCGAGATGAATATCGGCCAATCCAGTGTCACCCGGCATCTTCGTGAACTGGAGGATGCTTTGGGCGTGGTGCTGTTCAGCAGGACGACGCGGCGGGTGGCGCTGACCGAGGAAGGTCGCCGGTACTACACCAACGCGATCCAGATACTCCACCTTGTCGAACAGGCCGGCGATGAAGCGAGACGCGCACGCGAATCACCGGCCGGCACGGTGCGGGTATCTTGCACGGCGGCGCTCGGAGTCCGCTATATCAGTCGGCTGATCTTTGCCTTTCAGGATCGCTATCCCGAGATTGCCGTCGATCTGAACCTGACCGACGAACGCATCGATCTCGTTCGGGAAGGCGTGGACATAGCCATCCGCCTCGGCCCCCTGACCGACAGTTCCATGAAGCTGCGGGCGCTTGGAGATAGCCGGCGCATCCTCGTCGGTTCGCCAGATTACCTGGCGCTCCACGGGCGACCTTCGGCGCCCGAAGGCCTGGTGAACCTTGAAGGTATCCGTATGTGGAATATCGCGGGCAGCGATACGCTGACGCTGGAGGGCCCCAACGGCGATACCCATGTGGTGCCCTTTGGCGGACGCCTTCGTCTCGATCACGGGCTTGCGGCGCGCGAAGCTTATCTCGCCGGTCGCGGCATTGGTCCGGCTCACATCTGGCTGGTTGACGACCTGCTTTCCGAAGGGCTGCTCGAAACGATTCTCCCTGATCAGGCGCCTCCATCCGTGCCGCTCAACATGCTGATCGTGCCGGAACGCGCAGGGATCGTACGCGTACGCCTGCTGGTCGAATTCCTGGCCAGGGAGGTGCTGGCTATCCCCGGCATCGAGCGCCCGCTCGGCCTCTAGGCCAAAGGATCGGGGCAGGTGCGCCACAAAAGTTGTCCGACGCACGACACTTATGTGTTTGGTTCCAACGCCGCGCGCATTTCCGCCAATTTTTCCTGACATAGCTCGTTGACGATCGTGCCGAGTATCTCGACGCGTTCGGAGAGATAGACGAACTCCTCATCCGTCATCTTGAAATGATCGGAATGCCGCGCTTTCACATAGGCGTCTTTGAGCTTGAGGAAGCGCGCTTCGAGCTTGCGCTTGTCGCGGGGCCAGGCATCGACCAGCCGCGGAGAAAGCCGCTCCGCAAGTTGGCGCAGGAATTTGATGTTGTGGCTGTAGGGGGTGTAGAAGGTGTAGACGAGCAGGACGCAATAATAGAGTCGCTCGCAGGCCTGCTGGAGGTTGTAGGCCGCGTCGGGAAATTGCTTCGCCTCATAGAAAAACTGGAAACCCATCCGTGAGGAGACAGCTAGGCCAAACCACTGGTCGTAATAGCCCTTGGCCATATCATAAGCCTGCTGCGGCGTCTTGGGCCTGGGCTTGTGCAGTTCCTTGTCGTCGGCCTGATAGAGGGCGATGCCGTCGCGGGCGATGTCCATGAAGAAATAACGGCCGTGCGCCAGCCCATCATTCACTTCCTGCAGGGTGTGAATGATGAAATTGACCGGCGTACGGAGCCGGTTGAGGATCATGGTCTCAATGTTGAGGCGTTCTTCGGCCTTGTCCCAATATTCGAGCCGGTCCGTCAGTTCCTTCTGGTTGACGATGATGAGCAGATCGAAATCCGATCGGTAGCCGCGCTCGGTATGCGGCTCATGCACCCAGCGTCCCGTGGCATAGGAGCCGTAGAGAATGATCTTGAGGATCCGGCCCAGCTTGCGGGGGCCGGTCGGCTCTCCATGGGCGTCGTCGAATTCCTCGAACAAGATCTGAATGACCCGGTCAAGCTCGCGCCGCTTGTTGGCAGGGAGGTGGTCGATTTCCGTTTTCATGATCTCGGCGTCATTGGGGACGGGTGGGAGAGAGCGCTCTCGACGTCCGTCTGGCTGAAGTCATTGCCCTTGAAGAGCAGGGGTTCGTCGCAGGCTTTCGCCAGCGCATAGGGGAAGCAGTCGCCATAGTTGAGCGCGGCCGGATGGCGTCCCTTGCCGAAGTCGAAGAAAGCTTGCCGGGCGATCAAGCCCTGCTCGAGGGTGACAGGTTCGATCTGGATGCCGGCGCGTCGCACAAAGCTCTCGGCATGCCGCGTGCCTTCCGGGCCTAGCTGCTTTTCGACGACGAGCGTCAGTTCGAGATAGGTCGCCACGCTCATACGGCAGATATCCGCCCGCTGGACGATCTCGGTAAAGCTGCCAGCCTCCTCCTCACCATAAAGAATGGCGACCAGCGCTGAGGTGTCGACGATCATTTCGGAAGCCCGTCAGCATCGTAAAGTTCGTCTCCGTGCTTGGAGTATGGCTTGGTCACGAGACGCGCGGCGCGATTGGCAATAGCGAGAAGCTCCGTGACGCTGGCACGTTCTCTCTGCCGTTCGATCCGGATAAGTCGGTCGCGAAGAGCTTCAACGACGATCCGGGTCATAGGCTCGCCAGTCTCCAGGGCAATCGCCTGTGCCAGGCGATGGGCCTCGGGATCTTTGATGTTGAGCGTCGCGCTCATAGCTTCTACCTATCTGATCGAGTTTCTACCATTCTGCCACAGCGACTGTGGGTGTCCAGAACAATCTCGGACATTTTGTCGGGATCTCCAGACTGACCCGGACTGAGAGTGCTCGCATGCTGCGAAGCAGGCGGTAAAGGGAGCGATGTGTTTAAAGGTGGATGTTTGCTCCGAAGGCGAATGCCAGAGGCTCGAATCCTCGTGGGGCCCAAATACCGCCGTTTGCCGCCGTGTCGTATCCTCGCGCCGCCACGCCTACGTCAGCGTAGTGAGCGAAGCGGTGAGTGGCGGAGTGAAGTTCGAGTCTTCGTGACCGCCGGGTCACGGTTCGACGATCCCGTAGCGGATCAGGCTGTCCGCGGTGTCAGCGATCGTCTGCTCATAGGGTCGCGGTTGCCATTCTAACAGGCGCCGCGCCTTCTTGTTGGTGCTGCGGCGGATCACCCCGAGCTGCGGCAGTGACGCTTTCGCTTGTGGGTTGAACCGCGCCACAATGCGCAGCAGCCAGTCCGGGAATTGCCGGCGCGGCACCCGCCTTGCTGACGCTCCGAGGTGCTTCCGCAGCATCTTCGCTACGTCGAGCATGGAGACGACGCCGCCCCCGATAGCAAGGAAGCGCTGCCCTCTTGCTGCATCCGCTGCCAGTGCCCGGACGTGCAGGTCCGCGAGATCGCGCACGTCCACCATCCCGAAGTAGATGCGCGGGACCGCCGGCATTCCCGTTAGCAGCCCTTTGATAATGCCGATCGAGCTTGAAAAGTCGGTTCCGAGCACCGGCCCGAAGATGCCCACGGGATTGATGACGGTCATCTCCAGTCCGCCGCCTTCCTGTTCGATGAAGTCCCAGGCGGCGCGCTCGGCGAGCGTCTTGGACTTGATGTAGGGAGCGACGCCTGGGCCTCCCAAATCCGTCCAGTCTTCTTCCGTGAAAACCTTGTCGGTGTTGGCGCGGCCGTAGCCGATTGCGGCGAACGACGAGGTAATGACCACCCGCTTTACGTTCGCGTCCCTCGCCGCCCTGAGGACACGTAGCGTTCCGTCGCGAGCGGGCGTGATCAGTTCGTTCTCATCCTTGGGCGCACCGGGCGGGAAAGGAGACGCGACATGCAGAACATAGTCGCAACCAGCAACGGCTTCGGCCCATCCCCGATCGTTCAGCAGATCGGCCTCGAAGAATGAGAGTTGCGATCCCGGCTCTTGCCCGCCGTTACGGAGCATGGCGCGCACCTCCGCTTCGCGACTGACGTTGCGGACCGTCGTTCTTACCTGCTGCCCTTCGCCCAATAGCTTCAGGATCACATGGCTTCCCACGAAGCCGGACCCTCCCGTCACCAGAACCGTGCTCATTCGCGAACTTCTCTCACCGTGTTATGCCGCAATGTTCGGTGCTAGTGTCAATATGACAAGTAGGATGGATTTCAGGACGTAGTATGAAAAACCAGACTATTGAGCCACGCGAGTATGGGAATGATTGCGACGGATGCATCGGGCCGGGCGACATCGATATCATGCGCTTCCAGCGGGCCATTCGCGCGATCACCGGCAAATGGAAGATCGAGATCGTCTGTATGCTGATCGAGGGGCCAATGCGCTTCGGTGTCCTCCGTCGAGCGCTTCCCGGTATCACGCAGCACATGCTGACTGAGCAGCTTCGAAACCTTGAGGCAAATGGGATCGTGATCCGGCGGGCCTACGCGGAAATTCCTCCACGCGTCGAGTATGAGCTTTCGCAAGCGGGCGTCGATCTGATGCCGACATTCAAAGCCATGCTTGATTGGGCGTTGAAGTATGAGGGGCTGCTAACTGGATCGGCTGCAGCAAACACCGAGCCTCGGCCAGAGCGCACCATTCTGCCACAGTGCGATTGAACCTTCCGGAAGATTCTCGTCCGAACTGATGCGATCATTAACGCAGCCAAAAGCGAGGCTCGACCTGACATTCTCGTCTTCAAGGATATTGACTTGGACCAAGAAATGGTCCAAAAATACGATATTAGAATTTAACCTCAAGGGTATCTCGTGAAGGTTTCCGTAAGCGATGCCAAAGGCCAGTTGACCGAATTGGTGCGGCGCGCCGAGACGGGCGAAGAGATCATTCTTACGCGCCACGGAGCGCCGGCGGTGAGATTGGTGCCGTTTCGGGCCGTGACGGATAGCGCGGCCCGCAGGAAGCTTTTGGACGCCGCACGGAAGGCCGGCAGCGCCAAGGCAACGATCGGGCCAGATGCGGCATGCAGCCAGGACTTCCTCTATGGCGACGATGGCATGCCCGCATGATCGCGCTCGATACATCCGCGTTGATGGCGATTGTTCTCGATGAACCGAAGGCGGCAGCATGCATCTCCGCGATCGAGACGGAGGACGAGTTGGTCATTTCCGCTGGGACGCTTGCCGAAGCGTTGATCGTGTCGGCGCGGCGAAACGTCGGAGAAGAGGTTGCAGACCTCATCGACGGTCTAGGCGTGGAGGTCGTGGGCGTCAGTGCCGCCGCCGCGCGACGGATTGCATTTGCCTATTCGAAATGGGGGAAGGGGGTGCATCCGGCCGGCCTGAACTTTGGAGACTGCTTTGCCTATGAGGTCGCCAAGGAACGCGGATGCCGCCTCCTCTATGTCGGAGACGACTTTTCCAAGACCGACATAGAGAGCGCAATCTAGCCATATCCAAGGGCGTGCCGGGGGGTGACCGTTCCTGGGATTTGAAAGCGAAAACTGGATAGCCTTCGGAATTGATGTTATTGTTTTGGGGAAGGGATTTCCCGGTGGAAGCAACTCGCCGAAGTAAGAAAAACGAAGGCCCCGCGCAAACTCCGCAGCTGTCTGCATGGCTTTGGAAGCCATGGTACGCGAAGCTGTGGTGGACCGCGATCCCGATCTGGTGGGGAGGAATGGCCGCCTCCACCCGCATCGATGCGCTGGAAGCCTTCTATCGCGGAGGTATCGCAGGCTATCTGAACGTCGTGTTCTTTCCGGGGACCGCGCTCATGGTTCTGGGCGTCGGCTATCTTCGTGAGCGCCTCGATAGATTTGTCGGGCAAGGTGAGGGGGGGCCGCTGTCCGATGAGGAAGAGGATGACCTATTCCAAATGCGAATGCGGCAAGAGCAGAATCGCTTCTTGGATGGTATCGGGAAGGGAACTGACATGTTCGATCCCCGGTCAGGTCCGCTCTGGATCGGCAATCCTTTGAACCCACTGAATGCAGGGTATATCGATCCTCATACCGGGAAGCACCGCTAGCGCTTCTTGAAGCTGCTATCGCCGTCCCCGGGGCTGCCCTGGATATCCGTCGAGAAGCTACCTTTCGAAAGGACGGAATTCTGCTCGAGGGAAGTGAGCGGACCGGTGATGTCAAAGGTGGCGCGCCCGTTGTCCGCATCCTGCAGATAGCGATTGCGCATACCCTCGGTCCCGAGGATGCGGCTCGAGAGTTCGCGTGAGAACGCCGCCTCGGGCGTGCTAGATCGGGCCGCGGCTCGCTCGGAAGCTGCTATGGACTCGCGAACGTCGTAGTTCACTATGTCCATTGTAGCGTGGGCGTCTTCGGTGGTGCTTCCCGAATCACGACTTTCATATCCGACCTTGGCGCCAAAATTTCCGATCGTGGAACGGTCGGTCCGGTTGACCGGCGCCGATTGGCGGCCTCGGCTTGAACCGCCGCTGCGTCCACCCGTCGTTTCGGTATCTGAGACGCCTACCGAACGTCCAATATCTATTCCGACGTTGGTGCCGATCGTGATCTGATCCTGCGCTGATCGGGACAAGCTTCTTTGCCATCCCGTCTGCGTCATGATCGCCTGCACGTCGCGTTGCAGGGTATCTGCCACCTGAGGCTTGAGACTCCACTCTCCCTTGCGGTCCATCTCGAAGCCGCCACGCAGCCAATTGGCGAGCATGGCTTGCCCCTCGGGGCCACCGCCCATGAAATGCTCGATCGTATCTGGCCCGGCCTGCTTGCCCGCCTCGAACCGCGTGCTGGTATCGCTCCGCGCCGAGCGGCTGTAATCCGTCCCGCTGGAGACGAGCAGGTCGTTGTGTGCGAAGCTGAACCGGGCATGCCCACCATTGGCGATCGCGCCAAACTGGCTCTCGTTGAGGAGGCCGGCCTTCCACATCGCAGCGGCTGTCTCAGGGGTGAGGTTGAGACCCAGATCGCCATTCTGATCCATGGCGATCTCGCGCTTCGTGAGGTTGATGCCGTTTTCGGCGAGCAGGCCCTGCATGCGCGTGAGACGCTCTCGGTCAACAATCGAGGTCAGACGCTCGTTGCGCGCGCGATCGGCAATACCTCCGGCACCGCCTTCGGCCATATCGACCTGGTTTCCCGCCGTGCGGCTCAGCGCCTGGATGAAGCTGTCGAGCCGTGCTGCCTCCCGCGTCGAGACGCCCGCCGCAGCTGCGCCCTCTGCGAACCCGAAATTTTCCGATTGGCGCCGCTGCTCGCCGATGCGCGCCGCGCTTCGCGTGCCCGTTGTTCCAACCTCTCGCTGCGCGTCAAGCTTGCCGGACCGTTCGGCGAAATCGTAGCCCGCCGCCTCGCGGGTGCGGCCATAAACGCTCGTGCCTTCGCGGCCGGCCTCGGCGCTCGCGCCATCGGCGGTTCCGACCTGTACCGCCGCATTATAACGTTCGAGTGCCGCCTCGACTTGTGCTTCGTTGCGGCCGGTCGCGCGGGAAAGCTGGGTGATAGCGCTGCTGCGTGCCTCGCCCGAAAGTGCATTGATGAAGCCGATCCGGCGCGAGGTTTCGTCGACAGGAAGCCCGAGCATCGCCGCGGCCTCGCGCTGACCTTGGTTGCTACCGGTGCGCCAACCTTGCTCGGTGGCGACATTGGCCCGCTCGACCCCTGTAACGTTGTCGCCAGCATAGTCGCGACGCCCCTCCATCGCGCCGACCTGGACCTGCGCGGACGTGAGATCGTTCCTCAGCATCTGCTCCTGATCGTAGGTATTGGCGATCAGCTTGGCGAAGGTCGGATCGGCGTGCGCCTCGCCGATTACGCCCGACGCCTTGAGCTGGGCATCAGCGGGTGAATATCCGGCGCGCTCGAAATGGCGCGTCGCTCCCTGCATCATCATGCCGTAAGCGCGCTGGTCACCGAAAGCACGCCATTGGACGAGGTTCTGACTGAACGCCGCAAACGCCTTCTCGCCGGCCTCGCCCTTGCCGAAATAACTCGTGCCAAGGCTTCTCAGGGCGTCCTTTTCCGCGAATTGGTGGATCGCGGTGGTAGCGGCATTGGCCTGAACGGCCCGGGCAACCGACGGATCGGCAAGGTCGCGGCCACCGAGTGCAGGTGCAAGGGTTCCCAACTGGCGCGATCCCTCGATGCCACCCAGCGCGAAAGCAGTGCCGCCTGGTGTCCCCGGACGTTCACCAAGGATATGGCCGGCCTCGCCATAGGTCCGGTTCGCATTGAAGCTGGAGCGCTCCCCGAAATCTCCGAAGCTTGAAGCCGTTGCGGCGCGTGTCCTGGTTCCCATGGCAGACGCCTGGGCCTCGAGCGCCGATGCCTGTCCCTCCGCAGTACCCATCGGTGCAGCCGCTGCCGTGCCCTGGCTAGCTATCCCGAGCGATCCGGAGGTGAAGGATGTGAAGACGTTGCCGCTGAAGCGGAAGACCGTAAAGACGAACGCGCCTGCCAGGCCGGCGGCTGCCGTACGGAAGCTTCCGAAGATCGCCAGAGCCTTCATCGCGGACGAGGGCGCGAGCAACCAGGCATTGGCAGCGAGCGCGTTCGAGCGCAGTTCCGCAAGTGTCGCAGTCGCGCGGCCGAGCGTGAGCTGATAGATGCCCGCGTCAATGACGCCCCAAAGCGCCACGAACACGAACATGCCAAGCGCAAAGCTCGCCACGCGCAAGTTGATCGGTGTCAGGATGAACAGGAGCGCGATCGGGATCATGAAGAGCATGATGCCGAACACGGTGGCGCGGATAGTCGGCATCCATTCGTTCGCGACCGACATGGTCGCAAGACCGTTGGAGATCACCGCGCGATTGGCCATCACCCTGGCCGCGCTCGCCGGAGAATCCTCGAACAGGACGTCGCCGACCGTATTGCCGAGCAGGATGTGGGTCAGAAACGCCTGCGCACTGAGCGCGTGGCCGAGCATCATCTGCCCCATTTCGCCAAGCTGCTGGCGGCAGCGGGTCATCTGCTGGGCATTGCCCGTATCATAGCCCGTCCGCGCGCAGATCTGACTGGTGTAGCTGTCGAACAATACGGGGTCGGAAAGGCGGTCGGAAATGTGTGTCCAGGCATCGCTGCAACTCACCGTCGTGCCGCCCTTGTCGGCTTCGGTGTACACGGTCGAGAAAGTGGCCGGGCCAGCCATTGCCGCGAAAGACGTGGGCAGGTCAGTCGAGGTCCGGAAAAGCTGATCGTCGTCAACGCCATAGGCGGCCGACACGCGCGCGACCGGATAGCATTGGCGTACATAGTCCTTGATTGTCGCATCAAGGAAAACGTCGGTCATAGGACCGCGCGGGGAAACTGCGTTCAGGAACAGATCGAAACTGTGCCCTCCCGCGCCGAACTCGATCTTGGCGTTGGGATCGAGCGTGTTGTCGTCGATCGTCTCGACCATCGCGCGTTCGATCATATTGGTCGCGCCGGCAACGAGCACCAGCAGATTGGGGACGCCGCCGACGGGCTGATAGGCGTTGCGGACGCGGTCATAGACATGGACCGTACCGGTCGTCGCAATCAATCCAACGAAAAGTCCCACGCCGATCAGGATCTGGAAGCCGAAGGCCACCAGCCCCATGCCAGTCCCACGCACGCTCGCAATGATCGCGCCAAGGCCGATCCCGACCGTCGCGACAATCATCACCAGCGTCTCATAACGCGCGTCGCCAAAGATCATCGAGACCAGTCGGAAAGCATCCACTGTCTCGGCAAAACCGTCATAGGTGTGGAAACTTGTGTCGACCGCCAGAGCGGGCGAGGCAAAGAGCAGGGCGGGGAGAGCGGCAAGGAGCCTCAGGTGCCGGTGCATGGCGGTTCGATCCTATTGGGTGCGGGCGGCCGCGCCGGCAGCATCGCGTGCATCGCGATCACGTGTCCGCAGGAGCCCGGCATAGTTGGCGGAGAGATTGGCCTGATTGAGCGCTGCCATGTAACTCTGCCGCATCTGCGCGCGCTGGCGCAGCACCTCGTCCCTCAGGTCACGTAATTGCTCGATTCCCTTGGACAGGATGCGCGTCTGGCAGACATTGGCGTTGTTGCCATCGGCCGACCCTGCCACGGTGGCACCCCGCTCGGCGTTGGTCACCGTGAAGTCGATCGTGCGGGTGAGGTCATTGAGCATCTGGTAGGCAAGGGTGAGGGCCACCAGCTCGTCCGTATCGGCGATCACGGAGTCGACCACGCCCTGACGGACACCCCATTCGAGCATGCGATAGACCGGCAGCGTGCGCACATTGGCGACGAACTGCCGTTCCTCGGCTGATAGCGCCGAGCGCGTGCGGATCTTGGTGGCGATCGACTGCATGCGTTCGCGCGCCAGGACGAGTGCGCCGCGCCCCGAGCCGTCCTGCACGCAGTCGGCGCCCGTGGGGGGAAAGTTGAGCGTCCGGCGCTGGACACGCCCGGTCAGGAAATCCTGGGCACTCTCCGTATCTTGGGCGGGACACTGCGGAATGGCCGTGAAAAGCGGCACCCGGTCGCCATCGTCCCAGCGCATATAGACGTCGCCAACGCGTGCCCGCATCACGCTCGCCCAGTCGCCGGCACCGACACGTGAGGCGGCATGGGACAGCAGCGACCCGGTGCGGAAGATGTCTGTGACCTCGGCAGGGCAATTGGCGAGCGCGTCCTTGAGATCTTCGGTCGGATTGTTGTTATTTGCCTCGATTTTTTCACGGCTCTGCTGGTAGCTCTTGGCGAAGCCCTGCTTGACGGATCGATAGCCGGTCATCTCCTCGATGATCCCCGACATATTGTCATCGCCCTTGGCGATCTGGACCATGCGATTGGCAAGGCGACAATCATTGACCTGGATTGAGTTCAGGAAATTGGTCGCGGCCTCCATCTTCGAGATGATGTTCCCCATCTTCTCGTCGAGCGTTTCGAGCAGATACTGGAAGGCGACCGCCGGCGCCGCCTGAAGGATGCTTTCAAGTTTTTGGACAAGATAATCGGGGTCAAGGAAGGACATGCCGCCCAGGAACATGTCGATGCCGCCGCAGCCGGCGCGAACCTTGGGCAAGCTCACCGACATCAGATAGTCGTTATGGACGTCAACCCGGCCTGACATCCCGCCTGCCGTCACATAGCCACGGGTCTGATCCTCGAAGCTGCCAGGGGAAGTGTAGGTGACGTTGTCGAACCAGCTCTCCGCCCAGCTCTGGGCATGGGCAGGTGCTGCGGAGAAGACCGTCGCGATGCAGAGGGTGATCAGCGCGCGGGCGGTTGCACGAGGCCAGGGAAACATGGCGCACTCCGGACTATCTGAGGTGAGGGGGGAAGGGCTGAGGCCGCCATCGCTCAGCGCCTTGCGGGTTGGGTCGCCGGCAGCCCCACGATGCCGGTGAACTTGGACATCGCCCGGACACCGACGGCGGGTCGCACGCCCGTCAGCATCTTCGCGGCCAGATAGAGGTTGCGGGCCAGATTGGGCGCATGGTCGGTGCCGATCGCCACCGGCACGACGCGAACGTCGTCAGAGATTGGACGCACCCAGGCGACGGGATGTCCAACCCAGGGCAGGCCGAGGCGCCCCGACCGGATCATCGCTTCCTGGGCGCCGATCGTGCGGACCTGCCAGCTGTAGCGCGTGCCAAGCGTCGTCAGCTTGGTCCAGAGATCGCCGCAGGGAACGCAGCCGGGCGTCGTTGTCATTTCGATGACGAAGGCCGCGCCATGGCCCCGCAGCGTCGTGGTGAAATCATCGGGGAACTCCCGGGTAACCGGAACCCGCGAGAGCCACGCCTGCATCGTCTTCGCGTCGCCGACCGGGTGGATCGCGGCGCGCATCGCGTCCTCTTGGCTGACGGTCCGCGCGGACACGGAACCCATGCCGATGACGAGGCCAGGGATACCGACGAGGATGAGAGCCCGCATTACGGTTTCGGCCCCGTGGAGACGTCTACGAGATCGCCGCCGAGGGCGCGGGGATCGGTGGCCGCGACGGGGCCGTTGCCCAGGGCATCGAAGAAGCCGGCGTCCTCGCCCGGGCCCGTCATGAATTGCTCGGGCCGGATATCACCGCGCAGCAGTCGCACCGCCTGGTAAGCCATCTGCGCGAGATTGGGATAGGCCTCCACACCGGACGCGATGATCATCCGCTGCTGGCTCCCGCGCCGAATAACCATCGTCGTGGGGGTAATCTCGACCCCAAACCGCGCGCTGAGATCGGATCGCTTGTCGAGATCCAGGAGCGTGACCTGCCAACCCATCTCTTCCTGGAAGCGCTGGATGATGGGCCACTGGACCCGGCAATAGCCGCAGGTCGACCGCGAGAACATGACGAGCGCGAACTCGCCCGCGTGGCTGCGCAGATAGGATCGCCGAATGGCATCCTTCTGGGCCGAGAGCTCGGAGCGAGCATCACCGACCATCGGATTGGCCGACTTCGAGCTGAGCTCGGGATATTGCAGCATCGCGATCTGCGTCACGCCGGCGAACGCACGCGCCTTGCGCCGCGCGAAGTCCTGAAGCCGCCAGAAGTCGGCGACAGCATCGACCGTCAGCACGGTCGCGGCATAGTCGCGCTGTTCCTCGATAAGCTTGCGGATCTTCGGCGGGGTCCAGGTGGCGAGCTCCGCCATCGGCGGTATAATTGGCTTTGTCAGCGCGTCCGGTTCGGTCCTGTCTTCAGACTTTGGCTTGGGCGCTTCATACCACCAATAGCCTTGTCTGGCCGGGTCGGCAGCCGGAGCGCCTTGCGCGCGCGCCGCCGATGGAAGCACGAACAGTGCCACGACGGCGAAGCTGACGGCAGCGAGCCGATGGCGTGCCCTGCCAGTTTGTATTGACATTGTCGTGGCAAAAGGCCAGATAGCCCCGAGGAGTTTAGCGCCATGGCACAGCACGCCCGTACCGATCGAAGCGCCTCGGCGCGCAAAGACGATGTCATCCAGATCAGGGCTGCGGCCGAGCTCAAGGCGATGCTCAGTCGCGCGGCCTCGCTGCGCGGGCAGAAGCTTTCCGAATTCATGCTCGCGAGCGCGCGGCGCGAAGCCGAGGCCGCGATCCTCGATCAGCGCACCTTTTTTCTGGATGCCGAGAGCCATGAGCAGTTCCTGGCTATGCTCGATGCGTCGCCCGCTCCATCGCCAGCCCTTGAAAAGCTGATGAAGCGCGAGCCGCTCTGGAATCGATGATCGGACGCGTCGCTCGTTTCCATGCCCACGCGCCGTGTCACACCACCCGAACGCCTGAACGCCGATCACGAGGTCGCCGCGTTCGACAATGGGCGTCACGCCTCGCTCGACGACTGGCTCGCTGAGCGTGCCCTCTCCAGCGAGGGCGCCTCCGCGCGCACCTATGTGGTTTGCGATGCCGAGCGGCCCCGTCTGGTGGTGGGCTATTATACGATTACCACCGCGATGGAGGAGCGCGCGGCCTTGCCCACTGCGAGACTGCGCAAGGGCATGCCCGACAAGGTGCCCCTGTTGCTGATCGCGAGGCTGGCCGTCGCATCGAACTTTCAGGGGCTGGGCCTTGGCGCCGATCTGCTTGCCGATGCCCTGCGCCGCTGTGCGGCCGCCTCGGAGATCGCCGGGGTCCGCGCGGTCATCGTGCACGCGATCGACGACGAAGCCGTCGGCTTCTACGCGCGGCATGGTTTCATCGTCTCGCCGCTGGGCGAGCGCGTTCTGCTCATGCCCATCGAAGCCGTTCGGGCGCTGCAGGGCTAACCACATCCTGCACTGCGTGCAGCGCAGCGGGGCCTTTCGGGGATCGGAAACAGGCCGATGTTCGCAGCGGCGTCTGGTGCGCCTTGCCTTATCGCCCGCGCTCACAGGATCCGCTCCATCCGGACGAGGTTGGCGATCGGAAGCAGCCCGAAATAGCGGCTGTCGAACCCGCGCGCATGCGTCGAACCGACATAGGCCATCCCCGTGGGTATGACGCCGCTCCACTTCAGATGGTCAAGCTGCAGCCCGTTGTGCGCCCGAGGCAGGCTGACGCCGAGCAACTGCCCGTTGCAGAAATAATGGCCATCCCGGCTGCCCGGCACGAGCGGGGAAGGCGTCTCGAACATCGAGAGCCGATCACCAGGCAGGCACAGGGCGTGCTTGGTGACGGAGACCGGCTTCGGCCCGGCGATCGGGTGATGTAGGGTGAACATCACATAGTCGCCGCGCACGATCGGTCCGGGGCTCTTGCGCACGGCAAAGGCCTCGATCGACGGGGTCATGACCAGCGTCACCTGCGGCATAACCAGCGCTGCGAACAAGGCGAGCGGCAGAACGACCAGCATGGCACGCCAGAGCCGCTCCGGTCGGCCCGGTTGATCCGGACCGGGCGCGCCGAGCGCCGCCGCGGCCTTGCGAGGGAGACGGCGAAGGCGCGGCCACAGGCCGGCCGTCCATCTAGCGAGCAACCAGAAGAGCCTGAGCATGGCTAACCTCCTCTTTCCCGCCGAGGCGGGCATATTCTTCGAGCATTCCGGAAAGGGCGCTGTCGCCGAACACGACATGGGCGGCGCGGGGACTGTCGTTGTCGCGCTCGCAATAGGCCTGGGTCGGATCTCCGGGGATCATCGCGAGCGCGGGAACCTGGACGATGCCATGCTGCCGGAACACGATCGGATCGACGATCAACTGAACGTCGCGCATCACGCAGTTCGGGCCTTCGCACCCCGGATCGAGCCGCAGGATCTGTGCTGTCAGCTTTGCCATCGGCCCCATTGTTCTGAGACCCCCTGGCACACCACGAAACGCCATGACGCCGTGGACCTTCGCGAGCTGGGCGGCATAGGTCCGCAATGTCGCGATCGGCATGGACGATGACATGAACAACACCGGCACCCAGCCCCTGGCCTCGACCGCCGGCGCGGCCTTTGCGAGCGCCTGTTCCTCGGCGGGCTCAAGCCCTAGCGCCTGGCGCAGTGCCTTGGCCTGTTGCTCCCGTTCGGCGGCAAGGCTCGCTTCGCCACGCGCCTGGGCGGAGCGAGCGCGCGCTTCCATCTCTGGCATGTGCGTCCGGTCGCGCAGGCCTTCGAAGGCGCGTCGACGGTCGACAGGATTATCCGTGCGCGGAAGCCTCGGATCGGGTGCACGCTCTGCAGCATTCTTGCCGCGCGCGACCGCGCTTTCGAGCCGGTCCATGGCTTTCTGCCCCTCTTCGGCAGCGGCTTGCCTTGCGTTGCCGCGAGAGACATCACGCGTCGCGTCCTGCGCAAGTGCGGCGGTTGCGGCGCCCATCAGGGCCAAGAGGGCAAGGTTATGGGTTGACGGCTTTGAGATACGCATTGACGCGCTCCCCCATGTCTATCTGGATATCGGATTGGGCGCGCGCCTCGATGTCGGCATAATATTCCGAGAGGTCGATCTTGCTGAAATCGAGCGCCTGGAACTCCTCAGGCGTGAACCCGCGGCACATTGGTTTCTTGGCGGTACCCCACAGATTGCCATTGAAGGCCTTGAGCTGCGGGCGGCCCTGCTCCTGGATGATGCGGCCAAGCTTGGTATTGAAGCAGCAATGGCCGCGGGCCTTTTGCAGACAGACACCGAGAAAACTCGAGGTGCAGTAGCTGCCAATCTCGTGGCACATGCCTGACGAGCGGAGCATGGCGGTTTCCATGTCCTGCTGGTCACAACCGGCGAACAGGAACTCCATCATGAAGTTGATCGCCAGACTGACCGCGATTGAAGTCGGGTCGATGCCGACGATCAGCGCATTGGCACCTGCATTGGCCGCCTGGCCCGCCGTGGCGCCGGCCTTGAAGGCGGTGTAGGCAGCCTTCATTCCGGTGAACACGCCTTTGGCGACAGCAATCTTGGTTCCGATCGAACCGATCGACGAACCCATGCCGTCCTTCACGATCTTGCCCTTATCCTTGCAGCAATTGGCGAAGGTGGTCGAAAGTCCGGCGGGTCGGCAGCGCACGCCGCGCCCCGAAAAGATCTCGATGTTTCCCAGGCAATTGCCGTCGGCATCGATCCCGCCATCAGGCGCGGTACCCGCATCGTCCAAGGGGGGCTCTTCGACGATCGGATTGCTCGAGAGATCGGCGCACTGATTGGGCGAGCAGGCCGGTGGGCCACCGCTACTTTTCACCATGCAGGCATATTGCGGGCCGACAGGGCAGCTATATTGCCCGCTACCGTCTGCCACACAGTCGACCTGCTGGATCGGGCAAAGCCAGGCGCCGCTGGTCGTGGCGAGGCAGCTTGCCTGCTCGCGTTCATCGGCGGCATCGCCATTATTGTTGAGATCGGCCGCGCAGATTTGCTGCGCGCTGGCGGTGCTCGTGAAGGCGATGCTTGCACCGACGCTGAGGGCCAGCGCGAGCGCAGCACCGCGCGGATCGAGGCGCCGGCGTCTCCTGGTGGGCAGGCCGATCATTGTACGCTCCCGGTGCAGACGAGATCGGCGCCAGCGAGACGGACGGTCTGCATCATCACGACTGCCTCGGGAAAATCATCCAGACATCCGCAGGCAGAGACGACCTCTTCGCCTGGTCCCGCCGGGCATTGATTGTTGGATGTGCAGGCGTGGAAGAAGGTGTCGTAACCGGTTGGCGCATTCTGCTTCGCGCCCACCACGCCGTCGGGCGCGGATTCGTTATTGGCTTTGGGCGCGCGCGTCTTGCAGACGGGCTCGCAGGCGGCAACGGATCCGCGATCAGGCAGGTTGAAAACGCGCGTCGAGGTGGAAAAACTCCCGTCGCTTTGACGCGGCCGGTCGGCCAGCATCGTCTCGGTCGAGTGGTCGATGATATAGGCTCCGCGGCTCGTGTCGGGCCTGGCGACATCATCGACCGAACAACGATAGGTGCGATCCTTCAGGAAGAAGTCGCGAGTAAGATCGGTTGGGCAGGCGGGGCCGCCGAGAATGCGAGTCTGGGGCAGGGGCCTGAGGCCGGTCGCCACGCCATTGATCCAGGTCTGGACACCATCGACCAGTTCGCTGTCGAGCTTGCATTGCGGATCGGCGGCGATCGCCCCGCATCCGTCGACTACCTGCTCCAGCGTCTTGCAGCTATTGTCGACATCGACATGAATCTGCGCGAAGCCCTCGCCACCTGAAGCCACGGCAACACGTAGCCAGATCTCGTGATCGCCGGCGGTGAGCCAAGGCTTCAGGTCGAGATTGGGATAGGAATAGAAGGTCTTCTTGAGCTCGCATTTGGAAGGTGGCAAACCGAGCGTCGTCCAGGCAGAAGGGCCCGAACCCACTAGTTGCCCATCGACGCGCACCTGTGCCCAATCATCGGCGAAGAATTGGGTCAGCCGCGCATCGACGATCCGATCGGGATCGCTCACACGCAACGTCATGCGGAAATCGATGAGTGTGCAACTACCGCCACCAAGACTGTTGTCGGCGGGTGAACCCATCAGAAAATCAAATGATGTGCCGTTCTGGACAGTCGAATAGCCTCCCGAGGTCCGGCTGATAATGTCCTCGGCGCCGGGCTTGAGTACCGTCACCCGCCGCTCGATCGTGCAATGCCGATATTGGAGCGATGTGCCGGTCCCGATGGACGAACCCTTGAGCGCCTGGAACACGCTATTGCCTGTCGAAGCGGCATAGGCGTCGGACGCGATCGTCGCGGGATTCGACCGATAGGCAGTCTGAGGCAAAGCGGGGTTGGACGAGCAGGCGGTCGATTGCGCACCCACGTAGCGAATAGCGGGGCCATCGATCACGGCTTCGGCCACGCCATAGCGCGGATCGGCGGTCGTGAGTGCGCCGATCATGCCGCCGCCCAGGTCGCGCAGCACCGAAGGCATGTTTCCCCAGGCGAGGTTGGTGCCGCAGCTGTTGTTGATGCAATAGCAGCCAGCGAGCTGAGGCATATCCACCGCGGTCAGCTTGAGCGTCCTGGCGGCATCGACTTCCCAGCGGAAAAAGCTGCAATTGTTCCAGCTTCCAGGCTGACAGGAGACCACGCCATTGGCGCAGATGCCCGACACGGGGACGGGGAGCTTTGACGTGCTGTCGGCCGTTCCGTCGAGATCGGTATCGCGCGCGATCGTGACCGCGCCGAGGTCGCCGGTAGCCGAGGGCTGGACCAGGACCTCGAGCATCGTCGCGGTTTTCTGGCACGCGATGTTGGGTGCGAAAGTGCGGCTGTTGTCGACAGTCGAGATCGACTGGCCGGCAAGACCCGGCGTTACATAATTCTGCTGGAGCGCCTCGCTGTCGCTGGTCTTGGTACGAGACGCTTCGGCCGCGGTGCGGGCACGTTCTTCCATCGTCTGTGCCGAGGCGGACGTGACGGCGAAGGGGATGGCCAGCGCGATCGCGACGACGGAGCAGGCGGAGAGGATACGCCCGTCCCGTCGAGGGGGCAGTGCGACCGCGCTGGCCGGGGGTGGAGCGACGCTGCCAGGGGGGCTTGGCAGCGCCGCTCCGGTCCCACGCAGCAGCCCTCGGCCGTAGGGGCCTTGGCGAACAGACCTCCGGAATGGACGGCTGTCTTGCGCGGGAACGGGGGAAAGCGACCTGCTCATGGCACGGGTATCCCGGCGCAGCAGATCACCTTTTCGAAGAGCATGAACTGGGCATTGTCCTTGCCCGGCGCATGCTTGGCCGACGACCAGAGCGAGCCCGGTCGACCGATGTTGACGCATTTGCCGCCCTTTACGGGCTCCATGATCTGGAGCTTGTAGCGGCTCTTGGTCCACACCGGCTGCGGCACGAACGAGCAGCCATCTGCGGAGCTGACGGTGAGTGCGCCGAGGCGGCCCATCATAAACACACCGCGCGCGGCAAGCCCGGCCCAGGCCTCGACGCTGTCGTCGAAATGAATGTCGCCGGCGATCGGATACGTCGCGCCCCAGCTTCCCATGCACCAGAAGAGGGGGTCTATGACCTTGCCGGCCGCGGCCGCAGCGCTGTCGCCCATGCAGGCGAGGCCGGCGGCGGGATTACCGAACAATATGCCCTCAGGCTGGATGATCGCACCCAGCGTGACCGACTGCCAGGTCGGCAAGACCTCAGTCATCATGGCAACGTCGAACCCGTCATTCTCGAGGCACGGCAGGTCGGTGAACATGTCGAGCATCGCCCAGACCGGCGAGATGTAATAATGCATCTGCGCAAACATCTTACGGGTGTTGGTGCCATCCGAGATCGACGATTGACTGCCCTGCAGCTTGCCGCCGGTGGGCATCAGATCGGCGCCCAGCGCCATCATGCAGCCGGGCTCGGTCACCACATCGACCATGCGGTTCGGCGACCAGTAGGAGACCTTGACCCCAAACCAGAACTGGATGCCCTTGCGGCAGGCGCAGAGCGGCTTGGACGCGGATTGCGCGTCGAGCGCCTTGTCGAGCTTGTCGAAGCTTCCGACCCGGATGCCCCCGATCGTGATCGGGAAGATGCAGGTCCAGCGCACCTTGGTAATCGGGTTGAACACGGTGCCTGCCTCGCATTTGGAGGCGTGCGCCTCGCTCGGCCAGGCCAAGGTCATCATGAGTCCGATAAGGAGGCCGGCGATAAAGACGGGGAGACGTCCGATCATCGCGCTACTCCTTTCGTCGTGGGTGCAGCCGACCGGCTTTTCGGACCATATTCAGTGAGGATGAGGCGTGTGCCCGATTGCTCGACGATGACCGGCGCGACGGTAAGACCAAGCCGTTGCTTGACCCGTTCTTCCAGGATGTAGATCGGCCGCCCGGTCTTTTCGGACAGGTCGATCGCATCGCCATTCTGGCTGCCCAGCGCGGACAGCAGGATGAAATCGCTGGCCCGCGCGCTGCGGAGTGCCCAGCTCAGGTCGCGCGGATGCACGACGACGAGCCGCTGCGGCAGTTTCACGTATGTGAGCGGATTGAAGGTGAAGCCCTTGGGGTAGAGCGTCTTCCCGTCCGGTAGCGTGATATCGAATTCGAGCGTGTAGAAGGGAATGACGCTACGAATCCGATCGGTGCCGGCCACCCCAAGCGACGCGGCCTTGAGCGCGGTCCACTTGTCGCGCGGTCCGAAGGCCTTGCTCATGTCGCTCGGCAGTGTTGCGACCTTCGCTTCGATCTCGGCAAGCGCATCGGGCTCCGCGATCGGCCAGGTCCGCCCGATCGTGCTGCGAGAGCTTATCGGGCCTGCCGCCGGGCCGGCGAGCGCTGCGGCACCCGCCGCCGCCAGGACGCTGACTGCGATGCTCATGGCCGCAGCAACAGCAAGGATCGGATCGCGGCGAACCCGGCCGGGCAGATTATCGCCCATGGCGCTGCCTCCAATGGGTCTCGGATGGCTCGGGGATGCCGATCAGGGCTGCGACGAACGCCGAGACGGCAAGCGGCGTAAGGATCCAGATTAACAGCCCGGAATCATGATCCAGCGACGACGACATCAGCAGCAGTGCGCTCTGGATCTGCATCAGCAGAAAGCCGCTGACCGTCAGCCGGATCGCCGCCTGCGAGGGCGCGGAAGAGATGAGGCCGTTCATTTGCGGCGCTTGCCGCGCAGGCGGCGCATAAGCTTCGCGGTGCCTGCCGAGAGGCTGAGCAGCAGCAGGCCAGTTGCAAGGCAGGACGCGGCAATAAGCAGCGACGCGCGCAGCACCATCATGGTCGGCTGCTTGAGCAGGAGCCCGGCGACGAGCACCAGCAGGCCCATCATCACGGTCTCGATCATCACGAGCCGGAAGCGCCACTGGAAGGATTCGGCTTCGAAGCGCTCGGCGAGCCGCTGCTCGACGATCAACTCGATCGCTTCATTGTCGGACCAGTTGAGCGGAAGCTGGTCGGGGTGCGGAGTATAGCGGGCCATGGCGATCAGACTCCCGCCTGGCCCGGTGCGGCAGGCGCGCCCAGGATCTGCGAGGGCTCGACGCCGGCCAGGCGGCAGATCGCCTCGAGCGGGGAGAGTCCCTGGCGCATGAGCGCCTCGAAGGCTGCCACCTCGTCGGGCGCCGAGGTATTGATCCAGTAGGAGAAGGGATCGACGACGAGCCGGGCGATGCCCAGACCCAGCGGCGAATCGATGAAGACCTCGGAATAGTTGGGCTTCGAATTGCGGACCGATTTCAGCAGGTCGAGAACGAACCCCGAATAGTCGAGGATCTTGTTGTCGACGGCCCGATCATAGGTCGACCCCTGCAGCAGGAAGCGCGTCGCTGCATTTTCGAGGATCACCTGACCCGTGCCGCCGAATAGCGTGAGGTCGTTCATCGATTGCAGCACGATACCGAACGAACCGCGATACTTGCGCGCGCGTCGATAACCCTGACCAAAGGCTTCGGCGAGGCGCGAGAGGTCCTGTCCGTCTGTACGGGTCATGAACTGGGCCGCCTCGTCGCAGAGCACGAAGCGTGGACGGTCGCGCGCGGAGAGATAAAGCTCCTGCGTGACCGCGTTCACCACCACCATGACGATGACGTTGAACAGGTCGGGCATGGCTTTCAGCCGCTCGAGTTCGAGCACGACGAATTCGTCGCTGCGAATGTCGAGGGTCGAAGGGCCGTTGAAGTAGTGGCCGTAGGCGCCGGCCGATCCGAAATCGCGCAGGTTGAAGGCGAGCTCGCGCGCGGTGGGAACCAAATGTTCCACGCTGTCGAGCGTCGTTTCGACCAGGGAAGGATAGGTGCCGAGCCATTCGCGCACGGCATCGATGCCATTGTCGGCCCGGCCGGTGTCGATCGTCCACTGGACCGCCGACTTCAGCAGATTCCATTCCGACGTCGTCACGCCCTTGCGGGTCGAGGCGTTCGCCATCTCGGCGACGATCGCCACCGCCATGGTGATGGCCGACTGTTTATCGTCGCCATCGAGCGCCAGCCCCATGTCGAAGGGGTTGAGCACCAGATGCTCTTCGCCGATGTCGATGTACCGCCCCGAGCAGAGCGTGCAGAGCTTGCGGTAGCTGCCGCCGATATCGATGATGCGGATCAGCGCGCCGCAGGCGAAATATTGCTGGCACAGGTTGTTGAGCAGGAAGCTCTTGCCGGCGCCACTCTCGGCCGAGACGATGAAATTATAGTTGTTGATGCGCGGATCGAAGAGATCCAGCGTGACGAGTTGGCCCTTGCGTCCCGTGTAGAGCAGGGCGGGGCGGCCGCCGCCGCGGAAATCGGTCTGGATCGGCGCCATCAGCACCGCTGCCTTGACCGGCATGCGGAAGTCACGCTCGAGCAGGCGCAGCGTCGTTCGGTCGGGATAGAGACCGAAGGGCAGGCTCATCACCAGAAGGGTGGGATTGAGATAGCTCTCTTCCTGCATCGAGAAAGGCAGGGGCTCACCCTCCCAGAGCCGCTTGGCGCGCGCGGCGAGATCACGAGCATGGGCGCGGTCGCGCCCGAACACCCAGATGGTCGGGATCACGCGGACGAACTTGCTGTTGCCCGCCTCGTCGAGGATCCAGCCGATCTCTTCGATCTGCTTGCCGACCTCGACCGCAAACGAGCCCGCCGCCTTCTGCGCCGACAGGATCTGCGCGCGCTTGTGGATCTCGAACTGCGAATGGTCGAACAGGATGTTGAGCGTGTAGAGGAACGGTCCGCCGATCTGGTCGCTGTCCTCGGACGCCCCGCGCATCCCGCCCATGAAGCGGTTGGCCCGCTCGGCCGTGATGCGCCGCGCCGGCGCCTTGGGCGTCAGGCAGCGCGCGACCTGGTTGCCGAGGAACACCTCCGCGCCCTCGAACACGAGATCGGGTCCCGCATCGATGATCTGTTTGGCGATCGGCGGCGCGCCGACGGTGGTGCCATCGGCAAACACGCCTGGCGCCGGGTTCGCGACGCCGTTGAAGACGCGGCGATAGAAGGCGACCATCTCCTCGGGCGGCAATCTGCGGATGCCGAGTTTCGACAATTGCTCCTCGACCTGCCGGCGCAGATCCTCGCCGAGCGGTCGCCTTGTCTTGATCGACAGCAATGTCCGGAAGTTTCGGACCGGGATGCCGTGCAGCGCCTTCAGGCCATGGCGGCCTTCGCTGAGATAGGAATGGGTATGCCGCGCCGAGGCCTGGATCAGCGGATCGTCGCGGGTCTTCAGATCGAGGAATGTGTCGAGCGCGCCGTCGATCAGCGGGTCGGCGAAGGTATGAAGCTGGAGGACGGTCCCGTCGGGGAAATGGATGTTGAGCAGGCCCTGCAGCGCGCCCTGGACATGGGCGAACATATAAGCGGTCGGCACCAGCTCCCAAGCATGACCCCAGGTGTCGTCGATGCACAAAAAGGCTTCTGTATCCTCGTCCCACGCGACGAGCGGGAGGTGGTCCGAAAAGCTGTCACGCCGGACGGCGCTGCGCAGGCGCGCATAGCTGAGCGCGCTCATGGGCGCGGCTCCGGAGCAGGGGGCACGATCGCAGGCGCAGCGGGAACGGTCGCGGGTGCCGACTCCCCGTCCGGGCCGGCGGTGTCGCGGATCTGACCGAGGATCGGCGCTTGGGATGCGCGATCTGGCGGGGCGACGAGCGCGCCGCCAACAACCCAGACCGGCTTGTCGATCACCGAATAGACATAGCGCGGCATATAGAGCCGGTCGGGACGCTGGCGATCGGCATAGGGCAGGATCAGCGTGCGCACCGTGCGCGCGGGCTTGAGCATCGGTGTGACCGGGGCTTCGATCAGGCCCTTGAGCTCACGATAGACGCTATCTCGATAGCTGCCATAGGCATTGCCGGCAGCTGCGGCGCGCGAGCGGGTGCCTGTGCGACCCGGGTCCTGGCCCCGCAGCATGGCGCGGTCGTTGGTGACCTTGGGGTCGGATTTTGATGCGACGCCGGCGACCGCATCAGCATAGGCGCGGTCAGGATGGATGCATTGGCCGTGATCGCTGTTTTTGCAGTCGAACTTCTCCGAATAAGGCGACATGATCGAACCGACCGTGGCGCAGCCTGCGAGGCTTGCGAGCAGGCTGGCCGAGAGCAGCGAGCGTTGGAGCGACGGATGGGCCAGCAAACGCATGGCGGTACCTCCTTTGGGGTGGCGCGCGGGGAGCATCAGAACCTGGCTCCGACCGACGGCTTGATTTCGAGAGCAAGGCCCTCCTGGACGACGACCACGACATCCTTGGCGGCGCCGACCTCCACCACCGGCCCGGCTTGCCGGGCGAGATCGAGATAGAAATCGGTGAGCTTGTCCGAAGATTTGGAGAGGCCTCCGGCGACGCCCGACTTGATCGCGTCTCCAGCGTCGAGGCTGCGCACGCTACCGAGCGCCGAGGTCGAGAGGCTGCCGAACGAACCTTCGACGCTCTGAGAGATCCCCGCGATCGTGCCGGCAATGAACGAGCGGGCTAGCGTCGCTCCAGCGCGGGTCACGACTTTGCCCGACAAGCCCTTCTTGCCGTCGGCATCGACGAAGAAACCCTTGATTGCCTGGTCGACCACCGCATGGCTCTCGAAGTCCACGCAGGAGATCGACACCAGCTGGATCTCGACCCGCTCCTTCGCAAGGCTTCCGGTCGCGTTGCCGACTACGAAGCAGCCTGCGAGATTGGCCTTTACCTCGTTGGGGAGGACGGCGGGCGCCTGGACCCGGGCGATGATCGGCTCGGGATTACTGGTCGCGTCCCGGCTCGCCAGCGCGTCGATGCCTGTCAGCAGCCGCGCCTTCATGAAACCAGGTGGCAAATAGATCGTCCGCTTCCCTTTTTTTGACGCAGCCCCGCCGCTCGCGCCTCCCTCCGCTGCCTGGGTGGCCGTCGCGCCGCCGATCGCGCCGATCTGACGTTCCGTTGGTGGCGCCGGCGGAGCCGGCGGCGCGGCAGGTGCGATCGGCGGCGCGGGGATTTCGTCGGCCGCGCCCTTTGCCTCGGGGGGCGCTGGCGGATAGGCAGGTGCCTCGCCGGGTATCGCGGGCGGGAGATCGCCGCCGTCGCCTCCAGCAGGCGCATGAGAACCGGCACCGGGAACGACCTTGCCTTCCTCGATCGCGGTGACCCGGTCGCCGAGCAAGCTCTGCCCGTCGAGAATCTTCTGGAGATCCCCGCGCAGTTTTACTTCGAGGCTGTCGCCGCGAAGGCCCGCACCCATGTCGAGATTGGAGGCCTGGGGCGCCTTGGGCGCTTCCTTCTTCCCGCTGGTGCTGGCGGTGTAGAGGCCAAGGCCGAGCAGCGCGATCGTCGAAACCACGCCCAATTGCTTGGCGCGCAGCTTCTGATCCGACGTCAGCTTCGACCACTGTGCACGGAAATCGAGCAAGGCAGGGCGCGTCGCCATATCGGCGTCGTCGGCACCGCCAGCGGAAGCCGCGACCGGAGATGGCTGCGGAGTGTCGTCTGACGTCGTCATGGCTGAACGCTCCGGCGGACGACGATCAGACGCGCTGTTTCATTGGGACCCAGCGTCAGGCGATCGACCGTGATGGCGAAGATGTCGGCCCCGAGCGCGGTGTCGAGAAAGTCGCGCTCATCGAGCATGGTGGCAGCATTGGCCTGGACGAGATACTCGCTGACCGAGAGGCCCGCGCCCTCGACCTCGAGCCGCCGCCGTTCCGTCAGGGATGCGGCGGGAAGATCTGTGAGGATAAGTCGATCACGCGATGGCGCCACTTCAGAGAAGGAGGCCGGTATCCGGTCCTGCAGGATTGCCAGTGCTATCCCGACCGCCCGCTCTTCCTCGACAAGCGGTCCCAGGAGCGCGTCATTGGCCCGGGCGCGCTGCGCGCCGCCCGGAACCAGCGTCACCGTCTGGGCCGGAATGTCTGCGGGTTCGGCATAGAGCGGGTAGATCGCGCCGTTGCACGAGACGAAGAATTCGGAAGGCGTCGTTACATAAGTGCGCGTCTTGGCCCCCATATCGTCGGTCTCGAGCACGAGGAACTTGACCCAGGCGTCCGAGCCGCCGCGCTCGACGGCGAGACCCTTTTCGGCCGAGAATTTGACGTCCTCGATATCGCCGCCCACGCAGACGATATGATTGACGTCACGATTGGAGAGCCGGATCCGGCTCGTCTGGTCGGGCAGCGCCGCGATCGACTGGGCGAGGGCGGGCGCGGCGAAGGGCAGGGACGCAGCCACTATGAAAAGGACAGGTGCCCCGGCGAGGCACGCAAGCCTCGCCCGATTACCGGATGTCGGCACTGAAATTCTCCTCCTGGAGGGCGGTCAGCCAGAAACGGCCGTTTTCGAGCGCGTAGCGAATGCGCAGATTGCCCCGGAACTTGCGGATGACCCCGCCGATCACGCGGACCTTCTCGACGGGGACGAGGATCTCGCTGCCGTTCCAGCTGACGGGCTGGTCGCTGCGAATATAGGTCGCGATCGAAAGTGTCGGATTGTTGCCGAGTTCGTCCAGCAGGCGGTTCAGGCTGTCGCGCAGGCCGTTATAGGCGCTGGGGTGCGCGATCCGCAGCAGTTCCTGGAACTGCCGGTCGGCGGAATAAGAGGAATAGGTGCCGGCAAGACCGACGATGTTGAAGGTGATCGCGCGGAGATAGCTCTCCGAGGGCTTGTCACCTGTGACATAGAGGTCGCCGTCCGCGCCGAACGGTACGACGACCGTGCGCGTGTTCTGGTTCGAGGTGTAGATGACCGTCCCGAGCACCGCGGTGATGCCGAAGAGGCCTGCGATCGCCACTTTGAGGAGGCGGTTCTCCTCGAAGAGGTTGGCCGACCCCTGCAGATAGCGGTGAAGGTGCCAGCTAGGCCGCGTATCGCCGATCATGTCGGCCTGGGACTTACGCCTGAAAGGATGAGCCATCTCGCCTACTCGAAGAAGCGGGTCTGGGTCGGACCCGGATAGTTGCGGAAGCGGGCAAGGCCCCAGCGCCAGGCCAGGTGCGGGATGAACCCACGGGGCTTGGTCCGCTTCCATGGAATGAAGAGGAGAAGAGCGCCGATGAGCGCCCAGCCGATGATCCCGCCGACGATGACCGCGACGAAGATCGTGGACATGACGACGATGAACTCCTGACTGTCGAACCAGAGGATCTGGACCGGCCGATGCAGGAACTGCGGCAAACGTTCGTCCACGCCCTTCTCCCTTGCTTCACCACGCCGCCTGGCGTGGGGTCCGAAAGGCGACCATCGCCTTCCGTTGCGGTGGGCGGGGGCCGGTCGATCCGGCACCCCGACCTGTCTTCAGATCAGCATGCCGAAGGTCTGGAGGATCGAATCCGCCTTGATGAGGCAGACCGCCGCCACGATCGTCGGGATGCCGATCATGATGTTCGAGAAAAGCCGCGAGACGCCGAAGAGGAAGGCGGCTACGCCGCCTACGAAGCCAAGCGGTCCCTTGACGCCCTGGTTCACGACGATGTCGTAGATGTCGTAACCGAGGTCGCCTGCGGCGGGGGCCTGGAACGCGTAGGCGACGCTGGTACCAGCGATCGCGGCCAGGAGGAAAAGGACGGCCGCGTCGATCGTGCGGAACGTCCTTCCCCGAAGCATAGTCAACATATGCAGTCTCCTTGTGGGTGGGACCGTCCGGAACATGCTTGCCGGTACCGATCTCGGACCGAGACACGTGGCTCGTTCCGACGTGTCCGGCCGGCGGCTGCGCTGGACGGCCCCAAGAGGCGCGCTCCCGCCGGCATCCCGGTCCCCGGCCGCGCTCCGCGCACGCACGAGGTCCGCCAAAATCGTCGCCGGCCGCAGTCAGGGGCTGGGCTGGGGTTTGCGGTTTTGAGCTTCGAGGAAGCTTTCGAGTTCGCCCTGCTGGAAGCCCGACACCAGCTTGCCGTCGACGAACAGCGTGGGCGTGCCCGAGACACCCATCTTGCGGACCGTTTCAGCGTCGCGCGCGACCTTCTCGGCGCCCGCCCGGCACTTGTGCAGAGAGGCGGGCTGCGCGCCGGCATACACGGCCTTGAAGGTTGCCTGCGGATCGGGCGAGCAAAGGATATGCTCAGCCTTCGCAGCTGCCTGCGGATGGATGCCGCTTACGAAATAGACGAGACGCTGCACCGGCTTGCCTTCGGCTTCCTTCGTTAGCCAGAAGCGCTCGAGCGCCTGGCAGTAGGGGCAGTCGGGATCGGTGAATTCTATCACCTTGGGCGCGCCTGCAGGCCCGACCACCAGCGCGTCGGCAGGATTGATGGCGCCGAGACGCTTCCTCGCGCTCGCGTCTTGCGCCAGCGCTGTCAGATTGACCCCGTTCTTGTCGTAGATCGCCGCGAAGAGAAGATGCTGGCTTTCGGGTGCGAAATAGATGACTCGTCCGCCGGCAATGGCCTGATATATTGGCCCCTTGACCGGTGCCGGACCAAAGTCTTCGAAGGTCAGGTTGGTAAAGGTTTGTCGCAATTCACGCTGAGCTTCCGCGGCGGCAGCCGTGAGCGGCTCGGCGCCGCTGTCCTGGGCATAGGTGGGCGTCGTCGCGCAAAGCAACGCTGCCGTGATCAGCTTAGCGCTGCGGAACATGGTTGGACTCCGGACGAACGAGGGAGGTGCGCGCGAAGAGTCGGCTGTCGAGGGTGAGCGATGCGCCGATCTTGACTGCGGTGGGAACCGATGCGGGTTGGGGGCGCGCGTCCTTTTCGCGGATCGCATAGCCGAGATCGCTCTGAACGATGGTGAGCGGTGCGCTGCGGGCGCAAGGGTAGCCTTCCGCGTCGGGCCGATAGGTCTGCGCGCTGGCGGGCACAACTGCTGCGCAGAGCAGCAGAGAGCCCGCAAGCATCGGCAATGGGCATGGAAAGTCCATGGCACACGTCTCCTCGTGGCGCCGCGAGGCGCTGGGGTTCGGGGTTTGGTTGGGCCGGGCGGGAAGGCCGGGACTTATGTCCGTGTGGGCCGCCGATCCGGTACTTCCCAAGGCATGACGATCAGTTGGGACTGCCGCAATAGGGAGGGCACTGAAGTGCCGAAGCGGTGAAACAAAGCATCGGTACGACGGAAGTGGCGAAATGATCTCGCGAAGCGTTGAAAAGATCAGCTTTGGATCAAAGCGGCATTATAGTGCCGCTTTCGCCTCCATTCGTCGTGGAAACGCAACCTTTCGAGGTCGCGGGCGGATGACAACGCATGAGCGAAGGCAGGAGAAGGAGCGATGGTTCGGGCTAGACGCAGTTTCAAGCTCCGGCTTTCACCGGCCGGACTCGATGTGCTCATCGATTCCCATTGCCACCTGATTCGCGTGACGCGCTCCCTTATCGCCTGGGGAACGACCCTTCACGTGGCCGTCGAACATCTGAGCACCTTGTCGACCAGTGAGATCGTCGAACAGATGAAAAAGCATGAACTTGATTGTCTGGGCGGTCCTGAGGAGCATCACGTCGGGGCGTCCAACCGGCTCTGGGATATCGCCACAAGCATCACCGAACGGGTACAGGAGACATCGCCCGACGGCCGCCAACCCAATCTCGGTACAATCTATCTCCTGGCGCTCATGCAAATCCCTAAAGCCGGAAAATCCGACCTGATAGACGCTTTTGATCGCGCTCTGCAGTCGGGAGCACGGACACCTGCTTGCCGTGAGGTCAATGATCTTACTGGATAAATCCAGACAGGTTGGCCGAGGTTGTATCTTGACGGTGGTGGTAAGTACACCTTAGCCTTCGACTTACGGAATTGCCTTGGCGGGCGGAATCTCCCGTAAGGAGAAGCGGATATGTCGCATGATTTAGCGACTTCCGTTGCCGAATGTCCAATCCTGTATGTTAAAGTACAGTCGGGACGGCTCATTGAAGAGGCACGGAAGAAACGGCGCCTGACGCAACGCGATCTGGCGCGGGAACTTGGTATGGGCGTGCGCTGGCTTCGGGAAATCGAAGCCGGTAATCCTCGCTCGCGGCTCGACGACCATCTCCTCTGTGCCTATCGGCTCGGACTGTCGACGGGCCATATCCTGATACCCTTGCTTTTCGCGGGACAGCGGATGTGCTTTCCGCGACAACTTGCGATGGGCGATCTCAGTGATCTCGAGCGGATGTGTATCGAGATGATCGCGCAGCGGAACCTCGATCATCTCACGCGCGCCCTGACCCCGGCATGGCAAGTCGCGGCAATTCCTGCAGGCGCTGGACTATGATGTCGGCCATGGACCCGCCGCTTCATGAGCGCGTGTATGAAGGCCTCAAGGAAGACTACCTTGCGGGCTATTTCACGCCCGGACGACGGATCGATCTCCAGGATCTCGCGAACCGCCATCGGACGAGCAAAACCCCGGTGCGCGAGGCAGCATTCATCATGGTGGGAGAGGGGCTTCTGGTGCATCATCCAGATGGCGGATTCCTCGTCCCCATTACTGAGCCTGCAGAACAGATCGACCTCCTCGCGTGGCATATGCAGTTGATGGCAACGACGCTCTCTTCTCTGCGAGAATCTGCCATTCGTGGGGCTTTTCAGCAAAGCTTGGCGCTTGCCGTCACGCCTTCGGCAGTGTCGGTCGCGAAGCTGGCGACAGGGATATTCACTTCTCTGGTCGATGCAGCGGGAAATCGCCAAGCTTCAAGAGATGTACGACGGATCAATGAGAGACTTCACTACAGTCGAATCGTCGATGCAACGCATCCCCGGACTGCGGAGAAAGAACTGGCCGCCATCGCCAGCCTTGACGTCGCGAACTTGCCCAAGGCCGCGCGTCGGCGGATCGAAACCTATCATCTAAGGAAAATTGTCCACCAACAAAAAATTATCCAGATGCAGGAAACCCTTTAAATATCTATATTTATCAAATGGATCGGCTGGAGGATGCGTCCTTTTGCGATTAACATAGATCTCGGGAAGCAAGCTTGGCGGATATCGCGCCAAACTGTCGCGAAATATCAGCGCCAGCAGATATTCAACTGCTCTACCTTTGGATCGCCGCTCATTTGCAGCGGTTGATGAGGAGCATGGAAATGGAACGCAAAGACGAACACGATTCCGACGAGCTGATCGACCTCGGCTCTGTCTCCCAGGAGACCAAGGGCAATTCGGGAGGGCTGGGGGACACGGTCATCCAGCGGCAGCTGATGGGAATCGGTCTCGAGGACGACTGAACATCCTTTGGCGCGCGTCGGACCCCGGCGCGCGCCACTGTTTCGGGGGCCAGATTGATGTACTTTCGACTGAGAGATGGGCTCTATCACTGCCAGGCAGGCCGCCGCGTGATATTCCTCGATCTGATCCACGACCGATATTTTGCTTTACCCCAGGCGTGCGGATCCGCCTTCCAAAAACTCGTCAGCCGACGCGGTGAGGGCTTCGATGGTGCTCACGAAGCGCTTTCTTTGCTGATAGGACGAGGCAATCTGATCGAGACTCTGGTCCCGGACGGCTCGCTGTCCGCTACTGTCATCCACTCTGTGGAAATTGACCACCAGGCGCGTAAACTGCCAACGGTCCACATGCCCACCCTGGCTCTCGCGCTATATTGGGAGCTGATCATCTCGATTCAGCTGCGAAGCCGGGCGCTATCAGCGGTCATCAGACGTGCGGCGGAAATTCCTTCCCAGTCGCGGCTTGGCTCCCCGGCGACAGGATCCCGACTGTCCAGAATGGTGTCTGCGTTCGAATATACTGCCTTCGTCTTTGGCCGGACAAACCGTTGTCTGGCGCGATCGCTGGCGATGTTTTCCTTCTGTCGCGCGCGTGGGGTCCCTGTCCACTTCGTCATTGGAGTGCGGTCAGATCCATTTGCGGCGCATGCATGGGTGCAGAAAGATGCCGTGGTGCTCAACGACACCGCCGAGCAGGTCAATCTCTACACGCCGATCCTGGTCCTCGAATGAGCGTCCAGTTCGTCGCGCGGATAGCCAGTCGAGGCCTGGTTTGCGACGCGGACGGTGACCGTCCGACGATATCTCCCCTTTGCAGACAGGATATCATGCCGGGGTTCCGCCTGGACATCAGCGATCCCTGCGCGCTGATCACCTTCCCAGAGGAAAAAGGTTGCATCATCGGTACGTTGTTCCACCGCTACGGGCCACAGGAACGCATTGAACAACTTGAGCCGGCCGAGGTCGAGGCCATCGGCAGATCCAAAGGGGAGCACCTGCTCCGGCGGTACTGGGGCCGATATGTTGCATTCATCCGGTCGGAAAACGCGCTTTCCGTTATTCGCGATCCTTCTGGCGCCATGCCGTGCTACCACACGAGCCATGGCCGCGAACTTGTCTTGGCGTCTGCGCCGTCTCTGTTCTGCGCTGCCGGATTGCCAAGCCTATCGATCGACACAACGGGAATTGCCAGAGCGCTTTTAATCGCGGGTATGCCCGAAACCAGGACTGCGCTCATCGGCGTCGGTCAACTTCTCCCGGGCACTTCTTTGGAAATCGAAGGGTCACGTACCACGACGGCTATCCGATGGGACCCTTGGGAGTTCGTTGGTTCCCTGGATGATCGATCGCCGGACGAGGTCGCAGCAGATCTTCAAAGAACCGTCCAATCCTGCGTTTCCGGCTGGGGAAGGCTCTACAACAAAGGGCTTCTGACCATCTCAGGAGGCCTCGACTCTTCTATCGTTGCCGCATGCCTTCGCAATGTCGGAAACGATCTGTCGCTCCTGACGCTCACAACGGACGATCCACTCGGTGACGAGAGAGCGTTCGCTCGGACCATGGCGTCATACCTGGTGACGTGCTCCCCAAAGCTCTACCAGTCATAACTGGAGTCCGGGGTTGGTATGGTGCCCCTCGGGGCGGTGTTGCACAACCCGCCTGGCAGCATCGG
>NZ_QFOB01000023.1 GCF_003248515.1 Sphingomonas sp.
ATGATCTGCTCCTCGCTGAACCTGGTCTTCTTCACGTCCGTCTCCTCACGAAGCCGGACTCTAGCTCAAACTGGCGGAGTTTCAGGGGAGCACGTCAGCTGGACTGTTTTGGGAACGGACCGGAGTCGGCCGCATCATCGGCCGCGGATGGAATCGATAGTCGACGCCCCTGCATATCGAAGGCGATCTTGGTCCCACCGAAACCTGCCAGGTCCAAGATGATCTGCTCACCCTCATTATTTCGACGCCACTCGACACCGGTAATTGGGGCGTCAACCCCCGCGACGCGGAGCGACTTTATAGCGTTCGCGACTGCGATCCCGGGGTCGGCCGAGGGAAGTCCCTGTGCTGCAGGGCTCGGTGCCGCCATGTCGGTGAAACCATGCGGACCGGCCGGCCCTTCGCGCATGTGCGCCATGCTGGCACCGGCAGAGTCCGGTGCTACGGTCGCGACCACGCCGACGAGCTGCATGCCGATGCCAGTGAGTGCGATCCAGGCCAGTGGCACCAGAACCAGCAGACCGATCAAACGGTGAGAACCACGTCGATCCCGCTCAGTCATAGCACTCTCTCCTCGCGGAGCGGCGCCCAGCGCTGCTGCCGGTCGGTGATCGTCGATGGTCAAGTCATCGTAAGCAAACGATCTTCAGCGCTCCGCGTTGAGTTTCGCTCGCGCGTGCGGGCCGGGGCGGCAATTCAGGCTACGTGCGCGAGCAGCCATTCCATAGCGGCGGGCTCTTCGGTGAACAGTTCGGTTCGCGCCTGACCGATGCCGCGTTTCAGTTGCAGGCGAACCAAGGCCTTGTCGACGAGCAGTGCCAAGGCGTCTTTCGGGTGAAGATATAGCAGGGCAGCGGTCCTCAGCTTCTCGTGGATTGCTTGGGATTGGACCGGAGCGAGTCGACGATCGACAAGTAAACGTGCAACTCCATGCCGCCCGCGCTGCTTCTTCAAGATCGGATCGACAGTCTGCACATAACGTTCAAGGTCGGCTTCGGACCAGTGAGAAAACACGCTCGCTCGAACGATCCGCAGATCGCGCTCGCACTCGATCCTGAACGCATCCGCGGTCATGGGAATATCTTGTGCCGAGGAGCTTTCAATAACTGCCGAAGGACTGCGCACGCCGTTTTCCTCTCGAGCGAACGGTGACATTTTCGGGTGAACAGCCCGTTAAATCCCAGGAAATCGGCAATGTGCCGGTTCGATGCCATGGCGAAGCTGACGGCTTAGCGAGCTAAGTCCTTCCGGGCCAACAGTCGATCCACGTCGGCCATCGTTGCGTCGAAATTGGAAAAGATGCCCGATGCGTTAGCGCGTTCCCCTCGTTCCGCTACTTTGGCTTGGTCCTGCCGCGCCCATTCGACTAGACCGGCGGCACCAAGGGTGACCAGCCCAGCGTCGGAGAGCGCTCGCGCCTGAATATCTGCACCTGCCCGCGACAAGCCGAGCGCTCGGGCAAGCTGCGATCTCGAAATTCTGCGGACCGCCACGATCAACGGCCACGCCACTCGCGTCCGCGAGTTGCGTGACATGCCGGCCAGAGCCGCATTCCCGCGGGTCAGCTCCGGCCCGATCCGCTCGAATAGCCCGTAGCTGTTCTCCAGCGCTGCTACGGCACCTTCTATCAACGTGGCCAAGATTTCTTCAGGTTCCAGGTCGCGGAAGAGTTGCCGACTGATTAAACCGGGACAGGCGATCGGCGGGGCGGAAGGAGTAGCACGAGCCAGCAGTGCCTGGTTGAGCGCCCACGCGGCGCCCGGCGCCGCCGGTACGAACCTGCGCAGCGCACCGCCCGGGAGCGGGAGACAGGTATCCTCGCCCGAGATTTCCGCGAACGCTGGGTTACGGCGCAGTTCGTCGATGGCCGACGCTAAGTGAAAGAGGTGACCGACGACGGCGGCGTCGATGTCCATACTTGAGCCGAGCAGTTGCGTGATCGGACCGTTGACAGACGGTGGCTTCGTGAGAGCATCAACTGCTGCGTCGAGCGATCTCAGGTTCTCTGCGTCGAACCGTCGCGTCGCGCCGGCAGCGCGCGAGAGTAGCTGCGCGGACGCCGCGACCGCAGAGGCACCATGATCAGCGAGCCATAGCAACATCCCGTCGCGACGAGGATCGGCAGTGCCGAGAATACTGGTATTACATGTATCTTCTTCATGTGCAGGACCGACGTCACCGGGGCCAGCGTCGCGGCGAAAGATTTCCCAAGCCGTGCAAATCCGAACAATTTCGAACGTGTGCCGCAGCTCGGGCGCCACAAACCGCCACGCAGCCTGCCATCGACCGAGGGCGTATCCATAACGAGCGAGGCCGAGCGCCATATCCATCTGGAACCGATGTATGCTAGTGATTGAAGAGTCGCTAGGTGGTCCCCTACCCGTCTTTTAAGCACTTTCCATAATCGATGCTTATGGTAAGAATAGACGCAGGGAAAAGGCGCTGAGCGGCCTTACGGCCGCCTGAGCGACTCGGGGTTGAAGCATGACCGACACCACCGCCGGCGAGATCGTCATCCACCAGCTCGACAGCCGCGCGTTGCCCCAGCGCCGCGCGCGCGGCTCGGCCGAGCCAGTCGACGCGCGGCTGCTACGCACGATCGCCACGGCGCTGCCGGCCGAGTTCCCGCCGGTGAGCCAGCTCGGCGTCGAGACCGCGCTTGAGGCGATGGCCGATGCGACCAAGGCGGCGATCGCCGCGGACCTCGACTGCTTCGTCGCCTGGTGCGCCGAGGAGCGCCGAGTCCCCTTCCCCGCCGATCCCGAAGATCTCGTTTTGTACCTCCGCCACCTCGAGGCGCAGGGCAAGAAGCCGGCGACCTTGTCGCGACGGATGGCGACGCTCGCCAGCGCGCACCGGCTGGTCGGGCTCGGCGCCAAGGACGGGCTGCCGACCGATCACGCGATGGTTCGTAACGCGCTCCGCGCCAATCGCCGGCGCAAAGGCGCGGTCCAGCGCCAGGCGGCGCCGCTGCGGTTCGGCGGCGCACTCGACGAACATGGCGAGGTTAAGGGGTTCACGATCACCGCGCTGCTCGATGCCTGCGGCGGCGACGCGCAAGGACTGCGCGACGCGGCCCTCCTTTCGCTTGGCTATGACGCTGGCCTCCGCGTCAGCGAGCTCACCGCCGCCGCGGTCGAGCAACTCGAACCACAGGCCGACGGATCGGGGCTGCTCGCGATTCCACGGTCGAAGACCGACCAGGAAGGCCAGGGCAGCTGGGCGTGGCTGTCACCCGAGACGATGCGGCGGGTACAGGCGTGGCTGGTACAAAGCGGGATCGAGGACGGGCCGCTGTTCCGGCGGGTGGGAATCGATCGGCGGCGGGCTCGGCCTGCCGTGCCGCCGCAGGCCTATCATTCCATTCCCGGTAACACCCGGCATTGGCAGGAGCGGTTGCGCGGCACGCCGGCGGTCCAGGCGCAAGTGACATACACGATCGGGGAGACCCCCCTCACCCGCCAAGGTGTGTGCGGGATTTATCGGCGGGTGGCGCTGGCGGCCGCCGACGCGGGACTGGTCGAGATCTCTGGTGCCAAGTTGTTCGAGGCGATCGCGGCGCTTTCGACTCATTCGCTGCGGGTGGGTCTGACCCAGGATCTCTTTGCCGCCGGAGAAGATGGTGCGGGGATCGCGCTGACCCTGCGCTGGTCGTCTCCGGCGACGGCGCTGCGGTATGGCCGGAAGCTGGCGGTCAGGAGCAATGCCGCTTCTCGCGTCCTCAGCTCCGTACGGCGTTGAGGCCGATTCGCCTTGTGCGGCGACGTCGAGCACGCTGATCGGTCGGCCGAGACGGTGGCAATGTGGGCTAGCGGACCTTCTCGAGCATCGGTTCGGTATTTTCCGTCGGGATAAGCTCTTCGTATTTCACGTACATACGACGAGCGGTCCCGAGGTCGACGCCCCTCCCATCGAAATTGTTCTCGTGAACCGATTTGAGCAGACGCAGATAGTCGCGAGCGATGCCGTGTACGGTCTGCTTTTTCACGCCGACGCGCGCGACGATCTTCGGACCCTAATAATTGCTGTGGGTCGAAAGCAGCCGGTAAATGCTTGCCGGGTCGTCGTGCGTCGCGCTGATGTCAGCGACCACGTCGCGCGTGAGCCCCCAGATTGTTTACTGTCCCACAGGCCCCCCCGCTTTTAGAATCGGACGTGCCTAACGGAAAGTTACAGAATCTTCTAGCATAAGCGTCGCTGTTCGCCGCCTCTCTCCAATGTCGCGGATATTGGGCGAAGGCAGCGCAACAAACGGGGACGTTCTCACTACCGCGGGAAGAGTCCGGATATGTCCGCATATGTCCGGAAAGAGCGCGAAGGACGTGTTAGCCTTTGCCCCTGCGGCTCGCTAACTGACGGTTTTCCGCCAATTTATCGAGCCCGCAACGCCTTCCGGCGCGTGCCCCGTAGCGTCGCTCGATGTCCGGATCATGTCCGGATTATCGGTTCTTCCGCCGGTAAACGGTCGCCGGTCCGGCACCCTCAACGATAAGATCGGCGCTCCTTACCAGATCGTCGAGGTCGCGGCGACCCTGACGATCGGTGATACCCATCCCGAACTGCGCCACATAATCGCGCACGCTGATCGCCTCGCCGATCCCGAGAGCGGCAAGGAGCGCTGCCTGACGGCTGTTGGGGGAAGTGCGCCCCGGGCGCTGCGCATGCGCCGAGTGGATCGTCAGCGTGACTCCGCTGGCCTGATCGCGCCATTGCGGGGGCGGCGCGCCGAGGCGCTTGCTCGCCCGAACGATATATTCGGTTCCCCGCCCGACCCGCTCCATCAAACCGCGCAGGTAGAAGATCTGCACGATGTCGGGATTGACCAGAATGGAGCCGTGATCGCGCCGCAGATCACTCGGCGTCAGGCCCTCGGGCAGACTGCCGCTGTTCCAAATCTCGATCCGGTCGCGATAGACCGACACCTTGAGACCGCCCGAATAGGCCGCATAATCACGGTGGACGAAAGCATTGACGATGCCTTCCCGGATAGCAAAGGCCTCATAGGCCGGCGCATCGCGCCGCTGGAGCGCGCCGCGTTCGAAGGTGGACTTGATCGGGTTTGCCGCGATCACCGCCTGGACCAAGTCGGTACAGGTCCGAAACAGCGGTCCTTCGAACCACCGATTGTCGAGATACTCGTCGTCTGCCTTGTCGCCGGCATAGACGACGAGCTGCGCCCGGCATTGCGGATGCCGTCGTCCCGGTGTCCGGCTGAACAGCGCATCACCCGCCTGGGTGAACCCGTCGAAACCGAGCACGCTCAGTTCCTTCAGCACGAGCTGTGTGTCCTCGGGATTGCTGAACGAAAACCGGCCATTGTCGATCGCCTCGCGGACCGTTGCCCGCACTTCATCGAGATCGAGGTCGGCGTCGGTCATCGCCGGCGATGCCTGGCGCTCCCAACGCGGTGGCTGCGCATCACCCCTGAGCAGCCCGCGCAACTCGACGATCGTCGCGGCACGCGTCTCCTCGCCCATGCGCAGCCAGACGCCACCTGCAAAAGCGTAGGGACCGTCCGGCGCCTTAGGCACCTCGACGACCAGGATCTGGCGACCGTCGATCTCCACCGAATCCACGGCAAGCACCGGCGCAGGCGAGATCGCCGCCTTCAGGCCGAGCTCAAGCTCGCGGGCAAGCGCCGGAGCGTCGCCGCCCACCCCGAGGAGAGAACCGTCGTCGCCGACGCCGCAGAACAGGTTCCCGCCGTCGCCGTTCAGGAAGCTGCAGACCGCCCGGCCGGCATTCTCGACCTTGGCACTGCGCTTGAACTCGGTGGTCGCATTTTCGCCCTTGGCGATGCGATCGATGAGCGATGCGATCGTCATGACTGCGGCCCCCTCCTCTGCCGCCAGCGTTGCACAGCCGCCTCCATCGCCGCGTACCGACCGAACTGCCGCTCGACATAGAGCCGCACGTCCGCTTCGTTGCTGTATTTCTGTACCCAATTATTGTTGCGATCCGGGATTGGCAGGTCCTCCTGGGATGCGGCCTCATACATATCGATCAGCCGAAGGTCGTCGATCACCCCGGCCCCCTTCCGCAACGTCAGCGCCTTGCGGCCCGCAGCGCCGACGAAGCCGAGGTCCATCAACAGGCGGCGAGCCAACACGACCTGATCGTGCGCCAGGATCAGCCGCGGCTTGTCGAGCTCGATCGCCTTGGCCAATTCCAGCTCGCTGATCGCCGGACCGCCGGCGCCGTCCGTGCCGGAGCCATAGCGTGGGGTGATAAGCCCGAAGAAGATGTCGCATTGCTCGGCCGCCCGAATGCAACTGGCGTACGTCTGCGTGTCATCCTCGATCGCGAGTTCGACCGGCAGGCTGCCGACATGGGAACTCCACGCTTCATATCCGAACATCTCCAGCCAGGCGAAGATCTGCTCGATCAGCGGCTCACGTCCGTACACGCTTGATGAGATGAGCACCGTCAACCTGCTCGATTTTTGCGCTCTCGCCATCGGCGTCACTATAACCGGCAACGCGCGGGGCGCCACGTCCATGCTATTGGCCTGCCATGACAGAATCGGGCTTCTTCTCTGAGCGGCATGGATTCCACGGGGACGATGCCGAGATCACGATCAGGGAGGACGCGCCCGAGGACGTGAGGGCCGCGGTCGTGATGCTCGGTTATGCGGCAGGCCTCGGGCCCAGCGGCATGCGTGACGCGGTTTGCGAGGTCCTGCTCAAACGCCCCGATCCGGGAAATTGGTCGGCGGGCAACGTCGAGAACGAGGTTCATCGGTTGATCGACGCAGCGCCGTGGTACGCAATCTATGACATCGCCGAGCGCATCTGCGCCGAGATCGGTCGCGACGACCATAGCGGCACCGCCCGAGTCCAATATGCCCGACGCCTCAACCAGCTGTTCCGCGAGCTCGGTGTCGGCTGGCAAATGGAGGATGGACGCATCGTGGTGCGGGGATCGGAAGCGTTCGCGCTCGCCACGCGAGACGCGGTGGCGACGATGCAGGCGGCGAGCGCCCCCACCGCTGCCAGGGAGGTGCATGAGGCCCTGCGTGATATCTCGAGGCGGCCGTCCGCTGATGTCACCGGGGCGATCCAACACGCGATGGCGGCGCTCGAATGTGTCGCGCGCGAGGTGGACAACAGCAGCGACACGCTCGGCCAGATCATCGGTCGCCTCGGCCTGCCGGCGCCGCTCGATAGCGCCCTTCATAAACTCTGGGGGTTCGCGTCCGAGCAGGGTCGGCACATTCGGGAGGGGCGCGAGCCGAGGTTCGAAGAGGCCGAGCTGGTGGTGACCGTAGCTTCGGCCGTCAGCGTCTACCTCCTGCGCCGCGCCCATCGCCCGACGATCGACGCGCCTCGATTTTGATTGTCGCTTGCCAACATTGCGTGGTCAGCATCGACCATAGGCGTCGTGCGCATCGATCGCCGTCTCGGGAGAACAGCGAAGGGTCTGAGCGTAGGCCGAACGCGAGCGACGACCGGTCACCGCTACCGCTCAATCGTCTTCGTGATCCTGCACGATGTAAAGCTGAGCGTTGAATTCGCGCAGCCCGATGTCCGCCAGGCGACGAAGCGCCGCAGCGTTCGGATCGTCGGGCTCCTTCGGCGGCAGGGCGGCGGCTTGGGCCGCATCTTGGCGGGCACGAAAGTCCTCGATGGCTGGAACGGCCTCGGCTTGCTCCGGAAGCTCCAGCGCGGCGCCCACATCTATGGCCGCGCTGAGCTGGTCGCGGCCTCTCAAACGCTCGCGCGATCGAGCGCGAGCGGCCTCGGCTTCGCGAACGGCCTCATCGACCGTCTCGCGCAGCGGGCGCTGGTCGTCCTCCAGCCGGGTCCGCAGCAGCGCCGCGAGTTCCGCCGCGCCGAGCGCCTCGATGATCTTGGGTTCGGACATGATAACGCATGTGCTCCCGTCGAAGGAGAGATAGTGAGGCCCATTGTCGGAAAAAGCGCCGATGGTGCGGGGTCGGACAAAGAAAGACCGCTGCCGCACCCTACCCCCGGTGAAAGCCGCGTCGAACTCTTCCTTCCGGTGAAACATCGGCGCGGCGTAGAAGACGAGGTTGGGCGCCGCGTCGAGCTCGATCAGCATTTGATGCTGGGCGGAATCGGACTTTGCGGTAATCTCGATGCGGTAGAACGGGGTCGTCAGCGGCGCGCCGCTCTGGATTTCCCTGGCGCTTCGGCGCGACAAGCAATCGGACCGCTTGAACTGTAGAAAGAGCGGGATGCCCGGCGCCTCGAGCTTTACGTCATATCCGCCCCCGGCGCGCCCTTCCTCGATCAGCGAAGGAAATATCGGCGCGGCCGTCAGGTTGCCGAGCGCCAGGACAAACTCATGGGTCAGCGCGAACCCGTAGGAGAACTCGGAGATGAGTGACTTCATGGCGGAGAGACTGGCCTAGGTCGCACCGACTCTCAAGCGCGCCGCCTGGCCCGCCGGTTCGTCGGTCAGAACGGTGCCTTCTTGCTCCAGCGATGCGCGCGCACGCGGTCTAACTCTTTCTCGTGCGCGCGAGCGCCGCGCTTACCGGCATATCCCTTGCCGGGACGACGTGTCTGCTTGTTGACGGCAAACGCCTGCAGGCGCGGTTCTCCCGATGCAGCGCAGTGGCGCTGGATCACCCCCAAAAACCAGCCCGCCGCCCGCCAGTGAAGGCCCATCTTGGCGGTGAGTTCCCCATAAGTGAGCGGTGAGCGCCGCGCCGCGGCCCGCACCAGGATCGGCCATGCGCGCCGCGCACGCGCAAGGTGAAGACGGGTGTTCATCGACGAACCCTCCAATAGACAGAAGACCATCGCGCGACCGGCCCGACGGTTCCCAACATCCAATGTTCTTCGCCGCGCACCTCTGCGGCACTTGAGAACAGCCGCTGTCGGTCGCAGGTTGCGATCAGACGAGGAGGCGCTGGGATGGCAGATGGATATAATTTCCAGCAACTGAAGGCTGCGATCCTGGCGTTAAGCCGAGCTTCGGAGTGGGAGGCCGCTCGCTTGGAATGGAAGCTGGTCGGTATCAGCGAGGCCGACGAGCCCGAGACCTGCCTCTGCGGGCATTTTCCGATCGTCGAGCTTTGTTCGATCACCAACCGCGTGACCGGCAATTCGACCGACGTCGGCAACGTCTGTGTGAAGCGCTTTCTGGGGTTCCGGTCGGATCTGATCTTCGCTTCGATCAAGCGGATCCGGAAAGACGTCGACAAAAGCATTGGTGCGGAGGCGACGGTCTTTTTTCACGAGCGCGGCGTTATCAACGACTGGGAATATCAGTTTCAGCAGAGCACCCACGCCAAGCGGAACCTTAGCGTCAAGCAGCTAGCGTCGCGTCATACCATCAATCGCAAGGTGCTGGCGGCGGTGGCCCGACGGGGCCTTAGCTAAGCGGCCAAGCCTGCCGCTTTTCATCGTTTCAACCGCACGCGCAAGCGACGGGCGCGTTCGCGAAAGGCCTGTTCGCCTCCTTCGAGAATGTCGCAGACAGCTTTGCGGATATCCTCGTCTTCCAGTCCCCCCGCGACGTAGGTGATCGGCGGCAGGCCGCCGCTTCGGTGCGCGCCGCATTCTGCGACGATGATCTGGTCGGCGTCGGTGTTGATCACGAGATTGGCGTTATGCGTGACCATGATGACCTGACGCTTGGCCTTGGCGACGATGAACAGCGAGACCAGCTCGTCGAACACCGACTTGGGATCGAGATTCTCCTCCGGCTGGTCGATGATGAGTGGTCGATCATCAGCGTCGTCGAGCGCGAGGTAGAGCAAGAGCAGGACGATGCCGCGGGTGCCAGGCGAGAGCTTGCGAATGTCGACCCCGTCATAGGCGATCTCGTACCGCACCGAGATATGGCCGGTCCCGAACAGCCAATGTGCGAAGCTCTTGGCCCAGGTTCTGAACTCGGCCTGCTGCGTAGGCGCGTAGGGGGCATGCGCAAATAACGGTCCCGTATAGTCCGCAATGAAGCCGGACATCGCGGCCTGGACATCGGCGGAACTCCCGGTCTGCCACGCCGGCTTCAGGACCTGCTCGGCCAGGGCGATGAGCGATCCGCGTCCGTAGAACGGACCGGCCTTCCGGCAGTCGATGATGTCATTTTCCGCGACATTGCCCCAGCCGGCGGCGTCGACGACGCGGGTGACCGAAAAGCTCAGCTTGCCGAGCGTCCCGGGCGCGGCCGCAAGCCGCGTCATCAGCGGGGCGTAGAGCGCGGCCAGAGCGGCCTGCTCGGCAACGAGCGCGTCGAATACACGGCCATAGGCGGCTTCGCGCTCGGCCTGCAGATCCTTGCGCCGCGCCGCCGCTCCTTGGGCATCAGTCACCCGCGTCTCGATGCCCTGCAGCTCGCTATTCTCCTGCGCGATGCGGGTGGACAGCGCCGTATATTGGCCGCGCACCACTTGATCGGCGCTAATCAGCTGCTCGAGCCGCCCCATCTCGACCTGGAGGAGCGTCAGCGGCAACGTCGCGAGGTCGACCCCATCGGCGATCAGCGGCAGGTTGGGATCGGCGGGCGGCGGAGGCGGGACACCCTTCAGCTTCGCGATCTCGCCGTCGGCCCAATGAATATAGCCCGACAGCGCCGCGTCGACGTCACCCTTGTAGATCAGCAGGAAGTCCGCCCATTGCGTTGAATTGAGGCCGCTGTTCGTATGGCGGGCCTGCGCCTGGCGTAGCATTTCCGGCGCCTTGGTCGCCTTGGTGCTGCGCACTTCGTCCTGCATCGCGACGAAGGTGCGCCGCTGATTGGCGTAGCGCTGGATCGTCGCATTGACCGTCTGGGCCGCGAGATTGAGTTGGCCGTGCCGCGCCGCCTGCGCCTCCGTCCCCTTGACCACCAGCTTGGCAAGATCGGCGGTGTACCCCGCGACGAGGATCTTCTTCTGTGCGGCCTGATTGGTCAGCGGGGTGACCAGCGCCTCCTTCTCGAATTCCTCGGCGATCCGCTCGCTGATGGCGGCGATCGCCTCCGCTTCACGCTGCCGGGCCTGCTGGAAGCGGAGTGTGCGCCGCTCGCGCAGCTGCGCGAAGTTCGTCGCGCCGTCGCGCTGGTCGCGCGGGTGCGCCTCGAAGATCACGCGTTCGACCTCGCGGATCAGTCCTTCCGACGCGCCTTTGGCCGAGCACAGTTCCTCGACGAACTGCTGCGACAGATAGCGGGCTCGAGGAAAGGCGAACGGATCGTCGGCGTCGCGCCCGTCAAGATGTCGCGTAATCGCGGTCCCGCCGCCCCAGGTCAGCGTCGCCTGGGCCGCGCCGATCAGCGGGCGCGCGCGCACCAGGAACGACGGGCTGATATTCTCGTCCGCCTTCCACGCCGCCAGTGGAATGGCATCGCACCCGGCCGCGATCATGTCCGCGAGCGCAGTCTTGCCCGAGCCGCGCGCACCGATGATCGCGACCAGCCCCGTATTGAGAGGCACGACCGGGGTTGCGGCCCAGCTCGCATCGGCGATCGCGACCGTCGAGATGACCTGCGACGGCATCGCCGATATGGGTGGCTCGGTGCCGACATAGGCGCGACCGGCAGGATCGATGCACGCCTGGCGCAGCGCGTCGAAAGTCAGTGCTCCCTTGATCCACGAATAGCGATTGCCGTCGGGCTGGCCGACACTCGCCTGGTCATGCGCGTCGCTGCCATGCAGGCACGGCTTGCATCCCTCATAGCCGTCCTGCAGCTCGGCGACCGACAAGCCGCGCTTACCGAGCCAGAACTCGCGCTGCGCGATGCTGCTGGCGAAGATAATATCGGCGAACTTCTCGATCTCTTGCCGCACGGTCGCATCCGCGGCTTGCCGCAGCCCGGAGGTTCCGTCGTCGGCTCCGCCGGCGACGGCGACGAGGATGTTCTTCTTCGCCCAGTCGCTGTCCTTCAGCACCTTGCGCAGTTGCGCGAAGTTGACCCGAAACTGCGTGACTCCGTGCGCCAGCGCCGCGCGATCGTCGGTCTTTGTGGGATCGGCCCGGCGGCCCAAGCGGATCAGCTCGGCGCGGCTGCAGTCGAAATCATCGTCATAGGCATGAAACTGCAGACGTTTCAGGATCCGCCCGACCTCGACCAGATGCTCCGGATCCTCGGGGCTGATCAGGAGATGAAGGTTCACATAGCCTTTGCGGGCGGTCACATCGAGGCGGATCTCGATGTTCGGAAAGATCAGCGCGACGTCGGCGAGCCGGCCAGCCTTTTTGAACTCGACGATCTGCTCATAGGTGTCGGTCACGTAATAGTCGGTCGCGGCGATCGCCTCGATCCGCGGGGTGCCGAGTTCGAGCGACGACAGATACGGCGACCACGGGTCGACGCCGCCGAACTGGTTGTTCAAGACGGTGCCGGGCGCGTGGATATGTGGTTCCCAGCGTCGCCATTCCGATCCCCTTGTAATCATCGTGCTTTCCATCGTCTTGCGCCGTCGTTCCGGCGCCGGCTTCATCGTCTCTCGCTTACTGTCTATCGCTGATCAGAGGTTCGGTCATGCGAATCGCGGTAAGCCCTCGGCGTGGCTCGGCCGAAGCCGACGCGACCGCCGCCCGCGCCGCCTCGACGGTGCCGAAGAAGGCAACCAGGTCGAGGCGGCAGCGATCCAGGATCGCGAGCAACGTGTCGTCCGCCATCGCCGCCGATACGCCCGCCGCCAGCTGGCCGAAGCGCTTGTCGGCGCTCGCGGCGACGATGGCGGTGGCGACGGGAAGCTGTCGGGTCAGTCGCGCCAGCAGTTGCCGGTCGAGTTGAATACGGTTGCTCGCCGCACCGGGTCGCCAGCCGGCCTCTTCCCAGAGCAGCAGCACGGCGGCGTTGTGCCAGCGACGACCACCGACGTCTTCGTTAGGATAGACGTGGGCGAGCGCTCGGTTGCGCGTGGCGATCAGCGCCTGATGGTCGATCAGCTGCTCTTCGGACAGGCGTGAGGTGATTTGGATCGACCCACGCTCCCCTTTCTGTCCGCTCGTCGAGGTCGCGCGCGCATAGAGCATCACCGCCATCGTCATCAGCGCCATCTCGGTGCTGTCGCGCTGGCGAGTGCCGACCTTGCGCGGACTGCTGAGAAGCGCCTGAAGCGCGTCGCGACAGTCGTCGGCTTCGCGAAGATCAGCTACACACGATTGAGCGACGAGCGCTTGCCGAATGTTTTCGGCGAGCGACGGACATAGATTTGCTGCGATCAACTCGTCGCGAACTGTGCTGAGGTCGACGGCGGGCGGCAATTGCAACGCCGAATTCTTAGTCTGCTCGGTCATGATACCGGCAACATACCGGCGAGCGCGGCGAGAAACAGCTTTTCTCAGCAGAGCGATCGATCGCCGTCGTTGCACATGACGGCTATCGATTCAAAACGAGGGCTGCTTGTCGGTCACCCGCTTCCGCCTTGGCCGACAGAAGCGGCGCGCCGGTCGTCAGCCGAGCCGTTTGCGATTGGCGACGACACCACGATGGATCGGCGCGAGGGCGGCAGCCGGAAGCGCCCAGGCAGCCGCCCATGCCGCCAGGTTCGTCTCGGCCAGAGCGAGCCATTCGTGCGGCCAGATCACCTCGCCGCCGGCGGCCCGGCCGAGGACGCGGGCATTGCGATCGTAGGCGCGGCGGACGATCGCGCCGGTTCCCGCAGTCGCGCGACCGGCGGCGCTGAACGCGGTCATCTTCTCCGTCACCATGCGACCGAGCTCGGTATAGTCGGCCGACATCGGGTCCTGGATCGCGGCGCCGATCGTCGGCATCCGAGCGGAAACGACGCGTTGCGCCCCGTCCATCGTTTCAAGGACATCGTGAGCGAGTTGGGCGAATTGCATGGGCCAATTCCACGGCGTCCATGCGTTCTGATTGCGACCGGTCATCAAGGCTTCTCCATGCTGCGTTGCAACAACGCCTCACCCGATCTTTGGAACCATCACAGGCGCTTCCGATCCGGTTGCCCTCCCCGAAACTCCGATCATCGCTCGAAGCCTACCTAGGCATGGACCTGACCGATCAGGGGGACGCTGCCCCCCTCTGAGCAAGGGCTGGACCGTCTCCGCGCACGCGCTCCGCTTGGCGACCGCGGGGGTCTCCCCAGCCTTCCCTGCGCGTCGCTGCGGTGCAGGCCGGGTGATCCCCCTCCCCCGCGATCGGCCCCGATTTGCTCATTCACCCCCCGCTCTCGGCGAGGGCCAGAAGTCGATGCGCGCGCATCGCCTTCGGCTCTATCGAGAAAGGGTTTGATCCCATGAACTTCGCAGACTTTCCGACCGGTCTTCCCGACTATGGTTATTCGATGCAGGCTGCCGCGATCGCCAGTGCCCTGGTCGGACGCGAGCATGCGCTCGTCTACCGCAGCGAGGTCCGAGAATGGCTAGACCGGATCGAGTGCCCGTCGGGGGGCGTGGTGGGCAGTATGGATGAGGGACGTGAATTCGCCGAGTTCCTGACGGACCTGGTGCGGATCGGTTCGGGGCTTCCGCCGAACGACCCGTAGCGCGGGGCCGGGCTAGCGCGACGGGTCGGGTCGAACCGCCGTCGCCCGCTGGGCGCGGTCGGTCCCGCGGTTGGTCGGGCGGTCGCTTTCGATCGAAGGACGCTCGCCTGCCGTAAGGCGATCGCCGATCGCGCGATGAAGGTCGGCAAGGTCGGCCGACAACCTGTCCTCGCCGAGCTCGCTGCCCCGTCGCTCCGCGTCGGTGAACAGGTCGATCGCACCGGCTAGTTCGGGCTCCGCGAACAGCGCCGGGCTTTCGCCGGCGCGCCACAGCTCGCCGAGTTCGGCCGATCGCGCACGTTTGGCCGACGGGGACATATCCTGCGCGAAAGTGGTTGAAGGCGGTGCCGGAAGCGCGACCCCCCTCCCCTCGAGTTCGGCGCGGGAGATCGCGGCGAGCCGATAGCGCAGCACCCTGGTGACGGGGGTGTCGGTGGGAGATGGGCGCCGCTGCCGGTCCAACAACGCCAGCAGTTCCGACGAGGCAACACGGGCGACGGCGCGCCGCCAATCCGCCAAGCTGCGCTCCGAAGATCGTTGGTCGGCCGGTTGTAGAAGCGCGAACTGCTCGAGCAACGGATCGTCGGCGACGTCGGTCGGTAGCGGGGCCGCACTGCCGGTGGCAGCTGCATGAGCGAAGCCCGCGACCGCCGCCACGGTCGCTAGCTGAGCCCGGGTCAGCTCCCGGTCCTCGATCGAGCGCGCGAGGATCATCTCGAGCACCGGCACGAGGTCGGTCACTGCGGCCTGCCCGGCGTCGATCGTGTCGAGCCGCGCCAGGATATCACGCTGGGTCGCCTCGATGCGCGCGCTGCTGCGCGCGACTGCGTCGAGCTGGCCTTGAGCCAGCGTTACCGCGTCTAGGATGGCGGCGAGCGCGGCGCTGTTCGGTTCGGTGCTCATCGCCGCGGTCCGCCCTTGTCCGGCGGCCGATCGCGGTGCCGGTTCCGTTCCTGGGTCTGCCGAAGCGTATCGTCGGCCTTGGTCGGCTGGGTGTCTTTGGACTGCTGGTCGGCTTGCTCCAACAGCGCACGGAGACGGTCGGTTGCACCCGGCAGCGCGCGGGATCGTGCCACTTCGGACGGCGGAAGATCGGACCGGGCCGGGGTGTCGCGGGATGCCTCCAGTCGATCCCGCATCGCCTGCGAGCGCGCCAGCGCCGCCGCGAGCGGGTCGCCATCGACCGGCCGCGTTGGAACATCTTGCGTCGCTGTCGGCGGGCGATCGATTTCCGCGCGCGCTCTCCCGGGGACGATCTTCCTGATCGAGTTCGGCTCGGGCGCCGACATCGAATTGACGAACCGCTCGAGACTCTTTGCCACGGTCTTGTCGACGATCGAGGGCGACGACGAGAGCTCGGCGATCGAGCGCTCATAGGCGGCGCGCGCGCCCGCCTGCTGTCCTGCGAGAACCGCATCGACCGGATCTGGCAGGCCGGCATCGCGGTAGCGTGCGGCGCGGGCTGACCGGCTCCGGTCGAGGCGCGGGGTCTGGCCCTTTTCGCGCACCTTCTTCGCGGCGATCGGCTCGTGCTTGGGATCGAGCCCGCGAGCCTTGGCGGGTGTCGCATTCGCCTCGATCCCGCGATCCCGCAGCTTTTCCGCGAAACGCTGGCGGTAGCGGAACAGGTCGTCTCGATCGGGATGGAAGCGCCTACCGTCGAGATCGCGGCGAGCGACGGTGAGGTGGACGTGGGGATGATCGCGATCGACGTGGAGCGACGCGACCCATGACCGGTTGGCGAACTCCGTTCGCGCGAAATCGAGTGCTGCTTCCTTGAGGCGCTCGGGGTCGGTGCCGGTCGGCATCGACAGGATCATCGAGATCGACGTGGCACCCTTGCGGCGGGCATCGTCGCCCATCTCCCATTCGTGCCAGTCCTGCGCGAGAACCTGCATGTCACGCCCGTCACGCAACACGTCGCCGTCGCTCGTGTAGAGCGCCAGCTCCTTCTCGGATCCATGACCGAGACGGCTGATATAGGCGAAGTTCGCCAGGACATGGCCGCCGCCATGCTGGCGACCGGTGATGCGGACAACGACTTCCGGGGCCCGTCGCGCGGTGCGATCGAACGCCGCGATTGCCCGCCGGCTAACCGCGGATTGCGAGCTGCCGCCGAACGCTTGCTTGGTTTGCCACGGCGCCCGATACGCGCCGCCCGTCGGCGATGGACGTAGCAAAGACGCCGCCGCGATCCCGAGAATTACGCCGCCCGCTGGCGCCGGCTTGGCGGTCCCGCCTCCGCTCCCGAGCCGATACTTCTTGGCCGGTGCGAAGATACCCGCCATTGAATCGAGGGTGCCGGCGGAAAGGCGAAAGCTCATGCCTTCCCGCTCCAATCACTGCCGGTCCAATAGCCGACTTCACCACCCACATAGGATGACAGTGACCGACGTGTGGCGAACAGCTCCGCCTTCAGCTCGGCACAGGTTTCGATAAACGGCGCCGCGATTCGCCCCAGATCGAGCGAGCTTCCCGGTTGGTTGGCCGCGTTCATGGCGTGAACCGCCTGGTTGATGTTGCGACCGATCGCGAGCACCTGCTTGCGTAGCTTGCCCAGTTCGCTCTGCGTCGCCGGGGCCAGCCGAAGATGCGCTGCTTTATCCCAAAGCTGCCAGCGCAATGCCCGCTTGATCCACTCGTTTCGCGACAGGCCCATCGGCTCGCCGACGCGATCGATGGCCTCGGCTTCGCTTCGGTTCAACCGGACGGTGATCCGAACCTGATCATCGGGATGACCCCGTCCCGTCATAGCGGGAACCGGAAGCTCGTCATTATCCGGCGAAAGCGCCGCCCGGGCCAGCGCGCTCGCGATCCAGGCACTACGCGACTGACCGTGAGCGCCGGCGACGCGCTCGATCTCGGCAACGAGTTCGTCCTTCAGTCGCAGGCTTACCATCATGTCGTAAAGCCCCGTGCAGCGGCGCCATCGCAACAATGTATTACATTGGTGCCAGATGGCGTATCCTGCCATCCCTAAAATGACAACCCCAGTCCTTCTCCTCGACATCATCCCAGCCATGATCTTTGCAACGCGGAGCCGGGTGTGCGTTGGGGTGGTGCGCCCGATGCCAAAACGAAGGTCAGCGCGTGATGGGTCCGAGTCTCGCGAACGCACTTTCACAATCGGAAGCGCCGTGTAATCAGGCGGTGACCAACGAACCCGGAGACCGGCAATGCCCCGTGCTACCCCGAAGCCAGATGACCTCGACGCCATCGCTGCCCGCCGTGCCGCCCTCGTCGCCGAACTCGCCGCGGTCGATGAGAAACTGAAGGCGGCGGAACTGGCGGCCCGTGATGCCGGCCGCCCCGTTCTCCTGGCGGCGCTTGAAAAGGTCAAGATCGCCGGGCTCGACAAGACAGACGCGCGGACTATTGCCACCGCGATCGGCCAGCATGGCGGGGCCGTCGTCGCGCAGCATTTGGCGTCGTTGAGGAATTCCTGATCACAGCCGTTTGATACATGGGTTGTGGCTTACAAGGGCGCGATCTCCTCGTACCGCCCTGCCCTTCTCAGCTGACGGACGATCCCGTTGAATGCGGCGGTCACACCTTGCGCGCGGCCGATGTCGTTCTCCTGGGCGGCCGCGTCCCAATACAGTTCGAGCGGCCATCGCTCGGGGCAGTGATGCAGCAGGCAACGCAGCGCGAGCCGGACTTCGGCACCATCGACCCGACCCGCGCCAGACCGGGCAACCCCCGCGCGCAGGATATGGACCGATAGCGCGATGACGACGCGCTGGTGACGCGGAAGCGGAGGCACGGATCAGCGGAAGTCATGCGACTGGACGCGAATCACATTCTCCGGGTCCATTCCGTCGGCGTGGGGCGGCCAATAACAGTTGCGCGGCGTTGGACGCCATTCCTCGTCGCCCCGATCTGGACTGCCCGCGTGCCGGGCGCCGTCGCCGCGACCGGTTTGATGGGGAAACGACATCCCGCCCACGCACGACAAAAGGTCACCGTGGTCGATGATCCTGTCGCAGATGACGTGGATCACCTCGCCTTCTTTTTGTACCCGGCCCTTGAGCCCGATCATGGCGGCGGACATCACGGTTCGGCGTTGCGCCTCGAAACGATCGGGCCAGAGAATCCCGTTCGCCACCCCGGTCTCATCCTCGATCGTGATGAAGAGAACCCCCTTGGCGCTCCCCGGTTTCTGACGGACGAGAATGATCCCGGCGACCTCGACATGGCGACCGTCGCGCAGGTTCGTGAGGTCCCCGCAGCGGGTGACGCCGCGCCGGGTCAGCTCTTCCCGGAGGAAGACGAGCGGGTGCGCGCGCAGCGATAGCTGGAGCGCGCGATAGTCCTCTACCACTTCCCGGCCATCGGTGAGCGGGGTCAGCACGACCGCCGGCTCGACACCTTCCGGACTGAACGCCTCGCTCGCCTGATCGGCGGCGACGAACAGCGGCAGCGGCGCTTCGCCCAGCCCCTTCACTTTCCACAAGCCCTGGCGGCGATCGGCGCCGAAGGCGTGAAAGGCATCGGCATCGGCGAGTTTCTCGATTGCCGCGCGCCGGACGCCCGACCGCCGCCAGACCTCCTCGATGCTTCCGAACGGCGCGATCCCGCGCGCAGCGACGATGGCGGCGCCATCGGCGTTCGATAGGCCGCGGACCTGGCGAAGGCCGAGCCGGACGGCGTGGGTCGGCCCCCTGCCCGGCTCCAACGTGCAATCCCATCTGCTCGCGTTGATACACGGTGGCCGGACTTCGACGTCATGCTCGCGCGCGTCGCGCACGATCTGCGCCGGCGCGTAGAAGCCCATCGGCTGGGCGTTCATCAGCGCCGCACAGAAGACATCGGGATGATGGTGCTTCATCCAGTTCGACGCGTACGCGATCTTCGCGAAGGAGGCGGCGTGGCTTTCGGGAAAGCCGTAGCTGCCGAAGCCCTCGAGCTGCCGGAAGGTGCGCTCGGCGAAGTCCCGCGGATAGCCGCGCTCGACCATACCCTCGATCAGCTTTTCCGAGAAATGCGAGACGCCGCCGGTGAATTTGAACGTGGCCATGGCCCTGCGCAAGGCATCCGCCTCGGCCGGCGTGAAGCCCGCGCCGACGATGGCGACCTTCATCGCCTGTTCCTGGAATAGCGGGACACCGAGCGTCTTCTCGAGGACCGCGCGCAGTTCGGGGCGCGGATATTCGGGTTTCTCTTCGCCGGCGCGGCGGCGCAGATACGGGTGGACCATATCGCCCTGGATCGGGCCCGGACGCACGATCGCGACCTGGATGACGAGATCGTAGAAGCGCTGCGGGCGCATCCGCGGCAGCATCGCCATCTGCGCGCGGGACTCGATCTGGAAGGTGCCGAGAGTGTCGGCTTTCTGGATCATGGCGAACACGTCGGGATCGTCGTCCTGCAGGTCGGCGAGGCCGACCTTGATCGCCTTGACCTCCTCGAGCAGGTTGAAGGCGCGGTTCATGCAGCCGAGCATGCCGAGCCCGAGCACGTCGACCTTCATGAACTTGAGCGCGTCGATATCGTCCTTGTCCCACTCGATGATCTGCCGGTCTTCCATCGCCGCCGGTTCGATCGGCACCAGGTCGTCGAGGCGATCATGGGTCAGGACGAAGCCGCCGGGATGCTGGCTCATATGGCGCGGTACGCCGATCAGCTTGCGCGCGAGGTCGAGGGTCAGGCGCAGGCGACGGTCGGCCATGTCGAGATTGAGTTCGGCGACCTGCTTTTCGCCGACGCCCTCCTGCGACCAGCCCCACACCATGCCGGCGAGCGAGCCGGTTAGGTCCTCGGGCAAACCGAGCGCCTTGCCGACATCGCGCACCGCGCCGCGGGCGCGGTAGCGCTGGACGACCGCGGTCAGCGCCGCGCGATCACGCCCGTAGGTCTCGAAGATCCACTGGATGATCTCCTCGCGCCGCTCATGCTCGAAGTCGACGTCGATATCGGGCGGCTCGCGTCGTTCGCCCGAGACGAAGCGCTCGAAGAGCAGTTCGTGCCTGATCGGGTCGATGCTGGTGACGCCAAGGACGAAACAGACGCACGAATTGGCGGCCGACCCCCGCCCCTGACACAGAATGCCCCGCCGCCGCGCCTCGCGCACGATCGAATGGACGGTCAGGAAGTACGGCGCGTAGCCGAGTTCCTCGATCAGGCGGAGCTCATGGTCGAGCTGGGCGCGATAGGCGGCGGGCACGTCGCCGGCGAACATCTTCGTGGCACCTTCGTCGGTCAGGCGCGCCAGCGCCTGTTGCGCGGTCAGGCCGTCGATCAAGCGCTCGTGCGGATAGGTGTAGGTCAGCTCGCCGAGGTCGAAGCGGCAGGCGTCGGCGATGTCGACGCTGGCGCGCAGCGCATCGGGATAGGCGGCGAACCGCCGGACCATTTCGGCCGGCGCCTTCAACGCGCGATCGGCATTGACCTCGCGACGATAGCCGAGTTCGTCGACGGTGCATTTCTCGCGCACCGCCGTCACCACATCCTGCAGCAGCCGCGCTTCGGAGGCATGATAGAGGACATCGCCGGTCACGACCGCGCGGACTCCGGCCTCGAGCGCCTGGCGGGCGAGCGCGTCGATCCGTACCGCATCGTCAGGCCGCCGGCGCTGTGACAGCGCCATGAACCCGCGCCTGCCATAGACTGCGGTCAGATCATCGAGCGCTGCGGCATTCGCTGCATCGGCTTCGTCGGGCACCAGGATCGCGATGACGCCCGCAGACCAGGGCGCGAGGTCGGTCCAATGGAGGAGGCAGCCCCCCTTCCCTGCCCGGCGTTTGCCGATGGTCAAAAGCCGCGTGAGCCGCGACCAGGCGGCGCGGTCGGTCGGATAGAGAATAAGCGTGCGACCGCAGCTCAGATCAACGCGCGCACCGGCGATCGAGCGGACGCCGGTCGCCTTTTGCGCTTCCCAGGCGCGCACCACCCCGGCGACGGTGCCGAGATCGGCGACGCCGAGCGCGGGATAGCCGAGCATGGCTGCCGCGGCGAACAGCTCCTCGGGGCTGGAGGCGCCGCGCAGCAGCGAGAAATGGGTGAGCAGCTGCAGCTCGACGTAGCGCGGCTCGCTCATGCGAAGACCCCGTGCATCCACCAGCTGAGGTCGCCGCTGTCGCTTTCCACGCCGTTGCCGCGGCGGAAGACCCAGTAGCGCCCACCCGCATCGTCTTCGACGCGGAAATAGTCGCGAATGCCGAAGATTTCGGCATCCCGCCGCCACCATTCGCCGTGGATACGCTCGGGTCCGTCGCCGGCGACCACCCGGTGGGCGACGCCGCGCCATTCGAACCGTCGCGGCGGCTGATCGGGCCACAGGGCAATGACCCCGAACAGCGGCTCGGGGCGCGCGAAGAGACGGATCGGCCGGCGCCAGGCGGGCCACGCACCGGCGACAGCGCCGGGATCGCCGGGCATAGCGGCGCGCTCGGGAACATGACTAGCGGCGGCGATCATGCGGTAGACCGCACTCGCGCCGATCCGCCCGGCCACCATGTCGACCAGTCGGGCAGGATCGCGGAGCGGGCGATCGCCCGCCAGCACAGTCCCGAGCGCCGTGGCGTCGAGATGCTCGGTGTGCGGCGCCAGCAGGCGAAAATGCTCGAGCCCCAGCCCCGGATCGATCCGTTCGATGCGTAGCTGAAGCAGTTTGAGGAGATGCGCCGCCTCGCGCGTCGGTCGCGAGGTGCCGACGCCCACGACCTGCTCGGTGCCGTCGATCCGCGCAGCGACCAGCCGCAGCGCGCGGACGCCGAGGCGGCGCGCCTGGAGGATGTCCGCAAGGTCATTGAGCAGGTCGCGCATGACGTGCGCGATCGCCTCGGCAGTTCCGATCGGTTCGAGCAGCCGTTTCTCGACGCAGGGCGCATCGATGTCCTCGATGCCGGCGATCGGTTCGGCGGCGGCGCCGAGCGCCTGGTCGAGGCGGACGATCGCTGGCAGCCCGAGCCGTCGCGCCAGCGGGCCCCGCGCGACGGGAAGCAGATCGGCGACCCGCTCGAAACCGAATTTCCGGGCGGCGCGGAGTGCTGGCGGATCGAGGCGCAGTGCCGCGACGGGGAGCGGTGCCAGCGCCGGGCCGGTGCCTCCGGGCGGAACGATCACCAGCTCGGTTGGGCCGAACCGGGCCAGCGCGTGCGCGGCGCCGGGCGTATCGGCGACCGCGACGCGCACACTGTACCCGACACGGCGGCAGAAGACCTGCAGCCGGCGGCAGAAGCGCGCTTCACCGCCATGCAGGTGTGCGCAGCCGGTGATATCGAGCCAGAGACCGTCCGGCGGTGTCACCGCGACGACGGGCGACCAGCGACGGACGCCGAATCGCGCCAATCGCTCGAGGAACGCCGCGTCGGCGAGCGGATCGGCCGGTCTAAGATCGAGGTCCGAGACCAGCGCACGCGCGTGCGTGGCGGCCATGCCGACACGAATGCCCAGCGCGATCGCGGCATCGCAGGCAGCGACGATGTCCTCGCGGCGGGCTACCTTCGCGGTCAGCGCGATCGGCATTGCGCCATGAGCCGTTGGCGGGAACCGTGCATCGGCGAGCGGCCGCGCATCGAGACCGATGGATCGGAACGGGGGAGCAGCCGCTTCGGATCGCCTGCCGAGTTCGCGTGCCGGCGGGCGAGCGTGGACCGGCAGCGCCGCGACCTGCGCTTGGACCTCTTCGCGGGACGAGCCCCCTCCCCTCGCCCACCGCGCGCCCGGTCGCCAGCCGCCACTGCGCGGGACCGAGCAGGCGCCGGGATCATCGTCGACGGGGAGCGGGAGCGAAACCCTCTCAGGCAGCGGCAGCGTGGAGCGCTCCAGCCGCCTCAACCGCTCGACGGCCAAGTGCGGCAGGAACAGCGAGACGACCCGTCTCATCGCATCCCTCCACGATCAAAGAAAAGCCGGGGCCGCCACGCTGCCGGACGAGTTCGACGAACCAGCGCGCCCTCCCCACGCCGGCAACGACGAGGCGTTCGGACGGCGCACTCGCAACCCGCCAGCGGGTCCACGCCGCGGTCGGTTCGGCAAGTGGATCGTCCCCGCGCCGACGCCGACGACGAAGCAACAACACGGGCAAGTCGGCATCGGCCGCGGCCAGTTGCAATCGTCGGGACGCGACCATCGGCAAGCGACCGACCTCGCCGACGACGGCAGTCGGCGTCCCGTCGCGGATTGCGTCTTCGACGACGGCGAGCAGCGCCGCATCGTCGCGCGCATGGGCGTAGATGAGATCGCCGGCGGCGAGCCCCGCTTGAGCGAGGCCTGGCGCGTAAAGGTCTCGCCGGGTGCTGGCCCACAGCACGGGACCACCGAGCCTACGCACTTCTCTGGCGGCGATCCCGGCCAAGAACAGCGTGGCAGCCGCCTCGTCGGCCAAGCTGCAGCCGGCGGCGGCGGCTTCATGCAGCGCGCCCGCGCGCAACCCCCTGCCCCTCAGGCCCCCGTCGATCGCATCGACCTCGAATTGCATCATCCGGTGTTCGCTCGCCGCCGCGAGTGACGACCGCAATCGCGTAAGCCTATCCGACGAAAAAGCGGGTGTTGTAATCATTGACCTCAGACTCGGATGTTCGCTTTATGTTCTTCCCTTCGTCTCACGTCGTCAAGGCGATTGCGATCCCTCGGCCCGACGATCGATCGTAACCGCAATGCGTTTGGGAAGATTACCTGGAGTACCGGTGTTACAAGTGTTCGCGGTTGCCTGTAATACCGGTATTCGGGCTAGATCGCGACTGGGCGATGGTCCGGATAGAAGCATGGGACCGGCCGCGGACCGGTAGGCAACCGCAGAGCGGCGTACCATCGACGATTGTATCAGCGCGGATCGCCTCGCCACGCGGTTCAGCCCTCACGCGATCTCCAACGCTCCCGGTATTCCAGATAATACCGGTGTTAGCCGCAGTACGGGCATTAGCTAGAGCACCGGGATTGCCGATAGTGCCGCTAATGCCGCTAATGCCACGATTGCCGCGATTTCGCCGAATATCCCGGATATCGGTACTGACGCGAGCACGGGCAACACCGCAAGCACAGGCAACACCGCGAACACCGCGGGCACCGCGAACACCGGAAGCACTGCAAACACCGCGAATACCGCTAGCCCCGCGAGCACGGCTACCACGACGAATGCGGCTAGCACCTGCAATGCAGGTATGATAGGCATTGCATGTAATACCGAGGACATACGTGCTATCGGTATTACTCGTAATAGTTTTAGGGGGAAACGATGCCCGTCATAACGCTGATGTCGCCAAAAGGAGGGGTCGGGAAAACGACCGCCGGCCTGCTGCTGGCCCTTGAGCTCGCGGACGGCGGCGCGACGGTCGTCATCATCGATGCCGACCCGAACTTCCCACTGGCGAAATGGGGGCGTCTACCGAACAAGCCCGAGCGGATCGAGGTCGTGCAAGAGGTCGACGAGGATGCGATCATTGATACGATCGATGCGGCGCAGAAGCGTGCGCGCTTCGTGATCGTCGACCTGGAGGGGAGGGCGTCGGCCCGCGTCACCAATGCGCTACTGATGACCAACCTTGCGCTCGTACCCATGCAGGGCTCGGTCCTCGACAGCGACCAGGCCGCCCGCGCATTCCAGAGTATCCGCCGGGCTTCGACCGCAGCGCGCCGCGAGATCGCGTTCGCGGGCGTGTTCACGCGAACCCCGGCGAGCTCGCGTATCCGCTCGCGGGTGGCGCAACAGATCGCCGACGGCGTCGAGGGTGCCGGGATATCGACGTTGCCGACGTCGATCGCGGAGCGGACTGTCTATCGCAGCCTCTTCGCCCAAGGCGGCACGCTCGCCACGCTCGATGGCGCGACCGCGAGTTCGATCGAAACCGCTCGCGCGAACGCCGCAGCGTTCGCCCATGACGTCCTTGAGGCGCTCAGCGCGGCGAGGGCGGCGGCATGACCGACAAGCCCGGCAAACCGGCGCCGCGTCTGGCGGGGGTCACCAACTTCGGCGACGACGACGCCGACTATATCGCGCCGCCGCCGCGCGCGGTCCGCGAGCAGGCGAGGGCAGGGGGCGAAGCGATCGGCTTCGTGTCCGACCGGCCCGCGGCCCCGGCCGCGCGGGCGACCGTCAAGAAACGGCCGCGGCTGCCGTCGCAATTTCCCGACCATTACAATCTACGGCTGCGCGAAGGTGATCGCGAGCGGTTCGACGACTACGCCTATCGCCACCGTTTGGCGAAGGGCGACGTCTTCGCGCTGATGCTCGATCTGCTGGAGGCAAAGGACCGGGCCGACCAGGACTGACGGGGCGGACGCCCGACACCTATCGACGCGACGCCTGCGCGGAGAAGGGGAAGGGGAGGGGGCGATAGCGGCGCTCAACGCTCGATATCGTCCCTCCCGGTGGGTCGCATCACCGGCGCCACGGCGCGTTGCTGGGCGAGCTCGCGGCCGATGCCATCGGCCACGGCGCGGAGGCGGTCGAGCGCCGGCGCGCCGGGCTCGTGGCGGATGGAGATGTGCCCGCCGGCGACCAGCTCCAGCCGATCGGTCAAGGCGGCCATATTGCCTTCCCGAGCGACCCAATCGCGAAGATCGCTCGCCGTCTCATGGTCCGCCACCGGCGCTTTGTGCCGGAGCACCGCCAGCCGTGACGCCTCGGCCGCCCGCTCGGCCTGGGTCAAGGCGACCGGGGCGACAGCGGCGATCTCGCGTACCGTCTCGGCGACCGACATCCGCCGCTCGTAGGGCGCCGCGTCGCGCCCGCGCTCCAGCGAGCGGCGGACGAGTTCGTGCAGCGGGTCGTGCAGGCGATAGCTGTGAAGCTGGAATGCCATCTCATATTCGTGGCGATCGTCGACCGTCATCATGCTGTCGGGCGTCAGTCCGGGGTAGCGCAGCTGGATGACCGCCATGTCGCGCGCAATGTAGAGGGCGTCGCGGTCTTCTGGCGTCACGTTCGTCGTGTTCCAGTCGAGCCGGTGGCCGTTGTCACGCGCGAGCTGCTCGGTGAACGAGCGCAACGTGCGGCTGTTGCCTTCGCGGAAAGGGTGCAGATAGTCGAGCCGCGCATAGGTCTGCGCGATCGCCTCGGACATCTCCAGCAGGTCGAACCCGGCGAGCGCTCGTCCGCCCTGGAGCGCGTCGAGCGTCGGTCCGAGCTGGCGATCGGTTTCCGAGCGCAGCGCATAAGGGACAACGGTCCGGTCTCTGGTCGACTCCAGCAGCCGATGCTTGAAATGCCCGGACGCTTCGGGCCGGAAGTCGCCGGGGCCGTGGTGCGGCAGGTCCTGGAAGATGCGGCGATGCACCTCGCGGAGGTGGGCGACGTCGTACTGCCCTTGCACGGGATCGCGATGAAGCTGGCGAATCCGTGCAAAGGTGAGCGCGGCTTCGCGCTGGTCAACCAAGCCGGGCGGTGTCGGACGCCAGGATGGCGGCGGTGAGCTCGTCGCCGTCGATCTCGCCGGCGACATAGCGGGCGTTGAGCGCCTCGATCTCCGCCGTCAGGACGCCGCCCTCGAGGCGGACGCTGCCGCGCGCGAAGCCGACCTCGCGCGCGCGGCGAGCGCGCTCGGCAGCGCTGATCGCGGTGCGCGAAGTGGTGAGCGGCGTGACGGCGGTCATGACACAGTCCTTTCCTGGCGATTTGCTAGCACGAAAGTGCTGCGATTTCGAGGCAAGAGCGGCAGCCTCTCCTCTGTGTCGGGCGCCCCGCGACCGCCCGGCGCCGGCGATCACTCTTCCCAGAGCGGCCGAAACCGCCGCCGCCGCCGGGCGGCAGGGCAGGGGCACGGTGGCCGGCCGCGTCGAGCTCGCGATTGATCGCCGCCAGGTCCGCGAGCCAGGCTTCGATGCGTACCGGGGAATAGCACATGGTAGAGACCTCCGTCTGTTCGGTTGAGACCGCCGCCGGGACGAGGGATCGGGGTCGGGGTCACAGGACCGCGTCAGCGGCCGCGCCAGCGGGGCGTGGGGGAGCCGATTTCCTCGGCGGGAGCGTCAAGCGACCGCCGGGGAAATTGGGGGCACCGCGCATCCTTGACGCCGACCCCGAGCGCTCGTCATCCTCGGCGACACGTCAACGACAAGCAGATTTCGTTTGAACGAGGAGAGCGATGGGAGCGCCCACGGCAACCGAACTGCGCGCGACGCTGGTGACGTTGCTGGCGGGCGCGACCGACACGTCGCCTCGCAAGTGGGAAAAGGCGATCGGCGCGGTCGAGATGCTGCCGATCGTCTTCAACCCGCGGAGCAACTGGCGCGTGGACGTCCGTGCGGGCGCGGCGGAGGATCGCGCGATCATCGAACGCGCGATCGCGCTCCTGCGCAACGACCAACCCTATGTGCGATCGGAGCCCGGCCCCGGCGGTTCGACGCCGGAGCCGGTGATCCTAATATTCGTCGGCGCGTAGGATCGTGAGCACCCGGACGGTGACGCGCGGATCGGCGGGGTTTTCCGAGCCTGCCGAGAGATCGCTGTCGTAATAGTCGATCTTCCAGAGGCACGCCGCACCCTCGAACGCGAAGGCGCCGAAGTCGCGGTGGCCATAGGGATCGTTGTCCGCGGCGAAAGTGTCGAAGTCGCGGATCGTCCGCAGGAGCTCGGCGCGCTTGCGGAAATTGCGGAACAGCGTGACGTCGCCGATCAGCGCGGCGATGCCTTGGGTCATCATGACGCGGTTCGCCCCGGGGGTGGTGATGTTCTCGCGCAGCTCGTCGTTGAGCCGGGCGATATCGCGATGTCCGATTTCCCGGCGTGCGGCGGGAGGAATGTCCTCGGCCATGATCGTCTCCTTGCCGAGACCCCGACCATCGGGGCCTTTCGACAGGCGACACCGACCGCCGGGGCATAGCCGGACCCGCGCACCCGTCAGGGTCGCAACGCCAGTGGAGAAGCCCGCGCGCGGGCTTGCGCGGGTCCGCGCCCCGGCGAAGCGGTGAGGAGCCGGAGAGCCACGAGGACGGGCCGCGAGAGGCAGGCCGGCCGAGCTCGTCACTGGACGCATGCGGAGGAGGAGCGCTATCGTCGCGAGATGCAATCCGAGGCCGCAATCGTCACCCTGCAACCGCGCTGGATGGCCAGCACCGGCGCGATGTTGCGCATTAACGCGCTGGTGCGCAGTCGCTGCGCGAAATGCGACACGATGCTCCGCGTCGAGCTCGAGGATATCGTCGCGCGGCATGGTGCCGGATGTTCGCTCGTCGATCGGCTGGATCGCTGCCGGATGATCGGCTGCACCGGCTCGATCTTCTATCTGGCGTCGAGAAGCTATGGCCGCGCATGGACCCGGCTCCTGCGCGATCCCGCGCTGATCGCGAGCCTCGGCACTGTCGCCGATGCGGGCGCCGCGCTGGCGAGCGGGGAGGGGGCGAGCGTGACACCTTGGTGCCGCGGTGTGTAATCGCTACCGGATTTCGGCCAAGCAGGCGGCGGTGATGCGCGCGTGCGGGTTCGATCCGCCGTTCGCGCCCGACGAGGTTTTCCCGCCGACCCGGGAGATCTTCCCGACCGGCAAGAAGACCGCGCGGCACGGACCCGTCATCCGGCGGGCGGCGGGCGGCAACCGACCGCTCGAGATGGTCCTGATGGAATGGGGTTTTCCGACCAAAATCCCGAGCAAGCGCAATCCCGAGGTCAAGCTCGACAAATATGTGACCAACGCGCGCAATCTCGGCTCGAGCATGTGGAAACCCTCGCTCAACACGCCCGATCGCCGCTGCATCGTGCCGTTCACGCATTTCGCGGAACCGCATCCCGACGGCGGCAAGGGCGACGACAATCTGCCAAAGCAGATGTGGTTCTCGTTGCCCGACCAGCCGATCGGCTTCTTCGCCGGGCTGTGGCGCCCGACCGAGCGCGGCGAGGCATTCGCGTTCGGCACCACCGAGCCGAACGACATCGTGGCGCCGTGGCATCCCAAGGCGATGCCGGTGATCCTGCACCCCTGCGATTTGATCCGGTGGCTCGACGGCCGCGTGGACGAGGCGCTGGCGCTGGTCAGGCCCTATGACGGGCCGATGCACCATCAGGTCGAGACGCCGCGCGGCGACCTCATCGAGGTCGACGCGTGAGCCGGGGCGGGTTCGATGCCCGCCCCGGCTGATGACGACCAAGCGGGATGGGGAGGGGGCCCGCAGGCCCCCCGGGGTGTCAGGCGAAGGGATCGTATTCGTTGACGACGATGTGCGAGGCGTCGTGATCTTCGGCGGTGATGACGGCGTACTGGGTGCCGACCGCGATGACCATGGTGGCGACCATCAGGTTCCTGGCGAGGCTGAGAGCGGATTTGCGGGCGATCCAGATATCGTTGAACATGTCCGAGGCTCCTGTGAAGCCGACGGGGTTCATCCCCGCTCGACAGGCGCCCGACAGGACGGGGAGGGGCCGCGATCACTTTTTCTGCGGCACGCAGAAAAAGCCGTAGCGAAGCGCCCGGACCCCTTGCGGGTTGATCGTACAAGGCCCCGAGCCGGCCCAAGGATTGCGCCTCCAAGAGCGGGGTGAAACACGGCGGCCGGAGCGCCGTGTTCGGCGCCGGACCGCCCCCCCGCCCACCCGCTGGACCCGACGTTCCACCTTGGTTGCCCGGCCCGGCTCCGCGTCCCGCCCCTCGGCACGCATCGCCTCCGAGGCGGGCAAACCCCCGATTGACGCGGAAAGATGTTGCCGGTTTTCGGAAACGAGTTTCCGCGCGGCAGCGCCCGTCAGTCGATCGTCACCCGGCGGGGCCGAGACCGGCTACGGGCTCGGTGGAGCGTGAGCGGAATAGAGCGACGGTCCCGGCATCGCCGGGAGACGCCGTCCTCCGTCCCTGCTGGCATGCCGGCCCCGCTCGCTTATGATGATACCGAACGGCGGGGTGCAAACGGGCACCTTGCATCGATCAGATGACGCGGAGGGCCATGTATAATCTTCTGGTGCGAGGCGCCGGCTGGAGTGCCCGCGGGCGCGACCTGCAGGGCCGCGACACGCTGGGGCTCGATCGGATCTTCGAGGCGACCGAAGAGCGGATCGGCGAGGCCTATCATAACGGCGACCGGCTGGCGTTCGACCGGCTGCTGACGCTCCCCTGCCTGTTCATGACCGAGGGGCGCGACCGCGGCGAGGCGCGGGTCGGCACGATCATCCGGGCGCGCGCCGGCGGCCGGGATGTCATGCTCGATTATGTCTACGATGCCGACGTGCCGCCGCTCGCGAACGAACTCCTGTTCGAGCGGCTGGCGGACTTCGATATCGGACGCGACGAGTTCACCCGAACGCATTGGGCGGTGAAGGACGTCGATCTCTATCGTGCGCTGCTGCGCACCGTCAGGCCGCGGCGGCAGCGACCGACGGTGTTCACGATCGAGGAACATGAGCGCATCGAGCCGGCGCTCGTTTCGGCGATGATGCCGTTCGATGCTGCGTTCGCCGGCGTCTATGCGAGCATCCAGGAGGCGTGCGAGGCGGTCGGCCTCCGATGCCGCCGCGCCGACGACATCTGGGAGAACCCCGCGATCATCCAGGACGTGGTCTCGCTGATCGACCGGTCGCGCGTGGTCGTCGCCGACTGCACTGGTCGCAATCCGAACGTCTTCTACGAGGCCGGGATCGCGCACACACTCGGACGCGAGGTGATCCTGATCACGCAGAACGCCGCCGACATCCCGTTCGACCTGCGTCACCTGCGCTATGTGCCGTACCTCAACAACGCCGAGGGGCGCGCGGACCTTGCGACGGCGCTGCGCGGACGCATGGAGACGCTGCTCGGTCACTGAGCGGCGGGCGGTGCTGGACGCGAGCGCGATTTCGTGCGCCTGCTCAGGCCGATGGACCAGGATGACGACGACCGCACCGAGCCCGACCTGCCGCCCGCGACCGCGCCCGACACGATCTCGCTCAGCATGCGCGCCTTCGCGTTGGCGGACGCGGCCGATCGGCTCGGCAACAAGATCGCGGCCTATGTGCGGATGCTCAGCCGCGCGATCGATCTGTCGCGGCTCGACGGGCTGACGATCGCCTATGATTATGATGCCGCGCTGGCGGAGCTGGACCGCGGCGTCGAGGGCCTGCGGACGCTGACGCGCTCGAACGACGACCAGCTGATCGGGATCGGGATGGCGCCGGCGGTGCTCCGCGACGGCGTCGTCAAGGTCCATATCGTCCTCAATGCCGCCTATGTCGAAGGGATCGACGATGATGGCGCGGAGGAGCCGTCGGCGGCGTTCGACGACGCGCTTTACCTTCTCGCGCACGAGTGCGCGCATGTCGCGGTGACGGCGCAGAAGGATCGCACGCTGCCGAACCACATCCTGCAACACGGCATATCGGGCTATGAGGAAGCGATCTTCGCGCAGGTCAACGAGGCCTGTTGGGAGGAATATGCCGCCTGCCGGCTGAGCGCGCCGTTCGGGCACGGACGGCTCGTCTCTTACGAGGAGGGATTGCGGGGCGTGCTCGGCGCCTCGCGCGAGCGCGCCGCGGCCGCGCGGGCGGCATTCTGGAGGCATGGCGATCTGAACCGGGTGGTTGGCGAGCTCGGGCCGCCGCTGGCCGAACCGCTGCGCCTCGCCGCCTATGTGCTCGGCCATCTGGACGGCTTGACCGATCCGCCGGCGCTGTCGGACGCCACCCGCCGGGCTATCGCCGACGCCGGCTACACCGACCTGATCGACGACCTCGCCGTGGCGCTCCGCGACCTCTGGGCGAGCCGCGAGGAGCGGACGACGCTGAGCGAGTTCGAGGTGATCGGCGACGTCGCCCGCGATGCCTTCTGGGCAGGCGGACTGACGATCCGCCCCGCGACCGACGACGGCGCGACCATCCATGTGTGGGAACCGGACGAGGTCGATCCCGCGGCGCTGGGGCTTAGCCGAGGCTGGCGGCCGGACGCCTAGCGGCGCGCGCTGTACGAGACCCAGCCCGCCGGCACGGCGCAGCGGCATCTCCCCCGCCGGACCGTCCGATCGCGCACGGGGAGTTCAGATGGCGCGGGTGGTCCGTCCCGCTCGCGAGATGCCGTGCGAGAGACGGACCGTGTTGAAGCCCTGCTCAAACGCGATGACGATATCGGCGACAACCGCGGATAGTTCGTAGAGCGTCTCGACACAGGGTTGGCCGGCAAGCGGCGTGCCCGCCGGGAAGACGACGTCGCCCGTGAAACTGAAATCGTGCGCGATGCAGGCCTCGTACCCTTTGGGCGCGGGCACGAAGCAGCTGGTCCGTTCGGGCGGCGCGGTGCCACCCCTGGCGGTGACCACCGGTAGCCCCTCGAAGACGCCCACCTGGATCGCCACGTCCATCGTGCAGGCGACCGGCAGGATCAGGCGATGTTTGTCGATGATGTCGAGTTCGTGCAGCGCGGCCAGCATCGGATTGCCGAGTGGGGTGGGTGCGAGCGCGCCAACGAGATCGATCGCGACGGGGCCGGCCTTGACGAGGTCCTTGCGTAGCTTCTGCTCGAGCCCGGTCTCCTTGAGCAGGATCGGGAATTGCGTGTGGTCCGGACTCTCCCCCTGGGCGATCGCGCACGCGCAAGCGAGGTGATCGAGCGCCGAGCGCAGGTTGTGCAGCGCATCGCCGATGAAAAGGGCCAACCGTCGATCGGGGAAGCCCAGCCGCTCGTAGAGATAATAGCCCGGCTCGCCCGTGTCGGTGTGCGGGGTCTGGACGACCTGATAGGGCCGCTTGGCGAAATAGCGGCCCGCCTCCTGCGCGAAGGCGGCGATGTGGCGATTTGCGTGCGCGACCTTGGCGATCGCGCCGGCGAAATCGGGACGGACCGCAGCAATACGGGTTTTCATGCGGTCGGCTCGTCGTCCGCGACGCCGGCGAGCTGGCGCATGCCGCTCAGGATCAGCCCCTTCGCCAAGACGAGGCACCGATAGAAAGCATCGACCGCATCGTAATATTGATCTTCGCCGACGCGCGCCGGATCCTCGGGCGAGATCTGGAACACGACGAGGTGCTCGGCCTCGTCGATCGCGGCGATGCTGGTCCACAGATGTCGGGCGCTGAGATGCACGAAAGCGCTCGCGTCCCGATAGACCGTCGTGATCCACGGGAAGGTCGCGCCGAGCCGCTCGAGCAGCCGGTGATCGGTGAGCCGCGCGCCGGTGTCGTCCTTGAGCTTGTAGACCGCCTCGCCCCCCATCACGGCGGCGGCATAAGCGTGCGGATCGGGAACGAAGCGCAAGGCCGCGACACGCAAGGCGGTGTCGAGCTGCAGCCGCACCATCGGCGCGGCGGCATGGAAGTTGCGCGCCCGGATCATGGCCGTGAACCCCTCGGGCAGCGCGACCGAGCGCTTCGCCGCCGCGAGCAGCAGCATGCCGACCTGGTTCATCGGCAAGCCAGCGCCGAGCAGCGCCTGGCCGTCGCGCAGGAGGCCGGCGTGTTCGGCGCCGATCCGAGCGAGGCGCGCGTCGAGGTCGAGGGTTGGTGCCGCGGTCATCGACAGACACTTAGCAAGCCGGCGGCATCGTTCGAAAGGCCGCATCGGGATGACAAGCCATCGGTGCCGATGCCTCGAACCGCGCCTGCCCACGCGGACGGCGGGGAGGGGCCCGGGATCGCCGGATTCGACCCGAAGGTTCGTCAGGTCGGCAGGCTGCGCCGGCGAGGCCGCCCGCGATCGTCCCACGGACGCGGGCCGTGCGGCATCAGGGCGAGGTCTGCCGGACTCCTCAAGACGGCGTGGCGGCCGCCGGCATCGGGGACTGCACCTTGTCGCAGATCGGCGCGGGCAAGCCTTTGCCGATTGCCTTGGCGACGTCGCGGAGATTGCGCTGGGGCGTCATGCAGTAGACGATCCCGGTCGCTACGGGCTGCCCGCTGGCGGAATCGACCAGGCGGTAGCTGACAACGAGCCCCGACGCGACCGTGGCCGCTCCGCGTAGCAGGCCGAGCTCGTAGAAGATGTTCGAGCGGGTGATGGCGGTGCCGCCGACCTGTTCGACAGCGACGCGGAGCAGGAGCGCGGCAGGCGGGTTCGTCGCGGCGCCGGTCGTATCGATGCCCCCGGCATAGGGTTCGAGCTGGATCGCGGTGGCGAGCGCGGACAAGGCGCCTTTGTCGGCGGCGGTGAGCGAGTTCGCGAAGCTGTCCGCCGCGGCGATGACGCTGGCATGATCGGATCGCACGCAGACCGCGCGGCGCTGCGCGATATCGTCGACGAGCCCGTAATAGCCGGCGAGGATCCGGCTGCCGGCGGCGGGGAGACCGGTGCCCTCGCCGACGAGGTGGAAAGTGCCGCCGCCCCTGATCTCGACCGCGTTCACCAGCATCCGATCGTCGGCGCTGAGCGCGATCGGGGCGATGGTGATGTCGGTCGTCAGCGCCTGCGCGAAGTCGGATGGCACGAACGGGGTCAGCGCGCCTTTCGAGATCGGCACGCCCAGGATGCCGAGCTTGGTCTCGGCCTGCTTCTGCTTGTCCTTCTCGGCGCGTTGCTCGGCGATGTCGCCGCTGCAGGCCAGCCGGGGCTCGGCGATCGCGGCCCGGAATTGCTCGATGCGCCGTCGGACGATCAGCGGCGACACGAGATCGACCTGCTGGTCGTGTGCGGCCAGCAGCACGGGCCGCCGGTACGGGTTGCCGGCGGTGCTGGCATCGATGATGATCTGCGCTGCGGCGGTGAAAGCCTGGACGTTGGTCACGCCGGCCTCGATGCCGCCGGCGCCGTTGCCGAGCGTGGTCTGACCCTTGGCCGCGTTCAGCCCGAGACCGACGACGAGCCCCGTCTTGGTGGCGGTGTCGTCCGCCAGGGCGGGCGAGGCGCCGAGCAGCAAGGCGCAGGCGACAATATTCCGGACTGTTTTCATCCAACCCCCCCGAGTCGACACCATCGACTGTACCATCGCTTGGCCGGCGGATGAATGATCCAGCTTCGAACTCGATCTATTCTTGCAGCGACAGCGCTTGACAGGGCGACGCGCACTTGTGACGGGAAATCGACGGACACCGCTCCTGACCAAGCAAGCGCATCGCCGCCGCTGCTCGACGAGAATGTGACGATGGTGACGTCCCCGACTTCCGGGCTGGTTTCCGGCCCTGTTTCCGACATCGTACTCGGGCGCGTCGCGCCCGGAGTCGAGGTGAAGGATATCCGTGCCGCGCATGACTTCTATGCAAGCGTGTTCGGCTTCGAGAAGGTCTTCGAGAATGGCGATCCGACCGGCTTCATGGTTCTGAAGAAGGATGAGGCGGAAATCCATTTGACCCAGAAGCCGGACCACAAGGCCTCGACCGCCAACGTCATGCATATGTTCGTCAGCGATGCGGCCGCATTGTATACGCGGTGCGAGGCACAGGGCGTCAGGATCATCAAGCGGCTGGCGGACAAGGACTACGGCCAGCGCGCCTTCGTGTGTGCCGATCCCGACGGTAATCGGATCGATATCGGTGAGCGGCTCGACCGATCCAGCCGGTGATGGTTTGACGCGGGGACAGTTCCTTCGCGGCCCGTGCCGGTCGGCGATACCTGCGTAATTATCGTCGGGGGCGTTCGATCGAAGCTGGGCGAGCGCGTAGCGATCACGCGAAAAGGCCCGGGAGCCGAAGCTCCCGGGCCGATCCGCCCCGGTCAGAATGGGATGTCGTCGTCCTCGTTGTCCTGCGAGGCCGCCTGCTGCTGCTGGCGGGACTTGCCGTAGGAGAGGAAGGTCACCTCGTCGGCGATGATCTCGACGCCGTAGCGCTCGATCTTTTCCTGGTCGGTCCAGCGGGTGTAGTGGATGCGGCCGCGGACCATGACCTTCTGGCCCTTCTCGACATATTCGGCGACCGTCTTGCCGACGCCGTTGAAGCAGGTGATCCGGTGCCATTCGGTGTCTTCGACCCGGCGGCCCTTCTCGTCCTTCTGGACCTTGCCCTCGCTGTCGCGCTTCGGGCGCGAGGTCGCGAGGCTGAAGCTGGTGATCGTTGTGCCGCCGTTGGTGGTGCGGCTCTCGGGAGTGGCGCCGACGTTGCCGGCGAGGATGACGAGGTTCTGCATTTCGAGGTTCCTTTGGGTTCGCCGGGGGTTCGTCCCCTCGACTGAACACCGTCGAAGACGGCCAGGACGGCGGCTCCACCGAGCGGCGCAGACGCGCGAGGGGAACCCCGTGACGAGGAGTGGTGCGGGCAGCCGTGGCACACGGCAACACGGTCCGAAGGCACGCGGGTTGGGGCCGTTGGACGGCCGGCTTAGGTCGTTCAGCAAAGAGAGGGGATAAACCCCCACGGGCGGACCGCGATGAACCGCCATGCGGATTTCTCGACTCTCGCCGTGGCAACGACGGTCTACTCCACCCGCCACACCAGCACGGCGCTATGACCCTCCGGCCGCTTCGCGAACGGGCCGTGGCGCGGGCGGGCATGCGGCTCGGAACCGGAGCCGGCGGATCATACATCCGAAACCGCATTCCTCTTCCAGGCGTGGCGACGCAGCGCAGGTCGAGCAGGGGAGCCTCGAGGTCGGTTCGAGCCGCTATCCTCTTCGCTGGCCCGACAGGGTCGACGCTGCGCGGCGATCAGGCGTGCGGGTATTCCCACTGCAGCCAGACACCCGGGCCGCGGCGGAGCTCCCCCGACAATGCGGTCGACTTTTTTGCCTGTCCGGGTCGGTCTCGACCCTGAGCAGGTTCCGGGCCTCTCGGGCGATCGGTCCGCCATCACCGCGGTGGAACCAGGCACCGCATCCCGGGTTGGATTCCGGTGGAAAGCAGGAGGTAGACATGGCCGACGATCAAAACGCCAACATGCCCAAGATCACGACGGTCGAAGAGACCGGGCTCAAGGAACCGGCAAATCAGGGCCCGCTCGACCAGGCGCGGGATGAGCAGAAGCAGGTCACGCAGCCCGACGACGACGAATAAGAGTCGCGGCGCAAGGATCGGCGCGTCGAACGGTTCTCGCCGTACGGTCGTAAATTATCGCGCGCGCCGCTCGCGCGGCGCGCGGGGCGGCCAAGCGGTGCGAAGTTGCCCGCCAAGACTCCCCCGTCTGCCAAGTAAGTCTGCCTGACAGCGCGGCTCTCGATCCGTGGCAACCCGGCGACTCCCCTTAACGCGATGTCGACGGGAGTCGCCGATTGCAATCAGCCCAGCTTCTTCTCGATTTCGTCCAGCGCACGATTGTAGCTGGCGCTCTCGCCGGCGCTGAGAAAGCCCTGTTGCTTCACATATTTGGCCGAGTCGGCGCGGACCCAGGCGAGCTTGCTCGTCATCGCCGCCGCCTCCGCCGGCGAGACGCGGCCGGCCTTCCGGATTGCGATGAGCTTCTCGTGGATCGCCTTTGCGCGATCGTTCAGCTTGATCTGCAGTGTATCGGCGCGGTGAGCGGCGTGGGGCTGGGCCGGCCTAGCGGCGGCTGGCACAGCTACGATACCCATCGCCAGCGCGACAAAGAGGAAAGAAGGCGAGAACGTCATTCGCATCGGCATGCTCCAACATGTGCGCGGGAAATCCGCCAGCCCTCGATTTAGGACCTGCAGCTGAACGAACGCTGTGTCACGGGTCGATCGACCTGCGGATCGATCTCATTTGGTGGCCGACGGCCGCCGGCGAACCGACGGCCGCGGAGTGAGCTCACGTGAGCCGTCGCTCGCGCTCGCTGTTGAGCGCGGAGGGTGGCGTACCCAGCGGACCGCGACGATCGACGACACGAACGCCCGCCTTCTTCGCGTCGATCACGAGACGCTCGGTAACGCCATTGCCCTGAAAGGCGATGAGGTAACGCGGCTTCAGCGAGAGCATCTGCTCGTTGCGACGGAAACCGGCGCGGTCACCGAGCTTGCGGTCGAGTCCGAAACGGACCTGCTGGACACCATTCTGTTCCGCCCAGGAGGCGGCGATGCGCTCGATACCCTTCATGTCGCCGCCATGGACAAGATACATGTCGCCGACACGCTCACGGACGGCGTTGAGCGTGCGCAGCAGGTTGCTGCCGAACGTCGTCATGTCGGCATCGGAGATGAAGGTCAGCCGGCCGCCGGCGAACACGACCGGTGTGCCCTGCACGGTGTTGGCGTCGCGAACCCGGTCGCGGCGCGCGCGGAGGAAGGCGCGGCCGTCGACGATCGCCGATGTCACGCCGAGTGAGATGCGGTTGCCCGTAGCCGGCACCCAGGAGCGGCCCGTCTCGCGCATGTAGTGCGCAGCGGCGGTATCGCGCATCTGCTCGTAGCAGCCGGCGGCTTCCTCGATCTTCTTGGCGAGGTCGATCTTTTCTTCGAGGTTCGCGGTGGTGATCTCGGAGCCGTCCTGATCGGCGAGGAGAAGGCGGATCTCGTCGGTGAGTCGGTCGATCGTGGCATGCTTCTTCGCAGCCGCCCGGTGGAAGAGGTTCACCAGCCCCCAGCCGAGTTCCTCGATGTCACGCTCCAGCGACGTGTTGAAGAGCGTGGCGAACAGATCGCTCCAGATGGCGGTGGTGGTGTGATCGAGTGCCTCGGTCGGCGGGGGTGCCATGCCGGAGAGGTCTTCGGTTCGGGGTTCGAGATGCCCGAGTTCGAGAGCGGCGAGTGCCGCGGCGAGGGACGTGGACATGGGCGAAAGCCTTTCGTCTGGTCGTGCCGGCGGCCTATCCGCCGGATGCGCACCTCCTGGGCTGCCGAACGAGAGACGGCCGCACCGAGGGCCAAGCCCGAGGGAAACCTCGAAAATCGGGGTGGTGCGGGCAGCCGCGAAGCGGCAACACGGCCCGGTTTTCGCAGGTTGCGGACGGCTCGCGGCGGCCCAAGTGCCGCATCCTCTGGCGGAAAGGCGCGTCGGCAGTGCGACGACAGGAAGCCCGATGCCCCCGCCTCGGGCGCTGCCGATCGCGAACGCGCCTGGGCGTATCGATCCCGATCCGATCATCGGGTCTGGCACCAATGCGACCGATCGGATGCATAGCGGCTTGCCGACCGCTCGGTGCCGCTGGTAGGCTCCGATCACTGCGGAGACGTAGTCGGGGCGTGGAAACCTCGTAGATTGCGGGCCGGTTCGTGCGACCGGGTGGCGGACGCGTATGTCCAAGCCCCGGCTAAAGGCGTTCGCGCCTAGCGCAATCTAGGTTTCCAACACCCGGTTCCGAAGCGACGACGCGCCGATGGGGCGCGTCGCCGGCTTCGCCGAGGGTGAAATGATGGACGAGCAGAAACCGAACGAAGCGACTGCGGTAAGCCTCATGAGGATGGCGCTCGGGCTGCTCGATAAGGCCGGGAAGACGACCGCCGCGGCCTATCTCCAGCACGCCATCGATGTAGCGATCGATGCGCCGATCCCGCGCACGGTCGAGGAAGTAGAGGCACATTTCGAAACCGACGACGGTCGCAAGCTCCTCCGCAGGTACGGTCTCTCAGCTTGAGGCCATCGGTTCGGGCATGCGCAGCGCATCCGCGGCGCGGTTGAAGTCGTCGAGCCACCGAGCTATCGGCGTCCGCGCCTCCACAGGGAGAACGGCCTGCGCCGCTTGAAAGGCGATCAGCTGGGTCGGTGCTGTCTCGATAATATGGTCAATCTCTCCGGGCGGCAGGAGCCCCGTTGCACGGATGAACTCGGTGATGCTTCCGGGTCTGGGTGTCGCACCGCGGTGTCCCAGCACCGGACGCCGCCAAAGCCCGTCGATATTACGCAAGCGCGGCTTGGCACGCGCTTCCATCAACACAATGATCCGAAGTTCTTCGGTCGACAGCTCGGCCACCTCGTCGGCCTTGATGCTGCCGCAAAAGAATTATGTCGCCATTGAGACGATCCATTCCCTTTGACGGGATAAGGATATTGTCCCATTATCGATCGGGTCGGGGCAATAAAATGGAAACGCCCAG
>NZ_QFOB01000004.1 GCF_003248515.1 Sphingomonas sp.
CGGCTCGACCTCGTCGTCCGTCTGCACCAGGATCGCGCGATCCGCGCCCATCGCCAGCGCCGTGCGCAGCGTCTCCTGCGCCTTCTGCGGCCCCACCGACACTGCCACGACCTCCGTCGCGACGCCCTTCTCCCGAAGCCGGATCGCCTCTTCCACCGCAATCTCGTCAAACGGGTTCATCGACATCTTCACGTTCGACAGATCAACGCCCGTCCCGTCCAGCTTCACACGCGGCTTCACGTTATAATCTATCACCCGCTTCACGGGCACCAATACCTTCATGGATCAGTCCTTCTCCGATTGGGATGTCGCCCGATATTCGGCGATCAGTGTCTCGCAGATCGTACGGGCCGACTGGACGGCGCGGGTGGCGCCGACGCCATGGCCCGCCGACCAGATGGTCTTCCAGGCCTTCGCCTCTTCCGACAGCGACATTTCGCCATGGCCTTCGGGAAGCGTGGCCGCTTCCAGCGAAGGCCTGAGGAAATTGGCGCCCACGCCGGTCACCCGATCCGTATAGACGATGTCCGCCGGGCCGGCCCCGATCATCATGGCCTTCTGCGCCGGCGAGGCCAGGCTCTCCTCGGCTGCGATGAAGTGGGATCCGACATAAGCGAAATCCGCCCCCATCATCTGCGCGGCCGCGATCTGGCGGCCCCGCGTGATCGCTCCGGCAAGCGCTACCGGCCCCGAAAAGAAGCGCCGTATCTCGTCGACCAGCGCGAAGGGGCTCATCGTGCCGGCATGGCCGCCGGCCCCGGCCGCAACCGCGATCAGACCGTCCACGCCCGCCGCCACCGCCTTTTCAGCATGGCGCACGTTCGTCACGTCGTGAAAGACCAGTCCGCCATAGCTTTGAACCGCCCTGACGACCTCCGCCACCGCGCCGAGCGAGGTGATGACGAGCGGCACACGATGCCGCACGACCAGCTCCAGATCCGCCTCGAGCCTGGGATTGCTCTTGTGCACGATCAGGTTCACGCCGAACGGCGCGGCCCCGGGCTTTCCGGCCAGCCTTCCCTCGATCTCGTCCAGCCATTGGCCGAAGCCTTCGCTGCTGCGCTGGTTCAGCGCCGGGAACGTCCCCAGCAGCCCCGCCTCACAGCAGGCGACAACGAGGTCCGGCCCCGAGACGAGGAACATCGGCGCCACGATGGCGGGGATGGCAAGCCTCCCCACAAGGCTCGGCGGCAGCGTCAAAAGGCGTCGTCCGCCAGCGCCATCATCGATTTCTTGCCCGCCTTGATGGCGAGGAAGCTGGCCGTCGCCTGCGGCAGGATGCGCTCGAAGAAGAAGGTCGCGGTCTTGATCTTGGCGTCGTAAAACGCCTTGTCCTCGGTGCCGAAAAACAGCTGGAGCCCGGCGATCTTGGTCGCCTTGGCGAAGCAATAGCCCATCGCGACGAGGCCGAGCAGCCGCAGATAATCCGCCGATGCGGCCCCCGCTTCCTCCGGATCCTTGAGCGCGCGCTGGGCGATCGTCCCGGTCGAGAGCTGGAGTGCGCCGAATGCCTTGGCCAGGGCCTCGATCATCGGCTTCATCGGCCCTTCGACATCATTCTCCTCGATGAAGGCCGAAACGGGGTGGAAGAAGCTCCGCAGATAGCGGCCCATATGCGCGGGCAGCTTGCGGCCGACGAGATCCAGCGCCTGCACGCCGTTGGTGCCTTCGTAGATCATCGTGATGCGCGCATCGCGGGCATATTGCTCCACGCCGCTCTCGCGAATGTAGCCATGACCGCCATAGCATTGGACGGCGAGATTGGCGCTCTCGAACGACAGATCGGTGAACAGCGCCTTCACGACCGGCGTGATCAGCGCCACGAAATCCGAAGCGCGCTGGCGCACTTCAGGATCGGGCGAATGCTTCTCGGCGTCCAGCGCGCGCGAAACCCATGCGGAGATGGCGCGGCAGCCCTCATTATAAGCCCGCATCGTCATCAGCATGCGGCGGACATCGGGGTGGACGATGATCGGATCGGCCGCCTGATCGGGATATTTGGGACCCGAAAGCGCGCGGCCCTGAATACGCTCCCGCGCATACCATACGGCGGACTGGTACGCCGCCTCGCCCACGCCGAGCCCCTGTATGCCCACGGAGACGCGCTCCGTGTTCATCATCGTGAACATCGCGGCCATGCCCTTGTTGGGTTCGCCCACGAGCCAGCCCACGGAATCCTCGAAATTCATCTGGCAGGTGGCCGATGCCTTCAGGCCCATCTTGTGCTCGATCGCGGCACAGGAAACGCCATTCGACGGCCCCGGCGCGCCATCCTCCTTCGGCAGATATTTGGGCACGAGGAACAGGCTGATCCCCTTCACGCCCTTTGGCGCATCCGGCAGGCGCGCAAGCACCAGATGGATGATGTTCTCACTGAGATCATGCTCACCGGCCGAGATGAAGATCTTGGAGCCGGTCACCTTGTAGCTGCCGTCCCCCTGCGGCACGGCACGGGTGCGCAGCAGGCCGAGATCGGTGCCGCAGTGCGGCTCGGTCAGGCACATCGTGCCGGACCACTGGCCGCTCACCATCTTCGGCAGATAGGCCTGCTTCAGGGCATCGCTTCCATGGCCCTCGATCGCGGTGGTCGCGCCATGGGTGAGGCCCGGATAGAGGCCGAAGCTGAGATTGGTCGAGCAGATCATCTCCTCGACCAGCTTGTTGACGCTCTCGGGCAGCCCCTGCCCACCCCATTCGGGATCGGAGGCGAGCGCCGTCCAGCCACTCTCGGTGAATTGCCGATAGGCCTCGGGAAAGCCGGCGGGCGTGCGGACGACACCATTTTCGAGATGGCAGCCCTCTTCGTCACCCGAACGATTGAGGGGCAGCAGCACATCCTGACAGAAGCGGGCGGCCTCCTCCAGGATCGCATCGGTCAGGTCCGGCGTGAATTCCGACAGCGCCGGCAGATCCCCGAACCCGTCATCCTGATGAAGTTCGTTGAGGACGAAGCGCATGTCGCGCAGCGGTGCGTTATAGACTTGCATAGGTTTCCATCCTTCCCGGGAAGCGTGGCCGCCGCGTCACGCGCGTGGCACGCGCCACCCTTCAATTGCGCAGCGGCTTGCCGGTCTCGAGCATGGTTTCCACCCGTGCCATCGTGCGGGGATCGCGCACGCGCGCCATGAAGGCATGGCGCTCCAGCTTCAGCATCTGCTCTTCCGTCACGACATCCACCAGATCGGCCGCCCCGCCGGTCAGCACCTCGGCGAGGGCGCCGGAGACGACGCCATCATAGGAGGTGGCGAGGCCGCGCGCCTGGAAGCCCGTGACCGCCATGTCGAGCGCCGTCTTGCCACCGGCGCCGGGCAGGCGGAATTCCGGGGCCTTGGGCGGCTGATAGCCGTCCACCAGCGACAGCGCCTTCGCCTTGGCATCGGCCAGCAGGCGATCGCGGTTCATGGTGATGCCGTCGCCGGGGCGCAGGAAGCCATATTCCTTCGCCTCGGCGGCCGATTTCGCCACGGTTGCCGTCGATATCGTCTCGAACACCTTGGCGACGGCGGGCATCGGCCCCTTCGGCATCGCCGGATTCGAACGCCAGCGATCGATCATCTCTCCGCACCCGCCCCAGCCGGGGATCAGGCCCACGCCGCATTCGACCAGGCCGACATAGCTTTCGGCATGCGCCTGGATCGCATCGGCATGAAGCAGGATCTCGCATCCGCCACCGAGCGCCAAACCGGCTGGAGCCGCCACGACCGGGAAAGGCGCATATTTCAGCGCCTTGTAGGCCTGCTGTCCACCGGCGACGAGCTTCTCGATCTCGCTCCATGCCGCGATGTTGAGCGCGAACAGGGCAAGACCGAGATTGGCGCCGACCGAGAAATTCGATCCGTCATTATAGACGACGAGCGCCTTGAACTTCTCCTGCACCAGCGGGATCGCCTGGCCGATCAGCTTCATCACATCGCCATCGAGCGCGTTCATCTTGCCGGTGAATTCCAGCGCGACGACGCCATCGCCAATATCCCAGAGAGCGGCCGAGCCATTCTTCAGCAGCGGCTGGCGACCGCGCTTCACATCCTCGAATCGGATCACGCCATTGGGCACCGGCACGTCATGATAATCGCCGTCCAGCCCCAGATACTGCTTGGTCGCGCCCTCGATGCGATAGAAGCTGCGCTCGCCCGCCAGCGCCAGCAGCGGCGGCACGCTGATGCCCTTTGCGGCCAGCAGCCCGGCCAGCTTCGCGGCACCGATCTTGTCGATCAGTTCGAAGGGCCCCCACTTCCAATTGTAGCCGAGCCGCATCGCATCATCGATCGCCACGATGCTGTCGGCCGCCTCCGGCACGAGGCTCGCGGCATAAGCGAGCGTCGGCCCCAGCACCGCCCAGGCATAGGCGTTGGTCGCCACCAGCGTCGCCAGATCGGCGCGCGGCGCGGAGGCCTTCGCCGTCTCGCGATAGGCGCCGGTCGCAAGGTCGATCGTCTCCTTGCGCTTCCCGGCTTCGCGATTGATCCGGTAGAAGCCGCCCTTGCCCTTGCGGCCGGTATAGCCGTCCGCGATCATCTTCTCGATCAGCGGGCTCGTCTTCGCGATCGCCTGATAGGGATCGTCCTTCGCCAGCGTCGAGGTCAGGCTCTTCTGGAGGTTCGGCATCAGATCGATGCCCACCAGATCGACGAGGCCGAAAATGCCCGTCTTGGGCACGCCCATCGGCTTGCCCGCGATCGCGTCCGCTTCCTCGACGGTGACGCCCAGATCGAAGGCCGCGTTCAGGCCCGACTGGATCCAGAAGGTGCCGATGCGATTGGCGATGAAGCCGGGCGTATCCTTGGCACGCACGATCGTCTTGCCCATCGCGCGATCGACGAACGTCTCGACCTTGCCGACCAGCGCGACATCGCTCTTCGGCCCGGTCACGATCTCGATCAGGCGCATGTAGCGCGGCGGATTGAAAAAATGGGTGATCAGGAAATCGCGCGCGAATTCCTCCGAGCGCCCTTCGATCAATCTGTCGAGCGGGATGGTCGACGTGTTGGACGAAATCGCCGTGCCGGGACGGCGCACAGCCTCGATCTTTGCATAGAGCGCCTGCTTGATATCCAGTCGCTCGACGATCGCCTCGACCACCCAGTCGCACTCGGCGATCCTGCCCAGATGATCCTCGATATTGCCGGTCTCGATCAGCTTCGCCGCCGCCTTCGACATGAAGGGGGCCGGATCGGTCTTGAGCATCTTCGCCACCGCGCCCTTGGCCACGGCGTCGCGATCATCCCCATCCCTGGGCACGATATCGAGCAGCAGCACAGGCACGCCGGCATTGGCGACCTGCGCGGCGATGCCGGCGCCCATCACGCCCGCACCGATCACGCACACCTTCCGGATGGCTTCCGGCGGGGCGCCGGCTGGCTTGATGGCCTCGCTCATTCCACCGCCTCCAGAATGGTGGCGATGCCCTGGCCGCCGCCGATGCACTGGGTGGCGAGCGCATATTTGCCGCCCTCACGCCCCAGCAGCGCCGCCGCCTTGCCCACGATGCGCGCGCCGGTCGCGCCCAGGGGATGCCCGATGGCGATCGCACCGCCATCGATATTCACCTTCGCCGGATCGAGGCCGAGATCCCCGATGCAGGCCAGCGACTGGCTGGCGAATGCCTCGTTCAGTTCCACCACATCCAGCTGATCCACGGTCAGGCCCGCGCGCTTCAGTGCCTTGCGGCTGGCTTCCACCGGCCCGATGCCCATGATCTCCGGCTGGCAACCCGAAATCGCCACCGCCTTGATGCGGGCCAGGATCGGCAGACCATGCGCACGCGCATATTCCTCGCTCGCCACCAGAACGGCGCTCGCGCCGTCGGTGAGCGGGGAAGAGGTGCCCGCCGTCACCGTGCCGTCCTGGCTGAAGGCGGGCTTGAGGCCCGCGAGCGCCTCCGCAGTAGTGCCGGCGCGCGGCGTCCCGTCCGCATCGACCGGGCCCGCCTTGGTGGCGATGGGGACGATCTCGTCCTTCAGCTTGCCCGCGGCAACGGCGGCGGCTGCCTTGTCCTGGCTGGCGACGGCGAACGCTTCCTGCTGGGCACGCGTGATCTGGTATTTGGTCGCCACATTCTCAGCGGTGTCGCCCATGCCCATATAGGCGGCGCTCTTCTTCGCCAGTTCGGGATTAGGCAGCGGATTGAAGCCCATCATGGGCACGCGGCTCATCGATTCCACGCCGGCGCAGATGAAGACTTCACCCGCGCCCAGCTGGATCTGCCCCGCCGCGATATGCACCGCGCTCATCGAGGAGCCGCAGAAGCGGTTCACCGTCATGCCGCCCACCGACAGGGGCAGATCCGCCAGCAGCCCGATCAGCCGCGCAACATTGAAGCCCTGTTCCCCTTCGGGAAAGGCGCAGCCCAGCACGATATCCTCGATATCCTCCGGCTTGACGCCCGTCCGCTCGACCAGACCGCGCACCACCTGCGCCGCCAGATCGTCCGGGCGGACACGCGCAAGGGCACCCTTGCCCGCCAGATGAAACGGCGAACGGGCATAGCCCGCAATCACTACGTCGCGCATCGGTAATTGCCTCTCCAGGTCAGGATTCGAATAATTACCTAATGGTGCCGCAATTGACGTATACGTCAACAAAAATTTCTACGGTGCCCATTCGGGTCGGGCTTGTGCCGCAAGGCTGCCCCTCTTGGCCGGATGGTGGCCATCCTAGCGCAAAGCCCGCGCCATCACGAGGGGGTATGGCTGAGGTATGCCGCGCCTTCGTCGGGCGCGCGACTCCCGGCTTCGATGGGTCGACACGATCGCGGCTTTCCCATGGCATGTCCGGAACGCGATGCCCCTGGACGGGGCCGCCGGGGGCTGCGCTGCGACAGGCCGGATCCTGTAGCGACGAAGCCGATCACACCCTGAATCTCCCATTAGATAATTTAATCACCAATTGGGATATTGACTGACGTTAACGTCAACACGAAACATCGCCTCGTATCGAATCGCCCGCGACACGGGCACCGATGCCTACGAAAACAGAAATCCGGGTACATCATCGGTTGATGGAGAGGTTGAGGACATGACGTTTCTGGCAGCGCGGATACCCCTCGCCGGACAGTTCCAGCCATGATCCCGGAGGCCGCGATGCTTTCCCCGCTCGATCAACAGCCCCCGGCGACACGGGAGCAGGATGCCCACGCACGCCTCCTCACCGATCTGCTGGACAATGCGGTGGCGCTGTATCCGGAGCGGCCCGCGATCGATTTCCTCGGCCGCACCTGGAGCTATCGCGAACTGGGCCGGTTGGTGGACCGCGCTGCGCGCGGCCTTCAGGATCAGGGCCTGCGCCAGGGCGACCGCTTCGGCCTGTGCCTGCCCAACTGCCCCTATTTCGTGGTGTTGTATTTCGCCGCGCTCCGTGTCGGGGCGATCATCGTCAACTTCAATCCGCTCTACACGGAGCGCGAGCTTGAGCATCAGATCCGCGATTCCGGAACACGCATGATGGCCGTGCCGGATCTGAAGGCGATCCACGGCAAGGTGGAGGCGGTCGCCAGTGCCTCCGGGCTGGAGAAGATCGTCCTGTGCGGCATGGCGGACATGCTCCCCCGGCTGCAGGGGATCGGCTATACCCTTCTCAAGCGGAAGGATCATGCCCGCATCGCGAACGAGGCGATCCACGTTCGACTGAAGGCCCTGCTCGCCAGCAATGCCCCGGTCGATCCGGTTTCCGTCGATCCGGATGACGTGGCCGTCCTGCAATATACGGGCGGCACGACCGGAGTGCCCAAGGGGGCGATGCTCACCCACGCCAACCTCGCCGCGAACAGCGCCCAGATGCTCGTTCATGTCGGGGGTCTGCGGCCGCAGCAGGAGCGCACGCTTGGCGTACTGCCGATGTTCCATGTCTTCGCGCTCACCACCGTGCTGAATTTTTCGGTCGAGACCGGGACGGAGATGGTGCTGCTGCCGCGTTTCGAGATGGAGCAGGTGCTCAAGACGATGAAGCGCAAGCCGCCGACCCAGTTTTTCGGCGTGCCCACCATCTATGTCGCGCTGAATGGCCTGCCGGATGACAAGGTGCCCGATCTTTCCTCCGTGCGCGCCTGTGTCTCCGGCGGCGCGCCGCTGCCCCTCGACGTCCGCGAATGTTTCGAGGCGCGGACGGGCGCGAAGGTCGTGGAGGGCTATGGTCTTTCCGAGACCTCGCCGATCATTGCGTGCAACGGACTGAGCGGCATCATCAAGGATAATAGCTGCGGGCCGGCATTCCCGGGAACCGTCCTCGAAATCCGGGATCCGGCGGATCTGGCGCGGCTGATGCCGCAGGGGGAGCGCGGCGAGGTCTGCGCGCGCGGGCCACAAGTGATGAAAGGCTATTGGCAGCGGGAAGACGAAACCCGCGCCGTCTTCGTCGATGGCGCGTTGCGCACCGGCGACATCGGCTATCTAGACGAGGACGGCTATCTCTTCCTGGTCGACCGGATCAAGGATGTGATTTTCTGCGGAGGCTATAACGTCTATCCGCGCATGATCGAGGAAGCCGCCTATCAGCATCCGGCGGTGAAGGAAGCCGTCGCCATCGGCATTCCGGATCCCTATCGCGGCCAGTCTCCGAAACTGTTCGTTGCGTTGCGTGAGGATAACGCCGTAACCACCCGGGAATTGAGCGATTTTCTTCGCGAGCGTCTCAGCAAGATCGAAATGCCAAAGGAGATCGAGATCCGCGAGAGCCTGCCCAAGACCCTGATCGGCAAGCTTTCCAAAAAGGAGCTGGTCGAGGAGGAATATAAAAAGCGCGCATGAGCCGCCTGGCCCCGACACTCCGGAGCATCGCCTGCATGCGCCCGCTGTGATGGGGCGCCCGCGGCGACGTGGATCGGGCCGAACCGGTTCGCCGGGCGAGGGGCCGTGCGGAGGCGGGTATGCCGCCTGACGATATCGGCCCGATCCCGCCCGGAACGCCCGAAAAGCATAAGCAGCTGAAAGGCATACAGGACGCCGCGCGCGAACTGGGCGTCACGCTCAGGACGTTGCGCTTCTATGAGAAGGAAGGGCTGATCCAGCCCCAGCGCATCGGCAACATCCGCATCTATTCGAAGCGCGAAACGGTGCGGATGCAGTTGATCCTACGGGGAAAGCGCCTCGGATTCTCGATCCGGGAGGTCAAGGACTTTCTCGATCTTTATGATGCCGATCCCGCGCATCACGAACAGACCGAGCGCCTGATCGATCAGGTTCGCAAAAGGCTGGCCGATCTCGGGGCGCAGCGCGCCGCCCTAGACATGACGATCGGCGAATTGACCGCGATCGAGGCGGATTGCGTCTCGAGGCTCGGGCAATGACCACGCCTCATACCTATCTTCAAACGATCGAAGCGCACGGGCGGGAAACCTGATCCCTCCGGGGCGGACGCGCATCGCCTCCGCTCCGGGAAGACCGTGCTTCCGGCGCCCGTGCGCCCTTGCCATCAATCCTTGCGCTCGTTGGTCTCGCGCGAGGCCAGTTCGGTCTGGCAGGAGGTGTCCGCCGAAACCTGCGGGGTAAGCGGGATCTTGCCGGTCTGGTGGTGATTGCTCGCCACGCGGCAGCCCTGGCGGGCGAGCGGACGATAGGCCTTGATCGGCGTCTTGCCGGAGATTCCGGCATGCTCGGCATGCGTTTCGGTCATGCTCTGGGCGAGCGCGGGAGCGGCCGGGAGCAGCGCGATCGCGGCGAGGGTAGCAAAGAAACGACGCACGGTGCATTCTCCTGATTCAAACGATGACGGCCATCGCGACCGCCCTGATCGAGAGGTAGGAGAGCTATGTTTCCAGCCATCGGCCCATTCGTAAGGAAGCATGTCCCGATCGCTGCGCAGCGATTGCATAGCCGTGACAAATCATTGCTGCGGGCCGCTTTCCGCCCAAACGGCGTTACAAGAGTTGATCGCCACGAAGCCCCTTCCTAGGTGCTTTCCGGCAACCAACCGGACATTTTGCCGGACAGATTGAGAGCCATTTCATGACCCCCTCCATCGTAATCGTCGAGGATGATCCGGCGCTCCGCACGCTCACCGCACGGGCGCTGCAGGAGAATGGCTATTTCGTCCGCACTGCCTCCACCGCGCCCGAAATGTGGATCGCGTTCGAGGGCGGGCCGGTGGATCTCGTGCTGCTGGATATCATGCTGCCGGGCACCAGCGGCATCGAACTGTGCCGCCAGATCCGCAAGCAGAGCGAAGTGCCGATCATCTTCATCAGCGCCAAGGGCAGCGAGCCCGATCGCGTGATCGGGCTGGAGATCGGTGCCGACGATTATCTCGCCAAGCCCTTCTCCACGCGTGAGCTGATCGCCCGCGTGCGCGCAGTGCTGCGGCGCGGCGGGCTGGAGCGCAGCCAGGTCGGCACGCGCGAAAGCGAGGCGCATTTCGACGGCAACGTGCTGAATTTCCCGCGCCGCGAACTGCGCAGCGCCACCGGCGCCGTGATCGATCTCACCGGGGCCGAATTCGATCTGCTCGCCACCTTCGTCGGCCAGCCGCAGCGCGTCATTTCGCGCGAGCGCCTGATCGAACTTTCGCGTACAAGGCTCGGCGATGCCTCCGACCGCAGCATCGATGTCCTCGTCAGCCGGCTTCGCCGCAAGCTTTCGGCTGATGGCAAGTCCGCACCGATCACCACGGTGCGCGGCGTCGGCTACATGTTGAACTCCGAAGTTGCGCGCGCTTGATCCGGCCAAACCCTTGATCCGCCGGATCGGCGGACCGCTCGGCCTGCTGGGCCATATCTTTGCGATCCTGCTGCTGACCGTCGTCATCGAATTCGGCGCCAGCACCTATCTCTACGAGCGATCGAGCCGCTTCTCGGTGCGCGAGGACGAGGCGCGCCGGCTGGCGGAGCATCTCGTCATCGCGCGCAAGATCAGCAACGAATCCCCCAAGACCGATCGCTCCGCCATTTCGCAGCAGCTGACGACAGATCGCTATGTCGTGCGCTGGAGCCCGACCGCCCCGCCCCCACCGCCTTTCGCCCCGGCGCTGAACCAGACGCGCGACCAGATCGTTTCCTGGGAGCCATCGCTGGCTGACAGCGACATTCGGATTCGCTTGGCCTCCCCCGGCCGCAACGCCACGGTCATGGGCGAATTGCGGCTGGCCGACGGCAGCTGGCTGATGTTCAAGACGCACGGCCTGGTCCAGTCGTGGGATCTCGCGGCAGGCCGCATCGCGCTCGCGATCGTCCCGGCGCTGGCCTTCACGATTCTGGGCGGCCTGCTGATTCGCCGCGCGCTCGTGCCCATCCGCCTGCTGGCGCGTGCCACCGAAAAGGTCGGCTCGGCGGACGGCATGCATCTGGAGGAGGAGGGCACGGCCGAAGTGCGCCAGCTCATCCGCGCCTTCAATGATATGCAGGAGCGCATCCATCGGCTGATCGATGATCGCACGCAGGCGCTCGCGGCCGTCGGCCACGATCTGCGCACGCCCCTCGCCCGCGTGCAGCTACGCGCCGAATCGATCGATCAGGCGCCGCTGCGGGAGGCGATCGGCCGCGATATCGGCGAGATGGAGGCGATGGTGGCCTCGCTTCTGGCCTTTCTGGGCGGCGAAGGTGATCCCGAAGTGCCGACGCGCACCGATCTCGCCGTGATGGCCGTCACCACGATCGAGGAAGCGCAGGATCGCGGCGACGAGGCTTCCTATGTCGGGCCAGACCATCTGGAGACAACGCTGCGCCGCACGGGCTTCCGCCGCGCGCTCGTCAATCTCGTCGAAAACGCGATCCATTACGGTCATTCGGCCACGCTCACCCTCGCGCGCGAGGGCGAAGTTATCCGCATCCTGATCGAGGATGACGGCCCCGGCATCCCCGAGGATCAGTTAGAGGCGGTTTTGCGCCCCTTTTCCCGGCTCGATACGGCGCGTGCCCGCAACACAAAGGGGCTGGGCCTCGGCCTTGCGATCGTGCAGCGTTCGGTGGAGCAGGAAAACGGTCGCATCACTCTTGCGAACCGGCCCGAAGGCGGCCTGCGCGCCGAAATCATCCTGCCGCAGAACTGATCCGCTCCACGGGCGCGGCAACGTTTCCTTACACAAAAGCTGCGCTGCAGCAAAAGCCGCTGGGTAGATAAGCTTTGCCCCTCCTCTGCCCGAGGGGCGAAGAGGATATACCATGAACGAGCTAATTGGCCGCGTCTTCTCCTTCGGAAAGCAGGTCTTCCCGAATCAGAGCGATCTCTATGGAAAGCTGGCCGCCCATGGGCAGAGCCCGAAGGCGCTGATGATCTCCTGCGCGGATAGCCGCGTGGTGCCGGAGCAGATCATGCAGGCCCAGCCCGGAGACCTCTTCGTCTGCCGCAACGCCGGCAACATCATCCCGCCTTATGCCACGCAGAATGGCGGCGTCACCTCCACGGTGGAATATGCCGTGATGGCGCTGGGCATTCGCGACATCATCGTCTGCGGCCATTCGGACTGCGGCGCCATGAAGGCCGTCGCCAATCCCGCCGGCCTGGATGCGATGCCCAACGTCGCCGCCTGGCTCAAGCATTCGGCCGCCGCCGCCAAGGTGGTGAATGATGGCTATCCCGAGCTGGACGGCGTGGAGCGCGTGCGTGCGGTCATCCTCGAAAATGTCGTCGCCCAGCTCGCCAACCTGCGCACCCATCCGTCGGTCGCGGCCGGCATCGCGCGCGGCGAGATCTCGCTGCACGGCTGGTTCTTCGATATCGGCCATGGCCAGATCCTCGCGCTGGATGGCGGAACCAACCGCTTCGTCGCCCTCAAGGACGATGGCGAGCTTCCTGTCGCCCTGAAGGCCTCGCCGCGCCTCGCCGCCGGCCTCGAATTCGCACAGGCCGCCGAATGAGCAACCTCCTGTCCCTCTTTTCGGGCAAGACGCTCGCGCGGGATTTCACCGCGTCGATCGTCGTGTTTCTCGTGGCGATGCCGCTCTGCATGGGCATCGCCGTCGCCTCCGGCGTCCCCCCGGAAAAGGGACTGATCACGGGCATCATCGGCGGCATCATCGTCGGCGTGCTGGCGGGCTCGCCGCTACAGGTTTCCGGCCCGGCGGCCGGCCTCGCCGTGATCGTGTTCGAGCTGGTGCGCGAGCATGGCATAGCGGCCCTCGGCCCGATCCTGGTGATGGCGGGCATCCTCCAGTTCATCGCCGGCGTGCTGAAGCTGGGCGGCTGGTTTCGCGCCATCTCGCCCGCCGTCGTGCATGGCATGCTCGCCGGCATCGGCGCGCTGATCGTGATCGGCCAGTTCCATGTGCTGTTCGATGCCAAGCCGCTGAGCCACGGGCTGGACAATCTCGCCGCCATGCCGGGCCGCCTGTTCGGCCTTGATCCGTCCAATGCGACCGTCACCGAAATCGCCTTCGTGATCGGCCTCATCACGATCGCCTCGATGCTGCTGTGGGAGAAATTCCGTCCGGCTTCGATGAAGCTGGTGCCCGGCGCGCTGGTGGGCGTGCTGGCGGGCACGCTGGTCGCCTATTTCGGCGGCCTCGAAGTGCTGCGCGTGAGCGTTCCGGCGTCGATCTTCGCGGCGGTGCAAACGCCGGGCGAAGGCTTCTTCGCCAGCATGATGCAGCCGTCGCTGCTCGCCACCGGCTTCGCGATCGCCTTCATCGCCAGCGCGGAAACGCTTCTTTCGGCGGCCGCCGTCGATCGCATGCACGATGGCCCGCGCACCGATTACAACAAGGAGCTGCGCGCGCAGGGCGTGGGCAATCTGCTCTGCGGTTTCGCCGGCGCGCTGCCGATGACGGGCGTGATCGTCCGCTCCTCGGCCAACGTGCAGGCCGGGGCGGCCACGCGCCTTTCCGCGATCCTGCACGGCGCGTGGATCCTGGGCTTCGTGGCGCTCCTGCCCTGGCTGCTGCGGGAAATCCCGATGGCGGCGCTGGGCGGCATCCTCGTCGTCACCGGCTGGCGCCTCGTCAGCCTCAGCCATGTTCGCCATCTCTTCCACAATTATGGCGCCCTGCCGGCCGCGATCTGGGTGGCGACCTTCGCAACCGTCGTCGCCACCGATCTGCTCACCGGCGTGCTCGTCGGCATCGGCCTCTCGGCGATCGAGATCCTTCCGCAGATCAGCAAGCTGCGCCTGAAGGTGGACGTGCGCGAGCAGGCCGAGGTGCGCGAGATCGCGCTGGCGGGTGCCGCCACCTTTCTCACGCTGCCCAAGCTCTCGAAGGTTCTCGACGAAGCGCCCGCCGATCGCCCGCTGCGGCTCAACCTCCAGCATATGTCGGCGATCGATCACACCTGCAGCGAACTGCTCGCCGATTGGCTTCAGCGTCGTCGCAGCGCCGGTTCTCCGGTGGAACTGGCCGGCACCCCCCTCAAGCTCCGGCGCCTCGTCGCCTGAACGATCCGGCGCACGCTTCCCGATCGAGACACACTTTGTCACGATCGGGAAGCGGAGCGTTTGCAATACCCCCCTAGCAACGGGCGTATCTGGAGGGACATCCGCACCGCCGCTATCGCGGTTGAGATGCGGGCGCCCTCCCGGTGCAGGCGGAACATTCGACCTAAAAAAGGGGAATGTTCTATGAAAATCCGCATCGCCGCGATTGCGGCCCTTGCCCTCGCGGCGCCGGCTTTCGCTCAGGAGGAGAGCAAGCCGTTCACCGTTTCGGGCAGCGTCGGCCTTGTTTCCGACTATCGCTTCCGCGGCGTTTCACAGAGCGACCGGAACCTCGCCGTCCAGGGCGGCATCACCATCGCGCATGAGAGCGGCCTCTACGTCTCCACCTGGGGATCGAACCTCGCCGGCTGGGGCACGTTCGGCGGCGCCAACATGGAGTTGGATATCGTCGCCGGCTACAAGGCGACCTTCGATGCCGTCACCGTCGATGCGGGCGTCACCTGGTTCATGTATCCGTCGGGCTTCGACAATACCGATTTCTTCGAGCCTTATGTGAAGCTGTCGACCACGGTCGGCCCGGTCAGCCTGCTCGGCGGCGTCGCCTATGCGCCCAAGCAGGAAGCGCTCGGCAACTGGTATCTGAACGGCACGTCCGCCGCGAACGGCGTCTATGACGTTCCGGGCGACAAGAATGACAATCTCTACATCTGGGGCGATGTCTCGTCGGGCATTCCCGATACCGGCCTGACGCTGAAGGCCCATCTCGGCTATTCGAACGGCAACAAGGGCCTCGGGCCGTTCGCGACCTCGGTCGCGCCGACCGGCGAATATGTCGATTGGCTCGCCGGCATCGATTATGCGATCGGCGGCACGCCGCTCACCGTGGGCGTCGCCTATATCGACACCAACATCACCAAGAAGGAATCGGCCTATCTCGCGCCGAGCTTCACGCGCGGACAGGACGGCACCGGCACCATCGCCGGCGCGACGGTCGTCGTCTCGCTGACGGCAGCCTTCTGATCGTTCGGGGGAGCGGGTTCGAACCCGCTCCCCCTCATCTTTCCATCTTCCTTCGCACAGGCGGAGCCCGCGTCAGGCTCCTCACCGCGCGGCCTGAAACCGAAAGCCCGAGCCCTAGACGGCCGGCAGCGTCAGCCGCACCAGCAGCCCGCCCAGATCCTCGCTCTCTTCCAGCGCCACCGCGCCGCCATAGATTTCCGCCACATCGCGCACGATCGCCAAGCCAAGCCCCGTTCCCGGCTTGCCCGTATCCAGCCGCGCGCCACGCTCGAAAATGGCCAGCCTCTGACTTTCGGGAATGCCCGCGCCATCGTCCTCGATCAGGATGTCGACGCTGCCCAGCGCACCCTTGGCCCCCGGCTTCGGCTGGCAGATCGTCGCGAAGACGCGCCCTCCGCCATATTTGGCGGCATTCTCGATCAGATTGCCGAGCATCTCGTCCAGATCCTGCCGCTCGATGCGCACGCGCGCCTCGCGGTCGCCGTCCAGATCGATCGTCACATTGGGATAGAGCCGGCTCACGGCGCGCTCCACCGCATCGAGCGACGGCCAAACCGCCGCCACGCTCTGCGCGACGCCCCGGCGGCCCACGGCGCGCGCGCGCGCCAGATGGTGATCCACCTGCCGCCGCATCGTCGTCGCCTCGCGGATCACGGTGCGGCACAGATCCGGGCTGTTCGCGGTCGCCTCGTTCATGATGACCGTCAGCGGCGTCTTCAGCGCATGGGCGAGATTGCCGGCATGGCGCCGCGCCTCCTCCGCCTGCCGCTCATTGTGAGCGAGCAGATCGTTCAATTCCTCCGCCATCGGCGCGATCTCGATCGGCAGCCGCGCATTGACGCGCGCGCTGCGCCCGCCGCGGATCGCCGCAATCTCGCGCCGCACCTTGCGCAGGGGCCACAATCCGAACGTCGCCTGCAGGGCGGACATCACGATCAGCCCCAGGCCCAGCATCGCGAAGGATCGCACCAGCGTCCGCCGCAGGATCGCGATCTGCTCATCCAGCCCGTTGCGCGCCTGCGCCACCTGGAAATGCCAGACCGTATCCGATCCCGGCAGCCGCAGATCGCGCTCCATGATGCGCAGCGGCTCATAATCGAACTGCTTGCTGTCGTAGATGTGCGTTTGCAGATCGATATGGCGGCCATCGCCGGTCAGGGTACGATCCCAGAGCGAGCGCGAGCGGAACGGCTCATGCCCATCGCCCGAAACCTGATAATAGAGGCCCGACGCCGGCTCCAGGAAACGCTGGTCGCCCAGCGGCCGGGTAAAGCGGACGTCGCCTTCGGAATCCAGTTCGGCCGAGGCGATCATCGCATTCAGGACATAGCCGAGCTGGTCATCGAAATTGCGGCTGATCGCGGCGTTCAGCACGCGATCCAGCGCGACCCCGCCGCCGACCAGCAGCAGCAGGATCCACAAGGCCGCGATCCCGATCATGCGCCGTGTGAGGGAGCCCGTGGTGCGCGAGGAGACGCGCAGCGTGCCCTCCCCGCTCGAAACCATCGCCGGCAGCCCCAGCAACATGCGCACGAAATTCACCGGCACTTCCACCCAGCGCCAGCCAGCCGGCACGCGCCTGGGCGGTTCAGCGCCCGCCTCCATCCTCAGCCGCCATTCTCGTCGAGCGAGTAGCCCAGGCCGCGGATCGTGGTGATGACGTCCGCGCCCAGCTTCTTGCGAATGCGCGTGACGAACACTTCGATCGTGTTGGAATCCCGATCGAAATCCTGATCGTAAATATGCTCGATCAGTTCCGTGCGGCTCACCACCTTGCCCTTGTGGTGCATCAGGTAGGAAAGCAGCTTATATTCCTGCGCGGTAAGCTTCACCGGCTCGCCCGCCTTGGTCACCTTGCCGCTGCGCGTATCGAGGCGAATGTCGCCCGCGACCAGCTCGGACGAGCTGTTGCCGGAAGCACGGCGGATCAGCGCACGCAGCCGCGCGATCAGTTCCTCGGTCTGGAAAGGCTTGGCCAGATAATCGTCGGCGCCCGCATCCAGCCCGGCCACCTTGTCGCTCCAGCTATCCCGCGCCGTCAGCACCAGCACGGGCGTATCCTTGCCTTCCTTGCGCCAGCGATCGAGCACCGTCAGGCCATCCACCTCCGGCAGGCCCAGATCCAGCACGATCGCATCATAATCCTCGGTCGAGCCGAGATAGTGGCCGTCCTCGCCATCGGTGGCGAGGTCGATCGCATAGCCCGCCCCTTCCAGCGTGGCGCGCAGCTGGCGCCCCAGGTTCGGTTCATCTTCCACGATCAGGACGCGCATCATTGTCTCCCAGAGGGGCGTATTCCTAACGCCGCCGCTTATGCTCGTTCAGGAAAGCCGGTTCAATTTCCCATGCCAGGGAAAAATGCCGATCAATTGCCGGTCCGCCCGATGATCGCGCCGGTGCGCGCATCGACATCGACCCAGATGACCGAACCGGCCCGCATGAATTTCAGGCGATAGCTGGCGGTCGCGGGATCGAATTCCGGACCGAGATAATCGAAACCGGCCATGCGGGGCACGATCTTCTGCTCGATCTGCCGCAAGGACATCACCTGGCCCGACTGGCGGGCGGCGAAGACCTCGTCCTGTTCACGGCGCCGCTGGCCTTCGGCAAGCAAAGCGGGCGCGATCAAGAGAACCGCTAGCGCGGCGGCAAGGGGCCTGAACATCGGCATGGACGTTCGCATAGGGAAAATGCGTTGAATACCCCATGAATGGCCCGAACGCCGCAGGTGTTGCATCCGTGCATCTATCCCCGGATATGCGACCGGAGGATGACGCGCGCGACCTTCTCGGCTAGCGGGGCGCCATGGCTGCCCCCGTCCTCGCCTTTGAAAATGTCGGCCTCGTCCAGGGGTCCGGCTGGCTCTTCCGTCATTTCGATATTCACATTGGCGAGCGGGATCGCCTCGCGCTGATCGGCCGCAACGGCGCCGGCAAGACGACGCTGCTCCGCCTCCTCGCCGGCCAGATCGAGGCGGACGAGGGCCGGCGCACGATCGTGCCCGGAACGCGCGTGATCCTGCTGGAGCAGGAGCCCGCCATGGTCGGCATGGCCACCCTGCGCGATTTCGCGCTCAAGGGGCCGGATGCGCCGCTGGCGCATGAGGTGGAGGCGATCGCCGACCAGATCGGCATCGATCTGGATCGCGAGGCTGCCACCGCCTCCGGCGGCGAGCGCCGCCGCGCCGCCATAGCGCGCGCGCTGGCGATGGAGCCGGACGTGCTGCTGCTGGACGAGCCGACCAACCATCTCGATCTCGCCGCGATCGACTGGCTGGAGGAATGGCTCGGCCGCTATCGCGGCGCCTTCGTCGCGATCAGCCACGATCGGACTTTCCTGACACGCCTGACGAAGCAGACGCTCTGGCTGGATCGCGGCCAGATGCGCCGCCGCGAAGTGGGCTTCGGCGGCTTCGATGCCTGGACCGAACAGGTCTATGCCGAGGAGGCGCGCAATGCCGAACGGCTAGATGCGAAGCTCAAGCTGGAGGAACATTGGCTCCAGCGCGGCGTCACCGCCCGGCGCGCGCGCAACGAGGGCCGCAAGGCCAAGCTGATGGAGATGCGGGCCGCCCGCGCCGCGATGATCGGCCCGCAGGGCACCGCCAAGATCGTCCACGCCGCCAACGACACGAAGACCAAGATCGTGATCGATGCCGAACATGTGACGAAGACCTATGGCGATCGCACGATCATCCGCGATCTCACCTTCCGGATCACGCGCGGCGACCGGATCGGCGTGGTCGGCTCGAACGGGGCCGGCAAGACGACCCTGCTGAAACTGCTTACCGGCGAGATCCAGCCCGACAGCGGCACGGTGAAGCGCGCGCAGACGCTGGACGGCATCGTCATCGATCAGCAGCGCAAGCTGATGGCGCCCGAAAAGCGCATCCGCGATATCCTCGCGGACGGGGGCGATTGGGTGGACGTGCTGGGCGAACGCAAGCACGTCATCGGCTATCTCAAGGAATTCCTGTTCGATCCCAACATGATCGATGCCAAGGTCGGCACGCTTTCCGGCGGCGAGCGCTCACGCCTGTTGCTGGCCCGCGAATTTGCGCGCCATTCGAACCTGCTGGTGCTGGACGAGCCGACCAACGATCTGGATCTGGAGACGCTCGATCTGCTCCAGGAGGTGATCTCCGATTATGACGGCACCGTCCTGATCGTCAGCCACGATCGCGACTTTCTCGATCGCACCGTCACGGTAACGCTCGGGCTGGATGGCTCGGGCAAGGTGGATGTGGTCGCCGGCGGCTATGCCGACTGGGAGAAGCAGCGCGGGCCGAGGCCTGAGCTTCGCGCGCGGACCGCCACCAAAGCCGAGAACCCCGCCCCGCCGAAACAGAAGGCCAAGCTCAGCTATAAGGATCAGCGTGATCTGGATCTGCTGCCCGCCGAGATCGAAAAGCTGGAAGCGGCCATCGCCCGCGATGAAACGGCGCTGGCCGATCCCGATCTCTACGCGAAGGACCCCAAGCGCTTCGATACGCTGATGGCCGCGCTCGAAAAGGCCCGCACGCGCAAGGAGGAAGCCGAGATGCGCTGGCTGGAACTGGCGGAAATGGCGGAAGGGCTTTCCTAGACCGCCGTCCTCACGAACCCCACGGCGAAGCCTTGCGGCCACCCGCGCCATTTCGCGCGAAAGGGTGCGCAACTATCAGGAAACGCACCCGCCGCCGCGGGATCAGCCAATCGCAACCGGCAATCGCCTGCGCCTGGCAAGCGCGCCGATGCCCGCGAAACCGAGCATCATCGTCATCCAGGAGGCGGGTTCCGGCACGTCGCTCGTCACCACCGTCGCCGCCGCCTTCTGGAAGAAAGCGGTGTTGCTCAGGCTGGACGTATATCCCGAAACCAGAATCCCGGCATCGCCGGTGCTGGCGCCGCAATTGATGCCCGGATCCGCGCAGGTCACTGCACGCGGCGCGGCCAGATTCGTCAGATCCAGAACCAGGGCATAATCGTCGGTGCCATATCCAACATAGTTCGGGCCGTTCTGCGTCCCTCCGATGAACAGAAATCCGCTCGACGCATAATAAGTAAATCCGAAGGGCGACGCCACGGGAACGCCGCTGAAGCTGTTCACGATGATATTCGCCGTATCTCCCGCATAATCCAGCGATGTATCGAACGTCAGCGTGAATGATCCGGATGCCGACGAATATAAAGGAACCGCACTTCCATTGAGATCGACGAAATCGTTCGCCGAAAAGTCGATCGTTTTGGTGATTAAAGCCGCATGAGCGGGAATCGACGCGCCGGACACCAGCGCCGCCAAGACAAAGACAAGCTTACGCATGTGCACCCTCCCTGTTTACAGAAAGGAAACACTTTCCATGATCGCTGTCAATATTGGCCGAATAGCGTCGATATCGCCCTACTTGATTCGCATGCCTATCCCGGCCACCACCAGATCCACCGCCTCGCATCGCGCCGCGATGCGCTGATTCAGGCGCCCCTGCTCATCGCGAAAGGCGCGGGCAAGCGCATTTTCCGGCACGATCCCGAAGCCCACCTCGTTGCTGACCAGAATGATCCGCCCCCGCACCGTGCCGATCGCCTCGCCCAGCGCCGCGCCCGCCGCGTCCAGATCCTCCCCCGCCAGCAGCAGGTTCGAAAGCCACAGGGTCAGGCAATCGACGAGAAGCGTCCTCCCCTCGCCATCCTCGCGCGCGATCGCCGCGACCAGATCGCGCGGCGCCTCCACCGTGCGCCAGCGCGCGTCGCGATCGGCGCGGTGCCGCGCGATCCGCTCGCGCATCTCATCATCATAGGCCTCGGCCGTGGCGAGGAAGACGAGATCGCCGCCGCCCACTTCGGCAAGCCTTTGCGCAAGGCCGCTCTTGCCCGATCGCGCGCCCCCCAGCACCAATCTTGTCCGCGCGCCTTCGTTCATATGCCTATCCGCTTGCCGAGAGCCGCCGGAATGGCGATGGCGCTCCCGCCCATGCAAGCGATTTCGGCAGACCTGACCGGCCATGGCGGCCGCCTCGACGAGGCCGCACGCCTCTATCCCCACGCGCCGGCGCCGTGGCTGGATCTGTCCACCGGTATAAACCCCAATGCCTGGGCACCCGCCGCGCCGCTCGATATCGATCCGCGCGCTCTGCCCTCGCGCGGTGCGCTGCGGGATCTGGAGGTTATCGCCGCGCGCCATTTCGGCGTTGATCCGGCGCATGTCGCGGCGGTGCCGGGAAGCGAGATCGCGCTGCGCCTGCTTCCCATGCTCGGCCTGCCGCCTGTCGCCAGCCTCGCCACCACCTATGCCACGCATCGCGATGTCGCGGTGCATCGCCTCGACGCGCCCGTCCCGGTGGCGGGCGCGACACTCCTGCTTGCCAACCCCAACAACCCCGACGGCGTCCTTCTTTCGCCGGACATGTTGATCGATCTCGCACGGCGGCAGGAAGAGAATGGCGGCAGCCTCGTGATGGACGAGGCCTTTGCCGATGCCGCTCCGGGCAGCAGCCTCCTGCCGCACCTGAAAGCGAGCGACGAAACGATCGTGCTGCGCTCTTTCGGCAAATTCTTCGGGCTGGCCGGCATCAGGCTGGGGTTCGTCATCGCATCCGGAGATGTGATCGCGCGCCTGCGCCGGTTGCTGGGGGACTGGCCGGTCTCGGCCCATGCCATCGCCTTTGGCCGCGCGGCCTATGCCGATGCCGACTGGATCGCCGCGACCGCCACCTCCCTGCCGGTGCGGGCCGCTGCCTTGGATGCGCTTCTCGCCCGCCACGGCCTTGCCGCCCGGGGGGCCTGCCCCCTGTTCCGGCTGATCGAGACGCCACACGCCGCCGCCTTGTTCGATCGTCTCGCACGCGCAGCCATTCTCGTCCGCCCCTTCACCGATCGGCCGGACTGGCTCCGCTTCGGCCTGCCGGCGGACGAGGCCGCGTTCGCCCGCCTCGATCGCGCGCTCGGCCATGGCTGAGCCGGCCGCGCTGACGGCACTCGCCATCGATGCGGCGGTCGGCTGGCCGGCATGGGTCTATGCCCGCATCGGCCATCCGGTCGGCGCGTTCGCCCGCCTGATCGGCTGGGCCGAAAGGCGCTGGAATCGCACCCACCACCCCGCGCCCCGGCGGCGCCTGACGGGCGCGGCGACATTATTGCTGCTCGTGGCGTGCGGCGCGGGGGCCGGATGGGCGATCGAGCGTACGGCAACTGCCTTTGCCGGCCGCCACGCATGGCTGGCGATCGCGCTGGCCGCCTGGCCGGCGCTGGCCCAGCGCAGCCTGTTCGATCATGTGCGCGACGTCGCCCGACCGCTGATCGGAGGCGATCTTGGCGCTGCCCGCCGCGCCGTGGCCAAGATCGTCGGCCGCGATACCGTTACGCTGGACGAAGTGGGCATCGCCCGCGCCGCGATCGAAAGCCTGGCCGAAAGCTTCTGCGATGGCGTGATGGCGCCACTCTTCTGGCTGCTGCTGCTCGGGCTTCCGGGCCTGTGGGCCTTCAAGGCTATCAGCACGGCGGACAGCCTGATCGGCCACAGGGAGGATCGCTGGCGCGCCTTCGGCTGGGCCTCCGCACGGGCCGACGACATCGCCAACTGGATCCCCGCGCGCCTCTCCGGCCTGTTGCTGTGCCTTGCCGCCCCCGGCGGCTGGCGCGTGATGCGGCGCGATCATGCCGCCCACGCCTCGCCCAATGGCGGCTGGCCGGAAGCGGCGATGGCCGGCGCGCTCGGCATCGTGCTGGGAGGCCCGGCCGCCTATGATGGCGCGATGCATGAAAAGCCCCCGATCGGCACCGGAGGACGCGCGCCCCGCGCCGCCGATCTTTCCCGTGCGCTCGCCATTTACATCCGCGCCTGCGCGCTCGCCTGGATCCTCGCGGGGGCCGTCGCATGGGCGCTGTGATGCTGCAGGGCACGGGATCGGACGTCGGCAAGTCCGTGCTGGTCGCGGCGCTGTGCCGTGCGCTGGCCAATCGCGGCCTTTCCGTGCGCCCGTTCAAGCCCCAGAATATGAGCAACAATGCCGCCGTCGCAGCGGATGGCGGCGAGATCGGCCGCGCGCAGGCGACGCAGGCGATGGCGGCGCGCGTCCCGCCCTCCGTGGACATGAACCCGGTACTGCTGAAGCCGGAGGGCGATCGCACGTCGCAGGTGATCGTGCGCGGCAGGGTGCGTGGAAAACTGGAAGCCGGGCGCTGGCGCGAAGGCCGGGCCGGCCTGCTCGATGAGGTGCTGGAAAGCTATCACTCCCTCCGCGCGCAATGCGACATCGTGGTGGTGGAGGGCGCGGGCTCTCCGGCCGAGATCAACCTGCGCGCCGGCGACATCGCCAATATGGGCTTCGCGCGCGCAGCCGGCGTGCCCGTGATCCTGGTGGGCGATATCGATCGCGGCGGCGTCATCGCTTCGCTCGTGGGCACGAAGGCGGTGATCGATCCGGAGGATGCCGCCATGATCCAGGGCTTCCTCGTCAACAAGTTTCGCGGCGATCCGGCCCTGTTCGCGGATGGCATGACGGCCATCGCCGATCGCACGGGCTGGCAGGCGTTGGGCCTGATCCCGTGGCTCGCACCCGCCTTCCGCCTGCCGAGCGAGGATGCCGTCATCCTCGAGCGCGCACGTACGGGCGGCGATCGTCGCCTCGTCATCGCCTGCCCGATCACGCCGCGCATCGCCAATTTCGACGATCTCGATCCGCTCCGTCTGGAGCCCGGCGTGGAGGTGGTGATGGTCCCGCCCGGCACCCCCCTGCCCGATGCCGCCTTGATCGTGCTGGCCGGCTCCAAGGCCACCACCGCCGACCTGCTCTTCCTGCGCGAACAGGGCTGGGATGTGGACATCATCGCGCATCACCGGAAGGGTCGCCCTGTACTGGGCCTGTGCGGCGGCTATCAAATGCTCGGCCGCATCGTTTCCGATCCGGATGGCGTGGAAGGCCCCCCGCGCGACGTGCCCGGCCTGGGCCTGCTCGAGGTGACCACCGTGCTAACCGGCGACAAGACGGTGCGCGAAGTATCGGGCGAGGCGCTGGGCGCGCCCTTTTCGGGTTACGAGATCCATCTCGGCGAAACCGGGGGGCCGGATCGCGCCCGCCCGCTCTGCCATCTGAACGGCCGCCCCGAAGGCGCGATCAGCGCGGACGGGCTGGTGGCGGGAAGCTATGTCCATGGCCTGCTTGGCCTCGCCGCGCAGCGCAAGGCGTGGCTCGCGCGCATTGGCGTGGAGGCCACCGGCCCGGATCATCACGCAGATGTGAATGCCGCACTCGATGAACTCGCCGCCGCCTTCGAGCGCCATGTCGACGTGGATGCACTGATCGCGATCGCTCAGACCGCCGAATAGATCACGCAGGCCAGCAGCAGCCCGGCCTCGACCAGTTCGATCCCTGCGCCATGCACGTCGCCGGTGGCGCCCCCGATCCTTGCCTTCGCCCACAGCGCGAACAGGGCGATCAGCAGCGGCCCGGCGAGCAGCCACGGCAGCATCACGCTCGCGCCCGCCAGTATCGCCGCCCAGCCCGCCACGTCGCGCATCCGCACCGCGCCGGCCACGGCGGCGCCCAGCCCCTCCGCCTTCAGCGGTGCCAGCCAGCGCGCCCAGACGAGCGGCCCCAGCCGGGCCGCCGCCGGGATCGCGACAATCGCCCGCCAACCCACCAGATGCAGCAGAACGAGCTTGGCGAGCAGTTGCAGCCCGATCGCGACCACGCCGAAGCTGCCGACATGCGGATCGCGCATTACCGCCAGCAATCGCGCCCTGTCGCCATGCGCTGCGCCCAGCCCGTCCGCCACATCGCCCAGCCCATCCAGATGCAGCGCCCCCGTCACTGCGACCCATGCGAGCAATCCGGCCAGCGCCCCCAGCCACGGATCGATCAACCCGCCCAGCCATGTCGCGCCGGCGACCGCCAGACCGATCAGCAGCCCCACCAGAGGATAGAGCCGGATCGCGCCCGCGAAATCATCGTCGCGCATGCCGACATGCGGCACGGGCAGCCGCGTGAGAAATCCGATCGCGACGATCAGCCGCCTCACGGCCACAGCCCGGCAATCTGCGCGCCACCCTTCCACCGATGGAAGGCCAGAACCGCGCCATAAGGCAGATCGAACGCCCATATCGCCTTCAGATCCAGCCCGCACAGGATATGCAGCGCGGCCCGCATCGCGCCGCCATGCGTGACGATCAGCGTGGGATCATCGTCCGGCAGATCCGCCAGCGCCATCCTCACGCGGGCGACCAGCGCTGACCAGCACTCACCCTCTGGTGGGGGAAAGGCGTCGGGATCCTGCCAGAAGGCGCCCAGCGCGACGGGATCGATCTCGGCCGGCGCCAGCCCATCCCATGCGCCGAAATCCAGTTCCCGCCAGCGCGGATCGATCCCGGCGGCGCCGATCGCCTCGGCGCAGCGCCGCGCGCGCAACAGATCGGAGGAGAGGAGATGCCGCACCTCCAGCCCCCGCGCCTGATCCCGGCACCGCGCGATCCCCTCCGCCGTCACGTCACAGTCCGTCCGCCCCAGCATCCGCCCGGCGAGCAGAGGCTCGCCATGTCGCATCAGATAGAGCGGGGCCATGCTCACCCGACCGAAACACCCGCCTCGGCGAAGGTCGCCATGCTGTCATGCGCGGCCAGCGCAGCGCGGATCACGCCCACCGCCACCGCCGCACCGCTCCCCTCGCCCAGCCGCATATCCAGCGACAGCAAGGGCGCCAGCCCCAGCCGCTCCAGCAGCCGCCGATGGCCGGGCTCGGCCGAGCAATGGCCGGCGATCAGATGATCGGTGATCGCGGGATGATGCGCGGCCAACGGCGCCACGGCGGAGGTGCAGATGAAGCCGTCCATCACCACCGGCACGCCGGCCTGCCGTGCTGCCACGACAGCCCCCGCAATGGCGGCGATCTCGCGCCCGCCCAGCCGCCGCAGGATTTCGAACGCTGATGTAAGCGCGCCCGCATGCGCCGCCAGCCCAGCCGCCACCGCCTCCACCTTGCGCGCGATGCCAGCCGCGTCCACGCCCGTGCCCGGCCCCACCCAATCGCGCGGGGCACCGCCGAACGAGGCGGCGGCCAAAGCGGCGGCGGCGGTGCTGTTGCCGATCCCCATCTCACCCAGCACGATCAGATCCGCATCGCCGATCGCACCGGCGCCCGCATTCAGCGCCGCGAGGCATTCCGCCTCGCTCATCGCTGGCCCGCTGGTGAAATCCGCTGTCGGCCGGTCCAGATCCAGCGGCACCACCGCGAGCGACAGGCCCGCCGCGCGCGCCAGCGCGTTGATCGCGGCGCCGCCAGCCTCGAAATTGGCGACCATCTGCACCGTCACCGCCGCCGGAAAGGCGCTCACCCCGCGTGCGACCACACCATGATTGCCCGCGAAGACGATCGCGCGGCCGCGCTCCACCACCGGGCGCTCGCGGCGCTGCCAGCCGGCCAGGAAAATCGCGACCTCCTCCAGTCGCCCCAGCGAACCCGGCGGTTTGGTGAGTTGCCCCTGCCGCACGGCCGCCGCCATTCGCGCGGACTCATCCGGGGCGGAAAGCGTGCCCAGCGCCGCCTCGAACGCCGCGACCGAAGGGAAGATCATGTGACGACAAATCCTTCCGGAGGGATGCGGACGAGGAAGTGGCCCTTCACGCCTTCCGGCCAGTCCCGATAGGGCACCTGCCCTTCCGCGCTTCTTGCATAGGCCAGCGCATAATCAAGGATCGCGCGCGCCGCCTCCTCGTCCGGCTCGAAATGGCCGAGGACATAGCCGATCCTGCCGGGCGCACGGAGGTGAACGGTGCAGCCGGACGAACAGGCGAAGAGGCAGGGCATTTCCTCCACCGCCACCCCGGCATAATCCGGTGAGGTTTCCCGCACGCGCCGCAATGCCGCCAGCAGCCTTTCCCCACCACCGGGGACGCCCGCCCGGCGACAGGTGTTGCACGCGATCACCGATGGCCCGGATGCGGTGGCCTTCAGCATCGCGGTCGCCGCCTTCAGGCCGATGCCAGCCTGCCGCGCGTGGCGGCGGGCACGCCAATCGCCACCAACCCGCGATAGAGCAGTAAGAGCGCGACCAGGATCGCCCCGTCGCGGGCAAGGCCCTGTGCGAAATAGACGGGCGAAAGCGCGATGCCGAGGCCGCCCAACGCGACCGACCACAGCACCAGCAAACCCTTATAGCCGAGTGTCGCGCCCGCGAACGCCGCCACCAGCCGCGCCGCCGATCCACCGCGCATGCGGCCTTCGGCCCAGCGCGCCGCGAAGAGCGAGGCAACCGCCGCCGTGCCGATCGCGCCGCCCCACATCAGCGGCGTGGTGCTGTGCGAATAATGGTGGATGCCAAAGCCCACCGCCTGGGACGCGAACCAGGCAACGATCATCAGTGCAATGCCATCGCGCTTCGTCATCCGCGTCGCCGCCAGCGCGGCGAGCGCGGCGAACGGCGTCGCGCAGGCCAGCGCCCAGCTGCCAAGCACGCTCGCCACCGAAAGCAGCACGATCCAGAGCAAGGAACCATCACGAGTCATCTTCGATCTCCTTCAGGGCCCCTGGCCGGTCCGGGTTCAATCCACCCCGACCGGCCACGGTCTCGGTTAGTGGAATGAGGCGTCAGAAGCGCCCGCGGAAACCCGCATAGATGCTGCGTCCCAGCGTGCCGTAGCGATAGACGGTCATGTATTTCTCATCGAACAGGTTCTCGACCCGCGCGAACACCGCCACCTGCTTGGACAGCGGCACCTCGCCGCGCAGATCGACCAGCGTGTAGGGCGCCAGCCGCGTCGTGTGCGTCGCATTGTCGAAGCTCTCGCCGGCCCAGCGGATCGCCGCCCCCAGCGAGGGGCCGTCGGGGATCGCATAGGTGATCGATCCGTTCGCCGTATGGCGCGGCCGCCGCGCCAGCTGGAAGCCGTAGGTGGCGCCCCCGATCGAGCGATCCTCGGACGCGGTCCAGCTGAAATTGCCATCCATGGTGACGCGCGCGACCGGCTTCACCGATGCCGTCGCCTCGATGCCCCGCGCGAAGGCGCGCGAGACATTCTTGTAATAGCCGAAGCGGCGCGTCGTGGTGCTGCCCGTGGCGAAGCAGAGCGGATCGGTCGAGGTCGTCGAACAGCCATTATAGGTGATCAGATCACGCGAACGCCGCTCGAAATAGGTCGCGCCGAAGCTGACCCTGCCATCCCACAGGCGCTGTTCCGCGCCCGCTTCCCAGCCCTTGGCCTGCTCCGGATCGAGCGCGGTATTCCCATATTCGGAAAAGAGCTGATAGAGCGTGGGCGCCTTGAAGCCCTCCGAATAGCTGGCGCGCAGCACCGTGCCGGTCGGCAGCGCCCAGACCGCACCGCCCGAGAACAGGGTCTTGCTGCCATAGCGATTATGATCGTCGTGGCGGATGCCCCCGGTGAGCGTCAGCCCCTGAATCAGTTCCGCGTTGAGCTGGGCATAGATGCCGGTGAGGTCGGCCTTGCCGCGCGCGGGATCCGGGATCGGCACGGACAGGCTGGACGAGGGCGAGACGCTGCGGAAACGGCTGCGCTCATTCTCGATGCCGAACACCGCATCGATCCTGTCGGTCAACGCGAAGCTGCCCTGATATTCCAGCCGCCGGTTCTTGCCGGCCGCATCGAAGGTCTGCGCGCGCTGGAGCGTCGGATTGTAATTGTCGCGGTTCGTGTCGGTATAGCCGAACGCGAAGCGGTTGCGCAGCCGCCCGTCGAGCAGATCGACATTGAGGCCCGCATAGCCGACGAATTCCTTGTTGAGGCTATATTCGAAACTGTCACCGGAGAAGCCGTCGATATCGACGCGGCCGTCCGAATAATAGCCGCGCACATCGGCGCTCACGCCATCCGCGATCGTCAGCACGGCACGGCCCGTCACGCTGCGATTGGTATAGCCGTCGCGCTCGCGCCCGCCGAAGGTCGGGGCGATGGCGGAGATGCCATCCGTGGTGAAGGCCTGCGCGCCGATCCGCCAGGCGAGCGGCCCCGTAAGCCCGCCGACGCCCGCGCGGCCGCTCGCCGTGCGGCGGCTGCCCGCCTCGGCATCGAAGCTGCCTTCCAGGCTCTTGGTGGGAAGCGGCGTCACGATATTGACGACGCCGCCGATCGCCTGGCTGCCCCAGAGAGTCGACTGCGGCCCACGCAGCACTTCGATACGGCTGGCATCGCCCGTCAGCAGGTTCGCGAAATTATAGCCGCCGCCCGTGGAGGAAGGATCGTTGAGCTTCACGCCATCGATCACCACCACGGTCTGATCGCTCTCCGCGCCGCGAATGCGCAGCGAGGTGGCGGTGCCATAGCCGCCATTGCGCGAAAGGCTCACGCCCGGCGTCCGCAGCAGGATATCGGCCACCGAAAGATCGCCCGCGCGATCGATCGCCGCCTTGTCCAGCACCGTCACCGATGCGGCGACGCGATCGATCGACAGCGGCGATCGCGTGGCCGTGACGACGATCGTGGACGGATCGGCGCCATCGCCTCCGCTGGCCGGCAGCGCCGCGGCGTCCGGCTGGGGCGCTTCCTGCGGCGCGGCTTCGGCAAGAGCATGGGCCGGCGCAAACAAGGCCAGGCCCGCAAATATCACGATATTCTTCATCGGAAAGTCCCCCGGATAACGACAAGCGCCCCCGGAATCCTTGCGGACTCCGGAGAGATCGAAGTCGTCTCTCGGGTTTCCCCGTCCGCCCGGCACACCCTGTCCGCACGAAGGACGACCGCGACGGGCAGGTCTCCTGGCTTGCGGGTCACCGCTTTTCTTGCCGCCTTCTCGGAACCGAAGTTCCAATGGCCCGTGGCAAGATTGCTCGCCGCTCACAGTTGCAGGGGCAGCCGGGGTCTCGAACCCCGTTCCCTTTTCATCCCTCTTGCGAGGGAACCTGTCGCGGTCGCGCCCTTAGAGCCGGTTCGGGTCCGCCGTCAACGGCAGCCGTGCGAGGGGGACGACCACGCCCTCCTCGCCCCCGCCGAAATAACCGCTCACGCCATAGACGTCGGCAAGCAGCGCTGGCGTCATCACGTCACGCGGCGCGCCGTCGGCCACCAGCCGGCCGTCGCGCAGCACCAGCAGACGATCGCAGAAGCGCGCCGCGAGGCTCAGATCGTGCAGCACCGCGACCACCAGACGCCCCGCATCCGCCTGATCGCGCAAGATCTCCATGCCCTGGATCTGGTGCGCGGGATCGAGGCTTGCCAGCGGCTCGTCCGCCACCAGCACGGGCGCCTCCACCGCCAGCGCGCGCGCCAGCAGCACGCGGGCACGCTCTCCGCCCGAAAGCTCGGTCGCGGTGCGATCGGCCAGCGGCTCGATCTCGGCCAGCGCCATCGCGCGGGAAATCGCCGCCCGATCCGCCGCGCCGATGCGCGAAAAAGGCGCGAGGTGCGGCAGCCGCCCCAGCGCCACCAGCCGCTCCACCGTCAGCGGCCAGTGCAGCACCTGCCCCTGCGGCAGATAGGAGATGCGACGCGCTATCTCCGCCCGCGCGAAACCGGCAAGCGGCCGCCCCTCCAGCAGCACCTCGCCCGTCGCCGGGATCAGCCCCAGCAGCGCGCGCACCAAAGTGGACTTGCCTGCCCCGTTCGGCCCGAGGATGCCGACCAGCCGGCCCGCCTCCAGCGCCGCATCGATGCCGCGCACCACGTCGCGCGGGCCGAGCCGCACGCCCAGATCCCGCATCGCCAGCATCACCATATCCGCCGCTCCCGGATCAGGTGGACGAGGAAGACGGGCACGCCGAGGAAGGCCGTCACCACGCCGAGCTTCAATTCGTTCGAAGCCGGAATGATCCGCACCAGCACGTCCGACAGGCTGAGCAGCGCGGCACCGCCCAGCGCACTCGGCCACAGCAAGGCGGACGGGCTGCGATCGGTGAACGGCCGCAGCAGATGCGGCACGATCAGCCCGACGAAGCCGATCGATCCCGAGACGGCCACGGCACCGCCCACGCCGATCGCCACCCCTGCCAGCAGCCGCAGCCGCGTATGCCGGAGATCGACGCCCAGCGCCGCTGCGCCATCCTCGCCCAGCGTCAGCGCATCCAGCGCGCGCTCGTCCCACGCCAGCAGGGCCAGCGCCGCGAGGATGCAGGGCAGCGCCAGCGCCACATGCCGGAACGAGCGATCCTCCAGCGAGCCCAGCAGCCATGTCGCAATCTCCATCGCCGCGAAGGGATTGGAGGCGAGATTCAAAGCAAGGCTGATGGACGCGCCCGCCAGCGTCGCGATGGCGATGCCCGCCAGGATCAGCGTCAGCCCGCTTTCGGCTCGCCCCGCGAGCAGGAACAGCAGGCCGAGGCTGCCGAGCGCGCCGAGGATCGAAAGGATCGGCAGCAGCGCCGGATGCGCCTCCGCAATCCCGAAATAGAGCGCCACCACCGCGCCGAGCGCCGCGCCGTTCGAAACACCCAGCGCGGAAGGCTCGGCCAGTGGATTGCGCAGATAGCCCTGAAGCGCGGCGCCGGCGATGCCCAGCACCGCGCCTACCGCCAGCCCGAGGATCGCGCGCGGCAGACGCAGTTCGACGAGGATCGCCCGCTCCACCGGATCGCCCGAGCCGAGCAGCGCCGCAATCGCCCGCGCGGGCGGGATGGAGGCGCTGCCAACGCCCACCGACAGTGCGAACGACACGATTACCAGCAGGATGAGGACCGGCCACAGCCAGCGGTCAGTCGCCTTGTCATCAGTCACGTCTCGATTGCTGCCTTATCGTCGCGCCGGATCTTTCGGCTTCAATCAGGACGGACTTGTTCCGGCATCCGCCGTGAAGCAAGAGCGTCGGCGATGGGACTAGCCGCACGGTGGACCCCGGAACAAGCCCGGGCGGACGGAAGAAGCAAGCGGCGCGCGCCGTTGCTGTTCGCCTGTGCCCTCCTGCTCGGGGCGGCACCGGCGCCACCCCGCCGCATCGTTTCTCTCAATCTGTGCGCCGATCAATATCTGCTCGCGCTGGCCGATCCGGGCCAGATCGCGGCACTCACCAGCCTCGCCCGCGATCGGCGCATGTCGGCGGGCGCCGCGCGCGCCGATCATGTCCCGATATCGAAGGGCTCGGCGGAAGACGTGCTGATGCTGCGCCCCGATCTGCTGCTCGCGGCCCCCGGCCGTCGCCGCGAGACGATGGCACAGCTGCGCGGGCGCGATATCGCCACGCTCGATGTGAAGCCGGCGGAAAGCTATGCCGATGTCGTCGCGCAGATCCGCGCCGTGGCCGCCGCCGTCGGCCATCCGGCGCGCGGCGAGGCACTGATCGCAAGCATGGATGCGCGCCTCGCCCGGCTGCCGCGCGCCGCCGGCCGGGGCCGCGTGGCCGCTTATTATCAACGGCGCGGTTTCCTCACCGGCACGGGCACGCTGGTCGACGAACTGATGGCCCGCGTCGGCCTCGTCAATCTCGCCGCGAAGCTCGGCAAGCCCGCGCTGGCGAGCGTCAGCCTGGAGGAGATGGCGCTCGCCCGCCCCGATCTGCTGATCGTCGAGACGGACAGTGATCGCGTGGTCGATCAGGGAACCGAACTGCTCCACCACCCGATCCTCGATCCGATCCCCCGCCTCCACCTTCCCCAGGCATGGACGGTCTGCGGCGGCCCGGCCTATGTGCTGGCGGCAGAACAGCTCGTGCGCGAATTGCGGGCGGTGAAGCCGAGGCGGTGACACGCTTGAAAGCGGCTTCCCCCTTGTTCCGTTTCCTCCTCCTGAAGGCTGATCTCGCCCCCCGCACGGATCGTGACCGCCCCGGTCCGGAGGTGCGATTCTCATGCGAAAGGGGCGTCCGGCGCCCCCCATCGGGCAAGGCGGGCTCCGCGATCCGGCGCAGGCCGGAGCCCGACGCGATCGGGCAGAGGGCCTGCCCAACCCGGCCCTGGCCCTCGCCCTCGCCCTCGCCCTCGCCGGGCAAAGCCACGTTCGATCGACAGTTACATATAAGAGAATGATGGCGGCCTTCTCCTTGCGAGGGAGGCGGCGGCCGGCCTTCAGAATTCCACGCCGGCCTGCGCCTTCACGCCCTGCTCACGGAACGGATGCTTCACCTGCGCCATCTCGGTGACGAGATCCGCCGCCTCGATCAGCGCCTCGGGCGCATTCCGCCCGGTGACGACAATGTGCGTCATCTCCGGCCGCGCGGCGATCGCGTCCAGCACCTCGTCCAGCGGCAGATAATCGTAGCGCAGCACGATGTTCAGCTCGTCCGCCACGATCATGCCATAGCCGGGATCCGCGATCATCCGCCGCACCTCGTCCCATGCCGCGCGGGCGGAGGCGATATCCGCGGCGCGGTTCTGCGTATCCCAGGTGAAGCCATCGCCCATCGGCCGGAATTCCACGCCGAGCCTGTCGAAGACCGGCTTCTCGCCCGTCTCCATCGCGCCCTTCACGAACTGGACGACGCCCACCTTCATGCCATGGCCCACGGCGCGCACGGCCATGCCGAGCGCCGCCGTGGTCTTGCCCTTGCCCTTGCCGGTGTGGACGATCAGCAGGCCCTTCTCCACCTGCCGCTCGGCCACGAGGCGATCCTGCAACGCCTTGCGCTTCGCCATCCGCGCGGCATGATCGGCCTCGCCGCGCCGCGCGGTCACGCCTTGAGCTGGCTCGCCGCCTTCGCCGCCGTGGTGATGGCGGCATAATCCTCCACCTTGCGCGGCACGATCCAGCTTCCGCCGACGCACAGCACTTCGGGAATGGCGAGCCAATCGGGCGCGCTCGCCAGGCTCACGCCGCCCGTGGGGCAGAAGCGGCACTGGTAGAAGGGCGCGGCCAGCGCCTTGAGCGCGGGAATGCCGCCGTTGGCCTCCGCCGGGAAGAATTTGAAATGGCTGAGGCCGAGATCCATGCCGAACATGATGTCGGCCGCGTTGGCCGTGCCGGGCAGGAAGGGAATGCCGCTGGCGATGGCGGGCTTGCCCAGCGCCTCCGTCAGGCCGGGGCTGACGATGAAGCGCGCGCCCGCGTCGATCGCGCTCTTCAACTGCGCCTCGTTGGTGACGGTGCCGGCGCCGACAACGGCGCCCTCCACCTTGGCCATTTCGGCGATCACGTCCAGCGCGGCCGGCGTGCGCAAGGTCACTTCCAGCGCGCGGATGCCGCCCGCCACCAGCGCTTCCGCGATCGGCCGGGCCTGGGCCGCGTCGTCGATCACCAGCACCGGGATGACCGGGGCGAGCGTCATGATACCGGCGATGTCGTTCAATGTTGCCTCCGCACTCGAATGTTCAGCCCAGGCCCTGCGTCCGCGCCCAGGCGAGGAACAGGTCCGGCCACGCTTCGGCCGGCTTGCCCATCGCGAGCCGCAATCCGAATCCATGTCCCCCGGCCGTGAACAGATGCGTCTCGACCGGTATGCCGGCCTTCTTCAACGCCGCGCGATAAAGCAAGCTGTTCTCGACGGGCACGACCGGATCATCCTCCGCATGCACCAGAAAAGTAGGTGGAGTAGCACGGGTGACGTTGTTGGCGGGCGTGTGCGCGGCTTCCAGCGCGGGCGGGGCATCCTTGCCGATCAGCAGCTCGCGCGATCCCGGATGCGCGATCGGCAATGTCATGGATTGCACGGCATAGATGGGCGCGGCCACATCCGGCCGCGCGCTCAGCCGATCGGCGGCGTCCACGGGATCATACACCTTCGCATCGAAGCGCGTCGAAAGATCGGCGCAGACATGGCCGCCCGCCGAAAAGCCCATCGCCGCGATCCTCTCCGGGAACAGCCCATAATCGCGCGCCCGCGCCCGAATGATCCTCATCGCCCGCTGCGCATCGGAAAGCGCCACATCCGGCCCGGCCTTCCAGCCATCACCCGGCAGGCGATAGAAAAGCACGAACACGGTCCACCCGCGCGCGGAAAGCCAGCGCCCTATCTCATAGCCCTCCTTGTCGATCACCACGCGCGCATAGCCGCCGCCGGGCGTCACCATCACCGCCGATCCGTTGGGAATGCGCGGCCGGAACACGACGAGACGCGGCCGGATCGTGCCATGGACGGATCGATCGGTCAGCCCCGCATCCCGGCTGCGTTCGTCGACGATCTCCACAGGCGGCATGGCGGGCATGCCCGGCGCCCCCCTCGGCCAGAGATCGATCGTCTCATCGGGCTCGGGCAGGCCGGCGGCGACATGCCCCCCGGCGACGGCGGGCGGTGGCGTCTGCGCCATCACCCGTGCGGCGAGGCCCGCGGCGGCGGCGGAAACGAGCAGGGTGCGGCGGTTCATCATCGGCGGGCTTCCAGATTCACGAAGCGGAAAAAGGACCGCACCCCAACGGGGGGCGCGGCCCAGCGGAGGAGCCGTCATAGTCCATCGACACGCCCGCGAGAGACACTCTTTCGCGCCGGATCGAGGCGCGATGCCCTCCCCGTCGATCGCCGCGAGGGAAAGGAACGGCGCCTCGATGCGCAGGGGCGAAGGCAGGCGATCGCCCGCTTCGCAAAGCCTACAGCTTCAGGCGCGCGCCGAGCAGGAAGGTGCGACCGAAGTGGTTGTTCTCGTAATTCCGGTTCGCATCGAGATCGGTATAGCGATCTCGATATTCGTCGGTCAGGTTCGTGCCTTCCAGCGACACCTCCAGATATTCGGTCAGCTTGTAGCGGATCGAGGCATCCACGTTGATCGTGCTGTTATAGCCTTCGAAGACGTTGCCCGTGCCCGAGCCCGCATCCACATAAGGCCCGCGATAGGCGATCGAGGCGCGCGCGCTGAACTTCTTGTCCTCATAATAAAGCGTCGCATTGTAGGAGCGCTTCGAGAGGCCATAGAGTGTTGTCTTGCGCGTGACGTTTACGAGGGGGCCGAATGTGCAGGCCGGATTGGGGTTTGCCTGAGTAGGCGTGCCTGGGACACAAGCGTTCACTACCGGCCCGGACTGAGTGTAGTTGGCGGACGAGGTGATGAAAGTCGCGTTGGCCAGCACGCCGAAATTCTTGAGGAAACCCGGCAGGAAGCGGAAGCTGGACTGGAGCGCGACCTCGATGCCCTTCAGGCTGGCGCCCGTGCCGTTCGTGGTCGTGTTGATCGTCCAAAGCTGCCCCTCGGGATTGGATGCCGCCGGCGAGGAGGCTATTATGAGCGAAAGCGGCAGGCCGGTGGAGGCATAGGTGCCGCTGGTCGTGACCCCCACGGGGAAGCTTTCGACATCCTTCTTGAAGCCCGCGACCGAGAAGAGCGACTGCGGCGCGAAATACCATTCCACCGAAAGATCGTAGGCGGTGGCACGGAAGGGTTCGAGGCGGGGATTGCCGAACGTGATCCGGTAGCCAAAGCCGTCCACCGATCCGCCCGGCGTGAGATTGCCGAGTGACGGACGCGTCATCACCTTGGCGATGGAGCCGCGCACGATCAGCTTCTCGGTGGGAAACAGGGCCACGTTCATCGCCGGCAGCCAATCGTCATAACTGCGCTTCACGGTCACGGTCGCGCCATTGTTCAGGCCGGTCGAGGTCTGGCGCGTGCCGGCATAGCGCATGCCCAGATTGGCGGCATAGCGCAGGCCGAACATGTCGCCCTTCAGATCGAACTGGAGATAGGCGCCGCGCACCTCTTCGGTCACGTTGCGGATATTGCCCGAATCCACCACCAGCGGGCGGCCGTACAGCCCGGTATAGTTGGCGGCGGCATTGATGTTCGGGATCAGGAAGGTCGTGGTCGTGCCCGAAGGCTGGCCACCGCTGCCGATGTTGAACGTCTCGCCGAGACTGCCCGCCGGAAAACCATAGACGGCGCTGGAGCCGAAGACGGACGAGGCCGTGCAGGTCACGCTGTTGCCATTGAAGGTCACGGTCGTCGGCGTCGTCACGGTCGGGCAGATCGTGGTATCGCGCGTATAGGCCTTGGAATCGAATTCGAACCGGCGATAGACGCCGCCCGCCTTCACCGTGAAGGCATCCGGCACCGCATCCCATTCGGTGCGCAGCTGCGCGGTGCGGAACTTGTTGACCGTATCCGAGGGGCGATCGCGTATCTCGGCAAGCTGGAAGTTCGCCGGATCGGTAACGCTGGTGCCGAAGACCAGCTTGGGCGATCGCATGTCGCTATAATCGTAGCTGTAATTCTGCGCGTCGCGATCGTCGAACACGAAGGTCGTCTCCACCGGGATCGTCGCGCTCGATTTGGAAAGGCCGCCCAGCAGCGTGAAGCGCAGGCGATCCGTCACATCCTGATCCCAGGTCGATCCGATCTGCCAGAATTTCGTCTGGGATTTGCGCAGGTAATGTTCGGTGCGAACCCACGCATCGTTCAGCGTGGCGGAGATCATGTTGCCGTTTGCATCATAGACCGGGTTGAGCACGTCCACGGAGCGCTCGTTCGAACGCAGCAGCACCTCGCCCCATTTCTCCTCGCGCGTTTCCTTGAAGCGCGAGAAGAGGCCGTCGATCGAAACCTTGGTCTCGTCGCGCGGCGACCATTGCACGCTGCCCGTCACGCCCAGCCGCTCGCGATCATGGCGGATCGAGCCATAGCGCGGGATGCGCGGATGGAAGGCGAGCGCGGCCTGATCGCAGGCCGTGCTCGATCGATAATTGCCGCCGCTGTTGCTGGAACGGGTCGAACTGGTGTTGCTGCTGTAGAAGCAGGGCGTGCCGTTCACGCTATCGAAGCGCGCCTGTGCCCAGCGCACCGTATTGTTGCCCAGTTCGTAATTGTTGGTCTTGCTGTAGGCCGCCGACAGCGAGGCGCCGAACGTGCCCTCGGGATTCTTCCAGGAGACGAGGCCGGCGAGGCGCGGCCCGAAATTCTTGGAAAGATCGTTATAGCTCGCCTGGCCCGAGCCGACGAAGGTGAAGCCGGTCTTGCCGGCCAGCGGATTGCCGGTGTTGAGATCCACCACCGCGCCCAGCGATCCTTCGTCCAGCGAGGCTTCCGCCGTCTTGTGGACGACGATCGAGTTGAAGAGTTCAGAGGCGAAGACATTGAAATCGAAGGCGCGATCGCGATTGGCGCTGGCGCCGTCCGTGGATGTGGCGACCGTTTCCAGCCCGTTGACGCGGACACGGGTGAATTGCGCGCCAAGGCCGCGCACCGTGATCGCGCGGCCTTCGCCTGCATCGCGCTGGATCGAGATGCCGGGAATGCGCTGGAGCGATTCTGCGAGATTCTGGTCGGGGAACTTGGCGATATCCTCCGCCACGATCGCGTCGACCGCCGAGATCGACTCGCGCTTCACCGTCAGCGCCGCATCCAGCGAGCGACGGAAACCGGTGACAACGATATCCTGCGCGGCGCTCTCGGAAAGGGCGGGAGCGGCTTCGGGCGCGGCCTGCGTCGCCGGTGTCTCGGAAGCGGGCGATGTCGCGCTGGTTTGCGCGGCCGCGGCTGCCGGCGACAGCAGGCCCAGGGCGAGAACGGCGGACGATGCTCCTGCAAACCGAGCGAAAATTCCGCTGCGGCCGGCAAATGGTGATGCACCCTTGGTCATGAAAAAAGCCTTCCCCTGTTGCAGAGCGACGTCGCCAGGCGACCGCGGACGAGGGCGGCCAGCCGCGGACACAGCCGTCGGGAAAGAATGCCAGGGGCGCTGAAAGCGCGCCTTCAGGTCCATCTCCGAGACCACGCCACCGGTTTTTGCTCTTGCTTGTTCGTTTTGGTAACCGGTGTCATCGTGTTATCTTAGCCGCGCCGCCAGTGTCAACAGACTGTTGCGGGATTGCGAGGGGAAAGGATGGATGCGGAGCCTGATCGCCTTTGCCGCCGCCGCCACTGCGCTGGCGGCCGGTCGACCGCCGCTCGTGATCGAAGAGGGGCCGACGATGCGCGACGAGCCCCCGCCCCATGGCGCGATCGGCATGAGCACGGCCTATCGCATCAGCGATGCGGTGCCCGGCCGCACGATGGAATTCCGCAAGCGCATCCTCCACGTCGGCGCCGCGATCGGCCCGCACCCGATCGCGCATGACGAGGTCTATCATGTGCTGTCGGGCGAAGGCGTGGTCCTCTCCGGCGGCAGGGAAGCGCCGATCGGCCCGGGCGCGACCGCCTATCTCTACAGCGGCGAGACGGTCGGCATCCGCCAGGTGGGCAAGCAGCCGCTGGCCCTCATCATCGCCTACCCCCTCCCCTCGCCCGCTCCATGACGGTGCAATCCCCGCAGCGCGACGTGGGTGCGATCGGGATTTGAAGACAAGCGCCGGGAAGCCGCACCGCGAAACCCCGTGCCACATCACGCCTCCACAAAGGAGGGCTACATGTCATTTTGTGTCGTGGGGCTCGATCCAGCCCCGTTCGAACATCTGGTCGGCCTCCCCGACGCCGCGTTGAAGGCGCTTGGAGCTACGCGGATCATCGTCGATGCAAAACCCGGCTTTCCCGATCGTGTGACGGTGCGCGATCTGGAAATCGGCGAAACGGCGATCCTGCTCAATTACGAGCATCAGCCTGCGCAGACGGCCTATCGATCGCGCCACGCCATTTTCGTGGGAGAAGGATTGGGACAGGCGCTGGATCTGGTCGATCGTCTGCCAGACGCGATCCTTTCCCGGCAGATCTCGCTTCGCGCATTCAGTGCATCGGGGGAAATGCTCGACGCCGAACTTGCCGATGGCTCTTTTCTCGAGCCGATCATTTCCCGTTTTCTCGCTGATCCGGGTGTCGCTTATCTGCACGCTTATTATGCGAAACGAGGCTGCTATGCCGCCCGTATCGAACGATGCTGACGCTATCGCTTCCCGATGAAAGCCGGCGCGTCACCCTCCGCCGCGGCGGGCAGCTATGGGAAGGCACGCCGCGTTCGCTCACGTCCCCGGCTGAATGTAGGGCACGCGCGCGAACAACTCCCGCTGCCATTTGCGCGGATCATTCTCCACGCGGGATGTCGCGTCGAAGATCATCGTCGATCGCGTCGTCAGGTCATAGCGCGGCCAGACCGGCGCGCCCGCATGATGGGGATCGCCCGTCCTGGCGAAGGCGACGAAGCTTTCCTGCATGGCACCGCTCGCCGCGCGCGCATCCGCGCCCGTGCCGGTCTGCGATCCCGCCGCATCCAGCGTGCCGAAGACGAGCGGTATGTCCATCGTATGGAAGGCGCCGCGCCGCGGATCGGTGCGCGAGGCGAAATCCACCTGATAAACCCAGCCCGGTACGCCCGCCCGTGCGCGCGCTTCCGCCTCGATCACCTGCCCGCGCCAACTGCGCCCGGCGGTGGTGGCGCCGTAAAAGACGTCGAGCGGCGTCCAGTCCGGAAACTGTCTGCGATATTCGGCCACGACCCATTCGGGCAGGATGTCCACGCGCAGCTCCGGCGCCATCCGTGCTGCCACATTGTCCCAGGTCAGCCCGCGCACCTTCGGCGAATCCGGGCCGATGAAGGCGCGCGTCTCGTCATGCGTGTTGCCCAGCATCATCGGAATACCGGCCCCTTGCGGGTTCGCATCCGGCCAGAAGGGGTGACGCGTCAGCCATTTCATGTCGAGCACCGGCCCGAAATAGACGCCGCCGCCCAGCACCGGATCGATCGCATCCAGCGCGGCGACGAGCGCTTCGGCTGGCTTGGCAAGCAGCGCGCCAAGATCCGTTTCCGCCACGCCGAGCTTTGCGAGATAGGATCGCGCCCGCGCGGTGGCGTTCATCGGGCCGGATGCCGTCACCTGCTGGCCGCTCATCGTCGCGGCGCGCTGGAACAGGCCGGCGGCTGCGGGCATGCCCATCATCGTGGCGATCTTCGCGCCCCCGCCGGATTGGCCGAACACCATCACGCGCGCCGGATCGCCGCCGAAGGCCGCGATATTGTCGCGCACCCACTGGAGCGCGAGGATGAGATCCAGCTGCCCGGCATTGCCGCTGTCGGCGAAGCGCGGATCGAGCCTTGCCAGATAGAGATAGCCGAAGGCATTGAGCCGGTGGTTGACCGTCACCACCACCACGTCACCACGCGCGGCCAGCCTGTGCCCGTCGTTCAACGGATCCGTGACGCTGCCGTTCGAATAGGCGCCGCCATGGATATAGAGCATCACCGGCCGGGCCACGCCGGGACGAGGCTCCGCCGTCCAGATGTTCAGGAACAGGCAGTCTTCCGATTGCGGCTGATATTGCCGGTCGTCCTGGGGGCAGACCGGCCCGAAGGCGCGCGCCTCCACCCGCCTGCCCGGCGTCGCCACGGTCACGGGCGCCCGAAAGCGCTCCGCACGTCCATAACGTATACCCCGGAAGACCGTGACGCCATCCTCGCGGGCACCCATGAAATCGCCCGCCGGCGCGCGCACGCGATCCGCCGCCCCCCGGGCGCGCAGGATGGTGGGCAGCATCGCCGCACCCGCGCCGGTCATCACGGACCGGCGCGACCAGCCATCAGCGGCGGACATCGAGCCCGCCGGCCAGGAACGCATCGATGTCGGCCTGCCGGAAGAGAGCCGCATCGCCGGGCAGCGAATGCTTGAGCGCGGTCAGCGCGAGGCCGGTCTGTGCCGCCTGCGCGATGTCTCCGCCCTGCCGCAGCGCGTGCAACACGCCGGAGGCAAAGGCATCCCCGCCGCCGATGCGATCGACGATCCCCGCCAGGATGATCTCCTCGGTCTGGGCGTGGTCCTGGCGCCCGTCGATCCGCGCCGAAAGGCGGTTCTGGTCGGCCGTGTCCACATGCCGCGCGGTGGACGCGATCAATTGCAGCTTCGGGAAGGCGGCGAACGCCGCGTCCGCCGCCACCTGCCGCCGATCCTCGCCCTCGCCGCCGAAATCGCGCTGGAGCAGCAGCGCGATATCGCGATGATTGCCGAACAATATGTCCGCCCTGGAAACCAGCTCCATCAGGATTGCGCGCGGGTTGGAATCCCAGCGTTCCCACAATTTCGCGCGATAATTGCCATCGAACGAGATCGGCACGCCACGCGCCACGGCGGCCTCCGCCGCCGCGATCGCGGCCTTCGCGGGCACGGGACCAAGCGCCGGCGTGATGCCTGAGAGGTGGAGCCGATCCACGCCATCGAGCAGCGCATTCCAGTCCCACAGGTCGGCCGGGGCTTCCGCGAAGGAGGATCCGGCGCGATCATAGATCACCTCGGTCGCGCGCATGCCCGCGCCGGACGTGACCATGTAGAGACCCATCCGCTCGCCGCCATACAGGATGGTCTTCGTATCCACGCCATGCCCGCGCAGCGTGGTGACGGCCGCGCGGCCCAGATCATTATCCGGCACGCGGCTGACCAGCCCCACGTCATGGCCCAGCCGCGCCAGCGCGGTGACGACATTGGCCTCGGCGCCGGCCAGCCACACATCCAGCTTCGGCGTCTGCAGCAGCATCTCCCGCCCCGGAGGCGAGAGCCGCCACATCATTTCACCGAACGCGAGAAACCTGCCCATTCACGTCTCCTAACGCCCGCCCGGTTCGAACAGCTTCAGGCGAAGCCGGGAAGCGCCTGTCGAGAATCTCCGCATCCACTTCCCGACCACGATCTCGACAGGCCCGATCCCCGCTCGAAGCGAACAAGGGATATCATCTGTCCCGGCTCAGCGCCCCATCCAGCCGCCATCCACCGTCAGGATATGCCCCTGCACATAATCGGAGGCCGGCGCGGAAAGGAACACCGCCGCTCCGCCCAGATCGGAGGCAGCCCCCCAGCGTCCGGCCGGGATGCGCTCCAGGATCTGGCGGTTGCGAGTCTCGTCGTTGCGCAGCGCCTCGGTATTGTTCGTCTCGATATAGCCCGGCGCGATGCCGTTCACCGTAATGCCCTTGGCGGCCCATTCGTTGGCGAGCAGCTTGGTGAGCCCCGCCACGCCCGATTTGGACGAGGTGTAGCTTGGCACGCGGATGCCACCCTGGAAGCTCAGCAGGGAGGCGATGTTGACGATCTTGCCATAGCCCTGCGCGATCATGTGCCGCCCCGCCGCCTGGCAGAGGAAGAAGACGGATTTCAGGTTGGTATCCATCACGGCATCCCAATCGGCCTCGGTGAAATCCACCGAATCCGCGCGGCGGATGATGCCGGCATTGTTGATGAGGATGTGGAGGCCGCCCAGCTTCTCCTTCGCTTCATCCACCACGCGCTGGACGGGCTCGATCGAGGAAAGGTCGGCAGAGACGATCTCGGCCTTGCGCCCCAGGGCGCGCGCCTTCTCCACCGTCTCCTCGGCCGGCGTGCGGCCGACGGCGGCGATGTCCGCGCCGGCTTCCGCCAGCGCCAGCGCGATCGCCTGGCCGATGCCGGTATTGGCGCCGGTGACGATCGCCACCTTGCCGGAGAGATCGAAGATATTCGCCATGGCTAGGCCGCCCTTTGCTGGATCTGGCATTGTCGACGAGGATCGCGTCGAAAAGGTTGGGAAGGCCCCCGCTCCTCACGCGGGGGAGCGGAAGGCCCGGATGCCCGCGTCTGTCGCGGCCGGCCGGAAACGGCGCACGGCCCTTCCCGGTCACAGCGTCGCCCTCCACTCCGTCCCGCCGGGGCGAGATGGAGCGGGGCGACCGATCGGATCAGGCGGGCTCCGCCTGCTTCGCGCTCACGCTCTCGGCCGAGAGGCTCTTCAGATAGGCGCTGATCGCCTCGTCCTGCGAATTGGCGTAGAAATATTCGGCGAACTTCTCGCCCGCAATCGCGGCGCGCAGGAGATCCTGATCCACCGTCTTCAACACGGTGAGCATGTCCTTGCACGATGCATCCTTCAGGTCCTTCAGGATGCCGCGATTCTTGCGCATGATCTCGGCGCGCTCCTTCGGATAGCCAAGGCCACGCTCGCCATCGAACAGCTTGCGGTACACATCCTGGAGATTCAGCTCCGCCGCCCAGCCGAAGCCCTTGGCATAGGGCATGGAGATGGCGTTGCCGTCATTGATCTGGCCGAACAGGAAGGCATCTGTCGGATCGATCACGAGGCCGCAGAACACGCCCGGCATCGAATTGCAGGCGAGCATCGCGCCCATGCCCGTGCCGCAGCCGGTGACGACGAAATCCGCCGCCTTGGAATTGAGCAGGATGGCGGCCAGCAGACCGTTCATCACATAGGTGAGCGAGGCGGAATCCTCGGCGGAATACATGCCGTAGTTGAAGACCTGATGGCCCAGCGGCTCGGCAACCGATGTCAGGGCCTGATGGATGATGCCATTCTTGGCGGCCTGGCTGTTCTCGGTGATCAGCGCGATCTTCATGATACTCGTTCCTCTAATGTGTCGGGCGGCGCGTCCGGCCAGTGAGTCTCGCCTCCATGGTGCGAGAATGATCGACTATCGCGAACCGCCGAGTAACCGGTGTCACCAGCCAGTTCAAGAGGCGGCCCGGAGCGACTCGGCCGGTTGCGGCGTGTCGATGCGATAGGCCCTTCTGACGAGGCCGCTGGTGAGCTCGTGGGCAAGCTCGACGGCCTCCCAATCCTCGATCCGGTGCTCCGCGACAAGCCTTGCCAGGAAAGAGCAGTCGATCCGGCGCGCCACGTCATGTCGCGCAGGAATCGAAAGAAAAGCGCGCGTATCGTCGTTGAAGCCGACGCTATTGTAGAAGCCAGCCGTCTCGGTGGTCGTTTCGCGGAAGCGGCGCATGCCCTCGGGCGAATCGTGGAACCACCAGGATGGGCCAAGCTTCAGGCAGGGATAATGGCCGGCCAGCGGCGCCAGCTCGCGTGAATAGACGCTCTCGTCCAGCGTGAAGAGGATGATCGAAAGCTGGGTGTTCGTGCCGAAACGATCCAGCAGCGGCTTCAGCGCGCGAACATATTCGGTGCGGCTGGGAATGTCGGCACCCTTGTCGCGGCCGTGACTGTCGAACAGGCCGGCATTGTGATTGCGGAAGGCGCCGGGATGGATCTGCATGACCATCCCGTCCTCGACGGACATCGCCGCCATCTCGGTGAGCATCTGCGCGCGGAACAGTTCGGCATCCTCGGCCGTCCACTCGCCCTTCGTTACCTTCATGAACAGCGCCTCTGCCTCGGCGGCCGAGAGATTGGCCGTCAGCGCGGTCGGATGGCCATGATCGGTAGCGGTGGCGCCCGCCGCGCGGAAATCGGCTCGGCGCTTGCGGTGCGCGGCGAGATACCCCTTCCAGCCATAGACATCCTCGCCCGTCACCTCCGCGAAGGTCGCCATCGAGGCGCCGAAATTCTCATGTTCCACATCGATCACGGCATCGGGACGATAGGTTGTGACGACGCGGCCGCCCCAACCGGAGCGATGAATGCGATGATGCGCGGAAAGATCATCCTGCGGCCCTTCCGTGGTCGCGAGGAAATCGATGCGGAAGCGATCGAAGAGCGCGCGGGGCTTGAAGGCGCCGCTCGCCAGCTTCTCGTTGATCCCGTCGAAATAGAGATCGGAGGTGGCCCCCTCCAGCGCCACGTCGAAGCCGAACACCTCGCCGAACACATGATCCAGCCACATGCGCGAGGGCGTGCCGCGGAACAGATGATAATGGCTCGCGAACAGGCGCCAGGCCGCGCGCTTGTCCGTCGCGGGCACGCCGCCACGATGCGGTATGCCCAGATCGTCGAGCGCGATGCCCTGGCTGAAGAGCATGCGATAGACATAGTGGTCCGGCGCCAGCAGCAGCGATTGCGCGTCCGTCCAATTCTCGTTTTCGGAAAACCAGGTGGGATCAGTATGCCCGTGCGGGCTCACGATCGGCAGGCGGGCCACCTCGGCATAGAGGCTGCGCGCGATGCCGCGCATCGTGGGATCGCTCGGAAAAAGACGGTCCGGATTGAGCTCCAGTCGCCGTGGCATCGTCATCCTCCCTGGCCCGAAAACATGGCGGCGTGCTGGTAACCGGTGTCAGATTTCGACGCAACTTTTGTCGTACCAATCGCCGCCCGATGCCGCCGGATCAGCGGCTGGCGCCGAGGAAATCGGGGTGGCGCCGTCCGCCGATCGCCTCACTGATCCGGCCGGAGGGCCGCCGCCTTCATCATCGCATGCCGGATGCTCGATTTCTGGGCGTTGACCTTCATATTCTCCGGCGCCGCATAGAGCGCGCGCAGATACAGGAGATCGAAATCCGTCATCTGCCCCAGCGCACGGCCCCCTTCCCCAAACAGATTGAGGATCGACTGGGATGGCGGCGTCGATCCGAGCGGAGGACGGGCGAGCACCAGCATGGCGATATAGTCGCCCAGCTGCCGCATGCTCAGCCCCTGCAACTTTGTCGAGTCGAGGAGCACCACCATCGATGTGGTGATGGCGCGCGCCGGAGTGCCGATCCGCGATTGCGGGACATTGCCGCTGACGACGCCATTTTCCAGGTTGAGCCTGGGATCCGCGAACCCCGCCGCCTTGGCGATGCCCTTCACGCCGGTCTCGGTCGTCGTGATCCAGCGGGCTGCCGCCGGCGCTTCCACGAACCGCTTCAGCTTCGCCCGGCCATCCGCCCTCAGCGTGATCGGATAGCGCTCCGCCAGCGCGCGGGCGACGCGCTCCGGGCCGGATGTGAAGATGACGAAGATCGAAGGATCGCATCCCTCGCGATCCAGTCGCAGGCCAACGCCCTGGACCGCAGCACCGATCCTGGAATTCACATATTCCGCCTGCGCCGCCTCCAGCCCGACGATGCCGGGGCAGATCGAGCCCTCCCATCGCGGGATTTGCCGCTCGCCGGATATATCGGCCACGTCATCGATGAAGGAATCGATGATCGTCTGTGTCCTGGCATTGACGACGATCTCGCCGGGCGCGGACTTGGGGGCCGCCGGCCCGGCTGCCACCTGGGCGAAGGCTGGCGCGGCGTTCTGGAACGCCCAGAGCGCCCATGTGGCGAATAGAGCTGTTTTCAGGCCCACGCGCGTTTTCTGGAACAAACACGTCTCCCTCGCAAGCTGCGGGACGGCATCACCAGCGGCACGGGCGCGATCCGCCGGACCGAAAACGCCGTTCCCGCAGCGCGGCTATTCGCGCGGGGCGGCCACCGATCCGCGCCGGACGAGCGTGGACAGGAAGAGCGAGGGCTCCTCCACGGCCGTGGGATCGTCGTCCAGCGCGGTAATCAGCTTGAGAGCCGCCGAGCGCCCCATCGAGACGCTCGGCCAGCGCACCGTCGTCAACGGCGGCCAGACGTGCGCGGCGACGGGCGTGTCGTCGAAGCCGATCAGCGACAGATCGTCGGGTATTTCCAGCCCGCGCTGCCGGGCCGCGTGCATCACGCCCGCCGCCATCGTATCGCTGGAGGAGAAGATGGCGGTCGGCCGGGGCGTCAGTTCCAGCAGTCGCTCGGCAGCGACGAGCCCCGATTCGAACGTATAGTCGCCATCGGCGATCAGGCTGCGCTGGAGCGGAATGCCCGCCTCGCGCAGCGCCTCCTCGAAGCCGGCGCGCCTCTCCTTGGCGGAACGGAAGCCATGCGGCCCGGCGACCAGCCCGATCCGGCGATGCCCCTGTTCGATCAGGAAGGCGACGGCACCGCGCACAGCCTCGCGATCGTTCGAGGCGACCATGCGCGCTTCCTCGTCCAGCAGGGCCGATCCCATGCGGACGTAACGGCAGCCTATCTCGTCGCAGAGCTTCGCGATCGAATCATTCTCGCTGATCGGCGGCATCAGCAGCACACCGAACAGGCGCTGCCGCTCCAGAAAGTGGCGCAGGTCGTCCATCATGCTCTGCGCGCCGCGATTCAGCGGGCGGACGACCAGTTCGAATTCCGTCCCCTGCAACGCCTCCAGCATGCCGCGCTGGACGTTCATCACCGTCTGCGCATTCGGATTGTCGTGGACGAGGCCGATCAGATAATTCCGCCGCAGCGCGAGCGCGCGGGCCTGCGGATTGGGAATATAGCCGATTTCCGCGATCACCTTTTCCACGCGCTGGCGCGTGTCGCCGTTCAAAAGCGGCGAATTGTTGATGACCCGGCTGACCGTCTTCTTCGAAACACCCGCGATACGGGCAACGTCATTGATCGTCGGCTGTCCCGTTTTCTGCATGGAATGCGCCATATCGTGGTAACCACTGTGCCGCCAGCCAGCCTTGCGGATATAGTCGCATAGTCTTAGTTGACACCGGTTCCCGCAAGCTCCGACTGAAAGGCCTGAAAAGCGTGCCCGAAGCGATCCGGACCCATCCGGCAGACGATGTCGCGACGATGCTGGCAGATGTGGCGGCCGGCGAGACCGTCATGCTGGAAGGCACCGCCTTCACCGCGCTCCAGCCGATCGGCCGCGGCCACAAGATGGCGCTGCACGCGATCGCCGAGGGCGAGGCCATCCACAAGTTCGGCTCCCCGATCGGGCATGCCACCAGCGCGATCGCGCCGGGCGAGCATGTCCATTCGCACAATCTGCACACCTCGCTCAGCGGCACGCTGGATTACCGGTTCGAAGCCGGCGCCCCGCCCCCGCCGGAGCCGAGCGGCACGCGCGGTTTCCTCGGCTATCGCCGCGCCGATGGCCGCGTCGGCACGCGCAACGAAATCTGGATCCTGCCCACGGTCGGCTGCGTCGCCCGCACCGCGCAGCGCATCGCGGAAAAGTCGGCGGCGCTTGCGGAAGGCAAGGTGGATGGCGTCCACGCCTTCACCCATCCCTTCGGCTGCTCGCAGTTGGGCGACGATCTTGCCGGCACGCGCCATGTCCTCGCCAGCCTCGCCTGCCATCCCAATGCAGGCGGCGTGCTGATCGTGGGGCTCGGCTGCGAGGAAAACCAGATCAGCCAGTTGCTTGCCGACATTCCGGAGGAGCGCCGCGCGCTGATCCGCACCGTCACCTCGCAATTCGCCGAGGATGAAACGGCCGACGGCATCGCCGCGGTCGCCGAACTGATCGGGATCGCGGCACAGGCCAGGCGGGAACCGGTAGGGCTCGACGCGCTGGTGTTGGGCGTGAAATGCGGCGGATCGGATGGGCTTTCGGGCCTGACCGCCAATCCGCTGGTCGGCCGGATGAGCGATCGCGTTGCGGATGCGGGCGGCAGCGTGATCCTGACCGAGATTCCAGAAATCTTCGGCGCGGAACATCTGCTGATGCAGCGCGCGATCGGCGCGGAGCAGTTCGATCGCATCGGCGAACTGGTCAATCGCTTCAAGCAGGGCTTCATCGATGCGGGCGAGCCCGTCTCCGAAAATCCCTCCCCCGGCAATGTCGCGGGCGGCATCACCACGCTCGAGGAAAAATCGCTCGGCGCGGTGCAGAAGGGCGGCCACGCCAGCGTCGTCGACGTGATCGATTATGGCGCGCGGATCAGCCGCCACGGCCTGACGTTGCTCGAGGCCCCCGGCAACGATGCCGTTTCTTCCACCGCACTGGCGGCGGCGGGCGCCACCGTCATCCTCTTCACCACCGGGCGCGGCACCCCGCTGGGCTTTCCCGTCCCCACCGTGAAGGTCGCCTCGAACAGCGCGCTCGCCGCGCGCAAGCCCGGCTGGATCGATTTCAACGCGGGTGCGGTGCTGGAAGAAGGTTTTCCCCCGGTCGAGGAAAAGATGCTCGATCATATCCGCGAGATCGCGTCCGGCGCCGAAACCAGGGCCGAACGCAATGGCGAGCGCGAAATCGCCATTTGGAAGCGAGGCGTTACCCTTTGAATCGTCTTCATGCCGGCCGTCTGGCCGATCTGCCCGCCGCTGTTGCGGCTCCCCGCCACCTCCTGCCGGGCAAGACCGGCATCGTCCATTTCGGCCCCGGCGCCTTTCACCGCGCGCATCAGGCGGCCTACATCGATACGGTGCTGAATCATGATCCGCGCTGGGGCATCGCCGCCGTCTCGCTGCGCACGCGCGGCACGATCGCCGCGCTGGAGGAGCAGGGCGGCGCCTATACGATCGGCATCCGCGATGCGGAGCCGGGCTGGCGCGTGATCGCCGCGCACAATCGCTTCCTGGCGGCGGACGACGCCGCGGAAACGGCGGCCCTGCTCGCCTCCGCCGATGTCGGCCTCGTCACGACGACCGTGACCGAGAAAGGCTATTGCCTCGCCGCCGATGGCACGCTCGATGCCGGCCACCCCGATATCGTTCACGATCTCGCAGGACCCGCCGTCCCCCGCAGCGTGATCGGCTGGATCGTCTCGGGCCTCGCCGCGCGCAAAGCGGCGGGCGTGCCGCCATTCGTGCCGATGCCGTGCGACAATCTCGCCAACAATGGCGCAAAGCTCCACGCCGCGCTCGCCGCCTTCGCCCGCCTCACCGATGCCGAACTCGCCCGCTGGATAGAGGGTGAGGTGCGAGTGCCCGCCACGATGGTGGATTCGATCACGCCCGCATCGGACGCCGCCTTCCTCGACATGACGGCAGCCGCGCTCGGCATGCGCGACGATGCCGCCGTCCAGCGCGAAAGCTTCGTCCAGTGGGTGATCGAGGATATCGGCCGCCCGCTCGGCCCCGATCTGGGCGGGTCTGGCGCCACGATCACCAGCGATGTCGCCGGCTATGAAAATGCCAAGCTGCGGCTGCTCAACGGCCCGCATTCCACGCTCGCTTATGCGGGCCTGCTGCGGGGCCATGCCAGCGTGGCGGAGGCGATGGGCGATGCGGCGCTGGCCTCCTTCGTGGAGGCGATGATGCGGGAGGAGATCGCCCCCGTGCTGCGCCAGGTGCCCGGCCTCGATCTGGGTGACTATGTCGGCGCGGTCCTCGCCCGCTTCCGCAATCCGGCGATCATCCACCGGCTGGAGCAGATCGCGATGGATGGCTCGCAGAAGCTTCCCTATCGCCTCGTCGATACGCTGGCGGAAGCGCGCCGGCGCGGCCTGCTGCCCGCGCGGATCTGTGCCGCGCTCGGCTGCTGGATCGCCTTCGCCATGCGGCGCGCGCGCGCCGGCACCACGATCGTCGATCCGCTCGGCTCCGTCATCGCCGACGCAGCGGCGGAAGGCGATGGCGCCACGGTACTGGGCAGGCTTCTGGCGGAAGGCATGCTTTTGCCGCCGGATCTCGCCGCCGACGCGCCCGTCGCCGCCGCGATCTCGATCGCCGCCGACGCGGCCTTCGCAGGGGATTGGGGCGCTATCCACCTCGCCGGATGAGCAGCGCATCACGCCGCCGGCTTGTCAATGACACCGGTTTCCTATAGTCGCTCTCATCCTGAAATAATACGGAAGGGGAGCGGAGTTGCCGTCCGAAAACGTCGATCGGAATCTCGATCAGATTGCCCAGTCCTTCGTCGGCGCGCGCAAGGCGCGCACGGCGCTCCTCACCTATCCCGGCGATATTCCGGGCGATATTTCCGCCGCTTATGCCGCCCAGGATCGGGCGATCACTCTGTATGGCGGCTCGATCGGCGGCTGGAAGGTCGGCCGCATCAATCCGCCGGTCGAGGGCTATGATCGGCTCACCGGCCCGATCTTCAGCGATACGATCTTCGACGAGACGGCCGATCCCGTCGCCATGCCGGTATTCGCGGATGGTTTCGCGGCGGCGGAGGCGGAATTCCTGCTCCGCATCGGCACCGCGCCCGATCCCGCCAAGGCAAGCTATACGATCGCGGAAGCCGCCGATCTGCTGGATGCCGTCCATGTCGGCATCGAGATCGCCAGTTCGCCTTTCGTGGGCATCAATGGCAACGGCCCCTTCGTCACCATCTCCGATTTCGGCAATAATAACGGCCTGGTCATCGGCGCGGCCATCCCCGACTGGCGCGAGCTGGATCTGAACGCCTGGCTCGTCGAACTCGACATCAATGGCGCGCCGATCGGCAGCAAGACGGCCGCCTCTATGCTCGACGGGCCGATCGGTGCCGCCCGCTTCCTGTTCGAGATCATGGCGAAGCGCGGGATCGCGCTCCAGCCGGGCCAGTGGATTTCCAGCGGCGCGGTCACCGGCGTCCATCCCGTCGCGGTGGGCGACAGCGTGGATGTCCGGTTTGACGGCCGGCTCGCGACACGCTGCATCATCACCGCGCTATAAGAAAATCAGGAGAGGGACCGATGGCCACTGAAGCACCGCCGGAGGTCATCGCGGCCGCCGAGCGGGTGGGAAAATATCGCTGGGTGATCTGCGGGCTGCTCTTCGCGGCCACGGCGATCAACTATGTCGATCGCCAGATGATCGGCCTGCTGAAGCCGACCATCTCGGCCGAGTTGGGCTGGTCGGAAACCACCTATGCCGATGTCGTCTTCTGGTTTCAGGCGGCCTATTCGATCGGCTATCTCAGCTTCGGCAAGATCGTGGACATGGTGGGCGCGCGCATCGGCTATTCGATCGCCTTCATCATCTGGACGGCCGGGCACACCTTGTGTGGCTTCGTCGGCAATGCCTTTCAATTCTCGCTCGCGCGGGCGCTGCTCGGACTGGGGGAATCCGGCAATTTCCCGTCCGGCATCAAGGCCGTCACCGAATGGTTTCCCGCCCGCGAGCGCGCGCTGGCGACGGGCACGTTCAATGCCGGCGCCAATGTCGGCGCGATCGTCGCTCCCATCGTCGTGCCGCTGCTAACCATCGCCTATGGCTGGCGCATGGCGTTCATCGTGACGGGCGTCGCCAGCCTGCTGTGGCTCGTCGCCTGGATCGCGCTCTATCGCCGCCCCCGCGAGACGAAGGCGCTCAGCGCGGGCGAACTCGCCTATATCGAGAGCGATCCGGCGGATCCCGCGGAAAAGATCGGCTGGCTCAGGCTGCTCGGCTACCGGGAAACCTGGGCCTATGCGCTCGGCAAGTTCCTGATCGATCCGGTCTGGTGGCTCTTTCTGTTCTGGACGCCCGATTTCCTCGGCAAGACCTACCATCTCGATCTGCTGAGCTTCGGGCCGCCGCTCGTCGCCATCTATCTGATCTCCGATCTGGGCAGCGTCGCCGGCGGCTTCGCCTCCTCGCGCATGATGAAGGCCGGGCTCAGCGCGAATGTGGCACGCAAGCTGACGATGCTGGTCTGCGCCTTCCTCGTCATGCCGATCTTCTTCGCCCAATATGCCGGAAATCTCTGGCTTGCCGTGGGCATACTCGGCCTCGCCACGGCGGCGCATCAGGCCTTCTCGGCCAATCTCTACACGATCCCGTCGGACATGTTCCCGCGCGGCGCGGTGGGATCGGTGATCGGGATCGGCGGCATGGTGGGCGGTATCGGCGGCATGCTGATGGCGAAGTTCACCGGCTATATCCTGCAGACGACCGGCAGCTACACGCCGATCTTCGCGGTGGCGGGCAGCGTCTATCTGGCCGCCGTGCTGGTCGTGCATGTGCTTTCGCCGCGCCTGGCCCGCGTCGATCGGATCTGAACGCTGGGGGCCGCGCCTGCCCGTCGGGTAGTGACCATGTCGCCGCGAAGGCGGGAGCCGGGCGATGCGGGCGTCGCGTTTACCGCTCCGGGCCGCTGCTTTCGCGGGCGCGCGGTGGCACCCGAACGGGACATCATCTGAAAACCGGGATGCAGAAAGCCCGGCATCCATCGGAGAGACTGGCCAAGTGACCGATCGTGTTTCGTCGCTGTTCCGCATCGGCATCTTCTCGCTGAGCCTCGCCGGGCTGGCGCATCCCGCGATGGCCGCATCCGGGGCGGCGGCGCCCGATTCCAGCGGCCTCCTCTTCCGCCTTTCCGCCGACAGGGATCTCGTCGCGGATGTCGCCGGCGGAGAGGCGCAGCCCAATTTCCTGAGCGGCGTGACGATCACGCCCGATGGCGCCATCGGTGGCGCGGTCCGCTGGCCGGACGAGGGCTATGTCTCGTGGAAGGCGCCGGGCAACATGGCCGCCCAGCGCGGCACGCTCTCCTTCTTCTGGCGCGCACGCCAGCCGGTGGGCGAAGCGCCCTTCGTGATTTTCCGCACCGGCTTCGCCGATCATTCGAGCTGGGACATGGCCTTCCTGCGGATCGACTGGAATGGCCACGGCTTCGATGCCTTCGTGACGGACGCGAACCTCTCCCGCGTGCGCGTATCGTGGAAGATCCCCACCCCGCCCGCGCCCGAGGCGTGGCACCATATCGCCTTCGCATGGGACGAGACGGTCGGCGTCCGGCTGTTCTGGGATGGAAAGGAGGTCGCCTCGAAGCTCCAGAAGGCCGATCTCGATAGTGGGCTCGACCAGTTTGGCCTCGCCGCGCGCATCATGTCCCCGCATCAGGTGCAGAGCCGCTACAATTTCATGCGCGGCAGCGATTTCGATGAAATCCGCGTTTACGATCACATGCTTCTCCCCGCCGATGTCACGGCGCTGGCGGAGAAGGGCGATCCCGCCCCTGCTCCCTCCCCCACGGACGCCCCCGCCCGCCGGCAGGCCTGGCTGCACCGTTACGGCTGGGACAAGGCTTCCCCGCCCGCCCTGAGCGACGCCGTCACGCGCGTCCGCAAGGTGGAATTTGCGGACGCGAAGGATCTCAAGGAATGGATGTGGAAGGGCGTGGACGGCATCCCCGAGACGACCTGGCCCGACGTCTATAACCGCTCCCGCCTGCCCGGCCGCGACGATTATTTCGAGCTGCCGGACTGGAACGTCTATGTCGAGGGCGGCAAGAGCTATGACCTCACCGTCCCGGCGGACGAGAACTTCAACCGGATCGAGATACGCGGCGCGGCCTATGGCGATCTCGGCTGGTCGGCGGACGGCAAGGGCTATGCGAGCCTCGCGAAACGCCCGCCGGGCGTCGTCCGCTCCGTCACCAATCTATCCGAACGCAAGGGCGGCAGGCTGCGCTTCACCAATGTGATGCAGGAGCAGCCGATCCAGGAAATCTGGGCCTATGACGTAACGAAGGGCACCGAGCCCGAAGGCACGTTCAAGCTCAGCTACAGGATCGATTCCTCGGCCTCGCCGGATCTGGCGATCCTCACCGATCTGAACAGCTTCATCGCGGGCCGTTACGCGCCGGAAGAACGCGGCACCGTCGTCGCCATGCCGGTCGGCGGCGCGCGCGCGGCGGTCGGCGCGGGCGATGCGAGTGCCGCCGGCACCGCCATCCGCCCTAGGGGCCTCTCGCCCATCGTCCACGTGCTGATTCCGGCGGGATTCGGCGAGGCGCCCCCGGCCCGCCCGTTCGCCCGCGCCTGGGCCTATGGCTGGCAGAACATCCATGACGGGCTCGATGGCATCGCCATCGACATTCCCGCGCTGAAGCTCGCGCCCCGCCCGGATGGGCTGATCCCGCTCAACATCAAGGTGAAGGATCCGATCTGGCCCGGTCGCGACATGATCGATCTGTCGGTCTCGGTCCGCCCGAATGAGAAGCGCACCCTCTGGCTGGACCTGCGCGATCGCATCCTCCCGAACGACAGCCTCTATCTGACGATCGCCTCCGCCGCGCCCGATTTCGACGCGCAGGCACTGGACGGCGCCGCGATCCGCCTGGTCTTCAAGGATCGGGCCGCGGCGGTGAGGGAGCATGTCGCCGACCGGCTCCATCAGGTGAAGGACAATTGGGCCTTCCTCGTCGAGGAGCATACCACCTCGAAACGCGCCGGCCTCTATGCACGCGTCTATGCCGACATGACCGATCTTCTCCGCATCGATCCCGACAATGTGGAGGGCCGCGCCTATTGGGCGGACATCAACTACACCCCCGCCAATCTGCCCCCGGTCACCCTGCCCGCCATCCCGGCCGGCGTGCCCGCCTGGGCCGCGCGCCAGCTTCAGGATCTCGCCGCCACCCGCCGCTTCGTCGATTGGTGGATCGATGAGCGTCAGGTCCCCTATGGCGATTTCGGCGGTGGCATTTCCGACGATGATGATCTGACCCAGCAATGGCCGGGTCTCGCGCTGATGGGGGTGCAGCCGGACAAGATCAACGCCTCGCTGCGCGCGCTGACGGAGGCATCCTATCGCAACGCCATGCACACCAACGGCCTCGGCACGATCGAGACGGACGAACTGCACGTCTATGAAGAAGGCCTCAATGCCGATGCCGAGCGGCTCTATCTGAACTGGGGCGAGCCGATCGCGCTGGAACGGCTGATGGCGACCGCGAAGGCGCTGCATCGCGTGGCGCTCGTGAATCCGGCGGGCCACCTCCACTTCGCCAGCAGCTGGTATGGCGGGCGCAGGATCTATCGCGACGATCCCTGGGCGTGGCAGAAGCCTTATGGCTTCCTGATCCTCCACGCGCCCGTTCTGCTCGGCCTCTACAATGGCAATGCCGATGCGCGCGGGCTCGTCACCGGCCTGATGGATGGCTGGATCGCGCATGGCCGGCAGGCGGCCGACGGCACATGGAGCTTCCCGAACGAGATCAACTGGTATTCGGACAAGGAACGCGTGGGCGATGGCGGCGGCGCCACCACGCCGCTCCAGCCCGCCTGGGCGGCGTGGCGCTTCACCGGCGACGCCAGATATCTCCGCCCTTTCTATGGCCGCATCGCGAAGAACGGCGCCGGCGCCCTTGCCGAATTCAACGAGAATGTCTTCGATCTGCTGCCGGAGGGGCCGGCCTGGCGCAGGGCGCTGGCGGGCAAGGCGGGCAGCGATCCCTTCTCCCGTTATGCCGCCTGGGCGCAGACGGGCGATCTCGCCCCGCTCGCGTCGCTCCATGAGGATAGCCTGCGCGACAAGATGCAGCATGAGGCGATGCTGACGACCGGCCACTGGTGGTCCGATCGCGTCGATTCCCCCACCGAGATCCTCCAGCGGGAGCGGCTGGGCGGCGTCGCGCTCCGGCGCGGCCAGATCTGGCCGGGCAACATCGTCAGCTGGCGCTTCGCGGAGGAAGGCGCGGCCGAGAAGGTCGCGATCCTGCTGCCCGGCGGGAAGCCCGATCGCTTCCGGGTGATCGCCTACAACACCATGCCGGGCGAGGTGCGCGCCGAAATGACCGGCTGGAACGTGACCGCCGGCCGCTGGACGATGCAGGCCGCCACCAGCCCGAATGAAGGCAGGACGCTCGTGTCGCAGGGTGCCCCGCGCAGCATCACGCTGGAACGTGGCGCGGACGTGGATGTCGCCTTCGCGCCCTCTACCACCACGGTTCTCGATTTCGCGCTTGAGGAGGCGGGCGATCCGGTCGAGACGCGTCCCGATATCGGCATCGGGACGGACGATATACAGGTGCGCGGCCGCACCGTGCGCGTCACCGTGCACAGCCTCGGCGCGAAGGAGGCTGCGGGCGGCAAGGCCATGCTGGTCGCGGCGGACGGCACGGTGCTCGCAAGCATTCCGGTGCCAACGCTCGCCGCGCCGACGGATCTCACGCCGAAGACCGCCACGCTCAGCCTCGCCTTGCCTGCCGGCGTGAAGGCCGATGGCGTCAGCGTCCGCCTCGCGCTCGATGGCGATGCCCGCGAAGTCACGCTGCGGAACAATCGGGTGCCGCTTCCCCCGGTCGCGCGATGATCGTTTCCCGGCGCACCCTGCTGGCCGGGGCGGCCGCCACATTCGTCGCCGGTGCCGGGGCGGCCGCCACGCCGGACATCGTCGCCATGCTTGATGCCGCCGCCGCCGAGCGCGATCCCGCCAGCGCGCTCGCCCTGCTGTCGCCGCTCGACGCGCGCGGCCTGCCCCCCGGCCTCGCGTTCGATCTCGCGGCCGCCCGCTCGGGCCTTGCGCTCGATGCCGCGCTCGCCGACGTGAAAGGAGCGGCGCGCTATCCGCTCCAGCTGAAGCGGATGCTGGGTGACGATGCCTCGCCCGATGCCGCCCGCACCCGCCTTGAGGCGGAACTGTCGCGCCTGCTGGGCCGCGCCGACCGGCTCTTTCGCCGCCTGGGCGATACGCAAGACGGCATCGGCGCGCGCTACAGCCGGCTCTGGCGGGACGGGCGCTATCTTTATCCTGACAGCGAGCCCGGCAGGGCGCGCGCCGTCGCGGACATGAATGCGACGCTCGGCCGCTTCCGGGCGATGCTGCCGGCGGCCTTCGCGCCGCTGCCGCCCACCTGCCTCAACGTGAGCGTCCGCGCGCTCACGCCGGAGGAGATTGCCGCCGGCAAGGGCGGCTACCGGATCCTGCCGGAAGCGGGCCGGCCCGGCTTCTATGTCGTGGATCTCAAGGAAATAGGCCGCCGTCCATCCTGGACCTTGCCCAGCGCCGTCGCACACGAATTGCTGCCCGGCCACATGATCCAGCTGCCGCTCGCCGAGGCCGCCCGTCCACACCCCCTGCGCCTGCGCTATACGCCTGCTTATGCCGAGGGCTGGGCGATCCATGCGGAGGAACTGGCCGGCCGGCTGGGCACCTTCGCCGATCCGCGCCACGAACTCGGCCATATCCACTGGCTGCTGTTCCGCGTGACTCGCGGCCTCGTCGATCTCGGCATCCGCCAGGGCGGATGGTCCGCCGCCGAGGCCAGGTCCAGGCTGGTCGGCTGGATGGGCGAGCCCGCTTATTTCGCGCTGTTCGATCCCGATCTGGAGCGCACGGCGCGCGATCCGGCCATCCGCACCGCCGAGGCGATGACATGGCTCGCCATCGCGGATCGCAGCCGCGATCTTCGCGGCGCAGCGCTCCGGGGGCTCCACACCGCCCTGCTCGCGAACGGACCGTTGCGCAGCGAAGCCATTGCGAGGATGAAGGCCGCATGATCGAGCGTATCGGCCATATCAACATCAAGACGCCGGCCTTCGAGGAAACCTGCGCCTTTTACGAAGCGCTGTTCGATCTCCGCCGCGTGCCGGCGCTCACGATGGCGGATCAGCGGATCAACGCCTGGCTCGCCACAGCAGACGGCCACGCCGTCATCCACGTCAACACCGCCATAGGCGCCGCGCCGACCGCCGCCAGCCCGGCCCGCCTCGATCATGTCGCCTTCGAATGCCGTGACGTGGCCGCGATGCGCGCGCGCCTCGATGCGCTCGGCGTGCCCCATGTCCATGCCGTCTCGCGCGTGCCGACGCTGGAGCAGATCTTTTTCACCGACCTCAACGGCATCCGGATCGAACTGACCTTCGATACGTCGAAGCCGTCTCCCGGCTAGCTTCGGTCGCTTCGGGCGTCCGAACATGCGGCTTGGGCTTGTCGGGCTTCGGCAAACAGGGCTAAGGCGCCGCGCACCGGCCGGCATCACGCGAGCCAGCCGGCGGCTCTCCCCCCGATCTCCCCTCGCGGGATTTCGATGGGCAGCGGCCGACAGAAAGCGGTTCTTGTTTGTGTGCCGGTTTAGCTCAGCTGGTAGAGCAGCGGTTTTGTAAACCGAAGGTCGCGGGTTCGATCCCTGCAACCGGCACCATAAGATCCTTCACCCGCCCGGGGGGGCGCCGCGCTGGTCCGCGCGGCGCACGAAAGCCGGCGCCACGTTTTGCACGCGGCACCGGCCAGAACTTTCGATGCGACGCCTTCCGAGGCGACGATCACGCCTAGCGGCAGAAGGGCGCCTGCCCCATCACCGATTTGATGCCGCCCACGATCATCGCCTGAAATTCGTTCGCGCCGGGCTCACCATCCTTGCGGAAGGCGTTCGCATCGTGGCCGAGCGTCGTCGCCCACACCTTGCCGCCATCATAATATTGGCACCATGCCACAGGATGGAACGTCCCGTGCCCCGGGCTGCGCCCGACGACCGAGGGGTAGCGGGGGCGCACAAGCTCCGGAGGCAATCTGGCGCCGGGCGCGCCCATCTGCGCCGTCACCGCCTCCGGCGTGCGCGGCATCGAGGCGGCGGGCAGGGATTTCTCGTCCACCGTCGCCAGGAAGCGCACGTTCGACGGGAAGGGCACGAGATTGTACCACTCGTCATGGAAGTGGAAGCGCGGTGGAAGCGCCCTGGTGGATTCGTCCTTCCGGTCGATCACCACCACATCGCCCTCGCGCGCCGGGCCATGATCGTAGAAGTTCGTGCCGCCGATCAGCCCTTCATAATAAGGCCAGTTATACATCGTGCCGAATGCATTGTGGATTGCGACGAAGCCGCCGCCCGCGCGCATATACTGGCGCAGCGCCGTCTTGGCGGTATCGTCCAGAATATCGCGCGAGGTGGAAAGGAAGATTACCGCATTATAGCCGGTCAGGCTCGTCATCTGCGTCACATCTTCGGTATAGTCGGCATCCCAGCCATTCTCGGCGGCGATGCGCAGCATTTCGCGCTGGGCGACATTGTCTTCGCCGAGCGGCGGATTGAGGCCGGGCGGCAGGACCTTGCCCAGATTGGCATGTCGCGAGGCGCCGGTGCGGCTGTAGATCAGGATGCGATATTTGGTCGTCGGGGCGCGCGGCCAATCATGGTAGCAGGCGGGATCGGTTCCCCGGCAGACGCCATAATCCATATAGCCCAGATTCTGGTTCATCGGGCCGCCCGGCATGCGCACCTGCGATTTGGCGAAATCGGTGACCGCCGGGCCGGCGAGCAGCGTGGCCAGCAGCGGCAGGGCGAACTTCTTCCTGATGCGCATTCAGAGTCTCCGTCGAAAAGACCGAGGATTGTTCACGAAAGAGCCGGTGCCGGCTTTTCCGGCTCCGTGTGGCGGACGATCATCGCAAGCGCCACGAACGTCACCGCCATGCCGATCGCCAGGCAATAGAAATAGAAATTCCATCCACCGGCAATGATCGCCGCCCCCACGATCGAGCTTACGATCGCGCCGATCCGGCCGAAGCCAGCGGCAGATCCCACGCCCGTGGATCGCAAGCGCGTGGGATAGACCTGCGCGGCCAGGGCATAGAGGCTCGTCTGCACGGCATTGATGAACGCCCCCTCGATCGCGAGCAGCGCGATCTGAAGCCGGTGATCGCCACCGGGCGGAACCAGGGCGATGATGATCGCCACCAGCACACCTCCAGCCGCCGTCATCATCATGATCGGGCGCGAGCCCAGCCGCGGCGTGAGGACCGCCGCAAGCAGGGCGCCGACGACGCCACCGACATTGAAAGTCGCGACGCTGAGGCTGGCGAGCGACAGCCCGAAGCCCGATTGCGACAGCAAGGTCGGCGCCCAGCTGAACACCACATAGGTCGTCAGCAGGCAGGCGAAGAAGGCGATCCACAAGGCCGAGGTGTCGCGGCAGAATTCGCTCCGGAACAGCGAGCCGATCGACGCGCGCTCGCCCTGGCCCGATCCCGGATCGACCGGATATTGATCGGGTCCGATCTCATGGCCCAGGCGCGCGAGAAGCCGCACCAGCTCGTCACGCCGCGACGGGCGGGTAACCAGATAGCGTGGCGATTCCGGCAGGGCCAGGATCAGCACGGCCGCCACGATGAGCGGCAGGATCCCGCCGATCGCGAACAAGGCGCGCCAGCCGAAGACGGGAAGGATATAGGCCGCGATCATGCCGCCGCCGACGCCGCCGAGCGGGATGCAGACGATGCCGAGCGTGACAGCGAGGCTGCGCTTGCGCCGGGGTGCGAACTCGGCCAGCAGCGTCGCCGCGTTGGGCATGGCCCCGCCAAGGCCGAAACCCGCGATCGTCCGGAAGGCGGCCAGAGCCGTCAGGCTTCCCGCCCATGCGGTACACCCCGTCGCGACGCCGAAAATCAGAACGCTCGCGATCAGCATCGGCCGCCGGCCCACGCGATCGCCCAGCGCACCGCCGACGATCGTACCCAGCACCATGCCGACGAAGCCGAGGGCGAAGACGGGCGCGAACATCTCGCGGGAGACGCTCCATTCCTTGAGGAGCAGCGGCACCGCGAAGCCGAGAACCTGATTGTCGAAACCATCGAGCACGATGGCGAAGGCGACCAGCGCGACAACCAGCTTTTGCCATCCCATCCAGCGGCCATCATCGAGGGCGGCACCGACATCGAACGACCTGGCAGCGGCGGCCACGGAGGCCTCCCTCATCACCTTAGACTCCTTCCATACAGGGGCATATCTGGCCGCAGCCCTCCTGCCGCGGAGCTATATAGGCTCCGCCAACGCGAGCACCTTAGACAAAGGTGGAAAGCTCTTTTACGGGCGATGATCGGTCTTGCGCCGGATCATCACAGCAATCATGACGGCTTTCATGACGTTTGCGGTCGTATTGATCTATATCGTCTTGCTGCTCGGTGTTGCGCACCGGGCCGATAGTAAAGCCGCTCGCCCCGGCGGCAGCCTGAAACGGGGCCTCAGCTACGCTCTTTCGCTTTCGGTGCTGTGCACGTCGTGGACCTATTTCGGCGCCGTCGGCATCGCGATGCGCGATGGATGGCGATACCTGCCGAATTTCCTGGGGCCGATCATCGCGCTCACCCTGCTGGGGCCTGTCTGGTCTAGGATCGCGATCGCCTCGAAACGGGAGAATATCAGCTCCGTCGCGGATTTCCTGGCCTCGCGTTATGGCAAGAGCCGGGTGCTCGGCGCGCTCATCGCAATCGTCGCCACCATCGGCGCGCTGCCCTATATCGCGCTCCAGATCCTGTCGCTCACCAAGGCGACCGCGTTCATCGCGGGGCGGACGGATCCGCCTTTCTTCGTCGCGCCGGCGCTGATCGGGGTGTTCGCGATCCTGGCCATCCTGTTCGGTGCCCGCAGGCCGACACTGACCCAGCATAACCGGGGCCTCTCCCAGATCGTCTCGATCGAAGCCAGCGTGAAGCTGCTGGCGCTCCTGCTGGTCGCCGCCACGGCAATCGGCGCGCTTTCGTCCCGATCGCTGCTCGACACCATCGATCTGGGCAAATTGGGCACGCCGCCGCGCATAGACAGTCAGTTCATCATCGCCACGATGCTGTGCACGGTCACCATGTTCAGCCTCCCGCGCGTATTCCATCTCGGCTTCGTCACCCTGAGCGAGACGAGCGACGTTCGCATCGGACGGCGGCTCTTTCCGCTCTACATGGCGATATGGGCTCTCGCGATCGCGCCGATCGCGGCCGTCGGCCTTACCATCTCGCCCCGCGATGCCGATCTCGTCGTCCTCGCCATCCCGATGCACATGAGCGGCCGGCTCGTCACCGAATTCGCGTTTCTCGGCGGATTTTCGGCGGGTGCCGCGATGGTGATGGTGGAAACGATCGCGCTTTCGGCGATGATTTCGAACGAGCTCATCCTGCCCTGGCTCGCGCGCAAGCGCTGGATCGTCGAGGCGGAAAGCGATGTTTCCAGGCTCATCATCAAGGTTCGCCGGATCGCGATCGTCGCGATTCTGATCCTCTCCTATCTCTTCTTCGTCAGCCTTCGCTCGACCACCGATCTTGCCCATCTCGGCTTCACCTCGCTCACGGCCTCCGCCCAGCTCGTCCCCGCGATCATCGGGGGAATCTTCTGGAGGGGCGGCCATGCGCGCGGCGCCTTCTGGGGAATCATCTGCGGGATGGTGGTGTGGTTCTTCCTCCTCGCCTCCCCCCAGCTGGAACTGGGACGATTCCTGATTTCGGCTTCGCGATCCGACATTTCGGGTGTGTTCGCGATCGGGATCTGCGGCAGCCTCCTGCTGAACACGTTCATCTATATCGTCGTTTCCCTCCGGTCCGAACATCGCCTCGTCGATCGCATCCAGGCCAATGCGTTCGTCGAAAGCCGCATGACCGTTTCGGGCCGGAAGGACGGCGAGCTTTATTGCACGATCGCCGAACTGCGCGCGCTGCTGCAGCGCTTCCTCGGCCCGGTGGATACCGCGCTCGGCCTGCGCGATATCGCCCGCGATCACGGCCGCCTCCTCGCCGACGACGAATCCGTCACGCCCGCCGTGGCGAGAGCGGCCGAGCGCATGCTCGCCGGCGCGATCGGCGCTTCATCCGCGCGCAACGTGATCGCCCTCGCCCTCGCCGGCGCGGAGCGCGACGCATCCGAGGTCGGCCTCGCGCTCGATGAGGCGGCGAACGCGGTGCAGTTCAACCGGGAGATCGTTCACGCGGCACTCAACGGGCTGGATCAGGGCGTCAGCGTCGTCGACGACGGGCTCCGGATCGTGGCATGGAACCCGCGCTATCTGGAGATATTCCATCTCGCCCCCGGCGACATCTATGTCGGAAAGCCGCTGGCGGAGCTTGTCCATATCCTCTCCATCCGGGCGGACGAGGATGCCCGGCAGCGGGGCCGCGCGCTGGCGGAGGAGATGGGTCCGACCGGCCGTCGCGAGCCGCGCATGGCCGAGCTGGAATGGTCCGACGGCACGATTATCAAGGTGGTCGGCCGCCCCTTGAGCGGCGGCGAATATGTGACCAGCTTTTCCGAGGTGACCCAGGTGCGCGCGGCCACGCGCGCGCTCGGTCGCATGAACGAGGAGCTGGAACAGCGGGTGGCGCTGCGAACGCAGGAGCTGACGGACGTGAACGCTGCGCTCGCGGCCGCCAATGCCGTCGCCACCCGTGTCACCAACGCGCAGAATCGCTTCGTGGCCTTCGCCAGCCACGATCTGTTGCAGCCGCTCCATGCCGGGCGCCTCTTCATCGCCACTGCACGCGGATCGCTTCCCAAAAGCTCCCCCACCCGCCCTCTGCTGGAACAGGCCGACATTTCGATCGAGACCGCCGATCGCCTGCTGCGCGCACTCCTCAATCTTTCGCGCATCGAGGTCGGCGGCAATCGGCCGGAGATCGGCCCGGTCGATCTCGGCGGATTGCTGGATGCCCTGCGCGGCGAATATCGGCCGGTGGCCGAACAGAAGGGCATCGAGCTTCACGTCACCCGCACCAACGCATGGGTCACCTCAAATGCGGATCTTCTGAGGTCGGTGCTCCAGAATCTGGTCGGCAATGCCATCCGCTATACGGAGCGGGGCCGCGTGCTGGTTTGCGTGCGGCCTGATGGCGCGGGCCTGCGGATCGAGGTGCGCGATAGCGGGCGCGGCATCGCGGCGGATGCGCAGGCGCTGGTCTTCCGGGAATTCACGCGACTCGACGAAGGCGAAGGCGTGCCCGCCGGCACGGGCCTCGGGCTTGCGATCGTGGAGCGCGTGTGCCGCGCGCTCGATCATCGGCTCGTGCTTCGATCCCGGCCGGGCCAGGGCAGCGTCTTCGCGGTCGCGCTGGGCATCGCCACGCCCGATCGTTCGATCACGCCGGCCATGGCGGCCGCCGGCGAGATTGTCGGCCTGCGGGTGCTGTGCATCGAAGACCAGCCGGATGTCCTGCACGCGCAATCGACGCTGCTGCGGCAATGGGGTGCCCTCGTCAGCGAAGTGCGCGACGTGGAAGGCCTGCGCACGCTGGAGGGGGCATTCGATCTCGTTACCGCCGATTATCATCTCGGCCATCGCGACACCGGGCTGGATCTGCTGCGGGCGCTCGCCCCCCGCGCGACCGTGCGGGCGCTGCTGACCGCAAACGCATCGGACATGCTTCGGGATGAAGCGGCGGCCGAAGGCGTCATGCTGCTGCGCAAGCCGGTTCCGCCGCCCGCGCTGCGATCGCTCCTGATCCATGCCGCGGCCAGACGGCGTGAGGCGCAGACGTCTTCAAACGCCGCCTGAAGCGGGCCGCCGGCCGTGCGGGAGCGATATTTTGCGATGGACGCGGCAGGCGATCGCCCGCGCGGTTCCGATTAGGCCGGCGATCGCATCTCGTCACGCAACAGCACAAGTGCCTGTGTGCGATTGAACACACCCAGCTTGCGGAAGGCCGCCGTCATGTGCGCCTTCACCGTATATTCGGTCACACCCAGTTCGTGGGCGATCTGCTTGTTCAGCATACCGCGCTGAAGGCAGGCCACGATCCGCATCTGCGCCGGCGTCAGCCCGGCGCTCAGCAGGCGAGAGGGGGAGGCGGGCGCCTCGTCCCGCATCGGCGGCGTCCAGATCTCTCCCGCCAGGATCGCGGCGATCCCGTCGACCAGCTCTTCAAGACGCGTCGACTTCGGAATGAAGCCCATCGCCCCGAATTCGAGCGCGGACCTGATCGTCAGCTGATCCTCAAGCGCCGAAACGATCGCGACGGGCACGATCGGAAAGCGCTCGCGCGTCTGCCGCAGTCCACCGAAGCCGCTGCAATCCGGAAGGCGCAGATCCAGGAGAACGAGCGCGATATCGTCCGATCGCGCCAGCACGTCATGCAGTTCCGCGAGCGTTTCCACCTCGTCGATCCGCAGATCGCCGCACACCATCGCGGCCGCCTCGCGAAGCCCGCGCCGAAACAGCGGATGATCGTCGGCGATGATGAGGCGGAGGCCCTGTGGATTCCCGGCGCGCGACGATGCCGTCCAGCCATCGGGAGAGCCTGCGGAATCGAGCCGGCTGGCCTGCGCGCTATCGGTGACGTCCACCTCGGCCCTTCCTCCTCTGGTCGGCCGCGTCTCCGCGCCGCCGACGTCACGATGCGTATCTCGTGATGAAGAACCGGTCAAACCGGTGTGTCGCAATATCGTTTCGAACAGACCTTACACGTTTGTCTAAAGGCGGCGGAATGGCGATGCCGATATGTAACCTCCCAGATACCAATTGAAATAATGTGCGGGCGCAACAGGCGCCACGCCACAAAAAAGGGAGGGGACCCATGCGTCGTTATCGTCGCGCGCTTTTCAGCGCCTGTTCGTTGCTTGCCGGTGTGACCGCAGCACATGCTGCAATTGCACAGACCGTGGCATCATCGGAGGGCGCCGCATCGTCAGGCGCCGTCGATACCGCCCCATCGGGATCACAAAGCGCATCGGGAACGACGGCCAGCCCGTCCCCCGCCACGGAGGAGGGCGCGTCGAGCTTGCAGACCGCGAACGCCCCTCCCACGCCGGAACAGGTTGCCGATATCGTGGTGACGGGCACCGCCATTCGCGGTGTCGCGCCGGTCGGATCGGCCACGGTGAACGTCGGGCGCGCCCAGCTGCTGGAAACCGGCGTGCGTGATGCCGCCGCCATCGTCTCGGCACTGCCGCAGGGCTCCGGCCTCGGCACGACGCTGACGAATTCGGGCGGGCGCGCGGCCGGCGTCAACCTGCGCGGCCTGGGCAATAATGCCACGCTCGTTCTGTTCGATGGCCATCGCGTCGTCCCGCAGGGCGCCGTCACGCAGATCGCCGATCCCAACCAGATCCCCTTCGCGGCGCTGGAACGCGTCGAGGTGGTGACGGATGGCGCCTCGGCCATCTATGGTTCGGATGCCGTGGCCGGCGTGGTCAACTATATCCTGCGCAAGGATTTCAACGGCCTCGAACTGACGTTTCGCGACGAGGCGACCCGCTATAACCGGTGGACGGCCGAAGGCGTCGGCGGCACCTCCTGGGGCAGCGGCGGCATCATGCTCGGCTTCAGCGTAGAGCGCGGCACGAGCTTCCGGCGGGGCGAAGTCGATTATCTTCGTCAGGATCTTCGCTCGTTCGGGGGCAATGACAATCGCTTCATCGGCACCTCCGTCTATGCCGGCGCGACGCCTGCCATCCTTGTCGGAAATGCCGTCTACGGAACGCCCGCCACATCGGGCGCCGTGCCCACCGCCGCGCAGGTCAGGGCACTCGCCGGCAACCCCAGCCTCGCGGATCTGTCCGACTATCAGAATTTCTACGCGGCACGCCGCCGGTACAGCGTGCTTGTCCGGGCGCGCCAGGAAATCGGCGACAATATCGAGATCACCTATACCGGCCTCGGCAACCGGCGCGAAACGCATTCGGACGCATCCGATCAGGGCTTCAACAATATCGCGCTGACCGTCACGTCGGCCAGCCCCTATTACGTCCCCGGCCTGTCGACTACGGGCGCGAACCAGTCGGTCGTCTACAATCTCGCCCTGAACAACCCGAACCTGAAGCTCAGCCAGGACAGCTATTCCAAATCGATGAACCACACGGTCGATGTCCGCGTCGACCTGCCGAGCCAGTTCCGGCTCAGCGCTTACGGCACGTTCGGCGAGGACAAGGATTGCGGCGCCTGTCAGAATCAGGTCAACACAGTCTGGGCCGCGAACATCGCGCAGCTGCAGCCCGGCTTCAACCCGTATCTCCAGGGGCCGCAGGCGCTGGCGAGCCTGCTCACCGAGCGTGTCCGCCAGATTGCGACCTACAAGCTCTGGGATGGTGTCGCCAAGATCGATGGCCCGCTCTTCCACCTGCCCGGCGGCGATGTCCGCATCGCGGCGGGCACCGAATTCACCAAATCCACCTATCACCTGCTCTATTATGCGTCGCTGCGCCTCGATCAGCAGCGCGTCGTAAAGCGTGACGCGAGCAGCGATCGCATGGTGAAATCCGGCTTTGCGGAGCTTTTCGTGCCGATCGTCGGGCCGGACAACAGCCGTCCGTTCGTCCAGAAACTCGATCTCAGCGCGGCGGTCCGCTACGATCATTATTCCGATTTCGGCAACACGACCAATCCGAAGATCGGCGTGACGTGGAAGCCCGATACGTCGCTCACCTTCCGGGGAAGCTGGGGCACGGCATTCCGCGCGCCGACCCTGGTGGAAGGCAATCCCCAGTCGGTGCTGATCTACAACCGGATCTACGTCGCCAACAATGCCGGCGATCCCGCCATCCCGGTCACCAATGCCGCCACCGGCCAGAGCGCCGTGCTGCAGCGGGTGGGCAATTCGCTCGGCCTGGGGCCGGAAAAGGCGCACGTCTGGTCGCTGGGCGGCGATTATGACGTGTCCTTCGTGAAGGGCCTGAAGATCGGGGTCACCTATTACAACGTGGTTTACCGGGATCGGATCGAGGCGCTGCCCAATCCCACGCTCATCCTCAACAGCCCGCAAAACCTCGCGCTCTTCCGGGATTATTTCATCACCGCGCCGCAGCCTTCAACCTGCGTGAACGGCAATGTCTCCACCTATAATCCGCTCTACGCGGCTTATTATGCGGAGCAGGGCGCGAACTTCATCGCGACGACGATCAACGATTGTTCGCTGGTCGGCATCATTCGCGGCGGCACCCGCAATCTGGGCACCGTGAAGCAGGATGGCCTCGATTTCACCGTCAATTACCGCCGCCCGACCAGCTTCGGCCAGATCAACGCCAGCGCCACCTTCTCGAAGGTGCTGCATCTGAAGAAGAGCCTCGTCCAGGGCGGCGACTTCTTCGATGCGCTGGATACCTATGGCTATCAGGTGTCTGCGCGCGGCCGGGGCAATATCGGCTTCTCCTCGGGTGGCTTCACCGCCAACAGCTACGTCAATTACACCGGTTCCTATCTCAACAACGCGACCATTACCGTCAACGGCACCAAGCTGCCGAGCACCACGATCCCCGCGTGGATCACCTATGACGCGCAATTCTCGTATCGCTTTGGCGACGACACGTCATTCTGGGGGCTCAAGGGTGTCCGTTTCGCGCTGGGCATCCAGAATCTCACCAACAACCGGGCTCCGGTGGTGCTGAGCGGAAGCAACGCGTTCGACGCGGCGAACGCCAATCCGTTCGGCCGGATCTGGACATTTGAAGTTTCGAAGAAGTTCTGATCGGAGATTGATTTCGATGATGCCCTATTCCCGTCTGGCGATCCTTCTTGCCGCGCTTGGTTCCACGGCGGCCGTGGCGGCGCCGGATTGCTGCAGCGCTCCGGGCGCCGACTATCCGAAGGTGGGCGGGAATTACGGCAACCAGAGCTATTCGGCGCTCGGCCAGATCACGCCGGCCAACGCCGCCAGGCTCGGCGGCGCATGGCATGTCCGGCTGGAGGGCGGGAGCGATTCCGCCTTCCAGCAGGGCAATGTGATCGCCGAGGGCGGGATCGTCTATGCCGAGACGACGCAGGGCAGCGTCGTCGCGGTGGACGGCGCGACCGGCACGGAGAAATGGCACTACAAGAGCAGCTACGGCTCCACCCTGCGTCGCGGCGTCGCCGTCGGCGACAATATGGTCTTCACGATCAAGGGCGCAGGCCACGTCATCGCGCTCGACAAGCAGACCGGCACGGTCGTGTGGGATGTCACGCCGACGGCCGATCGCGGAGCCGGCTCCTTCCCCACGGCGATCGTCTATTATGACGGGCTGATCTATTTCGGCTCCGCCAACGGCACGCGCGGCGCAGCCTTCGCGCTCGATGCGAAGACGGGCAAGACGGTGTGGACCGTCTATGGTGCGGCCGGCCCCGACGATCCCGAAGCGAACAAGACCTGGGATGGCGAAAGCTGGCGCGGCGGCGGCGCTGCGCCCTGGGCGCATCCCGCGATCGATCCCGAACTGGGGCTGCTCTACTGGACGTTCGGCAATGCGAGAGGCGGCACGCCGCTCGACGGAGCAACCCGCGCTGGCCAGAATCTGTACGCCAATTCCATTGTCGCGATGGATCTGAAGACCGGCGCGAAACGCTGGTATTACCAATCCGTCCATCACGACATCTGGGACATGGACAATGTGATGGCGCCCGTCCTGGCGGATCTGACCATCGGGGGCAAAGCCCGCAAGGCCGTGATCTACGGCAGCAAGACGGCGATGCTGTATGTGCTCGATCGCGAGACCGGCAAGCCGCTGACCCCGATCGACGAAAAGCCGGTGCCGCAGGAGCCGGAACAGCACACCTGGCCCACCCAGCCCTTTCCGCGCGGGGATTCGCTGGTCGATCTCTGCCCCACCGGAAAGGGCGCGAGCATCACCCCGCCGCACTACAAGACCGGCTGCATCTTCACGCCGCATCTCGATGATCCGGTGATCGTCTTCCCCGGCACGGGCGGCGGCGCCGATACGAGTGCCTATTCCTACAGCCAGAAAAGCAAATTGCTCTATGTCGGCGTCGGCATCGTCGGCATCGCGCAGGCGCGCAAGGGATCCTATATCGGCTTCCGCCCGCTCGGCGAAAACCGGTCAGGCAAGGTGATCGCCTATGATCCGGCGCGCCACAAGATCGTGTGGAGCCGCGACAATCAATGGTCGCTCGCCCACGGCAACGGCATTCTCTCCACATCGAGCGGCGTGCTGTTCATGGGCTATCCGGACGGGTTCATCGTCGCCCTGTCCGCCGCCGACGGGCGTGAACTCTGGCGTTTCCAGACGGGCGCCGGCGTCCATACCAGCCCGGTCGCCTATGAGGCCGGCGGGCAGCAATATGTCGCCGTGCTCGCAGGTGGAAACGGCCTGCCCTACAATTCGCCCAAGGGCGATCACCTCTGGGCCTTCAAGATCGGCGGTACGGTGGCGCCTGCGGATCCCCCCCCGCCCCCGCCCCATCGCCAACCGATCACGGCGAAGGAAGTGGAAGGCAGCACCATCGGCAATACGGTGATCCTCGGCCGCATCGGCAACGGATCCGCCACCCCGCCGAGCGGCGAAGGGCCGCCCGATGCCGGTTTCATGCCGGGCGGCGCCCGCTCCCGGCCGACGACGGGTGCCAATGGCGAATCCGATGCGCAGAACGCCATGTCTCCGCAGGCTCTCCGCGTGCCGGCGGGCACGACGGTTACGTTCACCAATCCCTCGGACAATCTGAAGGATCATTGCGCGACCCAGTTCTTCGAGGGCCTGTTCGATTCCAAGCCGCTGAAGCCCGGGCAGAGCTTCAAATACACGTTCAGGAAGAAGGGCGAATATTTCTACAACGATTGCGCCAATGCCGGCACGACCGGGAAGGTCGTCGTCTATTAACGGGCTCGACGAGCCGATCTCCTCAGAGGACGACGATATGCCTTTCCATCGCCGGGACATCATTGCAGGGGGCGCGGCGGTCATCGCCGCCGGCGCCCTCCCCTCCCTCTCGTCGCGGGCGGTCGCCGCCACGGCGGCGCGGCCCGTGGATCTCTTTTCCCGCCATCTCCAGTGGCTCCGCTCGGCGGAGGAACTGGCGGTCGCCTGCCATGCGATGGGGTTTGACGGGCTGGATATCACCGTCCGCCCCTTCCCCGGCCATGTCGATCCGGCCAGGGTGGCGCAGGATCTTCCGCCGCTTGTGAAGGCGCTGCGCGCCGCCAATGTCGGCGTGCGGACGATCACCGCCCCGATCGCGGATGCCGCGTCGCCCCATGCCGAGGCGATATTGGAAACCGCCGCCTCGCTCGGCATCCACCATTATTGGTGGGGTGGCCTGCGCTACGATCTCTCCAGCCCCATCGCCCCCCAGCGCAAGGCTCTGGCGCCCCGCATCGCCGGCATCGCCAGGCTCGGCGAGAAATATGGCATGAAGGCGATGTATCATAATTTCTCGGGCGCCCAGCAGGTCGGCTCGATGATCTTCGATCTGCTCGATATCCTTCAGGATTTCGATCCCCGCTATGTGAGCTTCCATTACGATACGGCCCATGGCGTCGAGGCCGGCGCGAACGGAACGTGGCCGCTCGGATTGAAGGCCATCGGCCCCTATCTTGGCGGCATCTCCTTCAAGGATGTGCTGCTCACCGACAAGCCGGCCGCCGCCGGCGAGGGCGGCCCACCGGTCAGCGGGCGCTGGCGCCCCGCCTTCGTGCCCTTGGGCGAAGGCATGCTGGATCTGCCCCGCATGGTGCAGATCCTCGGCGAGATCGGCTTCGACGGTCCGATCGAATTGCAGCCGGAATTCCCCAACGGCGGCGCGGATCGCGGCGTCTCGAAGGCGAGCGACCTCACGCTTCCGCAGGAGACCATCTTCCGGAATATGGCGAAGGATCTGCAAACCCTTCGTCTCGCGCTCGCGGGCGGCACCGCGCCCGCGCCATCGAAATAGCATGTTTATTGTCGCGGTTCCTGGCGCGCGCCCGTCCATACGGCGCGCCGGCCGAGGACCGCGCTCGGAGCAAGAGTGAATGATACGTGGTCTGATGCTGGTTGTTGCCGGCCTGTCCCTGCAAATCGAAGTACCCGCGCCCGCGACGGATCCGGCACCGGTCGATCAGCAGAAGCCCGCCTCGCCCCCTCCCGGTTCGGCGCCGGCAGACGGAAAGCACGAACTGTTCCAGCAGAAATGCTCCACCTGCCACGGCCTCGATGTGGCGGAGACGCAAAGCCATACGGCGGACGAATGGCGCGAGATCGTGGCGCGCATGCGCGGCAACGGCCTGACGGTTTCCGACGATGAGGCGGGCGAGATCGTATCGTTCCTCGCGGACAAGCACGGCGCCAGTTGATGCGGTGCGGGGGCGGGATCCGCCACCCGATCAGCCATAATCGGCGGCGCATGCCTTGATCACCGCCTGGGGCTGGCCAAGCCTGGCGACGGCGGCAAGCGCCTCGTTGCGCTTTTTCTGGAGCGCATCGCCATTGCCGACGCCTGCGGCCTTCAGCATAGGCGAAACCTTCGCGTCCAGCTTCGTCCCCAGCACACCCAGCTTCATCGAGGCTTCGGCATAGGACCCGCCCTGGCTGCCAAACGCCTTGCGCAGGAAATCGACGAGCACATAGCATTGCAGCGCGTGATCCAGCCGGCCTGCCGGCAGCTTCGGCGCGCTGTTCACCGTAGCCGAATAGGCAGTGGCGCAGGCGGGCCGCAGCACCTGCCACTTGCCCTTGATCGTGCTGTCGAACAGGCCGGGCATGCGCTGGAACACGGCATTGGCGCGCCCGGAATCGAACTCTGCCCCTTCCGAACCGGCGAGCAGGGCATAATGGAAGATGCCTTCCTGCGCCTCGGCCGGAAGCTCGCCCTTCACGCCCGCTTTTTCCCGCTGGAGCGCGGCCGCCACGACACCGCATGTCGCCGCGCGATCCACGGCATCCTCGGGCAGCGTTGGCATCTTCTCCCCGCATGCCGGAAGAAGCAGGGCCAATCCCACCGAAGCCACCAGAACCGAACGCATCGCGACCTCACAACATCGTTACCGATGCGGAAACTACGCGTGGGGCGCGCTTGGGTTGCCATCCGCCCCCATTTCTCGGGCAACGGGAACGTCGCAGGATGACCCTCGCCCTCCCCGCTCATGTGCGAACGCTGGAGGTGCGTGGGCCGCCCGCGCCGGCACCGGCGAACGGGCTCCGGGCAATATCGGAGGCAACAAAAAAGCCCCTCCCGCGATCGGGAGGGGCTTGGTTTGTCCCATCGGGGGCATTCACGCGCCCCTTTCCCTCCCGCGTGCGGGAGTGGGGAAATCAGACGTGGATCGGCTTGCCGAGCACCGCCATCGCCGCTTCCTTGAAAGCTTCGGCATGGGTCGGATGGGCGTGGCAGGTGTAGGCGATATCCTCGCTGGTGGCGCCGAATTCCATCGCCTGCGCCGCCTGCGCGATCATCGTGCCGGCCACCGACGCGATCATCCACACGCCGACGACGCGATCCGTCTTGGCATCGGTGATGACCTTCACGAAGCCCCAGGGCTCGTGGTTGGTCTTGGCGCGGCTGTTGGCGAGCATCGGGAACTTGCCAACCTTGATCTCGCCCTTTTCCTTCGCCGCTTCCTCGGTGAGGCCGACGCCGGCAATCTCGGGCATCGTGTAGACGACGGACGGGATCACATCGTGGTTCACGATGCCGGTGAGGCCCGCAATATTCTCGGCCACGGCAATGCCCTCGTCCTCGGCCTTGTGCGCGAGCATGGGGCCGGGAATCACGTCGCCGATCGCCCAGACGCCCGGAACGCCCGTCGCGAAATCATGATCGGTCTCGATCTGGCCGCGCTTGTTGACGGTGAGGCCAGCCTTGTCGAGCGCGAGGCCATCGGTGTTCGGCTTGCGACCGATCGCGACGAGCACGACATCGGCCTCGATCGTCTCGGCGGCGCCGCCGGCGGCGGGCTCCACCGTGAGCACCACGCCCGCGCCCTTGCGCTCGGCCTTCGTCACCTTCGTCGAAAGCTTGAATTCGAAGCCCTGCTTCTTGAAGATCTTGTTGGCTTCCTTGCGGACCTCGCCATCCATGCCCGGCAGGATCTGGTCGAGATATTCGACGACCGTCACCTTCGCGCCGACGCGCCGCCACACCGATCCCAGCTCGAGGCCGATCACGCCGCCGCCGATCACGACGAGGTGCCCCGGAACCTTTGTCAGCTCCAGCGCGGACGTGCTGTCGACGATCGCCTCGTTATCCACCGTCACGCCCGGCAGCGGGGTGACCGAGGAGCCGGTCGCGATGATGATGTTCTTGGCCCGCACGGTGCGATCGCCAACCTTCACCGTGTCCTTGCTCTCGAACGCGGCATAGCCCTTCAGCCATTCCACCTTGTTCTTCTTGAACAGGAATTCCACGCCGCCGGTCAGCCCCTTCACGGCATCAACGCGCTGCGCCTGCATAGCATCGATATCGAGGCTCATCGCATCGATCTTCACGCCCAGCTTGGCCAGCGCGCCGGAGGCGGCCTCCTCATACAGTTCGGAAGCGTGCAGCAGCGCCTTGGAAGGGATGCAGCCGACGTTGAGGCAGGTGCCGCCCAGCGTGGCGCGGCCCTCGGCGCACGCCGTCTTCAGGCCCAGCTGCGCCGCGCGGATCGCCGCGACATAGCCGCCGGGGCCGGCACCGATCACCAGGACGTCGAAATCATAGTCTGCCATCACACACTCCGTTCGCCCTGAGCCTGTCGAAGGGCTGCACTTCTTTACCGTTCAAGAAGGACAGGGCTTCGACAGGCTCAGCCCGAACGGAATATGGGGTTTCCCGCCTGCTCTTACAGGTCGATCAGAAGCCGCGTCGGATCCTCGATCGCGTTCTTCAGCGCGACGAGGAAGGTCACGGCCTCGCGGCCATCGATCAGGCGATGATCGTAGCTGAGCGCCAGATACATCATCGGGCGGACGACGACCTGGCCGTCACGGACGACCGGGCGATCCTCGATGCGGTGCAGGCCCAACACGGCCGACTGCGGCGGATTGATGATCGGGGTCGACATGAGCGAGCCGAACACGCCGCCGTTGGAGATGGTGAAGGTGCCGCCCTTCATCTCATCCATCTTCAGCGTGCCATCCTTGGCGCGCTTGCCGAAATCGCCGATCGTCTTCTCAATACCGGCCACCGAGAGCGTCTCGGCATCGCGGATCACCGGCACGACCAGGCCATTCGGGGCAGAAACCGCGACCGAGATGTCGCAATAATCATGATAGACGATCTCGTCGCCCTCGATCGACCCGTTGACGCCCGGAATATCCTTCAGCGCCATGCAGGCGGCCTTCACGAAGAAGCCCATGAAGCCGAGGCGGACGCCGTGCTTCTTCTCGAACAGATCCTTGTACTTGGCGCGCGCCTCGATCACGGCGGTCATGTCCACGTCGTTGAACGTGGTGAGCATCGCGGCGGTGTTCTGCGCTTCCTTCAGGCGCTTGGCGACCGTCTGGCGCAGGCGCGTCATCTTGACGCGCTCTTCCTTGCGGCCACCCGAAGCCGGGGCGGCGATAGCGGCCGGAGCGGCGGCGGCCGGCACCGAAGCGGCGGCAGCACCGGACTTGGCGGCGAGCAGCACGTCCTCCTTGGTGAGGCGGCCATCCTTGCCGGTGCCCTTGATCTTCGAGGGATCGACATGCAGCTCCAGCACGGCGCGACGCACGGCCGGCGAAAGCGTGAGCGGATCACCCGAGGCGTCGTCCGCGGGGGCAGCGGCGGGCTCCGGCGGAGCGGCGGCTTCGGCCTTGCCCACGGCGGTGCGATCCTCGACGGCGGGCGTGGCGCTCGTCGGCGCGGACGCGCCCTCGGTGATGCGGGCGATCACCGCGCCGACCGAGACGGTATCGCCCTCGGCCACCACCAGCTCGCCGATCACGCCGGCGACGGGCGCGGGCACTTCCACCGCGACCTTGTCGGTTTCCAGGCTCGCGATGGGCTCATCGGCCTTCACCGTCTCGCCGGGCTTCTTCAGCCACTGGCCGAGGGTAGCCTCGGTGATGGATTCGCCGAGCGTCGGTACGATAACATCGGTCGCCATTGGTCTTCCTATTAGGCTTGATAACCAAGAGCTTCGGCGACGAGAGTCGCCTGCTGCTTGGTGTGGTTCTTGGCGAGGCCGGTGGCGGTCGCCGCAGAGGCCTTGCGGCCGGCGTAGAGAGGACGGGTCGGCTTGGTCCCAGCGGTCGCCAGCACCTCCTCGATCAGCGGCTCGACGAAGAACCACGCACCGTTGTTCTTCGGCTCCTCCTGAGCCCAGACGACCGTCTCGAGGTTCGGCCGGTCCTTGAGGATTTCGACGATCGCATCCGCCGGGAACGGATAGATCTGCTCGACGCGGATGATCTCCACGCTGTCGTCGTCCGCCGCATCGCGCGCATCGGCCAGATCATAATAGACCTTGCCCGAGCAGAGCACGACGCGCTTCACCTTTTCCGGCACGACCGGCCGGTTATCCCACAGGACGCGGTGGAAGAAGCTGTCGCCGAGGAAATCCTCCGCCTTCGACACCGCCGCCTTGTGGCGCAGCAGCGACTTGGGCGTCATGATGATGAGCGGCTTGCGGAACTTGCGCAGCATCTGGCGACGCAGGATGTGGAAATAATTGGCCGGCGTCGTGCAGTTCGCCACCTGCATATTATCCTCGGCGCAGAGCTGGAGATAACGCTCCAGACGGGCCGAGCTATGCTCCGGCCCCTGCCCTTCATAGCCGTGGGGCAGCAGCATCACGAGGCCGTTGGCGCGCAGCCACTTGGCCTCGCCCGCGGCGATGAACTGATCGATGATGACCTGCGCGCCGTTGGCGAAATCGCCGAACTGCGCTTCCCACATCACCAGCGTGTTCGGCGCCTGGCCGGCATAGCCATATTCGAAGCCCAGCACGCCGAATTCGGAAAGCGGGGAATCCAGCACCTGGAAGCGCCGGTCCATTGCCGAAAGCGGGATATATTTGTGGCCGTCTTTCTGATCGACCCAGACGGCATGCCGCTGGCTGAACGTGCCGCGGCCCACATCCTGCCCGGACAGGCGGACGCCATAATTCTCCTTCAGCAGCGTGCCGAAAGCCAGCGCCTCGGCCGTCGCCCAGTCGAAGCCCTCGCCGCTCTCGAACATCGACTTCTTGGCATCCAGGATGCGCGTAAGGGTCTTGTGGACGACGATGCTGTCCGGAACGGTCGTCAGCTGCGCGCCGATCTCCGCGAAGAGATCCTTGGAGACGCCGCTCGCCGCCGCGCGACGTTCGGTAATCGGCTCGCGGGGCAGCGCGAAGCCTTCCCATTCGCCGCCGAACCAGTCGGCGCTGTTGGCCTTGTAGCTCTTGCCTGCCTCGAATTCGTCGTCCAGCAGCGAGACGAACTTGGCCTCCTGCGCGCCGAGCCATTCGCCGTCGATCTGCCCCTCGGCGACCAGACGATCGCTGTAGAGCTTGGAAACCGGCGGATGCTTGCGGATCTCCTCATACATCAGCGGCTGCGTGAAGCCCGGCTCGTCGCCCTCATTGTGGCCGAAGCGGCGATAGCACCACATGTCGATCACAACATCGCGACGGAATTTCGCGCGATATTCGGTCGCCAGCTTGCAGGCGAAGGTGACAGCCTCGGGATCGTCGCCGTTCACATGCAGGATCGGCGCCTGCACCATCTTCGCGATGTCGCTGGGATAGGGCGAGGAGCGTGCGAACTGCGGCGAGGTGGTGAAGCCCACCTGATTGTTGATCACGAAATGGACGGTGCCACCCGTATTATAGCCGATCAGGCCGGAGAAGCCGAAGCACTCCATGATGACGCCCTGGCCGGCGAAGGCCGCGTCGCCATGGATCAGGATCGGCAACACCTTGGCGCGCTCCAGATCGTCCAGCTTGGTCTGCTTGGCACGCGCCTTGCCGAGCACAACCGGATCGACGCACTCGAGGTGCGACGGGTTGGGCGCGAGGCTCAGGTGGATCATGTTGCCGTCGAACTCGCGGTCCGCCGACGTGCCGAGGTGATATTTCACGTCGCCCGAACCACCGACATCCTCGGGGTTGGCCGATCCGCCCGCAAATTCATGGAAGAGGATTCGATAGGGCTTCTTCATCACGTTCGTGAGAACGTTGAGGCGGCCGCGATGCGCCATGCCGAGCACCACTTCCTGCACGCCGGCCGCGCCCGCATATTTCAGCACGGCTTCCAGCGCCGGGATCATGCTCTCGCCGCCATCGAGGCCGAAGCGCTTGGTGCCGACATATTTGCGGGCGAGGAATTTCTCCCACTGCTCGCCCTCGATCACCTTCTGGAGGATCGCCTTCTTGCCTTCCGGCGTGAAGCTGATCTCCTTGTCCTTGCCTTCCATCCGGTCCTGGAGGAAGCGGCGCTCCTCCGTATCCTGGATGTGCATATATTCGAGGCCGACCTTACCGCAGTAATTCTTGCGGAGCGTGGCGATCATCTCGCGCAGCGTGGCATGCTGAAAGCCGAGCAGGCCGCCAAGGAAGATCGGCCGATCCATGTCGGCTTCGGTGAAGTTGTGGAATTCGGGCTTCAGATCCTCTGGCATCTCCTGATGCCAGAGACCGAGCGGATCGAGCTGGGCCAGCAGGTGCCCGCGCACCCGATAGGTGCGGATGAGGATGGAGGCGCGGATCGAATCGCGCGCGGCCGATTCGATCTCGGCCTGGCTCGGCGCGGCGGCGGGGGCCGCGACGGGAGCGGGCTTACCGCCCTTGGCCGGCTTGGGCGCCGGCTCCATCTGGGTGGGATCGAGACCCGCCGTCAGCGCGTCCGTCTCGCTCAGCGGCCAGCGCGGATTCGCCCAGCTGGGGCCGGCGATGCTCGTCTCAAGCGCACCGAAATAAGCGCGCCAATTTTCGTCGACGCTGCCGGGATCCTGACGATACTTCTTGTAAAGCGCCTCCGCAAAGCTGGGGCTTACCCCTTCCAGCTCGTCGAAGTTCGATCCCTCGAAGCCCATCTTGCACCGCCTGTCATCATTCTGGCGGCCATTTCCACCGCCTCGTCGCACTCTTCATAGAAGTGAGCGCAACCAAAACCAGTTTCAATCCCCGGATCGACCGATCCGGGGACTGTATCGATCAGCCCTTCAGCACCTCGACCAGCGTGGTGCCGAGTTCGGAGGGGCTTGCCGCGACGCGGATGCCGGCCGCTTCCATCGCCGCGATCTTGCTCTCGGCATCGCCCTTGCCACCGGAAACGATCGCGCCGGCATGGCCCATGCGACGGCCCGGAGGCGCCGTGCGACCCGCGATGAAGCCGGCCATCGGCTTCTTGCGGCCCTTCTTCGCCTCGTCGATCAGGAACTGAGCGGCCTGCTCCTCCGCATCGCCGCCGATCTCGCCGATCATGATGATCGACTTGGTCTCGTCGTCGGCCAGGAAGAGTTCCAGCACGTCGATGAAGTTGGTGCCGTTCACCGGATCGCCGCCGATGCCGACAGCCGTGGTCTGGCCCAGGCCCGCATTCGAGGTCTGGAACACGGCCTCATAGGTGAGCGTGCCCGAACGCGAGACGACGCCGACCGAACCCTTCTTGAAGATGGAGCCAGGCATGATGCCGATCTTGCACTCGTTGGGCGTCAGCACGCCCGGGCAGTTCGGCCCAATCAGACGCGACTTCGAGCCAGAGAGCGCACGCTTCACGCGCACCATGTCCAGCACCGGAATGCCTTCGGTGATCGCCACGATCAGCGGAACCTCGGCATCGATCGCCTCGAGGATGGAGTCGGCCGCGAAGGGCGGCGGCACGTACACGACGGATGCGGTGGCACCCGTAGCGGCGACGGCTTCGTGCACCGTGTTGAAATTCGGCAGGCCGATATGCGTCGTCCCGCCCTTGCCCGGCGTCACGCCGCCGACCATCTGCGTGCCATAGGCGAGCGCCTGCTCCGTATGGAACGTGCCCGTATTGCCAGTCATTCCCTGGGTGATGACCTTGGTGTTCTTGTCGACGAGAATGCTCATCGGGTCTCCTGCTCGATTAGGACCGACACGGGGTTAGAAAGCCACATAGAGGTGCATGCCGTCCTTGTCGGGAACGGACCGCGACCGTGAGAAAATTTCTGCACGCACAGGATGCGTGCCGTCCACTTTGCCCGAAAATTCGAGGTAATGCGGCATGTCCGTGCTTTTGGGTTTCAGCCCGGTCGCGCGTACGGCCGTCCGAAATTCATCGAAATAGGGCATCGCCCCCCGCACCCCCGGCACAACCACGGCGCAAATAACCGGATAGCGTCGCTTAGGCGGAAACGTCGCCAGAACGAGACGGACCCGAGCGCCATCGATGGTTTGCGACCATTGCTTCACGCTCTCGGGCTTCGAATAGTCGAAATTGACCTCGATCGCCTGCGACTTGGCGAGACCGGAAACGTCAACATCGCTAGCCGTATCGGTCCGCCATCCGCTGGCTGCGATCGCCGCATCCCGGGCGTCGACGGTCAACGGGCCTTCGAGGCACGCCTTGGAGAATGCGGCGACCAGCGAGGGATATTCGACAGGCAATGCGGCATGAGCCGGCCATGCGGCCAGCACTGCACCCACCATCCCGGCAAAAATCCCTCGCATGCCGATCAACTACGCCAGCGTCTCGTCGATGCCCTTGCAGGCGACCAGAAGCTCCTTGACCGCATCGACCGAGACCTGAAGGTTGGCCTTGGCCTCATCCGAGAGGCTGACTTCGATGATCTTCTCGACGCCGCCCGCACCGAACAGCACCGGCACGCCGACATAGAGATTGTCGACGCCATACTGACCGGTGAGGTTCGCGGCCGCCGGCAGGATGCGCTTCTGATCGAACAGATAAGCTTCAGCCATCGCGATCGCCGAGGTGGCAGGCGCATAGAAAGCCGAACCGGTCTTGAGGAGGGCAACGATCTCGCCGCCGCCGCCACGCGTACGCTTGATGATCGCGTCGATCTTCTCCTTGGTGGAGAGGCCCATCGCGATCAGATCCGAAACGGGGATGCCCGAGACGGTCGAATATTCGAGCACGGGGACCATCGTATCGCCGTGGCCGCCGAGCACGAACGTGTTCACGTCCTTCACCGAAACGTTGAATTCATCGGCGATGAAGTGGCTGAAGCGCGCCGAGTCGAGCACGCCTGCCATGCCGACGACCTTCTCGGCCGGGAGGCCGGAGAATTCGCGCAGCGCCCAGACCATCGCATCGAGCGGGTTGGTGATGCAGATCACGAAGGCGTCCGGCGCGTTGGCCTTGATGCCCTCGCCCACGGCCTTCATCACCTTCAGGTTGATGCCGAGCAGATCGTCGCGGCTCATGCCGGGCTTGCGCGCAACACCGGCGGTCACGATGATGACATCGGCGCCCGCAATATCGGCATAATCGTTGGTGCCGGTGATCTTGGCGTCGAAACCCTCGACTGGGCCGCACTGCGACAGATCCAGCGCCTTGCCCTGCGGCACGCCCTCGACCACGTCGAACAGGACGATATCGCCAAGGCCCTTGAGCGCGGCGAGATGCGCCAGCGTTCCGCCGATATTACCCGCGCCGATCAGCGCAATCTTCTTACGAGCCACTTAAGCTCCCTTTCCCGCTTGCCAGCCATTGAGGCGCTGCCAGGATGCGACCACGAGGACGCGGCCGCGGATCAGCGGGGGCGGCTTAGACCCGACTCAGGCGCGGGGCAACCGCCTTTGGTGCAATTGCGAGAAGCTTATTGTGACAGATTATTGCGCGGCCAGCCGCGACAGCATTCTGTGCCAATGATCGATATCGTCGGCGAAAGCCTTCACGGGCAATCTTTCGTCACGTCCGTGTGCGCGCTCGTCCTCCGGCGATATGATCCAGGCGCCATCGACTCCATAGATGGGAATGCCCACCGCCCGGAATTTGGCCCCGTCCGTCGCGCCCGCCGACATTTGCGGAACGATTTTCGCGGAGGGGAAGCGTGCATGGACGGCATCCGTGAATGCACCCACGACATCCGGGCGCAGCGGCGATGCGGCGGTGCTCACATTATCGTCCCGGCGGGTGACGACGACGCCGGGATCGGCAACCACCTTTTCCAGTTCGTCCCGGATCGCATCGGGCGAAACGCCGGGCAGGATGCGGCAGTTGATATTCGCGGTGGCAAGCTGCGGCAGCGCATTGTCGGCATGGCCGCCCGCCAATAATGTTGCAACGCAGCGCGTGCGCGTCGATCCCACTTCCAGCGGATCGGCCTCGATCAGGTCGGCCGCCTTCCCGTCCTTCGGATCCTTGAGCCACGCGCGCATCGCATCGCCGAGCGGCCCCTTCTCGTCCTGCTGGCGCACCTGATAATAAGCGCGCGTCGTCTCGTTCATCGCCGGCTCGAAGCGATAGGCCTCGATCCGCTCCAGCGCGTGGGCAAGCTCATAGATCGCATTGTCGGGCCGGGGGCGCGACGAATGGCCACCCTTGTTGCGCACCGTCAGCGTATAATCGGCGAAGGTCTTCTCCGCCGTCTGCAGGCCGAAGCCCAGCGGGCGGCCATCCGCCGTGAAGGCGCCACCGCCGGCATCGGCGTTGAGGCCATATTCTGCGTCGGTCCACTTGCGCCATTCGGTCGCGGCCAGCTTCGCGCCGATCTCGGCGGTTTCCTCGTCGCCGGTCAGCAGCACCACGATGTCGCGCTTCGGCTTGAAACCGGCCGCCTTCAGCTTCAGCAGCGCCGTCAGCATCGCCACGGTCGGCCCCTTGATGTCCGCCGTGCCGCGCCCGTAATAATAGCCATCCTTCTCCGCGAAGACAAACGGATCGATCGTCCAGTCCTCGCGCTTGGCCTCCACGACATCCAGGTGCCCCATCAGCAGGATCGGCTTGGATTTGGGCGCGCCCGCGGCGGGCCAGCGCAGGATCAGCGCGGCGGTCTTGTTATCAGCCTCGCCCACATAGGGGATGATGTGGATGTCCGCGTCCGCCCAGCCGGCCTTGCGGAATTCTCCCGCCAGATACGTGGCAAGCTCGGGCACCTTCTCCCGGCCCGCCACGGTGGGGATGTTGATCGCATGCTCCAGCATCGTTCGCCCGCGCGCCACCCACGGATCGGGCGCCTGTGCGAAAGCTGAGGTGGACAGGAGGAGCGGAGCGAGGATCAGGGCGAGGCGCTTCATGCCCCTTTGCTAGCGCGCCGATTGGCATCCGTCATCCCGGCGTTCGCGAGGCGGGGCGCGGGGCGGGCGCCCGTCTCACCGCCCGATCAGATCCACGAACATCGCCTCCACCCGGGGCACGTCCACGGCATAGACGAGATCCACGTCGCGTTCGCCCAGGCCCGGCCCCTTCCCTGCCGGCCAGGTGAGCAGCGCGCCATAATTGGCGCCGGGCATCAGATCGACATCCATCGCCAGCCGCCCCCTGGCGGTGACGATCTTGGGGTCCAGCCAGACGGCGGCCTGCACTTCGTCCCACAGCGGATAATTGGGCTGGGCGATGCGCTTCACATAAGCGGCGGTGGGCCGGTCGCTCGCCGTCGCGCGGGCGAGCAGCGCGGCCGTGCCGATGGCGGGGTCGCTCGCATCGCCGGTGACAAGCGTGAGCTTCGGCCACGGGCTGGTGAACACGATGTGCGCCGCTTCCGGATCCCAGAAATGATTGAAAGACATGCGCGGATTGAACGCCACCTGCATCGCGAATTCATCCTGCGCCTTCGTCAGATCGCGGCCGACGAAATTGCCGCCCTCCGTCACGAGTTCGCGGATCCGCCCGGCGAAACCGTCATCGATCCGTTGCGCCAGCGCCAGATTGGTCAGCGGCCCCATGGCGATGATCGTCACCTGCCCCGGATATTTGCGCGACATCGCCAGCAGGAATTCGGCCGCGCTGATGGGCGCGGGCCTGGTGGTCGGCATGCCTTCCGCCATCGGCGCGATCACGTCCGGCGCGTGGGGCTCGCGCCGGGCGATCGTATTGTAGGCGGGCCAGCTTTCCATCCACGCGCCCTTGTAGGGAAGCGCGCCGTAAAGCGCTTCGCGCCGCTTGTTCCGTTCCTTGGAATTGACGAGTGGGAAGGTGGCGCCGGCCACCACGGGAATGTCCGTCCGCTTCACCAGCTCCAGCATGCGCAGCGTGGCCGCCGTCTCCTCGGGCTGCCAGCCGTCTCCACTCACGATGGTGATGCCGAGCACCTCGACCGAGGGATCGTTGAGCAGCATCAGGATCGGCTGGAGCCCCGGCCCCTCGAACGCATCCTGATCGATGATGATCTTGCGCCGCTCGGCCCCAGGCGCCGCCGCCCCGGCGCCGGCAACGCCCGTCATGAAAGCGAGCAGCAGGGCCGCGCACGCCAGGATCCACCGCTTCATATTACCCCCAATTTCCGCCCATAAGGCACCGAACGCGATCGGCGGCCGGCCGTCAACGCTCTGGCAACGGATTGCGCGCTATGGGCGGAGCGAAGAGGACGGCGATGAAGACGCAAGCGCAAGAGACACCGCGGGCCAGCCGGCGACAGGCGGATCAGCCGAGCACGCTGCGCGGCACGGGCGACAGCCAGCCGCAGGATAGCTGGGTGCATGATGTCTCCAGCACGGGCATGCGCATCGAATGCCGTGCCGATCTCGCGATCGGCGATGAGATCACGGTGGGCCTGGCCGGCGCCGGCGCCACCCGCGCGCGGATCGTCTGGCGGCGCGGCAACGAATATGGCTGCCAGTTCGACAAGCCATTGAGCAATGACGATGCCGCCCAGGCCTTTCAGGGATCGCCGGTCGTGCAGCTCCATCCGTTCGCGCGGAAGAATCCGAAGAATGCGCCGCGCACGCCCGATGTGGACGATCGCACAGCCGATATGCTGCGCCTGCTGGAGGATCAGCCCGCGCATGGCCGTCTGTGGATGGCGGCTCTCGCGGTGGTGCTGATCGCCGTGGCCGCGCCTGTCTCGATCATGCTCGCGCGCATCACCGGCTGAGACGACTCCCGCCCTTCCCGCACGGGAAGAGCGGGCCGGCGTCGCGATGCGCCGGCAAGGCGCATCGCTGACCCCCCTTATTTTTCCAGCGTATCGCTGACGAAGCGATCGAGCAGGCGCACGCCGAAGCCGGTCGCGCCCTTTTCGTGCAGGGTGCCGGGCTTGGACGACCAGACCATGCCGGCAATGTCGAGATGCGCCCAGGCGACTCCATCATTGATGTAGCGGGCGAGGAATTGCGCGGCCGTGATCGAGCCACCCTCGCGCGGGCCGACATTCTTCATGTCCGCGATCGGCGAGTCGATCAGCTTGTCATAGGCATCGCCCAGCGGCATCCGCCACAATTTCTCGCCCGTCGCCTTGCCGGCCGCCGTCAGCCCTTCCGCCAGCGCGTCGTCATTGGCGAACATGCCGCCATATTCGTAGCCGAGGCTCACGATCATCGCGCCGGTCAGCGTGGCGAGGTCCACGATCGTTCCGGGGTTGAAGCGCTGCTGGACCCAGGTCAGCGCGTCGCACAGGACGAGCCGCCCCTCGGCATCGGTGTTGATGACCTCGATCGTCTGGCCAGACATGGAGGTGACGACATCGCCCGGGCGCTGCGCCTTTCCGTCGGGCATATTCTCGACGAGGCCGCAGATGCCGACGACATGCGCCTTCGCCTTGCGCCCCGCCAGGGCCTTCATCAGGCCGGCGACCGCGCCCGCGCCGCCCATGTCCCACTTCATGTCCTCCATGCCGGCGGGCGGCTTCAGGCTGATGCCGCCGGTATCGAAGGTCACGCCCTTGCCCACGAAGGCCGTGGGCTTCTCGACGGCGCCGTTCGTGCCGTCCCAGCGCATCACGAGCAGCTTCGCCTCGCGATCCGAGCCTTGCGACACGCCCAGCAGCGCGCCCATGCCGGCCGCGCGCATCTCCGCCTCGCCCAGCACCTCGATCTCCACGCCGAGATCGGCCAGCGCCCCCGCGCGCTCCACGAACGTCTCGGGATAGACGATGTTGGCGGGCTCCGCGACGAGCGTGCGCGTGAAGGCAACACCTTCCGTCACGGCGGCGCGCGGGACCCACGCGGCTTGCGCGGCCTCAGCCGCCTCGCCCGCGACGATCACGAGCTTTTCCAGGGTGGGGCGCTGCTTGGCGGGCAGCTTGGTGCGATAGATGTCGTGGCGCCAGCTGCGCAGCACCGCGCCTTCGGCGATGGTGGCCGCGATCGCCGGGCGATCGGCAGCGGGATAGCCAGAGAGATCCACCGCCACCCGCGTCTCGCCGGAAACGAGCAGCCGCGCGATCAGGGCGCTGCCCGCGCGCTCGCCATCGGCGCTTCCAGCGAGGCCCACGAACAGCACGCGGCGCACGGCTTCACCCTCGGGCGCGTAAAATTCCGCGAGCGTGCCGGCCTTGCCCTCGAAACGGGCGGCGGCGGCGGCGGCCTTCGCCACCGCGCCTGCGGCGGCCAGATCTGCCGGCAGCCGCGTCTCCAGCCCTTCCCCGCTCGCGACCGGAATGACGAGAACATGCGGCTCGGCCGGCCGCGCGGCGGAAATGGAAACGGTGATCAACGTGGGGGCCTTTCAGAAGCTAGGGGCTTATCTAGGCACGCGCCCAGCGCTGTCAAAGCCCCGCGCGCCCTTCCGGTCATGACGGAAGAGGCGGGAGTCGCCCGCCGGCAACGTATCGACACCGATCGGTCGCGTGCCGATTGCAGGCGGGAGAGTCGTGCGATAGGGCGCGCCCGATGAAGCGGGGCGCGAGAAGTTTCGGGGGACGTGCGCTTGCGCCGCTGGCACTTCTGGCTCTTTCGGCCGCCTGGCCCGCGCAGGCGCAGGTGCTGCAGGATCGAGCGGGTCCGCCCCCGCCCGACGCCTCCACCCTGCCCGCCACCGAGACCGACGATCAGGTGAGCTTCGCCGCCGACGCGCTCGACTATAACGACAATGACGATATCGTGACCGCGACCGGCGACGTGCGCATGCTGCGCGCCGGCAGCCGCCTACGCGCCGACAAGGTGGTGTGGAATCGCCGCACGGGCGAAGTCCATGCCACGGGCAGCGTGGCCATCATCAATCCCGGCGGCGACACCGCCTATAGCGACGACGCCCTCCTGTCCGACGACATGAAGGACGGCGTCGTCGAAAATCTGCTGATCGTGCTGGCCAATGGCGGTCGCCTCGCCGCGCATCACGGCACCAACAAGGGCCCGCTCACCACGCTGGATCGCGCCGCCTACACGCCCTGCGCGGTCGAGGGATCGGACGGTTGCGCCAAGGAGCCCTCCTGGAAGATCACGGCGATCCGCATCATCCATGACGAGGATCGCCACCGCATCTATTACAAGGATGCGCGGATCAGCCTGCTGGGCCTCACGGTCCTGTGGCTGCCGGGCTTCAGCCATCCCGACGGATCGAATCAGCAGGGCGGCGGATCGGGGCTTCTGCTGCCCAATTTCGAGGTGTCGAAGGTCCTCGGCCTCGATTTCTCGCTGCCTTATTATCTGCAGCTCGCGCCCAATCGCGATCTCACCATAACGCCGCATCTTTATTCAAAGGTCGCCCCCGGGCTGGAGGCCCAGTATCGCGGGCTGAACGATCTGGGCGCCTATCAGGTGCGCGGCATGGTCACCTATGGATCGCGCCTGCCGGCGGCCGTGAACGTCCAGAATATGGACAAGGACAAGGGCATTCGCGGCTTCATCGATGCGAATGGCCGCTACCAGCTCGGCCCGGACTGGACGCTGCTCGGCCAGCTGCGGCTGGAAACGGACCGCACCTTCATGCGCCGCTACAACATCAACAGCGACGATCGCCTGCGATCGACGCTGCAGGCGCAGCGGATCGACGCCAATTCCTATCTCGAAATTGCCGGCTGGTATGTGCAGACGGTACGCACCACGATCAGCGGCGGCGCCGTGGACAGCCAGGGGCAGCAGCCCATCGCCCTGCCCGCGATCGATTATCGCCGCCGCCTCACCGATCCTCTGCTGGGCGGCACGATCCAGTTGCAGGCCAACAGCCTCTCTCTGATCCGCACCTCCGGCCAGGATACGCAGCGCGCCTTCGCCGGCGCGCGCTGGGATCTGCGCAAGATGACGCCGCTCGGCCAGCAGATCACCTTCACCGCCTATAGCCGCTTCGACGCCTATCACAGCCAGGATAACGACAAGACCGCGACCGTCATCTATCGCGGCCGCGAAGGCTGGGAGGGGCGCGCGATCGTCGCCGGCGCGGTGGATATGCGCTGGCCGTTCATCGGCAATCTGCTGGGCGGCAGCCAGCAGATCACGCCGCGCGTGCAGCTCGTCACCTCGCCCGCCACGCGCAATATCGTCATCCCCAACGAGGATGCCCGCGCGATCGATCTGGAGGATAGCAACCTCTTCGCGCTGAATCGCTTCGCCGGCTATGATCGGTGGGAGGATGGCAGCCGCATCACCTATGGCGCGGAGTGGAATTATCAGCGCCCCCGGCTGGAGGTGCGCGCCGTCGCCGGCCAGAGCTACCGGCTCACCAGCGAGCCCACGATCCTCCCGTCCGGCACCGGCCTTTCCGATCGCTTCTCCGACATCGTCGGGCGGGTGAACGTGAAATATGGCAAGTGGCTGGAGCTGACGGAGCGCTTCCGGCTCGACAAGGACAGTCTCTCGATCCGCCGCAACGAGGTGGACGCGACGATCGGATCCAGCCGCACCTATCTGCTCGTCGGCTACCTGCGGCTGAACCGGAATATCGATACCTCGATCGAGGATCTGCGCGATCGGGAAGAGGTCCGTCTCGGCGGCCGCGTGCAGCTTGCCCGTTTCTGGTCGGTCTTCGGCTCCACCGTCGTCGATCTCACCGGCAAGAGCGAGGATCCCCAGTCGACCTCCGATGGCTATCAGCCGGTGCGTCAGCGCCTTGGCCTTTCCTATGAGGATGAGTGCCTGTCGCTCGGTCTGACGTGGCAGCGCGATTATGACCCCACGGGCGATGGCCGACGCGGCAGCACGTTCAGCTTGCGTCTGGCGTTGAAGAACATCGGTCGCTAAGCAGGTGTTCAGCCGCCCCGGTGCATGGGCGGCCTTCCCCGAGAATTGGACGGACGGATAAGCGTGACAGGTGCAGGAAGGCGCGTGGCCGCCGCGATGATGGCCATGCTGATGGCGGGTGCGATGCCGCTGGCGATGGGCCCGGTTTCGGCGCAGGAGCAGGCCGAGCTGCCGGACAATGATCCGCTGAACCTGCCGGCGAACGTCGCGCTCTACGCGCATAACGATCCGTCTGTCCGCAAGGCGACGGCGATCGTCAACGGTGCGATCATCACGGATACGGATGTCGATCAGCGCCTGGGCCTCGTGCTCGCCGCCAGCCAGCAGAATATCTCGGCGGAGGAGCGCGCCCGGCTGCGCCTGCAGGTGCTGAGCAACCTGATCGACGAGGCGCTGGAAATCCAGGAGGCCGCCGCCAACAAGATCACCGTGGAAAAGGCCGAGATCCAGCAGACCTATCTCCGCGTGGCCGGCCAGTTCCGCAAGACGCCCGCCGAATTCGCCGTTTTCCTGAAGGAAAAGGGCTCGTCCGAAGCCTCGATGAAGCGGCAGATCGAGGGCGAGGTCGCCTGGCGCCGCCTGCTCGGCCGGCAGGTCGAGCCGTTCGTGAGCGTGAGCGATGACGAAGTACGACAGGTCATCGATCGGCTGAAGGCATCCAAGGGCGCCTCCGAATATCATGTCGGCGAAATCTATCTCGGCGCGCCGATCGGCACCGAGGCGCAGGTGATGGCGAACGCCAATCGCATCGTCGATCAGATCCGGCGCGGCGGATCGTTCGTCGCCTATGCGCACGAATATTCGGAGGCCTCCACCAAGGCCGTCGGCGGCGATCTCGGCTGGGTCCGCGCCGAGCAGCTGCCCGATGCGCTGGCAGCCGCCGTGCAACAGATGCCCCCCAGCGCGGTGAGCGATCCGATCGCGGTGCCCGGCGGCGTCTCGATCATCGCCTTGATCGACAAGCGCCAGGTGCTGACGACTGACATGCGCGATACCGTGCTGTCGCTGAAGCAGATTTCGATCCATGTCCCCGCCGATTCCTCGAAGGAGCAGGCCCAGCCCAAGATCACAGCCTTTGCCGATCAGCTGAAGACGCTGCGCGGCTGCGGCGACGTGGCGGCCCTCGCCGCGAAGGTCGGCGGCGAAGTGATCGACAATGACAATCTGCGCGTGCGCGAGCTGCCGCCGCAGCTCCAGGAAGTGATGCTCAACCTGCGCGTGGGCGAAGCGACCCCGCCTTTCGGCTCCAGCCAGGACGGCATCATCCGCGCGCTCGTCGTATGCGGACGCGACGAGCCGCAGGACGCGACATTGCCCACGTTCGATCAGGTGCAGAGCCAGATGGAGGAACAGCGCGTGAATCTGCGCGCCCGCCGCTATCTGCGCGATCTGCGGCGCGATGCGGTGATCGATTATCGCTGAGCCGATCCCCGGCGGCGTGCCGGCGCCGCTGGCGGTCGCAATCGGCGACCCGGCCGGGATCGGCCCCGAAATCGTCGCCAAGGCATGGAATGCGCGTCATGAGCACGCGCTTCCCGCCTTTTTCGCGATCGGCGACGCACGATCGATCGAAAGCGTCTGGCAGGGGCCGATCCAGCGCATCTCGGATCCGGCCGATGCCCATGATTGCTTCGCCGGCGCCCTGCCGCTGCTGCAGGTGGACGATCCGGGCGAGATCGAACCCGGCGCGCCCAATCCGGCCGGCGCGCGCTGCTCACTGGATTCGCTGGAAATCGCGGTCGGGCTCGCGCGGTCGGGCGCGGTCGGCGGCGTCGTCACCGGCCCGGTTGCCAAGGCGCAGCTCTACAGCATCGGCTTCACCCATCCCGGCCAGACCGAATTCATCGCCGAACGCTGCGGCGTGGCGCGCGGCAATGTCGCCATGATGCTCGCGGGGCCGACGCTGCGCACGGTGCCGGTCACGATCCACATGCCGCTGAAGGACGTGGCGGAGATGCTCTCCGCCGAGCTTATCATGGCGCGCGCGCGGACGGTGGAGCGCGGGCTGATCCGCGATTTCGGGATTGCGCGCCCCCGCCTCGCCATTGCCGGCTTCAATCCGCATGCGGGCGAAGGCGGCGCGATCGGGCGCGAGGAGATCGATGTGATCGAGCCGGCGCTGGAGCGGCTGCGCGCGGACGGCATGGATATTGTCGGCCCGATGCCGGCGGATACGATGTTCCATGCCCGCGCCCGCGCCCTCTATGATGCGGCACTCTGTCTCTATCACGATCAGGCGCTGATCCCGATCAAGACGCTCCATTTCGATGAAGGCGTGAATGTCACGCTGGGGCTGCCGATCATCCGTACAGCCCCCGATCACGGCACCGCCTTCGACATTGCCGGCCAGGATCTCGCCAATCCCGGCGCGATGATCGCGGCGATCGCGCTCGCCGGCAGTTGCGCGGCGAACCGCCTGCGCGCGGCGTGAACGGCAGCCGCGCGGACGATGACATATCGGAAGGATGAGCGCGCCCTGAGCGGTGGCGTGGAGCGGGCGCGGTGATGCCCCCGCCGGTCCTGCCGCCGCTTCGCGAGGTGATCGCGAAATATGGGCTGAGCGCGGAGAAGGCGCTCGGGCAGAATTTCCTGCTCGACGGCCAGCTGCTGGATCGCATCGCCCGCGTTCCGGGCGATCTGGCGGATGCCTCCGTCTATGAAGTCGGCCCCGGCCCCGGCGGTCTGACGCGCGCGCTGCTGGGCGCGGGCGCGCATGTCGTGGCGGTCGAGCGCGATCGCCGCTGCCTCGTTCCGCTGATCGAACTGACCAACGCCTATGACGGCCGCCTCACCGTGATCGAGGGCGACGCGCTGGATCAGGATGAGGCCGCGCTCGCCGGGCGCGGTGCCCATATCGTGGCGAACCTGCCCTATAATGTGGGCACCCCCCTGCTCGTGCGCTGGCTGAGCGCCGCCGATTGGGCGCCGTGGTGGGCTTCGCTCACGCTGATGTTTCAGAAGGAAGTGGCCGAGCGGATCGTCGCGAGGCCGGATACGGATCATTACGGGCGGCTCGCCGTGCTCGCCCAATGGCGATCAAGGCCGCGCATCGCCTTCACCGTCAATCGCGCCGCCTTCGTGCCGCCGCCCAAGGTGATGTCCGCTGTGGTGCATATCGTGCCATCCGAAGCGCCGGAGGGCGTCCGGCTGGCGACGCTGGAGCGGATCACCGCCGCCGCCTTCGGCCAGCGGCGCAAGATGCTGCGCCAGAGCCTTAAGGGCGTGCCCGGCGCGCTGGAGGCGCTGGAGGCGCTGGGCATCGAGCCGACACGACGGGCGGAAACGCTGGCCGTCGCGGATTACGTCGCGCTGGCCCGCACGCTGGACGCCTGAGCCGCCCGCTCGCTTCGCCCCCGATCATCCCGAACGCGACCCGGGATGACGATCACCCGCGAAGAGGGCTCAGCTCTCTTCCTCTTCCTTCGCCCCTGCGGGCGGACACACCACCCTCGCCGCCGCCTTGCGCACCACGCGCGTCGTGGCGAATTCCACCGGCGTCAGCGTCGCATCATGATCGGCATCGGCGGTCGCGAATTTGGTGGTGGTCTTGATCGCCCATTCGTCGAAGCTCAGCCGGCCATCGCCGTTGGCATCCAGCCTGGCGAAGGCCTTGCGCCGCGAAGCGAGATATTCCTCGCGCGCGACCGCGCCGTCCTTGTCCCTGTCATAACGGGCGAAGCGACGCTCCTCGCGGGTCTTCTCGCTGGCCACGGGCGGCTCCGGGGTCGCCTCGCCTTCCTCCCCGGAGGCGCGCGCCGCCGGGGGCGGTGCGATGCTCCCGGATTGCGCATCGGCATTGCCGCGCCAGATCAACACACCCCCGCCCGCCAGCAGCAGTGCCGCCGCCGCGCCCACCAGATAGCGCCACATTGCTCGTCTCCCCCCGGAGTGACGGGGGCGAGACTATCGTCCGGTGAGGCTGCGCACCAGCATCCGCGCAAGGCGGCCGGGCGCGCCCTGCCTGCGTGGCCCCGGATCGGCCGCGTCGCGCGGCACCAGCGCGGCCAGCGCCGCCAGCGGGCGCGACGGGCGAGACCATCCGCCGCCCCTGATCTCGCCGGCCGCGTCGATCGCGCGCGCGCGCGCCGCCACCCGAATCGCCTCGTCCGAATGGCGATGCGCGAGATCGGCGAGCGCCCAGCCCTCCCCCGCCCGCGCCAGCCGATCGTCCGAAGCCCCGAGCAGGCGGGCAGCGGCAAGAAACAGGGAAGCGCCGCGCTCACGGCCATGGCGCGCGGCGACATCCTCCTCGCCATCGATCAGCGCCGCCCAGCCACCCTCTATGTCCGACAGCATCCGCCCGGTGATGCCGTGTGGCAACGCCTGTTCCGCCAGCAGGGCCAGCAAAGGCTCGGCCGGCGCCGCTTCGCGATCCAGCCGCTCCAGCGCCTCCCGCCACCAGGCGAGGCGCATCAGGCCGATCATTGGTTCTGTGGTGGTGCCGACGATGTTTCCCAGCCGCTCGTCCAGCGCGAAAATCGCGGCGAGGCCGGGGCGGAGAGACGCGGGCGCATAGGTCACGGCCAGCGCGCGCTCGGGATCGGCAAGGGGCGGGAGGACAGTGCCCCCCGCTGGCATTTTCGCTGTCATATCGGCCCCTGCGATGCTCCGGTGCATGCAGGAGTCCGGAGCCGCGAGCCACGCCCGCAGAGCCCCGGGCTCCCGCTTTCACGGCAGCACCGCTGAGAAGGACGGCCGCTTACTTGTAGCAGACCTTCTTGGCCGACTCGACGACGTCGCTCACCTTGATCATCGCCGCCGTCTCCAGATTGGCGGCATAAGGCAGCGGCACATCGACATTGGTGACGCGAAGCACGGGGGCGTCGAGATCGTCGAAACCCTCTTCCATCGCGATCGCCATGATTTCGGACGCGACCGAGCAGGTCGGCCAGCCCTCTTCCACCACGACCATGCGATTCGTCTTGGCGAGGCTCTTCAGCACCGTCTGCTTGTCGAGCGGGCGGATCGTGCGCAGATCGATCACCTCGGCATCGATCCCCACCTCGGCCAGCTGCTTGGCGGCTTCGAGGCTGACGCCCACGCCGATCGAATAGCTGACGAGCGTGACGTCCTTGCCTTCCTTCGCGACGCGGGCCTTGCCGATCGGCAGAACATAATCGTCAAGCTTCGGCACCTCGAACGACTGGCCGTAAAGCAGTTCGTTCTCGAGGAAGACGACCGGATCGTTCGAACGGATCGCCGCCTTCAGCAGGCCCTTCGCATCGGCCGCCGAATAAGGCGCGATCACGATCAGGCCCGGCACCGCCGCATACCAGGGCGCATAATTCTGGCTGTGCTGCGCGCCGACGCGCGCGGCCGAACCGTTCGGACCACGGAACACGATCGGGCAGCGCATCTGGCCGCCGGACATGTAATTGGTCTTGGCCGCCGAATTGATGATGTGATCGATCGCCTGCATGGCGAAATTGAACGTCATGAATTCCACGATCGGCCGGAGGCCCGCCATCGCGGCGCCCGTGCCGATGCCGGCAAAGCCATATTCGGTGATCGGCGTATCGATAACGCGCTTCGCCCCGAATTCCTGCAACAGCCCCTGGGTCACCTTGTAGGCGCCCTGATATTCGGCGACTTCCTCACCCATCACGAAGATGCGCTCGTCGGCGCGCATTTCCTCGGCCATCGCGTCACGCAGCGCCTCGCGCACCGTCGTCTTCACGAGTTCGGTGCCCTCGGGAACCTCGGGATCGTCCACCGTATCGGCCACGGCGGCGACCAGATCGCGCGCGGCGGTTTCCATCTGCTTGGGCGCCTCGCCGCCTTCTGGCGCGGGGGCAGCCGCCTTGGGCGCCTCGGCCTTGGGTGCGGGCGCGGCGGAGGCATCCTCGTCCTCACCGGCGATCATCGCGATCACGGTGCCCACCTTCACCCCGTCCGTCCCTTCGGCGACGAGGATCTGGGAGACAGTGCCTTCGTCGACGGCCTCGAATTCCATCGTGGCCTTGTCGGTCTCGATCTCGGCGAGGACATCGCCGGACTTGACGGTATCGCCTTCCTTGACGAGCCATTTGGCGAGCGTGCCTTCCTCCATCGTGGGAGAAAGGGCGGGCATCTTCAGTTCGATCGGCATCTGGACCCTATCTCAATAGGTGTCGACGAGAACGTCGGTGTAGAGCTCGGACAGCTCCGGCTCGGGGCTCTCTTCGGCGAAGGCCGCGCTGTCCGCGACGATCTTGCGAATGTCCTTGTCGAGCGCCTTCAGGTCGTCGGCGGAAACGCCGGCACCTTCCAGGATCTTGGCGAGGTGATCGATCGGATCGCTCTTGTCCCGCACCGACTGCACTTCTTCGCGGCTGCGATACTTGGCCGGATCGGACATGGAGTGGCCGCGATAGCGATAGGTCTTCAGCTCCAGCAGGATCGGGCCCTTGCCGGCCTGCACCCAGGCCTTGGCTTCCTCGGCGGCGCCACGCACGGCGAGCACGTCCATGCCATCCACCTGGATACCCGGGATGCGGAAGCTCTCGCCGCGGCGATACAGCTGGTCCTCGGCCGATGCGCGGTTCACCGAGGTGCCCATCGCATACTGGTTGTTCTCGATCACGAAGATCACGGGGAGCTTCCACAGCTCCGCCATGTTGAAGCTTTCGTAGACCTGGCCCTGATTGGCCGCGCCATCGCCGAAATAGACGAGCGCGAGGCCCCCATCTTCGGCATATTTGTGCTTGAAGCCAAGACCGGCGCCGATCGAGACCTGCGCGCCGACGATGCCGTGGCCGCCGTAGAAACCATGCTCGACCGAGAACATGTGCATCGATCCGCCCTTGCCGCGGGAGATGCCGGCGGCTCGGCCGGTGAGTTCGGCCATGATGACGTTGGGATCGATGCCGTAAGCCAGCATGTGGCCATGGTCACGGTAACCGGTTACCACCGAATCGCGGCCCACCGTCAAGGCGGACTGAAGTCCTACAGCGACAGCCTCCTGGCCGATGTAGAGGTGGCAGAAACCGCCGATCAGGCCGAGACCATAAAGCTGGCCCGCCTTTTCCTCGAAGCGGCGAATGAGAAGCATTTGCCGATAGAATTCAAGCATTTCCTCCTTGGAGGCGGCATAAGGCTTGGGTTCATCGGGGCGTTCGCGATTGCCGATGCCGGCGGGCGTGGCGACCTTGGTCGCGGTTGCTGCGGGCGCGGCGGCCTTCGCGCGCGGGCTTCGTGGTGTTGCTGCCTTCGCCAAGGATAGCGGCTCCTGTCGGGGGGACGATGGTGCGCCCGTATAAGCGCTGCCACCGCTGGACGGCAATGACCTCTTCAGATCCCTTTTCCGGCGAAGTTCGTCTGTTTCCCAGCCGTTTCCGCAGGATCGCGGATTCCTCGCGGCAAAGAGCGGCTGATGGCTCCACCGCGGCCCTGCGATTTACAAAAATGCAACCATGATGCCGAAATTGGCACTCAGTTGCGCGTGATGATCACTTCGTCGGGCCGGACCTGTCCGGTCTGGCGGCGGACCAGCTCATCCGCATAATCGGGATCCACGTGGCGCGGATCGAGCAGATTGGCGTGATGCTGCAGCCGGTCCCGCTCCGCCTTCAGCCTTTCCAGCGTGGCGAGATGTTCGGCTGTCTGGCGGCGATAGCCGGCCAGTTGCAGCAGCCCGTTTTCGCCGAAAACCGCGAAGCCCGCAAAATGCGCGATGACGAACAGCGCCAGGGCCGGCAGCGCGGCGGACTTCATCAGGGAAAGGGCGGAGCGACGCGACATTCGAAAAAAGACAGAATCACAATCGACTCAAGCGTTCAAGCGAAATGGTGCGCAAGGAATCGGAAGTGCGCTTATTCCTGTGGATGCCGAAATCCGGCGTGGCGGATCGTTTCGGCGGCGGATCGGGGCGTGTCGCCTGCCCGACCTCGGAGTCACCACAGCTGGGGAATTTCCCAGTTCCGCCCCACTTCCAGCGCGCGGAAACGATCGGGCGCGATTCCCTTTTCCGCCAATGTTCTGGCGAGCAGGGCCGGCGGCTCGTCCACGCCCTCGCCAGCCAGACGGAACGTGCCCCAGTGGATAGCGAGCGCATGGCCTGCGCCCAGCGCGCGGAACGCCGCGACCGCCTCCACCGGGCCGATATGGTTGCCGGACATCAGTTCGCGCGGCTGATACGCGCCGATCGGCAGGATCGCGAGCCGATAGGGCCCGTCATGCGCCGCCTGCGCGGGCCAGCTGCCATCGCCCCACCCCGTATCGCCGGCAAAGAAGAGATTGCCGCCCGGCAAGGTGACGGTGAAACCGGACCAGAGCGCGCGGTTGCGATCGCTCATCCAGCGCGAGCCCCAGTGATGGACGCGCTCGACGATGACCTCGATGGGGCCGACCACACTCCCGTCGGCCAGCGTTCGGGCGGGCCTCACCGCCACGCGCTGCCCCCAATCCCTCGCGATCGCCTTCGCCCCGGATTGCGCGATCACCGTATCATTGCCCAGGCTCGTCACGATCAGCGGATGATCCCGCTCCCACAGCCGCCGCAACGTCGCCAGATCCATGTGATCGTAATGATCGTGGCTGACCAGAACGAGATCGATCTTCGGCAGATCCTCGAAACGGATGCCTGGATCACGCACCCGTGAAGGGCCCGTCACGCCCCATGGGCCGGATTTCGCGGCATAGATCGGATCGGTCAGGATATTGATGCCGCCCGCCTGCACCAGCACGGTGGCATGGCCGATCCAGGTGACGAACATCCGCCGGGGATCCACCTTCGCCACGCAGCGCGCCCAGCTCTCCACCACGCGCCCGTTCGGGCAGGCGGTGCCCTCGGCAGCGGGATAGCCGGGCCTGATCGCGACATGATCGGGCCACGCGCTGCGATCCTGACCGGTGAGGAAGCGGGCCAGCATCACGGCCGGAACACGCTTCTGCGTGCCCCCCGTGCCGAATTCGCCATCGGGATTGAAGAAATGCGCGCCGTCGAAATGATCGGTCACGGGTCCGCGATAATAAATGCGGTCGAGGAAGGGCGGCACCACCACCGGCGCCAGCAGGGCCAGGATCAGCATCCACAGCAGGATGGTGCCCAGCCGGCGCAACCATGTCCGCGATGTGCGAGGCTGATCGGTCATCACGCAGGCGCATCGGCGGGATTTCGCGCTTTGTCCAGCGGCCGAACGTCGCATGATAGCGTATTGCATACCTAACACAGCCGGTGTATCGTTACGATAGCAGAACGGAATCACCCGATGCGGCGGGAGAGATGCGATGCGGATCGAAATGACGTTGCTGGGCGCGACCATCCTGCTCGCGCTTGTCCAGATCATGCTGACGGCGCAGGCGCGCACGCAGCAATATGGCACCAAATGGAATATGGGCGCGCGTGATGCCGAAATGCCGCCGCTCAACGCGCTGGCCGGCCGGCTGCTGCGCGCGCAGCACAATCTGTTCGAAACGCTGCCGCTTTTCATCGGCGCGCTGCTGGGCGCGGCTTATGCGAACCGGCTGGGCACGCTCACGGAAATCGGCGCGAGCCTCTATTTCGGCGGCCGTGTCCTCTATGTGCCGCTTTATGCGGCGGGCATCCCGGTCGTCCGCTCGCTGGTGTGGATGGCCTCCGTGCTGGGGCTCGTGCTGATTCTCTGGGCGCTCCTCATCGGCTGATAGCCTCGCCGGGGCGCGATGGGGGCATCGATCGCGCGGAGCCTTGATCGCGCGGCGCCATGCCCGAAATCACGCCGCCGGATACAATTCGGAAGCGAACGTGCCGGGCGCTTCCACTTCGGGCGATCAGGCTCTAGACGATGGCCGATGCCTCCCCTGCTCCTCGTCATGATCGGCGGCGCCATCGGCGCCGGCTTCCGCTTCCACATCGGCAATGTCGCGCTCCGCAATCTCGGGCCGCAATTCCCGTGGGGCACGTGGATGATCAATCTGCTGGGCGGCTTCCTCATGGGCATCCTTGCGGGCACGCTCGCCAAGGGCCCGGCGCTCCAGGGCGAGCCGCTGCGCCTGTTCCTGGGCGTGGGCGTGCTGGGCGGCTTCACCACCTTTTCGGCCTTCAGCCTGGAAACGGCGAACATGCTGATCCGCGGCCAGCATGTGCAGGCGGCGGCCTATGCCGTATCGTCGGTGGCGGGATCGGTGCTGATGCTGTTCGTGGGCCTGCTCCTTACGCGGGGCATGGCGTGAGCGGCGAGGCGGCCCTGCCCGCCGGCGAGGCGCGCAGCTTCACGATCGCGGAGGACGATCACGGCATCCGGCTGGATCGCTGGTTCAAGCGGCACATGCCGGATGCGAGCTTCAACATCGTCTCGCGCTGGGCGCGCACCGGCCAGTTGCGGCTGGATGGCAAGCGGATCGCGCCAGGCGACCGGATCGAGGCGGGCCAGGTGCTGCGCGTGCCGCCGCTGGAGGCCGCCCCCGCGCCGGCCCCACGCGCGAAGAATGAGCGCCCGCCGCTTCCGCCAGAGGATCTGGAATTCATCCAGAGCTTCGTCCTCCACAAGGATCGCGCGGCGATCGTGATCGACAAGCCGCCCGGCCTCGCCACGCAGGGCGGCACCAAGACGGATCGCCATGTCGATGGCCTGCTCGATGGGCTGCGCTTCGAGGCGGAGGGCCGGCCCAAGCTGGTCCACCGGCTCGACAAGGATACGAGCGGCGCGCTGCTGCTGGCGCGCTCGGCCGGCTCCGCCGCGCATTTCGCCAAGGCTTTTTCCAGCCGCACCGCCAAGAAGCTCTACTGGGCGCTGATCGTAGGCGTGCCCTCGATCGAGGATGGCATGATCGAGCTTCCCATCGGCAAGCAGCCGGGCACGGGCGGCGAGAAGATGTATGTCGACGAGAAGGAGGGCCTGCCTTCCCGCACGCGCTATCGCGTCGTCGAGCGCGCCGGCAATGCCGCCGCCTGGGTGGAATTGCAGCCCTTCACCGGCCGCACGCATCAGTTGCGCGTCCATATGGCCGCGATCGGCCACCCGATCGTGGGCGACGGCAAATATGGTGGGCAGGATGCCTTCCTCACCGGCGGAGTCAGCCGCAAGCTGCACCTGCATGCGCGCCGCATCCGCATCGATCATCCCGATGGCGGCAAGCTGGACGTGACGGCCGAACCGCCGAAGCATTTTCTCGAAAGCCTCCAGCATCTGGGCTTCGACATGTCGCTGGGCGACGCGCTGCCGATCGACGAGCCGAAGTTCAGCGATACGGCCGAAGGCAAGAAGAAGGCCGTCAGCGCCGCCGCCAAGACCCGCCGCAAGGAACGCAAGGGCGAGAGGCGGTCGCGCGGGAGCGGGCGGTGAGCCGCCTTGCCGGCCTGCCGAACCCGTTTCAGCGGATAGCCTGAGGCACGGCCGATGCACCCCAACCCCGCCTTCCGCTGGATCGACGATCCGGCGCTGCGCGCCTTCATCTCGAATGCCTCCTTCGCGATCATCGCGATCGTGGTGGAAGGCCGCGTTATGACGGCGCAGGCTCCGCTCGTCTTCGATGCAGAGGGCAATCCCGCCTTCCATCTCGCCCGCGCCAATCCGGTCGTGCCGCATCTGGATGGCGGCCCGGTGCTCGCCACGATCCTGGGCGAGCATGGCTATATCAGCCCTGACTGGTATGGCACCGCCGATCAGGTTCCCACCTGGAATTATCGGCTGGTGGAGATCGAAGGCGTCGCGCGGAGGCTGGACGAGGCGGGGCTGATCGATCAGCTCGATCGCCTCAGCGCCACGCAGGAAGCGCTTCTGGCGCCCAAGACAGCGTGGACGCGCGAGAAGATGGCCCCGGCCCGCTTCGGCGCGATGACGAGGGCCATCACCGGCTTCGCCATCGAGGCCGCCACCATTCGCGGCACGGCGAAGCTGGGCCAGAACAAGAGCGCGGCGGAGGCGGCCGGGGCGATCGCCGGGCTACGCGCGCTGGGCCGGCACGCGCTGGCTGCGGAAATGGAGACCGCCCGATGAACCGCCTCGCCGTTTTCGATTGCGACGGGACGCTCGTGGATTCGCAGGCCGTGATCTGCACCGCGATCGAGCTCGCCTTTGCCGGCCATGGCATGGCGGCGCCGGGGCGGGATGCGTCGCGATCGATCATCGGCCTTTCGGTGACGCAGGCGATGGCCGTGCTCCATCCCGAGGGCTCGGCCGACGAGCATGAGGCGCTCGGCACCGCCTACAAGACGAACTTCGCCGGATTGCGCCGGCAGGGTCTGGCCGATGAGCCGCTGTACGAAGGCATATACGAGGCGATCGAGGGGCTGGAGGCGCGCGGCTGGCTGCTGGGCGTGGCGACGGGCAAATCCGATCGCGGTCTGGGCCATGTGCTGGAAAAGCATGGCCTGCATCCGCGCTTCGTGACATTGCAGACGGCCGATCGCCATCCTTCCAAGCCACATCCCTCGATGCTGTGGCAGGCCATGGCCGATGCCGGCGCCGGGCCGGGGACGACCGCGATGATCGGTGATACCAGCTACGACATGGAAATGGCCAAGGCCGCCGGCGTCGCCGCGATCGGCGTGGCGTGGGGCTATCATTCGGCCGATCTGCTGCGTGAGGCCGGCGCGGACGTGGTCGCCACGCACGCGTCACAGTTGATCGCCCTGCTCGAAGCGCTGCCGTGAAGCGCTTCTACAAGGACGTCTCGATCGTGGACGGCGCGCTCCTTCTGGATGGCCGGGGCGTGAAGACCCCCGCACGCGCCGTGCTGGCCCTTCCCTCCCCCGCGCTGGCGGCGGCGATCGCGGAGGAATGGCGCGGGCAGGGCGAGGTGATCGATCCGCGCGCCATGCCGTTCACCGGCATCGCCAATGCCGCGATTGATATCGTCACGCCCGATATCGCCGCCTTCGTGGCGCCGCTGGCCGCTTATGCCGAGACGGACCTGCTCTGCTATCGCGCCGATGGCCCATCCGAACTGGTGGAGGAGGAGGCCCTGTCGTGGGATCCGCTGCTCGATTGGGCGCGCCGCCGTTATGACGTGCATTTCGCGCTGGCGAGCGGCATCCTTCACGTCGCTCAGCCCGCCGCGACCGTGACCCGTCTGGTGGAGGCGCTTTCGGCGCAATCGCCCTTCGCGCTCGCCGCTTTGTCGAAGCTCATCACGATCGGCGGTTCGCTCGTCGCGGCGCTGGCGCTGGCGGAACGCGCGATCGATACCGAAGCGGCCTTCGCCGCGACGCATCTCGACGAACTCTGGCAGGCGCGCATGTGGGGCGAGGATGCCCTGGCCGCCCAGACGCGCGAGGCGCGGCGCATCGATTTCGTCGCCGCCGCGCGCTTCCTCTACCTGCTGGGCTGACGCGCGCTCTCTGCGCCTCAATCCTTAAAAACCGGCCTATTTTCGGCGCGCATAGCACCGATATATTTTCGTTTCGGCCGCGTATTCGACTGAAGTCGAAGCATATCCATCCGATACTATAGTTAACACAAATTCGTTAACCACCAATCTATTTGGGCCGCATGTTAACAAGGTAGTAATACTACCTTGGGATCTGGACTTTCATTCAATGTATTCCGGTTTTCCGCAAAAACCGGGATTTGCATTCGGTAGATCCTGACGAGCAACCAAGTCTACGTATGAGGGGTTCGTATGCGTAATATCTTTGGTTCGATCGCACGCGGCGGCACGCGCGCCGCCATCACCGCCGCCTTCGCCCTGGCCACCACCGGTTCCGCCTGGGCGGTTTCCTCCATCTCCAGCAACGCGACCGATCTCAAGGTCGCGCTCAACATCGCCGGGCTCTCGGCCGGCGTGACGACGGGGACGGCCAGCGGCACGGCCGCCCCGGCTTATAATGTGAGCAATCAGTTCGCGGCGGCCAATCAATCCCTGTCGCTGGGCAATGTGATCGGCGGATCGCTCAGCCAGGACATCTCCACCGGCATCATGACGGCCGCGGCCCAGTCGGCCTTCCCGGTGAGCCCCACCGGCAGCGCGAGCGCCACGATCAACAATCTCGGCCTCGGCCTCGCGGTCGATCTCGGCTTCCTGGGATCGCTCAACGCCTTGTCGCTGGGATCCTCGGCTATCACCTCGACGACGAACTTCGACGGTGCGAACTTCACCGGCGTCAGCAGCATCGCCAATCTCACGCTCAGCAGCCTGCTGGTCTCGGTCCCGATCAACGCCGCCGTCGTCGCTTCTTCGGCGGCCAACCGCACGCTGATCGATGTGCTGGGGCTCAAGGTGATCCTCAACGAACAGGTCACCGGCGATCAGACGATCGGCAATCTCAACACCCGATCGCTGACGACCAACGCCCTGCACATCATCTACGATAATTTCGCGGTGAGCGGCGGCCTGCTCTCGGGCGACATCATCGTCGGCCAGAGCCAGGTCTCCGTCTCGTCGGCGGTGCCCGAAACCGCGACCTGGGCGATGATGATCGTCGGCTTCGGCGCGATCGGCGGCGCGCTTCGCCGGCAGAAGCGGCAGCCGGCGCGCATCGTCGCCTTCTGAGACGCCCCGAAAGGTGAAAGGCCCCGGATCCCTCCCTGTCCGGGGTCTTTCGCTATGCCGTGCGCACGGGCACGAACCAGCGCGCGATGACGAGGCCCGCGGCGCACAGCATCGCGAGATCGGCGACAAGGCCGTAGAGCGCATAGCGCCAGTCGCCATGCATCCAGATCGGATCGCTCGTGGTGATCATCAGCACCGCCGCCGCCGAAAAGCCCACCACCAGCCGCGCACGCGATGCGAAATCGGTGACGCGCCCGGCCACCACGAACAGACTGATCCCGATCAGCAGCGAAACGATCACCTCCTGCACGAACCCCGCGATCATCGCGCCGGGATCGGCGGAGGAAAAACCGGTCGTGTTGAAATTGACAAGTGCCGTCGGGCCGCGCCCGGAAAGGACGGCACCGTTCGGCGTTTCCGGATTGGGGATCAGATAATAGCCGGTCGCGGGAAGATTCTGCGCCAGCGACAGCTGCACCGCAGCACCCTGAGCCTCCGTCGCGCTGGAAATGCCGATCCGGTTGAGCGGCGTGGCCCAGAAGAGAAAGCCCACGATGAACATCGCCAAGCCGCCGGCTATGGCACCGATGAGAACCCGGATCATGATCTTCGCCTCCCTGGCTTGTGAGGCGAAAGGCTAGCTCAGCCCGCCGCGCTCATCAATTTGCGCGCGAAACCGATCAGGCCGGTCTGTCGCGAACGACGCAAACGCTCCGCATGCAGGATCGTTCGCACTTCCTGGAAGCATTGCTCCACATCATCGTTGATGAGGACATAATCATAGCCATCCCAGTGGCTGATCTCGGAGGCCGCCCGCTGCATCCGCGCGGCGATCACCTCCGCATCGTCCGTGCCCCGCCGGGCGAGACGCTGGCCCAGCTCCTCCACGGAAGGCGGCAGGATGAAGACGCGCACCACATCGCCGCCCGCCTTCTGGAAAAGCTGCTGCGCGCCCTGCCAGTCTATGTCGAACAGCACATCCCGTCCGGCGGCGAGCATCTCCAGCACGGGCTTTTCCGGTGTGCCGTAACGATTGTCGAAGACATGCGCCCATTCGATCAGTTCGCCCTCGGCCACCATCTCCTTGAAGCGGGGCACGTCGACGAAATGATAGTCCTTGCCGTCCACCTCGCCCGGGCGCGGCGGCCGGGTGGTGACGGACACGGACATGGCGATATCCGGATCGCTGGCGAGCAGCATCCGCGCGATCGTGGATTTGCCCGCGCCCGACGGCGAGGAAAGGACGAAGAGGACGCCGCGATGATCGAGGCCGTGACGAGGCATGCGCGCTCTTGTCGCCCCGCGCCGCCCACGTCAACATGGCATGCGATGCCAGACCGCCGAAAGCCCGCCATTCGCGGCCGCAACATGCGGATCTCCCCCTTCCTGGTCCCGGCCCTGCTGATCCTCGCCGCCACGGCCGCTATCCTGCTTGCCATGGGCAGGCCGCCCATCTGCACCTGCGGCCATGTCGCGCTGTGGCATGGCGCGATCGATGCGGGGAACAGCCAGCATATCGCCGACTGGTACTCACCGAGCCACCTGATCCACGGGCTGATCTTCTATGGCGTGGCCTGGGCGCTGCTGCGGCGCTGGCCGGTCGGCCTGCGCTATCTGCCCGCGCTGGCGATCGAGGCGGCGTGGGAAATCGTCGAGAACAGCCCGATGGTGATCGATCGCTATCGCACCGCGACGATCGCGCTGGGCTATGAAGGCGATAGCGTGCTCAATTCGCTGTGCGACATCGGCTTCATGTCGCTCGGCTTCTGGCTGGCGCGGCGACTGCCCGTGGCGGCATCGATCGCCCTCGCCCTCGGCTTCGAATTGCTCACGCTGCTGGTGATCCGCGACAATCTGACGCTCAACGTGCTGATGCCGATGCGGGTCTAGGATCGCGTTCGGCACCGAAGGTATTGAACGTAAACTAGGAAACGCTCCCGCCCGGCCGGGAAGCTGCTTTCACGGCCTTGCGATTCGGGGCCCTGCTGAGCGCCCATTTGGTAGGTTGGCGGTGGGTCAGCATTGTTCATGTTAGTGTCGGCACTGATGGGGCTCGACCGGATGAAAGAAGCTTACGCTTATGCGATAGAAAACGACTACCGTTTCTACTCTTACGGCGATGCCAGCCTGCTTCTGCCGTGAAAGTGCCGTTGTTAGGTAAAGGGAGGAAAGCCTTGCGAAAGGAGTTTTCGCGAGGTTGTCCGCTGCCCATCAAACGGAGAGCGCTTAGCCTTGGTCGCCAATCCACATCGAGCCAACGATCGTTCGTTAGCGATGTCAACAGCTTGGCTATAGGGGAGCCATAAACACAGTTGAGCGCGAACTCCGTTGTTCATGCTTATCTTGGCGTGGTGGGGTTAGACCGGATGAAGGTAGCTTACACTTATGCCATCGAGCAGGCTACCGCTCCTGCTCTTACCGCGATGCGTCGCTGCTTGTGCCTTGAAGAGCTCCCGGTGGGGCGCCGATGGGAGCCTTTGAACGGTGGTTTGCCGTGGACGGCGGTTTGTTTCGTCGAGTAGCTTGCCACTGAGTCGGAGCTTGGGGGCAGGATCAGAGTGGACGGGCAAGTCGTAGAACGAATTTGTTTACAGCAGGGGGGCAGAAACAGCACTGCTGCAGGAACCAGCCGGTGACCCTCACTCTTCAGGTTCCCGACGAAGGGGACACGCTTCATTCTGCTTTGGTTGCTGCCGCTTCGAGCGCAGTGGGCGGCTTTGCGGCTTTTGCGTTCGCAACGTCTACCGGGATCGACACCGCTTTGGCCGAGCCGGCGGTACGCAAACTGCTCGGTACAGGCAATTTCCAACTGGTAGTCGGTCTCGATGCGATCACCGACACAGCAGCCGTGGCTGCGTTGAAGACAGCGAAGGCAGCCCTCCCGAACGCTTCCGTATCCCTATTCTACAACCCCAAAGGTGGCGTTCTTTTTCATCCCAAAACAATGTTCTTCAAAAGCACGAACGGCGGACAGTGCCTGACAGGTTCAGGCAATCTAACTCTGGGGGGCTTGCGCAATAACTGGGAAGCCTTCTTGACGTCAGACCTGTCTGTAAACCTCTTTGTACAGCACCTCGGTCGCCGATCCATCGGAGGCCGGGTGGCATGCGCGCATGTCCAGCCGGCAACGGTACCGCCGACACGACGGAGGCCGACCTCATCGAAGCAATTGGCTGGGCGCCCCTCATTGATCCCGATGGACGCCGGCACGACGATCCCTGCTTCGTTCAATCGTTCGACTACATCTACCGCGCAAGCCGGAGCTACCACATCGCGGTCCAGCTCGTCGGCAACGCGGGCCATGCCTTCGAACTTATTATTGCCGATGACGCCGATCCTGTCCTGGTCGCCATCTGCCGGGAGCAGGCCGGATGAAGTGGCTTGGCATTTTCCTCGCCGCAGGAGCGATCATCGCGGCCGGGCAGGCCGTGGCGGTCGTGCTGGGCATCGCAATCCTGATCGGCTTGGTGGTCGCCCTGTTCGAGTGCCCGCGCGAGCTGTTCGGCTTGATCGGGATCGGACTTGTCGGCCTGCTGATGCAGGCACAGCCGCTCGCCTTCATTTTCCTCATCGCGCTCTTGGTCGTCGCTGGCATGCTCCGCAAGGGGTGAACCTACGTGATCAACAGTTCGGCGCTGGCAAATGCCACTTCGGCGCGAAGATCGTTTCTGCCCGGCGAATCAGTTGACGAGTTATCCACAGCTTCATAGGAGCCCGGTCCCGCTTCGGCGGGGACGGTGCCGACAAGGCGCCAAGTGCCGGGACAAGTTGCCGAACCTTCAGATGAAGGCGGATCGAGCGGACGGGCAGTGGCCGGAAAGTAACGGCCAAGTTCTTTCTCATCGTTGGTGTGAGTTGAGTACCACGGGAGCTTCTTGCTCTCGTGAAGATGTCCCCGTGTGCGCTGGCGGCCGCACGGACAGCGGGACATTCGGCCGAAGCGCGAACGGGAAGAGACATGCCCCGACGGACAGCCAATGCCAGAAAACGCCCAGACGATCCTGTTCGAGCCGGGACCGTATGAACCATATATTCCATTCCGTGCTGGCCCTTCCCCGGAGGACCCTATTCGTTTTGGCAGGCACCGAATGGCGCGCTCGACTGGCGGCCGGACAGCATCCGGCTATCCAATCGAAAGCTATGTAAATGATAGACATTTTCTCTGAGCCGCAGGCAGCTATTGCGCCTGTGAACGATGAAATCTGCGAGCATGCGCTTGCTTCGCAGATCGACCACGACGTTGTTGCCGGTCAAGATCGCGCACCCGCGACGATCATCCCGTTCCCGGCCCCCGTTCCAGCGGACCCCGCCGAGACGTATCAATCCGCGCCGAGCGGCAGCCTCTTAGGGGGTGAAGGCGGGGAAGCCCCCTCATTACCCTCTACGCTGCCGTCGATCGCACTAGATGACTCCGTGCCGGCAGAGGCGATCGTCGCCGACGATGTGTACCGTCCCGCGCCCGAGACCAACCCCGTCGTCGCGGCGTTGACGAGAAAAGGCCTGTATGGCCGCTGGGTGGGCGGAAACGAGCACCGCATCACCTGTCCCTTCGCGGGCGAACACGCTCCCGGTGAGGCACAGGAGGCGCGCTACTATGCGCCGTCCGACGAGGTGCCGATGGGGGCTTTCCATTGCCCTTGTCGGCATGCGGAGAAGCGCAGGATCGGCGCTCTCCTCGATCACCTCGACGTCGAACGGCGGGATGCGTTCTGCCTCCCTATCGTTCGGATCAAGAGCGGCCACTTGCACCGTTCGGTGATCGGTGCGGAGAAGATCCTCGCGGCGCGGGGTGGCTTCTATCGGTTCAACGGCATGATCGTCACGCTGAAGACCGATCCCGCGACCGGAGACTTCCGGACCGAGCCGGTAACGGAGCAGGCGCTCGGCATGGCATTGTCGGCGGCTGCCTATTTCGAGAAGTTCGATGGACGGAGCGAGGATTGGCGGCGCTGCGACGTGCCGACCAACATCGTGGTCGCTCTGCTCAAGAGCGAGGGATGCGGCGCCTTGCCGGTGCTCAAGCGCCTCGCTCGGCAACCGTACCTCAATGATGCCGGTGAGCTTGTAACCACCCCCGGCTATGACGCTGCGTCCGGCACGTTCGCTGCGTTCGATGCCAACGCGTTCGACATCCCAGCTCTCACGCGTGACAACGCGCTGTCGGCAATGGGCCGGATGCAGACGTTGCTGACCGAGTTCGTGTTCGAGAACCCCGCCGATCGTACCACCGCAGTCAGTGCCATGCTGACCGCGACAATACGGGACTATCTCGATCTCGCGCCCGGCTTCAACATCACAGCCTCCTCGCCTGGAAGCGGGAAGAGCTACCTCGCGTCTGTCATCGCACCGTTCGCCGGTCCCGGTGAGCCTCGCGCGATGAGCTACCCCATGACCAACGAGGAGGCGACGAAGGTCGTCCTCGCGATCGCAATCGAGCAGCCGGCGGTAGTATGCTTCGACGACATGCCGACCGACTGGTTGCCGCACGGGGCGCTCAATCGGATGCTCACGAACGGATGGATCAGCGAGCGCAGGCTCGGCACGAACAGCACGATCACCGCGCGGGCGAACAGTTTCGTCATGGGAACCGGGAATAATATTAGACCCTTAAGAGATATGGCCCGGCGCGTGGCGTCGATGTACATCCTTCCGGCGGACCGCGAATTCACAGGCGATCCGGCGGGTGAGGTTCGTCGTCATCGGGAAAGCTATGTCAGCGATGCCCTGACGATCATCGGCGCCTGGAAAGCGGCCGGGTCTCCGAAGGCGGACGTGCCCAGCGTTCCGGGGTTCGGACAGTGGTCGGACCTGTGCCGGCACAGCCTGATCTGGCTCGGCCTTCCCGATCCGGCGAAGAGCCTTATCGAGCAGATCGCGCACGATCCCGATGCCGAGACGTTGGGCAACCTGCTTTCCGCGTGGAAGGAGACCTTCGGACAGCGCGCTACGATGGTGCGTAAGATCCTCAGGCACATCGACGAGCAAAAGCAGGGCGACCTTTGCGACGCGGTCATGGAGCTGCCGTTCGTCGAGCGGGGACATGTCAGCCAGTCCAAGTTTGGCCGATACCTCGCGCGCAACAAGAACCGGATCGTGCGCGGGCTCCAGCTCGTCGAGGCCGATTGCACTGAACGACGCGCGTGGTCCGTGATCCCGGTCGCCTTGCGGTTCGACAAGCCTTCCTCAATCGAACCCGAGCAGCCAGAGGCGCCAATCGAGCGTGTATGGCTCGATGGAATGCTCGCTGAGGGCAAGACCCCGCCAGCCCTGATCCCGGCCATCTAGGCCGCCCTTCAACTCACTGAACAAGCCACCCGGAGCCGTAGCGATGCGGTTCCGGGAACGGCCCTCCTTTACCCCAATCACATGAGGACCATCATGCCCAACGTTAAGCTCACTTCCACCTTTGTGCTCACCGCCTCCTGCCCGGCGGGCAAAACCAAGATCGACTATTTCGACACCGCCATCACCGGCTTCGTGCTGGAGGTCCGCAAGACCGGCGGGAAGACGTACGCGCTGCGTTACCGGGACGCCTACAATCGGCAGAAGCAGTATCGCATCGGTGCGGCCTCCGACGTCACCTGCGATCACGCCCGGAAGGTCGCCCAACGTGTTCGCTCGCGTGTTACCGTTGGCGAGGATCCTTCTCAGGAGCGCGCGGCCAAGCGATCGGTCCCGACCTTCGCCGAGGTGGCGAAACGCTTCTTGGAGCATGTCTCGGGATACAAGCGGGCACCCGACGTGGATGAACGATATCTCCGTCTCCACATACTGCCGAAGTTTGGTCGGCGCCGCATCGACGAGATTCACCAGACCGATGTGAGCGCGTTCCTGAAGGCGAAGTTGAACGACGGCTATGCTCCCGCGACGGTTAATCGGTTCCACGTCATCATCAACCACCTCTACAAGCTGGCGAAGCGGTGGGGCATCGTAGGGGCCGAGAAGAGCCCGACCGAGGGCCTGACCAAGCTGCAGATGAACAATGAGCGGGAGCGCTTCCTCAGCGCGGATGAGGCCGATCGGTTGAAGGTCGCGATTGAGGGAAGCCGCAACAAGCAGTTGAAGCACATCGTGGCGTTGCTGCTCCTGACGGGCGCGCGGAAGCGTGAATTGCTCGACGCCAAATGGGAGGACTTCGACTCGGACAGGCGCGTGTGGCGCATTCCGCTCTCCAAATCCGGCAAGGCTCGCTTCGTGCCCCTGTCTGGCGCGGCGCTGGCTGTTCTGGATCAGCTTCCGCGATGGAAGGGGTGTCCGTACCTCGTGCCCAATCCAAACACGCGCAAGCCATTCAACTCGATCTTCCACGGCTGGGATACGGCCCGGAAGGAAGCCGGCCTTCCAGAAGTCAGGATGCACGACCTAAGGCACACCGCCGCCAGCAATCTCGTGAACTCAGGCCAGTCCCTCTACGTCGTGTCGAAGGTGCTCGGCCATGCCCAGCAATCGACCACGCAACGGTACGCTCATCTCTCGCAGGACACCCTGCTGGCTGCGGTCGATGCTGCTGCCGACGTGATGGGGGTCTGGCCCTCCAAGGCGGATGAAGCCTCGTCAGCACAGGCCGCTGCGTAACGACGAGGGCCACTCGCCGATCGTCCCCCAGGCTTGGAATCGGAGGATCGGCGGGTGGCCTACCTGCGCTTGGTCGGAGAATGATAGGTCGCGTTTCCAAGACGCGATCGAACCAATGTGCGTTCGTTAGGATCGCGGCGTTCACACGAAGTCGGCCCACTCTAGGTGGTAGGTGGGTCGATGGGAAAACGACCCCCAAAATCAGCCTTACAGCGATGAGAAATATACGTTTTCCCGAGCCTGTTTTTGATCCTCAACGTGCTGATGCTGCTCTGGCCGGTCGAGGCGATACGCACCTGGCAGGCAGGGCTGGGCTAAAAGCCGTCGCCGTCATTTCGCGCCCGCACCAGCGCACGCAAGGCGTGGCGTCCCCGCCGAGAAACCGTTCGTCGCATATTTCCGCGCCGCAAAAGAGCGGCAATCGGGGCGCCACGGCGATTAACCACAAGGGCCGGGCACCAAGGAGCGCCACCATGCCCTGTTACCGACTTTTCTACCGGGACGCCGCTTCCGGCCGCATCATCGACAGCCATGTGCTGGGCGAATGCGGCGAGGACCGCGATGCCCTGATGATGCTGGCCGATCACATGCGCGACGGCGATGTCGAGCTGTGGGAGCGGGATCGCCTCGTCGCCATCCTGAAGAGCACCGCGCGGGCGGCGTGACGACATACGTCACCGCCGTCCCGCCAACCTGACCGGAGAGACTCAGGCCGCCGGCCCGGATTTCCGGGCGCGACGCCGATCATAGACCTTCTTGGCGACATAGGCACCGCCCAGCACGATCCCGAGCGGCCCCAGCCGCCGCAGCACGCCCGGCGCGGCTGCACCGATCACGGCGCCCTTGATGCCGCTGTCGCCATCGCGGCGATCGATCTCGCGGCCGACGAGTGCGCCGATAAGCTTGCCGATCATGCCTTCACGTCCTTCTTCTCACCGAAAACCCTGTCCTTCGCGGCCCCCAGGCCACGCAGCACCGCCCAGCCCACCGCATAGGTGATCACCACCGGGATCGCGACCTTCAGCACATTGGCCGTGATCGCGCCCACCAGCGCACCATCGGCCGCGCTGTCATCGCCGCTCATCGCATCGATCGCGCCACCCACCAGCGCTCCAACCGTCGTCGCACCCACGCCGAAAATCTCCCGAATGTCTGCCCGAAAGGAGCGCGCGAACCCGCAATCGGTTCCGCCTCCGTGACGAGTTCTGACGGCTCTCTCCCTCAAACGGAAGGGAAGCCGCGCGTTACCGCCCCAGCATCGTTTCCGGCACGACGAGCCGGTCGAACGTCGCATCGTCCACCAGCCCCAGCGCTTTGCCTGCCTCGCGCAGCGTCAGCCCTTCATGGTGGGCGTGCTTGGCGATCTTCGCGGCATTGTCATAGCCGATCTCGGGCGCCAGCGCGGTGACGAGCATCAGCGATCGCTCCAGCAGTTCGGCGATGCGCGCACGATTGGGCTCCAGCCCGTCCAGCGCACGCTCGCGGAAGCTGTCCATGCCCACGCTCAGAAGATCGATCGAACGCAGCACGGCCGCGCCGATCAGCGGCTTGAACACATTGAGTTCCATATGGCCCTGCATGCCGCCCACCGTGACGGCGACATGATTGCCCATCACCTGCGCGGCCACCATCGTCAGCATCTCGCACTGCGTGGGGTTCACCTTGCCGGGCATGATCGAGCTGCCGGGCTCGTTTTCCGGCAGCGAAAGCTCGCCCAGGCCACAACGCGGGCCGGACCCCAGCAGGCGGATGTCGTTGGCAATCTTGGTGAGCGAGACGGCGAGGCTGTTCAGCCGGCCCGAAAAATCGACGAGCGTGTCATGCGTCGCCAACGCCTCGAACTTGTTGGGCGCGGTTTCGAAGGCGAAGCCGGTGATCGCACTGATCTCGCGCGCGATATCTTCCGCAAAGCCCCTGGGCGCGTTCAGCCCGGTGCCCACCGCCGTCCCGCCCTGCGCCAGCCTGGCGAGGCCATGCTCCACCAGCGGCGCGGTGCGCGTGCGGGCAAGGCGGATCTGGGCGTAATAGCCGGAAAACTCGTCGCCCAGCGTCAGCGGCGTCGCATCCTGCAAGTGGGTACGGCCGATCTTCACGATATCGTCCCAGGCCCTCGCCTTTTCGAGCAGCCCAGCTTCCAGGCGCTCCATCGCGGGCAGCAGCCTGTCGCGCGCCGCCAGCGCCGCCGCGACATGCATGGCGGTGGGAAAGCTGTCGTTCGAGGATTGGCCGCGATTCACGTCGTCATTGGGGTGGACGGGCGCCTTGCCGCCGCGCTGGCCGGTCAGCATCTCGTTGGCGCGCCCGGCGATCACCTCGTTCACGTTCATGTTGCTCTGCGTGCCCGAGCCCGTCTGCCAGATGACGAGCGGGAACTGGTCGTCATGCTCGCCCGCCGCCACTTCGGCCGCCGCCGCCTCGATCGCGTCCGCCTTCTCGCCCGCCAGCCCGTGCGCCCGGTTCACCCGTGCGGCGGCCTGCTTCACGATCGCCAGCGCGTGCACGATGCCGATCGGCATGCGTTCGCGTTCACCGAACGGGAAATTGGCGATCGACCGCTGGGTCTGCGCGCCCCAATAGGCATCGGCCGGAACCTCGATCGGTCCGAAGCTGTCGGTTTCGGTGCGGGTGTCGGTCACGATCCTGGAAATCTCCTGCCGTCTGGCGCCGCTCGGGGCCGATACCTAGATGGCGGTTGCGTCCACAGGAGCAACCATGGCCGACCTATCTTCTTTTCCGATCACCACCCGCTGGCCCGCGCAGCATCCCGATCGCATCCAGCTCTATTCGCTGCCCACGCCGAATGGCGTGAAGGTATCGATCGCGCTGGAGGAGATGGGTCTCGCCTATGAGCCGCACACGATCAACATCGGCGCGAACGAAACCTGGACGCCCGAATATCTCTCGCTGAACCCCAACGGCAAGATTCCCGCGATCCTCGATCCGGATGGTCCCGGCGGCAAGCCGTTCGCCCTGTGGGAATCCGGCGCGATCCTGATCTACCTGGCCGAGAAGAGCGGCAGGTTCCTCGCCGCCGATCCCGCGCTCCGCTATGAGACGATCCAGTGGATCATGTTCCAGATGGGCGCGATCGGCCCGATGTTCGGCCAGCTCGGCTTCTTCCACAAATTCGCCGGCAAGGATTATGAGGACAAGCGGCCGCGCGATCGATATCTGAACGAAACCAAGCGCTTGCTCGGTGTTCTGGAAGGCCGCCTGAAGGATCGCCAGTGGATCATGGGCGATGAATATACGATCGCCGACATGGCCATTCTGGGCTGGGTCCGCAATCTGATCGGCTTTTACGAAGCGCGCGAGATTACGGGCTACGATCAGTTCGGCGCGGTCGATGCCTGGCTCCAGCGCGCGCTGGCGAGGCCTGCCGTGCAGCGCGGCCTGGAAATACCGGCACGCCCCTGATCGTCTCCGCCGTGCGCCCGCGTGGGCGCACGGACCGGTTCCCTCATCCCGTTCGCGCCCGGCGATCGGGATGAGATCGGCGCGCTTTCCTACCCTCCGAACTTCACGCCGATCCACAGGGTGCGCGGCGTGCCATAGTCGATCGATCCGCCGGCGTTGCGCGTCACGATATTCACGTCGAAGATATTCTCCGCCCGCGCCACCAGCGCCAGCTTGTGTCCCAGCGGAAGCGTGGCGACACCATCCACCGTGGTGACGGCCGGCAGCACGTCCGTCTGCAGATCATCCTCATATTGCTTGCCCACCCGGCGCACGGTGGCGGAAAGCGAGGGACCACCGGTCGGCGCCCAGGCCACCGTCGCCGCGGCATTGTGGCGCGGGCTCTGCGCGGGAATGAAGCCGTTCAATCCGGCCGCGACGCCCGAAGCGTGAACGCGCGAGGCATTGAAGGCATAGCTCGCCGTGATCGAGAAAGGCCCGTGCCGCACGGCGGCGGAGGCCTCGATCCCCTTCGCCACGATCGCATCCACATTCATGCGGCGGCGCGTGTTGGTGGCGATCGTCACGTTGGCGATCGCATCCTCCAGCCGATTGGTGAAGGCGGTCACGTTCAACGACACGCCCTCGACGGGCGTCAGGTCGATCCCCGCCTCGACGCCGCGCAGCCGCTCCATCTTCAGTTGGGCATTGGCCTCGGTCGTGATCGGCTGGACCACGAAGGGACGATAGAGTTCGTTCGGCGTCGGCAGGCGGAAGCCCGTATAGGCGGCGGCGCGCACCGCGATCACGGGCGCGATCTGCCAGCGCGCCCCCGCGCGCCCGGTCGCGCGGGTGCCGTCGCGATCGGCATAGACGTTGTTCGTGGTGAGCGCGCCGGTGGGGCTGCGTACACGCAGGAAGCCATCGTCGATACTCCAGCGATCGACGCGGCCGCCGCCGGTGAGGATCAGATCGCCCAGCTTCCATTCGTCTTCCACGAACAGGCCGGCGGTGGTCTGGTTGCCGCCCGCATTGCGGCGCAGCGTGAGCGCGCCGGTCGTGGCGTTATAGCCATCCTCGAACAATTCGCCCGATGCGCGGCGGAAATCGCCGCCGATGCGCAGCATGTGGCGATCGCCCACCGGCGGGCGCAGTTCGATCTTGCCGCCCACGCCCAGCGCCGGCGTGTCGCGCTGGTCGAGCGTGACGCGGAAGGTCGTCGCGCTCACCACCTTGTTGGTGAAGTTGCGCACCTGCACATAGCCAACCGCATCCACCGCCCAGTCGCCCCGGTGGATCAGGCGCACGCTCGCATCCTCGCCGCTCGTGCTGCTGTCCGCCCCCTGAAAGCGCAGCGTGCGATTGTCGCGCAGCACCAATATGTTCGTCTGCAATTCGGTGAGTTCGTCGATTGGCGCGACGGCGCGGATCGATGTCGACCAGTCGCGATAGCGCGCCCGGGCCGTGGCGGCGACGCGCTGGGACACCGGCGTCGTGTAGAAACCGTCGCTGCGATCGTAACGGCCCGAAACGGCGACGTAGCCCGCGCCCACGTCCGGCGCGGCGGTCGCGGCGAGCTGCACGGAATCGAAGCTGCCATAGGAGGCGCTGGCGGTGAGCGGCGGCAGATCCGCGCGTCCGGCGCTGACCAGTTCGATCGTGCCCGAAAGAGCGCCCACACCAAAGGCTCCGCTGCCACCGCCGCGCGTGACGCGTACTTCGGACAGGCGATCCGGCGAGAGGGCGTTAAACGGAATATAGCCGAAGAAGGGATCGGCGATCGGCACGCCATCGAGCAGGACGAGGGTGCGGCTGGATGCGTTGCCGCCCAGCGCGCGCAGCGTGATGCCCTGCGCGGAAGGATTGGCCGAGCGGCTGTCCGAACGGCGGAACTGCTGGAGCCCGGCCACATCCGACAGCACATTTTCCACCCGGCCGGAGGCATCGCCCGTCAACCGCGCCCGATCGATCACCGTGGTATCATAAGCGCGATCGGAATCCGGGCGTGACAGGGCCGAGCCCAGCACGATGATCTCCGATCCGGCCGCATCCGCGTCGGCGCCCGCCGCGTCTGCCGCGATCGCGGCGGCCGGGAATCCGCATGAAAGTCCCGTGGTCGCCACCAGGGCGATGATTGCCTGCCTCAAGCTCTTCCCCTCACCGCGATCCGGTTGCGCGTCTTCGTTTCGACCCAGTCCCATACCGCCGGCACGGTTAGGACGCGATGCGACCTTCGGGTAGCCCGCCCGGCCAAAAAAACCGCCGGGATGCGCCGGGGATCAGTCCGTCATGGTCGATCCGGGGCCGTCATTCGCCGCGATGCCCCACGGCATCCGCCGCCACCGGGGCTGAAAACGCGCCGGAGCCTCAGCCCCGACGATCCGACCGTGCGATCGCGATGCTGGCGAGAAGCGTTTCCGCCTGCGAGACCGAATAACCCGCCTGCTTGAACGCCCCGAGTTCGGACTTGGGCACGTTATAGCCGTGATGCCAGGAGAGGACGGCGAAGCGCCGCAGCGCTTCCAGCCGCGCATCGGCGAGGCGGGGCTTGGGATCGATGCCGAACAGCCGGCCGAGAAAGCGCGCGATCCGGCCGGGCTCGCCCAAGCTGGAAAGGCTGTCGCGACGCGAGAAGAGGATGGTGGTCCATTCGAGGGGCGAGAATTCCGCCACCTCGCCGCGCGCATTGGCGTGGCCGGTGAAGGCTTCCAGCGGAGCGGATTGCGCATAAGCCGCGTTCAGATCGAGATATCCCACGCCTGGTCTCCCTCACGCAGAACGTTGCCGTTCCGCCCCCTTTCGCGTGAGTCAGGTTAACGCAGCATGTCGCGCGCGGCGGACATGGCGGAGACTGACACGGATCACCGATCGGGATCTGGAAAGCGGCGCCGCGCGCGGCATCCGCTCCTGCGGGAGCAGCCGATAGGCCGCCCCCTCTGCAGGGTCAAACGATTTTTGTACCGGGAGGAATATATATCTCGACTGTTGCCGCGAAAGCGCGGCTTTTCCGCCGATCAGCCCTCGATCAGCACCTGATTCCGGCCATTCGCCTTCGCCTGATACATCAGTGCATCGGCAGCCGCGATCGCCTGATCCAGCGACTTCTCGCCGAAGGCGGCGATGCCCGCCGAAAAGCTGAGCAGGCCCAGTGGCTGATCGGTGGCGCGCAGCTTCACCTTGCGCGCGGCCAGGTCCTCGCGCGCCCGGTTCAGGATGGTGAACGCCTCGTCGGGTGTGATCGCACCGTTGAAGATGATAACGAATTCCTCGCCGCCCCATCGCGCCAGGAAATTCTGCCCGCAGCTTTCCTGCAGGGAATTAGCGACCAGCTTCAGCACGCGATCGCCCACGACATGGCCGTAGCGATCGTTGACCGACTTGAAATTGTCGATGTCGCACATGGCGAGCAGCGGGCGCTGCACGGGCTGCAGCCCTTGCAGGCGGGCGAGCACGCCGCGGCGATTGTGCAGGCCGGTCAGCGAGTCATGATGCGCATCGCCCTTGGCCGTCTCCACTTCCTGCCTCAGATCCTCGATCTGCTTGGCCGCCTTGGCGAGCTGCGATTCCGTGCGGGTGGAACGCTCGATCATCGTCGCGACGAGTTCCGCGATGGCGACGGTGCCGGCGAGCAGCGTCTGCTCGGCCTCCAGAGCCCGACCGAATTCGCCCGTCTCGTTCACGGCCGTCTGCGTCAATTCGGCCAGGCGCAGCGTGTGGCGGCGCACCTTGGCCGCATCCTCGCTCTCGCCCTGCGGTTCCTCCTCCTTCGGCCCATGAACGGCCAGGATGCGGGAAACATCGGCCGCGCTCAGCCGATCACCGTTCATGATGACGGCATCCACGGCACGCGCGGCCAGGCCATCGCCGTTCGTGACGACAAGGTAGCCCAAAGTATAATTCTGCGGTGTCGCGGGCAAAGATTGCCGCGACAGGAAGGAAAGGACGTTCGGCCCGACATCCTCTGCCACCACAGCGGTCGCGGTGCTCGGGGAGCTGATTACGCGGCGCGCCAACATATTTATGACCTCCATCCGTGAGGCGGTGATTTGCTGATGACGGGGCGTAACGACGAATCGCAAACAATCCGTTGCCATCCCCGCTCGTTGGAGCTCCGGATCTTCTTTTTGTCCGATCCGGACCAAATCAGGCGATCCGGCGCAGTCTTTCGATCAGGCGTTCGCGCGCGGGGGTTATGGCTGCGACCGGCCCGGTCAGCAGATCGCGAATCAGGAAATGGCCGGTCAGCGCGAGCGCATCGATCAGATCGGGCCACGCGCCCGCCCCGCCTTCCACCAGAAAGAGCGGCAGTGGCAGCAGCCGATCACGATAGGCCTCGCCCGCCGCGCGCGAGACGGCGCCGCCGCTCTTCGGGCTGACGAATATCAGATCGTCGCGCACGCCGGTCGCCACGCATTCCGAAAGATCGAGGCCGAAGCCCAGCTCGGCCAGCAGCAGCAGTTCATAGCGGGCGAGCGCCGCCGCCCAGCCGCGCGCGGAGGGCGCCGCCGCGATCGCGGCGAGCACGCCCTCCAGCGCGACATGCAGGCGCGGATAGGGCTGGCCTTCGGGCAACACGGCGGCGGTAAGCGCCGTCACCCAATCAATCGCCGCCGCCGCCAGCGGCTCGCCCAGGAGCCCCGCGCGGCTTTCGGCCAGTTCGGCCACCAGCGCGGGCAATTGATCGTCGGAGCGCGCGCGCCAGTCGCCGCGAATGCGATTGCCCGCGATCAGCACGGGCCGGAGCCGGCGCGAGCGCCCGCCCCGCACATAGCCGGCGATCAGCCCGTCATCCGGCGTCAACGCGCGGACGATGGCGCCATGCTCGCCATGGCCGCGCACCGCGCAGACGATTGCCTCCGCCTCGATATGCATCGGGATGATCTAGGGGGTGATCCGCCGCCGGGGAAGCGCCCGGCGCCCACCAGCGCCGACATGCCGTTTCGGAGTGATCGAACGATACGTCGTCCCGGGCGGAACCCTTCCCATCAAGCGGGGGGACGGTCGGGTGACCGGGCCCGGGACGACGTCGATACGCGGATGCGACAAGCAACTCACACGTGCGATCAGATCGCAGGCCCTTCTCTAGGCCGCGTCGATGACCGGACGGCAAAGAGCCAAGGTTAAAATCGCGAAAGCCACGTTTTTCCCAGCCGGCCCCGCCCGCTCAGCCGCTCGGGTGAAAATGGTCGTAGATCTGCCGCGCCATCGCCTCGGATATTCCGGGGGCACGCATCAGATCCTCCAGCCCCGCTCCGCGCACGGATTTGGCCGTGCCGAAATGCATCAGCAGCGCCTTCTTCCGCGCGGGGCCGATGCCGGGCACGTCATCCAGCGTGCTCTTGATCGTGGAGGCGGCGCGCTTGGCCCGGTGTGCGCCAATCGCGAAGCGGTGCGCCTCGTCGCGCAGGCGCTGGAGATAGAAGAGCACGGGGGATCCCGGCGGCAGCATCGATTCGCGCCCGTCCGGCAGATGGAAATGCTCGCGCCCGGCATTGCGGTCCGGCCCCTTGGAGATGCCCACGATCGGCACGTCCTGCACGCCCATCTCCTCCATCACGCGAAAGACCGCCGAAACCTGCCCCTTGCCGCCGTCGATCAACAGCAGATCGGGCCACTCGCCCGATTTACGATCGGGATCCTCCTGCTCCAGCCGCGCGAATCGGCGCTCCAGCACTTCACGCATCATCGCGAAATCGTCGCCGGGTGCCGTCTCGGGCCGCCTGATGTTGAACTTGCGATACTGGCCTGTGCGGAAGCCCTCGGGGCCCGCCACCACCATCGCCCCCACCATGTTCGTGCCCATGATGTGGCTGTTGTCGTAAATCTCGATCCGGTTGGGAGGCCCGTCCAGCTCGAACAATTCGCCCACTTCGCGCAGCAGCCGGTTCTGCGTCGCGCCCTCGGCAAGCCGACGGTCGAGCGCTTCTTCCGCATTGCGCGTCGCCTGCGCCAGCAGCCTTTTCTGCTCGCCCCGCTGCGGCGTCTTCAGCACCACCTTGCGCCCGGCCTTTTCGCTCAGCGCCTCCACGATCAGCTCGACTTCGGGCAGCGCGCGATCGATCAGCACAAGCCGTGGCGGCGGCACTTCCTCATAGAATTGCATCACGAAGGCGGTCAGCACCTCCTCCTCGGGCACCTCGGCGACATGCGTGGGGAAGAAGGCGCGATGCCCCCAATTCTGCCCGCCGCGAATGAAGAAGGCCTGGATGCCGATATGCCCCTGCTTGGCCGCCAGCGCGAACACGTCCGCATCCTCCACGCCCTCGGCATTGATCGCCTGGGTGCCCTGGATGAATGTCAGCGATTTCAGGCGGTCGCGATAGACGGCGGCCAGCTCATAATCCATCGCCTCGGCGGCCACGGCCATCTGCTGCCCCAGCTTCTGCTGCACCCTGGTGGATTTGCCCGCCAGGAAATCGGCCGCGTCCCCCACCAGTTCGGCATAATCTTCCGCGCTGATCCGGTCGACGCACGGCCCCGAGCAGCGCTTGATCTGATAGAGCAGGCAGGGCCGCGTGCGATTGGCGAAGAAACTGTCCGTGCAGGAGCGCAGCAGGAACAGCTTCTGCAGCGCCGTCAGCGTCTTGCGCACCGCCCCCGCCCCCGCGAACGGGCCGAAATATTGCCCCTTCGCACGCCGCGCGCCGCGATGAAGCTGCACGCGCGGAAAGGCATGATCCTCGCGCAGCAGGATGAAGGGGAAGCTTTTGTCGTCGCGCAGCAGCACGTTGTAGGGCGGGCGGAAGCGCTTGATGAGCTGCGCCTCCAGCAGCAGCGCCTCCGCCTCCGTATTAGTGGTGACGATGGTCATGCCGCGCGTCTGCGCCACCATCCGGCTGAGCCGCTTCGGAAGACGCGGAACCTGCGTGTAATTGGTCACGCGATTCTTCAGTGATCGCGCCTTGCCGACATACAGCACGTCGCCGCGCACATCCGTCATGCGATACACGCCGGGCCGCTGCGGCAGCGTCTTCAGCACGTTGCGGATCGCGGCCACGCCCGCCTCGATATCCGGCGCCGCGCCCTCGCCGCGCACGGCATAGGTCTGCTTCTCTTCGGAAAAACGATCGGGGCTGTCGGGACGTTCGCTCACCCGCGCGATTTAGGGGGCGACGGCGCCGGGCGCCAGCCATCGCCGTGGCCCCGGCGTCTTCCGAGCCGGGCGCCCGGATCCGCGAGCGCCCCCCTTTGCCTCCCGGGCTCCCCGCCCGATCGGGGATCCGCGCCTCAGTAAAACGCCCCGTAGATCACGTCGACGATGCGGCGCGTGCCGATCTGCACCAGCAGCAGATCCGGCCCATAGCGCACCCAGCGATAGCCCGGCGGCGGCGGCCCGACGCCCAGCGGCGCATAATCGTCGAAATAATAAGACGAGGAGAAAAACAGGCTCGGCAGCAGCAGCCCGATCGACCAGCGGCGATAGCGATAGCCCGGCGGATAGCGGAACGGGCGACCGGGCATCGGGCGGAAGCCCGGCGGGCGGCCGATGCCGGGGCGATGGACGGGCCGGCCCGCACCCGGACGGCCCGGTGTCGGCCGCGGAAGCGGCGTCACCCCCGGGCGACCAGGTCGCGAAGGCTGGACAGAAGGACCGCCGGGGCGATCGGGGCGGCCGGCGCCGCCTCCGGGTCGGCCCGAGTCCGGCCTTCCGGTGGATGGGCCGCCGGGCGACGGCCGCATGCCCTGATTGCCGCCACCGCCCGCGCCCGGGCGTCCGGATCCGCCCCCCTGTTGCGGAGGGTGCGCCCCGCCGCCATGCTGCGGCGCGCGTGACTGGCCGAGCTGCGCCATGGCGATATCGGGAAGGATGACGAGCATCGCCGTCATCAGAAGGAGCGGCCGTTTCATAAGCAATCCCCTGCGTTGTCCCGCGAGGCTAGGCGGCTCCCCGGCGCATCGCAAGTTCTTGCGGATACGAAACGAACGAATGCGCTCCACGCGGGAGTGCCCCGGAGAAACGGGCGCTCGCGTCCACGATCGATCCGGATGGCATGGAGAAGGCGGGCCGGATGCGAGCGCCACGAAACCCGACACTCATCCCAGTTCGGTCATTTTCACCACGGGCCGACGGATGCGCAGGCGCCGCCGCAATGGCATTTCGATATAGTGAAGGCTCAGCCACGCCAGCAGAAGCGTCGCGATCACGAGCGGCGGCCACAACCATGCAATCTGCTGCGGCGAAAAGGGCTGGTTGGCGTGCAGCGCGAGAATCGCGAGGATGATCGGCATGTGCAGAAGGTAGATTGAATAGGAAAGATCGCCCAAAAGCATCATGACGCGATTATCCAGCCAGCGAGCAACCGGAGCCCGCAAGGCGACCAGCAGCACCAGCGGCCATATCATCACGGTCATGAGCGCATTGCTGGCAAAGCGCGAAAGCGGCCAGGGATCGATCCAGACGAGCGTACCGGCAGCGATCAGCAGGGCAGCCAGCGCGACGAGCGGCAACCGTGCGAACCACTCCTTCACCCCATAGAGCAATACGCCCGTAAAGAAGCCCAGCACGCCGCGCGCGATGAACCATGGCAGCTTCGGCCCCAGCACCCAGGCCAGCGAATAGAGGCCGCACAGCAGAAGCATGGCGCTGCCGGCGTAGAAAAGCGGGGACCGTTGGCGGGCGAGGACATAGAATGCGGCATAGCAGATAAGCTCGACCGAGACGGACCATGTCGGCGCGTTGAGGCTCGCGGGCTCCACGCGCAGGAATTGCAGGCCGAGCAGATTGCGGATCCAGTCCGCCGGCGCGTGCCCCCAATCCTCATAGGCATGCCCGGTCAGCCCTATGCCGAGATAGACGGCGAGCCCGGCCAGCACCGTCGAAAGCGCCATCAGCGGATATAGCCGCGCGAAACGGGCCGAGGCGAAATCGGCCGCGCTGGCGCGGGTGGGGCCGTCATCCTGCCGGTAGATGTGGTGGAATATGAAGCCGGACAGAACGAAGAACAGTTCCACCAGCATATCGCCGTGGCGGTATATCCGCTCGATCGGAAGGAACCATCCGAGCGGCATAAGCTCGGGATGATCGATCGAAAGGTCGCCGGAAAGATAGCGAAGGTGGAAGATCAGCGCGACGCCGATCGATGCCACTCCGCGCAGGGCATCGACGGGAGCGATGCGCTGCTGCACTTTTGGAAATCAGTTCGGGCGCTGGCCCAGCGAGGCGATCGTACGATCCACCAGCGCCTTGTCGCTTCCCGCATCCAGCTTCTCGCCGATGATCTGCGCGGCAGCGGCGGCGGCGGCGGAAGCGGCCTTCGCGCGCAGTTCGGCCACGGCCCCGCGCTCGGCGGCGGCGATCTTGTCCTCGGCCATCTTGCCGCGACGCGCGATCAGCGTCTCCGCATCGGCCTTGGCCTTATCCACGATCGCGGCGGCCTCGGCATAGGCGTGGCTCACGATCGAGGCGGCCTCGCCCGCAGCGGCGGATGCCTTGCTCTCATATTCGGCCTTCAGCGCCTCGGCCTCGGCGCGGAGCCTGGAGGCTTCGTCCAGCTGAGTGCGGATACCGGCGATCTTCTTGTCGAGCGACGCGGCGATCGCGGCCGGCACCTTCTTCCACAGGATGATCGCGATCACCACGATCATCGACAGCGCGACCCAGCCGCCCGGCGGCAGGCCGAGCGCGGTCATCTCGCCATGCTCGATCATCTCGGGATCGGCCAGCGTGGTGGCGTTGAGCTGGGTGCCGGCGATCTCGGCCATATTCTTATCCTTAAGCCGCCAGCGCGGACTTGACCGCGCGAGCGGCCTCGGCGCGATCCACGTTCAGACCGGAGACGCGGGCGACGATTTCCTGCGCGGCATCGGCGGCTACGCCTTCGATCCCGGCCGACGCTTCCGCCAGCTGGGCCGCGAGCCTCGCCTCGGCCTCGGCCGCCCTGGCCTGAACCTCGGCATCCGCCGCCTTCACCTTCGCTTCGGCATCCAGCGTCGCCTTATGCTTGGCGGCGGCCATTTCCGCCTGTGCGGCGGCGCGGCTCTCGTTGAGCTTGGCGAGATAGGCTTCCTCGGCCGCATCGGCCTGCGCGCGCGCAGCCTCCGCAGCGGCGAGATCACCCTGGATGCGCGCGTCGCGATCCTCGATCGTCTTCTCGATCTTTGGCAGCATCGCCTTGCCGATGCCGAAATAGAGGAGCGCGAAAACGATCACGAGCCAGAAAAGCTGGGACGCGTAGATTTCGGCGATCTGGTCTATCTGGGGCATCGGCTTGGAAGGGCCTTACGAAAGGAGGACGACAGGTGGCTCGCCGGGTTGCCCCGGCGAAGACCTTACTTGACGACGAACAGGATCAGGATCGCGATGACGAACGCGATCAGGCCCAGAAGTTCGGCGGCGGCGAAGCCGATGAACAGGCGGCCCTGCTGGCCATCGGCGGCACCCGGATTGCGCAGCGCGCCCTCGAGGAACGAACCGAACACGTTGCCCACGCCCAGCGCGGCCATGCCGACGCCGATCGCGGCGAGACCGGCGCCGATCACCTTGGCAGATGCGAGATCCATAATGTCTTCCCTTCTGTGAACTGTGATTTGTAGCTTGTTGAAATCAGTGAAGATTGATCGCGTCGTTCAGATAGAGCGACGTGAGCAGCGCAAAGACGTAGGCCTGGATCGCCGAAACCAGCAGTTCCAGCGCCGAGACGCCGATGATCATGATGAAGGAGAGGAAGCTGACGCCGTAGCCGATGCCGCCGGCATTGAGCCCCTGCACCACGAAGCTGGCGAACACGTCGAGCAGGATATGCCCGGCCGTCATGGCCACGAACAGTCGCAGCCCCAGGCTGAACGGACGCACGAGGAAGCTCGCCAGCTCGATCACGAAGATCAGCGGGATCATCACCTTCGGCGTGCCGTGCGGAACGAACAGCGAGAAGAAGTGGAAGCCGTGCTTCAGGAAGCCGACGATCAGCACGATCGCGAAGCTGAAGAAGGCCAGTACCGCCGTCAGCGTGATGTGGCTCGTCACGGTGAAGGGGTGCATCCCCGGCACCACGCCCAGCGGGATCAGCCCGATCAGGTTGGCGAACAGGATGAACATGAAGAGCGAGAAGACGTAGGGCGTGAAGGCCCGGCCCTTCGGCCCGATATTCGCATCCATCATGTTGGAGATGAAGCTCGTCATCCCCTCCACGGCCGCCTGCCAGCGCCCTGGCACCAGCTGACGCTTCATCCCGCCGAGCATGAACAGCCAGAGGCCGGCCAGCGTGATGACCATGAACAGCGCGGAATTGGTGAAAGCGATATTGTGGCCCGCAATGGACCAGTCGGCGCCGAACAGCGGCTCGACCTTGAACTGATGCATCGGATCGATGCCGGAGCCCTCAGCGGCCACTCTCTCAACCCCCGTTATGCGGCCGCCGCCGGATCACTCCGGCCGCTGGCCCGAAATTCGCATGATATTCCTGAAGGCCACCACGATCCCGAGGACCAGAAGCACCAACAGAAGCCAGGGCGACGTGCCCAGCCAGCGATCGAACAGCCAGCCCAGCAATGCACCGCCGGCCGGACCCGCGATCAATTCCGTCAACACGCGGCTGCCCTGGCTATAGCCCTTGCCTGGCTTGCGCTGCGTCGTTCCGGTCCTGATCTTCTCGGCGTCCGTCGCCGCCTTCAGTCGCTGATCCAGCGACGTCAGCCGGACATCCTGACCGATCGGATCCTGCCCGGTCCCGTCCTCCGCCACGGTTTTCCCTCTCCTCTTTGTATCGGGAAGGTCCGCCGCACCGGCGGGCGATCCCGTCAGGCGCGCACCCTCTAGAAAAGGGGTTCTCCCGAGTCAACCAAGGCGGGCCGTCCGGGCGCTGTCCTTAAGGACAAGAAAGGACGAACTTATTCGGCGCGCGCCCTGCCGGCGGCGGCCATTGCAACCGAATCGGCCCTTCCCCGGAGACATCCGATCGCGGAAAATCGCGCCGCTTTCCCTCCGCCCGTTCCGCCTCTAGCCTCCTCCCCATGAAGGATGCCGATCCCGGCCACGATACACGCGGACATCGCGCCCGCCTGCGCCGGCGCCTGGCGGAAGGCGGCGGGGAAGCACTGCTGGATCACGAACTCGTCGAATATCTGCTGGCGCTCACGATTCCCCGGATCGATACCAAGCCGATCGCGCGGCGCCTGCTGGATGAATTTGGCGGCATCGGCCCGTTGCTGAGCGCCGCGCCCGAAACGCTGGCCAATGCCGGCGTCAGCGAAGCGGCCGCCGCCGCGCTCCAGATCGCGCAGGCGGCCGCGCTGCGCCTGTTGAAAAGCGCTGTGGCGGAGCGGCCCGTGCTCGGAAGCTGGCAGGCCCTGTCCGATTATCTCCATGCGGCGATGGCGCATCGCGCAACCGAATCCGCCCGCGTGTTGCATCTGAACGTCCGTAACGTGCTGATCCGCGACGAACTGGTTTCCGAAGGGAGCGTCGATCAGGCCGCGATCCATGTGCGCGAGGTCGTCCGCCGCGCGCTGGAGCTGCATTCCTCCGCGATCATCCTCGTCCACAATCATCCGAGCGGCGATCCCGCCCCGTCGAAACAGGATATCGCCATCACGCGCGAAATCGTCGCCGCCTGTCGCCCGCTCGGGATCGTCGTGCACGATCATGTGATCGTGGGCAGCAAGGGGCAGGCGAGCCTGCGATCGCTGGGCCTGATGTAGCGGCGCGATCCCGGTTGAGGGGCGGCCTTCCCGGCCGCCGTGCCGGGAATGGCCTCCCTTATTTTTTAACCGGTACAGGCGGCCGCGGATTGGCGGCGGCGATCTCGCGGCCGATCACCTGCATCACGCGCTGCCGATCCTGCAGTCGCTTCACGCAGGCATTCATCGTCGGCGCCATGTCCTGCGGCCGCAGCGTCTTGCTGACGGCGACGATCTGCGCCTTCAGCTGCGGCTGCGTCACACGCACGTCCACGCGCCCGAAGAAGAAATGGGATGCCTCGATCGCGAACTGCTTCTTCGCCTGATCCTTTTCGGTAGCGGCGAAGGCATTGCTCACGAGCAGGCAGCGAACATCGGCCCCCACATCCTGCGCCATGGCCGGGGCGGCCCCCAGCATCGCGAGCGCGAGAGACGCAGCGGAGAAGATCGGACTGATACGCATCGCAGAGCCTTTTGATCGAAGGACGCCGCCAACTGCCACAAAGGGCGCGCAATGGCGATATCCGTGGCGGAATCCGGTTTTTCTTGTGGCGCGCGCGGGCGCGCTTGTCACCAAGGATCGGCTTGATACTCTCGGAAACAGGCAAATATCAGCGTGATTGCTCCGCAATCGCAAGAAAAGGCCGCGATCCATGCCGTTCCATCATGCGGCCGAATAAGGAGTGATCGATCCCATGCGCCATCTCGCCGCGGCCGGGCTCGGCATGTTCTCCCTTCTGGCCGCCGCGCCGGCGCTGGCCGCGCCCGGCAAGTCCAGCGGCGATTTCGAGGAGTCGCATGCCTATTGGAGCAACGGGCAACTGCCCGCGACCTTCCATCTGACGATCACGATGACGGTGGATGGCGACACGGTCAGCTATCGGGGCGTGAACAGCACGGACAGGGATCATCCCCATGTCGCCACCTGGTCCGGCAAGCTGGATGGCAAGCGTTACGCCTTCGACGGCGGCTATTTCGATCACATGGCGCTGATGAAGACCGGCCCGGACGAGTTCATGATCGAGAAGTATCGCAACGGCGATCTCGTGGTCGGCGAATTCTGGCGCTACACGGCCGAGGGCGACGAATGGGTCCGTCACGGCGTCGTCGCCCGCGCCGCCGCCGACGGCACCTCCAAATCCTATATCGAAACCTTCCGGCGCACGAAGAAATAGCGCGATCGGCGGCGGGTTCTCGTCGCGGGCAAGGCCCCCGGCCGCGAGCACGCATCACCACGCCATGCCTCCGCGTGTACGGCCCCTCGCATATATGAGGTCTGGCTTTCGCCTGACTTTCAGGCCGCCCCCCCTCACCGCGCTTCGATCGGGCAAGGCCGATTGAACCCCGCTTTCTCCCCTGCTACCCGCCCCGCGACATTCCCCCAGCGCGAGCGAGCCACCCATGATCCCCCGCTATTCGCGGCCGCAGATGACGGCCATCTGGACGCCCGAGAACAAGTTCCGCATCTGGTTCGAGATCGAGGCGCACGCCACCGAGAAGCTGGGCGAACTGGGCGTCGTCCCGGCCTCCGCCGCCAAGGCGCTGTGGGACTGGTGGGCAACGAAGCCGGTCATCGACGTTGCCGCGATCGATGCGATCGAGGCCGTCACCAAGCATGACGTGATCGCCTTCCTCACCTGGGTCTCCGAACAGGTTGGCGAGCAGGCACGCTTCATGCACCAGGGCATGACCTCGTCGGACGTGCTGGACACCTGCCTGTCCGTCCAGCTCGCCGAGGCGACCGATCTGCTGCTCGCCGATCTCGATGCGTTGTTGGCCGCGATCGAGCGCCGCGCCTTCGAACACAAGCTGACCCCCACGATCGGCCGCAGCCACGGCATCCATGCCGAGCCGGTCACGTTCGGCCTCAAGCTGGCCGAGGCCCATGCCGAATTCCAGCGCTGCAAGGTGCGGCTGCTGGCGGCCCGCGCGGACATCGCCACCTGCGCCATTTCCGGCGCGGTCGGCACCTTCGCCAACATCGATCCGCGCGTGGAGGAGCATGTCGCGGCCAAGATGGGCCTCGCGGTCGAGCCCGTCTCCACGCAGGTGATCCCGCGCGATCGCCACGCCATGTATTTCGCCACCCTGGGCGTGATCGCCTCGTCGATCGAGCGGCTCGCGGTCGAGGTGCGCCATCTCCAGCGCACCGAAGTGCTGGAGGCCGAGGAATATTTCTCGCCGGGCCAGAAGGGCTCGTCGGCCATGCCGCACAAGCGCAATCCGGTGCTGACCGAAAATCTCACGGGCCTTGCCCGCATGGTGCGCGGCTATGTGACGCCCGCGCTGGAGAATGTAGCGCTCTGGCACGAGCGCGACATCAGCCATTCGTCGGTGGAGCGCTATATCGGCCCGGATGCGACCATCACGCTGGATTTCGCGCTCGCGCGGCTGACCGGCGTGGTCGACAAGCTCCTCGTCTATCCGGAGCGGATGCAGAAGAATCTCGATCGGATGGGGGGCCTCGTTCATTCGCAGCGCGTGCTGCTCGCGCTCACGCAGGCCGGCTTCAGCCGCGAGGCCGCCTATGCGCTCGTCCAGCGCAACGCGATGAAGGTGTGGGAGAGCGACGGCACGCTTTCGCTACTTGATCTGCTCAAGGCCGATCCGGAGGTCACGCTGTCGGACGAGGCGCTCGAGGCCGAGTTCGACCTCGGCTATCATTACAAGCATGTCAACACGATCTTCGCCCGCGTCTTCGGGCGAAGCTGATCCCCCGCCGCGCGCCCGCCACGAGGCGGGGCGCGGCCTCCCCGGGCGGCTTTCGATTTCGCTGCACCGGATCCGGCGCTTCAGACCAGTGCCTTGGCGTGTCTTCCAGGCCGGCCGGTGATGCCGCCGGCTGCGACGCAGCCTTAATGCGTCGGCTGATTATCGCGCGGATAGCGCAGCATCAGCCGGCCGGTGACGATGGAAACCTGGGAGGCGAGCACGCTTTCGCCATTCCGGAGCAGCAGCAATTCGGCTTCCCGCAAGAGCAGGAGGCAGCGATCGATATCGACGGAAGGCATGAACGGAATAACTCGCAAGCAACTGATACGGTTGGTGGACCGGCACCTTGCGCCCTCCCCGCCCGGATCGCCACCTTACAAATTGTAAACAACCATCACGTGGGGGTGTTGGCGCCCCCTTCGGAGGGCTGCTTCCCGGCGCTGCCGATCGATTGATCCACCAGCCCGGCGCGTAGCATCAGCCAGAAAAGCAGGATGCCGGGCAGCGCGATCACCGTCGTCAGCAGATAGAAATTCACATAGCCCATCGTCTCGATCAGCGCGCCCGCCGTCGTTCCCGTCAGCAGGCGCCCGACGACGCTGGCCGCCGCCGAGATCAGGGCATATTGCGAAGCCGTGAAGCGCAGATCGCACAGCGCCGAGAAATAAGCGGTGACGGTGACCCCGCCGATGCCGCTCGCGACATTCTCGAACGTCATCGCCCCGGCCATCGCCAGATTGGAGTGGCCCGAGGCGGCAAGCCCCGCGAAGCTCAGGTTGGAAACCGCCATCAGCCACAGGCTGAGCAGCACCGATCGCTTCATCCCGAGGCGCGCATAGAGAAAGCCGCCGATGAAGATCCCGATCAGATAGGCCCAGAAACCGGTGCCCACGTCATAAACGGCGATCTCGTCATTCGTGTAGCCGAGGCTGTCGAACAGCAGGCGGAAGGTGAGGTTGGCAAGCGTATCGCCGATCTTGTGGAGCAGGATGAAGGCCAGCACGAGCGCCGCCCCCTGCCGGCTGAAAAACTCCACGAACGGCCCGGTGATCGAGGCCAGCGCCTCACCGATGCCGCGCCGGCCCACCGGATCGCGATGGCGCGGCGGCTCCCCGATCAGGATCGCGGTGAGCATCGCCGGCAGGGCGAAGACCGTGCAGAGCAGATAGGCGCCCGTCCACCCGATCCGCGCCGCCATCACCAGCGCGGTGGCCGCCGCAAGCTGCGATCCGATGCGCCAGCCATATTGGGTCATGCCCGATCCGGGACCGAGCTGGCGCGGCTCCAGCAATTCGATGCGATAGGCATCGATCACGATATCGTAGGTGGAGCCGGCGACGGCGACGAGAACGGCCGCTACTCCCGTCCACCACAGGCTGGCGGCGGGATCGACGATCGCGAGATTGGCGACCGCCGCGATCACCAGCAGCCCGGCCACGATCATCCAGGAAACGCGCTGGCCCAGCCGGCCCAGCACGGGCAGGCGCACCCCATCGATGATCCATGCCCACAGGAATTTCAGGTTGTAGACGAGGAAGGCCAGCGTGAAGGCCGTGACCGATTTCTTGTCGATCCCCGATTGGGCAAGCCGCGTCGTGAGCGTCGCGGCGATCATCGCATAGGGAAAGCCGGACGACATGCCGAGGAAGAGCGAGGCCAGCGGGGCCTTTTCGAAATAGGGCTTGAGCCCGGAAAGAAAGGCGCGGCTGGGTTCGTCTGTCACGGCGGTCATGCCGCTGGTGTAACCGGATCGGGGCGGGTGTCGAGATGGCGCGCCTCGCCCTTTCGCATCCGGCGGAAACGGCTCAGAACAGCGTGAAGCCGCGCGGCATCCGCTTCGGGTTGCGGCCGCCGATCTTGGCATCCACCGCGTCGATCGCGGCGAGCAGATCACGCTGCGTATAGGGCTTGGCGAGGCAGCCGACGGCCAGCGCCTTGGCCTCCGTCGGGCAATGGCCGGTGACGAAGATCACCGGCACCCCGGCCTCGCGGGCTGCCTGCGCGACATCCAGCCCCGTGCCGCCCGCCGAAAGGCGTATATCGGAGAGGACGAGATGGGGCTGCCCGGCATGGATCGTCTCGATCGCGACCTCCACGGTATCCACCGATCCCACGACCAGATAACCCGCATCCTGCAACACATATTCGTTGTCGAACGCGACGAGCGGCTCATCCTCCACGATGAGGATCCGGTTGATCCGGGACACCACTTTCTCACGCTTGCCGAACAACGCCACGCCGATCGCTCCCTGACGCTCACCCGCCTTGTCCGAGCACTCGGACTTGACGCCCCACCGCTTTCGCCCGACCAGACATGTTCCACTTGAACGGAACATGCATGGCCCGGCGCCTGACCCTCTACATCCTCCTTGCGATGCTCCTCGGCATCCTGACCGGATTCGTCCTGAACCAGACCGTATCCGATCCGGCGGACCTCGCAACGATAACGACCGGATTTTCTATCCTCACGGATATTTTTCTGCGTCTGATCAAGATGATCATCGCGCCGCTGATCTTCGGCACGCTCGTTGCCGGCATCGCGCATATGGGGGATTCATCGGCGCTGGGAAGAATTGGGGCGCGGTCGGTCGGCTGGTTCGTCCTGGCCAGTCTCGTCTCGCTTTCGCTGGGCCTGATCTTCGTCAATCTCTTCCAGCCGGGCGTGGGCCTCGGCCTGCCCCTGCCGCCGGTGAACGAGGCCAGCGGCATCGCCAAACCGGAATTCTCGCTCCACGATTTCTTCGTCCATCTCGTGCCGACGTCGATCATCGATGCGATGGCCAAGAATGACGTGTTGCCGATCGTGATCTTCTCGGTCTTCTTCGGCATCGGCCTTACCGCCGTCGGAGACAAGGGCAAGCCGATCGTGCGCGGGCTGGAATCGCTCGTCCACGTCATGCTGCAGGTGACGGATTATGTGATGAAGGCCGCGCCCTTCGCGGTATTCGGCGCGGTCGCCAATGCCGTCGCGCATCAGGGGATCGCGATCCTCGTCACCTACGGCTGGTTCATGGGCGGCTTCTTCCTGTCGCTGCTGGTGCTGTGGAGCTTCCTCTACGCCGTCAGCTATGCGCTGATCGGAAAGCAGACCGGCACGCTGATCCGCTACGTGCGCGAACCCTTCATGATCGCTTTCTCCACGGCATCCTCGGAAGCGGCCTTCCCCCGCCTGCTGGAAGCGCTGGACAAGTTCGGCGTGCCCAAGCGCATCGCCAGCTTCGTGCTGCCGCTGGGCTATTCGTTCAATCTCGATGGCTCGATGATGTATTGCAGCTTCGCAACGATGTTCATCGCGCAGGCCTATGGCATCCATATCGGCGTCGGGCAGCAGATCATCATGATGATGCTGCTGATGGTCACGTCGAAGGGCATTGCCAGCGTTCCGCGCGCCAGCCTCGTCGTGATTGCCTCCACCCTGTCTTTCTTCGACATTCCCGAAGCGGGCCTGCTGCTGATCCTCGCCGTCGATCATTTCCTCGACATGGGGCGCACGGCCACCAACGTGCTGGGCAATGCGGTGGCCACCGTGCTCGTCACGAAATGGGAAGGCGCGTTCGAGGTGATCGAGAGCGACGAGATGGAGCCGCTCCCCACGCCATCCCACACGCCCCATGGCGGCAAGGCCGGCCTGGATCTCGATCCCAACCGCTGATGCGCCGCCTTCTTCTGCCGCCGCTCGCGTCGCTGATTATCGGCGCGACGGCTGCCCCGCCCCCTCCGCCGAAAATGCCGGCCGCAAAGCCGGTGGCGAAGCCGCAGCCGACCACCAGCCGGCCCAAGCCCGTGCCGATGCCGACGGGCGTGCCGGTAGCCCAGCAATTCGCCCGGATCGATGGCCTGTTCGCGCGCTGGAACCGCCCGACCACGCCCGGCTGCGCGCTGGAGGTGATGGAAGCGGGCATGCCGGTCACGATCCGCGGCTATGGCTCCACCGATCTCGAGCATGTCCAGCCGATCCACGGCGATACGCAGTTCGAGGCTGGATCCGTCTCCAAGCAGTTCACGGCCGCCGCGATCCTGCTGCTGGCCGAAGAGGGCAAGCTCAGCCTGGACGACGATGTCCGCAAATATGTGCCGGAGCTTCCCGCGCGGGACGAGCCGATCCTGATCCGCCATCTGCTGAATCACACAAGCGGCCTGCGCGACTGGGGATCCGTGGCGGAACTGGCCGGCTGGCCGCGCGGCACCGCCGCCTATACGATGGACGATGCGCTGGCGATCATCGCCCGACAGAAGCAGCTCAATTTCGCGCCCGGCTCCGAATATAGCTATTCCAACAGCGGCTATACGCTGGCGGCGCTGATCGTCTCGCGCGTCTCCGGCATGAGCTTTCCGCGTTATACGGCCGAAAGGATCTTCAAGCCGCTCGGCATGGGGCGCACCGGCTGGCGTGACGATTTTCGCCGCGTGATCCCGGGTCGCGCCGTCGCCTATTCGGCGCGCGGCGTGCTCTACGAACAGGATATGCCGTTCGAAAGCGCCTATGGGAATGGCGGGCTGATTACCACGGTAGGCGATCTTTCGCGCTGGTCCGAAGCGCTGATGTCGGGGCGGATCGGTCGCAACGTGGCGGCGGACCTGCAGGTGCGGGGCATATTGAATGATGGCGTGCCGATCCAATATGCGCGCGGCGTCTTCATCACGCGCTTCGCCGGCCTGCCCGAAATCTCCCATTCCGGCTCCACCGCCGGATATCGTGCGTGGCTGGCCCTCTATCCGACGCGCAAGATATCCGTCGCGCTCCTGTGCAGCACCAGCGATGCCAACGCGCCCGATCTGGGCCGCGCCGTCGCCTCGATCGTGCTGGGGCCAACGCCCGCCCCGCCCAGGCCCGCCGATGTGGGCGTGCCCACCACGGCCGGGCAGGTCGCGGGCCTCTATCTGAACGCGCACGATCAGCCGCTCACGATCGTGGACGACAAGGGCAGGCTGCGCATCGCCGGCGGCGGTGCGCTCTTTCCGCTCTCCACCGATCGCTTCCGCATGGGCGACGACAGCGAGCTCACGCTTTCCGCGCCGGGCGAGTTCAGCATCACCACGCCGGATGGCAGGACACGCTTCCGCCGCATCCCGCCGATCACGGGCATGGCGATCGCCGATTATGCGGGCCGCTATACGAGCGAGGAGGTGGGCGCTACCTATCGCGTGATCGCGGGTGAAGGCGAGCTGCGGCTCCGCCTGGAGAATCGCCCGCAGATCGAGCTTCGCGCGCGGCCCGTCGGCGCGGACCTGTTCGAGGCGCGGGGCGCAATGGTGCGCTTCCGCCGCAATCCGGCGGGCAAGATCGAGGGGCTCGCCTTGTCCATTTCCCGCGCTTTCGATGTGCGCTTCGCCCGGATCGACTGATGGCCGAGCCGCAACGCATCGCCAAACTGCTCGCCCGCGCGGGCGTCGCCAGCCGCCGGGAGATCGAGCGGATGATCGAGGCGCGCCGCATCGCGATCGATGGCGTGGCGATCGAAACGCCCGCCACGATCGTCCGCTCGCTCGCGGGCGTCATGGTGGATGGCAGGCCCGTGGCCGAGCCGGATCATGCGCGCCTGTTCCTCTATCACAAGCCCGTGGGCGTGCTGACCGCCGCGAACGATCCGATGGGGCGCAAGACCATCTATGATCGCATGCCGGAAGGGCTGCCGCGCGTGGTGCCGGTCGGGCGGCTCGATCTCAATACCGAGGGGTTGCTGCTGCTCACCACCGATGGCGGCCTCAAGCGTCAGCTGGAATTGCCCTCCACCGGCGTGGAACGCACCTATCGCGCGCGCTGCTATGGCGCGATCACGCAGGCGCAGCTGGAAAGCCTGAGCGAAGGTATCGAGATAGACGGCATCCGCTACGGATCGATCGACGCCAATATGGAGCGCCGCACCGGCGCCAACCAATGGATCGAACTGCGCCTGCGCGAGGGCAAGAATCGCGAGGTGCGGCGCGTGCTGGAATATCTGGGACTGGAGGTGAACCGGCTGATCCGCGTCTCCTACGGCCCGTTCGTGCTGGCGGATCTGCCGAGCGCAGGCGTGGTGGAGGTGCTTCAGCACGATCTGGTCGCCTTTCTCAAGGATCTGAAAAATGATCCGCGGATGCGGCAGACGACGGACGGCCCGGCCCCCCGCACCGCGCCGGTGGGCGATGGGGCGACAGTCCGCGCCGAAGCTCCCCGCCCCGCGCGATCGGCCGGCCCGACGCGGGTAAACGCCGGGCCACGCCCGGTCCGCGTGGCGCCGGGCGCTCCATCGGCGGACAGACGCCAAACCGCTGCCCGTGCCGATGCACGGCCCCCGCGCACCGCATCGGCGCGACCGGACGAGCGTACGGTTCCACGCCGCAGCGGCGCCAATCCGCACAAGGCAAAGGCTCTTCCCTCCACTCCCCCGCGCGAGACGGACATACCCGCCGGACACGGGGAAGCCCCGCGCCCGGCGAAGACCGTCAAGGGCAAGGGCTGGGCGAAAGCATCGAAGTCCATCAAGCGCGTCGGCATCGGTGCCGGTCGCCCGAAGCGCGCCGACCGGCCGATGACGGACGCGCGTGAGGATTATCAGGCGGATCCCGCCACCCGCGCGCCGCGCCCGGCGCCTCCTGCCGGCCGGCGCGGACGCGGTCAGCCGGCGGGTGACGGCCCTCCCTCGCCGCAGCCGCCACGCGCGCCCCGGCCAGGAAAGCGCCCATGAGGATCATCGCGGGACAATGGCGCGGGCGGGCGCTGGTTGCGCCGCAGGGCGATGCAACGCGGCCGACGGCCGACCGTACGCGCGAGGGGCTCTTCTCGATGCTGCAAAGCCGGATCGGCAGCTTCGAGGGGCTGACCGTGGCCGATATCTTCGCAGGCACCGGCGCGCTCGGCCTGGAGGCGCTTTCGCGCGGGGCCGCGAAGGCCACGTTCGTGGAAATGGACAAGAAGGCGCTGACGGCGCTCCGGGCCAACATCGCCAAGATGGAGGCGACGGCAGACGTGGTGCCGGCCAGCGTGGCCGCGCTGGGCCCGGCGCGGACGGCACACGACATTCTCTTCTTCGATCCGCCTTACGGCACCGGTGGCGCCGGCGCGCTGATCGAGCGACTGACCAGGCTCGGCTGGGCCGGCGAGGCCGCCTGGGCCAGCATCGAGACAGCAGTGGGCGAGGATGTATCGGCCGGGGGCTGGACGGTGGATGCCGTCCGCCGCCACGGCAAGGCGCAGCTTACGCTCTTGCGGCGCGCGTCGTCAGAGCCAGAAGGCTGATCGCGGTCAACCCCGTCACATAATAGCCGACATAGGTGAGGCCGCCATGCGCGGCGAGCGATTGCGCCGCCAGCGGCGTGAGCCCGCCGCCCAGCACGCCCGCCACGTTGAAGGTGATGCTCGCGCCGGTATAGCGCACGCGGGTGGGAAACATGTGCGGCAGCCAGCCACCGAGCGGGCCATAGACGAAGCCCATGATGAAGAGCAGCGCGCTCAGATAGACGAACACGCCGAGCAGCGTGCCCCCGCCCAGCAGCGGCGCGGTCAGGAAGCCCAGCCCCATCGCGGCGACGCAGCCACCCGCCAGCACGCGGCGCTCATCCCAGTGGCGATCGGCCGCATAGGCGGCAAGCACGATGCCGATCGCCATGAACAGGATCGCGCCGAGCTGGATGCTCAGGAAAGTCTGCATCGAATAACCAAGCGTCTTCACGCCATAACCGAGCGCGAACGCCGTCCCGATATAATAAGCGACGAAGCAGGCGACGGCGCCGAGCGTGCCGATCACGACCCGGCTGCCATGGCTGGCGAACAATTCCATCAGCGGCACGGAAGGCGGCGGCCCTTCTTCCAGCACGCGCGCGAAGGCGGGCGTTTCGTGCAGCCGCAGGCGGATCCACATGCCGACGCCGACCAGCGCGGCGCTGATCGCGAACGGGATGCGCCAGCCCCAGGCAAGGAATTGCGCCGGCGTGAGCAGGATACCGAGGATCAGGAACAGCCCGTTCGCCGCGACGAAACCGACCGGCGCTCCCAGTTGCGGGAACATGCCGTAACGCGCGCGATAGCCGGGCGGGGCATTTTCCACCGCGAGCAGGGCTGCTCCGCCCCATTCCCCGCCAAGGCCGAAGCCCTGGCCGAAACGCAGGATGCACAGGATGAGCGCGGCGGGCCAGCCAATGCTGCCATAAGTGGGGAGGAAGGCGACCAGCGTGGTGGACAGGCCCATCGTAAGCAGCGAGGCGACCAGCGTGGACTTCCGCCCGATCCGATCGCCGAAATGGCCGAAGAAGATCGATCCCAGCGGCCGCGCTACGAAGGCCACGGCGATCGTGGCGAAGGACAGAAGCTGCGATGCGGCTGGATCGGAGCTTGGAAAGAAGAGCTGGCCGAAGACGAGCGCTGCCGCCGTCGTATAGACGTAGAAATCGTAGAATTCGATCCCCGTACCCACCAGGCTTGCCGCCAGGATCCGGCGCGTGGAGGCCGCGCTCTGTGTCGTCATCGTTATTCGCCCGCCATTTTCCCTCCGCGCTCTTGGCCGGGCGCAAGGCGGTAAGCAAGCGGCGGGTTGAACCGAAAATCCGATAGAGTGCGAATGAGATCTGTAACCCACCTCATATGCTGCACGAAACGGAGCATCACGACGGCTCTCGCCACGAAGCGCCGCCATCCCTTCGCGCGGGCCGTGAGCCGGCACGGACGAGGCCTTTTCTCCTGATTTCCGGGCCGATCAAATCCCGTGGCCGGACGGCAAGCGCCGCCTTACGCCGACCCACCCATGGTTTCCGCCCTCGCGGCCGAGAGAAAAACGCCCCGTCCGATCCGGCCTTGCGGCCCGACAAGGCCCTTACTGATCGTCGTCGGGCTCGGGTCCGCTCATCATCGTATCGGCGACATCGGCGGCATTGCCCCGGATCGCCCGCTCCAGCCTGGCGGTCACCTCGGGATTTTCGCGCAGATAGGTCTTCGCATTCTCCCGGCCCTGGCCGATGCGGATACTGTCATAGCTGAACCAGGCGCCCGATTTCTCGACGAGCCCGGCCTTCACGCCAAGATCGAGGATCTCGCCCACCTTGCTGACGCCCTCGCCATACATGATGTCGAACTCGACCTGCTTGAACGGCGGCGCGACCTTGTTCTTCACGACCTTCACGCGCGTCGTATTGCCGACGATATCGTCGCGGTCCTTGATCTGGCCGGTGCGGCGGATGTCGAGCCGCACGGACGCGTAGAATTTCAGGGCGTTGCCACCCGTCGTCGTCTCCGGATTGCCATACATCACGCCGATCTTCATGCGGATCTGGTTGATGAAGATCACGAGAGTGCGGCTGCGCGAGATGGAGCCCGTGATCTTGCGCAAAGCCTGGCTCATCAGGCGGGCCTGCAGGCCGACATGGCTGTCGCCCATCTCGCCCTCGATCTCCGCCCTCGGCACAAGCGCCGCGACCGAATCGACCACCAGCACGTCGATCGCATTGGAGCGGATCAGCGTATCGGTGATCTCCAGCGCCTGCTCGCCCGTGTCGGGCTGCGACACGATCAGTTCGTCCACATCCACGCCCAGCTTCTTGGCATAGACCGGATCCAGCGCATGTTCGGCATCCACGAAGGCCGCCGTGCCGCCCGCCTTCTGCGCTTCGGCAATCGCGTGGAGCGCAAGCGTCGTCTTGCCCGACGATTCAGGGCCGTAGATTTCCACGATGCGCCCGCGCGGCAGACCACCGATGCCCAGCGCGATATCCAGCCCGAGCGAACCCGTGGAGATCGCCTCGATCTCGATCTTCTCGCGGCTGCCCAGCTTCATCGCCGAGCCCTTGCCGAAAGCCCGGTCTATCTGCGCCAGCGCCGCATCCAGCGCCTTCTGCCGTTCGTTCGCACTCGCCATGTTGCCGTCAATCACCTTCAGGGAAGCCGCCATGTCGATGCCCTTTCGCTCTGCCTGTGTCCACCGCTCGTTCTGCGCGTGAGCACGATGTACACAGAATGTTCCATGAGAACAAGGGGCGAACGAAAGGCGCCAGATCGCCGCGACGCCGCCTTCAGGCGCTGGTGAATTCCTCCAGCGCGACGCGAACGCCATCCAGCGTGAATGGCTTGGAGAGAAGGCGCGCCTGCGCATGCCGGGCGGGTGGCGCCTCGACGAAGCCCCCGGTCGCGATCAGGAAGGGCTTGCCCGCCGCCACCAGCGCATCCGCCACGGGCCAGCAGACGCCATCGCGCAGATGCACGTCGAGGATGGCGACGTCGAACGCGACGTCCGCAATCTGCGGCAGCGCGCCGGCGATGCTATCGGCCGTCCCCGCGATTTCATGCCCCAGCAGATCAACGAAATCCTCGATCATCATCGAGATCAACGGCTCGTCTTCGATTACGAACACGGAAAGACTGTCAGCCATCACGACTTTCTATAGGTTTGTTGCGGCGCGGTGCAAATCGCTTTCCGATCCGCATCGGAACAGGATCAGCCGTCCGCCAGCGTATCGCGCGCAGCCTGGCCGAGTTGCTGGACGGAGAAAGGCTTCGACAGGAAGCTCACTCGATCGATCGCGATCGATTTGCGCAGCTGCTCCTCGGCATAACCGGACATGAAGAGCACCTTCAGATCGGGATAGCTTTCGCGCGCATGGCGCACGAGTGTCGGCCCGTCCATCGCCGGCATCACCACGTCGGAAATCAACAGATCGATCGAGACGTCGTCGCGCTCCAGCACCTCCAGCGCTTCCTCGCCATTGCCGGCGACGAGCACCTTATAGCCCTGCCGCGTCAGCGCGCGCTCGGCCACCGCGCGCACCATCGCCTCATCCTCCACCAGCAGGATCGTGCCCGTGCCCCACAATTCGCCACCCGTATCCACGCGCACCGGCGCCTGCTCGACCGGCGCGGGCGCCTGGGTGACGGGCAGATAGATGACGAAGCTGGTGCCATGCCCCATTTCCGAATTGGCGAAGATGAAGCCGTCCGTCTGCTTGACGATGCCGTAGACTGTGGAAAGGCCCAGCCCGGTGCCCTTGCCCACTTCCTTGGTGGTGAAGAAGGGTTCGAAGATCTTGCTGAGATTTTCCTGCGGAATGCCCACGCCCGTATCCGAAACCTTGAGCGCGACATATTCGGCGATCGGCATGATATCGCTGCGCATCCTGCGGACCTCAGAGGCGGAGACCGCATAGGTCTGCAGGGTCAGCCTGCCGCCATCGGGCATGGCATCGCGCGCATTCACGCAGAGATTGACGATCACCTGCTCCAGCTGGCCCGGATCGGCGCGAATCATTCCCAGATTGCGGCCATGCTTCACCTCCAGCTTGATCGTCTCGCCGATCAGGCGACGGATGAGCTGTGAGATTTCGGAGATGACCTCCGGCAGCTGCAGCACCTGCGGGCGCAGCGTCTGCTGGCGCGAGAAAGCGAGCAATTGCCGGGTCAGCGCGGCCGCGCGATTGCTGTTGTGCTTGATCTGCTGGATATCGTCATAATCGATGTCGCCGGGCGTGTGGCGCATCGCCATCAGATCGCAATGGCCGATGATGGCGGTCAATATATTATTGAAATCGTGGGCAACACCGCCGGCAAGCTGGCCCACGGCCTGCATCTTCGTGGCCTGCGCGATCTGGCGCTTGAGCGTCGATTGCTCGCTATCGTCCTTCAGGCTCAACAGCACCGCCGCATCGCCCAGTCCCTTGGCATTGGCGATGGTGAGCGCCACCGGCTCCTCCGACCGGCTCTTGAGCCGCACGGCAAGGTCGCCCGGTAGGGCGCGCCCGCCCGCGAAGCGGCGCACGGCATCGGAAACGGTGCCCTTGTCTTCCTCGACGACAAGATCGCTGGGATAGACGATCTGATCGCTCTGGCTGATGCCCGCCGCGCGCGCGAAGGCCTCGTTCAGGAAGAGGAAGCGCCCGTCCCGCTCCACGAGCGCAAGGCCCAGCGGCAGCATGGCGAGCAGGCCGTGGAGATGGTGGGTCGCGGCGCCCCGCGCGGCGGCCGCGGTGATCGCGTCGGGATCCTCGTCCAGGATCAGGAAAGCGGTCGGCCCCTCCTCATCGCCCCGATCCGGCGTGAGCGGGATGGGGATGATGCGCAGCGACGGCGCTTCGTCGCCGTCGCGCGCCAGCCGGATCGATCCGTCCGCGTCCGTGCGCAGCAGATCGATCAGCGGCATGCCGTCCACCAGGCCTCCTTCGTCGCCCAGCGCGCGCCGATGGAATACCTCGTTGGCGGCCAGCAGGATGCCGCTGCCGTCGACGACGACCATCATCACGCCCGCTTCGCCCAGCCTCTGCCCGCCATGGCCCATCGCCAGCGCGCGCGTGCGATCCAGCGGCGTCTCCGCCTTCACGACGCGGAAGCGCCAGACGATATGATCCTCCTGCTGGCCGCAGCGCCGCAGCAAAGCGGAGAAGCGCCGCTGACCGAGCACGAGTTCCGCCACGCGGGCCTCGCCATCGCGCCAGGCCGCACGGCACGCCTTGGTCAGCAATTCGGGGCCGGGCGCCTCGAAAGGCAGTTCGCGCGGCATCATCAGGTGACCGGCAAGGCCTTCGTAGAGCGGGCTGGCGCATACCATCTTGCCGGCGCGGTTGGTGATCGCCACGGCATCCAGCGCATCGATGAAGGCGGCCCGCATCAGGCCCCAGTCGGTAGGGTGGGAAGCGGATCGCCCGGCTCCCGCCACATCCAGCCGCCAGAGCAAGAAGGCCAGGGCGAAGCCCGCTGCCAGCGCTCCGGCATAGAGCAGGAACTGCATCCCGCCGAGATATTCCCAGCCGAACAGCAGCGACACGGCCAGCCCGATCACAAGCGCGGCCACGATCGCGATGCCGGGGCGGGAAAGGCGCGGCGCGCGGGGCGCGATCGGGCTCAGCGATGCCATGACCCGATCGACGTCCTTTCTCAGCCCCGTTCGCGCATCAGGCGCTGCTGGTCCCGCTTCCAGTCCCGCGCCTTCACCGTCTCGCGCTTGTCGTGCAATTTCTTGCCCTTGGCGAGGGCCAGTTCCACCTTGGCCCGGCCGCGACCGTTGAAATAGACCGACATGGGGATCAGGGTCATCCCCTCGCGGCCGATCGATTTCTCCATCTTCTCGATCTGGCGCGCGCGCAGCAGCAATTTGCGCGGCCGCTTGGGCTCATGATTGAAGCGATTGCCGAAATTATATTCGGGGATGTTGGCGTTGATCAGATTGACCTCGCCATTCTTGATCTCGGCATAGGCTTCCGCGATCGTCCCCTCGCCGAAGCGCAGCGACTTCACCTCGGTTCCGGTCAGCGCGATGCCGGCCTCGAAAAATTCCTCGAGGAAATATTCGAAGCGCGCGCGCCGATTTTCGGCGACGACCTTCGTCTTTTCGAATTCAGGAGGATGGGGGCGGGCCATGAGGGCTCAGATCAGCCCCGCATGAGCAAGCGCGGCGTCCACCGCCTTGCGGCTTGCCTCGCCCGGCCATGTCATCGGCAGGCGCAGCTCCTCGGGAAAGCCCGGACGCACCTTCGTCAGTGCATATTTGGTGGGTCCGGGCGAAGCATCGCTGAACAGCGCGGCGTGGAGCGGGAAGAGACGATCCTGCAACAGCAGCGCATCGTCCCACCGGCCCTCCGCGCAGGCGGACTGGAAATCGGCGCACAGGCGCGGCGCAACATTGGCCGTCACCGAAATGCAGCCCTTGCCGCCCATCGCCATGAAGCCCAGCGCCATGTCGTCATTACCGGAAAGCTGGCAGAAATCTGCCCCGCAGGCGAGGCGCTGGGCCGTCACCCGTTCGGCCTTCCCGCTCGCATCCTTCACACCCACGATCGTCGGAAGCGTGGCGAGCCTGGCCATCGTCTCGACTGAAATATCGGTCACGGTGCGCCCGGGCACGTTATAGATGATGATCGGCAGATCGTTATGCGCGGCCAGATAGCGGAAATGCGCCTCGATCCCGTCCTGATTGGGCCGGTTATAATAAGGCAGCACCACCAGCGCCGCATCGGCACCGGCCGCCTTGGCCCGATCCATGTGCGAAGCCGCGACCGTCGTCTGGTTCGATCCGCAGCCCGCGATCACGGGCACCCGGCCCGCCGCCTGCTCCACGCAGATCGCCACGACTCGATCATGCTCCTCGATCGACATGGTCGCGCTTTCCCCCGTCGTGCCGCAGGGCACGAGCGCGGAAGAGCCGTTTTCGATCTGCCAATCGACGAATGAACGAAACGCGGCCTCATCGATCCGCCCTTCGCGGATCGGCGTGACAAGCGCAGGAATCGACCCGCTGAACATCTGGCTCCCTTCACCTCGCTGATCGGCTGGCCCATATGGGGGCAATGGAGCCGAACCGCGACCACCGCTCTCCCGAGCACGATCACTCGCCGCCAGATAGGGATGTCCGGGGCACCCTGTCCAGCGTGGCGGGCCGCTATCTCGTCCCGTGGGCGCTGCTGGCCTCCGTCGCGACCGCCGCGACGGCGCTGACGATGCAACAGCCGGTGGTGGCGCCCGAAGGGCTCGGCACGCCCCCGCCCAGGCCCGTTTCGGTCATCCCGCCGCTGCCGGCCGAGAATGATCCCCTGTGGCCGGCGATCAACAGCTGGAACACTCTGCGCCAGAGCGATCGCCTGCCCTTCGGCGATTATGCGGCCTTCCTGCTCGCGCATCGCGGCTGGCCGGGTGAAGCGGGCCTGCGCCGCGCGGCGGAACGGGCGATACAGCCCGACGCGACCGATCCGGCGATGGTCGTCTCCTTCCTCACCGCCTTCCCGCCGCAAACAGGCGCGGGCAAGGCCCGTCTCGCCGAGGCGCTCGCCGCAACCGGCCGCGCGGCCGAGGCGCAGACCGCCGCCACCGCTGCCTGGGTGAGTGGCGCGCTCTCGCCCGATGACGAGGCGCGGCTGAGCGCGAAATTCGGTGCGGGCTTCACGCCCGCCGATCAGGACCGACGGATGGAGCGCCTGCTGTGGAGCGGCGCCACATCCAGCGCGCAGCGCCAGCTCGCGCTGGTGAGCCCGGCACGCCAGCCGCTTTATGGCGCACGCCTGGCCTTCCAGACGCGCGCGGCGAATGCGGATACGGCGGTCTCGGGCGCCGATCGCGATCCCGGCTATGCGATCGATCGCGCCAACTGGCTGCGCAACACCGCCCAGAGCCCGACGATGCGCGCCTGGCTCGCGCGCCGCGCAAACTGGGACGGCACGCCCTTCGATGCGGAAGTCTATCTGAAGACCCTGCTCACCGCCGCCCAGGGCGCCGCGACCGACAATCAGTCGACGCTCGCCTATGACATAGCGGGCAACGCCGATGCCGCCTTCGCCACCGGCACGCTCATTCGCGATCGGCCGCTTTCGGAACGCGATCCCTATACCAGCCTGGTCTGGCTGGGCGGGCAGATCGCGCTCAAGAAGCTCTCTCGCCCGCGTGACGCCGAGGCGATGTTCATGCGCTACGCCGCCGCCTCGCAGACCCCCGGCAGCCAGGCAAAGGGCGAATATTGGGCGGGCCGCGCCGCCGATGCCGCTGGCGACAAGCCGGGCGCGCAGGCCCATTATGCCAATGCCGCGCGCAACGTGGATCAGTTTTACGGCCAGCTTGCCACGGAACGCCTCGGTCGGCCCATCGCCGTTCCCGCCGATCCGGCGCCGCTGACGGTGGCCGCCACGGCCCGCACCGCCTTCCGCCAGAGCGAGCTGGTCCGCGCCGCGCGCCTGCTGGGCCAGCAGCGCCGCTGGCAGGATCAGACCCAGTTCGTGCGTGCCATCGCCCAGAATGCGAAGACCGATCAGGATCATGTGCTGGCGGGCGAATTGGCGCGCGAGATCAGCCGGCCGGATCTGGGCGTGATCGTCAGCCGGGCCGCGCGCGCCTCCGGTTCGCGCGATCCGATCCGCATCGGCTTCCCGACCATCGCCGTGCCGCCGACGATGGAGAGCCACTGGACGATGATCCACGCCATCTCCCGTCAGGAGAGCCAGTTCGACCGTGAGGCGCTGAGCGGCGCCAATGCCAAGGGCCTGATGCAGCTGATGAATCCCACGGCGAAGGAGCAGGCCGGGAAGCTCGGCATGCCCTGGGATCCGGGCCGGCTGACCGAGGATCCCGCTTATAATGTGATGCTGGGATCCAGCTTCTTCGATCGCATGCTGACCTATTATCACGGCAGCTATGTGCTCGCCGTGGCGAGCTACAATGCCGGCCCCGGCAACGTGAACAAGTTCGTCCGCGCCAATGGCGATCCGCGCCTGCCCGGCGTCGACGTGATCGACTGGATCGAGGCGATCCCGCTCACCGAAACGCGCGGCTATGTGCAGAAGGTGCTGGAGAATGCGGTCGTCTACGATCTGTTCAATCCCGAACGCGCCCGCACGCCCGAAAAGGATCGGCTGAGCTATTATCTCGGCAAGAAGAGCGCAGGCTAGGAATGGCCGACGAAGTGCCGATCACGCCCGCCGGCATGGCGACGCTCAAGGCGCGCTATCACCTGCTCTTCTCGGATGAGCGCCCCAAGCTGGTGGAGGTTATTTCCTGGGCCGCGGGCAATGGCGACCGATCGGAGAATGGCGACTATATTTATGGCCGGAAGAAGCTGCGCGAGATTGATCGCGAGCTGTCGCATCTCGCGCGGCGCATGAAGGCGGTGCGCGTGATCGATCCCGCCCAGCAGGAAGATCGCGGCCGTGCCTGGTTCGGTGCCACCGTCACGATAGCCGACGAAGACGATAATGAGCGCGTGCTGACGCTGGTGGGGGAGGATGAGGCCGATGCCTCCATCGGCCGCATCAGCTGGCGCTCGCCGCTCGCCCGCGCGCTGCGCGGCGCCGCCATCGGGGATCTGCGCACCGTCCAGCTTCCCGCCGGGGCGAAGGAATATGAGGTGATGGCGATCGCCTATCCGCGCTGAACGCGGGCGGGTTCGGCCCGTGCCGCGGGCGGTCGAGGATCAGGCCCCCGGCACGAGGGCCGCCAGCCCCTTTCCACCGATCAATGATGGGCGCTCGGGCGTCATCGTCGAATGGAGGATCGCCTCGACGATATGCCGCTTGGTATCGTCCGGCTCCTTCATCGTGCCCGCCATCCGGAAAGCCAGGATCGCGGTGTGGCTCTGCATCTGTAGCCGATAATAGAAGGTCAGCTGGCCGGTGGTGCTGCGATAGACCCACAGGAACAGCGCGGCGATGAATTCCACGATCGCGGCGCTGCTGAGGATCACCGCCCGGAAATCGGCAGGCGGGCGCTTCAGGCCGAGTTGCTCCACCGGCGCGATGTAGAGCAGGACGCCGGCGAACAGCAGCGCGAAGCCGAGCCACATCGCGACGACCGCGCTCAAATAGCTGCGCCGCGTCTGCTTGAGGCCGATCGCATAATATTCGTCCAGTTGCGCCCGGCTATAACGCAGCAGGGGCAGCAGTTCGGCCTGATCGCTGGACGCAAGCTTGTTGATCGCCTCCTGCTCGGTCTGGCGCACGCGCTGACGCACTTTCGTCAGGTCGGTCGCGTCGTCCACGAAGGTCGCGTCGACGGCGACGCCGGTGAGGTTCGTCGCCCCCAGCGCGATCCCGATCGCCGGATAATAAACGAGGACCAGCCCCACCCACGAGAAGAGAAACCGCCAGGGCGCCTTGATGCTCCAGCGCCAGATGACGAGATCCAGCCAGCCGCCGACGATCACCAGCGCGACGACGAGTATCCATGCCAGCAGAATGACGCCCCACAATCCGGCCAGCATGCCGTTGCTGCGGCGAAGTCGCGGCGTGAGCCAGGTGACGACCTTGTCTCGCAAAGGTTTTCCGGCAGCCAGTATCGGAAGTACTGATGGCGATGGCGTGGCCACTACATCTTCCGTCGACGACGCAACGGCACCCGTATCCGTCATTTCCCCTCTCCCCGGCGGCATCATGGTTAATGCTTTCGGGGGAGTCGAGACGTTTCTTCCCGGAACGGACGCCCTCAACTGGGGCACGGCCACCAATGTCAGGATTCAATCGGCGGAAAACTCAACCATCTCAGAGCAATTTCGCAACCTTCATTCCAAGAACTTCCTTGGCCAGAGCCGCAACATCCGGATCCAGGGCCGGAGGCGTCATCGGCACGGCGCGTTCCAGTTCGTCCGCCACGATGCGGAGCGCCGCGATGCGGGCCGCCTTCTTGTCGTTGCCGTCGATCGCATGCCAGCGCGCGCCGGGCCGATCGGTGCGCGCGAACATCTCGGCCATGGCGGCCAGATAATCCGGGCGGCGGGCCCGATTGCGGAAATCCTCCTTGCCCGTCTTCCAGCGCTTCCACGGATCACGCACCCGATCGCGCAGCCTTTTGTCCTGCGTCTTCTGCGTGACATGGACGAACAGCTTCACCAGCGTGATGCCATCCTCGGCCAGTTGATCCTCGAACGCCTCGATCTCGCCATAGCCGGCGCGCCATTCCGCCTCGGTGGCATAACCTTCGACCCGCTCCACGAGCACGCGGCCATACCAGCTGCGATCGAAGACCGCGATCTCGCCGAGATCGGGCAGACGTTCGCGGAAGCGCCAGAGAAAATGATGCGCCTTTTCCTGCGCGGTGGGCGCCGCGATCGGCCACACCTCATAATGGCGCGGATCCCATTCGGCGGAAAGGCGCTGGATGATGCCGCCCTTGCCCGCCGCGTCCCACCCCTCGAACATGATCACCGCGCGACGGCGGTGGAGGATATGAGCGACAAGGATGCGATCCAGCCGCTGCTGCAGGGCGGCAAGATCGCTCTGATAATGGCCCTTATAGGGGTGGCCGGCCTCATAGTCGGAAAGATCGATCGTCATGCTGGCGTAACGAACCTCGGGAGAGAGCGATCCGCGCGGAGCGCGCCCCACGCGAATCTTCTGCCCCCGCTCGTCAGGCGAAGTGGACGCCGGTCCGCCGTTGCCTGCGCATCGCGCCGCCCACCAGGCCGAAGCCACCTATGAACATCGCCCATGTCGCCGGCTCCGGCACGCGCGATACCGGCGTCGAAAGCACGTTGATGTTGGATCCGGCAACCTCGCCATTGTCGCCCACCTCGCCGATATAGAGGTAGAGACCGGCGCCCGACGTCAGGCTCGTGAGGTTGAAGGCGACCGAACCCATATCGCCAAGGCTGAGAAAGCCGAACGGGATCACGGTGCTGGAAACGCCATCGAACGCACCCAGAGTCGCGACGGCATTGTCGACATTCATGCCGCTCGCGTCCGTGCCGAACAATTTGGCATCGACAGGCGCCCGCTGGGTGCCGGGCGTGAAGACGACGCCGGAGGTGAAATCGAAGATGTCGAGGCCGACCGCCGATGCGGCGCAAGACGCCGTCGCACAATTCGTGGTCGAAAGCTTGATCGCATCAAGATCGAAACCCGAAAAAGTGCCGGGCGATCCGCCGAAATTGCCGCTCGCATCGGAAATCGCGATCGCCGCGAAATCGCCGCTCAGCACACTGAGATCGGCGCGATAAACGGCCGTGCCATTATTGGGCACGGTTCCCGTGAGCCCGGAAAGTTTGGTGAGTGAAAGCGAAACGGCCGATGCCTGGGTCGCCCCCAGTCCCATGATGCCGACAAGAACAAAAGCGCCGATTTTACGGAAGTTCTTCATACAGACCCCCTGCGCAAAAACACCAGAACAAGAAAAGGCGGCGAGAACGACTCGCCGCCTTCAAAGCTAACGTATTTTTAACCATAACCAAAGGCCATGAAATGGCCCGGAAATCCGCCCCGTCGCCGCGATCGGGCGACGGGGAAGGCTTATGCCGCCGGCTTCGTGCCGCCCGTATCGATCGTGCGGATATGCAGTTCGCGCAGTTGCTTGGGCGTGGCCGGAGCCGGCGCGCCCATCATCAGATCCTCCGCCTTCTGCGTCATCGGGAAGACGATCACCTCGCGAATGTTCGGCTGATCGGCCAGCAGCATCACGATGCGATCCACGCCCGGCGCGGATCCGCCGTGCGGCGGCGCGCCATATTTGAACGCGTTAATCATGCCCGCGAAATTGGTATCGACATCCTGCTGGCTGTAGCCGGCGATTTCGAACGCCTTGTACATGATCTCCGGCTTGTGGTTCCGGATCGCTCCCGACGACAGCTCCACGCCATTGCAGACGATATCATACTGATAGGCGAGGATATCCAGCGGATCCTTGCTCTCCAGCGCCGCCAGTTCGCCCTGCGGCATCGAGAAGGGATTGTGGCTGAAGTCGATCTTCTTGTTGTCCTCGTCATATTCGAACATCGGGAAATCGACGATCCAGCAGAATTCGAAGCGCTTCTCGTCGATCAGGCCCAGCTGCTCGCCCACGCGGGTACGGGCGAGGCCGGCGAGCTTGGTGGCCTGTGCCTCCTTGCCGGCGGCGAAGAACAGGCCGTCGTCCGGCCCGAGGCCGAGGCTGTCGGCCAGCGCCGTCATCTTGTCCTCGCCATGATTCTTGGCGATCGGGCCACCCCATTCGCCGCCCTTGCGCGTGGCATAGCCGAGGCCGGCAAAGCCCTCGCCCTGTGCCCAGCCATTCATGTCGTCGAAGAATTTGCGGCTCTTTTCGGCGGTGTTGGGCGCCGGGATCGCGCGCACCACGTCACCGCTCTCGACGATCGAGGCGAAGCGGCCGAAGCCCGATCCCTTGAAGGCCTCCGACACGTCCGAAATCAGGATCGGATTGCGCAGATCGGGCTTGTCATTGCCGTATTTCAGCATCGATTCGCGATAGGGGATGCGCCTGAAGGGCAGCGGGCTCACCGTGCGCCCTTTGCCCTGCCAGTCGGCATATTCCTCGAACACGCCGTGCAGCACCGGCTCGATCGCGTGAAACACGTCTTCCTGCGTGACGAAGCTCATCTCGAAATCGAGCTGGTAGAATTCGCCAGGCGAGCGATCGGCGCGCGCATCCTCGTCACGGAAGCAGGGCGCGATCTGGAAATAGCGATCGAAGCCCGCCACCATCAGCAGTTGCTTGAACATCTGCGGCGCCTGCGGGAGCGCATAGAACTTGCCGGGGTGAACACGCGACGGCACCAGATAGTCGCGTGCGCCCTCGGGGCTGGAGGCCGTCAGGATCGGCGTCTGGAATTCGGTGAAGCCCTGATCGATCATCCGGCGGCGCAGGCTGGCGATCACGCCCGAACGCAGCACGATATTGGCGTGCAGCGTCTCGCGGCGCAGATCGAGGAAGCGGTTGCGGAGGCGGATCTCCTCCGGATAATCGGCCTCGCCCGCCACCGGCAGCGGCAGTTCCTGCGCCATCGACTGGACGGTCACGTTCCGGGCGAACACCTCGATCTCGCCGGTCGCGAGATTGGCATTGGTGGTCCCTTCGGCGCGCGCTTTTACCACGCCATCGATCGTCACGACCGATTCGACGCGCACGCTCTCCAGGATCGGCAATGCCGGGCTGTCGGCATCGGCCACCACCTGGGTGATGCCGTAATGATCGCGCAGATCGACGAACAGCACGCCGCCATGATCGCGCTTGCGGTGGACCCAGCCGGAGAGGCGGACGCTTTCGCCGACATGCTCGGCAAAGAGCTCGGCGCAGCTATGGGTACGGTAGGCGTGCATGGTTCGGGCCTTCGAGTTGGCGATATTGCAAGCGGCTGCGCTTTGCGGCCGCCCCCCCGCTTGTCAAGCCACGGCACCCCTGTGGAGCCCCTCCGGAAATGCGCGAGAGAGCGGGTCGCGGCCGCAACGCGCCGCAAAGGCGCATCGCCAAATCCTGTTACCCTTTGTGTTGCGGGAAGGTTGCGATAAGGCCCGCCGATGCAGATTCATCCGCTGATTACCGACACTGCCACCCTCGCCGCGCTTTGCGAACGTCTCGCCAAAAGCGATTTCGTCGCGGTCGACACGGAATTCATGCGGGAAAATACCTATTGGCCCGAACTGTGCCTCGTGCAGATCGCGGACCGGAAGGAGGCCGCCGCGATCGATCCGATGGCGCCGGGAATCGATCTGAAGCCCCTGCTGGACCTGCTCGTCGAAAATGAGGACGTGCTGAAGGTGGTCCATGCCGGCGGGCAGGATATCGAGATCGTCCATAATCTGACGGGCAAATGCCCCCATCCGCTGTTCGACACGCAGATCGCGGCGATGGCGATGGGGATGGGCGAGCAGGTCGGCTATTCGAATCTCGTCGAGAGCATGACGGGCGTGAAGCTCGACAAGGGCGCGCGCTTCACGGACTGGAGCCGCCGCCCGCTGGACAAGCGCCAGATCGATTATGCGATCGGCGACGTGACCTACCTTTCCCAGATCTTCCCGCGCATGCTGGACAAGCTCCGCAAGACGGGGCGCGGCGCGTGGCTGGATCAGGAGATGGAGCGCATCGCCGATCCCGCCAATTATGTGAACGATCCCGATCTCGCCTGGCAGCGGATCAAGGTACCCAGCCGCAAGCCGGAGGTGCTGGGCCGCCTCAAGGCGATCGCCGCCTTCCGCGAGCGCGAGGCGCGCAAGAAGAACCTGCCTCGCGGCCGCCTGGTGAAGGACGAGACGATCGCCGATCTCGCCGTGCATCCGCCGCGCTCGCAGGGCGATCTTGCCAAGGTGCGCGGGCTGGCCGCGAGCTGGGCCGGCAACGATATCGGCGCCCGCCTGATGGGGGCGATCGAGGCGGCGACGGTGATGCCCGAAAGCGAGATGCCCGCGCGCGAGGATCGCCGGCCGGGCCTGGGCAAGGATGGCGCGCTCGTCGCGGATCTGCTCAAGCTGCTGCTCAAGGTGCGTGCGCGCGATGCCGATGTTGCCCCGCGCCTGATCGCGCGGACCGACGAAATCGACGCGCTCGCCGCAGGCCAGCGCGATGGGCTTGCGATTCTCGAAGGCTGGCGCAACGATGTGTTCGGCAAGGATGCCCTGGCGCTGGTGGAAGGGCGGCTGGGCTTCAGCGTGAAGAGTGGAAAGATGGTGATGAGCGAGGTTACCGGTTGATCGGACGCGCGCCCGGCGCCCTGGCGGTGGCGGCCGCCCTGCTCGTTGCGCAGGGCGCGATCGCGACGCCGCTGTGCCGGGACAACAAGGGTCTCTTCACGCCCTGCCCGCACGAAGCCAATCGCACCGCCCGCGCCATTCTGGCCAGCGCGCCCGCGCGCGCGATCGCAACGTCCCCCGCAAAGGAGCCAGCCACCTCGGCTGCGTCTGCGAAGACAAAGCAGGCGACAACCGGGCCGATGCGCAAGCTCCGGCTCTGCACGGACAGCCGGGGCCTGTTCACCCCCTGCCCACGCTGATCCCGAAGCCCGATCCGGCACCTCGCACGGTCGCCCGGCGCCTGAGACGCCTGCTCGTCGCCCCGTTTCGCGCGGAGCCTGCCGAAACGCCCTTCTCCCACTTTCCGCCCGCCAGCCATGCGGGCCGCGCTTCGACAGGCTCCGTTCGACGGATCAGAAATCGCTGATCGTAAACAAGCCTAGCCGGGAATCTGCCAGCGCACCCGATCGGCGCGATGGCTGGCGGTGGGCTGGCCCGCCTCGTCCAGCGCCGGGCGGAAATGGGCGCGGCGCGCATAGAGCCGGCAGGTCGCCTGATCCAGCAGGTCGCTGCCGCTGCTGCCCGTGACGGTGCAGGCCGTCACGCGCCCGCGCGCATCGATCGCCACGTCGATCCCCACGATCCCCTCCACGCCCTCGCGCAGGGCCGAAGGCGGATAATCGTCGGTCGTCACCCAGCCGGCCCGGTCCCCGTCCGGCGTGGCACTGCGCGTCAGCAAAGGCGCGGGCTTCGGCTGCGGGGTCGGCAGCGCTTCCTCCGGCGACGGGAAGGTCTGGGGAATCGGGGGCAGAGGATCCAGCCTCATCGGATCGAGCGGGGTCAGCGGCACATGGACGATGCGATCCACCATCACCGGCCGGGGGGCAGCCGGCGCCGGCCGTGTTTCGGGCGGCGGCATCTTGGGTGGCGGCACCGGATCGGCGGGGATCAGCCGCGCGGTGGTGACGAGCGGCCCGGTATGGATCGCCTGATAGGCGAGACCGCTGATGAAGGCATAGCCGATCGCGACGTGCACCGCCACGACCGTGCCGATGGAAGCGGGGCTGAAGCCTTTCCTGTCGTCCGAATATGCCATGGCGCCTGTCTCCCGAGGCGCCATCCGATATCGAGAACGTCCTCGATACGAGCGCCTCTGGGAGCAAGGCTCTCATCGCGATGATATATTGTCAACTTGATCCAAGGGAGGAGCCCGCGCGGTTGGCGGCTATTTGGTGGGAAGCGGACATTGTCTCGATGGCAGGCGGCGCTATCATTGGGTCATGGTAAGATCGAAGCGGCTGGCTAGCGTTCTGCTGATTGTCGCCGTCGTTGCGGTGCTAACGCTGTTCGGCCTGCCGATGCTCTACGGCTTTCTGATCATGGCGGGCTGGACTGGTCGCTAATGGTGGAAGGCGGACATTGATCCTCGTTTGCCCGCGAGCATAATCGGGCGATGCGTCGCGCTACTCTCCTATTCGCACTGCTCCTCGCTGCTTGCGGCCCGGCCCGCCAACCGGAAACGGTCGCAGCGTTTGAAGTTCCGTTGCCTACAGCGGAGGATAAGACAGGCTTCCTGAACCTTCTCCGGTCTGTTGCTGAGACGCACGGCTATCATTTGGACGCTGCATCACCGGCCGATTTGCGACAACTGTCAGAGGTTTCTCCGATGACGCTTCATGCGGCAGTTTGGCGCGGCGATGACGCGGAGGTGGTCGCATCTGCGATGGATTTCAAAGATCATCTTGGACGTATCTGGCTCACGTTTGACAAGGGCGAGGTGCCACGACCTTTTCGCGATTTTCAAAACGAGTTGATGCCGAAAGTCCGCATGCGTTGGCCAAATACCACCTCGCTTCCGATTATGCCGACCGGAGCGATACCACTGGCACGCGACTTAGTTCGTACCCCGGGAGGGTATGTGGTTCGGACGTCGGCGCGATCACGGTATGGCCTCTCCCCAACGGTGGCACCGAACGTCCGTTGATGGGGCGAAAGCCGACAAGGCTGCCCGCCTCAATTCGTCGTCAGCGCGGTCTTCCGGCCCATCGCCTCCGCCAGCAGGCGGTGGCGCCGTTCGACCGCCTCGCCGTAAAGGGCGACGTCGCCGCCCGCCAGTTCCAGCCGCAGCAGGGCGCCGTCCAGCACGAGCCGGCTCGTCTCCAGCGGGCCGGCCACGCCGCCGGACAGGCGCTGCCCCAGCCGCATCGCCAGCCCCCAGCGGCGGGCCGTCTCGATCGCGTCGCCGCCGATCAGGCGGCTGATGATCTCGGGCACGCCTTCCCCGCCGAAATGGGTGAACAGCGCCTGGCCCAGCAGGGCGCGCTCACCCGCATCGATCGCGACCCAATGGCCGTGCAGCGCCGTTTCCAGGCCGCGTTCGGCGCGGAATTCGGGATGGGCGCGCCAGCCCACGTCCGCCAGCAGGCAGGCGGCATGGCGCAGCCGCGCGAGCCCGGGCTTCTCGCCTTCGAACAGGGGAGCGATCCAGCGATCCAGCAGATCGCCATGCTCGGGGAAACGCCCCTGGCGCACCCCCTCCTCCCGCGCCGCGCAGACGAGCGGATCCTGCGCGCGCACCTCATCGGGCAGGCTGCGATGCAGCAGCCCCTCGCGCAGGCCATAGGCCGAGACGATCAGGCAGGAGGGCTTCAGCAGCCGCACCAGCACCGCGAGCAACTGCGCGCCATGCGGCAGCGCGGGCACGCGCGAGGAGGAGATGCCGGCGACGGATTTCACACGCTTGGGATCCAGCTGCCCCAGCGCGCGAACCAGCCGCACGGCCTCGGCCGGCTCCATCCTGTATTGGTGGATGATCGGCAGCGGAAAGGCCGAGAGCGACATGTGCAGCCGCGCGAGCGCGCGCCATGATCCACCCACCATATAGAAAGGGCGGCCCGCGCTCTGGCCGTTCCAGCCCGCTTTCTTGAGCGCGGTGGCGACGGCGCGCTCCAGATCGCGCGCCGTCTTCGCCTTCATCGCGGCGATGCGCAGTACGCCGAAGGGTATGGAGACGCCCTCGCCCACCTCGCCATTCGCCACCGGTATCAGTTCCAGGCTGCCGCCGCCGAGATCGCCCACGATGCCGCTCGCATCCGGCATCGCCGCGAGCACGCCATGACCGGCCAATGCCGCCTCCTCGCGGCCGGGCAGCAATTCCACCGGCAGGCCGATCGCGGCGAGCCGATCCATGAAATCGCGGCCGTTGCTCGCATCGCGCACGGCGGCGGTGGCCACGGTGCGCAGCGAGGCCGCGCCCATATCCTCCGCAAGCCGCTTGAAGCGGGCCAGCGCCACCAGCGTGCGCTCCACCGCCTGCGGATCGAGCGCGCCCGATTTGCCCAGGCCCTTGCCGAGCCCGGCCATGATCTTTTCGTTGAAGAGGATGGAGGGGATCCGGTTCGCCCCCTCATAGATGACGAGACGGACGGAATTGGAGCCGATATCGATGATACCGACCGGCCCCTGCGCCCGCGACGTCGCGGCCCGGAAGAACGGAATCGACGTCATGCGGGCGCAACCCTAGCGCCTCTGCCGGGTGCGGCAAGCTGGAACCTCACGAAACGGCGCCTGTCAGGGGCGGCGCAGCGTGAGCTTCGGCACCTTGCCCGATCGCTTGAGCGCGGCGCCGCGCCCGGAAAGCGACGGATTGGTCATGAAATAACGATGCAGGTTGAACGGCCGCTCGCCCTTCTTCGCCCGTTCGTAGCGCCCGTCGGGCAGCAGGTTCCAGCTCTGCTCGTCATCGATGAAATTGGCGACCATCACCTGATCCAGGATCTGGGCATGGACCGTCTCATTCTCGATCGGCAGCAGGAATTCCACGCGCCGATCGAAATTGCGCGGCATCCAGTCGGCCGACGAGATGAACACCTTCGCCTTCGGATTGGGCAGGCCCGCGCCATTGCCGAACGCCATGATCCGGCTGTGCTCCAGAAAACGGCCGACGACCGATTTCACGCGGATATTCTCGGAAAGGCCGGGCACGCCCGGGCGCAGGCAGCATATGCCCCGCACCACCAGATCCACCTGCACGCCGGCCGCGCTGGCCCGATACAGCTTTTCGATGATCGCCGGATCGACAAGGCTGTTGAGCTTCGCCCACACGGCGCCATCCCGCCCCTCGCGCGCATGATCGATCTCGTCGTCGATCAGGGCGGACAATTTGTCGCGCAGGCCGTGGGGCGAGAGCGTGAGCATCTTGAGCGCGGCGGGCTCGACATAGCCGGTCACGTAATTGAAGAGCTGCGCCGCATCCTTGCCGGCGCGCGGATCGGCGGTGAAGAAGCTCAGGTCGGTATAGATACGGGCCGTGATCGGATGGTAATTGCCCGTGCCGAAATGGCAGTAGGTGCGGAAGGCCTCGCCCTCGCGCCGCACGACCATCGAGACCTTCGCGTGGGTCTTCCAGTCAATGAAGCCGTAGACGACCTGCACGCCCGCGCGCTCCAGCTGATCGGCCCAGGCGAGATTCTGCTCCTCGTCGAAGCGCGCCTTCAGTTCCACCACCGCCGTCACGGATTTGCCCGCCTCGGCCGCGTCGATCAGCGCGCGGATCACTGCGGATTGCTTGCCCGCGCGATAGAGCGTCTGCTTGATGGCCACCACGTCCGGATCCGCCGCCGCCTGCTTGAGGAAGGCGAGAACGACATCGAACGTCTCATAGGGGTGATGGACGATAAGGTCCTTGGATCGGATCGCCGCGAAGATATCGCCGCCATGCTCGCGCACGCGCTCCGGAAAGCGGGGCGTGAAGGGCGGCCATTTCAGGTCGGGGCGGTCTTCCTCCACCAGCTCCGCCAGATCGGCGATGCCCAGAAATTCCTGCGTGTCGACGATCACGTCCTCGCTACCGCCGAATTCCTCGCGGACGAGCCCCGCCAGCGCTTCCGGCATGTCGGGATTGGGCTCCAGCCGGATCACACGGCCGCGCCTGCGCCGCTTGATCGCGGTCTTGAAGAACAGCACGAGATCCTCGGCCTCTTCCTCCACCTCGATGTCGCTGTCGCGGATCACCCGGAAGCTGGTCTCGCCCAGCATCTCGAAGCCCGGGAAGATCACGTCGGTGAAGCGGCGGATCAGCGTCTCCACCGCCACGTAGCGCGCCGGCTCGCCGGGCAGACGGAAGAAGCGCTTCACCGTGGAGGGCAGCATCAGCAGTTCGCGCGTCGGCTCGCCATCCGAAAGCCGCCTGAGATCGAACAGCAGCACGAAGCCCTTGTTCGGCACGAACGGAAAGGGATGCGAGGGATCCAGCGCCTGCGGCGTCAGGATCGGGAAGACCTGCTCGCGGAAATGCTTCTCGCACACCTCCGCCACGTCGCCCTCGATATCCTCCACGTTCAGCAGCTGGATGCCCGCCTCGCCCAGCGCCTCGCGCAGCGCGATCCACACCGTCTGCTGCACGTCGGTCAGCTTGTCGGCGGCCTCCGCCGCCGCGGCGAGCTGCTGGCCCGGCGTCAGCCCGTCGGGCGAGCGATCCTCGATCGCCTGCAATTGCTGCCCCTTGAGGCCCGCCACGCGCACCATGAAGAATTCGTCGAGATTGTTGCCCGAGATCGATAGGAAGCGCAGCCGTTCCAGCAGCGGATGGGCGAGGTTGCAGCTTTCCTCCAGAACGCGCTCGTTGAAGGCGATCCACGAAAGCTCGCGATTGAAATAGCGATCCTTCAGCCCGATCGGGGCATGGGGCATTTCGCCGCGATCTTCGCTGGCGCTGGCACTGACGAGGCTTCCAGGTTGTTCCATCCGGCCTTCCTATCCGGCCGCCCGCGACTCGTCGATGACACCGAGGGAAATCAGCGCCATTCGTGCAAGTGGGACGGTCAGGGCCTGCCGACGCTGAAGGGCAAGCTCGTCCAGCGCCTCGATCGTCCGGTGAATGCCCATGAAGCTGCGTTCGATCCGGGGCACCAGATAACGCACCAGTTCCGGCGATGCCGCCAGCCCTCGCGTGTGGCACAGTTTCTCGATCAGCAGCCCCGCCAGATCCTCGTCGGGCTCCGGCATGGTCACCACGGGCGTCGCCATCATCCGCGATCGCAGGTCCGGCAGCGCGATGCGCCAGGTTGGCGGCGGCGCATCGACCACCACGATCAGCGGCCGTCTGCGCCCCTGCGCCCGGTTCCAGGCGTGGAAGATCGCCTCCTCGTCCGCCTCCTCGCCCGGATCGATCAGTTCGCCGCCGGTGCGCTGGGCCACGATCCGGCCCAGCAGCGACCGGCCCGATTTGCGCGGCCCCGTCAGGATCGTCGCCATCACCGGCCAGAGCGACCAGTGCTGGAAGTGACGGATCACCCCTTCATTGGCGGGGGTAACGATGAAATCACGCTCCTCGCTGCCTTCGGGCCAGTCGAGCGGGAGCGCGATCTGGCTCACGGGACGGCCCGTCGCAACCGGAGGCCCTCGTCCAGCAGGAGCCCCCTGGGCGCGAGCGCCGCCCGCAACGCGGCCGCATCGCCTTCATATTCGACCCGCATCACCGATACCCCTCCCAGCGCGAGGCTGGTGATGCTCACGGATCGCACGCCGAGCACGCCGCGCAATTGCGCCTCGACAGCGGCGCGCGCCGCATCGTCGGGCGTATCCACCTGCAATGTCAGATTCTGCACGGGGGCAAGCGCGGTCGGCGGCGGAGCGGCCGGCGCGTCGCCCTCCATCACGTCCTGATCCTCCGGCAGGCTCTCTATCTCGGCGGGCTCGGCGACAAGGCTGGGATCGCTGATGAGGCCGCCGGAACGCAACGCCGCCGACAAGGCTTCGTCGATGCGGCGGACGCCTTCGTCCAGCATCACCGGCAGCCCGCGGCTGTCCGCCGCAGCCAGATCGAAACGCGCGATCACCCTGCCATCGGGGCCGTGAATCGCCTTGAACCTGGCGCGCACCGGCCCACCCGGCCAGCTGCGCACGATCTGCACGACCGGCACCACCACATCGGCCGCGCCATATTGTTCCAGCAATGCCCGCCATTGGCCGCGGCCGGGCCGTCCGGCCTGCGCGACATTCAGCACCAGCGGATCGATGCCGTTGCCCACAGGGCGCACATAATCGATCGGGCTGCCGCCGGAGCGGAAACGCGCCCAGGCCTTCTGCCATTCGGTGCGCTTCTCGAAGCTCTGCGCCACTCCGCCGGACCACATGACGGGAATCACCAGCATGGGCGCCGAACGCGGGCCTCCCCCGCGCGTGCCCAGCAATTCGCCCGCACGCCCGCGATCGAAGAGCACGCCCAGCCGCGCGATATAGCGGTGGGCGCCGATCTCCTCATCTTCCACGGCGATGCCGGCGGTGATGGAATCGAGCGTGCCATCCGGCAATCCGGGCGCGGCATCGGCGGATTGCCCGTTGGCGCGCGCCCACAGCAGTTTCCACGCCTTGCGCTGCGCCAGCCGCCAGCCATAGCTGCGCGCCTGTTCGGATGTCTTGGCCGTCACGTCCACCTGCACGCCGCCAACCTCGTAATTGGCAGAACTGTCGATCGGCGGCACGCCACGGTCGCTGCCCTCGATCTGGGCGCGCAACAGCGTTGCCATGCCGAGGGAGACGACAAGCAGGGCCGCGATCATACCGGCGAGCAAAGGGTTTCGGCGGACGATCGTCACGTTTCGCCTTCTGGCGAGTTGCCGTGCGCCTGCCAAGAGGCGATGGCGTTAATCGCTGTGGATGGCTAAGGCCGCACCAACCCGTCCGTCCCGAGCGAAGCTGAGGGGCGGACAGCATCGAGCGAAGCCGAGATGCGAACCCTGAAACGCCGCGTTCCGAGGCACGCGCCCCGGCTCGCAGGCCCGGCGCGTCTGCCCCACGGGCAGCCAAAGGGCTCGGCGCCACGGGTTTCTCGATTTCGCCCGGAACGAACGGAATTCAGATGCCCGAAGACAGTTATACCTACGCCCAGGCCGGGGTTTCGATCGCCGGCGGCAATGCGCTGGTAAAGGCCATTGCCCCGCTCGCCCGCGCCACGCGCCGCCCCGGTGCCGATGCCGAGCTGGGAGGGTTCGGCGGCTTCTTCGATCTGAAGGCCGCCGGCTATGACGATCCCCTGCTCGTCGCCGCCAATGATGGCGTGGGCACCAAGCTGAAGCTCGCGATCGACAGCGGGCGCCATGATACGGTGGGCATCGATCTGGTCGCCATGTGCGTGAACGATCTGATCGTGCAGGGCGCCGAGCCTCTGTTCTTCCTCGATTATTTCGCGACGGGAAAGCTCGACAACGGTGTTGCCGAACGGGTGATCGCCGGCATTGCAGAGGGTTGTCGCATCGCCGGCTGCGCGCTGATCGGCGGCGAGACGGCCGAGATGCCGGGAATGTATGTGGAGGGCGATTATGATCTCGCCGGCTTTTCCGTCGGCGCGGTCGAGCGCGCCAACGTGCTGGTGGGCGATCGTGTGCAGGCGGGCGATGTTCTGATCGGTCTCGCCTCCTCCGGCATCCATTCCAACGGCTATTCGCTCGTCCGCCGCCTCGCCGCCGACAAGGGCTGGAAGCTCGATCGCCCGGCCCTGTTCGATCCCGATCGCCTGCTGATCGACTGGCTGATGGAGCCGACGCGCATCTATGTGAAGAGTGTGCTGCCGATGGTGCGCGCGTGCCAGATCGGCGCGCTGGCGCACATCACCGGCGGCGGACTGCTGGAAAATGTGCCCCGCGTGCTGCCCGAAGGCCTCCATGCCGAGATCGACGCGGACAGCTGGCCCCAGCCCCGCCTGATGGCCTTCCTGCAGGCGCAGGGCGCGATCGAGCCCGAAGAGATGGCCCGCACCTTCAATTGCGGCATCGGCATGATCGCCGCCGTGCGCCCCGATGTCGCTGCGGACGTGCTGCACAATCTGGAATCGGCGGGCGAGACGGTCTTCACCGTCGGCCGCGTGGTGGAAGGCACGCGCGGCTGCACCGTGTTCGGCTCGGCCGATGCCTGGAGCGCGCGGGCACCGTGGCGGGTGACACATGAGGCATGACGAAAGTCTCCCCTCCCGCCTGCGGGAGGGGCCGGGGGCGGGCCTCTTTGTCCTCCTCACCCGTGATGCAGGACCCGTTTCAGCATCGGTGGCCCGACGTCGCCGCTGCCACGCGGACTGGGATCTCCGTCCACGGGCGCTGACAAACGTTCACGGCGCCGGGCGGGCTGATACGAGGAACATGGGATGAAGGCCCGCGTCGGCATTCTCATCTCCGGGCGTGGATCGAACATGGCCTCGCTGGTCGAGGCCTCTCGCGCGCCCGATTCGCCCTATGAAGTGGTGCTGGTCGTCTCAAACGTGCCCGATGCGCCCGGCCTCGCCTTCGCCGCCGCGAACGGTATCCCCACATTCGCCGCCAGCCACCGGGGCATGAAGCGCGCCGAATTTGATCGGCTGGTCGATGGGGCGCTGCGCGATGCGGACGTCGAATATGTGGCGCTGGCGGGCTATATGCGCCTGCTCTCTCCGGAATTCGTGGCGGGCTGGGCAGGCCGGATGGTGAATATCCACCCGTCGCTGCTCCCGCTCTACAAGGGCCTCGATACGCATCAGCGCGCGCTGGACGCGGGCGATGCGCGCCACGGCTGCTCGGTCCATATCGTGACGGAAGCGCTCGATGACGGCCCGATCCTCGCCCAGGCGGAAGTGCCGATCCTGCCCGGCGACGATGCCGCAGCACTCGCCACCCGCGTGCTGATCGAGGAACACAGGCTTTATCCCGCCGCGCTGGCGGCGCTCGTCAGGGGCCAGCCCCTCCCCTCATGAGCCCGGATCCGGCCGCCGATCTCGCGAGGCTCCGGGCGATCGCGATGGCGCTGCCCCGCGCGGCCGAAAAGCTGAGCCACGGCCAGCCGAATTTCTACATCGAGAAGGGCAAGGTCTTCGCCCAATATTGGCACGATCATCATCGCGATGGCCGCAGCGCCGTGATGGTGAAGACGAGCGGGCCGGAGGAACAGGCCATGCTCGTCGAAGCCGATCCCGATCTCTATTATCGGCCCGCCTACATCGGCCATTCAGGCTGGATCGCGATAAGGACCGACCGGTCGCACGCCGATTGGGATCATATCGCCGATCGCGTGCGTATGAGTTGGCATCTGGCCGCGCCGGCGCGGCTGGTGGGGATGGGTCCGGAATGAACGACGTCACGGAAGAAAAGAAGGAAGCCGCGCGCGTCCGCCGTCGCTGGCTCAATCTTGGCGAATTGCTGGCGATTGCGGGCGTCGTCATTTCCGGCGCGGCGCTGTGGAACAGCTATCGCGAGCGCACCAATGCGGAGGTCGAACATGCGACCAGCGAGGCGCGCAGCCAGCGCGAGGCCGAATTGCTCGTGCTCAAGGCGACGGTGGAAAAGGACGGCAATGTCCTGACCTTGGCCCCGCGCGACGATGCGCAGACGATCCAGTCGCAGACGATCCGTTTCCCGGCCGCGCTGGATCTGGCGCCCGTCGAGACGAACGGCGATGCCCGGATCGAGCGGACATGGTTCGAACGCGAACTCACGGACGCGCTGGAAAAGGCCAGGTCCGCCAGGCGCACGCCTGGCGACGCGCGCCTGCCCGTGCACATCACCACGCGCTTTCTGGTCGGCGGGGTCGAGCATGAGGACAGCGCCATCTATTCGGTGGGCTATACGCTGGGCCATGCCTTCCTGTCCGGCACGACGATCAAGTTGCGCGGCCTTTCGCGCAATGGCCCGGCCGCCCCTGGCGCTCCGGGCGACGCCACGCTGGAAGCGGCGGCGAAGAAGATATTCGGCTAAACGAATATTCGCCCGGCCGTTTGTGCCGGGAGCTCCCCGCATCGGCGCGGGAGAGACGGTCGTCGGGCGATCCGGATGCGATCCGGAATATCGCCTGACGTTCGTTCCGAGCCTGTCGCGGCACCTTCCTCGTTCACCGGGAAGAGAAAGCGGCAGCCTGCCATCAGGACAGGCGCCGGATGCATGCCGCGACAGGCTCAGCGCGAACGCATCACCTTATCGGTGATCAGCCGACGATTTCTTCCGGCTTGAAGAAGAAGGCGATCTCCACGCCCGCATTCTCAAGGCTGTCCGAACCATGGACCGAATTGGCTTCGATCGACTCGGCCAGTTCCTTGCGGATCGTGCCGGCATCGGCATTGGCCGGGTTGGTCGCGCCCATCACCTTGCGGTTGGCGGCCACGGCATCCTCGCCTTCCAGAACCTGCACGACCACCGGGCCGGAGATCATGAAGCTGACGAGATCGTTGAAGAAGGGGCGCTCCTTGTGGACGCCGTAGAAGCCCTCTGCCTGCTCCTTCGTCATGTGGATGCGCTTGGATGCGACGACGCGCAGGCCGGCTTCCTCCAGCATCTTGGTGACGGCGCCGGTCAGGTTGCGGCGGGTGGCATCGGGCTTGATGATCGAAAAGGTGCGTTCGGTCGCCATGGCCGAGCGGTCTCCGTGCTTGCGGTTGGGAAAGTGGCGCGCCTCTAGCGGGCGGGAAGCCACGTGGCAACCGAAGGCTTGATCCGCGAAGCCCTGCCCCGCGCCGCGCCCGCGAAGCGGCCGGCACATCAGGCCAACCCGCATCCCCTCGCGGCCCTCCCCCTCGAAGGAAGAGGCAGGCGGAAAAGCGCGAAAGGCGCACATCCGGGATGGGCGACTTGCCTGTTCGGAAGGCCCGGCCCCGCACAGGCCCCCACTCCGCCCGCCCTGCGCAAAAAAATGGCCGGCGAGTTGCCTCGCCGGCCAGTCGTTCGCAGGAGGAACCCCTGGAGGGATGGCAACGCCATCCCGAAACTTTAGCCTGGGATGGCAAGACCATCCCGAAACCTCTGGACCGGGGCGGCCTTCTCCGGGCCGCCCCGTCTCCGTCATCAGTTGTAGGCGCGCTCGCCATGCTCGCCGAGGTCGAGGCCTTCCTGCTCGACTTCGGGGGAGACGCGCAGGCCGGTCAGGGCCTTGGCGATGAAGATCGCGATGACCGTGCCGATCGACGCCCACACGATCGTGGTCGCGACGGCTTCGACCTGCACGATCAGCTGGTGCGCCATGTCGAAATCCGGCTTGCCGGGGCCGCCGAGCGACGGCGCATAGACGATGCCGGTGCCGATCGCGCCGATCATGCCGCCGATGCCATGGACACCGAAGGCATCCAGCGCATCGTCATAGCCGAGGGCTGGCTTCAGCTTGGAGACCGCGAAGAAGCAGATCACCGAGGCGACGGCGCCCAGCACGATCGCGCCGAACGGGCCGCTGTTGCCGGCGGCCGGCGTCACGGCGACGAGGCCGGCGACGATGCCCGAGCAGAAGCCCAGGGCCGAAGGCTTGTGGCCGACCAGACGCTCGGCGAGCATCCAGAACAGGCCGGCCGAGGCCGTGGCGACGAAGGTGTTGATCATGGCGAGGCCGGCCGAGCCGTTTGCTTCCAGCGCGGAACCCGCGTTGAAGCCGAACCAGCCCACCCACAGCAGGCCGGTGCCGACACCCGTGAGCGTCAGGCTGTGCGGCGGCATCGGCGTGGTGGGGTAGCCCATGCGCTTGCCGAGGATGATCGATGCCACCAGCGCCGAAACGCCGGCATTGATGTGCACCACGGTGCCGCCGGCAAAATCCAGCGCGCCGAGGCCGAAGAAGATGCCGTTCGACGCCCACACCATGTGCGCGATCGGGAAATAGACGATCGTGAGCCACACGAGCGCGAACACCATCACCGCCGAGAACTTCATGCGCTCGACCACCGAACCCAGCACCAGCGCCACGGTGATCGCGGCGAAGGTCATCTGGAAGCAGATGAACACATATTCGGGAATGGCGACGCCGGCCGTGAAGGTAGCGGCGGTGGAATCCGGGGTGATGCCCTTCAGGAAGAGCTTGCCGAAGCCGGCGATGAAGCCGTTGCCGCCGTCACCGAAGGCTTCCGTATAACCCCACATCACCCAGATGAGCATCGCGAAGCAGGCGACCGCGCCCACCTGCGTCATCGTGGAAAGCATGTTCTTGGAACGGGTGAGGCCGCCATAGAACAGGGCCAGGCCCGGCACGATCATCATGAGAACGAGCAGGGTGGAAACCATCATCCAGGCGGTGTCGCCCTTGTTGACGGTGGGTGCGGCCGCGGCGGCGTCCTGCGCCCAGGCGGGCATCGCGGCGAGGGCGGCGATCCCGCCTGCCGCGGCCATGCCGCCGATCTTGTTGAGAAGCTTCATGTGTCCCCCTTCTATCTCAGAGAGCCGTCTCGTCGGTCTCGCCGGTGCGGATGCGCACCACCTGGCCGAGATCGAGCACGAAGATCTTGCCGTCGCCGATGGCGCCGGTGTTGGCCGCCTGCTGGATCGATTCCACGACCCGGGGCGCGAGATCGGCCGCGCAGGCCACCTCCACCTTGATCTTCGGCACCATGTTGGTGCTGTACTCGGCACCACGATAGATCTCGGTCTGGCCCTTCTGACGGCCAAACCCCTTGACCTCCGTGACCGTCATGCCCTGAACGCCGAGCGCGGACAGAGCCTCGCGCACCTCGTCGAGCTTGAACGGCTTTATGATGGCAATGACGAGTTTCATTGGGCCTCCCTGCCTATTGTGGAATGCTGCGACGCAAAAAGCGTGCCAGCCACAATCCAGAGGGGCTACGACCGCATCGGCCGGGTTTCTACGCAGGAATCCGCGCCGAACCCGCTCGAACCTTAGGCAGGTTTGAAGGAATGCACAAAAAATGTGCAACGCATCACGGGGATGTCACGCAACTGACCGCGTCGCGCAATGTCGGGGCTCAACGCGTCGCCGGCCAATTTCGATCCGGCGACGGCGCGAAATTGGGCTGTCCGCACCCCGGAAGAACGAGCGAGGAGGAGATCGGAGCAGATACTGCCGGACGGATCTGCCCAGCCCGGACGACTCCCCGCCCCGACACGTCTGCCGCAGCAACATCGCGGCGGCACATATGGCCGCCGCCTACCTGTCAGGCGGCGGTGCCGCCCACGGTCAGCCCCTCGATCAGCAGGGTCGGCTGGCCGACGCCGGCGGGCACCGACTGGCCGCCCTTGCCGCAGATGCCGACCCCTTCGTCCAGCGCCATATCGTTGCCGATCGCCGAAACCTTGGTCAGCACGGTCGGCCCGTCACCGATCAGGGTGGCACCCTTGATGGGGGCACCCAGCCTGCCATTCTCGATGCGATAGGCCTCGGTGCAGGAGAAGACGAACTTGCCGCTGGTGATATCCACCTGTCCGCCGCCAAAGCTGCGCGCGTAGATGCCGTTCTTCACGCGCGACAATATCTCGGCCGGATCGTCCTTGCCACCATGCATGAAGGTGTTGGTCATGCGCGGCATCGGCGCATGCGCGAAGCTTTCGCGGCGGCCGTTGCCGGTGGGCGCGACGCCCATCAGACGGGCATTGAGCCGATCCTGGATATACCCCTTCAGGATGCCGTCCTCGATCAGGACATTGGCCTGCGTCGGCGTCCCCTCGTCGTCGATCGTGAGGCTGCCGCGCCGATCCGCGATCGATCCGTCGTCCACCACCGTCACGCCCGGCGCCGCCACGCGCTCGCCGATGCGGCCGGCAAAGGCGGAGGATCCCTTGCGGTTGAAATCGCCTTCCAGCCCATGGCCCACGGCCTCGTGCAGCAGCACGCCCGGCCAGCCTGGCCCGCACACCACCGTCATCTCCCCGGCCGGCGCGGGCACGCTGTCGAGATTGACGATCGCCTGGCGCAGCGCCTCGTCGATCGCGCGATTCCAGGTTGCCGGCTCGAACAGCCGATCATAGAGATAGCGCCCGCCCAGCCCGAAGAAGCCCGTCTCGCGTCGCCCATTCTGCTCGACAACGAGACTCACGTTGAGGCGCACCAGTGGGCGCACGTCCGTTGCGACGAAGCCATCCGGACGCACGATTTCCACCACGCTCCACGAACCCGACAGGCCGACCGTAGCCTGCACGACGCGAGGATCGCGCGCGCGGGCAGCCGCATCGATCTGCTGACAGAGGGCCACCTTGCGCGCGAAGGGAATGGCCGAGAGCGGATCCTCGCCCGTGTAGAGCGCGGCGTTGGTCCGGCGCGGTGGTGCGGCGCGGCCTCCCTGCGCGGGATCGAGCAGGGTCATCGTCTCGGCCGCGCGGCGGATCGCCGCCTCGCTCACCTCATTGGCGTGGGCGAAGCCGGTCGTCTCACCGGAAAGCCCGCGCAGGCCGAAGCCGCCCTGCGTGTTGAAGTCCGCGGTCTTCAGCCGGCCATCGTCGAAGCCGAAGCTCTCGCTCGCGATATATTGGAGATAGAGTTCGCCATCGTCGCAATTGCGCAGCGCATCCCCCGTCAGCCGGATCGCCGTTTCGGGATCGAGATCGCGATAGAGGAAGCGGCGGGGATCGGCGGGATGGGTCATCCCGCCGATATAGGCCGGACTATCGCGCCGGTTAAGCGGCCCGCGCGAGAATATTGCGCCGTCGGCCGGCGAACCCGATCGCCCCGAAACCGATCACCATCATCGCCCACGTCGCCGGTTCGGGCACACCGGTTACGGGCGCCGCCGGCGAATCGATCAGCATATCGACCGTGGCGATCGTGCTGATCGCGGCATATCCGTTGAAACGGCTATTATCGGGGGTGCTCCCCTCGGCGAACGCATTCACCTCGAAGGTGTAGAGCCCCGGATCGAGCACATATGCGGGGCTGATATGGCCGGCGGCCACACCCAGGCGATAATAGGTTTCCGGAACGCCGAACGCATCCACGCTGAACAGGTTCGCCGTCACATAGGAAGCGGTCGTCGCGCTGACGGGGGTGGTGAAGATCGACAGAGACAGCGTCGAGACCGTGTCGATCGAAAAGCTGTAATAGGCCGTCGCCGTGGCGATTGCGTGCGTGCCTACCTGAAAAGGTAACGAATCGGCGTTCACGGATCCGCGAACAAGGAAATCGACGTCGGTGAGCGAATTGAGGCGCACCGCTCCTGCCGCCGACGACCGGATTTGCGCGAAATGATATTCGTCGCGCTGGTCCGAAGTGGACACCAGATAGGGATCCGCGAAGGTCGTGGAGACCTGTGTCGGCCCGGGCTTCACCGTATCGGTCGAACCGATCTTCTCGTCCGTCAACGATCTGGCCCCGATCGAAACCAGAGTGACGGTCGCTTCCGCCGGATACAGCGCAACGAAAGCCGCCAACAGCGGCAATGCCTTCCACACCATCATGAACACCCCCAAAGCAACCTACGAAACCGGCACGAAAGCACCGGAAACACATGGTTAACATATGTTGAAGGAGTCCAAAATCCTTCCAATTACATCCCAATGCCCGATTACGGTCTGGTCAATGCTCCCTTTCGCCCCCTTTTCATGCCGATGCCGATCGCGCTGATGCGCATCAGCATCATCGCCTGGGTCGCCGGCTCGGCTCCACCCGCGCACAGCCACGCCCGCCACCAGAAACGATCCGGCAACTCACGGTGAACGTACGGCATGAATTCGGAGAAGCCGCCGCAACGACCCTCGTCAGATGCTGGCTGACTGGCGGCCGCAGCGGCCGCCGCCGATCAATGGTCGGCCGGGCCGTGCTCGAGAATGAAGCGCCTGTCGCAATAGCCACAGTCGACATAGCCCTTCTCGTCAATCTCGAGAAAGACGCGCGGATGGCCGAGCGCGGCACCGCCCGGAATCTCGCGTGCGCCGTCACAGGCGACGCGGTGGCTTTTGACCTTGGTGGTTTCGGGAGCGGGCAGCATGGAAGCGCTCGATAGCGAAGGCTTGAACCGAGGGCAATTGCCCACGCTTCGCCGCCCCCTTATGTGCGCGATCATGAGCGACGCGGCGATCTCCATCAAGGGCCTCAGCAAGACCTACAAGGGCGGCAAGGAGGCGCTGACCGATGTGACGCTGGATGTGCCGCGCGGCAGCATCTTCGGCCTGCTCGGCCCCAATGGCGCGGGCAAATCGACGACGATCAACATCCTCGCCGGCCTCGTCACCAAGACGGCGGGCAGCGCCGCCATCTGGGGCTTCGACATCGATGCCCATCCGCGCAACGCCAAGGCATCGATCGGCATCGTGCCGCAGGAAGTGGTGTTCGATCCCTTCTTCACGCCCTTCGAGATGCTGGAAATCTATGCCGGCCTCTATGGCGTGCCGAAGGAGAAGCGGCGGACGATGGAGCTGCTCCGCGCGGTCCATCTGGAAGACAAGGCCAATGCCTATGCCCGCACGCTTTCCGGCGGGATGAAGCGCCGTCTGCTCGTCGCCAAGGCGCTGGTGCACACGCCGCCCGTGCTCGTACTCGACGAGCCCACCGCCGGCGTGGACATCGAGCTTCGCCAGCAGCTCTGGGCCTATGTGAAGCAGCTCAACGAGCAGGGCACCACCGTCGTCCTGACCACCCATTATCTGGAGGAGGCGGAGGAGCTGTGCGATCGCATCGCGATCATCAATCACGGCCGCGTCGTCACCAACCAGCCGACCCGCCAGCTCCTCCAGCTCGCGCAGGAAAAGGCCGTCACCGTGATCGTGGATCGCGATCTGACCGAGCTGCCCCAGGCTGCCTGCTTCGAGCGCACGCAGATTACGGGCGAGCGCACGCTCAAGATCACCTATTCGAAGGATAAGGTGAATGCCGGCGAGGTGCTGACAGCGCTGCAGGATGCGGGTCTCGGCGTGGTCGATGTTTCCACCCACGAGGCGGATCTGGAGGATATCTTCCTGAATCTCACCCGCGCGCCGGCCGCCTGATCCTTCCGCGCGCCGTCATGCCGAACCAGTTTCGGCATGACCATGACCGCCTTCCCACTTGATAGGCGCTTTCAGCAGGCCCGGCTCTCCGGTTCGGCCGCACGCCGCCTCGGCGCCGGCGCCGCGGGGGCGATACCGTTAAACAGCAGATTCAGCGCCGGCGTGCGCTCCACCAGCCGCCAGACCCCCCAGGAGAACGCGAAGGTCAGCGCGAGATTGACGGTAAAGCCGATCCCCGGAGCCAGCCCGGCACGCTTCACCACGTCATAGATGGCGATCAGGATCGGCAAGTGAAACAGGTAGATCACGAAGGATCCCGCCACCAGCCGTTCCACGATCCGGCTTGGCCGATCGAAAAGAGCGCGCGCGATCGAGATCACGACCTGCGTCAGCGCGATCGCCGCCAGCGCGACGATGAACCGGCCAACCGGCGGCCAGGCCCGATCCGCATAGAAGATGCCCGCCGCCACCAGCCCCAGCGTCGCCGCGATCATGGTGGGCGATGGCCGCCCGAATGCCTCAGTCAGACGCGGGCTGCGCTGGAGAAAGGCGCCGAACAGGAAATAGGGCGCAAAACCGATCAGATCGTCGAGCCGCAATATCTCCTGGATCAGGTTCGTGTTGAGACCCGCCTTGTAGAACAGCTCGATGGCAATGCCCTCGAACAGCCCGATCGCCGCGCCGATGCCCAGCAGGGCCACGGGCAACCAGCGTGCGAGGCGCGCATCCCATCCGCCGGCAAGCCGCCAGCGCGCCACTGCGGGAAACAGCGCCACGACGCCCGCCGAAAGCATGCTGAGATAGAGAAGCACGATCAGGAACCACAGGTGGCGCACCCAATAGCCGCCCGACGTCGCCGTCTGGTAGCGCCACTCCTGGAAGGCCGCGTGCACGCCCCGCCCGGAAAGCTCGCCCAGCATGTTCAGCACGGGCACGAGAAAGACGAGGCTTGTGAGCAGCGGGATGCCCAGCCGGAAGATGCGCGAGCCGATCCACGCCCCGGCTGGGCGCCGCGCAAGCAGCAGGGCCGCGAAATAACCCGCGACGACGAAGAAGGCCGGCATGCGGAACAGGTGGATGAAGGCGGCGATCCAGCCCAGCCACGTCGATTCCTGATCGACGGCGACGATCCAGCCCCCGGGATGATAGAGCATCGCGACATGATAAGGCAGGCCGAGCAGCATCAGGAATGCGCGCGTCACATCCCAGTAATGCTGCCTCCGATCCGGTCCGTTCGTCACCATCGCCACGCCCACTGAACTGTTCATGGCGCCAATCGGGTGGCAAGCGCTTGAACGTCCGCTTAATCCGCCACGAAACCGCGCCTCGACGGGAGGAACGCGCGACGAGACGGTTGTTCCCCGCCTTCCGCGCTTGCCTCCCGGCGCGCACGGGCCTAGCGCCTCACGCTTCCCGATAAGGACAAGAAGGGTCCAGGGTTGAGCGTTCCCCACGATTTCCCCCACGACTTCGATGTGCTCATCATCGGTTCCGGCGCCGCCGGCCTCACCGCCGCCCTCAATCTCGCGGACAGGCTCAAGGTGGGCGTGCTTGCCAAGGGCGGGCTTTCCGAAGGCTCCACCGCCTGGGCGCAGGGCGGCATCGCCGCCGTGCTGGAGGAAGGCGACACGTTCGAAAGCCATATCGAGGATACGATGATCGCGGGCGCCGGCCTGAATGATCGCCGCACCGTGGAATTCGTCGTGGAGAATGCCCCGCTCGCGATCGAGCGGCTCGCGAAGATCGGCGTGCCCTTCACGCTGGATCATGGCGCGCTGCATCTCACGCGCGAGGGCGGGCACAGTCATCGTCGCATCGTGCATGTCGACGATGCGACGGGCGCCGCCGTGCAGCATGCGCTGGAGGCGGCCGCCACCGCCCATCCCAACATCACGCTTGTCGCCAATCATGCCGCGCTGGATCTGGTGACAGGCCGCCATGGCGAGAAATATTCGGCCGAGGGCCATGTGTGGGGTGTCTACGCGCTGGATCGCGAGACGGGGCGCGTGGAATTGTTCACCGCGCGCGCCACGATCCTCGCCACCGGCGGCGCCGGGCGCGCCTATCTCTATTCCACCGCGCCGAGGGGCGCGACGGGAGACGGGATCGCGATGGCCTGGCGCGCGGGCTGCCGTGTCTCGAACATGGAATTCATGCAGTTCCACCCGACCTGCCTGTGGAATCTGGACGTGAAGAACTTCCTCATCACGGAGGCAGTTCGCGGCGAGGGCGGCCAGCTGAAGCTGCCCCCCGGCGTGCCCAATGGCGGGCATCGCTTCATGCCCGATTTCGATCTGCGCGCCGAACTGGCCCCGCGCGACATCGTGGCCCGCGCGATCGATCACGAGATCAAGCGGCTCGGCCTCGATTATGTGCATCTCGACATCAGCCACATGCCGAGCGCGTTCATCCGCGAGCATTTCCCCAATATCGATGCGCGCCTCATCACGCTGGGCATCGATATGACGAAGGAGCCGATCCCCGTCGTCCCCGCCCAGCATTATACGTGCGGCGGCATCGTCGTGGATCTGGATGGGCGCACCGATCTGCCCGGCCTCTATGCGGCCGGCGAATGCACGCAATCGGGCCTGCACGGTGCGAACCGGCTGGCCAGCAACTCGCTACTGGAATGCCTCGTCTTCGGGGAAGCCGCCGCGCGCGACATCCTCGCCCGCTGGGAGGAGCTCCCCGCCCCGCCCCCGATCCGCTCCTGGGACGAAAGCCGCGTCTCCGAGGCGGACGAGGATGTCGTCGTCCAGCATAACTGGCGCGAGATACGCCGCTTCATGTGGGATTATGTCGGCATCGTGCGCACCACCAAGCGGCTGGAGCGCGCCAAGCATCGCGTGGACATGCTGCGCCACGAAGTGGCCGATTATTACGGCAATTATCGCGTCACGGCCGACCTGATCGAGTTGCGCAACCTCGTCGACGTGGCGGATCTCATCGTCCGCTCGGCGCTCCACCGGAAGGAGAGCCGGGGCCTGCACTATACGCTGGATCACCCCGATACGCTGCCGGAGGCCAAGGATACGATCCTGGTGCCGTGACGAGCCGGCGCCGGGCCGGCCCGCTCACGTGCCGGTGGCGCTCGTGCACTTGCTCTTCACGGGATGGCTGTTGTCGTTGGTGATGTTGAACATGTTCTTGCGCATCCGGAAGACGGCCGTGCGCGTGATCACCGGCGGCACGTTGAAATAGCTGAGCACGTTCGCGCTGCCGAGCAGCGATGCATATTGATAGCTCACCTGCGCGTGCACCATCAGTTCGTTGGCCGGCAGGGTGCGATTATAGACGGGCAGCGTCACGCTGGTGCGGCAGCCGAGCAGGATATTGGCACCCACATAGCCGCCATCGAACTGCTGTGAATAGACGGCATCGGCAAACTGGTTCTGCACCGTGCCATTGCCCTGCGCGACGCCCTTGATCACCGTCAGGATGATCCGGCCGCGGCTACGCATGTCGAGTGGCTTGGCGGCCACGTCCAGCGCATAGAACATGTCGTATATCTGCGCCTCTGTGGTGGAGATGTTGTTGACCCCCGTTTGCGAGAGCATGTCGGCGGAGGCTGTCGCCAGGCGCTGCACGGTATTGCTGGCGATGATGTAATTGGACAATTCCAGCGCGCCGAGCGTGAGGCCCAGCAGCACGGGCAGGCCGATGGCGAATTCCATCATGGCGATGCCCCGCTCGGCGCGGAGCAGCCCGCGCAGGGGGGCGATGAAAGAGGCGCGCATGCTCATTCCGTCTTCGTCGCTTCGTTGCGGACGACCGCATAGGCCTTGAGGTTCACGGTCGATCGCCCCCAGCCGAGAAACCCGAACAGGTGCCGCACAGGCAGGCTGGCCGAATAGCTGACGACATCGCCGACATCGCCCATCACCGTGGCGCCGCTCGCCACCGGCACGTCCGCATCCCAATGGCCATTGCCGTTGCGATCGGTGAAGGCCTCGCCCGGAAAGCTGCCGGACGGGCCATCATAGGCGCCATTATGATTGGTATCGGTATAGTCCTCCGGGAAGCTTTCCCCGAAATTGCGATAGACGTGCGCATCGATGGTCGGCGTCTCCGCCGAGAAGCTCGCCATCGAGGCGGTGATGCCGCCGCGCAGCGAGGCGAGCCGCTGCGCCTCGGTCCGCTCCATGCTGGAGGAGGCGACCTGCGCGCCCTGCATGATCGCGCCGTTGAGCGTGGTCTGCGCGAGATACAGGAAGCCCAGATCGATCGCCCCGCAGATCAGCAGCAGCAGAACCGGCAGGATCAGCGCGAATTCGACGATCGTCGCCCCGCGCTCATCGGCGCCCATGCGGAAATGCGCGCGCATCAATGCACCAGATGCACGTCGGTAAGCGTGCGTGCAATCTGCTGGAAGGCGCTGTTCAGTTCGCTCGGCGATGTCGTCAGCCAATAGCCGGATGTGCCGCAATTCTGCAGGCGCGTCTTGGCGTCGCTGTCGAGATCCGATCCCTTGTTGATCGCGACCGTGAAGATCATCGGCGGCTTGTTGCTGTCCGGCAGGTTCAGCGAATTGGCGATCGAGCAGGCCTTGGTGAAGCGCAGCTTCACCGCCGCCAGATAATCGGATTCCTTGATGCCCGTGGCGATCTGCTTGTCGACGGGCGATCCATAGGCGGCGAAGACGCGGCCCTGCTTGTCGATATCCTTGGCAGCCGTGCCATTGCCCACCGAAAAGGCCGTAAGCCCGTCCGTCATGAACACCAGCGCCCGGCGCGGCGTGCCCGAACCCGCCGGCGGCGTGCGGGTGAAGACATCGTAGCGGCTCAGCAGGCGCCAGCCCCACAGGAAGCCGATATGATGCATCGTGCCGTTGGCGGGATAGACCGGCCACACCTTGGTATCGACATAATTGTCGAACACCGTCTTGGCGACGCCATAGGTTATCGCGAGGCCCGGCTCCGGGCATTGATAATTGGGCGTCGGCTGCGCGACATTATATTTGGTGATGTCGTAATGAGTCGCGTCCTTCCAGACGTTGTTCGTCCCCGAATAATAGGGGATCTTGTCGGCGCGGACGTAGAAATCGGTGCCAATGCCGGTGGTGTCGTCATAGGCGCCGGTTGCGGTCGGATCATAATAATCCGTGCCATTGGCGGCCACGATCACGTCATCCGCCATATTGGCCGATCCGTTGTTCAGCCCCTTGTAGAGCCGGTAGATATATCGCTTGTAGATGGCGAGATTGTAGAGCGTGGACGGCAGGACGCCGCCTGTCGGGCGGAAGGCGTTGAAGTCGCTGCCGCTGGCCTTGTAATAGTTGCCTGCGGGATTGGTCTTGTCGGCCGTCAGGTCGCTCGATGTGAACATCGGCGGATAATAATAGGGCCTGATCGGCAGCATGACGTGCGACGAGGAAGGCTTGGGGCGTTCGCCGGGCAGCGCGGGCCAGATGTCATAGGCCTCCGGCTCCGAAACGGCCATGTTGGTGCTCATCGTGTTGACCGTCTCGTCATCGGAGACGCAGCCCTTCCAGCCGAGATTGTCATTGCCGGTGCCGCCCCATTCGCGGTCCGTGAAGCCGGTCATGCTCTGCGTCTGGACGCCGTAGGATTTCAGGATCGCGCCGACATTGGTCGTCACCGTATAATTGATGATGCCGATCGCGAGATCCGGCTGCGTCGCCGCCCCCTGGTAAAGGACGTTCAGGAAGCTGTGCATCGCCGTCTTGAGCGAGGCCATCTTGGTGACGCCGTCGATCGTGTCGTTCATCGATCCGGTGTTGTCGAGCACCACCATCACCTCCAGCGGATGCGGCTGGAATTCGGCGTGGGCCGCCACTTCGATCCGGTAGGTGCGCATCCCGAAGATCGACATGAATGTAAGCGGGATCATCCCGGATGCGGTCACGTCGGTGCGGCTGATCCCGTTGTTGAGCGAGAAAAGCGGCTTCGCCAGCGTCGCGGTGCCGCCATAGGAAACGAACCCGTCCGGCTTGGTCAGGCCCATATAATTGTTGGGCACATTATCCTGATAATAGCGCAGGGCCTGCATGTAGCGGCCATTCTCATCCGTCTCGGAAGCATTGTCCTGCGCGTTGGCGGCGGCCAGGGCGGCAGCGTTCACGCCCGCCTGCATCTGGCTGCGCGTGATATAGATGCGGCCCACATCCACCGATCCGCCGAGGGCGGCGATCATCGGCAGCATGCCGAACGCGATCAGCGGCATCGTCGCCCCGCGCGACGAGCGCCACAGCGCCCCCTCGCGCGACAGGCGCCACGGCAATGCTCCGCGCGCCGATCGCCGCAGGCGCACGAGTGCCGCCGCCCAAACCTCTCCATATCCGCGCATGGCGCCGCCCCGTTGATGCCCCAGCGGCGGGCATTAACGACGAACGCCTAACATAACGTAAAAGGATCCGGATTTTCGTTTCTTTTCAGACCTTAGGAACGCCTGCGTAACGGAATGACATCGCCTGCACCCAGCGCGAGGCGCACCTGTTTGGCCAGAGATCGTTGCGTGAAGGGCTTGGACAGGAAGTGGACATGGGGGGCGCTGGCCGGCGCCATATCGGCATAGCCGCTGACCAGCAGCACCGGCAGATCGGGGCGCTCCAGCGCCAGACGATTGATGAGTTCCAGTCCCGTCATGCCCGGCATCAACTGATCGGTGACGACCAGATCGGGCACGGCATCGAAGGTCAGCCGGTCCAGCGCCTCGGCGCCGGACGAAGCCGTCATGATGCGGTGGCCGAGATCCTCGAGCAAGGCGACGGTATTGCCCAGCACCAGCGGATCATCATCCACCACCAATATGGTGCGGGGCTCGATCGGCGCGATCTCGCCTTCCTCAATCGGCATCGCGGCGAGAGCCGGCGCCTCGCCCGCCACGGGGAGATACAGCGAGGCGACCGTTCCCTGCCCCACCTTGCTCTTGAGCAGCAGCCGCCCGCCGGATTGCGCGGCCAGCCCCTGCACCATCGAAAGCCCGAGCCCCGTGCCCTTGCCGACCCCTTTGGTTGTGAAGAAGGGATCGACGGCGCGCGCCAGCGTCTCCGCATCCATGCCCTGCCCGCTATCCGCCAGCGTCAGCTTCACATATTGGCCGGCGGGCAACCCATTCTCCCGGGCAGACAACGTCTCTTCCGAAGCCGTGATGTCGAGCAGGCCGCCATCCGGCATCGCGTCACGCGCGTTCACGGCCAGATTGAGCACCGCCATTTCCAGCTGATGCGCGTCCACCCGGGCGCTGGGCAGGCGCAACGGAAAGTGGGTCTCGACCCGGATCATCGGCCCCAGCGAGCGCTGAAGCATGTCCGTCATGCCGCGCACCAGCTTCGGCACGTCCACCGGCTCCGGCCGCAGATCCTGCCGGCGCGCGAAGGCCAGCAGGCGCTGGGTGAGCGCGGCGCCGCGATGCGCGCCCTCGATGGCGCTGGAAAGATAGCGCGCGAGCCGGGGATCATCGGGAATCCGCTTCTGCAGCAGCTCCAGATTGCCCGTGATGACGGCGAGCAGATTGTTGAAATCGTGCGCGACGCCGCCCGTCAGCTGGCCGATCGCCTCGATCTTCTGCGCCTGGCGCAGGGCCTCCTCGGCGCGCTTGCGTTCCGTGACATCCGTGATGCCGCCCAGCACATGCCGGAAGCGGCCTTCCTCATCATATTGCACCCGGGCGGTGCAGACGATGTCGAGGAAGCGGCCATCCTTGGTGACGATCCGATATTCGCGCGGGGATATCGTCCCGTATTCCATCAATTCGGGCCAGTCCTGCTGCACCCGCTGGCGGGCGGACGCCTCGGTCATGAAATTGATGAATGGCCGACCGATCACCTCCTCGGCCGGATAGCCCATCAGCTGGAGCCACATGTCGCTCACGCGTTCCAGATTGCCCTGCGCATCCAGCGAATGGAGCGGCAGCGGCGTGCCGTGATAAAGCGTCCGGAACCGTTCCTCGCTTTCGCGCAGCGCATTCGCCTCGCGCTCCGCCATCAGGGCAAAGCGCCGGTCGAACATCGCCGCGACGAGAGCGAGGAACAGGATCAGGAAGGTCGCAGCGGATACGGACAGCGCAAGGCCAGGACGCCCCACGCCCGGCTGGCTGATGACGGATGCCATCGCGCTCTCACCCTCGAAGGTGGCGGCAAGCATGCCGACATAGTGCATGCCGGCGATCGCGCCTCCCATCAGCAGCGCCGCGCCGATCCGCTCGCGCAGCGCGCTGTGGCGATCCGCCAGCCACAGGGCCGCCGTCGCCGCCCCGATCGCGATCGCGACGGAAAGGATCACGAGGGCGGGATCATAGCGCACGGCGGCGGACATCCGCATCGCCGCCATGCCGGTATAGTGCATGGTGGCGATGCCCGCGCCCATCAGCGCCCCGGCCACAAGCAGCCCGCCACGGCTCCGCGCGCGCGCATCCCGCAGGGCGAAGGCGATCCCGGTCGCGGCGATCGCCATCAGCAAGGAGAGCAGGGTGAGGCCGATATCGTAGCGGATCGTCATGCCCGGCATGACGAAGGCGAGCATCGCCACGAAGTGCATCGCCCAGATGCCGCCGCCCATCGCCACGGCAGCGGCGCCGAGCCAGAGATTGCGGACCCCATCCTCGGCGGCGCGCACGCGCCCCGCCAGATCCAATGCGGCAAGGGACGCGACGACCGCTATCAGAAGCGATATCGTCACGAGAACCGGATCATGCGATCCGGAGATTATGATGCCCGGTGCCCCACCCATCGCACCCTGTTTTCGCTCATGCCGGCGCCGCTGTACAGGGCGACGGCGCAACCATAAGGCGGCGGACGGGTTCAGCCCCGCGCGGCCGGCGGGTCGCGCGTCATCCGAATCCAGCCATGAGGCGCACAATTCTGCACCTTTGCTACCATCCGGACTATGTGGTGCCGCGCTTCCAGAACGGCGCGCTCCTGCCGGATAAATATATGTCCGTCCTGGCGGCCCTGCGCGCGAGCGGGATTGCGCTCACGCTGCACGAGCCGGAGCCGATGCCGGCCGAATGGATATCGGCGGTGCACGATCCCGATTATGTCGATCAGGTGCTCTGCGCGCGCGTGCCGCCCGAGAAGGAACGCCGGATCGGCTATCCGATCACGCCTGCCATCGCGCGCCGCTCCCGCCTCACGGTGGGCGGCACCTTCCTCGCCGCGCGGCTCGCTCTGGTGCATGGCTATGCCGCGAACTGCGCCGGAGGCAGCCACCATGCCCTTCCCGATACCGGCGCCGGCTATTGCGTGCTCAACGATCTCGCCATCACCGCCAACCGGCTGATCGCCGAGGGCGATGCCGAACGCATCCTGATCCTCGATCTCGACGTGCACCAGGGCGACGGAACGGCGGTGCTCACGGCCGGGCGTGACGAGATCTTCACCCTGTCGCTCCATGCCGAGCGCAACTTTCCGGTGCGCAAGGCGCGCTCGTCGCTGGACGTGCCGCTGGCGGACGGGCTCGGCGACGATGCCTATCTGGAGATATTGGGTCGCACGCTCACGCCCGTGCTCGACGATTTCGCGCCTGATCTGATCCTTTATCAGGCGGGGGTCGATCCGCATCGCGACGATCGGCTCGGGCGCCTCGGCCTGTCGGGCGAAGGCCTTCTGGCGCGCGACAGGCTGGTGATGGCGGCGGCGACGCGGCGGGGCCTGCCCCTCGCCTCCACGCTCGGCGGCGGCTACGGCGCGGACATGCATGAAATTGCGGGGCGCCATGCCGCCGCCATGATCGCGCTGGCCAAAGCCGCCGCGATGGCGTCGCGCGCGGAGCAGGCCTGATGCCCCTGTCTTCGGGCAAGAGGGCGGCCGGCTGCTTCGTCCTCATCGGTCTCGCCATCCTCGTGGCGATCATTTCCCTCTGCGTCCTGCTGGTCGCGGGCAGGCTGGATGGCGATCGGGGCGTGAGCCGGCGCTACGTCGCCCATCTTCCCGGCCGCGAGAAACCCCCGCGCGGACGCACCCCGCCCCCCGTGGAGCCGCTGGAATTCGCCGAGATGACGGCGGATCAGGCGCGCGCCTTCAACGCATCCGTCCCGTTCGCGCCGGGCCGGGTCGTGCCCGCTCCCCCTTTCCGTTATTCCGGTGCCGCGCCGGATCGCGCGCGGGCGGCCGCCTGCCTCGCCGCCGCCATTCTCTATGAAGCGGGCGACGAGCCGAAGGGCGAGGCCGCCGTCGCGCAGGTCGTGCTCAACCGGCTCCGCCACCCGGCCTTCCCGAAGACGGTGTGTGGCGTCGTCTTTCAGGGATCGGAGCGGCGCACCGGTTGCCAGTTCACCTTCACCTGCGATGGCGCGCTCGCCCGCACGCCCTCCCCCGCCGCCTGGGAGCGCGCCCGCTTCATCGCGGAACGCGCGCTCGGCGGCCATGTCGTCGGCGCGGTCGGCACGGCGACCCACTATCACGCCGATTATGTCGTGCCTTATTGGGGATCGAGCCTCGCCAAGATCGCGCAGGTCACGCCGCATATCTTCTATCGCTGGCCGGGCCGCTGGGGCCTCGCGGCCAGCTTCCGCCCCGCCCGATCGGGGGGAGAAGTGGTGGATGCGCGCGTGGCGGCCTTTGCCGGCCTCGACGCGGAGGCCTACGGATTCGCGCCGCTGGAGGAGCAGGCGAAGCAGATCCCGCTCCAGACGCTTTCGATCGCGGGCGTTCCCGAATCGGCGCTGAAGGGAGCGATCGTGCGGCTCAAGGATGAGGAAGCCGGCCAGTTCGTGCTCCAGCTCGATCCCTCGGCATCGCCCGGCAGCTACGCCATCGTCGGCTTCACCATTTGCAACGGCCGGCCGGATTGCATGGTGATGGGCTGGACGGAGCCGAATCAGGTGCCGCGCGTCTTTCCGATCCTGCCTGTCACGCTGCGTTCGCTCGCCTTCATGTACCGCCGCAGCAGCATCCTCGACGCGGCTTTTCCGCAATGGGATTGCCGTCGCTTCCACCGCCCTGTGACGGGCCAGTGCCTCCCCGGAACCGGAAGCTGAATACGAACGATACGTAATGGCGAATGTCACATAAGCGTCATCGCCCACCCCTAAGGCGCCCCCACAATCACGAAACCAAGGGGCTTTCAAAATGCGATTTGGCGCGGGCATTCGCTCGGGACTCATGCTGGGTGGTGCGATCCTTCTGGCGACGCCGGGAGTAGCGGCAGGCGCCGGCGCCGCAGCGGCCGATGCGCCGGCAGCGGCCGACGATCAGGCCGCTGGCTCCGATGGCGCGCTGGGCGAGATCATCGTCACCGCCACCAAGCGCGAGACGAATCTCCAGCAGACCCCGATCTCGATCAGCGTGGTGAACGCAGCGGCGATCGAGGACCGCCACATCCAGAGCCTGTACGACATGGCCGATGGCAGCGTTCCCTCTCTCCGCGTCGCCACCTTCGAGGCGCGCCAGTCGGCGCTCACGATCGGCATCCGCGGCATCGTGCCGCTCGACGCCAACCAGCCCGCCCGCGAACAGGGCGTCGGCATCTATATCGACGGCGTCTATCTCGGCCGCCAGCATGGCCTGAACGCCGGCCTGTTCGATCTGGAGCGGATCGAGGTCCTCAAGGGTCCGCAGGGCACGCTCTTCGGCCGCAACACCGAAGGCGGCGCGCTCAGCATCGTTTCGAAGGCCCCGACCGGCGAGTTCGGCGGCCGCGTCACGGCCGGCATCGGCAATCTCGGCGCCTATAATGGCGATCTGCACATCGATCTGCCCGCCTTCCACGATTTCGCGCTGAAGGTGGACGCCATCAAGCAGTATCAGGGCCCGGTTACCAAGAACCCGCTCGCGGGGCAGACCGGCTGGGGATATTATGATCGCGTCGGCGGCCGCGCCGCCGTCCGCTGGAAGCCGGCCGAACTGGACATCATCGACGATTTCTCGGTCGATTACGCCAAGGACAAGAACAGCCCGTTCTACAGCCAGCTGCTGAACTACAATCCGAACGGCTGCGTCGCCGGTGCCCAGTCCGCCGCGGCCGCCTGTTACCTGCCCGGCACTGCCTACACCACGCTGACGGGCACCGTCCGCCCGACGCTTCCTGGCGTCGTGGTGGAGGGCAACAAGCGCATGCGCACCGCCGACATCGGCGTGCCGCAGCAGCCCAGCGTCGACAAGACACACGGCTTCACCAACAATCTGAAGTGGAAGGCCGCCGACTGGATCGAGCTGCGCTCGATCACCGCATGGCGCGGCGTGGACGTGACCCAGTGGGACAATTCCGGCGGCGCGCATCGCCCGCCTGTGGTGAACCTCACCACCTCCTGCACCGTGGCCTCGCCCTGCGCCTTCAGCCGCTACAGCCTCGCCTCGCTGCATCAGGACCAGTTCAGCCAGGAACTCCAGGCCGTCGGCTCGGTCGGCAAGTTCGATTATGTTGCGGGCCTGTTCTACTTCAACGAGCACGTCACGGATGACGCCGCCACGCCGAATTCGAATGGCGTCGCTCTCGTCAACGGCGTCGCCCAGTATCTGATCCTCGATAGCTGCCGTGGTTCGGGTGGCTTCGGTTCGCAGCTCGGCTGCCGCAGCATCGATCGCGCCTCGGCCGTGAACACCAAGAGCTATGCGGCCTACGGTCAGGTCACCTACAATGCCACCGATCAGCTGCATGTCACGGTCGGCGGCCGCTACACCAACGACAAGAAGAAGGGCGAGCTTCTCATCTCGCGCGGCACCACCTACGCGCTCAACCCGACGGCGGCGGCCGCCGCCGGCTACAAGCCGCTGGACGAAAGCTGGAACCGCTTCAATCCGATGGCGACGGTAGCGTTCGACGCCTCCGACAACATCCACCTCTACGCCAAGTACGCGACCGGCTATCGCGCCGGCGGCGCCAGCTCGCGCACCATCAACTATCAGGCCTTCGATCCGGAAGACGTGAAGTCCTACGAAATCGGCGCCAAGACCGACTTCTTCGATCGCAAGGCGCGCCTGAACATCGCGGCCTACATCATGGATCGCAAGGACAGCCAGGTCGACATCAGCAACATCCAGTTCCTGGGATCGAGCAGCTTCAACAATCTCGTCACGATCAATGCGCCGGGCAAGACCAAGATCCGGGGCGTCGAGGTGGATCTGACGGTGAAGCCCGTCACCGGCCTCACGCTCAGCGCCGGCTATGCCTATACCTACACGAAGATCCCGCTCGTCCCGATCACGGTGACGACCGGCGGCGCCACCACGGTCGTGAACCAGCAATTCTATATCGTGTTCACGCCACGCAACGCCGCGAACGGGGCGATCGACTATGATCTGCCGATCGGCGGCGCCGGCACGAAGCTGCGCTTCCACCTGGACGGCAATTATGCGCAGGCCACCCAGGCGTTCGACCAGTTCGCCACGAAGGCCGATGCCTCGACGATCTTCAACGGTCGCATCGCGCTGACGGACATTGCGATGGGTGACGGCGGTCAGAAGCTCACCGTCTCGCTGTGGGCTCGCAACCTGTTCGACAAGGATTATGTCTATCGTCGCGATCCGTCGAACAGCCTGCCCGGCGCGCCGACGACGAGCGCCACGACCGGCAGCATCGGCAACGTTCTGGGCGACTACGGTAACTTCAACATGCCGCGCACCTTCGGCGTCGAAGGCACCGTCACCTTCTAACCCCCGAACTGGCCGCCGGGGTCGCTCGCTTTCAAGGCGGGTGGCTCCGGCGGTTTTTTCATGCCCGGCGCGGATTGCGCGGCGTGCAACCTCCCCGGCCCCGCTTCGTTCGGAAGCGACCAGACGGGAGAGAAACATGCGTATCAAGATGCTCGGATTCGTGGCCGCCGCCGGTCTGCTCGGCCTTTCCGCCTGCAGCCAGAAGACCGAGTCCTCGACGGACGCCGCGCTGAACAGCGCCGCCAACGACACCGAAGCCGCCTTCGACAATGCCGGAGCCGCGCTGGACCATGTCGGCGATAGCGCCAGGCCCGTGCTGAACGATGCCGGCAATGCGATCGAGAATGGCGTGGACAAGGCGGGCAACGCCGTCGATCGCGCAGCCTCCGCCACCGGCCAGGCGCTCACGAACGCCGGCCACGACCTCCAGAACGCGTCACGCTGAGATATGCCCCCGCACCCCGGCGAAAGCCGGGGTCAATGGCTATCGTGATCGGCGCGCCGGCGTCTCGGGGAAAAAGAGATGCCAGCGCGTGCCGGTATCAGGACCTGAACGTGGGACCGCGTCATCCGGAAATGACGCCCTCCCGCCTCTCTATCCCTCGTCGCCCATGCGCAGCGCGGCGATGAAGGCCTCCTGCGGGATCTGGACGCTGCCATATTCCCGCATCCGCTTCTTGCCTTCCTTCTGCTTGTCCAGAAGCTTGCGCTTGCGGCTCGCATCACCGCCATAGCATTTGGCGGTCACATCCTTGCGCATCGCCGCGATCGTTTCGCGCGCGATCACCTTGCCGCCGATCGCCGCCTGGATCGGAATCTTGAACAGGTGGCGCGGGATCAGATCCTTCAGCCGCTCGCACATGCCCCGGCCCCGGCTTTCCGCGCCCGAGCGGTGGACGATCATGCTGAGCGCGTCGACCGGCTCCTCGTTGACGAGGATCGACATCTTCACGAGATCACCCTCGCGATAGCCGATCTGGTGATAGTCGAAGCTCGCATAGCCGCGCGAGATCGATTTCAGCCGATCGTAGAAATCGAAAACCACCTCGTTGAGCGGCAGTTCATAGACCAGCTGCGCGCGCCCGCCCACGTAGGTCAAATTCTTCTGGATGCCGCGCCGGTCCTGACACAGCTTCAGGAGCGATCCCAGATATTCGTCCGGGCAATAGATGGTGGCCTCGATCCACGGCTCCTCGATCGTCTCGATCCGGTTGGGATCGGGCATGTCGGCCGGGTTGTGCAGCTCGATCGTCTTGGCATCCTCATTCTTCGTGTGCGTGAGGTGCAGGTGATAGACGACCGACGGCGCGGTCGTGATCAGATCGAGATCATATTCGCGCATCAGGCGCTCCTGGATGATCTCCAGGTGCAAAAGGCCGAGGAAGCCGCAGCGAAAGCCGAAACCCAGCGCCGCTGACGTCTCCATCTCGAACGAGAAGCTCGCGTCGTTCAGGCGCAGTTTCGAGATGCTCTCGCGCAATTTCTCGAAATCGTTGGCATCGGTCGGGAAGAGGCCGCAGAACACCACTGGCTGCACTTCCTTGAAGCCCGGCAGAGGATCCGTCGCGGGCTTCTTGGCGTCGGTGATCGTGTCGCCCACGCGCGTCTCGGTGATTTCCTTGATCTGCGCGGTGATGAAGCCGATCTCGCCCGGCCCCAGCTCCGCCAGCGTCTCGATCTTCGGGCGGAAGCAGCCGACCCGATCGACGAGATGGCGCGTCCCGCCCGCCATGAAGGCGATTTCCTGCCCCTTCTTCAGCACGCCGGCCATCACGCGCACGAGGATGACGACGCCCAGATACGGATCATACCAGCTATCGACGAGCATCGCCTTCAACGGCGCCGTCGCGTCGCCCTTCGGCGCGGGAATGCGCTCGACGATCGCGTCGAGTATCTCATCAATGCCGATGCCCGATTTGGCCGAGGCGAGGATCGCGTGGGAGGCATCCAGCCCGATCACATCCTCAATCTCCTGCCGCACCTTCTCGGGCTCGGCGGCGGGCAGATCGATCTTGTTGATGACGGGCACGATCTCATGATCATGCTCGATCGACTGATAGACGTTGGCGAGCGTCTGCGCCTCCACGCCCTGCGCGGCATCCACCACCAGCAGCGCGCCCTCGCAGGCGGCCAGGCTGCGCGAGACTTCGTACGCGAAGTCGACATGGCCCGGCGTGTCCATCAGGTTGAGCACATGGCCCTTCCAGTCGAGGCGCACCGTCTGCGCCTTGATCGTGATGCCGCGCTCCTTCTCGATATCCATATTGTCGAGCACCTGGGCGCTCATCTCGCGATCCGAAAGGCCGCCCGTGCGCTGGATCAGGCGATCGGCAAGCGTGGACTTGCCATGATCGATATGGGCGATGATCGAAAAATTGCGGATCTTGTCGAGAGGCGTCATGCGCGAGCGCATAGAGCCAGATCGCCCGGCGTGGAAGCGCCCCTTGCGCGCACGCCGCCCACCTCCGTTTCGTATCGGCCTCTTAACGGATCGCTAGGGCGAATCTGGCAAAGCGGGCGCGTCGGCGGTTTCGCCCGCCACGACATCCCGATGGCGCCATATTCAAGGTGTTTCGTTGAACCGTTCCCCGACCGTGCTCGATCGGATCACCCGTTATCGCAGCCTCGAACGCAATTCGGGGCGGCGCGCCGAGGATCAGGACGGATCGCAGCGTGCCCTGCGCCTCGTCCAGGCGATCGAGGATCAGGGCAATGGCTGGTTCTGGGAAACCGACCGTGCCGGCCACATCACCTATCTTTCCGCCAAGATCGCAGATTTTTTCGGCGGCGAGGGAGCCGTGCTCGGCGAATCGCTGAAGGGCCTGTTCCAGACGAGCGGCAGCGGCATGGGCACGGAGCGCACGCTGGGCTTCCTGCTCCAGGCGCATAGCAGCTTCAGCGATCTGGAGATCGTCGCTGGCGCCGTGCCGGGCCGGGTCTGGTCCATTTCCGGCCGCCCCGCGCTCGATCGCAACGGCCGCTTCATGGGCTTCGTCGGAACGGGATCGGATCTCACGGCACGCCAGCGTACCGAGGCCGAGATCACGCGCCTCGCCCTTTATGATACGCTGACCGGCCTCGCCAATCGCGCGCGGCTCCAGCACGGGCTGGATCAGGCACTGGCGCGGCGATCCGGCGGGGGGCGCCGCACCGCCCTCTTCCAGCTCGATCTCGATCGCTTCAAGGCCGTGAACGACACGCTCGGCCATCAGGTGGGCGATCAGTTGCTGGTGCAGGTCGCGCGACGCCTGCAGGCGGCTGCGGAAAATATGCCGAGCGCCCTCGTCGGCCGGCTGGGCGGCGACGAATTCCAGATCGTGATCGTGGGCGATCATGATCGCGAGGAACTGGCCGTCTGGGCGAAATCCATCATCGCATCGCTGGCGCGGCCCTATTCGATCAAGGATGCGTGGATCTCGATCGGATCCTCGATCGGCATCGCGCTGGCGCCGGACGATGGCGATGATCCCGAAACGCTGGTGCGTAACGCCGATCTGGCGCTCTATGCCGCCAAGGGCGCCGGACGCGGCGTATTCCATTTCTTCAAGGCGGATCTGCTGGCCCAGGCCCGCCGGCGCAAGGAAATGGAAGACGATCTGCGCGACGCGCTCCGCCATGAGCAGTTGCGGCTCGTCTATCAACCGATCGTCAGCACCCTCTCCGGCGAAGTCACGGGATTCGAGGCGCTGCTGCGCTGGCAGCATCCGAAACGAGGCCCCGTCTCACCCGCCGATTTCATCCCGGTGGCCGAGGAATCGGGCCTGATCGAGCAGATCGGCGAATGGGTGCTGCGCACGGCCGCGCGCGAGGCGGTGGCATGGCCCCGGCCCGTCCGTCTGGCCGTGAACGTCTCGCCCGTCCAGTTCGCGAAACCCGGCTGGCCGGCGGTGGTGGCCAATGCGCTCGCGGTATCCGGGCTGGAGGCGCGCCGGCTGGAACTGGAAATCACCGAGAGCGTGTTCATGGAGGGATCGGATACGATCCAGGCCACGTTCAAGGCGCTGAAGCGGCTCGGCATCCGCTTCGCCCTTGACGATTTCGGCACGAGCTATTCATCGCTCGGCTATCTCCAGACGGCCCCCTTCGACAAGATCAAGATCGACCAGAGCTTCGTGCGGGGCGCCTGCATCGCCGGGAGCCGCAACGGCGCGATCATCCGCGCGATCGTCGGCCTGGCCGAAGCGCTGGAGCTGGAAACCACCGCCGAGGGCGTGGAGGCCCATGACGAGATCGAGCTGATCCGTTCGCTCGGCTGCTCGCACATACAGGGCTTCGTGTACGGCATGCCGATGACGCACGATGCGGTGATGGACAGGCTGGCCAATTCCACCACCCTGGTGCCAAGCGGGGTTCGTCACAGCCGGCCGCCGCGCGTGCGCATGCTGCGCTCCGTGATGATCGAGCAGAATGGCAAGCGGACGAGTGCGCGCCTGCGCGACATCTCCGTCGCCGGTGCGATGATCGATCAGCTCGGGCCGGCGGGCTTGCTGCCCGGCGCCACGCTCCAGATCGAGCTGATGGCCGGGGACTGGACGCCCGCGCGCGTCCAATGGTCGAATGACGGGCGCGCCGGCCTCTCGCTGCTTCGCTCGTTCAACTTCGCAGCCGTGACGGGCCAGGCGAACGGAACGAAGGCGGCGGGCTAGCGCGCTTTCGAGGCCGGTGGAATCATCCTGCGGCCCGGAAATCAGGGCAAAGCAGATGCGAAAGCGCCAGATCCAGCGCCACCGGATCGCGGGCGGCGCCATGACGTGGCGACATTCGATATCCGGGGCTGCCTGGGGACCGCCCTGCTGCGCGGACGAATCCCGAAAGAACCCCGAATATCGAGATGCCGTCGATCGTCAGGCGAAGCGGATCGCTGCCTTCCGCCGACGGATCGAGCTCCCCACGAGCCCGAAGCCGATAATGAACATCGCCCAGCTTGCCGGTTCCGGCAGGGCGATGGCGGTCGCGCCGATATTGCCCGTGCTGCCCGCGCCGTTCACGAGATCCGTGGTGAAATAGATATTCGCGCCCGAAACCGTGTTGAAATCCAGCGAGGCCAGCGAGAGGAGGCCCGAATTGGCCGTGACCGTAAAGCTGAGCGTGCCATCGAAGCCGCCGCCATAGCCGGGTCCGCAGGCCGTGGTGCAATCGATCGCATAATCGAACGATCCGAACGGCGGCGCCGTGACGCCGGCGGGCGTCACCACCGCGAAACCGCTCGTCAGCGCCGAAATCGTGATCGCCGGATCGCCGACGAGGCTGAAGCTGAAGGCGTTGTGATTGGCGTTGCCGTCATGGATCCGATAGCCGGATGCCAATGTCTGCGAGAAAATCAGGGATCCCCAGCTTTCGGTGACCGAAACGGTTCCAAATGGGCCGGAACCAAGCCCGGCCGCAGCTCCCCCTGCGGATAGACTGAACAGCGCCGTGGCGGCGGATGCCTGAACGGAAATGGCCGAACATAATGCGGCCGCGATGATAAGCTTACGCACGACCCCTGCCCTCCTGAGAAGAACATTAACCCTGTTTCGACTTCATACTCTCAAATAAAATCGCATTACGATTCGTTAATCTCATATGAATAATGATGAGTCAACGATCTGAAATGTTTCGGGAAGACCGGACATCTTAACATTCGTTGCTTGTTGCTAATGATTTTCAATAAAATTGATTCCAACAAAAGATCTGGCGCTTTTCCGGTCTTATTTTTCCTTCACTGGAAGATCCGATCGCCGGCTGCACACGCCTTTCGTGCGGAGCAGGCTGGCCAATTCGGAACAATTGCGCGCCCGGACGGCAGAATGCGCCGCGCCTGCAAAGGCGCGCCCGCTCGCGCGCTCGCTCCATGGCCCCGTCATGCGCCACGGAGTCGCTCTTCGATATCCCGCGCCGGCCGGGCTCAGGCCAGTCCCGCTGCCTCGATGGCCTCGACGGAGCGGGCGAATCGCTCCTCCGGCGGTCCGGATATGATGACATAGGGCAGACCGCGCCGATCGAGCTGATCGCGCGAGCAATCGAAGAATTTGCGGCGCCGCTCCGGATCCCCGAAAAAGCGCGTGCCATCATCGACCCAGGGCATATCGATATCGAGCAGCAGGTAGAGATTGGCCGTCTCGTCGAACGCCTCGAACCACGGATCGCTGCGCTCGAACAGCATTTCGGCCCAGGCTGCCGTCATCAACGGATCGGTATCGAGAATCAGGCGCCGGTTGCAGAAGCGCAGCGTGGAGCGCGTCATCGCCGCATGGGTCCTGCCGATCGCAAGCAGGTCCGCCATCGTCAGCGCCAGCCCGAAGGCCTCGCAATAGGTGCGGCCATATTCGGGCAGATAGAGCGTATCGAAATGGCGGGCGAGCGCGGGGGCGAGCGTGGATTTTCCCGTGCTCTCCGGCCCGTGCAGACAGATGGTGCGCGCAAAATAGGGCCGTACGGGCGCCGGCAGGAAGGGCCAGGCCACCAGCGGATCCTCGCGCACTTCAGCACCGGAAACGGGCACGGTCCGCTGGCCATGATCCAGTTCCACGAAGCGCGCGCCCAGCAGCGGCGCGATCGCCGATTGCCCGCCGCCTCCCGCATAGATCACGTCGATCGGCCCGGGCACGGCCGCGCGCACCAGTTCCGCGAAGCTCGCGGCGCGGGGTGGCGCGGCCGAGATTTCGCGCGCGACGATATCGGCGCCTGGAAAAAGTTCGGTCAGCCATGCCTGCCGGATCGGGAGCGGCACCATATCGGCCGGCCGCCCCACCAGCAGGATGGTCAGCCGGTCGACCAGTTCGGTCGCCGCGCGCCCGAGCATGACGTGGCCGGCATGCGGCGGATCGAACCGGCCGAAGATCAGCCCATGCGTCACGCGGACGTCTCGCCCCCATTTTCACGCTCGGCGCGCAACCATGCCCGCCACCCCAGAAGAGACATCAACAAAAACAAGGCGTATAGCAAGGCCGTTACGCGCAGATCCCGGCTCCAGTAGAGCGCGATCGCGACGACATCGACCGCCCCCCAGAGAGGCCAGTTCTCGATCAGCCGCCGCGCGAGCATGGCCTGGGCGGTCACGCTCATCGCGGCGACCGCACCGTCCCAATAGGGATTAACCGCATCCGTGAAATGGTGCATGCCGCTGCTCCACGCCAGCCATGCCGCCGTGGCGACCGACGCCCACAGGGCGCGCGCGCGCCAGCCCAGCCGCTCGACCACCACCTCGCCCGATCGCCCGGCCGAACGCCGCCACTCCCACCAGCCATAAAGCTGTACCGCGAAGAAGAAGAGCTGGAGCAGCGCATCGCTGTAGAGCCGCTGCTCGAAGAAGATCGGTGCGTAGAGCGCCACCATCGCCAGCCCGAAGGCGTAATTCCAGATGTTACGGCGGATGAGCAGCACGATGTTGATGACGCCAAGGGCGGCGGCGACGGCTTCGAAGGGGCTCACGATGAACAATGCCTATCGCATCGCTTCGGATCGCGCCAGCCGGGCGGGATCGGCAGCGATGGGAGCCCCATCCCCCCGGCGGAGCACGTCATCCGGGCGCCGCTTCATTTTATGGCCGACTACCCCCTTGCCGCCACGAAAGACCGTCGCTAAAGCGCCGCGACTTGGCTCGCCGGACCCGCCTGACCCACAGGCACGAAAGGGTTCCGGACTCCGTCGGGGAGTAGCTCAGCCTGGTAGAGCACTGTCTTCGGGAGGCAGGGGCCGGAGGTTCGAATCCTCTCTCCCCGACCATCGCAAAATCTGTCTGAAATCTTTGAATTCAGACAGATTTTGCGTCCAGGTTCATGCTTCATTGCGCTGATATTCCGCGCCTTTCCCAGCTTCCGGATCCCCATGTCTCCGGCTGTTTGCATCGCCTCGATCGCGCCCGGTCCGCCTCCATTTGCGGGCATCATGGCGTGATGGCTGGCATCCATTCCTCTTCCTGATAGGCATCCACCTATGGATGGGAGCCCGAATCTACCAAGCCGGTCATATGCCATTCGAGGATGATCGGGATCGCGCGCGACATCTTCTCGCAGAGATGTTCCGGGCCGCCGTGCGGGCGGCCGACCCGAAGGCGGCGATCGCGCGGCATCTTCCGCCCCGCCCGAAGGGGCGCACGATCGTGGTGGCGATTGGCAAGGCCGCCATTCCGATGGCCCGGGCGCTGGAACAATTGTGGCCTCATGTATGCGAAGGCATCGTGATCGATCGCCATGGGGCAATCGGCCAGCCGGAGAGACTGCCGCTTCTGCGCGCCTCGCATCCCATTCCCGATGCCGCGGGCGAGGCGGCGACAGCGGCGGTGCTGGCCGCGGTAAGCGGCCTCAGTGAAGACGATCTGGTGATCGCCCTGATTTCGGGCGGTGGCTCCGCCCTGCTGCCCGCGCCTCCTGCGGGCATGACGCTGGCGGACGAACAGGCCGTGAATCGCGCCCTGCTGGCATCCGGCCTGCCGATCAGCCGGATGAATCTGGTCCGGACGCATCTTTCCACGATCAAGGGCGGCGGCCTCACCGCTGCGGCCCGGCCGGCGCGGGTGATAAGCTTTGTCGTGTCCGACGTGCCGGGCGACGATCCGGCCTTGGTCTCCTCCGGCCCCACGATCGCGCCCGCGCGCGGAATATCCGATGCGCTTGCCACGATCCGCGAGGCGGGCCTCGCGCTTCCGGAGGCCGCGATGCGCCATCTGCGCGGGATCGAGGCGGACGACATAACGCCCCCACCCCGCGAAACCAGCGACGAAGTGCATATCGTGGCTTCCGCCATGACGTCTCTCGTGGCGGCGGCGGATCTGGCGCGTGCCGCCGGTTATGCTCCGTTGATCCTGTCCGATGCGATCGAAGGGGAAGCTTCGGAGATAGGGCGCGAACAGGGTCTCAAGGCGCTGCGCGAGGCCGGAGCGGGCGAGCGTGAACGCACCCCCCTGGCCCTGCTTTCCGGTGGCGAGACCACCGTGACGATCGGAAACACGCCGGGCCGTGGCGGGAGGAACAGCGAATTCCTTCTCGCTTTCGCCCGGCAGATTGCCGGGTGCGAGTATATCCACGCCCTCGCCGCCGATACGGACGGCATCGACGGAAGCGAGACAAATGCGGGCGCCTTCGCCGATGGCACCACCATAGCGCGGCTTCGCTCGGCGGGCGTGGATGCGGGGGACGCGCTGGCCCGGCACGACGCCTTCACCGCCTTCGAGGCGATCGGCGATCTGTTCGTGACCGGCCCGACCGGAACCAATGTTAATGATTTTCGGGCGATCCTGATCGACAATCGCCCGACCGGGCCGAAGGGAGAATAGTCCGCGCTGGCCGCGATGCCATAATGCGGAAACCGGTGTCGCGCCCGCATCGACGCCGGCAGCGAACAGGCCGCTACTCCATCGCCCGTGCCGCGCATTTCGCCTGATGAGGCTTCGTCGCGAAATCGGTATCACAACAAATCATCAGCACCCGTCCCACAAACAATGACGAACTTGGCTTGAATTCGCCATTTTCATGCGGCCTCCGCAACTGCCCGGCCCATAAGAGCAATTTGCATTCGTCGCATTATGACTGTTACTTCGCGGTGACAGAGGGATGGGGCCGCAATGATCGTCGATACACCTTCCGAACTTCATTTCGCCCATGCAGGTGGTGCGGAACGCAAGACGCAGATCGTGATCGTGGGAGGTGGTGCTGCCGGCCTGGAACTCGCCGCACGCCTCGGGCGGCGTTATGGTCGCAAGCATCACGACATCATCCTGGTGGAGCGAAACCGCACGCACATCTGGAAGCCGCTGCTGCATGAGGTGGCGACCGGCGCGCTCGACGCGAATATCGACGAGGTGGGCTATCGCGCGCATTGCCATCGCTTCGGCTATCGCTTCTTCAACGGATCGCTGGAATCGGTGGATACGGAGGCTCGGCGGATCCATCTCGCACCGCTGATCGAGGGCGATCGCGAGATCATCGCCCGGCATTCGCTGCGATACGATTATCTGGTGCTGGCCTACGGATCGGTGACGAACGATTTCGGCACGCCGGGCGTGAGCGAATATTGCCTCGCGCTGGATAGCCGGGAGGATGCCGACCGTTTTCGCAACAGCCTGATAAACCAGTGCCTGCGCGTATCCCGTTCCATGCTGATCGATCCGGGCGGAGACGCGCGCGTGCGCATCTCGATCGTCGGAGCGGGCGCGACGGGCGTGGAACTGGCGGCGGAACTGTACAACGCCGCGAACGCGCTGGCCTTTTACGGCCTGGAGGTTTTCGATGGCAGGAGGCTGGAAGTCTCGCTGATCGAAGCCGGCCCCCGCATCCTCCCCGCCTTGCCCGAAAGACTGGCGGCGGCGGCGCACAAGGAACTGGAAAAGCTGGGCGTCAGGGTGCTGACGGGAACGGCGGTGACCCGCGTCACCCAGGCCGGCATCGAGGCCGCGAACGGGGATGTGATCCCGGCCGATCTGAAGATCTGGGCGGCCGGCGTGAAGGCGACTCCGATCCGCGGCACGCTCGGCCATCTCGAAGTGTCGCGCAACGGCCAGATCCTCACCACCGATACGCTGCAAACCAGGAGCGATCCTCGGATCTTCGCGATCGGGGACTGTGCCTCCTGCACTCCGGCCGGGCGCGACAGCCCCGTTCCGCCGCGCGCGCAGGCCGCGCACCAGATGGCCACACACACCTTCCGCAATCTCGGCCTGCTGATGGCCGGGCGCAGCCTCAAACCCTTCGTTTACAGGGACAAGGGCTCGCTCGTCTCGCTCAGCCGCTTTTCCACGGTGGGCAGCCTGATGGGGTCCCTTGTCGGCGGCTCGCTCGCGATCGAGGGCAGACTGGCGCGGCTCGTCTATACCTCACTTTATCACATGCACCTGATCGCCATTCACGGCTGGCCGAGGGGCATCGCCCTCATCGCCTTCGGGCGCGTGCACTCCATCCTGCGCCCCCGGCTGAAACTGCACTGACAGGCGTCCCGCCCGATCCCGGTGGGGAAAGATCCGAGCCTCCGGCGCGGCAGGCTTCCCGGCCCGCATTTTCGCGCCCATCGCCCTGTCGAAGGCATGGCCGCGCTGCCTGCGCGCCTCGGCCCTCACCGCTTCGATCAGGGCCACGTCCGCCGCGTAGAAGGCGCGAATACGGTTGATCTGCTCGGGCGAGAAACAGGCCCTCTCGCGCGGCGCAGCGTTGATATGGGTGAGCGGCGCGGCACCGCGTCGATCGAGAAAGGCGGCGAGGCGATCCGGCTCGTCGAAGAGGAACAGCCGATCCACCGATCGTCGCCCCCGTCGATCGCTCACATACCAGCTCTGCAGGCGGAAGATGTGATCGATCGCATAGACCGAGCGCGCCGCCTCCAGATGATCCAGCGCGGCATTGACATCACCGAACCCCCGATAGGTCTCCCGAAACGGCGCGGCCACCTGGTTATGGGCGCTGCCACCGGCCCGGGCATAGGCAAATGCTGAGGCAAAGCGCTCGACCGGATCGCGCAGGACGGCGAAGCTCGTCGTCCGCCGCAGGAGGCGCGGGGCGGCATGGTGATAATAGCGGATCGTCGCATGCTTGATCTGTTCGCCGTACAGGGCGTTGCTGATCGACATGCCCGCATTCTTGGGGACATGGATGAAGAGGAGGCCCGCTTCCTCGATCAGGCGCAGCCGGTGGCGGCGCTTGCGATCGGGCGGCAGCCCGAAGCCGACCTCGCAGGCGCGCTCGTAGAGATCGCCCGTCAGCGAAACGCCGAACGCGCGTTTCACCGCTGCGCCAATATTCGATGCACGCCCATCCATGGGCCGCCCGTCGCCGGGGGATGATGCGCACCGATGTCAGAATATGTCAGTCCTCACACACGATCCCGCATATCGAGGCGGGATTTCGACGGATGGAAGAGCCGGCCCTGCCCGAGCCCCGATCCGCAATGGGCTTGCCAATGCGCGCCATCGATCGCGTATAGACCGGTGGCGGAACGATCCCGGCCGGAGCGACGATGCATCCCGTAGAATTATTCGAACTCGTCATCGGCATGCTCATCGCCATTCTGGCGCTGCACTGGCTGGCGGAGCATCTGCGCTGGCCGCCCTCGATCGCCCTTCTGATCGGCGGAGGCACGCTGGCCTTCATCCCCGGCGTGCCGGCCATCCATCTCGATCCCGAACTCGTCCTCGTCCTCTTCCTGCCTCCTTTGCTGATGGATGGCGCCTGGTATACGGCGATCGCGCGCTTCCGCCGGCATTTCGTGGGCATTCTCTCGCTGGCCGTGGGCGCGGTGCTGTTCACCACGCTGGTCGTGGCGGCGACGGCGCACTGGCTGATGCCATCCCTGCCCTGGGCCGCATGCGCCGCGCTGGGCGCGATCGTGGCGCCGCCGGATGCCGTCTCGGCCCGCGCCGTGCTCCAGAACGTGAGACTCCCCCGCCGGCTTTCGACCTTGCTGGAGGGCGAAAGCCTGCTCAACGATGCAGCGGGACTGGTGCTGTTCCGTTTCGCCGTCGCCGCGACGCTGGGCGGCGGCTTCGATCCGATGGCGGCGGCAGGGCAGTTCCTGATCCTCGCGCTCGGCGGGATCGCGGTGGGCATCGCGCTGGGGCTGCTGTGCGTGGCGATCGCGCGCCGGCTGCATGACGAGCTTCCGCTGGTCGTCATCTCCGCCCTAGTCGGGTGGATCGCCTACCTGACGGGCGAGGCCGTGCACGTATCCGGCGTGATCGCGACGGTGACGACCGGGCTGGCGCTCGGCTGGTATCAGCATGTCGTCTTCTCGGCGGCGGTGCGGATTCGGGCCACATCCTTCTGGACGGTGCTCGTGTTCGTGTTCGAAGCCTCGGTTTTCATGCTGATCGGCTTCTCGCTGCGCGATGTGCTGGAACGCGCGGGCGGCCTGGATGCGGCGCTCGGCAGTATGGCCTGGCCGCTGCTCGCGATCGTCGGCGCGCTGACGATCGCCCGCTTCGCCTGGATATTCGGATCGGACGCCTTTCTGCGGCTCCTCCACCGGCTGGGGCTCGGCCGCGAAAAGCCGCTGGGCGCGCCCGCCGCGATCGTGATGGGATGGGCGGGCATGCGCGGCGTCGTCACGCTGGCGGTCGCGCTGACGCTGCCCGATGCCATGCCGGGGCGCGATTTCATGTTGCTCGCGGCCTTCGGCGTCATCCTCGTGACGGTCGTCGTTCAGGGCTCGACGCTGGGCCTCGTCATCCGCTGGACCGGCGTGCGCCAGACGGAGGCGGATGCGCCGGCCATGGGCATGATCGAAGCCGAAATCTCGATGATGAAGGCCCAGCTCCGCGTGGTGGAAAAGCTGGCCCGCGCGCCTGACGGCACCATCATCCATCCGCGCCTGCTGGAGCAATATACGCGTCGCGCGACGGTGGCGGAGGAATATGCCGGCACGCCGGAAGAAAGATCCACCGCCGTTGCCGAGCATTTCGACCTGATCCTGGCGGCCGTCGCCGCTGGTCGGGAGGAACTCGTCCGCCTGCACCGCGCGCACGAGATTGACGACGAGACGCTGCACAGCCTGGAACGCGATCTCGATCTGGAAGAGCTGGGGGCGATCTCCGCCAAGGAATGAGGGGTTGCTGACGGCGCGCCCTCGCGCCCGCGTCAGTCATTTCCTCCGTCAAAATCCCGCCGGCCTGCCGGCAGGTAAGCCGTGCTGCCCCATTGCGGGATCGCCCCTTGTCGCAAAAGCCGTGCTGTTTGCCGGGCGGCGCTATTGCCGCTCGAAACCCGTTATGACAATGCTGCGTCAGCATCGGAACGGTTGCGGTGGACCGATGGAGAATATTCCGCAAGAATCCGGGAAAAGTCGACTTCCTAATAGACTGTTAATCGATTGGCCGCAGATTGGCGACGGGCTTGGGAGAGCCTTTCCGCTGGAAACCGGAGCCGACAGGCCAAGAAGCTGCCGCAGCTTCGGCCTGTTCCCGGGGCCGGCGGGAGCGACGAATGGGACATGGCTCCTGTCCGGAGCACGCATTCCGATCTTTTTAATCGGGATGTACTTGCGCGAACGTTCGTGCGAAACAATTTGGGGTGGGAATGGAAGACGGAAAGATCGTTGCGAAGAAGGCCGCTGACCGCCGAGGTCCGGTCACGAAGCTTTCGGAGAGCCAGGTTCGCGAGATCCGTAGGCTGGCCGAGGAGCAGTGTCCGGTCTGCGGATCGAAGCCTTCGCTGCGCAATCTGGGTGCGCGCTTCGGCGTGAGCGCGCCCAGCATCCTGAGCATCATCGAGCGGCGGACCTGGCGCCATGTCGATCAGGAAGCGCCAGCACCTGTGTCCTTCCCGGGCGGCCGCCGTCTTTCCGACGTGGCCGAATTGCTGAGCCGCCACGGAGTGACCTGGCAGGGCGAGGAACAGCTGCGTTTCGCCGCGGAAGTGCTGCGTGCCTTTCGTGAGGAAGACGAAAACAGCGCGCAGGGCTGAACGATGCGGGATGCGGCGACGCATCCCCATTGGCCGTGCGAACTTGCGAATAGCCATTTTGCGAAATAACCGGTGGAGCCATGGCTCTTCCGACCCGTCGACGCATCTTTGCCGGGCATCAGGTGCGCGATCTGCGCCGCCGCCTGTCGCTCAGCCAGGCGGCCATGGCGCAGCGGCTCGGCCTGTCCATCTCCTATCTTTCGCAGATCGAGAATGACGACAGGCCGCTGACCGGCCCGGTCCTGCTCTCGCTCGCCCGCGTCTTCCCGCAGGCATGGGGCGATCTCGACGCGAGCGACGAGGACGCCCTGCTGATCGAGGCGATGGAGGCCGCCGCCGATCCGACCGTGCCGCAGGCCGGGCTGGACGAGGAAGCGTTGCGGCGCGGCGTGCGCCAGCAGCCCCTGCTCGCCCGCCGGATGGTGGCGCTCCACACCGCCTATCTGCGCGCACAGGATCAGCTGCGCGTGCTGGATGACCGGATCGAAACCGGATCGGCGGCCGGCGGCCCCCTGCCGTGGGAGGAGGTGCGCGACTGGTTTCAGGCATCGGGCAATTATGTCGACCCGATCGATCGCGGCGCCGAACGGATCGCCGGCGAACTGGGTGGAGATAGCGGGCCGGTCGCGGGGATCGAGGAAAGGCTGGCGCGCGATCATGGCGTGGTGATCCGCACGCAGGCCGAGGCCACAGGTGGCGCCCCGCTACGCGATTATGATCCGGCCGGGCGCACGCTGACGATCGATCGATCGCTTCCGCCCGATAGCGCGCGCTTCCTGTTCGCCCACCAGCTGATGCGGCTGGAGATGACGGAGGCGATTTCGGATATCGCCGGCGCGGCGCCGCTCCAGTCCGAAGCGGCGCGCAAGCTGCTTTCGGTGGGCCTCGCCAATTATGCGGCGGGCGCGCTGCTGATGCCCTATGCCCGCTTTCGCCAGTCCGCCCGCGCGCTGCGCCACGATATTGATCGGCTGCGGCAGATGTTCGGCGTCAGCTTCGAGCAGGCCTGTCACCGCCTTTCCACGCTCCAGCGCACGGGGATGGGCGGCCTGCCCTTCTTCTTCGCCCGGGTGGATATGGCGGGCAACATCACGAAGCGCCATTCGGCGACGCGGCTTCAGTTCGCGCGTCTGGGCGGCGCCTGCCCGCTCTGGAACGTGCACGAGGCGGCCGCCATTCCCGATCGGATCCTCGTCCAGCTCGCCGAAACGCCGGACGGGATGCGCTATGTGCTGATGGCCAAGGGGCTGGTGAAGCCCACCGGCAGCTATCACCGGCCGGCACGGCGCTATGCCGTGGTGCTGGGCTGCGAAGTCGCGCACGCCGGCGACTATATCTATGCCGACCAGCTCGATCTGACCGGCAAGTACAGCGCGACCCCTATCGGCACGTCCTGCCGCATCTGCCCGCGCGGCGATTGCGAGCAGCGGGCCTATCCGCCCGCCGGCCGCGCGATCGAGGTGAATCCCGATCGGCGGACGGTGGTGCCCTACTCGTTCAGCTGAACGGGCTCACCTCCCCTGCCTCGCAGGGGAAGGAGGCTCAGGCCGCGACCGCTTCTTCCAGCGCCGTGCGGATCGCCGCAATCGCCTCCGCACCCCTGGCGCCATCGGGGCCACCGCCCTGGGCCATATCCGGACGGCCGCCGCCGCCCTGCCCGCCCAGCGCTGCCACCGCGCGCTTGACGAGTTCCACCGCGCTGTAACGCCCCGTGAGATCGTCGGTCACGCCCACGGCCACCGCAGCACGCCCCTCGTTTACGCCGACGATCGCGAAGATGCCCGTGCCGTGCGCCTTCTTCTGATCGTCGATCAGACCGCGCAGGCTCTTGGGATCGAGCCCGTCGATGACCTTGCCCGAGAAGGCCACGCCGCTCGCCAGCGCTTCCGGCGCATCGGCTTCCGCCTTGGCCGCGCCACCGCCGCCCAGTGCCAGTGCCTTCTTCGCGTCGGCCAGTTCGCGCTCCAGCCGGCGGCGATCGTCAACGAGAGCGGCAAGACGGGCCGGAACCTCCTCCGGTTGTGCCTTGAGCAGGCCCGCCGCCTCGCGCAGCCGCTCGTCCCGCTGCACCAGCCACAGTCGGGCGGCCTCGCCGGTCAGCGCCTCGATGCGGCGGACCCCGGAGGAGACAGCGCTTTCGGAGACGATCTTGAACAGGCCGATATCGCCCAGGGCATTAACGTGCGTGCCGCCGCACAGCTCGACCGACCAGCTCTGATCCTCGCCCTTCCCCATCGAAAGGACGCGCACCTCGTCGCCATATTTCTCGCCGAACAGCGCCATCGCGCCCGCCTCGATCGCCGCGTCGGGCGTCATGAGGCGGGTGGAGACGATATCATTCTCGCGGATGTGGCGGTTCACCTCGGCCTCGATCACCGCGATATCCTCGGCCGAAAGCGGCTTGGGATGGGAGAAATCGAAGCGCAGGCGCTCGGGCGCGACGAGGCTGCCCTTCTGCGTCACATGTCCGCCCAGACGGTGGCGCAGCGCCGCGTGCAGCAGGTGCGTGGCCGAATGATTGGCGCGCAGCTTCGCGCGGCGGCCCACGTCCACCGACAGATGGATCGCATCGCCCACGCGGATCGATCCGCCCGTCACCTTCGCCTTATGCGCGTGAAGGCGGCCCAGCGGCTTCGACGTATCGGCGATCTCGGCCGAAAAGCCGCTGTCGTTGCCGGCCGTGCCCGCATCGCCCATCTGGCCGCCGCTTTCGCCATAGAAAGGCGTCTGGTTGGTGAGGATGACGATCTCGTCGCCCTCGGCCGCCTGATCCACGCGATGCCCGTCCTTCACGAGCGCCACGACCTGCGCATCGCCCTCATGGCCGGTATAGCCGATGAACTCGGTGCCGCCCTGCTCTTCCGCCACATCGAACCAGATGTCGTCGGAGCCCTTGTCGCCCGATCCCTTCCAGGCGGCGCGGGCGGCCGCCTTCTGCTCCGCCATCGCGCTGTCGAAGCCCGCGCGATCCACCGCGAAGCCCTGCGCGCGCAGGGCATCCTCGGTCAGGTCATAGGGGAAGCCAAAGGTATCGTAGAGCTTGAACGCGACGGCGCCGGGCAACGTATCGCCCGCGGCCATCGATCCGGTCGCCTCGTCCAGCAGACGAAGCCCGTTGGCGAGCGTCTGGCGGAAGCGGGTCTCCTCCAGCTTCAGCGTCTCCTCGATCAGCGGCTGCGCGCGGACCAGTTCCGGATAGGCGGCGCCCATCTCGGCGATCAGCGAGGGGACGAGACGATGCATCAGCGGCTCGGCCGCGCCCAGCAGATGGGCGTGGCGCATCGCGCGGCGCATGATCCGCCGCAGCACATAGCCGCGCCCTTCGTTCGCGGGCAGCACGCCATCCGCCACGAGGAAACCGGATGCACGCAGGTGATCCGCGATCACGCGGTGCGATGCCTTGCGATCGCCCTCCGCCTTCGTCTTGGTGAGTTCGCAGGATGCCGCGATCAGCGCCTTGAACGTATCGGTATCATAATTGTCGTGCACGCCCTGGAGCACGGCGGCGACGCGCTCCAGCCCCATGCCCGTATCGATGGATTTCTTCGGCAGTTCGCCGACGATCTCGTTGGCCTCCTGCTCATATTGCATGAACACGAGATTCCAGATCTCGGTGAAGCGATCACCATCCTCCTCCGGAGAGCCGGGAGGACCGCCCCAGATATGATCGCCATGATCGTAGAATATTTCCGAGCACGGCCCGCACGGGCCACTGTCGCCCATCGCCCAGAAATTGTCCTTCGTGGGGATGCGGATGATGCGGCTTTCGGGGAGCCCCGCAATCTTCTTCCACAGATCGAACGCCTCGTCGTCCGTGTGATAGACGGTGGCCGTCAGCTTTTCGGCCGGGAGCCCCCATTCCTTCGTGATGAGGTTCCAGGCGAGCGAGATCGCGCGCTCCTTGAAATAATCCCCGAACGAGAAATTGCCGAGCATCTCGAAGAAGGTGTGGTGGCGCGCCGTATAGCCCACATTATCGAGATCATTGTGCTTGCCGCCCGCGCGCACGCATTTCTGCGAGGAGGTCGCGGTCACATAGGGGCGCGTCTCAAGCCCGGTGAACACGTTCTTGAACGGCACCATGCCGGCGTTCACGAACATGAGCGTGGGATCGTTCTGCGGCACCAGCGGTGCCGAAGGCACGATCCGGTGCCCCTCGCTTCCGAAATAATCGAGGAAGGATCTGCGGATGTCGTTCGTGGAGGTCATGCGCTCGACTTAGTGGAGCATGGATGGCTTCTCAAGCCGACGCGCCCATGCCTCCTCCCATCGGATCGCTTGCGTGATGCGCGAGCATCACCGAAGGCGGGCGGCGATGCTCGCGATCCTGACCGCCATTCTCCCCGTTTTCGCATTGATCGGCGCCGGAATCCTGTTCGGCCGCTGGCGGCGCGTGGGGCGCGACGGCATCGCGATGCTCAACGATTTCACCGTCTCTCTCGCTTTGCCGGCCCTGCTGTTCCGTTCGCTGGCGGAAGGCGACTGGGCGGAACTGAACCGCCCCTCCTTCCTCCTGATCTTCGCGGGCGGCATCGCGATCACTTTCATCATGGGGCTGTTGCTGCCGCCGCCCTCCGATGCCGAACACCCCCTTGTCGATCGATCCCTCACGGCGCTCACCTCCAGCTATCCCAATGCCGGCTTCATCGGCATCCCGCTGGCGCAGGGGCTGCTCGGCCCGGTCGGCCTCGCAGCCGGCGTGATCGCCGCGATCCTGACCATCTCCTTCCAGTTCGCCATATCGCTGTTGCTGGTGGAGATCGGGCTCGCTCGGGGCGGCAGCCTGCGCGATTCGGGGGTAAAGGTGGTCCGCGCGCTGGCCCGCAACCCGCTCGTCCTGAGCCCCATCGCCGGGGGGCTCTGGGCGCTGACCGGAATTCCCCTGCCGGGCATGGCGGCCCGCTTCGTCGATCTGCTGGCCGCCGCCGCCAGCCCCTGTGCGCTCGTCACCATCGGCGCATTCCTCGCCTTGCCGCGCGGCGATGATCGGGTGCCGACGCCCCTGCTGGGGCCGGCCCTCGCCATCAAGCTCGTTGCGCAGCCGACGGTGATGGCGGCGGGCGTCTTCTGGCTGGCCCCTGCCCTCGGCGTGCCCATGCCGTATCCATGGGCCGTCGCGGCGATATTACTGGGGGCGCTCCCCACCGGCACCGGCCCCTTCATGCTGGCCGAATTGTACGGGCGCGATGCCGAACTCGCCTCCCGTGTGATCCTGCTTTCCACCGCGATCGGCACGGCCAGCGTGATGCTGCTGGCCTTCCTGCTCGTTCCCCGATGAAAAAAACGGCGGCGGCCGCATCCGGCCGCCGCCCCAATACCCGGTCCTGCGCCGGACGGGATCGTTATTTCTTCTTCCACTTCCGGCCGCCACCACCGGCCTTCTGCACGCATTTGTCGGTGACGCTGCGCGAGCAGGCGGGATAGGCGGAGGTATCCGGCGCGGGCGTGGCCGGCGCGGCGGACATGGCGGTGGGCGCGGCGGCGGCGTCTGCCGGCGGAGGCGCCGTCATGCCGGGATCGGCCGGGGGCGGAGCAGGCGCTTCGGCCGGCGGCATCGGCGCCTCCGGCGGCGGGGTCTGCGCGATCGCGGCGGCGCTGCCGAACAACAGGGTCGCCGCGAGGATGATAAGGGACTTGTTCAAGGTCACTCTCCTTCAAGAGCCTGTGATGACACCCGCTCCATGGCCCATCCGAGCGCAGGGGCCGCGCTTGGGTTGCGCTCCGGCGGCCTCAAATCGCGCGATGATCGGTTGCCCCGGGAGGCTCCGTTCCCTACCTGTTCGTCGATGGAGCCAGCCCCTCTCTCGCCCGAACCGCTCTATCTGCGCGGCCTGAACGAACCGCAGCGGGAGGCCGTGCTCACCACGGAGGGGCCGGTGCTGGTGCTGGCCGGCGCGGGCACGGGCAAGACGGCGGCGCTCACGGCGCGGCTCGCGCACCTTATCGCCACGCGCCGTGCATGGCCGTCCGAGATCCTGGCCGTCACCTTCACCAACAAGGCGGCGCGAGAGATGCGCGAGCGGGTGGGCCGGATGATGGGCGATGCGGTGGAGGGCATGCCCTGGCTCGGCACTTTCCATTCGGTGGCGGCACGGATGCTGCGCCGCCATGCCGAGCTGGTCGGGCTTCAGAGCAACTTCACGATCCTCGATACGGACGATCAGTTGCGCCTGCTGAAGCAGCTGATCGTGGCCGCCGATATCGACGAGAAACGCTGGACGGCGCGCGCGCTGGCCGGCCTGATCGATCGCTGGAAGAATCGTGGGCTCACCCCGCGCGAGATCGACGCGGCCGAAAGCGAGGCCTTCGCCAACGGACGGGGTCAGGAGCTCTACGCCGCCTATCAGGCGCGGCTGATCGCGGTGAATGCCTGCGATTTCGGCGATCTTCTGCTGCACATGCTGGTGATCCTGAAGACGCACCGCGACGTGCTGAAGCAGTATCAGGATCGCTTCCGCTACATCATGGTGGACGAATATCAGGATACCAACGCCAGCCAGTATCTGTGGCTGCGGCTGCTGGCGCAGGAACGCAAGAATATCTGCTGCGTGGGCGATGACGATCAGAGCATCTATTCCTGGCGCGGCGCGGAGGTGGCGAACATCCTGCGCTTCGAGCGGGATTTTCCGGGTGCGAAGGTGATCCGGCTGGAGCAGAATTATCGCTCCACGCCCCATATCCTCGGCGCGGCATCGGGCGTGATCGCCAACAATGGCGGCCGGCTCGGCAAGACGCTCTGGACGGAGACCGACACGGGCGAGAAGGTGCGCGTGATCGGCGTGTGGGATGGCCCCGAGGAAGCGCGCCGCATCGGCGAGGAGATCGAGGCCGGGCAACGCCGGGGCGAGGCGCTGGACAGGGTGGCTATCCTGGTGCGCGCCCAGTTCCAGACGCGCGAGTTCGAGGATCGCTTCATCGCGATCGGCCTGCCCTATCGCATCGTCGGCGGCTTCCGCTTTTACGAGCGCGCGGAAATCCGCGATGCCCTCGCCTATCTGCGCGTGATCGCCCAGCCGGCCGACGATCTGGCCTTCGAGCGGATCGTGAACGTGCCGAAGCGCGGCATCGGCGACAAGGCGGTGGCCAAGCTCCATCAGCTCGCCCGCGCCGAAACGCTGCCTCTCACCCACGCCGCCGCCCGCATCCTCGATACGGACGAGTTGACGCCGTCAGCCCGCCGCAGCCTGGGCAACCTGATCGGCGATATCGCGCGCTGGCGATCGAAGCTCGCGGACCTGCCCCATGCCGAGGTCGCCCGGCTGATGCTGGACGAGAGCGGCTATACGGCGATGCTCCAGGCCGAGCGTTCGACCGAGGCATCCGGCCGGCTGGAGAACCTCACCGAACTTGCCCGCGCGATGGAGGAATATGAAACGCTGGGCGCCTTCCTCGAACATGTCTCGCTCGTCATGGACAATGACGCCAATGCCGACGAGGCGAAGGTTACGATCATGACGATCCACGCCGCCAAGGGGTTGGAGTTCGACACCGTCTTCCTCGCCGGCTGGGAGGAAGGCGTCTTCCCTTCGCAGCGCGCGCTGGACGAAGGCGGCAATGCAAGCCTCGAGGAGGAACGTCGCCTCGCCTACGTCGCGATCACGCGCGCGCGCAGGCGGGCGACGATCCTGCATGCCGCCAATCGCCGGATCTATGGCCAGTGGACCTCCTCCATCCCCTCGCGCTTCGTGAACGAGCTTCCGCCCGAGCATGTCGAGAGCGAGACGACCATGTCGGGCGGGGAATCGCTGTGGCGCGCGCAATGGAGCGAGCAGGGAGATCCCTTCGCCCATGTCGCGCGCGAACGGCCCCAGCACGCTGCGACGCGCGGCCCCGGCTGGCAGCGCGCCTCAACCCGGCAACTGGATATGACGCCGGTGAAGCTGGCCGAAGTGAAGGCCAGCGCGGCCAGCTTCGCCGCCAAGCCCCGCGACGATATCGCGCTGGGCGTCCGCGTCTTCCACACCAAATTCGGCTATGGCGCGGTCGCGGCGATCGAGGGCAACAAGCTGGAGATCGATTTTGAACATGCCGGCCGCAAGCGCGTGCTCGACAGTTTCGTCACGGTGGGCTGACGGCGGCGAGCGCGAAGCCACCGTCACGCCATGCCTCCAGGGAAGGCGCGATGCCGTCAGGCGGCAGCCCTGCCCGCCCCCGTCAGTTGATCGCGCAGACTCTCCCAGCCCAGCAGTCCCCAAGCATCGGGCTGTTCTTCCGAGACGATCTGGTCGTCCGCGAAGCTGTTCGAGATGATCGCGTCCTGCGGCGTCGCCATCATCGCCATATCCGTGGTGGAATAGAAAGCGCGCACGCGCGGCGCCTGTGCGCGGCGGCCGGGATCCAGCACCACGCCCAGCCGGTTCGATCGCAGGCGCACGAGCATGCCTGCGGGAAAGACGAGGATGCTCTGCATGAAGCGGAACAGCAGATCGCGATCGAAATGGCCGTCCCAGCTGGCCATCGCGCTGATCGCCTCCACGGTCGACCAGGCCTCCTTATAGGCGCGGTTGGAGGTGAGCGCGTCATAGACATCGCAGATCGCCCCCATGCGGGAGGCGAGCGTGATCGCCTCGCCGGAAAGGCCATGGGGATAGCCTGTCCCGTCCATCTTCTCATGATGATGGAGGCAGACCTCGAAGGCGAGATCGGGAACCTTGTCCCCGTCAGCCAGCAGGCCACAGCCCTTCTCCGGATGGCCACGGATCAGTTCGAATTCGGCCTCGTCCAGCCGGCCGGGCTTGTCGAGCACGGCCTGCGGCACCGCCATCTTGCCGATGTCGTGCAGCAACCCGGCCATGCCCAGATCGCGGACCATCTGCTCCTCCAGCCCGATCTCGCGGGCGAGGTTGATCATCAGCGCGCAGACAGCGACCGAGTGGAGATAGGTATATTCATGCTTGGACTTGAGACGCGTCACGCCGATCAGCGCATGGGGATTGCGCAGTACCGAGGCGGAAATCTCCTCGACGACGGCGATCACCTCCGCCGACTGGAAGGCGCGGCCGAGGCGCGCGCCATCGAGGATATGCTTCATCGCCTTCTTCGAGCGGTTCATCACCCGCGTCGCCATCGCGCGATCGTCGGCCGGGCCGCTCTTCGCCGGCGATGCGCCACGCGCGAGGACGCGAGCGGCCGGACGAAGATTTTCGCGCGCTTCCGGGCGCATATCGGGGATGGGCCGGGTCTCGTCCTCCGGACCGACGCCCTTTTCGTCATCGATGATGACGGCGGGGATATCCGCGGCGCGGATCTTCGCGACATCGGCCGCGGTGGAAACCAGGAAGCGCGATCGCCAGAAGGGATGGTGGATCCACGAGCCTTCGAAGCCCTGAATATACATGCCGACGCGCACCTGTTCCGGCTTGATGCGACGAAGCACGCGACCCATACCCTTTCCGGCAGCCGATACGGGCCCCCCGTGAAAGGCAGCTAGCGGGCGAGGCTCAACGGCAGGTAAACGGCGGCCTGCCCCCGCAAAAAACTTATCGCCCGGAAATACGGGCCACTTCGCGCGCCACGAGCCGCTCGACCATCTCCGGCAGATGCGCGTCCAGCCAATCCTTCAGCATCGGGCGCAGCATCTCGCGCACGAGTCCATCCATCGTGTTCGCATCGGCGTTCGGATCGATGCTCAGGCCCGAAAGCGCCGCCAGCGCGCGCTGGCTGGCCGCCTGGGTCTGCTTTGACAGCAGCATGGCGGGCTCCGGCACGGACGGAAGCGGCTGCGGTTCGACGGGCTCGGCAGGCCCGGCGGCGGCAGGCTCGCCAAGCTCCAGCACATCCTCTTCCGGATCGGCATCGGATGCGATCGGCGCCGGCCCGCCGATCGGCGTATCATCCGTGATGATGCGCCGGATCGAGGCGAGAATCTCGTCCATCGGCGGCGTGTTCATGTTCGCAGTCTCGGCCATCGGCCCAATATCGCCTACTGCGGCGGCCGTGTCACGTTCGCCGGGTTGGGCACGGCAGCCCCGGCCGGGGCGGGCATCGCGGCTACAGAACCATCCGTCCCGAGAAGAGGATCGGGCGTCAGCGGCTGCACGTCCGCATCCTGCGGGGTCTCTCCGGTCGTATGGACCGACGTGGAGTGATATTTGCCGTTATCGCTCCAGTCGCCAAAGCGATTGCGGACCCGCGTGTAATTGGCGACCGGATCATAGAGGGCGGCGCCCCCATCCAGATTCAGCACATCGGCCTGAGCCTGGCCCATGGCGTTCAGCAGCGCGAAGCCGGCCACATATTGATCGCGCTGGGCCGTCACCAGCGCCACCTGAGCGTTCAGATATTCCTGCTCGGCGTTCAGCACTTCAATCACGGTGCGCGTGCCGGCGGTATTTTCAGCCCGGGCTCCCTCCAGGGCCAGCCGGTTGGCGGATACGGCCTGCTGATTGCCCTTGATCGCCTCGCCTGCGGCCAGGAAATTGGCATAAGCGGCGCGCGTGGTGGCGATCACGCGGCGCTCCACATCGATCCCCTGCTCCAGCGCCGCATTTTCCAGCGCCTGCGCCTGGCGGACGCGCGCCGAGACGCTGCCGCCCTGATAGAGCGGGATCGTCATGGAAAGGCCGATGCGATTCTGCCCGACCGTCTGATCGAACAGATAATTCTGCTCCTTGGACTGCCCGGCAGACTGGGCACGCGTATTCAGATAGTCGCTATAGCTGGTGCCGCCGGTCACCGAGAAGACCGGCAGACGCGCGGCGGTCGCGGTGCGCACGTCATAGCCCGCCGCCTGCGTGGAGGCGGTGACGGAGGCGATGCTGGGCGCATTGGAAAGCGCGATCTGCACCGCTTCGTCCGCCGTGGCGGGAAGCTTGGGAAGCGGCGGCGGCTGATCCAGCTTTTCCGGCCACTTGCCGATCACCTGACGATAGGTTTCCCGGCTTCCCGTGAGATTGCCCTGCGCGGTGGCGAGCTGGCTGCGCGCGATCGCCAGACGCGCCTCGGACTGGGCCACGTCCGTACGGGTCAGATCGCCCACCTGAAAGCGATCGCGGCTGGCGCGCAGATTGGTTTCCAGAACGCGCACGTTCGACGCATTCAGCTCCACCACCGATTGATCGCGAATCACGTTCATGTAGGCGCTGACCGCCTGCGTGAAGAGATTACCCTCCGATGTGCGCAGATCGGCGCGGCCGGCGATCACGCGCGCTTCCGCCGCGTTGATCGCATTACGGACGCGGCCGCCCTGAAAGACCGGGTAGGAAAGATTGACGCCCCCCGTCAGCACGCGGCCGCCATTCTGGAAGGTCGTGAGCCCATCGGTGCTCTGCGTCACACCGAGCGTACCGCTCACCTGCACGCGGGAGTTGGCCTTGGCGATCGGCACGCCCTCGTCAATGCTGCGCAGCTGCGCACGGGCTCCCGCCAGCACCGGGCTGGTGCCATAGGCCTGCACAAGCGCATCCTTCAGCGTATCCGCTGCGGCGGGCGCTGCGCAAAGGGCCGCCCCCGCAACCCCCGTCAGCCATGCACGTCCTTTCAAGTTGCCCCCCCCGGTCAACATCAGAAGCGGAATCCCTCCGCCACGGCGAAGCCCGGCAGGATCGGCGCCTCGACCTCGACGAACGGCGAGATGCCGAAGCTGCCGGCCACGCGACGGCCGATCGCCAGCCGCGTGACGCCATTCTGCACGAGGGCCACGGCGATGCGGCCACCATCGGCAAGCTGATCGATGATCGCCTGAGGAATATTTTCCACCGCGCCATCGAACAGGATCACGTCATAGGGCGCCGCGGCGGCCCAGCCGGCCGCAAGCGGCCCGGAAACCTGCGTGACGGACGCGGGCAGCTCGGATGCGCCGATGGCGACGAGCGAGGCATCTTCCTCCAGCGCCACCACGCTGGCCGCCAGCCGCGCCAGAACGGCGGCGGCATAGCCGCTGCCGGAACCGATCACGAGCGCGCGATCCTGCGGGCGAACCCGCGCTTCCGTCAGGAGCCGTCCCAGAACCATCGGCTCCGGCAGGGAGCGGCCTTCACCCAGCGGCTGCGGGATATCGAGATAAGCGAGGCCCGCCCGATCGGCCGTCACGAAGCGCTCACGCGGCACGAGGCTCATCGCCTCGACCACGCGAGGATCGTTCACTGCGGTGGTGCGCAGCTGGCTCGCCACCATCGCCTTCCTCAGTTCCGCGAAATTATGCTGGCCCACGTCTCGATATCCCTCAAGGTGTTTTAGCGATACAACACACTAAGTTGTTGTGCAATGCCATATCGCGCCCGGCCGGGGCCGCCAAGCGCGCGCAGGATGCAGGCCCACCTTCCCGCCCAGAAAGACGGTATCAGGTGGCAACACGATCCCGCGCGGCGGAAAACGTTACGCATCGCGACATTTCTTCTTGGTTAACGGCCGGGCAAGGTCAACGATCCTGCGGCGCGCGGGCGGCGCTATGCGCCGGACATGCGATGACCTACCAATCGGGCATGAATGGTCTTCTCCCCCCGGCCGAACTGCGCGCGCGTTTCGCGGCCGCACTATCGGACATGTATCGCGCCGAAGTGCCCCAATATGGCGCCCTCCTCGCGCTGGTGAAGGACGTGAACCGGGAGACGATCGCGGCCGATCCCGCGCTGGCGGACGCTCTTCTCGCAAGCGGCGAATTCGGCCGGATCGATCAGGAACGCCATGGTGCCATCCGCCTGGGCACCGCCGCGGAATTGGCGGCCGTGGCGCGTGCCTTCCGCCTGATGGGGATGCGCCCGGTCAGCTATTATGATCTCGCCACGGCCGGCGTGCCCGTCCACTCGACCGCATTCCGACCCGTTGAGGCGGAAGAACTCGCCGCGAGCCCGTTCCGGGTCTTCACCTCGCTGTTGCGGCTCGAACTGATCGACGATGCGGGTCTGCGCGCCGAGGCCGCCGAGATTCTCGGCCGGCGCCAGATCATCAATGAAGAGGCGCTCTCCCTGCTGGCCGAGGGCGAGGCGGCGAGCGGCCTCGACGAGCGGGAAGCCGGGCGATTCGTGACGGCCCTGCTGGAAACGTTCCGCTGGCATCAGCGCGCGACGATCACGGAGGAATGCTATGCGCGCCTGCTCGCCAGCCATCGGCTTACCGCAGACGTGGTGAGCTTTCCCGGCCCGCACATCAACCATCTGACTCCCCGCACGCTGGACATCGATGCGGCTCATGCACGGATGGCCGCGCTCGGCTTCGGGCCGAAGGACGAGATTGAGGGGCCGCCCGCGCGGGCCTGCCCGATATTGCTGCGGCAGACGAGCTTCAGGGCGCTGAGCGAAAAGGTCCATTTCCCGGGCGGAGCCAGCGGGGCGCAGGGCAGCCATACCGCGCGATTCGGAGAGATCGAGCAGCGCGGCGCGGCCCTTACGCGTGAGGGGAGGATCCGGTACGATCGATGGATCGCGGGCGGCGGCGACCTCGACCTGCCCGACGATGGCGAGGAATTGCGCCGCCAGCGCCTCGCCTTTTTCCGCTATCAGCCGAGCGATGCCCGTCCGCGCGAGCGCCGGGGGGAAAGTCTGGAAGAGCTGATCGCGGACGGCGCCGTGATTGCCACGCCGATCACCTATGAAGATTTTCTGCCGGTGAGCGCCGCCGGCATCTTCCGCTCCAATCTGGGCGATGAGGCACGCGGCGGCTATGCCGCCACCGGTTCGCGCGCCGAATTCGAACAGGCCCTGGGCGAGCCCACGCTGGACGAATTCACGCTCTATGCCGGTGCCCAGGCCGATTCGCTGCGCGCGCTCGAGCGCGCGTTCGGCTGGCCGGAGGGGAGCGCCGCCACCTGAGAGCGGGCCGCACATGGCGTCTTTCAGGCAATTCCGGAAAAGGCGCACGCCCCGATCGCGGGCATGCAAAGTGGACGGGATCGAAAGAGGCGGAACAAAGAAAAAGGGGCGGCCCAACGGACCGCCCCATTCATCACGCCGAAAAGTGACCCCAGATCACTCGTAGCCGGCGTAACGTTCGTTGCCCACGAAACCCATCTTCGTGACGTTCGCGCGCTTGGTCACGGCGAGCACCTCATCGACGACCTCATAGCGGGCCTGCGGATCCGGCTCGAGATGAAGTTCCGGGATCGGATTCATCTGCTGGGTCTGATCCAGATACTGGCGCAGCACCGTCAGATCGATCGGCGAACCGTTCCAGTAGATCTTGCCGGCGGAATCGACCGTCACGCGATTCTTCACCGGAAGGATCGGCGGCGGCGGCGTGTTCGGCTGGTTCTGCGGCAGATCCAGCTTCACGGCGTGCGTCTGCACCGGGATGGTGATGATGAACATGATGAGGAGCACCAGCATGACGTCGATGAGCGGCGTCGTGTTGATGTCCATCATGGGCTCGCCTTCGGCGGTGCCGCCCGAACTCATGGCCATGAAAAATTACTCCTTCGGAGGCTGGCGCGAGATCAACGCTCGGCGTGGTAGGCGCCGGGCTCCGGCTGCGAGATGAAGCCGACGCGGGCGAAACCGGCACGGGCGACGTTTGTCATCGCACCACCGACGCAACGCCAGGGCGTGTCAACGTCAGCACGGATATGCACCTCGGGAAGCTCGAGGCCGGGAGCCGTCGGGCCACCCTGCTTGTCGATCTCCGCCTTCAGCTTCGCGACCGAACGATCGAGAAGGTCCTGCGGCTTGACCCGCGTCTGACCCCAGTAAACCTCGCACGAACCACCGGGGCCACCCCGGATGGAAAGAACGACATTCTCGGGCTTGCTCGTCGTCGGTTCGTACACGACCTTCGGGAGCTTCACGGGAACGGTCTGGATCACGACCGGGACCGTGATGAGGAAGATGATGAGCAGAACCAACATGACGTCCACCAGCGGCGTCGTGTTGATGTCCGACATCGGGGCATCGGCTTCGGCGGGGCCGGCACTCATGGCCATGGGCTGGCGTGTCCTGTTCTAGCTTCGGGCGGACCCGCAAAAGCGCGGGCTCGCAATATGGAACCGGCGGGACCCGAAAGCCCCGCCGAACCCGGTCTTAGGCCTTCGGCGGGATCGCGGTCGCGGTCTTCACGGCCGGAGCCGGAGCGGCCTTGGCCGACGCGATCTGCGGGCGCACCGCACCGTTCGAAACCATGTAGCCATGGAGATCGACGGAGAAGGCACCGATCTGCTCGGCAACCACCTTGTTGCGGCGGATCAGCCAGTTGTAGCCGAGCACGGCCGGAACGGCCACGGCGAGGCCGAGCGCGGTCATGATCAGAGCCTCACCGACCGGGCCGGCGACGGCGTCGATCGAGGCCTGACCAGCGGCGCCGATCTTGATGAGAGCGCGATAGATGCCGATAACCGTGCCGAACAGGCCGATGAACGGCGAGGTCGAGCCAACCGTCGCGAGAACGGCGAGGCCGTTGCCCAGCTTCGAATTGATCGCGGCAACGCTGCGCGAGAGCGAGCTGCCGAGCCACTCATGCTGGTCGACCGGATCGATCAGCTTGGTGTGCTGGTCCTGGGCGAGCAGGCCGTCGTCGACGATCTGGCGATAGGCCGAGTTCTTCTCGAGCTTCGACGCGCCGTCCTTCAGCGTGGGCGTGCCCCAGAAGCTGGTGCGCACGCGCTTCGCCTGGTTCAGGATCTTCTGCTGCTCCAGCAGCTTCGTGAACATGATGTACCAGGAAGCAGCCGACATGATCACGAGGATGGCGAACACGGTCTGCGCAATGAGGCCGCCCTGCTCGAGCGCGGCCATCAGGCCATAAGGATTAGAGCTTTTTTCCATGACAGGTGACATCCTTGAGTCTGGGGTTCGGAAGGATCGGCGGCCGGTTCCAACCGGCCGCTGTCACCTAGTTTTTAGGTATCTGCCAGCGGATCGTGCGGCTCTGGGTCGTCCGCATCGGGTTTCCGCTCTGGTCGAGCGCCGGAGAATAACGGCCACGACGCGTCAGCACGCGGCAGGCCGTCTCGTCGAGGTCGGGCGAGCCCGAGGAACTGACGATCTGGCAATTCTCGATTCGACCCTGCTCGTTGATCTGCCAGGTGACCTTGGTCACACCTTCCCGCTCCTCACGAAGCGCGGACGGCGGATAGTCATCAGACGTAACCCACTGTGCGGGATCGCCCTTGGCACCGGCCGCCTTCGAAACCGTAGGCGGGGGCGGAGGGGGCGGAGCCGGCGGAGCGGCCGGCGTGATGACGACCGGCGGTGCGACAGGCACGGCCACGATCGGCGGAGCGATCGTCGGCGTCTGGACCACCGGCGGCGGAGCGACGATGGGCGGCGGCTCGAACTTCTGTTCGGGCGGCGGGGGCGGCGGCTTCTGCTCTGGGGGAGGAGGCGCCTCTTGCACATCCACGACCTTCAGGTCCTGTGCGGCCTTCTTGATAACATTGTAGGCCAGACCGGTGATGAAGGCGTAGCCGAGCGCCGCATGGAGCGCCACGACAAGACCGATAGACACGGCCTTGCGGGTGCTCATCGTTTGATCAGCGTAGGCCATTAAGGAACAAGACTCCTCAATCTGAATTCGAGTTGTGGCGCAGCGCTCAGATGCAACCACCCACGGATGCCACCGACCCGCTTGCGATTGCTCTTTACTCGGCGGCAAGACTTCCTATCGCGGTGGTTCGCCATCGCGCAAGCCCTTTATAGGCATCATACACTCTCTCGCGGCAACCCCCCTGAATCCTGCGCATTCGATCGAAGACATGATGACATTCAAAACAGACCGTCGTCCGGACGCACAAACCCTTCGGAAAGGGAGACTCATGAAGCACCGCCTCCTGCCGCTTTTGGCTGCCCTCAGTGCCACCGGTGTCGGCGCTCCGGCGATTAACGCGGCGTCAATACGGCAATATGACGGTTTTACGACCAACCCGGCCTATGCCGACATGGCCGACATGGCCCTTTCGGCGCCCTTTTCCCTGGCGGCCACGATTCTCAAGGCCATCCCGCTCAAGGGAGATGCCGCGATAGGCGTGCCGGTCGGCAAGACGCGCTTCCTGTTCGAAGCGCACGCCGATGCGCTGATTGCGGGCCGCGCGGAATTGCCGGAAACGATCCGCTATCTCGCCGATCTTCCCGCCACGAAGAAAATGCCGAAGCTGAAAGGCCAGCAGGTTCTGCTGCTGGCGGCGCCCGGCGCGCGGCCCGGCGAAATCCGCCTGATCGGCCCCCACGCGCAGATCGCGCGGACGAGCGCGGACGAGACGCGCCTGCGCGCCATCCTCACCGCATCGGTATCCCCGGATGCGCCGCCCGCCATCACCGGCATCGGCCATGCCTTTCATGTCGCGGGCACTCTGCCCGGCGAAGGCGAGACGCAGATTTTCCTGAAAACGCCCGATAACCGCCCCATTTCCCTCTCGATCCTGCGGCGTCCGGGCGAAACGCCGCGCTGGGCGGTGGCTCTTTCGGAACTGACCGACGCCAGCGCCGCGCCACCCGCTCCCGAAACATTGCTCTGGTATCGGCTGGCCTGCGGCCTGCCGCGCACGCTGCCCGGCAGCGCCACGGATGGCCTGCAACCCGCCGACGCGACGATCGCCTCGGAAGATTATCAGACCGTGCTGAAGGGGCTCGGCCCCTGCCGACGGAACTAGCGCGCCGGGCAGATCGCCCCACGCAGCTTTCCTGCGTGGGGCGATCGATGCAAACACCGATGCAATCTGGGCATCGCAGACTCTACAGGGACGAAATCTCCACGCCCACGCCCGCGCAATCGGCATAGACATCGGGCTTGGAGGTCACGACCCGGATCGCCAGCACGCCCGGGCGCGCGGCGACGAGCGCGTAGACTTCCCGCGCGAACGTCTCCTGAAGATTGAAGCGGCGCCCCTCGGCCATACGCAGGATGGCGCTGCGCAGGAGATCGTAATTCCAGGCCTCCGCAACCCGATCGCTGGAGGGGAAATGCGTCTCGTCCACCTCCAGTTGGACCGTCACGCGCAGGCGCTGCGGCGTGCCGATCTCGAAATCGTGGAAGCCGATGTCCACGGGAAGATCGAGGTCCTCCAGGAAGATTCGGAAGCGGTTTGGCGCGAGATGGGCGGGAAGCGCGTTCGTCGCGCCGGATTCGTTCGTCATGATGGTCTTTCGTCGAGAAACTGCACGTCGCGGGCCAGGCCGAGGAATCGCTGTCCGCCGTCGACGCGCACGATTTCGCCCGTCACGCGCGGGCTTGCCACGAGAAAGCGCAGGGCGGCGACGAGATCGTCGACCGTCACACCGCTGCGAAGCGCGTTCATCTCGTGGACCGAATCGAAATTCTCGCGCGTCTGCTGCCCGGATACCAGGGTGACGGACGGGGCGATGCCGCATACGCGAATCCCCTTCTCCGCCAGCACCCGCGCCGAAAGCTCGGTCAGCGCCGCCAGCCCGAATTTAGAAAGCGTATAGGTGAAGAAATCCGGATTGGGCTGGGCCAGCTTGGCATCCAGGATGTTCACGATCAGCCCCCCTGCCCCTTCCGGCACGGATGCGGCGAAGGCACGCGTCAGCAGCGCCGGCCCGCGCAGATTCGGCAGGAAGTGGCGATCCCAGCCTTCCACTGTGAAATCGTCGAATCGGTCGAGATCGAATCGGGATGCGCTGTTCACGAGCAAGCCCGCAGGCGGCATGCCGGCCAGAGCGGCGACGATTGTCTTCCCGCAATCCGCCGCCGCGAGATCCGCCTGAACGATTCGCGCGCCTTCAATCTCCGCCGCCAGCGCCTCCGCCTCGTCGCGCGATTCGTGGCAATGGATCAACATCGTCCAGCCGTCCGCAGAGAGCGCGCGGACGAAGGCCGCGCCGATTCTGCGGCCACCGCCGGTGACGATCGCGGTGCGTGGGCTGCCGAACTCCGGTGTCATCGCTGGCGCCGGTAGCGACGCCACCGGTGCGCGGCAAGCAACCCGGATGGCCATCGCCTTGTCACCGTCCCGTCGTTGCGTTTCACGCGGGTTCGATTATCGGGGCGCGCCTTGGACCAGACCATCGCCTTGAACGCCGTTTCGATCGGCCCGTTGCGCGCCGCAAAGCCTGCCGACGTGGATTCGCTGCTGGATCGCGTGTTCGGCGCGGACCGGCGACGGCGGACCGCCTACCGGATCCGCGACGGGATGACGGCGATCGACGATCTCTCCTTCGCAGCCTTCGATCGCGGCGGCGCGCTGGTGGGCTCGCTCCAATGCTGGCCGGCCGCGCTGGATGGCGAGGTGCCGGTGATTCTCGTCGGTCCGGTCGCGGTGGAGCCCGCCTTGCAGCGCGAGGGAATCGGCCGCGCGATGATGGATCGGATGATCGCCGCCGCCGACTATCTCGGCAGCGATCCGCTCGTCCTGATCGGCGATCCCGAATATTATGGCCGCTTCTTCGGTTTCGAATCGCACTGGACGCGGGAATGGACGGTGCCGGGGCCGGTGGAGCGGCGGCGCCTGCTGGCGCGCGTGCCCGAGGGAATCACGCTTCCGGCCGAGGGCCATCTGGGTCCGCGCCGCTAGAAGGCACCGCCCGAGTCGGCCCCAGATCGCAGGGCCGCGCGGGCGTCTTCCCGGGCGTCTTCCATTGCCGCTCGCAGGTCTTCGAGAAGGAACGCCCCCTTTTCTGCCCCAGCCACCGCGCCTAACTGGGCCGGCCATGCCCGAAACCACACCCCTTCCCGAGGATCTGGCAAGCCTCTCGCTCGCGGAGATCGCCGCGCTGGTGGAGGCGCGGCGCCTGCCCCCGATCGAGACCTGGCATCCCGGACGGACCGGCGACAGCGCCATGCGGATCGCGCGCGACGGCACCTGGTATCATGAAGGCGCGCCGATACGGCGCCCGGCGATGGTGCGCCTGTTCGCAACGATTCTCCGCCGGGAGGCGGACGGCAGCTTCGCTCTGGTGACCCCGGTCGAAAAGCTCGCGATCGAGGTGGAAGAGGCGCCCTTCGTCGCTGTCGAGGTGAAGAGCGAGGGCGAAGGCCGCGGGCGCCGGCTCGCCTTCCGGCTCAATACGGACGAGGTGGTCGTCGCGGATGCCGAACATGCGCTGCGCGTGATCGAGGGTGCGGACGGCCCCTCCCCCTATCTCCACGTTCGCGGCGGCCTGGAGGCGCGGATCGCGCGACCTGTCTATTATGAGCTCGCCGAACTGGCGATTGCGGAGGGCCGCGATCCGCCCGGCCTGTGGAGCAACGGTGCCTTCCTGGCGCTGGCCCCGGCATGAGGCTTGCGGACCGGCTGCGCGTGGCGCTGGAGAACAGTGTGGGCGTGGCCGGCAGCGACGAGCGACTCGTGCCGGGCGCAAACCTCACCGGTGCCGCCGTGCTGGTGGCCGTGACCGATCGGCCGGAGCCCGGCGTGCTGTTCACGCTGCGCCATGCCCATCTGCGCCGTCACGCCGGCCAGGTCGCCTTTCCCGGCGGCCGGGTGGATCCGGAAGATATCGATGCCGTCGCGGCGGCCCTGCGCGAGGCGGATGAGGAGATCGGGCTCGCGCCCGCGCAGGTGGAGCTTGTGGGCATTTCGGACACCTATCGAACCGGCACCGGTTTCGAGGTGGTCCCCGTCATCGGCGTCGTCCCCCCCGATCTGCCGCTCGTGCCGCACGAGGCGGAAGTCGCGGCGCTGTTCGAAGTGCCGCTCTCCTTCCTGCTCGCCAGCGCGAATCATGCCCGGCGATCGGCCGAATTTCAGGGGCGTACCTATCATTATTACGAGATCATGTGGGGCGAATGGCGCATCTGGGGAGCGACGGCGGGGATGATCGTGAACCTCTCCGCACGACTCGGGGCTTTCGCATGATGCTGCCGCCCGACAGCCTCGCCCGCCGCTACGGGCTGGTCGCCCTGCTTGCGGCGCTGGGCGCCGATCGCGGCGAGGTGCGTCCGATCGGCGGCTATGTGCGCGATATGCTGCTGGGGCTCGACCCTGCCGATGTGGATCTCGCGACCGTGCATAGGCCGGAGGAAGCCGCCCGGCGCATCCGCGCGGCGGGATTCAAGGCGGTGCCCACGGGGATCGCGCACGGCACCGTCACGGCAGTGCTGCCATCCGGCCCCGTCGAGGTGACGACCCTGCGCCACGATGTGGAAACGGACGGGCGCCACGCCACCGTCGCCTTTACCGACGATTGGCAGGCGGACGCGGCGCGGCGCGACTTCACGATCAACGCGCTTTCCGCCGATCCGATAACGGGCCAGATCCACGATTATTTCGGCGGGCAGGATGATCTTGCCGAAGGCCGGGTGCGCTTCATCGGCGATCCCCTCGCGCGAATCGCGGAGGATCATCTGCGTATCCTGCGCTTCTTCCGCTTCCATGCCCGCTTCGGCAAAGGCGCGCCCTCCGCGCCGGATCTGGAAGCCTGCGCCGCGCGTGCCAGGGATCTGATGGCGCTCTCACGCGAGCGAATCGCCCAGGAATTGCTGAAGCTGCTCGCCCTCGGCGATCCCGCCCCCACCGTCGCGATCATGGTTTCGCGCGGGATATTCGCGCCCGTCCTGCCTGAAATCACGCCCGCCGGCGCGGATCGGCTGGCAGCCCTCGTCCATCGCGAGGGCAAGGATGGAGATCCCGTTCGCAGGCTCGCCGCCCTGTTGCCGGGCGATATTGGCGTCGCGGACAAGATCGGCGCGCGGCTGAAGCTTTCCAACGCGCAGCGCAAGCGGCTCATGTCGGCGGCAGAGCCGGCGGCGGGCGATCCGAAGGCGCTGGCCTACCGGATCGGGATCACAGGCGCGCGGGACAGGCTGTTGCTGGCCGGCGACATGGACGGGCTTTCCGCGATCGAGGGGTGGACGCCGCCACGCCTGCCGATCGGCGGCGGCGCATTGGTTGCGCTGGGGCTCTCCGCCGGCCCCCGGGTGGCGGCGACACTGGCGGCCGTTGAACGCCGCTGGATCGAGGAAGGCTTTCCCGATGCCACCCGCGTGGATGCGCTGGCGCGGGAGGAAGTGGCGCGGGACTGAACCTGCCCCGCATCGCCGGTTATCAGGCCGCGCGCTTGCCCAGAAAATGCTCGAAGGCGATATCGGCGGGCATCGGCCTGGCGAAATAATAACCCTGCCCCACCGTGGCGCCCAATGCGGCCAGCAGATGCGCGGCGGTGGGCGTTTCGATACCCTCGGCGATCGTCGTCATGCCCAGCGCGTTCGCCAGGCTGAGGATGGCGCGGATGATCGCCGTCGAATCCTTGTCGTCAAACATCGCCGCGACGAACTGGCGATCAATCTTCAGCACGTCGATCGGCAGGCGCTGAAGATAAGCGAGGCTGGAATAGCCCGTCCCGAAATCGTCCATCGCGATGCGGCAGGAAAGCGCCTTCAGCGCATTCAGCATATCGCGCGCGCGATCGGGATCGGCGACGATCGTGCTCTCGGTAAGCTCCAGCGTGACCCGGCTTCCGGCGAGCTTGTGATATTTGAGCGCCTCCGCCACGGCCGAGGCGACGGGATCGCGCGCCAGCTGCACCGCCGAGACGTTGAGGCTGAAATAGAGCGGCAGCGCATGGCCGGCGCGCCTGTCCCAATCGGCCAGCGTCGCCATCGCCCGATCGATCACCCAGCGCCCCAGCGGAACGATCAGACCCGATTCCTCAGCCACGGAGATGAATTCGGCGGGCGCGATGGGGCCGCGATCGGGGTGATTCCAGCGCGCGAGCGTCTCGAATCCGGCCACGGCCCGCGTCTCCAGATCGACCAGAGGCTGGAAGGCGAGATCCAGGCGATCGGCCTCGATCGCGCGGCGCAACTCCGTCTCCAGCGCGAATCGGCGGCGCGCGCGCCCCGCCTCGCCGGGCTGATAGACCTCCACCCGGCCCGATCTCTTGGCGCGCTTCAGCGCGAACTGGCCGTTGCGGATGATGTCCGCCGCGCCCAGCGCATTTTCATGCCAGAGCGCGCAGCCGATCGCGCAATCCACCTTGATCTCAAGTTCGGAGAGACGGAGCGGATAGGTGAGCGATTCCTGCAATCTCCGCGCGAGATGCAGCGCATCGCCCGGCCCGTCCGCCAGCGGTACGAGGATCGCGAATTCGTCTGCCGCCATGCGCGCCAGCATATGCTGCGGGCCGAGCACCGAGCGAAGGCGGCTCGCCACGCTCAGGATCAGTTCGTCGCCTGCCAGCGAACCGATGCCTTCGTTGATTCGGCTGAAGCGAACGAGATCCAGCACCAGCACCGCGAAGCCGCCGGCATTTTCGTCATCCGCCTCGAGCATCGCCTCGATCGCCTCGGAGAAAGCGAGGCGATTGGGCAAGCCCGTGAGGCTGTCGTGCAGCATACCCGCGCGCAGCGACTTCTCGGTTTCGATCGCGGCGGTGCAATCGACCAGGCTCACCATCACCCTTCGGCCCAGCATCGGATGAGGATCGAGCGGCTTCAGATGAACCTGGAAGTGGCGCCCGCCGACGCCGGGCTCTTCCCAATGATAGGATTCGCCTTCCGTATCCGTCAGCAAATGCCGGGTGATACGCGTCCGGAAAAGCTCCAGTTTCTCTTCCGGCGCGCGATTGCGGATGCGCACGATCTGCTGGTTGCGCGCGATCGAACGCGGCCCTTCTTCTCCCAGCACGACGACGGCCGCCGCGATCGGCAGGGCGTCCAGATATTGCTGAAGGGCGGATGCGGACGCGGAGCCTGCCGGCGGCGCCACATCGGCGACAAAGCCGACGAGAGGCTGCGCGCTATAGAGCTCGCTGCTGATCTTCCGCATTTCCATCCCGGTTTCGTTATCGCCGAGACGTTAATAATATCTCAGTCGCCCTCCACGATAACGCGCCCGAAACGATTGTCGCGCGGAAATCCGGTCGGCGGCATGCGGCCGGCCGCACCGCGCGCGGCGCGCCACGGCCCCAGATCCGCCTCGGTGCGCGTACGGCCGCTCTCGCCCCCCATTGCCCAACTGAGGCCATCGGCGAAGCGGAAGCTGATCGCATCGGAAAGGCCGCCGTCGCGATAGCGCTGGAGGCTGGCCCCCTGCCCGCGCGTCATCTCCGGCAGTTCCGTCAGCGGGAAGACGACGAGTTTCCGATTGTCCCCGATCGCGGCGACATAATCATCGGTGGCGGCGATGGGGTGGACCACCCGCAGCCTGGCGCCCTCGCGTATATTGACGACTTGCCGGCCCTTGCGCGTTTCCGCGACGATTTCCGCCACCTGCGCCACGAAACCCTTGCCGTCGCTGGCGGCGAGCAGCAGCTTTTCGGCCGGGCGCGCCGGCAGCAGGGCAACCGTGCCGACATCGCCTTCCAGATCGATCATCAGCCGGACCGGTTCGCCGAAGCCGCGTCCACCGGGCAGCTTGTCCGCCGCCAGCGTATAGACACGCCCCTGATCCGCGAAGAGCAGCAGCTTGTCGGTCGTGTGCGCGTGGAAGGCGAAGGCCGGGCCATCCCCTTCCTTGAATTTCAGCGTATCGGCGGCGGCCAGATCGCGATGACCGGACATCGCCCGGATCCAGCCACGCTGGGAAAGGATCACGGTGATCGGCTCACGCTCGATCATCGCCTCCAGCGGGATTTCGCGCGCGGGGCCCTGCTCCTCGATCGTCGTGCGGCGCCGGCCAAGCGTCGTCTGCGCGCCATAGGTATCGCGCAGCTTGGCGAAATCCTGCTTGAGCCGCGTGCGCTGGCGGGCCGGGCTCTCCACCAGCTGCTCCAGCCCCTTTGCTTCCCGATCCAGCGCGTCGCGCTCCTTGCGAAGCTCCATCTCCTCCAGCTTGCGCAGGCTGCGCAGCCGCATGTTCAGGATCGCCTCGGCCTGCCGGTCGGTCAGCTCGAATTCGGCCATCAGCACCGGCTTGGGCTCGTCCTCCTCGCGGATGATGGCGATCACGCGATCGAGATTGAGATAGGTGACGAGATAACCGTCCAGCAGCTCGATCCGGTCGGCGATCTTGGCCAGCCTGTGCCGCGAGCGGCGGACGAGCACCTCGAACTGATGCTCCACCCACGCCGCCAGAGCCTGCTTCAGCGACATGACGCGCGGCGTGCGATCCTTGTCGAGCACGTTGAGGTTGAGCGGGACGCGAATCTCGAGATCGGTGAGCCGATAGAGGCTGTCGATCAGGATCTGGGGATCCACGGTACGCGCGCGCGGCTCGATCACGATGCGGATCTGCTCGTCGCTCTCGTCGCGCACATCGGCCAGGATCGGCAGCTTCTTGTCCGCGATGAGCTGCGCGATCTGCTCGATCAGCTTCGATTTCGGCACGCCATAGGGGATTTCGGAAATGACGAGCTGCCAGGTGCCGCCCGACAATTTCTCGACGCCGCTCTTTTCCCATGCGCCGTCCGCCGCGCCCCCCGTCGAGAAACGCGCACGCACGCGGAAGCCGCCACGCCCCGTGGCATAGGCATCGGCGATCGCGACGGGGCTGTCCGCGATGATGCCCCCGGTCGGAAAATCGGGGCCGGTGACGAACTGCATCAGTTCGCGTGGATCGCTCTCCGGCCGATCGATCAGGAAGATGGCGGCATCCAGCAATTCGGCGGCATTGTGCGGCGGGATCGAGGTCGCCATGCCCACGGCGATTCCCGCGGCGCCGTTCGCCAGCAGATTGGGGAACAGGCCGGGAAGAACCTCCGGCTCTTCCTCTTCGCCATTATAGGTGGGGCGGAAATCGACGGTCTGTTCGTCGAGCCCTTCCATCAGGCGGATCGCCGCCGCCGTCAGCCGTGCCTCTGTATAACGCATGGCGGCGGCATTATCGCCGTCGACATTGCCGAAATTGCCCTGCCCGTCGACAAGCGGATAACGCAGCGCGAAGGGCTGGGCGAGGCGGACCATCGCATCATAGATGGAGGCATCGCCGTGCGGGTGATATTTGCCCATCACGTCGCCCACGACGCGCGCGCATTTCTTGTACGCCGATGCCGGATCCAGCCGGAGCAGACGCATTCCCCACAGCAGCCGCCGATGGACCGGCTTCAGCCCGTCGCGCACGTCCGGCAGCGATCGGGCCGTGATCGTGGAAAGCGCATAGACGAGATAGCGTTCGGAAAGCGCGCTGTCGAAAGGCGCATCGACGATCTGGTCGAGGGGGTCGGAGCCGGACTGCATTCCCTATCCTTAGGGTCTGATCGGCGCGGGTGGAAGCGGTGCCTCGGCGAGGCTCGCGAAGCCTCCACGCCCCTGAATCGAGGCTTGCGGATCACAAACCACATCAAAGAATAACATTCTGTAAATATATGCTTGCGTTAACCATTTCGCCTATGCAACAGCAAAATTCGTCGGTTTGCGTAGGAGTTTCTGCAGTGGCGATGTATAAACAAGCATGGTTAATGGCTGTTGTAGCCGGGGCTGCATTTCCTGCAGCGGCAACGACTGTCTATTCGGGGCACGACAATAATAACGGTGGCGTAATGTTGTCCAATCCGGTTGCGGATGCTGCCAACAGCGCGTTCCTTTCGTCGCTCACCGACGTGCGCAGCGAAAGCTTCGAAACCTATGCTTCGGGCCTGACACCCTCCACGCTCACCTTCACGGGATCCGGCGGCTCCACCACCGCCTCCCTGTCCGGATCGGGCTATGTGATCGGGCCGGCGCCGCGCACCGCCCCCTTCGATATCGGCACCTTCGCCACCGATGGCCAGAATCTGATGCAGCTCAACGGGTCGGTCTTCACGATCACCTTCGATCAGCTGGTCGGCGGCTTCGGCTTCTACGCCACGGATATCGAGACGGATGCCCAGATCATCCTGACGCTGGGAACCGGCGCGATCGAGACGTACAGCTTCAACACGCTGCTGGGCTCGGCGATCGCGGGCTCCGGCTCGGTCGACTTCCTCGGCTTCACCACGCTGGACGGCATCAAGAGCCTGACGGTGGCCCATGGCCCCGAGTCGGACGTGCTGGGCTTCGACAATTTCCAGATCGGCACGCTCGCATCGGCCGCCCCGGTGCCGGAGCCGGCGACCTGGGCGATGTTCATCGGCGGCTTCGGCCTGGTCGGCGGGGCGATGCGCCGCCGCATGCGGACCAGCGTCCGCTTCGCCTGAAGATACCCAACGAACAGAAACACCGCCGATCGCGAGATCGGCGGTGTTTTCGTATCCGCTTTCCGCGGCTCGCACTTTCCACCCGCAGGGAATTGCGCCTGCCCGCAAATGCTCAGCGATAGTTGAAGCTGATCGAGATGCGTTCGTCCTTCGCCTCGCTCGGCATCACTTCGTGTCGCAGCCAGCTTTCCCACAGGAAGATCGTGCCCGGCTTCGGCTCCGCATAGACGAAGGGCTGGAGATCCGGCGCTCCATCCGGGAATCGCGTGGGCGCGGCCATCAGCATGGCAAGCCGGGGATCCTCCAGCTTGAGCGCGCCCGATCCGGGCGGAACCGCCACGTAGAGCGTTCCGGAAACGATGCTGTGCGGGTGGATATGGCCCGAATGGACCGCGCCGCGCTTCATCACGTTCACCCACAGGCTATCCAGCTTCAGCGGCCGCCCGAGATCGAAATCGCATTCCCGCGCGAAGGAGGCGACGTGGCGATTCAGCTTGCGGACCAGATCCGCGAAGACCGGGTCGCGCTGCGGCAGATCGTCAAGCGAGGCATAGGAGGTGTATCCCCGATAGCCATGCGCCTTCGACCAGGCGCGGCCGGCGCGATCATCCTCCGCCAGCGTGCGACAGCTGTGGTGGAGATCCGCGAGCAGGGCGGAATCGTCCAGTTCGCTTTCGGAGAAGAGCGTCGCGAAGAGCCGGCGGATCGTCATGACGCGGGCGATAGGGCGGGATGCGCCGCTTGCCAACGTTGCGGGATCGGCCGCCTGCCCGCCCGCGCCGCACGGTCGAGACGGAATATGTTCACGGCGCCACGAACGCGCCGGTCGTGTCCGTACGCGCGTGGATCGCATATTCCTCCAGCAGCCAGTCCCGGAACAGTCGCACCTTGCGCAGCCGCCGTTTGGGCTCCGGATAGACGAGCCACATGCACACACCATCGAACGCTACCGTTTCGAACGGGCGGATCAGCCGGCCGTCGGCCAGTTCCGCCGTCCAGAAGGTGGGGGTCAGCAGCGTCACGCCCTGCCCCGCCATCACCAGCTGGGCCTCCAGATTCTGCGCATCGAAGCGGGTGGCCGGCGCCATCGAGGTTGCGACGGGCACGCCGGCCGCCTTGAACCAGAGATCCCACCAGTCGGCATCCGAGGCGAGGCGCGGCGCGGTCAGCAACTGGGCGGGATCGGTAAGCCCGCCCATCCGCCGCGCGAAATCGGGGCTGCACATCGGCGTGAAATGGACGCGGTGGAGAAAGTGGCAGACCATCCCCGGCCATTTCGCCGGATCGCGCCCGGTGCGGATGCCGAGATCGAAGCCCGATTTGGCGAAATCCTGCACGAAGTTGCTTGTCTCCAGCCGCAGCGCGACATCCGGATGGGCAAGCTGGAAGCGGCCGAGCCGCGGCGCGAGCCAGGCGCTGGCGAAGGACACCATCGCGGTGAGCGACAGCACCTGATCCGTCTCGGCCCGCGCGAAGCCGAACGCCTGATCCAGCGTGTCGAACGCTTCGGACACCAGCGGCGCCGCCTGCCGCCCCGCCTCCGTCAGCGTCACCCGTCGCTTGCCGCGCGTGAAGAGCGAGGTGCCCAGCCGCTCTTCCAGCATCCGGATCTGGTAGCTCACGGCCGCCTGCGTCATGCCCAGTTCATGGGCGGCGGCCGTGAAATTCAGGTGGCGCGCGGCCGCTTCGAACACGCGGACGGCGGCAAGCGGCGGGATCTGGCGCATGTTCGCTTCATCCTTTCCTCCGGCGCGCCCGGATATCGATCATCGCCGGCCTGAAACTGTTACGGCCCCCTCCCGTCCGCCGGCCGGCAGCCGGGGGAAGCCGCTTTCCCGTGGATCCCGCACCCTATCCGTAGTGATGGCGATACATAAGCCCTACTTATGCCACTCCCACAATGATTGATTGGCGCTCCTTATCGAAAGCGCGCATTCGAGCCTCGCGCCACCGGATCCACCGGATGCGCGGAAAGGAGAATAGCTATGTATCACATGAAGGATCTCGACGGACTGGCCGCGCACCGCGCCATCGCGCCCGCTCCCCTGCTCTCGTCCCCGATCGGTGCCGCCCGCGCGTTCGTGCGCTGGTGGGGTGCGCATCAGGCCTGGCCGGCCAACGAACCCGCGCAGCTCGATCGCACGCGCTGAGCGCCGCTTGGCACTCCCCTGATCGCTGATTAGGCTCCGGCCATCACGATCAGGGGATCCTGCCCAATGAAGTTTCTCCCTCCGGCCGCAGCGTTTCTCGCCGCCGCCGCATTGCCGCTCAGCGCCGCCCGGGCCGACGAAGGCATGTGGACCTTCGATGCCTTTCCCTCCGCAAAGGTGAAGGCCGCCTACGGCTTCAGCCCCGATCAGGCCTGGCTCGATCGCGTGCGCATGTCGTCCCTCCGGCTCACCGGCGGTTGTTCCTCCAGTCTCGTCTCGGGCCAGGGGCTCGTCCTCACCAACCATCATTGCGTGCGCGATTGCGCGCAGCAGATATCGACCGACAAGGCCGATTATATCGCGGACGGCTTCCTCGCCGCGACGCTGGCGGACGAGCGCAAATGCGCCGGCCAGCAGGCCGAAATCGTCACCTCCATCACGGACATGACCGCGCGCGTGCAGAAGGCGATCGGCGGTTCCACCGGCGCGGCGCTGGCCAAGGCGCGCGATGGCGAGGTGGCCGCGATCGAGAAGGAAGGCTGCACGGATCCCGCCACCGAGCGATGCCAGGTCGTCACCCTCTTCGGCGGCGGCCAGTACAAGCTCTATCATTATCGCAAATATTCGGACGTGCGGCTCGTCTATGCGCCCGAGGTCGACGCGGCCTTCTTCGGCGGCGACCCCGACAACTTCAATTTCCCGCGCTATGATCTGGATGCCGCCTTCCTGCGCATCTACGAAAACGGCAAGCCGGTCGTGACGCCGCAGCACCTGACCTGGGCGGCACGCCCGCCCAAGGAAGGCGAACTCGTCTTCATCTCGGGCAATCCGGGTTCGACCCAGCGGCTTTTGACCCAGGCGCAGATGGCCTTCCAGCGCGACGTCTCCCTCCCCGCGCTGGAACTGTATCTCGCCGAGATACGCGGCCGGATGATCGCCGAAATGGCGACCGATCCCGAGAAGAACCGGACGGGCCAGGAGCTGCTGTTCAGCATCGAGAACAGCTACAAGGCGCGCTACGGCCAGTGGCAGGCGCTGCTGGATCCGGGCTTCGCCGGCAAGCTCGCGCAGAACGAGGCGGATCTGCGCGCGAAGGTCGCGGCCGATCCGGCGATCGCGCAGAAAGTGGGAGATCCCTGGGTAGACGTCGCCAAGGTGCAGGCCGTCTATCGCGACATCTACAAGCCCTATAACTGGCTGGAGCTGCGCGCGGGCGGCTTCTCCGATCTCTATGCCGATGCGCGGGCGATCGTCCGCGCCGCACAGGAGCGCGCGAAGCCCAATGCCGAGCGCCTGCCCGACTATCAGGACAGCAAGCTCGCTTTGCTCGAAAAGCAGCTGACCGACGACAAGCCGGTCTATCCGTGGATCGAGGAACTGAGCATCGCCTACTGGCTTTCCAAGGCGCGCGAGGCGCTGACGACCGATGCGCCGGCGGTGAAGGCGCTGCTCGGCAAGGAAAGCCCGGAACAGGTGGCGCATCGGCTGGTGACGGGCACCAGGCTTGGCGATCCCAAGGTGCGCGCCGCGCTTTTCTCCGGCGGTCTCGCGGCCGTGCAGGCATCGGACGATCCGCTGATCCGATATGTGCTGGCGCATGACGGCGATGCGCGCGCGATCAAGGATCGTTACCGGTTCGAAGTGGAAGCGCCCACCACCGCCGCGCAATCGAAGCTCGCGGCGGCGCGCTTCGCGGTCTACGGCACCGATCTGTATCCGGATGCGACCTTCACGCTGCGCCTCTCTTATGGCGCGGTGAAGGGCTGGACCTATCAGGGCGTGACGGTGAAGCCGACGACGGTGTTCGCCGGCATGTATGAACGCGCGACCGGCGCGCCGCCTTTCAAGCTGCCGCCCAAGGTCGCCGCCGCCGAGCCGAGGATCGACAAGACCAAGGTGGTCGATTTCACGAGCGACAATGACATTATCGGCGGCAATTCCGGCTCACCGATCCTGGATGCCAGGGGCGCCGTGATCGGCGCGGTGTTCGATGGCAACATTCACTCGCTGGGCGGCAATTTCGGCTTCGATGGCGCGCTCAATCGCAGCGTGTCGGTCTCGACCGTGGCGGTCGAGGAAGCCCTGACCAAGATCTACCCGGCGCCGAGACTGCTGGCGGAATTGCACGCGAAGTGACCCCCTCTGTCGTGTCGGGCCTGTCCCGACACGGCAGGTATATTCGCAATCGGCTTACCCATCCCCCGGTCCCGACATGCTGGGATAAGAGTCGCCGACGGCATGCAAGCCAGAATTGGCGGGGTCGCGGGCGGAAGGAACTACTTCCGCGCCTCTGCCGTCTGAGCCCGCAGTGCCTTGAATTCGCTGCCCGCGCGCCAGTCGGGCCATGCGCGGCTGTTCGCGAGGCTCGCGCCGATGTCGTAGAACAGATCCACATCCTGTGCCGCGCCGGAGAGATCCCATTTGGGCGTCCAGTCGTCGCAGGGCTGGTGATAGCATTTCATGTAATCGGCGAGCCATTTGTCACCCGCCTTGCGGCCGCCCTTCACCAGATCGTGCCCGCCGCTCATGCCCATGAGCAGGAGAGACGGCGCGCCGCGCCGCGCGAGCGAGAAATGGTCGGCGCGAAAGAAGAGGCCCCTCTCCGGCAGCGCTTCCGGCGTGATGCGCCGATTCTGCTTCGCGGCCGCGGCCGCCAGCATATCTTCCAGTTCGCTCTGGCCGTCGCCCACCAGCACCACATCCTTCGCGCGGCCCGCCGTCTGCAACACGTCCATCGTCAGCACGGCGGTCGTCTGCGAGACCGGAAACAGCGGATGCGTCGCATAATATTCCGAGCCGAGCAGGCCGCGCTCCTCACCGGTCCACAGCGCGAAGACGATGCTGCGATCGGGCGCCGCCCCCGCCTTGAACATCCGCGCAAGTTCCAGCACGCCGGCCACGCCCGTGCCGTCATCGGCGGCGCCCTGCCGCACCGTCTTGCCCTGCGCGTCGGGCGCGCCGACGCCATAGGCGTCCCAGTGCGCGCCGTAGATGATCGTCTCGTCCGGATGGCCGGTGCCGCGCAGCCGGCCGATCACATTGTGGCTTTCCACATGGCTGATCTCGACCGGCGCATCGATGGTGAGCGATGCGCCCTGAAGCGGGACGGGTCGGAAATCCGCCCGCCGCGCCGCGACGGAGAGCGCGGCCAGATCGAGGCCCGAGCGCCTGAACAGGTCGGTCGCCGAGGCGCCTTCCAGCCATCCCTGGATCGCGACGCGCGCGTCGCCCGGCGCGCGCACGATATCGTAATTCTCCCCGCCTGGCGCGCGCACCGTATCCCAGCCATAGCCCGCGCCGGCGGTATCATGCACGATCAGCGCGCCGATCGCGCCACGGCGGGATGCCTCGTCGAACTTGTAGGTCCAGCGGCCATAATAGGTCATCCGCCGCCCGCCGAACTTGCCCGCCACAGCCTCTCCCCCGGCCGCCGCGAAATCGGGATCGTTGACCAGGAAGACGGCGATCTTGCCCTTGAGATCGACGCCCTTGAAATCATCCCAGCCGCGTTCCGGCGCGCTGACGCCATAGCCGACGAAGACGAGCGGAGCCCCCGCGATCGCGATCCGATCCGTATCGCGCACGGTGCTGATGTAGATGCCCTGCCCTTCGTCCAGCGGCATGGCGCCCCCGCCCGTATCGATCGTGACCCGCGTGCCCGCGGCCAGCTTCGTGCGGATCAGCGGCACCGACTGGAAATAGCTGCCATCAGGCCCGATCGGCTCCAGCCCGAGCGCACGATATTCGCGGGCCAGATAGAAGATCGTACGATCCTCGCCCGGCGTGCCCGGCGCGCGCCCCTGATAGGGCGATGTCGTGAGTTCCTTGACGATCGCCGTCATGCGCGCGGGGCTCGCATGGGGCGGGCTCACGCCGGAGGCCCCCTGCGCGGAAACGGCGGCCGCCGTCATCGCCATCGTGATCCCAGCCAGCCTGTGACGCATGCGATACCTCCGGGTCACGCCGCACATGCGCCGCACAACGCATCGGCGCCAGCCCTTCGTTGCGGTAATCGGTCGCTTCGACTATATGACGGCGGTTCGCCCCGCACGCGTCGTATTCTACGCCGCGAGCGGGGCGTTTCGTTTCGACGCACTTTTTCGTTTCGACGCACCTTGGGGAACCGAATGTCCCGTCGCCGCCAGATTTACGAAGGCAAGGCCAAGATCCTGTACGAGGGTCCGGAGCCCGGCACGCTGATCCAATATTTCAAGGACGATGCGACTGCGTTCAACGCGCAGAAGAAGGGCACGATCAGCGGCAAGGGCGTGCTGAACAACCGTATTTCCGAGCATGTCTTCACCTTGCTCGGAAATATCGGCGTGCCGACCCACTTCATCCGCCGCCTGAACATGCGCGAGCAGCTGATCCGCCAGTGCGAGATCGTGCCGATCGAAGTGGTGATCCGCAATGTCGCGGCGGGCTCGCTCTCCAAGCGCCTCGGCCTGGAGGAAGGCTTTCAGCTGCCCCGCACGATCATCGAATATTATTACAAGGATGATGCGCTGGGCGATCCGCTCGTCTCCGAGGAGCATATCGCCTGCTTCGGCTGGGCCAGCCAGGACGAGATGCACGACATCGCCGATATGGCGATTCGCGTGAACGATTTCATGACCGGCCTTTTCGCCGGCGTCGGCATCCGGCTCGTCGATTTCAAGCTGGAATTCGGCCGTATCTGGGAAAACGATTTCAGCCGCATCATCCTGGCCGACGAGATCAGCCCGGATGGATGCCGCCTGTGGGACATGGCATCGGGAGAAAAGCTCGACAAGGATCGTTTCCGCCAGGATCTCGGCGGCGAGGTCGAGGCCTATCAGGAGATTGCCCGGCGCCTCGGCCTCATGCCAGAAGGCGAGAATACGGTGCTGGACATGGCGGAGCATCGCAAGAATCGGGGGAAATGATGGGCGCAGGCGTACGGCTGATCGCGATGATGACCTTGCTGGCCTCCGCCGGCATGGTGCGCGCAGCCCCGCCGGCCGAGGCGAGCGCAGAACAGGTCAACCTGAACTGCGACGCCATTTCCTATCGCGGCACGATCGATGCCAAGACGATGAAGATGCTGGAGCCGGCCCACGATCTCGACAAGGTGGCGACGATCCTGAGCAAGGCCGGCTACGTCTTCGATCGTGGACGTGGCATGCTCACCATCGCGCTCCCGCCCAAGACGAGGGCCGAGATCGACGAACTGCCGCCGGGCGAGCCGATCGTGCTTCCGTCCAAGGATGGTGGCGTGGTCTGCGTGCTCGTGCCGAGTTCCGACTCGGTCTAGATCCGCCGCCCGCAGCAGAGGGCGTCTAGCGCCGTATCAATCCCATCCGCCTGAGCGCCAGCCAGGTCACCCCCGAGCAGGCGGCCGCCGCGATCGCCGCCAGCAATGTGCCGCCCGCGCCCCGCGCGAAGGGCAGGCCGCCCGTGTTCATTCCGAAGAAGCCCGTCACCAAAGTGGCCGGCACGAAAAGCGCGGTCACCACGGACAGCAGATACACATTGTGGTTGGTCCGCTGGCTCGCCTGCAGATCCAGCTCGTCGCGCAGCAGGCGCAATTGCCCCTGCACGGCGATGATTTCCCGATCCAGCGCCCCGAGGCGTGCGCTTTGCCGCTCGATCAACGCCGCCAGATCGGGCGGCAGGCCCGGCTCTCCTTCCAGGCGGTGCAGGGCCGTGCGCATGCCCGCCGTGATCCGGTGGAGCCGCGCCGAAAGCCGCCGCATGCCGACGAGCAGACGCGTGTCGGGCGTCCCCTCGTCGGCCAGGATCTGATCCTCCAGCGCCAGCTGCTCGGCCAGCAGCATGTGCGTGCGTTCGGCCACGAGATTGCCGAGCGTGGCGAAGACGAGGTCCAGCGCCGTGCCGCCATCGAGCGGACCGGACGAGGCCAGCAGCCCGCGCAACGTATCCGGCGTCCTGAGCGGGCGGTGGCGTCCCGTGACGAGCAGGCCATCGCGATAGGCGAGCCGCAGCGCGCCGATCCGCCCCGTTTCCACCGCGTTGAAGTCCCGCTCCAGATCGGGAAGGATCAGCACCATCGCGCCGCCCGCCCACCGGCCTTCCGGGCGGGTTTCGATATCGGTGAACAGATCGGCCGCCGCCGCCGGCAAGCCGGCCTCCCGCGCCACCCAACGGACACTGCGCCGATCGCACAGATCGAGATGGATCCAGCGGAATGGCGCGTCGGCCGGCGGCTCGACATGATCGACGACGAGCCTGTCGCCCTCGCTCCAGCAACTCCAGATGATGCCGGGCTCCACCAGCGAAGCCGCGATCGGGACGAGATCCGTCTCGTCGTTTGTCTCGGGATCCAGCGGCCGGCTCATGGGCCGCCATCCTAGCGCAACTTCATGCCCCGCGCAGGCCCCCGATGCCGCCCCCGTGCGGGCGCCGCTTCAGGCCCGGCCGCGCCAGATGCGGACACGCTCGTTGGGCTGGCCGCCGGGCGCCTTGCAGCTCGTCTGGCGCAGGCGCGTATCGAGGCAGATCCACAGCTCCTCCAGCCAGCCCTTCCGGTTCACGTTGAGGCGAACCATATCGGGCGTCATGCCGGGATTGGCGGCAGCCACGGCGCGCTGGATCGATCCGCGGCTGGTGGCGCCATAGGAAAGCGCGCGCAGGTTCGGCAAGTTCAGCCCGTCGAACAGCCGGCGGGCATCCGCGAAATAGCGATCGGGATCATAGCCGGGCATGCAGGTGCCGTGCTTGGCCCATTCATGCTGGGCAAGCTGGGCCGAGGGTGTCGCGCAATAATGGGCGCGAAGCGTGGCGGCGGGCAGCGGGCGGGCCGGCGCGCACCATTGCGGCCAATCCCGTCCGATGCCATCCGGCCACAGACCGTGAAGCACGAAGCCGCTCTTGCCGGCCCCGGCGCGGCAATCCAGCGAGCCCGCGCCGCTGCTGCCCCCCTTGCGGCAATTTTCGGCGAGCCAGATGATCGAGAGCGTATAGCCGCCGATCGGCAGCACGCGCCGCGGCTCACGCTCGCTGGCGCCTTCCTCCGCGGGCGCGGCGAGGCGCTGTGGCACGGAACATAGCGGGGCTGCCGATGCCGATGCCAGCGGGGCCACGGTGGCCGTTACGGCCCAAGCAACGATCGACAGCCGCTTCATATGCGCTCCCTTCCCATCCACGCCCTCGCGTCGGGCCGCAGCAATATCGCGGCCCCCGCCGCCTGCAGGAAAATGCAGATCGCCGCCAGCATTCCCTGCGCGCCCGGCACCGCCTCCCGCTCGCCCGCCATACGCGCGATCATCACCAGCGCCCAGGCGGCCAGCAGGAAGACGATCCCGCGCGCGATCCGGCTGCCCGCGCGCGACACGAGGATCAGCACGCTGAGCTGGATCAGCAGGGTGAGCATGTCGATCAGGAGAAGGCCCAGCCTCGGCTCGACGCGCAGCGCCGCGAAAAGGCCCGAGGCACGATAGGCGGCAAGCGTGAGGGGCCAGGCGATCACCATATTGACCGCGCCCAGCATCAGCGCCGCGATCCAAAGGCGCTCGAACAAAAGGATGGAAGGCGGCCGCGACATAATCCCCCGAAGTCTCGAGGATAACGACGGAGAGGCCCGCGGCAAACCTTGGTGTCAGCTTGCGGCACCCGCCGGATCGCGCCCTAGACGGCCTCGAAATCGAGACCGATATCCACGGCGGGCGCCGATTGGGTGAGTCGGCCGACCGAAATATAGGTGACGCCCGTCTCCGCGATGGCGCGGATCGTATCGAGCCGCACGCCGCCGGACGCCTCGGTCGGAACCCGCCCCGCGACAAGCGCCACTGCCTCGCGCAAGGTGGGCGGAGCCATATTGTCCAGCAGAAGGTGCGTGGCGCCATGGGCGATGGCGGGCTCGATCTGATCGATCCGGTCGCACTCCACGATGATGCTGGCGATTCCGGCATCGCGGGCGCGCGCCGTCGCCGCGCCGATATCGCCGGCCACCGCGACATGATTGTCCTTGATCATCGCCGCATCCCACAGGCCCATGCGATGATTGGCCCCGCCCCCCATGCGCACCGCATATTTTTCGAGCAGGCGCAGGCCCGGAATCGTCTTGCGCGTATCCAGCAGGGTGGCGCCCGTGCCGGCAATGGCATCCACATAGGCGGCGGTAAGCGTCGCCACGCCCGAAAGGTGCTGGACGGTATTGAGCGCCGATCGCTCGGCAGTCAGCAGCGCGCGCGCATGCCCCTCGATCCGCATCAGCACCGTGCCCGCCGCGACGCGATCGCCATCCGCCACCGGCATTTCGATCGCCACATCCGGATCGAGCGCCCGGAAGAAGGCTTCGGCCAGCGGCAGGCCCGCGATCGCGATCGCCTCACGGCTCGCCATCACGCCGGAAAAGCGCGCTTCGGCGGGGATGACGGCGGCGGCGGTGATATCACCGGATGGCCCCATGTCCTCGGCCAGCGTGGCGGCGACGAAGGCGTCGAGGTCGAAGCCAGCGATCATGGGGCGGAAACTCCGGAAACGAGAATGAGAAAGCCGGGCCGACGGGCGACGCCATAAGAGAGCCACAGGTGTGAAAGCATGTCCGTCTCCGCATCCTCCAGCGCGATGCGGAACGCGGCCTCCTCCGGCTCCCCGCCATCCGCCGTCAGAACGGGATGAGCGTGGACGAGGGCAAGCGCGCGATCGAGCAGATCCCCATCCGTATCGGCCGCGCTGACCAGATAGGTCAGCCGCAGCGCCAGCGGGGGAGCCGTGCGTGGGCCGCCTGATATGCGCGCGTTGCGGGCAGCCTGATCGCTCGCGATCGTGACGAGCGACAGCGTGAGGACGCGGGCGGGCGCCGCGCCCGGAGCGCCGGTGGCCACCGCCGTCCCGCCGCCACCCAGAAGTGCGGACAGCGCCGCCGTCGCGCGCGCGGTCGTCAGAACGACGCCCCGTTGATCTTCCTGATCGTCAGCGCATCCGGATCGCAATCGGGCACGCAGCGCAGGTTCACCGCGCGCATCTCCGCGCCGCTCGGCCCCTGCCCCTCGGCGAAGGCCTGCGTGCCGCAGGTCTTGCAGAAACGATGCCGCAGCTTGTGCTGGTTGAACATGTAGGTGACGAGGCTCTCCTCGCCCGCCGTCAGCGCGAACTGGTCGGCGGGGTGGAAGGCCAACAGGAAACCCTTGCGGCGGCAGTGCGAGCAATTGCAGCTGATCGCCTCGGCCGGCAGCTCCGCTTCGACGCGGAAGGCCACGGCCCCGCAATGGCAGCTTCCCGCATAGGCCATGTCAGCCCGCCGTCGCCGTCACCGGCCGGCCCAAATCGCCCTTGCCAACGCTATGGGCGGCCATTTCCAGCATTCGATCGAGCGGCCTTTTGGCGGCGAGGCGGGTTTCCTCGTCCATCTCGATGCGCGGGTTCAGATCGCGGAGCGCCAGATAGAGCTTTTCGAGGCTGTTCATCGCCATGTACGGGCACATGTTGCAGTTGCAATTCCCGTCCGCGCCCGGCGCGCCGATGAAGGTCTTGTGCGGTGCCGCCTTCTGCATCTGGTGGATGATGTGCGGCTCGGTGGCGACGATGATCGTGTCGGCCGGCGAGGACAGGGCAAATTCCAGGATGGCGCGCGTCGAGCCCACCTGATCGGCATAATCGAGAATATAGGCCGGGCATTCCGGGTGCGCGGCGATCGGCGCATCGGGATATTGCATCTTGAGCTTCAACAGCTCGGTTTCCGAGAAAGCCTCGTGGACGATGCAGGCGCCCTGCCACAGCAACATGTCCCGCCCGGTCTTCCGGTTGAAATAGGCGCCCATATTCTTGTCCGGCGCGAACAGGATCTTCTGGTCCTGCGGGATCTGCGCGAGGATCTTCTCGACCGAGGACGAGGTGACGATGATGTCGCTGTGCGCCTTCACCGCCGCGGAACAGTTGATATAGGTCAGCGCCAGGTGATCCGGGTGGGCGGCCCGGAATGCCGCGAACTGCTCCGGCGGGCAGCTATCCTCCAGCGAACAGCCGGCGGCCATATCGGGCAGCACGACCGTCTTCTGCGGAGACAGGATCTTGGCGACCTCCGCCATGAAGCGCACGCCGCAAAAGGCGATCACCTCGGCGTCCGTCTCCGCCGCCTTCTTCGACAGATCGAGGCTGTCTCCCACGAAATCCGCGAGATCCTGAATCTCCGGCACCTGATAATAATGGGCGAGGATCACGGCGTTGCGCTCCTTGCGCAGCCGATCGATCTCGGCGCGCAGGTCCAGGCCGGTCAGGTTCGTCACGGGGGCGTTCACGGGCATTCTCCTCGACGCGCGAAATAGGGATCGGGAGGGCGTTTGTCGAAGATTCTCGGAGGCGTTTTGCACAGGGGCCAGCTATGGCGTGGGCGCCATGCCCCATCTTCCCACCCTCGCGGCGATCGCCGGCGTCTATTTCGCGATGGTCGCGAGCCCGGGGCCGAACTTCCTCGTGGTCAGCCAGCTCGCGCTCAGTGGGCGCACGCGCCTCGGCGTCACCGTCGCGGTGGGTGTCGCCACGGGATCGCTGATCTGGGCCACGCTGGCGATGATGGGCGTGGCGGCCCTGCTCGCGCGGGCGGGCCATCTCTACGATCTCATCCGGCTGGCCGGGGCGGCCTATCTGATCTGGTGCGGGATCAGGCTCGCCTGGAATGCGCGCTCCGCCGTCACGGCGGCGCGTGCCGTGCCGGTGCCCACTTCCTATGCGCGTGCCTATCGCGCCGGGCTGATGACCAATCTCACCAATCCCAAGGCGGGCGCCTTCTGGACGAGCGTGTTCAGTTCGATGTTTCCGCCGCACGCGCCGGTGGGCCTGTTCGCCGCCACTCTGGTGGTGGTCGTGACGATCTCGGGCGGCTGGTATGCACTGGTCGCGATCGGGCTGGCGACGGATCGCGTCCGGCGGCGCTACCTTGCCCTGCGCCGCTGGATCGATGCGGCCTGCGGCACGCTGATGATCGGCCTCGGGCTGCACCTCGCGGCGAACCGCTGAGGCTTACGGCGCGGGCGGGGCCGCCTCGTCCGGCTGCTGGCCGCCGAAGCGGGCATTTTCGGCTTTCTTCCATTGATCGTGCAGCCAGGCGCGCGGCCTGCCGACGCCCACCGCCTCCGTGAATTGCAGCCAGCCTTCGGTGGCATCTGCCAGGCGCGCCTGAACGGGGCCGGGCGTCAGATCATTGGCCCAGTCGCGCAGGGATACGGCGTTGATCGCCAGCAGAGCCAGCGCGGCGATGGCGATCACGCCCGCCGCCCAGCCCAGGCCCGGCGCGTCGACGGGATCGTCGGGAAGATCGATCGGCGAAGGCGTCTCGCGGGGCATGCTCGATCTCCCGTCAGAACTGATAGTAGATGAAGGGCGCCACGCCCTCGAAGCGCATCGCATCGATCATCATGATCGTGATCGCCACCAGCAGCCCCAGCGCGGGCACGGGCAGCCAGCGCAGCTTCAGCGCCAGCCGCTGCCCCAGATCGCCGGGCGCGAAATGGAAGCTCATGCCCAGCAGGATCAGCGCGACGGCCAGAGGCGTCACCACCAGTTCCGCGCCCGCCATCCCGCAGCCGATCAGGCCGCCGAGAAAGGCCATCGCCTGCGCGAAGCTTTCCGCGCGGAAGAAGATCCAGCCGAGCACGACGATATGGAAGGTGAGGATCACACCCAGCAGCTTCGGCAGGCGCGGCGCGCCTTCGGGCCGATGGCGATCCCAGATCCGCTCCAGCGCCAGCACGCCGCCGTGCAGGCCGCCCCAGATCACGAATGTCCATTTCGCGCCATGCCACAGCCCGCCCAGCGCCATGGTGGCGAGCAGGTTCACGCACTGGCGCGCGAAACCCTTCCGGTTGCCGCCCAGCGCATCGATATAGAGATAATCGCGCAGCCAGCTGGAAAGGCTGATGTGCCAGCGCCGCCAGAATTCCTGCAGGCTCGCCGCGCGATAGGGCTGATCGAAATTGAGCGGGAAGCGATAACCGAGCAACGCCGCGATGCCGATCGCCATGTCGCTATAGGCGGAGAAATCGCAATAGATCTGCACCGCATAGCCATAGGCCGCCGCGACCAGATCGATCGCCGTGTGGCTGGCCGGATCGAAAAAGACCGGATCGACCAGCCCGGTCGAGATTTCGGAGGCGACCACCGCCTTCTTGAAAAGGCCCCACACGATCAGCACGAGGCCCATCGCCGCCATGTCGCGCGTCAGTTCGGGCGTGCGGCGGAACTGGGGCAGCAGATCCGATCCGCGCACGATCGGCCCCGCGACGAGATGCGGAAAGAAGGACATGAGCAAGGTGATGTCGAGCAGCGATTCCGCCGGGATGCGCCGTTTGTAGACATCGATCAGGTAGCTCATCCCCTGGAAGGTGAAGAAGCTGACGCCCACCGGCAGCACGATCTGCATCAGCGGCATGTCCCGCGCGAAGCCGAGGCCCGCCAGGATCGCGCCCAGCTGCTCCAGGAAGAAATCATAATATTTGAAGAGGCCGAGGATCAGCAGATTGGCGACGACGCCCGCCAGCATGATCGCCTTGCGCGTGCCGCCTTCCTCGTCATCCTCGCCCGTATCGACGCGCTCGATCAGGCGCGCGGCGCCCCAGTTCAGGAAGGCCGATGCGATCAGCAGGGCGACGAAGCGCCAGTCCCACGCGCCGTAGAAGATCCAGCTCGCCAGCAGCAGCAGGATCTTGCGCCACTCATTCGATCCGCGCGCCGCCCAGGTGACGGAAAAGACGAGAAGGAAGAAGAGCCCGAAGGTGAGTGTCGGGAACAGCATCTAGCGCGCCGAGGCCCCGCTCGCACGATCGAGATCCGCCTGCAGGCGATCGGCGATCTCCTTGCCGCCCGCCTTCGTATAATGAACATAGTCGCCGCGCATCAGCGGCGGACTGGCGCGCGTCCAGCGCATCGCCGTGCAGCGGCCGCCCATGCGCCCCTCCCAATCCCAGAAGGCGACGTGCAGCGAAGTCGCCACGCGGCGCTGCACATCGCGGATCACCGAAAGGCCGGCCGGCGGGAAGAGCGGATTGCGCGAGGTTTCCGGCGCGCGCGCGGGAAGCGGCTGCACCACCGCCCCCGGCGGATAGATCGGCTTGGGAGGCGTCGTGGGCTGGGCCAACGGTTGCGACGGGAGCTGGGGCTGGGACTGCCCCGTCTCGGCCGCCTGCGTGACGCCCAGATAGGAACCGAGCCGGGACATCGCCGCCGCCAGCCCGCTTCCCGAAAGCGCGGGTGGCGGCGGGGGCGGCGCCGCGACGACGGCCTCCCCCCCCTCGCGGCAGGCGCTGCTGTCGCCGCCCGGCCCGTTGGCGAGCATCTCGCTCCGCCGCGTCAGCGCATCGGGCGCGCCGAGCAGCAGGATCGGCACATTGCCCGCCAGCCTGCGGATACGGCCGATCTGGCTGCGCAGGATCGCTTCATATTCGAAAGGCGACACCCGCGCCGAAAAGCCTTCGTTCGTGCCGAAGGCGATCACGATCAGATCGGGATCGTAGGTGTTGAGCTCCTCGCTCACCACGCCATCGTCCGTGCGCCCGAAATGCACGAGCTGCGATCCCACCACGCCCACGTTCGAAACGACGATGCCGCCCTGATCCAGGAACGTGCCCCAGGAGGTGAGCGTCACCGGGCCGCCGTCCGTCGTGATGTCGACATGGGTCTGCGGGCTCTCCGCGCGCAATGTGCGGCATTCCGCGCGTGGAGAAGGCGAAGCCCAGCTCAGCCGGTCGCTCTGGTCCCCCATGCGCACGGTGAGCGCGCCCGCCCCCGGCCCCGCCATCGCGCAGAGGACGACACGGTCGAAACGCTCCGTCGCCTCTGCATCCAGCGCCATCGTCGCGCCGTCCCTGCGGCTGGTGAGCGTGTAGGCCGAAAGGCCGAGCGGCGGATGGCCATCGCCCCAGCCCTTTCCGAAATCGGCGGCGATGCTCCAGTCCGGCGACATGGATGCGGTGATACCCCGCGTGAGATAGCCGTCATAAGGGCGGCCCGGCGCCATCACGCCGCGCCCGCCACTGCCATAGCGCCCTTGCAGCGCATCGCGCCACGCGCCCGAGATCATGTCGCCGGCCGTATGGCTGTCGCCGATCTGGAGGATGTGCAGCGGTCTGCCCTTCTGGGCGCCCGGCGCGCTTGCCCGCGCCAGCTTCGTGAAGAAAGGCTGGAGGGCCTGCGCGTTCGCCAGCCCCTCGCCCGTGCCGAGCGCGGCGGCGGCCGCCATCATCAGGCCGATCATGATTGCGGGCGGTCCGGCGTCGTGGCGACGGAGGGAGCGCCCTGCTGCTGGCGGGCGCTCTCGGTCGCCTCGCGGATACGCGCGGCGAGCGGCTTCGTGATGCGCAGATAGCCGTTCATCGACATGTGAACGCCATCATTGGCGCGCAACAGCTTCGGCGCGCCGGTTTCGTCCGGATAATAAGCTTCATACTGGCCCTGGGCATCCACGGTGAGCGGGCGGATATCGACGAAGGGCACGCCGAGCCGCCCCATAAGCGAACGATAGAAAGCGTTCATCGCATTGGTATCGCTATCGAAACCATGATCGCGCATCACCGGCAGGCCAACCCAGTAGACCGACGCGCCATGCCGCCGCAGCATCGCGACATAGCTTTCCACGCGCCCGCCGATGATCGATTGCCAGCGGCTGCTCATCAAAGCGCCGCACTTGCCATCGTCCCCGCACACGCCCTGCGCGTCGTTCGCACCGAAGGAGATGACGGCGATGTCGACAGGCTGATCGCCCAGCCGGCCTTCGTCATGATTTTCGAGGTTCAGCCGCTTGTAGCGGGTGAAGCCGGTCGATTGCTGGCTGTATTTCTCGACGCGATAGCCCTGGCTCGCCGGCAGCAGCCGATAAAGGCCGGACCAGACGCCGTCACCGAAACTGTCTCCGAACACGCCGATGCGGATCGCGCGGCCCTGGCGCACGCTGCTTTCCAGCCCCGGCTGCGGCTGATCGTCGGCAATGGTGACGGGCACTTCGGGCGGCGCCTGCACGGGAACAGGCTTGGCTTCCGTCTGCTCGGCAGGCTTTTCGGGTTCCGGAGCGGCCGGATCGGTCGGCGGCGGGGGGGCTACGGCCGGCGGAGGCGGCGGCGCGGCCTCTGGGGCGAGGACGACGGATTGCTGGCTCTGGTTGCCCGTGCCGAACGCATAGCCGATCGCCGCCCCGGCGGCGACGCCGAGAAAAAGGACGGCGGTTCGATCGAGAAGCAGGCGCACGGGCGACACCATCCCCGACTGCCGCGCGCACGCGCGCTTTGCAAGGCGGGATACAGCGGAAAGCTGTGGATGGAGTCGCGCAGGCGATGGGCTGCCCTATCCACCCGTCGCCCCGGGCGCGCTCCGGGCTCCGTCGCGCGAAAGTTGAAAGCCGGACGGAAGGCCACGCGAGGGAGCGGATCCCGGACCAGGCCCGGGATCACGAAAATGACTCAGCCGACGAAGGCGCGCTCGATCACATATTCGCCCGGCTTGGCGTTCGATCCCTCCGTGAAGCCCGCCGCATCCAGCAGGGCCGCCGTTTCCTTGATCATCGCCATCGATCCGCACAGCATCACGCGATCATGTTCGGGATCGAAGCGCTGCGGGCGATCCGGATCGCCGGCGAAGATCGTGCCATCGGCGATCAGCTTGTCGATGCGGCCGGAGGTGTGGAACGGCTCGCGCGTGACGGTCGGGATATAATGAAGCTGGCTCCGCGCGAAATCCTCCACCAGCGGATCCCCCGCCAGCTTGTTGTCCAGCTCATCGCGATAGGCGAGGTCGCTCACCTTGCGCACCGAATGGACGACGACGACCCGCTCGTAGCGATCGTAAATGTCCGGATCGCGGATGATCGACATCCAGGGCGCCAGACCGGTGCCCGTGCCGAACAGGAACAGGCGGCGCCCCGGCAGCAGCGCATCGGCGACGAGCGTGCCGGTGGGCTTGCGGCCGAGGAAGATATCGTCACCTTCCTTCACCTGCTGGAGCTTGGAGGTGAGCGGGCCATCCTCCACCTTGATCGAGAGGAATTCCAGTTCTTCCGCCCACGAAGGCGAGGCGACGGAATAGGCCCGCAGCAGCGGCTTGCCGTTGTCGCCCATCAGCCCGATCATCACGAACTCGCCCGAGCGGAAGCGGAAGCTGGCGGGCCGCGTCAGCGTGAAGCTGAACAGATGCTCGTTCCAGTGACGCACCGACAGCACCTTTTCCACGGTGAGGCTGGCAGTGGGCTCGAGGGGCTGGAGCATGGCATGGGCGGACATTCAAACGGCCTTGGCAGATAAGGGAAGGGTGATGCCTCTAGGGCAGGCTGCGAGCGGATCGCAACTCGCGATGCGCGGATCGTGTGAAGAATTGCTTGGCCGTGGGATAGGCGGGACGGATCGAGCGGGCCATCTCCGCCCGATCCGGCTCTCCTTCAGGATCGAATCGGGGAAGGCTTGCCCCGCTTCGCCCCCCGCGCCAAGGGGCCGGCCATGACCGCGCCCTCCCCCGTCCGCCCGAAGCTCACGCTGGCGCTGCTCACGCTCATCTATGTCGTGAACTTCATCGATCGGCAGCTCGTGGGCATTGTCGGCCAGCCGATGAAGGCGGAGTTGGGGCTCAGCGATATGCAGCTCGGCCTGCTCGGCGGCGTGGCCTTCGCGCTTTTCTATACGGTGCTGGGATTGCCCATCGCGCGGCTGGCGGACCGTGGCTCGCGCGTGGCCATCATCGCGATCAGCCTCGCCCTGTGGTCCGCGATGACAGCGCTGTGCGGCATGGCGGGTGGATTCGGCGCCCTGCTCGCCGCGCGCATCGGCGTCGGGGTGGGCGAAGCCGGCTGCGCGCCGGCATCGCAGAGTCTCGTCTCCGATCTCTTTCCACGGGAAAAGCGCGCGACCGCACTGGCACTGCTCTCGCTCGGCATCCCCGCCGGCATGCTGATCGGCGCGGTAGCCGGCGGCTGGGTCGCGCAGACGCTGGGCTGGCGCGCCGCCTTCCTCGCGCTCGGCCTGCCCGGCGTGGCACTGGCGGGCATTGCCGCGCTGCTGCTTCGCGAGCCGCGCCGGACGAGCCCCGTGGCCGAAGCGCCCTCGCTCGCCGGCGTGGCGCGCGCCCTCGCTCGCCGCCCGGCATTCCTGCACATGATGGCGGGCGCGACGCTCGCATCCTTTGCCGGCTATGGCCTGACGAGTTTCGTCGTGCCGCTCGCCGTGCGCCGCTTCGATCTCCCGCTGGGGGTGGCGGCGAGCGGCTATGGCCTGATCGCGGGCTGTGGCATCGGCGCCGGCATCGCGCTGGGCGGCTGGCTGGCCGACAGGCTGGGAAGGAGCCGCAGGGGCGCGCCGGGGATGGTGGCGGCCGCCGGCATGATCGTGGCCGCACTCCTGTTCCAGATCGCCCTCCTGCAGGAAAGCCCGCTGGCGCTGGCGGCCGTCGGGCTCGTCCCGCTGCTCGGCGCGCATCTCTATTTCGGGCCGACCTATGCGGTGACGGCAAACTGCGTGAGCCCGCGTGAGCGGGCGACGGCGGTGGCGATCCTGCTGATGGCGATGAATGCGATCGGGCTGGGTCTGGGCCCGCTGGCGGTGGGCGCACTGAGCGATCATTTCGCGGCAACAGGCCTTTCCCCCGGCGATGCTCTGGCGCGCGCGCTGCGGCTGGACGTGATCGTCTATGTCTGGGCGGCGATCCATTTCCTGTTCGCCGCGCGGGCGCTTGCGCGCGACTCCGGCTACGACCTTCGGCACGCTTGACCATCGGCGTCCGCCGGGCCTAGCGGATCACATGTCCGACGCGCTTCGCTCGCAGCCCCGGCCGCTCCGTCCCCGCGTGTTCGTCACGCGCAAGCTGCCCGACGGCGTCGAGCAGAGGATGGGCGAACTTTTCGACGTTGCGCTGAACGATGCCGATCTCGCGCTCGATGCGGCCGCACTCGCCGCGGCGACGCGCGACGCGGATGTGCTGGTGCCCACGATCACGGACCGGATCGATGCCGCGCTGATCGAGGCGGCGGGGCCGTCGCTCAAATTGATCGCCAATTTCGGGGCGGGCGTGGATCATGTGGATCTGAAGGCCGCCCGCGCGCGCGGTATCGTCGTCACCAACACGCCCGGCGTGCTGACCGAAGACACGGCCGATCTCGCCATGTCCCTGATCCTGGCGCTGCCGCGCCGGATCGTGGAAGGGGAGCGCGTGGCGCGTTCCGGCGAGTGGAAGGGCTGGAGCCCCACCGCGATGCTGGGGCATCGCATCGGCGGCCGCACGCTGGGCATCATCGGCATGGGGCGGATCGGCCGGGCAGTGGCGCGGCGCGCGCAGGGCTTCGGCCTGAGGATCGTCTATCATAATCGTCGCCGGCTGCCCGCCGCGATCGAGGAGGAACTGGGCGCCACCTATCTTCCGAGCGCGGACGCGCTGATGGAAGCGGCGGACATCGTCTCCATCCATTGCCCGCTCACCGCCGAAACCCACGGGCTGATCGACGCGCGCCGGCTGGGGTTGCTGGGCACGCAGGGCTATCTGGTCAATATCGCGCGCGGCGAGATCGTCGATGGCGAGGCGGTGATCCGCGCGCTGGAGAATGATGTGATCGCGGGCGCGGGGCTCGACGTGTTCGATCATGCCCCATCGATCGATCCGCGCCTGATCGCGATGGAAAATGTGCTGCTGCTGCCGCACATGGCATCAGCCACGCACGAGGCGCGCGCGGCGCAGGGCGTGAAGGTGATCGCCAACATCAAGGCCTGGGCCGATGGCCATCGGCCGCCCGATCAGGTGCTGGAAGGCTGGGTCTAGGCCGGATCGACTTCGGCTTCGCGCGGACATGTTCCAGCGCCGTCTATCCCGACACAAGCCCTATAGCGAAGACGAAATGGCCTCTCGAAGGATCAGGACGACGGGGCTCTGCCGTTCGAGACGGGAGTGCGATGGGCGGCGCGCCGGACGCGGGAGACGGGATACCTGCTCTCTCCGCCGCCCCCACAATCAGATGAACGGCGGGCAACCGGGTGTTCAGCCCCGATTCGGACGAATCACGTCAGAAAGGCAGCATCGATCGGGCGCTCCGCAAAGGACATTCGGACGATAAGGAACGGCACGGCGAAGAGGGTGGATCCTTTGGGTCGGATGAACCCAGGATAAAGGAACCGGTCACTCCGTCCGCCGTTCACGGGAAACAAGTTTCGCAAGAAAGGGATGTTGTCATGAACCGTACCGGACTCATCGCCGGCGCCGTTGCCCTCTCGGTGGGCCTGGGCGCTCCGGCTTCGGCCCAGAATGCCAATCAGATGCTGAAGGGCACCGCGATCGGCGCGGGCGCGGGCGCTCTGGCGGGCGCGATCATTCCCGGCATGTCGGTGGGCACCGGCGCCCTCGTCGGTGGCGCGGGCGGTGCCGCCTACACCGCGCTGAAGAAGAATCGCCACTATTATCGCGACAGCCGTGGTCGCCGTTACTACGTGAACAAGAACGGCTATCGCGTTTACAAGTAAGCGATATTCCTGCCGCATGGCGGTAAGCGGGGCTCCGGCAGCGATGCCGGGGCCCTTTCTTGTTGGGCCATGGCCCGCCGGCGCTCAAACATCGCGCTCCGGGCGCAAGGCGGGCTCAGAAACCCGCCAGCCACTCCCGGATCATCGATCTTCCCACCTCCACCGCGCGTGGCCCCAGCGCATCGTGATCGGCACGGATCGTCACCGGATCGGTGCCGGCCGAGGTGATGTAGGGCGTGTCGTTCAGCCACGCATCGATGCGCGGATCCTCGCCCATCTCCGCGTGGAATTGCAGTGCCAGCAGGCGCGGGCCGCGGCGGAAGGCCTGATTGGCATAAGCCGGCGTCTCGGCGAGCCGCTCGACATTATCGGGCAGCTCGAACGTATCGCCATGCCAATGCAGCACGGAGGCGCCCTCCAGATGGCGCAGCGGCGAGGCCGCGCCGGCATCGGTGAGCGCGATCGGCGCGAACCCCACTTCCTTCACCGGCCCGGCAAAGACCGGCGCGCCGAGTGCGGCCGCCATCATCTGGCTGCCGAAGCAGACGCCGAGCGTGGGCCGGTCCGCCTCCAGCCGCCGGGCGAGCCGGCGAAGCTGGCAGGCGATCCACGGATATCGCGCCTGTTCATAGACGCCCATCGGGCCACCCATCATGATGACGAGATCGGGATCGACCAGATCCACCGAGGAAAAGGCCGGATCACCCACATCGACCCGATCAATCGCATAGCCCGCCTGCTCGATCGGCAGGCGATAGCCGGCGACACCCTCATAGGGGACATGTCGGATGATGAGCGCGCGCTTCATGGACGCGCGAGCTTAGAAGGCGCGCGGCGAAAGTGTCACGAATTTATCTTGAGGGCGCAAAAGCGCGAACCGGACATGTCCGGCGGATCTCCGCCCGTCACGCCGGAGCCAGCCGGCGTGACGGGGCGGAGCCTCAATCGCCCGTCAGGATGCGATCGACGAGCTGCTTCACCGAAGGCACGAAGCCGTTCGAATAGAAGGGATCCTGCTTGAACTTGTAGGCCGCGTGGCCCGCGAACATCAGATTGTGATCCACCGGGCCGCCATGCGCGATATCCTGCAACGTCTTCTGGATGCAGAAGCTGCGCGGATCGGCCAGGCGCCCCGTGCTGTTGCCTTCGGTATCGGCCCAGGAGGAGAAACTGCACTGGCTGAGGCAGCCCATGCAATCCGCCTGATCCTTGCGGATGATCTTCATTTCCTCGGGCGTGACGAAAACGAGCGTATTGTCCGGCGTCTTCAGCGCAGTGGTGAAGCCGCGGCCATCCCACTCGCGCGCGCGGTGCAGATCGCCCAGCGTCACCCAGAAGCTCTTGCCCTTCACGCCCACGTCCAGCTGGAACTGGTGGTCGCCGGCCGCCTCCATCGAGAAAGCGATCTGGCGCTCCGAACGCGCCTCCAGATTGCGCAGGAAATCGTTACGCACGGCCGAGGAATAGAAGCCGGTCGGGCTGAAGCGGTGAAGCAGGATGTCGCCCTCGTCGAGGGTCGTCAGCCGATCCTTCCACTCCTGACTGATCGGGCTTTCCTGCGTCAGCAGGGGCCGCGTGCCGAACTGGAAGGCGATGCTGCCCAGCTCCGGATTATCGATCCAGTCGTTCCAGTCGCGAAGATACCAGACGCCGCCGGCCATGATGATCGGCACGTCTTCCGAAACGCCCCCTGCGCGCATCGTCTCGCGCAGCGCCTTCACGCGCGGATAGGGATCCTGCGGCGCGCGCGGATCTTCCGCGTTCGACAGGCCGTTATGCCCGCCCGCCAGCCACGGATCCTCATAGACAACACCCGCCAGCCATTCCGAAGCCTTCGAATAGGCCCGCTTCCACAGCGCGTTGAAGGCGCGGCCGGAGCTGACGATCGGCAGGTAATTCACGCCATAGGAGGCCGCGATCTCGGAAAGCTTGTAGGGCATGCCCGCGCCGCAGGTGACACCCGCGACCATCCCCCTAGTCTTTTCCAGCACGCCATGCAGCACGCGCTGCGCGCCGCCCATTTCCCACAGCACGTTGATGTTGATCGCGCCCTTGCCCCCGGCGATCTCGAAGGCGCGCCTCACCTGCTCGACAGCGCCGTCGATCGCATATTGGACGAGTTCCTCGTGCCGATCGCGCCGCGTGAGCGCGCGATAGATCTGGGGAATGATCTTGCCCTCGTGATCGTAGCTGTCGGCGTTCACGGCGGAGACCGTGCCGATGCCGCCGGCGGCCGCCCAGGCGCCCGCGCTCGCATGATTGGACACCGCAACGCCCTTGCCACCCTCGATCAGCGGCCAGACCTCACGGCCTCCATAGCGAATAGGACGCAGACCCTTGAACAAACCATCCTCCGGCAAGACAATCCGGCGCCTATAGGAGAAACCGATCGCGATTGCGCGATCAAAGTTGTTTCCGGCGCCGCGCGCCTGCGGGCCTCTCGCATGATCGTCCTTATAGATCGATCCGGGCTAGCAAAGCGTTAATGGCCGGCCCGCACTCCGCCTCCTCCAGCGTGGGTGCATGGCCGACGCGCGGGAGCGTGATCCGTTCCATGAGCGGCAGCGCCTGCACCATCCGTTCGGCCGTCTCCTCGCTCAATATGTCCGAAAGGCCACCGCGCACCAGCAGCGCCGGCTTGCCCGCAAGGCCGTTCAGCAGCGGCCAGGGATCGGGCGCGGGATCGGGCGGCGGCACCGAAAACGGGATCGCGATCGCCGGATCATAATCGGTGACGATCCGGCCGCCCTCCTCCTCGCGACAGAGGCGCCGCGCCATGTCCATCCAGTCGGCCGCGCCATAATCGGGATAGGCATCGGCATGCACCTCGCCCTGCGCGGCGGCGGCTTCATACCAGTTCGACCAGCCCTCGCCACGCCCCGTATAGGATGCGATCCGCGCGAGGCCCGCCGGATCGATCACTGGACCCACATCGTTCAGCAGCACCGCCGCCAGCAGATCGGGCCGCGCCGCGCCGATCAGCATCGCGACGATCCCGCCCAGCGAAGTCCCGAAACAGGCGACCGGCCCGATCGCGAGCTGGTGAAGCAGCGCGATCACATCGCCCGCATAGATGGGCGGCACATAGGTCATCGGATCGGGCGCATAGGCACTCAGGCCCCGCCCGCGCAGTTCCGCCACGATCACGCGGCGCGGACCCGCCAGCCTTTCCGCCAGCACGGCGAAGTCGCGCGCGTTGCGGGTGAGACCGGGCAGGCAGAGGATCGGCGCCTTGCCGGGATCGCCCGGATAATCCCGGTAATGGAGCGTCAGCCCATCGGGAGAGAGCCAGGTGCAATCCGCATAGGGCATGGACGACGATACTCCGGTTGCGCCCTGGGGCATGCGCCCACCATATCGGCGCGATGGCCACAGATCCGCAACCCACCCCGTTCCGCCCCTCCACCGCGATCGATGAAGTGGCGGATTTCCTTGCCGATCCGGTGCCGGCAGCCGATTTTCCCCGCCACATCCTGCGCTTCCGCAACGATCGCGCGGCGGCGCAGGTGGGGCTGGATGATCTGGGCGACGAAGGATGGACCGATCATTTCGGCCGCTTCCTGCCGCTGCCCGGCAGCCTGCCGAGCCCGCTCGCGCTGCGCTATCATGGCCACCAGTTCCGCGTGTACAATCCCGATATCGGCGACGGCCGCGGCTTTCTCTTCGCGCAGATGCACGATTCGCGCGATCGCCTGATGGATCTCGGCACCAAGGGATCGGGGCGGACGCCCTACAGCCGCTTCGGGGACGGGCGGCTGACGCTCAAGGGCGGCCTGCGCGAGATTCTGGCGACGGAAATGCTGGAGGCGCTGGGCGTGGAAACATCCCGCACCTTCTCGCTGGTCGAGACGGGCGAGGCGCTCCAGCGCGGCGACGAGCCCTCGCCCACTCGTTCCTCCGTGCTCGTGCGCCTCAGCCACAGCCATATCCGCATCGGCAGTTTCCAGCGGCTGGCCACGCTCGGCCTGACGGACGAGATGACTCGCCTCGCCGCTTATTGCCTGCGCCACCTGTTCGGCGAGGAGCCGGGTGCGGCACCCGAACTGCGCCTGCTGGAGCATGTCGTGGCCGGCGCGGCGCGGCTGACCGCCTCCTATATGGCGGCGGGCTTCGTCCATGGCGTGCTCAACACGGATAATATCAACGTCACCGCCGAAAGCTTCGATTATGGCCCATGGCGCTTCACCCCTTATTGGGAGCTGGGCTTCACCGCCGCCTATTTCGATCATCAAGGGCTCTACGCCTTCGGGCGGCAGGCGCATGCGATCCACTGGAACGTCGTCCAACTCGCCATCGCCTTTTCGAAGATTCACGATCCGGAGGTTCTCGCGCCGATCCTCGACAGCTTTCCCGCCACCTATGAGGCCGCGATCGTCGGGGCGATGCTGGGGCGGCTGGGAATCGCCCGCACGGACGAAGTTTCCGATCTCGCGCTGGTACAGGCGATCGAGGAGGCGCTGGGTGCGGGCACCGTCACGATCGATCGCTTCTTCTTCGATTGGGCCGGCGGACGGCGGCGGGGCGCCTCTCCTGCGGACCCTGCCTATGATGCGCCCGCCTTCGCGGCGCTCGCCACGATGCTGGAGACGCGATCGCCATCCGGCGCGGGGGATCATGCCTATTGGAGCGATGCCAATCCCTGCTCGATGCACATCGAGGAGGTGGAGGCGATCTGGGGCTCGATCGATCGGGAGGACGACTGGAGCCCCCTCCACGCGAAAGTGGCCGCGATCCGACGAATGGGGGACGCGCTCGCCCGGCTGAGAGGCTGAAAACACTCGTCCCGGTTGGAGCGCCACCCGGACGAGGGCGCGTCAGGCCGTCACTCCGCCTGGCCCGGCCCGGCATCAGCCTCCTGCTCGCGTGCCAGCGCGCGCAGCCGCCGGAAGGTGACGTTCACGAACAATCGCGTGCCGAAGCCGATCCCGATCGCGATCAGGATCGCGCCGGCCAGCAGGCGCCAGTTCGGGCCGCGGTGACATTCCACGCCCGGCGCGCAATCACCTAACGCGGCCAGCACGAAGACGCCCGCGATCAACGGCAGCCCCACCACGGCCGAAAGCGCGCAGCCCCAGCGACCACCCAGCGTGCCGCCGCCGCGATAGCCATCCTCGCTCACCGCTTCATTCCGCGGCGGCGTGACGCTTCCGCCCGGGATGGCCGAGGCCCATGCGCTGCAATTCGGGCTCACGATCGATGAACTGATGCTTCAGCGCGCCGCCGATATGCAGAACGAGCAGGATCAGGAGCAGCCACCCGCCGATCGAATGGAATTTCTCGATCCGCTCGTGAATTTCGCGCTGTTCGGGCACGCCTTCGGGCGTGCGCCCCATCTCGCTGAGCGATCCGATCAGCGGCAGCTTGAAACTGTTCCAGACCATGGTGGGCTTGCGCGGGGGCGGCGCGGGCGCCCCGGGAGGCGCCTTGGCCGCGCGCTCGGCGGCTACGAAGGCGGCGCCCGGCGATCCGATCGGCGGATTGGCCGAAACCATCGCCCAACCGGAGAAAGGCAGCGCCACCATCGCCACATAGAGCAGGAAATGGACCACATGGGCGACATTCGCCTCCCACTTCTGCATCGGCAGGAAGGGCGGCGGCTTGTGCGTCAGCCGCCAGACCACGCGCAGGATCGTCAGGACGATGATCGTCATGCCGGAGGAGATGTGCCACATGAAGAAACCGCGCGGCATCACCGGCCGCAGCAGGCCCGAGGCGAGATTGTAGAAGATCGCCAGCGCGATCAGCCAGTGCAGCCACATCGCCACGCGGCTGTAGCGCGCACTGTCGGTATATCTGGTCGCCACTGCGCCTCTCCTCAACGAAAGCGGACAGTAGCGGGGCGCCAAGGGCGGTCAACCGCCCGAACGGACGAGAAAAACTTCTGCTTCGGCTGCGTCAAGATAGCTTGCATTGCGCTCGCGAACGGCAGAACGCATCTGCCGCTATCATGGTGTCACTCCTCGATCCTGACGCGCGCGGGCGCGTGATCCTCGTCGGCGCAGGCCCGGGCGATCCCGGTCTGCTGACGGTGCGCGCGGTCGAGGCGCTGCGCCAGGCCGATATCGTCGTGCATGACGGGCTGATCGATCCCGCCGTACTGGATTATGCGCCGGCCGGCGCGCAGCGCATTTCCGTCGCCAAGAGCCGGGCGCGCCACACGCTGCCGCAGGAGGCGATCAACGCGCTGATCGTGGCGCATGTCCGCTCCGGATCGATCGTGGTCCGCCTGAAGGGCGGCGATCCCTTCGTCTTCGGCCGGGGCGGCGAGGAAGTGGAGGCGGTGCGCGCCGCCGGTCTCGCGGTGGAGGTAATTCCCGGCGTCTCAGCCGCGCTCGGCTGCGCGGCGGAAGCGATGCTGCCGCTCACGCATCGCGACTGGTCCAGCGCGGTCAGCTTCGTCGCCGGCCAGTGCAAGGGCCTCAGCGAGCAGGACTGGTCCGGCCTCGCCGGCAAGGGCCGCACGCTCGTCATCTACATGGGCGTGGCATCCGGCGGCTGTATCGCGGACAAGCTGATGAATGACGGGCTCGCGCCCGATCTGCCGGTGGCCGTGCTGGAGCGCGGCACGCTGCCCGGCAGCCGCGCGCTGCGCACCGTGCTCGCCGATCTCGGCGGGCTGCTGGCGCGCGAGAAGATCAAGAGCCCCGCGATCATCGTCGTGGGGGAAGTGGTGCTGCTTTCGGACGCGGAAGACCGGATGCAGCGTTTGGCTCAGCAGGCACAGGTGATGGCGTCGTGAAACTCGTGACAGGCAATGATCTCGTCTCGGGCGATGTCATCTGGTGGGCCGGCCATGGCTGGTCGCGCCACATTTCCGATGCGGCGGACGCGGGCGACGAGGGCGAGGCGATCGCCGCGCGCGAGGAGGCCGCTCGCCGTGTGAACGGCCCCTATCTGATCGAGGCGGATGCGGGCCAGAACGGGCCCCTCGTCCGCAACGCCAAGGAACGTATCCGCGCCGCCGGGCCCAGCGTCCGGCCCGATCTCGGCGTGCAGGCAGAAAAGCAGGGTGTCGCCTGAATGTACAAGTATGACGAATATGATCAGGCGATCGTGGATGCGCGGGTCGAGGAATTTCGCGACCAGTGCAATCGCCGCCTTTCGGGCGAGATGACGGAGGACCAGTTCAAGCCGCTGCGGCTGATGAACGGCCTCTATCTCCAGCTGCACGCTTATATGCTGCGCGTGGCCGTGCCCTATGGCACGCTCGACAGCCGGCAGATGCACATGCTGGCGCACATCGCGCGCAAATATGATCGCGGCTACGGCCATTTCACGACCCGCCAGAACCTCCAGTATAACTGGATCAAGCTGAGCGACGCGGCCGACATCCTCGCCGAACTCGCCACCGTCGAGATGCACGCCATCCAGACGAGCGGCAACTGCATCCGCAACATCTCGGCCGATCAATATGCGGGTGCGGCGGCGGACGAGGTAGCGGATCCCCGCCCCTATGCCGAGTTGCTGCGCCAGTGGAGCACGTTCCACCCCGAATTCCTGCTGCTGCCGCGCAAGTTCAAGATCGCGGTGATCGGCGCGGACGAGGATCGCGCGGCGATGAAGCTGCACGATATAGGCCTGAAGCTGGTGAAGGATGAAGCCGGCGGGATCGGCTTCGAAGTCTATGTCGGCGGCGGCCAGGGCCGCACCCCCATGGTGGCGCCGCTGATCCGGGAATTCCTGCCCGCCGACGAGCTGGTCAGCTACCTGGAGGCGTGCCTGCGCGTCTACAATCGCTATGGCCGCCGCGACAATATGTACAAGGCGCGGATCAAGATCCTCGTCCACGAGATCGGCGCCGACGAATATCGCCGGCAGGTGGAGGAAGAATATCTTCACGTGAAGACGCTGGGCCTCGATCCGCCGGCCGCCGAGCTGGATCGGATCGCGGCAATGTTCGCGCTGCCCCCGCTCGATCCCGCCGCGCCTGCCGGGATCGATCGCAGCGATCGCGATTTCGCGCTGTGGCTCGACAGCCAAGTCGTGGAGCATAAGGTGCCCGGCCATGCGATCGTCACGATCAGCCTGAAGCCCACCGGCGGCATCCCGGGCGATGCCTCGGCCGAGCAGATCGATCTGATGGCCGATCTCGCAAAGGACTATAGCCACGACGAACTGCGCGTGACGCATGCGCAGAACATCGTGCTGCCCCATGTTCGCAAGGCCGATCTCCATGCGATCTGGCGGAAGCTGGAGGCGGCCGATCTGGCGACCGCGAACCTGGATCTGGTGACCGACATCATCGCCTGCCCGGGCCTGGATTATTGCGCGCTCGCCAATGCGCGCTCCATTCCGCTGGCGCAGAAGATCAGCGAGCGTTTCGCCAATCTCGATCGCCAGCGCGATCTGGGCGAAGTGAAGCTCAAGATTTCCGGCTGCATCAACGCCTGCGGCCATCACCATGCCGGCCATATCGGCATCCTCGGCGTCGACCGGAAAGGCGAGGAGAATTACCAGCTCTCCTTCGGCGGATCCGGCGCGGAGGATGCGAGCGTCGGCAAGATCATCGGCCCCGGCTTCAACGAGGACGGCGTGGTCGATGCGGTGGAGAAGGCACTGGAAACCTATCGCCAGATCCGCGCGGAGGGCGAGCGTTTCCTGGATACCTATCGGCGCGTGGGTCCCGAGCCCTTCAAGGCGGCGATCTACGAAAAGGCGGGCGCATGACCCAGATCCGCTTCCGCACCGACGAGGCGCATGAGGAGCCCGCCGTCACGCTCGACGCGTTCCTCGGCCAGTCGAACGCCACCGCCGTCCGCATCGAGCCGGGCGAGGATGCGCGCAAACTGCTGCCCTTTCTGGATCGCCTCCAGCTGATCGAGATCGCCTTCCCCAAATTTCGCGACGGGCGGGGCTATTCCTCCGCGCGCATCCTGCGCGAGGCGGGCTTTACGGGCGAGCTGCGCGCGGCGGGCGATGTGCTGCTGGATCAGGTGGTGATCCTGCGCCGCTGCGGCTTCGACGTGCTGGCGAGCGATCATGTGCTGGATCCGGCCAAAGTGGAAGAGGCGCTCGCCCGTTTCCCGGCGGTCTATCAGAAGGCGGCGGATGCCAGGCCGCCAGTGTGGGCGCTGCGCCATGGCTGAGGCCGCGCTCGCCCATGATGTCGACATGATCGACGTGCGCCCCGCTTTCACGCAGGACGATGTCGACGCGCTCAATGCGCGCTATGCGGGCGTGCCGACCCACGTGATGCTGCGCGAGTTGCTGGCGGGGGATCTGGCCGGGCGCGTCGCGCTCGTCTCCTCCTTCGGCACCGAAAGCGCGGTGCTGCTGCATCTCGTGAGCGAGATCGATACGGACATCCCGCTTGTCTTCACGAACACGCAGAAGATGTTCGGGGAAACGCTCGCCTATCGCGACGAGCTGGCCGAGCGGCTGGGCTTCACGGATCTGCGCGTCTATCGCCCCGATCCGCGCATCCTGGCCGAGAAGGACCGCACCGGCCTGCGCTGGTCCTACGATCCGGACGGTTGCTGCGAGATCCGCAAGGTGGAGCCGCTGAAGCGCGCGCTGAAGGGCTTCGATGCCTGGATTTCGGGCCGCAAGGGCTTCCAGTCCGGTACGCGCACCGCCCTGCCCCTGTTCGAGCTGGATACGGCCGACGCCGCGGGCTCCGGCCCCAAGCTCAAGATCAATCCGCTCGCCGGGTGGGACAAGACCGCGCTCAACGCCTATTTCGAGGCGAAGGATCTGCCGCACCATCCGCTGGAGGCGGAGGGCTATCTCTCGATCGGCTGCTCGCCCTGCACCAGCAAGGTGATGCCGGGCGAGGATCCCCGGTCCGGCCGCTGGCGGGGCTGGGACAAGATCGAGTGCGGCATCCACTCGCCCATCCCCACCACGCCGCAGGCCGACGACCCCGTTTTCTGACGGGCGGGTGATCCCGCGAATGCGGGCACCCCAAGGCTGAAATAGAGGCGTTCGCGGTGCTGGACTCCTGCTTGCGCGGCAGTAGGACGGTTGCTCGTCCGGTCGGAAAGCCATCTGGCCCGACAGACTGAACAGGGGCTCACTCCGACATGCGCATGACGCTGCCTCTTCTGCTGCTCGGGGTCCTTTCCGTCGCTCCCGCCGACGCCCGCCCGCGCGTCCGCGAAGCGGGCATCGCAATCGGCATCCTGCCGCCCGGCCCCCTCAATGCGATCACGGACGTGGCCGGCGTGAAGGTGGGCCAGATCACGCTCGTGCGCGGGCGGGATGTGCATACCGGCGTCACCGCCATCCTGCCCCATGGCGGCAATCTCTTTCAGGAAAAGGTGCCGGCCGGCTTCGTCGCCTATAATGCCTTCGGCAAGTTCGCCGGCTCCACGCAGTTGCTGGAACTGGGCGAGATCGAGACACCGATCCTGCTGACCAACACGCTCAACGTGGCCGAGGGTATCGCCGCTTCGGTGGAATGGACGCTGGCCCGGCCGGGCAACCAGCAGGTCCGCTCGGTCAATGCCATCGTCGGCGAAACGAATGATGGCGATCTCAACGATATACGGGGCCGGCACGTCAGCATCGCCGATGCGCGCCGCGCGATCGAGACGGCGAAGGACGGCCCCGTCGAGGAGGGGGCGGTGGGTGCCGGCGCCGGCACGGTCGCATTCGGCTACAAGGGCGGCATCGGCACATCCTCGCGCCGGCTGCCCGCGCGGCTCGGTGGCTATACGGTAGGCGTGCTCGTCCAGAGCAATTATGGCGGCGTGCTGACCGTGGCGGGCGCGCCCGTCGGCCAGAGGCTCGGCACATATTTCCTGAAGAGCGAACTCGAATCGCAGAAGGCGGACGGATCCGTGATGATCGTCGTCGCCACCGATGCACCGCTTTCCGATCGCAATTTGCGCCGGCTGGCCGAACGGGCCTTTGCCGGCATCGCGCGGACCGGATCCTCCTTCACCAACGGATCGGGCGATTTCGCGGTCGCCTTTTCCACCAGCGCGGATGTCCGGCGCACGCCCGCGCGCCGCACCGCCCCCTCCCCCGTGGCCGATCTGCCCAACGATCAGATGTCGCCCCTTTTCCAGGCGGTGGCGGAAGCGACGGAGGAGGCCGCGCTCGACAGCCTCTTCAAGGCGGAGACGGTCGCAGGTCATCGCGCCACCGTGGAGGCGCTGCCGCTGGATCGCGTGCTGCCGATGATCGCGAAACGATAGGCGTCACCACCGTCACGCCGCGCGATGCGGGCCGGAATACGCGCGGCGGGAACCTTGCGGCCATTTCGAGAATTTCAGCCTGAAATCTGATCGTTCTGGAGATGGGCGGACGATGATGATGTGGGCTCTCGCGCTGGCGGCCTTTCCCGATACGGCGACGCTCGCCCGCCCGATCCCCGCCACCTTCGATCTGCGCAGCACCATCGCCCGCAAGACGAGGGCCAAGCCCAGGCGCCGCAAGGCGGCCACGCCCCCCGCCCTGCTCCAGCACCGGTTGCGTTCGCCCTATCTGCTCCCCACGGCCGAGCTTCCCGCGCAGGAGACGCCTGACATCCAGCTGCGCTGGAAGCTTCGCAAGGTGAAGCTCACGATGGTCCTTCCCTCGATCTGAGGGCGCCGCCGTCTCATTCCTGCGGCAAGGCATATCCTTCTTCGGCAAGATCGCTGAAACGCGTGATCTTGCTCTCGAATTTCAGCCTTACGCGGCCCGTGGCGCCGTGGCGTTGCTTGGCGATCAGCAGTTCGCAGGTGCCGAACACGCGATCCATGTCGCGCATCCACTGATCGTGCGCCTCGAAAATCTTGGCGTCGTCACCTTCGCCCGGCCGCTTGGGCTCGCGCGCGGCGACATAATATTCCTCGCGAAACACGAACAGCACAATGTCCGCGTCCTGCTCGATCGATCCGGATTCACGCAGGTCCGAAAGCTGGGGCCGCTTGTCCTCGCGGCTTTCCACCTGACGGCTGAGCTGGGAAAGGGCCAGCACCGGCAGGCTCAGTTCCTTGGCCAGCGTCTTGAGGCCGCGGCTGATTTCCGAGATTTCCTGCACGCGATTCGCCTCGCCGCCCCGGCCCGATCCGGTGAGCAGCTGGAGGTAATCGACGATGATGAAACCGATGCCGCGCTGGCGCTTCAGGCGGCGTGCGCGCGTACGCAGCGCCGCGATCGTCAGGCCCGGCGTATCATCGATATAGAGCGGCAGATTTTCCAGCTCCTGCGCGGCGCGCGCCAGATTGCGGAAATCCGCCTGGCTGATCTTGCCCATGCGCAAATTTTCGGAGCTGATCCCCGATTGTTCGGAAAGCACGCGCGTCGCCAGCTGATCGGCCGACATTTCGAGGCTGAAGAAGGCCACCGGCGCGCCGATCGACTTTTCCGGCGGAATGCCGTCCTCCATGTCGCGCATGTACCGGCGCGCGGCATTATAGGCCATGTTGGTGGCCAGCGATGTCTTGCCCATGCCGGGGCGGCCGGCGAGGATCAGAAGATCCGAATTGTGAAGGCCGCCCATCTTGGCGTTCACGCTTTCGAGGCCGGTGGTGACGCCCGAGACGTGGCCGCCCGAATTCAGCGCGCGCTCCGCCTGCTCCACCGCAACGCGCGTCGCCTGGCCGAAGCTCTTCATCGAGCCCTGCTCGCCGCCTTCCTCGGCGACGCGATAGAGCGCCACTTCGGCGGCCTCGATCTGCCCCTTGGGATCGACGTCATCCGACGTATCGACCGCCTTTTCGACCATTTCGCGGCCCACGCCGATCAACGCGCGCAGCAGCGCCAGATCGTAGATCTGCGCCGCGAAATCGCGCGCGCCGATCAGCGCCGCGCCCGATCCGGTCAGCTGGGCGAGATAGGATGGGCCGCCCAGATCCTTTAGCGCCTGATCACCCTCGAACATCGGCCGCAACGTCACCGGATTGGCGATCATGTTGCGTTCGACGAGCTTGAGGATCGCATCGTAGATGCGCCCATGGGCGGGCTCGTGGAAATGCTCTGACCTGAGCTTCAGCTGGACATCCTCGACAAGGCGATTGTCGATCATCAGCGCACCCAGCAGCGCGGCTTCCGCCTCCACATTCTGGGGCAGGGCGGGCATGCCCGGCGTTTCGGCTTCGGACGGGAATCGGAGGGGTTCGGCCATCCGGCCATCTGCGCGCGACCGGGGGGGTGCCTCAAGGCCGCACGCAAAAAGATCGGTTCATGCTTCTGTGGACAAGTGCGGACGAAGGGGCATTCCGGAGCCGATCCCCGCAATGCTCGGGTTCCCAAGCCGGCGCGGCTCATTTAAGCGGCGTCATGGCCGACCCGCGCCTCATCGACATCCAGCTCGACGAGCAGACGATCCTGTGGCGCAACGCCGATATCGAGCAGGAGCGGCGCATCGCCATCTTCGATCTGCTCGAGGAGAATTATTTCGCGCCCCAGCGTGCCTATCCGCAGGACTATGCCGGCCCCTACAAGCTGGCTCTGTCGGTGGAGGAAGGGCGGCTCGCCATCACGATCGCGGCCGAGGACGGCCAGCATCTGGAAACGCTGATCCTCGCGCTCGGGCGGTTCCGCCGGCCGATCAAGGATTATTTCGCGATCTGCGACAGCTATTATCAGGCCGTCGCCAAGGCCACGCCGCAGCAGATCGAGACGATCGACATGGCGCGCCGCGGCATCCACAACGAGGCGGCCGAGCTGCTGATCGAGCGGCTGGACGGCAAGATCAAGGTGGATTTCGATACGGCGCGCAGGCTCTTCACGCTCATCTGCGTGCTGCATATCCGCCAGTGAGGAACATATGACGGAAGTGACGATGGAACAGGCCGCCGCCGGCGTGCTGATCGAGGCCGCCCGCGAAGCGGCCCGCAACGCGCATGTGCCCTATTCGAAATTCGCGGTCGGCGCGGCCCTGCTGCTCACGGACGGCACGATCGTGCCCGGCACGAATTTCGAGAATGCGAGCTATGGGCTGTCGCTCTGCGCCGAAACGGTGGCGCTGGCCTCCGCCAACGTTGCGGGGCGGCTGCGGGATGTGGTGGCCGTCGGCGTCGTCGGCGGCGCGGTGAAGGCAGGCGGCGAAATGAGCGGCGAAGAGGCTGTCTATCCCTGCGGCCGCTGCCGCCAGGTGCTGAACGAGGCGGCGCAGCTGGGCGGCCGCGACATCGCGGTTTACTGCGCCAGCGGAGACGGCCGCGAGCTTCGCACCCATCGCCTGTCGGAATTGCTGCCCCACGCCTTCGGGCCGGGCGATCTGGGGATCGGCTGAAAATCGGTCATGCCGGGCTTGTTCCGGCATCCACCGCGCGGCAACACTCCACCGCACGATGCGTGGAACGGTGCCCCCGGGCACTCGATCCGGGGTGACGAAGAAGGAAATAGGGTGGCCATTCAATCCGATCGCTGGATCCGCGAACAGGCGCTGGACAACGGCATGATCGAGCCGTTCGTGGAAGCGCAGCGGCGCGACGGCTGCATTTCTTACGGCCTTTCCAGCTATGGATATGATGCGCGCGTTTCCGACGAGTTCAAGATCTTCACCAATGTCGATAATGCGATCGTCGATCCGAAGGATTTCGCCCACAACAGCTTCGTCGATCGCAAGACGGACGTGTGCATCATCCCGCCCAACAGCTTCGCGCTCGCCCGCACGGTGGAATATTTCCGCGTGCCGCGCGACGTGCTCGTCATCTGCCTCGGCAAATCCACCTATGCGCGCTGCGGAATCATCGTGAATGTGACGCCGCTGGAGCCGGGCTGGGAGGGCCATGTGACGCTGGAATTCTCCAACACCACGCCGCTGCCCGCCAAGATCTATGCCAATGAGGGCGCCTGCCAGTTCCTGTTCCTGAAGGGCGATCAGCCCTGCGAGGTCAGCTATGCCGATCGCGCGGGCAAATATATGGGCCAGCAGGGCGTCACGCTCCCGCGCCTCTAGATCGCGTTCGGGATGCGCGTCCGGGACATCGGGCACCCGCGCATCACGCGCACATTCGCGGCCCTCCGTCGCCACGCGAAGCGCCGACAATGATGGAAATGATGGAGTAGCCAATGGACCGTCGCCAGTTCGTGAAGGGCGCCACCGCCAGCATGGCGACGGCCGCGCTGCCGTTGCGGGCGGCGACGCCGGGCGGCGCCGATGCCAGCCTGCGCGCCACGCTCGATCGATTCTTCTACGCCCGGCTGGAGGAAAGCCCGCAGCAGGCGACGCGGCTGGGCCTCGACAGCGGCCCCCGCGCCGGCCTCAAGGCGAAGCTGGACGATGTCTCCGCAGCCGGCCAGGCGAAGCGGCTGGCGCGCGCCAGGAAGGAGCGGGCCGAGCTGAAGCGCTTCACGCCGGCCGGCCTTTCGGCGGAATCGCGACTCGATCTGGACGTGGTCACCTATCAGCTCGATCATGCCATCTCGGGTGCCGAGCGCTTCACCTACGGCGATTCCCTCGGGCGGTTCGCACCCTACATATTGAGCCAGCTGACGGGCCCCTACCGAGACGTTCCCGATTTCCTCGAAAGCCAGGCACGCGTGCGCGATGCGGACGAGGCGGATGCCTATCTCGCCCGGCTGGCCGCCTTTCCCAAGGCGATCGACGACAGCAGCGAGCGCCAGAAAAGCGATGCCGCGCGCGGCGTCTTCGCGCCCGATTACATCCTCGATACGACGCTGAAGCAGATCGGCGCCGTCCTCGACAAGCGGCCCGAGCAGAGCGTGATGGTAACGGCGCTTGCCACCAAGCTGAAAGCCGCGGGCCTGCCCGCCACCCATGCCGAGAAGGCGGCCGGGATCGTGCGCGACGGTGTCTTCCCGGCAATGGAGCGGCAGAAGGCGCTCGTCGCCGCCTTGCGGACCAGGGCCGTGCACGATGCCGGCTGCTGGCGCCTGCCCGATGGCGAGGCCTATTATGCGGCCGCCGCCGAGGCCGCGACCACCGTGAGGATGAGCGGCGACGAGATACATCGGCTGGGCCTCGCGCAGGTGGCCGAAATCGGTGCGCGGATCGATACGATCCTGAAGGGCCAGGGCCTGACCACCGGCACGGTCGGCCAGCGGCTGGTTGTGCTCAACGAGCGTCCCGACCAGCTTTATCCCAACACCGATCCGGGCCGCGAACAGCTTCTGGCCGAACTCAATCGCCACCTGAAGGCGATGCAGGCACGTTTGCCCGAATCCTTCGCCAACGTGCCGAAGGCACCGATCGAGATACGCCGCGTACCGCCGACCATCCAGGCGGGCGCGCCCGGCGGCTATTATGAAAATGCCTCGCTCGATGGATCACGCCCGGCCATCTACTACATCAATCTGCGCGATACGTTCGACCGGCCGAAATTCGGCCTCGCCACGCTGACCTATCATGAAGGCGTGCCGGGTCATCATCTGCAAGTGAGCGTCGCGCTGGAGAGCGAGACGATTCCGCTGATCCGCAGGCGCAGCTTCTTCTCCGGCTATGGCGAGGGCTGGGCGCTCTATTCGGAGCAGCTGGCGGACGAGATGGGCATGTATGAAGGCGATCCGCTCGGGCAGGTCGGCTATCTCCAGTCCCTGCTGTTCCGCGCGACGCGCCTCGTGGTGGACAGCGGCATGCACGCCAGGCGCTGGAGCCGCGAGCAGGCGACCGACTATCTGATCGCGACCACCGGCATCGCGCGCGGCCGCAGCCAGGGGGAGATCGATCGCTACACCGTCTGGCCGGGTCAGGCATGCAGCTACAAGATCGGCCACACGATGTGGGTCCGCCTGCGCGAGGCCGCGCGCAAGCAGCCAGGCTTCGATCTCAAGGAATTCCACAAGGTGCTGTTGCAGGGCGCGATGCCCCTGGCCGTGCTGGAGCGGGCAGTGAAGCAACGCTGGGGCATCGCCTGAGCCTTTCGCCGGCTCCCCCGAGGAGAGAGGGAGGCGCGCGCCTCCCGAAGAGAATCGAGAATGCTCGCCCGCGCCACCCCCATCATGCACTCGAAGAAGGGGCGGTTGTCACCAGCAGGTCGGCAGCCTCGCCTCTCCCCTACGGCAGAAGCGGCTCGATCAGCGCACACACATTGTCCGGCAACCCGACCCGCTCGCCCAAGCCGGCCTCCAAAGGCCAGCCTAGAATCCGTCGCCTCGACCTGAGTTGATCTTTTTCCCGACACCTGGCCCCGCCCTCGCTCACGCCGACAATGTATCGCGGATCAGTCCATTCCAGACTTTCCCGGGGCCCAATAGGCCTTGGCGTAAATCCTGGCCGCCGGGATTCCGGCGCGCCGCAGGTGTCGGTTAAGGCGTTGCACCGCCGCGGCCCGCCCAGTGAGCACGAACACCGTATCGGCGGCCAAATGACAGGAGATAGCCGCTTCCGATCTCGCCAGATGGCGATCGTCGTCGGCCCGCGGGTAAAGGCATGCGCCCACAAGTCCGAGTTGCAGAAGAACCTCCTGGGTCGCCCGCGCGTCGGCAACCTCGAAGTGGCAGCTTACCGGGCGATCGGGATCCGGCTGGGTCAGCGCGTAAGCCAAACCGAGAGAGGTCTCGTCCCCGAAAATCACGAGTGGAGCGGTGATAAGGCTGACATCAAGAGATTTGCGAGGACCGAACAGATCACATTCATCACCCTGCCGAACATTCCGGATCCAGTCGCTGCCAGGCCCCGAGCCATGTGCGTAGCCGAGGATGCAGGTCCGTCCGGCCTCGGCGTTCCACGTCATCGGGGTGTAGGTCCGCGCGACGAATGCCGAGCCCATCGCCACCTGCACTTTCTGGCCAGGCGTCCACGCAATATCCCGGAGCGCAGCCCCTTCGAGCGTGATCAGATGAAACCGGCCCGGCAAAGGCTCGGCGGCGACGATCGTTGCACGCCGCATCAACATCCGCACCAAAATCTGGCTTAACCGGCCGGAGGCCTTCGTTCTCGGGCGCTCGGGCGAGCCTGTGGCGAGCATCAGGCGGTCCTCACGGTCAGTTCGTTGCCGCGCCCCTCCTCGAACGGCAGCGGCTGCGACAGATAGCCGTTCGCCGGATTGCGGACATAGCCGAGATATTCGGGCTGGAACGCGTTTTCTCCAAGGATCACCGCGCCGGAGCGAAGCCGAGGCTCCACAAGATGAAAGACGGCCAGATAGAGCAAAAAGGCGCCATCGAGATGGAGCATATCCACCTCCCCCCCAACATCTCTCAGCGTCTCCAGCGCATCGCCTTCGCGGTGTAGTTTTTCGAGAAGCGTGGCTACGCGCTCGCTGTGCAAACTGCTCAAGTTTCGTCTCCCGATCGCTGAGGCCATCAGCGCCTCGACTGGTCGATACCAATCGGATAATCGGCGACGATCATGGCGTCATTCCGAAGGATGGACATGATGTTATTCATTCTCGCCAAACTCTGGCGATGGATAAGGACCCGAGGGTGCCGCTGCTGACCGACGTATCGCATGAGGCGGAGTGGATAAATCCGGACGAGGTGCCTCGTCCCGTCGTCACCTATGGCTTCATCTCGAACGACTTCGGCAAGATCGAGCTGGAACCGCACAGCCATGCCAAGGGGCAGATTATCGTAGTCCGGCGCGGTGCGCTTTCCTGTGAGGTGGAGAATGGCCTGTGGATCGTCCCTCCTCGCAGCGCCATCTGGATCCCCGGAGAGGCCCGGCATGCTATCCGTGCCGTCGGGATACTCGATGGACTGAACTCCTTCATCGATCCGACAGTCGGCAAGGGCTTGCCATCCACCTGTTGCGCCGTGTCAGTCACTCCTCTTCTTTGCGAGGTCATCGCGCGCCTGGCGGAGCTACCCGCCTTCTATGAACAGGACGATCGCACTTCGAACCTCATCGCGGTTCTGCTTGATGAGCTTGCCTCCGCGAAGATCGAGGATCTGCATCTGCCCATGCCTGCTGATCCCCGCCTGCGCCGAATGGCCGAACTGATGGCGGCCTCGCCTGCCGATCGGGGATCATTGGAAGAATGGGCCCGGCGCATCGGCATGAGCGGCCGAACCATGGTACGCCTGATCGCGCGCGAGACCGGGCTCAGCTTCGGGCGATGGCGGCAGCAATTTGCGGTCATGCTGGCCGTGCAGTCGCTTGCCGAAGGTGCGTCCATCCAGCAGGTCGCCGCTGCGCTCGGCTACGAGAGCGTCCCGAGTTTTGTCACCATGTTCCGGAAGGTATTGGGCACATCGCCCGGCCGTTACATGACGGAGCGGCATCTTGGCCGGCGTTGATCCGAGAGACCCAAAGCCTGTCATTCGCCGCCACCATCGTCGAGACCGGGCGGTCGATCATTGGGCAGGATTGAAGCGCCCGGGGTCTCGGGCAATTAAAGAGGGCGAAGGGGAGCCCCAAATGTCATGGCTCACCTCCCCTTCAGCACATGAGCGGAGCCGGCCGGCAGCACGCCCTCGAGGAAGTCGGGGAGCTTCTCCACCATGTCGGCCGAGGTCAAAATGGCGGCGACATAGCCATCGGGACGGATGAGGATCCATTGCCCGGGAGCGAGGCCGTAAGCGTCGGCGATGTGCGCGCCGTCGTCGATGAGATCGCCATGCTCGCCCACCGTCACGATACGGACACCGGCCCGGGGGGCCGGCCGCTCCGCAGCGTCATAACCGACGAGTGTCCAATGCGGTCCTTGGAACTCGCAGAACAGGCGCGTGGGCTGGCCGGCTTGCCCCCGGCACGGCGCATCCGGCGCGCGGTCGCCTGCCCGAAGTCTGCCAGTATCGATACCGGGCAACGCCAGCGAGGATGTGCGATAGCCGAGATCGAGCTGTCGCGCTTCACGGTCACGCCGCATCGTGCCCTGCTTCGCTTCACCGAGCAGCCGGGTCGCCAAACCGAGCATGCCTGCGGCGATCGGGCGGCGCTCCTCTTCATAGGTATCGAGTAACGCATCGGGCGCGCCGCCGAGGACGGCGGCAAGCTTCCAGCCGAGATTATAGGCGTCCTGAACACTGGTGTTCAGTCCTTGGCCGCCCGTCGGCGGATGAATATGGGCAGCATCGCCAGCCAAAAAGACGCGGCCCATGCGATAACGATCGGCCAGCCGCGCATTCATCGTATAAACCGATGCCCAGGATACGGAATGAACGACAATGTCGCTCCGCCCGGTGCGCTCGGCCACGAGAGCGGTCAGAGCGGCAGCTGACAGATCGACCTCGCCCTCCGGAGCCACCGGGCCTTGAAGCTGAAACAGATCCGTACCGGCGAGCGGGCAGATCATGAGTTGCGTCGCGGGAGAGCCTAGCTGGAAGCGGTGCCATGCCAGCCGATCGAGGCCTTCCAGAGTCACATCGGCGACAAGCGCCCGAACACCCAGTGTTTCTCCCGGAAATCCCACATCGAGCGCATGCCGCACGAAGCTGCGACCACCATCTGTCCCAACGAGGTATCTCGCACGCACGCGACGGCGGCCGAAGGAACTCTCGATATCCGCGTTTACGCCATCCGCGTCTTGCTCAAATCCGATCAACCGCGCCCCGAAAAATGGCCGGGATCCCAGTTCGGCCAGCCGCTCCCGCATCACGCGTTCCGTCGCGAATTGCGGGAGCATCAGTGGCGCCGCGTAGGGCTCAGCCGCGCTTGGAGCGGTTTCCTCCCTCGTCAGCAGCGATTCTTCGGTGGTTCCGCCCTGACGATACTGCCGCAATGGAGGATAGGGGCCGCCAGCGGCCGCCACGCGATCGACGAAGCCAAGATCCTCGAACACCTCCATCGTGCGCGGCTGGATGCCCTTGCCCCTCGATCCGCCGAACGGCTGATCGTTCCGTTCTAACAGGAGGAAATCCACGCCACGGCGTGCAAGGTCAATCGCGAGGATCAGTCCGGCGGCGCCGGCGCCCACGATGAGAACGTCCGCATCGAACGACATTGCCAACTCCGCGAATCAATGTGTAAAATGCACATATATCCAACATCGCATCGAGGCAAGAATAAGCGTGAATAATGCACACGATCGCGAGACCTTGAGGAATCTCCATGCCGCGATGATCGATCTGGTGGACGAGATTAACCGGCCGCGACGCGACGACCGGCTGATTGAGGAAGCAGGCATACCGCTTGATCGCGCGCTATTTCCGCTGCTGGCTCGGGTCGCCCGATACGGCCCGATCGGCGTCGTCGAACTCGCTGACCGCACGGGCCGCGATCATACCACCATCAGTCGCCAGATGGCCAAGCTCGAGGAACTGGGTTTGGTCCAGCGTCATCCATCGGCAAAAGACAAACGCGTACGCGAAGCCACGGTGAGCCCGGAGGGCCGCGAAATGATCGCGATGCTGAACACGGCGCGAGAACGGCTGGCCAATCGCATACTGATCGACTGGACGGCGGCAGACCTCGATCAGCTGCAAAAGTTGCTCCGCCGTTTCGCTGACGATCTTATGAAGTAGCCGCGCAAAGGAATATTTTTCGAAAAATCGGCCGCGGGATAACATCGATATCCGGGTTTCGACCCGGCTCGGGCCGCTCACGCGTCCTTCTCAGCCCTCGAAATCTGCCGCTCACTCATTCGATTCGAGCTTCGACCAGCCCAGCCAACGGGTCGATTATCGCAAACGGGGGATGCGCCCACCGGCGGGCGCTGGCGCGCTGCTGATATCGGTTGCGGTATCGAGAGCCTGGAGCTGCCAGCGACCGCCGCCAGAGATGTGCAACGGGCGCAGACACTCTGCGGCGGTTGACTCACCTCAAATCCCCTCAATACTTAAGCACATGCTACAGTATGAGTCGCACCCGCTGGACAAGGCATTTCACGCGCTATCCGATCCCGGCCGGCGCGCGATGATCGAGCGCCTGAGCGTTGGTCCAGCCTCTGTCAGCGAACTCGCCAGGCCGCTGCCAATGTCGCTTTCGGCGGCCCTCCAGCACCTCAAGGTTCTGGAGGAGGCCGGCCTCATCAAAAGCGGCAAGCAAGGGCGCGTACGGACCTGCACCCTGCAAACCGCCGCGATGGCGCAGGCCGAGCGCTGGATCGCCGAACGCAAGCGCTTCTGGGAACAGCAATATGATCAACTGGAGGCCTATCTCGCACAGGCCCCCTCTACCGGAGAGGCCGAATGACCGTCACCAACGCCACCTTCGTGATAGATCGACAGCTGGCTGTGCCGCCCGGCCGGGTGTTCGCGGCGTACACCAGCCTCGCAGCCAAAAGTGCGTGGTTCAAGACGCCGGTCGATGTCGAGGTGCTGGACCGCGACTTTGATTTCCGTGTCGGCGGCAAGGAACGTTTCCGCGCCCGCTGGGCCAGCGGGCTGGTGACCGATTTTCAGGCGACCTACCACGACATCGTGGAAAATGAGCGGATCGTGCTCGTCTATGATCTGTTCCACGGCGACGAAAAACTCTCCGTGTCACTGCAAACGATCGAGTTGCGCGCGGAAAGTGGCGGAACCCGACTGCTGCACACCGAACAGGGCGCGTACTTCTCGGGTGGACAGGAAGCCGTGGACGGCCGCGAGCACGGCACCGCGTGGCATGTCGACAATCTCGTCGCGATCCTCGAAGGTCGCCAGGCGAGGGCATTCGCATGACGCTGGAACTCTTCGCCCACCCATTCTCCTCTTATTGTCAAAAGGCACTGATCGCCTTCTACGAAAACGATATTCCGTTCACCTATCGCATGATCGAAGATCCAGGCGTCGCAGATGAGCTTGCATCGCTATCGCCCTTTCGTAAGTTCCCTGTCCTGCGCGACAATGGTCGCGTCATATTCGAAACCACGATCATCATCGAGCATCTGCAGGCCCGACATCCGGGACCGGTCAGGCTCATTCCAGAGGATCCCGACGCTGCCGTCGAAGCGCGCATGCTCGATCGGTTCTTCGATAATTACGTGATGACGCCGCAGAGCAAATTTGTGTTCGATGCGTTGCGTCCGCCAGAAAGCCGCGATCCCTATGGGATGGAGGAGGCCCGCCGGATGCTCGACACCAGCTACGCCTGGCTCGACCGGCGCATGCAGAGCCGCGAATGGGCGGTCGGCAACACCTTCACCCTGGCCGACTGCGCTGCGGCGCCATCGCTGTTCTACGCCGATTGGACGCACCGTATTCCCGAGCAATACGAGTATCTCACCGCCTATCGCGCGCGTTTGCTCCAGCGACCATCCTTCGCGCGAGCAGTCGATGAGGCACGGCGATTTCGGCATTATTTCCCCTTGGGTGCGCCAGACCGCGACTAGGTTTGAGCGAGCCTTCTCTTTCGATCGATCGAAAATGGGCAATGGGCGGGGGCGATCACGCACGGTGCCGATCGTCAGAACATGCCATTGCCATTGGCGGATTGCTCGGGAACGATCTGCAACACATCCCAATGCTCGACGATCTTTCCCCGCGCATCGAGCCGGAAAATGTCGATGCCGGCATAGTCATGATCGCCGGGCCAGTGCTGAAAGCAGTGAAGGACGACATGGTCGGCCTCCGCCAAGACCCGTTTTATCTCGACGCGCTTGCCCGGCCATTCACGCGCCATTCGCTCGAAATAGGCGATGAAGCCTTCCCGTCCGGTCGCCACGTGGGGATTGTGCTGAACATAGTCGGCACCGACGAAGCGCTCGACCGCTTCGGCCGGTCGGCCCGCGTTGAACATCAACTCATAGAAGGCGATCACGTTCGCCTTGTTGCGATGCAGGTCGTCCATCACATGCTCCGTCATCGCGCCACTTCCGATTGTCAGCCGGGGATGCGGGCGATCACCTTGATCTCGAAATCGAACCCGGCGAGCCAATTGACACCGATCGCCGTCCAGTTCGGATAAGGCGGTGCGGAGAAGACTTCGGCCTTCACCGCCATGATCGTGGGAAACTGGTTCTCGGGATCAGTGTGGAAGGTCGTCACGTCGACGATGTCGTCCAGCTGGCAACCACCCGCCTTTAGCGTCGCCTCCAGATTGGCGAAGGCCAGCCGGACCTGCGCCTCGAAATCCGGCTCGGGAGAACCATCGCCGCGGCTGCCGACCAAGCCCGACACGAAAAGGAGATCGCCGGATCGGATCGCCGCGGAATAGGTTTGCGCCGTAAAGAGATCGTGCCGGCCGGCAGGAAATACGGGTTTAGGTTTGGTCATGGATTTTCTCCTTGCGATCGCTCGAGCGAAGGTGGCTCACAAAGACTGGGGATCGGTCAGGCCGCCGCCGGGCGCGTGAAGAAATAGTGCAGCACGAAATGTCCCGGGGAAGCGACCGCGACGAGTTCCCATCCCTCGGCGCCCAAGGCCCCAAGCGCATCGGATGTCAGGCTCTCTTCGACGACAAGATATTCCCAGCGCATTCTCACTCTCCGATTGTGTCAGGTCGCAAGACGGACCATGCTGGCGCCACCGTACTTCCGTCTCTTCGGCCGGGGCGTCTCAGGCGGAGGACGTCTCGGCGATGCGGGCGTCCCACCCCAGCATGGCGGTGTCCGCCACGGCCTTGAGTTCATCGAGGCTGGCACCGTCGCGGGCGAGCAGCGACATGCCGTTCTGCATGGTCTGCACGAAGCGGGCGAGGCCGTGGATATCCACCGATCGGCCGATTTCGCCCGCCGCCTGCGCCTGTTCCAGCCGATCCTTCAGCCGCACCAAAGTCGCATGACGCGCGGACGCCACGAGCGCGCCCAGTTCCGCATGCCCCTCCCCGCCGACCGCCGACAGGGTGACCATGCAGCCGTTGGCGGCCTCGACGAGCCCACCCGCAGTGTCGTGGAGGAAGGCCGCGACGGCTTCCCGCGCCGTCTCCGCCGCAAAGAAGCGTCCCCATGCGATCGCCTCATGCGTGCTGGCATAATGTTTCAGCGCTTCCGAATAGAGCGCCTCCTTCGAACCGAAGGCCGCGTAGAGGCTCGGTGACCCGATCCCCATCGCCGAGGTAAGATCGCAGATCGAGGTCGCCGAATATCCCTTCTGCCAGAAGAGGTGCATCGCCGTCGCCAGAGCCTTCTCGCGATCGAAGGCGCGCGGCCGGCCGCGTCGCACCGCGGCACAGCCTTCAGCACTGGCATCCGATTTCTGCATCGATCGATATATAATAGGTTGACGCTCGTGCGCAACGATCACATTTATTCTGTATCGATCAACACAGAAAGGAATCGACAAGTGCAGGAACTGGAAGGCAAGCGGGCCCTCGTGACGGGCGGATCCCGTGGCATCGGCGCCGCCATCGCGATCGCGCTCGCGGAGAGGGGCGCCGCCGTGGCGATCACTTATGAGCGATCCGCAGATCGCGCCGCGCAACTGGTGCAGGCGATCGAGAGCAAGGGTGGCAAAGCCATGGCAATCCAGGCCGATAGCGCTGATCCGGCGGCGATCCAGCGCTCCGTTGACGAGGCGGCCGCCGCACTCGGCGGGCTCGACATCCTCGTCAACAACGCCGCCATCGCACGCTACAACACCATCGCCGACTTCACGGCCGAGGATATCGATGCGCTGCTGGCGGTGAATGTCCGCGGCCCGATCCTCGCCGCCAAGGCGGCCATTCCACACCTCGCGGCCGGCGGCCGGATCATCAACATCGGCTCCGCCGGCGCGGATCGCATCGTCGGCGCGCCCGGCACGGTCTATTACATGACCAAGTCCGCGCTTCAGTCGTTCAATCGTGGTTTGGCTCAGGATCTGGGTCCGCGCGACATCACGGTGAACCTTGTCCAGCCCGGCTCGACCAACACCGATATGAATCCCGAGGACAGCGAGTTCGCGGACTTCCAGCGCAGCCTGATCCCGCTCGGCCGGTTCGGCCAGCCCGAGGATGTCGCAGCGGCGGTTGCCTTCCTCGCGACGCCGGCCGCCCGGCAGATCACCGGCACCATCCTCAACGTCGACGGCGGCGCGCTGACCTGAGCCTCGTTCCAGCGTGCGCAGCCTCTTGCGGGCTGCGCACCCAGCCCGTTCAGCCCGATCTGCTGCCGTAGCATTCGATCAGCATTTCGGTGAGTATCCGGATCTTGCGCGCGGGATAGTGCCCCGGCGGCCGGATCACATAGATACCGATATCTGGCGGCGGATAGAGTGGCATGACCGGGATCAGCGCCCCGAACGCCAGATGATTGGCGATCAGGTCTTCGGGCACGCCCGCAATTCCTATTCCGGCGAGCGCAGCCGCCACCAGAGCGACGGCGTTATCGGCCTTGAACCGCCCCTGCGGCTTGAGTGGGATCGCCGTATCGCCATCCATCGCCATCCAGGTCTCCGTGCCCTGCATGACGACTTCGTGCGTGACGAATTCCTCCGGCGTCGCGGGCGAGCCGTGGTCCCGGATATAATCCGGCGAAGCGACATATTTCGCCTTGGTCCATCCAACGCGACGCGCAAGCAGGTTGGAATCGGTGAGATGGCCGACGCGGATCGCGCAATCATAGCCTTCCGCGATCAGATCCACGAAGCGATCGGTATAACTGGCCTGTAGATGCAGCTTCGGATGGCGCCGCGCCATCTCTGCCAGCACGGATGCAAAATGCGTCGGACCGAAGGTCAGTGGCGCCGCCACCCGCAGGCGACCCTGCAGGTCCCCGGCGGGGAGTATCGTCTCCTTCGCGATATCGATCTCGATGCACACCCGCGCGGCATGATCGCGAAACGTAACCCCGGCTTCGGTGAGCGCGGCGCCCCGCGTCGTTCGCGCCAGCAACTGGACGCCGAGTTCCTGCTCCAGCCGCATGAGCCGCCGGCTGACGATCGATTTGGACACGCCGAGCCGCCGTGCCGCGGGCGAAACGCCGCCCGCATCGGCGACCTCGACGAAGGTTCGCAGCTCCTCGATATCCATCTGGCGTTCCCCGATGCGCGACACAGCATGCCACTGCGCGATGCTACCGCGTCAAAAACCGCGATGGCAATGCGCATCACGGGCGTCACCGCTCCGGCGGCGGTCTCCCGCAAACCATCCATTGCAACGGAAGCAGAGGATTATCATGACCTTTCGCAACGGCCTCGACTCGCTCCTCCGCCCCGAAGATTCGGTCCTCCTCCTGATCGATCACCAACCCTATCAGCTGGCCAATCTGAACAGCCATGATCCGCACATGGTGGTAAACAACACGACCGCGCTGGCGAAGCTTGCAAAGGCGTTCGACGTCCCCACGATCCTCACCAGCGTCATCGTCGATCGCGGCGGCCTGCTCTTTCCGCAGATCACCGATCTGTTCCCCGGGCAAGAGGTGATCGATCGCACGTTCATCAACACCTGGGAGGACAAGCCTACGGTCGACGCGGTCAAGGCAACCGGCCGCAAGCAGCTCATCATCGCTGGCCTGTGGACCGAAGTCTGCGTCGCGATGCCCGCGATCCAGGCGGCCGGCGAAGGCTGGGACGTGACGGTGGTGACCGACGCATCGGGCGGCACCTCGCTGGAGGCGCATGAAGTCGCGATCCAGCGCATGATCGCAGCGGGCGTCAACATGATGACCTGGATGGCCGTGGGCTCCGAATGGCAGCGCGACTGGGCACGCCTCGACACTGCCGTCCTGCTGCCGGAAATCCTCGTCGCCCATGCGGGCGGCAGCGGCATCGCCTACCTTTGGGAGCAGCAGCTCCTCAACACGCCGGTCGCCAAGGCTGGCTGATCCGGAAAGCGGGTGACGGATACGCCGGCACCCGCTTTCCCCCATACGGAGCCAAGATTTGAGGAGGCCTGCCGGAGAGACGGCTTTGAAGGCTGGGGCAAGGTGGCGACGGCAATGGGCACAGGGGATGGATCGTCGAGCGCCACTGCCTTCGCTCGCTTAATGAGATCATGGACCTGCTGAATGACCGGAAGGCCAAGCGATTGGCGTCCGATTTCGAGAGCCGCCCGAGGCGTCGGGTCAGGTTCGTTTTTCCGATCGCGGATCGAAGGCCAGCGGGAACCACGATGCGGACTTCGAATCCGCCATCACTCGACCTTCGAACATGCGTCATAACCCGCATTTTGTAGCACCACTTTGTAGCACCCAGACGGTGGAAAGCGACGCTTTGTCATAAGGTTAAGTTACGACAATCACTTAGGAAAGTCGTGGCGGAGAGGGTGGGATTCGAACCCACGGTGAGCTTGCACCCACAACGGTTTTCGAGACCGTCCCAATCGACCACTCTGGCACCTCTCCGCAGCGAGGTTCGAAAGCCGCGTGAGCGCGGCCGGACCGATGGAGGGGCGCTCCTAGCCGAGCAAATCGGGCTTGCCAAGGGCGCTTGCGCGTCTTCGCCAGAAACCTAAATATATGCGCATGACGCTTCCCGTTCGGACCAATACCCCCTCTTCGACACCGCTGCCCCCGATGCCACCGGTTTCGCATGCGCGCTTCGCGCTGGGCGATGTCGTGCGCCATCGATTGTTCGGCTTTCGCGGCGTGATCTTCGATGTCGATCCCGTCTTCGCCAACAGCGAGGAATGGTATGCCGCGATTCCCGAAGAGGTGCGGCCCGAAAAGGATCAGCCCTTCTATCATCTGCTCGCCGAAAATGCGGAATCGAGCTACGTCGCCTATGTCAGCCAGCAGAATCTGGAGCCGGACAGCAGCGACGAGCCCGTCGATCATCCGGCGATCAACGGCCTGTTCGAGCCCTTCACCGACGGCCGCTACGCGCTCCGCCGCGAACATCGCCATTAAGATGCGCGCCCAGGCCCGCACCTCCGCGCCAACCGGCACGGAGCGGCGGGCCGATCGGCCTTGTCGCGACGGCATTTGGAACATATGATGAACGAATGGCGCAACTGGATACCCGATCGAAGCTGGCGATCCTGGCAGACGCGGCGAAATATGATGCCTCCTGCGCCTCGTCCGGCACGGCCAGGCGCACGTCGCGCGATGGCAGGGGGCTGGGCTCCACCGAAGGCATGGGCATCTGCCACGCCTATGCGCCGGACGGGCGATGCATCTCGCTACTCAAGATTCTGCTGACGAACAGCTGCATCTTCGACTGCCATTATTGCATCAACCGGAAGAGCTCTAACGTCCGCCGCGCGCGCTTCACGACGGACGAAATCGTCAAGCTCACCATCGCCTTCTACAAACGCAATTATATCGAGGGCCTGTTCCTCTCCTCCGGCATCGTTCGCTCTTCCGATTATACGATGGAGCGGATCGTGGAGGTGGCGCGATCGCTGCGCGAGGATCATGGCTTTCGCGGCTATATCCACCTGAAGACGATCCCGGACGCCGATCCGGAATTGATCCGCGCCGCCGGCCTCCATGCGGATCGGCTGTCGATCAATGTGGAACTGCCGACGATTTCGGGGCTCGCCCGCCTCGCCCCGGAAAAATCGGCCACGCGGATCGCGGGTGCGATGGGCGAGCTGAAGGGAGCGATCGAGGAAGGGCAGGATGCGCGCCGCCATTTCCGCGCCGCGCCCGCCTTCGCGCCCGCCGGCCAATCGACGCAGATGATCGTGGGGGCGGACAGCGCGAATGACGGCGACATCATCGCCAGCGCGAGCCGGCTCTATGATCGATTCGGTCTGCGACGCGTCTATTATTCGGCCTTCAGCCCCATACCGGACGCGAGCAGTATCCTGCCTCTGCGCCGACCGCCCCTGCTGCGCGAGCACCGGCTCTACCAGTCGGACTGGATGATGCGCTTTTACGGCTTCACGCCGGCCGACGTGACGGCAGCGACGGACGCGGGTGGCATGCTGCCGCTTGATATGGATCCGAAGCTCGCCTGGGCGCTGAAATTCCGGGCCTTCTTCCCGCTGGACGTCAATCGCGCGCCGAGGGAGGCGCTGCTGCGCGTGCCAGGGTTGGGCATCAAGGCGATCGATGCGATCCTCTCCGCGCGCCGCCTGCGCCGGCTGCGTCTGGAGGATGTGGCACGGCTCACCGTCTCGATCGCGAAGATCCGGCCCTTCCTGATTGCGGCCGACTGGACGCCTGCACGGATCGATGGCGCGGCGGACCTCGCGCCACTGGTGAAGCCCCGCGCCGAGCAGATGGAATTGTTCGCCGCGCGGGCGGCCTGATCGAAGCGCCGCCCAACGGCCCCGCCAGCCGGAACGCCAGGATGATCGACCGCGCGGCCACCGGATGGCATGAGGGAGCGGCACAGGCCCTGCCGCCTTCTGATTGGCGTGGGCGGGGAACGGGCGACGGAGAGCTGCCGATGACGGGGGAAACAAGGGCCGATCCGCTGGCAACCGCCTATCGCAGGATCACGCTTCGCTTCGTGCCGTTTCTCTTCCTCTGCTATATCTTCAACTATCTCGATCGCGTGAATGTCGGCTTCGCCAAGCTGGAGATGCTCGGCGCGATCGGGATGAGCGAGACTGCCTACGGCTTCGGCGCGGGCATCTTCTTCCTCGGCTATATTGCGTGCGGGGTGCCGAGCAATCTGCTGGCCGAGCGGGTCGGCGCGCGACGCTGGCTGGCCTGCCTGATGATCGTGTGGGGCGCGATTTCGGCGGCGATGCTATTCGTGCGGACGCCGATTGCTTTCTATATCCTGCGCTTCGCCATGGGCGCGGCCGAGGCCGGCTTCTTTCCGGGGATCGTGCTGTTTCTCACGCGCTGGTTCCCCGCCTCCCGGCGCGGCCGGGTGATGGCGCTGTTCATGTCGGCCATTCCGCTTTCCGGCGTGCTTGGCGGCCCGCTCTCGGGATGGATCCTCGCCCGTTTCGGGGCCGGGCAAGGCGGGCTGGAGGCATGGCAGTGGATGTTCCTGATCGAAGCGATCCCGACCATCCTGCTCGGCCTCGCCATGCTCCGCCTGCTCGACGAGGGCGGCGATCGGGCCAGCTGGCTGGATCCGGCCGAGCGCATCGCGGTGGCGCAGGCGCTGGCGGCCGAGGCACACCCCCGCACGATGCCAGAGGCGGGCCGCTTGGCCCCGATATGGGGCAATCCCGTGTTGTGGCGGCTGGGGGCGATCTATTTCTGTATCCAGAGCGGGGTCTATGCGATCAATTTCTGGCTGCCCTCGATCATCGCGCAATCCGGCCAGAGCGATCCGATGCTGATCGGCTGGTTGAGCGCCATTCCCTATCTGGCGGCGGCCCTGTTCATGATCGCGATCGGCCGATCCGCCGATCGACGCGCGGAGCGGCGCTGGCACCTTGCCGGCCCCATGCTGCTCGGGGCTGTCGGGCTGGGCCTTTCCGCCCTCATGGCGACGACACCGCTCTGGTCATTGCTCGGCCTCACGCTGGCCGCGATGGGCGCGTTGACGGCGCTGCCGATGTTCTGGCCGCTTTCGGATCGCCATCTCGCCGCGGCCGGCGCGGCCGCGGGCATCGCCTTCGTCAATTCGCTGGGCCAGATGGCGGGTTTCCTGAGCCCCTATGCGGTCGGCTGGATCAAGGATGCGAGCGGCAGCACCACGATCGCGCTGGCGATGCTTTCGGCGATGCTGGCGATCGGCAGCCTGCTCACGCTTCGTTTCCGGCGCTGACCTTCCTTGCCGGGCTTTTCGGCGCGGCCCACCCTCGAATCAGCCGGCTGTCGCTCCGGTTCGCGGCGCATCGATTGATGCGGGAGAGCCCGCCTGCTCGCGCGCGGCCTCCAGCGCGGCCCAAAGCTCCTCGGGCTGACCCAGCCGGGATTTGTCGACGCACGCGCTCGCGCCGTGGCGAAAGGCTTCGGCCGTGGCGGGCGAGCCTTCATAGGTGGCGGCGGAGATCACCACCACGGGCACGGCCAGTTCGGATATGCCCGCGATCAGCTCCAGGCTGCCGCCTTCCGGCAGATTGAGATCCAGCGTCACCAGATCGGGCTCGGCCGCGCGCACCACGGGCAGCACCTCGCGCGCGGAAACCGCCCGCCCCGCCACACTCCATCCGCGCCGCTCGATCAATCGGGTGAGGATCTTCGCCATGAGATCCGAATCCTCGGCAATCACGATCCGCAACTTTACCCCCCACACTTCGGGGAATCGCCATGTCGATCAGATCTTTACGAGAGGTTGGATTCGGGTGGCGCATCCGCCCGACTAGACCGAAGTCTATGCGGAATATGGATAATTCTTCTTATCCTCGTCGGGAATATGGCGGTTTCGCGCCGATCCCGCGATCATCGTCGGAAGCGGGGCCGGATAGCTCTTCTCAGCCGCCCAGCAGCGCCGCGAACGCCTTCACCGCCGCCGCCTCGCCCTCCGGCGCGCCCCACACGGAACCGCTGGCCGCGATGAAATCCGCGCCGGCCGCCACCAGAGGCGCGGCATTGGCGGGCGTGATCCCGCCGATCGCCACGCAGGGCGGCTCGAACAAGGTGGTCCACCAGCCGAGGATCGAGGGATCGGGCTGGTGGCGGACCTCCTTCGTCATCGTCGGATAGAAAGCGCCGAACGCGACATAATCGGCTCCCGCCTCACCCGCCTCCATCGCCAGGTGGCGGCTGTCATGGCAGGTCACGCCGATCTGTGCCTGCGGCCCCAGCAGGGCGCGGGCATCACGCGGATCACCATCCTCCTGCCCCAGATGCACGCCATCGGCCCCCAGCCGCTTCGCCAGAGCCATGCTGTCGTTGATGATGAAGGTCACCTCGGCATCCGCGCACAGGCGCTGGATCGGATCGGCGATCCGCGCGATCGCATGATCGTCCAGCCCCTTCAGCCGCAGCTGGAAGGCGGCGACCGGCCCGGCATCGAAAGCGGCCGCCAGCCGATCGCGAAAGCCCGCGTCGATGGCGGGGGGCGAAATCAGATAGAGCTGGCAGGGCGGCCGGCTCGTATCCCGTTCGAAGCGGTCGGCGAAGCCCGGGTCCAGCGCCAGCGCGTCATCATCATCCTGATCCATGCGCGCGCTGTAGCTGCCTCAGCGCGGCGGAGAAAGCGGCTGGATCATCCAGCCTGTGCGCAATCGCCCGGATGCAGCGCCCGCCGCGCATCTCGATCGGCTCCACCAGATCGATCACGATGTTCGGATAGGCCAGCAGGGAAAGGCGCGCGATCGCGCGATCCTTCAGCGTCTCGGCGCTCCATTCCTCCCGCAGACCGGCCACAAGCGCGACCGGAACGTCGATCCTGCGAAGCGTGCCCGCGCGCATCACGATCCCCCCCTCGCCCACCATCACGGGCAGCCGGGGAAAGGAACGGATGAGGCGCACCAGCCAGATCATCAGGACCAGGCTGGCAAGGCTCAGGCACAGCCCCAGCGCCGGGCTCCACAAGGCGATCAGCAGATGGACCACCATCATCTCGACCAGCGATATGGCGACCAGCGCCCACAGCATCGGCGAGAGGCTGCGATGATAGAAGAAAGGGCTCACCGCGCCCCGTGCCGCAGCGCGAGGAACAGTGGGAGGCCACAGGAAACGCCGATCAGGCAGGTGGCCAGGATCGGCAGCGCTACGGCCCACGCCCCGATCCGTCTTCCCTCCATCGCCACGAAGAGGATCAGCACAACCGCCGAGACGATCACGTCGAGGCCGAAAAAGGCGCTTACCCGGTTCGCGAACAGATCCGAGAACAGCAGCGGCACGTCCAGCCCATGCGCCGCGACCCATGGCACGAAGGCCGCGAGGGGAACGACCGTGCCGATCAGCGCCAGCAGCCAGTAAATCCGCGCCATGTCTCACCCGTCCGTGCCGAGCCTGTGAAGCAGCGCCCGTTCTTCCGGAAGAACGGGCGCCCGACAAGCTCGGGACGGATGAGGGCGAAGCCGCTATGCCGTCTTGTTGACGGAGGCGCCGTAAATCTCGTCGATCGCCGCCTCCAGCGCCGCGTCGAATTCGGCGGCGCTCATCTGGAAGCGCAGGTCTTCCAGCAGCGCACGGCTGAAGCTGGCGATGATGCCCGGATTCTTCGCCAGTTCCACGCAGGCTTCCGGCCGCTTGTAGCCGCCCGAAAGCGCCACCACGCGCAGCACGCGCGGATGATCGACGAGCGGCTGGAACAGGCCCTCCTTTTCCGGCAGCGAGAGCTTCAGCATCACCTTGTCGGTGCCCGGCAGCGCATCCAGGCCCTTCAGCAGTTCCTCCATCAGGATCTGGTCGGCCTGCGCCCGCTCGGGGCTCTTGATGTTCACCTCGGGCTCCAGGATCGGCACGAGGCCGCCCGCCAGGATCTGCAGGCCGATCTCGAACTGCTGCGTGGCGATCGCCGCGATGCCGGCCGGATTGGCGAGATTGACGACCGAACGTTCCTTCGTGCCGAACACGCCAAGGCCCTTGGCGCGCGCCACCAGCGCGTCCAGCGTCGGCATCGGCTTCATCAGCTGAACGCCGTCCTTCTCGTCCTCCAGCCCCTTGTCCACCTTGATGAAGGGCACCACGCCACGCTCCAGCAGCGCGGTCGGCACGGGCTTGCCGCCCGCCTGCCCGTCCATCGTTCGCTCGAACAGGATCGCACCGATCACCTTGTCGCCCGTAAAGGCCGGCGAGGTGATGATCCGCACGCGCATGTCGTGGATCAGGCCGAACATCTCCTCGTCGTTCGAGAAGGCGTCCTCCTCGATCCCATAGCCTTTCAATGCCTTGGGCGTGGAGCCGCCCGACTGGTCCAGCGCGGCGATGAAGCCTTGGCCGGCGGCGATCTTGCTCGTCATCTCGTCGAAGTTCATGTGCCCACCTTCCCGGTTGAATAGGGTGCCTAGAGTTCCAGCCAGCGGCGCAGCGCCTGATCGACCTGCTCCATCGCGGTCGCCGGCGCCCGGCCGATGACGCGCGTGATCCGCCCGCGTTCGATGATCTGGATCTTGTCGACCTGCACCTCGCTCTCGGCGGTCAGGCCCGTTTCGGATGTCGGGGCGAAGGCGACGCGAAACAGCGCCTCCCCGCCCAGCAGGCTCGTCATCGGACAGAGCGTGAGCGAGGAATGCGCCTCATTGAAGAGATCGGACTGGACGACGAGGAACGGGCGCGGCTTCTCGGGCACCTGCCCGGAGCCGGCCGCGATCACGATCATGCCGCGCCTTATTTCCAAGCGCCGGCCTCGATATCCGTGGCGTGCCAGAAAGGCCGGTCCTCGGTGGTGCCGGCCGTGTCCCGCGCGGCGGCGCGAAGCGACTGGCGCTTCGCCTCCGCGCGGAAGGCCGCATCGTGGAGGTCGACATAGCGGCGCACCGCCTCGCGCGCGATATCGCTCTTGCTGCGGCCCTGCGAACGCGCGACGGCGGCCAGCCGCTGCTCCAGTTCGCTATCGAGCCTGACTCCAAGCACACATCGCTCCGTTAAACGCGTTTAACGTCTAACTGAGCAGATGCAGCAAATCAACCGCCGAGTGCTTTCACCCCCGGCAGCACCTTGCCCTCCATCCATTCCAGGAAGGCGCCTCCGGCAGTGGAAATGAAGGTGAGGTCCCCCGCTACGCCGGCCACGTTCACCGCCGCCACCGTATCGCCGCCACCCGCCACGGAAACGAGGCTGCCCGATTTGGTGAGCGCCGCCGCCGTGTGCGCCAGCGACATCGTCGCCGTATCGAAGGGCGGGATCTCGAACGCGCCGAGCGGCCCGTTCCAGACGAGCGTGTGGCAGGTCTTGAGCGCATCGGAGATCGCCTCGCTCGCCGCCGGGCCGCAATCGAGGATCATCTCGTCCGCCGCCACTTCGTGCACGTTGATCGTGCGAGTCGGCGGATTGGCCTTGAACTCCCTGGAGACGACCACGTCATAAGGCAGGTGCACCGTGCAGCCTGCCGCGTCGGCCGCATCGAGGATGGCGAGCGCCGTATCCTTCAGATCATGCTCGCACAGCGACTTGCCCACATCCACGCCGCGCGCGGCGAGGAACGTGTTGGCCATGCCGCCGCCGATGATGAGATGATCTACCTTGCTGACGAGATTCTGCAGCACATCCAGCTTCGTCGAAACCTTCGCCCCGCCGACCACGGCGGCGACGGGATGGACCGGCTCGCCCAGCGCCTTCTGCAAAGCCTCCAGTTCCGCCTGCATCGATCGGCCGGCGAATGCGGGCAGCACATGTGCCAGCCCCTCGGTGGAGGCGTGCGCGCGGTGTGCGGCGGAAAAGGCATCATTCACATAGAGATCGCCGAGCTTCGCCATTTCGGCGACCAGCGCGGGATCGTTCTTCTCCTCGCCCTTGTGGAAGCGCGTATTTTCCAGGAGCGCGATATCGCCGGGCGAAAGGCTGGCAATCGCCGCGGCGGCCGCTTCGCCCACGCAATCGTCGATGAAGCGCACTTCGCGGCCCAGCACATCGCTCAGCGCCTTCGTCACCAAGGAGAGGCTCATCTCCGGGTTCCGCTCGCCCTTGGGACGGCCGAAATGGGCGAGCACCAGCACGATCGCGCCCTTGTCCGAAAGCTCGGCGATCGTCGGCGCCGCGGCGCGCAGGCGGGTATCGTCGGTCACGCGCGCGCCATCCATCGGCACGTTCAGATCCTCGCGCACCAGCACGCGCTTGCCCGAAACATCGCCCATGTCGTCCAGGGTCTTGAAGCTCATCGATCGATCCTCACGCTATCGCCGACCGCGATGCGGCCCTCTTGTTTCACGATGGTCGTCACGCCGCCGCGCCAGTGGGGCAGCAAGGCCGCCTTCAGGCCCGGGGCGATTTCCTCCATCCGGCTGCACGGATCGCACTCGCCGGTAATTTCCAGCACGGCGCCGCCCGCGAACGTCAGCGTGGCGCCCCTGGTCTCTTCCAGGTCCAGCCCGTCCACCAGCAGGTTCACGCGCCGCAATTCCCAGGCGACGCTCACGCCCAGTTCGCGGATCGCATCCCCCCAGCCTGCGGCCGTCATCACCGTTACCTGACGCTTGTTGCGTCCCGGCTTCAGCGCGCCCCGGAAATCCCCGCGCACGCCGGTGGAAAGCCCGATCTCGGCATGATCGACCGTCTGCATCATCCCGCGCGGGCGATCATGCCGGGCGATGCCGAGAAGGGTGCCCACGCCACCTTCCCGCCTGTCCCGGGCGAAGCCGAGGGGCCGCCTGCGATCGAGCGAAGTCGAGATCGCCTCGGCCTCGCTCGGAGCATCGGCGGGTGTCTCGACTTCGCTCGACACAAACGGTTTCCTCAGGCTTTCCTTACAGGAACTTCGCCATCGCGCCGGCCGTATCGACCATGCGGTTCGAGAAGCCCCATTCATTGTCGTACCAGCTGAGCACGCGCACCAGCTTGCCGTCGATCACGGCCGTCTCGAGGCTGTCGACCGACGAGGAATGCGGATTGCCCATGAAGTCGATCGAGACGAGCGGATCGGTCACATATTCGAGGATGCCCTTGAGCGGGCCGCCCTCGGAGGCCGCCTTCAGCACGGCGTTGACCTCATCCTTGGTCGTGTCGCGCTTCGGCGTGAAGGTGAGGTCGACGACGGAGACGTCCGGGGTCGGCACGCGGATCGAGGAACCATCCAGCTTGCCCTTCAGCTCCGGCAGCACCTCGCCCACGGCGCGGGCGGCGCCCGTCGTGGTCGGGATCATCGACATGGCGGCGGCACGCGCACGGCGCATGTCGCTGTGGATCTGGTCCAGGATGCGCTGGTCGTTGGTGTAGCTGTGGATCGTGGTCATCAGGCCGCGCTCGATGCCGATCGTATCGTTCAGCACCTTGGCGATCGGCGCCAGGCAGTTGGTGGTGCACGATGCGTTGGAAACGATCGTGTGTTCCGCCGTCAGCTTGTCGTCATTCACGCCGAACACGACGGTCAGGTCGACATTCTTGCCCGGTGCCGAGATCAGCACCTTCTTCGCGCCGGCGGCGAGATGCTTTTCGCACGAAGCCTTGTCGGTGAAGAAGCCGGTGCACTCCAGCGCAATTTCCACGCCCAGTTCGGCATGCGGCAGATTGGCGGGATCGCGCTCGGCGGTCACGCGGATGCGCTTGCCGTCGATGACGAGTTCGTTGCCCTCGGACGAAACCTCGCCTTTCCAGGCGCCATGGACGCTGTCGCGCTTGAACAGCAGCGCGTTTGACTTGGCATCGCCCAGATCGTTGATCGCCACCAGTTCCAGCCCGCTATCGGGGCGGGAAAGGATCGCGCGCGCCACAAGGCGGCCGATCCGCCCGAAACCGTTGATCGCCACCTTCGCCATATTCGTCCTACTCCTTCAAACGCCGCGCACGGCCGCCAAGACCTTCGGCGCGATCTGATCCGCCGTCAGCCCGAATTTCCTGTAGAGATCGCCCGCCGGGCCGGAAGCGCCGAACCGGTCGATGCCGAAGCGCAGCCCCTTGAGGCCGGTATAACGTTCCCAGCCGATCGTCGTGCCGGCCTCGATCGAGACGCGCAGCACGTCCTCGGGCAGGATATCGGCCCGATACGCATCGTCCTGCGCATCGAACAATTCCCAGCTCGGCATCGAGACGACATCGGCGCCTACGCCCTGCGCCTCCAGCGCCGCCGCGACATCCGCCGCGATTTCCACTTCGGAGCCCGTCGCCATCAGCACCACCTTGCGCGCCGCCGTAGCGGAAACGAGGCGATAGGCGCCCTTGGCCGAAAGGCTCTCGCCCGTCGCCTCGGTCCGCAACTGCCGCAGATTCTGGCGCGAAAGCGCGAGCAGCGAGGGGCCGTCCGACTTTTCCAGCGCCAGCTGCCAGCATTCGGCCGTCTCCACCGTATCGGCGGGGCGGAACACCTGCAGGTTCGGGATCAGGCGCAGGCTCATCACATGCTCGATCGGCTGGTGGGTCGGGCCATCCTCGCCCAGACCGATCGAATCGTGCGTCATCACATAGACGACCCGCGCCCGCTGCAATGCCGAGAGGCGGATCGCGCCGCGCGCATAATCGGAAAAGACCAGAAAGGTGCCGCCATACGGGATCACGCCGCCATGCAGCGCCAGCCCGTTCATGGCCGCGCTCATCCCGAATTCGCGGATGCCGTAATGCAGGTAGCGACCCGCATAATTTTCGGCCGTCAGCGAGGCGAGCCCCTTGGTCGCCGTATTGTTCGAAGGCGTGAGATCGGCCGATCCGCCAATCGTTTCGGGCAGATCGGCATTGATCGCGGTCAGCGCAAGCTGCGAGGCGACCCGTGTCGCCACCTTCTGCGGGCTGGCGATCAGGCCATCGATATGCGCCTGCAGGCTGAATCCCTCGGGCAGATCGCCCGCCATCCGCCGCGCAAGCTCCAGCCCCTGCGCGCCGGCCGCCGCCAGCCGCTCTTCCCAGGCGTGGCGCACCGATGCACCCCGCTTGCCGATCTCCGTCCAGCCGGCGACGATCTCGCCGGGCAGCTCGAACGCCGGGCTCGTCCAGCCCAGCGTCTCGCGCGCGGCGGCCACCTCGTCCGCGCCCAGCGGCGATCCGTGCACCGAATGCGTGCCCGCCTTGTTGGGCGATCCGTAGCCGATCACCGTGCGGCAGGCGATCAGGGAGGGGCGTTCATCCGCCACCGCCTCGCCCAGCGCGCGCGCCACATCCGCGCCATCCAGCCCGTCGCACTCCACGACATGCCAGCCGGTCGCGCGATAGCGAGCCTTCACATCCTCGCTGCTCGAAAGCGAGATGTCGCCGTCGATCGTGATCTTGTTGTCGTCCCACAGCACGTTCAGGCGGCCGAGCTTCAGGTGGCCGGCCAGGCCAATCGCCTCATGGTTGATGCCTTCCATCAGGCAGCCGTCGCCGGCGATCACCCAGGTGCGATGATCCACCAGATCATCGCCGAAGCTGGCGTTCAGATGGCGCTCGGCGATGGCCATGCCCACCGCCATCGCCAGCCCCTGCCCCAGCGGGCCGGTCGTCGCCTCCACGCCTTCCAGCTCGAAATTCTCGGGATGGCCCGCGCACACCGAATCGAGCTGGCGGAAGCTGCGCAGATCATCGATCGTGGGGCGCGCATAGCCGGTCAGGTGCAGGAGCGAATAGATCAGCATCGATCCGTGGCCGGCGGACAACACGAAGCGATCGCGATCGGGCCATTTCGGCGCGGACGGATCGAACTTCAGGAATTTCTGGAAGAGCACCGTTGCCGCATCGGCCATGCCCATCGGCATGCCGGGGTGGCCGCTATTGGCCGCCTGCACCCCATCCATCGAAAGCGCCCGGATAGCGTTTGCGAGGTGTCGGCTGGACTGCGTCATCATGGTCCTTGTCGCGCCACGGGCCGGCGCTCTTTTCGCCCGCGTCAGCGGGTCTCGTGAAAACCGGATGCCCCCGCCATCCGTGCCCCGCATGGGCGCGGAACGGGCGCTCTTTGGCCTTGCCGGGCGGGAGCGTCAACCGCAGTGCAGCATGATCGCCGCCCGCGGCTCGCTTGTCGGCGGCGATGGTCCTGCTATCTCTTGTAAATATGAGCGATAGCCCCCTCTCCGCCGCACTGGCGCGACTCGATCGCGCTGTCGCGCGGATCGAACGGATCGATCCGATCGAGCGCCCCGCGCCGGTCGCGCCGGGACTCGCCCACGCCTATGCCGAGCTGGATGAACGCCACGGCCTGCTGCGGCTGCGCATCCAGGAAACGATCGAGCGGCTGGATGCGCTGATCGAGCAGGAAGCGGCCGAAGGCTGATGGCGCAGATCACGCTCGATATTGCCGGCCGCCGCCATGAGCTCACGGTGCGTGACGGGCAGGAAAACCATTTCCGCAATCTCGCCGCGATCGTCGATGAAAAGGTCCGCGCCGTGAGCGGGGCGATCGGCACGATCAACGAATCGCGCCAGCTGCTGATGGCGGCGCTGCTGCTGGCCGACGAGATCGGCACACGGCAAGCCGCCCCGCCGCCGCCGTCCGCCGCCGCCTCTCCGGCGGGAGAGGATAGTGGCGCGATCGCGCGGCAGATCGATCTGCTGGCCGATCGGCTCGAAAAGCTCGCGCTCAAGCTTGAGAAGAGCGTGTCGGACACCTAGATAGGTATGCGGTGGAACTGCCCGATACGATCCGCTGCGAACATCCCTGAGGCGATTCATCTTCCTAGGGGGCTGTCCCTGGCCGGGCTCTGGCCCGAACTACATGGTCCCCACCTGACGTTTACGGCGTCAGAGGATATTCCGGAAAACGGTCATGGCGGTTCCACCACCCTTCCCCGCCCCCGCTGAAATCGCCGCGCATGCGGATAAGCCCGCGCTGCGCGAGGCGCTGAGAACCATGCGCGCAGATCATGTCGCACGCCTGGGGGAAGAGGGGAGGCGCGCCGCCGCCGCAGCCGCGGCGCGGCTGATCCTGCCGCATATCCCGCATGGCGCGATCGTCGCCCTCTATCTGGCCATCCAGCAGGAAATCGATCCCGATCCGCTGGTCGCGCTGCTGGATGCGCGCGGCCAGCAGCTCGCCCTACCCGCCCTCCACGATGCCACGACGATGGATTTCCGCCGCTGGATACCGGGCGAGCCGCTGGATCGTGGCCCCTTTCGACTGCGCCAGCCCCCGGCCCATGCCCCCTTCGTCACGCCCGATCTGATCGTCACGCCGCTGGTGGGTTTCGATCGCCATGGCGGCCGGATCGGTCAGGGCAAGAGCCATTATGATCGGGCGCTGGTCCGTTATCCCGGCGCGCACCGGATCGGCTTTGCCTGGAGCGTACAGAAGGTGCCGGGCCGGCTGCCCCACGATCCCTGGGATATGCCGCTCCATGCGGTGGCCACCGAACGCGAATGGATCCCGATGCCGGAGATCGGCGCATGACCCCTTCGTGGCGAAAGCCGGTGGGCATCGCCCTGATCCTGGCGCTGATCCTTGTCTGGTGCGTGGGAGTCGCCAGCCTGTCCGTTCCGCTCGGCCGCCTGCCCGCTCTGGTTCAGGGGCCGATCTATCTGATCCTCGGCATCGTCTGGATCCTGCCGCTCAAGCCCCTCCTCAGATGGATGGAACTGGGCCGCTGGCGCTGAACGGTCCACCCCGTTTCCGAAACGCAAAGTCGCATATGGATTCTTTCGGCGGTTTCTTTATCGTTGCTGTATGAACCTGCGCGATCATGCCCGTCAGATGGCTGAAACCGGCGAGTATGAAGACGCGCGAGCCGTGATTTTCGCGCTTTTCAAGCTCGGTTATTCCCGCGCGCCGGGCAGCTTCAATCTGATCGATCGGATGCGACTCACCCACGTCTGCAAGAGCAGCAGCCGTCGCAAGCGCAAGCGCGCCTCCTGACAGGCGCGCGCTGCCCCATGTCTCCTCCCTCCCGGCAAGAGACGGAAGGTTACTGGATGTGCGGAGCGCGACATGCCAACAGGGATGGCGATGTCTGATCCCAAAGAACGCCCTTCGCCTCCTCTTCCCGCTGATCCGCTCACCCCCACCGTGAAAGCCGCCCGGCTTGCCGCCGGCGCCGCGCTCGCCATCGGATCGATCGTGGGATCCGGCTTTCTGTTCTCGACCCTGACGCGCAATCGTTCGGAACGGCGCGCGCCGCCGATCGGAAAGTTCATCACCGTCGATGGCGCGCGGCTTCATTATGTCGAGGCGGGAGAAGGCCCGCCGATCCTGCTGATCCACGGGCTGGGCGGCCAACTGCGCCACTTCGCCTATGCGCTTCTGGAAAGGCTGGCGCGCACGAACCGCGTCGTCCTGATCGATCGCCCCGGCGCCGGGCATTCGCCCCGCATCCCCGGCTATGGGCTTGCCCAGCATGCGGCGCTGGTCGCGCGCTTCATCGAGGAGATCGGGCTCAACCGGCCGATCATCGTCGGGCATTCCTTCGGCGGCGCCGTCGCCCTGGCACTCGCGCTCGATCACCCGCAGGTGGTGGGCCGCCTCGCGCTGATCGCGCCGCTCAGCCAGCCGGACATGGTCGTCCAGCAGCCGTTCAAGGCCTTCCTCGCCTCGCCCCTGTGGCTGCGCGAGGCGGCCTGCGCCACCGCCGCGGTGCCGCTGGGCGCCGCGATCCGCCATCGTGTCCATCATGCCACCTTCGCGCCCGAGGCCGTTCCCGCTGATTTTGACGAGGCGTGCGGCGGCGTGCTCGTGCTTCGCCCTGCGACGCTGGCCGCCGGCTTCGAGGAAATTTCCACCGCCGCCGCCCGGCTGGCGGAAATGGCGCCGCGCTATCCCGAAATCGATCTGCCGGTTTCGATCCTGTTCGGGCGCGGGGATCAGGTGCTGGATCCCGCCATCCACGGGGAGCGCACGGCGGCCGCGATCCCGCATGCCCGACTGAAACTGGTGGAGGGCGGGCACATGTTGCCCGTGACACAGCCGGATCTGGTCGCCCGCTTCATCCTCGACGGGAACGACTGATTCCGCCGCCGGAAGAGCGGGCCAGACCTCGAATCACCCAGTGCCGCCCGTCCCTATGGCCGGGGCGCGGATCAGGGAAAGGATCGATTCGGCCGGATCAGATTCCCGGAACGAGCATCCGCAGCGCGATTCCGACAGCGACCACCACCAGAGCCGGGGCTACATAGCTCACCAGCAGCCGCCGGATCATCTCCCGCCGCTTGCGCTGCCTGCGCTCCATTTCGCGGATTCGCGCCAATTCCTCGGGCAGCGGATCGAAAGCGGGGGCGAAGCCGATCTGGCGCAGTTCGATGCGGATGGAATGGGCCAGCTGGTCCAGTTCATCCTCATAGGCTTCAGCCGGCTTGTAGGCAGACTCGCTCACGTGAAGGAGTGTCGCGCGGGAGGCCGGGGCACGCAACAGATTTTGCGTTTCCGGAACGAGTCCCGCGCGCAATCACGGCGGTCCAGCCGACGCGCGATGGCGACGCCTGAGCGCGTGCCCTAATCATCAGGAAGAATGTTCCGCGAAACCAGCGCCAGGAAAGGCGGCCTGTGCCATTCCGAAGGAGGAATGGCGCGAGTGACGGGGCTCGAACCCGCGACCTCCGGCGTGACAGGCCGGCGCTCTAACCAACTGAGCTACACCCGCAAACCCGATGTCCGTGTCGGCGGAGCGCGGCCACTAGGCGGCCCCCGATCCGCTGTCAACGGCCTTCTAGGAGTTTGTTGGCGGCTCGGGCTGAGGATTGGTCAGCGTGCCTTCCTCAAACAGGAAACCGGCAATATCGGGCTTGCCCGCGGAGGCCATCACCGTCTTGGTGATGATGAGCAGGGGCACCGCCAGCAGCGCCCCGGCCGCCCCCCACACCCAGCCCCAGAAACTGAGCGCGACGAGAATGAGCAGCGGATTGATCGTCAGCCGGCGCCCCACCAGCGTCGGTGTGATCATGTTCGCCTCGATCATATGGCAGACCACGAAGATCAGCGGCGGGAAGGCTGCATACCAGGCATCCTTGAAGCTCATCAGCGCGCCCAGCGCGAGCAGCAGCGCCGCCGCGATCGGGCCCAGATAGGGCATGTAATTGAACAGGGCGACGATCCCGCCCCACATCAGCGGCGTCGGCAGGCCGATGATCCAAAGGCCCAGCGCCACGAGCAGGCCCAGCGACACGTTGATGATCGTGATCGTCGAAAGATAGGCGGAGGTGCGGTCCACCATCTCCTGGATCACGCGCGCCGTCGCCATCGCGCTGGAAAAGCTGCCCCGACTCGTAATCGTCTGGCGGCGCAGACGGGTCCAGCCCGACAGGAAGAAATAGACGACGAGGATCGCGAAGAAGCCCTCGATGATCGCGACAGGCGCGGAGGTCGCCACGATGTCGAGCAGCGAATTGGGCGCCGCCACCGTGACCGTGCGCCCGCCCGACGAACTGCGCATGAACGTCTGCGACGTATCGCTGATGAAGCGATCGAGGCTCGCATAGAGATCGAGGATCGGGCGCAGATTGTGGCGGACGCGCCCGATCCGCTCGGGCAGCACCGCGAACCAGCCCGCGGCCGGCACCACGATCGCGGCGATCGCGGCATTGGCGACGACCAGAAAGGTCGCGATGCACAGGAAAGCGGCCAGCCCGGAAGGGATGCCCCGGCGCTCCAGCCATTCCAGCATCGGCACCAGAGCGATGGCGATCACCAGCGCGGCGGTGATCGGCAGGAAGAAGGCCGCGCCCGCCTGCAAGGCGAAGGGCAGCGCCAGAAGAAAGCCCAGCCCGAGGAACAGGGCGATCGCCGCGAGCAGGCGATCCCGCCGCAGCGATTCCGACTCGCGGGACGCGAGCGCCGTCTTCACCAGTTGCAGGAGCGTCGATCCGCCGCCGTTTTCCACCGTCTATCCCCTTGCGACCGGGCTAGCGCGACCAGCGGAAAATTTCGATAGAAATAAGCGGCTAAGCCGGATCAGCCGACAACTTATGCTAAAAAAGATCCGTCTGGGCAGGCTCAGCTCGTCCCGCGAACGTCACAATTCATCGTGGATCGTTTGACGAATCGCCAGAGGTTAACGATCTGCGATCTATCCGGTCAGGTGACGGGCGTTTTTCGGTATCCTGAACAAGACGTAAAATTCGCGAGCGCAGCCAAGGTTCCGGCGGCGTGGGCGGTTTCGCGCATCCGTAAGAGCCTTCAATGCCCGCCATTCGGCGTACTCTTGTTGTTTCCGCAGGCGCGCTCATCGCTGCCGCGGTCGTTATTTTGCCTGCCAGCACGGGCCTTGCTGCCGAGCGCACCCCGATGCTGAGCTACGATTTCACCGGTTTCGCGCCGGCCGCCGTGCAGAGCACGCCCGCCGAAGCCGCCGCTCCCGCCCAGATCGCCGCCGTGCAGACCGAGGCTGCCGAGCCCGTCGCCAGGCTGGACGAGGCTTCCGTGACGTGCATGGCAAAGGTTGTGCATCATGAGGCCGGGAACCAGAGCCGCACGGGCAAGGTCGCCGTCGCGCAGACGTTGATGAATCGCCTGAAGGCCGGCGGCCGCTTCGGCAGCACGATCTGCGAAGTCGCCAACCAGCCCGGCCAGTATTTCAAGACCGCCTCCTATCGCCCGCAGAAGGACGATACGTGGGAAGCGGCGGTCGATGTCGCCCGCGATACGCTGAACGGCGATGAGGATCAGGTCGTCCCGGGCGCGATTTTCTTCCGCGCCGCCTATGCGCCGCCGACAAGTTTCTTCCGCAGCCGCCAGCGGCTGGCCGCCGTCGGCGATCACGTCTTCTACCGCTGATCCGTCAGCAGTCGTAATGCCAGCCCCCGATGCGGCCTGCCGCGTCGGGGGTTCGCGCATTTGGAAAGCCTGTGCCCGGGCAGCGGCGCCGCCCGCTCCGGGCGGGGCCGCCCTTCCCTATTTCGGCTCGTCCCTGAACCGGGCCACCACCGTCGCGTCGATGCCCGCGGCCCTCAGCGGCATGGCAAAGCTGCGCTCGATCGCGGATCGTGCCGCATCGGTGGCCAGCCGCATCGGCAGCGCATCGTGCGCCTGCGCGACCAGTTCGGCCTGGCCGGCCTTGCGATTGGCCGCGTCCAGCTCCTTTTCGGCATCGGTGAGCATCATCAGCACGCCGCCCTCGCCATATTCGCGCACCGCCGTCAGATCCACTTCCGGCCCCTCCAGTTCGATCGGCGGCAGCGTCACGGTCAGCGTGCGGGCGGCCGCATCCCATTTCAGGTCGCGGTCGCGCAGCTTGCCCAGATCCAGCGAATAGCGAACGAGCCCGGGCATGATGAGCGTCTTGCGGGCCGAGAAGCCGAAGCGGCTCTCCTCCGCCGTCACCACCGCCACGAAGCGGGCCGCGAACGGCACCAGCCGATTCTGCTGGCGCACCGCCTGAAGGCTGGCACGCGCCACGGTGGAGGGATCGCCATCGAACATGTGGCGCATCCGATAGCCGACGCCGACATAGAGCAGCGCCACGATCACGGCGATGAGGATAGCGCCCCCGGCGGCGCGAAGAGCGGGGCGCATCAGGAAACGATCAGCCAGTGATCGCCATCGCGCCACACCAGATCGCGCGATTCCAGATCCAGCAGATGCGCCTGCACCGATCGCCCCGCCGCGCCGACCAGCCGGCTGTCGAGGCCGACATACATGCGCGCCACCATATCCGGGATGGTCTGCGGCCCATCGCCCAGCAGCTTCAAGATCTGATTCTCCCTGCTCTTGCGGTGCCCGGCGAGATGACGAACGAAGCGCTGCGGCTGTTCCACGCCATCGCCATGCGCGGGATAATAGATGCGGTCGTCGCGCCGCATCAGCTTGTCGAGGCTGGCCATATAGGCGGCCATGTCGCCATCGGGCGGCGCGACGACGCTGGTCGACCAGCCCATCACATGATCGCCGGTGAAGAGCGCACCCGCCTCGCCCAGCGCGAAGCAGAGATGGTTGGAAGTGTGGCCCGGCGTCGCCACCGCCTCCAGCGTCCAGCCCGGCCCCGCGATCGTTTCGCCATCGGCCAGAACCCGATCGGGCGCATAGGCGGTATCGAAGGCGGCATCCGATCGCGGGCCCTCGTCGGCCAGCGCCAGGGGAGGACAACCCACGATCGGCGCGCCCGTCGCCTCCTTCAATGCGCGGCTCGCGGGGCTATGGTCGCGATGCGTATGCGTGCAGACGATCGCGGCCACCCGCTCTCCTTCCACCGCCTTGAGGATCGCCGCGACATGATCGGGATCGTCCGGGCCGGGATCGATCACCGCCACCTCGCCCTGCCCGATGATGTAGGTCTGCGTGCCCTTGTAGGTAAAGGGCGAGGGATTGGGCGCAAGCAGGCGCCGGATCAGCGGATGAAGCGTCTGGACGACGCCGGAAACCTGTTCGGACATGGATCCGGATGTGGCATCGCGCCCGATCCATGTGAAGGGCGGCCGATGCGCGAAAGGCGTGCGTTTCAGCTTATGCCCTTCGCCTTCATCCGCGCGATCGCGCTGTCGAGCGCGCTCAGGGCGCGATCCAGATCCTCTCCCCTCAGGTCGCGCTCGCGGCGCAGGTCCGCGCGCGCCTGCTCCATCGATCGGATCACGCGCGCATGGAAGGCGGCCTTGTCGCACAAGGCGAGCTTGCCCCAGTCGCGCTCGTCCGCCGATATGCGATAGCCACGCGCAGCGCAGCTCTGCACCATCTGCGCGCGCGCCTGATTGAGCGATACGGCCACCATCCGCTGCACCTGCGCCTTGTCATGGCCAGCGCGGGCCTGTTCGCGCGCGGCGCCCCTGGCTTCCTCGCGGGCGGCATTGGCCTCGACGCGGGCGGCGTCAGCTTCACGGCGAGCCTCCTCGCGCGCCTGCCGGGCCTCCATCCGTGCTTCCTGCGCCGCCTCGCGGGCGTCCGCGCCCATGGAGAGGCGGGTCGATCGGATCGTGGCAGGCGGCACCGGGGGAACCGGCGGCACGGGCGGCACGGCGGATTGCGGCGATGCGGGCGGCGACGGCGGCGAGACGAAGCCCCCCGGACCCGTGACCGTCACCGTCCGGATCCGATGCTGTTCGCGCACGGCGAGCGGGGGGACCGGTGGCGGCGCCGGCTGGGCGAGGGGCGCGGGAACCGGAACCGGAGCACCGGCCACCAGCGGCTCCGGTGCGGCGGCCGGCACGATCTGCACCGTCGCATTGCTGCCCGATGCCGTCGCCGCCAGCCCCGCGACCGTTGCGATCACCGCCAAGCCCACGCCCGCCGCGCGCCGGCCGAGGCCCAGCTTGCCACGCTTGATCATCTTCAGCCTCCGCTTGATCTCGTCGGTGCGATTGAAGGCGCAGGCGGCGGCCGGCGCGCGGCCCACCGTCGATTTCACGAGCGCGCTGCCATAGGCATAAAGCTGTTCGGGCGCGGCATCGGCCAGCACCGTCGCATCGCAGGCCAGCTCCTGATCGGCGCGGAAGCAGCGATACGCGATATGTGCGACCGGGTTCCACCAGTGGAGCGAGACGATCGCGATCGCCGCCACATTGGCGAGCAGATCCTTGCGATCATGATGCGCCCCCTCGTGCAGCAGCGCCTGGCGCCGTTCGCCCGAGGAATAACGATCGAGGAAGTCGCGCGGCAGGAAGATGCGCCGGCGCAGCACGCCGGACGCGATCGGCCCGTCGACCGTGTCGCTCACGAAAATGTCGACGCTCGCCTCGGTCACGAGATGCGTGGCGCCGTCCAATGCCCTCGCCACGAACAGGCGATAGCGGATCATCTGCCAGCCGAAGAAGAGCGCAGCGCCGATCAGCCATGCCGCGATCAACAGGGCCGGCCAGCTCCAGCCCTGCGCCACCGGGCCGGCATCGAAGGCGGCCTGCACATCCGCCGGCAGCATGAGCGGATCGGCGATCTCGCCCGGCGAGGCGAGGCCGAGCTTCACCGTCGTGCCCGTCGTCGTCGTGGCGGACAGGAAGGGCTTCAGGAGCATCTGGTGCCCCGGCAACGGCGGCAGCACCATGCGCACCAGCGGCAGCGCCCACAGCGCATAGGCGACGCGCGCGCCAAACCATGCGCTCACCGGCCGGCGCACGGCCAGCACGAGCAGCATCAGCAGGGCGGAGGAAACCAAAGTCTCGACGATCCAGTCGGTCATGGCTTGAGCTCCTTCAGCAGGGCTTCCAGTTCGGCGATATCGGTGTCGCTGAGAGCCTGGCGTTCGGCGAGATGGGCCACGAGCGGGGCCGCGCGGCCGCCGAACAGGCGATCGACGAGGCGGCTCGATTCGCGCGCCACATAATCCTCGCGCGCCACGGCCGGGCGATAGAGATAGCGGCGGCCATCCTCTTCATGCGCCAGCGCGCCCTTGGCGAGGAGCCGGCCCAGCATCGTCTTCACGGTGCGGTCGCTCCAGTCGCGCGCCGGATCGACACGCTCCGCCACCTCGGCCGCCGTGAGCGGGGATTCCGCCCACAGCACCTCCATCAGCACATGCTCGCCCTCGCTGATCCGCTCGGCCATCCACCCTCTCCGATTACACATGTAGTCATATCGACCACAACTGTAGTCGTCAACGCGAAATGACGCTGCGATGCTGAACGGGAGATGACGGCGGCACGGGCATTGAGCAGCGGCGACACAACGAAATTCGGGGAAGGCGATTGCCCTCCCCGTCATGCCGGATCCCGCCCGGCCTGTGCATGACGCTATCGATCCACGAGGCCCATCGTACCCCCGCGCCGCCGCGCAAACCCGCCGCGGCGCCGGATCGAAACGGATCGTTGCCGCACCCCGCCCGGAAGGGAGGCGGGGAGAAGCCTGCCTTATTCGGCGGCCGGGACGCCCTTTTCCTGCATGAGTTCGGCCAGTTCGCCGCTCTCATACATTTCCATCATGATATCCGATCCGCCGACGAACTCGCCCTTCACGTAGAGCTGCGGGATCGTCGGCCAGTTGGAATAATCCTTGATGCCCTGGCGCACCGCCTGATCCTGCAACACGTCCACCGACTGAAACTCGACGCCGAGATGTTCGAGGATCGCGACCGCGCGGCTGGAAAAGCCGCACTGGGGGAAGAGCGGCGTGCCCTTCATGAACAGCAGCACATCATTGCCTTTCACGGCGGCGTCGATGCGGGCCTGCGCGTCCTGGGTGGCGGTGGTCATGGCGTTTTTCCTCGAAACTCAGGAAGGAAGGGCTGTGGTGAGCTGAAGCGCGTGGAGCACGCCGCCCATCCGGCCGCCCAGCGCATCATAGACGCGCTGATGCTGGCGGACGCGGGGCATGCCGCGAAAACTTTCGGCGACGACGCGCGCCGCATAATGATCGCCGTCGCCGGCGAGATCGGTGATCTCGACATGCGCATCCGGGATCGCGGCCCGGATCATCGTCTCGATTTCTTCGGCCTGCATCGGCATCAGCGCGGCCTCACTGGCTCTCGATCAGCTGGCGGCGCGCCTCGACGGTCGCGTCGTGCAGCGCGGTGCGCACGCGCGCCTCATCCACGTCCACGCTCGCGCCGACCAGATCGCCCAGCAGCTTGCGGATCACGTCCTCGTCGCCCGCTTCCTCGAAATCGGCCTGCACCACGGCCTTCGCATAGGCGTCGGTCTCCTCGGGGGTGAGGCCCATCAGCCCGGCCGCCCATGTACCCACCAGCCGGTTGCGGCGGGCGGTGATGCGGAAGGCCATTTCCTCATCGCGCGCGAATTTGCCTTCGAAGGCGCGTTCGCGATCAGAGAAATCCGTCATGTCAGCTCCCGTAGCGGTCGTTCGCTCAGATAGGCATCGCGGATCGGGAGCGCAACGGATCGGATCTTGTCACGCCTCAAGGAGAATGTGGGCCGCGTCCTCACTCCTCCACCAGCTTCATCAGCTTGCGCTCCACCGGCGCGAGGACGGGGCCAAGCTCGTGCCCGCGCTTCAGCACCGCGCCGCCTTCGCCGATCAGCGCCCATTCGCCCTGCCGGCTGCGTAGCGCCGGCCTTTTCTCGATCCGATATTCCGGCCGCTCGGCCGATCGGCGAAAACAGGCGAAGGAGGCCGCGTCGCGCCCGAAATGGATCGCATAATCGCGCCAGTGGCCGGCCGCCACCATCCGCCCGTAAAGATCCAGGATGCGCTGCAATTCGGCGCGGACGAACGTGACCTGCTGTGCCGGGGCCGGCGTGGGGAATGGCGTCACCACACCCATCAGGCGGCGGCCCTCATCGGGCTTGCGCCCCAATCAGGCGCAATCGCGATCCCGCTGCGGCGCCTCGCGATCGCGCTGCTCGATCAGCTGGGACAGCTTGGCGCGCAGGGTTTCCACCTCGCACTTCAGCAGTTCCAGCTGCTGGGTCTGCGGATCGAAGCGTTCGCTGCACGGCGTGCCATAGGGAACGAAGCTATTATAATTCTGCGCATCCACCAAGGTGGGCCGTGCGGGAATTCCCGTCATGGTGGCGCCGGGGGGAACATCGCGCGTCACGACCGCATTGGCGCCGATCCGCGCGCCTTTGCCCACCGTGATCGGCCCCAGCACCTGCGCGCCCGATCCGATGATCACATCATCCTCGATCGTGGGATGACGCTTGCCGGCAACGCCATTGGCGGGATTGGTGCCGCCCAGCGTAACACACTGATATATGGTGACGTTATTGCCGATGACAGCGGTTTCGCCAATCACGGTAAAGCCATGATCGATGAAGAAATTCTCGCCGATCCTGGCGCCGGGATGGATATCGATCGCGCTCAGGAAGCGGCCGATATGGTTGACGAAGCGGGCGAGGAACCACAGTTCCGCCTCGAACAGCCAATGCGCCGCGCGATGGAAGGCCAGCGCCCACACACCCGGATAGAGCAGGATCTCCCACCGCGAACGCGGCGCGGGATCGCGCGCCTTCACGGAATCCAGATATCGGATCACTTCCCGCTTCATCTTGTGCATAACTCCCTGCGGGCGCACTTAGTCGCTCGGCGCAAGAATTTCCAGAACCGATCGGTACAGATATCGACGGACCGATGGGCAACCGGCCGATGCGTTACCGGCCACCACGCCGACGGCGCCTCAAAAAGCACACGCCATTGCCCAGCCCTGCCGCGCCCAGCCCGCCGCGCCCAGCCCGCCGCGCCCAGCCCGCCGCGCCCAGCCCGCCGCGCCCGGCCTGCCGCTCCTGGCCTCGCCCTGCACAGTGAAGCGGCGCAACCGGGCCGCATGTTCGCCCCGCGCGCCGCTCCTCCGCGGGCCGGCCGGCTCTACAGCCCGGCGAGGGAGGTGCCGTGCTTCAGCACCATATCGCACAGCTTGGACTTGATCTGGCCCTTGGCATTGGCGAGCGAGAAACCCGATCCCTGCCCGGTCTGCACCAGCCCGGACTGGCCCGCCGCATAATCCTTGGATCCGGTGACGCCACTCTGGCCGGTCAGCTTGCCGAGCACCGCCGTGGCATTCTGCCCGCCCAGCAGCTTGTTCTTCACGCAGAAGGACAGCAGGCCGGCGGCGTTGCCGGTGCTGGTCGAGGAGATGTTGGGCAGCAGGCTGCTCCCCAGCCCTGCCGGAAACTGCGCGGACGCTGCGCCCGCCAGCGACAGCGACGCCAGCAGCGCGACGGTCATTTTCTTCATCATCCCTGCCTCACTCCATCATTCCAGCCCGCCGCCCGATCGTGCGCGGGCGCAACACCACCCCGGCAGGATCATAGGCGCAGGACGATCCAACGCCTATCGCCCCGGATCGGGCCCGGCGGCTCAATCCGCGCCCAGTTCCCTGGCCGCCGCGTCGATCCGCCCGATCGCGGCCGTGTCGCCCGCAAGAGCCTCGCGCGCTTTCGCATGCGCGGCCTTCGCCGCCGCCTTGTCGCCCAGCACCAGCCGCGCGCGCATCAGCCGGATCCAGCCTTCCTCGTCGCGAGGCTGCTGGGCGAGGCGGGAGGCGAGCCTGTCGACCATGCCGCGCGCCATCGCGTCCTGTTCGGACGGGCTCATCCGCGCCGCATCCTGCATCTGGCCCGCCGTCGGCCCCGGAATGGCGTCGCTCGCCACGGTGCGTGGTGGCGCCGCCGTGGGGATACGCCCGGCAATGTCGATCTTCTCGCGCTTGGAGACCTGCTCGACGAGATCGCGAATCGATTGCGTATAGGGCGCATCGGCGGGCGCATCGCGCAGCACGGCGATCCAGTCGTCGATCGCGCCCTTGTGGTCGCCGGCCAGATCCCTGCGCACCGCCAGGAAGTAGCGCGCCCGCGCATCCTTCGGATCGATCTGGATCGCGCGGGTGAAGGCGTGCGCGGCATCCTCGTCCACGCCTTTCTTGTGCGCATAGACCAGTGTCTCGCCCAGCGCGGACCACAGGCCGGCATCGCCCGGCGCCTGTTCCGCGCCGCGCGCATAAGCGCGGGCCGCATCGGCGAAGCGATTGAGATTGAAGTAGGACCAGCCGAGCATGCGCCAGCCCTCGGCATCCTTGGGATTGGCCTTCAGCTTCGCCTCCAGCGCCTGCACCATCTGGTTGACGTCGCCCTGTGGCGCCGGCTGCGGCGCGACGGCCGTGGGCGCGGCACCCTGCCCGCCGCCCTCGCGATAGCGCAGGCCGAGGACGACGATCGCCGCCACGCCCGCGAGAACCAGGGCATAGAGCCCGACCCGGCCGGCCCCGATTCCGCCCCCGCTCGCCAAATTCGTTACTCCCTCAGAACTTTCCCCCTCTAGCCTCCCGCGTCAGGGATGCTAGAGCAACGATGGGGATTGGGGGTGTTCCATGACGATGCATCGCGTCGCCATTATCGGATCGGGGCCGGCAGGCCTGAGCGCCGCCGCGCATGCCGCCGCCCTTGGGCTCGATCATGTGCTGATCGAAAAGACCGATCATCTCTCCGATACGATCTACAAATATCAGAAGGGCAAGCATGTGATGGCCACGCCGAGCCAGCTCGTGCTGCGCTCGGATCTGCAATTCGAGGCCGGCAAGCGCGAGACGATTCTCGGCGGCTGGAACGAAGGCACCTCCGCCCACAAGGTGAACGTGCTGATGGAGGCGGAAGTGACCGCCGTCACCGGCAAGGCCGGTGACTTCACCATCGTCATCAAGGGCAAGCCCGATGTCCGGGCCGAGACGATCATCCTCGCCATCGGCACGCAGGGCAATCCGAACCTCGTCCGCAATCCCGTCGCGGAAGGCGCGAACGTCCAGTACACGCTGGACGACCCCGCCGAATATATTGACGAACACATCACCGTGATCGGCGGCGGCGATGCCGGCATCGAAAATGCGCTGGGCCTGATCGCGGATCCGGAGCAGCGCAACACACTGACGCTCGTCAATCGATCGGCCGATTTCCCGACCGCCAAGGATGCGAACGTCAAGGCGCTGCTGGCGGCCGAGAATGAAGGCCGCATCACGATCATGCGCGAAACGAACGTGGCCGATATCGGGATCGACACGATCACCTTCGATGCGCGCGACGGCACCGTCACCGTGCCCTGCAACCGCACGATCGCCCGCATGGGATCGGCGCCGCCGCGCGCCTTCGTGGAAGCCTGCTGCGCCAGCTTCGAGGAGAAGGACGGACGCAAGGCGATCGTGCCCGGCACCGGCGTGGAATTCACGAGCGCGGATCGCGTCTCCTATCCCAAGCTTTCACCCACGTTCGAATCGACCGTGCCGGGCATCTATGTGATCGGCGCGCTGGCCGGCTATCCGCTCATCAAGCACTGCATGAACCAGGGCTATGACGTCGTCGAGTTCATCGCCGGCAATACCGGCCTGAAGCCCGCCGACGAGCCGATCCTGGAGCGCAAATTCTCCGGTCTTCCGCCCGGCATCGTGTCGGACAACAGCGTCGCCGGCTGGCTGGATTATCTGCGCGGGCACGTCTCGATCCTGCACGATCTCTCGCCGCTGCAGATGCGCGAGTTCATGCTCGACAGCGAGATCGCGGCCTATGCGGCGGGCGAGACCATCTTCCGCCGCAACGAGCCCGGCTCCTCCCTGTTCGCGATCGCCGCCGGCGCGGTGGCGGTGGAAGTCGCGCCGGGCACGGACGTGATGATCGGCGAAAGCTCGATCTTCGGCGAGGTGGGCCTGATTTCCGGGCGGCGGCGCGGCTCCACGGTGCGCGCGGCCAAGCCCTGCGTGCTTCTGGAAATTCCGCGTTCGGCCACGCTGAAGCTGATGAGCCAGGTTCCCGCCGTGAAGCGCGCGATCACGCGCATCTCCACCGAGCGGCAATTGCTCCAGATGTTCGGATCGGGGCTTACGCCGGCCGATCTTTCGAACGTGATGGATCATTCGGAGATCCGGCAGATCAGGGCCGGCGAGGCGATCCTGACGGAAGGCGACGAGGGCCGCGATATCTATGTGATCCGTTCCGGATCGATGGTCGTGGAAAAGAAGGTCGGCGGGAAGCCGATCTTCCTCTCCTATCTGCCGGCCGGATCCTATGTGGGCGAGATGGCGCTGATCGAGGGCGGCACGCGCACCGCCACCGTGCGCGCGGCGATCCGGTCCGAAGTGCTGCGCATCGATGGTGATGCGTTCGCGGCGCTGCTGGAAAAGCATCCCAAGCTGCTGGAGCGCGCGCGCACGGACATGGCCGCCCGCCGCCAGGTCAACGGCTTCATCGAAAACAGGAAGGAGGATTTCGGCGGCGCCGTCGATCTCTATTCCTCCGTCGCCAATTTCCTCGTCGAAAACGGGATCGGCGAGGCGACCGACGTGCTGCTGATCGACGAGAAGCTCTGTGTCGGCTGCGACAATTGCGAGAAGGCCTGCGCGGATAGCCATGAGGGCCTCTCCCGCCTCGATCGCGAGGCGGGCAAGACGTATGCCCATCTGCACGTTCCCACCTCCTGTCGCCATTGCGAGCATCCGCACTGCATGGCCGATTGCCCGCCCAACGCGATCCATCGCGGGCCGGATGGCGAGGTTTTCATCGACGATAGCTGCATCGGCTGCGGCAATTGCCAGCGCAACTGCCCCTATGGCGTGATCCGCATGGACAAGGTGCCGCCGAAGAAGCCCGGCCTGCTTTCCTGGCTGCTCTTCGGCCGTGGCCCCGGCCCCGGCGAGCCCAGCAAGGAATGGGCCTACAAGAATACGCCGGCGGGCATCGAAAAGCCCAAGAAAGCGATCAAATGCGACATGTGCTCCGGCATAGATGGCGGCCCGGCCTGTGTGCGCGCCTGCCCCACTGGCGCTGCCATCCGCGTCGCGCCCGAGGAGTTTCTGACCGTCGCCCGGCTGGGAGCGGAGCGATGAGCGCGCGCCACGCGCGGCGCCGCGTGCCATCCGCCTCTTCGGCGGTGAATCCGGGCAGGATCGGCCGCCGCTGATGGCCGCGCCCTCGTCCCCCCGCCGTCAGGTGCGCCGCTCGTCGGCCGTGCTGCACGAAAGCTTCCTGCGCCACCGCAACTGGCGCTGGGCGAAATTCGCGAGCCTGCTCTGTCTCGTGCTGATCCTGATCTACGCGATCGATCGGCCGCTGCCGCGCCCCGAAGGCGATACCGTCTATGGCTATACGCTCGGCACGATCGGATTCGCGCTGATCCTGTGGCTGACGGCGCTGGGCATCCGAAAGCGGCGCATGTCGCCGGGCGTCTGGTCGCTCAAGGCGTGGACTTCGGCCCACGTGTGGCTGGGCCTTTCGCTCATCGTCATCGGCACGCTCCACACCGGCTTCCATTTCGGGTGGAATATCCACACGTTCGCTTATGCGCTGATGATGCTGGTGATCTTCTCCGGCCTGTTCGGCATCGGCGTCTATGCGGCGCTGCCCTCCAAGCTTTCCGAAAATCGCGGCGAACTGACCGAGACGCAGATGCTGGAAGGGCTGCGCTCGATCGATCGCCAGCTCCATTCGGCGGCGCAACCGCTCGGCCCCCGCGCTGCGGCCCTGATCCAAGCATCGCTGGAAGAGGATGCGTTCGGCGGCGGCCTGCGCGCCCGGCTTCGTTCTGGCGCGCTGGAAAATGCCACGACGCATGCCGAAAACGAACTGCGCAAGATGGCGGGCGATGTGCCGCCCGATGCGATGGAGCGTCTCCGCGCCCTGCTGGGGCAGAAGCATGGCCTGGTCGCGCAACTGCGCCGCCATCTGCGGCTGCGCGCCATCCTCGAAATCTGGCTGTATGTGCATGTCCCGGCGACGATCGCCCTGATCGCCGCGCTGGTCGCGCATGTCGTCTCCGTTTTCTTCTACTGGTGAGGGCGGGATGGCGTTCCTGATCCATGCCGTCTCGGCCTCCGCCACCGGCCGTGAAATCCGCCGCAGCCGCAGGATCGAGGCCGATCGCCTCACCATCGGGCGCGATCCCGGCTCGGATATCGTGCTCGCCGATCTGGAGGTCACGCTCCAGCATGCCGTGATCGTGCGCACCGGCACGCACCGGATGGTCGTCCGCTCGCTCACCGGCCTGCCCTTCTCGATCGACGGGCGATCGACCGTGGAGAGCGAGGTCGATGCCCGGTCCGGTGCGGAAGTCCGTATCGGTGGCTTCCGGATGGAGATCGCCTGGGACGAGGCGGAACAGGCGATCACCGTCACCGTTGAGCGCTATGGCCTGCTTGCCGCCTCCAGCGATGTTCGCGATGAACGGCAATTGTTCACGCTGGCGGGCGTGGCGCCCTCGCGCCGGCTGCTCGCCTGGGGCGGCGCGCTGCTCGTCTTGCTCCTGTTCCTCGCCTGGCCGGTCGCCTCCTATCTCGGCGCGAGCGGGAAGAAGCTCACCGCCCAGCAGATGGAGGCCGGCGCCTCCGGCTTCCATGGCGATCGCAGCTGGTCCGCCGGCCCGCTTTCCACCGCGCACGCCAATCTGACGAACAATTGCACCGCCTGCCACGCCAAGGCGTTCGTCTCCGTGCGCGACGATGCCTGCAAGACCTGCCACACCACCGTTCACGATCATGCCGATCCGGAAAAGCTGCGCGTGGCGCTCGCGCCCGATACGATCGGGGGCAAGCTCAGCCTCGCCGTGGCCCACGCTTTCAATCGGCCGGCGGGCCGCTGCGTGGATTGCCACACGGAGCATAAGGGCGGATCGATGCAGATCGCCGCGCCCAACCAGAAATTCTGCGCGGATTGCCATGGCGCGCTGAAGGAAAAGCTGCCCGAAACGAAGCTGGGCGATACGAAGGATTTCGGCACCAATCATCCCGAATTCCAGCCCGCCATCCTTGTGCAGCCCGGCGACAGGCCGGTCTTCCGGCGCACCTCGCTGGATGCACATCCCCGGCAGGAAACCGGCCTGATCTTCCCGCACGATATCCACCTTTCCGCCACCAACGGCGTCGCCCGCATGGCCCAGGCGCTGGGGCAGGTGAAGAAGGGCGGGCTGGATTGCGCGGGCTGCCATCGCCCCGATCCCAACGGCGCCGGCTTCCGGCCCGTGACGATGGAGAAGGATTGCCAGTCCTGCCACAGCCTCGCCTTCGGGCGGCGCGAAGGGCAGATACGCACGCTGCGCCATGGCGAGGTGGATCAGGCGATCGCGCAGGTCCGCGATTTCTATGCTGCGGGCGGCGGCACCCCGGTCCAGCCGCTGGCGGGTTATATGCGGCGGCGGCCCGGCGATTTCGCCTCGGCCCAGATCGCCGGCCTCGCGCCGGCCGGCTCGGCGGCCCAGGCGATCCATGCGCTCTTCGCGCCGAACGGCGCCTGCGCGGATTGCCACCGCATCACCGGCCCATCGCGGCCCGGCGCCGTGGATTACAAGGTCGCTCCCGTCACCTTGCCCGATCAGTTCTTCGTCAATGGCTGGTTCGATCATCGCGCCCACACGCAGGAGGATTGCGCGAGCTGCCATGCGGCCCCGAAATCGGCCGATGCGCGCGACGTGCTGATCCCCGGCATCGCCAATTGCCGCACCTGCCATGTCGGCGAGAATGGCGGCGGAATCGCGAAAAAGGCGAAGGTCGCCTCGGGCTGCGCGATGTGCCACGTCTATCACAAGGATGATCGGCGCGGCGCGACGGCGGCCTCGCGCGAGCAGAAAAGAAAAATCATGCAACCTTCGGCTACGGCTTCCGTAAGGAACAGTGGGTAAGAAGGTGACCGGGGGGCCAAGACCGATGCTGATCGCGCAGATCTCCGATTTGCATATCGGCTTCGAGCGATCACATCCGGACGAGCCCAATCTGCAGCGCCTGCATCGCGTGCTGGATCGTATCCTCGCGCTTTCGCCCCTGCCCGATCTGCTGATCGCATCGGGCGATCTCACCGAATATGGCGACGAGGAAAGCTATCGCGTGCTGGCGGATGCGCTGGCCCGGTGCCCGATGCCCGTGCATCTGATGGCGGGCAATCACGATCTGCGCGAGCCTCTCGCCCACGTCTTCCCCGCAACGCCGGTGAACGAAGGCTTTCTCCAGCAGGTGATCGAGGGTGAAGGTTTGCGCCTGATCCTGCTCGATACGCTGGAGGAAGGCCGCCACGGCGGCGCCTTCTGCGAGGTGCGCGCAGCATGGCTCGCGGCGCGCCTGGCGGAGGCACCGGCGAGCCCCACGCTGATCTTCGTCCATCATCCGCCGCAGGGCGTGGGGATACCCTGGATGGATCCCTCTCCATCCGAACCGTGGATTGCGCGCCTCGGGGCGGCGCTCGCCGGTCACGATCAGGTGATCGGCCTCGTCTCCGGCCATGTCCATCGCGCCAGCCACACCAGCTGGGCCGGCCTGCCGCTCATCATCTGTCCGTCCACGGCACCTGAAGTGAGCCTGATTCTCACGCCGATCGATGCCGCACGGCCGGACGATCGCCCGCTGATCGAGGATGGCGATCCCGGCTTCGCGCTCCATTGCTGGCAGGATGGCCGGCTGACGACGCTGTTCGGCGGCTGCCCGCCCATCACGCTCGCCCGTTATACGGACAAGCTTCAGCCGATGATCGCCTCCATGCTCGCCGAACGGGCTGGCTGAGCATCGTCCACGCGCGCCTGCCGGTGTGCAGGCGCGCACCGATCGAAGGGATCGATCACGCTCCCCAATTTTTCCCTTGGCCGGCCCAATCTCCTCTCCATTGAGCATTAACGCCGATTGGCCTAAGGGCGCCCGCTCGAAAGGACCGATCATGGCGACGAACTGGACGCCCGAAAGCTGGCGCAACTACGAAGCTAGGCAGCTTCCCCAATATCCCGATCAGGGCGCCGTGGAGGCTGCCGAGAAGGAATTGCGCCGGTCGCCCCCGCTCGTTTTTGCGGGTGAGGCGCGCGCGCTGAAGGCGGAGCTGGCCCAGGTGGCCCAGGGCAAGGCGTTCCTGCTCCAGGGCGGAGACTGCGCCGAAAGCTTCGCCGAATTCCATCCGGACAATATCCGCGATACGTTCCGCGTGATCCTCCAGATGGCGGTGGTCCTCACCTATGCCTCGAAGATGCCGATCGTGAAGGTCGGCCGCATGGCGGGGCAGTTCGCCAAGCCGCGCTCCGCGAATACGGAGACGATCGATGGCGTGGAGCTGCCTTCCTATCGCGGCGACAATGTCAACGATATCGCGTTCACGCCCGAGGCGCGGATTCCCGATCCGCAGCGGATGGTACGCGCCTATTCGCAATCGGCGGCCACGCTCAATCTGCTGCGCGCCTTCGCGCAGGGCGGCTATGCGAACCTCCAGCAGGTGCATCGCTGGACGTTGGATTTCATGGGCCGCAGCCCCTGGGCCACGCAATATCAGCAGCTGGCGGATCGCATCGGTGATGCGCTTTCCTTCATGGCGGCCTGCGGCATCAATCCGCAGACCGTGCCCCAGCTGGCCGGCACCAATTTCTACACCAGCCACGAAGCGCTGCTGCTGCAATATGAGCAGGCGCTGACCCGTCAGGACAGCCTGACCGGCGACTGGTATGATACGTCGGCGCATATGGTGTGGATCGGCGATCGCACCCGTTTCGAGGGATCGGCGCATGTCGAATTCCTGCGTGGCGTGGGCAATCCGATCGGCCTCAAGTGCGGCCCCAGCCTGGAGCCGGACGCGCTGCTGCGCATGCTGGACACGCTGGATCCGGCGCGTGAGCCCGGCCGCATCACGCTCATCACCCGCTACGGCCACGATCAGATCGAAAAGCATCTGCCGAAGCTCGTCCGCGCCGTGAAGCGCGAGGGGCGCCCGGTTGTCTGGTCGTGCGATCCGATGCACGGCAATGTCGTCAAGGCCGCCAATGGCTACAAGACGCGGCCGTTCGAGCGCATCCTCGCCGAGGTGCGCGGCTTCTTCGCCGTGCATCGTGCCGAGGGCACGCATGGCGGCGGCATCCATGCGGAGATGACCGGCCAGAACGTCACCGAATGCACGGGTGGCGCCATCGCCGTGACCGAGCAGGGGCTGGCCGATCGCTATCACACGCATTGCGATCCGCGCCTCAATGCCGGGCAGAGCATCGAACTGGCCTTCCTGCTGGCCGAAATGCTCAACCAGGAAATGCGGGAACGGGAAAAGGCCGCGGCCTGATGGAATGTCCGGGAATGCGCCTTCGTGGCGCATTCCCGGATGGCATGCCCGAAACGGTGGGCGTCGGGAACGGGGTTCTCAGGGCTTCATGCCCGCCCGGATCCTGCCTATCTCCGCCAGCACCGAATCGGCGCGCTGCGTCGATTTCACGTCGCCCTTCTTGTCCAGCGCGGCGCGCGCATCCGCCACGATCCTGCCAATCTCCTCCAGCCCCGCGCGATCGCCCTTGCGGCCGGCGATCAGGGCTTCCGACAGACACATGTCCAGTGTCACCTCCATCGCCTGCCCGTGGACGTTCCAGGCCTTGTACAGTTCCAGCGCCGCACTGTAGGCGGCGCTCGCTTCGGTGAGGCGCTCGATCGGGCCGCCGCGCTGCCCGATCAAAAGCAGCGCATCGCCAAGCTTGTTCTGCTCGATCGCGGAGAAGAAGGAATCCTTCTCGGCCGTCCAGATGGTCAGGCTCTGGCGATAGGCCGTCACGGCTTGCTCGAGATGCGCCGTCCCCGTCTCCCGCTTGCCCAGATCGGCGAGGATGCCGCCCAGATTGAACTGCATCTGCGCCCAATCGTCGGGCGCATTGGCCGCCGTCACTTCCTTCAGCGCCTCGCGCAGCGCCGTAACGGCATCCTCCAGCTTCGCGGCGGCGGGATCGCGACGGGCAAGGCGGCCTATGGCGAGCCCCATTTCAGCCTGCGTCTTCGCCCAGACGAGCGGCATCGCCGCCTGAGGCTGCTCCAGCAGCGCCTGCCGATAGGCTTCCACCGATTCCTGCAGGACCGGTACGCCCGCATCGGTGCCCAGCGTCGAAAGCGTCTCGGCCAACTCATATTGCGCCGTCGCCCAGCCACGGGGGTCCTGCCGGCGCGGCGTCCACCGCACGACCGCGCGCCGCAGCTCCACCGCGTCCTCCAGCGCCTGCCGGTCTCGCGGCACATAGCCCAGCCGAAACAGCACCTCGGCGCCCGCCCGCGCATAGCCGGCCCGTGCCTTGTCGTCGGGCGCGAAGCGCCCCGCCTCGGCATAATGATCCGCCGCCTCGCGATATTTCAGCTGGGTACGGGCGACATCCGCCTGCTGCGCCGCCGTCGTCTCCAGTTGGGCCAGCACCGGCCGCGCCTCGCGCCGCTGGATATCCTGCACCTGGCCCAGAAGCTGCGCCGCCTCGTCCAGGCGGGGCGGATCGGCGTCCAGCGCCGCCTGCGCCTTCGCCCGCAACGCTGTGACCTCGGGCGAGGAACTGGCCGTCCGGGCGACCTCCTGTTGCAGGCTCCGGAAGCGGGCCGCGATGTCGGCCAGCGTTTCGAGCAGCTTGTCGTCCGGCACCTTGCGGACGCCCATTTCCCTCAGGAAGGTATCGAGCGCGCCACCACGCAGGCTGAGCTGCCGCCCCAGTTCATCCTTGTCGCGCTGAAGCGCCTTGTTCTGCGAAAGCAGGCCGCCATTCGCCGCCGCGACGAGTTCCTTCACCTGCGCCGCCGAAAAGCCGACCGTGACCTTGCTGTTGGTAACATTGCCCACGATCGCGACGCCGCCATTGCCCGCCGCGCGCTGCTGCGCGCCGGCCGCGCCGGCCAGCATCACCGCGCAGAACAGCGCCAGCGGATCAGTGATGCGTCCCATCGACGCTCAGATTGGAATTGTTGATCGATCCGATCACCGCAATCCCGTTGTCGCCGGTGGCGGTGGAGGGCGCGGCCTTGGGCTCCCCGCCCGCCGCCGGGGCCGCTCCCGGCATCGGGGCGGCCATCTCGCCCGGCGCATCCCGGACCGGCACGCCGTTAAGCGCAAGCCAGTTCTCCGTGCCCTGTTTCAGGCACTTCGTGTAGGCGGCGTAGAATTTCAGGCCGATATCGTCCTGCGATATGCCGGAGGTGATCTGCCCGATATCGCTGGAACTGACGCTGGATTTGCCGGAAAGCTTGGTCAGGTGATCGCTCAGGCCCGCCGCGACATCGCCTTCATTCCTGATCTGGTTGCCGCCCGCGCAGTCGCGGGCGATCCGGGCGGCGGCGCGCTCCGTTGCGCCCGATGGCGCCGGCTGCCTGAAAAGATAGGCCGCACCCAAAGCTATCAGGACGATCGCCAGTAAACATGCCAGGACGATGCCCGTTTTGGGCGTCTTCTGTGCCATCTGGAAACTCCCCGCAACACGCCGGACTCGGCCGGCCGCCAGATACTCGGCTCCCCACCCGAATATACACGGTTTGCGGACATTAACCATATGTTGGCCACGAGGGACCGAAAGATGATCCCCCGCCGGACGGGCAGATCTACTGATCCACGCCAAGTCATCGTCCGTCCCTTGCCCCGCCCGGGGCAATCGGGATCTTATCCGCCGATGAAATCCAGATAGGCGATCACATCGTTGCTGGTCTGCAGGAACAGGCCTTCCTGCACATCTTCCTGCTCCGCCTCGGCCGCGCGCAGCGCCTCGGCCATCGTACCGTAGAGCAGGGTCGTCGCGGCACCGCTGTCGGCATCGAGATGGTAGAGCCGCACGGAATCGCTGTCGGAAGTGGTCCGCATCAGAATTCGTCTTTCATCCGCCGCGAGGAGCGTGCCGTCATCGGATACGGCCCGGCGCCCCCGCTTCTTGGCCAAGCCCCTGCCACTTATGATGACGGGCCACCACGATTGTTTCGCGTGGCCCACAGCAGGCAGCGGATCAGGAAGGTCCAGCCCGGGCAGCTTCCCGCCCGCTGAAGGCCATCGCAATCGCGGGCGTGCGGCGCGGGCGCCGCCGGGGGAGGATCGGGGCGCCCCGGCTGGATCATGCCGCGCGGGGCGCGGCGATCGCCCTGGCGCCTTCATAAGCGGCGATCAGATCCCGGAAATGGCTGTCCATGCTGCGGACCTGCCCCGCCTCCCGCTTGGCGCGCGCGCGATGGCCATCGCGATCCTCGGTGACGAACCGGCGGATCGCGGCGGTCAGCGAGGCCGCCGATCGCGATCGATAGCGAAAGCCCTGCCCTTCGCGCGCCTGATCGGATGCGCCGCCCTCGTCCGGCACGATCAGCGGCAAGCCGCTCGCGCGGGCTTCCGCCGCCGTGATGCAGAATGTCTCCGCCTCGCAGCCATGGACGAGCGCATCCGCACTCGCGAGGATCGCCGCCAGTTCCCGCCGGTCCGTCACGGGCGCGCCGAGATGGATGTGGGGATTGTGGCCGGCCGCACGCACCACGCGGGCGCGATCCCGCCCGTCGCCGATCAGCAGCAGTCCGATCGGGTGGCCATAGCCCGCCGCCACGGCCGCATCGATCACCATCGGCCATCGTTTCTCGGGCGCGTGGCGGCCCAGCCCCAGCAGCAGCGTCGCATCGGGGCCGAGGCCGCAGCGCTCGAGCAGCTTCGCGCGGAGCGCCTCGTCGCGCAGCGCCGGCGAAAAGAGGCCGGGATCCACCCCCATCGGGATCGTACGGACCTTGGAGAGGCCGCCCGCCACCAGCCGCGACGACAGGCTCTCGCTGGCCGAGACGACCATGTCGAACCGGGCATCCAGCCGGCGCAGGTGCCGCCAGAAGAAATCGAAGCCGCGATCGATCGCCCGGCGCGAGGCGACCGAGCCGAACCAGCGATAGGGATAGGCCGCCAGCGGATCGGCGTGCATCACGAGCGAGCGGAGCGCCGCCCCCCGCCAGCGCCCGACCATCGACGCGCTGGACCAGGGCGAGGATGCCTCCACGATATCGGGCGCCAGCTCATCCAGCAGATCGTGCAGCGCCGGCTCGTTGTCGAAATAGCGATAGCGCCGGTCGAGCGGGAAGCTGGGCGCCGAAAGCGTCACGATCCGGCCGCCCGGCATTTCCCGGATCGTGCCGTCGCTGGCGCCCGGCGCCACCACGATCATCTCATGATCGCCCAGGGATGCGGCCGCCAGCTTGCGCTCCACATAGGTGCGCACCCCGCCGCCCTGGGGAGCATAGAAAGCGCAGACGTCGACGATGCGCATGGGATCATCCCGCGATGGGGCCGAGGGAGAAGAGCCCCCGGCGATAGTTGAGCATGATGCGCAGGCGGGTCGGATGCGGCCCCACATAGGTCGCGACAACGGCCGCCCGGGGCTTGGACCAGCCGAGGCGCGGATTGTTCGAAAAGCCGATGCCGTCGGTGGAGACGCTGAACTTCCGGTCGGAATCCCGATCGTGGAGCAGGCTCAGCGCATAGGGGCCGGGCATCGGCGCGCGGATGCAGAGCGAAACCGGCCCCGCCGCCGGCACCGGCAGTTCCACCCGGGCAAAGGGCTTGCCCGCCGCGACGAGCAGATTGTCGTCGGCCAGGAAATCCCTGTCGTCAGCCGGATACAGTTCCAGCTTCAGGCGGCCACGGCGATCCTTCAGGCCCTCCACGTCCACCAGGAAGGCCGGCCCCTCCTCGTCCGCGCGGCATTGCCCGGCCGCCTTGCCGAGATCGGGGGACGAGGCCAGCATCGCCGCCAGCAGGGCGATCGCCATCATCGCCAGCCGCCGCGCGCCAGCTCGGCCGCGCCCAGCACGGCCCCCATGCAGAGATGCGCGCACAGCAGCAGCGATGCCATCAGCGCCATGACCTCCGCGATCCCGCCATGCGCGCCGGCCAGGAAGGCGGCAATGCCGGCGAAGACCAGATCCTTGTTCGGCAGGAAGGGCAATCGCGACAGGATCTGGCGGAGCGCGCAGAGCAGCACCCACCAGGCGAGCGGCACGGAAGGGAGCAGCAGGTGCCACATCGCCGCCGCCAGCACGATCATGCCCACGGCCCGCACGGCGTGCAGCCCCATCACCATCAGCAGATCGGCGCGCGGCAGCGAGAAGAGCTTGCGCCGGAACAGCATCGGCACGATCGAGCTCAGCAGCACGCAGGCGATCGAGGCCTTGAGCGCGAGGCTGTCCAGCCCCAGTGGCAGCGATCCCAGCAGCGGCCAGGCAAGGATGGCCAGCACCAGCGTGAGCACATTGCCGACGACCGCGCTCAGGATCGCGACATCCTTGATCGCCCCGAACGGCGCCGTCGCGAGATGCGCGTGGCGGCGTGCCCATCCGTAGAAATAGACCTCGCCCAGATAGCCGAGCAGGATCTCGTTGCTCACGAGCTTGGCCAGCAGGGCGCCGATGCCGCGCGCCGGAAGGCGCCACAGCCGGCGATAGATCAGCCATTCGGAAAAAGGCTGCGCGAGATAATAAAGCGCGAACAGCAGCCAGAAGGCGCCGCTCGCGGGCACCATCGATAGCGTCTGGCGCGGATCGATCGTCCGCAGCTGATAGATCACCGCTGCCAACACGAGCAGCGATATGGCCGGCCCCATCAGCGCGGCCCAGCGATTGCCGCCCGGAATCAGGGGCCGGGGATCGATGCTCCGGGCCGCGGGAAGGATGTTCGCGCTCGCCATCTTCACTCCGATTTCAGCCGATCGTGGCGCCGGCGGGCGATGCTGCCTCGCCGATGCGCGGCGACGCATGGGGCGCGCGGGACAGGGCCACCGCGTGGAACAAGGCCAGATAGGCTTCGGCCGCGCGCTCCAGCGTGAAGCGCCGGGCCTGCTCCAGCGTCAGCGTCGCATCGGTGCGCCCGGTCCGCACGCGGGCGACGGCCCCGGCGAAGGCCCTCTCGTCGCCCACGCGGACAAGCTCGCCCAGCTGCCCGCCCACCAGCAGGTCCGCCATGCTGCGGCTGCAATCCGTGGCGATCACGGCGATGTCGGCCGCAAGTGCCTCCAGCACCACGGCGGGCACACCCTCATAATCGGAGGAGAGCAGCAGCACGTCATATTGGCGCATCAGCAGCGCCGGCTCCGCGACATAGCCCAGGAATTCGACGCACCCGCCAAGGCCGAGCCGGCGGGTCAATTGCTCCAGCTTCTGCCGTTCCCCGCCCTCGCCGATGATCGTCAGCCGATCGGTGGCCGCCGCGCCGCGCGCGAAGGCGCGCAGCATCAGCGCAATATTCTTCTGGGGCGCCAGACGCCCCACCGCCAGGAAGCGCCGCCCGCCATCGGGCAGGATCGGGCGCGGGCCGCCCCGCCGGATCTTCTCGATCAGCGCATCGGACAGGGCAGGATCCGGGATGATCGTGATACGCCGCGCCGGCACGCCCATCCGCTCGGCGATCTCGCCCGCCATCGGCGCGGCCATGCCCACCACATGATCCACCACGAGCCCCACGATCCGCAGCCAGAGGCGATGCGTGGTGCGCCTGAACCAGCTGCTTCCCGCGCGATCCAGATTGTTGCTGATCTTCGCCGCGATCAGCGGACAGCCGCGACCCAGAAGCAGCTTCATCGCGACCGCGACGACCAGATAGGTATTGCCCGCGCAGAACAGCACGTCCGGGCGCTCGGCGCGGATCACGCGCGGCAACTGCGCAATCATCCAGAGCGTTTCGCGCCGCGCGATCCAGCGCGGCGGATCCTGCGGGATGATCGCCTCCAGCTCGCGCCCCACATCGCCGCGCAGCTCGCCGTCCGTCCGGCCGATGAAGAGCGGCGCATCGATGCCCAAGGCGCGCCAGCGGCGAACGAGGCGCAGCGCGATCCGCTCGACCCCGCCGGGCTCGTAGCTGTGAAGATAGGTAAGGATCCGCATCAGGCGGCCCGCGCCGTCAGCAGCCGATCATATCGGGCCGGGGCATGCGTGCGCCGGACCCGGCCGATCGCGCGATCAATGCTCGTCATCAGCGCAGGCACGCCCACATCGCCCGGATGCACGCCGATCCGTGCCACCGTCAGCCGCGACAGAAGGGGCGGCAGCAAGGCTCCGGCCAGCAGCGAGGAGGCGATCCGGGTTCGGCTGCGGCTCGCCCAGGTCAGGACAGGGCCGGAGGCGAGCCGCGTGCCCGAGCCGGGATTCCACACGCGCAGATGATCCTCCGCGAGATCGAAGCCCAGCTCGGCCAGCGCCACATGCGTGCCCTCGCCATACAGCCAGGCCGGGGCGACGAAACCGCGCACGGGCCGGCCGGTCACATCTTCCAGCAAAGCCCGCCCCGCCATCAGCCGCCGTCGCGTCTCGACCCGGTCGAGGCCCAGAAACTCGCCCTCGCCCGCCGTCATGTAGCGCGCCCGCATCGCGTTCACGGCGGAATGGTGGGGCGCGTCGTCGCGATGAAGCCAGCCGTGCAGAAAGATTTCGGCGCCCGCGTCCGCCCAGCACCGGAGCCGCGCCGCAAAAGGCGAACCCGGCACGATCCGCGCCTCGCCCCAATGATCGGGCACCACCAAAAGGGCGATCCGGTCCACGGGCGCGTGCCGCCCGAGATGATCGCGCAGCCGATCGACCTGCCCTTCGAAGCGGGGGCCGACATCGTGGATCGAAAGCAGCAGGCGCCGCTCCGTCTGTGTCGCCGCCATTGTCAGGAAGCCGTCCCTATGCCGGACAGGGTGATGCGCATAAATCCTCGCCATCGCTCGCAGCCGAGACGGCGGCCGGCCGCGGCACCGCAGTCCGGCGCGCGATCAATTTTTCGGGCGGGCGACGAAGGGAGGCGGCCGGAAGGCGGCAGGATGCCCCGCGCGGCGGCATAAGGCGGGTTCCGAGCCCTTTCAGGCTCCGCCGGTTTCGATACGGCCCGCCCTCACCAGGCGCGCGTGACCGCCAGCGTGAAGGTGCGCGGCCGCAGCGGCGTATATTGGCGCCCGTCCGCGATCGAGAAGGGATTGCCGAAGGCGAAACTGTCGCCCTTCACATCGGCCAGATTGTCGATCCGGGCGACCAGGGTGAAGCCCGATCGCGAGAGCGATCCGCCGGCCGAAGCCGTCGCATAATCGCCCATCGTCCGATCGAGCACCTGATCGAAGGTCAATCGGGCGCGGCCGGTATAATTGATCTGCGCGGTCGCCCCCGCCCGCCAGGATCCCAGCGCGAACTGGTAGAGAAACAAGGCGCGCGCCGTCACGTCGGGCGTCACCGGCAGGCGCGTATCCTCCAGCCGGGTGCCGTCTTCGGTGCGGATGAGATGGGCGTCGACATAGGAGAAACCGGCCGAGACCGTCAGACCGCGCGCCGGCTTCCAGTCCCCGCTCGCCTCCACGCCATTGATCCGCCCGTCGCCCGCATTGCGCGTCGAGATCAGGCCGTTGGCGCGCAGATAATCGGACTGGATATGGCTCCAGTTCGTGTGGAAAAGGCTGCCGTTGAGCGCGAGGCGCCCACCGTCCATGCTGTGGCGCACGCTCAGTTCCAGCGATCCGAGCCTGTCGGACGAATAACGCCGCGCCGTTGTCTCCCCCGCCAGCGCGAGGCCGCCGGGCCGCAGCGCGCGCGCATAGCGCAGATAGAGCAGGCTGCGCGACGATGGCGCCCACGACAGCGCCACGCTGGGCGAGGCCACCCATTTCGAAATCCGGTCGGAGCCGCCCCCCTCCTGCTCGATCGCCTCGTTTTCGGCGATGGAGCGCGAAACGCGAACGCCCACCGTCGCCTCCACATCGGGATCGATATGCCAGCCGAGTTCGCCGAATGCCGCCGCCTCGGTAATCTTGCGATCCAGCGCCTCCGGCTCGATCGTGATGCCGCCGGCGCTGATCGTGCCGGTGTTGCGGCTGTGCGTATCGAGATAGGAAAGGCCCGCCAGCCACCCGATCCGATCGCCCTCGTCGGAAAGGCGGATCTCGCCATTGAAGATCCGGTAATGGCGATCGTCGGCGAAGCTGCTCTGCCCGGTCAGGCCGAACGCCGCGGAGGCACTGCTCGAATCCAGGATGCTGCTCACGCCATGATCGACATAGCTGGTCGTCGCCAGCAGGCGCGCGCCGCCCGCGCGCCCTTGAACGGTCAGCGCCGCGGACTTGAAATCATTGTCGGTCGGCTCGGCGATGCTGGCGGTGCGATCGATCGTGCGCGAGGCCGTCACATATTGGCTGTCGCGGACGTTCACGTCCTGCACGATGCCGGAAAGATCCACGGTCCAGTCGGGATCCGCCTGCCAGCGCAGGGCCAGTCGCCCGCCACGCATGTTCGTCTTGTTGGCATTGTGGTTTCGCCCGGCATTGTCGATCCAGCCGCCCTCGCGGCCGACATAGCCCACACCACGCACCCCCAGCGCGCCATCGATCACCGGCAGGTTCAGCACCGCCTCGCCACTGCCGCCCGGCGATCCGTGCTGCACCGCGCTGGCGGAGAGCGTCGCCGTGGCGCCCGGCTGATCGAGATCGGGCTTGCGCGTCACCACATGATAGATGCCGCCCAGCGCGCCGGATCCGTAGAGCGGCCCCTGCGGCCCCTTCAGGATCTCGACCCTCTCCACGTCGATCAGGCGGATGTCCGGATCGGGCGCGTCGAAGGTGACGCGCGCCTCGTCCAGCTGGACGCCGACGGTGGACTGGCTCGGTCCGTTGAAGGGGCTGTCCGCGACGCCGCGGATGAACTGCCGGTTGCGGCCCGGCCCGAGATTGGTGAGCGCGAGACCTTCCACATCGGAGGCCACGTCGCGGCTCACGGCGGGGGATGCGCTCACCGGTATCGTCCGGAAATCGACGACCGCGATCGAGGCCGGAATCGCGGCCAGATTCTGCAGCCTCTTCTGCCCCGTCACCAATATGTCGGCGGCGACGGGCTCGGGCGGCGGAAGCCGCGACAGCGCCAGACTCGGTTCCACAGGCGCCGCCTCTCCGCGCGGAAGCGGCTCGACACGATAGTCCGTCGGCCCCACGCGCACGGCGTGATAGCCGGTTCCGGCGAGCAGCCTATCCAGCGCGCGGCCGGCCGGCATCCGCCCGTGCAGCCCCCGCAGGCGCATCTGCGGAAAGCTGGAAGGCCACGCGATCGAGACGCCCGCAATCTCCGCCACTGTAGCCAGCGTGGCGGTTGCGGATCCGGCACCGATATTGAAGGCGAAGGTCGCATCGCCGGGCACGGGCGCGGCACGCGCCGCTGCCGCCTCAGCGATCAGGGCGAGCGCGAAGCCGTATCTCGTTGCCGTGCGTCTCGTACGAGAGAGCCATGAGCGCCGACAGGTCCTTGAGGAGCTTCGAACCGTCGCCAACAACAAGAACCCCCGAAAATGGTCGATCGCGAATGTCAGGCGCCACCACGATGGTCTTGCCTGAATAGCGCGAGAGATCGGCGGCGACGACCTTCAGCGGCGATCGATCATAAACCAGCCGGCCCTTGCGCCAGCTGCCGACATCGGTGGCGGCGATCATGCGTAGCTCGGCGTCGCCCCCGCTGGCGACGAAACGTCGCCCGGCAGCCACCGCGACCGGATCGGAATCGCCGCGCCCCACGCCGACATGCCCTTTGGCCACGGAAACCATCACGCCATCGGGGATCGTGTTCACGCTGAAGGTGGTGCCGATGTCCGTCACCCGATAATCGCCGGAACGGATCGACAATGTGCGCGCGGGATCGTGCGCGACGACGAAATACGCCTCGCCGCGCGCCAGCTCCAGACGGGCTGGATCGCCATTCAGCGCCACCAGACGGGATGACGGCGCCAGATCCACCGCCGTGCCGCCGCCCAGCGCCACATGCCGGGTCTCGCCGGCGCCCGTGCCATAGACGATATCGGCGGGCGCCTGCCGGTTCAGTACGGGCACGGCCACGGCCACGGCGATCGCCGCCGCGAGACCGCCGACCAGCCAGCCCCGTCTCCGCCACGCCCGCGGCTCCGCCCGTTCTCCCGGCGGCGGCCCTTCGGCGCCGAAGCCCAGCCCCTTCAGCGTCGGCGCATGATCGTCCGCCATCCGGTCGAGCAGCGCCACCTCGTCATAGGCCTCGCGATGGCGCGGATCGGCCTCCAGCCAGCCCAGATAGGCGTCCCAGTCCGCATCGTCGCGCGCGAGCGCCTGGTGCCAGGCGATCGCCTGGTCCAGCATCCGCTCGTCCATGTCCGGCCGCGCGCTCATCGCGAAACGCCTGTTCCTTCCCTGATCTCCGGGGCTTGGACGCCACCGGCCTGTTTCTGCCTCAGTCCAGCATCGCCCGCCGCAGATATTTCATCGCCACGGCCATATGCTTTTCGACCCCGCTTTTCGATATTCCCAGCCGCGCCGCCACCTCGCCGTGGCTCAGCCCCTGGATCCTGTGCAATTCGAAGGCGCGGCGCGCACCATCCGGCAACGTGCCCAGCGCCGATGCCAACCGGGCCGCCTCCTCGCGTTCCAGCATGATGTCCTCCGCGCCCATCGCCTCGTCGGCCGGCTCCTGCCCGGCGGCCACGAAGCCAACGCTCTGGTCGGACCATGCGCGATCGCGGCGCATGCGCCGCTGTGTCTCGCGCAGCCGATCGACGATCAGGTTCTGCGCCATGCGGTAGAGATAGGCCCGGCCATGCGCGATCGGCGCCGATCCCGGCTGCATCGCCTTTATCCAAAGCTCCTGGAGAATATCCTCCGCATCGGCCGGATCGCCCGTGCGCGCGACGAGAAAGCGCAGCAATTCCTGCCGGTGGACTCCATAGAGCGCCTCCAGCGTTGTTTCCGGCTTCGTCATGCGGCACCCCGCTGCTGGCCCGCGCGGGTAATGGACGGGGGGCGTGTCGCGCGGCGCATCGTCGGGCAGGATATACACTATCTGTTGCAACAAGCGGGCGATCACCCGCTTCGGGCCGGCCCCATAGGCCGCCGCGATACGCCGTGCCAATAGATCCAAGGTGGGTCGCCGCAGTTCCGGCCGCGCGGCGGCCCGCCCGCCCCTACCCGTCAGCCTCCCCGCCTTCGGGCAATCCACCTCGGAAAGGGCGCGTCATGCCCCCCAAAAGGGGAGCGCGCGCCCTCACCGATCAGGCCTCACCAATTATACATCGTGCCGTCTTCCAGGCGGTTCACGGGCAGGAAGGCGCGCTTGTAGGAATGTTCGGCCGCCAGCACCTCATCGATGTCCACGCCCAGCCCCGGCCTGTCGCCCGGATGCATCATGCCCCGATCGAACGTATAGGCATGGGGGAAGACCGCGTCCGTCTCGGGCGTGTGGCGCATATATTCCTGCACGCCGAAATTGGGCACGGACAGGTCGAAATGCAGCGCCGCCGCCATGCAGACGGGCGAGAGATCCGTGGCGCCATGGCAGCCGGTGCGGATCTGGTAGAGATCCGCCAGCGCGGCGATCCGGCGCAGGTGGGTGATGCCGCCGGCATGCACCACGGTGGCGCGGATATAATCGATCAGCTGGTTCTGGATCAGATCCTTGGCGTCCCAGATCGTGTTGAAGATCTCGCCCACGGCCAGCGGCGTCGTCGTATGCTCGCGGATCAGGCGGAAGGCTTCCTGATTTTCGGCCGGCGTCGCATCCTCCAGCCAGAAGGGGCGATACGGCTCCAGATCCTTGCCCAGCCGCCCCGCCTCGATCGGTGTCAGGCGGTGGTGGATGTCGTGCAGCAGATGCACGTCCCAGCCCAGCGCGTCCCGCGCCGCCTTGAACAATTCCGGCACGATGCGGAGATATTTGCTGGTATTCCAGACATTTTCGGTCGGCAGATCGGCATCGGCCGGCTCGTAGAAATAGCGATCCTTGCTGACGCCGTAGGTGGAAGGCATGCCCGGAACGCCGCACTGGATGCGGATCGCCTTGTAGCCCTGCCGCTGATAATCCAGCGCCGCCTCGATCGTATCCTCAATCGTCGTGCCGTTGGCATGGCCATAGACCATCACGCCTTCGCGGCTCGCCCCGCCCAGCAGCTGATAGAGGGGCAGGCCGGCGATCTTGCCCTTGATGTCCCACAAGGCGGTGTCGACGGCGGCGATCGCGCTCATCGTCACGGGGCCGCGCCGCCAGTAGGCGCCCTTGTAGAGATATTGCCAGATATCCTCGATCCGGTGCGCATCGCGCCCGATCAGGCAGGGTATCACATGATCCTCGAGATAGGAGGCGACGGAAAGCTCGCGCCCGTTCAGCGTCGCGTCGCCCAGCCCGTAGACGCCGTGCTCGGTCTCGATCTTCAGTGTCACGAAATTGCGGCCGGGGCAGGTCACGATGACCTTGGCGCTGGTGATCCTGGGCATGGCGTCCTTCGCTTGCATCTATGGGATGGCAATGAGGTCTGGAACCGTGCGTCAAATTGGTCAAGCCTGAACCGCGCCGATCTGCGATATTGGCCTTACCAATTTCGTGCGACAATCTTGCCCCGACCCGGCATCGATCCTATCGTGCGGCCATGGCTTCGCAGGCGGGCAAGGTGCGCATCTATGCGCGGGTTTCGGGCGATCTCGCCGCCCGGATCGCCCGGGGCGAATTCGCGATCGGCGCGCGCCTGCCGGCCGAACGGGATCTGGCGCAGGCCTATGGCGTATCCCGCCCCACCATCCGCGAGGCGGTGATCGCGCTGGAAGTGGATGGTCTGGTGGAGGTCCGCCAGGGCTCTGGCGTCTATGTCACCGCCCGGCAGCCCGATGCCGGCCATGCGCGCGAGACGGATATCGGCCCGTTCGAACTGCTGGAGGCCCGGCGCGCGATTGAGGCGGAGGTCTGTGCGCTGGCCGCGCTCCACATCACCGACGGAGAGATCGCCGCGCTCACCGAGCTGCTCGACGAGATGGAGAACGACAATCTCCATGACGATATTTCGCGCGCGGAAAAGGCCGATCACCGCTTTCACCTGCTGATTGCCGACGCCAGCCGGAACAGCGCGATGGCCGCCGTGGTGGAGCTGCTGTGGAAGGCCCGCAGCCGCTCTCCCCAGAGCCGCCTTCTGAAGCGCAAGGCGCACAAGGCCGGGGTGAAGCCCACCGTGGAAGAGCATCGCGCGATCGTCGCGGCGCTGGCCGCACATGATCCCGAAGCCGCGCGCGCGGCGATGCGCGCGCATCTGGGCCGGGTGCTGGAGGCGCTTCTGCGGATCACCGAGGTCGAGGAACTGGAGCAGGCGCGCGAGCGCGCCGCCGCGCAGCGCCGGCGCTACGCCCCCGCCGGCTGAGGATCAGGCATGGCACCGGCCGGGCATCGCGCCCAGCCACGCCACCATGCCGGCCGTCCCGTTGGCCTGGCCAGACGGGATGCCCCCGGCGTTCAATCCCGGACGAGATCCGGCCGCACGCGCGGCGCCCGCGCGGCACGCCGCGCCTCGCAATCCAGCACTGATTTCCGCATCGCCCCGATGCAGATCGCAAGGATCAGCCTGATCATGCCCCCTCCTGAACGACGCGTCACGTCCCCCGAGCTGTGACCGTCGAACCTTACCGGAAAATTACGACCAAGCCGTTACGCACGGCCCGCTGATGGCCGGATCGAAAAACAGCGCAAATCCGCCTCGTGAAACGCGATTGCATTCCCATTCGACCAAATGATGCTCCCTATCATCGACAATCCGGGAATGATCGCAGCTTCCATGGCATCGCTCGATCACGGGGATAAAGAAGGGGGTGGAAAAGGCGGCGCCCAATCCCGTTCCGCCCCCATCAGGAAGGCTCCGCCGATGAACTCTCTTCTTTCGCGTCGCGCCCTGCTCGCCCGCACCGGCCTCGGCATCGCCGTGCTGGCAGCGGCGCCGCTGCGCGCCGCGGCGGGCGCTCAGGTTGTCGTCATCGGCGGGGGGATCATCGGCGCGTCCATCGCTTATCATCTGGCGATGGCCGGCGCGCGGGTAACCGTGCTGGAAGCGGAGAAGCCGGCGGCGGGGGCGACGATGAACAGCTTCGCCTGGCTCAATGCCGGCAACAAGCGCCCGCGCCCCTATCACATGCTCAACCTGCTCGGCATGATGGGCTGGCATCGGCTCCAGTCTGAGCTTGGCGCCACGGCGCTTCCCGTCCAGTGGGGCGGCTGCGTCGACTGGGCATCCGACGAGGCGGATGCGCGCCGCGCCGCCGCCTCCGTTCTGGCGCAGCAGGGCTGGGGCTATCCGATCCGCTCGATCGAGGCGGACGAAGTGACACGCCTGTTGCCAGGAATCACACCCGGCCCGATCGCTGGCGCCACGTTCAGCGATGCCGAGGGCACGGTGAACCCCGTCATCGCCACGCAGGCCCTGCTCCGCGCGGCGGCCGCGCGGGGCGCGAAGATCGAATATCCGGTGAAGGTCACGGGCTTCGAATCAGGGGACGGGCGTGTGTCGCGCGTGTTGACGGACAAGGGCGCGATCGCGGCCGATGCGGTGGTGATCGCAGGCGGCATGGGCTGCCAGCCGCTCGCTGCGATGCTGGGTGCGAAGGTTCCGCTGGAATCGACGCCCGGCATCCTCGCCCATTCGGTCAGCCGCCCGATCGCGCTCGGCCGTCTCGCTTATGGCCCGGGTGCCAATATCAAGCAGACGGCCGATGGCGGCTTCGTGACCGGCGAGAATTTCGGCGTGAGCAAGGCCCCGCCCACGCGCGAGGTGGGCGAGGCGCTGCTCGCCAAGGCCGCCTCCTATGTGCCGGCGATCAGGGGCGCGAAGCTCGATTTCGTGACGCTCGGCCACCGCGTTCTGCCCAAGGACAGTTTCCCGATTGTCGGCCACCTGCCCGGCAGCGCCAATGCCTATGTGGCGGCGATGCACAGCGGCATGACGATGGCCCCGCTGATCGGCCAACTCGCCGCTATCGAGGTGCTGGGCGGCCCCAAGGCCGATCTGCTCACCACCTTCCGGCCGGAGCGTTTCGCCTGAAGCGCCGCCCTCGGTCGGAGCGGCATCGATCCGATCTGGCTCCCTTCCCTACCAGAGCGGGATCGGGTGAGCGCGGAGGCGTGGCGCGCGCGTGCCTATAGAGGTGCGGTTTTCGTGTGACTTTGAACAAAGGCGGCCCGTCCACCGCCCCGCATCGCCGCCCGCGCGGCGAAGGTATCAGGAGGCTGTCAGCGCCCCGGCCATACCGCCAGCGTGGTATCCACGATCTTGCGCAGATCCGGGCAGCCCGTGCCCGCGCCCGCCTGCACGGCAAGGCCCTGCATCACCGCGGTCAGATAACGCGCCAGCGCGCAGGGATCGATATGTTCGGGCAGATCGCCCTCGGTCTTTGCCCGCTCGAACCGATCGATCAGCGCCTGCTTGGAGCCGGCCTGCCGCTCGATCACGGCCTCGCGAATCGATTCGGCTTCCTGGCTGCACGCCACCGTGCTGATCACGCCGAGACACCCCTTGGGATCGCAGGTGCTCTGCTGCATTTCCAGCGCGCCCTGCAACAGCCGCTCGGCCACCCCGCGCGACGTTTCCGCGTCCAGCGCGGTGCGCATATAGGCCATCTTCTCTTTCTCGTAGAGATCGAGGGCCTTCTTGAAGAGCGATTCCTTGTTTCCGAATGCGCCGTAGAGGCTCGGCTTGGTCAGGCCCATCTCGGCGGTCAGTTCCGCCATGGACGCGCCTTCATAGCCGCGTTTCCAGAAGACGCGCAGCGCCGCTGCAAGAGCGAGATCGGCATCGAACTCGCGTGGGCGGCCTTTCGTCGGCGGAGGGGCGCAAACGGTTTCCATACCGAACGGTATATAGTGGGACTTCCTTAAATGTCCATGAGCGGACATGACACTGCGGACGGGCGGTTCACCGCCCCCGAAATAATATCCCTCCCCCCTCTTTCAGAAGCGGGAGGCACCACCATCTGGCGCGCGGCAACCTTCCCGCGCCGATCTCCGGCGGGGCATCGAGACAAGGAACGTCAGGCATGAATATCGATCTCAGCGGCAAGACCGCGCTCGTCACCGGATCGACCGAAGGGATCGGCTTTGCCGCCGCGCGGGGCCTCGCCGCCGCCGGCGCCACGGTGATCGTGAACGGCCGCACACCCGCCAAAACGGAAGCCGCCGCCCAGCGCCTGCGCGATGCCGTTCCGGGTGCCAGCGTGCGCGCCGCCGCCGCCGATCTGGGCACGGCCGAGGGCTGCGCGGCGCTGTTCGCCGCCGAGCCCGCCGTGGACATCCTCGTCAACAATGCCGGCATCTTCCAGCCCGGCGATTTCTTCGAGACGGACGATGCCACCTGGGATCTGCACTGGCAGGTGAACGTCATGTCCGCCGTGCGCCTGTCGCGCGCCTATCTGCCCGGCATGGAAAAGGCCGGCTGGGGCCGCGTGATCTTCCTCGCCTCCGAAAGCGCGTTCAACATTCCCGTCGAGATGATCCACTATGGCGTGAGCAAGACGGCCGATGTCGCCGTCGCGCGCGGCCTCGCCAAGCGGATGGCCGGCACCGGCGTCACCGTGAATTCCGTGCTTCCCGGTCCCACGCTCAGCGAAGGCGTGGCGGCGATGCTGGATGATGGCGACACCAGCAGGAGCGTGGAGCAGAAGGGCGCGGATTTCATTGCCGCCCACCGCCCCGGCTCGCTCATCAAGCGGCTGGCGACGGTCGAGGAAGTGGCGAACATCATCGTCTATGTCGCGTCGCCGCTCGCTTCCGCCACCACCGGCGCGGCGCTCCGCGTCGATGGCGGCCTGGTCGATACGCTGATGTGATGGGCCGCCGTGCTCCCGCATGGGCGGGAGCACGGCATTGTCTCAGGCCACCGCCGGCTCCAGCACGCGGATCGTCGCCGCATCCGCATCCAGTTCGGCCATCGCGCCGACGGGCAGGCTGAACTGGTTGGCGATGTGGCCGAACATCGCGCCTTCGAAGGCCGGGATGCCCAGCGGCTCCAGATGCTGCTGCAGGACTTCGGAAAGCGTGAAATTGCCATAGCCCGCGCCCGTATTCACGCATTCGGTGCACTGGCCGAACACGACGCCCTTCAGCTTGCCGAGGATGCCGCCCAACGAAAGCTGGGTCAGCATCCGGTCAATCCGGTATTCGGCTTCGTTCGTATCCTCGATGAAGAGGATCGCGTCCCTGAAATCGGGAAGATAGGGCGTGCCCATCAGCGCGGTCAGCACCGTCAGATTGCCACCCAGCAGGCGGCCCTGCGCCTTGCCGCCCTTGATGGTGCGCGTCCGCCACTGGCGGGGGACGAGCCGGTCGTCCAGGCTCGGCGGATTGGCATAGGTGGGCGTGGCCGCATCGAAGGCGATCGCGCGAAACGGCTCCCACGAGGATTTGCCCCAGGCGCTCGACGCATTCGGCCCGTGGATGGTGGGAAAGCCGGCACGGGCGGCGAAGGCCATGTGCAACGCGGTGATATCGCTATAGCCGATCAGCAGCTTGGGGTTCGCCCGGATCGTCGCGAAATCCAGCCAGGGCAGGATGCGAGCGCAGCCCCAGCCGCCCCGCACCGCGAACACCGCCTTCACCTCCCGGTCAGCGAACATCGCGTTGACGTCCGCGGCGCGGGCCCGGTCCTCGCCGGCCAGATAGCCATATTTCTGGCCCAGATGCGCCGCCGGCCTGGGCACGAGCCCCATCGCCCGGATCGTCTCGCTCACATAATCCAGCCGATAGACATCGTCCGAAAAACCCGCCGGCTCGATCAGGCCCACCACGTCCCCGGCCTTCAGGCGGGGTCCCTTGCGCACCGGCGGCGGCGCCGCGAGCGCGGGCGCCGCCAGCAGTGCCGCACCCGCCGCCAGCCCTTGCAGAGCCCCACGCCGATCGATCATTCCCGCCCCCTTCAAACGAGCCCCCGTCAGGCGTCGATCGTGCGATCCTCGACATTGTCGACGAGCGGCGGCTCGGGCTGGACGGCATCGTCCAGCATCGCCTCCATCGTCGCGATCATGGCCGATCCGCCTTCTTCCGCGCTGGAGGCACCGGCCCGCATGAAGGCGAACAATTCCCGTCCGGTGCCCAGGCGCTGGCGGGGCCGCGCCACGGCCGCCCGCATCGCCCATTCGGCCGGATCGACCAGCACGTCGATCTGCCCGTCATCGGCCGAAACGCGCACGATATCCCCGTCGCGCAGCTTGCAGATCGGGCCGTCGGCCAGCGCCTCGGGCGTCAGGTGGATCGCCGCCGGCACTTTGCCCGAGGCACCGGACATGCGCCCGTCGGTCACGAGCGCGACCTTGAAGCCCTTGTCCTGGATGGAACTGAGCGGTGGCGTCAGCTTGTGCAGTTCCGGCATGCCGTTGGCGCGCGGCCCCTGGAATCGGACGACGATCACGACATCGCGAAACAGCTCGCCCGCCTTGTAGGCGCGCACCACATCGTCCTGATCCTCGAAAATGCGCGCCGGTGCCTCGATCGTCCAGCGCTCGGGCTCCACGGCGCTCGCCTTGAAGGTGGCGCGGCCGAGATTGCCGGAGACGAGCCGCATGCCGCCATCCGGCTGGAATGGGGCGGAGGCCGGGCGCAGCATCTTCTCGTCACGCGTCTCGATCACGGGCTTCCACGAAAGCGTCTCGCCCTCCAGCACCGGATCCCGCCCATAGGCCGCCATGCCGCCCTTCCAGACGGTGAGGATATCATCGTGGAGCAGGCCCGCTTCCAGCAGCGTGTGGATGGTGAAGGCGATGCCACCCGCCTCGTGATAGCCGTTCACGTCGCCGGGGCCGTTCGGATAGACGCGGGCGATCAGCGGCACCGCCGCCGAAAGGCGATCCAGATCCTCCCAGTCGATGATGATGCCCGCGGCGCGGGCGATCGCCGGCAGGTGGATCGCATGGTTGGTCGATCCGCCCGTCGCCAGCAGGCCGATGGCCGCATTCACGATCGCCTTCTCGTCCACGCACCGGCCGAGTGGGCGATAGTCATCGCCATTCCAGCCGATCTCGACGAGGCGATGGACGGCGGCCCTGGTCAGTTCCTGCCGCAGCTTCGTGCTCGGATGGACGAAGGAGGAAGCGGGCACGTGCAGGCCCATCATCTCCATCATCATCTGATTGGAATTGGCCGTGCCATAGAATGTGCAGGTGCCGGCCGAATGATAGGATTTGCTCTCGCCCTCCAGCAGGGCATCCTCGCCCACCTTACCCTCGGCATAGTCCTGGCGGATCCGCGCCTTCTCCTTGTTGGGCAGGCCGGTGCCCATCGGACCCGAGGGAACCAGGATCATCGGCAGATGGCCGAAGCGCAGCGCGCCGATCAGCAGGCCGGGCACGATCTTGTCGCAGATGCCCAGCAGCGCCGCGCCCTCGAACATGCCGTGGCTGAGGCCGATCGCGGTGGAAAGCGCGATCGTGTCGCGGCTGAACAGCGACAATTCCATGCCGGGCTGCCCCTGCGTCACGCCATCGCACATCGCCGGCACGCCGCCCGCCACCTGCGCGGTGGCGCCCACTTCGCGCGCGAAGATCTTCATCTGCTCCGGATAGCGGCCATAGGGCTGATGCGCGGAAAGCATGTCGTTATAGGCGGTGACGATGCCGATATTCATCGCCTTCTGCGCGATGATCGCCTTCTTGTCCTCGCCCGATGCCGCAAAGCCATGCGCCAGATTGCCGCACGAAAGGCGCGGGCGATCCACGCCGGTGGCGCGTTCCGCATCCAGCAAGCCCAGATAGGCGGCACGGGTCGCGCGCGATCGCTGGATGATGCGATCCGTGACGGCGGCGATGCGAGGGTCGAGGGTCATGGCTTCGTCCTTCAGACGAGGTGAATCAATGCGCCTGGGCCAGCGCGGTGGCGGCACCGAACAGCCCGGGCTCGGGATGGCTTATCATGGCGACGGCTATGCCGTGCATCATCGTTTCGAACCGGCCCTTCGCGTGAAAGCGCGACAGGAGCAACTGCGTATCCAGCTTGTCCCCGATCCGGGGCAGGATGCCACCCGCCAGCACCACCGCGCATGCGCCCTGCGCCAGCGCGATATCGCCCGCGACCGTGCCGAGCAGCATCAGCCAGCGCTCCATCGAGGCGAAGGCATGGATATCGCTGCCGGACTGGGCGGCCTCCCACAGCGGCACCTGCTGCGGCGGCACGATCGCGCGGCCTTCCAGATCGGCCAGCGCGATATGCACCTGCACGAGCCCCGGCCCGGAGACGAGCCGTTCGGCCGAGACGCGCGGATAGCGGCCCAGCAGGAAGCGCAGCATGTGGATTTCCACGTCGTCCGCCGGCGCGAAGCCGATATGGCCGCCCTCGGTGGGCACGACGCGCGCCTCGCCGCCGCTCCAATGGATCGATCCCACGCCCAGGCCGGATCCGGGGCCGACGACGGAGACCACGCCGTCCTTCGGATTTTCGAACCTTTCGCCATCCAGCCGCCGGAAATCCTCCGGGCCGAAGGCGCTCACGGCGATCGACACCGCCTCGAAATCGTTGATGAGCCGCGCAGTCTCAAGCCCGAGCCTGTCGGGAAGCGCCGTGGGCCGCAGCACCCACGGGCTGTTGGTGAGCCTCACCTCATCGCGCTGGACCGGTCCGGCAAGCGCGAACAGGCCGTGCTTCGCCTGCGCATCGACGCTTTCCACATAATGACGATAGGCGGCCTCGAAGCTCGGATAATCGGCCGTGCGATATTTCTGCACGTCGGCGATCGAGACCGTCCCGTCGGCGTCCCGCAGCGCGCGGGCAAAGCGCGCATTGGTACCGCCAATATCCGCGACGATCCCGAGCGATTCCTTTTCCGCCATCGATCCGTCGCTCCCGTCCGCCCAAAAATTCCGTGCCGGCGGCAATCGCCGTGGCCGGTATGGCCATAGTTGCGGTCAACGGGCGCGGCCATGGGAAATTTCCCACCGAAATGCCAGCAATCCCGGTTTCGATGGCATCCGTCCAGAGATCGGCGCGGCGGGCTGGCCGGGCGGCGGCGCGCGGCTCAGGCCGGGCGGCGGCGGATCACGAGATTGCGGATCTCCGTCATATCCTCCATCGCGAAGCGCACCCCCTCGCGGCCGAGCCCCGAATCCTTCACGCCGCCATAAGGCATGTTGTCGACCCGGTAGCTGGGCACGTCGTTCACAACCACGCCGCCCACGTCCAGCTCGTCCCACGCATCGAGCATCTTGAAGATATCGCGCGTGAAAATGCCGGCCTGCAGGCCGAACCTGCTGTCATTGACGATCGCCAGCGCCTGTTCCCAGGTGGAGAAACGCTGGAAGAAGGCGACGGGGCCGAATGCCTCCTCGCGATTGAGGCTCGTGTCGGGATTCACCTCTTCCAGCAGGGTCGCCTCCAGCATCGCGCCTTCGCGCCGGCCGCCGCACAGCAGGCGCGCGCCCTTCGCCACCGCTTCCTGGATCCAGCGATCCAGCCGCTCGGCCTCCTTCACGTCGATCATCGGGCCGACGAACGTTTTCTCGTCATGCGGATTGCCGGCGACGAGCGCCTTCGTCTTTTCGACGAGCATGTCGCGGAACCGATCATAGACGTCATCATGCACCACGATCCGTTGCACGCCGATGCAGGACTGGCCGGATTGGTAAAAGGCGCCGAAAACGGTGCGCGCCACCGCATCTTCCAGATCGGCATCGCGATCGATCACCACGGCGGCATTGCCGCCCAGCTCCAGCACCACCTTCTTCTTGCCGGCCTTCGCCTTCAGATCCCAGCCGACGCCGGGCGATCCGGTAAAGGAAAGGAGCTTCAGCCGATCATCCTCCGTGAAGAGATCCGCCCCGTCGCGGCTGGCGGGCAGGATCGAGAAGGCGCCCCTGGGCAGATTCGTCTCGGCCAGCACCTCGCCCATGATGATCGCGCCCAGCGGGGTGCGGCTGGCCGGCTTCATCACGAACGGGCAGCCCACGGCGATGGCGGGCGCCACCTTGTGCGCGGCGAGGTTCAGCGGAAAATTGAAGGGCGAGATGAAGCTGCATGGCCCGATCGGCACGCGCTTCCAGATGCCCTGATAGCCCTTCGCGCGGGGAGATATGTCCAGCGGCTGGACCTCGCCCGTCATCCGCACGCTCTCCTCGGCGGCGATGCGGAACGTATCGATCAGGCGCCCCACCTCGCCGCGCGAATCGTTGATCGGCTTGCCCGCCTCCACGCAGAGCGCGAAGGCCAGTTCGTCCTTCCGCTCGGTGAAGCGATCGACGCAATGCTGGAGCACGGCCTGCCTTTCATAGGCGGCCATCTTGCGCATCGGCTCGGCCGCCTCGACGGCGGCGGCGATGCCGGCATCAATCGTGGCGGCATCGGCCAGCGCCACGCGCGTCGCCACCTCGCCCGTATATTTATCGGTCACCGCCAGATCGGTGTTCGGCTGCCGCGCCTCGTTGGCGAGGTAGAGCGGATAGATATCCTTGAGTTTCATCCCGGCTGGCTCCCTCGCCTGAACACGCTCCGCATATCACACTGCCCGTGCCGCCACGTCGACGCATCCGGGCGCCCCGCCCGGCGCGGGAAAGACGCACGCCAGGGCAGGGTCGGGTACGCCTCACGGGCTAAATTTTCGCCGAAAGCGCCTTGATCTCCTTGTTCAGGATCTGATCGTTTTCGCTGTAATCGACGGGGCAATCCACCAGATGAACGCCCGGCGTCGCCAGCGTATGTCGCAGCACATCCGGCAGATGCTCGGCACTGTCCACGCGATGCCCGATCGCACCGTAGCTTTCGGCATATTTCACGAAATCGGGGTTGCCGTAGGTGAGCCCCCAATCCGCGAAGCCCATATTCGCCTGCTTCCAGCGGATCATGCCATAGCTGCTGTCGTTCAGGATCAGCACGGTGATGTTCAGGCCGAGGCGGACCGCCGTCTCCATCTCCTGGCTGTTCATCATGAAGCCGCCATCGCCGCAGATCGCCATCACCTTCCGATCCGGATAGACCATCGCGGAGGCCATGGCGGAGGGCAGGCCCGCGCCCATCGTGGCCAGCGCATTGTCCAGCAGCACCGTATTCTGCCGGCGCGCCGGATAATTGCGCGCGAACCAGATCTTGTAGACGCCATTGTCGAGGCAGATGATCCCGTCCGACGGCATCGCCTCGCGCACCTGGCGGACGAGATAGGGCGGAAAGATCGGGAAACGCGCATCGCCATCCAGCGTGGCGGCATGGGCCAGTTCCGCCCGGCGCGCGGCCAGCATCCGATCGAACGTCCAGCCGGCCGAGGGGACGATATCCTCCTTGATCTGCCAGATGGCGTTGGCGATGTCCCCGATCACTTCCAGATTGGGGAAATAGACCGGATCCACTTCGGCCGTGCGGGTGGAAACGTGGATCACCGGGCAGCCGCCATTCCGCATGAAGAAAGGCGGCTTTTCGATCACGTCATGCCCGATATTCACGATCAGGTCCGCCGCCTCGATCGCCCGGTGCACGAAATCGCCCGCCGAAAGCGCGGCGCAGCCGACGAACTTCGGATGCGTCTCGTCGATCACGCCCTTGCCCAGCTGCGTCGTCAGGAAGGGAATGCCGGTCTTCTCGACGAACTGGAGCAGCATCCGCCCCGTCATCTTGCGATTGGCGCCGGCCCCGATCACGAGGATGGGGGAATTCGCCTGTTCCAGCATCGTCACGGCGGCGCGCACCGCCTTCGCCTCGGCGGAAGGGCGGCGCGCGCTGCTGGGCTTCAGCGGCGTGCTGTCGGTCTGCTCGTCCGCCACGTCCTCGGGGAATTCCAGATGGGTCGCGCCGGGCTTCTCCTCCTCGGCAAGGCGATAGGCCTCACGCACGCGGCTGGGAATATTGTCGGCCGACGCCAGCTGGTGCGTGAATTTGGTGATCGGCCGCATCATGTCGACCACGTCGAGGATCTGGAAGCGACCCTGCTTGCTCTTCTTGATCGGCTTCTGGCCCGTCACCATCAGGATCGGCATGCCGCCGAGCTGCGCATAGGCCGCGGCCGTCACCAGATTGGTGGCGCCCGGCCCCAGCGTAGCCATGCAGACGCCGGTGCGCCCGGTATGCCGTCCATAGGTGGCCGCCATGAATCCCGCGCCCTGCTCATGCCGGGTGAGAATCAGCCGGATCTTCGTGGAGCGGGAAAGGCTGTCCAGCATGTCGAGATTTTCCTCGCCCGGCACGCCGAAGATATATTCGCAGCCTTCTTCCTCGAGGCACTGGATGAACAGATCCGAAGCCTTCGTCATCCCGATGCTCCCCCAGTCTTTCGGGCGCCCGGCCCATGTTGCGAGTATGATCGCATTTGGCGGCGTAACAAGATGCTTGTATCGTTCACCGATCGTTACTGTGTCAGATCGATGAAATCAGCGCGCTCTTCCGCGAAATCGTGTAAATCGATCCGGGATAGGCCAAAAATCCGCCCGGAATGACGGCGCGGCGTTGGGGCTTCGCCTCACGGCCCGTCGGGACTATGAGGCGCCCCATGTCCAGCCTGCCCGCCGCGAACCCCGATCCGGCCGCCGATACGGATCTGCCGATCCGGGTGGTGGCGCTTTATCGCTTCACGCCTTTCGCCGATTGCGAGGCGCTGCGCGGCCCGCTCGCCCTCGCCTGCTGCGCGGAAGGGGTGAAGGGCACGCTGCTGCTGGCCCACGAAGGCATTAACGGCACGATTGCGGGAGCGGACGAGGCGATCGATCGCGTGCTTGCCCATATTCGCGCGCTGCCCGGCTGCGCCGCGCTCGACGTGCGGGAAAGCCGCGCCCGCGCCATGCCCTTCCATCGGATGAAGGTGCGCATCAAGCGCGAGATCGTGACGATGGGCGAGCCTGACATCGATCCACTGGCGGATGTCGGCCATTATGTGCAGCCCGCCGACTGGAACGCGCTGATCGATCAGCCGGACACGATCCTGATCGACACGCGCAACGATTATGAGGTGGCGATCGGCACGTTCGAGGGCGCGATCGATCCCAAGACGCGTACCTTCCGCGATTTTCCGGACTGGTTCCGCGCGCGCAAGGCGGAGATGATCGCACAGGGCAAGGCACCGAAGATCGCGATGTTCTGCACCGGCGGCATACGCTGCGAAAAGGCCACCGCCTTCGTGAAGGCGGAGGGGCTGGAGGAGGTCTATCACCTCAAGGGCGGCATCCTGGCCTATCTGGAAACCATCCGGCCGGAGGAAAGCCGCTGGCAGGGCGAGTGTTTCGTCTTCGATCAGCGCGTGGCCGTGGGCCATGGCATGGCGTTGGGCACGCACGAACTCTGCCACGCCTGCATGGCGCCCATCCGCGCGGAGGATCGTGCCTCTCCCCTCTATGCCGAAGGCGTCAGTTGCCCCGCCTGCCATGGCGATCGCAGCGAGGAGCAGCGCGCCGGCTATGCGGAGCGCCATCGCCAGACGCGCCTGGCGGAAGCCCGCGGCACGGCGCATGTCGGCGCGACGCACCCGCCGAAGCGCGGTGGCTGATCCGATCCTCTACAGCTTCCGACGCTGCCCCTATGCGATGCGGGCGCGCCTGGCATTGCTGGTGAGCGAAACGGCCTTCGAACTGCGCGAAGTGAAGCTTTCGGCCAAGCCGCCGGAGATGATCGCGCTTTCGCCCAAGGGCACCGTGCCGGTGCTGGTGCTTCCGGACGGGCGCGTGATCGATCAAAGCCTGGATATCATGCGCTGGGCGCTGGGCCGCAACGATCCCGAATCCTGGCTCGATGGCGACGATCCAGCGCTGATCGAAGCCAATGACGGCCCGTTCAAACATCACCTCGATCGCTACAAATATCCGCACCGCCGCGGCAGCGATCCGGAGGAGCATCGCGCCGCGGCGGCGGCCCTGCTCGCTCCATTGGACGATCGGCTGTCGCGGCACGCTTATCTGTGTGGGCCGGCGCGATCGCTCACCGATGCGGCGCTGATGCCGTTCGTCCGCCAATATGCGGCAACCGATCGGGACTGGTTCGATCGACAGCCCTGGCCGTCGCTTCGGCGCTGGCTCGACACGCAGCTCTCGGCGGCGCTGTTCGAAAAGGCGATGCTCCGGATCGAGCCGTGGCGCGGAATGGCGGATCCGGCCGTGCGGCCTTGCGATGCTCAGAACACAAATTCCTGATCCGCTCAGGAGCGCGGCCGGCGGTCCGTGCGATGCACCTGGTGCAACGCAAGGCGAAAAATTCGCATCTTCCGATATTTGCCGCTCGCCGCCCGCGCCCTTATGTGCACTGCACAATAGTGATTGCGTACGCGGCACCGAGATCGACATGAATCCGTCCAGACCCAGCCTGCAGATCCTGCTGAGCGTGCTGTGCACGGCGCTCACCTATTTCATGATCGGCCTGCCTCTGGCGGTGCTTCCCCAATGGGTGAGTTCCGACATGGGCTTCAGCGCGGCGACGGCCGGCCTCGCCATATCGGTGCAATATGTCGCCACGATCGTGAGCCGCGGCATGGTGGGTCCGATGGTCGATACATCGGGGCCGCGACGCGCGATCCTGATCGGCCTGCTCTGCGGGGCCGCAAGCGGCGCCATATTGCTGGCGGCATCCCGGTTCGCAGCCACTCCCTCACTCGCGCTGACGATCCTGTTCGCGAGCCGGATCGCGCTGGGCTTCGGGGAAAGCCTGGTGGGTACGGGCGCGATCGCCTGGGGCATCGGCCGGACGGGATCGGAGCATACGGCGAGAATCATCTCGTGGAACGGCATCGCCACCTATGGCGCGATCGCCGCCGGCGCGCCTGCCGGCGTGCTGCTGTTCCATCTCGGTGGCATGACGGCGGTTGGCCTCGCGCTGGCCGCAACGGGGATCGCCGGTGTCGCCTTCGTGTGGCCGCAGCCCGCGACGCGGACGATCCAGGCGGAGCGCATGCCCTATGCCGCCGTCTTCGCACGGGTGCTGCCTTATGGCGCGGCGCTGGGCCTCGGTGGAATCGGCTTCGGCGTGATCGGATCCTTCATCTCGCTTTACTATTCGGATCATGGCTGGCCTGCCGCCTGGATCGCGATCAGCAGCTTCGGCGTCGCCTTCGTCCTTGCCCGCCTGCTCTTCGTCGGCAGCATCGCCCGGCATGGCGGGCTGGCCGTCGCCCTGGCCTTCCTCGCGGTGGAAACGATGGGGCTGATGATGATCTGGCTGGCCGGGATCCCGGCGGTGGCGGCGCTGGGTTCGGCGATCGCCGGCTTCGGCTTCGCGCTGATCTTTCCCGCCCTCGGCATGGTCGTGGTGGATCTGGTGCCGCCGCAGAACCGGGGCGCCGCGATCGGCGCCTATTCGATGTTCACCGATATCGCTTTGTGCATCACGGGGCCGGCCGCCGGGATCCTCGCGGGAAGCGCGGGCTTTACCGCCCCGTTCCTGTTCGGCGGCGTGGCCTCGCTGCTGGGAGTCGGGATCGTGGCCCTCTTGATCCAGCGGGCCTCGCCGTCATCGCGCTCGTTGCGCTTCTGATCGGCGAGACCCTCCGGTTATCGGTCAGTCCGTCTTGCGGGCGAGATTCTTGTTCACGCCCAGCGCCACGAGCGTGCCGATCGCACCCGACAGCAGATAGAGGCCGGCGGCGATCAGCCCGAAATGGGTGGCGAGCAGCAGCGCCGCGAGCGGCGCGAAACCCGCCCCGAACAGCCACGCCAGATCGGACGTGAGCGCAGAGCCGGTATAGCGCGAGCTGGTCGGGAAGCTCGACGCCACCGCGCCGGACGACTGGCCGAAGGCGATGCCGAGCAGGACGAAGCCGGCGACCATGAAGGCGGCAGCGCCGACCGGTCCGGTATCCAGCAGCTGGGGTGCGAAGCCGCTATAGACGGCGATGGCCGCAGCCGATCCGCCCAGCACCGAACGCCGGCCATAGCGATCGGCAAGCACGCCGGAGACGACCAGCGCCAGCACGCAGATCGCGGCGCCGCCCATCTCCACCAGCAGGAAGCGAGCGATATCCTGATGCGTGTAGAGCACGACCCACGAGAGCGGGAAGACCGTGACCATGTGGAACAACGCGAAGCTGGCGAGCGGCGCGAAGGCGCCGATCACGATCTGCACGCCCGACGAGCGCACCGTATCGCGCACCCGCGAGGGCTGGAGATCGCGGCTCTCGAACAGCTTTTCATATTCCGGCGTGACGACGATGCGCAGCCGGGCGAACAGCGCCACCACGTTCAGCGCGAAGGCGACGAAGAACGGATAGCGCCAGCCCCATTCGAGGAAATCCGCCGTCGAAATCGACATCAGCAGATAGGCGAAGGTCGCGCTGGCGATGATGAGGCCGAGCGGGGCGCCCAGCTGCGGGATCATCGCATACCAGCCGCGCTTTTCCTGCGGCGTGTTGAGCGCGAGCAGCGAGGCGAGCCCATCCCACGCGCCGCCCAGCGCCACGCCCTGCCCGATCCGGAACGTCGCGAGCAGAATGGCGGAAAGCGCGCCGATGCTGGCATAGCCGGGCAGGAAGGCGATGGCGCAGGTCGACGTGCCGAGCAGGAACAGCGCGATCGTGAGCTTCGTGCCACGCCCGTAGAGCCTGTCGACCGTCAGGAAGATCATGGAGCCGATCGGCCGCGCGACGAAGGCCAGCGCGAAGATCGCGAAGGACCACAGCGTCGCTTCCAGCCGATCGAGATGGCTGAACACCACCTGCGGAAACACGATCACCGATGCGATCGCATAGACGAAGAAATCGAAGAATTCGGATGTCCGGCCGATGATTACGCCGATGGCGATCTCCGAGGGATGAAGATCGTGATGACTGTCCGTGCGCCGATCGGTTTCATATGGCGGGGATCCCCCCGGGGCCGTAGCCGAAAGTGCCATAGCTCGCTCTCCTTCAAGGCGGATCTCACAGCCGAGATTCGAACCATTTTCCGGAGATCAAACGCGCGGGATGCGCGTAGTTCCCCAAGGAGCAGCGATTCGGCCTCTGTAGCCCGGTCCACCTGAGTTGGAAAATGGGACAAAATGTCCTATCGCGCCACTGCTATTTTATGGCCTAGGGGCCCGCGCATGGCTTCTTTCTTGCCCAAACTGCGGCGCCTGCGTGCCGCCGCCATCCTGCCCGCCCCGCTCCTGCTGGGCGCCTGCAATTTCGAGGTGCTGTTTCCGGCGGGCGATGTCGCCCGGCAGGAGGCGCATCTCCTCGCCATCTCCACGGTGCTGATGCTGCTCATCATCATCCCGGTGATGGCGCTGACGGTGCTGTTCGCCTGGCGATATCGCCAGTCGAACAAGGAGGCGAAATATTCGCCCGACTGGGATCATTCCACCGCGCTGGAGCTGGTGATCTGGTCGGCGCCGCTGCTGATCATCATCGCGCTGGGCGCGATCACCTGGATCACCACCCACACGCTGGATCCCTATCGCCGGCTGGACCGGATCGCGCCGGGCAAGCCGATCGCGGCGGAGACCAAGCCGCTGGAGATCGATGTCGTCGCGCTCGATTGGAAGTGGCTGTTCATCTACCCTGAACAGGGTGTCGCCACGATCAACGAGCTCGCGCTCCCGGTGGATCGCGAGGTGCGCTTCCGCCTGACGGCCAGCTCGGTGATGAACAGCTTCTACGTGCCGGCGCTGGCCGGGCAGGTCTATGCGATGCCGGCCATGGAGACGAAGCTCCACGCCGTGCTGAACAAGCCCGGCACCTACAAGGGCATTTCCGCCAACTATAGCGGCGCCGGCTTCTCCGGCATGCACTTCCAGACGATCGGCATGGATCAGGCCGGCTTCGACAGCTGGGTCGCCGCGCAGAAATCGGCCGGCATGCCGCTGGATCGCTCCAAATATCTCGAGCTGGAAAAGCCTTCGGAAAAGGTTCCGGTCATGCGCTTCGGCAGCGTCGATCCCGATCTCTTCCGCCGCGCCGTCGAGATGTGCGTCGCGCCGGGCAAGACCTGCATGAGCGAAACGATGAAGATGGACATGAGCCACCTTCCCGCACACGGCGAGCATGCGGAATCGCAGGCCGCCGACGCCCCCGCCATGCCCCATTCGCATAATTGAGCCGCGCCATGTCCATCGAACTTCCCAAAGCCATTTTCGGGCGCTTCACGCTTGACGCGATCCCGTACCATGAGCCGATCCTGATCGGCACCTTCGCCGGCGTCGCCGTCGGCGGCGCGGTGGTGCTCGCTGCGCTCACCTATTTCCGTGTCTGGGGCTATCTCTGGAAGGAGTGGTTCACCAGCGTCGATCACAAGAAGATCGGCGTGATGTACATGGTGCTGGGCCTCATCATGTTCCTGCGCGGCTTCGCCGACGCGATCATGATGCGCGCGCAGCAATCCATGTCCTTCGGGGCGAGCGAGGGCTTCCTGCCCGCCCACCATTACGATCAGGTGTTCACCGCCCATGGCGTGATCATGATCTTCTTCGTGGCGATGCCCTTCGTCACCGGCCTCATGAACTTCGTGGTGCCGCTGCAGATCGGCGCGCGCGACGTCTCCTTCCCGTTCCTGAACAATTTCAGCTTCTGGATGACGACGGCCGGCGCGGTGCTGGTGATGATGAGCCTGTTCGTGGGTGAATTCGCCCGCACCGGCTGGCTCGCCATGGCCCCGCTTTCGGAGCTTGATTACTCGCCCGATGTCGGTGTCGATTATTACATATGGGCGCTGCAGATAGCGGGCGTCGGCACATTGCTGTCCGGCATCAACCTGCTCTGCACCATCGTGAAGATGCGCGCGCCCGGCATGACGCTGATGAAGATGCCCGTCTTCACCTGGACGTCGCTCTGCACGAACATCCTGATCGTCGCCGCCTTCCCGGTGCTGACGGCCGTGCTCGTGCTGCTCAGCCTCGATCGCTACGTCGGCACCCACTTCTTCACGAACACGTTGGGCGGCAATTACATGCTGTACACCAACATGATCTGGATCTGGGGCCATCCGGAAGTGTACATCCTGATCCTGCCGGCCTTCGGCATCTTCTCGGAAGTCACCTCCACCTTCTGCGGCAAGCGGCTCTTCGGCTACACGTCGATGGTCTATGCGACGCTCGTCATCACGATCCTGTCCTACCTCGTCTGGCTCCATCACTTCTTCACGATGGGCTCCGGCGCGAGCGTGAACAGCTTCTTCGGCATCACGACGATGATCATCTCGATCCCAACGGGCGCGAAGATCTTCAACTGGCTGTTCACCATGTATCATGGCCGCATCCGGTTCGAGCTGCCGATGATGTGGACGGTCGCCTTCATGCTGACGTTCGTGATCGGCGGCATGACCGGCGTGATGCTCGCCGTTCCCCCGGCCGATTTCGTGCTCCACAACTCGCTGTTCCTGGTCGCGCATTTCCACAATGTGATCATCGGCGGCGTGCTGTTCGGCATGTTCGCGGGTATCAACTACTGGTGGCCCAAGGCCTTCGGCTTCAAGCTCGATCCCTTCTGGGGCAAGATCAGTTTCTGGCTGTGGGTCGTGGGCTTCTGGGTCGCCTTCACGCCTCTCTATGTGCTGGGCCTGATGGGCGTCACTCGCCGCCTGCGCCACTTCGACGATCCGAGCCTGCAGATCTGGTTCGTGATCGCCGCCATCGGCGCCGTCATCATCGCGGCCGGCATCGGCGCCATGCTGATGCAATATTATGTCAGCATCCGCGACCGGAACGATCCGCGCCTGCGGGATTTCACGGGCGATCCGTGGGGTGGCCGTACGCTGGAGTGGGCGACCTCGTCGCCGCCGCCGGCCTATAATTTCGCCTACACGCCGATCATCCACGATCTGGATGCCTATGCCGACATGAAGGCGCGCAACTACAAGCGTCCGCTCGACACGTTCCGCCCGATCCTGATGCCGCGCAATACCGGCGCGGGCATCATCCTGGCGGGCCTGGCGATGGTCTTCGGCGTGGCGATGATCTGGTATGTCTGGTGGCTGGCGGCGCTGAGCTTCGTCGCGCTCATCGGCACCGCGATCTTCCACACCTTCAACTATGACCGGGAATATCACATCCCGGCCGAGGAGGTGGCCACCACAGAGGCCGCGCGCACCCGCCTCCTCGCGGCGCAGGGAGCCTGATCCATGGCCCAGCACGGCACCACGACGATGACCGACGCAAGCGGTCAGCCCGTCTTCTTCCAGCTCGACGAACATGATCACGAGGCCGGCGGCTCCACCGCCCTCGGCTTCTGGATCTATCTGATGAGCGACTGCCTGATCTTCGCGATGCTGTTCGCGGCGTTCGGCGTGTTCGGATCCAGCTATGCGGGCGGCCCGAAGCCATCCGAGCTGTTCGAACTGCCGCTCGTCGCGGTCAACACCGCGATGCTGCTCTTCTCCTCCATCACCTACGGCTTCGCCGTGATCGCGATGGACGAGAACAAGAAGAGCGCCACGCTCGGCTGGCTCGCCATCACCGGCGTGTTCGGCGCCTGCTTCCTGGGCATCGAGCTTTACGAGTTCCACAATCTGATCCTCGAAGGCGCTGGCCCGGATCGCTCGGCCTTCCTCTCTTCCTTCTTCACGCTCGTCGGCACGCACGGCCTGCACGTCACCTTCGGCATCATCTGGCTGGTGACGCTGATGGTGCAACTGTCGCGCGGCGGCCTCACCACCGCCAATCGCCGGCGCGTGATGTGCCTGTCCATGTTCTGGCACTTTCTGGACGTCGTCTGGATCGGCGTCTTCACCTTCGTCTATCTGATGGGAGTCCTCCGTTGAGCGCGCACGATCACGTCCACAGCCACGATCGTGGGCATGGGCACGACGCGCCCGCGCACATCACCCGCAAGGGCTATGTGATCGGCTTCGTCCTGTCGGTGATCCTGACGGCCATTCCCTTCTGGCTCGTCATGACGGGCGCGCTGGGCAGCGCCTCGGCCACGGCCTTCACGATCATGGGCTTCGCGGCGGTGCAGATCGTCGTCCACATGATCTACTTCCTGCACATGAACTCGCGCGCGGAAGGCGGCTGGTCGATGATGGCGATGGTCTTCACGATCGTCCTGCTCGTCATCGTGCTCGCCGGCTCGCTGTGGGTGATGCACAACATGAACGCCAACATGATGCCGTCCATGGAGGCATCCGACACGAGCGGCATGTGAGGCGCCTCGCCCTCGCGGCGGCGCTGTGCCTCACGGTGGCGGCGCTCGCTTCGCTGGGGGTGTGGCAGCTTCAGCGTCGCGCATGGAAGCATGCGCTGATCGAACAGGTGGATCGGCGGCTGGCGGCAGCCCCGATCCCGGCGCCGGGGCCGGAGATGTGGCCCGGCATCACCGCCGCCAATGCCTATACCCGCATCACCGCCCACGGCCTGCTCCGCACCGATCGCCAGACGAAGGTGCAGGCCGTCACCCGGATCGGCCCCGGCTTCTGGGTGATGGCGCCGCTGGAAACGGATCGGGGCTTCACCCTGATCGTCAATCGCGGCTTCGTGCCGCAGGATGGGCAGGATAGCGCGCCACAGCCCCCCCTCCCCGCTACCATCTCCGGCCTGCTCCGCGTGAGCGAGCCCGGCGGCGCCTTCCTCCGCAGCAACAGGCCCGCCGAGGATCGCTGGTATTCGCGTGACGTGGCCGCGATCGCGGCGAAACGATCGCTCGCGGGGGCGGTGGCGCCCTATTTCGTCGATGCCGATGCGGCACCCGGCGGGGGCTGGCCCAGGGGGGGGCTGACGATCGTCTCCTTCCCGGACAATCATATGCAATATGCGCTCACCTGGTTCGCGATGGCGGCGCTTCTGGCCGCCACGGGCATCGGGATGGCGTGGCGGGGCCGGCGGCGCTAAGAGGCGCACCATGCCCCTTGCCGCAGATCAGGCGCGGTACAGCGCCGCCATTGCCGGCGGCCGCAACATGCTGCTGCTCAGCCACCTGCGCATCCTCGCCGTGCTGGGCCAGCTCGTCACGATCCTCTTCGTCCAGTTCGGCCTCGGCGTCCGCCTGCCGCTGGTGCCGATGATCACGGTGGTGGGTGCGCTCGCCCTGCTCAATCTGGGAACGCTGGTGTTCCTCACCCGGGGCGGCATCGTCACCAATCGCGGCATGTTCCTGGCGTTGCTGACCGATTTCGCCGCGCTTTCCGCCCAATTCTACATGAGCGGCGGCGTGACCAACCCGTTCGCGCCGATCGGCCTGCTCCAGATCGTGATCGGATCGGTGCTGCTGGAAGCATGGTCCTGCTGGGTGCTGGTGGCGCTCCACAGCATCGCCTTCGGGCTGCTCTCGCTGTTTCACCGGCCGCTGCTGCTGCCGGATGGCTATGCGATCACATTCTCGCCGGTCCAGATCCTCGCCAGCTGGCTCAATTTCGTCCTCGTCGCGGTGCTGCTCGTCTTCTTCGTGACGCGCATCAGCCGCAATCTGCGCACGCGCGATGCAACGCTGGCCGAATTGCGCCAGCGGGCGGCGGAAGAGGATCATATCGTGCGCATGGGCCTGCTCGCATCGGGCGCGGCGCACGAGCTGGGCACCCCCCTCTCCTCGCTGTCCGTGATCCTCAGCGACTGGCGAAGGCAGCCCGCGCTCGCGGCCGATCCGCAGGAAATCGGCGAGGCGCAGGCGGCGGTGGCGCGCTGCAAGGATATCGTGGGTGGCATTCTCTATGCCTCGGGCGAGGCGCGCGGCGAGGATCTCAAGCGCACGACCCTGCGTCAGTTCCTGACGGACGTGGCGACGACATGGTCCACGCTTCGCCCCGGCCTGCTCGCCTTCGATTATCGCCCGCATTTCGATCCCGTGGTGGTGGTCGATCGGACGATTGCGCAGATCCTGACGAATATGCTCGACAATGCGCATGAGGCCGGCGCCGGACATATCCAGATGATCGTGGAGATACGCGACGGCATCCTCGTGCTGACGGTGCAGGACGATGGCAACGGTTTCCCGCCCGATATGCTGGAAACGATCGGCCAGCCCTATCGATCGAGCAAGGATCGCCGCGGCGCCGGCCTTGGCCTCTTCCTCGCCGTAAACGTGCTGCGCAAGCTGGGCGGGCGGCTTTCGGTGCGGAACGGGCCGGTGCGGGGCGCGATCGTCGCCATCTCCGTGCCGCTGGTGGCGTTGACGCCGGAGGCGGCGCATGGCTGATCGCCGCCTGCTGGTGATCGAGGACGATCAGGAATTCGCGCGCACCCTGTCCCGCTCGTTCGAGCGGCGGGGCTATGAGGTGCGCGTCATCCACGAGGTGACGGCACTTCCGGATGCGCTGGCGGGCTTCGCCCCCGGCTTCGCGATCGTCGATCTGCGGCTGAACGCCTCATCGGGGCTCTGCTGCGTCGAAACGCTCCATGCCCACGATCCCGCGATGAAGATCGTGGTCCTCACCGGCTTCGCCAGCATTGCCACGGCGGTGGAGGCCATCAAGCTGGGCGCCACCAACTATCTCACCAAGCCTTCCGACAGCGACGATATCGAGCGTGCCTTCGGCCAGGGCGGGGGCGATGCCACGGTGGACATCACCGCCCCGCCGACCACGATCAAGACGCTGGAATGGGAGCATATCCACCAGACGCTGGCCGAGACGAACTTCAACATTTCGGAAACGGCGCGGCGGCTGGGAATGCACCGGCGGACGCTCGCCAGGAAGCTCGACAAGCGCCACATGCGCTGACGTCCCCCGCGGGATCAATCGACGGAGACGCGATCCCGCCCGGCCGCCTTGGCATGATAGAGATGGCGATCGGCGCGCGCCATCACGCCCGAGAGATCGTCGCCCGCATCCGCCACCGCGACGCCCAGGCTGGCCGTGGCCATCGGCACGCCGGGAGTCCACACGCGCAGCGAATCCAGCAGATCCTCCGCGATCCGTGCCGCGCGCGCCGCATCCGCATCGGGCACGATCGCGATGAATTCGTCGCCGCCCAGGCGCGCGAGCATGCCATGCTCGGCCTTCAGCACCTCGTTGGCGCGCGTGGCGAAATTGGTGAGCACCTCGTCCCCGGCGGCATGGCCGTAGCGATCGTTGATGCGCTTGAAATGATCGATGTCGACAAGGATGACCGCCGCCTCCCCGCTCATCGCCCCGGCCTTGTAATTCTCCAGCCAGGCCCGGTTGCGTGCGCCCGTAAGGGGATCGCGCAGCGCCTTCTCGCGCAGCTCGCGGGTGGCCCGTTCGGCCGGCATCGCCATCAGCGCGATGTTGAGCGCCGCGAGCAGCAGTTGATCCGCGATCATCGGCAGGATGGCGGCCAGGTGCAGATCGCCCAGCCCGAGATGGCCGGCCGCGATCGCAATCGCATAGACCGGCACATAAGCGAGCAGCGTGACGCCGGCGAGGCGCTGCGGCAGCGAGACATGCTCGCCCTTTTCCAGCGCCATCCAGCACCCAACCACGATCTTGGACGCAGCGAGCCCGCTCATGGCGAGATCGAAGCCGAACCCGGCCGGCAGAAGCGCGCCGATCGCCCTGGTGGAAGCGATCATCGGAAGCAGGATGACCCCCGCGAGCAGGGCGATCTCACCCGGCCGGTAAGGCGCGCGACGATGGAAGCTGTGCGCGCCGATCAGGATCAGAATGTCGGTGCAGGCAAGCAAGCCGAACGTGATCGAACGGAGGAATGCCGCCCGCCCGTCAACCCACTCGAACGCCTCCAGCACGAAGACATAAAGCGCGGCACTCGCCGCCCAATAGAGCAGGTAAGAACGATGCCGACCGGATGCCCAGAAGGCGACGTACATCACGGCGAATGCGAAGCTCGCCAGCATGCTGCAAAGCCGCAGCGTCGCCAGATCGGGTAAGGTCGGCATGCATCACTCAACGTCGCTGGTCGCCATCGACCGAACGGCTGCGGACGCTATCGGTGCCGCCTTGATAAATGGTTCATGATCCGGTCCGGCGCGGACCATTCCCTATCGGCCGTTAAGCCTATCGCTTGCAGGTTGCATAAGGAGCGCCTGCTAGAAGGAGAGCGCGGTCACGGTATCGCAGTCACATACCTGGTCCGCCGGCCATGCCGGCGGACCCTTTATGCCTTGGCGCCCCGATCCCGGACGGGCGGGATAGAGGCTGCCCCACTTCAGAAGCGCAGCCTCGCGCCGGCCTGCACCGCCCTCGGCGCGCCGGGCGCGTAGAAGGTGGATCCCACCAGTGGCCGCTCGCCATCGATCACAGGCGCCGTGAAGGGCCGCGCGACGAAATTGCCGCTCGCATCGAAGGCGGTCGCCGCGAGCTGCGCGGCGGTGGCATAATGCTTGTCGAAGATGTTGCTCACCTGCGCAAACAGCGTGAGCGCCTTCACCGGGCGGAATTCCGCGCCGAAGTTCACCACCGCATAGGGGTTCGTCTTGCCTGATCCCAGATAATAGACGCCGTCCGCCTTGTGCTCGTTATTCTCGTTGCCGCGCGCATACATGCTGGAAACCGCGATCATATCCAGATCGAAGGAAAGCTGCCGGCTCGCATCCCAGCCGATGCCTGCCTTGAAGGTATGGCGGGGAATCAGCGGGATGCGATCGCCCGGCTCGATATCGATGCTGCCCTCGAAGCCGGGGGCGGCATGGTCGGCCGAACTGTTGGCGGATCCGTCCACCTCCTCGGCCGAACGATAAGTAGCATCGAGGAAGCTGTAATGACCGGTGAGGCGGAAGGCGCCAATCCGGCCGGACAGATCGACATCGATCCCCTGGCGGCGCGTCTTCCCGAAATTGCGGAAATAACCGAAGCCGGAAGCGTCGTCGGTCACGAACAGGATATCGTCGCGGCTGGTGGTACGGAAGGCGCCGACCCGCGCCCGAATGCCGGCGACGACGGCGTTGACCCCGCCCTCCACCGTACGCGCCACCACCTGCTTCAGGGGCGGATCGCCTGCCAGGGCATTGGGCAGGCGGCAGGGATTTTCGGGATCGGCGCAGCCCAGTTCGATCGCGGAGGGCACGCGGCTGGTCTGCGCGACCGCCGCATCGAAGGACAGTGCCTGATTGATCGCATAGCGCAGGGCGATCGCCGGATTGACGCGATCGAACGTCTGGTCGCTGTCGAGCGAGCCCGATCCGCCGCCGGGCGTGATCCGGTCGCGATTGCGGATCGTTGTGCGATCATAGCGCGCGGAAAGATCGACATGCAGCCTGTCGGTCAGATCGATCGCATCCAGCGCATAGGCGCTGAACACCTTGGTCCGCCCGGTCATGTTCACCCGCGCATCGAAGGCATTCTCCGAATCCTGCGTGCCGTCCGCAAAGGCGCCCGGCCCGTCGACGAGCGCGATCGTGCGATCGGAGGTGAGATAGCCGAATTGCGAGGACTGGGTGAAATGCGCGCGGCCGTTCACATAGTTGAGGCCCACCGTCAGCGCATTCTTCGTATCACCGATCGGCGTCTCCAGCGTCAGCTCACCGGTCGCCCCCCATTCGCGCTGCGTGGTGGCGGCACGGTTGGCGAGGCCGTTGCACTTCTCGTTGGGCTCGCTGTTCAGCAGGATGTTGGCGATGCAGCGCCATTTGGGGAATGGCGTGTTGGCCTGCGTCTCGCCGCTGGTGGGAAAGCCCGTATAGCCCGCCTGCGTCAGCGCGGTGCGCTCGGCTGCGCTCGGCTGATACACATTCTCGCCCAGGGCATCATCATTGACGTCGCCGTTGAAGCTGCGCGTGCGGATGTGCCGCCAGAAGACGTTTCCGTTGAAGCGCAGGCTATCGGAGAAGCGGTGGCTGCCGGTGAGATTGACGAGCCAGGCGCGGTTCTTCGTATTGTCCGGATAGGAGTAGACGCTGTCGCGATCGGCCGAGAGCAAGCGCATCTCCTGCAGGCCGTTGCCGTTCAGATCCGTATCGGCATAGGTGGTCGAAAGATGGATGTCGCTCATCGCATCCGACCAGCCGAGCTTGCCGAACAGTTGCCTGGCCTCCGATGCGGAATGATCGCGCCAGCCGCGCTCCTTGAACCAGTCTCCGCTGGCGAACCAGTCGATCCCGTTGGCGGCGCTGCCGCCCGCCTGCCCTTCCAGCATCTTGCGCCGGAACGATCCGTAGCTGCCCTCAATCTCATAGCCCGGATCGGATTTGCCATCCTTGGTCTGGATCGAAAGCGCGCCACCCAGCGAATTGCGCCCGAACAGGGGGTTGGATCCGGGGACGAGGCTGATCGATCGGATCGCGGACCGGGGGATCAGATCCCAGCTCACGACATCGCCGAACGGCTGGTTCACGCGCACGCCATCCTGATAGACGGACAGGCCCTGCGGCGTTCCCAGCAGGGGCGAGGCAGTGAAGCCGCGATAGTTGATGTCGGGCTGGAGGGGGTTGCCCTGCACCTCGTTGACGAAGACGCCGCCCGCCATCCGCTTCAGATAATCGGTCAGGTCGGTCGCGTGGGCGCGCTCCAGTTCCTCGTCGCTCGCGGTCTGCGCGGGAAAGGCGAGCGCGCCCTCGCCCACGTTGGAAAGCGGCGTCGGCGCGGTCACGACGATTTCGGACGGCGGCTGGATGCGGGAGGGATCGATCTGCGCAAGGGCGGGCGTGGCGATCGCCGGCAGGCCGATCAGGCTCGTCGTGACGAGCAAATGCAGGTGCGCTCTCATGGATCCCCTCTCTTTTCGTTGAGATCGGGATAGAGTGGGAGGCTGGCGGCAATCCTGAAAATGCCTTCAGAAACCCTGCTACCTTGGGTCTGTCTCCGTTCGCCAGGCGAGGCGAAAGCCCTGCCCGCGCACCGTTTCGATCGCCAGCAACGTGCCCGCCGCCGCAAGCCTGCGCCGCAGCGAGCCGATATGCACGTCCAGCACATTATCGGTCACGTCCGCTTCCCCGCCCCAGATCGCATCGATCAGGCATTGGCGCCCGATAATGCCATGCTTGGAGCGGACGAGCTGGAACAGCAGATCGAAAGCCTTGCCGCCAAGCGGGATCGGCCGGCCGACGCAGCGCGCCTCACGCTGCACTGGATCCACCGTAAGATCCCCCAGACGCAGGGGCTCCGGCGCGCGCTCCGCCACGCGCCGCTCGATCACGCGCAGGCGCGCGACCAGTTCCTCGAAGGCGAAGGGCTTGGCCAGATAATCGTCCGCGCCGGCATCGAACCCGTCGAGCCTGTCCTGCAACTGATCCCGCGCGGTGAGCATCAGCACCGGGATACTGTCCGTCTCCCGCAGCTTGCGGCACACCTCCAGGCCATCGCCGTCGGGCAGGCCGAGATCCAGCAGCACGGCATCGAAGCGCCGTGTCGCCGCCAGCGTGTGCACGCGCGCCGCCGTCCGCTCCCACGCCACCTGATGCCCGCGCGCGGCGAGCCCCCGATTGACGAACCGGCCGATGCCGGCATCGTCCTCCACCAGCAGGATATTCATGCGGCCCTCGCCTGCGGAGAAAATGGTGCCAGCGGCAGGCTGATCGCGATCCGGCAGCCGCCTGCGGGATCATTGGCCGCGCGGATCGCACCGCCATGCTGCTCCACCACCCATCGCGCAAGCGCGAGGCCGAGCCCCGTGCCGCCGCGCATCCGGCCCTCGCCAGCCTGATAATACGCATCGAAGAGGCGGGGCAGATCGGCCGGCATCACGCCCGCGCCCTGATCCACAATCTCGATCGCCGCCTGGCCATCCGCCTCTCCCACGCTGAGCGAGAGCGTGCCACCGATCGGCGAGAATTTCACGCCATTATCCAGCACGGCGAGCAGGGCCTGCCCCAGCCAGCGCGCATCGCCGAGAATCTCCAACGGCGCCGACGGGGCCGCCAGCGCGAGCCGCACCTCGGAGGAATGGGCGAAGGCGGTCGCCGCATCGCCCGTCGCCGCGACGAGCGCGACCAGATCGATCGGCGCGCGATCGAGATGGAGCCGACCGTCCGCCGCGCTCGACAGGCCGAGCAGTTCCTCGATCCGGTGGCCGAGGAAATCGGCGTTGGCGACGACATGGGAAAGGGCCGCCCGCAGATCCGCGATCGAGGCGCCGGGATCCGCCAGCGAAACCTCCGCCTCGCCGCGCATCACGGTGACGGGGGTGCGCAATTCGTGGCTGGCCTTGGCGAAGAAGAGCCGACGGGAGGCATCGATCGCCCGAAGATCCGCCGTGCGCGCCTCCACCTCGCCGGCGAGGCGCCGGTTGGCACGGGTGAGCGCGACGCTCCCGGCAAGCGCCGCCGAGATGGCGAAGCCGGCGAGGATCGAAGCGAGGATCGTGGTGCGCGTGCGCATCCCCGTCATCGCCGCGGCCACTCCGGCCGCCTCGCCCTGTTCGCGGCGGGAAATCGCATCGGCGCTGGCGATCAGCCGATCGCGCGGTCCGCCGGCCAGCGCCAGCCTGACGAGGCGATCCGCCTCGGCCCCCTCTTCCCGCTGGGCGGCGATCGCCGCGGGATCAGCTTCGAGCAGGCGCAGTTCGGCGTCGATCGAGGCGCGATATTGCCGCGCGGCCCCCTCCACCTCGGCCCGTGAGGCACCTTCGGCCACGAGCGCCTCGATCCGAGAGACGGCGGCGAGCTGCGACTGCGCGATCATCGCGCGCTCCAGATGCCGGCTGGCGGCCGCCATACTGAGCAGAAAGGCCGCCAGGAGGGCGAGCAGCGAGACGACGAGCGCAGCCAGCAGCGCCGCACCGGTCAGGTTGAGGCGCTGCATCTCCCGCGTCCCGCAGCGCGGCGCCTAGGGCGCCACGCCGCGCGAGATGACCGGGCCGATATCCGTGAAATTGGCGAGATCGGCCAGCACGGCGGGCGTCTCGGGCGAACCGAGCGCGACGCCGATCGCCTCTTCGGACCCGAAGGCCAGAAGTGCGATCGCCGCCTCGGAAGCACCTGCGCCGGCGGGGAAATAGGCCTCCGCCGACAACAGGCCATATTGGCCCCAGTTCTTCACCACGAGCGGAAGGTGGGTTTCGACATAATAGTCGCGATCGAAGCGATCGCCCCCGGCCTTCGGATAGGTGACGAACAGGGCCGCGGTCATTTGGCGCTGGCCAGCATCGGCGCCATCCGCTTCTTGGCGAGCGGCGGCAGGGACGCGGCGGCGGCAGCGGCGGCGTTCGGCGACGGCCCCTTGCCCACCTTCACCAGCGCGACCATGCCCATCGAGAAATGCGGTAGGCACTTGATACCGTAGAGGCCCGGCTTGGTGACGGTGAGGACATATTCCTTGTTCATCGCGCCGTTCGGCTCGCTCACGCCTTCGGGCATGATCGCGGGGATCGGCTGCGCGTTATGCCCCATGTCGGTGGGCATGAAGTGGATCTTGTCGCCGGGCGCCGCCTGAATGAAGGACGGTTCGAACACCATCGCGCCGCCGGTGCCCTGATTCTTCATCTGGACCGTGATGTCCTTGGCGAGAGCGGGGCTTGCGAGGGTCGCGGCGCCGAACAGAAGTGCCGCGAGCGGCCTGGCAAAACGCATAAAGGCATTCCTCTCTAACTGAATTGACCAAAAAACAGCATGGGCGCGAGCCCCTACCAATAGCCCAATGGTGCAATAGGCCACCCCGCCACCTGCATGCAACGCTCGGCACCGAAGCACGATCGTACGACTCGATCGGCACATGCCTCTGGGAGAGTGATGATGTTGCAACAGACCATCGATCAGCTGAAGGGCGATGTCGTCATTCGGCCGAAATACGATAATTTCATCGGCGGCGATTGGGTCGCCCCGGTCGAGGGCCGCTATTTCGACAATCTCTCGCCCATCACCGGCAAGACGGTGTGCCAGATCGCGCGCGGCACCGCCGCCGACATCGAGCTGGCGCTGGACGCTGCCCACGCCGCGAAGGAAAAGTGGGGCCGGATGTCCCCGCAGGAGCGCGCCCGCATCCTGCTGAAAATCGCCGACCGGATGGAGGAGAAGCTCGATCTGCTCGCGCTCGTCGAGACGATCGACAATGGCAAGCCGATCCGCGAGACGACGCATGCCGATCTTCCGCTCGCCGTGGATCATTTCCGCTATTTCGCCGGCTGCCTGCGCGCGCAGGAAGGCTCGATCGCGGAAATCGATCACGACACGATCGCCTATCATTTCCATGAGCCGCTGGGCGTCGTCGGCCAGATCATCCCGTGGAATTTCCCGCTGCTGATGGCCGTGTGGAAGCTCGCCCCGGCGCTGGCCGCCGGCAATTGCGTGGTCCTGAAGCCCGCCGAACAGACGCCTATGTCGATCATGGTGCTGATGGACGTGATCGGCGATCTGCTGCCGCCGGGCGTGCTGAACGTCGTCAACGGCTTCGGCATCGAGGCGGGCAAGCCGCTTGCGCAGAACAAGCGCATCGCCAAGATCGCCTTCACGGGTGAGACGACGACCGGCCGCCTCATCATGCAATATGCCACCGAGAACCTGATCCCGGTGACGCTGGAGCTGGGCGGCAAGAGCCCGAACATCTTCTTCGCGGACGTGATGCAGGAGGATGACGATTTCCTCGACAAGGCGCTCGAGGGCTTCACCATGTTCGCGCTGAACCAGGGCGAGATCTGCACCTGCCCCAGCCGCGCGATCGTGCACGAGAGCATCTATGATCGCTTCATCGAGAAGGCGATCGCCCGCGTCCAGAAGATCAAGCAGGGCAGCCCGCTGGATGCCGCGACGATGATCGGCGCGCAGGCATCGAACGATCAGCTCGAGAAGATCCTCTCCTACATCGATATCGGCCGTGGCGAGGGCGCCAAGGTGCTGACCGGCGGAACCCGCGCGCAGCTGGAGGGCGAGCTGGCCGGTGGCTATTATGTCACGCCGACTGTGCTTGAGGGGCACAACAAGATGCGCGTCTTCCAGGAGGAGATTTTCGGCCCGGTTCTGGCCGTGACCACCTTCAAGGATGAGGCGGACGCGCTCGCGATCGCCAATGACACGCTGTACGGCCTGGGCGCCGGCGTCTGGAGTCGCAACGGTACGACCGCCTATCGCATGGGCCGCGGCATCCAGGCCGGTCGCGTCTGGACCAACTGCTATCACGCCTATCCGGCCCATGCGGCGTTCGGCGGGTACAAGCAGTCCGGCATCGGTCGCGAAACGCACAAGATGATGCTCGATCACTATCAGCAGACCAAGAACCTGCTGGTGAGCTACAGCCCGAAGGCGCTCGGCTTCTTCTGAGCCGGCGCCCACGGCCAGTCCGATCCCGAATGGGGTTCGGGATGTCCGGGAGGCTCCGCCCCCCTCTTGGCAGACCCAGGAGCCTTCCGGACATTTTGTTCGAAACCATATCTCCGTGCGCGGCCGGCCTTTCGAAGCGCCGCCCTTCTTTCCGCGATCGATGAGCGGGAGAGATCACGCTTCGACAGACCCCCGCGCAAACGGATAGCCCGGGCCGGCCCAATGCCGCCCCCGTCAGGCCGATCGCGCAATGACACTTCCGCCCCGCATTCTTTCCACGCCCGAAGCCGATGCGCTGATCGCACGGCTGACCGCCCAGCATGGCCCGCTGATGTTTCACCAGTCGGGCGGGTGCTGCGATGGATCGGCACCCATGTGCTATCCGGCGGGCGAGTTCCGCACCGGCGCGCAGGATGTGCTGCTGGGTCACATAGCGGGCGACGTGCCCGTATGGATCGGGGCGGCGCAGTTCGAATATTGGCAACACACACAGGTCACGATCGATGTCGTGCCCGGTCGTGGCGCCGGCTTCTCGCTGGAAGGCCCCGAGGGCCTGCGCTTCATGATCCGCAGCCGTGTCTTCACCGATGAGGAATCGGATGCCCTGGAGGCCGGCCCACCCCCGGTTCGCGGGGGATGAGGCAGACTCCCACGGGATGGATGACGTGGCCGCGCGCCGCTGGCATAACGCCACCCGTGGAGAGAAAAAAAGAACGATATGAACCGGTCGTCCGCGCCGCGAGCTCGGATCTGGACGATCCGGTCGCGGCGATCGAGTCCGTGTTTCGCGAACTGGATCCGCCCAGCCTTGCGGGGCTGCTCCTTTTCTGTTCGAGCCGCTACGATCTGGCCGCCGTGGCGGATGCGGTAACCGCGCGGAGCGAGGGCATCACGGTGATCGGCTGCACCTCTTCCGGAGAGATCAGCCCCAGTGGTCTGCGCGAAGGCACGATCACCGCGATCGGCTTTCCGGCCGAATATTTCACCATGTCGGCCATACGCTTCGACGGGCTGGATCATTTCGATGCGAGCCACGCCCATCAGGCGATCCGCGCGCTCGTGGCCAATGCGGCCGAACATTCGCGCCATCTCGGCCCCCATCCCAGCAGGGCGGCACTCTTCCTCGTCGACGGCCTTTCGCATCGGGAAGAGATGCTGACCGTGACGGTGCAGGATGCGCTGGGCGAAATCCCGCTCATCGGGGGCTCCTCCGGCGACGGCCTCGATTTCCGCGAGACCTTCGTTTTCCACGAGGGGGTATTCCGCCGCAATGCCGCGCTGATCGCGATCCTCGCCTCCACGCGGCCCATGCACGCCTTCCGATCCCAGCACTACAAGCCCGGCAACGTGAAGATGGTCATCACCGGGGCCGATCCGGTCGACCGGATCGTCCACGAGGTGAATGCAGAGCCTGCCGCGAAGGAATATGCGCGGCTCGTGGGCGTGCCGGTCGACGAACTGGGGCCGGACGTGTTCGCCACCCGCCCGCCGATGGTGCGCGTGGGCGGCGAATATTATTGCCGCTCGATCCAGTCGGCCAATCCGGATGGCAGCCTGACCTTCTACTGCGCGATCGACGAAGGCGTGGTAATGACGCTGGGTGAGGCGCATGATGTGATGCACGAGCTGGAAGCCCTGTTCGACGAGCTCGACGCGACAGTTGGCGGCATCGATCGCGTGATCGGTTTCGATTGCGTGCTCAATTCGGTGGAATTGCGCCAGCGCCAGCTGCGCAGGAACGTATCCGATCTTTTCGCCGCCCATCATGTCGCCGGCTTCAACACCTATGGCGAGCAGTTTCATGCGCTGCATGTGAACCAGAGCTTCAGCGGCCTGGCCATCGGGCGATGAGCAGCCAGCCCGTCTTCGATCCGCAGGCCGATCGTATCGCGGAGCTGGAAGTCGCGCTCGCCAAGGCCGAACGGATCAATCGCGTGCTGATGGACCGGGTCGAGCGATCGATCGATCTGCAAGGCAATGCCTTCTCCCTGTTCGAAACCGCCATCGCGCTGGAAAGCCGCGTGCGCGATCGCACCGCCGATCTGGAACGCGCGCTCGACGAACTGGCCTCCTCCAACGCCGCCCTCGCCGTGGCCAAGGAACAGGCGGACGGCGCGGAACGGCGCCTGCGCGACGCGATCGACAGCATCAATGAGGGCTTCGCGATCTTCGATGCCGATGATCGGCTGATCCTGTGCAACGAAACCTATCTGGGCCTGTGGCCGAAGGCCGCCGCCTCGATCGTGCCCGGCCTCACCTATGACGAGATCATCCGCCTGATCGGCGAAGCGGGCGACAGCCTGGGCGCGCGCGTGGCGCCGGATCGCTGGGTATCGGACCGTCTTGCGCTGCACGGCGTGGCGGAAGGCGGCCATATCCATGTGCTGGCCGACGGCCGCTGGATCCAGGCCAACGAATTGCGCACCAGCGAGGGCGGCATCGTCGGCGTCTATACCGACATCACCGATGTGAAGGCGGCCGATGCGCGGCAGCGGGCACATGATCTGGCGCAGAAGACGGCGATGCTCCAGTCCACGCTGGACAATATCCGGCTGGGCGTGGCCGTGTATGATTCCGATCGCCAGCTGACCGCCTTCAACGGCCCGTTGCTGGCGACGATCGGCCTGCCCGAGGATGGCCTGCCCCTCATCACGAGCCATTCAGGCCTGGTGGAAACCTGCGCGCGCGTGAACGGTCCGATGGGCGACGATCGCCCACTGGAATGGCTGCCGCTGGGATCGTCCGATGTCGTATCCCAGCGCCGCCACGCGAACGGGCGGCTGGTGGAGGTGCGGCGCTCAGCCATGGCGGATGGCGGCATGGTGATGAGTTTCGAGGACATCACCGTGCGTCTGGCCGCCGAAGAGGCACTGCGCGAGACGGCCGAGACGCTCGAGCGGCGCGTGGAGCAGCGCACCGCCGATATTGCGGCGGTCAATGCCAGGCTTCAGCAGGAAATGGGCGAGCGTCTGGCCGCCGAGGCCGCGATGCGCGGGGCGAAGACGGCGGCCGAGGAAGCCAATCTTTCGAAGACGCGCTTCCTCGCGGCCGCCAGCCACGATCTGCTCCAGCCGCTCAATGCCGCGCGCCTGTTCGTCTCGGCCATCGCGGAGCGCAGGCTGGCCACGCCGACCCGCGCTCTCGTCCGCCAGACGGGCTCGGCGCTCGATTCCGTCGAGGATCTGCTGGAAGCGCTGCTGGAAATCTCGAAGCTGGATGCGGGCGCGATCGTGCCCCAGTTCGCGGATTTCCCGATCGCGGAGCTGCTGGGCGCGCTCCGGGCCGAATTCGCGCCCGTCGCCCGCGCCCGCGGGCTTGCGTTGCGCATCCCGGCCACCGCGCTGTGGGTCCGTTCGGACATGCGGCTGGTACGGCGCATCCTCCAGAACCTGCTGTCGAATGCGCTGCGCTATACCGAGCAGGGCCAGGTGGAGCTGCGCTGCCGCAAGCATGGCGATCGGGTGAAGATCGAGGTGATCGATACCGGCATCGGCATCGCGCCCGAGCATCATGCCGCCGTGTTCGAGGAATTTCGCCGGCTGGACGAAGGTGGGCGCGATCGGGGGCGCGGCATGGGGCTGGGCCTCGCCATCGTACAGCGCGCCGCGCGCGCGCTGGACACGCGGATCAAGCTCCGTTCGATGCCCGGAGAAGGATCGACCTTCCGCCTCTCCCTGCCGCTCGCGGCGCCTCAGGCGCTGGCCCCCGCCGCACGGGATCTGCCGCGCCGCCGTGTCGCCGCCGAGCAGAATGTGCTGGTGATCGATAACGAGCCCGCCATTCTGGAAGGCATGGGCGCGATGCTGGGCGGCTGGGGCTGCCGCGTAACCGGGGTGCGCGATGCCGCCGCCGCGCTGGCCGCGACCGAAAGCGGGCTGCGCCCCGATCTGATCCTGGCCGACTATCATCTGGATCACGGCCTGACCGGCGACGATGCAGTGCGCGCGATCCGCGCCCGCCTGGGCGCGGAAATACCCGCGATCATCATCACCGCCGATCGGATGCCGGAACTGCGCGAGCAGCTTCTGGCCGCCGGCTTCGATTATCTGACGAAGCCGGTGAAGCCGGCGCAGCTGCGCGCGCTCCTCAGCCGGCCCGCAGGATAAACCGCCCCCGCTCCACCGATCCGGGCGCCCATCGGCCTTCCGACCGACGACGCGCCTCGGCCCTCCCCGATCAGCCGAAGTGGACGATGGCCGTCCGCATCCGGTGGCGCCGCAGCGCGCCGCCGACCATCCCGAAACCGCCGATCATCATCAGCCAGCTTGCCGGCTCCGGCACCGGATCGGCCATCTCGAAGCTGAGATTTGTCCGCACCGTTCCCGCGATGCTGGCGCCCGGAGTGACGCCCACATCATTCTGGGCACAGCCGGCAATGCCGGTGCATGTCGCGCTGACATAACCGAAACTGAACCCGACGCCGGTAAAGGCTCCATTCTCGATCAGGCTCTTCACGAACGTGTCGCCACCCGAGTGCAGATAGAGCGTCATGTCCATCGAAGGATCGAGCGTCGTATAAAAGAAGAAGTTGAGATTGGACGGGTTCGACTGACCGTGCGGCGCGGCAGGGCCGGCCGCCGGCGTATCGGGACCGGCATAGGTCGTCACGATCTCGTAGGTGCCGGCACCGAAACCCGAAAGGTTGCTGCTGTCGATCGCGCCGGAGAAGGTGAAGGTCGAGAGGTTCGTGCCGGCATCATAGCTGCTCGCGCCCTGCCCCAGCGCGAAGGTGCCGACGCCGGAGCCCGGCAATGTTTCCCCCATGCCGTAAAGCGTGAGATTCTCGGCACTCGGCCCGAGAGAGATATTGATCTGCGTGGCCTCGGCCGATCCGGCGCCGGCCATCGCCGCGCCCAAGAGCAAAGACGCGCGTGCGATCCTGTTCACCATGGCAATCCCCCCTCCGAAATCATTCATTCAGACCGGCGGGACGCCTCACATTCTCCAGCAGACAACACTATGCGAATTTCGCTTAAAATCCGCCGTTATTGTCACGTAACAACTCCGAAATTCAGATTCGGATACATGGAAGACGATATCAAAACCGCAAGAATATCTGAAGCGACTCACCGTTAACCATCATAGTCAACGGCAATCACTTTGTTAATATCCCCCGGCATGCATGCCCTGCGGGTCAGCCGCATGCGGAAAGCGGCGGCATTCAATGGCCGCCAGCCGAATCCCGATCGAAACCCACCTTGTTGACGAGAATCACAGCCTGCGTGCGGCTGAAGACGTTGAGCTTGGACAGGATGGCCGAGACATGCGCCTTCACCGTCGTCATCGAGACATCCAGTTCATAGGCGATCTGCTTGTTGAGCTTGCCTTCCACCAGCAGCCCCAGCACCACGCGCTGTTGCGGAGTCAGATGTTCGATCCGGCGAGCGATATCGCGACGCTCAACCTGCCCCTCGCCATCGTCGCCGAAATCGGCGGGCACATAGATTTCGCCGGCGAGGACCGATTTCAGCGCCTCGACGATCGCGCCGCGCTTCAGCGATTTGGGAATGAAACCGGCCGCCCCCGCGCTGAGCGCCGCGGAGACGATCTCCCGCTCGCATTCGGCCGATACCATCACCACGGGCAGCGCCGGAAAGCGCCGCCGCAGCGTGACCAGCCCGCTCACGCCGCGCGCGCCCGGCATGTTCACATCGAGCATGACGAGATCGAAATCGCCCTCGCGCTCGATCACCGCGATCGTTTCATCCAGGCTCGCCGCCTCGAACGTCTCGCAAGCGTCGAAGGCGACCGATATCACCGTTCGCAGCCCATCCCTTACCATCGGATGGTCATCCGCGATGAGCACGCGCTCCACTGATCTGGTCTCCCCCATAGCCTCTTCTACCAGTCCCGGCCCCGCTTCGCGAGGCCGGGAGATGGTCGGCGCGAGGACAGCGCCCGTCATCATGATTTGGGCAGCTTGAAGACCCACAGCGAGCCACCCTGGTTGATGTGCTGCACGGCCTTCGCCACTTCGCCGCCCCACAGCGGCACGGCACCGCCCCAGCCCGACATCACGGCGATATATTGCTCGCCATCCTGTTCCCAGGTGACGGGCGAGCCGACCACGCCGGAGCCGGTGTTGAACTTCCACAATTCCTTGCCGGTCTTCGCGTCGAACGCCTTCAGATAGCCTTCCGGCGTACCGGTGAAGACGAGGCCGCCGGCGGTGGTGAGCACACCACCCCAGAGCGGGGCCTTGTTCTTATATTCCCACATGATCTTGCCGGTGGCCGGATCGATCGCGCGCAGCGCGCCGATATAATCCTCGTTCAGCGGCTTGATCGTGAAGCCAGCGCCCAGATAGGCCGCACCTTTCTTGTAGGTGATCGGCTCGTTCCAGATATCCATGCCCCATTCGTTGGCGGGCACGTAGAAATAGCCCGTCTGCTGCGAATAGGCCATCGGCATCCAGTTCTTCGCGCCGAGGAAGGCGGGCGCGGAGAAGACGGTCGACCCCTTGTCCGTGGTCGGCGCGCCCGGACGATTGGCATCGATGAAGATCGGGCGGCCGGCCTTCGTGTATCCTGAGGCCCAGGTGATCTTGTTCACGAACGGCGTCGCCTGCACGAACTTGCCATTGGTACGATCCAGAACGAAGAAGAAACCGTTCCGGTTCGCCTGCGCGCCGAGCTTCATCGTCTTCCCGCCGACCTTGGCATCGAAGGGAATGAATTCGTTGACGCCATCAAAATCCCAGCCGTCATGCGGCGTATATTGATAGTGCCACTTGATCTCGCCCGTATCGGCATCGATCGCGAGGGTCGACGAGGTATAGAGATTGTCGCCGGGGCGCAGGTGGCTGTTCCACGGCGCGGGGTTGCCGGTTCCGAAGAAGACCAGGTTGGTATCGGGATCGTAGGTGCCGCCCAGCCACGGGGCGCCGCCGCCGGTCTTGTACTGATCGCCCGGCCAGCTGGCATTGGTCTTGCCGGTGATCGTCGAATCCTTGCCGTTCAGCTGGCCCATATTGCCTTCGATCGTCGGGCGCGACCAGATGAGCTCGCCGGTGTTGACGTCGCGCGCCTCCACCTTGCCGATGATGCCGAATTCGCCGCCCGAATTGCCGTAGATCACCTTGCCCTTCACGATCATGGGCGCGGCGGTGTTCGAATAGCCGGCGGCATAATCCTGGAGTGTCTTGTTCCAGATCACCTTGCCGGTGTTGCGGTTGAGCGCGACCATGTGCGCATCCAGCGTGGCGAAGATGATCTTGTCGCCATAGATGGCGGCGCCGCGATTGACGACGTCGCAGCAGGGCATGATGCCGTCCGGAAGGCGGGCATTATATTCCCACTTCTCCTCGCCCGTCTTCGCATCGAAGGCGAAGAGGCGGCTGTAGGAGCCGGTGACGTAGATCGTGCCATCATAGACGATCGGCTGCGCTTCCTGCCCGCGCTGCTTCTCGCCGCCGAGCGAGGAGGAGAAGGCCGGGACGAGCTTCGTTACGTTGGAGGTGTTGATCTGCTCGATCGGGCTGAAGCGCTGCGCCTTCGGGCCCATGCCATAGGTGAGCACGGCGCTGGTGTTGGTGGCGGACGCCATCAGATCCGCATCGGTCGGCCCGGCAGGCGCCTGGGCGATCACGGACGAGGTCAATACGGTCGCGAGCGCCCCCAGCGCCGCGATAGTTGGAAAGCGCTTCATCGGTCCCCTCTCCTCTGTTGTCGGCGTGACAGACGCACGCAGCGGGATGGGAGAATGCTAAAACCGGCGCGGGGCGGAACAATTGGACCTTGGGTCTAGTCTGAAGACCTTTTCAGATTTCGGGCGCGGCCGGCGCCCGCACGATTCCCTGACGCGCCGGAGTCGCCGAAGCGCCACCCTTCCTTTTCCGATGCACGGAGAAGGGAAAGCGGATCTTCAACGCGGGCCGCGCCTATGAAATCGCATCGTGGCCGCAAATAGCGTGGATCAGCTCTCGGCTGCGGGGCGATAGACCACGCCATAACGCTCGAAGATCGCCGGAATCTTGCCGTTGGCGATCAACGCCGCCACGATCGATTCCAGCTTGTCGCCCAGATCGCGGCTATCATCCTTCACCGCGAGCCCCACATTCCAGCCGGGCGAGAGCATCATCGGCAGCGGCCCCTTGCGCTGCACGAGCCGCTCGCGATCCGTCAGCAGCGCATGCTCGATCTGCGCGCGCGTCGCCACGACGGCATCCGCGTCGCCCTTCGCCGCCGCGCCCACCGCGAGCGGGCCGTTCGGGAAATGCTTCACATTGGCGCGCAGGGCGCCGCCGCCCACGCTGGAAAGATAGAAATCGGGGATCGTATCGATCTCCGCCGCCAGGGGACTGCCCTTCAGCGCGGTTGGCGCGATCTCGCAATCGGGCTGCTTCTCCCGGTTGCAGGCCATGGTGAAGCTCTCGCGATAATAAGGCGCGATCAGCACCGCGCGATCATTGGCGAGCGCCAGCTGCCGATCGATCGGCACATGCATCATCACGTCGGCGGGCGCCTGCCCCACCACCGATCCGCGCCACACGGCATTGCGCAGATCCGCCGCGACATCGTCGCCCGGAATCAGTTCGGTGAAGGAAGCGCGGAGGGCCAGCGCCGAGGCGAGCAGCTCGCCCACCTCGATATCGATGCCCTTGAGCGCATCGCCATCGCGCCACGACCACGGCTCGAAATCACGATAGACCGCGATCGAGAGGAAGCCATTCTTGATGACCCGATCCAGCGGCGCGGCGATCGCCGGCAGCGCCGCCGCGACGGTCGCGCCGCCCGCCAGGGCCAGCACGCGCCGCCGCGAAAGCAATGTAGGCATCAGCTGTCGGTGTGCTTGGTTTCGAGCCAGGCGCGAATCGCCCAGCCCGCCTTCTGGCCGAGCACTTCGCCCATCGGCGGCATATAGACCTTCCCGTCCCGGGCCGAACCATGCTGGAAGCGCTCGATGAACCATTCATCGCCGCTGTCGCCCAGCTCCAGATAGCGCAGGTCGGGCGCGATCCCGCCCGAAATCGCTTCCAGGCCGTGGCAGCGCGCGCAATTCTGGCCATAGGCGCCCTCGCCGATCTTGATGGCGGTGGCATTGCCCCGATAGGGATTATGCTTGAGCCATTCGGTGCCGATATCCGGCAGCGCGCTGGTATCCACCGCCTGCGGCGTGACATTGCCGTGCGCAACCACCCGTCCCGAGATCGAGACGCCTACCGCCAGCGCCGCAAGGCCCATCGCAACCGTGCCGAGCCGAGCCTTCATGCCATCCTCCAGAATATATGCGGCCATGCGCCGCTTCATTCCGACAGTAGGATGGCCGGGATGCGCGCCCCATGGGACTTTCGGCCAAGAGGCAGGAAGGATAGACCACGCCTAGACCATGATGATGCGCACGCCTCTCCTCGCCCTGGCCCTCGCCTTGCCGACCGCGTTGCCGGCGGCGACAGCCTATGTCTCCAACGAACGCGGCAACACGATCACGGTGATCGACACAGCGACGCTCAAGGCGATCGCGACGTGGGAGGTGGGCAAGCGCCCGCGCGGCATCCTGCTCTCGCGGGACGGCACCAAGCTCTATGTCTGCGCCAGCGATGAAAATGCGGTGCAGGTGATCGATCGCGCGACCGGCAAGCTGCTCGGCAATCTGCCTTCGGGCGAGGATCCGGAGCAATTCACCCTCTCGCCCGACGGCACCACGCTCTACGCCGCCAACGAACGGGACGCGGCCGTCACCGCCATCGACATCGCGAAGAAGAGCGTCGCCTTCCAGATCCCGGTCGGTGTGGAGCCGGAGGGCATGGCCGCCTCGCCCGATGGCAAATATGTGCTCTCCACCAGCGAGACGGACAGCCAGGTCCACTGGATCGATCTCGCCACCAAGGCCGACGTCGCCCAGACGGAGGTGGGCCTGCGCCCGCGCCATGCGGAATTCACGCGCGATGGCGCGCAGGTGTGGGTCTCCTCCGAGATTGGCGGCACCGTGAGCGTGATCGACGCCGGGAGCCGTGCCGTCACCGCGACGATCGCCTTCAAGCCACCTGGCGTTCCGGCGGACAAGGTGATGCCCGTCGGCATCGTCTTCACGCCGGACGGCAAGACGGCGATCGTGGCGCTGGGCCGGGGCAACGCCTTGGCTTTCGTCGATACGGCGAGCCACGCGGTGACGGGTTATGTGACGGTCGGCCAACGCGTGTGGCATATGGGGATGGAGCCGGACGGGGCGCGCGTCTTCGCCGCCAACGGCCTGACCAATGACGTGTCGGTTGTCGATATCGCGACGCGCAAGGTGATCGCCACCATCCCCGCCGGCAAGGCGCCCTGGGGCGTGGCGGTAGCGCCCTAGGGCCGTCCGCGGGCAGCAGCACGGCACTGCTGGCCGGGCGCCCCGCCCAGTCGACAGAAGCCCGCGCGCGAAGGGGAATATCTCCCTTCGAACATCGAACTATTCGGCCGCATTGGCCCAAGGTCTTATGGCCCAAGGTCCAATGATCCAAAGTGCAATTTCGCACATGCCCCCGCTCGCGCCAGTCTCTCCCCATCGGCCATCGAGAAGGCCGGGTTAACAGGGAGAGAGGGGATGACGACCCGAAAGGGGCGGCTTCATGCCGCTGTAGCGCTTGCTTGTCTGATCGGGGTGGCGAGCCCGGCAATGGCCCAGGATGCGACCGACGCCCTGCTGCTGAAGCTCAAGGAGAAAGGCATCTTGAGCGACGACGAATATCAGGCGCTGCTGGCCCGAAAGGCGACCGCCCCCGCCACCACCGTTTCCGCCGACAGCCAGGGGCAGGCCGCGCCGGCCGCCGCCGCCGCCGCGCTGGACGACAAGAAGCTTGTGCGCGCGATGGACAGCGGCATCGGCATGCGCGTGGGCGATGTGAACATCGGCTTCTCGGGCTCCATCAACGGTTTCTACGTGCATGACAGCGGCGGATCGACGGCGGCGAACCGCCAGGTCACCGGCGGCGTCGCCACGCTCGGCCCGAAGAGCAGCTCCGTGCGCAACGGCCTGCTGCCCGGCTTCTTCAAGATCAACGTGACGACCCAGCAGGCGGGCTGGGATGTCGGCGCGCATTTCGGCTTCTATCCCGGCATCAATTCGGTGAACGGCGTGGGTGGCGCCAATTCGGCCGGCAATCCGGTGGCGCTGGCAACGGCCGGCATCGATTTCCGCCAGACCTACCTCACCTTCGGCAAGCCCAATATCGGCGAATTCAAGATCGGCCGCGATATCGGCCTGTTCGCGTCCGAAGCGATCCTCAACGACATCACCCTGCTCTCCGTGGGCGGCACGGGCGGCAATGCCGCGCCCTCCAACACATCGCTGGGCCGGATCGGTCTCGGCTATATCTACACCGATTTCCAGCCGCAGATCACCTATACCACACCCAAGATCGGCGGCTTCCAGGCGTCGGTCGGCGTGTTCCAGCCGCTGGTCACGATCGGCAACAGCGAGGTGAACAAGAATCCCGGCTTCCAGGGCAAGGTGACCTACGACTTCACGTCGGACAAGTTCACCGGCCATCTCTGGGCGGGCGGCATCACGCAGAAGCATGACGGGCTGGCGGGCTCCCCCAGCTATACCGGCAGCGCCTTCGATGTCGGCGCCAAGCTCGGTTATGCCGGCTTCTCGCTGCTCGGTTATTATTATGACGGCAAGGGCGTGGGCACGACCGGCCTGTTCATCCTTTCCACCGATGCCGCCGGGCGCAAGCGCAAGAGCAATGGCTGGTATGCCCAGGCCGCCTACACGATCGACAAGTTCACGGTCGCGGGCAGCTATGGCGTGAGCCATCTGAGCCTGGCCAAGGGCGAGGTGAACCCGCTGCTGCTGGACGACAATAGCAGCTGGGTGGGCCAGGTCCGGTATGGCCTGACGCCGTGGGTCACGCTCATCAGCGAATATGTCCACACCAAATCGACCGCGCACGGCCCCAATTCCGCCAATTCGGACGCGCTGGCGACCGGCGCGATCCTGTTCTTCTGATCCCCATCGCGGCCGGCGGCGCACCATGCGCCGCCGGCCGCCCATTCCCAAGGAGCTCACCCGCGTGGCCGAAGACCTGATCGCCATCCCGGCCACCTTCCAGACCGATTCCCTTTATGACGCGGACCGCTACGCGACGGATTATGCGCGCTCGCTCTCCGATTCGGACGATTTCTGGCGCGGGCAGATTTCCCGCCTCGACTGGATCGAGACGCCCACGCGCATGGACGAGAGCAATTTCACCGAGGCCGACTTCGGCATCAAATGGTTCGCGGACGGCACGCTGAACGTCGCCGCCAATTGCCTCGATCGCCATCTTGCCGAGCGCGGCGACCAGACAGCCATCCTGTGGGAACCCGATAATCCCGCGGATCAGCCCCGTGCCATCACCTATGCCGCGCTTCATGAGGAGGTCTGCCGCGTCGCCAATGCGCTGAAGGCGCTGGGCGCGCACAGGGGATCACGCATCGCCATCTATCTGCCGATGATCCCGGAAGCGGCGGCGGCGATGCTCGCCTGCGCCCGGATCGGCGCGATCCACTCGGTGGTGTTCGGCGGCTTCTCGCCCGATGCGCTGGCGGGCCGCATCCAGGATTGCGACGCGCAGATCGTAATCACCGCCGATGCCGGCCGGCGCGGCGGGAAGAGCGTGCCGCTGAAGGCCAATGTGGATGCGGCGGTGAAGGACTGCCCGGGCATTCAAGCCGTGATGGTGGTGCAGGCCACGGGCGCGCCCGTCACCATGCAGGCGGGGCGCGATCATTGGTATCACGAGGCGATCGCGCGCGTATCCGCCGATTGCCCGCCGGAGCCGATGAATTCGGAGGCACCCCTCTTCATTCTCTACACCTCCGGATCGACCGGGAAGCCCAAGGGCGTCGTCCATTCCTCCGGCGGCTATCTGCTGTGGGCGGCGCTGACGCATGAAGCCTGCTTCGATTATCGCCCGGGCCAGATCTTCTGGTGCGCGGCCGATGTCGGCTGGATCACCGGCCACACCTATATCGTCTATGGCGCGCTCGCGAACGGCGCGACGACCCTGCTCTACGAAGGCGTGCCCAACTGGCCGAGCCCTTCGCGCATGTGGGATGTGGTGGATCGCCACAAGGTGGAGATCCTCTTCACCGCGCCGACCGTGCTGCGCTCGCTGATGCGCGAGGGCGACGATCATGTGACGCGCACGGATCGCTCCTCGCTCCGCCTGCTGGGCTCAGTGGGCGAGCCGATCAATCCCGAGGCGTGGCGCTGGTATCATGATGTGGTGGGCGAGGCGCGCTGCCCGATCATCGACATGTGGTGGCAGACGGAAACGGGCGGCGGGATGATCGCCCCGCTGCCTGGCGCGACCGCGCTGAAGCCCGGCTCCGCCACACATCCGCTGTTCGGCGTGGAGCCCCGACTGGTGGATGCCGAGGGCAAGACGCTGGAGGGCGCCGCCGAGGGCAATCTCGTCATCACCCGATCCTGGCCGGGCCAGATGCGCACCGTGTGGAACGATCATGAGCGCTTCTTCCAGGCCTATTTCTCCACCTATCCGGGCGCCTATTTCACGGGTGACGGCGCGCGGCGCGATGAAGATGGTTACTGGTGGATCACGGGCCGGGTGGACGATGTCATCAACGTCTCCGGCCATCGCATGGGCACCGCCGAGGTGGAAAGCGCGCTGGTGCTCCACCATCAGGTAGCGGAGGCGGCGGTCGTCGGCATGCCGCATGATCTCAAGGGCCAGGGCATCTATGCCTATGTCACGCTGAATGCGGGCGAGGAGCCTTCGGAGGATCTGCGGCGCACGCTGCGCGATTGGGTGCGTCGCGAGATCGGCCCGATCGCCACGCCCGATGCGATCCAGTTCGCGCCCGGGCTGCCGAAGACGCGTTCGGGCAAGATCATGCGCCGCATCCTGCGCAAGATCGCGGAAGGCGAAGTCGGCGCGCTGGGCGACATTTCCACGCTCGCCGATCCCAGCGTGGTGCAGGATCTGATCGCCAACCGCGCGGCCTGACGCCGGCCGCCATTCCCGCTCTCTCCATCGTGCCCCGGCGAAGGCGGAGCACGATGGAGATGGATCGCTATCCCTTCGCATCCACGCGCGGCAGCAATTCGGCTTCCAGCGCCGGGTAGAGATGGCTCACCGAGCGCTCCAGTTCATAGCGCGCGGCCGCCATGCCGGCGAAGCGGGCCGGTATCTCCATCCGCCCGGCGGCGACCATATCCAGCCCCTGCCCCACTGCATCGCGCAGCGCGCGATCGAGCCAGTCTATCCAGTCGCGCGTCTGATCGATCGCGGCGGCGGGCGTGGGATCGAAGGGGCCGTGGCCGGGTATCACCGTCTTGTGCGGCACGGCCTTGAGCCGATCCAGCGCCGCGCGCCATTTCGGCAGATCCGCATGCGGCGTGCTCGGCGCGCGATCGTGGAAGACGAGATCCCCCGCGATCAAAGTGCCGGTGCGCTCGTCGATCAGCGCAAGATCCGCCGCGCTGTGCCCGGCCAGCGGCAGGAGGCGGAGGGTGCGGCCGCCGACCACATCGCTCTCGCCGGGCAGCGTGATGCCGGGCAGCTTCGGCTCGGTGCCGCGCATCCAGTCTCCCAGCAGGCGATACATGCCATCCGAAAAGCCCTTCTCGTCCTGCGCGAGCACGCGCGCCACGGCCGGTGTGGTCGCGACGATCGCCGGATCGAAAGCGGCGGTGCCATAGACATGATCGGGATGCAGATGGGTGAGATACACGCGCGCGACCGGTTTGCCGACCAGCCGCGCCGCCGCCCCGGCCAGCGCCTCGCCATAGCGGAGCGAAGGGCCGCAATCGATCAGCACCGGCCCCGCATCGGTGGCGAGGATCGTGATGTTGGCGATCGCCCCGCCATTTTCCATCGCGATCGGGGCGTCCGCGCCGTGGATCATCCAGATGCCGTCACCCACCTTCTGCGGCACGATATCGTAGCGGAGCGGAGCGGCGGCGACGGGCATCGCCACCAATCCGGCCAGCATCGCGCGACGGCCGAGACGGATCACCGCGCGGCCATCGCGGCGGGAGCGCTGCCCACCGGCAGATGCGCCTTATATTCGACGCCGCCCGTATCCCGGCCATCCACCGCGAGCACGCTGCCGGGCGCGGCATCGATCAGCAGGGTCAGCGCCGGATCCTCGCCCACCGACGCCTCCAGCGCGACCGTCCCGTAATCCACCCCGCCCGATCCCGTGAGCTTCACTGTTTCCAGATGATAGGTGGGTATGTTGGCCACAAAGCCCGTATCCATCGGATGGCGGAAGGCGAGCTGGACGCGGGTGACGCCCCCGCCTGCCACCGCGCGCCCGCGCACCTCGCCCAGATGCTGCGCCCAATCGCCCTTCACGCGGCTGACGGGCGGTGCGGAACAGCCGCCGCCCGCCGCATCGATCCAGCCACCCGCCACCACCCAGCTTCCATCCGCCAGTTGCGCCGCCGCGCGCACGGGCGTGCGCTGATCCAGCTTGATCCGGGTGGCGATGAACGGGCTGGCGCGGGCCGGCGTGAAATCCACCGCCAGCGGGATGGGATTGAGATCCGCGAAGATCAGGATGCGTTTCACCTGGCCCAGCGGGCGCGCATCCACCTGCACCGGAAATTCGTGCTGGTCTTCGGCGATCGACGGGAAATGGACGAGCAGACGCGGATCGAAGCGGACCGGATCGTCCCCGAAAAAGGTCTGCGCCAGCCCGGCCCAGTTGGGCGACTGCAACGGATCGGCCGGCGGGGCGGCCGATGCCGCCGACGCCAGCAGCATCGCCAGCCATAAAGCCTTCGCGGCCATATCCTTCTCCCAAGGAAGGGGTTTGGCGATGGCATCCGCGCGCTACAATGGCACCTTGGGAGGAGGGAGACGAGAAGATCATGATCGCGGCATTGCTCTTCGCCCTGACCGTGCCCGTCGCCGCGCCAGCGCCTGTGTCTGCGTCCCCCGGTGATCCGGCCCTGTTCGATGCCGCCACCGGCTATCGCATCGCCGCCTATCGCGGCGTGATTCCCGCAGCGCCGCCGGACGTGGAGAGAATCGACGACGGCGAGGCGGCGAAGCGGCACGATGGCGGGCACACGCTGTTCATCGATCTCACCCCGGCACGCGGGGCCGTGCGGGATGCCGCCACCGGCGAGTGGCGGCTGGCCGAGCCGCACGAGACGATCCCCGGCGCCCACTGGTTTCCGGAAGCCGGGCGCGGGCCGGCCGATGCCGCGATCGATCGCTGGTTCGCCGGCGGGATAAGCCGGCTGACGAAGGGTTCGCATCGCCGGCCGATCGTGGCCTTCTGCCTGGCCGATTGCTGGATGAGCTGGAATGCGGCGTGGAAGCTCCGCCGCCTCGGATATCGCGCCGTCGCCTGGTATGCGAACGGCATAGACGGATGGCGCGATCTGGGCCGCCCGCTCGTGCCCGCCACCCCCGAAGGCACTAGCCGAAGATAAACGGGGGCGACCTCGAAGCAGGTGGAATGACCGGCCGGCTCCGAATGCGCAGACGGCGAGGAAGAAGGGCGGCGAGGAAGAAGGGCGGCGCGCTTGCCGATGCCCAAGGCGCGCCCTAGGGTCCGCCGCCGGCGAGGGGGCGGATGAAGAAGACCAGATTCCGGCAAGCACTGCTGCTCACCTTCGCCATCTGGCTGGTGTTCGTCTATGGCGGCTATTGCGTCTCGGAGCTGATCGCCGGGCGAACGGGCTTCGTTCGCGAGCTTCCCCTCGATCTCGTGGCGGTGGTGTTCGTCGCGCTCGCCGCGCAATGCCTCTATCCGCTTGCGCGCGAGACGGCCGGCTGGGGCCTAATCCGGCGCGGCGCCGTGATCGCGGCGGCCGTGCTCCTGATCGCCTGCGTCCAGGCGCTCATCAACCTGATCGAGAACCGTATCCTGGGCATCGTTCCCGCGATCGACGCCGCGCATCTCTCGCTGATCCGCACGCGCTTCGCATCCAGCTTCCTCTCCCACACCTACCTCACTCTCGCCAACGCCGCGCTGCTGGTGCTGCTGGTCGAGGCGCAGCGCGCGTCCGAGCAGCGGCTGGTGCTCGTCCGGGCGGAGGCCGATGCGCGGGCCGTGGCGCTGCGCCTGCAGCTCAATCCGCATTTCGTGTTCAACACGCTCAACTCGATCTCCAGCCTGATCGTGACCCGCCGGATCGACGATGCGGAGGAGATGATCGAGCGCCTCGCCGATTTCCTGCGGCAATCGCTCAAGTCCGATCCCAACGAACTGGTGCCGCTGGAAGACGAATTCGCGACGGTGGAAACCTATCTCGATATCGAGGCGGTCCGCTTCGGCAACCGGATGATCGTCGAACTGGATTGCGCGCCTGCGGTGGGCCGGCTGCAGGTGCCTAATTATATCCTTCAGCCGCTGGCCGAAAATGCGGTGAAATATGGCGTGGCCCGATCGCCCCGGCCCGTGCGCGTGCGCGTGAGCGCGAAGACGGAGGGCGGGGCGCTCGTCATCTGCGTCGAGGATGATGCCATGCCCCATCGCGATGCTTGTCGGCCGGCGGGCCTCGGCGTCGGCGTGGACAATATCGCCCAGCGGCTGAAGCTCCATTATGGCGAGGCCGCGGCGATCATCCCCGCGCAGTGCGAACGCGGCTTCAGCGCGACGATCACCCTGCCGCTCAGCGCCCAGCATCCGGCGATCTGAACCCCGGCGCGGGAGCACCGCCGCCCGCATCCGACTCCGCCGGCATGCGGATTGATCGCACCGCGCAGTTTCGTCGCGCCAGCATGCGGCTTGGTAGCGGCAAGGATGCGATCGATCGCGCGCCGGTGCAGGGGCCGATCGTCAGATGGCGGGCCATAGCGGCCGCCCGAGAGAGACGATCATGCACACCGCCCTTGCCTTCGCGAACGACGATCATGCGCCCGTGGCACGGCCGCGCCTGCGTCTCGTTCCGGCGGCGCCGGGGCTGAGCGCGATGGAGCGTCAGGCCGTGGAAATTGGCCGTGACGATGCGTTCCGTCCCGGCTGGGACGCCAGCATCGCCGCGCCGTCATGGGCCGAAAGAGTGGCCACCTTCCTGGCGCGCACGCGTCGGGGGATGCGCGCCGTGGTGCCGCTCGCCGATCCCCGTCTGGAAAAGCTGCGGCTCTTCGCCAGCATGATGCGCCGCGACGATCGCCGTCTCCACGATCTGGCCGATGCCTTGCTGGCGGATGGACTGAGCTCCGTTGCGCTACATGAGGCGATCGGCCTCGCGCTGGTCTGAATAGGCCGGGGCGGGAATCGAGCCGGGGAGGCTGACGCGCCCTCAGGAGATGCCGAGCGCGGCCTCCACCGACGCGACATAGCTCGGCCCCACCTGCACGGTCGTGCCATCCTGCAACAGAAGGATGGTCGAGCGCTGCGCCCGCCGGATTTCGGCCACCCTGGAGGGCCGCACGAATGCGGAGCGGTGGACCCGGATCAGCGCCGTTCCCGCCAGCTTCTCCTCCAGCGCCGCCATCGTGATCCGCAGCATGAAGCTGCGCAGCTCGGTGTGGAGCAGCACATAATCCCGCGCCGCTTCCACCCAATCGATCGATTCGATCGGAACACGGCGCTGGCCGTTGCGCTCCGGCACCCAGATTTCCGGATCGCCGGCAGTGCGGGCATCGGTGCGCAGCGTTTCGATCTCGGCCGCGAGCGATCCCGCGCGCTGCGCCGCCTCGCGCATGTCGCGGCGGCGGCGGGCGCGATCCGTGGCCAGGCGCAGACGATCGAAGCGGACCGGCTTCAGGATATAATCGGCCGCCTCCAGATCGAAGGCGTCCGGCGCATAATGTTCGTGCGCGGTGACGAAGACCAACTCCGGGCGTGGATCGATGCTGATGTCGGCGGCGGTGCGCAGGCCGTTGCGGCCGGGCATCTGTATATCGAGGATCACGAGATCGGGGCGCAGCGCCTCGATCCGGTCCAGCGCCTCGTCGCCATTCTGCGCCTGACCGACCACCTCGATCCCGCCAATGTCGTCGCAGAAGACGCGGAGACGATCGAGCGCGAGCGATTCATCGTCGACCAGTAGCACCCGCATCGTCGTCGCCCCCCCCGACATGCCGGATCAGGCCGGCACGGCCGGCAAGCGCAGGGTGGTGGCGAACACGCCCCCCTCGGCGCTGGATATCACGCTTGCGGCGAGCCCATAAAGCCCGGCCAGCCGGGTCCGCACGTTCGCCGTCGCCCGCGAAGCATTGTTGAGGATCACGCGCGGCGCGTCGTCCGAAACGCGCAGCTCCAGATCGCCATCCCGGCGATGCGCCGATACGCTGATGCGGACGGGCGACAGCGATCGCTCCACCCCGTCGCGGATGGCTTCCTCGATGAGGGGCTGGATCAGCAGGGGTGGCACGGCGAGATCGGCGACATCGTCCGCATAATCGATCGCGACGACGAGCCGCTCGCCGAAGCGCATCTCCTCCAGGCTCAGATAATGGTCAATCAACTGAAACTGCTCCTCCAGCGGCCGCGCCGTTGCCGGATCGGTGCTGATGGAGGCACGCAAAAAGCTACTTAACAATTCCAGACCCTGTTCGGCCTCGGCGTTGCGCCGGGTCACGACCATGGTTGAAATGGCATTGAGGGTGTTGAACAGGAAATGGGGGTTGAGCTTCAGCCGCAGCGAATCCACTTCCGCCTGCTGCGCCTCGGCCCGGAATTCGGCCAGCTGCCGCTCCTGCCGCTCCGCCTTGCGCCGCCCCGCCGCCAGCTGAAACAGCGCGCTGTTCACCGCGAAGACGCAGGCATAGTTGAGCGCCGCGCCGTAACTGTGGCGCAGATCCTGCGGCAGCGAGAGCCAGCGCATCTCCAGATTGTGCGCGACGACCGCCATGAACAGCAGATCGAACGCGGCCTGCACGATCGCGATCACCAGCACCGCCACGATCATCACGATCAGGCGCGTTTGGCCGGAGAGCGGCAAGGTCGCCCGAAAAAGCGCGAAGAGCGAGATCCCGAAGAGCATCGAGACGAGAATGGTCGAGCAATCGAGCAGCACGCTCGTCACCCCCATCCCCGCGTAACGGCCGATGATCATCGGCAGATAGATGAGCAGGGTGAAGGACCAGAGCGCGATCGTAATCACCGCGCCATCCCGCCAGCGTATATCCCGCCGGCGCTCGGCCAGCAGGGACATCGGGCTCGATTCTTCCGGAAATCGGCTGCCGATCACGGCACCAAAGACATTCATTCGCCCATCCAGCAGGCGCCAGCGGCCGGCGCACGGCCTGCGCGACGAACATGACGGTTCGCGCGACGGACGCGGCCAGCCGGGCAAGGAGCGCGTCACAGATCATAGGTGACGATATCCCTTCGCCACTGCGGATCGTGCATCGTCCGGTCACTGTCATAGCGGGCTTCGGTCCGAACCGATCTGCCCCCGGCCGCCAGCCGCTCGAGGCCCAGCGCGACGCGGATTCGCCCATCGGGCCGCCGCGCGGCGCGACGCACCGGGCTCGCATAGCCCGCCCGCACATAGACGAGCGTCGAACGCCCGAGCTTCGCGCCGACGCGGCCACCCAGATAGATTTCGCGCGCCGCAGCACCCCTTGCCGGCAGCCGCTCCGCATCCACGCCCACCCGCACGCCGGGCACGGGCGCGAAATCCCAGCCACCGCCGGATCGGGCCGCAGTGAGCGATGCGCCGGTGAAGTTCGGGGTCGGGCGGAGCGCGGAGCCGCCGACGCACAGCCCCAGCAACAGGAGCATGCCGAGCGCACGGGTGAAGCGCAGGTGGCGATCTTGCAGGGAATGCGCGGGCTCCGACATGGGAGGCTGACTGCGCGGAAAGGCGCACGCGCGCCTCTCCGCTTCGACCAGCCAGACAGAATTCGCGACGATCGATCAGGTGCGATTTCGTCGCGCCGGACGCCGCGTTCGTCGCGCCCGCTCAGGGCTGCCGATCGAGGAAACAGCCGATCGCGTCGAGCGCGTCGGGCTCATCCAGCATCGGCGCGTGGCCGACATTGGCGACACTCGCGAGCGTCGCATCGGGCCGGCCGGCCACCATCTCCTCCGCCGCATCCGGATCGAGCAGATCGGATCGATCGCCCCGCAGCAGCAGGATCGGTCTCGCCCCCGCAAGATCGGCCCAGCGCTGCTGCGGGTCCGTCACCAGCGGCTTGGAAGTGAAGGGCAAGGCGATCGCGGGATCATAATCCGCCAGCAGCCGGCCGCCGATCTCGCGATACATGCGCTCGGCCATGAGGCGCCAGTCCTCCGGGCCATAATGGGGCAGCGCATCCGCGTTCAGCGCGCGCAGATGATCGGCCGCCTCGCCCCATGTGGCGACGGGCGCGCTCTTGCCGACATAGCCGGCGATCCGCGCGAGGCCCCGATCGGAGAGTCGTGGCCCGACATCGTTGATGATCGCGGACCGGATCAGGGCCGGGGACCGCCCCGCCAGCTCCATCGTGATGAGCCCGCCCATCGATGTGCCGATGAAGATCGCAGCGCCGATGCCGAGCGCTTCCGCAAGCCGCGCCACATCCTCCGCATAGAAAGGAAGCTGATAGGTTTCCGGCCGCGCCCAATCCGAAAGTCCGCGCCCGCGCACGTCGATCGCCAGCACCCGCCGCCCCAGACCCGCCAGATGCGGGGCGAGCATGCCGAAATCGCGCGCATTGCGGGTCAGCCCGTGCAGGCAGAAGACGGGGAGCCGGGCCGGCCCGGGGGCGGCCGCATAATCCCGTGCGTGCAGGCGCAGTCCATCGGACGATTGCCAGAAGCGATCCACATATCCGCTCATCGGCGAGGCTCCCGTGGCGCAAGGCCGTGTGCGATCAGATCGCCGCTTGTCTTCACGACCTCCTCGATCGCCAGATCATCGTTCCAGACGCCGAAGCGCAGGCCCAGAAACACGTTGATCCCCATCAGAGCCCAGGCCCGCACCTCGGCCGATCCGGGGCTGATCTCACCACGCTGGGAGGCTTCCTCCAGCCGGCGGGCGATGCGCTCCGCCGTGCGCGCATAATGTTCGCGATAGCTGGCCGGATCGACAAATTCCGCCTCGTCGATGATCCGGTAGATCTCCTTGTGCTGGCGAACGAAGCCGAGAAATGCCGCCTGGCCCGCCGCCTCGATCTCGATCCCGCCGCGCACGCCGGCGAGGCGGGGCGCCACGAAATCGCGCACCTGCCCGCTCAGATCGCGGACCAGCGCGGTGAATATCTCCTCCTTGCTGTCGAAATAGGTGTAGAAACTCCCGATCGCGACGCCGGCCCGCTGTGTGATCCGGCTGATCGATGCCTCGTGAAAGCCCCGCTCCCCGAATTCCTCCGCCGCCGCATCCAGCAGCGCGCGCAGCGTGCGCCGGCCGCGCGCCGTCTTCGGCGTCTTGGCGCCGGCCTGTCCATCGACAGTCATCGAGCTTCCTTGCTCAGCCATCCCTCTCGCCATGCGATGCAAATCCGCGCCGGTCTATTTTTCGCATTTGAAACCCGGTTCAGGTTTCAGTATGAGAAAGCGAGACGAAGCGCAAGCGACAGGCTGAAGCGCTCGATGACAGGAGAGGAACATGCGTTTGGCGGCATCATCATTTCGTGCGCTTCTGGTGGCCGGCGTCAGCCTGACGGCGGCGATCGCGCCGGGCCACGCGCAGGTCGCCACGGCGGCGGGCGAGGCATCCTCCACCCCCGAAGCCGCGCCCCTCGCCGATTCGGGGCAGGAAATCGTGGTGAGCGCCCGGCGCCGCGACGAGACGCTGCTGAGCGTGCCGATCGCCGTTTCCGCCTTCAGCGGCGACAAGCTGGCCAAGACCGGCGCGCTAGACCTCACCGATATCCAGACCGTGACGCCCAACACCACCTTCAAGGCGGCGCGCGGCACCAATTCCACTCTCGCCGCCTTCATCCGCGGCGTGGGCCAGCAGGATCCGGTGCCCGGTTTCGAGGCGGGCATCGGCATCTATCTGGACGATGTCTATCTCAACCGCCCCCAGGCCTCCGTGCTCGACATTTACGAGGTGGAGCGGATCGAGGTGCTGCGCGGCCCGCAGGGCACGCTCTACGGGCGCAACACGATCGGCGGCGCGGTGAAATATGTGACCAAGCGGCTGCCCGACAAGTTCCAGCTCACCCTGCGCGGAACCTATGGCTCCTATAACGAGACGGATGGCGTGGTCAGCGTCTCCGCTCCACTCGGAGAGCTTTTCAAGATCGGCGTGACGGGTGCACGGCTGCGGCATGACGGCTTCGGCCGCAACACCTATCTTGGCATCGACAATTACAACAAGGACGTGTGGGCCGGGCGCGGCACCGTCGAGTTCGAGAGCCCTGACAAGCGGCTCTTCGTCCGCATCACCGGCGACTATACGGATGACAAGTCCAATCCGCGCAACGGCCACCGGCTGATCCCGGGCCTCCTCTCCGGCGCGCCGGTCCTGTCGGATGTCTATGACACGCGCGCTGGCCTCACCAATCCGGACAATCGCGTGAAGGGCGGCGGTCTTTCCATGTCGGCGACGGCGGAGCTGACCGATCACGTCACCTTCCGCAGCATCAGCGCCTATCGCAGCGACAAGAGCTATACGCCGATCGATTTCGATGCGCTGCCGGCCGTCGATGTCGACGTGCCCGCCGTCTATCGCAACAACCAGACGAGCCAGGAATTCCAGCTACTCTACAAGAGCGACAAGCTGAACGGCCTGATAGGCTATTATTATCTGGGCGCCGAGGCGAGCACCGGATTCGACGTGCTGCTGTTCACCACAGGCGGCACGGCCCTGCCCGGCCTGAACGGCTACACCAGCGGTGACGTGCGCACCGAGACCCACTCGGTCTATGGCGACTTCACCTATGATTTCACCCCGCAGCTGAGCCTCGCCGTGGGTGGCCGTTACACCTGGGATCAGCGCGAGAGCCAGATCTTCAAGGCCAATTATCTCGGCGGCTTCACCAGCGAGTTTGGCGGAAATCCCACGTTGCTTGGCGTTCCCTCAACCAATTTCCAGGGCAAGGCGAACTTCAGGAAGTTCACGCCGCGCGCCTCGCTCAGCTACAAGATCACGCCGGATCACATGATCTATGCCTCCTATTCGGTGGGCTTCAAGGGCGGCGGCTTCGATCCGCGCGGCACCGGAGCCAACGCGCCGATCAGCAATCCCGCGGTCGGCCGATCCTATCAGGACATCTATAATTTCCTGCTGTTCAAGCCGGAAACGGTGAAGAGCTACGAAATCGGCTGGAAGGGCGCGCTGCTCGATCATCGGCTGACCTTCGCGGTCGACGGCTTCTATGCCGATTACAAGGACGTGCAGGTGCCGGGCTCGTCGGGCTGTACGGTGGGCGGCGTGCAGACCTTCTGCGGCATCACCACCAACGCCGCCAAGGCCCGCATCAAGGGCCTGGAGTTCGAGGGCAACGCCATCCTCGCGCGGGATTTCGCAGGCGCGGGCTCGTCCGTCACGCTGGCGGGAACGGCGGGTTATATCGACGCGAAATATCGCAGCTTCATCGCGGGTGTGCCACCGGCGGACGTATCGAATTTCCGCGTCTTCCAGAACACGCCGAAATGGACGCTGAGCGGCACGCTGGGCGGCACGCTGCCCGTATCGGCGGGCACGCTCACGGCTTCCACCACCCTTTCCTATCGCAGCCTGACCCACCAGTTCGAGGTGGCGTCTCCCTTCCTCGATCAACCGGGCTACACGCTTCTGGATGGCAATATCGTCTATGCCTTCTCGCAGGGCCGCTATTCGATCGGCCTGCACGGCAAGAACCTGACCAACAAGAAATACAAGACCGCCGGCTACCAATATATCAGCGTCAACGCGGCCGGCGTGCCGATCCTGAACGCGGCGGGCGGCTATACGCCGACGCTGGGCCGCGAGGGCGTGGCAACCGCTTTCTATGGTAATCCGCGCCAGGTGCTGGCCACCTTCACGGCGAAATTCTGATGCGGGGCGCGGGCGGCGGCGCGGGCGGACTGCCCGTCGCCCCCGTGAAAAAGCGGGCGCCGGGCGTGGTGCTCGCCATGCTGCTGCTGGTCTACAGCTTCAACTTTCTCGATCGCCAGATCGTCAGCATCCTCGCCGCGCCGATCAAGGCGGAGTTCGCGCTTTCGGACAAACAGCTCGGCCTGCTCGGCGGGCTGGCCTTCGCGATCCTCTATTCGACGATGGGCATTCCGCTGGCGTGGCTCGCGGACCGGACGCGCCGCAGTTGGGTCATCACCGGATCGCTCGCCGTGTGGAGCGCCTTCACGGCCCTGTGCGGCGTAGCCGGCAATTTCACCCAGCTTCTGCTGTTTCGCGTGGGCGTGGGCGTGGGCGAGGCGGGCGGCGTGGCGCCATCCTACGCGCTGATCGGCGAAATCTATCCGGCCAATCGACGTGCGCGCGCGCTTGCCATCTATTCGCTCGGCATTCCGATCGGTTCGGCGCTGGGCGTGCTGTTCGGTGGCTATGTGGCGGCTCTCGTTAACTGGCGCGCCGCCTTCCTGTGGGTGGGTCTGGCGGGGATGGCCGTGGCGCCCATCTTCGCGCTGATCGTCAGGGATCCACCCCGTCCCGCCGCCCGCGCCGACGAACCGGGCATCGGCCATGTCTTCGCGATCCTCGCTGCCAAGCCGAGCTTCTGGCTGCTCGCCTGCGGCGCCGCCTCCAGCTCGATGCTCGGCTATGGCCTCGCCTTCTGGCTGCCATCGCTGCTGCGCCGCTCGTTCGAACTGGATCTGCCGGCGACCGGCCGCTTCTTCGCCGGCCTCGCGCTGATCGGCGGCACGATCGGCATGTTCGCGGGCGGCTGGATTGCCGATCGCCTGGGCGAGCGCGAAAAGGGTGCCTATGCGCGCGTGCCCGCTGTCGCTTTCCTGGCGGCGGCGCCCCTCTATGCCGCGGGCGTGCTCAGCCATTCGCCGCTGGCCGCCTTCCTGCTGCTGCTGATCCCGCAGGGCCTCGCTTATGTGTGGCTTGGCCCCGTGCTCGCCGCCGTCCAGCATCTGGTGCCGCCCGCGATGCGCGCGACGGCCTCCGCCTGCTTCCTCACGATCAACAATCTGATCGGCGTGGGCTTCGGCGCGCTGGCGATCGGCACGCTTTCGGATGCCCTGGCGCCACGGCTGGGGGAGGAAGCGCTGCGGTGGGCGATCGTCGCCTCGCTGGGCTTTTACGTGGTTGCGGGCCTGCTGATGCTGCTGGCGAGCCGCCATCTCGCGCGGGATTGGGTCCAGCCTCTGTCCGAATCGGCCGTTTCATAGCATGATCGCGGGCGAAGACGGCTCGATGATCGATGGGGGATGATCATGCGCGCATTCCATATTCTCGCGACTCTCGCCGCTGCCGCCCTGGCGGCCCCCGCCCCGGCGACGCCTGCGAAGCTGCCGGCGCTGGGCGCGGATGCCACCCGCACGTCGGTATCGGGCCTGTCGTCCGGCGGGTTCATGGCCGTCCAATATGCGGTGGCCTATTCGCGCAGCACGATCGGCGCGGGGATCGTGGCCGGCGGACCTTATGGCTGCGCGCTCGCCGGCCTCACGGTCGCCCTCGCCTGCATGCAGGGAAAGCCTTCAGGCGCCGCCGCCTATAATCTCGCCACCTGGTATGCCGCATCCGCCGCGATCGATCCGGTCGACGGGATCGCGCGCCAGAAGATCTACCTCTTCCACGGCAAGGCCGACACGATCGTGCTGGCACCCGCAATGGATGCGGTGCGCGATTTCTACGCCGATCTGAAGGTGCCGGCCGCCAATCTGGCCTATGAGCGGGAGATCGGCGCGGGCCACGCCTTCATCGCACCGGCGACCGGCAACGACTGCGCGGTGAACGGCGCCCCCTATATCGATCGCTGCGAGGTGGGCGGGAAAGCCTATGACCAGCCGGGTGCGATCCTCTCGCACATCTATGGGCCGCTCCAGCCGAAAGCCGGCCCGGCCACCGCCAGGGCCAAGCCGTTCGATCAGCGCCCCTATCTGCCCGCCTCCAGCGCGATGGCCGATACGGGCTATGTCTATATTCCCGCCGCCTGCCGCCGGGGCGGCGCGCGCTGCGCCGTGCATGTCGTGTTCCACGGCTGCGGGCAGAGCGCGAAATATGTCGGCCGGGATGTGGTCGACATGCTCGGCTACAATGGCTGGGCCGAGGCCAACCGGATCATCATCCTCTATCCGCAGGTCGACAAGAGCGAGGTCGCGCCGTTCAATCCGCAGGGCTGCTGGGACTGGTGGGGCTATACCGGCCCGGCCCTGACAGGCTTTCCCCGCTTTCACACGCAGAGCGCGCCGCAACTGCGCGCCGTCCGCGCGATGGTCGAGCGGCTAACCGCCTCGCACTGAGCCGACCCATCCGCTCCTTCCGGGCTCGGCGGCGGCCGCACCCTCTCTCTCCACGATCCAAAGCCCGCATCGTCCGATAGCGGGAAAAGAATGGCCGCCCTGCCCCGCCCATGCCTAGCATGGCCGATCATCATCGCCGACCGAAAGAGCCGGGCAGAGGAGGGACAGGATGGAAAGACGGGCATTCATGGCGCTCGGCGGCGCGGCGCTGGCCGCTTCGAGCCTCGGGCTCCCCCCCGCATCCGGCGCGTCCCCCAAATCCGCCCCCCGACCGGGCGCTGGCAGGAAACCGCTGCTGATGAAGCTCGGCTGCCAGAGCGGCCCTTCGAACGAGGAGCATTTCGCCTTCTTCGCCCGCTATGGCATCCACAATGTCTGCGCGAAGCCCGCCGTATCGGAAGGGCGCCTCTATTACACCGTCGACGAACTCAACGCGCTGAAGGCGATGGGAGAGCGTCACCAGTTGAGCATCGACATGGTGGAGCCGGTGCTGCTGCCGTCCAGCCACATCGATCGGGAGAAGCACCCCGCGATCATGATGGCCGACAGCCCCGAGCGCGATCGCGACATCGAGGCATTCCAGACGCTGATCCGCAATTGCGCCAGGGCGGGCATCCCGGCTGTGAAATACAATATGAGCCTGCTCGGCGTGCTGCGCGTGGGCGACGTGCCCGGGCGGGGCGACACGCGCTATCTCTCCTGGGATGCGACGGTCCCGCCCAAGACGCCGCTGACCAAAGCCGGCCCGGTCAATGCAGACGCCTTCTGGGAACGGATCACCTATTTCCTCGATCGCGTCGTGCCGGTCGCCAACGAATATAAGGTGCGGATCGCCTGCCACCCGCATGATCCGGGCGTACCGCCCCAGGGCTATCAGGGCATCGATCGCGTGCTGGGCACGATCGACGGCCTCAAGCGCTTCGTCGGCATCCGCGAAAGTGCCTATCACGGGCTGAATTTCTGCCAGGGCACGATCTCGGAAAATCTCGTCGATCCAAACACGCAGATCCATGACGTGATCCGCTGGTTCGGCACGCGCCGGAAGATCTTCAACGTGCACTTCCGGAACATCCGGGGGCATCGCGACAAATTCCTGGAAGTCTATCCGGACGAGGGCAGCGTCGACATGGTCCGCGCGCTCCAGACCTATCGGGAGGTGGGCTATGACGGGATGATCATGCCCGATCATGTGCCCGAGGTTCCGGGCGACGGCGACGGCGCGCGGCTGGCCAGTTTCGCCTTCTGCTACGGCTATATTCGCGGCCTGCTGCAATCGGCCGAGCGGCTGTCGTGACCCCGGCGATCATCCCCCCACGCGTCGCAGCGCATTGACCGGCAAGGCCGGAGCCCGCGCCGATATGGATCATGGATCGATCGATGCCCGCTTGGACATGGCCGCCCCGATCCGCTTTGCTATTCAAGACTGAAAGAGCCGCCAGCAGCGGCCAAGACAATGTCAGTCCGCCGGCTGTGAAGCGGCCGGCATCGAGAGGATAGGCCCCGAATGGCAGGTATCGCAGCACGCGGCGGCAGGGTTCGCTACACGATCCTCGCGATGCTCTTCCTCGTGTCGATCATCAATTATGCCGATCGCTCGATCCTCGCGATCACGGCGCCCTTGCTGGCCAAGGATCTGGCGATCGATCCGCTGGAGCTGGGCATCGTCTTCTCCGCCTTCGGCTGGGCCTATGTGATCGCACAGCTGCCGGGCGGCTGGGCGCTGGATCGCTTCGGCACCAAGCCCGTCTATCTGGCCGGGATCACGCTCTGGTCCATCTTCACGGCGGCGCAGGGCACGGTGCTGGCATTCGGGGCTTCGGCCGCCGTGGCCGTCCTGTTCGGGCTGCGCTTCCTCGTCGGCTTCGCGGAAGGCCCATCCTTTCCGGGGAACGCCCGTCTGGTCGCCGCCTGGTTCCCGGCCTCCGAGCGCGGCACCGCATCGGCCATCTTCAATGCCTCGCAATATTTCGCGACCGTGCTGTTCGCGCCGATCATGGGCTGGATCACCTTTCACTTCGGCTGGCCCTACACTTTCTATTTCATGGGCGCGCTCGGCCTCGTCGCGGCGCTCGCCTGGACGGTGACGATCTACAGCCCGCGCACGCATCCCCGCGTTTCGGACGCGGAGATCGATTTCATCGCCGCCGGCGGCGCGCTGGTGGATATGGATCGCAACGCCGCCGCCCGTCCGCCCGCCATTCCCGGCGAGACGATGGCGAACCTCAAGGTGCTGTTGAGCAACCGCACGCTCTGGGGGGTGTATATCGGCCAGTTCGCGATCAACACGCTCACCTATTTCTTCATCACCTGGTTCCCGGTCTATCTGGTCCAGGAGCGTGGCATGACGATCGTGAAGGCTGGCCTGTTCGCCTCCGCGCCCGCCATCTGCGGTTTCCTCGGCGGCGTTCTGGGCGGCTTCTGGTCGGATTGGCTGCTGCGGCGCGGCCATTCGCTCACGATCGCGCGCAAGGTGCCGGTGGTGAGCGGCATGCTCGTCAGCCTTGCGATCGTGGCGTGCAATTATGTCGACGGCAATGCGCTGGTGCTGATCTTCATGAGCATCGCCTTCTTCGGCAAGGGCATCGGCGCGCTCGGCTGGGCGGTGATCGCGGATGTGGCCCCCCGCAAGACGGCGGGCCTGAGCGGCGGCCTCTTCAACATGGTGGGCAATCTTTCCTCGATCCTGACGCCGATCATCATCGGCGGCATCCTCAAGGGCACGGGATCGTTCAAGCTCGCCCTCGTCTTCGTCGCGTGCAACGCCCTGCTGGCCGCCTTCGCTTATCTGTTCATCGCCGGGAAGATCGCCCGGATCGAGGAGCCCGCCCCCGGCGGGCGGGGCGCGCAGCCGGCCCCGGCGCCCGCCGCCGCATGATCCCGCGATACCGGAATGGCATCGCGCAAGTCTCACATTGAGTTGGAACGGGATCGGCACTGCGGCCAATCCTGATCGTAATCAGCCGGCCTTCATCGAGGCCCTATTGTTCGAGGACCGAGAAAATGATGTCACCCGTTGAAATGGCAAAGACGATCGGCACCGGCCTGCTGTCGTTTCCCGTGACTCATTTCGATGCCGACCATAAGTTCGTCGAGGGAGCCTATCGCGAACATTGCGCATGGATGGCCAGCTATCCGGTGAAGGGTCTGTTCGCGGCCGGCGGCACGGGCGAGTTCTTCTCGCTCACCCCCGCCGAGGTGGTGACGGTGGTGGCCGCCGCCGCCAGGGAGGTGAAGGGCATGCCGCTGCTTTCCGGCTGCGGCTATGGCACCGCGATCGCGACCGAGATGGCGCGCGGCGTGGAAAAGGCCGGTGCCGGCGGCATCCTGCTGCTCCCGCCCTACCTCATCAACGCCAAGCAGGAGGGGCTTGAGGCCCATATCGACGCGGTCTGCAAATCGACTGGCCTGGGCGTGATCGTCTATAATCGCGACAATGGCGTGATCCATGAGGATACGCTGGCCCGCCTGTGCGACAGGAACCCCAATCTCGTCGGTTTCAAGGATGGGGTGGGCGATATCGAATTGATGATGCGCGTCTATGCCAAGATGGGCGATCGCCTGACCTATGTCGGCGGCCTTCCCACCGCCGAGACATTCGCCCCGGCCTATCTGGAAATGGGCGTCACCACCTATTCCTCCGCCATCTTCAATTTCATGCCGGAATGGGCGCTGGGCTTCTACGCCGCCGTCCGCGCGCGCGATACGGCCGCGATCATGGCGGGCCTGCGCGATTTCGTGATCCCCTACATCACGCTGCGCAACAGGGGCACCGGCTATGCCGTGTCGATCGTGAAGGCGGGCATGAAGGTGGTCGGCCGCGATGCGGGGCCGGTGCGCCTGCCGCTGACCGATCTGACCTCGGCCGAAATGGACGAACTGGCCGCGCTGATCGAGAAGGCGAATGCCAGCGTGCGCGAGAAGGCTGCGGCATAAACCCGATGAGCAGCGCGCCCCAGCTTGCCCCGTCCGATATCGCGGGCCTGCCCGCGATCGTCGGGATGCGGGTCGTCCCCGTTGCCGGGCAGGACAGCATGCTGCTCAACCTGAGCGGCGCGCATGCCCCCTTCTTCACGCGCAACGTCGTCGTCGTTCGCGATGCGTCGGGCCGGGTCGGCCTGGGCGAGGTGCCGGGCGGCGAGCCGATCCGGCGCACGCTGGAGGATGCGCGCGCCATCGTCGAGGGCGCGCGCGTCGGCGATCATGGCCGGGTGCTCAACGCCATCCGATCCGCCTTCGCGAGCCGGGACGCCGCCGGACGGGGCCTGCAGACGTTCGATCTGCGCACCACCATCCATGTCGTCACCGCGATCGAGGCGGCGATGCTCGACCTGCTGGGTCAGCATCTGGGGCTGCCGGTCGCCGCCCTTCTGGGTGACGGGCAACAGCGCGATCGCGTCGAGATGCTCGGCTATCTTTTCTATATCGGCGACAGGCGGAAGACCGACCTTCCCTATCGCGACGGCACCGGCGCGCGCGACGGATGGGAGCGGGTGCGCGATCAGGAGGCGCTGACGCCGGATGCGGTGGTGGCGCTCGCCGAGGCGGCCGAGGAGCGATACGGCTTCCGCGATTTCAAGCTCAAGGGCGGCGTGCTGTCCTCCGATCAGGAGATGGAGGCCACAACCGCGCTCGCCCGCCGCTTTCCGGAGGCGCGCGTGACGCTGGATCCCAATGGCGCCTGGTCGCTGGCGGAGGCGATCGCCGTCTGCAAGGGCAAGGGGGATGTGCTCGCTTATGCCGAGGATCCCTGCGGCGCCGAGAATGGCTATTCGGGGCGCGAGGTGATGGCGGAATTCCGCCGCGCCACCGGCCTGCCCACGGCCACCAACATGATCGCGACCGACTGGCGCCAGCTGGGCGCCGCGATCAAGCTGGACGCGATCGACATTCCGCTGGCCGATCCGCATTTCTGGACGATGCAGGGCTCCGTCCGCGTCGGCCAGCTCTGCTCCGAATGGGGCCTCACCTGGGGCTCGCACTCGAACAATCATTTCGACATTTCGCTGGCGATGTTCACCCATGTCGCCGCCGCCGTGCCGGGCCGCGTGACGGCGATCGACACGCACTGGATCTGGCAGGACGGGCAGCGCCTGACGCGCGATCCCCTCCAGATCCGCGATGGTCATGTCGAGGTGCCGGAAAAGCCCGGCCTCGGCATCGAGATCGACATGGACGCGCTGGACGCAGCCTATCGCCTCTATCAGGCGCATGGCCTGGGTGCGCGCGACGATGGTGCGGGCATGCAATATCTGGTCGAGGGATGGACGTTCGACAACAAGCGGCCGTGCCTGGTTCGCTGAGCCGGGGTCGGCCCCCGATCCGATCACGCGGAAGGGGCATCGCCGCCGCTTCGGCCCCGCCGGGCCACTTGTCCCGGCGTCGCTTGCTCTCCGCCCGGGATTGGCGCAATCGTCGATGATGTTCGAACTGATGCAGTTGCGCTGCTTCGTGGCGGTCGCCGAAGAGCTTCATTTCGGCAAGGCCGCGTCGCGGATGAACATGACGCAGCCGCCGCTGAGCCGGCAGATCCAGATCCTGGAACGCATTCTCGACGTGGAGCTTTTCAAGCGGAGCAGCCGTTCGGTGGAGCTGACGGCGGCGGGTGCCGCCTTCATGAACGACGCGCGCCGTATCGTGCGGCTGGCGGACAATGCCCGGCTCACCGCCCGCCGCGCCGCAACCGGAGAGATTGGCGCGCTGACGCTCGGCTTCACGGCAGCATCCGGCTACAGTTTCGTGCCCAAGCTCGTATCCCACGCGCGCGCGGCGCTCCCCAATGTCGATCTCCGGCTGAAGGAGATGGTGAGCACCGAGCAGATCGATGCGCTGATGGCCGGGCAGATCGATATCGGCCTGCTGCGGCCGCCGCTCCGCCGCGCCGAGCTGGATTCGCAGTTCGTGATGCGGGAGGGCCTTTCGATCGCCTGCCTCGATACCGGAGTGGATGGCCGCCCGCCGCCGCGCACGCTGGCCGATTTCGATGATCTGCCGGTCGTCATGTATTCCCCCGATGGTGCCCGCTATTTCCACGATCTGGTGCAGGGGCTGATGACCAATGCCGGCGTGGCGCCCCGCTATGTCCAGTATCTCAGCCAGATCCACTCGATCCTCGCACTCGTCGGCGCAGGTCTTGGCGCCGCGATCGTGCCGGATGCCGCGCGCGCATTGCACATGGACGGCATCAGCTTCCATCCGCTGGAGGAAGCCCGCGAATCCGTGGAACTGATGCTCGCCTGGCGCCACGACAACGACAATCCGGCGATCCAGCGCTTCCTGACGCGGATGGAGACGATCGGGGGCTGAGCCGCCGGAGCGAACGGGATCGCCCCATTGTATCGATCGATCCTAGGAGCGCATTGGTCTCGGCGTGGGCGCCCCTCCTAAACTCCGCGCGCCGGCCCGTCCGGTGGGAGAGAGACAATGAAGATCAGACATGTCCGGGTCACGCCGATCGCCTTTCGCGATCCGCCCCTGCTCAACGCGAGCGGCATCCACGAGCCCTATGCGCTTCGTTCGATCATCGAGGTGGAAAGCGATGGCGGCATCGTCGGCCTCGGGGAAACCTATGGCGACGCCCCCGTGCTGGCCACGCTCCTGGCGCTGCGCGAGCCTCTGGTGGGGCTGTCCATTTTCGATCTGAACGGGCTGGAAGCGCGCGTGCGCCAGGTGTTGTCCACCCTGCCGCCACCCGAGGCCGGCGCGGAGCTTGCCCCGGGATCGCACCCTTCCAAGCAGATCCCCAACGCCTTTTCGGCATTCGAGGTCGCGCTGCTCGATTGCCAGGCGCGCACGATCGGCGTGCCGCTGGTGGAGCTGCTGGGCGGAGCGGTGCGCGACAAGGTGCCGTTCAGCGCCTATCTCTTCTTCAAATATGTCAGACATATTGACGATTGCTATCCCCCCGATCCCTGGGGCGAGGCGATCGATCCGGCCGGCATCGTCGCCCAGGCGCGGCGCATGATCGGCCTGCACGGCTTCGAAAGCATCAAGCTGAAGGCCGGCGCGCTGGAGCCCGAGGTGGAATGCGCCGCGATCGCGGCCCTGGCGGACGCCTTCCCGGGGCTGCCGCTGCGGATCGACCCGAATGGCAACTGGTCGCTGGAGACGGCGGTCCACTGCGCGGATCAGCTATATGAGATGCTGGAATATTATGAGGATCCGGTGCCCGGCCTTCAGGGCATGGCCGATCTCCATCGCCGCACCGGCCTGCCGCTGGCGACCAACATGGTCGTCACCGATTTCGACGAGCTTCGCCAGAGCCTGAGCCTCAACAGCGTCCAGATCGTGCTGTCCGATCATCATTATTGGGGTGGGCTGCGCCGCACGCAGCTTCTGGCCCAGATGTGCGAGGTGTTCGGACTGGGCCTCTCCATGCATTCCAACTCGCATCTGGGCATCAGCCTGATGGCGATGACGCATCTCGCCGCCGCCACGCCGCGCCTCAGCTATGCCTGCGACACCCATTATCCGTGGGTGGAGGAGGAGGATGAGGTGATCGTCGGCGGAAAAATTCCCTTCGTTGGCGGTTGTATGAGTATTAGTGACGCGCCGGGGCTTGGCGTGGAGCTGAATCATGCCCAAGTAGAGCGCCTTCACAACCTCTATCTGGATATCGACATCCGTAGCCGCGACGACGCCCGCCAGATGCGAAAATATCGGCCGGATTGGTCGCCCGGAAAGCCCCGTTTCTAATCCGTCCCCTCCGGAGATCAGTATGACTATTCAAGGCAGCATGTTCATTGGCGCGAAGGAGGTTGCCGGGAGCAACGGCTCCGTGTTCGGGATCGATCCGGCGACCGGCGAGACATTGCAGCCGGCCTATGGCGGCGCGACGACCGGCGATCTGGAGCGGGCCTGCGCGCTCGCCGCCGAAGCCTTCGAGCCCTTCTCGGCGCTGGCGCCGGCGAAGCGCGCCGAATTCCTGGAGGCGATCGCCGATGCGATCATGGCGCTGGGCGACGAGCTGATCGTGCGCGTGATGCAGGAAAGCGGCCTGCCGCGCGGCCGGCTGGAAGGTGAGCGCGGGCGCACCTGCGGCCAGCTCCGCCTGTTTGCGAACGTGCTGCGCGCGGGCCGCTATCTGGACGTGCGGATCGATCCGGCGCTGCCCGATCGTCAGCCGGCCCCCCGCCCCGATCTGCGCCTGATGAATGTGCCGGTCGGCCCGGTCGCGGTGTTCGGCGCGTCCAATTTCCCGCTCGCCTTCTCGGTGGCGGGCGGTGACACCGCCTCCGCGCTCGCCGCTGGCTGCCCGGTCGTCGCCAAGGCGCATCCGGCACATCCCGGCACATCCGAACTGGTCGGCCGCGCCGTGCGCGATGCGGTCGCCAGCTGCGGCCTGCCCGAAGGCGTCTTCTCGCTCATCATGGACAGCGGCTATGCGATCGGCTCCGCTCTGGTCGCCGATCCGCGCATCAAGGCTGTGGGGTTCACGGGATCGCGCCGGGGCGGCCTCGCCTTGCTGAAGATCGCGCAGGAGCGAGCCGAGCCGATCCCCGTTTATGCCGAGATGAGCTCGATCAACCCGGTCATCCTCTTCCCGCACGCGCTTGCCGAAAAGGCGGAAGCGACCGCCAAGGCCTTCGTCGGCTCGCTCACGCTCGGCGCTGGCCAGTTCTGCACCAATCCGGGCCTCGTTCTGGCGATCGAGGGTGAGGCGCTCGATCGTTTCCTGGCCACCGCTTCGGAAGCACTGGGCGGCCTTCCCGCCCAGACGATGCTGACCCCGGGGATCGCCAACGCCTATCGTTCGGGCGTGGCCGCGCTTGGCGCGCACGATCAGGTGGAGACGCTGGCCCGCGGGCAGGAAGGCGGCGCGCATTGCGGCCAGGCCGGCCTGTTCGTGACCTCGGCCGAAGCCTTCCTCGCGCATCACGAGTTGCAGGACGAGATTTTCGGCGCGGCTTCGCTGGTCGTCCGCTGCAAGGACATGACCGAGCTTGCCGGCGTGATCGATGCGCTGGAAGGCCAGCTGACCGCCGCGATCCACATCGTGGAGGCCGATCAGCCCGCCGCCGCCACGCTGATCCCGCATCTTCAGGCGAAGGTCGGCCGCTTGCTGGTCAACGGCTTCGGCACGGGCGTCGAGGTTTCGCATGCGATGGTGCATGGCGGCCCCTTCCCCGCCACGTCCGACGTGCGCAGCACCTCGGTCGGCAGCCTCGCCATTGCGCGCTACCTGCGCCCGGTGAGCTTCCAGGATCTGCCCGACGCGCTGCTGCCGGATGTGCTGAAGCAGGCGAACCCGCTCGGTATTCCGCGCCTTGTGGATGGTGTGATGCAGGGCTGATCGCCCGGCGCGCCACACGGCCAAGGGAAAGGGGGCGGATCGGCCATCGATCCGCCCCCTTTTTCATTCCCGCTCGCCTTTGCCGCCGCGCTCCGGCTTTCGCGGGGAGCCACGGCGCGCCAGATCAGGCCTTGAAGACCTCCTTCGCCGTCGTCCAGGCGCGCGCCTGATCGGTGAGCGTCACGCCCAGACCCAGCCGATCCGGAATCAGCATCTTGCCGTCCTTCGTCTCCAGTTCCTCGTTGAAGAGCGGGGCGAGCCAGTCGAAATGCTCGACCCAGGCATCGTGCGGATAGGCGGCCGAGAGATGGACGTGAATCTCCATCGCGAAGTGCGGCGCCATCTTCAGGTGGCGTTGCTCACCCATGGCCATGATCTTCAGAAACTGGGTGATGCCACCCACGCGCGCCGCATCCGGCTGCATGAAGCCCACCGCATCCTGGCGAATGAAATCCCAATGCTCGGCCGCGCTGGTCAGCATCTCGCCGGAGGCGATCGGCGTCGCCAGCATCGCCGAAAGCCTGGCGTGGCCGGCTGAATCATAGGCATCCAGCGGCTCCTCGATCCAGACGAGATCGAACTGCTCCATCGCGCGGCCCATGCGCATCGCGGTCGGCCGATCCCATTGCTGATTGGCATCCACCATCAGCGGCACCTGCATGCCGATATGCTTGCGAACCGCCTCCAGCCGCTTCAGGTCCGTCGCAGTATCGGGCTGGCCCACCTTGATCTTGATGCCGGCAATGCCGTTGCCCAGCGCCTCGTCGATATTCTCCAGCACCTGTTCGATCGGAGTCGAAAGGAATCCGCCGGATGTATTGTAGCAGGAAACCCCGTCGCGATAGGCGCCCAGCAGCTTGGCGAGCGGGAGGCCCGCACGCTTGGCCTTCATGTCCCACAGCGCATTGTCGAACGCCGCGATGGCCTGCGTCGAGAGGCCCGATCGGCCGACCGAGGCACCCGCCCAGACGAGCTTCGTCCAGATCTTGCCGATGTCGTTCGGATCCTCGCCGATCAGAAGCTGACCGATCTCCCTGGCATGGGCATATTGGCCGGGGCCGCCGGCGCGCTTGGAGTAACTGAAGCCCAGCCCTTCCTGGCCGCCCGCCGTGCGGATCTCGCAGAAGAGGAAGGCCACCTCGGTCAGCGGGCGCTGCCGCCCGGTCAGCACCTTCGCATCGCTGACCGGGGTCTTGAGCGGAAGGAAGGCGAGCGAGATCCTGACCTCGTCGATGCGATCCCTGGCGAGGCTGGCGGTGGGCAGGCTCATGAAATCCCTTCTTATTCGCTGAGGCCCAGTCGGGCGAGCTGAACGCGCGCGCACTCCGCCTGGATGCGGACGTATCGCTGGTAGGTATCGGTGCCGACGATGAAGGGATTGGGATCGCCGGGCAGCGCGTGCCGCAGCAACTCCTCCTTCTCGATCGTCTCGGCATGCAGCGGGTGATTGGCGATCAGCACGTCGACGCCGGCCGCCCTGGTGAGTTCGCCCCAGCGGGCGAAGGACGGGATGCTGGCACGCAGCCCCGCCTCGTCACGCCCACCGCCCGTGCCACCGTTGAAACCGACGACATGGCGCTGGCCATGATCGGTCACGGGGAAGATGGCGGAAAGCGTGCCGGGCGTATGGCCCGGCGTCACATAGAAGCGGATCGTCGTATCGCCCAGGGTGAGCGTGTCGCCGTCCTTCATCTCCATATCGTGCTTCGGCAGCGGCAGATCCTTGAAGACGCCGGGCTTCGGCCCCTTCTCCATCATCTCCCAATCGATGGCGGAGGCGATCACCTTCGCGCCCGTGGCCTGCTGGAGCCACTGCGCGCCGCCATAATGATCGCCGTGGCCGTGCGTGATGACGATATATTTGATTTGCTTCGGATCGAGCCCCAGCTTCTCCATATTCGGCACGAGCAAAGTCTTCGCCTCGTCCGCATTGTCGAGCGTGTCGAACAGGATAAGCCCCGCGCTGGTTTTCAGAACATAGGCCGAGACCGCATTCTGCCCGACCGAATAAAGCTGGTCGAAGATCCTGGTGGGCGTGATCTTCCCGTCGAACTGGATGCCGCGCACGCGCACGGGATAGACCGGGCTGATGATGCAGCGATGCGCCATATCCGGAAACAGATCCGTGCCCGCCAGTTTGCGCGCAGCGGAAAGATGCTCGGCCACCGCTTTTTCATTCGCCTTCGGGAAGGTTTGCGGCGCCGGATAATCGGCAGCGGCGCGAGGGGGTGCCCCGCCCGCCTCCTGCGCCGGGGACGCAGTGGCGAGCAGGGCGAACGCCATGCCCATGGCCGATGCGAGGAGGGATCTCTTCATCGTCTGTCCTTCCCTTGGGGATGGGTGGAAGGTGGGCATCGCGCAGCTCAATATTTGAAGCGCAGGCCGACGCGATAGGCGCGACCGACGACATCGTAGAGGGTGGGGTTCGTCTGCAGGCCGCTGGTGCCGACCTGGGCCACGACCGGCGGATCCTTGTCGAGCAGATTCTCGATCTTGAAGAAGATCTCCATCTGGCTGCTGCCGGCGGGCTTCAGGTGATAGACGCCCGCAAGATCGACATAGGCCGCGCCCTTGATCCGGTTGTTGTCGATGTCGACGCCGGACGTCCACGCATTGTCATAGACGCCCTTGCTGATCGTGCGCAGCGTGATGAGGCCGGACACGCGCGCATCATCGTAGCCCAGCGTGACGAACCAGCGCCACTTGGGCGCGTCGGCCGTATTCTGCCCGGCCGCCTCGGTGACGACGCCGCCGTTGATCGTCGTGCGCTTGGCGATATGCGATCCCAGCGCGCGCAGCGTGACGGTGCCGCCCATGCCATCGAAGATATCGCCCAGCGGCTGCCGGAAGCTCGCCTCCACGTCGAAGCCGCGCGTCTTCAGCGTCGCCAGATTGATCGGCTGGGTGATGATCTGCGTCATCACGCCGGCGCTGTTGCGAGTGATATACTGGCAGAGCGTCGCCTCGCCGCGATAGCAGCGGTCCACCACGTCCTGGCTGCCGAGCGTCGTGATCGCATCGTTGAGCTTGATCGAATAATAATCGAACGAGCCGGTGAACTGGCGCAGCCATGACGGCGAATAGACGATGCCAAGGCTCGTCGTGTCGGCCTTTTCCGGCTTCAGATCGAGATTGCCGATCGTGACGCGGGTGAGCCGCGTGACGACGAGGTTGCGTGTCGGATCGGATACGTCCTGCGCCTGCGTGTTGCCGGCGGCAAACAGCTCCGTCAGGTTTGGCGCGCGGATATCGCGCGAGCGCACGGCGCGCAGGCGGATATCGTTGATGGGCTTCCAGGTGAGGCCCGCCTTCCACGTCTCCACACCGCCGCTGGTGCTGTAATCGGTGTAGCGGCCGGCGGCGTTGAATTCGAGGCTGCGCAACAGGGGCAGATTCTCAGCCAGCGGCACGACGATTTCGGCAAACGCCTCCTTCACGTCATAGCTGCCGTTCGTGCCCTTGAAATTGCCGGTGTAGAAGCCGTTCACGGCCGAGATGGCATCGCCCGTGCCGCTGACCTCTTCCTTGCGATATTCGATGCCGGTCGCGAGGCTGACCGGGCCGGCCCACAGGCTGAACGGCTCACCGCTGATGCTGGCGGCGGCGACATTCTGCTTGAGCGACAGCTTCTGGCTGGCCGTGCCCTTCACATAGGCGATCGCCTCCGGCGAAGCGACGCCATAGCCGAAGATGTTGAGCGGGACGCAGCCGTCGGTGGGATTGGTCAGCGTCGAACGGCAGATGATCTGGCCGGAGGAATTGCGCACCGCATCGATCGCCTGCGCGAAGCGGGCGACGTTGGTGGTATTGTAGAGGAAGGATCGGGTGTCGGTCTGGCCATATTGATAATAGGCATCCCACGTCCACTCCCCGAATACCTTGCCCGTCAGCGCGGCCGCCGTGCGATAGGTTTTGCGGGTCGCCACGTTGAACGGCACACCCAGATCATAGGTGGAATAGCCGTAGCGGAAGCTGGTGATGCCCAGCGATGCCGCCTGCGCGCGAATGCTGTCCGGCAGGAAGGCATTGGTGGCCGAGACGGTGAGATTGCCCGGATAGCGCTGATAGGCGGCGCCGTTCGATGCCTGCGAATAGCCGTAGGATCCTTCCAGGCTGAACTCGATATCGTCGGTCAGTTCGTAGCTGGCCCGCGCGAAGCCGGCATAACGCTTCAGGTTCGAATCCAGCGCGATCAGATTGCCTTCGAACCAGCTGTTGCCGCCCACCATCAGCGGATCGCTCAGCAATGTGCCGCGCTGGAACGGCAGCACCTGTCCGTTGAACCCGAATTGCTGGTTGGCGAAGGCCGCCGCCTGCGCCGTCGTCAGCCCGGTCGGCGTGATGACGCCGCCCTTGGCCACGGTGAGATTGTTGGCGTTGCTGGCGATGATGCGGCGCGGCTGGCCGTTGGTGGCGGTATAATTGGGATTGGTCAGCAGGTTCGTCTGGTTGAACCATTTCCGCTTGGAAGGATCGATACCGGCGATGCCCTGCTGATACTGGCCTTCCACGCTGGCGAGGAAATGGCCCCGCCCGCCCGCGAAAGGCGTGCCGAAGGCCAGATAGCCGCTGCTGTTCGCATCGTCGCCGCGATCCGTGATGCCAGCCGAAATCGATCCCTTGATGCCGGTGAACTTCTTCTGGAGGATGAAGTTGACGACACCCGCCACGGCATCGGAGCCATAAGCGGCAGAGGCGCCGCCCGTCACCACGTCGACCCGCTCGACGAGCGCGCTCGGCAGATTGTTGATATCCACCGCCGCATTGACCGAGGAGGCCACGACGCGCCGGCCATCAAGCAGCACGAGCGTGCGGTTCGATCCCAGCGAACGCAGGTTCAGCGTGTTGAGGCCGTTGGTGCCGGTGCTCGTATTGCCGTTGCCGGTGCGCGTGGTGGAGCTGCCGCTGAGCTGTGGCATCTGGTTGACGAAATCGGCGATGTTGGCCGGGGCCGCCTTCTGGATTTCCTGGATCCCGACGACGGTGGTGGGCGTCGGCGCGGAAAAGCCGTTGCGCGTGATGCGCGATCCGGTGACGACGATATCGCTGGCGACAGCCTCGCTCACGCCGGCGGATGCGGCCGGCTGCACCTCCGCGGCGGCGGGCTCGGCGCCCGCGGCCGGGGCGGACTGGACGGTCTGCGCCTGAGCCAGGGCGACCGGCGCTCCGAAAGCACCGGAAACGGCCAAAATCGCGGCGCCGTGCAGCAGGCGCGACCGGCTCGTCGCGCGGAAGTCATTTCCCACGTCTCTCTCCCTTTTATTGTCACCCGGATCAAAAGAGGAAGAGCCTGTCACGCCTCTTCATCAATCTTCCGGGCATCTTGTCTTTGATGCCATCATCACTGTGTGGCCCGGGCCCGCCATGGTCCAATGCTGATGGCGGATCGGGCAATGCAGCGACGGCATGAATTGATTCTGATCTTGTGGATCAGCGCGAAAGCGGGCCGCCGCCTCGATCAGTAAGCGAGCGTCCCGTTCTGCCGGGCGGGCGGCGTGCGGATGTCCTTGCGGGAATCCTCGGCGAAGCGCGCCGGCTCGCTGGAAAGCGCCGCATCCGTGAGCGGGCCGCCCCAAGGGAAATCCAGCGTCGGCGGATTGGCATAGCGGCGCATCTTCAGCACGAGCCGCGCGCCGGCGCCGGGCGCCAGCCGCACCGTGACGGAGCGTGCATTGACCGGCCTGGCGGAACCCGTCCCCTCCGCGATCGAAAGGATCTGATGCTCGCCATAGGCGCCGCCCTGGATGGTCACGGTCCGCGCCTCCGTCGGGCTGCAATTGACGATCGAGACCCCGGTCGCATCGGTGGTGAGCATGTCCACCAGCGCGGCGACATCCGGTGGGACGCCCGGCCGCCGCGCATCCGGATCGAAGTAACGCAGCCGCGAGAATTGCAGCGCACCGCCCACATGGGGGGATTTTTCCGACCAGCCCGGCCGCCCGACATGGGCGCCGCCCTGCATCAGCATGATGAGCGCGGAAACGCTGGCCGGATTATAATCCATCACCGTATCCACGAAGCGCGTATCCGGCAGCGTCTGATCCGCGCGCACCGCCTCCGCCGTATCGCGAATATGATCCAGGGCGCCACGCAGCGCCGTGACAGGGAAGGCCGGATTCTTGCCATCCAGGTATTGGAAGAAGGGATGATCGGGCGCGCGGGCGCGATCCGAAGGCTTCATCGAAAGCAGGTAGATATCCTGCGCGCCGACCGCCCATTTGGCGGGCTTGAAGCTATACCAGCCCTTGTCGCCATACATGGTGGGATATTGCATCTTGCCATCGATCATCTTGCCGTTGGCGTTGATGCGGTCGGTCATCCGGCGCCAGACATCGAGATATTTGTCGTCGCCGGTGAGCAGATAGGCGTTGAAGAAGCCGACGATCGCATAGGGGATGCGGTTGCGATCCTCGGGCTTGCCCGTCATCGGCACGATCGGGCTGAACGACCAGCCATAGGTGCCGCCATACCATTTGCCGCCGGCCTCGCCGCCGATCGTGCCGTCATAGCCTATATTGGTGGGAACGATGTCATTATTGGCCCTGGCGCGATCTACCCAGGCATCGACATATTCCACGATCCAGGCGCGATATTTCGGCTCATGCGCCAGCATGTAGGCATTGAGCACCAGGCCCGTCGCCTCCAGGTTCAAGGGATGATCGCCCGTGGTTTCGGTATAATCCTTGAAGTGGGCGAGCATCTCCTCATAGCTGCGCTCGCCGTGCAGCAGCGCGGAGGGATCGATGCCGGTCAGGTCGATGGGATCGCCCGCCCAGTCAAGCGCCGTCGCCTTGCGCATGAGGGGGCCACGGCTGCCGTTGAACAGGCTGCGAATGATCTTGTGCTTGGGATCGTAATTGGGCGCATCCTTGTCCTCGCCCGTATAGAATCCGGCGAAGCGGCGTACGCGATTACGGAACTTCTGCGAATAGGGATCGCCCAGCCCCATGATGTTGAAGACGGACAGCCCCTCGCCATTGTGCTGCCAGTCCATCATGACCGGAAATTCCTTGAAGTACATGCCGTTGCGGGCGAATGGCACGTCCTTCGTCTTCGCCAGCGTGAACTGGCGGACATGGCCTTCATAGGCCAGTTCATAGAGCTGGCGGATCTTCTCCGAGCCGCCAAGCTGGTAGAGGTGCGGCCAATCGTTGACATTCTCGATCGCATCGTCGGGGCCGTCATCCCCGCCCCAGCGCTCGATGGCCTGAAAGAAGCCGGTCTGCTGATCGTAATAGCGGGCGAAGAAGGCCTCGCACGCCGGCGTGTGGGCATCCAGCAAGGCCCGCTCCAGCAGCGCCCATTCCGGTGGCGCCATCGGCGTGCCGATCTCCAGCAGGGGCGCTTCGGCGGCCGCCCCGGTGAGCGGCATCACCGCCGCCGACAGCGCCAGTGCCGTCGTGCCGAACAGGAAATCGCGTCGGCTCGTGCCCATCCCACTCTCCATGAACTGCGCCCCTTCTTGCGAGGCCTTATCAGGAACGAGGGATAGGGCCGCCGTCCCGGCCCGACCAAACCAAAACCGCTATCGATTGATGCGGCGATTGAATGTTGCGCGCTTTCCGCCCGGACGGCAGCCCTTCCGGCGGGTCCGCGCCGCACTGGCCGCAGTGCAACCCGCCCTTACGACGAAGGAAAGGGCGATGCCCCGGCCGGCGCGATACCGGGGATCGGGCGTGAACAAGGCCCGCAGCGAACTCCGCTCCGGGCCTGCCGCATCAATATTTCGCCCGCAGCGTCACGCCATAGCGGGCCGGCTGGTTATAGTTGACCGTCCGCCCGAGATAGGCCGTCACGCCCGCGCCCGAGGGCGCCGTCAGCAACGCCTGCGAGATGATATTCTTCTCGTTGGTCGCGTTGTTCGCATAGACTGAAATATCGTATTTGCCATTGTCCAGCCGAACGCCGGCCCGCAGGTTGAGATTGAACTGATTGGGCACCCGCGTGTAGATCGACTGGGTCACACCCGTCCCATAGGATGTGGTGTAGCTATATTGGGCATAGCTGTAGAACTCGGTGCCCGGCGCGATCCGGAAATCCCAGGATGGCGTAACGGACAGTGCCCATTTGGGTGAATAGGGCGCCTGCTGGCCCTTGGCATCGATATTGGCGATGCCGTTATAGCTCAGTTCCGCAGGCGCCGGCAGCGAAGGCGCCCGCGTATAGATGCCGTCATTATAATTGCCGTCGAACGTCAGGCGAATCCCGGAGCCCAGATCGGCGGCTAGGCTCCATTCGAAGCCCCGCGCACGGATATCGCCCACATTGGTGGCGCCCCGCTGCGGCGTGCCATTCGGCAGGGTGAAGGAAACGGATGTCTGGAAGCCCTCCAGTTTCTCCTGATAGGCCGCCAGCGCCAGCGTCAGGCGGCGATCGAACAGCGAAGCCTTGATGCCGGCCTCGATATTCTTGGTCTTGGTGGGCTTCACATCGGGCGCCGAGGGATCCAGCGCGCGGTTGTTGAGATCCAGCCCGCCGGCCTGAAAACCCGTGGCATAGGTCACGTAGGTCGTGAGATCCGGCGTGATCTTGTAGGACAGGCTGACCGTGCCCGAGACATTGTCGTTGGATGTCGATCTGCCGAGCGCATAGCCGGTGCTGGCAACGCCGGCCGGATAGCCGGGCACCGTATAGGCCACGCCCGCATTCCGCTGGACCGCATCGATCGCATTGTAGAAGGCCAGCAACTGGGCGTTGGTGATCCCGGCCGGCAGCGAAGTCGGCAGCTGGCTGGTATCCACCGGGCTGCTGCCGGTCTTGCGATCATAGGTGTATCGCACCCCCCCGGTCAGATCCAGCGTGCTGCTGATATGCCAGGTCGCCTGGCCATAGGCGGCCGCATTCTTGTTCGTGACGCGCGTATCCTCGATGATCTGCACGCCGGTCAGCTGGGAACGGAAGGAAAGCGGGATCGGCGTGAAGGCCGTGCCGGCCAGCGTATTATAGGCATTGTACCAGGGAATGACGTCCGCGCCGAATTGATGGATCACATAATGATCCTTCAGCTTTGAATGATAAAGAAACGCGCCGGCCTGCCATTCGATGGGGCCGTGGCTGTTCGAAGCCAGCCGGAATTCCTGGCTGAACTGATCGTTCCGGCTGATCGCCATATTCTGATAGATGTCGAGGGGCGAGCTGTCGCTGTCTTGCGGCGGATTGAAGGTCCAGAGCCGCCAGGCGCTGATGGATGTCAGCGTGGCCCAACCGAAATCATAGTCGGCCGTGACGGACACACCCGCATTCTTCGTCTTCATATGATTGTAGTTGTTGGTGATATTGGTCTTCGGATCGATCGCCAGATTCCAGTTCTGCACACCACCGAAATTCGAGAGCTGGCTGAGCGCGTTGCGCGCGTTGGTGACCCTCGCCTGCTGGGCCGCCGTGGTGTTGATGCCCCAGTTTCCGGGGCCGAACAGTTCCACGATCCCGCCACCCGAACTGAAGCCCGAGGAACTGTCGCTTTCGACGTTCAGATCGCCCGCGATATTGATCTTGAGATCGCCGGCATTGATCAGGAATTGCTGGCGCACGCCCCAACGCCCGGTTCCCGCCGTCCTGGAATCGTCGGTCGCGGTCGGGGCGTAGATGCCCTTCTGCGTCGCCGCATCGCGGAAGGCCGGGCGGAACGGCGTCGAGATCCAGCCATCCGATCGGGTTCCATATGCCACGGTGCGGAAGGCGATATTGTCCGTGAGCGGGCCGGTGATGATCGCCTTGCCCTGCGCGAAATTATACCGGCCATAGGAGACTTCGAAGGTCTGCCCGGCCGTGAAACTGGGCTTGTTGAAGGTGATGTTCAGCGCGCCCGCCGCCGCGTTACGGCCGAACAGGGTTCCCTGGGGACCACGCAGCACTTCGAAGCTCTGCACGTCGACCAGATCCTGGAGCACCTGGCCGGGCCGCGCCTGATAGACGCCATCGAAATAGACGCCGATCGCATTGTCGAGGCCATCAGCGGCGGTGGGCGCATAGCCGATGCCACGGATCGTCACGGAGAAATTGCGCGGATTGCCGCCCGTGGAATTCAGGCCCGGCGTCTGATCGATCAGGCTCTGTAGATCGATCGTTCCTTTCCGCTGCAGGGTTTCGCCGCTGATCGCCTGCACGGAGATGGGCACGTCCTGGATGTTTTCGGCGCGGCGGCGCGCGGTCACCACCACTTCGGGTGAATTGCCCGCATCCGCCGCCACGGCGGCATCCGCGACCGGATCCGCCGCCGCCGCGGCCGAAGCGAGGGTGCCCGACAGGGCCGCGGCGAGGAACGCGCGCTGACGCCGATGGATCATTGGAATTGCCCCTTCTCGAATTTCTGGAAGGCGCATTTGACTAGAAACCATAATTCCTATCGGGTAACTAGAGAATCTGCGTCCCGCATAAGTTTTTCTGCATCGCGGCGAATGCGGGTCCGGTGCCAGAAACTGGGCAGCCGGGGTGGCAGGAGATCGAGAATGGCGAAGATCGGATCATTGAACGTCAGTGCGCAGGGCTTTGGCGCGATGGGGCTTTCGTCCGTTTACGGGCAGGCGGACGACGCGGAATCGATCCGCACGATCCATCGCGCGATCGAGCTTGGCGTCACCTTCTTCGATACCGCGACCGCCTATGGCAGCGGCCATAACGAGGAATTGCTGGGCAAGGCGATCGCCGGCCGGCGCAACGGCCTGGTCATCGCCAGCAAGTTCACCCACGCCCGGCAGGATGGCACGCGGACCAGCCCGCGCGCGGCCGTGGAAGCCAGCCTGCGCCGGCTCAATGTCGACCATATCGATCTCTATTATCTCCACCGCGTCGATACGCTGGTGCCGATCGAGGAATCGGTTGGCCTGCTCGGCCAACTGAAGGACGAAGGGAAGATCGGCGGCGTCGGCATATCCGAAGCGAGCGCCGCGCAGATCCGCCGCGCGCATGCGGAAAGCCCGCTGACGGCGCTACAGAGCGAATATTCGCTGTGGACCCGCGACGTGGAGGTGGAGATTCTCGCCGCCACGCGCGAACTGGGCATCGGCTTCGTCGCCTATAGCCCGCTCGGCCGGGGCTTCCTGGCGGGGGCCGAATCCAGCGGAGCCACCGATCGCCGCGCGATCCATCCACGTTTCAGGCCCGATGCCATTGCAGCCAATTCGGTTCGCCGGCGGACGATCGAGGATGTCGCGGAGCGGCTGCGCGTAACGCCCGCGCAGGTGAGCCTCGCCTGGGTGCTTGCCAAGGGCGTCGTGCCCATTCCCGGCACGCGACACATTCGCCATCTGGAAGACAATTGGGCGGCCGGCGACATTCACCTCGACGAGGGCACGATCGAGGAACTGGAAGCCGCCTTCCCGCGCGGCGCCACCTTCGGCGACCGCTATCCGCCGGAGCAGCTCAGGCAGGTTCCCGCCGAGCCGGCGCTGGCCTGAACGATCACGCGGCATTCCGGAAACCGGCCGATGGCGACCACACGATCTTATTGGCCAAGGGGCTCCACGACGCTTGCCGCGTTCGTGATCGCCTCGATCGCGCTGCTCTTCGCCTTCGCGCCCGCGCGCAGGGCGGCGGCCTCAAGGCAGGGATTGGCGCTCTCCGCGCCTCTGCCCGATCGGGTCCCGCCCGGCGTGGTGCTGCGCGTGGGCGATCCGGTGACACGCTGGGTGTTCGAGCATAATGGCTGGGATAAAAAGGTGCCCTTCCGCATCGAATGGGCGGAAATCACGGGCGGGCCGGAGGTAACCGAAGCGTTCCATGCCGGCGCGCTGGATGTGGGCTTCGGCGCCAGCGTGCCGCCGATCCATGCCATATGGATGGGCATTCCCGTGCGCATCATCGCTTTCCGCGAATATGCCGATCGTGTGAGCCGCCAGGCCTATGTCTTCGGCATCGCCCCGAAGGCGCACATCCGCACGCTGGCGGATCTGCGGGGCAAGCGGATCGCCTTCAGCCCCAGCCAGGTGCAGGCGCAGGTCGTGATCGAGACGCTGAAGGCGGCGGGGATCCGCCGCGACGAGGTTACGCTCGTCGAACTGTCCTCGAACATCGGCGGAGACGTCTATACCAACGCGCTCGCTTCCGGCTCCATCGATGCCGCACCCATCCGGGCCGAAGTCGTCGCGCAACATTACATTCGCGATTTCGGGCCACGCGGCGCACGTCTTCTCAAGCATCCTCCGTTTCGCGACGACGGAGCCAACGTCTATGTTCCGGAAACCGCCCTGGCCGATCCGGGGAAAGCGGCCGCACTTCGTGTCTTCGCCCGCTATTGGGGGCTGGCGCAGGCCTGGATCAACGATCACCCAGAAGAACTGGCGCGCGGCTATTTCGTCGAGAAGCGCGGGCTCCCTATCGATGATGCCCGCGTGATGGCGGCCTATTACAGCGATGTCGCGGTTCCGCGTAACTGGGCGGGAGCCATCGCCTATCAGCAGGCCGCGATCGACACGCTCGCGCCGGAAACCAAGCATCCACGCTTCGATGCGGCGACGCTTTTCGATCGCCGTTTTGAGACGATCGCAGGCGACGGCGCCTCCCCGTCACCCGGCTGGCCCCAGGGGAAAAGCTGATGAACGCTTATTCCGACGATCTTCTGAACGCCTATCTCGGCGATCTTCGGGAGCCATCCGAGCTGGTTCGCCCGAAAGGGCGGCTCGCGCCGAAACAGCGGCTGAGCCCCGGATCGCCGGCCCGCTACGGCATCCTGCTCGGGCCGGGACTACTGCTCCTCTACTGGTCGGCCCTGTCCCTTACAGGCTGGCTCGATCCGCGTGTCCTGCCCGCTCCCTGGACGGCCGTGACCACCGCAATCGATCTGATCCGCGATGGACGGTTGCAGGAAAATCTCGCCGTCTCCGCATGGCGTGCAATGATCGGGTTAGGCTTCGGCGTGACGATCGGCGTGGCGCTGGCCCTGCTTTCTGGCCTGTCGCTGCTCGGCGGCTACGTGATCGACGGGCTCGTGCAGATCAAGCGCGGCATACCGATCCTGGCGCTCATCCCCTTCATGATCCTGTGGCTGGGCATCGGCGAGGCGATGAAGATCACCCTGATCGCCACCGCCGTCTTCTTCCCGGTCTATATCAACACGCATGGCGCGCTCCGCGCGATCGAACTGCGCCATGTGGAGCTGGCAGAAACCGTCCGCCTCAGCCGCTGGCAGTTTCTCCGCCATGTGGTGATACCGGGTTCGCTGCCGGGCTTTCTTACCGGGCTCCGCTTCGGCGTCACCTCGGCATGGCTCGCGCTGGTCGTGGTGGAACAGCTGAACGCGACGAGCGGCATCGGCTACATGGTCACGCTGGCCCGCGCCTACGCCCAGACCGATGTGATGCTGGTCGGGCTCGTCGTCTATGCGCTGCTCGGCTTCGGCTCGGATGCGCTCGTGCGGCAGCTGGAGCGAAGGCTGCTCGGCTGGCGCAGGACACTCGGCCGATGAGCGCGCCCGCTGTCCGGGTGCGGGGGCTGGTCCGCACCTTCACGCTCAAGGGCGTGCTCAACGGGATCGATCTGGATATCGCGCCGGGCGAATTCGTGGCCCTGCTGGGCCGCAGCGGATCCGGCAAGAGCACGCTGCTGCGCGCTCTGGCCGAGATCGATCATGAGGCGGAGGGGACGGGCGAGATCGCCCTGCCCGATCGCCTCGCCGTGATCTTCCAGGATGCACGCCTGCTGCCCTGGATGCGCGTGCTGGATAATGTGCTGCTCGGCATTACAGGCCAGCGCGAACGGGGACGCGAGGCGCTGGCCGAAGTGGGTCTTGCCGGGCGCGAACGGGCATGGCCGCACGAGCTTTCGGGCGGCGAACAGCAGCGCGTGGCGCTGGCCCGCGCGCTGGTGCGCGAACCCGAACTGCTGCTGGCGGACGAGCCGTTCGGCGCCCTGGATGCGCTCACCCGGATCCAGATGCACGCTTTGCTCCGCCGTCTCTCGGACGTGCACGATCCGGCCGTGCTTCTGGTGACGCACGATATCGACGAGGCGATCCTGCTGGCAGACCGGATCGTGCTGCTGGACGATGGCCGCCTCGCGGCGGACCTGTCGGTCGCGCTGCCACCGGAGGGCCTCGCCCGGCGCGAACGGATCGCGGAGCTGCGGACGCTGCTCCACCGCCTGCTCGGCGTCGAAGACGTGCCAGTCGATCCTCTCGACCCGCGATCAGCCGCCGAGGCGCGCGAACTCTCCTTCCAAGATGGGAAACCCCGATGAGCCAGATCGCCGAACTGATCCATTCGTCCGTCGCGGATGATCGGCGGGATGCGCGGCTCTACGAGCGGTATCGCGACACGCTCGACCTGCCGGTCGCGTGGAACGACACGCTCGACACGCTCGTCGCGCACCGCTCGGTTCGCGCCTACCTGCCAGACGCGCTGCCGGAGGGGACGGTGGAGTTGCTGGTGGCGGCGGCGCAATCCGCCGCGAGCTCTTCGAACCTCCAGCCCTGGAGCGTGATCGCGGTCGAGGATCCCGCGCGCAAGGCGCGGCTGGCCCTGCTCGCAGGAGATCAGAAGCAGATATATCAGGCTCCGCTCTTCCTGCTGTGGCTGGTGGATCTCCAACGGCTGACCGGTATTGGCGAGGCGCTTTCGGCGCCCACTGTCGGCCTGCGCTATCTCGAAAGCTTCCTGCTGGGCGCGGTCGATACGTCGCTGGCGGCGCAGAGCGCGGTGGTGGCGCTGGAATCGATCGGCCTCGGCAGCTGCTATATCGGCGGCATCCGCAACAGGCCGGCCGAAGTCGCCGCCGAACTGGGCCTGCCGCCGAATGTCTTCGCGCTCTTCGGCCTGACGGTGGGCCATCCCGATCCGGATCGTCCCGCCTCAGTGAAGCCGCGCCTGCCGCAGGAGGCGGTGCTGTTTCGCGAAACCTATGGCGCGGGGGATAACGGCCTCGCGCTCGCCGCCTACGATCATCGCCTGCGCGGCTTCCAGCGCGAGCAGGGCATGATCGAGCGCGACTGGACCGAACAGGCCACCCAGCGCGTGGGCCACGATCATCTGGCGCGCAGCGGCCGCCATGTGCTGCGCGATATCCTCCACGCCCTGGGCTTCGGCCTCGAATAGCCGCCGCGCACCCTTTCCCTTCCGGATTTCTCAAGGAGGCCAAGCATGAGCTCCGAATTCCTCTGGTATATTCCCAATCAGATCGAGCCCGGCCATCGCGGCGACAGCGCGGGCACGGATCATCGCAGCCTGGAAGCCCTGACGAGCCACGCCACGGCGCTGGAGCAGCATGGCTGGAAAGGCGCGCTGATCGGCACGAGCTGGGGCCGCCCCGATACCTTCACGGTCGCGACCGCCCTCGCCGCGCGCACGAAGACGTTCGAGCCGCTCATCGCGATCCGGCCCGGCTACTGGCGACCGGCCCATTTCGCATCGTCCGCCGCCACGCTGGACGAGCTGACGGGCGGCCGCATACGCATCAACATCGTCTCGGGGCAGGACAATCTCGCCGCTTATGGCGATAGCGAGGGCGATCAGGCGCACCGCTACGGCCGCACGAAGGAATTCATGCGGCTGGTGCGCCGGCTCTGGACCGAGGAAAATGTCTCCTTCGCGGGCACGCATTTCAGCGTGGAGGGATCCACCGTGCTGCCGCGCCTCACCCCGCGCGGAGACAGGCTGCATCCGAAGCTCTATTTCGGCGGCGCGTCCGAAGCGGCGGAGCGCGTGGCCGCCACCGAGGCGGACGTCCAGCTCTTCTGGGGCGAGCCGCTGGATGGCGTGGCGGGCCGGATCGCGCGCCTGAAGGCGCTCAGCCGCGATCTGGATCGCGATCTGGCGCCGCTGCAATTCGGCCTGCGCATCACCACGCTCGTTCGGGACACGACCGAAGAGGCGTGGGCCGATGCCGAGGCGAAGGTGGACGAGATGGCGAAGAAGCAGGGCACGGTGGATGAGCATCGCCGCGCGCCGGCGGCGGGCCAGCAGCGCCTGCTCGATCTGCACGCGCGCGGCGAGGTGCTGGACGACAATCTCTACACGGCGCCGGGCCGCTATGGCGGCGGCGGCGCGGGCACGACCTGGCTGGTCGGCTCGGCGGCCGATGTCGCCAGCTCGCTGCGCAAATATCGCGATCTGGGCGTCACGCATTTCGTGCTGTCCGATACGCCCTATCTGCCGGAGATCCGGCGGCAGGGCGATCAGCTGCTCCCGCTGCTGCGCGATGACGCGGCGGATGCCGATAGCCGGCTCCGTCATCCGGAGGCGGTCGCCTGACCGTCACGAACCTCCTCACCACGACCGATGCACAAAAGGGGCATGACATGAAGAAGACCATCACGATCCTGTCGTTCACGCTGGCCGCGGCCGGCCTTTCCGCCTGCTCGAAATCGCCCGAGCAGAATGTGACGACGGAAAATGTCAGCAATTCGGTCGATGAGGCGCTGGACAATATCGAGGAGATCGCGCCGAACGCGAGCGACGCCTCCGGCATCGAGAACGTCAGCAACGCGACATCCTGATCCTTCCGATCGCCTTAGGTTTCAGACTCCCGAGGCGTAACCTGCGGCCCGGCCGACCGCCGGGCCGTTTTTTGTGCCGCCTGCACAGGCACTATCCGGAGACGTGACATGCGCGATCGCAGCGATACGCCGGATGAAGCGGTGGCCGGCGGCGGCCTGATCCACCGCCGATCCCTGCTCGTCGCGGGCGCGCTCTCGGCAAGCGGCCTCGGCGCGACGCTGAAGGCCGCGCCGGCCCGGAATTCACCCGCATCGATGCTGGAGCCGGGCGCGCCGCTGTCAGGCTATGGCGAGCCCGGCCCAGCCGCCGCCGCGATCCAGCGCATCGTGCCCGCCCTGCCTTTTCCGGGAACGGGATCGTCACGCACGCCGCTGCATCTGCTGGAAGGCACGATCACGCCGAACGGCCTGCATTTCGAACGGCATCATAACGGCATCCCCGATCTGGATCCGGCAACGCACGAGTTGCTGGTGCACGGGCTCGTCCGCCAACCGCTGTCGTTCCGCTACGAGGATCTGCTGCGCTATCCGCGCGAAAGCCGGATCCTGTTTCTGGAATGCTCGGGCAATAGCGGCGCGATCGCCGCGGATCGGCCCGCGCAGGTGAGCGCTGGCCAGCTCAACGGGCTGCTCTCCTGCGCCGAATGGACGGGCGTGCGCCTGTCCACCCTGCTGGACGAAGCGGGGCTGGATCCGGCCGCGCGCTGGGTGCAGGCGGAAGGCGCCGATGCCGCGGGCATGACGCGGAGCATCCCGCTGTCCATCTGCCTCGATGATGCGATGATCGCGCTGTTCCAGAATGGGGAGCCGCTGCGGCCGCAGCAGGGCTATCCCCTGCGGCTGCTGCTGCCGGGGATCGAGGGCAATGCCTCGGTCAAATGGCTCCGCCGGCTGAAGGTGATCGCGGCGCCCGCTTTCTCGCGCGAGGAGACATCCAGATATTCGGATCTGCTGGCGGACGCGCACGCGGAGATCTTCTCGCTGCGGATGGGCGTCAAGTCGATCATCCTCTCTCCCTCCTTCGGCCTGGATCTGAAGGGGGCAGGGTTTCACGAGATCGGCGGCCTTGCCTGGTCGGGCCGTGGGCGCATCCGCAAGGTGGAAGTTTCGGCGGATGGCGGCGCCAGCTGGGCGGAGGCCGCACTGACCGCGCCGATCCTGCCCAAGGCGCTCACGCGCTTCCGCATGCCGTGGCAATGGAGCGGCGGACCCGCCATCCTGATGAGCAGGGCCATCGACGAAACCGGGGCGGTACAGCCACGCCGCGCCGACTGGATCGGCAAATACGGGCCGGGCCAGGGCTATCACGGCAATGCGATCCAGAGCTGGCGCGTCGATCCGCTGGGGAAAGTGAGCCATGTCTATGCGTGATCGCCTCTTCGCCACGGCCGGGATCGCGATCGGCATGGCCCTCGCTCTCTCCCGCCCCGGCCATGCGCGCGATGCCATCGGGGGCGCGCCCAAACTCGGCCGGCCGGTTTCCGCCGAAGTGGTGGAGCGGACGGACCTCACCGTCAGCTCGGACGGTGCGAACCTGCCACCGGGCTCCGGCTCCGTCGCCGAAGGGCGGGCGACCTATGCCGAGAAATGCGCCGCCTGCCACGGCGCGGCGGGGAGCGGCGGCGTCGCGGACCGGCTGACGGGCGGGCTGGGCACACTCGCCTCGCCCAGACCGGTGCGAACCGTGGCGAGTTACTGGCCTTATGCGCCCACGATCTTCGACTATATCCGCCGCGCCATGCCTCTCACGGCGCCGCAATCGCTGACCGACGACGAAGTCTATGGTCTTGTCGCCTATCTGCTTTCGATCGACGGCATCGTGCCGGCCGAAACCCGGCTGGATGCCGATCGCCTGGCGAAGATCGCGATGCCCAACCGCGCCGGCTTCGTCAGCCTGGAGGCACAGAGGTATGACGGGAATATCGAGGCTCGCCCGCCCACGAACGGGATCGAGCCCAAGCAGCACCCCTGATATGCTGCGGAGCCTGATCCAGTTGAGCATAGATCAAATCCGGCTCTCCTTGCCGGCTCTCCGGTATCTTCTCCCGTGCCGAAAGAAAATCCCGCCTTCCCCCAATATTCCCGCGCCGATGACGCGCCGTTCATTTTGGCGAAAGGATAGACCTTGGTCGAATTCGCCTCATCCAAAAGACGCGTAGTAAGAACCGCTTAACCGCACATGGCGCTGTCACGGTCGCGCACGACAATCACGTCGTCCGGACTGGGGCATGTTGGACCGATCGAAAGGGTTTGCGATCCGCAATCGCTTTCTCGCCATTGTGGCGGGGGCGATCGCGTGCGCCCTTCCGGCCACCTGCGCGCACGCCGATCCCACGCCGGCCGGCACCCGGATCGCGAATACGGCCAGCCTGTCCTTCGTCGATGGCAATTCATCTGTCCGCATTTCCAGCAACACGGTCACGCTGGGTGTCGACATGCTTCTCGATGTGGCGATCCGTGCCGAGCAGCCCACCGTCCGCCCCGCGGCGAATGGCCCTACCCCGATCGCCTTCGTCATCACCAACAGCGGCAATGCGGAAGAGACCTTCACGCTTTCCGGCGCGGTCGATCCTAATCTCGCAACGCTTTCCGGCCTCGCCATCGATAGCGACGACAACGGCGTCTATGGCGATGGCGATACGCTGCTGACGGGATCGTCGGTCAAAATCGCGCCGGGCGAGCACCGGCGGCTGTTCGCCCTCGTCCGCCTCGCCGGCAGCCAGGATGCGGCCCTGTCGATCACCGTGGCGTCATCCACCGGCAGCGGCGACGCCGGCACTGTCTTCGCGGGCGCGGGCGCCGGCGGCGTCGATGCGATCGTCGGGCGCACCGGCGCGCGAGCGACCGCCTCGGTCGTGCTCGGCGAACGATCCACCGGCCCGACCCTCGAAAAATCGCAGACGGTCCTCGCGCGGGACGGCTCCGCCCATGCCGGCCATGGATCGATCATCACCTATCGGCTCGACGCCCGCTTTCCGGGCGCTGCCACCGCCGTCGAGCTTCGCGATCCGATCCCGGCGGGAACGGCCTTCGTCGCCGGCAGCATCACGCTCGACGGCCAGTCGCTGACCGATGCCGCCGACGGCGACATGGCCAGCTTCGACGGCAGCGCCGTCCACATCCTCTTCGGTGACGTCACCACCGCCGCCACCCGCACCGTCACCTTTCAGGCCAAGATTCTTTGAGGAGTTCGTAATGTTGCGCATGCTCACCCTCGCGACGGTCGCACTCGTCGCCGTTCCCGCAGCGGCCGCAGGCCCGCTGGAAGTGACCTCGAAGGTGATGGTCGAAACCAGACAGCGCGCGGCCGATGGCAGCACGCGCATCGTGCTGGAGCCCGCCCGCCGCGTCGTTCCGGGCGATCGGGTCGTCTTCGTACTCGCCTATCGCAATGTCGGCACGCAGCCGCTCAACGATATCGTTCTGGCCAATCCGGTGCCGGCGGAGCTGAGCTATCGGGCACCGGCACAAGGCTCCGTGGCGCCCGACGTTTCAGCCGACGGCAAGACTTACGGCCAGCTCGCCGCCCTGCGCGTGGCGGGTGCCGGCGGCGCGATACGCGCCGCCACCGCCGAAGACGTGACCAGCGTCCGCTGGCGGCTGACGCGTCCGCTCGCCGCCGGCACCTCCGGCCAGCTCGCATTCCAGGCGACGCTGCGGTGATCGGCCGGCGCGCTCCAGTTCAACAGGGAAGGATGTTTCACACCATGTTCGCGAAGAGGCTCGTTCCGGCGCTGCTCGCCGGCACGGCGGGGCTATGCGCCGCGACGGGCGCGCAGGCCGCGTCGCAGACGACGGCGGGCACCGTCATCAACAATACGGCGTCCGTCACCTACACCGTCAACGGCACGAGCCAGTCGACCAGCTCGACGACCGCCTCGTTCGTGGTCGACCGCAAGGTGAACTTCACGGTCGCCACCGATCAGACAGGTCTGACGCAGGTCAATCTGGGGGAACAGAATGCGGTTACGCGCTTCAAGGTCACGAACCTGACGAATGACGTGCAGGATTTCATCCTGGATCCCGATCAGCAGAACATCTCGGTCGGCATTCTGCCGGGCACCGACAATTTCGACATGCTGAATCTGAAGGCCTATGTCGATTCCAACAATAACGGCGTCTATGATCCGGGCGTCGACACGGCGACCTATATCGACGAACTCGCGCCCGATGCCTCGGTGACGGTGTTCCTCGTCGGCAATGTGCCGACGACGCCCAGCGCGCTTCTGGCGTTCGACTCCCTCCACGTCATCGTCGCCGCTGGCGGCACGGCTGGCACGAAGGGCAGCGCGCTCGTGGCGACGGACCTCAATCTCGCCAATGCCGACAATACCGTCGATATCGTGTTCGCCGATGATGACAGCGACGGCACGCTCTATCTCGGCGATATCGCCCGCAACGGGCAGGGCCGCGCTTATTCAGGCTATGAAATCGGCACGCACAACGTCTCGCTGACGGTCGCCAAATCGGCGCTGGTGCTTTCGGATGGCGTCAACATCCTGAATCCCAAGGCCTTGCCCGGCGCGACCGTGGAATATTGCCTTCGCGTCAACAATGCCACGCTCACCACGGCGGCCACCAGCGTCAACCTGACGGACGCCATTCCGGCGAAGACGACCTATGTTCCGGGCTCGATCTCGATCGGCACACCCGGCGTGCTGGGGATCGCCTGCGTCGTGAGCGGATCGGCCGAGGACGACGATACGGACGACGCGGCCGAGACGGACGGCTTCACGGCCTCGTTCGACACGTCGAGCAAGACCGTCTCCGCCCATATCGACACGGTCGGCGGCGGGGCAACCGTCGCAGTCGCGTTCAAGGTCACGATCGACTGATCTAAATCATTCCAGAAAAAGGAGAAAATACTCCGCGGGCCGTGCCCGTCGGAGGCTGCCCCCTCATGCCCTTTTCGCGTCGCCTGCTCCTCTGCCTCGCCGCCCTGCTCGGCCTGGCCCCGGCCGCACCCGCGGCCGGGGAGTTGGTGACGCGCGTCGAAAATAAGGCCACGCTCTCCTTCGGCGATGCGAACCAGCGCCAGACCATCTCGTCCAACACCGTCTCGCTCGACGTGGACGTGAGCAAAGGCCCGACCTCGCTCAGCTTCCGGCTGCTGCCGCCCGGCTACCAGCTTTCCGGCATGAAGTGCGAAACGAGCCCGTCGATCAGGTTCACGCCCGCGCCGATCGATGCGGCGACGCTGGCGGCCGCGCCGAAGCTCGAAACAATCGATGCCGAGACGCCGATGATCATGGTTCTGGATAATCAGGCCGGCAATCACGATCCCACTGTTCGCGAAACCTTTTCGATCAACGTCAATTCGGGCGATTTCACCTCTTCGCTCCCGCTGCTGGAAACAGGCCCGGATACGGGCGTTTTCGCAGGCGGCGTGCCGGCCGGCGGCGGCGACGAGGCGACATCGGCCTGCGATCCGACCCTGACGCGAAACACCCGGCTCGTCCTCTCCTTCGCCGAGGATGATTACAGCTATGCCTCCACCTTTTCGCTGCTGATCGATCCGGCAGGCTATGTCTTTGATTCCATGACAGGCGCGCTCGTCGATGGCGCGGAAGTCAGCCTGCTCGACGATCAGGGGCGCCCCGCCACCGTCTATGGCGACGATGGCGTCAGCCGCTATCCCTCCGTGGTCGTCACCGGCACGTCCGTCGCCGATGCCAGCGGCCGCATCTATAAATTCACGCAGGGAAATTATCGCTTCCCCCTCACCCTGCCCGGCAAATATCATCTGAGTATCAAGCCGCCCGGAAGCTACACCGCGCCATCCCGAAGGGATCGCGCGGCGCTCGAACAACTCAAGGATCCGAAAGGACGGAGCTACCTGCTGAACGAGGCATCGTTCGGCGGGGTTTTCGAGCTTTCGTCACCCGAGCCTTTCTATTCGGATATTCCGATCGATCGCATCGGCGACACGACATTGCTGCTCACCAAGACCGCCTCGGTGCGCGAAGCATCGCCAGGCGATTTCGTGCAATATCGGGTGACGCTCACCAATCGCGGCGACACCGCCGCGCATGACGTGCATCTCACCGATATCCTGCCACCCGGCCTCCGCTATGAAATCGGCTCCCATCGTGGCGCCGATGCGCCGCACATCGCAGGAGACGGACGAAACCTGGACTTCTCGATCCCCACCGTCGCACCAAAACAAACCATAGAGGTTCGTTATGTCGTGTCAGTGGCACCGGGAGCACCATCTGGCGAGGCGATCAACCGCGTGCTGGCGTCCGGCAGCAGCGGCGCGACCGCGAACGAGGCGGCCGCCGCCGTCCGCCTGAAGCCCCTGCTCTTCACTGATGGCTTCACCATCGTCGGCCGCGTCACCGAAGGCGGCTGCGGCGATCCCGTCGATCATCGCAAGGGCCTGGCCGGCATCCGACTGCTGATGGAGGATGGCACCTTCGTGGTCACCGATCGCGACGGCCTCTACCATTTCGAAGGCGTGCGTCCCGGCCGCCACGTCGTCCAGCTCGATACGGGAAGCGTACCGGCCAGCCACGCGCCGGTCGCGTGCGATCAGGATACGCGCCAGTCGCAAAGCGCGATTTCCCGCTTCGTGGAAAGCGACGGCGGCCTGCTGAAACGGGTCGATTTCCAGCTGCGCCGCACCGGCAAGATCGCGGCCACGGCGCAGGCCCTGCCCATTACGGTGCCGGACGATGCCACCGCGGCCGGCAATCGCGACTGGTTCGCCGGCCAGCAGCCGGGCATCGACATGCTTTTCCCACAGATCGATCACAATCCGCGCGCACCGGCGCTGCGCGTTGTCATCAAGCATCTGCCGGCCCAGCACGTCGCGCTCAGCATCAATGGCGCGCTGAGCGATCCGCTGGCCTTCGATACGACCGACACCGATCCCGGCGGCACGATCGCCATCTCGCGCTGGACGGGCCTGCCGCTGGTGGAGGGCGACAACCGCATCGAGGCACGGATCCTCGACGAGAAGGGCGCCACGGTAACAACGATCACCCGCGTGGTTCATTCCTCCAGCATCCCCTCGCGCGCCACCTTCGTTCCCGAAAAGAGCCGCCTCGTGGCCGATGGCGTCACCCGGCCGCTGCTGGCCGTGAAGGTCACCGACAGGGATGGCCATCCCGTGCGCGACGGCACCTTGCTGCCCTTCCATCTCGACCAGCCCTATATGGCCGCGATCGATGCCGAACTGGAGCAGGCCCGCCAGCTGACGGGGAAAGGCCGGAGCCCCTCGGTCGCGCGCGTGGTGGGCGATGAGGGGTTGGCCTTCATCGCGCTGGAGCCCACGACGCAGGCCGGCGCCGTCCACGCGCAGGTTTCGCTGACGGAGGAGCGGATCGTGCGCACCAGCGATATCCGCGCCTGGCTCTCCGCCTCCCAGAAGCAGTGGATGGTTGTCGGCTTTGGCAGCGGGACACTGGGCTATGATACGCTGCGCAAGCGCAGCAGCCAGCTCGCCGATCGGGGCCGTGGCGCCATTCGCGACGGCGAACTCGCGCTCTATGCCAAGGGCCGGATCAAGGGATCGTGGCTCGCCACCATCGCCTATGATAGCGGCCGCACGCGCGATCGCGACCGGGGGCTGCTCGGCGTGATCGATCCCGATCGCTATTACACCGTCTATGGCGACGGATCGCGCCAGGGCTATGACGCACCGACCGCGCGCAAACTCTATCTCCGGCTCGAACGGCGCGAATTCTATGCGCTGTTCGGCGATTACGAGACCGGCTTCACCGAAACCCAGCTCGGCCGCTACAGCCGCACGCTGAACGGCGCCAAGGTCGCCTATAATGGCCGCCACCTGAGCTTCACCGCCTTCGGCGCGCACGACGACCAGCTTTACGCGCGGGACGAGATACAGGGGAATGGCCTGAGCGGCCCCTATCGCCTTTCCGGACGCGATATCGTACCCAACAGCGACAAGCTGCGCATCGAGGTGCGCGATCGCTTCCGTTCCGAACTGATCGTCTCTTCGACGCAGATGACCCGGCATATCGATTACGACATCGATACCAGCCTGGGCACGATCCGCTTTCGCGAGCCGATCCTCACCCGCGACGCGAACCTCAATCCGATCATCATCGTCGTCGATTATGAAACCTATGGGAGCGGCAAGAAGCTGGTGGCGGGTGGCCGCGCCGCCCTCAAGCTCGCCGGGGACAAGGTGGAACTCGGCGCGACGGCGCTGCGCGACGAGACGGTAAGCGCGGCGACGGTGCTCGCGATCGACGGCAAGGCACGGATCGGCCGCGTGGCGGAACTGCGCGCCGAAGCGGCGACCGGCGGCAGGGCCGGGCTGGATGCGGGCCGCGCATGGCTGGTGGAGGCGGAGCATCACAGCCGGGCGCTGGATCTGCTCGGTTATGCGCGCCAGCAGGATCTGGGCTTCGGCCTCGGCCAGCAGAATCTCGTCGAGGCGGGCACGCGCAAGCTGGGCCTCGACGGGCGGCTGAGGCTGGGCGAGCGCCTCTCCGTCACCGGCACCGCCTGGCATCAGGAGCAGCTGGAAACGGGCAGCACGCGCACCGCCTTCGATACGCGCCTGGAGCTGCGCCGCCCGAAGGGCACGATCTTCATCGGCGCCCAGCTGGCGGCGGATCAGGGCATGGACGGCAAGGATCGCGCCAGCCGCCTGCTCACGCTCGGCGGCACTCAGGCAGTGCTGGATGGCAAGCTCACGCTGGCGGGCCAGACGCAGTTCGCGCCGGGTGGAGACAAGGCCAGCGTGGATTTCCCGATCCGCCACCAGTTGACCCTCGCTTATGCCGTGCGCCCTGCCATCCGCCTGCTGGGCGGTTACGAGATCGCGCAGGGCCAAGCCTTCACCGCGCATACCAAGCGGATCGGCTTCGATCTTTCCCCCTGGGCCGGCGCGAAGCTGATGAGCACCGTCAACCAGCAGGGCGTGGGCGGCGGGATCGGCGAGAACGGGCAGCGTACCTTCGCCCAATATGGGCTCAATCAATCCCTGCCGCTGGGCGAACGATGGACGGTGGATGCCACGCTGGATGCCAGCAGCACCGTGAAAGGCAGGATACCGGAAGGCGCGGTCATCAACGCCTTTCAGCCCGTGGCATCCGGCGGATCCCTCTCACAGACGCAGAACGGCACCACCAGCAATGCCGATTATACGGCGATAACGCTTGGTGCGAACTATCGCGCACAGCTCTGGTCGTGGAACGGCCGGCTCGAATATCGCCGCGCCGACGATGGAAATCGCTTCGGCATCACCAGCAATGTGCTGCGCTCGCTGGGCGAAGGGCGCACGCTGGCGGGATCGGTGCGCTGGTATCAGGTGAAGCAGGATGGCGGCGCCACGGCCGCCTTCATCACGGCCGATCTCTCGCTCGCATGGCGCCCGCTCGGCAGCCGCTGGTCGATCCTTGAGCGCCTGACGGCGCGCAACGAGCGCGCCGATGCCGGCTTCACCGATCGCAACGTGCTGGGCGTGCCGGCTTATGGCGGCGGCTATCAGGCCACGCTCCGCTTCATCAACAATATCGCGATCAATTACCGCACCGGGCGCGAGGGGGCCACCCACGGCCTGGAAGCCACTTTGTATCACGGCATCAAATGGGTGCGCGGCAGCTTCGGAGAGGATGATTATTCCGGACTGATCGACGTGATCGGCTTCGAACTGCGCAAGGATATCGGCAAGCGCGTGGATATCGGCGTGCAGGGATCGATGCAACATGCATGGGAGCGCAAGAGCGTTGCCTTCAGCGTCGGCCCCAGCGTGGGCGTATCGCCGGGCAGGAACATGTGGATCACCGCCGGCTATAACGTGACGGGCTATCGCGACCGCGATTTCAGCAAGGATCGCTACACCCGATCCGGCCCGTTCATCACGGCGCGGCTGAAATTCGATCAGCAGACGATCGGCGGCGCGGCCGCCGCCATCTTTGGCAGGCGCTGACGCCTTAAGGCGCCACGCGCGACGAGCCGAGACATAATCGGGACACATGCCGGAATTGAGCGAGGATGGGATTGATATGCGAAACATTCGCAGTTTTAGGATGGCCTTCGCTCGTTTTCTTGCCGCGCGCCTGGAGATCGCAATGGAATATTCCGCGCTGATCGCAGACCACGAAACGATCGATCGCCTGACCCAACATCTGCTGAAGCTGGTGCGCTCGGGCAATTCGCGACCGGAAACGGCGGCGCAGGTTCTGGACATGTTGGCCATGGCGATCCGCGATCATCTCGCCACTGCGGACCCGATCATCCATGCCACGGCCGCCGCCGCGAACGGGGCTCGCCACGAGCCTGCTGCACGCGCATCAGTCGCGGAACTGGACATGCTGCGCGAGGACTGGGCACAATATCTCTATCGTTGGGATGCGCCGCGCATCATGGCGAACTGGGACGATTTTTCGGAGGAAACCAGCGTGGTTCTTCGACGGGTGAGTGACAGTGTGAATCGGGAGACCGCCGTCCTCTATTCGCTCGCCGTCCACTATGACGTGATTCAGGCCGGTTGAACGATCGCCCGGCTACCACGCGACCCGAAACATGCCGCCTCAGGCCCGCGCCCGTTCGTCCTGCGCATCCAGCACGTCGCGTAATTGCCGCGCCAGCCCGAGCGGATCGAAGGGTTTGACGATCACGCCGACCGCGCCGCGCGCCTTATAGTCCGCCACGTCGGCGGAGCGTCCCCGCGCTGTCATGAAGAGGACGGGCACCGCGCTGGTCTCTCGCCTGGCCCGCAGCCGCTCCAGCAGTTCCATGCCGTCCATGCCCGGCATCATCACGTCCAGGAGCGCGACATCGGGAACCCAGCCGGCATCGATCATTTCCAGTGCCTCGCGCCCCGATGCGGCGACGCGGACGGCCAGCATCGGATCCAGCCCCAGCGAAAGGGCGGCGACATGCCGGATATCGTCATCATCATCCACATAGAGGACAGACAGGGTCACAATTGCATCTCCCGCACCATGCGCGACCGCACCACCCGGCGCACGGTGGCCTTCAGATCCGGTATCGATCCCCGCGCCTTGACGAGCACGGCATCGACCTGGCCGATCACATCCGATGCCGCATCCTGCGCGGAATAGATGATGGTCGGGATGGCGACGCCCTCCCGATCGACAAGGAAGGGCATCAGATCCAGCCCCGAGCCGTGCGCCAGCTGAATGTCCAGGATCACGGCATCGGGCGAACTGGTCTGCAATAGGGCCATCGCCTCGGCAATATCGGTCGCGGTGATGATCCGCGCCTCCGGCTCCAGTGCGGCGGCGACGACATCCAGCAGATCGCGATCATCGTCCAGATGCAGGATCGTCGGCCGGCGTGCGTCCGTCCGCCGCAGCGCCGTGCGGAGCGCGGACGAGAGCCGATCCGCATCGCCCGGCTTTTCGATCCAGTCGATCATATCGAGCGGGGCAAGCTGTTCGCCATCGCCGGGCACGCTGGAGGAAACGACGATCACGGGTCCGCAGAACGCGCCATCGCCATCGCGAACCAGACGGGTGAAGGCGAGGCCGCCCTCCTCCGGCAGATGGAGATCGACGATCAGCGCCGCATAGTCGCGCTGACCCAGGATCGCGCGGGCCTCGTCCCCATTGCGAGCGAGATCATAGGCACATCCCTCCTTCATCGCGAGGGCCACGATCGCGCAGGCCGTGGCTTCGTCCTGCTCGCAGATCAGGATGCGCGGCGCATCCACATCCTGTTCCGCCAGGGCGCCGATCCGGGGGAGCGCGAAGGCGAAGCGCGTACCGCCCTCGTCGCGATCCTCGAACCAGATCATCCCATCGTGCCGAAGGATGATTTCGCGCGATATGGCAAGGCCGAGCCCCGTTCCCGTCGAGCCATCGTGCGGTGCGCCGCGCTCGAAGCGCCCAAAGATGCGGCTGCGGAAGGCGATCGGTATTCCGGCGCCGCTGTCATCGACCGTGACGAGCGCGCGACCGCCGGGATCGACGCTCGTCGACAGCCGCACCGCCGATCCCTGCGGCGCGGCGCGAATGGCATTGGAGAGCAGATTGGTGACGACCTGCAGCAGTCGATCCTGATCCCCCGCCACCATGACGGGGCGATCCGGCTTGTGGCATTCCAGCTTCACGCCGCGCCCCTTGGCCAGCCCTTCGCTGCCCGTGCACGCCTGATCGATCAGGAGGCGCAGGTCCATCGGATCGCGCAGCATGTGCAACTGGCCGGATTCGATCCTGTCGATGTCCAGCATGTCGTTGATGAGCCGGATCAGCCGCCGCGAATTATTCTCCGCTATCTCCACCAGCCGCGCCGCGCCTTCCGGCAACAGGCCCACGCTGCCCGCCCGCAGCAGGCCGAGCGAACCGACGACGGATGTCAGCGGCGTGCGCAGTTCGTGGCTCACGGTGGACATCAGATCGTCCTTCACCCGCTCGATCCGCTTCCGCTCGGAAATGTCGCGCAGAGACAGCACGATATGATCGCCGCTGGGCAGGCTCATCACACCCATCGCGACATCGACGGCGATATGATGCCCTTCATGATGGCGCACGACGCGATCGGCCAGGAAGGATCGAGACAACTGCCCTTCCACCAGGCCGATGCGCTTGTGGAAGCTGCCCTCGCCGGGCGCGATATCGATGATCGAGGCAACGTCTTTCCGCTCCAGATCCTTACTGGCAAAGCCCAGCATTCCGCTGGCGGCGGCATTGATCAGTTCGATCGTGCCGCTGGGGTTCAGGATCAGGATGGCATCGATCGTGCTGTTCAGGATCGTCGCGTTCCGCTCCGCCGCCTCGAACGCATCGACCAGCGACAGATACCGTTCGTGCCGCAGGCGCCATCCCAGATAGAGAAAGGCGAGCAGCACCAGCACCGCCGCCATGCATGCCAGCAGCATAAGCCGCTGCAGGCCCGCACGCTGATCGAGAAACGCCTCCCTGCGACTATCCGAGAGGGCAGCCTCCCGATCGATCATCGCACCGATCGTGACCCGCAATGCGTCCATCAGTCGCTTGCCGTTGCCGGATGCGACCATGCCGAGCGCACCCTGGCGATCGCCGCGCCTGGCGGCGGCGATGGTGCGATCCAGTTCCTCGAACTTCGCCTCCACCAAGCCGGCCACGCGGCGGACATAGGTCTCCGGCATATCCGCCCCGGCCTGCCCGCGCATCGCCCCGATCTGCGCCGCGATTTCCACGCGCGCCGGCTCATATGGTTTCAGGAAATCGGGATCGCCCGTCAGCAGGAAGCCGCGCTGCGCCGTTTCCGCATCCTTGAGTTGGGAGAGCAAGGTCACCTGGCCCATGCGGCGATCATAGGATTGGCTTGCCTGCGCGCGGAGCGCCTCCGACTCCCGGAACTGGCCCTGCAAGCCGGCAATTCCGGCGATCAGGAGGAGCGGCACCAGCACGGCGGCGAGAATCGAACGCCAGGCGCGCGGCGCGCGAAGATAGAGTTCCGACCGGCGCTCGCGCTGCGTCATCATCTGGCTGGCTGATCGATCTCGAACAGCGGACGGACCGCCAGCAGCGCCTGTGTGCGATTGCTGACGCCCAGCCGCCGGAAGATGGCGGTCAGATGCGCCTTTATCGTCGCCTCCGTCACATCCAGATCGCGCGCAATCTCCTTGTTTGAGCGCCCGTCGGCCAGCGCGATCAGCACCGCGTTCTGCGCCGGCGAAAGATCGGCGATGCGGGCACGGGCTGCGGCGATGGTCTGGCTTGCCGCCACTTCAGCCGGGAAATGGGTGCCCCCTGCCACGATCCGCTTCAGGATCGCGGCGATCTCGTCCACCGGGCGGCTTTTGAATACGAATCCCGCGGCGCCGAGCGCCTTCGCCGCCTCGATCAGGGAGGCATCCTCGCGCGCGGTGATCATCACGATCGGCACATGAGGATCGATGTGCTGAAGCTTGAGCAGGCCCGAATAGCCATGAGCATCCGAAAGCTGGAAATCCAGCAGCACGAGCCGGAAGGCCGGCTTGGTCGGCATGACCTCCACCGCCTCCGCGACCGATCCCACACCAACCACAGCAACGCCCGGCAGGGCGACCCGAGCGGCGAGCGACAGCCCCTCTCGCGTAAGGGGATGATCATCGACCACCAGTACCCGGCCGCTCATAAGATCCTTTCCGCAACGCAACAAGAAATTCTGTTTAAGCTTTGACGACTCACGTCATCGCCCATAGACTTACGGAAGTTTGTAGCAGTTAATTCGATTTTGGACATTGTTTATGGCCAAATCCGTCCCATCTCCGCTGATAATGATAGTGGATGATCGATCGATCAATCTCATTTCTGCGCGGACGATGCTAAATTATGCTGGATGGCAAACAGTGACAGCTCCCAATGGGACGGAAGCACTTTTGCATCTCGATCAGATTCCTGCGCTCATCATTGCACCCCTGCATCTCGATATGCCGGGCGGGAGCGAGTTTTCCGCAGAAATTCGTTCTTTGGGAGAATCCTTCCGGAGTGCCCCGATGATCGCGATCACGGGTGCGCCCACACCGGATATCGATGATCTGCATCAATTGGGCTTCGACGATTCGCTTGCGGAGACCTATACAGCCGAAGAACTTGTTGCCGCCGCGGAGAAGTGGCGGCCGGAGCCGATGCCACCCACTGCAGAACATCTGGAGCAATTGTTCGGTGACGGGGAAGTCACGCAAATGCTCCGCGGGCTGCGTTCGCTTCTCGACGAGGCCCTCGGTGCGCTGGACACACACGATCCGGCCGATGTCGCGCATCGCGTCGCCGGATTTGCGGGCATTCTGGGCTTTTCGGATCTCAGCCGGGACTGGCGCCTGCTGTCGGAAGGTGACGGCCCGGATCGCACCATGATCCGTCGCCGTACCCGCATCGTCGTGGCGGAAATCGATCGTGATCTCGCCGGACGGGACGCGGCAGCGCACTGAAGCTCCATGCATTCCGGTCCGGCCGCAATTCCGGGCAAGTTGCCGGCGGCAACCATCCTAAAGTCTAATCCGGCAATACCGCCCACCACGATTAAGCGATTTTAAAACATGGATTCGCATCGACAGCAAAGATGCGCTTCTTGAGATTGATATTGTCTTCGCGATCGCGGATGCGTCGGCCGATCATCGCGCGCATCGTCGCGTTGCTCACGCTGGCATGCGCGGCGTCGGGGGCCACTGCGGCCTGCGATGTCGCGACGCCGATCGCCACGAGTGTCGGCAACTATTCCCCCGCCGCGATCAAGGCGAGCGCGCCGTTCGTCAAGACTGGCGCCGGCTTTTCCTGCGCCAGCTTCAGCGTGCTCACAGTCCTGAGCGGGAATTTCCTGAAAGCCACCGTCCCCGCCGGCACGGTTCTGAAACTGACATCGGCGGCATCGCCCACCGATAGCGTGACCTATCAGCTCTTTGCCGACAGCAACGCCTCGATCGAGCTGAAGCCGGGCATATCCGCTTATTACATGAACGGCGTCATCCTGAATCTGCTGAACCTCCTGGGAGACGGCACGATCAACGTGCCCGTTTATTTTAAGCTGGCGAGCACGAATGCAGTTGCCCCCGGAACCTATACCGGCAGCTTCTCGGTGAAATGGGACTGGAATTTCTGCAACGGGATCGCGGTCGCCTTTGCGTGCGTCGGCATCGTCGACTCCGGCAGCAAATCGGGCGTCGTCAACGTCACGCTCGTCGTGCAATCTAGGCCGCCGATCGTCAGCCTCACCCTGGGGCAGCCCACCTGGGACAGCGTGAACGGCACCTACAATCCCAAGGCGATTCCCGGCAGCAAGCGGCGCATGATCCTGACGGTCACCAATCCCGATATCGTCGCGACGCAGGCCGATGCCGTGCAACTCATCCTGCCCACCCCGACCAACATGATCATCGCGCTGGACGGAGACGGCACGGGATCGGGCGCGGTGATCCAGGGCAGCGAAGGCAGCCCGGCCTCGGGGCTGACCTTCTCCTACAGCGGCGCCTCCAATACGGGCGATGACGTCGATTTCTCGAGCGATCAGGGCACCAGCTGGACCTATGCGCCCGTCGCCGGCAACGCCACCTCTCAGGCGGCCGTGACCACGGTGCGCGTGCGCCCCAAGGGCAGCATGGCGGCGCTTTCCTCTTATTCGGTCACCGTCCCCTATAGCGTCCGGTGACGGGCAAGCTGAGTGTTCCTTCCCGTTAGACTTTGGTCGGCTTCGTGTCGCCGCGGATTAGAATCTTAGTTTCTGTAAACCTTATCCGCCCAGTGCCGGCTCGTTCCTGAAGAGAAGTTGCGAGAATATCCGTGCAGTCACGCCAGCATTTCAACGAAGAGCCGGGAGTGGACGGCGAACTATCGGTAACATTCGATCTCATCGGCGGCGCGGTGCAGGCGCGGGGCACCGGCATATGGTCCCCCCCTCAGGTGAAGGGCTATTTCGAGGATTGGCGACACGTCGTAAAAGCGGTTCATGCCAACGGTCTGGCGGTCTCGGCGTTCGTCGACATGGGGGAAGGCCTCGCCCAGTCGGACGAGGTGGCGGGCATCATCGCGACGATGACCCGCAATATATACCGGCCGGGCGACGCCGTCGCCATGCTCGTCTCGAACTCGCTCGCCAAGAACCAGATGCGGCGAACGCTCGACGCCCGCTATCATGAATATTTCATCTCACGCAGCGCCGCGCAGACCTGGCTCAAGGGTAGGGCCGTGCGCGGGCCGGCCGCGCCGCCTGCCGTCCCCACGGCGCGCTTCGGCCGGGGGCTGTGACGATTCGAGACCGGGCCGCGTCTCATCCCTTCCCGCGACGAAAACGGATGGGGACGGAAGAGGCATCGCTGGCGCCCCGCCGAAATCGCGCCGCACCTCTCCCAACGGTCGCCGCCCGATCGGCTCGGCCTTGCGAAAGAGGTGCTCCACTTGCCGTCGCGTGTCGGCGGCGATAGACATCCCACCACATACCGGCAGGACCACAGCGCACATGTGATTTCGATCTGACAGCAAAATCGATCCGTTTTGCCGCCAGGGAAATCATGTTCATGTCCGCCTCGATCGCGACGTTCGACCTCGGTTGGTCGACGCCGGAAGGTTATCCGGTCTTCCATCACCTCAATCTCAGCTTCAACCAGGAGCGCGTCGGCATCGTCGGTCGCAACGGCGTCGGCAAAAGCACATTGCTCCGAATGCTGGCGGACCAGCATCCGCCGGGGCACGGCAGGATCGTCAGGCGCGGAACGGTCGCGATGCTACGGCAGATCGTTCAGATAGGCCCGGACGAAACCCTCGCCGATCTGCTGGGCGTCGCCGCCGATCTCGCCCTGCTCCGGCGGGCCTCAGCCGGCGAGGCCACGGCCGACGAACTGGCGGCGGTCGACTGGACATTGGAGGCGCGCGTCCAGTCGGCACTCGCGCGCGTGGGCCTCGATGCCAGCCCGGGCAGCCCCCTCCGCCGCCTTTCCGGGGGCCAGCGCACCCGCGCCGCCATGGCGGGGGTGATGCTTGCCGCGCCGGACTTCCTGCTTCTCGATGAGCCCACGAACCATCTGGATCGCGCCGGCCGGGACGCATTGTTCGAACTGCTGGCATCGTGGCGGGCGGGCGCCATCATCGTCAGCCATGATCGCGCGCTGCTGGAGACAATGGATGCGATCGTCGAGATGACCCCGCTCGGCGCGGCGCGCTACGGAGGGAACTGGACGCACTATCGCGAGCGCAAGGTGATCGAGCTTGCGGCCGCCCATCAGGATCTGGAGACCGCCGAGCGGCAACGGATCGAAATCGATCGCAAGGCGCAGATCGCGATCGAGCGCAAGCAGCGCCGGGATGCGGCCGGCAGCCGCAAGGGCGCGCGCGGAGACATGCCGAAAATTCTGGCCGGAGCCCGGAAGGAGCGGGCCGAGAATAGCGGCGGCGACAATGCCCGACTGGCCGGGCGCCAGCGCGCGGAGGCGATGGAGGCGGCGGCGGCCGCGCGAAGCCGGATCGAGATCCTCGAGCCTATGAGCGTAACCCTTTCGCCCACCGGATTACCTGACAGCAAGACGATCCTGCATCTTCAGGACGTGACGGCGGGATATCCGGCAAGCCCTCCTGTCATCCGCAAATTCTCGCTTACGATCACCGGTCCGGAGCGGATCGCGATCGTCGGCCCGAACGGATCGGGCAAGACGACCCTGCTCAATCTGATCGCCGGGCGAATGGCGCCGACTTCCGGCACGATCATGCGTGGCGCTCCATTCGCCATGCTGGATCAGACGGCGGCGATCCTCGATCCCGGGCTGACGATCGCCGAAAATTTCCATGCGCTGAACCCGGGCATCGACGCCCTTGCATGCCGTGCGGCACTCGCGAAATTCCGCTTCAGGGCCGACGCCGCCCTGCAACGGGCCGGAACGCTCAGCGGCGGACAGATGTTGAGAGCCGCGCTGGCCTGCATCCTGGGCGGCCCCGCGCCGCCGCCGCTGCTGATCCTCGATGAACCTACCAACCATCTGGACCTCGAGTCCGTCGCCGCGATCGAGGCGGCGCTGCGGGCCTTCGACGGCGCCTTGCTGGTGGTGAGCCATGACGAGGCTTTCCTGGATGGTGCGGCGATTTCCAGGCGCATCGAACTCACGGTGCGGCCGGCCCCCCGGGGGAAGCACCCATAGGGACCGAGACGGCGCCCCTTGTCGCGACTCCTGGGGCGAGGATGGCCATCGCCCCGATCCGGATCCGTGGCCGGGATGCGGGCGCTCCGGCCTCCGCCGGTTCGCCCGCCCCGCCCCGCTTACCCGCAGGAAAACCGGGCGACGCCGATCCGTTGGCCCTGGCGTCTTCCACGGCGGCGCGGGGCAACGCCGGTGGACCGGCATTGCCCCGCCACCTGTCAGAGATCGAATTGCAGGTTGGCGCGGAGCGACAGGGCCGCGCGGCCCTGCTGCTGCTCCGCATTGAATTCGCTCCCCACGCGGAACATGGAATTGCCCCCCGTCGCGCGAAGCTTGCCGACCCAGCCGCTGGTGCGATCCTCCGGCACCAGCGCGAACGTCTGGCCATCGGCGAAGTGCGCGGTCGTCGAGCCCAACGATCCTCCCACCAGCTGCCGGCGGCCGCCTTCCACTTCGATCCGGAGCCATCCGCTATCCTGGTCATAGCCGCCGAAATCGAGGCCGGCCGCCACGCTGCCGGTGACGGCGAGTTCATCGCTCTTACGTGACGCCACGATCAGATCGAACGCCTGGCCGCCTCCGCTCTCGGCATAGCCATCCTCCTTGAGCCGGTAATAATCGACCGACGCGATCGGGCGGAGCGAGAAGGATCCCGAAACCATCTCGTAAGATACACCGCCGGCGGCCGAGGCGAGATTGCCGTTCCAACTGCCCTTGGTCGATCGGGTTACCGCTTCGCTGCCGGTGTTGCCGGTGAAGCTGCGCGCGCTCTTGAAATCGATCCGCCCGGCCGAGGCCCGCGCATAGGCGGAGAGACCAGCCCACGTCCCGCGCCAATAGGCCGCCAGTTCCCACTGATTGGCGTGAACATCATTGTCGGTGCCGCGATCATTGTCGCGGCCCGCCACATAGCCGACCGAGAGGCCGAAATTGCCGAGGCCGGTCTTATATTCGCCGCCCGTCGACAGGCCCCAGCCCCCCACGGAATAGCCCGCCGTGTCGTCCACGCTCTTCGTCGTGCTGAGGGCGATCTGGCTGATCCAGTATCCCCAGCGCCCCTTATCCTTGAAAGGCCCGCGCGGGTCGGCAAGGATCCGGGCCGTGGCGCGCGATCCCAGCGACGCCAGCTCGAACGTACCACCGGCATGATCCGGCAGCATCTGGCGGAGCGACCTGCGGAAATCATCTCCGTCCGTGATGTCGAGGAAGGCGGCGCCGACTTTCTGGTCGCGCCCCAGCGCGGCATAGGCCGCATCGTAGATCGCCGCCTGGGAGCGATTGAGCCCCAGTTCGGTGGTCGTCTTGCGGCTGATGTCGACGGCGAGCTCATTGCCGCCGACGGCCGAGAGCGCGCCCTTGAAAAGAAACGGGAGCAACGCCGTATCCGTCGCCAGATTCGCCGCCCCGCTGAGGCTGCCGGCGCGCAGGACGGTGTAGCGCCCTTCCGCGTCGGCGATGCTGCCGAGCTTGATCGCGAGCTTCGAGCCCTGCGCGAAGGAGGCATTGCCCGAAATCTGGAGAAGGTTGGCGGCCTGCGCCGCGCTATCCTTCTGAAGCGTCACACGCAGGACGGATCCGCTGCCCATCGCCAGCGACGCGATCGAGGCGCCCTTGGCGAGATCGAACGTGCCACCATTGACCGTGACCGCAAGCTCCTGCGCATTGGCGAGCGTGCCCGCGAAGCGCGCGGTGCCGGACAGGGTCAGCATATCCTGGCCACCGCCAAAATCGGCGGTTCCGGTGAACACGGAGGTGCCGGCCAGCGAGACGCTGTCATTGCCCGATCCGAACGAGGCGGTTCCATCGAACGTGGCGTCTCCCGAAAGGGCGAGCCTGTTGTCGCCCGTGCCGAAACGCGCCTGCCCCTTGACCGACCCGTCCGCGACATCCAGCAGATCGTTGCCCGCGCCGAAGCGGATGTCCCCCGCGATGCTGGGCGCGGTGATGCCGGCCGCCACCGCCGTCTGCCGCACGATTACGCCCTCATTGTTGGCGGACAGATCGATGGCGATGTTACGGTCGGACGTGGCGAGCGCGCCGGAGGCGGAAATGGCGCCGCTGTTTTCGACGAGGGAGACGGAGCCGCCACGATCCACGATCGCGGTGGCGCTTCCGTCCGCACCGCTCGCGGTGGCCCTGATCGTTCCGCTGTTGCGGATCGTGGCGACATGGCCTCCCGTCTCGATCACGATTGCCGTAGCCCGGGATGTTGAAGTGCCGCCGCCTGTGGCCGTCACGCTGCCCGCCACGCGGATTTCGGGCGTCGTGGCGCCGTTGCCGATCCGGATCGCGGTGGCGCTGGCGCCGTTCGAAACAGCCTCGATCCGGCCATTGACGCCGATCCCGTTCGCGATCGAGACCGTTCCGCCCAGGCCCCCGACGACGAGGCCGTTGCCGTCGATCCCGGCATAGAGGCCCTGCCCCGAAATGCTGCCGTCGACGATCAGGCCGAAGCCGGTGCCCGTGCCGGCTACAGGCCCGATCGCCACGGCGCGATCGGCCGCGCCGATCTGCACGGCCGCCGCCGCCCCATAAGAAAGGATCGTGGCGGAGCCTTCCTTGCCATCATCGATCCCGTCCTTGTCCTCGTCATTGTCGGTCGGGCTGTTATCCTTGGGCGGAACGGCGAGAATGATCCCGCCCGAAACATTGCCGGCGACGATAAGGGCCGGGCCACCCTGAAGCAGATCGTCCGCGTCCAGCTTGCTGGGATCGGCCGGCAGGGTCGTGGTGCGATAGCCGGTCGAGGCCAGGGCGCCCTGCACCACCAGTGCGCCGGCGATGTCGCCATCCACACGGGCCGCGACAGCCCCTTCGCCCTGCGCGCCGATGGCGCCGGCAAGGCGGACATTGCCATTCACGGCATCCAGCCGCACGCCGACCGATCGATCGCCGACAATCGTGGTCGTGCCATCGTGGGTGAAGGCACCGGTCAGGGCGCCGCCCAGCCAGATTCCGGCGCTGTCCTTGCCCTCCACGGCGATGGTGCCGCTGTTCGAGATCGATCCCGCATAGGAGCCGGCGGTGCGGATGCCGCTGCGGCCAGTGCCAACGGCGAGCGGACCATCGAGATCCCCGTCCTTGTCGGCGTCCGTCGGCTCGTAGGTTTCGTCGATGGTGATCTTGCCGGTGTTCGCGATGCCACCGCCGGCTCCCGCAGCCACTGCGATGCCGGTTGCGCCATCCGCATTGGTGATCTGGATCAGGCCCTCATTGGTCAGCTTGTTGTTGCTGTCGACCGTTACGGCGGCGCCAGCCGTCGGGACGATCGAGCCCGCACTGGTGATGCGCGTATCATCGCTCGCGCCCGCCTTTATCGTGGACGTGCGGACGGGATCGGTGCGCTTGGCCTCAATCAGCGTTTCTGCACGAACCGGAAAGGCGGACAGGAGCGCCGGCAGGCAGGCGGAAGCGAACAGATGACGACGCATGAAGGTCCCTTTGTGCAGTGACCGGCGCGATCGGATCGCGCCGTTTGCACCTCAGGACGGAGCCCTTCGCGGGGCGCCTTGAATTCAGAATGAGGCGTCGACGCCGAGACGGACAGTGCGCGGCCGCAGCGGCGTGATCTGGCTGTGCCCGATCGCGAAGGGGGTGCCGAGCGCGAACCGGTTGCCTACGGCGTCGGTCAGGTTGGTGGCGCCCAGCGTCACGCCCCAGCCGGCCCTGCCGACACGCAGCGCCAGCGCCGTATCCAGATAATCGCCCTGCGCCTCGCCGAGGATCGGCCCGATGCCGAGACGCGAACGGCCGACATAGCGGGCCCAGCCGTTCAGACGGAGCGTGAAGCCGTCGCCCATCGCCCGCTGATAATCGAGGCCCACCCTCGCCGCATAACGCGCGACATTCGGCACGCGGCTCATGCGGACGAGAGCGATCCGCGCCACTTCGGGTGCCGGTTCGGCGACCCGGCTGTCATTGTAGGTGACGCCCAGATCCAGCCGCAGGCCGGAGATCGGCTTCCAGCCCGCCGCAAGGCTCGCCGTCCAGATGCGGCCGTCGCCGATGTTGGCGGTGCTCGGCAGCCCGCTGGAATCGATGAAGTCGGCCTGGATATCGTCCCAACGGCTATGGGAAAGGCTGGCCGCGAGATCGATCCGGTCTCGGCCGGGCTCGCCGAAACGGAGCCCGCTTTCGAGGGTCGAAACCCGGTCTCCCCGGAAGCGGCGGACGAAATCGCCCTCGATCGCGAGTCCCCCGGGCCGAAACCCCTGCTGAAAGCGCGTGAAGAGGCTCAGCTTCGGAAGGATGGCCGCCACGATCGATCCCGAAGGCAGCAGGCGGGTGGTGGTGCGATCGGCGATCAGTTGCGCCCGGGCTAACTCCGCGACGGCGCTGGACAGAGGCGATACGTCTTCGGCCGCGCCCGAGAGCCGGGCATGGCTGAGCCGTCCGCCACCTGTGATGGTGAGGCCCCGGACGGGGGCGATGCTCGCCTCTCCGTAGAGCGTATATTCGTCGGTCCGGTTGACGATGCCGGTGGCGGGAAGCAGCGAGGAATCCAGCCCCATCGCGCGCTTGAGCCGGGTTCGGTTCGCGGTGAAGCTGGTGCCGATCAGCCAGCCATAGCCATCGGCCGTCGGCCGCCACAGCCTGCTTTCGCTGGCAATCAGGCGCGTGCTGTTGCGCTGGACGAAAACGCGGGGCTCGCCGCGCGACAGGACGACGCCGGCCGCCAGCGGCTCCGCATCGACACCCGTCCCGGGCACCACCGATCCGCTCGGCACGCCCGCATCGTAGCGTTCGCGCAGGTGCTGGCCGATCGCGCCGCTGGACGAACGGAAGCGGATCCCGCCCCAGTCCTTGGCGATGACGAGCTGCCCCAGCACATAGGAAGCGGAAAAACCCTGAGCGATCGCGCTGGAGCGGGTGAGCGGCGGCCCATCCCGATCGGCATATTGGCTATCGTCCCCATGGGTGCGCTGGCCGATCGCGCCGATGTCGATCGTCCAGCCGCTCCCGGCATCGACGCGCAGGGTCGCGCGGCCCCCGGCCGTCCGCGTGCGATTGATGTCCTTTTCGCCTCGCAGGGGATTGTCGATAAAGCCGCCCTCGCTGACGCCATAGCCCACCACGCGCAGCGCCGCTCTGTCCCCCGCCACCGGCAGGTTCAGTATGGCCGAAAGATCGCCGCCCGGATCGCCGTGCGCGGTCGCGCTCACGCCGCCAGCGACCGAGCCCTGGAATTGCCCCAGCACCGGCGCGTTCGGCGCCAGCCGGATGATGCCGCCGAGCGAACCGGCGCCGTAAAGCGTGCCCTGCGGGCCTTCGAGCACCTCGACGGACGCCATGTCGTACAGGCGCAGATCGGGATCGGGCGCATTATAGGTAAGCCGGAGATCGCCAAGATACTGGCCGACCGTCGACTGGGTCGGCCCGGTGAAGCTGGAATCGGCGATCCCGCGGATGAAGAGCTTGTTGCGCCCCGCGCCCAGATGGGTCGACGAAACGCTGGCCAGCCGGGACAGGATCGCATCGGTTCCGCCGGCGCCGCCGAAGGCCAGATCGATGCCGTCGATCAGCGATGCCTGGCCCGGCAGATCGCGCAACCGGACGTCACGCTTGCTGGCGGTGACGATGATCTCGGATGGCGCGGCGATCTGCGAAGGCGGCGGGGTTTGCCCCGCCGGACGGATGGCGGGCTGCCCCGTCCGCGCCGGCTTGGCGAGCAGGCGCCAGCCGCCGGGGCCTGCCGGGCGAAGCTCCGCGCCAGCCGCCTTGGCCATCCGATCGAGAGCCTTGCGGGCGGTCATGCGGCCGCGAATGGCGGGGACCTTTCGCTCCCACAATTCCGTGCCTTCCACGCTGACGCTGGTGCGGGTCGCGCGGCCGAGCGCGCGCACGGCATCGCCCAGCTTTCCAGCCGGAAGATCGAGCGTGGGCTCCGCCGCCAGTGCCGGCCCGGAGGCCAGCAGCAGGGGCGCGAACAGGCAGTGCGCAATTTTCACGGGAGTGGCGTGATCTCCCAGCCGTCACCGTTGCGCCGGATCCGGACATTGAGCAGCGGCCCCAGCCGGGCAGGATCATCGCGCACCACATCAAGCGAGATCGTTCCCCGGAAAGACCGGGTCGCTATGGCGGGGGCAACCGCGATCCTGTGGCCCAGCGCACGCGAGAGATCCGCGGATACCTGCTCCAGCGGGGCGCCGTCATAGTCGAGCGTGCCCTGCCGCCAGCCGCCGACGCTTTCCGGGGAGACCTCCGCGAGACGGATCGAGCGCCCGTTGGAGAGCAGCCCCTGGCCGGCTTCGAGGCGGACCTTCTCGCCCGAAGGATTGAACAGCACGGCCCCTTCGGCGACCCCCACCCGGATGCCGGCACCGTCGCGGGCCACGTCAAACGCCGTCCCGACGTCGAGAAGCTCATCCTCGCCGGCCTTCACCCGGAAAGGCCGGTCGGCATCATGGCGCACCATGAAATAGGCCTCACCACGCTCCAGCGTGGCGATCCGGGAATCACGATGGTCCAGAATGACGCGGCTCCCGCCGTTGAGCGCGATGCTGGTGCCATCCGCCAGTGCCACCGTACGCGTCTCGCCTGGCGCCGTCTCGATCCCATAAGGATCGGCCCGGTTCTGCAAAACGCCATAGCCCGCGATCGCCGCGACGGAGGCAGCGAAAGCGCCGGAGATCCACAGGCCACGCCGCGAAGACGCCCTTGGCGCAATCGCGGGCATCCCCTGCGCCGGGGCGGGAACCAGCGTGGCGAGGTCAGCGGCGTCGGCTTCCAGCGCATGATAGCGCTCGGCATGGCGCGGATCCGCCTCCAGCCAGGCGGTGAAGCCATCCCAGTCCTCGAACGCCGGATCGCCCAGCCGCACGATCCAGTCGAGCGCGGCCGCATCGACCATGTCTGAATCACGCGTCATCGATGCGCCTCCGGGCTTCGAGAAGCGCCCCATATGCGACGCGCAGATCGCTCTCCACCGTACTGATGCTGATGTTCATCTCCGCCGCGATATCGCGCTGGCCGATCCCGTCGATCCTGTGGCGCCGGAAGATCGCAGCCGCCCGCCCGGGAATATTGTCCAGCGCCGCCTGCGCGACACCCAGCGCCTCGCGCGCGATGAGCGTCCGCTCGCCCGAGGGTTCGTCCGACTTGCCGGGAAAGGTGGTGCCGAACGCCTCGTTCCAGTCCCTCTCGCGCACACTGGCCTGACGAAGCGAGCGATGCCGGTCGACCATCAGATTGTTGGCTGCGCGAAAAAGATACGAGAGCGGCGCGCCGATCGGCCCCGGCGGTGTGGCCGAAACCTTGATCCACAGTTCCTGCAGCAGATCCTCCGCCGCCTCTCCCGCGCCATGCGCGAAAAGGAAGCGCAACAATCTCGCGCGATTCTCCAGAAATACGGCCTCGAGGCCGGCTTTGGTCATAATCGTCGATCACATCGGCCAAGTCGGGTCGCGCCGCTAGCCGGTACAGGCGCGAATTGCCACCCCCTGGAAGGAAGCCATGACCCTGCCCTAGTCTGCACTCCCTCTGCGTCGGCGTTTCGCATGGCCCGATTTCCTTCCAACACGTTGCCAGGATCATCCCGACGCCGCCCGATATCTGCTGCATCGGCACGGTCACGCGTCCGTCGACCAGGTATATCGGGCCGACGCACCGTAATTCCACACCATGCCGGCCAGGATACCGGCAATCGCGGCCATCTCCCAGGGCAGCCCCATACCGAGTGCGGTGGTCGCAACCAGCACGTTGGCGATCGCGCCGATCGCGCAGACCAGCGCAAAGCTGGCCAGGCCGCCCAGCCATCCCCATCCCCGTCGACGGCGATCGGCATAGGTGAGGAGATTGTTCACCGCATAGTTGCCGATCATGGCGGCGCCGGTGGCCACGACTTCCGATATCCGGAAGCCCGCGCCCAGCAGCCTGAACAATAGCCCCAGCACGGCGAGGTGAACCAGCAGGCCCAGAGCCCCCACGCAGGCGAAGGAAAAGAGCCGCACGGGAATGACATGGCCGAAAAGCCTGTCCGCCAGCATCATGCCATAGTCCCAGGTAACCCGCAGGGAGAGCTTGCTCTCGCCATGCCGTCGCGTGGAGAAGCGCAGCGGGAGTTCCCGTATGCGGAGTGATGGGCCGGCGGTAAGCACGATATCGAGCAGCACCTTGAAGCCGATCGCGGACAGTTCCGGAGCCCATCGATCGATCACCTCGCGACGCAGCGCGAAAAAGCCGCTCATGGGATCCGTCAGGTCCACCGCGGTCATCTTCGTGGCGAACCATGTCGCCAGGCGGCTGGCGGCGGCGCGCGATCCCGCCCATTCGCCAAGCGATCCGCCGGCGACGTGGCGGCTGCCGATCACGAGATCGGTGTGGCCCGCCCGAAGCGTCGCCAGCATCGCCGCGAGCAGGGCCGGATCGTGCTGCAGATCGGCGTCCATCACCGCGAGAAAAGGCGCGCTGGAGGCAAGCATGCCTTCCACGCAGGCCGAGGACAGCCCGCGACGGCCGACGCGGCGAATGACGCGCACACGCGGATCCCGGGCATGCAGGGTGCGGACATAATCCGCTGTGCGATCGGGGGAATCGTCGTCAACGACGATCACCTCCCACTGCACGCCGGCCAGCGCCGCAGCGATACGCCCGATCAACGGGCCGACATTGGCGCGCTCGTTGAAGGTCGGCACCACGATGGAGAGTTCGATCGGCTCGGGGATAGCGGCCGCATAAGCGGGCGGCGCGACGTCACCTGGCGCCAGGCCCGCCCGGGAGCCACGGGAGACCGATCGTAAGAAGCCGAATTCGGCATGGAGTGCTGTCATGGGGTCCGGGATCCGAAATGCGTTCGATCCACATGACGGAGCGCATCGGCCGCAGCCTTGATCGACGGTGACGTGCTCCCCGGACGTCACGCATTCGGTGAGGCTGTTCGTCGGATGGAGACGAGCGCTACGGCGAGACGGGTTCGCGGGGCATGGCGGACGGACCACAATGCCGTAGATCCGCACAGCAGCCTCGGTGGCATGGCAGCCGCCGAATTCACCACCCGCCCTCGCCAGGGGGCATGAGGACACGGAAGCTGACTTATCAGCGACCTGGAAACGGGGAGCAGGTCAGCTCTGGCGCGGGGGTTTTCGGGTTGTGGCGGCGAGGCCGGGGCATCCGCTGGGCGGGGGCAGCTGACGATCTGCAGTGCGGGCCCGTGCGATGGGCGCTTCGAGGAGTGTTTGGGGGGCGAGTGGGTGTCGCGCGGGAAGGAGGCACAAAAAAGCCGCCGCAGGCTGCCCTGGGCGGTTGTGGGATATTTGAAGTTGGTTGCGGGGACAGAAACCGTTTACTGTCGACCCATGCCTTAGGAGCTTGTTTTATTGCGAATTTTTTGTGCTCGCGCGGCTAGACACCCCCAATAGTACCCCAAGTGGGGCGGCTTGCGGTGAAACGCCCTCCGGGTCAGCTAAAAAGCCGGGGTACGCATCAAAGAACGCGCCGATCGTAACCATAGCCCCTCTTTAGGCCTGCAAAGACTGTCGAAGAAGCTGCCCCGTCACGGCAGACGGCGGGCATCCGCGATCCAACAGCCGCTGCCCAATCGCAGACGTGTGTTTATGCAGCGAGCACCAGAGCCCGGCGGCACAGATAAGCAAGCTGGATGGCGAGAATTGGGACTTATCCGCCAGGCAGCTTTGGAGCTGCAAAGCATCAGAGCTGCCCGACGGCTCTGCTGCTGCATCTCGGTGGCGATTAAAGTGCGAGCGGCTGAACAGCCTAGTCAATCCGGCTGGTAGCCATAGCCTTTCGCCTGCAACGTGGCGATCGTCGTGATCGCCGATACATCGAGGTGCACGCCGGGCAACAAGTCCGTCGCCGCGATGCCGTGCGCGCTCGCCGCCTGACTGCAAACTGCTACCCGAACACCGGCGGAGGTTAACTCACCGATAAGCGCCGCGTCGATGGGTTGCGATGCTCCGCCATCGGGCTTGCGAACGATCGCAGTTGCAGGTCCGGATATAATCGCCACGACATGAATATTGTCTCGGCCGACGCCATAGTGCGTGAGCAGGTTCACGAAACGGGCGACGCGCTCAAGCGAGGGGTTCGCTTGATCTCGTTTCGGCGCAGCTTTCGTCACGCCGAAAACGACCCGATATTCGATCTTCGAATCGGGACGCTCCTGCGCACCGGGCACATCAACGATCTTGCCAAAGTGCGGGACCGCCAAAGCGGACTGGGCAATGGTCGGACCCGATAGCCCGATCATGGTCATCGCCGTCAAAATCTTCCGCACACCATTCTCCTCACCGCAACCAGAACCGGATTATGGATGCGACGATGCCGAGCGCCAGGACGCTCGCCGTCCAGATGCCGATCATCCACAAAAGGCGGTGCCAGAAGGGGCGCTCGGCTTCCATCAATGATATCCGTGGGTGCCGACTTTGCCGCGAAACACCCAGTAGGCCCAGCCGGTGTAAGCGAGAATGACCGGCACGATGATGACGGCGCCGGCCAGCATGAAGAGCTGGCTCTGCGGGGGAGCGGCGGCATCCCAGATCGTCACCGAGCGTGGCACCACGTAGGGATAGATGCTGATCCCGAGGCCGACGAAGCCGAGAAGGAAGATCGCCAGCGCCAGCAGGAAGGGCAGCCGTTCGGCACCACGACGAAGGCTGATGAAGAAGGCAATAGCCACGATCAGCGTCATCAGCGGCACCTGCGCGGTCAGCAGCACGCCCGGCATGGTGAACCAGCGGTGCCAATAGTCGTATGCGAGAAATGGCGTCGCTGCGCTTACGGCTCCCAGCGCCAGCAGCGTCGCCATGCCGGACCATAACGTGAGGCGCCGAGCATGAGTTTGCGCGGAGCCTTCGGTCTTCCACACCAGCCAGGTCGCTCCGAGCAGGGCATAGCCGATTACCACCGAGACGCCGGTGAGCAGGCTGAACGGGCTCAACCAGTCGAGCCAGCCACCGGCATAGGCGTCGGCCTCGACATGAATGCCCTGCAGGATCGCGCCGAGGACGATCCCTTGCGAAAGCGCAGCGACGAGCGAGCCGAGCATGAACGCGAAATCCCACAGCGGTCGATGACCAGGATCGCGCCAGCGAAACTCGAACGCGACGCCCCGGAAGACGAGGCCCAGCAACATCGCGATGATCAGCGGATAGGTCGCCGGCAGGATGATCGCATAAGCCAGCGGGAAAGCGGCGAGCAGCCCGCCGCCGCCCATCACCAGCCATGTCTCGTTGCCGTCCCACACGGGCGCGATCGCGTTCATCGCCTGATCGCGCTCGTCGCCGACAGCGAAACTCGGGAACAGGATGCCAATACCCAGGTCGAAGCCGTCCATCACGACATAGGCGAACACCGCAAAGCCGATGATGCACGCCCAGACGATGGTAAGATCGAAATGCCCCATCATCGTCACTCCGCCGCCGGGACCGCGCCCACCGCAGGCGCGGGTGTAATGCCTGCCGTGCGGTTCGGCACGTTGGGCGGCTCGGTCTCGCCGCGCTCGGGCGGCTTCGCCATCAGCCGCAAAAGGTAAAGCGTGCCGGCGCCGAAGCAGGAGAAATAGACCAGCACGAAGGCGAGCAGCGATGAGGCGACGGCCGGCGCCCCCAGCGGCGAATGGGATTTTGCCGTCTCAAGCAAACCATAGACGGTATAGGGCTGTCGGCCGACCTCGGTCGTCACCCAGCCGGCAATCACCGCGACAAAGCCCGCCGGGCTCAATGCGACGGCGGCCCGATGCAGCCATGGCCAGTCATAGAGCTGTTTACGGGCGCGGGCGAGCAGGCTCCACAGGCCGAGGCCGAGCATCGCCAAGCCCAGCGCCACCATGATCCGGAACGACCAGAAGACGATCGGCGATGGCGGCCACTTGTCGCGTGGGAAATCGGTCAGTCCCGGCAGCGGCGCATTGGGATCATGCTTGAGGATCAGCGAGCCGAGCTTGGGCACTGCCACCTCGTAGCGGACGCGGGCCTCGTCGTTGCTCGGCAGCCCGAACAGGATCAGCGGCGCGCCATTGGGACTCGGATGATAGTCCCCCTCCATCGCCAGCACCTTGGCAGGCTGGTGCTCGAGCGTGTTGAGGCCGTGCGCGTCGCCGGCAAGTATCTGGATGGGGGCGACGAGCGCCGCCATCCACATCGCCATCGAGAACATGCGTCGCGCACCCGGATTGGTGCGGTCTTTCAACAGATGCCAGGCGCCGACCCCGCCCACCACGAGCGAGGTGGTGAGATAGGCGGCAATGACGGTGTGAACGAGCCGATAGGGGAAGCTGGGATTGAAGATGATCGGCAGCCAGGAGCCGGCGGGCACGAACTGGCCCTTGGCGTTGATCGCATAGCCGACCGGCGTCTGCATCCAGCTGTTCACGCTGATGATCCACGTCGCCGAGACCAGCGTGCCGAGCGCCACCATGCAGGTCGCGAAGAAGTGCAGCCCGCGCCCAACCTTGGAAATGCCGAACAGCATGACGCCAAGGAAGCCTGCCTCGAGGAAGAAAGCGGTCAGCACCTCATAGGCCATCAGCGGCCCGATGATCGGCCCGGCTTTGGTCGAGAAGACCGACCAGTTGGTGCCGAACTGGTAGGACATGACGAGGCCGGACACGACGCCCATGCCGAAGGCGACCGCGAAGATCTTGAGCCAGTAGCGATAGAGGTTTGCGTAGATGCCGCTGCCCGTCTTCAGCCACAGGCCCTCCAGCACCATCAGGTAGCTTGCCAGCCCGATCGAAAAGGCTGGAAAGATAAAATGGAAGGAGACGGTGAAGGCGAACTGGGCTCGCGCCAAAATCACCGGATCGAGTGACGACAGCATCTAATTACCTGCTCCCTGTCGCTTCGCGCGCTTCCAGCGCTGGAAGACGCTTTCCGAGATGCCGACTTCGCGGCAGCTTTCGATCACACCCCTGCCAGTCGCGACGAGCGCCTCGACCGCAAGGCACCGCGCCTCCTTGTCAGCCATGACCGTCATAGCGCCGCCGCGCTCTTCCACAGCATATAGCCTGCCACGACGAAGATGAGCACCGCAAAGACCGTGGTCAGCGTTCCCGTTCCCGAAAGACGCCTCGCCGTCATCGTGCCGCCGAAGCCACCGGCTATGCCCCCAGCAATGAACACGCCGGCGAGCGGCCAGTCGACCAACCCCGAGAAGGCATAATTGAGCGCCGTGGTCAGGCCGAAGGCCGTGACGGCGACCAGGCTCGTGCCGACCGCGTTGATCATCGGCATCCGGGTCGAGGCGACCAGTCCCGGCACGATCAGGAAACCGCCACCAATGCCGAAGAAGCCGGAGAACAGCCCCGTACCAAGGCCATAGCCCAGCACTTTGGGGGCATTCTCCCGATTGCACTGCGCGCCCTCGATCCCGACCGCCTTGCGCCCCTTGAGCATCAGCGCGCCGACGGCGAGCATGACGAGGGCAAAGAGGAACAGCAGCTTCTGCCCGTCGAATGCCTTGCCGATGGTCGATCCCGCCAGCGCACCCGCGACACCGGCAACCGCGTACATGCCGCCGCACCGCCACTTGACGGTATGGGCACGCGCGTGGCTGGCAAGGCCTGTTCCCGCGTTCGCTGCGACGGCCAGGGCGCTGGTGCCGATCGCGACGTGCGGACTCGACACGCCGACCAGATAGACCATTAGCGGCACGGCGAGGATTGAGCCGCCGCCACCCACGAGGCCGAGCGAGAAGCCGACAAGTCCACCGGACAGGGCGCCAAGGCCGTATTGCAACGTGTCGAGCATGGCTCAGGCCACGTCAGCGAGGAGCGGTTTGGCCAGCCACTCATGCCCCTTCAGCATACCATTCCAGTAGATCCAGGGGAGCGCCTGCCCCTTGAGCCACCAGCTGAGCCGTTGCGGCTTCTGTCCGTCGATCATCCATTTCGGGAAACTCGGTAGCAACTTGCCGCCATAGCCGAATTCAGCGAGGACGATGCGCCCACGCTCGACGGTGAGCGGACAGGAGCCATAGCCGTCGTAGACGGCCGGGGGGGCCTTACCGTCGAGCACAGCCAGAAGATTGACCGCTACGATCGGGGCCTGCTTGCGTGCCGCAGCCGCCGTCTTTGCATTGGGCGTCGAGCCGCCGTCGCCCAGGCCGAAGATATTTTCGTAGCGGACGTGCCGCATCGTCGCGGGATCGACCTCGGTATAGCCCGCCTGATCGGCGAGCGGGCTGCGCGCGAGGAACTCCGGTGCCTTCTGGGGCGGGCAGACGTGGAGCATGTCGAAGTCGCGCGTGATTTCGCCGGCCTTGGTGGCGAAGGTCGCGCGGCGCGCTGGCCCATCGACGGCTATTAATTTCGATTCGAGCCGCAGGTCGATTCCGTAGTCGTCGATATAGCGCATCAGCGGCGGGACATATTCCTTGACTCCGAAGAGGGCCGCACCCGCATTATGGAAGGCGACATCGATATTGCCGAGACGCCCGGTCCGCTTCCAATGATCGCAGGAAAGATACATCGCCTTCTGCGGCGCACCGGCGCATTTGATCGGCATCGGCGGCTGGGTGAATAGCGCGACGCCTTCGCGCAGATCCTGGACCAGTTCCCAGGTGTAGGGCGCGGTCTCGTAGCTGTAGTTGGAGGTGACGCCGTGGCGGCCGAGGGTCGCTTCGAGGCCGTCGACGGCGTTCCAGTCGAGCACATTGCCCGGCGCCACGATGAGGGTGCGATAGCTTAGGGCCGCGCCGTCTTCGAGCGTCACGCGGTTGCGCTCGGGATCGAACGTCGCGACCGCGCCTTTCACCCAGTTCGCTCCGGACGGAATGACGTCCGCCTCACGCCTGCAGGTCGAGGACGGATCGAAGATGCCACCGCCGACCATCGTCCAGCCCGGTTGGTAGAAATGCCGGTCGCGCGGCTCGACGATCACGACGTCGAGGCCGGGGCGGCGTCGCAGCAGTGAGGCGGCCGTGGCGATCCCGGCCGAACCGCCGCCGACGATGACAACATCGTGCGGGCGTGAGCCGCGCTCCAGCTTCGGAAGAAGTGCGGAGAGGTCGTAGCCTGCCGCCTTGGCGGTCAAGAGAATATCCGCAGGCGGCTGTTGGTCCTTGTGCGCTAGCGCCCACAATGTCGTCGATCGCGTCCCCGTGCGGCAGAAGGCGAGCACGGGTTTGGCGCAGCCCAGCATCGTCCTGCCGAACGCCTCGACGTCAGCGTCACCGATCTGGCCTGGCACGATGGGCTGGTGGACGAACTCCATTCCGAGCCGGCGAGCATGTGCGGCCAGCACCTCTGCCTCGGGCTGGCCCGCTTCTTCATCGTCCGGCCGGTTGTCGATGATCGTGCGAAAGCCGAGTTCGGCCGCTTCCTCGATGTCGCCAAGCGACAGCTGCGGTGCGACGGACAGATCCGGTGTCAGCGACTTGGGCGACATCATCCTCTCCTTGAGATCAGGCGGTCGTTGTTTTGGGGCTTATGCGTCCTGCGACCGCATGCAGAGCGAAGCCGGTCAGCATCGCCGCGACGAAGGTCGCGGCGGGGATCGGGCGAAGGGCAAGGTCGGCGATCGCTGGTCCAGGACAGAGTCCGGCAAGGCCCCAACCCATGCCGAACAGCGCGGCGCCACCGAGTAGGCGGGCGTCAACGCGACTTGTGCTCGGGAGGTGGAAAACCGTTTCTGCTACCGGCTTCGCCATCCGGCGCTGCAACGCCCAGGCTGCCGTCATCGGCACGATCGCACCGGCCATGACAAAGGCGAGCGTCGGGTCCCACGCGCCACCGAAAATGTCGAGAAACGCACGGACGCGCATGGGATCGGTCATTCCGGATACGGCGAGGCCCGCTCCGAACAGGGTGCCGGAGACCAAGGCGACGAGCGCGCGCATCAGCCCGCCAGTCCGCGCATCGCGGCAACGGTTGCGATGCCGGCGGCCATGAAGGTCAGCGTTGCGAGCATGGATCGACGCGACAGCCGTGACAGGCCGCACACGCCATGCCCGCTCGTGCAGCCGCTCCCGAGGCGTGTGCCGATCCCTACCAGCAATCCAGCAACGATCAGGGTAAGGAGTGAAGCGGGCATATGGATCGCGGAGGCGAAACCGCCAGTGCCGACCAGCGCCCCGCCAAGGGGCAGGCCGACGATGAAGGCGACGGCGATGACCCACGGAGCGCCCGGTGGCGCGATCCCGACGGCGCGGGCGGCAAGGCCGCTCACGCCGGCAATGCGGCCGAGTCCCAGCAGCATGATCGCGGCTGCTAGTCCGATCATAAGGCCGCCAAAAAGTCCGGCCAATGGTTGGGCGCTGGACCACGCCATCAGATCACGTCCAGCGGAATCTTGAGGTAGCGAGTCCCATTATTTTCCGGCTCTGGAAGCCGACCCGCATTCATGTTGACCTGGACCGACGGCAGGATCAGGCGGGGCATCGCGAGGGTCGCATCGCGCGCCGTCCGCATCGTTACGAAGGCATCCTCGCTCACGCCGTCATGGACATGGACGTTAGCGTCGCGCTCGATCCCGATCGTGGTCTCCCACGCAAAGCTGTCGCGGCCCGGCGCCTTGTAGTCGTGACAGAGAAACAGGCGCGCCTCGCGTGGGAGCGACAACAGGCGGCGGATCGAACGATAGAGCTGGCGCGCATCGCCGCCGGGAAAGTCAGCTCGCGCGGTCCCGTAGTCCGGCATGAACAGGCTGTCGCCACAGAAGACGGCGTCGCCGATGACATAGGCAAGATCGGCCGGCGTGTGTCCGGGGACATGAAGCACCGAGGCCGAAAGCGAGCCGATCGTGAAGGTGTCGCCATCATCGAACAGTCGATCAAATTGCGATCCGTCGCGCTCGAACGCGGTGCCTTCGTTGAAGAGCTTGCCGAATACCGATTGGACGGTCGTGATCGCACGACCGATCGCGAGTTGTCCGCCAAGCTGCTGCTGAAGATAGGGCGCGGCCGAAAGATGATCGGCATGCGCGTGGGTTTCGAGCAGCCACTCGACGACAAGGCCCTCTGCCCGAACGAATGCGATGATCGCGTCAGCTGAGGCATGCGACGTGCGGCCAGCTGCGGGATCGAAGTCCAGCACCGAGTCGATGATCGCGGCTTTCAGGGTCGCCGGATCGAACACGACGTGGCTCGCGGTGAAGGTGGGCTCGTCGAAGAAGGTTCGCACTACGGGCTTTGGCGACGATTCCGCACCCGCCTCTGCGATGAGGGTGCTGGCGTGGCTTAGAGCGGTGTCCATCAAAAGACTCCATCACATTTACAGAAAGCGTGTATATGTGTATCTGACTTGTGTCAAGGATCGTGCTCGGCCAGATTGTTGGGCTTGATGAGGAAGATGATGGACGCACACACTCCCGCACCGGTGCGGCTCGGCGATGCGGCGCCGGATTTTACGGCTCGAACTACAAGGGGTGCGGTGAGGCTTTCAGACTATCGCGGCCGGTGGCTCGTGTTCTTCTCACACCCCGCCGACTTCACGCCGGTCTGCACGACGGAATTTGTCGGCCTGGCGCGCATGGCACAGGCTTTCGCCGACATGGACTGCGCGTTGCTCGGATTGTCGGTCGACAGCCTGTTCTCGCATCTCGCCTGGATGCGGGCGATCCATGACCGCTTCGAGGTCAAGATCGATTTCCCGATTATCGAGGATCCGACGCTGGAGGTCGCGAAGGCGTTCGGCATGGTGGCGCACGATGCCACCGATGCTTCGACGGTGCGCACGACGATGGTAATCGATCCCGATGGTGTCGTTCGGGCTACTACTACCTATCCCGCCGAGGTCGGCCGCTCGATTCCCGAAATCATACGCACCGTGCGCGCCTTGCAGCGGGTCCATGGTGGCGGTGTGCTCGCCCCTGCCGATTGGGAGCCTGGTGCGGACCTGCTGCGCGAGCCGAGCCAGACACTAGAGGACATCGTCGCGGGCGAGGATCCATCGGACTGGTTTTACCAGCCCGTCCCGGATGCCGCGTGAGCATGTCCGATCTCGAAGCGTCGGCCGAATTGCTAAAGGCGCTGGCGCATGCCACGCGCCTGGCGATCCTGATCGCTCTCGCAGATAGCGAGCGCTCGGTCGGCGATTTGGAAAAGGTTTCAGGCATCGGCCAGCCTGCGCTGTCGCAACAGCTTGCCGTGTTGCGCAATGCGGCGCTCGTCGAGACGCGACGCGAGGCTAAGCTGATCTTCTACCGGATCAACCATGCACGGCTCGCGGATGTGAGCGCGCTGCTCGACGGTTTAGCTGGCACCGTCGCCGTGTCTCGCGACGACGCTCTGACGCTAAGGCGCGTGCGCGCTGCGGGATCCGCGATGTTCGCGAAGATTGGCTAGCGCCAGCTCATCGAATAGCGTCTTGATCGGGTGCCCCGTCGGTTCTGGAAGGTCAGCTTTTAGGAAGCCACCGAAAGCCCGGGAATAATTTGGATTGGTCGCCTGCCGCCTCAGTCTTTGGCGATGGAGGCGGCCTTCAGCAGCCTTGGCACACTGAGCCCCTGAACGAAAATTGAGAAGGCTACGACCGCAAAGGCGACGCCGATCAGAGCGTCATGCTCGGGTAGTTCGGCAGGCGCCGCAAGTGCCAGTGCCAACGCCAAGGCACCGCGAAGCCCACCCCAGAAGAGGATGTGCTGCGTGATCCGATTGGTCGCGAGTGCGGTGCGGTGGAACACCGCCGTGATCGGATAGACCGCGATGGTTCGGCCCGCGAGCACTAGGGCGGTGCCGATGGCGGCCGGCCAGAGATAGGCACCCAGCTGCTGCGCTGCCTCACGGCTGCCGATCAGCAGGAAGACCACCGAGTTGGCGAGGAAGGCGGCGAAATCCCAGAAGCGGATCATCGCCTCGCCACCATATTCGGTGAGGCGGCGTCCACGGCCCCAGTTCCCGACCAGCATGCCGGCCGAGAGCGTCGCCAGGACGCCGGAGACATGGAATTTCTCCGCGATCAGGAAGGAACCGTAGGCGGCCAGCATCGTCAACGTGATCTCGACGAGATGGTCGTCCGAGCGGCCGGCAATCGTGAGCAGCGAGCCCGCGACCAGAAGGCCGCACAGCACGCCGCCGCCTACTGTGGTGACGAGCGAGATCGCCACGCCGCCGGCGCTGCTGTCCCCTCCCGAGATCCAGGCCACGACGAGCGCGAAGAGGACGGCGGCGGCGCCGTCGTTCACGATGCTCTCGGCCTCCATCAGGAAGCGGAGCCGCTTCTCGGCATTCTGCTCCTTCATCATGGCGATCACCGACACCGGATCGGTCGCGGCGATGAGGGAACCGAAGAGCAGGGACGCCTGCCAGCTCCAGTGGATGACCCAGTGCATGCCGGCCGCCACCACGAAGGCGGAGAGCAGCGTGCCGACAAAGGCCATGCTGAGCACGAGCGGTGCTTCCCGCTTGAACTGGCCCCAGCCGAGGTGAAGCGCGGCCTCGAAGATCAGCGGCGGCAGCAGGAAAGTGAAGATCAACTCGGGCGTGAGCGCGATACGGCTCTGATATCCGGCAAGGCTGAGCCCGATCCCGGCGACGACCAGCCCGATCGCGTAGGGCAGACCGATGCGGCGCGTGACGATCGCAACCAGGCAGGCGACGAACAGCAGCAACCCCAGAGTGACGACATCGACGTGCTGCATGATACTCCCAACGCACTACGGACCCGTTCAGAGGACTGAACGGCCGGGCCTGCCCTGTCCACCAGAACCGGAACCCGGCGGTCCGAGAGGCGTATCGCCCTGACGCCGGCAAGGTGCGGCTGAAAGAGCGGGGGAAATGAGAATTCCAGAAGCGACTGATCTTCCACATGAGGCCCGCGCATGACGCGCTGGCAGTGGGTTCTGCGCCTGCTCGCGCGGCGCATGTGGTTCCGGGCGTCGCTCTTCTGCATCTTCGGCGTCGTGCTGGCGTTCGCCGGTGTGCTGATCGGCCATGCGTTGTCCTACGACTTCGCCGCCAAGCTTGGATCGAAGTCGGTCGATGAAATCCTGAACGTGTTGGCCTCCAGCATGCTGGCGGTCACTACTTTCTCTCTCACGACGATGGTGTCGGCCTATGCCGGCGCTGCAAGCAGCGTCACGCCACGGGCCGTGCAACTGCTCATCGATGACAGCGTCGCCCAGAATGCGCTTGGCACCTTCCTTGGCAGCTTCCTGTTCGCGATTGTCGGCATCATCGCGCTGTCGACCGGCCTCTATGGAGAGACCGGCCGCGTGATCCTGTTCGCCGGCACGATCCTCGTGATCGCACTGATCGTCATCACTTTCCTGCGCTGGATCGAGCATGTCGCGCGCTTCGGGCGGATGCAGGACACGATCGACAGGGTTGAGCGCGCAGCGACCATGGCGGCCAAGGCCATGGCACTTCGCCCGCGCTTCGGCCCACGGCAGCGGATCATCGTGCCGGAAAACGCATCGGCGGTCCGTCACACCGAGATCGGCCGGGTCAATCATGTCGACGTGATCGCGCTGTCCGAGGTCGCGGACGAGATCGGGGCTGACATCCATCTCGCAGCGCTGCCGGGAACGCTCGTCGATCCGGCACGCCTGCTCGCCTGGAGTGAGGCTGCTCTCGACGAAAAGCAGGTCTGTCGCATCCGCTCGGCCTTCACGCTCGCCCATCACCGCGTGTTCGATACCGATCCACGCTTCGGGCTGGTGGTGCTCTCCGAGATTGCCTCGCGCGCATTGTCGCCGGCGGTCAACGACCCGGGCACCGCGATCGCGGTGATCGAGGCGGGGACGCGGGTTCTCGCGACCATGCTGCGACATGAGCTCGACCCGAACCTGGCTCCTCCCGACAATGTGAAGGTGCCCGCATTCGCGTTTCCCGACCTGATCGAGGATCTCTACCGGCCTATCGCGCGCGACGGCGCTGGCATGGTCGAGGTCGGTGTCCGCCTGCAAAAGGCGCTCGCGTCTCTTCAGGCGATTGAGCCCGAGGCAGCGCAGGACTGCCAGCGCGAGGCAGCCGACGCGCTGGAGCGCGCGTCAGCGCAGTGTTCCAGCCGCTCGGACCGCGAGCGTCTCGATCGCGTGCACAAACGATCCTGGAATGTCGGCTTACAGGACGTGGCCGCGAGCACTTGAACGGCCTGGATTGGTCGCAAGCCGCCCTCAGGCCCGTTGCGGCGCCCATGACGCGGCGAGCGGGCACTACGCGCACGATCGGTCAGAAGATAATCATGGCGAGGATGGCGAGGGATACCCCCAAGACGACGCACGCGGCCATGAGCCAGTATTGCTGGTCTGCCGCCTGCCCCCGTTTGATCATCAGGTCGATCTGCGCGCAGCTGCGCTGCAGATCGCCGGCGGCCTGCCGCAGAAGTTCGGCATCCGGAGCCCGCGCGATCTCGCTGGCCCTCTTCATCTCGCCAGCCATGGCGGCCGGTGGCAGCTGGATCGCCGGGCTGCTCCCGATCTGCACGGCGACATCGTAGATCTTCTTCAGGCCGTCGACGACAGCCGTGAGTGTCGGACCATAATCAGGGATGCGCTCCCGCGCGGCGGTGAGGCCTTCGACTGCGGCGCGGGTGAGGCTGATCTCCCGGCGCAGGCTCTCGAAGGCGGCGGCGGGGTCGGTTTCGGAGGGATCTTGGGTCATCGCGCGACGCTAGCGGCCAAGGCCGCGACCACGCGAGAGGGCGGAATGATCCTGGAGGTCGTGGGACAAACCCTGCCCGCCGGAAGCCTTCAGACCGAGCTCGATCCGGCGATTCCGGAGCAGCGACTCGAGCTGGGGGTCGCGCTGCAGGTCCTTTGCCATGTCCCTCATGCGGTCGACCGTGTGTTCAGCGCGCACGACGTCACCATTCTGCCGGTAGCCCTGCCAACGCAGCGTCTCCTTCTGCCATTCCGCGACGAACCGGTCTGCCCGCTGCGCGGCATCGACGCGGATCTCCGCCTCCAGCTGCATCGCCTGGATGGCAGCGGCAGGACGGCCGCGCGCTGCCTCTTCCATCAGCTGCGGGTCGGCCCCGAATGCCGACGCCAGATCCCGTGATGCCAGCGGCCGTATGGCGTTCACGCCATCGCGCGCCGTCCGCAGGGCCGCAGCCTGGTGTGGCAGCGGATCGCCGCGCCGGCCCAGCCGCTCGATATCGAGCATGGCCCGCGCATAACGCTCAACCGCCCGCGCGAGAGGCGATCGCTCGGGCTCATCGGTGGCTCGTGCGACGCCGAGCCGCAGGCCGGCGAACGGATTGCGGGGCGGCTCGGGCGCCTTCTCCGACACCTGTGCCGGCAAGGGATAGTCCGACGCCATGTCCTTGCCCCGCTCGCGACCCAGCGTGGCGGCGAGCCGGTCCTGATCAGCGAAGTCGTCCCGACCATAATGGAGGCCGACGCCTGCCCGGTGCCGCGACAGCCCGACATAGGCGGCATGCCGGTCGAGCCCCGGCGTCGCCAGCACATGGACCCGGTCCACCGTCATGCCCTGCGCCTTGTGGACGGTGGCGGCATAGCCATGATCGACCTGCGCATAGTCCTTCAGGTCGAAGGCGATGCTGCGCCCGTCGTCGAGCAGCACCGCCATCCGCACCTGGTTCACACTCTCGACGATCCCGCGAGAGCCATTCTTCACGCCCAGCCCGCGCTCGTTGTGCAGGAACATGACGCGGTCTCCGGCCGCGAACACCCGCTCGCCGCGACCGGTCTGGACGGCGAACTCCTGCCCGAGCTCACCCGCATTCCGGAGCCTGTTGCGCGCAGCTAGGTTGAGCTGGCGCACCTCGTCATTGGTGTGGGTGAGGATGATCCGGCTTTCAGCCGGCGCTTCGCGTCGTTCGCCGTCCCAGCGGTCGATCAGATCGACGCGTGCACCGCTGCCATGACCCGATCGAACTGCTCTTTGCCATCGCTGTGCCGGTGCACGAACCGGGCAAGATCGCGCTCGGTAAACGTGGCCTGCTGCTGCGTGATCGCGTCCAGCGCGACTTTGTGGCGATCTGAGCTAAGGGATCGACCCGGAAGTGGCCTCAAGCATCGAGCTTGAGCATGCGAAGCTACAGCCGCGAATTCAGATGCCCTGAGTGTCACCTGTCATTGTCTGGTGGCCCACGCGATCCTCGCCCAGCTTGGCTGCAGATGATGGACGGAGTGACCGCCATGAACGCAGATGCCCCCGACCGCATTCTCCGGATCGATGCCGTGCTCGAGCGTACCGGGCTCAGCCGATCGACGCTTTATCGGAAGATCCAGAATGGCACCTTCCCGCGCCAGATCGCGATCAGCGAGCGGTGTGCCGGATGGAGGGAGTCGGCCGTGCGGGAGTGGATGCACAATCCGATGTTCTATAGCGTCGATGACGCACAGCGCAGGTGAACGGGAGGCGCTAATTCGGGGTGGGAAGCGGAATGTCCGGTTTGAAGGATTGACAGGCGTAAACGCCCGTTCGTTCAGTTGACAGCGGCCGACGACAGCTACCGACCAATCTTGGTCATCCGAGGGCTAGGCAACGGAGCCAAAAGCAGACGCTGGCTTGGCCCGTCAAGCCCGCGCGTTGAGGACGGCGACGATGATTGCCTCGGGTAGAGACTATCACCCGAGCGTATCGCATTCAAATAACCACGCCTTGCACCTAGGGCCCATTTGCAAGAGCGCACCGGGTCGGGCACCCTGCCCCGAGATAAAACGGAGAGGCGCGGTCGGATCGAAAGACCACCGCGATACGACATGCCGACACATGCCGATCATGTGCGCGAGATCGAGGGCGCGGCGATGGGCGGCGCGACGGCGCGCGCCCCCCTCGTCGTCCAGTCATGGCGGCGGTGCCTGGACCAGCATCGCCTCGATCCGGCCCGCGCCTGCGAAGCTATCATCGTCACCGAACAGCGGCTGAAGGAACATCGCCAGCAATCGGAAGAGCTGATCGCAATCGCGCGATCCGGGCTGGAGCGGCTTTACGGGCAGGTGGCGGGCCAGGGTTATGTGCTGCTGCTCGCCGATCGCCAGGGCGTAACCGTGGATTTCATGGGCGATCCGTTCTTCGACGGGAACCTGCGCAAGGCCGGGCTGTATCTGGGCTCGCAATGGTCGGAGCCAGGCAGCGGGACCAGCGCGGTCGGTTCCTGCATCGCTACCGGCGAGGCACTGACCATCCATCAGGACGACCATTTCGACACGACGCACACGCCGCTCTCCTGCACCGCCGCCCCCATTTACGACAGCGAAGGGCGGCTGGCAGCGGTGCTGGACCTGTCGCTGCTCTCCTCGCCCGCTCCCAAGGCCAGCCAGAACCTGGCGCTGCACCTCGTCTCCGCCACCGCGCGGCGGGTGGAGATGGCCCATCTGATGGCGCGGACCCGCCACCAGTGGGTGCTGCGCTTCGCTCGATCGCCGGAGTTTCTCGACGTGGACCCCGAAGGCGCGATCGCGATCGACGATGGCGGCCGGATCGCAGGCATGACCCATTTCGGCGCGCGGCTTCTGGGCCGCGCGATCGGCGCGGACTGGCGCGACCCCGCCGACCTGATCGGGCGATCGATCACCGATTTCGCGGAGTTCGACATCGATGGCCTGCCGGACCTCACCCGCCGGCGCTCTACACAGGAACGCTGGGTGCGGATGCGCGACGGCAACGTGCTGTTCGCCCACGCGATCGAGCCCAAGCCGGCGGGGCGCGCGGTCTCCACTATCCGCCTGCCCGCCTCGATCCGCCAGCTCGGCGGCGGATCGCCCGAAATCGGCGACCTTCAGTACAAGGCCGCGAAACTGGCGCGCACGCCGCTGCCGATACTGATCCAGGGCGAGACCGGCACGGGCAAGGAGCATCTCGCCCGCGCCATCCATGACGGTAGCGGCCGCCAGGGGCCGTTCGTGGCGATCAATTGCGCGGCGATCCCGGAATCGCTAATCGAGAGCGAATTGTTCGGCCATGCGCCGGGCGCCTTCACGGGCGCGGTCTCGAAGGGGCGTAAGGGCCTGATCGAGCAGGCGAACGGGGGCACGCTCTTCCTGGACGAGATCGGCGACATGCCGCTCGGCCTGCAGAGCCGTCTGCTGCGCGTGCTGGCCGAGCGCGAGGTGCAGCCGGTGGGCGCGGTGACGCCCCGGCGCGTCGACCTGCGCGTCCTCTCCGCCTCGCACCGGCCGCTGGCGGATCTGGTGGCGGACGGGCTGTTCCGCGAGGATCTGTATTATCGGCTCAGCGCCGCCGCGCTGCGCCTGCCGCCGCTTCGCGACCGGAGCGATTTCGGCTGGGTGCTCGATCGCCTGCTGGAGCGGCATTCGGCCGACGGACGGACAATCGCGGTGACGCCCGCCGCGCTCTCGCTGCTGCGGGCGCATGCCTGGCCGGGCAATATCCGCGAACTGGACAATGTCATCGCGGTGGCGGCGGCGCTGAACGAGGGCGGCGTGATCGATTGCGCCGACCTGCCCGACGCGATCGCCCATGGCGTAGAGGGCACGGACGACGAGGCCGGCGCGCTGCAGGGCGTGCTGACCGCGTGCAACGGCAATGTCTCCGAGGCGGCGCGCCGCCTGGGCGTGGATCGCACGACCGTCCACCGCCGGATGCGGCGCCTCGGTATCATGCCGCACAACTGAGGCGCAGGGCTGTGGCGCGCCACACCCCGCATTGGCCGGACAGCGCGGTTTTCCGGTGATTTCCGCACCTGGCACGCCTGTTGCTCTTCTTCCTCCCAATAACAGGATCCGGAGGGATGAGGATGAAGGCGAGGCATTTCGCGCCCATGCTGTGCGTGATCGGGGGCATCGGCGCGACGGGCACGGCGCGGGCCGAGGACATCACCTTCGCGGTGATCGGCCCGCACGAATATGATCTGCCGACGGACGGCTTCCGCCCGTTCGACGTGGTGGTGCAATATGGCGAATATAACAGCGGATCGAAACGCTATGACGGATCGGGCCACCGCGTGGCCGGGCCGGACACCGATCTGGTTGTCGGCCTGACGAAATATGTGCATTTCTGGACGTTCGACGGGCTGCCCGACGTGGGCTTCGCCTATGAATATATCCAGCCCGAGGTGCGCGTCACCGGACCCGGCGTGAAGGCCAGCGGCTTCGGCGATCCGCTCACCGGCATCGCCACCTGGTTCAAGCCTTCGAAGAACAGCACGCTGGGCTTCCAGACGTTCGTCAGCGTGCCGATCGGCGCGCAGCAGGTGACCAACGATTTCTGGGCCAATTATTCGTCCTTCTTCTTCGATGTGCAGAGCCCGATAGCCAGTATCGGCGGCGATATCGGCGCGATCTTCCGGGGCAATCGCCGCAACGGCAGCACGCCGGATATCGACGAGGGCAACAGCTATCACGCCAATGTGCGCGCGAGCCTGAAGACAAAGACGCCAGTGGAGCCCTTCGTCTCGTTCGACTGGCAGAAGAACCAGGCCGGTTATTACCGGGGTGGCCTGGGCATCGCCAGCCCGGCGGGGCACGACACCGCGCTGGGCGCGGGCGCGATGGTGACGCTTTCGAAGAAGACGTCGCTCACCCTGCGCTATTCGCGTAGCATCGATGGGCGCAACGTGACCGGCACCAACGCCGCCTATTTCAAGTTCGCCTTGTTGTTCTGAGGGCCGCCGCAACTGTGGCGCGCCCTGTGGCGGCCACTTGTGGCGCCCCTCCCCCACATCATGCGGATTGTCCCGGAAAACCGGGATTTTCGAAGCTGGCACGCGGTTTGCGATGCCGATCATCAAAACGAAAAGGAGAGGCTGGATGGCAATCGATCTGGATGGCGTGCGCGCCGTAATCAACGGAGCGGGCCAGGGCATCGGCGCCGCGATCGCGCGGGGGCTGGCGGAAAGCGGCGCGCGCGTCGTGGTGGGCGATATCAATGAGGAGAAGGCCCGCGCCGTCGCGGCGGAGATCGGCGGATCGGCCCGCGCGGTGAAGGTGGACGTGCGCGACCGCGCCTCGGTGCGCGCCGCGATCGGCGAGGCGGTGACCGCGTTCGGCGGGCTGGACGCGATGTTCAACAATGCCGGCATCGCGCAGGTCCGCCCCTTCCTCGACATCACCGAGGAGGATTTCCGCGTGGTGATGGACATCAATGCGCTGGGCGTGATGATCGGCGTGCAGGAAACCGTCCGCCAGATGAAGGCGCAGGGCACCGGCGGATCGATCGTCAACACGGCCTCTATCGCCGGCAAGCAGGGCTATGAGCCGCTGGCCCATTATTCGGCCAGCAAGTTCGCCGTGGTCGCCTTCACCCAGGCCGCCGCGCGCGCCTTCGGCAAGGACGGCATCCGCGTCAACGCCATCTGCCCCGGCGTCGTCGCCACCGACATGTGGAAGACGATCGACCAGGGCTTTCAGGACAATGCGCTGACCGAGCGGCCGCAGGAGGCCTTCGAGACCTTCGCCGCCGGCGCCGTTCTGGGCCGCGCCTCTACGCCCGGCGATCTGGTGGGCGTCGCCCGCTGGCTGGCCTCGACCGAGAGCGGCTTCACCACCGGCCAGAGCCTGATGGCGGACGGCGGGATGGTGTTCGTCTGACATCGCCACGCACCACCGGAACAAGGAGAGAGACATGACCGAATTGACCAGGCCATCCCCGGACGAGACGGCGACCACCGCGCGCATCGTGGCCGACAAATGGGTGGCCGATCTCAACGCGGCGCTGGCACGCAAGGACGCGACCGCCGCCTCCCGACTGTTCGGGACGACCAGCTTCTGGCGCGATCTGATCGCCTTCACCTGGAACATCCGGACCGTGGAAAATCCGGATGGCATCCACGATATGCTGGAGGCCACCCTCCCCCATGTCGGCACTGCGCGCTTCACGATCGCGGAGGAGCCGAGCGAGGAGGACGGGATCGTCACCGCCTGGCTCTCGCTGGAGACGGGCATCGGGCGCGGCGAAGGCCTGGTGCGGCTGCGCGACGGCAAGGCCTGGACCCTGCTGACATCGCTGACCGAGCTGAAGGGCCATGAGGAACGCAGCGGGCCGACCCGGATCATGGGCGCGGAGCATGGCGTGATCCGCGGCCGCAAGAGCTGGCCAGAGCGCAAGGCGGCGGAAGTGGAGGCGCTGGGCCGCACGGAGCAGCCTTATGTGCTGATCATCGGCGGCGGCCAGGGCGGCATCGCATTGGGCGCGCGGATGCGCCAGCTGGGCGTGCCCCATATCGTGATCGACAGCCATGATCGCCCCGGCGACCAGTGGCGCGGGCGCTACAAGTCGCTCTGCCTGCACGATCCGGTCTGGTACGATCACCTGCCCTATCTGGATTTCCCGAAGAACTGGCCGGTCTTCGCGCCGAAGGACAAGATCGGCGACTGGCTGGAAATGTACACCCGCGTGATGGAGGTGAATTACTGGTCGAAGACCACGGCGCACAACGCCGTGTTCGACGAGCAGAAGGGCCGCTGGGCGGTCACCGTGAACCGGGACGGCGAGGAGATCATCCTCCATCCGACCCAGCTGGTTCTGGCGACGGGCATGTCCGGCAAGCCCAACGTGCCGCAGTTCAAGGGCATGGATCGCTTCCGGGGCGAGCAGCATCACAGCTCGCAACATCCGGGGCCGGACGCCTATGCCGGCAAGCAGGTGGTGGTGATCGGCGCCAACAACAGTTCGCACGATATCTGCGCGGCGCTGTGGGAAGCGGGCGCGGACGTGACGATGGTGCAGCGTTCCAGCACCCACATCCTGCGTTCGGACTCGCTGACAGAGGAAGTGCTGGGCGATCTCTACTCGGAGCGCGCGCTCGCCAACGGCATGACGACCCGCAAGGCGGACATGACTTTCGCATCCTTGCCCTACCGGATCATGGCGGACTTCCAGATCCCCGTATACGATCAGGTCAAGAAGAAGGACGCGTCCTTCTATGACGCCCTGCGGGAAGCCGGCTTCATGCTGGATTTCGGTGCCGACGAGAGCGGCCTGTTCATGAAATACCTGCGTCGCGGCTCCGGCTATTATATCGATGTCGGTGCCAGCGATCTGGTGATCGACGGATCGATCAAGCTGAAGAGCGGCGTCGAGATAGACGAGATCACCGAGACCGGCGTGAAGTTCGTGGACGGCACCGAACTGCCGGCTGATCTGATCGTCTACGCCACCGGCTACGGATCGATGAACGGCTGGGCGGCCGACCTGATCAGCCAGGAGGTGGCGGACAAGGTCGGCAAGGTCTGGGGTCTCGGCTCCGACACGCCGAAGGATCCCGGCCCCTGGGAGGGCGAACAGCGCAACATGTGGAAACCGACGCAGCAGGAAAACCTCTGGTTCCACGGCGGCAACCTCCACCAGTCGCGTCACTATTCGCTGTATCTCGCGCTGCAGCTGAAGGCGCGAATGGAGGGCATCGCGACGCCCGTCTACGGGCTGCAGCCCGTGCATCATCTGAGCTGATCCCGCCTGTCAGGTGCGGCGGAGATGACAGCCCCGCCGCACCATTTTCCCTACAAAACAAACTGATGGAGAGAATGATGAAAGCCCTGCGTTTTCACGCCGCGCGCGATCTGCGCATCGAGAACGTCACCGCCCCCGCGCGGCCCGGCCCCGGCCAGGTGCGCGTGCGCAACCGCTATGTCGGCATTTGCGGCACCGATCTGCACGAATATGCCTCCGGCCCAATCTTCATCCCGTCGGCCGAGCCGCATCCCTTCACCAAGGCGCGCGGTCCACAGATACTGGGCCATGAGTTCGGCGGCACGATCGAGGCGATCGGCGAAGGCGTCACCACCGTGAAGGTGGGCGATCGCTGAGCGACCAGATCGCGGTGACAGGTCTTTCCTGGCAGTGGGGCGGCATGGCCGAGGAGGCGATAGTCCACGAATATAATGTCGCGAAGGTGCCCGATAACCTGACCGACGAGGAGGCCGCGCTCGTCGAGCCCACCGCCGTCGCCGTCTATGCCTGCGATCGCGGCGGGATCAGCGCCGGCAACAGCGTGCTGATCGCGGGCGCCGGGCCGATCGGGCTGCTGACCCTGCTGGCCGCGCGTGCCGCCGGCGCGACGACCCTGTTCGTGTCCGACCTCAACGATGCGCGCCTGAAGCTCGCGCAGGAAGCGGTGCCGGGCGTGATCCCGATCAATCCGAAGCGCGAGAACGTGGGCGATGTCGTGCGCGACCAGACGGAGGGAAAGGTCGGCTGCGACGTGGCCATCGAGTGCGTGGGCAACGAGCATGCGCTGAAGGCCTGCGTGGATGCCGTGCGCAAGCAGGGCGTGGTGGTGCAGACCGGCCTCCACCCGCACGAAAACCCGCTCGACTGGTTCAGCGTAACCTTCAAGGACATCGAGGTGCGCGGCTCCTGGTGCTACCCCACCTGGTACTGGCCGCGCGTGATGAACCTGATCGCCAGCGGCGCGCTGCCCGCCGGCCGCGCCGTCACCAACCGTATCACGCTTGATACGGCGGTGAAGGACGGCTTCGACGCCCTGCTCGACCCCGCCGGCACCAACCTGAAGATCCTCATCGATCTCGCCGCCTGACCTTCGTCATCGGCCATTCCATCGCAAGGAGAAAATCATGAAAGCTCTGCGTTTTCACGCCAAGCGCGATCTCCGGATCGAAGATATCAAGGCGCCCACCAACCCCGGCCCGGGCCAGGTTCTCGTCCGCAACCGCTATGTCGGAATCTGCGGCACGGACCTGCACGAATATGCGTCTGGCCCGATCTTCATCCCGGATGCCAACCCGCACCCTTTCACCAAGGCGCGCGGTCCACAGATACTGGGCCATGAGTTCGGCGGCACGATCGAGGCGATCGGCGAAGGCGTCACCACCGTGAAGGTGGGCGATCGCCTTCCACCTCAGCGACCAACTCGCGCTTGCCGGTCTCTCCTGGCAGTGGGGCGGCATGTCTGAAGCGGCAATCGTCCACGAATATAATGTGGCCAGAGTGCCGGACTGCCTCACCGACGAGGAAGCTGCACTGGTGGAGCCCACTGCCGTCGCAGTCTATGCCTGCGACCGCGGCGGTGTTTCCGCCGGCAACTCGGTGCTCGTCACCGGCGCCGGCCCGATCGGCCTGCTGACCCTGCTGGCCGCGCGTGCCGCAGGCGCCACCACCCTGTTCGTGTCGGACATCAACGATGCACGCCTGCGCTTCGCGGAAGAGGCAGTGCTGGGCGTGATCCCGATCAACCCGACCCGCGAGAATGTGGGCGATGTCATCCGCGATCAAACCGAGGGCAAAGTCGGCTGCGATGTCGCCATCGAATGCGTGGGCAACGAGCATGCGCTGAAGGCCTGCGTGGATGCCGTGCGCAAGCAGGGCGTAGTGGTGCAGACCGGCCTCCACCCGCACGAAAACCCGCTCGACTGGTTCAGCGTCACCTTCAAGGATATCGAGGTGCGCGGCTCATGGGCCTATCCCACCTGGTACTGGCCACGCGTGATGAACCTGATCGCGAGCGGCGCGCTGCCCGCCGGCCGCGCCGTCACCAACCGCATCACGCTGGATACGGCGGTGAAGGACGGCTTCGACGCGCTGCTTGATCCCGCCGGCACCAACCTCAAAATCCTCATCGATCTGGCCGCCTGACGGACCGCGCCCCCCGGTGCATCGGGGGGGCCGGCCAGCATGGTTTTTCCGAAAGGAGAGAGACGATGGACATTGCCGGACAGTCCGGCGCCCGTCACCCGACGATCTCGCTGCGCCGTCGCGCCCGTGGCGTGGCGACGGAGGAGCGGATGATCATCCTCGTCGCGGTGCTGACGCTCTACAGTCTGATCGGCTCCGGCAGCGCCTGCTGCCTGCAATAACTTCCGAAAACCGGCCGGCGGCGCCGTCGCGCGGCCCGGTATCCCGATAATCAGAATGATCGCCAAAGGAGGGGATGATGCACGCAACCGTCATCGACGTGGCGCCGGCCCGGCCAGCCGCCGCCATCAAGGGCATGGCCGTGATCTATGCGCTGTCGGCGCTGTCATGTTTCCTGCTCAACATCGTGGTGCACGCAGCGCCGATCGGCCCATGGAGCGGTGCGAAGCTCACCGAAATGTCCTGGCTGGACAATGTGACGTGGCAGTTGCTCGCCTTGTGGTGGGCGCTGCTCAGCATCGTGAGCGGCCATTATCCGTTTCATCGGATGGCCGACGCCAGGCTGCGCGGCATCCTCACGATCGGGGCGGCCTGGGCGCTGGGCTGGCTCTCGGCGAAGGCGATCTACTGGACGGGGCTCGGCGCGGACTGGGTGTTTCCGATCATCGGCTGCATCTATTTCTTCCTCGCCTTCTTCTCCTTCACCGGAGAGAACTGGATCGTCGCCGGTTTCGCACCGCCCCGGCAATTCTTCATCCTGTTCGTGCTGATCGCCTTCCTGACCTATGCGATCACGAATTCGGCGATCCGCTGGATTCCAGCCTGGTGGTTCCCGTTCGTGGAAATGGGCTCGGCCTCCACGCTGCTCGCCTATCTGACGCGCGGCATGACGCAGCCCGGCCGCAGCTTCGCGCAGATCGGCATCCTGTTCGTGGTGGTGATGGGCGCGCTGTGGCTGAGCGGGCAGCTGGGCCTGTGGGATGCGCGGCTGCCGGGCGTCGGTGCCTTCTGGACGCTGGGCACCTATGCCGGGCCGGCCTGGCTGCTGTGGTTCATGGTCGCCTGCTCGGTGTCCTACGGCTTCCTGATCCAGCTGCATAACTGGCCGTTCACGAGGATTCCGATGCCGTGGGGCGGCATCCTGGCCTGCTTGTTCTGCGTGATCGCGGCCTGGGCGATCACCGTGGCGATGCTGGCGATGGTCGGCCCGGTGTTCGCGGACACCAACGAGGCGCTCACTTACGGATATATGGGCGTGCACTGGTCATTCCTGATGGCGATGCTGTTCGGTTTCGGCCTCGATCGCCCCTATCTGTGGCGCGGACAGACCAACCCGGGAACGTGGGACGACGTGGAGTGAGCCTGTGCCGGGGGCTGACGGGGCGCACTCCGCCGCCCCGATCCACCCTCCATCCGAGGTCGACGAAACGAACCGGACAGCGGATGCCCGCGCTGATCGGGCCGGCAATGCTGGTGGCGGTCGGCTACATGGATCCCGGCAACTGGGCGACCGACATCGCCGCAGGCGCCCGCTACGGCTTCGGCTTGCTCTACGTGGTGATCGCTGCCGGTCTGGCGGCGATCCTTCTCCAGTCGCTGGCACTGCGGCTCGGCATGGCATCCGGCCTCGATCTGGCCCGCGCGTGCCGACAGCGCTACGGACTCCGAACTAGTTTCACCCTGTGGCTGCTCGCCGAAACCGCGATCCTCGCAACTGACGTCGCCGAAATGCTGGGGGGCGCGCTGGCGATAAAGTTGATGCTGGGCCTGCCGCTGTGGACGGGCGTCCTGCTCACCTCCGCCGCCACGCTGAGCGTGGTCGGCCTGATGGGAAGCGGGGCTGGACGGATCGAGGCGATCGTCGGTGCACTCGTGGCGACGATAACATTGTGTTTTCTGGCTGAGCTGGTGATCTCCCCTCCCGATCCGCGCGCGATGATCGCCGGGATGGTCCCCGATCCGTCAAGACTGACCCGGCCCGGCGCGCTCGCGCTGGCGATGGGAATCGTCGGCGCGACCGTGATGCCGCATAACCTTTACCTGCACTCGGGCGTGGCGCGGGTTCAGGACGGCGCGCGTGACGCTGCCGGGATCGAGCGCTCCATCCGGCTCGCCACGATTGGCACTGCCCTGTCCCTGACATTAGCGATGCTCGTCAACGGCGCCATCCTCGCGCTGGCGGCGACCAGTTTTCACGCGACCAGCCACACGCAGGTCACCAGTATCGACGATGCCTATCGTCTGCTTGAACCGATTACCGGCCTGAAAACCGCTGCCCTCCTGTTCGGGATCGCACTGCTCGCCTCCGGGCAGAGCAGCACGATCACGGGTACTATCGCTGGGCAGATCGTGCTGGAAGGCTTCCTCGATCTGAAGATATCGCCATGGAAACGGCGCCTGATCGGCCGGGCGATTGCGGTCGTACCGGCGCTCGCAGGGGTAATGCTTCTGGGGGACGGCGGCGTAGGCGCGATGCTGATCGTCAGCCAGATCGTTTTGTCCCTGCAATTGCCATTCGCCGTCTGGCCGCTGATCGCCAGTGTCTCGGATGAAACGCTGATGAATGGGCATCAGCCCGGCCGGGGGCTTATCATCGCGGCCGTGACGATCTTCGTGATCGTCTCCGGCGCGAACCTGTGGATGCTGGTCAGTCTGCGAACGTGACGCCAGCGCTGCGCATCGGGACGAACCGGATACCGAGCCTCGCGATAATCCGAAGTCGCTCGGTCTGCGATGCGCTTCCAGACCCTGTGAATCAGCCTGCCGCGACCTGGCGATCTCGCCGCCGCCCATGACGAGATGACGGTGGCGACCGTTGGTCGCGCGCAGAGCGGCAGAGCGATCGTATCTCGAGGTCGCCGACCGATCACTCTGGTGCGGCGAGAAGGGTGTGCACCGGTCGCCTCGATTGGATCGTCCTTGTCCATAGTATCGCCCATCCGCCGAGCGCGATGCGTAGCGGATTGTCGCCACGCTGCTCCCCAGCGAGACCATAGCGCACCGGCTCGTCTGCCTGCTCTTTGGCAAAGGTGCCGAACAGACGATCGAACACGATCACCACACCGCCATAGTTGCGATCGAGATAGGCGGTGTTCGAGCCGTGATGGACGCGGTGGTGCGACGGCGTATTGAGCACCCATTCCAGCGGCCCCAGCGTCCCGATCGCCTCAGTGTGCAGGAAGAATTGGTAGCGCAGGTCGAAGGCCAGCAGCGCCACGATCAGCCGAGGGTCGAAGCCGATGAAGACCAGCGGCACATAGAGTATCCAGCCGGCCGAGAAGAGGTTGGTCCAGCCCAGCCGGATCGACGACAGCAAGGTCATCTGCTCGGGGCTGTGATGGACGGAGTGCGTGGCCCACATCCAGGCGATGCGATGGCTGGCGCGGTGAAACCAGTAATAAGCGAACTCGACGGCGACGAAGCCGGCCGCCCAGGTCCGCCAGTCGTGCAGCGGCCAGTGGACGAGCGCGTGGGTCCAGACCCAGCCATAGGCGCCGGCGATCACCAGCCCGCCCAGCATTCCGAACGGAATGCCGCCCAGCGCAACGCCGAGCGTGGCGAGCGCGGTGCGCCCCGAATAGCCGCGTCCCGATCGGACCCTCCAGACCACTTCCGCCAGCACGAGCGAAGATATCATCGCCAGCCACACCGGCGAACGGGCAAGCGCCATATGGTCCATCACTGCCCCCGCATCGTGCGGAGGCGGGCGCGGGCCGCCTCCAGTTCGGTCTGGTCGACGAAGCCGTCATGGTTGATGTCGGCCTCGTCGAAGATCCGGGCCGGCGCGTGCGCCAGCTCGTCGCGCGTGACCTTGCTGTCATGGTCGAGGTCGGCCTCGGCGATCAGCGCATCGATCCGTGCCCCCGCCTGCGGGCGCATCGAGACGATCCGGCCGAAATCCGCCCGGCTGATGACGCCGTCGCCATTGCGGTCGAACCGGTCGAACTGGGCGAGGCGCGCGGCCTGGAACTCGGATCGGCTGATGCGGCCATCATGATCGGCATCGGCGCTCGCGAGGAGCGCGGCAGGATCGCGCAGCCCCTGCGCCGCCGCCGGAAAGGCGACGGGCAGGAACAGCATCAGGCCCGGGAACAGGGGCTTCATGATGAACGATCTCATTGCTGTGCGTGGCTGACGTTGCCCGAGACGGTGGTCGAGCCGCCCGCCGGGCCGGTGAAGGTCGTCGCATAGCTGCCGGTGCCATTTCCGTTGGCGGTCGCGGTCGTCGTGCGGCCCCAGGTCGTGCCGTTGTTGGTCGTGTGGGTGGCCCCGCCGGTATAGGTGCCGTCCGAGACGCTGTGGCCGCGCGAATTGGCAACGCCATAGCCGCCGTTGGTCTGGACGCCGCTGGTGACGCTCGCCGTCCCGCCGCCGCGCTCGGCGGTCCGGCTGGCGGTATAGCCCCGGCCATAGGCGCCCTGAACGCTCCGGCTGCTCGCGCGGAAGCGCTGGGCATCCGCCGCTCCACCAATTGCGGCCGCGAGGACCAGGCCGATACCGATGTTACGCATGATACGCATGGGATCATCTCCATTATCGCCGGATCGGGGGCGTCCGACGGATGGAGAGATGGCGGGGCCGTGTAAGCCGCGAACGATCTTGCGTAATGAAGTGTAATCGGCGGCTCGCATACTTGCCTTCGCACCGGGCGAGCGGAAGATAAGCGTCATGTCCGAGGACAAGAGCTTCATCGCCGTGGTCGAGGACGATCCCGAGATCGGCGCGCTGGTGACGGGCCTCCTCAAGCGGGAAGGCTTCGAGGCGGAGCTGTGTCGCGACGCCGCAGCGTTCGATCGCCTGCGCGACCGCCGCCGCATCGATCTCGCGATCCTCGACCTGATGCTGCCGGGCGAGGACGGCCTCTCCATCTGCCGCCGCCTGCGCGCCGAGGACGAGATCCCGATCCTCATGGTCACCGCCAAGGCCGAGGACGTCGATCGGATCGTCGGGCTGGAGATCGGCGCGGACGATTATCTCGCCAAGCCGTTCAACCCGCGGGAACTGCTGGCCCGCGCCCGTTCGATCCTGCGCCGCACGCGCGGCGCGCACCGCGTGGCAACGATCGTCGCCCGGGCCGATCGCTGGAGCTTCGCGGGCATGACGCTGGATGCCGGCGCGCGGACACTCACCGGATCGGACGGGAAGGACATCCCGCTCACTGGTGCCGAGTTCGACATGCTGGCGGCCTTCGTCACGCATCCGCAGCGCGTGCTGTCGCGCGATCAGTTGCTCGACTGGACGCGGGGACGCGACGCCAATCCGTTCGATCGCAGCGTCGACGTGATGGTCGGCAAGGTCCGCCGCCAGCTCAGCCTCGATCCGAATGGCGGCGACCTCATCAAGACGGTGCGCGGTGGCGGCTATCTGTTCACAGTTCCGGTCGATCGGACATGACGCTCGGCACGCATCTGTCGCTGCGGATCGCGGCGATCCTCGTGGCGGGCTTCGTCATCATCCAGTTCCTCGTCTTCGGCGCGATGATCGTGCCGGGGCGGCAGGTGCTGGATCACCCCTACAGCTTCCCGCCGCCCCGTGAGCTGGCGGCGATCGTCGATACGCTGGAACAGGCCCCGCCTGAGAAGCGCCGGCTACTGGTCGCGGCGCTGGACGGCTCGCTCTACACGCTCTCGATCGAGCCTGCCCTGCCAGACCGGCGCGCAATCAATGACCTTACGGCGCGAGATGTCGAGCGGACCTATCAGGCAGTACTACCCGGCCACCTCGTCCGCCTGTCGGCTCGCCGCGCGATGTTCCCCAAGCTGATGCGCGACATGGCATGGCCCGGCCGGCTGCTGGCACCGGCAACGCTGGCCGTATCGCTGCGCAGCGGTGGCGTTCTGGTGCTGGTCAGCCGGCCATCGACATTGGTGCGCGATTTCCTCGGCGAGCGGGCGGCGATCGGCGCCGTTGCCGGCCTGATCTTGCTGGGGGCGCTCGCCCTGGCGGTGCGGCAATCCACCCGCCCCGTCACGCGGCTTGCTGGCAGCATCCGCGCCTTCTCGAACACGCTCGACGCGCCCGATCTGCCGATCGAAGGGGGGCCGGAACTGCGCGATCTCGCGGCGGCCTATAACGATATGAAGGGCCGGATCGCGGGCCTCGTCTCCGAGCGCACGCGTATCCTGGCCGGCATCGCGCACGATCTGCGCACCTATCTCACCCGCCTGCGGCTGCGCGCCGAGTTCATCGACGATCCCGACCAGCGCGAGCGTGCCGCGCGCGACCTCTCCGAGATGAGCCTGCTGCTCGACGATACCTTGCTGTTCGCCCAGCCGGCTTCGCGACCCATGGCGGCCGAACGCATCGCGATCGGAGCCGAGCTTGAGACGATCGCCGAGACCCGTCGTGAAATGGGCGAGGCCGTCACGCTCGCCCCGATCCAGCTCGACCTGTTCGTCCGCAGCGAACGCCTGGCGCTACGCCGCGCGATCGCCAACCTGATCGACAATGGTTTGCGGCACGGCTCCTCCGTCCTCCTCAGCGGCCACCACGACGGCGATGACGTCCTGATCGTGGTGACGGACGACGGCCCTGGCGTCCCGCCGGACTTGCTGGCCCGCCTGGGACGGGCGTTCGACCGGCTCGATCCGTCCCGCGATCGCACCACCGGCGGCGCGGGCCTCGGCCTTGCGATCGTGCGTGCCCTGATGGACCGTCAGGGCGGCAGCGTATCATTCCGCAATGGCGCAGCGGGCGGCCTCGAAGTGACGCTGCGCCTGCCCGCCGCCTGAATCGGGCGATTACACTACATTACTTGCCCGCAAGCCCTTCGCGACGGCAGTTCAGGCCGACGATACGGAGGCGTAGGTGTCGAAGGCTTTTCCCGCTTTTCTGCTGATTTCGGGCGCGCTGCTGCTGGCGGGCTGCCACAGGAAGGACGCGGCGCAACCATTTGCAGCCGCGCAGGCCGATACTGCGATGCTCCCGGCTCCGGCGACCGCCCCCGTCGCGCTGCCGCCACAAGGCGCACCCGCCCCATCCTTCGACATCGCGAAGATCGTGGTCTCGTCGGCCCCACTCGGCGCCTTCCCCTATCTCGGCCTGCCGAACGGCTACAAGGCGATGAACAAGCCGACGACGATCGATTACGGCCACTTCCCCTTCTGGGACGGGACGGCGCTGCATTGGGTCGAAGGCCGCGTCTTCTATGAGTCGATCGACACGGCGAAAGGCAAACCGTTCAGCCCGTTCGAGCTGCAGCGCAATCTGGAGGCGGAGATCGCGCAGGCCGGCGGTGCGCCGGTCGCGGAGGGCAAGATCCCACCCGACGTCGCCAAGACGATCGGCCGCGACGTGACGATCGACATGAACGGGGCGCTCGGCGACATTTACAATGATCCCGTCAAGACGTGGGCGATCCGCCGGGCCGATCGCGAGATCTGGCTCCATTTCACCGCCACCAGCGCGATGGGCACGCTCACCGTCGTCGAGACCAAGCCCTTCGTCGCCACCGCGCGCCTGCTGCCGGCCGCCGAACTCAAGGCGGATATCGACGGCAAGGGCAAGGCGATCCTCCACGTCAATTTCGATACGGACAAGGCCGTGATCCTGCCGGCCTCGCAGCCGCAGATCGCCGAGATAGTCGCCCTGCTGAAATCCGAACCGGCGCTGCGTCTCGCGATCAACGGCTATACTGACGCGACCGGCGCGGCCGATCACAATGTCGCCCTCTCGCAGGCCCGCGCCAAGGCGGTCGCCGCCGCGATCGAGGCCGCCGGGATCCTGACGACGCGCCTTGACCCACACGGCTTCGGGGATAGCCAGCCCGTCGCCGCCAACGACACCGAAGACGGCAAGGCGCAGAACCGCCGCGTCGAACTGGTGAAGCTCTGACCCCTCACGCCCAAGGAGTTGCCCCATGAAGACCAGGATCCTGATCGCCGCCGTCCTGCTCGCCGCCGTCTCGGCTACCATTGGTCAGGCGCGCACCGTCGCCGGGCCGCGCGGTGGCACCGGATCCGCCACGGTCGGCCGCCAGGGCATGACCGGCACCGCCAGCTTCTCCGGCACGACCGCCAACGGCCGTACCGCAAGCGGATCGGCCAGCGCCACCTATCACCCCTCCACCGGGACAATGACGGGTGCCGGCAATATGACGGGTCCGGCCGGCGGCACGCATGGCGGCACCGTGACCGCGGGCAACGGCGCGGCTACGGTCACCGGGAACAACGGCCAGTCGAAGAGCTGGACCCGACAGCAATAAGGCGACCAGCGTCTCCGTGTCGCGAAGGTCGGCAGGGATATGGGAGATGGACGGATGAGGACGCGGATCGGGCTTGCCGCTCTGCTGGCGGTTGCCGCCCCGGCGATCGCGCAGGAGGGGCCGCTCCGTCGGATGATGCGCGAGCGGATGTCCGCCAGGCTGGCCGAGCCGCCCTATTCGGGCGCGAAATCCTTCTCCTATGGCCCGAATCCGCTGGAGAAGCTCGATCTCTGGCAGCCCACCAGTCCCACACCGGCTCCGCTGATCCTGTTCGTGCATGGTGGCGGCTGGCAGCGCGGCGACAAGGACAATGCGACCGGCGCCACGAAAATCCGCCATCTCGTCGAGCGCGGCTATGCCGTTGCGTCGATCGATTACCGGCTCGTGCCGGAGGCCACGGTCGAGCAGCAGACCGCCGACGTCGCGCTGGCGCTCGCCTGGGTCCGGAGCCACGCGGCCGAGAATGGCATCGATGCGGGCCGCATCATCCTGATGGGCCATAGTGCTGGAGCCCATCTGGTTGCGCTGGTCGGCACCGATCCATCCTACCTGCGCGCGGTCGGCCTCGACTATCATGCGGTCCGCGGCGTCGTGCCGATCGACGGTGCGGCCTATGATGTGCCGAAGCAGATCGCCGATGCCGGCAGCTTCATGCGAGACACCTACGCACAGGCGTTCGGCACCGATCCTGTACGCCAGAAGGCGCTATCGCCGACGCTGCAGGCGGCGGCGCCGAATGCGCCTGCATTCCTGCTGCTCCACGTCTCGCGGCCAGATGGCATCGCGCAGGCAAAGGAACTGGCCGAGGCGCTCCAGCGAGCAGGCACACAGGTAGAACGCAATCAATTCGACGGCACGGGCCTTCGCGGTCATATGGAAATCAACAGGTCGCTCGGTGATCCGGACTATCCCGCAACTGCGATCCTCGATGCGTGGCTGAGCCGCATCTTTCAATAAATCATGACCAAGCATCACTGCTACGTCGCGATGCCCGTTAATTACAAAATCGGCTATGGCACAGTTTCTATCATTTTCGACTGCTTCATCTCTTTCAACTCGCGAGTGATACTGACTAATCGTAGCGACGGCCGCCAATTTTACACCAAGGCCATACTTCGGAACGGCCGGTTTTTTGTTTGAACCGACAAAAGCCGTCAGACAACTTTGTCCCAAACCAAGCTATTACGAGCGGGAGGCGGGCTCGCCAATGCAGTCGGTCCGTCCACATGAATGAACGGCCGGTTTCGGGAAGCGAGAGCGGCTACTTCAACGGCAGGGATTAGGTCTTCAGTGGGCCGTTGAACTGCCGCTCACACAACCTCGGTCGCCTCCCCTCTTACCTTTTCGCTCGGCGGCACCCGGTCCCCCTTCGCCTCCCCGCCTTCAATGATGCGCTGGACGTAGTCGGCCCAGGCCTGCAGCATTCGCCTGCGGGGCGAGAGATAGAGGGCGGAGTTATAGGCGCTGCGGACCTCGTCCTCATCGGCATGGGCGAGCGCCATCTCGATCCAGTCCGGCCGGTAGCATTCGGCCTCGTTCGCCCAGGTGGAGGCAAGCCCTCTAAACCCGTGGACGGTCTGCCGCCCGCGATATCCCATCCGGTAGCAGCCATAGATCATCGTGTTCTGGGAGAGCGGCTGCCCGGGTTTCTCGCCGGGAAAGAGGTGGGCGCCCCGGCTGTGCTCGCGCAGCGCCTTCAACAGGTCGACGGCCTGCGTTGGGAGCGGCACGATATGCTCACGCCCCATCTTCATCCGCTCGGCCGGCACCCGCCAGACCGGCTCGTCACCGTCGAGCCGCTCTATCTCGGCCCAGGTGGCGAGCCGGGTTTCATTGGTGCGCGCCCACGTCAGCAGCGTGAACATCAGCGCTGCCCGGGTTATCGCACGCCGCTTCGGATTCTCCTCGCCGTCATAGGCATCGATAGCCCGGACCAGTTTCGGCAATTCGTCGGTCGACACACGCGGCATGTGGCGCACGCGGGGCTTGGGCTTGAGCAGATCCGCGAGATAGGCCGCTGGATCCGTGTCGGCCCATCCCTGCGGAATGGCAAACCGATAGATCTGGCTGACATGCTGCTTGAGGCGCCGGCTGACGTCGAGCGCGCTCCTCGCCTCCACCTTCCGGATCATCGCGAGCACGTCCGCCGGCTTGATCTCCCGCAGCACCATCGCGCCCAGCTCCGGAAACGCGTCGCGTTCAAGGCGGGCGAGGATCCGGGCGGCGTGGGCCTCGTCGAGGGCCTCGAGCCGGTTCTGGTGCCACGCCCGTGCCGCCTGCTCGAAGGTCTTCCCTGCAAGAGCCGCTTCCCTGGCGCCAGGATCACGCCCAGCCGCCAAAGCGAGCTTGGCCTCGGCGCGCTTGAGACGCGCCTCAGCAAGGCTCAGATCCGGATAGCGCCCGAACGACAGGAGCTTCTCCCTGTCGGCGAAGCGATACTTCATCCGCCACAGCTTGGAGCCCGTCGGCCGGACGAGCAGGTACAGCCCGCCGCCATCGGCGAGCTTGTAGTCCTTGGAGCGCTTCGTGGCGTAGCGGGCTTCCAGTTCCTTGAGGGCCATGGGGGTATCTCCTGCCGGTCGAGGAGAGGTACCGCCGAAAATACCCCCGCCGTCAAATCGACGTCATGGGGTTTGGTGGGGTCCGGAGCGACGCGCCGGGACGCCGCGAAACAGGCGTAAGCCACGGGAAAAAGGCACAAAAAAAACCGCCTCGGGTTTCCCTGAGACGGTCTGGCATGTTTGGTGTTGGTTGCGGGGACAGGATTTGAACCTGTGACCTTCAGGTTATGAGCCTGACG
>NZ_QFOB01000010.1 GCF_003248515.1 Sphingomonas sp.
CATCCGCGAGAAGGACGGCCATGACGAACCCTATCTGTTCGTCGACACGCCGGCAGGGCTGCTCACCTGCGTGCAGATGGGGACGATCGAGTTCCATGGTTGGGGCGCGCGGATCGAGGATGTCGAGAAAGCCGATCGGCTCGTCTTCGATCTCGATCCCGATGAGGGGCTGGACTTCCAGAATGTCGTCTCGGCCGCCTTGCATGTCCAGGACGTGCTCGCCCAGATGGGCCTCACCACCTTCCCGATGGTGACTGGCGGCAAAGGCGTCCATGTCATCGCGCCGCTTACTCCCTCCGCCGAATGGCCCGTGGTGAAGGACTTCGCTCATCGCTTCGCCCTGGCGCTCGCGCAGGCCGAGCCGGAACGCTTTACCGCGGCCCTAGCCAAGGCGAAACGGACGGGCCGGATCTTCATCGACTATCTGCGCAACCAGCGCGGCGCGACGGCGGTGATGCCGTACAGCGCGCGGACCCGCGAATATGCGCCGATCGCGGTGCCGCTGACGTGGGAGGAACTGCGCGACCTCGACAAACCCTCGCACTGGCATATCGGTGACGGGGCGGAGATGGTGAAGCGCGCGGCGTCGAAGAACCTTGCGCATTGGGGGCGCGCCGATCAGGTCCTCCCCGACCTGTGATCGTCGCGACCTACAATGTGAACGGCGTCAACGGCCGCCTGCCGGTGTTGGTGCGCTGGCTGGCCGAGCGCCAGCCGGACATTGTCGTCCTGCAGGAGCTGAAGGCGCCTCAGGAGAAATTTCCGCTGAGCGCGATCCGCGACCTTGGCTATGATGCGATATGGCACGGCCAGAAGAGCTGGAACGGCGTCGCGATCCTCAGTCGCGTCGGCGAGATCCACGAAACGCGCCGCGGCTTGCCGGGCGATCCCGATGACACGCACAGCCGCTACATCGAAGCGGCAGTCAACGGCATCCTGATCGGCGGCCTCTATCTGCCAAATGGCAATCCCCGCCCCGGACCCAGGTTCGACTATAAGCTGCGCTGGTTCGAACGGCTGATCGAGCATGCGGCCGGACTGCTGGAAACCGGCTTGCCGGTGATGCTCGCCGGCGACTTCAACGTCATGCCGACCGAGCTCGACGTCTATAAGCCCGAGCGCTGGCTCGACGACGCGTTGTTCGCGCCCGAAGTCCGGGCCGCTTATTTCCGTCTGCTCGACCAGGGCTGGACCGACGCGCTGCGCACGATCCACCCGGGCGAGGTGATCTACACCTTCTTCGACTATTTCCGGAACGCTTATGCGCGAAACGCTGGCCTGCGCATCGACCATCTGCTGCTGAGCCCGGTGTTGGCCGATCGCCTCGTTGACGCGCAGGTCGACCGGCATGTTCGCGGCTGGGAGAAGACGAGTGATCATGCGCCGGTCTGGGTTGAGCTTGCCGACAAGCCGAAGCGTCGCCGCAAGCCGGCGACGGCCGCCGCCGAAGCTGGAGCACCTTTATGAAAATCGAGAGCTTCGTCCTGCCCGAACACGACTGGGTGCCGAACAACCCGCGGTTACCCGTGCTGGTCTATCGAGGCGCGGTCGCTGCCGGAGACTGCGAGGAAGCCGCGAAAGCCTTTGAAACGGTGTTCGAGAAGAACGGTTGGCCCCCGCAGTGGCGCGACGGCGTCTACGACTATCACCATTATCATTCGACCGCGCATGAGGCGTTGGGCGTCGCGGCCGGCACCGCGACCCTCACGATCGGCGGCCCCGGTGGTCTCGATATTCATGTCGCGGCGGGCGACGCACTGGTGTTGCCGACGGGCACTGGTCATCGGAGCATCGAGGCCAGCGACGACTTTGTCGTCGTCGGCGCCTACCCCCGGGGGCAGAATTGGGACATCCGGCGCGACGCCCCGGACGAGGAAGCACGCCAGCGTATGGCCGCCCTGCCTATCCCCGAGGCTGATCCTGTCGCGGGCAAAGCCGGTCCCTTGGTCGAGTTGTGGACCTGATACCCGGCGCCCTGAGCAGAGGTGCCGACTGCACCTAGCGCAGCTGGCTGTCCTTGCTGCCTCGCCGGTTGATGCCCACGCTGCGAATGCTCGCATCGCGCTTCGATTGGCAGGCTACGCAAGTCCGCGTTCCGGGAAGCGCGGCACGGCGCGCGGCCGGAATATCCTCGCCGCAATCGTCACATTCGTCGCTGCCTTCGCCCGCCGGCATCATCACCCGTGCGCGCAGCACCGCGTCCATGACCGTGTCGTCGATCTGATCCTGCACGGCGCCGTCGCGCGCCCAGCCATTTGCCACTTTCTCGCTCTCCGCGCGCCTTCGTTCGATCCGTTGAGATAAGAACACCTGACGGGATGCAAAGATCTGCGGAGCCCGAGAGGCTCCCGTATTTTTTGTGCGGCAAACCTCTTGAAGGCCGCTTCGGTGAAATTATGTTTTTCAGTGCCGGGCGCCGTGTTCGGGTCCGGTCGGACATAGAGGGCGTCGGCTCTTCTGCACCGGCGCAACTCATGTCCAGATCGCTTCACATGGAGGATTTGGAAATGAGAACTGCTTTCGACTTTACCCCCTACCGCCGTTCGACGGTCGGCTTCGACCGGTTGTTTAACATGCTCGAGTCCGGGCTGCGCGAGGATGACGGCTATCCGCCCTTCGACATCGTCAAGGAAGGCGAGGACAGCTACCGGATCACGCTCGCCATCGCGGGCTTCCGGCCGCAGGACATCGAGATCGTGGCGCAGCAGAACCAGCTTACTGTCACCGGCAAGCGCGCCGATGATGACGGTAAGGGCGACTATCTGCAGCGCGGGATCGCCGCGCGTCCCTTCGAGCGGCGCTTCCAGCTCGCCGACTTCATCGAGGCGGGCGACGCGCGCTTCGACAACGGCTTGCTCTCGATCGCGCTGAAGCGCGTCGTTCCCGAGGCGATGAAGCCGCGCAAGATCGAGATCGGCGGCGCACCCGCCGCGAACGATCGGCTCGAAGCGCCGACGGACGAGGATCGTCAGGCGGCCTGATCGCCCTGCCGGCCGACACCGCTGACGGCGGTGCCGGCCGGCTATTTACCGGGTTCGACTAGCCCAAGCCCACTCCGCAGCCACCGCTCGATTGCGGCGACAAGGTGGCGCTGCTCAATTTCGCTCAATACCCGCCCCGCCGGGATGCCATGCCATTTCGCGAGGCAGCCCCGGCAACAGGTCGCGGTCGCGTGCTGGGCGACGAACGCCGGATGCCCGCGCATCGGCGTCTGCTTGCCGTCATTCGCCGGCCGAGCGGGCGCCAGACGCTTCACCACGAAGGCTGCGGCATGCTCCAGCACCACCTCCATGCCGCGATCCGTTAGATAGGCGGCATCCTTCGCGTTCAGCCGGAAGCGCGCGCGGAAGGGCGAACCCGCAAGCCTCGGGAACACGTCGTCCAACGCCCGCATCAGCGCGCCTGCGCCAGCGACCGCTCGAGCACTGCGTCCAGTCGATCGATCACGTCGGCCCGGCTCGCCATCTTCGGAAGCTCGCGGCGGGTGAAGTGCTGCAGCCGGCGAACATCGCGTAGCGGCAGCCGTAAGGTCAGCACCGCCCGGTCGAGGGCGGTACGCTCGATCACGTCAGCTTGCTTGTCGGCGGCGAGAAAGTGCTCGAGCAGCCGTTTGCGCGCGGCGAAGCTCCAGCCTAGCGCGGCGAGTTCATCGGGAGATAGCGCCAGCAGAGCCAGCGCTACCTCCATGACATCGGCGAAGGGAAGCGGCACGTTGATAATGCGGCCGCCACGCTCGCGCCAGCGCCGGAGCGGACCCCGTGTCACTGCAGCGTTGGCGGCTGCGCGCCGTCCAGCGAGCGCAGTGCGGCCAGGATATCGTCGATCGGCACTGGCTGCCGCGCGCCGGGCGGCTTGCGAAGTGCGGGCGCGCCTTCGACCGCGACGCGATCGGACGCCCATGATGCGAGGATCGCGCGCTTGACCTCGGGCTCGAGTGTCGGATGTTCGGCAACGTCGAACGGATGGAGATAGCGGGAAACAGGCTGCGACATGACTGTGCCTCCTTTGGTTTCAGGTCGCTGCAATGTTTCGGACCGACCCGGTCGGCCCGTAAGAAAATTTGGAAAGCCTTCGCGCGTGGTCAAGAGGTGTATTGCCCGACGCCCACAGTTCTTCACTTAACTCCTGCGTCGGTGCCGAGAGCTTCGAACCAGTCGGCATAGATTGTGGTGCGCGCCATATGTCGATTGAGATCGGGACCGCCATCGTCCCACCAGACCGGGCCGCGTTCGCCAAGCGCACGCTTGGCGCGGTCAACCGCGGCATGCGCTTCGTGTTCGGCGGGTGCGTTGCCGGCGCGTTTCGCGACCCCGACAGAGCGGCGGGCCTTCATCAGCTCGCTGACGAGCTTGGCGCGCTTTTCCGGATCGAGCGCTGGGTTCGATGTTCGCCAAAGGCGCCCGCGAACCACGAAATAGCGACCGTCGGGCGTGACCGGATATTTGCCCGTCTGCGCGGACGAGGGATCAGCCTTTCTTATCGGGCAGGCCCTTGCGCTTCGTGCTCGCGAACTCCTCGAGCTGGTCCTCGGTCATGGACTTCTCCATCTGCTTGGAGGCGCCTTTCAGCTTGGACTTCGGCTCCTCGCCGCGCTTGGCGGCGAGCGCCGCACCGGCGGCTTTCTGCTGGGCCTTGGACGTTGCGGGCATGATCGATCTCCTTCCCGCCAGATAACGCTTGAGCGGTCATCCCGTTCTGGAAAGCGCACGTTCTTTGTCGGACAGGCTGCGGAAGGTCACCGACCAGCGCGGATCGGACATGGGCGCGATGCTATGTTCCCACTCGTGCCGAATCTGGCCCGTGAGGTGATAGATCGAGCGCGGCGCCAGCGGCGCGCTCGACCGCTCAAAGCCTTTGCCCACCCGGCGGCGGAAGCGCATCGTGGCGGCGTGGCCGAGCGAGATGCCCACGACATGCTCGAACACCGGCCGATCTTTGTGCCACCCGATGCCGGCGCCGGGATCGTAGCGGATAACGAGCGCCTGGATCAGGTCGGCGGCGTCGAGACCGGCGAACTGCGCGGCGCGGGCCTTGATTTGCTCCAGCCAGCACGGGATCGGCTCGGCCGGCGCGAAGCGGCCGGTTTCGAAATCGTAGCTCCAGCCGAACGAGCGGGTCAGCCGCTTGCCCGTCCACTGCTGGAACTTGAATGGGCTGAGGCCGACATCGTCGATCCGCGCGATCAGCGCCGTTTCTTCGGCAGGCGTGACGAACGCCTCACTCAAGGCGAGCCCAGGCCTTGTCGGAGCGCCGAAAAGATCGGGCATCGCGTTCATCGCTTCCAGCCGCGGCCGCCCTCGACGCCGCCCCGCGCGCGCAGCAACGCGCCCAGCGGTCGCCCCCGCAGCGTACAAGCGGCGACCACGCGATCATAGCTTCGCCGACCGGCGCGGCACTGGATCGGCTGACCGAGCACCAGCCGGGCGAGCCGCTGCTTGGCCGCCATGCCGCCACGCTCGTGCAGCTCCGGCGCGTAGAAGTCCGCCAGCCGGATCTCGATCCAGCGGTCGGGGCGACCGGCTGGGCCGACGCAGAGGCCATCGCCGTCGCCGACATAGCGAACGATGCCGCTGAAGGCCGTGCCCTTCGTCGGAAGCGGCCCCTCGCAGGGGTCGGCGAGCGCCGGCGCCGCCCACAGGCAGCCCGACAGAGCGATCGCTAGATAGGACGCGAAAAATCGAGACATGCGAAGCGGGTCGACGCTGTCAGAGCGCCAGCGCCTGCTGCACCGCCCGGCTTGCACCGCCGGTGATGTCTTCGACGACGAACGTGCGCGCCGGCGGCGTTTCCAGGAGATCGATCTCCGGCACGCTATGGTCGAGCCATTGCCTGACCTGGCGGCGATGAATGATCGCGCCGTGGCGTGCCTGATAGCGGGCGACCTCGGGGTTGGCGGCGACGGTGACGACGCGGTAGCAAAGCGGCCAGTCGCCCATCGCCGGCTCCCGGCCCGCGGCGAGATAGAAATGATTGCCGCCATCGAGCGTCACCCGGTAGCGCTTCTTGCCCACCGTCATGTGGAATTCGCTGGCCGGGATCAGGCAGCGATGGCTCGGAAAAGTCTGTCCTTCCGAACGCACGAAGCGGATCGTCTCGCCGTCACTGAACCGCGGGTTGGAACCCCAGGCCGCCTCAACCATCTCGATTTCGCTGGCATCGTCCGGGTTTCGCCGGATGATGGCGCGGCGGCTGCCGAGCGGCGCGTCCGAATCGAAGGGGGTGGCCGAGTCCATGGCGAGAACATAATGCGAACGATGAAGAGTCGCAAGGAAGGCTGAAGTCTCGTGTGCAACGATTACAGACTTGAGGTGGACATCGCCTCGATCGCCGAGGACTTCTCGGACCTGAAGATCAAGATCAAGATGCCCGAAGGCACGCCGAACGTCGCCGCCCGCGAGGACATCAAGATCAGCGATACCGCTCCGATCGTGCGCACCGTGGAAGGCGAGCGCGGCGCTGGCGAGCTGGTGAACCGCCGCTGGAGCTGGCCGAGCCCGGGCGGCAAGCCCGTCTACAATTTTGTCTCCGAGGATCGCGAATTCACGTCGGGCCGGTGCCTCATCCTCGCCGACGGCTTTTACGAGTTCACCGAGCCGATGCCCGGCGAGAAGCGCAAGACCAAGTGGCTGTTCACCTTGAAGGATCACGACTGGTTCTGCATCGCCGGCATCTGGCGCGCGCATCCCGAGGTCGGCGAGGCTTTCACCATGCTTACGATGGCGCCCGGAGAGGATGTCGCACCCTATCACCATCGTCAGATCATTCCCCTGGCCCGCGATCAATGGGCCGACTGGCTCGACCCCGACGTCCCCGCGCACGATGTGCTCCGTGCGCTTCCCAAAGGCAGCTTGCCGGTCACTCGCATCTATCCGCCACAGACCGCGCAGGCGGCACTGCTCTGATGCCCGACGCCAACTCGCTCGACCGCTTCGTCGAGGCCCAGACGCTCAGCTATCCTACCGCGCTCGCCGAGATCCGGCGCGGCGCCAAGCGTTCACACTGGATCTGGTACGTCTTCCCGCAGATCGCCGGTCTCGGCCGCAGCACGACGGCGTGGCATTTCGCGATCCGCTCGCTCGACGAAGCTCGCGAGTATCTCGATCATCCGGTGCTCGGTGCCCGCTATATTGAAAGCGTCACCGCGCTGCAGAACCTGTCGACCAGCGATCCGGTCGCCGTGTTCGGCGAGATCGACGCGATGAAGCTGCGATCATCGCTGACCCTCTTCGAGGTGGCGCGGCCGAGTCCCCTGTTTGCGGCGGCACTTGATCGCTGGTTCGCCGGAAAGCGGGACGACGCTACGCTGTCGATACTGAAGGACGCGCCAGCCTCGGGCTGACGCTTCCCCTCGATGGCAGCCGGTGTCAGGCGTCGACGTGACGCCCTTCGGCGAATTCCTCGACGAGCTTGGCGCAGAACGCCGGCAGGTCGTCCGGCTTCCGGCTCGTCACTAGGCCCTCATCGACCACAACTTCCTGATCGACCCAATTGCCGCCGGCATTCTCGATGTCGGTGCGCACGCTTGGAAAGGACGTCAGCGTGCGGCCTTCGACGACATCGGCTTCGACCAAGAGCCAGGGGCCATGGCAAATGACGCCGACCGGCTTCTTCTGGTCGAAGAAGGCTTTGACGAACGCGACCGCGTCGTCGGCGGCGCGCAGCTTGTCGGCACCGACGCAGCCGCCGGGAATGATCACTCCGTCGAAGTCATCGGCGGACACGTCGTCGAAGGTCTTGTCGACCGCATACTCGCCGCCGGGATCGAGGTCGTGATTGTTGGTCTTTGCCTGCCCGCTCTCGAGACTGATTACGGTTACGCTGGCGCCTGCCTGTTCGACAGCTTCCTTGGGTTGGACGAATTCCGGCTCTTCGGTGCCGCGCGGTGCGATGAGGATCGCGATCGATTTGCCTTCGAGGGACATGCTCAGCCTTTCGGTTCTACGCCTTTGGGGGGACGATGCTTTTGGGAGCCGACAGGCTGTCGGCATGGAGCGAGAACCGCTCGGACTCGCGAGGCGTTCCCCAGCGCGACCAAACTGGACGCGTTCACAGATCAAGGCCATTGAACCAGCGACACTCCTTGCCGCGAGCGATTGATGGAGGTGCTATGCTTTGAAGAAATATGCCGTCAGCGCGCTAAAGCGCACTTTTGGGCACAAGCGGCACTTCAATGCCCTGCTGGTTTTCAGCGCCATAGCGTTCGAGTATTGTTGAGTAACTACGTCAGGCGGGCCGTAGCAAAACTAGCTGCAAAGAGACCGTCGTGACTCACATCCAGGCATCAAACGGGCCCAAATATCTCACCAATCGAGAAGCTGCATCCTTCTTGCGGCTCTCTCCGCGTACGTTGGAAAAGCAACGTGTGGTGGGCGGTGGCCCGCCATTTAAGAAGTTTGGAAGCAGGGTTCTATATGATGAGGCCGACCTTCAAGAGTGGGCCAATAAAAGAACCTTCGACAACACGGGTGTCTATAAAGCCGCCAAGTAATTTCAGCCTGCCAAAGTAATGGTGCGGGCGGTCGGACTCGAACCGACATGGACTTCTCCGGTGGATTTTGAATCCACTGCGTCTACCATTTCGCCACGCCCGCAACGTGGACTTCATTACTTTAATATATCTATCGTTCTTCTTTCATCAAATCTACAGCATCGCCAAGCATTCACTTCGGCGAAGCCCTCGCTCCAGCAGCCCTCTACCCCTCCCCTCGGCTCACCGAAAGCATGATTTCCTCGTCCGTCAAACGGACGGGGCATTCCGAGCTACGATCGCATTCGCCACAGCTTGATTTTTCCCGGCTCCTATGTGGCTCCTAGCGCAAAATCGATCAATTTTCATGCCAGCCCAAAATCACCGGTAGGGACTTGAAATCTAAACAAAACTCCTTTCACCGCATAGAACGAACACACCGTCGCAACACGGCTTTTTGAGTCGGACGCGTCTACCAATTCCACCACAGGGGCACGCAGCAGCGCGGTTAGCGGAGCGGAGGCGCCGCCGCAACTCCATCGATGCGGGCGGCCCGCCTCAGTCGAAATGACGCGGCGCACCCCATTCATTGACCACCGGCCAGGATGCCTGGGTGTAGAAGATCAGCAGCACCAGCCATCCGATGACCGGCACGAAGAAGAGCAGCAGCCAGCCCGCGCCATGATTGGCATCGTGCAGCCGCCGCACCGCCACCGCGATCGTCGGGATCAGCATCCCCAGCCAGAACATCATCGAGAGGAAGCCGCCATTCCAGTCGGCCATGCCGACGAGGCCCCAATTGTAGGTCTGCCAGTTCCGGTCGAATCGACCGAAGCCCAGCAACTGATCGATCAGCGCGAACAGCAGCCAGCCGGCGATCAGGAAGAGCATAAACAGCCAGAATTCTCCCCGATCGGATCGTCCGCGAAAATCGGCGTAGCGACGGATCGGGGTCAGCATCTCGGTCATGGCTCGGTCCTCATGCGCGCGGCGATCGCCATGGCCAGTCTAGCGCGTCCGCGACAGGGATGCGACTAACGCAATCGCAACCACGGAGATCCGCGATCGTCCCGCTGGCGCAGCCAGGGATTTCGTTCGACGCAGGAATAAGAAGCAGTGGCGGACTTTGCCTAGCCGAGCGAAAGGCTGCCCAACAGCAGAACGAAGCCTTCGACGAGCAGCCAGACGGCAGCGAGCAGGCCATAGACGATCGCAAGCCCCCGCCTGAGCGTGCCCGCCGCATAGCCTGCCGCGACGGCACATGCGAAACCCGATGCCCATGCGATGCGCCAGCCGGCTCCCCAAATGATCCCCAACAGGATCTGGGCCAAGGCGAAGGCAAGCGAACCGGCGACAAGAGCAGCGATGCCACGCCGCAGCGGCGTGGGCGTATCGGCCAACGCCGCCACCCTTCGGTATCTCGATCGCCAACGGTTCATCGGGCGAGCTTAGCCCCGACCGCGTTCATGAGCACTCAGACCATCTCCACGCATCCCCCCACATCTCCCCGGGGCCGCTCCGTATCAGTTTGTCGGAGCCCGCCGCCGATAGCTGAGCGCCTCGGCGACATGCCCCCGCATCACGCCATCCGAGCCGGCGAGATCGGCGATCGTGCGCGATACCCGCAGCACGCGATGATAGCCGCGCGCGGAGAGGCGCAGCGCCTCGGCCGCCTGCGCCAGCAGCGCGCGCCCGCCTTCATCCGGCGTCGCCACGCGATCGAGCAGGGCGCCGTCCGCCTCGGCATTGGTCCGCACATTTTCCTCCTCGTAACGTGCCGTCTGCACGGCACGCGCGGCCGCGACCCGGCGGCGCACTTCCGCGGATCCCTCCGCCGGCGGCGGAAGCACCAGATCGGCGGCGCTGACACCCGCCACCTCCACATGCAGATCGATCCGGTCGAGCAGCGGGCCGGAGACCTTCGCCTGATAATCGGCGGCGCAGCGCGGCGCGCGCGAACAGGCCTGGCCAGGATCGCCGAGATGCCCGCAGCGGCACGGGTTCATCGCCGCCACCAGCTGCACACGCGCCGGAAAGGTCACATGGCTGTTGGCCCGCGCCACGGACACGCGCCCCGTTTCCAGCGGCTGGCGCAACGAATCCAGCACGGCGCGCTGGAATTCGGGCAATTCGTCCAGAAACAGTACGCCCAGATGGGCGAGGCTCACCTCGCCCGGCTTCACGCGCAGCCCCCCGCCCACCAATGCCGCCATCGAGGCGGAATGGTGCGGGCTGCGAAAGGGCCGCGCGCGGGACAATCGCCCGGCCTCGATCGTACCCGAAACGCTCGCCACCATCGATACTTCCAGCGCCTCCGCCGGCGTCAGCGGAGGGAGAATGCCGGGCAGGCACGCCGCCATCAGCGATTTGCCCGCGCCGGGCGGCCCCACCATGACGAGATTATGTCCGCCCGCCGCCGCAATCTCCAGCGCACGCTTGGCCGTCTCCTGCCCCTTCACCTGGCGCAGATCGGGGCCTTCCGCCGCCTCCTCCGCCACGCCCGGCTCCGGCGCGACCAGCGCGCCCACGCCACGCAGATGATCGAGCAAAGCCATCAGATCGGGCGCCGCGACGACCTCCACCGATCCCGCCCATGCCGCCTCCGCGCCCTGCGCCGCGGGACAGATCAGGCCCAGTGACCGCTCGGAAGCATGGATCGCCGCCAGCAGCACGCCCGGCGCGGCGGCGATCCGCCCGTCCAGCCCCAGTTCGCCCACCACGAGATAGGCGGCGAGCGTCTCTGCATCGATCACGCCCATCGCGCCGAGCAGGCCCAGCGCGATCGGCAAGTCGTAATGCGATCCCTCCTTGCGCAGATCCGCCGGCGAGAGGTTCACCGTGATGCGTTTGGGCGGCAGCGCGAGGCCGATCGCCTGCAAGGCGGCGCGCACGCGCTCGCGGCTCTCGGCCACGGCCTTGTCGGCCAGGCCGACCACCACGAAGGCGGGCACGCCCGGCGCCACCTGCACCTGAACCTGCACGGCCCGCGCCTCCAGCCCCAGGAACGCCACCGTCGAAACGTGCGCGACCAAGCCCGCTCTCCCCCTCTGCCCCATGCCGGTGATAGCGGCTTTCGCGGGGGGAACAACGGGGGAACGATGCCGCGCCTTCACGCCCGCGGCCCGCCCGCCATATCGGCGCGGCGCTGCCCCGCCTCAGCAATCCGTCGCAGCGGGGAACCTTCCGGCACCGCCGCGACTTGCTAACGTCATGACCAGAGCCCCATATTCCGTGTCATGAAAGCGAAGTCCGAACATGTCCGGCTTTGCCTGCTCGGCGCAGGGTGGATCCTCGTCCTGCTGTCGCCCATCGTCGGTGCGCTGCCTGGCCCCGGCGGACTGCTGCTGTTCGTGCCGGGCATGGTTCTGCTGCTTCGCAACTCGGCCTGGGTCCGCAGGCGCTATGCCCGGCTCAAGCGGCGCTGGCCCAAGGCCGGCAATGCCTGCGATCATGCGATGCGCCGGCAGAGCGCGCTGCGGCGCAGGCAGATCGCCAAGGGGCGGGTGGCACCTCGCTGAGCCGCCATGCGGATTGACTTTCGGCCGGCTTGCCCATAGTGGCAGCGCCCTGACGGCCGCCGTTCTTTTCGGCGGCCTTTTGCATTGCGGGTTGCCGGTCGTTCCGGCGCCACGACGCCAGAAGGATTGATTGAGATGAAGCGGACCTTCCAGCCGAGCAACCTGGTGCGCAAGCGTCGCCACGGTTTCCGCGCGCGCAGCGCCACGCCGGGTGGCCGCAAGGTGCTCGCCGCCCGCCGTGCGCGCGGCCGCGCCAAGCTTTCCGCCTGAGCGAGACTCAACAGCAGCCGTCGGCATCGCTGCGGGGTCTTCGGCAGAGGTCCGAATTTCTCGCGGCGAACGGCGGCAAGCGAGTCGCGATGCCCGCTTTCGTCCTTCTCGTCCGCCCGCGTGGCGATGGCGATGAAGCGCTCGGCATGGGCTTCACGGTCACCAAGAAGATCGGAAACGCCGTGATCCGGAATCGGATCAAGCGGCGTTTTCGTGCGCTTGCCCGCACTCTCTATCCGCAGGATGGGGTGGCGGGGGCCGATCATATCCTGATCGGCCGTTCGGCGGCGCTCACCCGCGAACATGCCGATCTCGTCCACGATCTGCGCAAGGCGCTCGGCCGCATCCGGCGCGATCTCGGCAGATGACGGCGCGGCCGCCCGCGCGTCTCGCCGCGCTTCCGATCATCTGGCTCGCCCGCTTCTGGCAGCTCGGTCCTTCGCGCCTGCTGCCACCAACCTGTCGCTATTCTCCATCATGCTCGGCCTATGCGATCGAGGCATTGACGCGCTATGGGGCGCTCGCCGGCTCTTGGCTGGCGGTCAAACGCCTGTGCCGCTGCCACCCCTGGGGCGGATGCGGCCACGATCCGGTCCCCTGATCCGAGGTTCTTGAAGAAACGTGCAAAATCAGCGCAACCTGATCCTGGCCATCGTGCTGTCCGCGATCGTGCTCATCGGCTGGACCTTCCTGGCCGAGAAATTCCTGCCGCCATCGAATCCACCCGCGACGAAGATCGTCGACGGCAAGGTTGTGCCGCTGCCCAAGCCGGAGGCGATGCCCGACAGCAGCGCCACGATCCGCGATCGCGCGCTCGTGCTGCGCGAAACCCCGCGCGTCGCGATCAAGACGCCGCGCCTGGAAGGCTCGATCAATCTCAAGGGCGCCCGGATCGACGATCTCGTTCTGCTCGATCATCGTGAGACGATCGCGAAGAATTCACCTCCTGTCCGGCTGCTTTCGCCGGGCGGCACCCCGGATGCCTATTTCGCGGGCTTCGGCTGGACGGCCGACAATCTGGCCGTCCCCACCAGCGATACGCAGTGGACGGCGGACGGCACGCTGCTGACGCCGGAGAAGCCGGTCACGCTGCGTTGGGACAATGGCCAGGGCCAGCGTTTCGCGATGCGCTTCGCGATCGACGCCAACTATCTCTTCACGATCACGCAGACGGTGGAGAATGTCGGCCCCAGGCCGCTTGGCGTACGCCCCTTCGGCCTCGTTAGCCGCGTCGGCGTATCCAAGGATCCGTCGAGCTGGACGATGCACACCGGCCCGATCGGCACGTTCGATGGCGCCACCGATTATTCCGTGAGCTTCAAGGATCTCGACAAGGCGGGCGCCGCCGGCGAGCGCTTCCAGACGACCGGCGGCTGGATCGGCTTCGGCGACAAATATTGGCAGACCGCGCTGGTCCCCCAGCAGAATCTGGCCGTCGACGCCGGCTTCCGCGCGGGCGAAGGGCAGCGCTATCAGGCCGATATCGCGCAGCCCACGCAGAATGTGCCGGCCCATGGCACCGCCACCAACGTCCAGCGCTTCTTCGCGGGGGCCAAGGAAGTCGCGGTACTGGATGCCTATGAGGCACAGGGCATCACGAAGCTGGATCGCGCGGTCGACTGGGGCTGGTTCGTCTGGTTCGAGAAGCCGATCTTCTATCTGCTCGACTGGCTGTTCCGCCATGTCGGCAATTTCGGCGTCGCGATCATCCTGCTCACCTGCATCGTGCGCGCCCTGCTCTTCCCGGTCGCGCAGCGCCAGTTCGCGTCGATGGCCTCGATGCGCAAGGTGCAGCCGAAGATGAAGGCGCTGCAGGACCGCCACAAGGATGACAAGCCGCGCCTCCAGCAGGAGATGCTGAAGCTCTATCAGACGGAAAAGGTGAATCCGCTCGCCGGCTGCCTGCCCATCTTCATCCAGATGCCGATCTTCATCGCGCTCTATAAGGTGCTGATGCTGTCGATCGAGATGCGCCACCAGCCCTTCGCGCTGTGGATCAGGGATCTGTCGTCGCCGGATCCGCTCACGCCGGTCAATCTCTTCGGCATGCTGCCCTTCGATCCGCCGGGCTTCCTCCATCTGGGTGTTCTGGCGATCCTGCTCGGCGTCACCATGTGGCTCCAGTTCCGCCTGAATCCGCCAGCCGGCGATCCCGCGCAGCAGCAGGTGATGGCGATCATGCCGTGGATGATGATGCTGTTCTTCGCGCCGCTCGCGGCGGGCCTGCAGCTTTATTACGTCGCGAACAACCTGCTCAGCCTCGCCCAGCAGCAATATCTCTATGCGCGCACGCCGGGCCTGAAAGAGAGCATGTCGGCGCAAGCGGCGGGCAAGTGAGCGAGATCGGGGATCCGGGCGCGGCAGGCGCCGAGGAGCGGATCGAGACGGCGCGCAAGCTGTTCGCCGGCCCGATCTCCTTCCTGAAATCCGCGCCGGGCCTGCAATATCTGCCAGAGGCGAACCTGCCCGAGGTGGCCTTTGCCGGCCGCTCGAACGTGGGCAAATCCTCGCTGCTGAACGCGCTCACCAATCGCAACGGCCTTGCCCGCACATCGAACACGCCCGGCCGCACGCAGGAACTGAACTTCTTCGAGGTGGGCGAGCCGCCCGTCATGCGCCTTGTCGACATGCCGGGCTATGGCTTTGCCGAGGCGCCCAAGGATGTGGTGCGCAAATGGCGCTTCCTCGTGAACGATTTCCTGCGCGGCCGGCCCACGCTCAAGCGCGCGCTGGTGCTGGTCGATAGCCGCCACGGCCTCAAGAAGGTCGATCTCGAGATGATGGAGATGCTGGACAAGGCCGCCGTCTCCTATCGCCTCGTCCTCACCAAATCGGACAAGATCAAGGCCAGCGAACTGGCCGCGGTCAGCGCCGCCACCGCTGCCGAAGCGCGCAAGCATGCCGCCGCCCACCCTGAAATCCTCGCCACGTCGAGCGAGAAAGGCGGCGGCATTCCGGAACTGCGCGCCGCGATCCTCGATGCAATGACGGCCTGAGGGCACCGCCTCCCGCAATTTCGTCGCGCGTGCCCGGGCCGGTCGCGCGGTGCAACGCCTTCGTCGCAACCCTGCAATCGTTTCGCCCGTAAACTGCTTTGCGCGCGCCGATCGTTCGGCGCGGCATCGCCGGTGGGAGGGCGACGTGGCCTATATCGATTTCAGTCTCAAGGCGCCCGAGGCGCCTCCGGTGAAGCCCGTCGCGACGCCCGCGCCGCGAGCGCCGCGCGCGCTTCCCGCCCAGCGGATCGATAGCCCGCGCGCCGCCCTCTGGATCGCGCTCGGCATCGGCGCGGTCGTCGCCGCCCTGTTCTTCGCGCTCGCCTTCGTCTCGATCGGGGAGCCGGTGACGGCCGGCCTCGTCACGATTCTCCTGCTGCTCCCCGCCGCCGCGCTGTTCGGGGGCGATGGCCGCCGCCGCCGCTGAGGATCAAGGCGCCCATCGCCGACACCACAGCCTCGACGAACCAGCCAAAGGCCCGCTAAAGGCGGGGCCATGCTCAAGCTCTTCATCGGCAACAAGGCCTATTCCAGTTGGTCGCTCCGGGGATGGCTCGCCGTCCGCCAGTCGGGCCTGCCGTTCGAGGAGATCGTCGTCCCCCTCTACGACGATGAATGGGACAGGCGGCGCGAGGGCGCCGAATTCGCGCCCTCCTCGGGCAAGGTGCCGATCCTGTGGGATGGCGATGCCGTGGTTTGGGATAGCCTCGCCATCATCGAATATCTTTCGGACAAGGTAGGCCGTGATGTCTTCTGGCCGAAAGAGGAGGCCGCCCGCGCCTGCGCGCGATCGATGGCGGCGGAGATGCACTCCAGCTTCGTCGCGCTGCGCCGCGAATATAGCATGAATGTGCGCCGCTCCTTTCCGCCCGCTCCGGTCAGCCCCGAAGCGGCGGCGGATATCGAGCGGATCGTCTCGCTCTGGGCGGAGGCACGCTCGCGCTGGGGCAGCGGCGGCCCCTTCCTGTTCGGCACCTTCTCGGCCGCCGACATCATGTTCGCGCCCGTCGTCACGCGCTTCATCACCTATTCGCTGCCCATTCCGCGCTTCGCCGCTGTCTATGGCACGGCCGTCCTCACCCATCCCTTCATGGGGGATTGGCTCGCGGATGCGCAGGATGAGCCATGGGTGATCGAGAAATTCGAGCAGCCGGTCGCATGATGCCACTCATCGATCCGCTCGAATTCGCGCAGGCGCTGATGGCCTGCAACAGCGTGACGCCGGCCGATGGCGGCGCGCAGGCCGTGCTGGCCGATGCGCTCGCCTCGATCGGCTTCGAAGTCCATCGCTTCAGCCATGGCGAGGCGCCGGACGGCCCGATCGAAAATCTCTTCGCCACGCGCGGCAGCGGCGGCCGCCACTTCGCCTTCGCCGGCCACACCGATGTCGTCCCACCCGGCGAGGGCTGGGAGAGCGATGCCTTCCTGCCTTCCATCCGGGGCGAACTGCTCTACGGGCGCGGCGCGGTCGACATGAAGGGCGCGATCGCCGCCTTCGTCGCCGCCGCCTCGCGCGGACAGCCGGATGAAGGCATCGTCAGCCTCATCATCACCGGCGACGAGGAAGGCCCGGCCACCTGGGGCACGAAAGCACTGATGGCGTGGATGACCGAAAAGGGCATCCGGCCGGACATGATCCTGGTGGGCGAGCCCACCTCCTCGTCGCGGCTGGGCGATACGGTGAAGATTGGCCGGCGCGGCTCGGTCAACATGTGGATCGACGTGCCCGGCGTGCAGGGCCATGTCGCCTATCCGCATCTGGCCAGCAATCCGATCCCGGCACTGGCCACGGTGCTGCACAGCCTTACCGCGATGCATCTCGATTCGGGCACGGACTGGTTCCAGCCCTCCAATCTCGAGATCACCGATATCGAGACGGGCAATCCGGCTGCCAACGTCATCCCCGGCCATGCCCGCGCCCGGCTCAACATCCGCTTCAACGATCTGCACAGCGGCGCGGACCTCGTCGATCGCGTGCGGGAGATCGTCTCGGCGGAGGCGCCGGAGGCGACGCTCACGTCGCGCATCTCGGGTGAGGCGTTCCTCACCGCACCCGGCCCGCTTTCCACACTGGTTTCGGAAGCGATCAGCGATGCGACCGGCCTCGCCCCGGATCTTTCGACCAGCGGGGGCACCTCCGACGCGCGCTTCCTCTCGAAGATCGCGCCGACGGTGGAGTTCGGCCTCGTCAACGCCACGATGCACAAGCTGGACGAAGCCGTGGCGATCCCCGATCTGCGCACGCTGGCGGATATCTACGCCTCGATCATCTCGCGCGCGCTCGCGGGCTGAGCCCGCTTCCGCGACGCGCCAAGGCTATTCGCAGATCGGTTTCCCGCACGAGGAAACACCGGACGTCAATCGCCGGAGCTCGTCTCGGGCGACCTGGGTCCGGCCTTCGCTCTCGCTTGCCGTCATGCACACGCGATGCCGCTTCACCAGCGAACCGGTTTCCAGTTCATAGTGACAGATCCGCGCCGGCTTCCTGCCATCCACGACGATGTCAGATGCCGTACCGGCCGGCCCCGAGGCGAGAGTGGCATTTCGCGTGGTGCCCCCCTTCCGGCTGGACGGGGGCGCCTTCGCCGCCGCCACGGCCTTGCTCCAGTTGGCCGTTTCCGCTTCCCAGGCTTTCCTGCGCGCATCGGCGGCGGCGGTCTGCTCGTCGTGCAGGCGCACGGCGGCTTCGAATGCCGCGCGATCCTTCGCATATTGCGCTTCGGCCACCCTTACCTGCGCATTGTGCGCGTCGATCGCCTCCAGCCGGGTACGGATAGCGTTGTTGAGCCCCGCGACCTGAGGGTCAGGCGCGCCTTCCTCTTTCGCGATCGCACCGGCAACCGGAGCCCCCTCCTCCTTCGGCGGCGGCGCCTGCGCCCCCGCATGCGCGACAGTCAAACCCGCCAGAAACAGCCCCCAAAGCCTCATGACATGCCCCCCAACGCATCATGACATGTGGGCAGCTTAATCGGATGGGGAGGCTTTTCCTATCGCGTCCTGCGGCGTCGCAACCCGCCCGCGCTCAGCGCTTCCGCCGCAGCACCACATAGAGCGCACCCGCCCCACCATGCCGGGGATGGGCATTGCGCACCGCCGCGATCCTCCCCGCATAGGGCGACAAAGCCAGCCAGTCCCCGATGCTCGCGCGAATCAGGCCGCGGCGCGGTTCGATATCGCCACGGCGCGGGGGCCGGCCGGTCACCACCAGCAGCAGCCGCGTGCCATCCGCTATGGCGCGCGCCAGCGCCTGTTCCAGCGCCGCGTGCGCGCCCGCCAGATGATGACCGTGCAGATCGATCGATCGATCCGGCGCCACAAGGCCACGCGCGAGCCGCTTGTCCCACCCGCCATCCAGCGTTTCGCCGGGCATGGCTTTCGCGGCGGCCGCAGGCGCGGGGCGCGGTGCCGATACCCGCGCGGCCGGAGCGGCGGGCATGGGAACGACGTCCTCCGGCACAGGCGGCATTCCGGCCTCGCGCCGCTCAATCCGACCCAGTGGCCGCACCGTCGCCGCTACGCGCGCCCACAGGCCGCGCTCCTCAGCGGTCAGCCGTCGTTCGCGCACCTGCCCCCCGCACGCCCGGATTTCTCAGCGCGATTCTCGTCAGAGCGCCCTTGGGCAGCAGCAGCAGCGCCTGACCACGACCGGACATGCCGCCGGCGATCGTGCGCGCGGAAACGCCCGCACCCCAGAAGGTGTCGACGCGATTCGCACCCTTGATCGCGCCTCCCGTATCTTGCGCCACCCACAGGCCGCTCGCCTCAGGACGATCCAGCGACAGCAGGATAGGCGCACCCAGCGGGATGAACTTGGGATCGGCCGCGACGCTGCCCCGCCCGCTCACGGCCACACCAAGCGCCCCGATCGGCCCGGCACCGGTCAGCTCGCGGAAGAAGACGAAGCTCTTATTCTCGTCCAGCACAGCCTTGGTCTGATCGGGATGTCCCCGCAGCCACGCCATCATGCCCTGCATCGATGTCGCATAATCGGTGCCCGGGCCGATCAGCCCGCGTTCGCGCATCACCTTGCCGATGCCCACATATTCGCGGCCATTCTGCCCGTCATAGCCGATGCGCATCACCGTGCCGTCGGGCTGCACCAGCCGGCCCGATCCCTGGATCTGGAGAAAGAAGAATTCGATCGGATCGCGCGCCCAGGCGATCTCCAGCCCCTTGCCGTCCAGCACACCGCCATCGATCGCTGCGCGATCATGATAAAGCTGGAAGCGCCCGTCGACGATCCGCCCGCGCTGCTTCCGGCCGGTCGGCGTTCCGCTCAGGGTGCCGGGATCCACTTCCACCAGATCGTCGGGCCGGCGATAGACCGGAGTGTCATAGCCCGGAACATGCGTGCGCGATCCCGCAATCTCCGGCTCGTAATAGCCGGTCGCGAAGGCCTTTCCGTCGCCCACGATCACCGCATCGAACCACTGCGCGAAGAAAGCGGGCCCGTCTATGTCGAGTCGCCCCGCCGCATCGTCGCACGCGGCGGCCCAGTCCTGCGGCAGCGTCAGTCCGCTGGCATCGGTGCGACGCACCAGCACCGGACAGGAAAGCCGGAATGCCGCCATCGCCTTGCGTGCATTTTCGGGCGTGAGGCCCAGCGAGTCGATCGGCGGCCCCGGGCGCGTGCCCAGTTCGGCCGCCGTCTGCGGCCCGGCCGGCTCGGGCTTTGGCTTCGGTGCCGATGTGGCGGGCTTGTGCGCCGGCGGCGCCGGCCTGTGTGGCCTCGGCGATCCGGCGCAGGCCGCCAGCGCCAGAAGCATCGCGAGAGCCGCGATCCTGCGAAAGTTCATACCCCTCATGCCGGGTTGGCCCCGGCTCAGATGGCTTCGTCAGTCTCGGTCAGCGTCCAGTTCGGATCGGGCGAGCGCAGCGCCCGGCTGAACGTCCAGACATCGTGGGTCGGCACGGCATCGGTCAGCGAGCCGGCGATCACGTTGCCCTCGGCATCGCGCGTCACGGCGGCGATGTCCGCATCGAAGCGCATGCGGATATGGGCCATCTGCCCTTCGACGACGGCATCCTCGATCTGGGCGTTTTCAATCGTGACCAGACGATTGTCGAGCACATGACCAGCCGCCTTGCGATCGGCGATCGCGGCGGTGAAGGCATCGGCCACCTCGCCATCGACGAGCTGGTGCAGCTCCTCCTCGTCACCACGCCAGAAGGCTTCCAGAATCATCCGATAGGCGCCCTTCGCGCCCTCCACGAAATGGGCGACGTCGAATTTCGGATCGGCGGCGGAGATCGTCCGCAGCCCGGCAACGGCGGCGGGCGTGTTCGAAAGATCGGGGCCGATCGGCACGGCTATGTCCTTGCCCGGCACGGCGACCGGCACGGTGCTGCGCGCGGAAGGCACACGCTCCAGCGGCTTGGTGAGGGTCTGCTCATGGCCCGTCCGCCGCCCGAGCACGCTCCACAAGCGCAACGCGACGAAAACAAACACCATTGCGAGGACGATTACCGTGGTCACCCAGCCTCCTGCCAGCACCGACACTGCGACGCGTACAACCCAACATAGGCGCACGGCGCGCGAGATTCAAATTTCCCGCCATCTATACGATGGCGATGGCCGGCGGGTTCCGCATTGCCCTGCCCCACAGGGGCTGCTAGCTCGCGGCCCGCATCGTCCAAGCACGATGCCATCCGACAAGTCAGTACAGGAAAGCAAGTGGCCATGGCCGAAGATTTTGCGGAAACCGGCAGCACCGTGGATGCGCAGGCCAATGGGCTGGACGCGGGTCCGCAGCTCGGCATGCTGACACAATATGTGAAGGATCTCTCCTTCGAAAATCCGAACGCGCCCGCCGTCTATCAGTGGCAGGAACAGCCGCAGATCGACGTGCAGTTCAACATCGGCACGGTTTCGCCGGCCGAGGGCGTGCATGAAGTGGCGATGAAGATCGAGGTTCGCGCGGTCGCTTCGGGCAACACCGCCTTCGCGCTGGAGCTGGTCTATGCCGGCCTTTTCGCCGCACAGAATGTCCCGGAAGAGATGCTGCACCCGTTCCTCTACGCCGAGGCACCCCGCCTGCTCTTTCCGTTCGCGCGCCGCATCGTCGCCGAAACGATCCGCGACGGCAATTTCCCGCCGCTGCTGCTCGATCCCATCGATTTCGGCTCGCTCTACCAGCAGCAGACCGCGCAGGCCGCCGCGCTCGCCGGCGCGGAGCCGGCCGGCCAGGCCTGATCGCCTCGCGCCTGTCCCTCCCCGTTCGCGCTGAGCCCGTCGACGTGCCGGCCCCTTCCTTCCTGCCGGGCGGGAGGGAGGGCCGCTCGGCCGGCACGGCGCAAACGGGGCCGATCCCCGGCACCCCCGCATGAGCCTCGTCCGCAATACGGCCACGATCGGCGGGCTCACGCTTGTCAGTCGCATCGCCGGCTTCGTCCGCGATATGCTGATGGCGCAGTTCGTGGGCGCGGGCTTCGCCAATGATGCGTTTCTGATCGCCTGGCGCCTGCCCAATCTGTTTCGCGCCCTGTTCGCCGAGGGCGCCTTCGCCTCCGCGTTCGTGCCGATGTTCAATCGCGAGGTGGGGCGCGAGGATGGCGGCCTGCCGGCCGCGCTCGACTTTGCCGAGCAGGTCCTGGCGATCCTCTTTCCCATCCTGCTCGTCTTCACGATCCTGATGATGGCGGCCACCGCGCCGATCGTCTGGGCGATGACCGGCGGCTTTCCCGATGGCGGCCCGGAAAAGTTCGCGCTGGCGGTGTCGCTCACCCGCATCACCTTTCCCTATCTCGCGCTCATCAGCCTCGTCTCTCTGCTGGGCGGCATCCTGAATTCGGTCGATCGCTTCTGGGTGAATGCCGCGGCGCCGATCCTGCTGAACATCTGCATGATTATCGGCCTGCTCTTCTTCCGGGGATCCACCCCGATCGAGACCGCCTATACCCAGGCCGTCTCGGTCACCGTCTCCGGCGTGGCGCAATTATTGTGGCTGATGTGGGCCTGTGCGAGGGCCGGGACGTCGCTCAAGATCCGCCGCCCGCGCCTCAATCCCAAGGTGCGCCAGCTGCTCCACATCATCTGGCCGGCGGCGCTGGGCGCGGGCGCCGTGCAATTCAATCTGCTCATCTCCACCAGCCTTGCCGCGCGCTTCCTGCCGCAGGGCGCGGTTTCCTATCTCTATTATGCGGACAGGCTGAATCAGCTGCCGCTCGGCCTGATCGGCATCGGCGTCGGCACGGCGATGTTGCCGGGCCTGTCGCGCCAGATTGCGGGCGGGGACACAAGCGGCGCGAACACCACCCAGAATCGCGCGATCGAGCTTTCGCTGGTGCTGACGCTCCCCGCTACGGCCGCCCTGATGGTCGCCGCCTTCCCGATCATCCAGGCACTGCTGCAGCATGGCGCGTTCGGGGCGGCCGACACGCTCGCCAGCGCGCATGCCCTCGCGGCCTTCTCGCTCGGCCTGCCGGCCTATATCCTCATCAAGGTGCTGGTGCCGGGCTTCCACGCGCGGACCGATACGCGGACGCCGGTGCGCATCGCACTCGTCGCGATGCTCGCCAATCTCATCGGCAATCTCATCCTGATCTGGCCGCTCCAGCATGTCGGCCTCGCGCTTTCCACCGCGATTTCGGCCTGGGTGAATGCCGGGCTGCTCTACGCGACCCTGCATCGGCGCGGCCATTTCCGGATCGATGACCGGCTCAGGCGGTCGCTGATCCGGCTGACGCTGGCCACCCTGGCGATGGCGGCGCTGCTCCTGGCGGTGGCGCCATGGACGACTCCGCATATGAGCCGCGGCCTGCTCGAGCGCGCCCTGTGGCTCGGCGCGCTGATGGCGGCGGCGGGCATCGTCTATTTCGGGGCGGCGATCCTGCTCGGCGCGTTCCGCCCGGCGGAGCTGAAGGCCCAGCTCCTGCGCCGCCGCAAATAGGAACGGCGCCTCATCGGTCGGCCCGAGCCGATCGAACAGCAGGCCATATTCGGGGGGTCAGGCGGCCGCGGCCTCGGCCAGGCACTCGACGCGCCAGTTGGCGAACTCGGGATAGGTGAGGCCCTGGAGCAGTTGCAGGCCGGCCTCGCCATCGCGATACCAGCGGACCTTGGCGCCGCGCTGACCGATCCCGGCGAGCCGCACCGTCACTTCGGATCCGGCGAGCAGCGAGGTCGCGGTCCGTATCTTCATGCCCGCCTGCGAGATGTTGCGGATCGTCACGTCGATCAGTTCGCGCCCCGAAAGGAGCAGCCCCGGCATCGCGACATCGATGCGCGGCGGACGGATCCGGCCGAGCCGGTCATCGAACGAGCAATGGGCGAGCACTTCCGGCACGGAGATGGTAGCGCCGAAGCGCACGCCGATGGAATTGTCCCTCACCCACACCACAGTGCCGCTCACGCGATGCCCCGTCCGCATCTCGAACGTCACCGGCTCGTCAATCTGGAGCCGGCAATAGACTTCGGCGCGTAGGCCGGTATCGGAAATGTCGCGCAGGATGCACAGTTCCTCCGAGCGCTCGGTGCACAGCCTGGCGACCTGGAGCACGGTGGTGTGTCGCGCGGCGCGGCGGCGCTCGTGTGACTCCATCCCGTCATCGGGATCCAGGGCTTTCAACATTGCGCCGTTGGGACTGTTCATCATCTGCCTGCGCCGGAAAAGATGTGGGCTCGGATTCATTACGTAAGCGAACATCCCTTCCGGAAGGTTAAACGGCCGAATGTCTCCGTGAAGCTTGACCGCGCCGGGCGTCTGGCCGACAGGCGCGGCATCATGCGCACAGTCTCCGGCATCCAGCCCACGGGCAATCTTCACCTCGGCAATTATCTGGGCGCCATCCGCAATTGGGTGGTGATGCAGGATCGTCTCGGGGCGGAAGGCGGGGAATGCCTGTTCTTCCTGGCCGATCTCCACGCGATCAGCGAATATCAGGAGCCGAAGGCGTTCGCGCAGGGCATTCGCGAGATGGCGGCCGCGCTGATCGCCTGCGGCATCGATCCCGATCGCTCGATCCTGTTCCGCCAGCGCGCCGTGACCGGACATGCCCAGCTGCAATGGCTGCTGAACGCCACGGCGCGGGTCGGCTGGCTGAACCGGATGACCCAGTTCAAGGACAAGTCCGGCAAGAATCGCGAGGGCGCCAGCGTCGCGCTCTATACCTATCCGGTGCTGCAGGCGGCGGACGTGCTGCTGTATCAGGCCACCCACGTTCCGGTCGGCCAGGATCAGAAGCAGCATCTGGAGCTGGCGCGCGACATCGCGACCAAGTTCAACACCGATTATGGCGTGGAACTGTTCACCCTGCCCGAACCGATGATCCCGCCCGATGCGGCACGGATCATGAGCCTGCGTGACGGCAGCGCGAAGATGTCCAAATCCGATCCCTCGGATCAGGCGCGCATCAATCTGACGGACGATGCCGACACGATCGCCGCCAAGCTGCGCAAGGCGAAGACCGATCCCGAGCCGCTTCCTTCCGAGGCGGCAGGGCTCGAAGGTCGCCCGGAAGCTAAGAACCTCGTCGATATCTATGCCGCGCTCGCCGGGATCGATGTCGCGGCCGTGCTGGCGGAATATGGCGGCCAGGGCTTCGGGCGCTTCAAGCCCGCACTCGCCGATCTCGCCGTGTCGAAGCTCGCGCCGATTGCCGCGAGGCTTGTGGAGCTTCAGGGTGATCCGGCCGAGTTGGATCGCCTGCTCGCGAAGGGCGCGGAAAAGGCGCGGGCTCTGGCGGCCCCCACGCTTGCCGCCACCTATGAGGCGATGGGCCTGTAAGGCGACGCGACCGCGCGTGCCCGGCCTTCCACGGCTCCGGTCGCGAGGGAAGCGAAGCAATCTCCGGGAGAGGAGCCGGCTTGAGGGCAACTCTGCACGGATGGCGCGCCTTGCGCTGCCCCGTTCTTGCCGGGCCAGTCGCAGCGCCGCGCTTTACCTCGCCCCGTCGCATTCCCGCCACGTGGCCATTTCCACCCCGCTAAGCCGGCGATATCGTTACGGTCTCGGTATCGAGCGATGAGTCGAGCAACTCCGATGTTCGCACAACGTTCAATGTCGGTTCAGCCGCCTTATTTTAGGGATGGCCTGTCAAGTTCGGGATAAGTCCATGTCTGTCCGCCGTTCGCTCCTCGCCCTTGCCGCCCCCGTCGCCCTTCTGTCGCTCGGTGGTTGCGCCGCGCCGTTCCGCGCCGATGTCTCGCGTTTCCAGATGATGCCCGCACCGGAAGGGCAGACCTTCCTGATCCAGGCATCCGATCCGCAGATGCAGGGCGGGCTGGAATTCACCCATTACTCGCAGCTCATCGCCGCGCGCCTGATCCAGCAGGGCTATCATCAGGTGGCGGGCGGCAAGCCGACGCTGATCGTCAATCTCGATTATGGCGTCGACAATGGTCATGAGAAGGTCGTGACGACGCCCGGCTTCGGCTATGGCGGATATGGTGGCTGGGGCGGGCCATGGGGTTATGGCGGCTTCGGCGGCCCCTGGGGGGGTTATGGTGGCCGGGGCTTTTACGGCCGTGGCTGGGCCTATGGCTGGAACGATCCCTTCTGGTATCAGCCGTTCGGCTATCCCGAGGTCAACAGCTATACCTATTATGTCAGCCACCTCGTGATGCGCATCAACAATGCCGAGGATGGCAAGGTGCTGTTCGAAGGCCGCGCCCGTGCCCGCTCCGTGTCAGATAGCCTGCCGGTCGTCATTCCCAAGCTGATCGAGGCGATGTTCACCGGCTTTCCCGGCCGCTCGGGCGAGGATGTGCTCATCACCGTGCCGCCGGCCTCCAAGAGCGGTGGCACGGCTCCGGCCGGCGCCCACTGATCCGGATCCGCAACGCTTGGAAGAAGGGCGCCCCGGCTGCGGGGCGCCCTTTTTTTGTCGGTCAATCACCCGTTTTCGGGGTGAGCCCGCCCCCGTCGCGCCGGGACAAGCCCTTGCGCGACGGTCGGGGCGGTCGCCGGTCAGGCCGCCTTCTTCAGGTGACGCCGCCCCAGCAGTTCGGCGATCTGCACCGCGTTGAGCGCCGCGCCCTTGCGCAGATTGTCGCTCACGCACCAGAGCGCGAGGCCATTTTCCACGGTCGGATCCTCGCGCACGCGGCTCACATAGGTCGCATATTCGCCCACGCACTCGATCGGCGTCACGTATCCGCCGTCCTCGCGCTTGTCGACGAGCATGATGCCCGGCGCCTCGCGCAGGATGGATTGCGCCTTCCTGGCCGAAATCTCTTCCTGGAACTCGATGTTGATCGCTTCCGAATGGCCGACGAACACGGGCACGCGCACGCACGTCGCGGTCACCTTGATCTTCGGATCGAGGATTTTCTTGGTCTCGACGACCATCTTCCACTCTTCCTTGGTGTAGCCGTCATCAAGGAAGCTATCGATGTGGGGGATCACGTTGAAGGCTATCTGCTTGGTGAACTTCTTCGGTTCGGCCGGATCGCCGACGAAGATGTTGCGGCTCTGCTCGAACAGTTCGTCCATCCCCGCCTTGCCCGCGCCCGAGACGGACTGATAGGTCGAGACGACCACGCGCGTGATCTTCGCCTCGTCGTGCAGCGGCTTCAGCGCCACCACCATCTGCGCGGTCGAGCAGTTGGGGTTCGCGATGATGTTCTTCTTCCGATAGCCGTCGATCGCCTCCGGATTCACCTCCGGCACGATCAGCGGCACGTCCGGATCCATGCGGTAGAGCGAGCTGTTGTCGATCACGGTGCAGCCGGCGGCCGCCGCGATCGGGGCATATTTCTTCGTCGCCTCCGATCCGATGGCGAACAGGGCCATGTCCCAGCCTGCCCAGTCGAAATGCTCGATGTTGCGGATCTTGTAGCGGCGGCCGGTCTCGCCAAACTCGATCTCGTCGCCCTGGCTGCGCGCGGAGGCGAGCACGGCCAGCTCATCGATTGGAAATTCGCGCTCGGCGAGGATGTTGAGCATTTCGCGACCGACATTGCCGGTCGCGCCCGCGACGACGACACGATAACCCATGATGGAAGCTCCTTTGACGCGGGCGCCTTAGAGCCTGATCGCCGAATGGGAAAGCGCTGCCTCTCGCCTGATCCCACGCCTTCGCTGCGTGCAAAAAGCGAAACGCTCCCTATCCTGTACGAATAGGGCCTGACAGGATCGCCCGCCCGGCATAACGGCGAGCATCTCCAGCGACATGGCGGCGGGGAATCGTGAATTGACGCAACAGGATGCGGCCATACCATCGGTGGGGCTGGAGGGATGGCGCTTCGGCCTGGCGGTGGCCGCCATCAGCCTGGGCACAATGCTCACCATCATCGATGGCGCGATCGCCACCGTGACGCTGCCCACCATCTCGCGCGATCTGCACGTCGATTCCTCGTCCGCCGTGCTGGTCGTCACGGTTTACCAGCTCGTGCTGGTCATGGCGCTGCTGCCCTTCTCCGCTCTGGGCGACCGGATCGGGCTGAAGCGCCTCTATCAGGGCGGGCAGGTCGTCTTCACGATCGCCACCATCCTCTGCTTCTTCGCGCACAGCCTAGGCTTCCTGCTCGTTGTGCGCGCGCTTCAGGCGGCTGGGGCCGCGGCGGCGCTCTCCGTAATGGCGGCGATGATCCGCGTCATCTATCCGCCGAAGCATCTCGGCCGCGGGCTGGGGCTCAACAACATCATGGGCTCGGTCTCCGGGGCACTGGCGCCCTCCGCCGGCGGCCTCATCCTCGCGGTGGCGCCCTGGCCATGGGTGTTCGCCATGGCAGCTCCCTTCGCCATCCTGTCGCTCGCGCTCGGCCGCTGGGCGCTTCCGGACGTGCCGCCGCGCCAGACCGGCCCCTACAACCTCGCCGGCGCGATGCTGAACATGGCGACGTTCGGTCTCGTCATTTCCGGGCTGGAGGCGCTGGTGCACGGCAATTCGCCCGTCGTGAGCCTCGCCATCGTCGGCATCGGCCTGTTGTTCGGCGTCGCACTCGTCCTGCATGAGCGACATCAGGCGGCGCCGATCCTGCCGGTCGATCTGCTGTCACGCCCCGTGCTCGCCTTGTCGGTCACGGGCGCTTTCCTCGCGTTCAGCGCATCGCAGATGCTCATCCTTTCGCTGCCGTTCCGGCTCCAGCATGGCTACGGCCTCCAGCCCAGCGAGGTCGGCGCGATGCTCGCGCTCTGGCCGCTCACCACGATGATCGTCGCGCCGATCGCGGGCAGCCTGTCCGATCGCTATCCGGCCGGGCTGCTCGGCGGGATCGGCATGGTCATCGCCACCACGGCGCTGTGCCTGCTCGCCTTCCTGCCTGCGCACCCGGCCTATTTCGACGTGGCATGGCGCATGTCGCTGTGCGGCGCGGGCTTCGGCATGTTCCTTTCGCCCAATGCCCGGCTGATCGTGGGCTCCGCCCCGCGCGAGCGGGCCGCCTCGGCGGGTGGCCTCGTTTCCACCACCCGTCTCGTCGGGCAGACGATGGGGGCCACCGGCGTCGCCACCGTGCTGGCGCTCGGCTTTGCCACTTCGCACGTGCCGGCGATGCTGGCGGCGGGCCTCGCCATCGTGGCCGGCCTGTGCAGCATCGCGCGGTTGCGCCCCTCCGTCCGCAACCCGACAGGGCATGAAACGAATGCGGCCCAGCCCGGCGCGCACGGCGATGTCGGCGCCGCCTGACAAAAATCAGGGCGAAGACGCCGGTAACCAAATCCTTACGCGGTCCGGTATAAGAGTCCGGTCATGAGGGGTCGAAACGCACTTGATTGGAGCCGTGTATGCGCGTCGCCCTGGAAACCTCCGCCCCGGATCGGGCCGGACTGCTGACCTCGCTGGTCGCGGGAGAGGGCAGCGCCACGCATTCCTGGCTTCATTCCGCCGAACTGAACGCCGGCTCCGATGCGACTCGCAATCTTTCGGACATGCTGCATCTGCTGACGATGCTGCACGGCCCCCAGCCCGGCCTGATCGAGCTGGTCGCCGAACATAATATCTGGCCCGGCGGCGATGCCTGGCTGGCGGATGCCGCACGCGGCTTTGCCAACGAACGCGGCAATCTCGGCCAGCTGATCGTCGCGGCCGGCCCTGTACCGAGCACGCCCGGAGAGGCGGCGACGGTATCGGCGTTGCTCGCCCAGCGTCAGGCGATGGCGACGATTGCCCGGTCCGATCGATTCGGCTGCGCGATCGGCGCGGCCGTGGGCCTGCTGCACGATTGGCTGCCGATCCGCGCGACGATGGAAGCGGCGGCGGAACGGCTTAACGTGCCGTTCGCGCCCCTGCGCCTGCCAAGCGAGGACGATACCGCGCACATGCTGGCTTCCATGCCGGACAAGCCGCGACTGGAACGCACGCTGGTCTTCGGCGCGCGCCAGATCATGCTTCACCATCAGTGCCTGCTCGATCTGCTGGCGACGCGATCGAGCGCGCGGCTGGGCTGAAGCCCCCCATCTGCCCAGGCGTGCAAGGCCGCACGCAGCCTGATATCAGGGGAGCGGCTTCGATCCTCGGCCGGCGGAGGCGATCATAGGCGTGACGGGTATCGGCGGCTTCTTCTTCCGCGCGAAGGATCCCGACGGGCTTCGCGCATGGTATGCCCAACATCTCGGCGTGGGCTCGGCGCCCTATGGCGCGTGGGAAACGCACGCCGGCCCCAGCGTCTTCTCGCCCTTCCCCGCCGACAGCGACTATTTCACCGCCGATCGGGGCTGGATGCTCAATCTGCGCGTGGACGATCTCGATGCGCTGTGCGCCAGCCTCCGCGCGGCCGGGATCGAGATCATCACCGATCCCGAATGGGATATGCCGGGCGTCGGCCGCTTCGTCCGCCTCCACGATCCGGAGGGCAATCCACTGGAATTATGGCAGCCCGACGCCGCTGATTGAGCGGGTCACGCGCCCTTCCCGCCCGTCACTTGCCCGGCCGTGCCGGATCGATCGCGAAGCCCGGGGCTTCCATCGCCTCCGCCGTCTTGGTCCTGCGATCATAGAGGCACAGGAAGGTGCCGGTTGCGCCCTTCATGAAGCGCTGGGGATAGGTGCCGCGCACCAGCAGCGCCGTCCTGGCGCTCCTGTCCGAAAAATCCAGCGGAGCGGAAACCTCGGGCGTCCGCAGTCCGGCGGCCGCGATGCAGGCGCGCCGGGCCGCCAGATGCATGCCGCTCCATGCGGCGGGCGTTGAGGCCGTGGAGGCCGTGGCTGGCATCGCCGCCGCCAGCATCATGATCGTCAGCCTTTTCAAGCAACCCTCGCTTTCCTGTCGGGGGACCGGATCGTCCCGCCCGTCAGCGCGCGAGGCGCTCCGGTCGTTCCCGGAAAGCTGATCGGCAGGCCGCGCAGGCTGCGCACCGCCATATAGGCGAAACCCTCCGCCTCAGTCGCATCGCCATTCCAGCCGAGCGTCTCGATCGGCTCTGGCGCCAGACCGCACGCCTCCCCGATCATCGCCATCAGCGTGGGATTATGTCGTCCGCCACCCGCCACGATCATCCGCCGGGGCGCTTCCGGCAGCAGCCGCAGCGCCAGCGCCACCGTCTCGGCCGTGAAGCGCGTCAGCGTCGCCGCGCCATCCTCCAGCCCGAGGCCGATGGCGGCCCGATCGGTGAAGTCGTGGCGATCGAGGCTCTTGGGCGCGGGCAGCGCGAACCAGGGATTGTCGAGCATCGTCGCCAGCACGCCCCCGTCCACGCGCCCCGCCGCCGCCAGCGCGCCCCCCGCATCGAAGGGGGCGCCCGTGTCATTCTCCACCCACTGATTGACGAGGCCATTGGCCGGCCCCGTATCGAAGGCGATCAGTTCGTCGCCCCCGCCGATAAAGGTGAGATTGCCGACCCCGCCGAGATTCAGCACCGCCACGGGCTTCGGCAGGGCGGCGCACAAGGCGCGATGATAGACGGGCAGCAGCGGCGCGCCCTGGCCGCCGGCCGCCACGTCCGCGATGCGAAGCTGATCGACCACCGATATGCCCACACGCTCCGCCAGCGCGGCGCCGTCCCCGATCTGCCACGTCCAACCCCGATCCGGCCGGTGCGCGATCGTCTGGCCGTGAAAGCCCACCACGCCGATCGCGTCCGCCGAAAGGCCGGCCCGTTCCAGCAGGCGCTCCACCGCATCGGCATGGCGCGCCGTCAGCATCACTTCGGCGGTGCGGATCAGCCGATCCTCGGCTGGATGCTCCATCTCCAAAGCGCGCTGCACCGCGCGCCGAATAGCGGCGCGCTCCTCCGTCGAATAATCGTCGCCCACGAAGGCGATCGGGCGGACATGTCCGTGCCCGTCCGTCTCGATCAGCGCCGCATCCACCCCGTCGAGCGAGGTGCCAGACATCAATCCGATCGCCAGCATCTTTTCCATGCGGCGATCCTAGCCGGGCCGGCACATGCGCGCCAACCCCGTCCACCCCCGGCGAGCCCCGCTCGATGCGTGCCGCCGTGCTGGATGGACGCCGTATGCCGGGGCGGGGCGAGGCATCGCCCGCCCCGCCCCGGCATCATCCCGTCAGGCGAAGCGGACGCTCGCCCGCAGGCGGCGGCGCATCGTGCCACCCACCAGCCCGAACCCGCCGATGAACATCGCCCACGTCGCCGGCTCCGGCACGGCCGAAGGCCCGGCGCTGTAGGTAACATTGTCGAAGACGTAATAACCGCGAACGCCGTTGATCGTCACCTGATCCACAGCCCCGGCATAGCCCGACGCATAATAGCCGGCGGCAGCGCCCACATTCACCGTCGCCTTCACGATCCCGTCGAGAAGCAGATCATAGGTGAGATTGCCGACCGTCGACGTGGTCGCGAAATACATGCCCTCGAACGTGACCGAATCGGCGAACGAAAAGCTCATGGCTTCCGTGGTGGAGCCGCTGGAGAGGCGGTTCGCCAGCATCACGTTCGGCGAGGACCCTGCCGGATAGAAGCCGTTCCCGGTGGAATTCCAGATTCCGAACTGATCGGAATCCCAGCTTATCCCACCATAATTGGTCGGCACCGCCACCACGCCGGCACTGGCATTGACGTCATCGAAATTGACAATTGCGGCCTGTGTGGAGGCTGCCATCACCAAAGACACCGCCATCGCGACGGCACCGAACAGCGCCTTCCTGTTCACACCACGCAACATCATTTCAATCCCCCCTACTGACGAACACGGGAGAGCGCCTAACATTACGTTAATCTGTACGAAACAGGATTTTCAGTGCTCTGCACACTGTTAACCATCTTCTTTCCGGTGCAAGGGCGCACGGCTGCCGCCACAACCCGTCTGTGGCCTCGCCCGCCCTCTCCTGCTAGAGGCGCGCCGCCATGTCCCAATTCACGTCCGATCTCCTCCGCCTGCTCGACGAGCGCGGCTATATCCACCAGGTCACCGATCCCGCCGCGCTGGATGCGCTGGCGTCCCAGTCGATCGTGCCCGGCTATATCGGCTTCGATCCCACCGCGCCTTCGCTGCATGTGGGCTCGCTCGTTCAGATCATGCTGCTCCGCCGGATGCAGCAGACCGGCCACAAGCCGATCGTGCTGATGGGCGGCGGCACCGGCAAGATCGGCGACCCCAGCTTCAAGGACGAGGCGCGCAAGCTTCTGGCGGAAGACGGCATCGCCACCAACGTCGCCTCGATCAAGCGCATCTTCGAACGCTTCCTCACGTTCGGCGACGGGCCGACGGATGCGGTGATGGTCAACAATGCCGATTGGCTGGACAGGCTGGAATATATCCCCTTCCTGCGCGACGTGGGGCAGCATTTCTCGGTCAACCGGATGCTGAGCTTCGACAGCGTGAAGCTGCGCCTCGATCGCGAGCAATCGCTGAGCTTCCTCGAGTTCAACTACATGATTCTCCAGGCCTATGATTTCCTGGAATTGTCGCGCCGCGCCGGCTGCCGCCTGCAGATGGGCGGATCGGATCAGTGGGGCAATATCGTCAACGGCATCGAGCTGGCCCGCCGGATGGATCAGCGAGAGGTGTTTGGGGTCACCACTCCGCTCATCACCACGGCCGATGGCGGCAAGATGGGCAAGACGATGGCCGGCGCCGTCTGGCTGCACGAGGATCAGCTGCCGCACTTCGATTACTGGCAGTTCTGGCGCAACACCGACGATCGCGACGTGGGCCGCTTCCTGCGCCTGTTCACCGATCTGCCGCTGGACGAGATCGCCCGGCTGGAATCGCTGCAAGGGGCCGAGATCAACGAGGCGAAGAAGGTGCTGGCGGACGAGGCGACGGCCATGTGCCGTGGCAGGGGCGCGGCCTCCGTCGCCGCCGCCACCGCGCGCGCCACGTTCGAGGAAGGCGGCGCCGGAGATGCGCTGCCCAGGCTCTCCGTGCCGTCCGGTTCGATCGGCATCGTCCAGGCGCTCACCGTGCTCGGTCTCGCCGGATCGAACGGCGAGGCGCGCCGCAAGATCGCCGAGGGCGCCGTGCGCCTGAACGATCTGCCGATCAGGGACGAGAAGTTCGAGATCCAGTTGGAGGCCGATGTGAACGTGAAGATCAGCCTCGGCAAGAAGCGCCACGCTTTGCTGACGCGCTGATCGGGAGCCCACGATGATCATCGACGGCATTCCCAACTTCAAGACGATCGTCCGCGAGGTCTGGAAGCCGCTCGTCGGTCTGGTCGTGTGGGATGTGGCCGTCACCGGCTTCTATATCGTTTCGCCTTTCAAGGCGCCGTCCCTGCCGCTCACCCTGTTCGGCTCGGCGCTGGCGCTGTTCCTCGGTTTTCGCAGCAATTCCGCCTATCAGCGCTGGTGGGAAGGCCGGGGCCTGTGGGGCTCGCTCATCAATGCCTCGCGCAATCTTGCGCGCAATGCTGTGGCGTTTCTCGGCCGCAATGATCCGCGCGCGCGCGCCATCATCCTCCAGCAGATCGCCTATGTGCATGCCCTGCGCTGCCAGCTGCGCAGGCAGCCGCTGGACGAAAAGGTTCGCGCTTTCCTTCCCGATGCCGAGACCACCGCGCTGCTGGAAACGCAGAATCCGGCAAACAGCCTGCTGGAGGATATCGGGTGCCGCGTGGCCGCCGCCTTCAAGGAAGGCAGCATCGATACGATCCAGCAGACGCATCTCGACGCGATCCTGATCGATATCGCCAATGCGCAGGGCGGCATGGAGCGGATCAAGAATACGCCGCTCCCCAACCAGTATCGCTTCATGCCGGCGCTCTTCACGCGCCTTTTCTGCCTGCTGCTCCCGATCGGGCTGGTCGAGACGCTGGGTTATGTGACGCCCATCGGATCGACGGTGGCCAGCCTGATGTTCCTCGCCGTGTTCGCGATCGGGCAGGACCTGACCGATCCCTTCGCCAACAGCGTCCACGATCTCCCACTCTCGGCCATGTCACGCACGATCGAGGCCAATCTGCTGCAATCGCTGGGCGAACCGGCGCCTCCCCCACTTCAGCCGGAGCAGGGCATATTGTGGTGAGGCCCCATGCGGCGGGAGTTTCCCGCCGGTGGAACTCCTCCACCGACGGTCCATTGACGCGCTGATGCTGCGTGCCCTGCCCCTCGCGCTGGCCGATCTTGCCCAGCCTCCGATCGTCGCGATCCTCATCCGCTCGCTGATCGTCACCGTGCTGATCTTCGCCATGCTCGGCATTGCCACCGTCTGGGCGCTGGACGGCAGCGATCCCTGTGGGATGCTCGGCCTGCAAAGTTGCCGCATGGGCCTGTCGGCAAGCGGCCTCGGCGCCCTGATCCTTACGGCACTGGGCATATGGCTGCTCTTCCCGGCCGTCGCGCTCGGCGTGATCGCGGCCTATTCGGATCGCGTGGTCAAAGCGGTCGAAGCGATCCATTATCCGTCCGCGGCGGCGGCCGCGCAGCCGGGCGGAGCGGGCCGCGCAATCATGCTCGGCCTGCGATCGACGGCGCGGCTGCTGCTGTACAACCTGCTGGCGCTGCCCTTCTATCTGCTGCTGCTCATCACCGGGATCGGCCCGATCATCCTGTTCGTGATCGCGAACGGCCTGGCCCTGGGACGTGATTTCGGGGAGATGGTCGCCGCCCGCCATGGTGTGCCGGCGTGGCGCCGCGCGTGGCTGCGCTCCACCCGGATCGAGCGCGGGGCGATCGGCATCATCATCACCGCCGTATTCCTGCTGCCGATCGTCAATCTCGTCGCGCCGCTCCTCGGCGCGACGATGACGACGCACCTCTTCCATCAGCGCGACGAGGACGAGCTTACCAAAGCACCCCGTTGACCGGCTGAAGCGGCTCGGGCGCCTTGTCCCCGATCGCCTGCAGCAGATCGATCTCGATCGTACGGCAGATCGCGCTCAGCGGCACGTCGTGCACCGTATTGGCGAAGGGATCGACCAGATCGTCGGCAATACGCAAAGCGACCAGAAACATAAGGCCCGCCACCGTCGATCCGATCGGCGTCGCGATCCCCAGCGTCTCGACCAGCCCGATCGGGAGCAGCAGGCAGAAGAGACGGGTGAAGAATTCGGGGAAGAAACGGAAGCCGTTCGGCAGCGGCGTATTCTTGATCCGCTCCATGCCGCCCTGGGCATTGGCGATATCGATCAGCAGGCTTTCGATGCGCGATTGCTGGATCGAATCGATATAGCCCTTGCGCTGGGCATCGGCGATCCGCCGGCCCGTGCCATCGAGCAGGCCGTTGGCGACGTTCGTGCGCCCCAGCCCCTCCTGGCCCTCTTCCGGGTTCAGCAGGCGCAGCACGTCCGGCGCCGGATCCTGCCGGCGCAGCTGGCAGCGCAGCGCGTGGACATAAGCGATCTGCCGCAGCACGATCGTGCGCCGCAGATCGCGCAATTCGGCCGCATCGCCGGCAAGAAAAGCGGTGGAGGCGCGCGCAAGGCTGCGCGAGGCATTGACCATCGCCCCCCACAGAATGCGCCCTTCCCACCAGCGGGCATAAGCGGATGTGTCGCGAAAGCCGAGGAACAGCGCCAGCGCGGTTCCAAACAGGGTGAGCGGCAGGGCCGGCGCCTTGAAGGGCATCATGAAATAGAAAGCGGTGACCGCCACATCCCAGAAGAACAGGACGCCAAGAACCTTCCAGACATCACCGACGATCTGGCGAATGCGCGGCATGCGGCGGCGGATCATGGAATTCTGGCCAACGTTGGAAAGGAAGGGGATGGCGACGCGGCCCAGCGGGCGCGCGGTGCTACGCTCGATTGGAAGGTCAACGCTCATCACTAGCCTCGTCCAGGGGAATTTCGGGTGCGGCCGGCTCATCGGCCGGCGCGTCTCCGTCTGCTTCGGCGATCATGCCGTGCGCGACGGAACAGAGGCCCAGCAGCGCGATCATCATCGCCGCGCGGGCTGCCGCGATCATCGTCTGTGGCGTCTCGCTTGCATGCGCCGCGAACATCAGCGCGATGCCCACGAAGAGCGCACTGGCCGCGAGCATGGATCGCCAGTGCAGGCGTCGGGCGGCAGACATAAGCATACGTAACTCCGGCCTGGATCTTGGCCGCAGGGCCATTCCGGGCACCTGCGGCGGGCAAAGCCGCCCGGAAGGAACGGCAGGCTATCTCTCCCGATGGACCGCTCTTCCGACAGCCTCGCGCCGGAAGATTGTGCATCGCAGCGCGGGCGCCAAGCCCGACACATGCCGAGGCAATCATTCATGCATCGTCGGAAATCTGCGGAAATATAGAAGAGGCCGGAGCCACGAGGCAGCAACGCAACCGCACTGCAACGTGACAAAACATGGCCGAAGCCTCAGCCGGAGTGGAGCAATCCCACGGCCGCGTCCCTCTCGAACAGGTAGAGCGCGATCCGCGCCGCCTGTCCGCGCGGCCCCTCCAGACCCCCGTCCCGGTCGACAAGCAGGCAGGCATCATCCGTCGCCGTTTCGATGAGCGACTGGACATGATCGGGCGAAGCCAACCGGAACGCCGCCTCGCCCGACTGGCGCGTGCCGAGGATTTCCCCGGCCCCGCGCAGGATCAGGTCCTCCTCCGCGATCCGGAAGCCATCATTGCTCTCGCGCAGCAGGGCGAGGCGCGCGCGCGCCGTCTCCCCCAGTTGTACGCCCCGCATCAGGATGCAGACCGAGCGCCCCTCGCCCCGGCCCACCCGCCCCCGCAGCTGGTGAAGCTGGGCGAGGCCAAAGCGATCGGCATGCTCGATAATCATCAAGGTGGAATTGGGCACGTCCACGCCCACCTCGATCACCGTGGTGGCGACGAGCACGCCGAGGCGGCCGCTCGCGAACGCCTCCATCACCTGATCCTTTTCCGGGCCTTTCATCCGGCCATGGATCAGGCCCACGGCATCGCCGAACCGCGCCTTCAGCGCGATCGCCCGGCTCTCGGCGGCGGCGAGATCGCCCGCCTCGCTTTCTTCCACCAGCGGGCACACCCAATAGGCCTGCCCCCCGGCGGCGAGATGGCGGCCGAGCCCGTCGACCACCTCGCCCAGCCGCTCCTCGGAAATCACCCGCGTTTCGATCGGCTGGCGGCCCGGCGGCCGCTCGTCCAGCCGGCTCACGTCCATCTCGCCATATTGGCTCAGCGTCAGGGTGCGCGGGATGGGTGTCGCCGTCATCGCCAGCAGATGCGGCGGCCTCCCCGCCTTCTGCGTCAGCAGCATGCGCTGGGCGACGCCGAAGCGATGCTGCTCGTCGATCACGACGAGGCCAAGCTGCCGGTAGGTGACGGCCTCCTGGAAGATGGCATGGGTGCCGACGAGAATGTCGATCGATCCGTCCGCAAGGCCCATCATCGTCGCCTCGCGCGCCTTGCCCTTGTCGCGCCCGGTGAGCACCGCGACATTCACGGCAAGCCCGCCCAGCAGCCGCGACAATGTCTCGAAATGCTGGCGGGCGAGGATTTCGGTCGGCGCGAGCATCGCCGCCTGCGCGCCCGCCTCCACCGCGACCAGCATCGCCATCAGCGCGACCAGCGTCTTGCCCGCGCCGACATCGCCCTGAAGCAGCCGCAGCATCGGCGCCGCCTGCGCGAGATCGCCCTCTATCTCCGCGATCGAACGCGCCTGCGCCCCGGTGGGCGCGTAAGGAAGCTTCAGCGCATCGCGCAGCCGCCCGTCACCCGCCAACGGCACGCCCCTCCGCCGTCGCGAACTGGCGCGGACGAGCATCAGGGCCAGCTGATTGGCGAACAGTTCGTCATAGGCCAGCCGATCCCGCGCCTTGCGATCGGAAGGATCGGCATGGATGCGGAGCACCGCCTCGCGCCAGCTCGGCCATGCCTGCCGCGCGAGCAGGCTGGGCTCGATCCATTCCGGCAGATCGGGCGCGCGCTCGATCGCGGCCTGGATCAGCCCGGCGAGCTTGCGCGCCGTCAGCCCCTCCGACAGGGGATAGACGGCCTCGCGCGCCGGCAGCGCCTTGGCTTCCTCCGGCGCCATCACGTCCGGATGGACGATCTGGAGCCACTGATCGTAGCGATCCAGCTTTCCGCTGATCGCGCGCGGCTCGCCCAGCGGCAGCAGCTTCCTCGCATAGCCCGAGCCGCCGCCGAAGAAGACGAGCGCCACCATGTTGCCACCCGCATCCGCCGCGATCACGCGCGCCGGCGCGCGCGCCGATCCCCCGAGGCGATAGTCGGTCGGCGTCACCACGGTGGTCACGATCTGGCCCACATCGCCCTCGTCCAGCTTGGTGACCGTCTTCCGGTCGATCCAGCCGGTGGGCATATGGAACAGCAGATCGCGCACCCGCGTAAGCCCGAGCCGCGACAGCGGCCTGGCGAGCGCCGGTCCGACGCCTTTCACGGCCTCGATTTCGGTGAAGAGCGGGTGAAGTATGTCCGGCCGCAAGCGAGCCCGCGCCTATCCGGTCAGTCCGTCAGCCAGACGAGATCGAAGCGATTGCCCTTCCAGATCGCGACCCCGTCCGATGCCTCGCGAAAGCCGAAGGCCAGTTCATTGCCCTTCAGCGAGACGCGCGGCCGATCGCATCGCGTGCCGTTCGCGCCATAGCCCTTGCCGCATGCCGTGGCGAAATCGCCGCCCTGCGCAGTGCCGAGATAGAAATTGGCGGGATCGGTGAGCGACATCAGCACCAGCGGCTTGCCCAGTGCGGCGCCGCGCCGGATCATGAGCCGATAGCCTTCCGTCGCCTTCACCACCTGGGCGGTGTCACGCTTGCCGTCATGATCGAAATCGCCCGTCACCGACGGGAGCGAAGCGAGCGACAGGGACAAGGCGAGAAACGGTATCATGGGCATGCCCGGACGATATGTGGCCGGCGGGATTTCTACGCCGCCCCCTCTTCGAGCGCAACCGCCAGAGAGGCGCGGCGCCATTGTTTCCGGCCGACGATCCTCCTAGATGCCGCTCCCTCCCCTTTCGACCGGCGCCTCCGCGAGGCTGCCGGCCATGCCGCATTGGATGAAGATGGATCGCGACACCCGCCTCAAGCGCCTTCGTTTCCGCGCCTGGCATCGCGGCACCAAGGAAGCCGATCTGATGATCGGCGGCTTCTACGATCATTGCGCGCACGCATGGAGCGACGCCGAGATCGAATGGTTCGAGGCGTTCCTCGAGGAGCAGGACGTGGACATCATGGCCTGGGCGATGAAGGTGCAGGAGATTCCCGCGCGCTGGCAGGGGCCGATGATGGAGCGTCTCTGCCGGCTCGATTTCGTGAAGATCGAGGAATGATGCGCGCATTCCCGGCGCCCATCCGCCCGAGCCTGTCGAAGAACGGGCCTGTTGCGGCTCGTTTGCGGTACGCCCTTCCAGTTCGACCGGGACAGGCCGGGCCGCGCACGGCGGGCATCTTCCTTCGATGACCGATCTCGCCCGCATCCTGAAGGCCGGCGAGGTGCTGACGCTGGCCGGCGTCCCCACAGGTTTCCTGCCCTGGCTGATGGCCGATATCGCGCGCGCCACGGCGAAGAACGGCAAGGGCGGCCGTGCCATCTTCGTCGCGGCCGACGAAACCGGCATGCGCGCCGTGGCGGATGCCGCGCGCTTCTTCGCGCCTGAAGTGGAGACGATCAGCTTCCCGGCCTGGGATTGCCTTCCCTATGATCGCGCCTCGCCGTCGCTCCGGGCCACATCGGAGCGGCTGGCAGCGCTGCACGCGCTCCAGCGCAAGGCCACAGGCCCCCAGCTCCTCGTCACCACCGCCAATGCCATCACCCAGCGCACGCTGACGCCGTTTCGTATCCGCCAGTTCGCCGCCACGCTCGCCCCCGGAGAGCGGATCGATCGTGATGCGCTGGCCGAGCTGCTCCAGGCCAACGGCTATGTCCGCACCGATACCGTCCACGAAGCGGGCGAATATGCGGTGCGCGGCGGGTTGGTCGATCTCTTTCCTTCAGGCGAAAGCCTCGCGTTGCGCCTCGATTTCTTCGGAGACGAGATCGAAAGCCTGCGCCAGTTCTCGCCGGACGATCAGCGCACCACCGCGAAGATCGAGGGCTTCACCCTGCTGCCCGCCTCCGAGGCGCTGCTGGATGCGGAGAGCATCAAGCGCTTCCGCACCCGCTATCGCGAGAAGTTCGGCGCGAACGCCACCGGCGATCCGCTCTATCAGGCCGTATCGGAAGGGCGACGCCTCGCCGGCATGGAGCATTGGCTGCCCCTGTTCGAGGAGCGGCTCGTTCCGCTGTTCGATCATCTCTCGCCCGATGATCTGATCGTACGGGATCATGGCGCGGACGGCGCGGCCGAGGCTCGCTTCGACGCGATCACCGACTATCACGAAAATCGCGTCCGGGCGCTGAAGGCCGATCCAGGCAGCTATCGCCCGCTGGCGCCGTCCGATCTCTATCTGATGCAGCGCGAATGGGGCGATATCGTCGCGGATCGCCCGATCCACCTCGTCACGCCCTTCCATGAGCCGGACAGCGATCGGGTGATCGATTTCGGCGTCGATCCCGCGCGCGATTTCGCGCCGGAGCGCGCGCAGAACGCGAACGTCTATGAGGCGGTGGTCGAGCATCTCGGCAAGCTCGCCATGACGAAGCGCAAGGTCGTGCTGGCGAGCTATTCCGTGGGCGCGCGCGAGCGGCTCAAGGGCCTGCTCGAGGATCATGGTCTGGAAGCGGCGATGTTCGCGGAGGATTGGCAGGATGCGCTGGGCCGCGCCTTCCGGCCCGGCACCACCGCGCTTGCCGTGCTGCCGCTGGATCACGGCTTCACCACGCCCGATGTCGCCCTGCTGACCGAGCAGGACATGCTGGGCGACCGGCTGGTCCGTCGCCAGAAGCGCCGCAAGTCCGCCGATGCCTTCCTGGCCGAACTGGCGACGCTCTCGCCCGGCGATCTCGTCGTCCATGCCGATCACGGCATCGGCCGATATGAGGGGCTGACGCAGATCCCCGTTTCGAAGGTGCCGCATGATTGCGTGGCGCTTTCCTATGCGGGCGGCGACAAGCTCTACGTTCCCGTCGAAAATCTCGAAGTCCTCTCGCGTTATGGCGCGGAGGACGGCGCCGCGCTCGACAAGCTGGGCGGCGAGGCCTGGCAGCGCCGCAAGGCGAAGATGAAGGAACGCATCCGCGAGATTGCGGGTGAACTCATCGCCACCGCCGCAATGCGCGCGCTGCGCGCGGCCGACGTCGCGGTGGCGGATGCCTCCTACAATGCCTTCGTCGATCGTTTCCCCTATCAGGAGACGGACGATCAGGATCGCGCCATCGGCGATGCGCTCGACGATCTTGGCGCCGGCAAGCCGATGGACCGGCTCGTCTGCGGTGACGTTGGCTTCGGCAAGACAGAGGTGGCTTTGCGCGCGGCCTTCGTGGCGGCGATGGCGGGCATGCAGGTCGCGGTCGTCTGCCCGACCACATTGCTCGCGCGCCAGCATTTCACCAATTTCGAGGAGCGCTTCCGCGGCTTCCCGATCCAGATCGGCCGCCTCTCCCGCCTCGTCGGCGCGCCCGAGGCGAAGCGGACGAAGGACGGCCTTGCGGACGGCACGGTCGATATCGTCATCGGCACGCACGCCATCCTCGCCAAGGGGATCGAATTCAAGCGGCTCGGCCTCGTCATCGTGGACGAGGAGCAGCGCTTCGGCGTCACGCACAAGGAACGACTGAAGGCGCTCAAGACGGACGTGCATCAGCTTACGCTCACCGCCACCCCCATCCCGCGCACCTTGCAGATGGCGATGTCCGGCCTGCGCGAGCTTTCCGTGATCCAGACGCCGCCGGTCGATCGCCTCGCCGTTCGCACCTATGTGGCGCCATGGGATCCGGTCGTCATCCGGGAGGCTCTGCTGCGTGAACATTATCGCGGCGGCCAGAGCTTCTTCATCGCCCCGCGCGTGGCGGACCTGCCCGATATCGAGGAATTCCTGCGCAAGGAGGTGCCCGAGGTCCGCTATGTCGTCGCCCACGGCCAGATGGCGGCCGGGGAAGTGGAAGAGCGGATGTCCGCCTTCTACGACAAGAAATTCGAGGTGCTCGTCTCCACCACGATCATCGAGAGCGGACTGGATATTCCCTCCGCGAACACGATGATCGTGCATCGCGCGGATCGCTTCGGCCTCGCCCAGCTCTATCAGATCCGGGGCCGCGTCGGCCGGTCCAAGACGCGCGCCTACGCCTATCTCACGACACCGCCCAACCGGCAGATCACGGAGACGGCGGAGAAGCGCCTCCACATCCTCTCGAACCTCGATACGCTGGGCGCCGGCTTCCAGCTCGCCAGCCACGATCTCGACATTCGCGGCGCCGGCAATCTGCTGGGCGACGAGCAATCGGGCCACATCAAGGAAGTGGGCTTCGAACTTTACCAGTCGATGCTGGAGGAGGCCATCGTCGAGGCCAAGGCCGGCGGCCTTGCAGAAGCCGCGCGCAACCGCGAATTCTCGCCGCAGATCAGCGTCGATGCGCCGATCATGATCCCGGACGAATATGTGCCCGATCTCGATCTGCGCATGGGCCTCTATCGCCGCCTCAACGAACTGGATGACAAGGCCGGGATCGAAGCGTTCGCGGCGGAGATGATCGATCGCTTCGGCCCCCTGCCCGATGCGACCAGGAATCTGCTGATCGTGATCGAAACCAAGCTGAACTGCCGGAAGGCCTGCATCGCCAAGCTGGATGTCGGCCCCCGCGGCGCGCTCGTCACCTTCTTCGAGGATCATTTCCCCGATCTCGAAGGGCTGATCGCTTATGTGCAGCGGCTCAAGGGCACGGCGAAGCTTCGGCCGGACAGCAAGCTGGTGATCCAGCGCGAATGGCCGAACGCGGAAGGGCGCCTCAACGGCGCGTTGCAGCTTTCGCGGGGCCTCGCCAAGATACTCGCCTGACGAACATCCGGCGGGAGACGGAAGATGGTGCTGCGGGCGACGAAGCGGTGGGCATTTCGCCAGCGGCTGGCCGAAGCCCCAGCACCGCCCCTCCCGGGCGTCGAGCAAGCGCCTGCCAGGTCACGGGAAAATCCGCTGCGCCTGCACCATTTCGGCACCGGGCAGATGCTGACGGCGGAGGATCTGAACCGCTTCGTCGATGCCCTTCTCGCCATCGAGGACCGTCTCGCCGCCATCGAGACTCGGCTGGACGGCCTTTCCTGACGAAGTCACACCCGTTTCTCTGGCGCAGGCGGCGCAATTGGGTTAGCCTTCCCCGGCGCGCGAATGCCGCCCGCCAGGGCCATTCCGGCCTTTTTTCCGCCCGCCGCGCCGTTATGCTTCGCCAAACGGCCGCAACGATTCACCTTACGAAACGATCCTAGTCGTTTGTAACGGAAATCGATGGATCGGCACGAAAAATGTTGGAAAGCCCGCTCCACCGCTCGCTTCATCGGGAAAATTAGCCGGGAACCGCAAGCTGATTCCCGTTACCATCAGGTTACGGAAGGGGGCCGCGTCAGCGACGGTTTCCGCCGTGGGACTGCCCTTCGGGGCGGAGGGGATATCGAAAAGGCACGGACTGTCCTGACGGAGGATATGATGTCGCGCGCATTGCAGAAACCATGCAGCCACGCCGCGCCTCCCGTCCGGCGCGGGCCTGCCCATGGCATGTCGCGATCGACGCTGGCCTGATTGCGATGAGCCGCCCCGCTTTTTCGATCCTCTCGCATCGTCTGGCGGCGGCCGATCCCTTTTCCCGTAATTTCGAAATTCCCTGTCGCGTGGCTGTCGGAAGCGGCCGTGCGAATGGATGTGGGTCCGGCCTTTTGCGGCGGCCGGCCAGGAAGGACGTGTCGCCGGTCTTTTGATGATTTCGTCTGCCGGATCGGCCGGAAGCGCCTGCGAAGGCGCGGAAATGCCGGTTCTTGATCAACAACCTTGTGGGGGGTTCGCATGATGAGGAAGGCAAAGTCACTTATGTGGATGCCGCTGGCCATCGGCCTCGCGGCGAGCCTTGCCGGCTGCGGAAAGGGCGGCGGAGGTGGCAACGCCACCACCGCCAGCGCAGAAAGCACCGGGCCGAAGCTCGGTATCCGCCCCTATGGCGACGAAACGACCAAGATCGACATGTCGAAGATCAAGAATCCCGACATCAAGAAGGTCTTCGATTATATCGACGGCCATATCGACGATCATGTCGTCAACCTTCAGAAGTGGATCCAACAGCCTTCGATTTCGAATACTGGCGAAGGTATTCAGGAATCGGCCGAAATGGTGAAGGGTTTCTGGGATCAGCTCGGCTGCCAGAAGACCCAGGTCTATGATGTCGGCAAGACCAAGTGGGGCCAGCAGGGCAATCCTGTCGTCTATGCCAAGTGCGACGAGGGCGCGGACAAGACGCTCGTCGTCTACTGGATGTACGATACGATGCCGGTCACCCAGCCGGATCTGTGGAAGGCCCCGCCCTTCGAGGGCCGCCTTGTCGAACAGGCTCCCTACAAGAAGGTGCTGATCGGCCGTGGCGCCACCAATTCCAAGGGTCCGCAGATGACCATGTGGAATGCGCTGATGTCGATCAAGGCGGTGACGGGCAAGCTGCCGGTCAACCTGATCGTCGTCGCCGAGGGCGACGAGGAGCGCATGTCGATGGGCTATAACAAGTTCGTCACCACGCATCAGGATCTGTTCAAGGGTGCCGACGCGATGTGGGGCGGTGGCGGCTCGGAAGGCTGCGTGTTCGTCGAGCTGAAGACGAGCGGCAAGAGCTGGGGTCGCGGCCCGGTCTATTCAGACATTCACGGCGGCAACAAGCGTTCGGTGGACGCGCCGGCCTGGCGCCATATCCAGATGCTCTCGAAGCTCGTCTCCGAGGATGGCAACAAGGTGCTGATCCCCGGCTTCTACGATAATATCGTGCCGCCAACGGCGGAAGAGGAAGCCACGCTCCGCAAGACCGCCGAAACCTATGATCTGAAGCGCGCCGCACAGAATCTGGGCGTCGCCCGCTTCATCTCGGATGATCCCTATACCCAGCTGAAGATGGCGCGCCTCGGCACGTCGATGAACCTGGATGGTATCTGGGGCGGCAACATGTTCGCCGGCGGATCGGGCGCGATCCTGCCCAACCAGATCATCTCGAAGCACAATTTCCGCTACGTGCCCAACATGACGGGACCGGACATCGTCAACAAGCTGCGCAAATATCTGGATCAGCTTGGCTACAAGGATGTCGAGATCAACGTCGTCGGCGACGTGCCGTGGGCCAAGCGCAATACTGACAATGATTTCGCCAAGTCGAACGCCTATACGGGTGAAATCTTCGGCATGTCGGCCAAGCCCACCAGCGCCAATGACAGCATCATGCTGGCCGGCGGTGGCGGCGGTTACTGGCCCGCTTATCTCTTCTCGGGCCAGGAAACGAACATCGACATTCCGATCAGCGCGGTGCGCGGCGGCGGCGGCGGCAACAGCCATGCCGCCAACGAATGGTTCGTGATCGAGGGCGCCGGCAAGACGATGGGCATGGCCGGTGCCGAAAAGATCATCGTCACGGCTCTCTACAACTGGGCCGGCCTCAACGGGCCGATCCCGACCAGAACAGCAAAACCGGCCGGCGCCGGCGGCGGAGAATGACCCCTCTCATGGAAAAGACCTCACGCATGAAAATGATCGCAAAGGTCGCCAGCACTGCGGCTCTCGCACTCGCCCTCGTCGCCTGCGGCAAGAGCGGCGGCGGCAGCGGCAACACGACGACGACCGCCGAAAATACCGGCCCGAAGCTCGGCATCCGCCCTTCGGGTGACGAGACGGTCGGTCCTGACATGTCGAAGATCAAGAATCCCGATCTTCCCAAGGTGTTCGATTATATAGACAAGCATATCGACGAGCATGTCGTGAATCTGCAAAAGTGGATTCAGCAACCTTCGATTTCGAATACTGGCGAAGGTATTCAGGAATCGGCCGAAATGGTGAAGGGTTTCTTCGATCAGCTCGGCTGCCAGAAGACCCAGGTCTATGACGTCGGCAAGACGAAATATGGTACGCAGGGCAACCCGGTGGTCTATGCCAAGTGTGACGAGGGCGCGAAGAAGACGCTCATCGTCTACTGGCAATATGATACGATGCCGGTCACCCAGCCGGACCTCTGGAAGGCCCCTCCCTTCGAGGGCCGCATCGTCGAGCAGGCCCCGTTCAAGAAGGTGCTGATCGGGCGCGGCGCCGTGAACTCCAAGGGCGGCGAGATGACCTTCCTCAATGCGGTCATGTCCATCAAGGCCGTCACCGGCAAGCTGCCCGTGAACATCATCTTCGTGGCCGAGGGCGACGAGGAGCGCATGGACATCGGCCTCAACAAGTTCATGACCGAGCATATGGATCTGTTCGCGGGTGCCGATGGTGTCTGGGGCGGCGGCGGCTCGGAAGGCTGCGTGTTCGTCGAGTTGAAGACGAGCGGCAAGAGTTGGGGTCGCGGCCCTGTCTATTCGGACATCCATGGCGGCAACAAGCGTTCGGTGGATGCCCCCGCCTGGCGCCACATCCAGATGCTGTCGAAGCTCGTCTCCGAGGATGGCAACAAGGTGCTGATCCCCGGCAACAGCCCCGAAACCGAAGCCGCGCTCCACAAGCAGGCCGAGAATTACGATCTGAAGCGCGCCGCACAGAATCTGGGCGTCGCCCGCTTCATCTCGGATGATCCCTATACCCAGCTGAAGATGGCCCGCACCGGCACGTCGATGAACCTCGACGGCATCTGGGGCGGCAACATGTTTGCCGGCGGCTCCGGCGCGATCCTGCCCAATCAGATCATTTCCAAGCACAATTTCCGTTACATGCCCAACATGAAGGGCCCGGATATCGTCAAGAAGCTGCGCAAATATCTCGATCAGCTGGGCTACAAGGATGTCGAGATCAATCTGGTCGGTGACGTGCCGTGGGCGATCCGCGATCGCAACAACGATCAGGCCCGCGCCATGACCTATGCGCAGGAAATCTTCACCAAGCCGCTGACGCCCGGCGGCACCGGCGCCTATTGGCCCGCCTATCTCTTCTCGGGCATCGAGACGAACATCGATCTTCCGATCGCGGCCGTGCGCGGCGGCACCGGCGGCAACGCGCACGCCGCCAACGAATGGTATGTCATCGAGGGCGCCGGCAAGCAGTTTGGCATGGCCACCGCCGAAAAACTCGTGGCGACAGCGCTTTACCAATATGCGGGCCTGAATGGCCCGATCATCCCGGCGCCAGCAAAACCCGGCGCCACTGACGGAGGGGCATCCGGCTCGTGAAGAAAGCACTTTCACTCGTTTCGATCATGACGCTGTCGCTGGCGCTCGTCGCCTGCGGCAAGAGCGGCGGCAGCGGCAATGCGACCACCACGGCCGAAAATACCGGCCCAAAGCTCGGCATCCGCCCTTCGGGTGACGAGACGGTCGGACCCGACATGTCGAAGATCAAGAATCCCGATCTTCCCAAGGTGTTCGATTATATCGACAAGCATATCGACGAGCATGTCGTGAATCTGCAAAAGTGGATTCAACAACCGTCGATTTCGAATACCGGCGAAGGTATTCAGGAATCCGCCGAAATGGTGAAGGGCTTCTTCGATCAGCTCGGCTGCCAGAAGACCCAGGTCTATGACGTCGGCAAGACGAAATATGGTACGCAGGGCAACCCCGTCGTCTATGCCAAGTGTGACGAGGGCGCGAAGAAGACCCTGATCGTCTACTGGCAGTATGATACGATGCCGGTGACCCAGCCGGATCTGTGGAAAGCCCCGCCCTTCGAAGGCCGCCTCGTGGAGCAGGCCCCGTTCAAGAAGGTCCTGATCGGTCGCGGCGCGACCAACTCCAAGGGCCCGGAGATGACCTTCCTCAACGCAGTCATGTCGATCAAGGCCGTCACCGGCAAGCTGCCCGTGAACATCATCTTCGTGGCCGAAGGCGACGAGGAGCGCATGGACATCGGCCTCAACAAGTTCATGACCGAGCATATGGATCTGTTCAAGGGCGCCGATGGCGTCTGGGGTCCGGGCGGCTCGGAAGGCTGCGTGTTCGTCGAGCTGAAGACGAGCGGCAAGAGCTGGGGTCGAGGTCCTGTCTATTCGGACATTCACGGCGGCAACAAGCGTTCGGTGGATGCCCCCGCCTGGCGCCACATCCAGATGCTGTCGAAGCTCGTCTCCGAGGATGGCAACAAGGTGCTGATCCCCGGCAGAAGGCGGCCGAGCGTCTCGGCATCGCGCGCTTCATCTCGGATGATCCCTACACACAGCTGAAGATGCAGCGCACCGGCACGTCGATGAACCTGGATGGTATCTGGGGCGGCAACATGTTTGCCGGCGGCTCCGGCGCGATCCTGCCCAACCAGATCATCTCGAAGCACAATTTCCGTTATGTCCCCAACATGACGGGGCCGGATATCGTGGCGAAGCTGCGCAAATATCTGGATCAGCTTGGCTACAAGGATGTCGAGATCAATCTGGTCGGTGACGTGCCGTGGGCGATCCGCAACCAGAATAATGATCTCGCCCGCTCCAATGCCTATACGCAGGAGATCTTCACCAAGCCGCTGACACCCGGAGGCGCCGGGGCTTATTGGCCGGCCTATCTCTTCTCGGGCAAGGAAACGAACATCGATCTTCCGATCAGTTCGGCACGCGGCGGCACCGGCGGAAATGCCCACGCCGCCAACGAATGGTATGTCATCGAGGGCGCCGGAAAGCAGTTCGGCATGGCCACCGCCGAGAAGGTCGTCGCCACCGCCCTTTATAACTACGCCGGGCTCAACGGCCCGATCCCGGTGAAGGAAGAAAAAGCGGCGGGCGCGGACGGAGGTTCCTGATCGTGAAGAAATTCGTTTCCCTCGTTTCGGTCGCTACCCTCGCTCTCTCCCTTGCCGCCTGCGGCAAGGGAGACGGTGGCGCCAACACCAGTGCCAGCGCCGAAAGCGCCGGCCCGAAGCTCGGCATCCGCCCCTATGGCGATGAGACCGTCAAGCCGGACATGTCGAAGATCAAGAACGGCGATCTTCCGAAGGTGTTCGATTATATCGACAAGCATATCGACGAACATGTCGTGAATCTGCAGAAGTGGATTCAGCAGCCGTCCATCTCGAATACCGGCGAAGGTATTCAGGAATCCGCCGAAATGGTGAAGGGCTTCTTCGATCAGCTCGGCTGCCAGAAGACCCAGGTGTTCGAGCCCGGCAAGACGAAGTGGGGCAGCCAGGCCAATCCGGTCGTCTATGCCAAGTGCGACGAGGGCGCGAAGAAGACGCTCATCGTCTACTGGCAGTATGATACGATGCCGGTCACCCAGCCGGATCTGTGGAAAGCCCCGCCCTTCGAGGGACGGCTTGTGGAGCAGGCTCCCTTCAAGAAGGTCCTGATCGGTCGCGGCGCGACCAACTCCAAGGGCCCGGAGATGACCTTCCTCAACGCGGTCATGTCCATCAAGGCCGTCAGCGGCAAGCTGCCCGTCAATCTGATCTTCGTGGCCGAGGGCGACGAGGAGCGCATGGACATCGGCCTCAACAAGTTCATGACCGAGCATATGGACCTGTTCAAGGGCGCCGATGGCGTCTGGGGTCCGGGCGGCTCGGAGGGCTGCGTGTTCGTCGAGCTCACGACCAGCGGCCACAAATGGGGTCGCGGCCCGGATTATTCGGACATTCACGGCGCCTTCAAGCTGGCCGTGGACAGCCCGGCGTGGCGGCATATCGAAATGCTGTCCAAGCTCACGACCGATGGCGGCAACAAGATCGCCATCCCCGGCTTCTACGACGATCTCCTGCCGCCCACGAAGGAGCAGGAAGCGGCCCTCCGCAAGGCGGCCGAGAATTATGATCTGAAGCGCGCCGCGCAGAATCTCGGTATCACCCGCTTCATTTCGGATGATCCCTATACCGTGCTCAAGATGCTGCGCACCGGCACGTCGATGAACCTCGACGGCATCTGGGGCGGCAACATGTTCGCCGGCGGTTCGGGCGCGATCCTACCCAACAAGATCACGTCGAAGCACAATTTCCGCTACCAGCCGAACATGACGGGGCCGGATATCGTGGCGAAGCTGCGCAAATATCTGGATCAGCTCGGCTACAAGGATGTCGAGATCAACGTCGTCGGCGATGTGCCGTGGGCGATCCGCGATCAGAATAACGATCTCGCCAAGTCGAACGCCTATACGCGCTCGATCTTCGGCGGCGGCGGCGGAATGCCGTTTGCCGGCGGCGGCGGCGGTTACTGGCCGGCCTATGTCTTCTCCGGCAAGGAGACGAACATCGATCTGCCGATCAGCGCGGCCTATGGCGGCGCCGGCGGCAATGCCCATGCGGCCAATGAATGGTATGCCATCGAAGGTGCCGGCAAGCAGCTCGGCATGGCCAGCGGCGAGAAGGTCGTGGCCACCGCGCTCTACAATTATGCCGGCCTGAACGGCCCGATCGCGCCGCCGGCCCCGCCCAAGCCCGCAAACTCCGCCAATGGAGCCTCCGGATCGTGAAGAAATTCGTCTCCCTCGTTTCGATGATGACCCTGTCGCTGGCGCTTGCCGCCTGCGGCCAGAGCGGTGGTGGCGGCAACGCCACCGCCGCCAAGGATTCCACCACTCCCAAGCTGGGCATCCGGCCGACGGGCGACGAAACCGTATCGATCGACAAATCCAAGATCCACAATGCGGATCTGACGAAGATCTACGATTATATCGATGGCCATATCGACGAGCATGTCGTGAATCTGCAGAAGTGGATTCAGCAGCCGTCCATCTCGAATACCGGCGAAGGTATTCAGGAATCCGCCGAAATGGTGAAAGGCTTCTTCGATCAGCTCGGTTGCCAGAAGACCCAGGTCTATGATGTCGGCAAGACGAAGTGGGGCCAGCAGGGCAATCCGGTCGTCTATGCCAAGTGCGACGAGGGCGCGAAGAAGACGCTCGTCGTCTACTGGATGTACGATACGATGCCGGTCACCCAGCCGGATCTGTGGAAGGCCCCGCCTTTCGAAGGCCGGCTCGTCGAGCAGGCGCCCTACAAGAAGGTTCTGATCGGCCGTGGCGCCACCAATTCCAAAGGCCCCGAAATGGCCATGTGGAATGCGCTGATGTCGATCAAGGCGGTGACGGGCAAGCTGCCGGTGAACCTCATCTTCATCGCCGAGGGCGACGAAGAGCGCATGTCGATGGGCTATAACAAGTTCGTCACCGATCATCCGGAGCTCATCAAGGGCGCGGATGCGATGTACACGTTCGGCTTCCAGCAGGGCGGCTCCGCCTATATCCTCTCCGGCTCGGAAGGCTGCGTGTTCGTCGAGCTGAAGACGAGCGGCAAGAGTTGGGGTCGCGGCCCGGTCTATTCGGACATTCACGGCGGCAACAAGCGTTCGGTGGATTCGCCGGCCTGGCGCCACATCCAGATGCTGTCGAAGCTCGTCTCCGAGGATGGCAACAAGGTGCTGATCCCCGGTTTCTACGACAATATGGAGCCGATCCAGCCAGAGAAGGACGAGGAACTCCATCGCCAGGCCAAGGGCGTGGACATGAAGAAGGCCGCCGAGGGGCTCGGCGTCGCCCGCTTCATCTCGGATGATCCCTATACGATGCTGAAGATGGCCCGTTACGGCACGTCGATGAACCTGGATGGTATCTGGGGCGGCAACATGTTCGCCGGCGGATCGGGCGCGATCCTGCCCAACCAGATCATCTCGAAGCACAACTTCCGCTACATCCCGAACATGACGGGGCCGGACATCGTCAACAAGCTGCGCAAATATCTGGATCAGCTTGGCTACAAGGATGTCGAGATCAACGTCGTCGGCGATGTGCCGTGGGCCAAGCGCAATACGGACAATGAGATCGGCCACGCCGTCTATGCGGCGTTCGATCAGTTCGGCATTTCCCATGCCCCGACCACGTCGATCAACAGCATCATGGGCGGCTACTGGCCGGCCTATCTGTTCGCCGGCAACGGCCAGCCGTTCGACATACCCATCGTCGGCGGCATGCTGGGCGCGGGCGGCAATGCCCACGCCGCGAACGAATATTATGTGATCGAAGGCGCCGGCAAGGTTTACGGCATGGCCGGAGCCGAGAAGTCGGTCGTCGCCATCCTCTATAATTATGCCGGCCTCAACGGCCCCATTCCCACATCCTCGTCCCCGGCCAAGTAAGACCGGAAAGCTCTCTCCCCTCCTCCCCAAACCAAGCAGGTAAGCTCATGTCGATCATCTCACTGCAAGGGCTCAAGAAGACCTACAAGCTTGGCGACAATATCGTCCAGGCGCTTGCCGGCGTCAGCCTCGATATCGGTGAAGGCGAGTTCGTCGCGATCACCGGTCCGTCGGGTTCGGGCAAGTCGACGATGATGCACATCCTCGGCTGCCTCGATCGGCCGACCGAGGGCAAATATCTGCTCAACGGCAAGGATGTCTCGTCCCTGCCGCGAGACGAGCTGGCAGACATCCGCAACAAGCAGATCGGCTTCGTCTTCCAGGGCTTCAATCTGCTGCCGCGCACCACGGCGGTGGAAAATGTCGAGGTTCCCCTCCTCTACACGCGCCCCGTAATGCCCGCCTCGGAGCGGCGCGAGCGCGCGATGAAGGCGCTCGCCGCGATGGGCCTGGAAAATCGCTACGATCACCACCCGAACCAGCTTTCGGGCGGCCAGCAGCAGCGTGTCGCCATCGCGCGCGCGTTGGTCAACGAGCCGACGCTGATCCTGGCCGACGAGCCGACCGGCAACCTCGACACCAAGACCTCCATCGAAGTGATGCGCATCCTTCAGGAACTGCGCGAGGAAAAGGGCATCACGATCGTGCTCATCACGCACGAGCCGGACATCGCGGCCTATGGCACGCGCATCATCGCGGTCCGCGATGGCAAGATCCTGTCGGATGAGCCGAACACGCCGCGCTCCACGCTGGAAATGGCGCCCGAGCAGATCATGGTGACCGCGAACTGATCGGAATACGGATCCCATGTTTCCTGGTCGTCATTTCATCCACCTCGCCTTCAGCGCGCTGATCCGCAACCGGATGCAGACGGCGCTCGCCATGATCGGCGTGATGGTGGGCGTCGCGGCACTCGTGACCAGCCTTGCGCTCGGCCGCGGCGCGCAGGATTCGGTCGAGGATCAGCTGCGCGCGGCGGGCGCCAACCTGATCGTCGTCACCGCCGGCAATTATGCGAAGGCGAAGGAGGACCGGACCGACCCGGACGGCAATATCGGCCATACCGGTGCGCTCGATCCCCGCGATCTGGCCCCCATGCCGCCGCTCGGTGCCCGGCTGGAGCAGGTCGCGCTGAATGCACAGCCTTTCCGCATCTTCACGGATCGGATGGCGCCGCAGGGTGCGCGGATCCTGTATCCGATGCCCTATGGCTACGTCACCGACGAAGGCGCGCTGGCGGAACCCGCGCGCAGCCCGGCCGAAACCCTGCTGGTGCCGAGCCACTATGAGGACGATCCTCTCGCCATTCACGATCACCCCACGGCCAAGGATCGCCTGGGCGACATGAGCGCCGGCCTCGGCGCGGCGGCGACGCTCACCGTGGACGATGCCAAGGCGATCGCCGCGATGCCGGGCGTCCAGCATGTCGTGGCGGGCGTCCATGAAAATGCCCGCATCTTCGTGGAGGGCGACAAGACCAGGCAGTGGTTCACCCGCTATCACGGCACCGAGTGGGCGCTTCCCGAAATCCGGAGCGGCTGGTCGATGATCCACGGCCGCTTCCTGTCCGAGAAGGATGGCGAGGAGAAGGCCCAGGTGATGGTGCTGGGCAAGGTCGTCTCGGACAAATTGTTCGGCGAAGGCGTGAACCCCGTCGGCAAGACGACGACGATGTGGAACCAGCCTTTCAAGGTGATCGGTGTGGTTTCCAGCCGCAGCTGGGCCAACCAGCCGGCGCCGGGCGACGATCAGTTCGACGCCGTCTATGTGCCCGTGCAGACGATCGACGGTCTCCTCAACCTTTCGAAGCTCAACACGATCGCGCTGACGGCCAAGTCGGTGGGCGATGTCAGCAAGCTTTCCAACGATGTGAAGCTTCTGCTGCGCAAGCGCCACAAGATCAGCGAGGAGACGCCGGACGACTTCACGGTCACCACGATGGCCCAGCAGGCGATCGGCAAGGGCATTCCCCCGCAACTCGCCCGCGTGATTTCGGGCAATCTCCAGGATATTGATCGCCTGACGATCGAGCAGATGTCCGCCTCGCTGAAGCGTACCAACGTCATCATGCTGGCGATGCTGGCGGGCGTCGCGGCGGTATCCCTGCTCGTCGGCGGGATCGGGGTGATGAACCTGCTGCTGCTCTCGGTCACGCAACGGACGCGGGAGGTAGGGCTGCGCATCGCGCTCGGCGCCCGCCGCAGCGATATCGCCACCCAGTTCGTGCTGGAGGCGCTGCTGCTCTGCCTGATCGGCGGCGTGCTGGGCATCCTGGTCGGCGTTCTCGCCTCCGGTGGGCTCCAGCGCTTCTTCGAATGGTCCGCTGTGATCTCTCCCCTGTCCGCTTTCCTTTCGCTGATCGTCGCGGCCCTGCTGGGCATCGCGTTCAGCGTCTATCCCGCGCGGCGCGCCGCGCTGCTCGATCCCATCGAGGCCCTCCGCCATGAATAAGACGCTGATCTCCCTTGCCGCCCTTTTGCTGGGCGCGGCCCCTGCCTTGGCTCACAATGGCGTGATCCATGAGGCGCCCCATGGCGGCATCCTGAAGGCCACCAAGACCGCGCATTTCGAAATCCTGCTGGCGCCCAAGGGCGGCGTGCGCATCTATTTCATGGATGCGTCCGGCCGTGCCCTGCCGGCGACGGCGGCCAGCGAGCTTTCGGTCGAGATCGATCGACCGGGGCAGAAGACCGAATATGTAACGATGAAGCCGGATACGACCTCGACGCTCTGGACCGGACCCAGCAAGCCGGTAACCGATCCCAAGAGCGTCGTGCGCGTCGGCACGGTCGTGCGCGGTGAATCCGAACTGATCGAGATCCCGCGTTCGCAATTCCCGGTTTACGACAAGCCGGCGGCCAAGGGTAAGACCCATGCTCACTAATCTCCGGATGGCGCTGAAGGCGCTCACCCAGAACAAGCTTCAGGCGATCCTCACCCTGCTCGGCATGAGCGTGGGCGTGGCGATGGTCGTCATCGTCTCGGGTCTCGGCCGTGGCGCGCAGTTGCGCATCGAGAGCCAGATCGAAAGCGCCGGCCCCACCCGCATCACGATCAAGCCCGGCAATTTCACGCCGTCCGCGATCGACAGCCGGGGCCAGCAGGACAGCGGCGGCGGCGAGCCTTCCGAAGGCATCGCCACCACCAGCGCCTCGGGCTCGGACGGTTCCGCGATGGGAGACATGTCGGAAAATGAGGCGGTCGTGGATGCGCGCCGCCGTATCACGGCGCCGAAGAAGACCGAGTTCAAAACGCCGCCCACCCCGATCGATGCGACCCAGGTGGCAACGCTCGGCAAGATCGGAGGCGTGAAGTCGATCGCCGGCCAGATGCAGGGCAATGCCACCGTGGATGCGGGTGCAAGCCTGCCCGCCGGTATCATGCGCGTCACCGGCTTCGATCCCGCCTGGCCCGATATGACCGGCTGGCGCCTCATCGAAGGCAAGCTGCCGGGCGCCGGCGAGCATGAAAGCGGCGCGCCCGTGATGCTCGTCACGCCGGATGTCGCCAAGCGTCTCTGGCCCGATGCGAAATCGGCCGTGGGCCAGATCGTGCCGCTGGGAGGCAAGCAGGTTCGCGTCGTCGGCGTCATCAAGGCGAGTGAGGACAAGGGCGGCTCGATCGTCGTCCCCGCCGCTTATGTGCCGAACAAGCTGGCGGGCGATCTGCTCGGCCGCACCAGCTACGATACGATCACCATCCGCACCCAGTCGATCGGCGTCACGTCGAAGGTGGCCAAGCAGGTCGAGGAAGAACTTCGCAAGCTGCATGGCCTCGGCGAGGGGTGGGCGAACGATTTCCGTGTCGAGACGCAGAGCAACAGCGCGCTGCCCGGCATGGGCTCCGATCCGCGCCTCGCCCGCGCCGTCCACTCCAACTCGGCGGGTTTCGAGCAGACCTCCTGGGAGGAAATGGCCAAGAGCCTGCGTCAGGCCGGCCGCACCTTCTCCTACCTTCTGGGTGGGGCTGCCGCGGTGTCGCTCCTCGTCGGCGGCATCGGCGTGATGAATATCATGCTGGTGTCGGTCGCCGCGCGCACCCGCGAGATCGGCCTGCGCATGGCACTCGGCGCCCGCACCCAGGACGTGATGGTCCAGTTCCTCGTCGAGGCGGTAACGCTGGCGGCGCTGGGCGGGATCATCGGTCTCGCGCTGGGCGGCATCGGCCTCTACGTCACCGAGCACGGCTTCCACACGGCCACGGCGATCTCGCCGGTCATGCTGGTCGTCGCCGTTGCCATGGCCGCCATCACCGGCATCGCCTTCGGCTTCGGCCCGGCGCGCCGGGCCTCGATGCTCGATCCCGTCATCGCGCTGAAATCCGAATGATGATGCGCCCTTCCTCTTCCACGCTTGCCTGCCCCGATCGGAGGTTCCCATGTTCGCGCTGATGCCCGTCAATATCCGGCTCGCGCTCCGCTCGCTCAGCCGCAATCGGCTGCGGACGCTGCTCACCATGCTCGGCATGATTATCGGCGTCGCCGCGGTGCTCACCATGGTCGCGCTCGGCACGGGCGCCCGTGCCTCGGTCGAGGGTGAGGTCAGTTCGGCCGGCACCAAGCTCGTCTTCGTCCACTCCGGCAATTATGTGCGCGGCGGCCAGAGCGTCGGCATCGCGGAAGGCGGCGGCGCGGCCGATACGCTCACGCTGGCCGATCTGAACGCGATCAAGAATGAGGTGGAGGGCATCAAGTTCATCAGCCCAGGCATCTCGACGCGTACCAGCGTCACCGTCGGCGCCACCAAGGCCTTCGCCAAGGTGGAGGGTGTCGGCACCGAATTCGCCAGCGCCTATTCCTGGGATCTGAAGCCCGGCAAGATGTTCGAGGAGAACAGCAACCAGGCCGTGATTGGCCGCGCGCTGGCCGATCAGCTGTTCGGCAAGGGATCGAACCCCACCGGCAAGACCATGCAGATCCGCGATCAGGTGTTCGAGATTGTCGGCGTCACCTCCGGCGATTCCGAGGATCACAAGGAAGTGGTGTTCGTCCCCTACCAGAAGCTGCAAGCGGCGCTGGGGATGCAGAATATCAAGGAAATCGTGATCGCCGCCGAGAAGGCCGGTGAAGCCTCGCGCATCGGCGAGGATATCAAGAAGGTGCTCCGCAAGCGCCACGGCCAGGGCAATGGCAAGGCGGCCTCCTATCTCAGCGCACAGGCCGGTGCCGCCGGTTCGGTGGACGACTTCACGGTCGAGACGCAGGCCGCCCAGGCGCTGACCAAGGGCCTCTATACGCCCGCCGCCGCCTTCGCGCTCGCCAACCTCCCCAAGCTGGACGAGGTGAATCTCGAGGAGATGGCCGACACGCTCGATCATGCCAGCGATACGATGACGGCGCTGCTCGCCTCGATCGCGGGTGTTTCGCTGATCGTCGGCGGCATCGGCATCATGAACATCATGCTCGTGTCGGTAACGGAGCGGACCCGCGAGATCGGCCTGCGCATCGCCAGCGGCGCCCGCACCGGCGACGTCGCGATGCAGTTCCTGATCGAGGCGATCACGCTTTCGGTGATCGGCGGGCTGATCGGGCTGGTGCTGGGTCTCGTCTCGTCCTGGACGATCGGATGGTCGCTCGGCTGGCCCGCGAGCGTGTCGTTCGGGGCGATGGCCCTGGCCATGGGCATCGCCGCCATCGTCGGGCTGGTGTTTGGCAGCTATCCCGCGCGCCGTGCCTCGCTGCTTGATCCCATCGACGCGCTCCGCACCGAATAAGCGGGAGGGGAGCGCGTCGTGGCCAGCAGCTTCGCGCTCCCGTCGCGCCGGATGAATCGTCGGCGCATCGCGCTGGTGTCGGCCGGCATCCTGTTGTTGCTGGCCCTGCTCGCGGCCGTTCGGCTGGGCCTGCCCTCGCCTCTCGCTCCCCCGGATCCGCTGGAGCGGCAGGCGAGCCGCTTCGCCGAACTGGCACTCGCCTTCGGCCAGACGGACAAGAAGGAGGTCGACGCATTCTTCGGGCCGGACACGCTCCGCCCCAATGCCGATCGGCCCACGCCATCGCTCGACGATCTGCAACGCGATCTCGCCGCGCTCGCCGCCGATATCGCAAAGGATCCGGGGCCGGCCTCGCCCCACCGCACCAGATTACTGAGCCGGGTCACCCATTTGCAGGCGCTGATCGAAACGATCCAAAAGCCGCGCGCCGTCTCGTTCGATGATGAGGCCCGCCGCGTCTATGGCATCGATCCGGTGCCTGTGGACATGGCCGCCATCGCCGCCGCGCGCACGGAACTGGAACGCCTGCTCCCCGGACCCGGCCGGCTCGCCGATCGCGTGGACGCGTTCCGCGCGCGTTACGTGATACCGGAGGGCAAGCGCGAGGCGCTGTTCGATCGGGCGCTTGCCGAATGCCGCCGGCGGACGCGCGCGCACTGGGATCTGCCCGCCACAGAGCGGCTGGATGTCGAGTGGACGGCGGGCGTCGATGCGGCATGGCATCGTTACAGCGGCGGTTATCGCAGCCAGCTTCAGATCAATCCCAATGCAGTGGCCTTCCTGGGCTCCGCGATCGATGTCGCCTGCCACGAAGGCTATCCCGGCCATCACGCGCAGTTCGTCATGCAGGATGTCGCGGCCGGTCGTGGCGGCCTGCCCGTGGACGAGCGGGTGATCCTGCTCCGCTCGCCCGATTCCATGTTTCGCGAAGGCGCCGCCAATTATGGCGTCGATCTTGCCTTTCCGCCCGCCGACCGCCTGGCCTTCGAGCGCGACGTCCTGTTCCCGCTCGCCGGCTTCCCGCCGGCCGAGGCTGCGAAGTTCGAAAAGGTCCGCGCGCTGATCGATCGCATCTCGCCTGCCACCGCGCCGATTCTGCGCGATTATCGCGACGGCCGGCTTTCCGCAGAAGCCGCATCGGCTGCGCTGCAGCGCGACGCGCTCGTCACCAGCCCGGAAGCATTGCTCGGCTTCGTGGACGAGCTCGGCCCCTATGCGCTGGGTTATACGGTCGCGCGCGATTGGGTGGCCGGTCGCGTCGCGCGCGCGGCCGCCACGCCCGAAGGCCGCGGAGATCGCTGGGCGATCCTGCGCGCCTACGTCGCCGCCCCCGGCATGCCCCCCACCCGTTCCGCCGAAAGCAAGGACCAGCCATGATCTACCCGTCCCGCCTCTTCCCGCACCGGCTCGCGATGATCGCGACGCTCGCGCTCGCGGCCTGCTCGTCGGGAGCGGAAGCACCTCAGGTGAAGGACCCCGTCGAGGTCGCTTTCCTGAAGGACAATGACAAGGCGATGGCCGCGATGATGTCCGGCATGGAGGTGAAGCCCACCGGCGATGTCGATCGCGATTTCGCCCTGATGATGATCCCGCACCATCAGGGCGCGATCGATATGGCCGAGGCCCTCCTGAAATATGGCAAGAACGAGGAGCTGCGCGAGCTTGCCCGCAACATCGTCACCAAACAGGCCGAGGAGATCGCGCTAATGCGCCGCGTCGTCGGCGATGTGCCGGCCACGCCGGCAAAGTCCGGGGAAATGGACATGTCGCACGGCCACTCGATGTAGGGCAGGCGGCTATTCGTCGCGATCCTTCAGCATCCGGATGAACGTCCGGGTGATCGGAGTCGGCTCCGGCCCGCGAATCAGCCAGAGCCGGCTGATGACCCCGTCCATCACCAGTGGCCGGTAAGCGACGCCCTTGGCCCGCAAGGCGCTGACCGAGCGGCTGACGATTGTGATACCCAGCCCGGCGGCGACGAGCCCCAGCATCGAGCCGAGCCCGTTCACTTCCTGCACGGTGCGCAATTCGCGCCCCTCCCGCGCGAAGATCAGTTCGATCTGTTCGTTGAAGCCGGCTCCGCCCTCGCTCGAAAACATGACGAACGGCTGATCGGCGATGTCACCCAGCGTCAGCGGCCACTCCTCGCGCGCGAGCGGATGATCGTCGTGCAGGGCGATCAGCATCGGCTCCTCCTGCACCAGGCTCGATACGAGCGCGCCGGGCAGGATCGGCCGGTCGGCGCCCCGAACGAAACCCAGATCCAGCTGCCCCTCGCGCAAGGCCATGATCTGCAAATCCCGCCCCATCTCCTTCAGCGTGAGATGGATGGCCGGATGTTCGGCACGAAACCCGGCGAAGGTGCTGGAAACCTGCGCCACGAACGGCACGGAGCTGACATAGCCGATGGCGAGTTCGCCTTCCTCGCCCTGCTGGATCCGCCGCGCGACATCCACGGCATGGCGGGCCTGATCCAGCGTTCGTCGCGCTTCCACCATGAAGATCGCGCCCGCGTCGGTCAGCCGCACGCGCCGGCTCGTCCGATCGAACAATTCGATTCCCAGTTCGTCTTCCAGAGCGCGGATCTGCTGGCTCAGCGGCGGTTGGGAAATGCCGAGCTTGGCGGCCGCGCGGCCGAAATGAAGCTCTTCGGCAACGCGGAGGAAATACCGGAGATGGCGCAATTCCATCGGATCAGGTCGCAAAAGCTATCGATTGAGCCATATCATATATTTGAGCACAGGTGGCGCATGGTGCAATGCAAAAATATATACCAATAAGTATGGATAGCGATGTGGCCGCCTTCCGCTCCGTCCGGAGCAGCCCGACCGGGCCGGCGGTCGCTTATGGAGCTGACGAGCGTAGATGATCGGTATCGTTAAGGTCGCGCTGTCGCGGCCCCTCACCTTCATCGTCATGGCGGTTGTGATCCTGATCGCGGGCGTCGGCGCCGCGCTCCGCACGCCTGTCGATATCTTCCCCGAAATCCGCGTGCCGGTGATCGCCGTCGCCTGGCAATATGCCGGCCTGCCGCCGGAGGAAATGTCCGGCCGCATCATCACGCCCTACGAACGCGTGCTGACGACCACGGTCAACGATATCGAACATATCGAAAGCCAGTCGCTCCAGGGCATCGGCATCGTGAAGATATTCCTTCAGCCGGGTGCCGACGTGCGCACCGCCACGGCACAGGTGACGGCCGTGTCGCAGAGCGTGCTGCGCCAGCTTCCGCCCGGCGTTACCCCGCCGCTCGTGCTCAATTACAGCGCGTCCACCGTGCCCATCATCCAGCTGGCGCTGTCCGGTCAGGGGCTGAGCGAACAGCAATTGTTCGATCTCGCGCAGAATCAGATCCGTACCCAGCTCGTCACGGTTCCGGGCGCGGCGATCCCCTATCCGTCCGGCGGTCGGACCCGCCAGGTCCAGATCGATATCAATCCGGCGGCATTGCAGGCGCGCGGGCTTTCCGCCCAGGATGTCGGCGCCGCCATCGCCGCGCAGAACCAGATCAATCCGGCCGGTTTCGCGAAGATCGGCACCTATCAATATAGCGTGAAGCTCAATAACGCGCCGAACTCGATCCCCGCGCTGAACGATCTGCCGGTAAAGGTGGTGAACGGCGCCACCATCTACATGCGCGACGTCGCCTATGTGCGCGATGGCGCCGCGCCGCAGACCAATGTCGTCCATGTCGATGGTCGGCGGTCGGTCATCATCACCGTGCTCAAGAACGGCGCCACTTCCACGCTCGCGATCATCGAAGGCGTCAAGGAGGCCATTCCGAGGATCGCAGCGGGCCTGCCCTCGACGCTCGCGATCAAGCCGGTCGGCGATCAGTCCCTGTTCGTGAAGGCGGCGGTTTCGGGCGTGGTGAAGGAAGGCGCGATCGCGGCCGCGCTCACCAGCCTGATGATCCTGCTCTTTCTCGGCTCGTGGCGCTCCACCGTCATCATCGCGCTGTCGATCCCGCTCGCCGTGCTTGCCGCCGTGTTCGCGCTTTCCGCCGTCGGCGAAACGCTCAATGTCATGACGCTCGGCGGGCTGGCGCTCGCGGTGGGCATTCTCGTCGATGATGCGACCGTCACGATCGAGAATATCAACTGGCATCTGGAACAGGGCAAGGATGTGAAGACCGCGATCCTCGATGGCGCGGCTCAGATCGTCACACCCGCCTTCGTCTCGCTGCTGTGCATCTGTATCGTGTTCGTGCCGATGTTCGCGCTGCCGGGCGTCGCGGGCTTCCTGTTCGTGCCGATGGCGCTGTCCGTGGTGTTCGCGATGATCGCCTCGTTCATCCTGTCGCGCACGCTGGTGCCGACGATGGCGATGTATCTGCTGAAGCCGCACGTGCACCTGGATGTCCATTCGGCGCCGCGCTCATCCAATCCCTTCGTGCGCTTCCAGCGCGGGTTCGAGGTGCGCTTCGAGGCGATCCGGTCGCGCTATGCGCAGATGCTGGCGCTCGCACTCGCGCATCGGAAACCTTTCATGATCGGCTTCATCGCGATCATGCTCGCCTCGATGCTGCTGGTTCCGTTCCTCGGCCGCAATTTCTTCCCCGCCGTCGATGCCGGACAGATGATGATCCATGTCCGTGCCCCCGTGGGCTTCCGCATCGAGCAGAGCGCCGCCGAATTCGATCGGATGGAAGGGCGCATCCGCCAGCTGATCCCGGGCGAGGAAATCGCCGCCATCACAGACAATATCGGTCTGCCGGTGAGCGCCATCAACACGGTCTATAACAATTCGGGCACGATCGGTCCGCAGGATGGCGATATCCTCATCACTCTGGCCAAGGATCACAAGCCCACGGCGGAGTATGTCGCGATGCTGCGCAGGGAGCTTCCCAAAAGCTTCCCCGGCTCAAGCTTTTCCTTCCTGCCGGCGGATATCACCACGCAGATCCTGAATTTCGGCGCCCCCGCGCCGATCGACATTCAGATGAGCGGACGGAGCGCCACGGATAATGCGGCCTTCGCGGCCAAGGTGCTGCGCGCCATCCGCTCCGTGCCCGGCGTCGTCGATTCCCGCATCCAGCAGACGGCGCGCTATCCGCAGCTCAATGTGGATATCGATCGCACCCGCATCGGCCAATATGGCCTGACGGAGCGTGACGTGACGACCAGCCTCGCCAATTCACTGGCCGGCACATCGCAGACGGCGCCCGTCTTCTTCCTCAATCCGGAAAATGGCGTGTCCTATCCGGTCGTGGCGCAGACGCCGGAATATCAGATCGGATCGATCGGCGATCTCGCCAATGTCCCGATCTCCGGGGCGGGCCGCGCCGCGCCGCAGATTCTCGGCGCTCTCGGCGATGTCTATCGGACCAACACCAATCCGGTCGTGAGCCATTACAATATCCAGCCCACGATCGACGTCTATGCCGCCACGCAGGGCCGCGATCTCGGCGCGGTCGCCGGCGATATCCAGAAGGTCCTGAAAAGGCTCGACAAGGAGAAGCCCAAGGGCGTCACCGTCACGCTGCGTGGTCAGTATCAGACGATGAACACGTCCTTCACCGGGCTTGGCATCGGTCTCGTCGGCGCGGTGCTGCTCATCTATCTGCTGATCGTCGTGAACTTCCAGAGCTGGCTCGATCCGTTCATCATCATCACCGCGCTCCCCGGCGCGCTGGCCGGCATCGTCTGGATGCTTTTCCTCACCGGCACTACATTGTCGGTTCCGGCATTGACGGGTGCGATCATGTGCATGGGTGTCGCCACGGCGAATTCGATCCTGGTCGTCTCCTTCGCCCGCGAAAGGCTGGCGGAGCTGGGCGATGCCACGCGCGCCGCGCTGGAGGCGGGCATGGTTCGCTTCCGCCCGGTTCTGATGACGGCGCTGGCCATGATTATCGGCATGCTGCCGATGGCGATGAGCCTTGGCGAGGGTGGCGAGCAGAATGCGCCGCTCGGCCGCGCCGTGATCGGCGGCCTGATCGTCGCGACGATCGCCACCCTCTTCTTCGTCCCCACCATCTTCTCTGCTTTCCACAACCGGCACGCAGCCAAGCGGCAGGCCCCCGGTCAACTCGAGCTCGCCAGTGTCTGAAAATCAGGATCTGCCTTCCCTGCCCGATGAGCGGCAGACTCGTAATCTGAAGCGCTTCGGTATCGGCACCGCGGTTATCGCGGTCGCTCTCGTCGGCGTGGGCATCGCCAGCCGCAGCCGCGCGGATCATATGCTCGCCAACGAGGCGAGCAGCGCCTCGACGCTCACCGTCTCGGTCGTGCATCCGACGCGGCCGGAGCATGGCGGGGATCTCGCGCTGCCCGGCACCATTCAGGCGTTCAACAGCGCGGCCATCTATGCGCGCACCAGCGGCTATATCAGCCGCTGGCTGGCGGATATCGGCGATCATGTCTCCGCCGGTCAGGCGCTTGCCATCCTCGACGCGCCCGATCTGGATCAGCAGCTCGCCCAGGCGCGCGCCGATTATCAGACCACGCTCGCCCAGGAAGCGCTCGCCCGCACCACCTCGATCCGCTGGGCCGGGCTGCGCAAGTCCGATGCCGTCTCCCAGCAGGAAGCCGATGAGAAAGCCGGCGATTACAAGGCCAAGATCGCGGTCGCCAATGCAAGCCTCGCCAATGTGAAGCGGCTGGAGGCAGAGAAGAGCTTCACGATCCTGCGTGCGCCCTTCGCGGGCGTGGTGACGAGCCGGTCGGCACAGATCGGCGCGCTCGTGATTTCGGGCAACGCCGCCGCCTCGCCGCTCTTCACCGTTTCCGATAACCGGCGCATGCGCATCTATGTGCGCATCCCGCAAAATTATTCGGGTCAGGTGCAAAAGGGCATGGTCGTGCAGATGACGCTGCCCGAATATCCGGGCCGCACCTTCCAGGGCACGCTTACCCGCTCGGCCGGCGCGGTCGACAATGCCTCTGGCGCCGTCCTCGTGCAGGTGGAAGCGCCCAATGCCGGTGGTGAACTGAAGCCCGGCGCCTTCGCGCAGGTGAGCTTCCCGCTCAGCGCGCAGACGAGCGCGCTGCGCATCCCGGCAAGCGCGCTGATGTTCGGGGCGGATGGCACCACCGTCGCCGTGGTCGATGCGTCTGGCAGGATCTCGATCAGGAAGATCGTGATCTCCCGCGATCTCGGCAAACAGATCGAGGTGGCGCAGGGCCTCAGCCCCTCGGACCGGATCGTCGATACGCCGCCGGATGCAATTCAGGCAGGCGATCAGGTCAAGATCGCGAGCGATGCCGATGCGGATGGTGGCCGTGCCCGCAGCTAAGCCCCTCGCCGCCGCCACGCTGGCGGCACTGCTTCTCGCCGGCTGCTCGATGGCGCCCGCCTATCGGCCGCAGGCGACGGCCACGCCTGCCGCCTTCAAGGAATCCCAGCCCCTGCCCCCGGCCGGCTGGGCGAGCGCCACGCCACAGGATGCGGCCGCGCGCGGCCCGTGGTGGTCGGCCTTCAACGATCCGGTGCTGGATGATCTGGAAGCGCGCGCCGAACGCGCCAGCCCCACGCTCTCGGCCGCGCTGGCCCGGTATGATGCCGCCCGCGCCGCCGTGCGCGATGCGAGCGCGGAGCTGCTCCCGCAGGTGAGCGGCAGCGCCCAGATACGTCGCGAGCGCCTCTCGGGCCTGCGCCCCAATGCAGTGAACGGCGCGAGCGAATATACGCAGCGCGTGGTGGGCGCCACCGCCAGCTACGAACTGGATCTGTGGGGCCGCATCCGCAACGAAGTCTCTGCCACCCGCGCCGAGGCGCAGGCGAGCCAGGCCGATCTGGCCAGCGTTCGCCTCAGCCTGCAGGCCGATCTGGCCGATGCCTATGTCCGCCTCAGGGGCCTGGATGCCGAGCGCGAACTGCTCGAACGCACGGTCGTGGCCTTCACGCGGGCGCGCGATCTCACCGTGACCCGCCACGACGGCGGCATCGCCAACGGGCTGGACGTCAACCGGGCGAAGACGGTCCTGTCTTCGGCGCGCGCACAATTGTCTGATGTCGCCAATCAGCGCGCCGCGCTGGAGCATCAGATCGCGGCACTGATCGGGGAGCTGCCCTCGGGCTTCTCGCTGCCCGTAGCGGTAAAAGCGTTCGCGCCGCCCACCATGCCGACGGCTGCCCCCTCCGAACTGCTCCAGCGGCGTCCCGACGTGGCGGAGGCCGAACGGCGCGCCTTCGCCGCCAATCGGCGGATCGGCGTCGCCCGCGCGGCCTGGTTCCCGTCTCTCTCGCTGAATGCACAGGGCGGCTATAATTCGATTCGCGGCGACGTGCTCCAGTCGCCCGCCAGTTTCTGGACGCTCGGCCCCGCGACATTGCTTCAGACCATCTTCGATGGCGGCCGCCGTGCGGCGCAGGTGAAGATCAGCCGGGCGGACTATGAGGCCGCCGCCAGCGATTATCGCGCCTCCATCCTCACCGCCTTCCGCGAGGCGGAGGATGGCCTGGCCGCCACCCGGCTGCTCGCGCAGGCGTCGGTCGATCAGCGCGACGCTGCCGAGGCGGCAAGCCGCACCGAGCAATTGGCGCTCACCCGCTATCGCGATGGCGCATCGGATTATCTCGATGTCGTCACCGCGCAGACGGCTGCGCTGGAGGCCGAACGCGCCGTCCTTCAGGTGCAGACGCGTCGCATGCAGGCCACGATCGCGCTGGTCCGTGCGTTCGGCGGCGATTATCGCAACGATATCGCCGTGGCTCAGGCCGCACAGAATTGATCGCAGCCCCGGCGGCGGCCGGGGTCAATTTCCGGAAAGATCCCGGCGGCGGATCGGGATCGCCGCCGATCTGGGGCGTCTATTCCCCGATCAGATGAAGCGCGATCGCGCGGCGATGCGGCGCGCGGCGATGTTCGAACAGATAGATGCCCTGCCACGTGCCCAGCACCGGCCGACCGCCGGCAAGCGGGATCGTGAGCTGGATCTGGGTCAGCGCGGTCCTGAGATGGCGGGCATGTCGTCCGGCCCTTCGTCATCATGCGCATAAGCCGCCGGATCCTCGGGCGCGATGCGCGCGAAATAATCCTCCAGATCCGTGCGCACCTCGCGTGCCGCATTCTCCTGGATCAGCAGCGATGCCGATGTGTGCCGGCAGAACAAGGTCAGCAGGCCGCTTTCCATCGCCTGCGCATCCGTCCAGCCGATCACGGCGCGCGTGATCTCGACAAGCCCCTGGCGTGCGGTCTCGATCCGCAGCTCGCCGCTGGCCTGCCGGATCACGGGCGTTTCCTTATTGCGGCGTGGTGCTCGCCTTCGCCTCGGCGCCTGCCTTGGCGGGCGAATTGAGGATGTCGCGCGTGGTGGAACCCTTGTTCACCGTGTTCGTGCCGGGCGAGCCCGCCTCGCTGCGGATGCCGGGATCGGGCGCGCCGCCGGCCTGCTGGAGCAACGCCTGCTCGCCAGCGCTCACCGGCTGCTGCCCGCCGAACAGCGCGTTGAGCGCCTGCGTCGAGCTGTCCGCCTCCTGCGGGCGGGGCTGGCCCGGACGCGGCGGCACGAGCGCGAAATCGGGCGGCACGACCAGGGGCTGCGCCCGGCCGACGACGAATTCGTCCGGCCCGCTGCGGCCCGCGAACACGCCCTTGGGCGCCTTGGCGGCGCACCCGGCCAGGGTAAGGAGCGCCAACGGCACTGCCGCGACCCAGATACGCTTAGACATTCGCTTTCTCCGAAGGCGACGCGTCACGCACGATCAACGCGCGAACGGCCAGCAAGACTACGCCGACGCTAATCGCGGCGTCGGCAACATTGAAGACCAAAAAGGGCGACCATGCGCCGAAGTGAAGATTGAGGAAGTCCGCGACATAGCCCAGCCGCACCCGATCCGCGATATTGCCGATCGCGCCGCCCAGGATCGCGCCCAGCGCCAGCGCGTCGATCCGGCTCCGCTCGCGCAGCAGCCAAATGAGCACGCCGATCGCGATCGCCGCCGTCACGCCCGCCAGCACCCAGCGCTCGGCATTGCTGCCGGCGACGAGGAAGCCCATCGAAACGCCGCGATTCTCCACCCAGATCAGCCGGAAGATCGGCAGCAGTTCGATCGGCCCGCGCGCCGGCAGGGCGATCGGCCCCATGATCGCCCATTTGCTGATCTGGTCGGCCGCGATTACGCCAAGCGCCGTCGCGAAGCCGCCGATGCGGGCGGACATCAGCCGACCACGTCCGTGCAGCGATCGCACAGCGCGCCATCCTCGGTCACTTCCGGCAGATGGCGCCAGCAGCGGCCGCATTTCTCAAGCTCGGTCTTGAGCACTTCGAACGCCACCGTCTGGGTCGTTTCCAGCACCTCGCCTTCCACCACGCTGACAGGCGCCGTGATCGCGATCTCCGCGAAGTTGACCGAACGCAGCAGCGCCGCATCCTCCGCGCTGTAGGCGAGAGCGGTCACGTCCGCCTCCAGGCTGGAGCCGATCACCTTTTCGCGCCGCAGCGGCTCGATGTTGCCGGTCAGCTGGGTGCGAAGCTCGCGCAGCCGCTCCCAGCGCGCCCGCAGATCCTCGTCGGACCAGTCCGCATCGATGGCCGGCCATTCCAGCAGGTGGACGCTGCCGCCTTCCGGATAGCGCGTGCCCCACACTTCCTCGGCCGTGAAGCAGAGGATCGGCGCGGCATAGCGGACGAGCGCCTGGAATAGGATATCCAGAACGGTGCGATAGGCGCGGCGCGTGCGATCGGCCGCCCCGTCGCAATAGAGGCTGTCCTTGCGGATATCGAAATAGAAAGCGGAAAGATCGTTGTTGCAGAAATCGCCAAGCGCGCGCGCATAGCGATTGAATTCAAAGGCTTCCGTCGCGGATTTCAATTCCGCATCGAGGCTGGCCAGCAGGTGGAGCATGTAGCGCTCCAGCTCCGGCATCGCCTGCGGGGCGACTGCCTCACTTTCCGAATAGCCTTCAAGTGCACCCAGCAAGTACCGGAATGTATTGCGAAGTTTCCGATAGGAATCACTGGTGGTGGCCAGCACTTCCTTGCCGATGCGCACATCCTCGAAATAATCGGTGGAGGCGACCCACAGACGCAATATGTCCGCCCCGCTTTCCCCGATGATCTTCAGCGGATCGACGACATTGCCGATCGACTTGGACATCTTGCGCCCCTGCCCGTCGAGCGCGAAGCCATGCGTCAGCACAGCATCATAGGGCGCCCGGCCGCGCGTGCCGCAGCTTTCGAGCAGCGACGACTGGAACCAGCCGCGATGCTGGTCCGATCCCTCCAGATAGAGGTTGGCGCGCACGTCCTTGCCGTAACGCGCCTCGATCGTGAAGGCGTGGGTGGAGCCGCTGTCGAACCACACGTCGAGAATGTCGCGCTGCGGCTCATAATCCGCCGCGTCATGATCCGGGCCGAGCAATGCCTGATGATCGGCCGCGAACCACGCATCCGCCCCGCCCTGCCCGAAGGCCGCCACGATGCGCGCATTGACGGCAGGATCGACGAGATAGGCGCCGGTCTTCCTGTCGAGATAGAGTGCGATCGGCACGCCCCAGGCGCGCTGGCGCGAGATCACCCAGTCCGGGCGGCCTTCCACCATCGCGCCGATCCGGTTGCGGCCCTTGTCCGGCACGAAACGGGTATGGGCGATTGCATCCAGCGCCAGTTCGCGCAGGGTGGGTGCGTTGGAGCTGGCGGCATCGCCCGCAGACCGTCCTTCGGCAGGCTCGGAACGGACGGCGTTCTCGCTTGCGCCCTCAACACCGCTGGCGCCGAGCGAAGTGGAAGCACCGGCCCCGAGCGCCGCCACCGGTTTGTCCATGCCGATGAACCATTGCGGCGTGGCGCGGAAGATCACCTTCGCCTTGGAGCGCCACGAATGCGGATAGCTGTGCTGGAAATCCGCGCTGGCCGCCAGCAGGCCGCCCGCCTCGCGCAGATCGGTGCAGATCGGCCCGTCCGGCGCGTTGAACTTAGGATTGATGACGCTGCCCTGCCCGCCGAGCCAGCCCCAGTCCGCGCGATATTTGCCGTCGCCCTCCACCGCGAAGACCGGATCGATCCCGTTGGCCTTGCACAGCAGGAAATCATCCTCGCCATGATCCGGCGCCATGTGGACGAGGCCCGTACCCGCATCGGTCGTGACGAAATCCCCCGCCAGCATCGGCCGGGGCTTCGCGAAGAAGCCGCCGAGATGGTGCATTGGATGGCGGACTATCGTGCCGGCGAGATCCGCGCCTCTGATACGCTTGCCTTCCGGCTCCCACTTAAGCGGAACGTCCTGATCCTGAACTACGCCAGCCTCTTTACGATAGGCGATCCTAAGCCAGACCTCACTCAGCAACTGCTTCGCAAGAAGCAGTTTTCTTCCTGCCCAAGTGAAGAGAACATACTCAATCTCCGGCCCATAGGCCAAAGCCTGATTGACCGGGATCGTCCACGGCGTCGTCGTCCAGATCACCGCATAGGCACCGACCAGTTCCTTGATCGGAGAATCCGTGATCTCGAACGCCACGTCGATCTGCGTCGAGGTGATGTCTTCATATTCCACCTCGGCCTCGGCCAGAGCGGTCTTCTCCACCGGGCTCCACATCACGGGCTTCGCGCCGCGATACAGCTGGCCCGTCTCGGCGAATTTCAGCAGTTCGCCGACGATCGTGGCCTCGGCATCGAACTTCATCGTGAGATAGGGATCGTCCCAATCGCCCATCACGCCCAGCCGCTTGAACTGTTCGCGCTGCACGCCCACCCAGTGATCGGCATAGGCCCGGCATTCGGCGCGGAACTCCGCGACCGGCACGGCATCCTTGTCCTGCTTCTTCTTGCGATAGGCTTCCTCGACCTTCCATTCGATCGGAAGGCCGTGGCAATCCCAGCCCGGAACGTAGGGCGCATCCTTGCCGAGCAGCGATTGGGTGCGGACGACGATGTCCTTCAGCACCTTGTTCATCGCATGGCCCATATGGATGTCGCCATTGGCGTAGGGCGGGCCATCGTGGAGGATGAAGCGCTCGCGCCCGGCCCGCGCTTTGCGCAACTGGCCATACAGATCCTCCGCCGCCCATCTGGCGAGGATTGCGGGCTCCTTCTGCGCAAGACCGGCCTTCATGGGGAAGTCGGTCTTCGGCAGGAAGACGGTGGAGCGATAATCTGGGGTTTCGGGTGCGTCAGCCATCAGGCGGCGGCACTTAGGCGGCGGCGCGCTTCTTCGCAATCGGCGTCCATCTGCGCGACGAGCGAGTCGAGCCCGTCAAACTTCGCCTCGGGGCGGATGAAGGAGACCAGTTCCACCTCCATCTCCCGATCGTAAAGGCTCTCCGAAACATCGAAGAGATAGGTTTCCAGCAATTCCTTGGGCGGATCGAAGGTTGGGCGGATGCCGAGATTGGCGGCGCCATCGATCACGCGTCCGTCGTCCAGCCGAGCGCGCACGGCATAGATTCCATAGAGCGGCCGCTGATAATCGGCCATGTCCATGTTGGCGGTGGGATAGCCGATCGTGCGCCCGCGCTTGTCGCCATGGATGACGCGTCCGGCGATCGCGAAGGGCCTGCTCATAAGCCGCGCCGCTTCCTCGCAATCGCCGGTCTCCAGCGCGCGGCGGATCCGCGTCGAGGAAACGGGGCCGCCCGCATCCTCGATCGGGCCGACCACCTCGGCGGTGAAGCCGTGCGCCGGCCCGATCTCCGCCAGCATCGCCGTCGATCCTGCGCGCGCCTTGCCGAAGGTGAAATCGAAGCCGGTGACGATGCCGCCCGCGCCGAACCGGGCCACCAGCGCCTCTTCCACGAAACGATCGGGCGTCAGATCCGCCAGCGCGCGATCGAAGCCGATCACCAGCATCGCATCCGCCCCCGCCGCCGCGAACAGCCGCGCGCGCTGATCGAGCGTCGTCAGCCGGAACGGCGGAAGCCCCGGGCGGAAGAAGCTGGCCGGATGCGGATCGAATGTGGCGACGATCGCCGGCCGCCCTTCGGCACGCGCGCGATCGATCGCGCGGGCCACCACCGCCTGATGGCCGATGTGAAAACCATCGAAATTGCCGAGCGCGATCACGCCGCCACGAAAAGCCGCGGGCAGCGGCGCGCTGCCAGTCAGGCGCTCCATAGGGGCGGCCTATAGAAAAGCTGCGGCGGGCTGCCAATGCGATGCGGGCAGGAAAAACGTGCATGCTCTCCTCGCACCCTGACCGCGCCGGGGCTGTCGCTGCGCCGCAGCACGGCCTAAAGTGGCGAGATGTTCGAAAATCGCGCTTTCTCCGCCTTCCTGTTCGACATGGATGGCACGCTCCTCAGTTCCATCGCATCGGCGGAGCGCATCTGGACGGCCTGGGCCAGAGGGCACGGAATCGATCCCGGCCATCTCCTTGCCACCATGCACGGCGTCCGCGCGATCGAGACGGTCGCGCGCCATGTTCCGCCGGGCATCGACGCGCGCACCGAGGCGGATCGCATCACGCTGATGGAGATTGAGGATGCCGAGGGCACAGAAGCCATAACCGGCGCTGGCGCCTTCCTGCGATCGCTGCCGGCGGATCGCTGGGCGATCGTCACCTCCGCCCCGCGCCCGCTCGCCCTCGCCCGGCTCCGCGCGGCGGGGCTGCCCATGCCGGAAACGATCGTGACCGCCGATGACGTCTCGGTCGGCAAGCCCGAACCGGAAGGCTATCTGCTCGCCGCCGCGCGGCTGGGATTTTCCGCATCGGATTGCCTGGTGTTCGAGGATGCGCATGCCGGCATCGTCGCGGGCGAAGCGGCCGGCGCCACGGTCTGCGTCGTCACGGCCTGCCTGCCCGTTTCCTTCGCCACCGACCGTGCGACGCTCGCCAATTACGAGCAGCATCGCGTCGCGATCGATTCCGCGACGGGGGATCTGCGGATCATCGATCTGTAGCGTCTCCGCTGCCGCCCGCCCTCCGATCGCCCTGGCGGGCGCGGCACGCGACCAGGCTCAGCCGCGTTCCAGCGTCACGAAATCGAAGTCCGGTCCGCCCAGTTCGCGCTTCGCGATCCGCCACCCCGCGCCCAGAGGCGGCATCTTCGTGTCGCCCTCCACCGTCCGATGCACCTCGGTCAGTTCGATCCGCGTCGCATGGTCCATGAACAGGGCATAGATTTCCGCCCCGCCGATCACGGCCACCTCGGGCGCGTCGCCCGCCAGCGCCAACGCCTCTTCGACCGAGCCGACCCGCTCCGCCCCCTTGGCGCCCCATCCGCCATCGCGCGTCAACACGATGTGGCGACGGCCCGGCAGCAGGCCCGGCAGGCTTTCAAACGTGCGACGGCCCATGATCATGGGCTTGCCCATGGTCAGTGCCTTGAAATGCTTGAGATCCTCGGGCAGCCGCCAGGGCAGGCCGCCATCGCGCCCGATGATGCCGTTATCCGATCGGGCGACGTAGAGAGTGACGATCGGCCCGCTCACACCGCCACCGGCGCCTTGATGTGCGGCTGGGCGACATAATCCACCAGCGCGAAATCCTCATATTCATACTGGTCGATCGCGTCCGGCCTGCGCAGGATTTCCAGGCGCGGCAGCGGCCCCGGCGTGCGCGACAATTGCTCGCGCGCCTGATCGAGATGGTTCACGTAGAGGTGGCAATCGCCCCCGGTCCACACGAAATCGCCCACCTCCAGCCCGCATTGCTGGGCCAGCATGTGCGTGAGCAAGGCATAGCTCGCGATATTGAACGGCACGCCCAGGAACACGTCCGCCGAACGCTGATAGAGTTGCAGGCTCAGCTTTCCGTTCGCCACGTGCGTCTGGAACAGGCAATGGCAGGGCGCCAGTGCCATGCGCGGCTGATCCGCCGGGTTCCAGGCCGATACGATCTGGCGGCGCGAGGCCGGATCGCGGTTGATGAGATCGATCAGCAATTTGATCTGATCGATATGGACGCCGCCCGGCCCTTCCCAGTCACGCCATTGCTTGCCGTAGACGGGGCCGAGATCGCCATCCTCGCGCGCCCATTCGTCCCAGATGCTCACCCGCCGCTCCCGCAGCCAGCGTACGTTCGTATCGCCGCGCAGGAACCACAAAAGCTCCACGATGATCGATCGGAGATGGAGCTTCTTGGTCGTCAGCGCCGGGAAGCCCGCCGCCAGATCGAAACGCATCTGATGGCCGAAGATGGAAAGCGTGCCCACTCCCGTCCGGTCGTCCTGGCGCACGCCTTCGGCGAGGATGCGCCGCATGAGATCCTGATAAGCCTTCACGCCGGCCGGATTAGCGCCCGCACCCCGATCCGCCAAGCCGCCACGCACCATCCATCGCCCGCGCCGGCGCGGTGCCGGAGGATCGATCCGAAACGGATCCGTCCCTGCTGGAGCCGCGCGCCCCGATCGAAGCAACCTCCGTGCGGGGCGGCGAAGGGGAAGCCGATGCTGCGGGGCTTTGCTGGGCGTATCACCGTGACGGATACGGACGCGGCGGTCGCCCTGCTCGCCCCCTCATTGTTCGGGCTCGATCATGAACAGTTCCACGTGCTCCATCTCGGGAAAGATCTGGGACTGATCTGGCATGAAAGCTATGCCGCCGGCTCGGCCGGTGGCGTCGATGTGCCGCTGCGCCGCCTCTTCGCCGATGCGCTGGCGCTGGAAAGCCGCGCGCTCGTCCTCGCGCACAATCATCCCGGCGGCGATCTCGTGCCCAGCCGCGCGGACAAGGCCGTCACCCGGCGGATCGTGGAGATAGCGCGCCCGCTGGAAATCAGGGTCCTGGATCATCTCATCTTCGGCCATGGCGCCTGGGCGAGCTTTCGCCGCCTTGGCCTGATGTGAAGGGGGCCTGATGTGAAGGGGAAAATGCCAGAGGGCCTGTAAGCCGGGTTCTGTCCATCCCTTGCGGGACTGGGCGACCATTCCTCTAGGACGACGCTCGCGCGCCGCCTCAAGCAACCAACCCGGACGACCGGGCCGAGCAGCCCCATGTGCCGTCCCTATTCGGTCTTGCTCCCGGTGGGGTTTGCCGTGCCGCTCCTGTTGCCAGGCGCGCGGTGCGCTCTTGCCGCACCCTTTCTCCCTTACCCGGACCCAGGCTTTCGCCGGAGCCGCCGGGCGGTATCCTTTCTGTGGCACTTTCCCTGGGGTCGCCCCCGCCGGGCGTTACCCGGCACCGTCACTCTGCGGAGCCCGGACTTTCCTCCCCCTGCACGAAGCAGGCGGCGGCCGCCCGGCCCTCTGGCCGTGCGGCTGTTAGGCTGGCGCGCGGTGGCTGTCGAGAGGGCATGCCTCCGGGATGGTGCCGGATGGCGCTCGACCAACACCACCCCAAGCAAGGAGAAACCGCGGAGCCCTTCAGCTCTTGGCGAGCCGCGCGGCCGCCCCCTTGTCGCCGCCGGTCAGCAGCGAAAGCAGGATGGCGCGGGTCTGGCCATCTATCTCGCCATCGATCCGATCCGGGCGATAGCGGCGCTGAAAGGCGCGCACGGCGGCGGTGCCATCGATCACTTCATAACCGAAACGCTCCAGCGCCAGCAGGAAGCCGCCCTCGGTCCAGTGCGGATCGGTCAGATATTTGACGGGCCGGGGCAGCGCGAGGCGCACCCTCGCCAGCCTCTCCCAATCGAACAGCTCGCCCGGATCCTCCTTGCGCGTCGGCGCGATATCCGAATGGCCCACGATATTGCCGCGCGTGATGCCGTATCGGCCGACAATGTCGTGCATCAGCGGCATCAGCGCTTCATATTGGGCATCGGTGAAGGGCCGGTAGCCGAATTCGTGGCCGGGATTGACGATCTCGATGCCGATCGAGGCCGAATTGACGTCATCCACGCCGCGCCAGTGCGATCGCCCGGCGTGCCAGGCGCGTTTCGATTCGTCGACGAGGCGCAGGATCTGCCCGTCCTCGGCGATCATATAATGGCTGGAAACCTTGGCCGCGGCGTCCGTCAGTCGGGCGATCGCGGAGGCGCCGTCCTGCATCCCCGTATAGTGGAGCACGACGATGGAGATGGGCAGCTTGCGCTCGTCGAAATTGGGAGACGGGCAGTCGATGATCTCGGTCATGGTCTCTCGCAGCGGCGCTGAGCGAAACCATAGTGGCTGATAGCCCGCCGTGGAAGCTCCCGTCTTTTATCGTGCCTTCGGCCGGTAGAAGCCGCGCAGCGTGCGATCCGCCTCGAAGGCGTCGCTCTGGCCCAGCACGGTTTCGCCCGCACCGAGGAACAGCAGGCCATCCGGCGTCATCGCGGCGGCGATATGCTCCAGCACCAGCCGCCGCGTCTCCGGCGGGAAATAGAGCAGCACGTTGCGGCACAGCACCACGTCGAAACGCCCGATCGGCGTCGCATCGATCAGATTGTGCACCGCGAACGATACGACGCGCCGCAGTTCGGGCTTGGCCCGCCAGCTCTCGCCCTCGGGATTGAACCAGGCGATCATGTCGCCGATCGGCAGGCCCCGCTGGATCTCCATCTGGCCATAAAGCCCTTCGCGCGCACGGGCGATGGCCTGGGGCGAAACGTCCGTCGCCACGATCGGAATGTCCCAGCCCTGCCACAGATGCGCCTGCCGCCGCAGCTCGATCGCCAGCGAATAGGCTTCCTGTCCGGTCGAGCAGCCGGCCGACCAGATGCGCAGACGCTTCGTGTCGCCACGCAATGCGGCAATGGCCGGAAGCGCTTCCGCGGCGAACGAACGGAATATCGTGATATCGCGGAAGAAGGAGGTCTCGTGATTGAGCAGCGCCTCCACCACGTCCTGCGCCAGGCGCGTCTCCTCGTCCCGCCCCAGCCGATGCGCGAGCTGATCGAGCGTTTCCAGCCCTTCCGCGCGCATGACGGGGCTCAGCGCCGTCTCGATGCGCCAGCGGCGCCCCGCGACCAGTTCTTGTCCGGTGGTGCGTTCCAGCAATTTCGAAAAGGCACCCGCCGCAATCGGGCTCATATCCATGCGCCGGCTCCCTGTATTTCGATTCTGCCGGCCACTTCGCGGGCGAGAGCGGCCGGTGGCAGGGCGATGCGTGCGAGCCCCCCCGTCACCACGGCACCCGGCATGCCCCACACCACCGAGCTTCCCGCATCCTGCGCCAGAACCTCGCCGCCCGCCGCGACCAGATCGGCCGCGCCCAGCACGCCATCGCGGCCCATCCCGCTCAGGATCACGGCCAGACCGCCGGCTCCGAAGACGTCCGCGACGCCGGTCAGCATCGGATCGACCGAGGGCGTACAGCCGGAAGGCATGCGCCGCCGTTCAAGCTTGATGTGGATGATCCCGCGCGTCCGCGCGAGGCCGATATGCGCGTCGCCGGGCGCCAGGATGATGCCGCCCGATGCAAGTTGCATTCCGTCGCAGGCCAGCTTCGTCGGTCGGCCGGACATTTCCTGAAGCTGATCGACGAAATAGGGCATGAAAGGCGCCGGCAGATGCTGCGTCACGAGGATCGGCGCGGCGACACTGCGCGGAAGCGCCGCGAAGAAGGCCGCCAGTGCATGAACCCCGCCGGTCGAGGCGCCGATCGCCACGCAATCGATTCCCCGCGCCCTGGGCTGCGCCGGGCGCGGCGCGGCTGGCCGAGCGGGCTCATCCGGAACGATCGAAAGCGGGCGCGGCCCCGGCTTGGGAAGGTCCGAAGGCTCGGCCGCGATCCGGCGGATCTTTTCGACCAGATCGCGCGCGAAGCTTCCCGCCAGTGCGCCGGCGCCCGGCTTCAGCAGCGTGTCCGCCGCGCCGAGACGAAGCGCATGGATGCTGGCGGATGCCCCTTCGCCGCATGCGGAGGAGACGACCATCACCCGGCCCCCGCCCCGCTCGATGATTTCGGGCAGCGCTTCCAGGCCGCCCATGTCGGGCATTTCGAGGTCAAGCAGGGTCAGGTCGGGCCGATGCACGGCCAGAGCGGCCAGCGCGGAGCGGCCGCTATTCGCCTCCGCCACCACGGCGATGTCGGGTTCGTTCTGGAGCAGACGGACGAGCACGGCGCGCGCGACGATCGAATCGTCCACCACCATCACCCGTATGGGGGGATGCGAACGGCGCTGGGCGGCTTCGGCGCTCATGATCTGGCCTGCGCTCGCGCTCGCTGCCTTCAGGCGACGCCGACGATCTGCAGCTTGCTCTCGATCGTATCGCGATCGAACGGCTTCATCACATATTCGTCCGCACCCGCCTCGATCGCGGCGCGGATGTGTGCGCTGCCATTTTCGGTCGTGCAGAAGACGACCTTGGGGCGGCGCGGCAATTCGGTCTCACCCAGCGCGCGCAGGAACTCGATTCCGCTCATCACCGGCATGTTCCAGTCGAGCAGGATCACGTCGGGCGTCTTCTCGGTCATGCAATGGGTCAGGGCTTCCTGCCCGTCTCCGGCTTCCGCCACGGAAAAGTCCAGCGCTTCCAGAATGTGCCGGGCGACCTTCCGGATCACCTTCGAATCGTCGACAACCAGGCAGGTCTTCATTGTCTTTTCCATCATGCGATGCGTCTTGCGCCTGCCATCGTCCTAACCGGCGGGCGTAAGGATCAGGTTAAAGGGGATCAGGCTGCCGCCAATTCTTCCGGGCCCTGAATGAGCAGGGCCGGATCGATCAGCAGCACGTCGCCGCGCTCGGTGGAAAGCCGGCCGAGCGCAACCCGTGCCCAGCCGGGCTCCAGCGTCGCCACGCATGGCGCCAGCATGTCGCCACTCGCGACATCTTCCACCGCCTCCACCAGCAGGGCATAGCTGTGCCCGTCGATCAGGATCACGACTGCCTCGGGCATGGCTGGCCCCTTCGTCCGGCCGAGGCCGAGCGCCGCGCGCGAATCGATCACGGTGAGCACGCGGCTGCGCAGCGCGAACAGCCCGGCAATGTGCGGCGCGACACGCGGCACGGGCGTTACGGCATCGATCTCCACCACCGATCCCACATCGTTGGCATCGATCGCGACCAACTCTCCGGCAATCCGGACCATAAGATAAAGCCGTTCCATTTCAGTCCCTTCCATGCCGAACGGCCGCGGCCACCGCATCCAGCAGGCTTGCCCGGTCATAGCGCCAGATCGATCCGCCCTCGCCCTCGCCCGCCTCCGCCGCGGCGCGCAGCCGGATGCACGGTTCGGGCGAACCGACGCCGCCGATCACGACGTCCGCCGCTTCACCATCTTCCGCCTGACCGAACAGAACCCGATAGCCGGCTGCCGCCAGAACGGGTTCGAGGAACTGACGCGACCAGGGATCCCGATCATCCGCGATACGGCAGGTCGGCACGCGCCGCGGCCGCGCCTTCGCCCGGCTGGCAAACAGCCAGTGGGCATCGAGCAGCTCGACCTGTTCGCTCTCCAGCAGGATGATGCCCGCGATCGGCCCGGGCACCGGAACGGCGGTGAACTCGTTCGGCAGCTCGACCACGTCGATCACCGAATCGATGGCATAGGATATGCGGCTGTGCCCGTCGCCCAGTTGAAGGATGCGCAGGCGGCCCTCGGCCGGCAGCGGGCCGCCGGCGACAAGCGGCGCGATCACGCCCTGATGCGCGAGGTTGAGCTGCCCCGCCGTCTCGGCGACCTGCGCGCGGCCGACATCCTCGATCCGCTCGACCAGACCCAGCCGCACGCCGCGCTTCACGCCATCCAGATCGCGGAACAGCAAGGTCGGAACGCGCGCCGCCTCGATTTCGTGGACGACAGCATCGTCCGCTTTCTCCTCGCCGCCACCCTTCACGTTCGCGGCGGCAGCCAGCCCGGCCACGTCGAACAGCAGGATCGGCCGGCTATTGTCCGGCAGGGTGGTGCCCGCGTAGATGCCCGTCGCCATGATCGCCGGCGCCGCCGGCTTCACCACCAGTTCCTCATGATCGAGCACCGCGTCCACCAGCAGCGCGAAAGGCTCCCCCGCGCCCGATCGCAGCACCACCAGCACCGGCCGCCGCCCCGGGGGAGCACCACGCTCGTTGCCGAGGAACTCGCCAAGATCGATCACCGGCAGCGTCCGCCCGCGAATATGGGCGACCAGACCACCGCCCAGCAGCTGGAGCTTCACGTCGCCACGGCCGGCACGCACGATCTCCTCGATCGCCGAACGCGGCACCGCGAAATTATGCTCGCCCGATCCGATGATGAGCGCGGGAATGATCGTCAGCGTCAGGGGCAGGCGCAGCGTCAGGCGCGTGCCGTTACCCGGCCGGCTGTCGATATCGATCATGCCGCCGATCCGCTCGATATTCGCGCGCACCACGTCCATGCCCACGCCGCGCCCCGAAATGTCGGTCACGCTCTTGGCCGTGGAAAGGCCCGGCAGAAAGACGAGCGCCAGTTTGCGCTGCCACGTCATGCCCGCCACCTGCTCCTGCGTCACGAGCCCCGCGGCCATTGCCTTGGCGACGAGCCGGTCGGCATCGATGCCGCGCCCGTCGTCGATCGCATCGATCAGGATCTGGTTGCCCGATTGGCGCGCGGAAATGCGCAGCCGGCCGGCAGCCGCCTTGCCCGCCGCCATGCGATCCTCCGGCGTCTCAATGCCGTGATCGATCGAGTTGCGCACGATATGGGTCAGGGGATCGCGGATCATTTCGATCATCTCGCGATCCAGCTCGACGTCGCTGCCATCGATATCCAGTTGCACGGCCCGCCCGAGCTGCGACGATAGATCGCGCACCATGCGCGGCAATACGGAGAAGAGGCCGTCTATCCGCGCCATGCGCGTGCGCGTCACGGCATCGCGCACTTCCGCCACGCATTGCGAGAGCCGCTCGAACGCGACATCCGCGACCGTGCCGGTTTCGGCCAGCCGCAGCGCGCGCGACAGTTCGTTGCGGGCGAGCACCATGTCGGAGACGCCCGCCATCATCCTGTCGAGCAGATCGACGGGAAGCCGGATGCTGCGCGATGCGGTTCGCGGCGCGCTGGTCGCCACCGGCTGCGCCGCGACGATTTCGCTCTCGGGCTCGTCGCCCGGTTGTAGCGCCGCGATCAGCAGACCGTCCGTTCCATCCGGCAGGGTTTCACCGCTCTCCAGCGCGTCGGTCAGTTCGCCGATCCGGTCGATGATCGCCAGCACGGCGCTGACGAGCGAGGCATCGGGGCTGCGCGTGCCCGCGCGCACCTCGGCCAGCACGTCTTCAGCCGCGTGGCTGAGCCGCGCCAGACGCGGCAGATCGAGGAATCCGCAGCTGCCCTTTACCGTATGGACGAAGCGGAAGATCGCATCGAGGCGCGTGCGATCACCGGGATCCGCCTCCCACGCGACCAGTTCGCCCGCGATCGCATCCAGCGTTTCGCGCGTCTCCGCAATGAAATCGGTAAGTAGATCGTCCATCGCCCGGCCCTGCGCGCGCCTCGGAGGCGCCGGCCGGTTCTTGGCAGAGGATGGTAAAAAGAGGCTTAAGCGCTCGCGCTTCCGGCCGCCGTCACCCCGAAAAGCAGGACGCCTTCCTGCTCGGACAGACGAACCGCCCTGCCCTCCCGTGTGGCCAGCTCCCGGATCAGCAGCGCGCCCGCCGTGCGCGAGGACATGTGATCGGCGGGATCGGCGCCGTTGAGCAGCGCACGCAATTCCGCATCCAGCACGAGCCGGGTGCCCTCCGCGCGCACGACCACCTCGTCCGCCTCGACGCCCACATCCAGCCGCCCGCCCCGCACCAGCGAATCCAGCGCGATCAGGGCCAGATTGAGCAGGATGCGCGTGGTGCCGCGCGAAAGCTGCGGCTGATCCACCAGCCAGCCCAGCACGACCCGCCTGTTGCCGCGCACCACGCCTTCCAGCGCCGTCCTGGCTTCGGCCGCATCGATCTGATCGCCATATCCGCCGGCCGCGCCGAAGGCGAGGCGGAAGAATTTGAGCTTGTCGGTGGAGGCACGCGCGCTATCCGCCAGCAATTCCATATATTGCGCGCGCAGATCCGGATCATTCTCGTCCTGCAACAGCTCCAGGCCGTTGTTGAGCGCCCCCACGGGGCTCAGCAGATCGTGGCACAGGCGCGAGCAGAGCAGGCTCGCAAAATCGATCGACAGATCCGGCATTATCGTTTGGCCCTGATCGCGAGGCGGAAAGCGCGGCTTCTGGCCGCTGATGCGCCGGAGCGCAACCGTGCCGTCAGCGGATCGCGATCGAAACCGGCGTAAATCCCGTCGCCCCGGCCCGCCACAGCATCGCCTCGCCGCCTCCCAGGATCAGCCACAGGCGGCCCGGCTGCGCAGCGGCCGCATCCCGCGCGGAAGGATGCGCCGAACCGGACGGGTGGGAATGATAATGGCCGATCAGGCGGGGGCCGCCGGCACGCTCCGCCCGATGCGCCGCGATCAGCGCCGCGGGATCGATCTCGAATTCGTCCTCGCTATGGGGTGCCACGTTGATCGTGGCGATCGCCGCGTCGATCCGCTCGGCCGATCCGAACAGCAGCCCGCAAATCTCCCGTTCGGGAGAGGCGGCAGCCTCGCCCAGCAGGCTGGCCAGACAATCGCGCGCGATGGAAACGGTCACATCGCCCTCGCTAGTTCCGGCGTCGCGGCCTGTCGAGGCGGCACGCGTCGCCCGCGCGATCGCCTTGAAAATCGGCGCATGCGCACCATATCGCGAAGTCCAATGGACGCGGGGGTGTCGGTCAGACAGGCGATTGTGCCCGATGAGGCTGCCGGATGGCGCCTCGATCGGACGTTGGCGACGCTCGTCCCCACGCTATCGCGCGAACGCCTGAAATCGCTCATCTCCGCTGGCAGTGTCACGCGCGGCGAGCAGGCGGTGCGCGATCCCGCGATCAAGGTGAAGGCCGGCGACTCCTACGTCGTCTCCATTCCGGATCCGAAGCCGACGCACAACGAAGCGCAGGATATCCCGCTCGTCATCGCCTTCGAGGATGAGCATCTGATCGTCGTCGACAAGCCGGCGGGCCTCGTCGTCCATCCGGCGTGCGGCAATCTGGATGGCACGCTGGTCAACGCGCTCCTCCATCATTGCCGGGGCTCGCTCTCGGGCATAGGCGGGGTCGAGCGGCCGGGCATCGTCCACCGGATCGACAAGGACACGTCCGGGCTGATGGTGGCCGCCAAGACGGACCGCGCCCATGCCGGCCTCGCCGCGCAGTTCGCGAAACATTCGATCGACCGGCGCTATCGCGCGATCGTTTCCGGGCGCCCCCGCCCGATCGACGGCACGGTGGATGCGCCGCTCGGCCGCAGCCCGGCCAATCGCAAGAAGATGGCGGTCGTGCCCGGCGGCAAACGCGCCGTGACCCATTACCGGACGATCGAGACGCTGATCGGCGCGACGCTCGTGGAATGCCGGCTGGAAACCGGGCGGACCCATCAGGTGCGTGTTCACATGGCATCGATCGGCCATCCCTTGTTAGGGGATCCCTTTTATGGCCGTCCCAGTAAGGAACAGCGAAGGTTACTCGATGGTTTGGGCTTTCACAGGCAGGCGCTGCACGCGGCGCACCTGGGTTTCATCCATCCCGTGACAAGCGCAGCTTTGTCGTTCGAAAGTAGGATTCCCGCAGATATGCAGGAACTATTCAGCCGACTTCTGCTAGTATGACAATTGACGGTGGGAGGCCGGCAGCCTTCCGCCGGGGCGAACAGCCCAGGGAGAAAGTACGACCATGGCCATCAAGTCCTCCACCCCCGCGACCATTCCGGCGCTCGGCGGCGAGGCCGGTCTCAATCGGTATCTGTCGGAGATCCGGAAGTTTCCGCTCCTCCAGCCGGAGGAGGAATATATGCTCGCCAAGCGCTTTCAGGAGCATGGCGATACGGATGCGGCCGCGCGCCTCGTCACCAGCCACCTGCGTCTCGTCGCGAAGATCGCGATGGGCTATCGCGGCTATGGCCTGCCGACGGCGGAGCTGATCTCCGAAGGCAATATCGGCCTGATGCAGGGCGTGAAGAAGTTCGAGCCGGATCGCGGCTTCCGCCTCGCCACTTATGCGATGTGGTGGATCCGCGCCTCGATCCAGGAATATATCCTGCGATCGTGGAGCCTCGTGAAGATGGGCACCACCGCTGCGCAGAAGAAGCTGTTCTTCAACCTGCGCCGGATGAAGAGCCAGATCGACGCGTTCGAGGAAGGCGATCTCAGTCCCGAGAACGTCACCAAGATCGCCACCGATCTGGGCGTGAGCGAGGAAGAGGTTCACTCGATGAACCGCCGCATGTCGATGGGCGGCGATACGTCGCTCAACGTCTCCATGCGGGAGGATGGCGAGGGTCAGTGGCAGGATTGGCTGGTCGATACCGATCCGTTGCAGGACGAGCGGCTGGCGGACGCGCAGGAAAAGGATGTCCGCCACGATATGCTGACGGAAGCGATGGACAGCCTCAATGATCGTGAGAAGCACATCCTCGCCGAACGCCGCCTGTCCGACGATCCCAAGACGCTCGAGGAACTGAGCCAGGTCTATGGCGTCAGCCGCGAGCGCGTCCGCCAGATCGAGGTGCGCGCCTTCGACAAGCTGCAGAAGGCAATGATGCGCCTTGCCGGCGAAAAGCGCCTGCTGCCGGCGCTGGCCTGAAGACGGCCCCGTCCTCCCGCGCGATCGGGAGGACGGGGTTCGCCCTACCCTTCGAACGCCTCGATGATCGGGCACGCCCCCCTCTTAGAGGAACCGCACTGATCCGCCAGCCGCGCCAGCGCCGTGCGCGCTTCGGTCAGCAGCGCGATCTTCTCGTCCAGTTCGGCGATCCGGTCGAGCGTCAGCGCGCGGGCCTTCGCCCGGTCCTGCCCGGCGTCCAGCGCCAGCAATTCCCCGATCGTCTCCAGCGTGAAGCCGGCGGCCTGGGCCGATCGGATGAAACGCAACCGTCGCGCATCCGCTTCGCCATAGCGCCTGATCCCGCCGCCCAGCGCGCGCTCCCCGCTCTTTTCCGGCACGCGCATCAATCCGCGCCGCTGGTAGAAGCGGATCGTCTCCACCCCCACCCCGCCTTCCTGCGCGAGTGCGCCGATCGTCAGATCCGACATGCTTGACTCCGTACCATGGTACAGCCCCTATATCGGCGTCGATCGAAGGCACGACAAGGCGATATGGATATGGCGAGCGCGGCGCGGAAACAGGCGGTCATCTATCGGATGACGATCGGCAAATCGATGTGCCCGCACGGCCGCAAGGCGCTTCACCTGCTCAGGAGCAGCGGCTTCGAGGTCGAGGATCATCGCCTGCTCACGCGCGAGGAGACGGATGCCTTCAAGGCCGCGCACGATGTGAAATCCACGCCGCAGATCTTCATCGATGGCCAGCGCATCGGCGGGAATGATGATCTGCGCCGCCATCTCGGAAAATCGGTCCGCGATCCCAAGGCGATCACTTACCGGCCCGTCATCGCCGTCTTCGCCGTCACCGCGCCGATGGCGCTCGCCGCCAGCTATGGCGCGTTCGGCGCGATCGTGCCGATGATCGCCTTCCAGTGGTTCATCGCCTTCAGCATGTGCGTGCTCGCCATCCTGAAGCTGCGCGATATCGAGAGCTTCTCGGGCATGTTCCTGGGCTATGATCTGCTGGCCCGGCGCTGGGTGCCCTATGCCTATATCTATCCTTTCGCCGAGGCGGGCGCCGGCATCCTGATGATCGCGCGCGCCTTCGACTGGATCTCCATCCCGATCGCCCTGTTCATCGGCACGATCGGCGCGATCTCGGTCATCAAGGCCGTCTATGTCGACAAGCGCTCGCTCAAATGCGCCTGTGTCGGCGGCGACAGCAATGTGCCGCTCGGTTTCCTCTCGCTAACCGAGAATGTGATGATGGTGCTGATGGCGATCGTGATGCTCGTCGCCTGAGGGGGCGTTCGAAAAAAGGGGCAGAAAAGCGCATTCCAGCGCGATAGCTGCCCTGTTCCGCTTGCGCCCCGTCTATACTAGACGGGCCACATGGCCCGCAGCACGACGCGAACCACGTCCCGATCCCCGAGCACCCGCTCCCTGCCCCGCCGGCTCTTTCGCTGGCTGGTCCGCGCGATCCTGATCTTCGTGGTCGGATCGGTCCTGTGGGTGCTGCTCTACCGCTTCGTGCCGCCGCCGATCACGCTGACGATGATCGGCGATCTGGCCGGCGGCCGATCGATCACCAAGGAATGGATGCCGCTCTCGCGCATGGATCCGGATATGGCGCGCGCCGCCATCTCCGCCGAGGATGGCAATTTCTGTCGCCATCACGGCTTCGATTTCACCGCGATCCGCAAGGCCTATTCCGGCAACGAGGCGGGCAGGCGCTATCGCGGCGGCTCCACCATCAGCCAGCAGACCGCCAAGAACGCCTTCCTCTGGCAGGGCCGTTCGTGGCTGCGCAAGGGGCTGGAAGTGTGGTTCACCGGCCTGATCGAGCTTCTGTGGGGAAAGAAGCGAATCATGGAAGTGTATCTTAACATCGCGGAAACCGGCATCGCCACATATGGCGCCAATGCGGGGGCGATGCGCTATTTCCATCATGATGCCAGCCGGCTCACGCCGACGGAGGCGGCACGCATCGCCGCGATCCTGCCGCTGCCCAAGAAGCGCGACGCGATCGATCCGCACGGCTTCGTGCGCCGCTATGGCGATCGCATCGCCCGCCGGCTCGGGCCGATGCAGCGCGGCGGCTATACGGCATGCCTGAGCTGATGGGGGATCGCATCGGCATCGTCGTGATCGGCCGCAACGAGGGCGAGCGCCTGAAAGCCTGCCTGCGTTCGGTGATCGATGCGGGGCCGGTCGTCTATGTCGATTCGGGCTCCACGGATGGCAGCCAGGATTTCGCCCGTTCGCTCGGCGTCGAGGTGATCGGGCTCGCCGTTCCGCCGAATTTCACCGCCGCCCGCGCCCGCAATACCGGGCTGGATCGGCTGACGGCCCTGCATCCGGATATCACCCTCGCCCAGATGGTGGATGGCGATTGCGAGGTGCGCCCCGGCTGGATCGATGCCGCTAGGGCCGCGCTGGAAGCAGATCCGGGCCTCGCGCTCGTCTTCGGCCGGCGGCGCGAGCGTTTTCCCGATCGCTCCATCTACAATGCGCTGTGTGATGACGAATGGAATATCCCGGTCGGTGAGGCCGCCGGCTGCGGCGGGGATGCCCTGATCCGCCTCGCCGCGCTGCGCGACGTGGACGGCTATGACGCGTCGATGATCGCCGGCGAGGATAGCGAGATGTCGATGCGCATGCGCAAGAAGGGCTGGCGCCTCGCCCGGATCGACGCGGAGATGACATGGCATGATGCCGCGCTGCTGCGGTTCGGCCAGTGGTGGCGCCGCAGCCGCCGCGCCGGGCACGGCTTCGCCGAAATGGCCTGGCGCCATCCGGATGCGCGCTGGCCGAACTGGCCGCGCACCTGCCGCTCCATCCTGATCTGGGGCGCGGCCATTCCTGCCTTGGCGATCGCGGCCGCGCTGCTCGCCATCGTGACGACGCCGCTGCTGCTGATCGTGACGCTGGCGCTGATCGCCCTCTATCCCTTCAAGATGGCGCGCATAGCCGCCGGCAAGCGCGCCCAGGGGCTTTCGCCCGCTGCCGCGCGCGGCATCGGCACGCTGCTCATGCTCGGCAAATTTCCCGAATTGCTCGGCCTGATCGGCTATCATCGCGATCGGCTGCGGGGGCGCGCCTCGCGGATCATCGAATATAAGGGCGCGGCATGAGCGATCGTCCCGGCCTTTTCGCCCAGATCCGCGAGGATTGGATCGCGCATGGACGCGACTGGACGCGGCCGGGCTTCCGCGCCGTCGCCATCCAGCGTTTCGGCGTGTGGCGGATGACCGTCTCGCCCAAGCTCCTGCGCGCGCCGCTCAGCATCCTCTATCGGATGATGTTCCGCCGCGTACGCAACAATTACGGGATCGAACTGCCTTATTCGGTATCGCTCGGCCGGCGCGTGATCGTGGAGCATCAGGGCGGCATCGTCGTCCACGGCAACACCGTGATCGGCGACGATTGCATCATCCGGCAGAATTGCACGCTCGGCCTGCGCCGGCTGGATGCGCTGGACGATGCCCCGATCCTGGGGAACAGGGTGGATCTTGGCGCGGGCTCGGTCGTGCTCGGCAAGGTCCGGCTCGGGGACGGCGCCAAGGTGGGAGCGAATGCGGTGGTGCTGACGGACGTGCCGCCGGGCGCGCTGGCGATCGGCGTACCGGCGCGCATCCGCGTGGCCGGTCAGGCAAACAAGGGGGAAGCCATATGAGCGAAACGCGCGTCGGCCTGCTGGGCGCCGGCTATATCCTGAAGGCGCATGCCCGCGCCGTGCAGGCGGCTCCCGGCGCGGTGCTGCACGCGGTCTGCGATCTGGCGGTTGGCCGGGCGAAGGCGGCGGCGGCCGAATATGGCATTCCCAACGTCTTCGGATCGATCGAGGAACTGGCGGCCTCCGATGTCGAGGCCGTCCATATCCTGCTCCCCCCGCATCTTCACGTCGCCGCCGCGACCACGCTGATCGAGGCGGGCAAGCACGTCTTCCTCGAAAAGCCGATGGGCCCCGGCGCTGCGGAATGCCGCGCGCTCTGCGATCTGGCCGAAGCCAGGGGCCGCGTGCTGGGCGTCAATCACAATTTCCTGTTCACGCCGGCCTATCAGGCGATCCGCGACGGCAGGGCTTCGGGCACGCTCGGCGCGATCGATCACCTCGCCGTCAACTGGCTCTATGCGCTGCCGATTCTCCAGTTCGGCCCGTTCAACAGCTGGATGGTGACGCGGCCCGGCAATCTGGTGCTGGAGCTGGGATCGCATCTCGGCTCCTTCGCGCTCGATCTGCTGGGCGATATCGAGATCCGGGCCGCCGTGGCCGATAATCCGATCGATCTTCCCGGGGATCAGCGCGTGTGGCGCCGCTGGAACGCGATCGGCACGGGTGGCGGCGCATCGCTCAATTTCAACCTGTCCGTTTCGCCCGGCCAGACGGATCGCAGCATCTCGGTGCGTGCCAGCGGTGCGGTCGCCCATCTCGATTTCGAGCGCGGCACGTCGTGGCAGACGGCGCAATCCAGCGACAATCCGATCTTCGACAATTTCAACGCGTCGAAATCGGCCGCGCTGGCGATGGGCCGTGAAACGGTCACGAGCTTCGGCCGCTATCTCGGCCGCGCGCTGCGCAAGCAGGCCGCCGCCAACCCGTTCGAGGAAAGCATCGCGCTCAGCGTCGCCACTTTCTATGCCGGGCTCGGTGGAACGCTCGATCCGCGCCTGGAAGGCCGCTTCGGCGCGAAGGTGATCCAGCTGTGCGAGGATATCATCGCAGCCTCGGGCATCGAGAATGGCGCCGCCTCCGCGAGTACGGCCCCCGCCCCCGTCGCGGAGCCGACCAAACCCACCGTGCTCGTCGTCGGCGGCACCGGCTTCATCGGGCGTGGCCTCGTCCGCCGGCTGGCGGCGCGTGGTGTTGGCGTACGCGTCCTCACGCGCAGCCTGGCTTCCGCGCGGATCGATCTCGCCGGCGTCGATGTCGAGCTGATGCAGGGCTCGCATAGCGATCCGGCGACGCTGGAGCGCGCGCTGGACGGGATCGAGACCGTCTATCATCTCGCCAAGGCGGAGGGGCAACGCTGGCAGGATTATGTGTCGGGCGATATCGAGCCGACCCGCCGCCTCGCCGAAGCCGCCGTGAAGCATGGCGTGAAGCGCTTCATCTATACCGGAACGATCGACAGCTATGCCTCGGGCGATCCGAAGGCGACCATCACGGGCGATACGCCGGTGGATCCCAAGATCGACAAGCGCAATCTCTATGCCCGGTCCAAGGCGGCGTGCGAGGCTCTGCTGAAGGATATCGCGCGGCGGGACGGTCTGGCGCTCGTCATCTTCCGCCCCGGCGTCGTCATCGGCGAAGGCAGCCCGCCGGCGCATCTCGGCGTTGGCAAGTTCGTGTCGAACACGCAGATCGATTATTGGGGCGATGGCACAAATATGGTGCCCTTCGTGTTGGTCGATGACGTGAATGACGCGCTCGACAAGGCGCTGGATGCGCCGGGCATCGACGGCCAGACCTTCCTGCTCACCGATGAGCCGTTGCTGACGGCACAGGATTATGTCGCCGCGATCGAGGCCCGCGTGGGCGGCCGGATCGCCGCGAAGGCCAAGCCGATCTGGCGCTACTGGATCGCCGACGCGATCAAGGAAGGTGCCAAGAATCTGGTGCGCCATCCCAATCGCCGCGCTTCCGCCTATCGCGACTGGGACAGCAAATCGCACCGCGCCCGCTATGATTCCGCCAAGACGCGGGAAATGCTCGGCTGGCAGCCGGCCGGCACGCGCGAGGCCCTGATCGAGCGCGGCGTGAACGCCTCGGTCGATCGCTTCATGCGCTGATCGCCATGGCGGGCACACGCCGGATCGCGACCGTCATGGTCAATTACCGGACGCCCGCGCTGGCGCTGGAGGCATTGCGCGCCCTCGGCGGCGAGCGCGCCGCCGAACCGGGCCTGCGCGCGATCCTCGTTGATGGTGGATCGGGTGACGGTTCGGCGGAGAAGCTCGCCGAGGGAATCCGCGATCCCGCGCTGGCCGATTGGGTGGAATTGCTGCCGCTCGCCATGAATGGCGGCTTCGGCTGGGCGAACAACCAGGCGATCCTCCGGCTGCTCCAGGGCGATGATCCGCCCGATTATATCCACCTGCTCAATCCCGATACCGCGATCGAGCCGGGTGGCCTTTCCACCCTTGCCGCCGTGCTGGATTCCCATCCCCGCTGCGCCGCGGTGGGCAGCCTGCTGCTGGAGCCGGATGGCTCGGCCGCCGGCTCCGCCTTCGCCTTTCCCAATGCCCGGCGCGAAATCGTGCGCGGCGCGCGCATGGGGCTGATCCAGCGCCTGTTCGCGCCCGAACGGCTCGTTTCCTTCGGGGAGGAAGCGGGCGAGGTGGAATGGGCCACAGGCGCGAGCGTCCTGTTCCGCAGCAGCGCACTGCGCGAGGTGGGGCTCTTCGATACCGGCTTCTTCCTCTATTTCGAGGAAACCGAACTGATGTGGCGCCTGCGCGCCGCCGGCTGGTCGATCCGGCACGAGCCGGCCAGCCGCGTTCCGCATGTCGGGGGGGCCGCCACCGGGGTGAATGGCACCCGCCGCACGGCGCTGCGCCCGCCACTGCCGCGTTACTGGTATGCCTCGCGCCGCCGCTTCTTCGCGCTCACGGGATCGCGGACCGGCGCGATCGGCGCGTCGCTCGCCTGGCTGTCCGGCTATGCCCTGCTCATGGCGCGCAAGCTGTTCGGCGGCGCCCGCCAGCATGCGATCGTCGAGCGGGAGGCGCGCGCCCTGCTCGCTTATGGCCTCGCCCCCGATGCGCGCGATCGCACGCCGGCCATCACGCGCTGGACGGACGCGCCCGGCGCCCCTCCCGCCTGGATGGCCTGAGCCGAGCCCTTATTTCGCGGGCGGCGTGCCCGGCGAAGGCGTGCTGGCGGGCGCCGTAGCGGATTGGGAGCGCTGCGGCACGGTGAAGCGCCCGGTCACGCGGCCGCCCTTCCCGGCCGATGCCGCTCCGCCCACCGCGCTGCCGTCCACCGTGGAACGGCCGCTGTTGAGATCGATAACAAGCCGCGCGCCGTTCACGGTATTGCCCCCGCGAATCAGCGATACGCCGCCGATCAGCGTGATGATGCGCCGATTGAGATCGTAGATGCCGAACGATCCCTTGGCCCGCTCGCTGGGCGAAACCACCGTTACGCCGCCCGATGCATCGATGCGCTGGATCTGCGGCTCCGCATTCGGGCCGACGCCACGCGAATAGGCGACCGTCATCCGCGCCGCATCCATCGTCATATTGCCCTGCACCGCATGGACATTGCCAACGAAGATCGCGCGATCGGCCCGGTCCTGCACCTCGATCCGGTCTGACGTCACATCCACCGGCGCATTGCTGTCATGCCCGCGCAGCACGGACAGGCCGCCATTGTTCTGCGCGGCCTGGGCCGAGGCGGCCGTCGCCAGCAGCGACGCGCCCACGAGTAGGAAACCCCTGATCATCGCGCGGCTCTGGCCTGCCGCTGGACGATATGCAAGCGGGCGTGCCCCACAAGATCCACCACCTTGGTCTCAAGGTTGGCGCGCATCTGATCCGCCGCGAAGGTGCCGAGCGGCATCGTTCCGTCCACGGGGCCACGGCTCTTGAGCAGGCGCGTCTTCAGATCCACCAGCACATCGCGCGTGTCGACCCGATAGCCGCCACCGCCCTCGTAGCGCACGGGGCCGTCCACGGCGATGCGATCGCTGTTCATGTCATAGCGCCCGCGCGGCGCGCGCACGTCCGCCGGGCCATCCGCCATCGCGATGCGCGCATGCAGCGTCTGCAACCGCAATATCGGGTCACGCGAGGTCTGCTGAACAGCGGACGCCGCCGTCAGGATGAAGGGCTGGTTCTTGCCGTCGCGTCCGCGATACACGGCGTGGCTCACGCGCATCCGTTCCGGCGCGACATCGACGCCCTTCTTGGAGAGGACGAAGCTGATGTCCGCGCCAACGGTAAGCGGGGCAAGTGCCAGGAAGGCGGCGATGATCCCCACCGCAGCCGGCAACGCGACGCGCAGGACCGCCATCTTGATGTCGTGGCGGCCGCCCGCCATCGCCCAGGCGCGGCGCTGGCTTCTGCGTTCGCTGGCGAGGACGGACACGTCCGGGCTCACATGTGGGCGAAGATGTCGATCTCCGGCCAGCCGGCAAGATCGAGTTCGGCGCGCGCCGGCAGGAAATCGAAGCAGGCCTGCGCCAGCCCCGCGCGCCCCTCACGCGCCAGCCGCTCGTCAAGCTTCTCGCGCAGCTGGTGGAGATAGCGAACGTCTGACGCGGCATATTCCCGCTGTGCCTCGCTCAGTTCGGGCGCGCCCCAGTCGGACGATTGCTGCTGCTTCGAAATTTCCTGGCCGAGTATCTCCCGCACCAGTTCTTTCAGGCCATGCCGGTCGGTATAGGTGCGGATCAGGCGTGATGCGATCTTGGTGCAATAGACGGGCGCCGCGACGACGCCCAGATAGTGGCGAATCGCCGCCAGATCGAAGCGCGCGAAATGATAGAGTTTCAGCCTGTTGGGGTCCGCCAGCACCGCGCGGAGGTTCGGTGCGGCATAATTGCTGCCCGGCGCGAAGCGCACGAGATGCTCGTCTCCGCCCCCGTCCGAGATCTGAACGACGCACAGGCGATCGCGCGGCGTGAGCAATCCCATCGTCTCGGTATCGACGGCGACGGGTCCCTCGGCCAGCACGCCGGCCGGCAGATCTTCTTCATGAAAATGAACAGTCATAGAGGGCCTTTAGAGCGTGATCGTCCTGCGTGGAAGCGCCCGCGCACTTTCTGCGGATGCGAAAAAGCGCGCGCCCGAACCCGCCTGTCCGGCACGCCGGCACCTCCGTTCAGCCCACCGGAGGAGCGATCGACCGTGTTGTTTACAGCACGGCCTGAACGGCAAGTGAAGCACCGTTCACCATCATGGCGGGAAAAAGGCGGAATTCGCTCGCCGGGCTCGCGGATTTGTTGTAGGCTAGTGTTTGCTTAGGCATAGTATATGCTGACCAGCCTGGCGCGACTTCGCCCGTCGCGTTCGGTTCGACGCTCGGGGCGACTGATTTGGAAAGATTCTTGCGGCATGGGTTTTGATAGAGGGCGGCGCGGCCAGCGCGGTGGCAGGGACAAGCGCGACGGCTTTGGCGAGGACAGCTTCGGCGGCTCCGATTTCGGCGGTGGCTATGGCGGCGGCGGCGGTGGCTACGGCGGCGCGGGCCGCGGTGGCTATGGCGGCGGCGGTGATCGCTTCGGTGGCGGCGGCGGCTTCGGCGGCGGTGATCGCTTCGGTGGTGGCGGCGGCTTCGGCGGCGGCGGCGGTGGTTTCCGTGGCGGCGGCGGTGGTGGCTTCGGCGGCGGCCGTGGCGGCGGCGGCGGCGGCATGCCCGCCCAGGTGATCGGCGAAGGCAAGGGCACCGTTAAGTTCTTTAACGGCCAGAAGGGCTTCGGCTTCATCGTGCGCGATGATGGCGGTGAAGACGTGTTCGTTCACATTTCGGCGGTTGAGCAGGCCGGCCTCACCGGCCTGGCCGATGGCCAGACGCTGGAATTCACGCTCGTCGATCGCGGTGGCCGCGTTTCCGCAACCAACCTCAAGCTCGTCGGCGATATCCTGCCGGTCGGCGAAGGCCGTGCTCCGGCGGCTGCCAGCGGCGCCGCCGGCGGTCCGCAGCGCCAGCTGACGGGCGAAAAGGCCAGCGGCACGGTCAAGTTCTTCAACGCGATGAAGGGCTTCGGCTTCATCCAGCGCGATGATGGCCAGCCGGACGCGTTCGTCCACATCTCGGCCGTCGAGCGCGCCGGCATGACGACGCTGAACGAGGGCGATCGCCTCCAGTTCGAACTGGAAGTCGATCGTCGCGGCAAATATGCGGCGGTGAACCTCGTCCCCGGCGAATAATCGCCGGATCGAACTCACGCCCACATGATCGGGCCCGGCCGGCGGATGCGCTGGCCGGGCCTTTTCTTTTGGCGGCGATGCGATCGCTGGCAGACGTCGACAGAAGGGAAGAAACAGTATCGGCTTCCGGCAGAAACGGCCGCACCCGCCGGCCCGTTCGCGAAGAGCAGGAAAGCAGGAGAAGCCCTCCTCCACCAGAATATCCCGTCGCCGGACAGGCCGGTTCCGGGATCCTCCCTCGCTTTCCTCTTTAGCCCACCCAAGAAAGCCTCTCTTCGGCGGCTCGCACGTCACACCTATCTTCCTCTCATGATCGTTGCGTCCGCGCGACGTCCCCGGAGATTTGAAGATGCGCATGATCCTTTCCGCCGTTGTCGCCGCGGCGCTCGCCAGCGCCGGCGCGGCCGCCGTTCCCGCCCCGCGCGTGAAGGCGCAGAGCTTCGAGCAGCTCGCCAAGCCCCTGCCCCTGCCCTACAGCCAGACCGCGCCGGCCATGGCCGCCGTCGACAAGGCCCGCGCGCGCGCGAAGGCATCGGGCAAGCTGCTGCTGATCGATCTCGGCGGCAATTGGTGCCTGGATTGCCGGATCCTTGCCGGCACGATGGAATTGCCCGAGGTCGAGGGTTGGCTGAAGAAGCATTATGAGCTCGTCTCGGTCGATGTCGGTCGCTTCGACAAGAATCTCGACGTGCCCGCGCGCTATGGCTTCAAGGATCGTCTGGCCGGCGTCCCCGCCCTCCTCGTCGTCGATCCGAAGAGCGATCGCCTGATCAACACTGGCAAGACGACCGCCCTGTCCGATGCGCGCAGCATGAACCCACAAGGGCTTGCCGATTATCTCGCGCAATTCGCGCGCTGATCGGCACGCCTCTCCGCCTCTCCTGTTTCCGTAGAATCCGGTCCGGAATCCGCCTGGGCCTGCATCCCCGGGCGCGATGGCCGCATCAAGCGATCAGCCGCTTGAGCGCGGCGATCGTATCCGCCTCGGCGGCCGGCTTGTCCGTGCGGATCCGCGCGATGCGGGGGAAGCGCATCGCCACGCCGGATTTGTGCCGCCGGGACGGGTGAATGGAATCGAAGGCGATTTCCAGAACCAGCGTCTTCTCTACCTCGCGCACCGGGCCGAAGCGCTGGACGGTGCCGTTGCGCACGAAGCGGTCGAGCCATTTCAGCTCCTCGTCGGTAATGCCCGAATAGGCCTTGCCGACGGGAAGAAGCTCGCCCTCCTCGCTCCAGCATCCGAACGTATAGTCCGAATAATAGCTGGATCGTCGGCCATGGCCGCGCTGGGCATACATCATCACGCAATCGGCTGTCAGCGGATCGCGCTTCCACTTGTACCACAGCCCCGTACGCCGCCCCGCCACATAGGGGGAATCGCGCCGCTTCAGCATCACCCCCTCGATCGACGCATCGCGCGCGGCGCCCCTTATCTCCTCCAGCGCCTCGAAATCGGCCGCCTCGATGATCGCCGAAAGATCGAAGCGTGCCGGATCCAGCCGGGCGACAAACGCCTCCAGCCGCCGGCGCCGCGCGCTCCAGGGCAGATCCCGCACGTCTTCGTCATCATCGAACAATATGTCGTAAAGCCTTACGAAGGCCGGATATTCATCCATCGTACGAGCTGATACGGCCTTGCGCCCCAGCCGTTGCTGAAGCGCATTGAAGCTCGCCGCCCCCTCGCCTTCCGCCAGCGCGCCACCGCCCTGATGCGCGCCCTTCACCAGCAATTCGCCATCCAGCACGCCGGCCTCGCGAAAGGCGGCCGCAACATCGGGGAAGCTGCCGGTGATATCGTCGCCCGCCCGGCTATAGAGCCGGGTCTCCCCGCCCACGCACACGATCTGCACGCGTATGCCATCCCATTTCCATTCCGCCGCATAATCGGCGAGGTCGACGCGCGCATCCTCCAGCGGATGCGCGAGCATGAAGGGGCGGAACACCGGCACGTCCACCGGGGTCGGGCGCGCGCCTGCGCCCTCTCCCCAGGCGAACAATGGCGCGAAGGGTGGCTTCAGCCCGTGCCACACCTCCTCCACCTGATCCACATCGAGGCCGAAGCCCTGCGCCAGCCCCGTCTTGGCCAGCCGCGAGGAAACACCCACGCGCAGCGCGCCCGTCGCCAGCTTCAGCAAGGCATAACGCCCCGATGCGTCCAGTTGGTCGAGCATTCCGGCCAGCGCGCGCGGCGCCTCGCCCCGGCCCAGCGTCATCAACCGCTCGATCACGGCGGAAAGGCGCAGGGCTCCGCTGTCCAGTTCCTCGGGCATGTCCGCCGGCTTGGGCCAGAGGAGCGAAACGGTTTCGGCCAGATCCCCCACGAAATCGCGGCTCATCGCGAACAGCACGGGATCGACCCGCTCCTCCCCGATCGCCTTGATCGCGGCCGGCTTCACATGCGGCAGATCCAGCGTGCCGGTGAGCGCCGCCATCGCCCATCCGCGATCGGGATCGGGTGTGGCGCGCAGATAATCGGCGATCAGCTTCAGCTTGGCATTGCGCGATCGCGTATAGACGAGGCCGTCGAGCAGGCGGGAAAAGTCGCGCATCGCGGATCAGCGCCGCATCGGAGCCGGGCCTTGCGCACAGCCCCGCACCGTCAGGGTGAAAAAAGAAAGGGCGGCGCGATCGGCCGCCCTTGCTCGAAAGGTCATATATGTGCCGTCAGGTAATGGCCCTGCCGGCAACCACCGCCAGGATCAGGAAGATCACGAACAGGGCGATAGCCAGGAAGAACAGAATCTTCGCGATGCCGACGAAGGCACCGCCTATTCCACCAAATCCCAACGCACCCAGGATCAGGCCGACGACGAGAAAGATCAGCGCAAGCTTCAGCATGGAGGCTCCTTTCGCCGATATAACAATCGGCGAAAGCGCCCGTTCCAGCCGGCTTTGCGTGGCTTTTCCTCACCCCTTCCGGCTGGCCTCGAACAGGAACCAGGCACGCTCCTCGGCCTGATCGGTCCATTCATCGACAATGCCGCTCGTGGCATTGTCCTTGGCCTCCTCGGCCTGCTCCTTCACCACCCGAAAGCCCTCGACGAGCTTCAGATTGTCGTCGCGCAGTTCGGCCAGCATCGCATCGGCGGATACGAAATCCGAGTCATTGTCCTTGATCGTCTGACGACGGGCAATGTCGCCGATCGAACGCAGCGTGGTGCCGCCCGTCTTGCGCACGCGCTCCGCGATCGCGTCCGTCACGCCCAGGATCTGCGTCGCCTGATCGTCGAGCATCAGGTGATAATCGCGGAAATGCGGGCCTGAGACGTGCCAGTGGAAATTCTTGGTCTTCAGATACAGGGCATAGGCATCGGCCAGCACCGCATTCAGCGCCTCGGCCACGCCATGAAGCGCGTTGCTCGAAAGATCGGTCGGGGTGGCGAGCTTGGAAGGTGTGTCCGCCATGGTCTGTCTCCTCAGATGCTGGTTCCGACCATCCTAACGGAAAAGCGGCCGAACGGCTCCATTACGGGAGCCAAACAAATTCGTTCAAGCTGATTGAGGAGATCGAAAATGGCCGGGCTCTTCGACAGGGCCGGCTATCGGGCAGATCCGGAGTTGCTCCACCCGGCCCATACAAAGTCAGTGCGCGTAACGCACACCCACCGTCGCCAGCAGCAGCGGCGCCACGTCGCGATTGCCAGGCGCGCAGGCGGCCGCCTGATCGATCGCGGCAAGCCACGGCCCCAGCAGCGCAGATCCCTCGTCACGCGCCAGCGCATCTGCCATGCCATCCATCACTTCCACGGCGGAATGAAGATCGCTCGCCAGGGCCAGCCGGCGAAGCTGGTTCACCAGCTGGATCCGGTCCAGCCCCTTGAGGCGCGAAACCTCTGCGGCAAACTGCCCCAGCGCGTTGCGGAAACCCTGCTGCTGATCGATCATCGTCGCCATGATACGCCCCCGTTACGATACGTGTGCTCGTTTGTGGTTACTCAAGGATTAAGACGGAACCGTTTCAGCGCCGCCTTGACATTTCTCCTCCGTGGCGGCAGAGGCCCCTCAGCGAGCGGCTCCGGCCGCTTTTTTGTTTTTCCGGCGGTCCAGGCCGCCCCAGCAGAGATTCGGGATAGCCCCATGGCCAAGCCGACCACGGTCAAGATCAAGCTCGTCAGCACCGCAGACACGGGCTTCTATTACGTGACGAAGAAGAATCCGCGTAATCAGACCGAGAAGATGAACTTCCGCAAATATGATCCCGTCGTGCGCAAGCATGTCGAGTTCAAGGAAGCCAAGATCAAGTAAGCCGGCCGGGCGGCTCCCCGCCGCCCCTTCGCACGCCTGATCCATGATCCAGGCCGGGCGCGCCCAGCGCGCCCTTTTTCGTGCGTCCGTCCTGCAATCCCTTGCGACGAATCGAGCGCGTCATGCTCGCGAATCCTGTTGCGAGTGGTTCGCACTAGCGTTAGAGCCCTCAGCGACAGGAGAGTCGTTGATGGTTGTCTGCGTCTGCAATGCCCTGAAGGAACGGGATGTCCGCGATGCGGCACGGTCCGGCTGCCAGAGTCCGCTGGCGGCCTATGCGGCGCTCGGCCGCCGCCCGCAATGCGGCCAGTGCATTCCCTTCGCCCGCGCCCTGATCGCCGAAGAGCGCGCCGGCCAGCCGGCCTGAGCTGCTTCGCGAGGGCTCGTCAGCGGGCCTCGCTCTCCATCCACAGATACACGTTATCCCGAACCGCGTCAGGATCCGGTGCGCGCGCCGCCCCGGACACTATCTCCGCGGCGATTGGTTCGCATGGATCCTGACGCACGTTCGGGATGAGGCATGCCTATCTGGTGCTGATTACGGATAGCGCACCGGGGCCGGCTTCAGTTCGGCCGGAAGCGGGATGAATTCCGTCTCGCCGGGCACTTTCGCGAAGCGCCCCTCGCGCCAGTCTTCCTTGGCCTGCTCGATCCGTTCGCCCGAACTCGACACGAAATTCCAGAAGATCTGGCGCGGTTCGGGAAAGGGCTCGCCCCCCACCAGCATCAGCCGCGTCGGGCCGCTCGCCTTCAGCACCATCTCCGCGCCGGGCTTGAACACCACCAGTTCGCCCGCCGCGAAGCCGCCCGCCTGCCCCTCCACCGTCACCGCGCCGGAGACGACATAGACGGCGCGCTCCTCATGCTCGGCGGTCAGCCGATAGCGCGCACCATCGGCCAGAATGATATCGGCATAGACGATGTCGGAAAAGCTCGGCACCGGGGAGCGCAGCCCGTCGCTCGTGCCCACGATCAGGGTGAGCGAGGTGCCCTCGCCTTCCGTCTTCGGGATTTCATGCGCCTTGTGATGGGAAAAGCCGGGAGCAATCTCTTCCTGCGCCTTGGGCAGCGCCACCCACGTCTGGAGGCCATAGAGCGCGCCGCCGGCGGCGCGCACTTCGGGGCTGGTCCGCTCGGAATGGACGATGCCGGAGCCCGCCGTCATCCAGTTGACCTCGCCCGGCCGGATCGCCTGCACCGAACCCACGCTGTCGCGATGGAGGATCTCGCCCTCCAGCAGATAGGTCACGGTCGCCAGGCCGATATGGGGATGCGGCCGCACGTCCAGCCCGTCACCGCTGCCGAAGACGGCGGGTCCCATCTGGTCGAAGAAGATGAACGGCCCCACCATCCGGCGATGCGCCGAAGGCAGCGCGCGCCGCACCTGAAAGCCTTCGCCCAGATCCCTCACCGGCGGCAGGATGATCGAATCGACACCGGGCATGTCATGTGCGCGCAGGGTCATTTTGCCGTCTCCCTTGAACCGCTTGTTCGTTGCTTCGAGCCTTGTCGCTCAAAGATCGTCATCGCGGGGAGCAACGCTCCCTGGCGATCCAGCCCTCAAACGTGAAGAGATGGATTGCGTCGCCCCACTCGCAATGACGATCCTTTCCTATCGGCTCACCCTCAGGCGGCGTCGACGAGAACCAGTTCGCTGTCCTCGATCGCCGTCACCTTCAGCGTCTCCACGCCCGTGATCGCCACACCATCGCGGGCATTGGCCCGCTGGCCATCGATCTCGATCGCGCCCGTCGCCGGGACGAGATAGCCGCGACGATCGGCGCCGAGCGCATATTCCGCCGTCTCGCCCGCCTTCAGCGTCGCCGCCACCACCCGCGCATCGGTGCGGATCGTGAGCGCGTCATTGTCGTTCGCGAAGCCGGAGGCCAGCACCACGAACTGCCCGGCGCGATCGCCCTTGGGGAAGGGCTTGGCGCCCCAGCTCGGCTTCTCGCCGGTCCGGGTGGGCTGGATCCAGATCTGGAAGAGCGTGGTGGGCACGTCCTCCATATTATATTCGGCATGGGCGATGCCGGTGCCGGCGGACATCACCTGCACGTCGCCCGCCTCGGTGCGGCCATGATTGCCCAGATTGTCCTGGTGCGTGATCGCGCCGGTGCGAACATAGGTGATGATCTCCATGTCCCGGTGCGGATGCGGCGGGAAGCCGCTCTTGGGCGCGATCACATCATCGTTCCAGACGCGCAGATTGCCCCAGTTGGTCCGCTTAGGATCATAATAATTGGCGAAGGAGAAATGGTGCTTGGCATCCAGCCAGCCATGATTCTCGCCGCCCAGCGATGCGAAAGGCCGTACTTCGATCATCGTCTTATCCTTTCAGATCAATCTTGTGTCATCAGAGCGAGAGGAGGGCGAGCGCATCCACCTGTGCCGGGCTGAAGCCTTGTCCGCGCAGCGTAGGCACTAGGTCCTCGGCCGGCTTGCGGCTACGGCGCGTGGTGCAGACGAAGCTGCGGATCGCTTCCAGCCGCTGATCCGCCAGCGGACGCGGCGGCCGGTTGCCGGTCAGCGCGCCGTAAAGCCTGCGCAGCGGGCCCGGTTCCCGGGCCGAGGCGCAGCCGCATTGCGCGGCGTCGTTGAACGCGATCGATACCGCCTGCCATTCGGAGCGGCTGAGGCTCGGCTGGGACTGTGCTGCGATCATCTCGACCTCCTATCGTGTTGGGGAGGAGATAAGCCGGCTGGACTTGACCGATAAGCCGCATAATATCGGTGAGTTCGTTCGAGAAAGTTGAAATGGCCAATCCCGGTACGCCCACCTTCGATCAGCTCCGCCTGTTCCTCACCGTGGTGGAAACGGGCAGCTTCGCCGCCGCCGCGCGCAAGCTGAACCGCGCCGTCTCGGTGGTGAGCTACGGCATCGGCAATCTCGAAATGCAGCTCGGCCTGCCCCTGTTCGAGCGCGAGGGGACGCGGCGCCCGCAACTCACCGTGGCGGGCCGCGCCGTGCTGGCGGAGGCGCATGCCGTGGCACAGGGCATCGATGGCCTGCGCGCCAAGGTGAAGGGCCTGCTGGAAGGGCTGGAGGCGGAGGTCAATCTGGCGGTGGACGTGATGCTGCCGTCTGCGCGGCTCGGCCGGGTGCTGCGCGCCTTCAATGCCAAATTCCCCACCGTCTCGCTGCGCCTCCACGTCGATGCGCTCGGCGCGATCACCGCGCATGTGCTGGAACGCCGGGCCGTGATCGGCGTCAGCGGGCCGATCATCACCGGCCGGGATATCGAGCGCGTCGCCGCCGGCACGGTGGCGATGATCCCGGTCGCCGCGCCCGATCATGCGCTGGCGCGGATGCAGCCCATCCCGCCAGGCGCGACGCGCGATCATGTGCAGCTTGTGCTCACGGATCGATCGCCGCTCACCGAGGGGCGCGATTTCAGCGTGACCAGCACGCGCACCTGGCGCCTCGCCGATCTCGGCGCCAAGCATCAATTGCTGCGCGAGGGGATAGGCTGGGGCAATATGCCGCTGCCGATGGTGGAAGCGGATCTGATCGCGGGCACGCTCGTCCGCCTCGCCCTGCCGGATGATACGGGCGGCAGCTATCGCTTCTCCGGCATCTGGCGCCGTGACGAACCCCCCGGCCCCGCCGCTTCGTGGCTGCTCCAGCAGTTCATCGATGAAGGCGCGCGTGACGAGGATGCCGGGCCGGATGTCTAGCAGGGCCACACTCCGGCCCCCTTCCGGCGGGTGGCGAGCGTTTCCGGATGACGTCCCCCGCCCGAGCGCCTAAACCCCGCCCCATGGAATGCGCGGACGTCATCATCCTCGGCGGCGGGCTCGTCGGCCTCACCCTGGCCCTCGCCCTCGACCGGCACGAAATCTCCAGCATCGTCGTAGACCCGGCCGATCCCGCGACCGTGCAGGCCGCCGGCTTTGATGGCCGCGCATCGGCCATCGCCAGCGCCTCCTACAGGATGTTCGAGGCGATCGGTCTCGCCGATCGGATGGCCGGCAAGGGCTGCCCGATCCGCACGATCCGGGCCGCCGATGGCCTCACGCCCCGCGCGCTGATCTTCGATACGAGCGAGGAGGAAGGCCCGCTCGGCATGATGTTCGAAAACAGGTCGGTGCGCCTTGCCCTGCACGAGGCTGCTAAGGAGGCACGCCACCTCCGCCTGCTCGCCCCCGCCCAGCCTGTCAGCACGCAGCGCGACGAGCAGGCCGTGACCGTCGCGCTCGCGGACGGACGCACGCTCACCGCGCCGCTCCTGATCGCCGCCGAAGGCCGCCATTCGCCCACGCGCGAGGCGGCCGGGATCGAGGTCGCGCGCTGGCATTATGATCATGCCGCGATCATCGCCACGCTCGGCCACGAACTGCCGCACGGCGGCGTCGCGCACGAACTCTTCTATCCCGCCGGACCGTTCGCGCTGCTGCCCATGGCCGACGATGCGGAGGGCCATCGTTCCGCGATCGTCTGGACGGTGGCGCGGCGCGATGCGGAGGCGATGCTCGCCTTGCCCGATCGCGCCTTCCTGGCCGAAGCGGAAAAGCGGATGGGCGGCATGCTCGGCGCGCTGCGCGCGGCCAGCCCGCGCTCCAGCTACCCGCTCGGCTTTCACCATGCCGCGCGCATCACGGATACGCGCCTCGCGCTGGTGGGCGATGCAGCGCATGGCATTCACCCGATCGCCGGCCAGGGCCTGAATCTGGGCCTGCGCGATGTCGCCGCGCTCACCGAGGTTCTGGTAGAGGGGCTCCGCCTGGGCCTGGAGCCCGGTGATGCGCAATTGCTGGCCCGCTATCAGAACTGGCGTGCGCTCGACACGTTCATGGTCGCCGCCGCGACGGATGGCCTCACCCGTCTCTATGGCATTCCCGGCCCCGCCGCCCGCGCCGTGCGCCGCCTCGGCATGGACATGGTGGAGCGCCTGCCCCCGCTCAAGCGCCTGTTCAAGGCGGAGGCCCGCGGAGAAAGCGGCCATCTGCCCAAGCTACTGCAAGGCATGGAAGTATAGAAAATCCTCCCCGGCGGGCCGGGGAGGATCATCCGCCGCTCACGCGACCAATCAAAATTCGGTTCGGGCCGAGCCTCCCGAAGCCCACGCCTTCCCCTCCCAGGGAGGATAAGGAACGAAGCCCGCTCAGATCGGCCCGACGAGGGCCGTTCGCCTTATTGCGGCACCACCGTCACGGCGCGGCGGTTCTGAGCCCAGGCTTCCTCGTCGGAGCCCTGCGCCACCGGGCGCTCCTTGCCGTAGCTGATGACGGTCAGGCGGCTCGCATCGATGCCGGCATTGACCAGGAAGGTCTTGGCGGCATTGGCGCGGCGATCGCCCAGCGCGAGATTATATTCGCGGGTGCCGCGCTCGTCGCAATGGCCCTCGATCGTCGCGGTCACGTTCGGGAACTTCTTGAGCCACGCCACCTGCGCGGAGAGGATCGCCTGCGCTTCGCTGTCGACATCATAGCTGTCGGTCGCGAAGTGGACGGTATCGGTGCCGGCCTGCGCGAGGAAATCGGCGCGCGAACCCGGAACCACGGTGCTGCCGACGTTCGACGGCGGCGGCGGGGTCGGCGGAGCCGTCTCGGCGGGCGGCGGCGGCGGCAGATCGGCGGGCTTCGGCGTCTTGGAGCAGGCGGCGAGCGCCAGCAGCGCCGCGGTCACCATGAGGCCCTGGGTCGTCTTACGCATCAATTCGTCTCCTCGAATGTTCGTCGTTTCAGGGCAGTAACGGTCCCCATGCCGGATCGGATCCGTCAAGGGGAGTGGGAATCGGATGTTCGTTGACGCCGGTGAGATCGACCGACCAGAGATCAGCCTTGCCGGAACCCTGGCCGGTGCGGAAATACAGGAGGACACGGCCATTGGGTGACCAGGTCGGCCCCTCGTCCTGCCAGCCGTTGGACAGGATCTTCTCCCCCTGTCCGGAGGGAGACATGATGCCGATGTTGAAGCGACCGCCGATATGCGTGAAGGCGATCAGATCGCCGCGCGGGCTCCACACCGGCGTTGCATAGCGCCCGCCGCCGAAGCTGATGCGGTGCTGGTTCGATCCGTCGGCATTCATCACGTAAAGCTGCTGCCCGCCCGATCGATCGCTCTCGAACACGATCTGCGATCCATCCGGGGAGAAGCTGCCGCCGGTATCGATGCCGGGCGAGGTCGTGAGGCGGATCGGCGCGCCGCCGCCTGCCGGCACCTTGTAGATATCGCAATTGCCGTTGACGATCATCGACACCAGCACCCAGCGCCCGTCCGGCGAGAAGCGCGGGGCGAAGGTGGTGGCATTGCCGTCGACGACCAGCCGCTTCCGGCCCGAACCCACATCATAGGCATAGACACGCGGCCGATCATTTTCGAATGACATGAACACGATGGACTGGCGGTTGGGCGCGAAACGCGGCGTCAGCACCAGCGCCTGGCCATTGGTGATGAAGCGATGGTTGGCGCCGTCCTGATCCATGATCGCCAGCCGCTTCACGCGCCGGGTCTTGGGGCCCGTCTCGGAAACGTAGATCACCTGGCTGTCGAAATAGGGGCCTTCGCCCGTCAGCCGCGTATAGACCATGTCGGCGCATTTGTGCGCCGCGCGACGCCATTCGGCCGGCTTCACCACGAAGCCCTGACGCGTCAGCTCCTGCTTGGCGAAGACATCGTAGAGATAGCAGCCCACGGTGAGCGTGCCGTCGCCATTGGCCTGCACGAAGCCCTGGATCAGCGCCTGCGCGCCGGTCGTCAGCCAGCCGCCATAATCAGGCGCCGTCACCTGCGGGAAGGCCACCGGGCGCAACTGCCCCGCGCCGAGCGGCGTGAAGAGACCACTGCCCTTCAGATCGCCCGAAATCACCTGCGAAACCTGCGCGCCCAGTGCATCGGTGCTGCCCGCCGCCGTGCCTGCCGATGCGGGCGTTGGCATGACGGGAATGGCGATCGGCATGGGCTGCGAAATGCCGCCGGTAATATCCACGCGGATCGGCGCGCCGGCCGCCGGGGCCGGTGCGTTTGGCGCCGGCGTCTGCGCCGTCACGGGCAGCGCGAGGGCTGCGGCGAGGAGGATGTTGCGTAGGATCATCACTGCATCTGCCTTGGTATGAAGCCCATCTCGATATTCTCCCAGCCCCCGGCATAAAGCTCGGCCGGAAGCCGCAGCGGCGAACAGCGCAGCACGGCCGCGCGGCTCACCTCCGCCATCTGCTGCTTGTAGCGCGCATTCGATCCATCGACGCCGGTCTGCTCCACCACCTGGGCCGATTGCACCGAACCATCCTTGTTGAAGCGAAGTTGCAATACGGTGACGATCGCCATGGCCGGCGTACCACCCAACGCGCCCAGCTCATAACAGGGCTGCACCTGCCGCTTGATGGCGGCGGCGAGCCCGTTCATCGCGGCCCCGGTAATCTGGGCGCGCGCCGTCGTTCCCTTACCCGCCGAAGGCGAGGCGATGCCCTTCAGGAAATCGGGGCCAAGCGCGCTGCCTGTGGTGCGATTGCCCTTCCCGGCGGAAGCACCCTTGGCTTCGCTCTTCGCCGCGCTGGAAATATCCTTCAGGAAATCGGAGCTCAGCCGCTGCGCCGGCTTGGGCGGCGGCTCGGCCTTCCTGGGTTCCTTTGCGGGTGCGGGGGCCGGCTTGGGCGCGGGCGGCGCCGGCACCGGCTCCTTGACGGCCTTGGGCACCGGCTGCGGAGCGGGCGTGGGCTCGGGCGGCGGTGCCTCCTCGGGCGGGCCGGCCTCGGGCGCCGTCTGCTGCTGCGGCGCCTCGGTCGCCGGCACGGGCGCCGCCGATTGCAGCCCGACCGCGTCGACCAGTTGCACATCCATCGTCTGCGGCGCCGGATGCACGGGCGGCACGCGGCGCGAAATGCCGATCGTCAGCGCCGCCAGCAGCGCCAGATGGCCGACGACCGCAAGGCCGATGCCTTTCTGGTCCGCTTTATCCAAGCGCCCTCTCCAGACACCTCCGCCCGATTCGAGCAGCATCGCGCCGGCCGACATGCGATAGGCGAAACAGCGTTCCGACCTCGCTTCCCGGCAGGCGCGAATCCTCGCCCGAAGCGAACAGATGCGAAAGCGGCGTCACTTGCCCTGCTGCTCGCTCTGCGTGGTGACGAGCGCCACCTTGTTGAAGCCGGCGTGGTTCAGCTCGCCCATCACCGCCATCACGCGCCCGTAATCCAGGCCCGCATCGGCGCGCAGGTAGATTTGCGGCGCCTCGCCGCCCGGCTTCGCCGCAGCCTTGTCCTGGAGGCGCGCGGGCAGAGCGGAAAGCGCCACCTGATCCTCGTCCACGAAGATCTTGCCATCGCCATCCATCGAAACCTGGATCGGCTTGTCATCCTGATCCAGCGCGCCCGCCTTGCTGTCGGGCAGCTTCACCGGCACACCCGCCACCAGCAGCGGCGCAGTCACCATGAAGATGATGAGCAGCACCAGCATGACGTCCACCAGCGGGGTCACGTTGATCTCGGCCATCGGCGCGCGGCGCCGGCCATGGCCTCTCCGGCTGACGGGGCCCATCGCCATCGCTCAGGCCTCCGCGTCCAGCTCGCGGCTGAGCGTCAGGTGGAAGCGGTCGGCGAAGCGATGCAACCCCGCCTCGATCCTGTCGAGCCGGTGCGTCATCCGGTTATAGGCGATCACGGCGGGAATGGCGGCGAACAGGCCCAGCGCCGTCGCGAACAGCGCCTCGGCGATGCCCGGCGCCACCGCGCCGAAGCTGGTATTCTGGCTGGCGGCGATATCGCTGAACGATCGCATGATGCCCCAGACCGTGCCGAACAGGCCCACGAACGGGCAGACGCTACCGATCGTCGCCAGCACGTTCAATCCGGACGAGAGCTTGTCGATCTGCGTGGCCGCAGCCGTGCCCATCGCGCTCGCCAGCCGGGCGCGCGTGGCCTCGGGATCCAGCTTCTTGGCCGCCGTCGAAAGCCGCCATTCCTCGATCCCGGCGGCGAACACCTTCGCGCTCGGCAGATCCGATCCGCCCTGTTCGCGCAGGAAACGGTCCATGTCCTGCGCCTTCTCGAAATCCGCGCCGAACGCCGCATCCTTCTTCGCCACGCCGGCCAGGCCGAAGCCGCGACCAAGGATGATCGTCCACGTCCAGAGGCTCGCGCCGATCAGCCCGATCATCACCAGCTTCACCACGATATCGGCATGCAGGAACAGAGCCAGCGGCGAGATCGACGCCTGTGTCACGGAAACGGTCACTTCATTCATCGGCGCGCTTCCGCTCCTCCGCTGATGGCCTCGAAGGCCCTGATCCATGCCTCGGGTTGACGGCGCGGCCGCCCGTCAGGCCCCACGAACGCAACCGTCAGACGCCCTTCGACGACCACATCGGCATCCCGCATGACCCTTTGATGAACAACGACTCCCGCAGCGCGGATCCGTTCCACCGTGCTGATGATCGTCAGCGCATCCCCCAGCCTGGCGGGCGTGCGATATTTGAGATCCGCCGCGGAGACGACATAGGTACTGCCATCCTCGGCCATGCGCGCCAGATAATCGACGCCGGCCAGGGGCAGCATGTCCGATCGCGCGCGCTCGAAGAAGCCGAGATAGCGGGCGTGATAGACCACGCCGCCCGCATCCGTATCCTCATAGTAGACGCGCACCGCGAAGCGATGTTCGCTGCCCACGATCCGGCCGGAATAGGGAAGGTCGGAATCGATCATACAGCCTGCTGATAGGCAGACGATCCCCCCGTGGGAACCCGCAGAAGCGCCCCATGACGATCCCGGCGGCAATGACCGCCACCGCCCCCACGCCGGGAGAGCAGGTCCTAGAGCCTCCCGGCCAGTTGCGGCGGCAGCGGCGGCGCAAAGCCCGGCCGCCGCCACGGCGCATCGTCGGGCTCCTCCACGTCCGGCCGCGCGAATTTCAGATAGCCGAAGAAGGTGGCGATCAGCCGCTCGCCCGGATCGATGATCGCGTTCCGCCCGTGCATGAAGCGCGTATTGTCCAGCATCACGACATCGCCCGGCCGCCACTGGACGGCGACCTTCAGCCGCTCCCCCGTCGCCCGGATCGCCTGCAGCCACTCCTCCGGCACAGGATGGCCATCGTCCAGCACCGGAAAGTTGGCGACATTGTTGTTGAAGCGCGCAAAGAGCAGGAAATTGCCGAAGGCCGGGGCGTCCACGAACATCGGCCGGTGCAGCGCCGGCCGCGAGAAGACGCGCACCACCTCGCCATGCACCCGATGGAAGGAATAGGGGCAGCCCGGCCGCGCCCGCGCCGAAAGCTGCGCGTCGTCCGGATCCGGCGTTCCCAGCCAATAGGCCAGCAGTTCGGGCCAGGTCGGCTTGATGTAGATGAGCCGCCGCCCCGCCAGCCCGCGCCGCACCGGCTCCGGCAGGGCCTGCACCAGCTCCACGCCATCGCAGATCGTCGTCTCGCCCCCTACGCTGGGCGCCGAAAGACAGCAGAAGAAGGCGGCATCCGGCTTCCATGGCTCGCGCGAAAGCTCTGGGTGGAGCGCGAATTCGCGCACGCCGCCATCCACCGTGTGGATATTATGCTCGGGCTCGATCGGCTGGCGGCCGGGGCTCTCGTTGAACACCGCCGTTTCGCAAAACTGCCAGGCGAAGCGGCGGAACGCGCCCGCATCCGCGCCGAAGCCGCGAAACAGCAGGGCGCCATGCCGCTTGAACAGCGCCTCGATCGTCGCGGGATCCAGATCGAGGATGGTCTCGCCCGCCGCCGCCTCGATCAGGACGTTGGGCTGCCCGGCACGGGGCGGAAGGATGGTCGCCATGACTGACGGGGGATAGCGGGAGACGCGGCGGCTAGCTATAGGCCGCGCCATGGCGCTGACGATCGACGACCTTTTCGTATCGCCGGACCATTATCTCCACAGCTTCGATGGCGATGCGGCGCGGTTCGTGCCGATGGATCGCGGGGCCTATCATCGCTCGATCTTCCTCGATGGCCGGATCGTGCCGGCGGCCGAGGGCGAAATGCGCGTGCCCATCGCCGCCCTGCCCGCCGCCCCGCCTGCGCCCCGGCGGATTGGCTGGATCTTCCATATCGCGCATTGCGGCTCCACCCTGCTCGCGCGCGCGCTGGATCGGCCGGATGCCAATCTCGTCCTGCGGGAGCCGCTGACGCTGCGTCAGGCCGCCGTCTCGCGCCAGCAGCGCCTGTTCGCGCTGGCGACCTCCACGATATCGAAACGTTACGATCCGGATCTGCCGACGATCGTGAAGGCGAACGTGCCGGTCAATTTCCTGTTGCCCGATCTCGCCGCGCTCGATCCGGAAGCGCCGGCCATCCTGCTCTATCTGGGGCTGGACGATTATCTGGCGGCGATCCTGCGCAGCGACAATCACCGCACCTGGCTGCGCAACGTCACAGGCCAGCTCACCTTCCATTTCGGCGATACCGCCGCGCTCGCGGATGCGGAGCGCGCGGCCCTGCTCTGGCTTGCCCAGTTGCGCGCCTTCGACGCGGCGCTCCGCATCATGCCGAATGCGCGCGCGCTGGATGCCGAGCTTTTCTTCGCCACCCCCGCCCCCGTGCTGGAGGCATCCGCCCGCCATCTCGGCGTGGCGATGACCGCGGCCGATGCGCAGGCGATCACGCAAGGCCCGCTTTTCTCGACCTATTCGAAGAATCCGGATGTCGCTTTCGACAATTCCGCTCGCCTCGCCCGCAAGGCCGATATCGAACGCGCGCTGGGCGACGATCTCGATCAGGCGCGCCGCTGGATCAGGGCGAATGGCGTGGACGCCCTCGGCATCCTCACCACGCTCGACAAGGCGGCGTTGATCGAGGGCTGAGGCCGGCGCGCCGTCGGCGCGCGACCGTGCCAGCCCTCTTCCGCCAGCCCTGTTCCACAATCCTATTCGGAAAGCCCGATCGCGGCGCTGCCCGCCCGGTCCGTCCTGTTCGCCACCTCGTAGAAGCGACGCAACAAGGCGCGCTCCTTATGGTCGATGTGGGGATTCCACACGTCGAAGATCAGGATCGCGCGCAGCCGGTCAGATCGGTTCCACGCCTCATGCTCGATCGTGTCGTCGAAGGCCCAGGCTTCGCCCTCCACCCATGAACGCGTCTCGCCGCCCACGCGGAAGGCGCAGCCGGGCGGCACGATCAGCGGCAGGTGAATAATCGTACGCACGTTGCTCACGCCCGTATGCGCGGGCAGGTGCGCCCCCGGCCGCAGCAACGAAAAGAATACGGTCGGCGTCCGCCCCGGCAGATCCGAAAGGGGCAGCGCCTCCACCGCCGCCGCCGTGATCGGCGCACGCGCGCAGGCGGCGTCGTTGCGCTGCCCGTCCTTCCACAGATGGAGCGCCCCCCAATCCATCTTCTGATCGAGCGGCGTCCACTTGTTGGCCGGCGTGCCGGGCTCCATCGCGATATAGGGGCGAAAGCCCGCGCCATCGTCGGCCAGCAGCGTCTCCAGTTCGGCGCGGATCGCTCCGGTCTTCGCCTCGATCTCGCTCAGCCAGGGGAAATGGGCGCGATCGAAATATTCGTCGGCGGGCAGGAAGGGGAAATGCAGCCCGGCGCATTCGTTGGCGAAAATGCCGCGCCGGCCCAGCGCATGATCGATCGCTGCGGCAAAACGACGCGTTTCGCGCGGGCCCAATCCCCTAAGCGCGTCAGCCAGTCCCTCGTCGATCGCCGTCGCGAAACCGCGCTGATGGCGCGTCACGCGATCGCGGGCATGCTCCAGCATCATCTCCAGCGCGGGCGTCCGCTCCTCGATGCCATCGGCCATCGCCAGCACGCCGGTCCAGTGATGCGCGGCGCCCGCCTCGTCGCCCGTTCGCTCCAGCAGTTCCGCCATTCGCACCAGCGCCATGAAATGCCGCCGGTCGATGGAAAGCGCTCCTTCCAGCGCGGCGTGCTCGCCGCCGGCACTGCCGCGCTCCCGTTCGGCCTTCGCGAGATTCATCCACAGATCCGGCGATTGCGGATCCACCGCGATAGCGCGGCGGAAGAACGCGGCCGCATCGCCGGGGCGCCCCGTCGCGAGTGCCCGGAAACCCAGCGCATTGAGCGCCACGGGATGCTCGCCCCCCGCGATCACCCGCTCATATATCCGCATGGCCTCGTCGGGCCGCCCCTCACGCTGCGCATGCATCGCCTTCGCGATCAGATCGCGAATGCCCCCCTGATCCATTCATGCTCCCCCGAGCGTTCCGGAATCGAGTGTAGCCTTTGTTACGCGATGGACAATTGCTTCCTATCCCGCGAGATGGGCGAATGCCGCAGGCTCCCTATCCGGCCCCGCCCCGCTCGATCGAAGAGGCCGCGCGCGATCCCGAATGGATCGCCCACCGCTACGATCCGGAGCATGATGCGGTGCATCTCCTGCCGGTGCCTCGTGCCGCCCAGCGCAAGGCGACCTTCCTCACGGATGAATATCTCCCGGCGGGTCCGGCGCCGCTGGTGGTGCGTCGGCGCGATGCCATCGCCGCGTTGCCGTCGTCCGCCCCGGTCCACTTCGTGTTCCACTCCGCCTTCTGCTGCTCGACGCTCGTGGCCAACGCCTTCGATCTGCCCGGCCGCTCGATGGGGCTGAAGGAGCCTGTCGTGCTCAACGACATGATCGGCTGGCGTCGTCGCGGCGGCCAGGGGCCGGACATGGCCGAAGTGCTGGATGATATGCTGCGCCTGCTCGCGCGGCCTTTCTCCGCGAACGAGAGCGTGGTCGTGAAACCTTCCAACGCGATCAACGCACTGATCGCGCCGATCCTCACGCTCCGTCCGCAATCACATGCCCTGCTGCTTCATGCGCCCTTGCGCACCTATCTCGGCTCGATCGCGCGCAAGGGGCTGGACGGGCGGCTGTGGGTCCGCACGCTGCTCCTCGGCCTGCTCGACGACAGGCTGGTGGATCTCGGCTTCTCTCCGCGCGATCATCTCGGCCAGACGGATCTTCAGGTCGCCGCGATCGGCTGGCTCGCGCAGCATGCCCTGTTCGCGCGCACCGTGCAGACCTTCGGCCCGGGGCGGGTCCGCACGCTCGACAGCGCCCGGCTGATGGCCGATCCCGCCATCGCGATGGGGGCGCTCGGCCGCCATTTCGGCCTGCCTCTCTCCGACAGGGAGTTGGCGGAAATCGTCTCCGGCCCGGCCTTCACGAGCCACTCCAAACTGGGCACCGCATTCGGCGCGGCCGAACGGGCAAGCGAGGGGGAAGCCGGCGTCGCACTCCACGCGGACGAGATAGACAAGGTCATCGCCTGGACCCAGGCGGTGGCCGATACGGCGGGCATATCGATGGCGGCGCCCGCCCCCCTCATCGAGGATCGCACGACATGAAGGAAGATCTGCAGCGCATGGGCGAGATGGGCGTGGCCGCGCTCTCGGCCGGCGATCCCGCCCAGGCCCGGCGCATATTCGAGCGGATCGAGGCGGAAGGGCGCGGCTCGCACCAGCTTCGCCTGCTGCTGGCGCAGGCCTGCACGATGATGGGCGATGCGCCGGCCGCGCACCGCGCACTGGATCGCGTGCTGCATGACGAGCCCGCCAATCTCTACGCCAATCTGATGCGCGGCGATCTGCTCCACACGGCCGGCGATCCGCGCGCCGCCGTCTCCTGGTATCAGGCCGCGCTGATGCAGGCGCCGCGTGCCGGCGCGCTCCCGCCCGATCTCATCGCCGCGCTTCGCGAGGCCGAACACAAGGTCGCCGCCGCAGGGCGCGCGTTCGAGGATCATATGAAGGCGCAGCTTGCGGCGGCGGGCATATCGGCATCGGTCCATCCCCGCTTCGCGGACGCGCTCGATCTGCTGACCGGCAAGACCGAGGTCCAGCAGCAGCAGCCCACCAACTTCTATTATCCGGAACTGCCGCAGCGCGCCTTCTTCGAGCGGGAGGAGTTCGCCTGGGTCGCGGCGCTGGAGGCGCAGGCGCCCGCGATCCGCGCCGAGCTGGAAGCGCTGATCGCCACCGATCCGCTGCGCGATCCCTATGTCGTGCCCGATCCCGATCGCCCGACCAAAGCGCACCCGTTGCTGGGCGATGCGCGCTGGAGCGCCTTCCACCTGTTTCGCAATGGCCAGCCGATCGCGGACAATGTCGCGCGCTGCCCGGTGACCTTCGCGGCACTGGAAGCCGTGCCGCTGGCGCGCGTCGATGGCCGGGCGCCGATGGCGATGTTCTCGGTGCTGCGTCCGCACACGCATATTCCGCCGCATAACGGGATGCTCAACACGCGGCTGATCTGCCATCTGCCGCTGATCGTGCCGGACGGCTGCCGCCTGCGGGTCGGCAACCATGTCCGCACGGTCGAGGCCGGGCGGATGATGATCTTCGACGATTCGATCCAGCACGAGGCGTGGAACGACAGCGACGAGACGCGGATCGTGCTGATCTTCGAAATCTGGCGGCCGGAGCTTACCGGTGCGGAGCGCGAAGCGCTGGCCGCCCTGTTCGGCGCGATCGGCGTCTATTCGGGAGCGGGCAACGGCGCCTGACGCCCCTCCCCGCTCATACCGGACGGGAGCAGGCGCGGGCGGGGAATGAACGGCTCAGAAGCAGGAGCCGCCATTGCCGGTCTGGCATGACGCCGATGTGTTGTAGCCGGCGCGCATATTGTCGCGCTCATGCTCCCATTCGGCCTTGGTCTTGCAGACGCGTTTGCCCTTCACGAGCGAGCCCGTCTCGATGAACTTCTTGCAGATCATCTTGTCGCGCGCGTCTGCGGCCTTTTCAGCGGTATCGGGGCTGCCGGCGGCCGGAGGCGCTTCGGCCACGGCCAGAGCGAGGAATAGCCAGAGAGGCGAAGCCATTGCGAATATCCTGTTCGATTCCCGGTAATTCTATCGCAATCCCCACATCTGGAGAATGGATTTTCACGGCTCCCCCATGCGCATTGGGGTGCTTCCCTTGGTTGCAGCGGATACCGGACGCGGCCATGATGCCATTCCGCCAAGGATGAGTGCGTTCAAGCCCCCCATGTTCACCGCCAGAAGGGGCCTCGCCCGTCATGTCAAACCGGATCGGTAAGTCGCCCAGCGCCGGCAAGGCGAAGCAGACGGCCCAGTCGCGCGCGCGCATCGAACAGGCGCTCGCCGCCGGGGATATTGCGGCGGCGGCGGCGCTGGCGGAAGCGGCGCTGGCGACCGGCCAGGTGGATCCCATGTTCCTGAACCTCGCCGCCTGGCGCCGCGAGGAGGCCGGAGACTTTGCGGAGGCCTATCGCCTGCTGCAGCGCGCACTCGCCATTTCGCCGGGCGACATCCTGATCCTGGGGGGGATCGCGGCCGTGCTGCGCAAGGACGACCGGCCGGACGAGGCGATCGAGGTGATCGATCGCGTCGTGGCGACGGCGCCGGGCTATGCCAACGGCTGGCTGGAGCGCGGCTATATCCTCGATGCGCTCCGCGACGAGGACGCGGCCGCCGAAAGCTATGGCCGCGCCGCCGCGCTCGATCCGCGCATGGCGCCCGCGCTCGGCAAGCTCGCGGATCGGGCGGCCAAACATGGCGAGAAGCAGGAGGCGGAAGCCTATGCCCGCCGCGCCTTCGCGATCAACCCGCGGGAACCGGCCGCCACCTTCGCGCTCGCCACGATGGCGATCGAGGCGCGCGACGGGCCCTCCGCCGAGGCTCCTTTGCGGGCGCTGCTGGATCATCCGCTCGACGGCGACGATCGCACGCGCGCGCTCACCCTGCTGGGCGACGCGCTCGACAAGCAGGACCGCACCGTCGAGGCTTTCGCAGCCTGGGAGGCGGCGCAGCGCAATTTCGCGGATCGCTATCGCGCGCGGCTCGGCCCGGTGGACGGCCGACCTTCGCACCGCGCCTTCATCACGCGGATCGCGGAGCAGGTCAGGGCGCAGCCCGGCAGCCCCCTCCTCTATCCTGTAACCGATCTTCCCCAGGCGGCGGCCGCCCACGTCTTCCTGCTCGGCTATCCCCGTTCCGGCACGACGCTCGTCGAGAATGTCCTCGCGAGCGCGCCGGGCGTGGTCGCGCTGGAGGAGCGCCCCACCCTGGCCGACACGGATGAGGTGGTGCTCGGCAATGACGGCACGATGCCGGATCTCGACGCACTCGATCCCGCCTTCGTCGATCGCCTGCGCGCCGGCTATTGGCGGCGCGTCACGGATATGGCCGGCAACGTCACCGGCAAGACCTTCGTCGACATGAATCCGTTCAACGGCTTCAAGCTGCCGATGATCGCGCGCCTCTTTCCCGATGCGCGCATCGTGGTGATGCGGCGCGATCCGCGCGATATCGCACTCAGCTGCTTCCGCATCAATTTCACGCCCAGCACCGCCTCGTTCGCCTTCAGCGATCTGTTGGAGACGGCGCGTCATTATGATGCGCTCACTGGGCTGGTGGAGCTTTGCCGTGAGCGCTTTGCGCTCGCCTTCCACGATCTGCGCTATGATCGCCTGGTCGCCGATTTCGAACCGACCGTGCGCGCGCTGGCCGCGTTCGTCGGCATTCCGTGGACGGACGAATTCCGCACGTTCGACAAGACGGCGCAGACGCGCGGCGTGCGCACGGCCAGCGCCACGCAGGTGAGACGCGGCCTGTTCGACGGGCGCGGCCAGTGGCGCCGCTACGAAGCGCAGCTCGCCCCTGCGCTCCCAATCCTGCAGCCCTGGGTGGAGCGGCTCGGCTTCGCAGGCTGATCCTCCGCCGCGCGCACGGCCCGGCTGAGGGGGGCTTGCCCATTATCGGGTCTCCCCGTTTTCGAGAGAAAGCTCCCGAAAGCAAGGCGCGATTTGCCCGCCGCCTGCCTGCCTTGCATCCGCAAAGGGCGAAGTCCGGGAGACGGATCGCACCGTTACCACGGTATCGCGCCGGCTTTCGGGCTCCGGCTTTCAGCGGGCCACCGAGCGTCATCCAGCCCGTTTCGGACGGGAATGCTCCCAAACAAAAGGGGGCGGGCCGAAGCCCACCCCCTCGAAAGTTTCCCGAAGGAACCGGCTCAGAACTTGAGCTTGGCGCCCATCAGGAAGCGGCGGCCCAGCGCGTCGTAGGTCGACGGATAGGTGTTGCCGCTGTTGAACGAGGTGGAACCAATCGTGGAACCGACGATCGGCGGAGCCTTGTCGAACAGGTTGGTCACGGTCAGCGTCACGTCCAGATTGTCCGTGAAGCCGATCCGGACCGCCAGATCGAAGTAGTTGTAGGCCTTGATGTGGCCGAAGTCGTAGGTCTTGCCAGCCAGCGCGCCGTTCGAGGTCGCGTTGCCCGCGATTGTCCCCGAGAAGGTCGTGTTGCCGGGCTCGACGTTCATCGGGCTGATGTGGCGCCACAGGAGCGACACATCGAGCGCGCCACGGCTGAGGGTCGTGCGCTGATTGAACGTGAACTTCGGCTGCAGCGAACCCGCGGCAGAGCTCGGCCCCGCCGAACCGGGCGAACCGCAACTCGTGCTGTAGAGACCGACGCAATCGCGGATGATCGAAACCGGCGTCGCCTGGAACTGCGCCCGACGGGTGTAGTTGCCCTGCATGCCGAGATCGAGCTTCGCGAAGCCCAGGTCACGACGATAGTTGAACCCGAAATCGATACCGTCGGTCAGGATCTGGCCGGCGTTCGAAGCGACGAAGTTCAGGCCGCCCGTCGTCGCCGGATCGCCGTCGAGACCGCCGGTAACCGGGTTACGCCGGATCGCCGTGCAGAGCGGGTTCGTGGCGCTCGCCGCGGTCACGCCGCTGCCGGTACGGTTACCGAAGCAGAGGTTGATCGCGTCGTCCGGAGTCGGCTGCGAAATCGCGTCCTTGATCTTGATGTGGTAGTAATCGACCGTGATCGAGAGACCCGGAATGAGGTTCCTCGGCTGCAGGACGATACCGATCGTGTAGGAGTCCGCCTTTTCCGGACGGAGCGCGAGGTTGCCGGCGGTCGTGGCGTTCGCCTGTGCCGCGGTCGGCGTCAGGATGCTACCGATCGACGAGGCCGGGGCGCCTTGCGCGATACAAACGGCGCGCAGATTGGCGTTCGTGGTCGGCGCGGAGCCGGCGCACGGATCATAACCGAGGTTGGTCAGGCCGACATTGGCCGGCGAGAACAGCTCGGTGATGTTCGGTGCACGAACCGCGCGCTGGAAGTTACCGCGAAGCTTGAAGCCCTCGGCCGGCTCCCAGGTGCCGCCCGCCTTGAACGTCGTGGTCTTGTAGCTCGGATTGCCGACCGCCTCGACCTTGTACTTCGAATAGCGCAGGCCGCCTTCGAGAGTCAGGCTCTGGAAGAAAGGCTTGTCGCTGACGATCGGGGCGATGATTTCGCCATAACCTTCGACGACGTCATACGAACCCTTGAAGTTCGGGATCGCACCGCCGGCGCCGCCCAGTTCGCCCGCCGTCTGTGACAGCGAGTCCGCCGACTGCGAAGCGGTGTACTTGCGATATTCGGTGCCCGCCGCGAAGCTGATCGGATCCGCCGCCCACGGGCTGGTCACGCCGAAGTCACCCGACAGAAGCGCGCGAGCCTGGGCCAGCGAAGCCTTGTTGGTCGAGAAGGCGTTGCCCGTCAGATACGAGATCTGGTTGGAAGCGATCGAGCCCGTCGGGCCGAACAGGTTGACGGGAACGCAGCCCGTGCCCGCCGTCAGCGAAGCGCCGCTCGGGGCGCCGGAAAGGCAGGTCGTGGTATTGGTGGCATAGGCCGCCGAACGGACGCGCGACAGGAGCACATAGCCCTGCTGCGTCTGGCGGTTTTCGGATTCGCCATACGAACCGTTGATGTCGAGGCCGATGCTGTCGGTGATGTCGAACTTCGCGCCGGCGCGATAGTCGAACATCTGCGTCACGTATTCCGAAACGCGCGGGCCAACCTCGGTCGTGCGGCGGCCGATGTTAATCGTAGCAGTTCGGAAATCCGGATTTGCCGTTCCGTTCGCCAGGGTCGGGCTTGTCGCGGTGGCGGCGGCAGAGCACTGCGCGGCGGTCAAACCCTGAACACCATCCGTGCTCGGGTCAAAGTCATAGTTCGAACAAAGAGCATTCCGAACTGACGTCGGCAGGTAAGGATTGCTGAGGGGGATCGTTACCGCGGAGCCGAAGATGCCCGATGGCGCAATGATCGTCTTGACGGTGTTCTTCGAGAACATGCCGCGCGTGTAGACTTGGATGCCGTCCGCCACGTCATAGTGGCCGGCGCCATAGATGTTGAAGCGCTTAAACGGCGTCTGGAAGATGTTGTACGGCGCGAAGTTGAACGCGTCGGACGGTGTCGTCGCCGAACCACGCGAGCGATAGGCGCGCACCGCGCCCGTCGCCTGATCGATCACGGAATAGCTCGAGCCACCGGTGGTGAAGCGAGACGGCGTGGTCGTGCCCGAGCCACCGGCGAAACCGGAGGTCGAGGTGTACTGGTTCTGCGAGAAGGTGCGCGCGCCCTGATAGACCGGATCGGCCTTCTGATAGCCGATCGAGAGGACCGCATTGCCCTTGCCGTCATCGAAATTCGCACCAACCGTCATGTCGACGCGGAAGACGTTGCCGTCGCCGCGCTGCGTGATCTGCTCGGAAGCGTTCGCCTCGAAACCCGAGAAATCCTGGCGGGTGATGAAGTTCAGCACGCCCGAAACGGCGTCCGCGCCATAGGTCGTCGCGGCGCCGCCCGTCAGCACGTCCGTGCGCTCGATCAGGGCGAGCGGGATGTTGTTGAGGTCGGTACGGCCGGTCGAGCCCGACGGCACGATGCGGTTGCCGTCCAGCAGGACGACGTTGCGGAAGTTGCCGAGGCCGCGAAGGTCGACATAGGACGAACCACCATTGCCGTTGTTCACGGCGGAGCCGATCGAAGGCGTCGCGCCCGGAAGGTCGCGGATCAGTTCTTCGGCGGTGTTGCGCTGGCGGAGCGCGATTTCCTCGGAACCGATCACGGAGACCGGCGCAGACGAAACCAGGTTCGGGTTGCGGACGAGAGTGCCGGTGACGACGATCTCGGAAGGCGCATCGGCCGTGGTGTCGGTCGATGCGGTCTGTGCGAAGGCCGGATTGGCGATCGCCGCTGCGCCGACCAGCAAGGTCGATGCCAGCAGGCTGTTACGATAACGATTGGTCATATTGGTCCCCTTTAGCGGCCGCCCGGAGGCGTCTGGCCGCTCCAATTCGACGTGGCAGTGTCCAGCCGCGAGGCCGTCACATGGGGGCTGGCTAATATGAAATGATTTGCTCTGCCAACGATCCGCGTTCGCGACTGCAATATTCCCGCCACATGTTACATGGCTGCCACACCCAGCAACCTTGCCGACATGTTGATCGCGGCCTAGCCCCCGCAGAACGGCATATGAAGAGGGCGACACATGAAGAAAGCTTTGACGATCGCGGTCGGCGCGATGCTTTGTTGCACCGGCGTTGCGATGGCCGCGGGGCCCAAGTCTTCGGATCGCGTGCTGCATGATTTCGGCACATGCCGCACCACGGCCGATCCCGCCGCGCGCCTCGCCTGCTTCGAAAAGACGTTCGATTCATTCGAGCAGGCGGTGAAGACCAAGGAAGTCACGATCGTCGACAAGGCCGACATGCGACAGGCCAGGCGCTCGCTGTTCGGCTTCACCCTGCCGAAGATCGACCTGTTCAGCGGCGGCGGCAGCGCCTCGGGGGCCAAGGAAGAGGATGCCGACGAGTTTTCGGAGATCAACACCACCATCGCATCGGCCCGGCAGGTGGATAATGGCCGCGCCGAAATCACGCTGGCGGATGAATCCGGCGCCGTCTGGCGCACCACCGATCCGATGAAATGGCCGCCCAGGGCCGGCGACAAGATCCGCATCCGCGCGGGCGCGCTGGGCAATTATTTCCTGTTCACCGGCGGCCGCTCCTATCGCGGCATGCGGGTGCGCTGAGGCCGGAAAGGCCCATCCCGCCGTTCGCGCCGGCCGATCGGGCACCGTCCCCTTCGAGGACGATGCCCGACAAGCCGGGCGCGAACGACGGGGAGCCCGCGATCAGGCGACCTTCAGGTCGAGCCGCCCGTCCGCGCCCTCGACCGTAACCATCGATCCATCGGGCACCTCGCCCTTCAGCAGGGCCTCCGCCAGCGGGTCCTGCAGATATTTCTGCACGGCCCGCTTGAGTGGCCGGGCGCCATAGACGGGATCATAGCCCACCCGGCCCAGCCATTCGCGCGCACCATCCGTCAGGCTCAGCGCGATCTTGCGATCCTTGAGCAGCTTCTGGACGCGCGCCACCTGGATGTCGACGATCGGCCCCATGTGGCTCTGGCCCAGCCGGTGGAACAGGATGATCTCGTCCAGCCGGTTCAGGAATTCCGGCCGGAAGTGCGCGCGCACCACCTCCATCACCTGCGGCTCCACCGTCTCCGCCGGAACATCGTCGGGCAGATTGGCGAGGAACTGGCTGCCGAGGTTCGAGGTCAGGATGATGAGCGTGTTGGTGAAATCCACCGTCCGCCCCTGCCCGTCCGTCAGCCGCCCGTCGTCCAGCACCTGGAGCAGGATGTTGAAGACGTCGCCATGCGCCTTCTCCACCTCGTCGAACAGCACCACCTGATAGGGCCTGCGCCGCACCGCCTCGGTCAGGACGCCGCCTTCCTCATAGCCGACATAGCCCGGAGGCGCGCCGATCAGGCGGGCCACGCTGTGCTTCTCCATGAATTCGCTCATGTCGATGCGCACCATCGCGGCGTCATCGTCGAAGAGGAAGCCGGCCAGCGCCTTGGTCAGCTCGGTCTTGCCCACGCCCGTCGGCCCCAGGAACAGGAAGGAGCCGAGCGGCCGGTTCGGATCCTGCAGGCCCGCGCGGGCCCGGCGCACGGCGCGGCTTACCGCCGCTACCGCGTCGCTCTGGCCGATCACGCGCCTGCCGATCGCCTCTTCCATCCGGATCAGCTTGTCGCGCTCGCCCTCCAGCATCCGCTCCACCGGCACACCCGTCCAGCGTGCGACGACCGAGGCGATATCCTCGCTGGTCACTTCCTCGCGCACCATCGCGGTGGCCGAAGCGCCCTGCGCCTCGGCCAGCTGCTTTTCGAGACCGGGGATGATCCCGTAGGAAAGCTCGCCCGCTTTCGTAAAATCGCCCGCGCGCTGCGCCTGATCCAGCGCCATGCGCGCCTGATCCAGCTGCTCCTTCACCTTCGTCTCGGCGTTGAGCTTGTCCTTCTCGGCCTGCCAGCGCTGGGTGAGGCCCGCGCTTTCCTCCTCCAGCTGCGCCAGATCATATTCCAGCGCGGCCAGCCGATCGCGAGAGGCCTGGTCGCTTTCCTTGGCCAGCGCCTCACGCTCGATCTTCATCCGCACGATGCGCCGGTCGAGTGCCTCGATCTCTTCGGGCTTGCTCTCCACCTCCATCCGCAGGCGCGAGGCGGCCTCGTCCATCAGGTCGATCGCCTTGTCTGGCAGGAATCGATCCGTGATGTAGCGGTTGGAAAGCGTCGCCGCCGCCACCAGCGCGCCATCGGTGATGCGCACGCCGTGATGCAGCTCATATTTGTCCTTCAGGCCGCGCAGGATCGAGATCGTATCCTCCACGGTCGGCTCGCCCACGAAGACAGGCTGGAACCGCCGCTGGAGCGCCGGATCCTTCTCCACATATTTCCGATATTCGTCGAGCGTGGTGGCGCCGATGCAGTGCAGTTCGCCGCGTGCCAGCGCCGGCTTCAGCAGGTTGCCCGCATCCATCGCGCCTTCGGATTTGCCCGCGCCGACAAGGGTGTGCATCTCGTCGATGAAAAGCACGACATGCCCCTCGGCCTGCTTCACCTCGTCGAGCACGCCCTTCAGGCGCTCCTCGAATTCGCCACGATATTTGGCGCCCGCGATCAGCGCGCCCATGTCGAGCGCCATCAGCTTGCGATCCTTCAGGCCATCCGGCACGTCGCCATTGGCGATGCGCAGGGCAAGGCCTTCCGCGATCGCGGTCTTGCCGGTGCCCGGCTCGCCGATCAGCACAGGATTGTTCTTCGTGCGCCGGGCCAGGATCTGGATCGTGCGGCGGATCTCCTCGTCGCGGCCGATCACCGGATCCAGCTTGCCCTCGCGGGCGGCCGCCGTGAGATCGCGGGCAAATTTCTTGAGCGCGTCATAGCGATCCTCGGCGGAGGCCGTGTCCGCCGTCCGCCCGCCGCGCAACTCGTTGATCGCCGCATTCAGCGCCTCTGGGCGCGCATTCGCCGCCTGCAACGCCTTGCCCGCCGCTGTATTCAGCGACAAAGCGAGCGCCAGCAGCATCCGCTCCACCGTTACATAGCTGTCGCCCGCCTTGGTCGCGATCTGCTCGGCCTGATCGATCACGCGGACGAGATCGTTGTTCATGCCCGGCGTCTGCTGCGCGCCGCCGCCGGAGACGGCCGGGATCTTGGCCAGCGCCGCATCGGTGCCGCGCGTCGCCACCTGCGGATCGCCGCCCGCCGCCTTGATGAGGCCGGAAGCCATGCCCTGCTCGTCTTCGAGCAGCGCTTTCAACAGGTGTTCGGGCGTGATCTGCTGATGGTTCATGCGGATCGCCACGGTCTGCGCCGCCTGCAGGAAGCCCTTGGCGCGATCGGTCAGCTTTTCGAGGTTCATGGATGCTCCTTGATCCTCCGCGAGATAGTGTTGCCGATATGCAACACAAGCCCACGGCACGATTTATCGTTGCGCGTCGCCACGCCCTCCATCCCCTTTTCCCTCGCGCAGGAAACTGCCAGCCCACCCGCTCTCGCAATAGCGGGGTTCGACCAAATTGTGTGAGGTCGCCGTCCGGCAAGGAACAAGTCCGTGGGGAGTATCCTCCCGACGTCGCCGCCCTTTCCCTTCATGGGACGCTCTCGATCCTCCCGCAACGCCCTCCCCCGCGGGCGCGCGACGTGTTCAGGGAACATTGGCGGAAAGCCGGATGTTCGCGCAAGATCCGGCTTCGCGCGCGCAGATGTGCCCATATCGTTCGACGTTGGTCGAAATCGAGACCCCGCACGGAAGATCACAAGTATTTGTAAACCATGCCGATTGAGCACAGCTCTCTGAGTTTCGGAGGGAATAAGACTGCGATGGCTGCCCTGTTCATGCCGCCCCCGAAGCTGGACATGATGGTCCAGTGGCGCCCGTCTCATTTGCGGACGGCCACGTTCGTCTGCGGCCTGGACAATGCGACGGGGACGGTCCGCTGCACGGGCGGCGGCATCTGGCGCGAGGCGGACGCGCAACTCTATTTCGATCAGCAGACGAAAATCGTGGCGGAAGCGCGCAGGCGGTTCGGCGCGCTCCGCGTCTTCATAGACGTGCGTGACTGGGTCGTGGAGAATGAACAGTCCGTCCTCCAGTTCTGCGCCATGAATGCCCAAATCTATTCCGCCGCCGATCGCCTCGCCGCGATCGTGAAATCCTCTGCCGACAAGCAGCACCCGCGCACCGCCCTCGCCGTGGGAATCCGCGAGTCCTTCGTCTCCCCCAATGCTGCGGAAATGTGGCTGCAGGCCTATTCGTAGCACGCGCCGGTAAAGTCCTTTCCCCCAAAGCAAGGGGCAACGAAGGCCTTTGGCGGGAGCGAAAGCGGGGTTGCGCCCTTCCGCCCCGCTCCCGCCATGTCCGTTCCTATTTCGTCGCGGCCTTCACGGCTTTCGGCGCGTAAAGATCCCCGAAGAAATCACCCTTGTTCCAGAGCGGCGGCGTATCGCCATCGGCCATCGCCTCGGTGATCCGGTAATTGGCCTCGGCGAAGCGCGCGCCGGAGGCCCAGTCGATCGGCTGCTTCATGTCGTCGCCGGGATGGTGGTAGTTGCCGCCGAGGAACTTGCCCCATTGCTCGCCGCCGCCATTCGCAAAGCCGGTCGCGAGGAAGACGGCGGGAATGCCCTGCTGCACGAACTTGTAATGGTCCGATCGCACGAAGATCGTCTCTTCCGGCATCGGATCGGGCGAGAGCGTCAGCCCCATCGGGGCCACCGCCTTGGCCGTGATCGGCCCCAGCGTCGAATGATCGGATCCGAACGCGACCACGTCGGTGAACTTGTAGAGCAGCAACGGCATGTCGATGTCGACATTGCCCACGATCTGCTTCAGCGGCACGGTCGGATTGCGCGCATAATAATCGGCGCCCAGCAGCCCCTTCTCCTCGCCCGTTGAGGCGAGGAAGATCACCGATCGGCGGGGCCTGGCGGGCGCTTCCGACATGGCGCGCGCCACTTCCAGCATCGTCGCGATGCCGGCGGCATTGTCGAGCGCGCCATTGTTGATCCGGTCCGTGTCCGGCTTGTCGTCCGGCTTGGCCGGCGCAATGCCGATATGGTCGAGATGCGCGGAGAGGACGACATATTCGTCCTTCAGCTTGGGATCAGCGCCCGGCAGCATCGCCACCACGTTGGGGCTCGTGATCTTCGTGACGATCGCGTCCTGCGTCAGTTTCGCGCTGGTCTTGAGCGCGAAGCCCTTGGGGCGGACGCCATCCACCGCCGCTTCCTTCAGCACCGTCGCCAGCGGCTTGGGGCCGCCTGCGAACAGCGCCTCGGCGGCGGGCCCGTTGGCAAAGCCCGAAAGCCTGATTTCCGGCGCCTCGCGATAGGGCACGCCATCCTTGCCGATCCAGGTGACGGTCACGCCGTCGGCAAAATGCAGGCGCTGGCTGAAAGGCCGCCGCTTGGCCGAGGCGAGCGTGTCGATCGAGATAATCCCGATAGCGCCGTGCTTGCCGGCAACAGCGCCCTTCTCGTCGGAGGCATAGGCCGCGATCTCGCTCGGCATGCCCTTGGGGAAGCCCGCCAGCATCACCACGATCTTCCCGCGCACGTCCAGCCCGCGATAATCGTCATAGCCCTGGCCCGGCACCTCCAGCCCATAGCCGACGAAGACGAGTGGGGCCGAAACCTCTGCCTTGGGCATGGCCGGGTTGATGCCGATGATCACATTATCGAGATGCGGCCACGTCTTCGTGCCGCCAGGACCCGTCACCGAAAGCGTGCCCCTGGTTTCGCCGCGCTTCGCCTGCGCGAAGGCGATGTTCTGATACCAGCCACCCGCATCACCGGCGGGCTTCAGCCCCAGCGCCTCGAAACGCGATGCGACGTAGCGCGCTGCGATCTCGTGCCCGCGGCTGCCGATATCGCGCCCTTCCAGCAGATCATCCGCCAGGAAGGCCACGTGCGCGCGGAAGGCCTCCGGCGTGAACACCGGCTCCGCCGCCAGCGCGCCGCCCGCAATCGCCGCCATCGCGGCCAGCGCCGCGCCCCTTTTCAGTCCCTTGCCAAGCATGTGCCACCTTTCGTTTGGCGCAGATTGGGGCCGCGCGCGGCGATCGGCAAGCGCTTGCGGCGCATGGCCGCACATCCTACGACCATGGTTTCCTCGCCCGCCAGAAGGCCTTTCGATGAAATCCGTAATCGCGTCCGCACTCGCCGCAACGATCCTCGCGCCTCTTTCGGCGGCCCCTCCGGCGGCCCCCGCGGCTCCCATTTCCGCGCTCGTCGGCGAAGTGAAGATTCCCTATCAGGAATTCACGCTGAAGAATGGCTTGCGCGTCATCGTTCATACCGATCGCAAGGTGCCGCTGGTCGCCGTCAGCGTCTGGTATCATATCGGCTCGCGAGACGAGCCGAAGGGCAAGACCGGCTTCGCGCATCTCTACGAACATCTGATGTTCTACGGATCGGAAAACGCCCCCGGTTCCAGCCTGGAGCGGCTGGAGGCGCTCGGCGCGACCGACTGGAACGGCACCACCTGGTTCGATCGCACCAATTATTTCGAGACGGTGCCCAAGGGCGCGCTGGACCGGACATTGTTCCTGGAGGCGGATCGCATGGGCCATCTGCTCGGCGTGGTCGATCAGGCGCGGCTCGATGCGCAGCGCGGCGTCGTCCAGAACGAGAAGCGCATGGGCGAGAATGAGCCCGGCGGCCTCGTCCAATATGCGGAGCTGGACGCTCTCTTTCCCGAAGGCCATCCCTATCGCCACTCGACGATCGGCTCGATGGCCGATCTGAACGGCGCCAGCCTGGAAGATGTGAAGGGCTGGTTCCGGGACAATTACGGGCCGAACAATGCCGTGCTCGTGCTCGCGGGCGACATCGATCTGGCCGAGGCGAAGGCCAAGGTGGAAAAATGGTTCGGTGCCATCCCGCGCGGCCCCGAGGTGAAGCATCCCGACGCCCCCGTCCCCACGCTGGCCGCGCCGGTGGACAAGGTGATGTACGATCATGTCGCCACCGCCTCCGTCTCGCGGGAATGGGTGACGCCGGAAATCCAGGATCCGGAAAGCACGCAGATCCAGCTCGCCTCCTACATTCTCGGCGGGCTCGGCAGTTCGCGCCTCCAGAATATCCTCGTCCGGCAGGAAAAGCTCGCCGTCTCCGCATCGGCAGGCGTCCAGCAGTTCGAAAAGGTCGGCATGCTGGAGATCAACGCCAAGGTCCGCCCCGGCGTCGATCCCGCCCTGGTGGCAAAGCGCATCGATGAAATCCTCGCCGATTATCTGAAGACCGGCCCCACAGCTGATGAGGTGCAGCGCGCCGCCACCAGCATCGTCGCCGGCCAGGTGCGCGGGCTGGAGCAGGTGGGCGGCTTCGGCGGCAAGGCTGTCACGCTCGCGGAGGGCGCGGTCTATTCCAACGATCCCGATCATTATCAGAAGGAATTGCGCGAGATCGCGGCCGCCACCCCGGCCAGCCTCACCGCCGTCGCGCGCAAATGGATGGGGCGCCCGCCGCTCCGCCTGATGGTTCTGCCCGGAGAGCGCAGCGCAGCCGATCAGGCGCTGGCCGGCAATGTCCGCCATCCCGCCTATTTCCGCTCCCCGGCCGCGGGAGGCGCGCCCGCGCCGGCAACGGCCGCCTCCGCCTCCGCCCCCGTAGCGAAGATCGCCGAGCCGCCGCTGGCCCAGATCGGCGCGCTCGCCTTCCCGAAGATCGAGCGGGCGACACTGTCGAACGGCATTCCGGTCACGTTCGCCAAGCGCCCCGGCCTGCCGCTCGTGCAGGTCGCCTTTCAGTTCGATGCCGGCAATGCCGCGGACGACAAGGCAAAGCTCGGCACGCAGGCGCTGCTCCTCTCCCTCCTGAAGGAAGGCACCACGACCCGCGATTCCATCGGCATCGCGGAGGAACAGGAAAGGCTGGGCGCCGCAATCGGCGTGAACAGCACGATGGATGCCACGCGGATGTCGCTGTCCGCGCTCAAGCCCAATCTCGGCGCCTCGCTGGATCTCTTCGCCGATATCGTGCTGCATCCCGCGCTCGCTCCGGCCGAGGTGGAGCGGCAGCGCGCGCGCCTGCTCGCCCGGATCGCGACCGAGAAGACGCAGCCACAGGGCATCGCCATGCGCACGCTGCCGCCGATCCTGTTCGGTGCGGCGCACCCCTATGGCGTGCCGTTCAGCGGATCGGGCGACGAGGCGGGCGTCGCCGCCGCCACGCGCGATGATCTGGTTACCTTCAAGGACAGGTGGCTCCGCCCCGACAATGCGAAGATCTTCGCGGTGGGCGATACGTCGCTGGCGGAGCTTCTGCCGATGCTGGAGGCCCGCTTCGGCGGCTGGAAGGCGCCCGCCGTGGCGAAGGGCGTGAAGGACTATGCAGCCCCTGTGCCGGCCGCGCGGCCGCGCATCATCCTGGTCGACAAGCCTCAGAGCCCGCAGTCGATGATCCTCGCCGGTCTGGTCACACCGCTGAAGGGCACGAACGACATCGATACGATCGACGTCGCCAACGATATTCTGGGCGGGAGCACGGCATCGCGCATCACCACCGATCTGCGCGAGACGAAGCATTGGGCCTATTATGCGGGCTCGCAGCTCTCCGCGCTCAGGCAGGCGATGCCGCTTCTGCTGATCGCACCGGTGCAGGCGGACAAGACCGGTGACTCGATCGCCGCCGCCCGTAGCGATGTCGCGGCCTATCTCGGTCCGCAGGGCACCACGCCGGCCGAACTCGCCCGTTCTGTCAGCAGTTTCACGCTGTCCCTGCCGGGCCAGTTCGAAACCAGCGGCGCGCTGCTCGGTGCGCTGATGCGGATGGATCTGCTCGGTCGGCCGGATGATTATTATATCGGCCTGCCCGCCAAATATCGGGCGATGACGCCCGCCTCGGTCGACAAGGCGGCGCGCGGCGCGATCGATCCGGCGAAGATCGTATGGGTGGTCGTCGGCGATGCGAAGGTCGTGCGGCCGCAATTGCAGGGGCTCGGCCTGCCCATCGAGGATGCGGCCCCCGCGCCCCAATCTTCCGCCCCCTCCGCAGGAGTCGCCAAGTGAGTGATGTCGATGGCCGTTGGGAATGCACGGTCTCGGCCCCGATGGGCGAACAGAGCTTCGTCCTGACGGTGCAGTCCAGCGGCGCCTCCTTCACCGGACGGGCGGAAGGCAATATCGGCGCGATGGACGTGGAGGGCGATGTCACCGACAATGTCCTCGCCTGGCCGATGCGCGTGCCGAAGCCGATGCCGATCACGCTCAATTGCGAAGCGACGATCACGGGCGATACGCTGGCCGGCACCGTGGGCGCCGGCTTCTTCGGCACTTTCCCGATCAGCGGCACGCGGATGGCCTGAGCGCTGCGTTCGGCGGGCGGCACCCCCGTCCCTATATACAGGTGCGAGAAAGATCCGCCATCGGCTTCCTCTGCGATGCAGCGCCTGCCGTCGCACTTGCACGATCCATTTCCGCCGCCGGAGTCGGGCACCATGCCTCTGCCTCCCCTGCTGCGCTTTCCACAGCCACGCGCCCGCACATGCTCCCTTGCGTGCACGGTCGTGCATTCGGGGGCGCCGCGCACCACCCCGTAGAGGTGTGCCTTCCGTGTGGCCTTTGGGATGACGGCCCGCATTTCGTCCGCCCGTATCCGCCCAGTTTCAAACCGCGCCCGCATCCCCTACGTCGCGCGACGTGAACAAGCGCGCCCGCGTCCTCCTGCTCAATGCCGCGCTCGGCCCGCTCGATTATCGGGTGGATCCGGGCCAGCATGTGGAGCCCGGCAGCATCGTGCTGGCCCCGCTCGGCCCCCGCCAGCTGGCGGGCGTGGTGTGGGAACCGGAGCGAATGCCCTCCGATGCCGAGGTGGGCGACAATCGCCTGCGTCCGCTGGCGGGCGTCTATGATCTGCCGCCGCTGGCAGCGCCACTCCGCCGGCTGATCGAATGGACGGCCGATTATTATCTCGCCCCTCCCGCCGCCGTGCTGCGCATGGCGCTCGCCTCGGCTTCGGCGCTGGATGGCGGGCGCACGATCGTGGAATATCGCGCGACCGGCCTCGTCCCCCCGCGCCTCACCCCCCAGCGCGAGCAGGCGCTGGAGCGGATCGAGAATCGGCAAGGCCTCGTTCGCGAACTGGCGACGATAGCGGATGTCTCCGATGCCGTGATCCGGGGCCTTGTGAAAGCGGGCGCGATCGGCCCTGTCGAGGTGGCCGTGGACGATCCCTTTCCGGAGCCCGATCCCGATCATGCGCAGCCCGCACTCAGCGAGGAGCAGGCCGCCGCCGCCGCCACACTGGCGGGATCGGTCGAGGCGCATGCCTTCGCGCCCTGGCTGCTCGATGGCGTCACCGGATCGGGCAAGACCGAAGTCTATTTCGAGGCTGTCGCGGCGGCGCTCCGCGCCGGCCGGCAGACGCTCGTCCTGCTTCCGGAAATCGCGCTGACGGAACCTTTCCTGAAGCGTTTCGCCGGCCGCTTCGGCGTCACGCCCGTCGCCTGGCATTCGGATCTGCGCCAGTCTCAGCGGCGGCGTGCCTGGCGGGCCATCGCCGGCGGCGAGGCGAAGGTGGTGGTGGGGGCGCGATCGGCGCTCTTCCTGCCCTATCGCAATCTTGGCCTGATCGTGGTGGACGAGGCGCACGAGACGAGCTTCAAGCAGGAGGAGGGCGTCGCCTATCACGCCCGCGATACGGCGGTGATGCGCGCGCGCTTTGAAGATGTGCCGATCATCCTCGCCTCGGCCACGCCCGCGATCGAGACGCGCCATCAGGTCGCGCTCGGCCATTATGCGGAACTCACGCTTCCCGATCGCTTCGGCGGCGCGATCCTGCCCGATATCGCCGCGATCGATCTCACCCATGATCGCCCGGATCGCGGCCGCTGGCTGAGCCCTCCGCTCGTCAGGGCGCTCAAGGAGACGCAGGAGCGCGGCGAGCAATCCCTGCTGTTTCTCAACCGGCGCGGCTATGCCCCGCTCACGCTCTGCCGCCACTGCGGCCATCGCTTCCAGTGCCCGAACTGCACCGCCTGGATGGTCGAGCATAGGCTGACGGCGCGGCTGGCCTGCCATCATTGCGGCCATGTGATGCCGCCGCCGCGCGCCTGCCCCGAATGCAAGGAGGAAGACAGCCTCGTTCCCTGCGGCCCGGGGGTGGAGCGCATCGCGGACGAAGTGGCCGCGATCCTGCCCGATGCGCGCACCGCGATCGTCACCTCCGATACGCTCTGGTCGCCGGCCAAGGCGGCCGAGTTCGTCGGCCGGATGGAGGATGGCGAGATCGATATCGTGATCGGCACGCAGCTCGTCACCAAGGGGTATCATTTCCCCAATCTCACGCTCGTCGGCGTGGTCGATGCCGATCTCGGGCTGTCGGGCGGTGATCTGCGCGCGGCCGAGCGCAGTTTCCAGCAGATCGCGCAGGTGGCCGGCCGCGCCGGTCGCGGCGAGAAGCCGGGCCGCGTTCTGGTGCAGACCTATGAGCCGGCCGCGCCCGTCATCCAGGCGCTCGTTTCAGGGGATCGCGACAGTTTCTACGCAGCCGAGACGGAAGCGCGGCGCATCGCCAACGCGCCGCCCTTCGGCCGTTTCGCCGGCATCATCGTCTCGTCCGAAAATCTAGATGAGGCGGTGGGCACGGCGCGCGCGATCGGCAAGGCGGCCCCGCATGTCGATGGCATGGAAGTCTATGGACCCGCGCCCGCCCCGCTGGCGATGCTGCGCGGGCGCCATCGCCAGCGCTTGCTGGTCCATGCCCGGCGCTCGCTGGACGTGCAGGATGTGATACGCGGCTGGCTGGGGCCGCTGGAATGGCCGCGCGGCGTGCGTGTCGCCGTCGATGTCGATCCCTACAGCTTCCTCTAAAGGGGCGTGTTCCCGCCTGTGCGATCCGCGCGAACCGGCCGTCAGGCCAGTTCCACGCGATCCGTCTCGATCCCGCGCGGGCGGGACAGTGCCACGGTCAGCCGGTCCTGCGCGGCAGCGATGAAGGCCATCTTCTTGCGCCGTGCCGCGCGCCGTTTGGCCGGCATCGTGCTCTCGTCGCGCGGCTCGGGATCGATCGCCAGCGCGAAGAAGCCATCGGCCCGAAGCGCCCCGCCCCGCTCCGACCAAAGAGCGTCATAATCGAAGGTTACGGGTGATTCCTCATAGCCGTCATAGCGTGCGAAGGTCGTCTGGTCGTTGCGGATCGCGCCCGATACGGCGAGGATCTGGGCCACGCCCGCCGCGCGGCACAGCGCGCGGAACAGTTCGAACAGCAGGTCCTGCGGCCGGGCGCCATCCGCCAGGTGGGTCAGTTCGCGGTTCCGGGCGAGCGCATCGGGCGCGCGCCGCCCCTGTATCCCGCCGATATAGGCCACCCGCCTGCCCCGCTCCTGAGCCAGCGTGAAGGAGAGCGAGAAGATGCGGTCGCAGCCGTCCATCAGGCTGAGCGCGAGCAGGCCCTCGCGCAGCAACCAGCGCGGCGAATCCAGCACCAGCCGCACGTCCGGGCCGAGTCCGTCGAGACGGAGCAGGGTCGCCGCGCGATGCGGATGGATATTGAACGGAAGGCCCAGCCGTTCGGCAATGTCGCAATGATGGGCGATCGCCTTCAGACGTTCGCTCGCATTCCACCGTGCGGAAACGAAACGAACGCGCAGCATGGTCCAGATTTCCGGGCGCGCCGCCACCATTTCGGCCAGCAGGCTGCCGTCACGCGCCCGCCACAGATCCGAAAGCGCCCGCCAGTGGCGGACGGCGGAGCTGGCATAGAGGAACGGCAAGGATGTATCACGAACACGCTGCTTCAGCAGCGATACGGCGGCCGGCCGTGCCGCAGGCATGCCGATCGCAAGGATCGCCGCCTCCTGCGGGCTCACTTCCCGTTCGGCCGTGAAAGGTAAGCTTTTCAACTCGTTTCTCGCTTGATCCGCCGGGAAGTCGGTACAAGCGATATCTTAACATCTCGCTGATCGGGCGATTGTTAAGGATGGTTTCGTCGATTTTCAGGGGGATGGCGCCTCAGGGCCGCCCGGCGCGCTCCCGCGCCAGAAGCCATGCCTTGCGCTCCTTGCCATAGGCATAGCCACCCGGAGCGCCATCGCCCTTCGTCACCCGATGGCATGGCACGAGCAGCGCCACGGGATTTGCGCCGCAGGCCGTGCCCGCGGCCCGGGCGGCACCCGGCCGCCCTGCGCGCGCCGCCAGCGCGGCATAGCTCAGCGTCTCGCCCGGCGGGATCCGGGCGAGTTCGGCCCACACCGCTTCCTGGAATGCCGTACCCCGCACGTCGATCGCCACCTCCGGGCCTCGACTTGGCCGCACGATCATGGCGAGCACGGTATCGGCCAGCGCCACGAGCGCCTCGCCCCCTTTCTCGATCCGCGCCTTGGGGAAGCGGCGCGCCAGATCGTCCGGCGTCTCGTCAAAGGCGACGCGGCACACGCCGCGCTCCGTCGCAGCCACAAGCAGAGGCCCCAGTTCGGTCCGGGCGATCGCCCAGCGAATCACCGCGCCCCGGCCGCCATCGCGCCACGCGGACGGCGTCATCCCGAGCCGCGCCGCCGCATCCGCATAAAAGCGCGCGGGCGCCTGATAGCCCGCCGCATAGACCGCGCTGGTCACATCGGGCTCCTCGGCCAAAGCTCGCTCCATCCGCCGTGCCCGCATCGTTCGCGCATAAGCGGCCGGCGTCACGCCGGTCGCGCGGCGGAACAGGCGATGGAAATGATGGGCGCTGTAGCCCGCCGCCCTCGCCATCTCGTCGAGCGAGGGGATCGTCTCCGCGCGTTCGATCAGGTCGATCGCGCGGGAAATTCCCGCCTGATCCGCCGCGATCTCATCGGGGCGACAGCGGAGGCAGGGGCGCAGCCCCGTCGCCCGTGCCGCCGCAGAATCCGCGAAAAAGCGCACATTCTCCCGTTTCGGATGGCGCGCGGCGCAGGAGGGACGGCAATAGATGCCGGTGGAAAGCACGCCGGTCACGAAGCGGCCATCCGCCGCCCGATCGCGAGCCAGCACGGATTGCCACGCCGCCGCTTCGTCCAGGATTTCGCGCACGTTCGCCATGCCCCGGATCTAGCAAAGCCGTGTCGGCGCAGCATCCCGCCAATTGCTTTCAAAATAGCTGACTCTACACCGCATCTGGTCGCTGTCATGGTGTCCGGACGGTCGCTTGCATCGCCAGCCCCCCTTTGCTAGGCGGCCCGCGACAGAGGCGATCGGCCCCTTGCGGGTGCGTTCGGCATGCGCCCCTCCTCTCTTGGACGGGCACCATATAATTCGGGGGAATATATACGCGTGGAGCAGTCCAGCGGCATACAGGCAAGCCTTAGCGGCCGTTATGCGAGCGCGCTGTTTCAGCTCGCCCGTGACGAGAACAAGCTGGCGGCCGTCGAGGCAAGCCTGGGCGGTGTGAAACAGGCTCTGGCCGAATCGGCCGAACTTCGCGCGTTGACGTCCAGCCCGCTGATCGGGCGCGAGGCCGCAGGCAAGGCGATCGGCGCGGTCGCCGCCACGATGGGCCTCGATCCGCTGACCACCAATTTCCTCGGCGTGCTCGCCGAAAATCGCCGGCTCGGCTCGCTGTCCGCGATCATCCGCGATTTCAACAAGCTCGCCGCCCGCCAGCGTGGCGAGGCTTCGGCAGAAGTCGTTTCGGCCCACCCGCTGGACGATGGCCAGATCGCGACGCTCAAGACGCGTCTCAAGTCGATGATCGGCAGCGAGGTCGCGGTCGATCTCAAGGTTGATCCCTCCATTCTCGGCGGCCTCATCGTCCGCCTCGGCAGCCGCCAGATCGACGGCTCGATCCGCACCAAACTCAATACGCTCGCCCAGGCGATGAAAGGCTGAACATGGATATCCGCGCGGCAGAAATCTCGAAGGTCATCAAGGACCAGATCGCGAGCTTCGGCACGGAGGCACAGGTCTCCGAAGTCGGCACCGTGCTGTCGGTCGGCGACGGCATCGCCCGCATCCACGGCCTCGACAATGTTCAGGCCGGCGAGATGGTCGAGTTCGCCAACGGCGTGCAGGGCATGGCCCTCAACCTGGAGGCCGACAATGTCGGCGTCGTGATCTTCGGCACGGACTCGGAGATCAAGGAAGGCGACGTCGTCAAGCGCACCGGCACGATCGTGGACGTGCCGGTCGGCAAGGGCCTGCTCGGCCGCGTGGTGGACGGCCTCGGCAATCCGATCGACGGCAAGGGCCCGATCGTCTCCGATCAGCGCAGCCGCGTCGAAGTGAAGGCCCCCGGCATCATCCCGCGCAAGTCGGTGCATGAGCCGGTGCAGACCGGCCTCAAGGCTCTCGACGCGCTCGTTCCCGTCGGCCGTGGCCAGCGCGAGCTGATCATCGGCGATCGCCAGACCGGCAAGTCGGCCATCGCGGTCGATACGTTCATCAACCAGAAGCTGGCGCATCAGGGCACGGACGAGAGCAAGAAGCTCTATTGCGTCTATGTCGCCGTCGGCCAGAAGCGCTCCACCGTCGCCCAGCTCGTCCGCACGCTGGAAGAGAATGGCGCGATGGAATATTCGATCGTCGTCGCCGCCACGGCCTCCGAGCCCGCGCCGCTCCAGTTCCTGGCGCCCTACACCGGCTGCGCGATGGGCGAATATTTCCGCGACAACGGCATGCACGCCGTGATCGTGTATGACGATCTTTCCAAGCAGGCGGTGGCCTATCGCCAGATGTCGCTGCTGCTGCGCCGTCCGCCGGGCCGCGAAGCCTATCCGGGCGACGTCTTCTATCTCCACTCGCGCCTGCTGGAGCGCGCGGCGAAGATGAATGACGAGAATGGCAACGGCTCGCTCACCGCTCTGCCGATCATCGAGACGCAGGCTGGCGACGTGTCCGCCTACATCCCGACCAACGTGATCTCGATCACGGATGGCCAGATCTTCCTCGAGACGGATCTGTTCAACGCCGGTATCCGCCCCGCCATCAACGTGGGCCTCTCGGTCAGCCGCGTCGGTTCCGCCGCGCAGACCAAGGCGATGAAGAAGGTCGCCGGCTCGATCAAGCTGGAGCTGGCCCAGTATCGCGAAATGGCCGCCTTCGCGCAGTTCGGCTCGGATCTCGACGCCTCGACCCAGCGTCTGCTGGCCCGTGGCGCGCGCCTGACGGAACTGCTGAAGCAGGCCCAGTTCTCGCCGCTCGCGTTCGAGGAGCAGGTCGCGTCGATCTTCGCCGGCACCAACGGCTATATCGACAGCGTCGCCGTGTCGGACGTCGTCCGCTACGAGACCGCGATGCTCGCCTATCTGCGTTCGGATGCTCCGGAAGTTCTCGCCGCGATCCGCGACAGCAAGGATTTCTCGGACGACAGCAAGACGAAGCTGAAGGCCGCGCTCGACGCCTTCGGCAAGACGTTCGCGTAAATCGCGTCGCCCCGGCGAAAGCCGGGGCCCATGTCTCTCGCCGGTTGGCGGTGACGTGGAAGTTGAGAGACATGGACCCCAGCCTCCGCTGGGGTGACGGGTAAGAAAGAGTTCTGGGACATTGCCTAGCCTCAAGAGCCTCAAGGTCCGGATCACCTCGGTCAAGTCGACCCAGAAGATCACGCGCGCCATGAAGACGGTCGCCGCCGCCAAGCTGCGCCGCGCGACCGATGCCGCGATCGCCGGCCGCCCCTATGCGGAGCGGCTTGAAAAGGTGATGGCGAGCCTCGCCAGCAAGGTGACGGTCGGCCCCAATTCGCCGAAGCTGCTCGCCGGCACCGGCAAGGATGACGTACACCTGATCGTCGTCGCCACGTCCGAGCGTGGCCTCGCCGGCGGCTTCAACACGAATATCGTTCGCGCCGCCCGCATCAAGGCGGACGAGCTGATCGCGCAGGGCAAGAAGGTCCGCTTCTACCTCGTCGGCCGCAAGGGCCGCGCCGTGATCCGCCGCACTTATCCCGGCATGATCGTCCACGATCATGACATGAGCCAGGTGAAGAACCCGGCCTTCGCCAACGCGCTGGAAATCGGCCGCGATCTGATCGCGCGCTTCGAGGCCGGCGAGTATGACGTGTGCCACCTGATCTTCTCGAAGTTCCAGTCGGCGCTGGTGCAGACCCCGCAGGTCGTGCAGCTCGTGCCGGCCGCGATCCCGCAGGCCGCGAACGATAGCGCGCCCGCCGCTTCGGCCGCCGTCGACTATGAGCCGGACGAGGAAACGATCCTCGAGGAGCTGCTCCCCCGCAACGTCGCGATCCAGATCTATCGCGCGCTGCTGGAGAACCAGGCCGGCTTCTACGGCGCCCAGATGAACGCCATGGACAATGCCACCCGCAATGCGGGCGACATGATCAAGCGTCTCTCGATCCAGTATAACCGCACCCGTCAGGCCGCGATCACGACCGAACTGGTGGAAATCATCTCGGGCGCCGAAGCGCTCTAAGCAAGACGACAGGCAGGAAGAAACGCAATGGCAACCGCCCCCGCACTCGGCACGAACAATACCGGCCGCATCAGCCAGGTGATCGGCGCCGTCGTCGACGTCGCCTTCGAAGGCACGCTGCCGCCGATCCTCTCCGCGCTGGAGACGCGCAACGGCGATAATCGCCTCGTGCTCGAAGTCGCGCAGCATCTGGGCGAGAACACCGTCCGCACGATCGCGATGGACTCCACCGAGGGCCTTACCCGCGGCCAGGAAGTGAGCGACACCGGCTCGCAGATCCGCGTGCCCGTTGGCCCGGCCACGCTTGGCCGCATCCTGAACGTGATCGGTGAGCCGATCGACGAGCGCGGCCCGGTCGGTGGCGATCTCACCGGCCCGATCCACAACAAGGCACCCGATTTCGTCGATCAGTCGACCGAAGCCTCGATCCTCGTGACGGGCATCAAGGTGATCGATCTGCTCGCGCCTTATGCGAAGGGCGGCAAGATCGGCCTGTTCGGCGGCGCCGGCGTCGGCAAGACCGTGCTGATCCAGGAACTGATCAACAACATCGCCAAGGGCCATGGCGGCGTGTCCGTGTTCGCGGGCGTCGGCGAACGCACCCGCGAGGGCAACGATCTCTATCACGAATTCCTCGATGCGGGCGTCATCGCCAAGGATGCCGAGGGCAATCCGACGCCGGAGGGATCGAAGGTCGCGCTTGTGTTCGGCCAGATGAACGAGCCGCCGGGCGCCCGCGCCCGCGTCGCCCTCTCGGGCCTCGCCAATGCGGAATATTTCCGCGACGTCGAGGGCCAGGACGTGCTGTTCTTCGTCGACAACATCTTCCGCTTCACGCAGGCAGGCTCGGAAGTGTCGGCTCTGCTGGGCCGCATCCCCTCGGCCGTGGGCTATCAGCCGACGCTGTCGACGGACATGGGCGCGCTTCAGGAGCGCATCACCTCCACCAACAAGGGTTCGATCACCTCGGTGCAGGCGATCTACGTGCCCGCCGACGATCTTACCGATCCGGCGCCGGCCACCTCCTTCGCCCACCTCGACGCGACGACGACGCTCAATCGCGCCATCTCCGAACTGGGGATCTATCCGGCCGTCGATCCGCTCGACTCCACCAGCCGCGTGCTGACGCCGGCCGTGGTCGGCCAGGAGCATTACGATACGGCCCGCGCCGTCCAGGAAGTGCTGCAGAAGTACAAGTCACTGCAGGACATCATCGCCATTCTGGGCATGGACGAGCTTTCCGAAGAGGATAAGCTCACCGTGCAGCGCGCCCGCAAGATCCAGCGCTTCCTGAGCCAGCCGTTCCACGTCGCCGAGGTCTTCACCGGCATCAGCGGCAAGTTCGTGCAGGTCGAGGATACGGTGAAGTCGTTCAAGGCCGTCGTGGATGGCGAGTATGATCATCTGCCGGAAGCCGCCTTCTACATGGTCGGCGGCATCGACGAGGTGATCGAGAAGGCCAAGAAGCTGGCCGAGGCGGCCTGATTGGCGAAGCCGCTGCGCCTCGAGGATGCGGTCAACAGCATCTGCCCCTGGTCGGGTGATCCGATCAGCGCGGACGCGCTGACCCTCTATCGCGGCGCGGTGGTCGGTTTTTGCAATACGGGCTGCCGCGACAAGTTCGCGAAAGCCACGGACGCCTTCGATCTGGCGTTAAAGGACAAGTGATGGCCCTGCATTTCGAACTGGTCACGCCCGAGAAGCTCGTCCGCTCCGAGGACGTCCACATGGTGGTCGTGCCCGGCACGGAGGGCGATTTCGGCGTGCTCGAGGGCCACTCTCCCGTGATGGCGGTCATTCGCCCGGGCGAACTGACCGTCTATTCCAGCGCCACCACGGTTTCCGCGCGGATCCAGCTGGATGGTGGATTTGCCGAAGTGAACGAGAAGGGCCTCACGGTCCTCGCCGAGCGCGCCAGCGAGGCCTGAGCGCTCCCAGCGGCGGCCGTTGGCTGAGCCGCCGCTTTTTCTGACATATTCCGATCAATTTAGGGGCCAGAAGCCCCCCGCATCGCCACGGGGATGCGATTTGCGTCGAACCGAGTGGCTGCCTCCATCGGCCCGCCCCGTGCTTAACGGCTCGTCAACGGCTTTACCCTAAAGCTCCAGTTTCAGGGACATAAGCCTGAAGTCGGAGACGGGACGAGCGTATGAGTGCTTTCGGGCGACGTGGTGGCGTGGGTGCCGGTCCCGGCCGACCGGGCGGATTCGGCTCTGCAAAGCCGGTGTCCTCGCTGGCGGCCACCGAAGGGGGCGGCCAATTCCCGCAGGTGGAAGCATCGTCCGAACCGGAAAGCGGCTCTCCCCGCGATGCGATGGAGCGGCTCGCCGCACGTGTCGCGGCAAGCGGCGATGCCGGCAGTTCGCGTGCCGAAGGCTTCGAGGCATCCGTCCACAAGATCAAGGAACAGGTGCTTCCCCGCCTGCTGGAACGCGTCGACGCCGAGGCGGCCGCCACGCTTTCCAAGGAAGAGCTGGCCGAGGAGTTTCGCCCGATCATCGGCGAAGTGCTCGCGGAGCTTCGCATCACGCTCAACCGGCGCGAGCAATATGCGCTCGAAAAGGTGCTGGTCGATGAACTGCTCGGCCTCGGCCCGCTCGAGGAATTGCTGTCCGATCCGGCGATCACCGACATCATGGTGAACGGCCCCGACCAGACCTATGTCGAGCGCAAGGGCAAGCTGGAACTGGCGACCGTCCAGTTCCGCGACGAGGAGCATCTGTTCCAGATCGCGCAGCGCATCGTCTCCAAGGTCGGCCGCCGCGTCGACCAGACGACGCCTCTGGCCGACGCCCGCCTGGCCGACGGCAGCCGCGTCAACGTAATCGTGCCGCCGCTGTCGCTGCGCGGCACGGCCATCTCGATCCGTAAATTCTCGGCCAAGCCGATCACGCTGGATATCATGGCCAATGGCGGTTCGATGTCGGCGCAAATGGCCACCGCGCTGAAGATCGCGGGCGCCAGCCGCTTCAACATCGTCATTTCCGGCGGCACCGGCTCCGGCAAGACGACGATGCTCAACGCGCTCTCGAAGATGATCGATCCGGGCGAACGCGTCATCACGATCGAGGACGCGGCCGAGCTTCGCCTTCAGCAGCCGCACTGGCTGCCGCTGGAAACGCGCCCGCCCAATCTGGAAGGCCAGGGCGCGATCACGATCCGCGATCTCGTCGTCAACGCGCTGCGCATGCGCCCGGATCGCATCATCCTGGGCGAAATCCGCGGCAGCGAATGTTTCGACATGCTCGCCGCCATGAACACCGGCCATGATGGCTCGATGTGCACGCTCCACTCGAACAGCCCCCGCGAGGCGCTGGCGCGTATGGAGAATATGGTGATGATGTCGGACATCAAGGTGCCGAAGGAGGCGATCAGCCGCCAGATCGCGGACTCGGTGGATCTCATCATCCAGGTGAAGCGCCTGCGCGACGGCTCCCGCCGCGTGACCAACATCACCGAGGTGATCGGCATGGAAGGCCCGGTGATCGTCACCCAGGAACTGTTCAAGTTCGAATATCTGGACGAAACCAGCGACGGCAAGATCATCGGCGAATATCGCGCATCGGGCCTGCGACCCTACACACTGGAAAAGGCCAAGCAGTTCGGCTTCGATCAGCCTTTCCTGGAATCCTGCCTGTGAAGGCCGCCGGCTGGCCCAACCGGCCAGCCATTGCGATCGGCCTTCTGATAGCAACGGCGGCGCTGGTAACGCTGCCCCTTACGTTCAGGCCGATGCCGCTTAACGATTCTCACTGGATCAATCTGGTTTGGTTGGACCAGTTCACGACGTTGCTCCGCGAAGGCCATGTCTGGCCGCGCTGGCTACCTGCTTCGCATGATGGCCTCGGGGCGCCGGTTTTCTATTTCTACGGGCCTGTTGCTTTCTGGCTCACCGGTAGCTTTGCCCTTGCGGGCTTCGACAATTGGTCCGCCATCGTAGCGACTGCAGCTGCTATGCTGGCGATGGGTGGCATTCTGGCGTGGCTGTGGCTGCGCCAATGGGCAACGCGCCCATTAGTGGGCGCTCTGTTTTTTGTGGTGGCCCCCTATCACCTGTTGGATCTTGCGCGTCGCGGTGCACTGGCTGAGTTCGTTGCGATAGCCTTGCTCCCTGCTCTGCCCATCGGGGTCGCCCGTGCCGCCAACACCAAGCCAGCCTGTCTCGCGATAGCCTATGCCCTCCTCTGCATGACGCATCCGCCGACCGCCGTATTGGCTGGCCTGCTCCTCATGCCGATGCTGCTCATAGCACCGCGCCTTCTCACCTTGACGGAGGTAGCAAGCGTTGCATATGCGATTGCGCTCGGCATCGGACTGGCCGCGATCTACCTGCTACCGGCCTTCCTGCTTCAACCGGAAACGGCGATCGGGGCGATGCGGGCTCCTGCCTATATGCAGCCCGCATCATGGACACCGACAAGCCTCTGGCGCGATGCCGTTCCCGGTCTTCTCCTCGTTGGCTTGATCGGACTGGCGCTGGGATTGATCAGCATTATGTCGCTTAGCTCGGCACCATCATGGAGCCTGTTCTCACTTTTGGTGATCGTAGCAGCGCTCGGCTGCCTGCCGCCGCTTTGGATACTGCCCGCACTCAATCATGTGCAGTTTCCGTGGCGCATCCTCTCGCTCGCTGAATTGGCAGCAGCAGCAATTGTAGCCAGCACATCCTGTCCCATTCCCCGATTGCTGCTGTTCAGCACACCCACGATAATCCTTTCGGCACTCATTCTGACCCCTGCGGCACCCGGTGACCCGCGCACAATCCACGCGCTCCTGCGCAGCCATCCAGACGTGATCGAATATCTGCCCCCGGACGTCGGTGAGATACAGGGCGCAATGTCGCGACGCGCAATGGAAATTGCAGCGACAACGCCCCCGAGCAGCACTGTGGACGGCGTGACAACCTTGAGACGCTTCGCTTTCCCGGATGTGCAAATAAGGTGCGAGGAAGGTATAGTTTCATCGTGGCGCCAGCGCCATACCGGCCTGCTCCAATATCGCGGTCACGGCTGCCACGTCGAAAGGATCGCCACATCTGCCGAACGGATCGGGACAACGGTATCGCTGGCAGCGGGCCTGCTACTTCTACTGGGTTCAGCCTGTTCCCGGTTTGGCCGGAGAGCGAAGCGTTCCGGAGCATTCGCGGTGAAAAACTTTACCTTGCCGGCTTGAGCCCAGCGCGAAAGCGCGCCGCATTCGCTACATAGCCCGCCGCCGAGCGCTTCAGCCCCGCCATCGCTTCCGGCGAAAGGACACGCTTCACCATCGCTGGCGATCCCACGATCAGGCTTCCGGGCGGAAAGACCTTGCCTTCCGTCACCAGCGCGCCCGCGCCGACGAGGCAATCGTCCCCGATCACCGCATCGTTGAGGATCGTCGCTCCCATCCCCACCAGCACCCGATCCCCGACCGTGCAGCCGTGCAGGATCGCGTGATGGCCCACCGTCACATCCTCGCCGATCGTCAGCGGCGATCCCGGATCGGAATGGAGCATCGCACCATCCTGCACATTGCTGCGCGCGCCGATCAGGATCGGCGTATTATCCGATCGCACCACCGCCCGGAACCAGATGCTGGCGCCCTCCCCCAGCCGCGCATCGCCGATCACGTCGGCGCTCGGGGCGACCCAGGCGGAGCCGTCTTCCGGGAGGCTGGGGCTGCGCCCGTCGAGTTCGTAAAGCGGCATAGTCAGATCGCCTCCAGACGGCCGAGTTGCGCGAAAGTCCCTTCCATCCAGCCGAGGGGATCGGCCCCGTCCCCGCTCCCGCCGCGCACATCATAAACGTCGCCGATGAAAAGCTCATGCGTACCGTGGATCACCGTGTTGCGGATTTCGCAAAAGATGCTGGAACAGGCGGTCGGCAGATAGGGAATGCCGTCCTTGTAAGCCCATTCGGCGGACTCGAACCGCTTCTCGCGCAGCGCGCTGTTGGAAAAAAGGCCGACGAGCGCCGTCTGCGTCGTGCCGAGCAGGTTCACGCAATAGCGCCCCGCCCGCTCGATCGCGGCGTGGGCGCTGGCGGACCGGTTGATCGCGATCAGCATCGAAGGCGGATCCATCGACACCGGGATCACGGCCGAGGCCGCCAGGCCGGCGGGCTGGCCATTGGCGGGATCGCGCGTCGTGATGAGCGCGACAGCGCCCGGCATTCGTCGCATCGCGGCCTTGAGCCCCTGCGAGAGCTCCTCCCGCGTCTCCGCGAACTTGGTCTCCGACATCATTCACTCCTCATGCGCCGCGCCCTTCCGCGGCGCGCTCGTCAGCCTTTGAACATATCCTTGGCGCCCCGCACGATGCCAAAGGCTTCGGCGGGATCGTCCGTTCCGGACGCCAACGCCAGTGCCGGCGCGCGCAGAAACGGATTGGTGGCCTTCTCCTCCCCAATCGTGGTCGGCACGGTGGGCATGCCGGCCGCGATCCGCGCTTCCAGCAACACGCCGCGCCGCGCCAGCGCCTCGCCCGGATCGACCGTCCGCGCGAACCGCAGGTTCGAGGCCGTATATTCATGCGCGCAGAAAAGCCGCGTCTCCTCCGGCAATGCCGCCAGCCGGCCGAGGCTGGCCCAGAATTGCGAAGGCGTGCCCTCGAACATGCGGCCGCAGCCCAGCGTGAACAGCGTATCGCCCACGAATACCACCGCATCGGCGGCGTCATGGAAACTCACATGGCCCTGGGTGTGGCCGCCCGTATCGATCACCTCGAACCGCGTATCCCCGAGCGACACGATATCGCCATGCGCGATCTCGCGATCGATGGGGGACAGGCGCGCCACCTCCGCCGGCGCGACCACCTGGGCGCCATAGCGGGCCTTGAGCGCGGAATTGCCGCCGGCATGATCGGGATGCCAATGCGTGTTGAGGATCAGATCCAGCCCCCAGCCGAGCGCCTCCAGCTCGCGCTCATAGGTCGCGGCATCCGGCGTATCGATCGCCGCCACCCGGCCGGTGGCATCGTCGCGCACGAGGAAGCCGTAATTGTCGGAAAGGCAGCGAAACTGATGAATGGTGATGCTCATACGCCCGATCCCGGCCCTGCCTGACTGACAGGATCGATAGATAGAGCCATCTCATGGCCTTCGCCAGCAGCGCCCGGAAAGGTATCCGCCCAGCCCCTCCCCCCCCCCCCCCGGCACCGAAAGATTTGCCCGTGCCCGCGCGAGAGTGCATCAGATTCCCGCATCGACTTTCGCGGAATGATCCATGACCGAGACACCTCCGACCATCACCTCCACCTGCAGGGAAGGGCTTGGCATCCTGACCCTCAACCGGCCGGATCAGCTCAACGCGCTGACGCCCGCGATGCTGGAGCGGATCCCGGAGGCCCTAGCGGAAATGATCGAGCAGGGCGCGAGAGCCGTCATCCTCACCGGTGCCGGCCGCGCCTTCTGCTCGGGCGCGGCGCTCGACATGGGTGAGTTGGGCGGCGAAGCCGATCTCGGCGCCATCATCGATCGTTATTATAATCCGGCCGCACACGCGATCGCGGATCTGCCCGTGCCGGTGGTCTGCGCGATGAACGGCCCCGCGGTCGGCGCGGGCCTTTCGATCGCGCTTGCCGCCGATATCGTCGTGGCGGCGCGCTCCTCCTATCTGATGCTCGCCTTCGCCAATATCGGGCTCGTGCCCGATGCCGGCGCGACATGGCTCGTGGCGCGTGCCGTGGGCCGGGCAAAGGCCCTGGAAATGGCGCTGCTGGCGGAACGCATGCCCGCGGAAGACGCGCTGGCTGCTGGCCTGATCGCCCGCGTCGTCGATGACGAGGCCGTGATGCCGGAGGCCGTGACGATCGGCCGCAAGCTCGCCGCCATGCCGACCAGCGCGATGGCGATGATCCGTCGGCAGGTTCGCGTCGCGCTCGATCAGCCTTTCGCGGAAACCCTGCTGCAGGAGCGCGACAATCAGCGGGCAGCCGGCTTCAGCGAGGATTTCCGGGAAGGCGTGCTCGCCTTCCGGGAAAAGCGCGCGCCGATCTTCAAGGGCCGCTGAGGCGAAAGCGCCGGCCGGTTCAGCCGAACCGGCGACCCGCCAGATCCTCGCGCATCCAGTCGCTCACCATATCGGAGCAGCGGCCGGTCACGATCGCCGCAATCTCTTCATCGCCATCAATGATCGCGCGCGCCATGTCCGCACGCAGCGCGCGATAGACGCGGATACGCTCGGAATTGCCGGGCGCCGAGCCCGGTTCGCGGCCAACCTCCGATGCGAAATCGTAGATGACCCCGAGAAACAGGTTTAGCACGCTGTTGCCGCCAAGCCGGCCGAGCACGCCGCCAAATTCGCGCTCGCTTCGCAGGAAGGACGCGTAATCGCCCTGCTCCGTCTCCGCGCCCTCCCGGTCGATGAAGGCGCTGAGTTCGCGAAGGAGCCCCTCGTCGCGATTGCGCGCGGCTGCCCGCGCCACGCCCAGACGGATGGGCTTCATCGCATGGACGATCTCTTCCAGCTTCGCTCCATGCGACTGGAGATAGATGGAGGCGATCCGGCTGACGGAAGCGCTCTCCGGCCGCCGCGCGAAATATCCGCCGCCGACCCCACGACGGATGCTGATGAGATTTTCCTGTAAAACCTGCGCTGACGCCTGACGCAGTGTGGGACGGCTTACGCCCAGCTTTTCGATCAGATCGTCCTCGGAGCCGAGGAACTCGCCCTCATCCTGCTCCATCGCATATATACGCAGCGCCTGCGCAGCCTGGCTTACCGCCGAATTGATGTTAGCCGTGGGTCCGCTCGCCGCCATCTTCTCTCTCGTGCCCATCGAGGGGCCGCAGCTAATCCGATCGATACGGCCGCGCAATTGCTGCACCGCAACCGGTCGTCGCGAAGAAGGCACGCATCAGGGCGTTGCAAGGCATCTGCCCGGCCGCGTGAAGAAACGCGCGAAAAATCGGATCATCACAAATCGTTAAGCGGGCGCTCGGCTCGCCTCAGATCGCTTCATTCGCTCCGCGAACGGGATTAGATCAGGCGGCACAGGAGAAAAACCCATGTCGAAGCTGATGATCACCCTCGCGCTCGCCACGCTCGCCCTCGGCGGCGTTTCCGGCGCCCAGGCCGCGCCCTGCAAGGATGCCAAGGGCAAGTTCACGAAATGCCCGCCGGCCAAGCCCGTGCCCTGCAAGGATGCGAAGGGCAAGTTCGTGAAGTGCGGCACGCCCGGCGCCAAGCCGATCAAGTAAGGATCTCTGCGGCCGGCTTTCCGGGCCGGCCGCAACCCGTTACGGGGGCCGGCATGACGACCGGCGATCCCACCACCATCCGCCGCCTCTACGGGCGGCGCCAGGGCCACAAGCTGCGCGAGGGACAGGCCAACCTCGTCGAGGATCTGCTGCCGCGCCTCTCCGCGCCGGCCGAAGGACCGATCGAAGCCGTGCGGCTCTTCGGCGATGATCGCCCGCTGCAGCTGGAAATCGGATTCGGCGCTGGCGAGTATCTCGCCGGACAGGCACAGTTGCATCCGGATCACGGCCTGATCGGCTGCGAGCCCTTTCTCAACGGCGTCGTCGGCGCGCTCGGCCATATCGACCGCCTCGGTCTGACGAACGTGCGCCTGCACATGGGCGATGCGCTGGAGGTGATCGAGCGGCTGCCGGATGCGAGCCTCGATCGCGCCTATCTGCTGCATCCCGATCCCTGGCCGAAGGCACGCCACGCCAAGCGGCGCTTCATGAATGCCGGGCCGATCGCGCTATTGGCGGCCAAGCTGAAGCCGGGCGCCGAATTCCGCTTCGGCACCGATCATCCCATCTATTGCCGCTGGGCGATGATGGTGATGCGCGGCCGGCCTGAATTCGAATGGCTCGTCGAAGGCCCGCAGGATTTCCTCGTCCGTCCGGCCGACTGGCCGGAGACGCGCTACGAAGCCAAGGCCCGCCGCCTGGGCCACGAAGTCTGGTACTTCCGCTACCGGCGAAAGCCTGACCAGCCCGCCACCTCTGCTGCTCTCTCCGCCTAGCGGCGCAGCATCGCTTTGGCGATCGACTGGAAGGACGTGCCGATCGCCGACTGGGGGGCGTGCAGATTGCGATTGAGGTGGACGGGCAGCGCGCCGCCGCCCTCCAGCGGCACGATCCTCACGGATGGATCGCGCGCCTGCTCTGCCGTGAACATGTCGACGATCGCCACGCCCAATCGCTGGGCAACGAAGGCGAGCGCCGTTTCCCCGAAGCGGACATAGGCGCGCACATTAGCGGGGTGCCCCCCCATCACGGCGGCGATGGCGCGGCCGTGCGGCGTATCCTCGCGAAACGTGACGAACGGCGCATCCAGCAACTGGCCGGGCGTCACACGATCCAGCCGCGCCAACGGATCGTCCCGATGGACGGCGAGTGCCAGCGGCGCCGTGCCCAGCTTCACGGAATGGATGGACGGGCTCGTCATCGCGAACACCGTCAACGTGAATTCGCCGCGTCCGAGTTCCAGATAATCGTCGGTCTGCTCCACCGAGAGAATGTCGAACTGGAGCACCACGCCCGGATGCCTCTCGACGAGGCGGGCAAGCATGGCGGGCACGATCGAATGGCCGAGCGAGGGCGAGGCCGCGATACGGAACAGTCGCCGATCGCCCGAGGCCAGCCCCCGCGCGACCTGATCGAGATCGATCAGCCCCTTGTGCACCTCCTCGATATGGCGGGCCAGCAGATGCGCTTCCTGCGTGGGCACCAGGCGGCCGCTCGATCGATCGAACAGGGCGAAACCCAGCCGATCCTCGATATGCCGTATCATGCGGCTGAGGCCCGGTTGGGCCACCCCCAGCATCTGCGCTGCGCCGCGCACGCTGCCCGCCCGCATCACGGCATGAAGGGCCTCCACATGGCGCGCGTTCAGCATCCTACCTCTATAACATCAGGGTATCATCAAGCAAAATCATGTGATCTTCCGCTATCGCCTCATTGGCCCGAAACTGGCGAGACCGAACAGCCGGAGTTCCGCCATGATCGATGCGATCGCCACCGTTTCCCTCAGCGGCACGCTGGAGGACAAGTTGCGCGCAGCCGCATCCGCGGGCTTTCGCGCGATCGAGATCTTCGATCAGGATTTCCTCGCCTCGGACCTCACCGCCCCGGAGGTGCGCGCCCTGATGGACGAGCTTGGCCTGGCCTGCATTCTCTACCAGCCCTTCCGCGATCTGGAGGGAATGCCGGAGCCGCAGCGGACCCGCGCCTTCCACCGGATCGAGCAGAAATTCCGGGTGATGCAGGTGCTGGGCTGCGATCGCATGCTGCTCTGCACCAATTGCTCGCCCCTCGCCTCGCCCGACGAGGATCGGATCGTCGCCGATCTGCGCGAGCTGGGCGATCTCGCGGCGCGTTACGGCATCACCGTGGGCTATGAGGCGCTCGCCTGGGCACGTCACATCTTCGATCATCGCGATGTCTGGCGGATCGTGGAGAAGGTGGATCATCCGAACATCGGCATCCTGCTCGACAGCTTCCATTCGCTCTCGCGCGGCATACCGGTGGAAAGCCTGCGTGAGATCCGACCGGAGAAAATCGTCTTCGTGCAGCTGGCCGACGCGCCGATCCTGTCGATGGACCTGCTCTACTGGAGCCGTCATTTCCGCAACCTGCCGGGGCAAGGCGGCCTCGATCTGACGGGCTATGTCGGCGAACTGCTCCGCCTGGGCTATGATGGCCCGCTGAGCCTGGAGATCTTCAACGATCGCTTTCGCGCCAATTCGGCCTTGATGGTGGCGCAGGACGGGTTACGCTCGCTCACCGCGATCCGCGATGCCGCCGCCCGCCATATCGGCGCGCCCACCACCATGCCGCCGCCCGCGCGGATCGATCGCGTCGAGTTCGTCGAATTCGCGGTGGACGAGGCGGATCGCGAGCCGCTGGAGGCAATGCTCCGCTCGGCCGGCTTCACGCCCGCCGGATCGCATCGCGACAAGGCCGTGGATCTCTGGCGCAACAATGCCGCGCGCTTCGTGCTGAATTTCGAGCAGGAGGGCTTCGCCAGCGCCTATCGCCTCACGCACGGCACCTCGATCTGCGCGATCGGTCTTTCGGTGGCGGATCACGAGGCGACGATCGCGCGTGCCCGCGCGCTCGGCATCCACGAGCATCGCTCGGACATTCCCGCAATGCCGGCCCTGCGCGGCGTGGCCGGAAGCCTGGTCTATATCCTCGACACGGCCGATGCGGCGGCCGTGTGGGATGAGGAGTTTGACACGATCGACGAAGACGATTCCGCGCCAGACGTGGGTGTGACGGGCATCGATCATCTCGCCGCCGTCGTCCACAATGACGAATTCCTGTCCTGGCAGCTCTATTGGCGCACCCTCTTCGACGTGCGCGTCCAGCAGCCACAGGACGTGATCGATCCCAATGGCCTGGTGCAGAGCCAGGCGATCCAGAATCCGGCCGGCACCTTCCGCCTCACCCTCAACAGCACGGATGCGCGTGGTGCGCTCTCGGCGCGTTTCCTCAGCCATTCGTTCGGCGCCGGTTTCCAGCATATCGCGCTGGCCGTGGAAGATATGGCAAAGGCGGCACGGGCGCTGGACACTCGCGGCCTCGCCCGCCTGCCGGTGCCGGAAAATTATCAGGACGACGCCGAAATCCGCTTCGCCCTGTCGCCCGAGCAGAGCATGGACGCACGCCGTTTCGATATCATGCTGGACGAAGATGCCGATGGTGGCCGCTATGCGCAGCTTTACAGCCGCGCCTTCGCCCGCACCTTCTTCTTCGAATATGTCGAGCGCGCCGGCTATGACGGCTATGGCGCCCCCAACGCCCCGATCCGGCTGGCCGCGCAAAGCCGCTTCCGCCCCGCCTTGCCGATCGATTGAGGAGAGGACCGATGCACGTCGTCCGCCTCGGCCATGTAAATATCCTGACCCCCGCCTTCGCGGAAACGATCGCCTTCTACGAAAGCTGCCTGGGGCTACGCGCCGGGCCGGCCGCATCCTCGCAGGCACGGCCGCAAAATGCGTGGCTGCATGACGAAGGCGGCCATCCGATCATCCACGTCAACGGGCCGATGGAAGGCGAGACCATCCACCCCGAAGGGGCCGCCAGCCGGCTGGATCATTTCGCGCTGGATTGCACGGGGCTGGATAGCTGCATCATCCGGCTGGAAGCGCGAAACGTGCCCTATCGCCGCATCCGGATCGAGGCGCGCGGGCTCACCCAGCTCAACATCGTCGATCCGAACGGGCTGAAGGTGGAACTGACGTTCACCGATCCAGATGGAGATCCGCCAGCCCGCGCGAAATGATGCGGGCGGCTATGCTGCGCGCCATGGACGGATCCGCCGATCGGATCGCCTCCATCAACAGCCGGTGATCCCCGGTGGAATCGCGATCCTCCGCCGCCTGCCGCTTGGTGCGCGCGATATAGCCGACCGATACGCCGATCGTGGCGGTCAGCTGCCCCATCAGTTCGTTGCCGGCCGCCGTTGCCAGTGCCGCGTGGAAGCGCCGGTCCGCCTCTTCCGCCGCTTCGCTGTCGGGAGCGTGCCGCTCCATATCGATCAGCGCGGCCAGCATCTGCGCCATATCCTCCTCCGATCGCCGCTCGGCCGCGAGTTCCGCCAGCCGAGGCTCGATCGTGAGGCGCAGTTCGAACAGCTCGCGCAGGAAAGCCGGCGTCGGGTCATTCTCCAGCGCCCAGCCCAGCACTTCGGGATCAAGCAGGTTCCAGCGCGCGCGCTGGCAGACGCGCGTGCCGGTCTTGGGCCGGCTTTCCACAAGCCCCTTCGCCACCAGGATGCGGATCGCCTCGCGATAGGCGGCGCGGGAGACGCCCAGCGCCTCGCTCGCGCCATTCTCGCCCACCAGAATATCGCCCGGGCGATAGTCGCCCGTCACGATCGCGACGGCGATCTCGCGCGCCACGGCCGTGTGCAGCCGCTCATGGCTGGGCAGGCCGTGGGTCCGCTTGCCGCCCGCCTGCGTATTCATCCCGCTACACCGCCGAAACCGATCATGCCCGGTGGGGTAAGTCGCGGCGGAAATCGTGTCGAGCGCCTATTTTTCCGGAAGGGGGTGCGGCCGCACCGGATAATCGGTGGCGCCTGCCGCCCATTTGATCGCCTCGAGGAACATCGTCTGCTGGCGCGGATCGTCCCATGAGGCATCCGAGTGGCCGAGCCCCGAATAGAAGACGCGGCCCTTGCCGTAGGTCTTGATCCAGGCAACCGGGAAATCGCCGTCGGCACGGTGGATATTGGGGTTCTTCATGTCGACCGATCGTGTGTCGATCCGCGCCAGTACGTCCACATCGGCGCGATCATAGGGCGCCATCATCTGATAATGCTCGTCCTTCACGATCGGGCTCTTCAGATAGCCCTTCATCTCCGGCGCGTCGGGTCGCTCCACGATCACCCTGGCATCGACGATGCCCCACGGATGATTGTCGAAATAACCGCCGATCATCGCGCCATAATCAGGCCATTTCGACGCCGTCGCGGTTGCCGTGTGGATGCCGACGAAGCCCTTGCCGTCATCATGCACGAAGCCCAGCAACGCCGCCTTCTGTTCGTCTGAAAGATCGAGATCGCCGTTCGTATAGAAGATGACGGCATCGAAATCCTTCAGGTTGCGCCCGCGCGCCTGCCTGCGCCCGCCCTTGGCATAGTCGCCCGTGCCCCACACCTCCTGTTTGGTCACCCATTCCGTGTCGGTACGGATGTAGAGCACGATGCCCGCCGCGCGCGTTATACGCTCCAGCGTGGCCATTGCGTGGCTCACGGCATCATGGGCATTCTGGTTGCCGGTGTGGAGATCGGCGATGAGTAGCACGCGCTTCTTGCCGGCATAGGGATCTTCATAGCCGGGCGGCCTGCGCCCCGGCGCATAGGTGCCGGGCGGTGGCTGGCTTGCCGCCACCCCCTGCGATGAAGGTGCCTGCGCGGAGACTCCCAGTCCACAGAACATCGCCGCGATGGCGAGTGCCGCCCGCACCATGGATCCCGTTCGCATCCGCTGATCTCCTAAGCCGGCTTTCCGTCGAGCGTCAGGCGCTCCACCGGTCCGATGATGAAGATGTACGAGGCGGCGCCGATCAGGGCGACAACGCCGATATAGGCGAGCGCCCCCCGGAACGATCCGCTCGCCTGCACCACCAGCCCGATCACGAGGGGCGTCGCGATCCCGGCTATGTTCGTGCACAGATTGAAGATCCCGCTGGTGAGCCCGATATGGGATTTCGGCGCGACATCGGAGATCAGTGTCCAGCCCAGATTGCAGATGCCCTGTCCGAACGTCGCCACCGACATGACGAGGATCAGGATCACATTATCCTCGATGAAATTCAGCGACAGGATCGTGGAGATGAGCAGAAGCCCCGTCACGATCGGCGCCTTCCGCCCGATCGTGGGCGATCCGGTGCGGCGGATCAGCCAGTCGGAAACGATCCCGCCCAGCAGCACGCCTGCCGACGCCGTGACATAGGGCAAGGCGACGAAGAAGCCGGACTTGATGAAGTCCATGTGCCGCTCGGTCGACAAATAGGTCGGAAACCAGGTGATGAGGAAAACGAGCGCGGAATTGCTGCAGAACTGGCCGATCGAGGCGCCCAGTATCTGGCGCCGCGCGAAGAGCCTGCCCATGTCGGCCCAGGCGAAGCGCGGGCTCGCCTTGCTTTCCAGCCCTCCGCCCGCGGCAATATGCGCGCGCTCGGCATCGTTGATCCGCCGGGCGTGCGCAGGATCGCGATAGACGGCATACCAGAACAGGCCATAGGCGATGCCGATCGCGCCGACGATCACGAACAGTGCGCGCCATCCCCAGTTGGCGACGATCCAGAACAATAACGGGCTCATGAAGGCGAGCCCGAAATACTGGCCGATCGAATAGACGCCGGTCGCCCGCGCGCGCTCCGTCTGCGGAAACCAGCTGGCGAGGATCCGGCTGTTGCACGGATAACAGGGCGCCTCCGCCACGCCGAGGCCAAAGCGCAGGCCGATCAGCGTGCCGATATTGTTCGCGAAGCCGTGCAGCAGCGTGAAGGCGGACCAGAAGGTGAGAGAGAGGGCATAGGTCAGTCGCGTGCCCAGCCGATCCAGCAGCACGCCGCCCGGTATCTGCGAGGCGGCATAGGTCCAGGAAAAAGCCGAGAAGATCAGGCCCAGCATCGCCGGTGAGATGCCCAGTTCCTCCGTCATCGGCTTGGCCGCGACGCTCATCACCGCGCGATCCAGATAATTGAGCATCGTCGCGCCGGTGACGAGCGCGAGGATCGTGAACCGGACCCGCGTGGAGCGCACTCCCGCTACCATCACGTCGTCCGCAGCCGGATGATATGGCGCACAGCGAGGCCATAGCCATCGATGCCGAGCCCGCTGATGATGCCCGTCACCGCCTGCGTCATGATCGATTTGGAACGCCACTCGGCCTCGCGCCGATGAATGTTGGAGATGTGGACCTCCACGATCGGGCAATCGCACATCTTCAGCGCGTCCAGCACCGGATAGGCGGCATAGGTGAAGGCGGCGGGATTGAAGATCACGCCGGCCGCGCCCACCCGCGCATCGTGGAAGAAATGCACCATCTCATGCTCGGCATCCGTCTGGCGGAAGACGATGTCGAAGCCCGCGGGCTCGGCGATGGCGCGGCATTCGCGCTCCAGGTCCGCCAGCGTCGCCGTGCCGTAGATGTGCGGCTCGCGCACTCCGAGCAGGCCGAGATTGGGGCCGTTCAAAACATGGATCGTACCGGACATGATTTTCCTTATTTCGGCAAAGCGAAGGCGATGACCGCATCGCTGCTGATCGGGCTGTCGAGGAAGGAGCCGCCGGTCGCCACCACCGACACATATTGGCGGCCATCCCTGCCCCGATAGGAAATCGGCGTGGCGTGTGCCGAGGCATCCAGCTTCACCGTCCAGATCTCCTTGCCCGTCTTCGCATCGAAGGCCCGGAAGCGCGCATCGTCCGATGCGCCGATGAAGACGAGGCCGCTCGCCGTCGCGATCGATCCGCCGATGTTGGGGCGGCCGGTCGCGGCATTTTCCACGGGCACATTGTCGCTCACCCCCAGCGGCACATGCCAGGCGATCTTGCCGGTATTGACGTCGATCGCGGAGAGCTGCCCCCAGGGCGGCGCCTGGCACATCAGCTTGGTATCGGGCTGGGAGAAGCGCGCGCTGGGGCTGCCGCGCTCATAGGGCAAAGGCGCGCCCGGCGCGGAAGGGATAAGCGACGTCACCTGCCCCAGTTCGTTCGTGTTGACGAAGATCAGGCCCAGCGCCGCGCTGTAGGACATGCCGCCCCAGTTCGCGCCGCCCTGGAGGCCGGGCAGGTTGATGGTCGTGCGATTGAAGGCGACGGGCATGTAGATGTCGCCGGATTTCATGTTGTTGTCCGCGATCCACTTGGCGCACCAATCCTTCAGGCCCGGCGAGACATCGGCGAGATCGGTCTTGGGATCGAAATGCGTGCGCACCAGCGGCGGGGTCGCCACCGGGAAAGGCTGCGTCGGGGATGTCACCTCTCCCGGCACGTCGCTCGGCGGCACGGGCCGCTCCTCGACGGGCAGGATCGGCTTGCCGGTGAGGCGATCGAGCAGGAAGAAAAGCCCGCTCTTGGAGATGACGCCGACGGCGGGGATCGTGCGGCCGCCTTTCTTCACCTCCAGCAGCGCCGGCGCCGCCTCGGCATCGCCATCCCAGATATCGTGATGGACGATCTGGAAATGCCATTTCAGCTTGCCCGTCGCTGCATCCAGCGCGACGACCGAGGTGCCGTAGAGATTGTCGCCCTTGCGATCGCCGCCATAGCGATCGAAGCTGGGCGCCCCGAGCGGCAGATAGAGGATGCCGCGCGCGACATCCGCAGTCATGAAGCCCCAATTGTTCACGCCGGTGCGATGCTCGGCGCTGCCGGCCGCCCATGTCTCATAACCGGGCTCGCCGGGCCTCGGCACGGTGTGGAAAGTCCAGACGAGCTTGCCGGTGCGCACATCCCAGGCGCGAATGTCCCCGGCGGGGCCACGCGCGGGAAATTCGGGCGTGGCGGATCCGGTGATGACGAGATCGCGCCACACGAAGGGCGGCGAACTCATCCCGTAATAGCCCGCCTTCTCGCCCTGCAGGATTTCAGGTGTCTTGAGCTCCACGACGCCGCCCGTGCCGAAGCCCTCGGCGAAGGCACCCGTCTTCGCGTCGAGCGCGACCAGCCTGCCGTCGCGCGTGCCGAACAGGATGCGGGCGCCCGTCTTCGCATCGCCCGGCCAATATTCCACGCCACGCAGCGAGGGCTGACCTGGCCCCGGTATTTCGCGCGCCCAGATTTCGGCCCCCGTCGTCGCGTCCAACGCGACGACACGGGCATAGGGCGTGCTGACATACATGACGTTACCGATCACGATCGGCGTCGCCTCGGATTGCGAGAAGCGGCTGCGCGGGCGGCGCGCGCCCACGCCCTCGGCCGCGCGCTGCGCTGTCTCGCCCGCGCCTGCACCTGCGCCTGCGCCTGCGGCGGCCGGCGCGGGCGCCTCGGCAGGCTTCATATGATAGGTCCAGGCGGGCGCGAGGCGAGCGACGTTGGCGGGCGTGATCTCGGCCAGCGGCGTGAAGCGGGCGCCCCCTTTGTCATGCCCGTAGGTCGGCCAGTCGGCGCCGTCCGCCGCGGCCAGCGCGGGCGTGGCGACGGCGGCGGCGAGCAGTGCTGCGAAGGTAAGCCTGCGACCGATCATTTCTTCTCCATTCCCTGATGCCCGGCCAGATAATCCAGCATCACATCATAATCCCTGTCGGAAATCTGCGCGCCGAAGCCGATCATCTTGTCGAGCGTGGCGCCCCAGTCTTCCCGGCTCTTGTGTGCGTTCGTGACCTGGCCGATCGGATGGCAGGCGGCACAAGTCTGCTGGATGAGCGATGCCGTGGCCGCTTCATCGGCGGAAGGCGCCCCCTGCGCCCCCGCCGAAGCTGCGGAAAAAACGAATAACGCGAGCATCACCACCTTCTTCATCGTCCATCCCTGCGGTTTCGTCAGTCGATCGGCCGGCCCGGCGTGGTCGAGCGGGGAGCCACGGCGGCCGGATGCGCGGCCAGCCAGTCGAGCCGCTTCGCATCGAGCGGTTCCACCTTGGCGGGCGTGTCGAAATTCATCTTCACATCGGTCTTCGTGGTCAGCGCGGGCCAGGGAAGCGCCTTCGTGCTGGGGCTTCCCGTCTCCGCCATCGCGATGAGCGCGCCAAGCATCTGCGCGGAAAGCGTGCGATCCGCCTCCGTCCAGGCGCGCGTGGTGCGCAGCATGTTATATTTGTCCAGCGTATTCAGCCAGTAAGGCATGTCGGCTGTGTGATAGGCGCCGACCGTCTCGATATTCTGGTCCGCGATCTTCACGCCCGGCGCATAGGGATGCTTGCGCGAATATTCGTCGACATAGCCATTCACACCAAGCTTCTGCATGCCCAGCGCGCACTGGCGCGCGCTCTTCTCGAACCCCGCCATCGTGGCATAGCGTTTGGCCTTCGCCGGAACCTCGGCATCGGTGGCGATGGGGAACATCTTGAGGAACTGGGCCGCATTCTCGCCATACAGCTTTTCCACCGCCGCCTTGTATTCGGCCACCGTCCGCACCCTGGAGAGCGGGCTCATGCCGGCATCGATATCGTCGCTATTGTAGCTGGCGATGATCGGCACGCGGGCGATGTCGCCCGTGGCCAGCATCTCGCCATTCTGGCGCGGGATCACATAGCCATCCACGATCGCGCCCTGGATGCGCACGCCCTGCACGTTTGCGCCCACCTGCGTTTCGGACTGGACGGCGAGGATCTTGTCGGCCGGCAGCGCGCGCAAATCCTCAAGGTTCTTCGCGCCCAGCTTTTCCTGATAGGCGAGCCCCACTTTCTCCGCCTCCGGCAGCGCCATCATCGTGCCGCCGGTCGCGCCCTCGCCCACGAAATTGCATCCGCTGGACATGACGGCCGCGCGAAACAACCCTTTCGCCATCGGGTTGAACAGTTGCAGCGAAACCGAGCGCGCACCCGCCGACTGGCCCATGATGAGCACCTTCGAAGGATCACCGCCGAACTTGTCGATATTGTCGTGGATCCACTTGAGCGCCAGCGCCTGATCCATCAGCGCATAATTGCCCGAATGGCCGCCCTGTTCGGCGGTCAGCTCCGGATGCGCCAGAAAGCCCATCGCGCCGACGCGATAGTTGAAGTTCACATAGACGGCACCGGCCCTGGCGACATTCTCGCCGTCATAATTGGCCATGCCCGACGATCCGATCGTGAAGCCGCCTCCGTAGATGAAGACGATCACGGGCAGTTTCGCGCCCGGCTTCGCCTGCGGGGGCGTCCAGACGTTCAGATAGAGACAGTCCTCCGAAGACGGCTCCTCGCCGAAATAATGGTTGATGTTGTGCGGGCGCAGCACCTGGATGCACTCCGCGCCCTTGCGATCGGCATTGAAGATGCCGTCCCACCTGATCGGCCGGGGCGCGGACCAGCGCAACTGACCCACCGGCGGCTCGGCAAAGGGAATGCCGAGATAGGCCTTCACGCCAGACGAAAGCATCGTGCCCGAAACGCGCCCGCTATCGATCGTGACGGGATCGCCGCTGATCGGGTTCATGGCGGCAGGCGCGGAGGTGGCCGTCATCACCGAGGCAGCCAGCAGGCAGGCAAGGACCTTACGCATCGACATCTCCCTTCTTCCTATTTTTCATTGTTGCGCAGCATCTTGTCGAAGAAGGCGAAGGTGGCGTTGAGCGCCTTGAGCGTCGCATCGCGGGTTGCGGCGGGCGTCTTGCCGATGAAACTGTGATCCACAGCCGGGATCAGGATCGTTTCGACCGGCACATGCGCGGCCTTCAGCGCGCCTTCGAACTGCACCGTCTGCTGATAGGGCACCGTCCTGTCCGCCATGCCCGCGATCAGCAGCATCGGCGGATCGGAGGGATCGACATAGCGTATCGGGCTCGCGGCCCTGATCGCGGCTGCGCAATCGGTGCCGGTGCAGCCGAGGAAAGCCGTCTGGGCATTGCCGCCCGGCCCGGCGGGAGGCCGCCCGGCCTGCACATCGATCGTTTCGAAATCAAACACGCCATACCAGGTGACGGCGGCCTGCACGCAATCGGAGACGTTCGCGAGCGGCGCCAGCGGATTGGCGGGCAGCGGCCGCCCCTCGCCATCGATCGCACCCGGGCGCAACGCACCTACCGGATCGAGCGCGGCATCCTTGCAGCTGACGGCGGCGAGCGCCGCGAGATGCCCGCCTGCCGATCCGCCCCAGACGCCCGCCCTGGCGGGATCCATACGATAATCGGCGGCACGGGCGCGCAGCCAGCGCAGTGCGGTCTTCACGTCCTTTTCGGCGGCCGGGAATGGCGCCTCGCCACTCAGCCGATAGTTGAGCGAGGCGACCACATAGCCCCTGGCGGCAAGGCTCGCGAGCACGGCCGGAAAATCCGAGAGCGCCCCCGAATGTCGGCTATGCCCGGCGGACCAGCCCCCGCCGTGGATATGGAGAATGAGAGGGAAGCCGCCTTTCGGCGGCTTCTGGCTTCGGGGAGGAAGATAGACATCCAGCGTGAGCGGACGGAAGCCCGCCGGCTGAGCGTAAACGAGATCCGGCAGCCCGGTGACGTCGCCCGCGAACATCACCTGCCGCGCGGGATAATGGTCCTCGACGACCGGATGATCGGCAACCGCGAAAACCGGCGTGATCGCCTGCGCGCCTGCCATGCCGCAGAGGGTGACCGACAGGCAGGCGCCGGCGAGACGCGGCAGCACTCCGGGGAAGGACCGCCGCGCCCGCATCATCAAAACTTCGTCCGCAGGCCGACGGTGATGACACGGCCGATCGGATTGGCCTGGAACGTGTCATATCCGTTGGCGACGTTGTAGAAGGGCGGCTCCTTGTCGAAGACATTGTTCGCATCGACGAAGATCTGCGCCTTCGACAGGAAGCTCTGCGGCAGCGTGTAGCCGATGTGCAGATCAAGCGTGTTGTAGGACTTCACCTTGTCGCCGCCGCCGATCGGCACCCCCGCCGAGCTGCGCACGATCGGGGTCAGCGTGGAGCTGCTGTAATTCCGGTAGCTGCCGGTATGGTTGAGGAAGGCATCGAACGAGATGTCCTTATACTCCCAACCAATATTGGCCCGGCCCTGCAGCTTCACCGAGGGGAAGGTGGTGTTGAAGCCCGTCGTGTTGAGCACGCTGAATTTCGGCCCCGATCCGATCTGCTGATCGAACTTGATCTCGCGGGTGAAGGCCACGCCCGCCGTGAAGCGGCCGATATTGGTGTTGCGCGTGTAGCTCACGTCCGCATCGATGCCCGCGACCGTGAGGTTCAGCACGTTGCGCTGCCGATAATTGTAGATGAAGAATTGGTTGGCGGGCAGCGCGCTGGTCTGTGGCAGGCCAGCCGTCGCCGCCGCCAGTTCGGCCGCCGACGGCAGGATCGTCAGCAGCGAATAGAGATCGGGCGAGTTGATTGCGAGCGACGGGATCGGCGCGGTGATGCCGCCCTTGATCTGGTTGTGCCAATAGGTGACGCTGATCCGCAGGCCGCGCGCGAAGGTCGGCGTAAAATCGCCGCCGAACGAATAGGTCTGGCCCTTCTGCGGCTGGAGATTGGCGTTGCCGCCATTCACCTGCACGCCCGTGATCGTCGCCGTTCCAATCGCGCAGACGCCATTGGAGCAGGAAACGCCCGGAATATTCGCCACTTGCGGGAAGGCGGAAATCGGCACGTTGATCTGGCCCAGCGTATAATTGCCGTAGCCCGATTCACCCGTCACGCCCGCCGCATTGCTACCCCGGCTGGTGAGCGCCGGCGCCACGAACGACTTTGCATAATTGCCGCGCAGCTTCAGCCCCTCGAACGGCTCCCAGTTCGCGGCGAACTTGGGATTCTTGGTCGTGCCGAAATCGCTATAATGATCGTAGCGTCCGGAGATGTTGGCGCTCAGCGATCGGATCGCCGGCACCTCCATTTCCGGGCTGATGAGCGGCACCAGTACCTCGAGATAGGCGCTCTCCACCGTACGCTTGTAGAAGAGGTTGGTGGTGGAGGATCCGGTGGATGCCGGGCCGATGTTGAGCGGGCGGGTGATGTCCTGCTTCAGCGTATAGCGCAGCAATTCGCCGCCGGCCGCCGCCTTCACTTCACCAGCCGGCAGCGTGAAGAGCGATCCATCCACCTTCAGCGTGCCATTCTGAATCGTCTGACGGGCAAGCTGGGTAATGGTGGAGTCCGTCAGGGCCGCGCGCACGGCGGCGGAGGTGCGGTTCGTGGCGAGCGGGTTCCACACGTCCAGCGCGGTCGCCGCCGTCAGCGGCAGACGCGTCACGATCAGGCCGGTCGAGGGCACCGAGGCAGCCGTCAGGCTGCCCGTGCCGTTCGTGGTGCCGTTTAGCGCCAGATAGGCGCAGCTCGTGCAGATTTGCCCGAAATTCTGCTGCGCGCTGTTGTCGAAACCGAAGGTGGCGCCCAGCGTCACGCGCCAATTGTCATCCACCTTATATTCGGCCGTGCCGTGTGCGTAGAAATCCTCCGCGCGGCCCTCGATATAGGCGCCGGATCCCAGCAGTTCGTCCGCATTGAAACGGATCGTCTCGGACGTGGCGGTGCTGCCCGGCACGCCGACATAGAAGGGGTTGGCCTGCGAACCCGAATTGAAGACGGTGGCGGTCACACTGCCGCGCGTCACGTTCTGGCGGTTGACGCGGTTCGAATAGACCGCGTCGGCAGAAAGCGTCAGCCTGTCGCCCACCTCCTGCGTGATGCGGATCATGCCGTTGTTGCGGATCTCGCGCGGGATCAGATCCGTATAGTCGCTATAATCGCAGAAGGCGTTGGCCTGCGCATTGGCCACGCCCGCCCCCGTATAGGGGCTGGCATAGATCAGGCTGCTGCCGGTGGGCTGGATCGTTGCCGGCTGGCAGGCGAAGGTCGCGAAATTGCTGCCGCCCTGGGCGCGATGATCCAGGTTGGTGAAATCGCGATCGCCCGCCGAAAGCGCGCTGCGCCGCGAATAGCTGTAGGCAAACAGCAGCGATCCCGTATCCCAGGTTTTCCCGGCGAGCAGGCTGCCATTGTAGGTGCGATAGTGATCGCCGAAGCCGAGTTGGCCGTTTGCCTCGATGCCGTCATAGCGGCGGCGCGTGATGAAATTGATGACGCCCGCCACCGCATCCGAGCCATAGACCGAGGATGCGCCGTCCGGCAGCACCTCGACCCGCTCGATCGCGATCGAGGGGATGATGTTCGGATCGCCCAGCGCGTGATTGATACCACTCAGCGGGAAGCGATGCCCGTCGATCAGGATCAGGGTAGAGTTCGATGCCGAACCGCCCAGGCCATGAATGGTCGGCGCGTTGGTGCCGGACCCGTCAGCCGAACCGAATGCGCCCTGCCCGGCCGATCCGAGGCCGACGACGGCCGGAACCGTCTTCAGCACCTGCTGCACCGATTGCGCGGGCGTGGCATTGATCTGGGCCTGACCAATGGAAATCAGGTTCGAGCCGACCGGCGGGGCGCCGCGAATGCTCGATCCTGTCACGATGATCTCCTTGGCGGCATCGGCATCTACGGCAGGCCCCTGCTCTGCCGGCGTCTGCGCAGGTGCCATGGCCGGCTGCTGCGCCAACGCCACGGAACTGCCGGACATACCCAGCGCGGCCGCGCCAGACATGAGTATGGAGCGAATGGGTCCCTTCATTTTTTCCTCTCCCGATTCTTTTTCTCAGACAAGCTTATGTACTATCGAGTTAGTGTCAATATGTGCGTGCGAAGCCCCCACTCCACCTGCCTCCCCGGGGCCTGATTTCTATCCTCCGATTTTCACCCAGCGCGTGACCATATCGATCACGTTCGCACGGCGGATCGCCACCATCTCCGGCGCAGCGATGTCCGTCGAAAAGATGTGCGATAATGTGTGCCGATTGGAGACGTTGTAGAAGCACAGCGCCGAAATCGACATGTGAAGCTGGAAGGGATCGATGTCCTTCCGGAACATGCCGGCCTCAATCCCCCGATCCAATATCCTGCGAAGCACGTCCAGCACGCTCCTCGCTCTCGAATCGATGCCGGGAACCTCGCCGATATTCTCGCCGCGATGGATATTCTCCACCATCACGAGGCGCACGAAATCACTATGGGATTGATGATAGTCGAACGTGCTGCCGACAAGCGTGGCGAGCGCGACTTGAGGGTCGTCATGCTCGAAGCCGCTGGCCTTCTCCAGCACGCGGATCTCGTTGTAGCGACGGCCGAGAACCTCGCGATAGAGGCCCTCCTTGCTGCCGAAATAATAATAGATCATGCGTTTGCTGGTGTTGGTTTCGGCCGCGATTTCGTCGACGCGGCTGCCGCTGAAGCCGTGCGTGGCGAAATGGTTCGCCGCGACCTCGAGAATGTCGGCCCGGGTGCGATCGGGATCGTTCGCCCGCCTGGGCGTCGCGGCGGGCGCCCTCTTGGCGGGCTCCGGCCGGGCCAGTTTTCCGGCCGCCCGGAACAAACTCGTCGTACGGGCCATCACTCCCCCTTCTGCTGCAACAAGGCCAGAAGATGAGACTGCATCCGATAGGGATCCGCCGCCAGACCCGTGAAGATTTCGATCGCGCGCGCAGCCTGCAACACGACCATGCCGCCGCCGTCCACTGTAGGGCAGCCGAGAGTGCGGGCTGCGCGGAGCAATTCGGTCTCGATCGGAACATAGATGATTTCGGTCAGCCAGAGATCGGGCCTCAATGCAGCCGGTGATATCGGCATTCCGGGAAGCTTGGTCATGCCGATCGGGGTCGCCTGAACAAGGCCGTCCGCGCTTGCGATCCGGGTCTCCGCCTCTTCGAACGGCACGGGCAGCAAGGTCGTCGATCCGCCACTGAGCCTGGCGACCAGTTCGCCGGCCTTCGCGGGATCGCGATCGATCACCAGCAGTTCGCGCGCGCCCATCCGGCAAAGCGCATAAGCTGCGGCGGCCCCCGCGCCGCCTGCGCCGAGCAGGGCAACCGTGTCCACACCGGCATCGGGAATCGTGCGGCGGAGATTCTCGCCGAAGCCCCACCAGTCCGTATTATGCCCTTCCCGCTTGCCCTCCGCCGTGAAGCGGACGGTGTTGACGGCGCCCATCGCCTCCGCCTCTACACTGAGCCGATCGAGCAGCGGCATCACCGCCTGCTTCAGGGGGAAGGTGACGTTGCAGCCGGCATAGCCCTCCGTCTGCATGCGATCGAGGATATCCGGAAGCGCGGCCGCTCCCTTGGGCTCGGCGTCGATATCGAACAGGCGGTAGCGATAGTTCAGGCCCAGCGCCCGCGCCTCGCGTTCGTGCAGCGCGGGCGACAGGGATTGCCCGATCGACTGGCCGATCAACCCGGTAAGAAAGCCCCGTTCCGACGTCATGCGAATCCTCTCGACGCCGTTATGAACTATCTGGTTCATACGTCAATCATCAGACAATTGACGATGGCGATGCGATCGCCGGATTCGCGTCGATTTATTCTTCGATCGCCAGAATCCGGCGCGCCTGGATCAGATGGGGGCGATCGATCATCCGGCCATCCAGCTGGATCGCGCCGACGCCCGGCTGCGCCGCGAAAGCCTCGACGATCGCAAGGGCGCGAGCAATCTCTTCCTGTGTCGGCGAAAAGCCGCTGTTGATGGCCTCCACCTGGGTGGGATGGATGGCCATCATGCCGGAAAAGCCGTCCCGCCGCGCGCGCGCAACGTACGCAGCGAGGGCATCCGGTGCGTCGATACGAGGAAAAACAGTCTCGATTGCCGGCACGCCGGCAGCGTGCGCCCCAAACAGGGTCAGCGATCGAACCATCTCGTACGGCGCGGTATAGCGTCCGTCCTCCTCTCGGGACGTGGAGGCGCCGATCGCAGCTGGCAAATCCTCGGCGCCCCAAGTGAGGCCAGCGAGATGCGTCGTGGCCATCCTGTAGGAGCCCAGCTCGAAAATGGCCGCCGGCGTCTCCGTCGCGATCGGCAGGATCGGCGGTGCCCGCCTGCCCCCGATCAGCGTCAACAGCGTCTCGATGCTGGCGGCGCCTTCGGCCTTGGGCAGCACCAGACCATCCGGGGAAGCGGGAAGAACCGCATCCAGATCCGTGCGAGCAAGGCCGCCATCCAGCGGATTGATCCGCACGAAGGTCGTCACGTCGCGCCGCGCGGAAAGGCATTCAGCGGCAGCCACGCGCGCGGATGCTTTCCGCTCGGCCGCGACCGAATCCTCCAGATCGAGGATGATCGCGTCGGCGCCGCTCGCGGCCGCCCTGCCGAAGCGTTCGGGCCGGTCCGCCGGCACGAACAGGAGGGATCGCAGCCTCATGCCCCGCTGCCGCGGATCAGCGCCATGCGCAGGCATCGGCACACCACCTCGCCACGCTGGTTGATGAGGCGATGCGCGAAGGTGACGATGCCGGCGCCGGGCCGCGATCGGCTGGCCTTGAGTTCGGTCACCTCGGTTTCCGCCCGCAGCGTATCCCCGATGAAAACGGGCGCCGGCATGACGAGCCTGTCATAGCCGAGATTGGCGACGAGCGTGCCCAGCGTCGTATCGCCCACCGAAAGGCCGATCATCAGCGCGAAGGTGAAGGTGCCGTTGACGAGGATCTGCCCGAACTCGCTGGCTTTCGCCGCCTCCGCATCGATGTGAAGCGGCTGCGGATTATGCGTCATGGTGGAGAAGAGCAGATTGTCCGTCTCGGTCACGGTACGCCGGATCTCGTGGGCGATCCTCTCCCCGATTTGCCACTGATCGAAGAATTTCCCGGCCATCAGGCGTCCTCCGCTTTGCCGATCCTCACGAGCAGCACGCCCTCGAGAACCTGATCCCCCTCGCGGGCGCCGATTTCGATGATATGGCCGTCGAACGGCGCCACTAGGCTGTGCTCCATCTTCATCGCTTCGAGCGTCAGCAGTCTCTGCCCTTTCGCCACGCTGTCGCCCGCTGCGGCCATCACCGCGATCACGCGGCCCGGCATGGGCGAAAGCAACGTGCCATCCGAATGATCCGCGCCGTCCGCGCCTACCGCACGCCACGCATCGAGGCTCCATACCTGCCCCGCCTGACGGACCAGTATATGATCGCCGGATGCGGCCGTGCTGTCGGTGCGCGGCTCGAAGCGGATGGAGATCGCCTCGCCATCCAGAAGAAAGCAGGCCTCCCGGCGGGGCGGAGCGTTGAGACGAAAGCCGGCGAGCCCTCCGCCAAGCGCGATGGTGGCGGCGGCATCGGCCAGCCTGCCCTGATCGGGCCGGGCGTTCGGCATCAGCGCCTCCCCCTTCCAGCCGACCCATCCCGTGTCCACGCGCGCCGCCGCGAAATCCGGATCCGTCAGCGCCTTCACCAGAAATCCAGTGTTGGTCCTGATCGGCCAGATCACGGTGTCGCCCAGCGTCTTCGCCAGCGCCTCGCGCGCCGCCTCCCGATCGGGGCCATGCGCGATCACCTTGGCGATCATCGGATCGTAGAAGGGTGAGATTTCCGCACCCTGCTGCACGCCGGTATCGATCCGGCAGCCTTCGCCGGGCACGAATGTATCGAGCCGGCCGATCGAGGGGAGGAAGCCTTTGGAGGGATCCTCGGCATAGAGCCGCGCTTCCATCGCCCAGCCATGGATCGAAAGCTCGTTCTGTCGTTTCGGAAGCGGCTCGCCAGACGCGACGCGCAACTGCCATTCCACCAGATCCTGCCGCGTAATCTCCTCGGTCACGGGATGCTCGACCTGAAGACGCGTGTTCATCTCCATGAACCAGATCCGGTCGGCGCGAAGCCCATCGGAGCCATCCGCGATAAATTCGATGGTCCCCGCGCCGACATAATCGACGGCCTTCGCCGCATTGACCGCCGCCCGGCAGACGGCCGCGCGCGTCGCTTCATCCATGCCCGGCGCCGGAGCTTCCTCGATCACCTTCTGATGGCGACGCTGGAGCGAGCAGTCACGCTCGAACAGGTGGACGACATTGCCGTGGCTGTCGCCAAACACCTGCACCTCGATATGGCGCGGGTTGGTGACCCACTTTTCCAGCAGAACCTGATCGTTGCCGAAGGACGACGCCGCCTCGCGCTGGCAGGAGAGCAATGCGTCGGCGAAGTCCGCCGCCGCATCCACCTTGCGCATGCCCTTGCCGCCGCCGCCCGCGACCGCCTTGATGAGCACGGGATAGCCGATCGCTTCCGCCTCGGCCTTCAGCCGCTCCGGGCTCTGGTCTTCGCCGAGATAGCCGGGCGTGGTCGGCACACCGGCATCCTGCATCAGCTTCTTGGCCGCATCCTTGAGGCCCATCGCAGTGATCGAAGCCGGGTTCGGTCCGACCCAGATCAGCCCCGCATCCTGCACGGACTGTGCGAACTCCGCGTTTTCGCTGAGGAAGCCATATCCGGGATGGATCGCCTCCGCCCCCATATCCCTGGCCGCCGCGATGATGCGATCGCCCAGCAGATAGGATTCGCGCACCGGCGCTGGTCCGATATGCACCGCCTCGTCCGCCATCCGCACGTGCAGCGCGGTCGCGTCCACGTCCGAATAGACGGCGATCGTCCGTATGCCGAGCTTTCGGGCCGTCCGGATCACGCGACAGGCAATCTCCCCCCGATTGGCGATCAACAGAGACTTCATCATCGGCCTACATCCTGAACACGCCGAACTGCGCCCGCTCGGGGACGGGCGCGTTCAGCGTCGCGGCGAAGGCCAGCCCCAGCACGTCGCGGGTCTGCGCGGGGTCGATGATGCCGTCATCCCACAAGCGCGCCGTCGCGTAATAAGGATTGCCCTCATCCTCGAAACGTTGCCGGATCGGCGCCTTGAACGCCTCTGCTTCCTCCGGCGACCATTTCGCGGCGTCGCGATGTACGGTCGCGAGCACCGAGGCCGCCTGCTCGCCCCCCATCACGCTGATGCGGCTGTTCGGCCAGGTGAACAGGAAGCGCGGCTGGTAGGCCCGCCCGCACATGCCATAATTGCCGGCGCCGAAGCTGCCACCGATCAGCACCGTGATCTTGGGCACGCTGGCGGTGGCGACCGCCGTCACCAGCTTAGCGCCATTCCTGGCGATGCCCTCCGCCTCATATCTGCCGCCCACCATGAAGCCGGAAATGTTCTGGAGGAACAGCAGCGGGATACGCCGCTGGCAGGCCAGTTCGATGAAATGCGCGCCCTTCAGTGCACTCTCCGAAAACAGCACGCCATTGTTGGCGAGGATCGCCACCGGCATGCCCCAGATATGGGCGAACCCGCAGACCAAAGTGGTGCCATACAGCGCCTTGAATTCGTGGAATTCGGAGCCGTCGACGATCCGCGCGATGACTTCGCGCACGTCATAAGGCGCGCGCACGTCCTGGGGCACGATGCCGTACAGTTCTTCGGCATCGAACTTCGGCGGCACCGGGTCGCGCAGGTTGAGATCTGGCACGAGATCAGGCTGCAGGGTCGAGACGATATCCCGCACGATCGACAGCGCGTGCTCGTCATTCTCGGCGACATGATCGACCACGCCGGATCTGCGCCCATGCGTTTCGGCACCGCCCAGTTCCTCGGCCGAAATGACCTCGCCCGTCGCCGCCTTCACGAGTGGCGGGCCGGCGAGGAAGATCGTGCCCTGGTTGCGCACGATTACCGTTTCGTCCGACATGGCCGGCACATAGGCGCCGCCCGCCGTGCAGCTTCCCATCACGCACGCAATCTGGGGAATGCCCTGTGCCGACATCTGCGCCTGATTGTAGAAGATGCGGCCGAAATGCTCGCGATCGGGAAAAACCTCGGCCTGATTGGGCAAGTTCGCGCCGCCGCTATCGACGAGGTAAATGCAAGGCAGTCGATTTTCGAGAGCGATCTCCTGCGCGCGGAGATGCTTCTTCACCGTCATCGGAAAATAGGTGCCACCCTTCACGGTCGCGTCGTTACACCCGATCATCACCTGACGACCGGCGACACGCCCGATGCCAGCGATCATGCCAGCCCCCGGCACGTCGTCGCCGTAGAGGCCATTGGCGGCGAGCTGGCCGACTTCCAGAAAGGGCGAGCCCGCATCCAGCAGCAGTTGCACGCGATCGCGCGGCAGGAGTTTGCCGCGCGCGACATGACGTTCGCGCGCGCCAGCCGTGCCGCCCAGCGCCGCCATCGCAACCTTCGCCCGAAGCTCTTCGGCCAGTGCGCGATTGCATGCCGCATTCGCGCGAAAGGCATCGCTCCCGGCCGAAAGCGCCGTATCGAGAACGGGCGCGCTCATGCCCCGATCAGTTCCCGCCCGATCAGCATCCGGCGAATCTCGTTGGTGCCGGCGCCGATATCAAGCAGCTTGGCGTCGCGCATGTAGCGCTCCACCGGCCAGTCCTTCGTATAGCCCGCCCCGCCCAGTGCCTGGACGGCCTCCAGCGAGACCTTCATCGCATTCTCGCTGGCCAGGAGGATCGCGCCCGCCGCATCGAAGCGCGTCGTCCGCCCCGCATCGCAGGCCCGCGCCACGGCATAGACATAGGCCCGCGCCGAATTGAGCGCGACATACATGTCGGCGATCTTCGCCTGCATCAGCTGGAAGGCGCCGATCGGCTTGCCGAATTGCCTGCGCTCGCGAACATAGGGCAGCACCACGTCCATGCAGGCCTGCATGATGCCGATCTGGATCGCCGAAAGCACCGCGCGCTCATAATCGAGCCCAGACATCAGCACCGCGACGCCTCCGTTCAGCGGGCCCATGATATTCTCTTCGGGCACCTCGCAATCGTCGAACACCAGTTCGGCCGTGGGGGATCCGCGCATGCCCATCTTGTCGATCTTCTGGCCGATCGAGAAACCCTTGCATCCCCTCTCGATCAGGAAGGCGGTGATGCCCTTTGCCCCCTCCCCCGTCTTCGCATAGACGACCAGCGTGTCGGCATAGGGCGCGTTGGTGATCCAGAATTTCGTGCCGTTCAGAACGTAGCGATCGCCCCTTTTCTCGGCCCGGAGCTTCATCGATACGACATCCGAGCCGGCGCCCGCTTCCGACATGGCGAGGCTGCCGACATGCTCGCCCGAAATCAGCTTCGGCAGATAGCGGGCCTTCTGCTCCGCGCTCGCCCAGCGCCGGATCTGGTTCACGCACAGATTGGAATGGGCGCCATAGCTCAGCCCGATCGAGGCCGAGGCGCGCGCCACTTCCTCCTGCGCCACGACATGTTCCAGATAGCCGAGGCCGAGCCCGCCATATTCCTCCTCGACGGTGATGCCGTGCAGGCCGAGCGCCCCCATTTCGGGCCACAATTCGCGCGGGAACCAGTCCTTTTCGTCGATCTCGCGCGCAAGCGGTGCGATCCGGTCGGCGGCGAAGCGCGCCGTGGTGGTGCGGATCAGATCCGCATTTTCGCCGAGGGCGAAATCAAAGTCCGTCACCTGCCCTCTCCCAAGAGCCCTGTCTGTATCCCCCTCCTTCTAGCGCGGCGGGCATCGACAGAAAAATTGAACTTACCTCAAAGAGTATATTATCAAAATCTATGCACCGATCACGGCGCAGGGACGGATGATGCTCGATCGCTACCTTCTCCGCTACTTCCTCGCGGTGGTGGATCATGGGAATTTCTCGCGTGCCGCCGCTGCCTGCAACGTCTCCCAGCCGACGCTTTCGGTGGGCATCGCCAAGCTGGAACGAACCCTCGGCCTTTCGCTGTTCGTCCGTTCCAACCAGCGCGTGGAGTTGACCGAGCCGGGCGCCCGTTTCCTCGTCCATGCGCGCCGCATCGAGCGGGAGTTCAACGCCGCTCTTCAGGCCATGGGGACGACGACGCGCCTTTCCACCTTCAGGCTCGGCGTGCTCGGCAGTATCCCCGGCAGCCTGATCGCGCAGGGGATTGCCGGCACGAAGCCCGGCGACGACCATCGCTTCGAACTGGTTTTCGGTACGGAGCGCGAGCTTGTCGGCCACCTTTCCCGAGGCAGGATCGATGTGGCGTTGACGCTCGTCGGCCGGGGGTCCCCCCGGTTCCTGGAGCGCCCTGTGATGAGCGAAGGCTATGCGCTGGCGCTGCCGCAGGATCATAGTCTGGCGGGCGAGGAGGACATCGCCGCCGAACGGCTCGCGCACGAGGTGATGATCGTCCGCCGGCATTGCGAGGCGCTGTCCGACACGAGCCGTCATTTCACCGAACGCGGCGTCCGTCCTCATTTCGCGATGCGATCCACAAATGACGAGCGGGTGCTGCAGATGGTGGCCGCCGGCATGGGAATCACCGTCATGCCGCTCTGCTATCGGCATGAGGGAGTCGTCAGGCCACGTCTCTCGGGCTTCACGCTGAGGCGCGTTCTGGGGTGGGCCGCCGCGCATGACGCGGAACATTTTCTGGACGAGCCGCCTCCCCTGATCCGCCTGATCGACTCCCTTCTGTCCGGGTTGGGAACGCGAGCGAATTGAAGCGGCCGCACGTCGCTTTGCATGGCGGTTGAAGGTCCGCCCCGCTTCTCCGGGCGGACCGGAAATCCGCCCCTGAACCATCGATGATCGCGCAATCCGCGCCTGTCTTCCGCTCGACAGCGAAGAATTCCCCAATGGCGCGCGCTTTTTTCGCGCCAAACGGCCCGTCCCGTCCGGGCTTGAAATATCTCCGAAACCGAGATACTCGATCCATAAGACGGGATCACATTTCATTATGTGAGATAGTTCCCGCATTTTTCTGGTTCTAGGGAAGGATGGAACATGATCGGCACGTCGCGCTCTTGGCAGGGCGAAGCATCGGCCCTCACCGTCGCTGCGGTTCTGTTGCTGGCGGCTGAGCCGGCATTCGCTCAGGCCGCGCCGACGCAGGCGCCCACCGCCGCACCGGCGGCTGCCGAGGCACCGGCAGGCGATGAAATCGTCGTCAGCGGCATCCGCCAGAGCCTTGCCAACGCGCTCAACGTGAAGCGCGAATCCGCCCAGGTCCTCGATGCGATTTCGGCCGAGGATATCGGCAAGTTCCCCGACAAGAATGTCGGCGAAGCGCTCCAGCGCGTGACCGGCGTGCAGATCACGCGCTCCGGCGGCGAAGGCTCGGGCGTCTCGATCCGTGGCGCCGATCCGGCGCTGAACCGTGTCGAGGTCAACGGCCAGACCCAGCTTTCCACGGGCGCGGGCACCGCCACCCGCCAGGTGGAGTTTCGCGACATCCCGGCCGAATTCGTCTCGCGCCTCGAAGTCGTGAAGTCGGCCACGGCGGACATGACGGAAGGCGGCCTCGGCGGCACCGTGCGCATCATCACGCGCCGGCCGTTCGACAATGGCGGCAAGCCTTTCCTCGCCGGCTCGGGTCAGGTCGTCTATACTGATCTCGCCAAGCGCTGGGATCCGAAGTTCGCGCTGATCGGCAGCAAGACCTTCGCCGATAACACGATCGGCGTGCTGCTTTCGGGAACGTACGAAAAGCGCAGCCTCTGGTACGATCAGACACGCACGACCGGCTGGCGCCAGGTGGAGCGCAACCAGCCCGCGACCGCGCCGAACTGTCTCGTCGGCCGCAACCAGAATGCCTGCGTCGATCTGGATTCGAGCGGTTTCGGCGATTTCTACCCCGATATTCCGCGCTACGTCATCAATCGCGAACTGACCGAGCGTTATGCGTTCAACGGCATCGTCGAATGGCGGCCGACCGATACGTTCAAGCTTTATGCCGAAGGCACCTATACCCGCGGCAAGCAGACGCTGAACTCGCAATTCCTCCAGCTTTCCACCGTGCAGGCCGCGGCCAATGGCGGCATCGATACGGGCGCCACGCAGTTGGGCGACGATCAGACGGCCAGCACCGTGACGTTCGTGGATCGCACCACGGTGCGCAACGCCGCCGGCCAGGTCGTCACGCCCGGTTCGCTCGCCGTCACCTATCGCAACATCCTCGGCACGATCGACCGGACCAACATCAACAGCCAGCTGGGCAGCGAATGGGAGATCACGGATCGGCTGAAGCTCACCGGCCGGGCGGGCTATGCGCGTGCGCGCGCCTACAATAACGAGATCGATACCGTCGCTGCCGCGCAGGGCCTTTCCTCGATCACGGTCGATTATTCGGGCAGCGAGCATGCGCCCAACATCACGCTGCCGATCGATCCGACGACCACGCAGGGCATCACCCAGTTTCAGGTCTATCGCCGCCCGCGCTACAACACGCAGGTTGAAAAGAACTTCCAGCTCGATGGCGAATACAAGCCCGAAAGCTGGCTGACCTCGATCAGGTTCGGCGTGCAGAAGCGCGATGTGGATGTGAAGAGCCGCTATTACGACACCACCGTCACCTATAACGGCTATGTCGCTTCGACGCCCGGCTTCGGCAACATCACCCGCAGCAATTATTCCACGGGCAGCTCGGTCGCGCAGGTAATCGGCACGGGCACGAATGCCGCGATCCTGAACCAGATTCAGGGCATTCTCGCAGGCAATTATGATCTTGGCGATCATGACTTCTTCAACACCGGCAATCTCGGCTTCAACGGCTATTCGCGCTGGCTGAACCTGGGCATGAAGGTGGCCAATGCGGCCGACGTGCCCGATCCGTTCACCAATCCGGTGCCCTCCGATACCTGGACCGTGACCGAGAAGAATCTCGCGGCCTACGTCTCGGCCTCGTTCAAGTTCGAGATTGGCGGCGTGGATCTGAGCGGCGTCGCCGGCGGCCGCGTCATCAATACCAAAACGGAAAGCCGCGGCTTCACCGTCACGGCGGCGAACGCCACCACCGGGGCGGCCGCTTCGATCACCCCCTTCTCCAGCAAGGGCGAATATACGGAGTTCCTGCCCAGCCTTAACCTGAAGGCGGAGCTGATCCCCAACAAGCTGCTCGCCCGCGGAACCGCCACCGAAGTGATCGCACGGCCCTCGCCGTCCGATCTGGCGCCGCGCTTCACGCTCGACACGGTCGGCCTCACCGGATCGCGCGGCAATCCGAACCTGCAGCCTTATCGCGCCAAGCAGTATGATATCGGGCTGGAATGGTACATCAGCAAGGTCAACTTCCTGTCGGCCACCTTCTTCCGGAAGGACATCAGCTCGTTCGTCGATCGGACGACGCAGCCCGAAGTGATCGATGGGCAGACCTACACCATCTCCCTGCCCGTCAATGGCTCATCCAAGGTGCAGATCAACGGCGTCGAGCTGGGATCGCAATTCGCCTTCGATTTCCTGCCCAGCGTCCTGAAGAATACCGGCATCACCGCCAACTACACCTATTCGAAGGACAAGGGATATAATCAGAAGGATTATTTCACCGGCGATTCTCTGAGCTTCCCCGGCCTGTCCCGCCACAGCGTGAACTTTTCGACCTATTATGAGGACAGCAAGCTTTCGCTGCGCGTCTCCTACAACTGGCGCTCGAAATATCTGATCGCGGCGCTGGATCGCGGCAACAATCCCGCCGTGGGCGCCGCCTTCGGCCAGTGGGATGGCTCGGCCAGCTACAATATCAACGATCATTTCTCGATCTTCCTGGAAGGCGTGAACCTGTTCCACGCGCAGAGGACCGAGAATGCGAACAGCATCTATCGCCAGAACATCATCGAAACCTATGGCCGGCGCATCTACGGCGGCATCCGCGCCAAGCTGTAAGGGCGGATCGGGCTGATGACGCTTCAGGCGGGGTCGTATTTGCGCCTCGTCCCTTCAATCCTCCTGCTGGCCGGAGCCTCGGCTCCGGCTGCTCTTTCCGCGGAAAGAGTGCCTCTGGCGCTCTCTCACTGGCGCATCGAGGCGGAAGACAACCACGCGAAGGTCGCCCGCAAGGGTGATCTCATCGATATGGACAGTGCCAGGGGCATCACCCTCTGGTTCGATCGCCCCCTCGCCTCTCCGGTCAGGATCCGGTTCGAGGCGCGCGCCGTGTCCGGCCCGGGACCGAATGACAAGGTGAGCGATCTCAACGCCTTCTGGATGGCGACCGAGCCCGACGGCGCCTCCCCGCTCGAACATCCCCGCACGGGCAGGTTCGAGGATTATGATACGCTCCGCATGTATTATGTCGGCATAGGCGGCAATCGGAACAGCACCACGCGCCTGCGCCGCTATATCGGCCGTCCCGGTGATCGGCCCCTGCTTCCCGAACATGACCGGCAGGACAAGGCCGCGATGCTCGTGCCCGATCGCTGGACCGAAATATCCCTGATCGCGGACGGCGAGCATGTCGCCGTGGAGCGGGACGGGCAGCCCCTGTTCACGATGATCGACACCTCGCCCTATCGGCGCGGCTGGTTCGGCCTGCGCACCACCTGGAGCCACATTCAGGTGCGCAGGGTGACGATCGACCGATCCACGAAAACCCGCTCGCCCTGATCCTGTCGAAAAGCGGTCCTCCCCTTCGGCGACGCAGGGAAGATCGCGCTTCGACGGGCTCGGCACGACACGGACAGACAATCAGAGGATATTGCCATGCAGCTGACCCGCCGCGACACGATGAAGCTGCTCGGCGCTACCGCGCTGGTTCCGCATGTCGCGGTCGCGCGCCCGGCTCCGGCCCTCCCGCCCGTAAAGCTGCACTGGCTGGAGGAGCGGACACCCGCGCTCCAGCTGGGCCAGACGGTCGGCGTGGCGTGGCCTCGCGGCGCACTCGGGCCGCGCGTGGATCTGCGCGTCGAGGCCGGCGGCAAGCCCATTCCCGCCCAAAGCTGGGTCACCGCCACCTGGCCGGACGGTTCGGTCAAGTGGACCGCCCATGCGCTGGAGGCGGGCGCCGGCACGTCCGATCTCGCCGTGCGCCCCGGCAAGCCGGCGGCGCCGTCCGCGCCGCTCCGGATCGAGGAGCGCGCCGATGCGATCGTCATCCGCAGCGGCGATTGCGTCTGGGAGATTGGCCGTAGCGGCGAGGCGCTGATCCGATCGGCCACGCGCGCCGGCCGGCCGATCATGGGCGCCTTCACGCTCGTCGGCAGCGTGCGCCCCTCGCCCGAAGGGACACCCGTTCCCTTCACCGGCCGGATCGACAGGGCGACGGTCGAGCAGGCCGGGCCTGTCCGGGCGGTCGTGAAGCTGGAAGGCATGCATGCGCTGGAGGGCGGCCGCCGCTGGCTGCCCTTTTCCGTCAGGCTCTATGCCTATGCCGGTGCCGAGCACCTGCGCGTGATCCACAGCTTCGTCTTCGATGGCGAGCCGGCGAAGGATTTCCTCTCCTCGCTCGGCCTGCGCGCCACCGTACCCATGCGGGGGGCGCCGCACGATCGCCACGTCCGCTTCGCCTCCGATGGGCCGCTGTTCGCCGAGGCCGTCCGTCCCCTCACGGGCCTGCGCCGCGATCCGGGCGCGGCCTTCCGCGAGGCGCAGGTGGCGGGCCGCCCCGTTCCGGATCTGGCGACGATGAGCAAGGTCGTGCGCGAGGGGCTCGACATGATCCCCACCTGGAGCGACTTCACGCTCGAACAGGCCAATGCGGATGGCTTCCGCGTGGAGAAAAGGACCTCGCCCGGCCATGCCTGGGTCGCCGCGCGCTCGGGCAGGCGTGCGCCGGGCCTCGCTTATGTCGGCAGCCCCACGGGCGGCGTCGCCATCGCCCAGCGCTGGTTCTGGCAGCGCCACCCGAGCGCGCTCCACATCGAAGATGCCGCCACCGATGAGGCGCATCTCACGGCGTGGCTCTGGTCGCCCGCCGCGCCGCCGATGGACCTGCGCACCTATCGTCCCGTGCTCGGCATGGAAGGCTATGACGCGCAGAATCACGCGCTCGACATCACCTATGAGGATTATGAACCCGGCTGGGATAGCGCGATCGGCATCGGCCGCACCAACGAGCTGACGCTCTGGGCGCTCGCGGCGACGCCCGCCAATGATGCGATCACGGCAATGGCCGGCGCCAATGCGCTGCCGCCGCAGCTGATGGCCGATCCCGCCAGCCTGCACGCCGCGCAGGTCTTCGGTGACTGGGCGCTGCCCGATCGCTCGACCCCCAATCGCACCGTCGTCGAAAACCAGCTCGACCATCTCGTCGATTTCTATGCGAACGAAGTGGAGCAGAGATCCTGGTACGGCTTCTGGGATCATGGCGACGTGATGCACACCTATGATTGGGATCGGCACGTCTGGCGCTATGACATAGGCGGCTTCGCGTGGGACAATAGCGAGCTGTCTCCCGATCTCTGGCTGTGGTTGCAGGCGCTGCGCACCGGCAAGGCGCAGGCCTGGCGGCTGGCCGAGGCGATGACGCGCCACACGTCCGAAGTGGATACTTATCATCTGGGGCGCTTCAAGGGGCTCGGCACCCGCCACGGCGTGCAGCACTGGAGCGACAGCTCGAAGCAGCCGCGCGTTTCCAACGCCGTCTATCGCCGCATCTATTATTATCTCACTGCGGACGATCGCATCGGCGATATCCTGCGCGATCTGCTCACCTCGGATCAGACGCTCGGCCATGTCGAGATCGGCCGCAAGATCCCCAACGCGAAGCCCTATGACGGCCCCGCCGGCACGATCGATATGGGCTTCGGCCCGAGCTGGACGGCCTATGCCGCCGCCTGGCTCACCGAATGGGAGCGTACCGGCGACAAGAAATGGCGTGACCGGATCATCGCCGGCATGGCCTCAATCACGAAGCTGCCGCATGGCTGGATGACGGGATCGGGGCAATATGATCTGAAGAGCGGCCGCTTCGTGGGCGGCGATGGCAAGATCCATTTCCAGCATCTCACCGCCGTCTTCGGCGCGGTGGAGGTGAATGCCGAGTTGATCCAACTGATCGATATGCCCGCCTACAAGGCGACATGGCTCGATTATTGCCGCTGGTTCAACGCGCCCAAGGCCGATTATGTCGCGAAGTTCGGCGAGCCTTTCGGCGCGCGCAACCTGCGCGAGGGCTATTCACGCCTCACCGCCTATGCCGCCCATGAAGGGAGTGATCCGAAGCTGGCCGATCGCGCGGCGGAGGAATTCTTCTCGGGCGAACAGGGCCTCGGCACCTGGACCACGGATCCCCGCGAGCGGGTGGCGGGTGCGATCGAATGGCCGTCCGTCTCCACCAACGCCGCCGCGCAATGGGGCCTCGCCGCGATCCAGCTGCTGGCGCTGGTGCCCGACGCGATCGATCGCGCCACGATCCCCCCGCATCACAGTTCCGCGCAGGAACCGCGAAGCAGTTGATGCCCCGTCGGCCGATCCCAGCCGGCCGATCCCCGTCAGCCGATCGCCGTCGCCAGATCGCGCATCCATCGTTCGGTGAAGGCCCGGGATGCGCGGGCGGCGGCGGCGATGCCATCGAAGGCATGGAACGCCCCCGGCACCACGGCGAGATCGATCGGCACGCCCGCCGCCGCCAGCCGGCCGGCATAAGCGACATCCTCATCGTAGAAGAGATCCAGCGTTCCCGTGCCGATGAAGGCCGGCGCCAGCCCGCGCACATCCGCCAGCCGGGCCGGCACGGCGCCGGCAGGCGGGTTCGCGCCGCCGGCCGGCTGGCCGAGAAGCGAAGTCCAGCCGAAGCGGTTCGCCGCCGCCGTCCAGATGAACTGGCCCGTGCCCGGCCGCGCCGGAACGCTGCTGCCGGTGCGATCGTCCAGCATGGGATAGATAAGCACCTGGAAGGCGAGCGGAATCTCCCTCCGGTCGCGCGCCGCGATCGCCAGCATCGCCGCGTGGCCGCCCCCCGCACTCGATCCGCCGACCGCGATCTTGGCCACATCCACGCCCAGCCGCGCCGCATTGTCGTGCACCCATTTGAGCGCGGCATAATTGTCGTTGAGAGAGGCGGGAAACTTCGCCTCCGGCGCCAGCCGATAATCGACCGACACGATCAGCAGCCCACGCTCCCTCGCCAGCATCCGAAGCCCCGGCCCGATCCCAGCCGCCCCGGAAACGTAGCCGCCACCATGGATCCAGATCAGCGCGCCGCGCCCCTGTCGCCCGGCACCGCCATCGAACACGAGCACCCGCACCGGTGGCTCGCCCGGCAGGCCGGGAATCGATTGCGGCGGCAGCGCATCCGCCGTCCATGCCGGGAAGGATAGGGGGTGCGCCGGGCGGCTACCCGGCTTGACGCGGAAGGCGGCGAGATTGTCGGCCGAGACGATCATCTCGTTCACACGGGCGAGATCGTCGATCATCTCCGGATCGACATCGGCGAAGCGGGCATCGCGCGCCTGGCTCCATCCGCCGACAGCCCATAGGCCGCCCGCCGCAATGAGCGCGGAGGCACCCGCCCCCTTCATCACCTGCCGCCTGCTCACCTGCATCGCCGCTCTCCCGATCAGCTTTTCGCCCGCACTTGAAACATCGTCTCGCCGGTTACGCAATTTTATTTGTACGACAATATCGCCGGTTCGCCGCATGGGCGGGGGCGGACAATCGGCATGACGGGGCCAAAGGGTTTTCCTATGGAGGAGCCGACAAGCCCGATTTCGCTCCGCCAGCCGTGCCGAGCCCTTCACCCACGAGGAAATGTCTTGCCCCGCCTCGGCCTCCTGCCCGCCACCCGTCTCGCGAACCTGGTCTCCGGCTTCGCGATCTCGGCCTGGGCGCCGCTCATTCCACATGTTCAGCAGGGGATCGGGCTTTCGTCGGGCGCACTGGGGCTCACGTTGCTCGCCTTCGGCGCGGGATCGATGGCAACGATGCCGGTGGCGGGCGGCATCGTCGGCCGCATCGGCTGCCGGCGCCTTTTCGCCCTGTCGGGCCTGCTGATCGTGCTGACCCTGCCCTGCCTCGCGCTGATGCGGTCCGCACCCGCGCTGGCCGTGGGCCTTTTCATCTTCGGTTCCGGGCTCGGCCTCATCAGTTGCGCGCGGAATCTTCACGGCCTGGCCACCGAACGGGCGCTGCAACGCAGGCTGATGTCCGGATTTCACGGCTTTTACAGCGTGGGCTGCGTGCTGGGCGCGGGCACGATGAGCGTATTGATGGGGCTCGGCATGCCGCCCCTCGGCGCGATCTCGATCGTCGCGTTCGTGATCCTGATATGCGTGGGCCTCGCCACGCCGGCCATCACCAGCGAGCATATGGGCTCCGGCCCCGCTTATGCGATGCCGAAAGGCGTGGTGCTCGTGATCGGGCTGCTCTGCTTCATCGTCTTCATGGCGGAAGGATCGGTGCTGGACTGGAGCGCGATCCTGCTGACCGGCCACTTCCGGCTGGACGCGGCCCGCGCCGGCCTGGGCTATGTTGCCTTCGCCACGATGATGACGGCCGGCCGGCTTTCGGGCGACAGGCTGGTGCACCGTTTCGGCGACAGGGCGATGCTCACGCTCGGCCCGCTGCTCGCGGCGGCTGGCTTCGTCATCGCCGTGCTGCCGTCGCACTGGACACTCGCGGTGGCGGGCTTCGCCCTCGTCGGCGCCGGCTGTGCGAATATCGTGCCGCTCCTTTACAGCGCCGTCGGCCGCCAGACGGTGATGCCCAGCAATCTTGCGCTCACAGCCGCCGGATCGATCGGCTTCGCAGGCGTGCTCACCGGGCCGGCCGCGATCGGCTTCATCGCGCAGTGGAGCAGCCTGACGATCTCCTTCCTAATCCTGGCGGCACTGGTCGGTCTGGTCGCCCGTGTCACGCCCGGCGTGCTGAACGCGAAATAGCGGAATCGCGGCGCGCAGCGGGCGGCGCGGCCCGCGCGCCGCTTCATTGCCGCGCGCCGACGGATCAGGGCTTCGCGATCTTCACCGCATAGACCTGGGGTGTGCCTTCCATGTTCGATCGGAACACCATCCACTTCCCATCGGGGGTGAAGGTGATGTTCGGCTCCAGCCGGTAATCATGCTTGCGCATGTCCACGATCTTTTCCTGCACGAACGTGCCGGGGGAGATCAGGCTGCCGCTGTTCGCCGCATGGATGCCGGCCACGTCCGGCACGTCCTTCGGTGTGAAGAGATAGAGATATTTCCCGTCCGGCGCATGGGCCACCATCTCGCTATCGCCGCCGTCGCCTGAAAAATGCCTGAGGTCCGGCGCCTGGTTGTAATGGACCGACCATTCGTTGCGATCGAGATGATACCATTTGCGGGCGCCGGTCGCGACTTCATATCCCGCGAGCCAGAAATCCTCGCCGCGCGGCGTCTGCAGATCATACCAGATCCACTTTCCGTCCGGCGAAAAGAATTCGTGCCCGGCGATTTCCATGTTCATGGTGCGCGTGTGGATCCTGGTGTTCTGGCTGCCGTCCGTTCGCACGGTCCAGATCCGGTCCACCTTGTGCCACGGCCCTTCGTGGCAATACATGATGAGCGTCGGATCGGTCGGCGAGAACTGGATATGGTTCAGCCAGTCCCGGGAGGCGACCACCACCTTGCGCGCGCCGGTCCTGATGTCGATCGTGAAAATCTCCATCGGGATGCCCGCTTCCAGCCGCTCGTTGAGGCGCACCTCCTTCGCCTCCGCGAACGTATAGGGCGTGCCGTCCGGCCGGTTCGCCGCATAGCTCGCCTGGCCGAATTGCTGGCGGATTTCGGGCTGGGACTGCTTCTGCGTCCCATCCGGCTGCAGCGGTTTGTCGCTCTCCGCCCACTGGCCCAGCAGCAATGTCTCGTCGGCGTTGATCGATCCGATCGAGCCCTTTTCCACCGTGGCGATCCTGCGCGTCCTGCCCGTATCGATATCGGCGGCGAAGATGGTCGTCGCGCCCGCCGCATCATCGCGCTTGTGGCTCGCATAATAAGCCGTGCGCGTCTTGCGGCCGGTGAACAGCAACTGGAGGTCCTTGCCCTTCACCAGCGGCTTCACGCTCCAGTCCGCCAGCGTGACCGTCGCGATGCCGTCCGGCACGGAGATCACCATCTTGTCGCCCTGCGGCGTATAGCTTGGCTGGTGGAAATAAAGGCTGGCCGTGCCGGGCTCGCTGCTGATGCGCACGATCTCGTGGCCGGTCGTTGGATCGATCCACTGCTTCACGGGCGCCCCGCCGGCAGCGCTGCCCGTCAAGGCCGCAAGAGCGAGGATGAGATAGTTCGGGCGCGTCATTCACACTCTCCCACATATCGGGACTAAATCCCGCATAGTATGTCTTTCCTTGCACCGAAGCGGGGCGCCCCGTAAAGCGGAATGAGAGGAAATCGGGGAGCCACGCCTTTCGGCACCCCCGCCCGGAGGGGAAGGAATGCAGCGGACCGGATCCAGCCTGATCGTGACGGGCGATCGCGCATGTCGCTGATCGGAATGCTCGGGCTTCTCGCGATGGCGACGATGCCGCCCCCGCTCTCCTTCGATCTCGCGCTAGGCGGCCAGGGCGTCGCCGTGGCGCGCCGCCATCTGTACGAACGGGGTGACTATGGTTTCGAGCCCGGCAGCAGGCCCGATGCCTTCCTCTTTTCCGCCGCCGTGCCGGAAGGCACGTATCGCGTCACCGTCCGTCTGGGAGACAGCAGATCGGCCGGTGACACGACGGTAAAGGCCGAGGCGCGCCGCCTGATGCTGCTGAACGTACCCACGGCGCGCGGCCGCTTCGTGGAGCGCAGCTTCCTCGTCAACGTCCGCACCGATTTCCTGCCCCCTCCGCCACCGAACGCTCCGGGCGGCGATGCCGTGCGCATCGATGCCAAGGATCGCAACGGTTTCGCCTGGGACGACAAGCTGACGCTGGAATTTCTCGGCAACCCCAGAGTGGCCTCGATCCGGATCGAGCCCGCGACGGCGCCCACCCTCTATCTCGCCGGCGATTCCACGGTGACCGATCAAGATGCCGAGCCGGCCGCAAGCTGGGGCCAAATGCTGCCCGCGATGCTGGACGATCAGGTGGTGGTGGCGAACCACGCAAAATCCGGCGAGACGCTCAAATCCTTCCTCACCGGCCTGCGCCTCGACAAGATCCTGTCGACGATCCGCCCGGGCGACTGGCTGTTCATCCAGTTCGGCCATAACGATCAGAAATCCCAGTGGCCGCAAACCTATGTCGACAAGGATCTGACCTACCCGGCCTATCTGCGCGCCTATATCGCGGAGGCGCGGCGACGCGGGGCAAACCCGGTCCTCGTCACCTCGCCGGAGCGGCGCAACTGGGATGCGGGCGGCCACATCGCCGGCACGCTCACCGATTATGCGAATGCGGTGCGCGCCGTGGCCGCCGAACAGAAGGTGCCGCTGATCGATCTCAACGCGGACAGCAAGGCGATCTACGAAGCGCTGGGCGAGCAGAAGGCGCCGATCGCCTTCAACGACAATGGCGCCGACAAGACCCACCACGACAATTATGGCGCGTGGCTGCTGGCCAGCGCGGTGGCGGAGCGCATCCGCGAAACCATCCCGGCGCTGGCCCCGCACGTGACGATGCCGCCCTTCTCGCCCGCGCATCTGCCCACGCCCGAGGCGCTCCACATCCCTCCCAGCCTCGCCTTCAGCGGGATGCGGCCTGCGGGAAGCTGATCGGATGATGACACGCAGGGAAATCGGCATCGGCCTGGCGACCGCCACCTTGCTCCCCTTCCCGGCCCATGCCGCCCGCCGGTTCAGCGTGCGCGATCATGGCGCGCGCGGGGACGGTGCGACGCTGGATACGGATGCGGTCAACGCAGCGATCGAGGCTGCCTCGGCGGCCGGCGGCGGAACCGTGGTCTTTCCCGCGGGCCGCTATCTCTGCTTCTCGATCCGCCTGAAAAGCCGCGTCACGCTGTTGCTGGAAAAGGGCGCCGTGATCGAGGCCGCCGATCCCACCCGCCACCCCGGCCGATATGATCTGGCCGAGGAGGGGATCGACCAGCTCTATCAGGATTATGGCCACAGCCATTGGCGCAACAGCCTGATTTGGGGCGATGGGGTGGAGGATGTCGCGATCCTGGGCCCCGGCCTGATCCACGGCGCCGGCCTCACCCGCAACGGCCCGGGCGCGCGCTGGAAGGCGCAGACCGGCGAGCGCCCGCTCTCGATGAAGGATATGCCGGCGAAGAGCATCGACGAGCTGGAGCCCGCCGCCGTCGCGATGCGCGGCCAGGGCAACAAGGCGATCGCGCTCAGGCGGGGGCGCAACATCCGCCTGTCCGGTTTCGCGATGCTGAAATGCGGCCACTTCGCGATCCTCGCCACCGGCACGCAGGCCCTCACCATCACCGATCTCGTTATCGATACGGATCGCGACGGCATCGATCTGGATTGCGTGAAGGGCGCCCTTGTCGAGCGCTGCCGGGTGAACACGCCCAATGACGACGCGATCGTCGTGAAGGCGAGCTACGCGCTGGGCGAGGCGATCCCGGCCGAGGACATCGTGATCCGCCATTGCGCCGTATCAGGCTATGATCTCGGCACGATGCTGGATGGCACGCGCGGCACGACGATGCGGCTCGCGCCGGATCGCGATCGCCCGACCGGCCGCATCAAGCTCGGCACGGAATCGAACGGCGGCTATCGCAACGTGCTGGTCGAGGATTGCACCTTCGATCATTGCCGTGGCCTCGCGCTGGAAACGGTGGACGGCGGCATCCTCGAAAACGTCACCGCCCGTCGCCTGAAGATGCGCGATATCACCACCGCGCCGATCTTCCTGCGCATCGGCGACAGGCGACGCGGGCCAGCCGGCACCGGCATTGGCGCGATCCGTGGCGTGCTGATCGAGGATGTCGAGGCGGTCGGCATCGACCATCGCTATGCCGCCTCGATCGCCGGCCTGCCGGGCCATCCGGCGGAGCGGGTGACGCTGCGCAACATCCGCCTCACCTATGATGGCGGCGGCACGGCGGCCGATGCCGCGCTCGCCCCGCCGGAGGTGCCGGCCGCCTATCCCGAACCCAGCATGTTCGGCACGCTGCCGAGCTGGGGCCTTTTCATCCGCCACGCCGGGGACATCACGATCGACGGCCTCACCCTCGCCACCACGAAGCCGGACGCCCGCCCGCCCTTCCGGGTCGAGGACGCCCCCGGTCTCAAGGTCACGCGCACGCCGCTCTGGCGGGGATGATGGCGTTCTCTTCGGGATTGCGGGCGCGGCGAAGCAATCCAGCCCCGCACCCGACGCGGAATCGCCGCAGCGTGCATCGCGCCTCGCGATGACGAAGGGATTGAACGTTTGACTGCCCCGCGCAATTTACGTACCATTATGTACATAGAAGTTTCACATAATGGAATATGGAGGGGTCGTGTCCACCCACGCGTTCAAGATGCAGCTGAAGCCCGGCGTGATCGCCGAATATCGCAAGCGGCATGACGAGATCTGGCCCGAGCTTTCGGCCCTGCTCAGCGAAAGTGGCATCTACGATTATTCTATCTTCCTCGACGAGGAGACGCTCTCGCTCTTCGCCGTGCTGAAGCTGCGTGACGACAACCGGCAGGCCGCACTCCCCGATCATCCGGTGATGAAGCGCTGGTGGGATTATATGGCCCCGCTGATGGAGGTAGAGCCCGGCAACAGGCCGAAAGAATGGGCGCTCCCCATGATCTTCCACCACGCCTGAGGCCGCTCGCGATGCGCCGCCGCCTCCTTGAACCGCTGCTGCTCGCCAGCGCGCTCGTGCCTGCCGCCGCCTCCGCACAGGTGGGCCGGCAGACCGAGAATCTGTCCGCCCCGGTCAAGACGTTCGGCCGCGTTTCCTATGACGCGCGCTCGCTGATGATCGATGGCAAGCGCCTCGTCATCTGGTCCAGCGAGATGCATCCGTTTCGGCTGCCGAGCCCGGATCTGTGGCGCGATATCCTCCAGAAGATGAAGGCGTCCGGCTTCAACACCGTCGCCTTCTATTTCGACTGGGGCTATCACAGCCCGAAGCGGGGCGTGTACGATTTCTCCGGCATCCGCGACATTGATCGCCTGCTCACGATGGCCGAGGAAGAAGGCCTCTACGTCATCACCCGCGCCGGCCCCTATGTGAATGCGGAGCTTTCGCGCGGCGGCTTCCCCGGCTGGCTGGTCAACCAGAAAGCGCGCGCGCGCACCGACGATCCCGATTATCTGGCGGCTGCCGACGAGTGGCTCACGAAAGTCCACGCCATCATCGCACGCCACCAGATCAATGGCGACGGCAAGGGCCACAAGGGCACCGTCATTCTCCACCAGATCGAGAATGAACTGTCCGCGACCACCGCATCGCAGCGGCGCTACATGGATCATCTCTATGCCAAGGCGCGGGCGGATGGGATCAACGTCCCCCTGTTCCACAACGATCAGGGCCGCAACGGCTATTGGGTGCCCGAAAGCTCGACCGTCGAGAAGGTCGTGAAAGGCCCGAACGATCTCTATGCGTTCGATGGCTATCCGGGCGGCACCTGCACGGTGGAGGGCAAGTCGACCCGTGACGTGGCCGCGCCGGAATGGGGCTTTTATGGCCCCGGCGGCACGAAGGGCGGTGCCTCCGCCTCGCCCGACACACCTGCATTCCTCGCGGAATTCGGCGGCGGCTGGTTCGATTATTGGGGTTCGAACGGCGGCTATGAATGCAATGCGATCCAGCGTGGAAAGCGTTTCCAGCGCGTCTTCTATGGCACCAATCTGGCCAACGGGATCGATATCCAGAGCTTCTACATGGGCTATGGGGGCACCAGCTGGGGCTGGCTGCCGGCACCGGTGGTCTTCACCAGCTATGATTATGGCTCGGCCATCTCGGAGGCGCGCGAGGTGCGCGAAAAGGCCGAGGAGATGAAGCAGCTTGGCGGCCTGATCGCTACCATGCCCGATCTCGCCGGCATGGTCCCGGCGGGCGAGGTGCAGGTCTCGTCCCCCAACATCGCCGTCTATCATAACAAGAGCCCGGAGACGGACGCGCGCTTCCTGCTCGTCACGCACAAGCCTTCCAACGGGCAGAGCGACGACAGCTTCCGGATCAGCGCCGATCTGCCGGATGGCCGCTACACCTTCCCCGCCGCCGGACCGATGCGCCTCAACGGCTTCGATGCGAAGTGGCTGGTGGCCGGCATTTCCCTGGGTGGCCAGCACCTCGTCTATTCCACCTCAGAGGTGCAGACCGCGCTGACGCTCGACGGGCAGGACGTGGCGCTGATCTATGGCCGCGCGGGCGAGACCGGAGAGACGATGCTGCGCTACGCCTCCGCGCCCAAGGTCACGGTGCTGGAAGGCGACGCCACCAGCCATTTCGATGCGGCGAGGGGTGACCTCCGCCTGAACTATGCGCATCGCGGCCGCAGCGTCGTCCGGATCGAGGGCGGCGGGCGCCCCGCGCTCACCCTCCTCATCACCGACGAGGCCGAGGCCGTCCGTTACTGGCGCCCGCTCGGCACGGACGTGCTGGTGCGCGGCCCCGCGCTCGTGCGTGAGGCGCTTACCACCAGGGGGACGCTCTCGCTCACCGGCGACACCAAGGAGGAAACCCCGCTCGAGATCTGGGCCGCTTCCTCCGTGCGCTCGGTCAAGTGGAACGGGGCCGTCGTCGCGCTCAAGGGCTCCCTCATCGGCAGCCGCATCGCGACGAAGCCGCTCGCCGGCCCCGCGCCCGTCACCCTGCCCGCACTCGCCGACTGGCGCATGGCAGCCGGCTCGCCCGAAACGGATCCCGCCTTCGACGACAGCAGGTGGCAGCCGATCGACCGACGCTCCGCCGCGACCATCACCGCCAAACCCGATGGCCAGCCGACCATGACGATGGACCCGTACGGCTTCCATGACGGCGACGTCTGGTATCGCGGCCGCTTCCGGGGCGGCGCGGACGCGAAGCAGATCGCGCTTTATTATGGGGCCGGCGGCGCGGGCCTCGTGCAGGTGTGGCTGGACGGCAAGTTCGTCGGTCAGGACGAACTGCCCAGCGGCCTGCCGCGCCCGATCACCACCGGCCTCGCCCGCCTCGCCCTGCCTGCGGAGGCACAGGCCCCCGGTGAGCATGTGCTGAGCGTGATGGTCCGCAACGGCGGCCATAACTGGGATCTCGACAGCGACGAATTCCACAAGGAAGCGCGCGGCCTCGTCTCCGCCTCGCTGGAGCAGCCCGGCGGCCGCAGTTTCGCGATCCCGATCGCGTGGAAGATCCAGGGCAAGCAGGGCGGCGAGGACCTGCCCGATCCCGCGCGTGGCCCCGCCAACAATGGCGGCCAGTATGGCGAGCGGATGGGATGGCACCTGCCGGGCTTCGACGATCGCGGCTGGAAGCCCGCCATCGTGCCCGCGGCCTCCGCGCAGGCCGGCACCACCTGGTATCGCACCAACGTCACGCTTGCCGTGCCGAAGGGGCAGGATGCCACGATCGGCCTCGCCTTCGGGGATACGGGCACGCCGCGCTCGATCGCGAAATATCGCGCGCTGATCTTTGTGAATGGCTGGAATATGGGGCAGTTCGTCGCCCATATCGGCCCGCAGCGCATCTTCCCGATCCCGGAAGGCATAATCAACCATCACGGGCCGAACAGCATCGCCCTTGCCGTCACGTCCGATGGCGCGCCGGGCGACGCGCTGGAAGCCGTGAAGCTCGTCGCCCTGCGCAACGTGAAGGGCGGCGTGCCCGTCCGCATGGTCGCAGCCCCCACCACGCCGGCCGAGCTGAAATAGCCCGGCGCGCGCCACTTTTTCATCTTACCCCTCAGGAGACCCACCTTGGCCGCCCTTATGCATGACGTGCCCCACGGCACCGTCACCACCGCGATCGACAAGCTCATCGACAATCTGCTGAACATCAAGGACGAGACGGGCGAGTTCCTGCTTCACCTCGAAGACGGCCGGATCATCGACACCAAGGGCTGGGCCGGGTGGGAATGGACGCACGGCGTGGGCCTGTTCGGTCTGTGGCGCCTGTTCGAGCAGACCGGCGACAGGAAGGCGCTCGCCGTCATCAAACAGTGGTTCGAGGATCGCTTTGCCGAGGGCACGCCCACCAAGAACATCAACACGATGGCCCCGTTCATCACGCTGGCCTATCTTTTCGAATACGAGCCCGATCCCCGCTACATCCCGTATCTCGATACGTGGGCCGAATGGCTGATGGCACCGGATGGCCTGCCCAAGACGGAGGAAGGCGGCTTCCAGCACATCGTCTATAACGATGTGAACCCCGGCGAGATGTGGGACGACACGCTGATGATGTCGGTGCTGCCGCTGGCCAAGATCGGCCTGCTGCTGAACCGCCCGCATTATGTGGAAGAGGCCAAGCGCCAGTTCCTCGTCCACATCAAATATCTGTTCGACAAGAAGACCGGCCTCTGGTTCCACGGCTGGGATTTCAACGGCCGCCACAATTTCGCGGAGGCCCTCTGGGCGCGCGGCAATTGCTGGGTGACGATCGCGATCCCCGAGATCATCGAGATCCTGGATCTGCCGCAGGGCGATGCCTTCCGCACCTTCCTGATCGATACGCTCGCCGCACAGGTGAAGACGCTGGCCGAAACGCAGGATGCCGAAACCGGCCTGTGGCACACGCTGATCGTGGATCCGACCTCCTATCTGGAGGCTTCGGCCACGGCGGGCTTCGCCTATGGCATCCTGAAGGGCGTGCGGAAGGGCTATCTTCCCCGCCATTATGAGGAAGTGGGCATCAGGGCGGTGAAGGGCGTGCTCGCCAATATCGATGATGCGGGCGAACTGAAGCAGGTCAGCTTCGGCACCGCGATGGGCGACACGCAGCAATTCTACAAGGACATCGCGCTCACCTCGATGCCCTATGGCCAGAGCCTCGCGATGATCGCTCTCGGCGAATTCCTGCGCACTTATATCTGACACGGGCAGCGAGGGCCGCGTGAACGCCACAACGACATCCCCGTGCGGCCCGAGCCCGTTCGTCCCGAGCCCGTTCATACCGAGCGAGGTCGAGGAACCGGCAGGCTCCGCGCGAAGCCGGGATGCGGTGGCGCAGAACACGGCCCTCGGCTTCGCCCGGGCCTGCGTGCCCCTCGGCTGTGCTCGGGGCGAAAGAACGAACCGGCCGGGCAAGCCAGCGAACTAGGAGAGAAGAAAGATATGGCCCCGGCCGCCGCCCCCGCGATGCCGACCGCACGCCCCGTGCGCTGGTACAATCTCCTCGCCTACGGGTCGAACGACGTGCTCGGCGCGGGCTCGATGGCCGTCATCAGCACGTGGATCCTGATCTTCTACACCAGCTTCTGCGGGCTTTCCGCCGCGCAGGCGACGATCATCTTCGGCGTGGCGCGCGTGCTGGATGCGTTCACCAGCCCCACGATCGGGCACCTATCCGACAATATCGGGCGTAGCTGGCTGGGCCGCAAATTCGGGCGGCGGCGCTTCTTCATCCTCGCCGCCATTCCGCTTCTGCCCAGCTTCGCCATCATGTGGGTCGCCGGCCAGAATTTCTGGTATTATCTCGTCACCTACGTGCTGTTCGAGATGGTCTACGCGATGGAGATCATCCCGTACGAGACGCTCGCGGCCGAAATGTCGACCGACTATCGCACGAAGGCCAAGTTTGCGGGCGCGCGCATTCTGCTCGGCCAATGCTCGGCGGTAGGCGCCGCCTTCCTGCCCGGCTGGCTGATTTCGTATCTCGGCCCGAATTCGCCCGATACCTATCTCTATATGGGCATCATCTTCTCCGGCCTGTTCATGGCCGCCGCCGGCCTGCTCTATGCCTTCAGTTGGGAACGGCAGCGCCCGCCCGGGCTGGAGGAAGAGGAAGCCGGTGATCGGCCCACGCTGGGCGCCGCCTTCAAGGCGCTGTATCGCAACCTCTTCTCCACGCTCCGCATCCGGGCCTTCCGCCTGCATCTCGGCATGTATCTTGGCGGTTATATCAGCCAGGATATCTACAATGCCGCCTTCACCTATTTCGTGATCTTCGCGCTGGCGGGCTCCACGGCGATCGTCGCCAATCTGGTGGGCGTTACCTACATCGTCCAGTTCGTGGCGGTGATCCTCGCGATCAATTTCGCGCTGAAGCTGTCGCCCGCCGCCGCCTATCGCTTCGCCGCGATCAGCTTCGCGATCGGCGTGCTGATCTTCCTCGCCATGTATGGGGCGGGCTATGGCGCCACCTCCTCCCTGTTCTGGGTGCCGGTGGTGTTCGCCGGCCTCGGCCGGGGGGCGCTCAATTATATTCCCTGGGCCACCTACAATTACATGGCGGACGTGGACGAGATCGTCACCGGCCGCAGGCGGGAGGGCGCCTTCGCCGGCGTGATGACCTTCGTGCGCAAGATGAGCCAGGCCGCCGCCGTGATTCTGGTGGGCCAGGTGATGCAGGCGTCGGGCTTCGTCTCCAAGGCCACCACGCAGAGCCCGCAGGCGATCGCGGCGATCGTGGGCGTGATGGGCCTCGGTACGATCGCGATGCTGGCCTTCGGCATCTTCGTCTCCACCCGTTTCCGGCTGACGCCCCGCACCCACGGCATCCTGATGGACGAGATCGAGCATCTGCGCGCCGGCCACCGCACGCCCTCGTCGGCCGAAAATGCGGCGATCGTCGAGGATCTCGCCGGATGGCGCTACGATCGTCTGTGGGGCAACAATCCTGTCGGCGGCACCCGCCGATGATCGGCCTGCTCGCATGGGCCGCGGCCGCCGCGCAGCCGTCGATCGCGCCGAAGCCGCTTTTCCGCGACCCCATCTATGATGGCGCCGCCGATCCATCGACCGTCCACGATCCGAAGACGGGCGAATGGGTGATGTTCTACACCAATCGCCGCGCCTCGCTGCCCCCTGCCGCCGATCCGAAGGACGTGAGCTGGTTCCACGCCACGCATATCGGCATCGCCCGATCGAAGGACGGCGCGCACTGGCGCTATGGCGACATCGCGAACATCCCCAAATCCTGCACCGGCGAAACGCTCTGGGCGCCCGATGTCGAGCAGTTCGACGGCCAATGGCATATGTGGATCACGGTCGTGCCGGGCGTGTTCAGGGACTGGAACGCCCCCCGTTTCCTCGTCCACCTCACCAGCAGGGATCTGAAGAGTTGGCGGTGCGGCGAGCGGCTGGAACTGGGATCGGACCGGATCATCGATGCCAGCGTCGCGGCCCTGCCCTCCGGCGGCTATCGCCTGTTCTTCAATGATGAGCGGATGAACAAGGCGATCCGCACCGCCGACAGCGCCGATCTCGTGCACTGGACGGTCAAGGACCGCCTTACCGAAACCCCCGGCGAAGGCCCGAAGGCCTTTCGCTGGAAGAGCAAATGGTGGCTGATCTCGGATGCGTGGAAAGGGCTGCTCGTGATGCGCTCCGACGATGGCGAGCATTGGACGCGGCAGGATCGTTATCTGCTGGCGGATGCAGGCGAGGCGGAGACGGATCGCGCCAAGGGCCAGCATCCCGACGTGATCGTTGCGGGCGAGCGTGCGTACCTGATCTATTTCGTCCACCAGACTGGCGAGCCCAGGGCCGCCACCGATCCAGCGTGGGGCCGCCGTACCGTGATCCAGATGACCGAACTGCACGAGCAGGACGGCGTGGTCACGGTCGACCGCAACGCCCCCACTGAGGTGGTGCTGAAATAGGAACACCCCACCGGTCATCACCGCCCAACGGCATGGGCCTGAAGACATGGCCGCAACCGAACGATAAGAAATCGGGATGGCCCGACTGCTCCTGTTCAACAAGCCCTTCGGGGTCTTGTCACAATTCACCGACCGCGGATCGCCAACGGCTCGGTCGACATTGTCGGACTTCATCGCGGTGAAGGGCGTCTATCCCGCCGGGAGGCTCGACCGGGACAGTGAGGGCCTCCTGCTGTTATGCGATGACGGGCGGCTGCAGGCGCGCATCGCCGATCCGCGCTTCAAGCTGCCCAAGACCTACCTTGTGCAGGTCGAAGGCGATCCGCAGGAGCCGGAACTGGAGCGGTTGCGGCAGGGCGTCCTGCTCAAGGATGGCATGACCCTGCCGGCCGATGTTTCTCGCATCGACGCGCCGGACCTGTGGCCGCGCGATCCGCCGATCCGCCAGCGCAAGGCCATCCCTGACAGCTGGCTGAGAATCACCATCCGCGAAGGGCGCAACCGGCAAGTGCGCCGGATGACCGCCGCGGTCGGGTTGCCAACCCTCAGGCTGGTGCGCTGGTCGATCGGCGACTGGACTGTCGCCGGGATCGCGCCGGGCCAATTCCAGGAGTTCGCTGACTTCAAATGAATTATCGCCATTCCTTCCACGCCGGCAACAGCGCCGATGTCGTGAAGCATAGCCTTCTGATCGCTCTCGTCCGGGCCTTGCAGCTCAAACCGGGCGCGCTGACCCTGATCGATACCCATTCCGGTTGCGGGCTCTACGACCTTGACGGCGATCAGGCCCAGCGCACCGGCGAGGCCACACAGGGCGTGCTGCGGGCCATTGCCGACCCGAACCCTTTGCTGGACGACTATCGCGCCGCCGTAAAGGCGGTGAATGTGGGGGCCGAGCCGCATCTCTACCCCGGCTCTCCGCGCATTCTGGCGCAGCTTCTGCGTCCGCAGGACGTCCTGATCCTCAATGAAAAACATCCCGAGGACGCCATCGCCCTGCGCAGGGCGATGCGCGGCACACACGCCGCCGTGCATGAGCGCGACGCCTATGAGCTGTGGCTGGCGATGCTCCCGACCCGCACCGGACGCGGCTTGGTGGTGGTCGATCCTCCGTATGAGCAGACGGACGAACGCGCCCGCATCACAGCCACCCTCGCCGCCGCTTACCGCAAATGGGCGCATGGCGTGACGGTGATCTGGTATCCGCTGAAAGACCGCGCCACGCATTCGCGGTGGAAGGATCAGTTGCGCAAGCTCGGCATCCCCAAGTTCATGGGCGTGGAGCATTGGCTGTATGATGACGATCAGCCCGATTTGTACAACGGTGCAGGCCTTTTCATCGTCAACCCGCCCTATGCCTTCACGCAGGCGCTGCCGCCTCTTTTGGAAGCCCTCCGCGCCGCACTGGCGCCGGAAGGGCACAGGGGCACGATCGCAGCCGATTGGTTGGACGACTAAAATCGACCCACATCGCCCACGGAAGGGTGCAGCCCCTACAGAAAGCCCACCTGCCGCAGCCACGCCTCGCAAAGCTGCGGCCACAGCGACACGGGCTTCCCCACAGCATCCAGCGCAAACCCGTGCGGCGCATCGCCGAACACATGCAGTTCCGCACTGCCCCCCGCCTCGCCCCACGCGCGATGCAGGCGGAACGCATTCTCCACCGGCACCACCGGATCGTTGCCCGAATAGACGATAAAGACCGGCGGCGGCCCCGGCAGAAGCTGCGCGTCCGGCTGGAGCCGATCATACATCGCCTGCTTCTCGGCCGGCGGCAGCGGCGGCTTGTCGGCGATGATCTGGCGGCCGTTGGCGTTTGTGGAGATCGGGCCATAGCCGATCACCATCACGTCCGGCCGATAGAAGCCCGGACCGGTCGCCGCGCCCCACTCCTCGGGATAGGCGGCCGCGAGACAGGCGCCGAGATGCCCGCCCGAGGACAGGCCCACCACGCCCACCCCGGTCGCCCCGCCCGCGCGGATCATCCGCATCGCCTCGATCGCATCGTCCAGCGATGCGGAAGGGCCGTTCGCGGCATTGGGGAAACGATGGATCAGGACGTAAGCCCGATAGCCGAGCCCGTTCAGCCAGCGCGCGACCTGCACGCCCTCGCGCCCCGCCATCAGCGCGGTATAGCCCCCGCCCCCCAGCACCAGCATGGCCCGGCCATTGGGGCGGGCGGGCAGGAATCCCAGCAGCACCGGCCGCTGGACAGCCGTGACGACGGCCATATCCGGCGCGGCATCCGCATCATCGAGCGTGAAGCTCCCTTCCCCAGCCCCGTAAAGCGGCCAGACCGTATCCGCGCCCAGCATCGTCAGCATCCTGGCGTGGCGCCGTCGAACGAGCTGTGGCCGGCCACGCACGGATGCGTCGGATAGGCCTCGCCATCCAGTTCGGTCGCCTCGCGCACCACGCTCAGCCGATCGCCCTCGTCGCGCATCTCGTAAAGCTTGCCCAATGCATTGGCAAAGGGGCGATGGAGGATCATCATCAGCCTGCCGTCGAACGCCCTGAACAGCATGCCGTGGCCGCTGTCGCGCTGAACGAGCGGGCCGAGCTGCTCCCATGGCCCCTCGATGCTGCCGCTCTTCGAGCGCGCCTGCGCCTCGACATAGCCCTTTGCGCCATAGCTGGACCACAGCATCAGCAGGGCGCCCGTCTTCGTGCGATAGAGTTCCGGGCCATCGGTCACATAGACGGTGTCGCCCTGCGGCTGCTTCTGCCCCACCACCCACGGCCCCTCGCTCGCCTTGAACAGGGTGAGCGGACTTCCGGCGATCGCCAGATCGTCGGCCAGGGGGGCCGCCTCCATCGTGCCGCCCACCGTCTGCCACCATTCGTGCGCATAGACGATCCAGGGCTTGCCCTGCGGATCGACATAGAGGCTGCCGTCCAGCGTCATCCTGTCCTTCGGCACGATCGGCTCGCCATCGCGCACCAGTCTGTAAGGGCCATCCACCGTATCGGAGACGGCGAGCACGGTTCCGCGCCGATAGGTTTCGCGCGGACCGACCTGGCCCGTCACCGCCCTGCTGTTGTGAAAGGTGGTGAAGAGATACCATTTCCCCTTCCACCGATGCACTTCGGGCGCCCATGCGCCGGCATCCGCCCAGGTGCCTTCCGGCAACACAAAGGCGAGCTTCGGCCTGGTCCAGTGCTTCAGGTCGCGGCTGGCATAGACCATCGTGCCCAGCCGATGATCCCCTGTCATCGGCGCCTCGTTGCGCGTGAAGAGATAATAGGTTCGGCTGGCCTCATCGGCGACGATCCACGGATCGTGCAGGTGCATGTCCGTCATTACCAGAGGCGCATCGAGCGCTGCCGGCGCGCGCCGGGATGAAGCGGGCGCGGAGAAAAGGGAGGCCACCGCCAAGGCCATCAGCGCCCTCCTGGCCAGCCCCGCGCCCCGCTTCTTCCAAACGGGCCGGTGTCCGGGGCTTCGGACGAACCGCTTGTCGCCCCGGGCGCCCGCATTCGCGGAGGCTAGGCGGAACGACCCGTGCCTCACGCGCCGGTCGCCAGCGCCAGCTTGTTGCCATATCCGATCACGACCGTCGCGATGATGAGCATCGCGATGCCGCCCCACACGATCGCCTTCACCTTGGGGCCGGCATCCTTCCATTCGCGGAAGGCGAAGCCCCAGCAGGTGCCGAAAATGATGATGCTGGCCATGTGCAGCGTCCAGCTGGAGAAGCCCAGCCGACCCATCTGGCTTTCGCCCATCGTGTAGAAGAAGAACTGGAAATACCAGGTGGTGCCCGCCAGCGCGCTGAACAGGAAGTTGGGCAGCAAGGGCGGCCGCGCCCCGCCATTTCGCGTCCGGCCCAGCCATTCGCCCGCCGTGCGGTTCTTCAGGATCAGGAACGCGCACCATATGCCGTTGGTGATGAGGCCGCCGAACATCACGAGGCACAATACCGGCAGGCCCGTCCACAGCGGCCCCGTCCCCGCCGCCGCCGACAGAGCCTTGATCGGCTCGCCCGCCGCCAGTCCGAACGCGAAGCAGGCGGACATGATCCCCGCGAAGATGGCGACGACGATGCCCTTCCTGAAATCGAACTCCGCGACTGCAGCCTGCTTCTGCTCGGGCGTGAGCATCGCATCCTTCTTCGCCCCCGCCACCGCGACGATCACGATGCCCACGAGGGTGAGGAACAGGCCGAGCAGCACGATATTGCCGGAGGTGGTCGCCAGCAGCTTTTCGTGAAAATCACCCTGGAAGAGCGGCGGGATCAAGGTGCCGAACACCGTGCACAGCCCGAGCACCACCGCCATGCCCAGCGACAGCCCCAGATAGCGCATGACGAGGCCGTAACCGAGCCCGCCAAAGCCCCACAGGAGGCCGAAGAAGACCGGCCAATATTTCGCGGCGCCCGGCGCGCGGCCCAGCACGCCCAGCAGATCCTGCGTCTGCAGGCTTGCGAAGAACCAGGGGGCGATCAGCCAGCTGAAGATTCCGCCGGTCAGCCAGTAAATCTCCCACGACCATCGCTTCACGCCCTTGTACGGCACGTAGAAGCTGGCCGAGGCGAGGCCCCCCAGCCAGTGATAGAGGACACCGATCAGAGGATTGGGTGTCATAGCTCCAGCCCCAGGCGATAGATGCGGTTGGCGTTGCGGCCGAACAGGCCACGCTGTTCGTCCTCGGAGAAAGGCGCCGCGATGGCGTGATAGGCTTCCAGATAGCGATCGAGCGGCGCGAACAATTTGTCGGTCGGGCTGTCGCTGGCGAACAGGCAGCGATCCGTGCCGAACATGTCGATCGCCTCCAGCAGGAAGGGCTTCACGCTCTCCGCAGTCCAGTCGCGATAGATGAAACCCAGCCCCGAAAGCTTGATCGCCACATGGGGGATGGCCGCAAGCGCGCGCAGGCCATAGCGCCAGCGCGTCACGCCCTCGCGATCGGTCGTCACCGGCATGCCGATATGGTTGATGATGACGGGCACTTCGGCATGCCGCTCGATCAGCGGCGCCAGCCCCGCCATCTGCCCGGCATAGCATTGCAGATCGAAGGACAGGCCATATTTGCCGAGCAGGCCGAAGCCCGCCCACCATTGATCGTCCTGCGTCACGTCATGGGGCGTATAGGTGCGCAGCGGATTGGTGTGCCAGTTCACGATCTGGCGGATGCCGCGGACGCGCGGATGCGCGGCCTGTCGCTCCAGCAGGGCCTCCACGGCCGGATCATGCAGCGGCGCGAAGGCGACGATCGCATCGGGGAGGCCGTGCGCCTCGCCCTGCGCTTCCAGCCATTTTGTTTCGGCGAGCGCCTGATCGGGATCCGCCCCCGCATCGATGTGAACCGCGCCCACCACGTTCCACTTCGCCATGTCGGCCCGGTAATCGGCGACGCTGTAATTGTGCGCGATCGCCTCCACGCTGCCGTTCGGCCCATCGCTGCCGAACGGGGGCGTGAGCCACGGGTAGCGGATATGCCCCAGATCCCACAGGTGGATATGCGCATCGACGAAGGGGATCTGGGCCATCGGCCTCTCCAGTTGGGGCCGCGCCGGCTCTTCGGCCGGTCGCGGCATGGTTTGGATCAGAAGACGGTTCGGATCAGAAGGTCGTGCGCCCGCCCGACGTGTCGAACGTCGAGGCGGTGGTGAAGCTGCACTCCTCGGATGACATGAAGCACACCATCGCGGCGGATTCATGCACTTCGCCCAGACGCCCCATCGGGATCTTGGAGCGCATATAATCCACCTGGCTCTGCGGCAGCTGCGCCAGGATCGGGCTTTCGAACGTGGCCGGCGTCAGCGCATTGGCGATCACGCCCTTTTCGGCCAGTTCCTTGCCCAGGCTCTTGGTGAGGCCGATCACGCCCGCTTTCGTGGCCGAATAGGCACTGGCGTTCGGATTGCCTTCCTTGCCCGCGACCGACGCGACATTGACGATCCGGCCATAGCCGTTCGCCAGCATGAAGGGCACCACTTCGCGGCAGCAGTAGAACAACCCGTTCAGGTTGATGTCCACGACGCGCTTCCAGCTGTCGATCGGATATTCGTGCACGGGGGCGGTGGCGCCGGTGATCCCCGCCGAGTTGACGAGGATGTCGATCCTGCCCAGCGCCTCGGCGCTCGCCTTGGCGGCGGCGGCAACGGCGGCCTGATCGGATACGTCGAGCGCCACGACATCCGTCGCCCCCACCTCCGCCTTGGCGGCGGCGAGTGCATCGGCGTTCAGATCCCAGAGAACGACCTTGCCACCCTCCGCCACGATCCGCGCGGCGGTCGCCTTGCCAAGGCCCGACGCGCCACCGGTGACGATCGCGCAGCGCCCCTCGAAACGGCCGGCATAGGCAGTCATGCGATCACCTCGTCGCCCAGGTGGCGCCACTCGACGACCTTCTGCTTCTGGGTGCCGAGCTTGGCGATGCCCAGTTCCATCACGTCGCCGGCCTTCAGATAGATGGCCTCGGGCTTCTTGCCCTCGCCCACGCCCGGCGGCGTGCCGGTGATGATGAGATCGCCCGGATAGAGCGTGATATATTCGCTCACATAAGAGATGATCTGCTTGAGATCGAAGATCATCGTGCGGGTATTACCGGTCTGCATCCGCGTGCCGTTCACGTCGAGATACATGTCCAGATCCTGCGCGTCGCCCACTTCGTCCGGCGTCACGAACCAGGGGCCGACCGGGCAGAAGGTGTCATGGCCCTTGCCCTTGCTCCACTGGCTGCCGCGCTGCTTCTGGTTGAAGCGTTCGGATACGTCGTTGGCGAGGACATAGCCCGCCACTTTGTCCAGCGCCTCTTCCTCCGGAACGTAGCGGCAGGTCTTGCCGATGATCGCGCCCAGTTCGACTTCCCAGTCGCCATGGGTCGATCCCTTGGGCAGGATCACGTCGTCATTCGGGCCGGAAAGGCTGGAAAGCGCCTTCATGAACATCATCGGCTCGGTCGGGATCGGCAGGTTCGATTCGATCGCGTGATCGCGATAGTTGAGGCCGATCGCCACGATCTTGCCGATGCCCTTGAACGGCACGCCATAGCGGGGCTCACCCTCGACGAGCGGCAGCGACGCCGCATCGGCGGCCCGCGCCTGCGCGATCGTCTCGATCGTGATGTCGGCGACGATGCCGGAAAGATCACGGATGGCGCCATTGTCGTCGACAAGGCCAGGCTTTTCCTGACCCATCGGGCCAAAGCGGCAGAGCTTCATGAGGTTGGTCTCTCGATCAGTGGGTGTAAGGACGGTGCATCGCGATGTCGCGATTGAGCTCGACGCCGAAGCCCGGCGCATCCAGCGCGCTGGCCTTCAGGCGGCCATTCTGGGGAACCGGTTCGCCGATCAGCTGCGGATGGAACATCGGCACCACCTCGGTCGGCCCCGGATGCATCATCAGGAATTCGGCGAACGGCGAATTGTGGCGCGTGATGACGAAATGATAGCTGTAGACGGAAGAGCCGTGCGGCACGACCATCTTGCCCGCCGCATCGGCCATCGCGCTGATCTTGAGCAGTTCGGTCACGCCGCCGCACCAGCCCACGTCGGGCTGGATGATGTCGCAGCAATCCATCTCCATCAGCATGCGGAAGCCCCAGCGGGTCGCCTCATGCTCGCCGGTCGTCACCAGCATGCCCTTGGGCACGTTGCGCTTCAGCGCGGCATAGCCCCAATAATCGTCGGGGCTGATCGCCTCCTCGATCCACTTGAGGCCCAGCTCGTGCGCGGCGATGGCGAGGCGGGTGGCATAATCCACGTCCAGTGCCATCCAGCAATCCCACATCAGCCAGAAATCCGGGCCGACGCGCTCGCGCATCTCGGCCAGTTCGGCGATGTTCTTGTGCAGGCCCTCAATGCCTTCGGCCGGCCCATGGTGCAGCGCCATCTTGCCGCCGATGAAGCCGAATTCCTTGGCCAGATCGGGCCGCGCGCCGGTGGCGTAGAACTGGAGTTCGTCGCGCACGGCGCCGCCCAGCATGTGATAGACAGGCTCCTGTCGCAGCTTGCCGAGAAGATCCCACAGCGCGAGGTCGACGCCGGAAATGGCGTTCACGACGATGCCCTTGCGCCCATAATATTGGGTCGAGAAGTACATCTGATCCCAGATCTTCTCATATTCGGTCGGGCTGCGGCCCTCGAGAAAGCGGGACAGATGCTTCTCGACGATGAAGGCGGCCGGCTCGCCGCCGGTCGTCACCGCGAAGCCGACCGTGCCGTCCTCCGCCTCGATCTCCACGACGAGCGTACCCAGCACGTTGATGCCGAAGCTCTGACGCGACTGGCGATATTCGGGATATTTCGACATCGGCGTGGCGATGTGATTGTCGATCCAGTGGCCTTCGCCCTGATCGTGATAATCCGCACCGCCTCCGCGCACGGTGAATGCGCGGACATGTTTGATCTTGGGCAACGAAACGATCGCCACAGTCGATAACTCCTAAGCTTCGAGCTCCGCGAAATGTCCACATTGTGGAATTGCGCGACACTCCATGCCATCATGTGCCGTCAGACGGCTGGAAATGGACCGAATTTTACGTTTTGAAGCGACCGCGCGGGTCGTCAGCCCCTCCGGCTTGGCTGTTTACATTGTCTCACTTTATGGGATAGGATGTTATTAGATGAGAAAAGCGGCGTCAAACGAAGATTCCGGACCGACCGAAGATTCCGGCGCGGGCGAGGAAAAGGCGAAGGTTCAGGGGAGCCAGACCCTCCTTCGCGGCCTCGATCTGCTGGATCAGGTCGTGGACGGGCCGATCAAGCTGGCCGAGCTTTCGGCGCGCATGGGCCTCACCCGATCGACCACGCACCGGCTGGCCAATGCGCTGATCGATCGCGGCTTCCTCACCTTCCTGCCGCGCGAGGGCTATCAGTTGGGGCCGAAGCTGCTGCATCTGGGCTTCCTCGCCCAATCGCAGACCGACGTGGTGCAGATCGCCCGCCCCCATATCGATGAACTCGCGCAGCGCAGCGAGGATACGGTCCATCTCGGCCGCCTCGACAATGATCTCGCCCTCTATCTCGACAAGATACCCGGCCGGCGCCGCGTCGACATCTCCAGTCGCGTGGGCGATCGCCAGCCGCTGACCTCCACGGGCCTCGGCAAGGCGCTGCTGCTGGATGGTGCAGAAGCCACCTGGCGGCGCCTGTTCGATGCCGATCAGGCATCCGGCGCCCCGAAGGCGGATTATGCCGTCTGGCTCGCGCGGATGCAGGATTATGTCGCCGAGGGCCGCTCCTTCGATCTGGAGGAGAATGAGGATCAGATACGCTGCGTGGCGGCGCCGATCCGCGACGCCTCCGGCAGGATCGTCGCGGCGATCAGCCTTTCCAGCGCAGCGCAATATATGGACGATACGCGCATGACGGCGCTCGGCTCGGACGTGCGCGCCACCGCGCAGCGCATCAGCGCCGATCTCGGCTGGACGCCGCAGACCAGGCCCCCTCGCCGCTGAGGCACCCCATCACAACAAGGACGAAGCGATCGTGAAGCTCCTCGAAGGCAAAACCGTACTCGTGACCGGCGCATCCACCGGCATCGGCCGTGCCGCCGCGATCGGCGCGGCCAGGCATGGCGCCAATGTCGCGATCAACTATGCGCATAGCGACGGCCCGGCGGCCTCCTGCGTGGCGGAGATCGAGGCGCTGGGCCAGCGTGCGATCGCGGTGAAGGGGGACGTGTCCGATCCGCAGACCGCGCAGGATTTCGTGGCGAAGGCGGTCGAGGCTTTCGGCAAGGTCGACGTGATGGTCAGCAATGCCGGCATCTGCCCGTTCCACGCCTTCCTCGACATGCCGGTGGAGGTGGTGGAGCGCACCTTCAAGGTGAACCTGCACGGCGCCTATTTCATGGTGCAGGCCGCCGCCCAGCAGATGGTCCGCCAGGGCCATGGCGGCGCGATCGTCGCCGTATCGTCCATCTCGGCGCTCGTCGGCGGCGAATTCCAGACGCATTACACGCCCACCAAGGCGGGCGTGCATTCGCTGATGCAGTCCACCGCGATCGCGCTCGGAAAATATGGCATACGCTGCAACAGCGTTCTGCCCGGCACGATCCTGACCGAGATCAACAAGGATGATCTCGCCGATGTCGAGAAGCGCGAATATATGGAGAAGCGCACGCCGCTCGGCCGTCTCGGCATGCCGGAGGATCTGGCCGGCCCGATCGTGTTTCTCGCCTCCGATATGGCCGCCTATGTCACGGGTGCGGCGCTGCTTGTCGACGGCGGGATGTTCGTGAACCTCCAGTAAGAGCCTCGCTCTTGTCCAGGCCTGACCGTCGTCCCGGGCCGAACCCGGGATCCACCGTGCGGCACCTCCATCGGCGGATGGCTCGCCAGCCGGGAGGATGCCGGGTGCCGCCCGGCAGGACGCCCGGGCCTGACCTCCCATGCGTGGCGATGGCGTTCGCCGCGCCGCTCGCCGCCGCGCCTGCCCCCGCCGCGTCGCGCCCTTATGACATGCCACTGAGCGTGGCGGATCGTTTGCCCAATTTTCCCAAGGGCATCGATGACGACACCCATTTCAGCGAACCGGGCTCCCGCGCCGTCGCGAATATCGTTGCCCGCGCATTGAAGACGCTCGATCTGCCGGTTTCCTCTTCCGTCAGGGCCGAATGGCCCGATCTCGCACGCGACACATCTCTCGGGAGCACGGCATGCCATTGATGTCGGTGGATCGCCGGACCTTCCTCGCCGCGGGCACCGCGCTCTCGCTGCTGGGCAGCGCGTCGCGCGCCTCCGCGCAGGCATTCACAATTCCCGGGGATTTCACGCGCTTCCCGATCTGGCCCGGTGTCGCGCCCGGCAGCGTGGGTGTGAGCGTCACAGAAAAGGAAGGGCTTCGCCGCCCCGACAGCCCTCCCGACGATACCTATTTCGAACATGTCGTGACGCCTACGCTCACGATGCTGCGGCCGAAAAAGCCCAATGGCGCGGCGATGCTGCTGATCCCCGGCGGCGGCTATATTCGCGTCGCGATCGGGCTGGAGGGGTATGAGATCGCCCGCCGTCTGGCCTCGGCCGGCTATACCTGCTTCATCCTTCTCTATCGGCTGCCGGGCGACGGATGGGGCGCGGGGCCGGAAGCGCCGCTACAGGATGCCCAGCGTGCGCTGCGCATGGTGCGAAGCATGGCGGCGAAGGAGACATTCGATCCCGCGCGCATCGGCGTGATGGGGTTTTCGGCGGGCGGCCATCTCGCGGGCTGGCTCGCGACGCAGGGCGCACCGGCGGCATATGCGCCGATCGATGCGACAGACAGCCAGCCGCTGGGTGTGCAGGTGGCGGCCCTCATGTATCCGGTCATCATGATGGATGGCCCCTCCGCCCATGCCGGATCCCGTCGGCAATTGCTGGGTGCCGATCCCACGCCGGATCGCGCGCGCGCCTATTCGCTCGATCAGCATGTGGCAGCCGGCGCGCCCGCCACCTTCATCGCCCATGCGATCGACGACAAGACGGTTCCGGTCGAGAACAGCACGGCGATGATGATGGCGCTCAAGCAGCAAAATGTGCCCGTGGAGGCGCATATCTTCGAATCGGGTGGCCACGGCTTCGGCGTCGGCGCAAAGGCTGCCGCTGCGGCGGGCTGGCCCGAACTGTTTCTCGCCTTCGCGCGCCGCCACGGAGTTTGAAGTCCATGCCGCGTCCGCGCGTCGCCCTGTTCGTCACCTGCCTTGTCGATGCGATGCGGCCGCGCGTCGGCTTCGCCGCGCTCGCCACGCTGGAGGCGGCCGGCTGCGAGGTGGTGGTGCCGGAGGCGCAGACCTGCTGCGGCCAGCCCGCGCTCAATTCGGGCGATCATGATACCGCCGTCGATCTGGCGAAGCGCACGATCGCCATGCTCGAGCCGTTCGATCATGTCGTGATCCCGTCCGGCTCCTGCGCGGGCACGATCCGCTGTCATTATCCCGAGATCCTCGAAGGCGATCCGGAATGGGAGCCGCGCGCCAGGGCCGTCGCCGCGAAGACCTTCGAGATCATGGCGTATCTGGATGAAGTGCGCGGCTGGCATCCGGAAGACGTGAGCCTGCCCGCGACCACCGCCGCATATCATGACAGTTGCTCGGGCCTGCGCGAGCTTGGCATCAAGGCCCAGCCCCGCCGGCTGCTGAAGTCGGTCGAAGGCCTGTCGCTGAAGCCGCTCAAGGGCGAAGAGACATGCTGCGGCTTCGGCGGCACCTTCTGCGTCAAATATCCCGCCATCTCCAACGCGATCGTCGAGGAGAAGGCCGTCGCCATCGAGGCCACGGGCGCGGATCTGCTGCTGGCGGGCGATCTCGGCTGCCTGATGAACATGGCAGGCAAGCTTCACCGGCGGGGATCGCCGGTGCGCGCCTTCCATGCGATCGAACTTCTCGCCGGCATGGGCGAAGGCCCCGCGATCGGGGAAGAAGGATGAGCGCTTTCACCGATCGGGCGGACGCCGCGCTGGCCGACCCGATCCTCAAGATCGCGGTCGAGCGCACCACCGGAACGGCGGAGGCCAAGCGCGCCATCGCCGTGGACGCCTTTCCCGATTTCGATCGCGCGCGCGATCGCGCCGCCGCGATCAAGGATCATGTGATCGCCCATCTCGGCCACTATCTGGAGCAGTTCGAGGCCAATGCCGTCGCCGCGGGCGCGAAGGTCCACTGGGCACGCACGGCGGACGAGGCCTGCCGGATCGTGATCGATCTGTGCAGGGCGGCGGGCGCGAAATCGGTCGCCCGCTCCAAATCCATGCTGGGCGAGGAGATCGGCCTGCCCCATGCGCTGGCGGAAGCCGGCATCGGGCGGGTCGAGACGGACCTGGCCGAACATATCATCCAGCTTGCCGACGAGCGCCCCTCGCACATCATCTGGCCGGCGATGCACAAAACGCGCGAGCAGGTCTCCGCGCTGTTCAAGGCGCGTCATCGCACCCCGCATGAGGAAGAGACGATCGCGGCGATGGCCGAAAGCGCGCGTCGCGAACTGCGCACGCAGATGCTGGGCGCCGATGTCGGCATCTCCGGCGCCAATTTCCTGATCGCGGATACGGGCGCGATCTGCACCGTCACCAACGAGGGCAATGCCGAACTGTCGCTGGTGCCGCCGCGCATGCACATCGTGACGGCCGGCATCGAGAAGATCGTGCCCTCCATGGCGCATGCCACACACATGCTGCGCATGCTGGCCCGCTCCGCGACAGGCGCGGCGCTGACCCAATATACAACCTTCTACACCGGCCCCGCCCGTCCCGCCGATCGCGACGGACCGGAGGAGATGCACATCGTGCTGGTCGATAATGGCCGCACCACCATGCGCGAGGATGGGCTGGCGGAAATGCTGCGCTGCATCCGCTGCGGCGCCTGCATGAATCATTGCGTCGTCTTCCGGCAGATCGGTGGCCATGCCTATGGCGGCACCTATCCGGGGCCGATGGGCGCGGTGCTGACGCCCGTGCTGGATGGCCTGCCCAAAAGCCGGGACCTGCCCAATGCCTGCACGCTGAATGGCAAGTGCCAGGAAGTGTGCCCCGTCCGCATCCCCCTTCCCACCCTGCTGCGCGGCTGGCGCGAGAAAAGCTGGCGCGAGGGGCTGGAGCCGAAGACGATGCGCGCCGGGCTTGGCCTGTGGGCGTGGTTCGCGCGGCGCCCTTCCCTCTATCGCGCGGCGAGCGGAATGGCGCTGCGCGGCATGCGCGTGCTGGGCCGTGGCTGGATCGGCAGGCTGCCACTGGCCGGCGGCTGGACCGCGCATCGCGACATGCCCGCCCCCGAAGCGCACAGCTTCATGGCGCAATACAAGAAGGGCCGACGCCGATGAACGCGCGCGACGCCATCCTCTCGCAGCTGAAATCCGGCGCGCCCGGCGATCCCGCGATCGAGGCGGCGGCACTGCTGATCGCGCCGGAGCGCCCCCGGGTCGATGCCGGGGCGCTGGAGGAAACCTTCCTGTCCCGGCTCGCCTTGCCCAGCATCGCCGCGACGCACGACCTGATCGAAAACATCGAGGAGCTTCCGACGGCGCTCGCGCGCTACTGCGCGGAACAGGGGATCGGGACTGCCGCTTATCTTCCGCCCGATGCGCGGCTGGAGGGATGCGACTGGTCGGGCTTCACCCGGCATGAAACGGCCGGCATCGAGGAAACCGTGGTGCTGGCGATCGCGCGATGCGGCATCGCCGAAACGGGCTCGCTGGTGTTCGAAACGGCGCGCGACGCGCCGATGCTGCCTAATTTCGTGGCGCTCCATCATGTCGTGCTGCTGGAGGTGGAGGGGATCGTCGCGCATCTGGAGGATGCGATCCTGCCGGGCGCCCAGCCGCGCGCGCATTATTGGGTGACGGGCGTCTCGGGCACCACCGATATCGAGGGCACCTATGTGCGCGGCGCGCATGGCCCGCGCTTCCTGCACGTCATTCTGACGCGGACGCCTTTGCCCCGGCGATGATCGGCCCCGCGTGGCGGCGCTTCGTCCCGCGCGGCCACGCCCCCTTCTGCCCACGGCCGGGACTATCGGCAGAGGCCCGGATCTTCGGGTGATCGAGGCGATTTATCGTTCGGCGGCGGAGCGGCGTCACATCGCGTTGCAGGCGATGTGACGCGACTTTCCCCTTTCCCGGTCAA
>NZ_QFOB01000029.1 GCF_003248515.1 Sphingomonas sp.
GAAAGATGTAAGAGAAAAGCCCGCGAAAGCGGGCTTTTCTCTTTGAGCTTGACAATGTTGGTTTCCGTGTTTGAGTGAATGCATGTCAATCAAATAGGGGGTCAGTATGGATGCAAGTTATATAGGGTGGATCGCTTTGGGCTTCTGGTTCTTATCAAGTGCAGTATTTTACTATTTGATCAGACGGTGGATGAAAGGTATTCTGACTGTAGAGGCTGAAAACAATCCCAAGATTGAAAGAGGTTTTGATATCGATGGTTTCTTGGATCTTGTTTGCACTAGGCTGGATGAGAATGCACCTGGTCTTGTTGGTGTGGTAATAAATCCCCTAGCTTCTCAGTTTTGGAGTTCGCGCCCACCAACAATTCGATCTGCATTTTTCTCACTACTGTATGGCGAGTTAAAAGAGAAACTAGAGGGTGGAGCCAAAGTCAACCCACATGACGCTGCGACGCTTCTACAGATGCACAATCGTGCGAGGTACTTCACCAATGGAGCAGGGGACATTCCTCAGTGGGAAACGGACCAAAGATGGCCCACACTTGAAGAGCAGTGCGAGCATTTAATTGAGGTTGCGCGGCGCCGACAGCAGAAAAAACTTTTGGATTTTGTGTCGGAAGTGCAGGTTGAAACGCCAGAACCGGTGAAGCGAAAGATGTGAAGAATGAAGCCCGCTTTCGCGGGCTTTTTCTTTGAGCTTGACAATGTTGGACCTTGTGTTTGATTGAATTCAGTGCAATCAAATTGAAGGGGGTGTTATGGATAAATTGTATCTTGCAGTATTGCAACACTGTTTTGATGATCTACATGGCTCTATCACTAGCTACATCGAGGCATCAAAATCAAAAGCGAAGGTTGAACGAGCGATGTGGATCAGAACTGTTTGTTTGTCAGTTGTGACTGCTTTCAGTTTTGGGCTTGCCTTGGGATGCTTAATCGCAAGCGTTTAAGTTGGCGAGTGTACTTGAGGCAACAAAGAGCCCGCTATCGCGGGCTCTTTTTATTGGGATTTTATCCCACTCTTAAAGCGGCTTGGGGCTTGTTGGCGTAAATCACAATAAAAGGTATTGACAATGTTCTGCCTTGTGTTTGATTGAAGGTGTGCTAATAAAAATGGAGTTTCAAGTATGCTAAATAAAATTCAAACAAAATTACGTAAAGTGGTGATGGCATTTGTCAAAGCTGACGCCGCCAATGGGACAATCAAAAATCAAGCGGTCAACGTAGAGAAGGACAAGTCACCAACAATCGTGATTGCCATTTCCAGTGGGAAGGTGAAGTCGGAATTTGATGTGGATCACGATCAGGATGGCAATCGCCTATCTCGTGCAATCTACATGGATGATGCGACAGCTTTTAAGTCGCTAGTGGAGGACAACCCAAGTTTTGCTCAGCACTACACTATTCATCGTATAGGAAAAAACGATCTAAAGGCATGCTCAACACTCAACTACATTGTTGAGTGCGGCAGAGGTGGGCAAGACGTGCTTAAAAGCACTCAGGAAATGATATCGTTCGCACTTGACTGTGGGGCGGATATCAACGCGCGTGCGCCTGATGATAGATGGAACCCGTCTGGTTGGACCCCACTTGAAACAGCTATCTATTCCGACAGATATCTATTGATCCCATTTCTGATTCAAAACGGGGCGCGCCCGATCCACGGCCCGCGAGCGGATGCGTTGACTGATGATGCGAAAATGCTATGGGCATTCTTTCGGCAGACAGTAGGTTGCTCAACGTGCACCGACTCGGAATTGGTGAATATTGTTGATGCCTTTGCTTCAATAGGATTGGTTAAGAGTGGCTTTGAGTTGACCGGTTGTGAAGCCTTGGACACCCAAGAAATGATGAGTATCGCCCAAAATTGCAGGAAGTCATTTATGGACCTGATCGCCCAGGTTGACGCGGCCAAAGCGAAGAAAGAGAAGGAAATTTTGTTGCGCGAACTTGCTATCCCTTCTGAACATATTGAAGTCCGGCCCAAGCGGCGAATGTAACGTCTTCGATTAAACCCGCTTCGGCGGGTTTTTATTGGACTTGACAAAAGTGTGAGGCGTGATTGATTGAGATTTCATCATCACGCAGGGGGTTGAAATGGTTGGATCTTTTTACGACAGTGCGCCGGCCACCGAGCAGCAAAGAATTTGGCGCGAGTCGGCACCAATGGGCCGCATCTTTGAACAGCCGGAACCCATCGTTCTAGGACCATTGCTGTGCGATGCATTGGACTTCAACGCTGCGGAATTGCCAAGTGATTTAACGTTCTGGCGTTCGGCCATCGAAGACCTGGCGCTTCGATTGCACGAAGGGCTCAAAGTCACGCCCAGGGCGGCGGCCAAGATCATGTGCGCGTACAACATCCATGTTCGTTTTAAGGATCTTCCAACACCCCAATGGTCGATCGCTGACAGCCCCACAGAAGTCGAATTGACCCAGCACCTCAGCGATTTCCTGCATCACAAACAACGTCAGCGATTGCACCACGCCATTGGTGGCGAGCTTAACCATTCGGAAAGGATAGAGCGGCGAATGTAATTTCAGCTTGACTCCCGATGCATATGGGAGCTAGCTAGAACGGCAACGGGGTTGACAATATCCGTTCTTCTGTTTCAGTGAGTCAACAATTGGCTAACAACGGGGGTGCACAAATGAAAGTTGCAATCAACGCTTTAATCGGAACGATCTGGATTGGGTTTTGGTCAACCATCGTCGGCTTCCTTGTCAGTGGGGTGTTGTGGGGAAGTATGGACTTGGGGCCGGTTGTTGGCGTCCTGGGCTTCCTCATTGGCGCCGGCATTCCGTTCTTCTTCCTCATGCGTAACATGCTTCGCAATATCGCCAAGTACCAAGCAGAGCAGCGCATGCGAACCTACTATTGATGAGTGTATGAAACATATAAGCCCGCTTCGGCGGGCTTTTTTTATGTCATCAATGGCGTGAAGGTCCGTGTGTTTTCAATCACCTACGCGCAGATGTCCTTAAGGAAATTGGATCCACTTGCAATGGTAGGAATAGTAAAAGGCGCCATTGGCGCCTTTTATACTCAGATCCAGAAAACCATTTGCACCATGTCGTGAACATGGACAGCCACTATTGGCTGCTGGGAGACGCTCTCTTTCACCTGGTTAGTCGTCTCCATGTAAATTTCATAAAGGTTGAGTAATTCCCTTTATTTCCTTTACACAACTATTGTGCTGCCCAATTCTAATTTGTCAAGCATTGACAATATTGGAACACCTGTTTAGCTGAATTATCAATTCACTAAATAGGGGGTTTCAATGACATTAGAATTTGAACGTTATCCAACAATTGACACGTTCTCAGAAAAGATAAAAATGCGCTGCTTGCGTAGTGTTGAAAAGTGGTATGCGGTTGAAAAAATTCATGGTGCAAACTATCAATTCATCACAAATGGGGTCGGGGTCCAATCGGCATCGCGCAATCGTATACTTACAAGTGAAGTCTTCTTCAACCATAAGGTTGTCTTTGATCGATATGCAGGCGTTGTGCGTGAGAATTATCAACGCTTACTTGATGGAGGCGTCATTGGCCAGCATCAAACCGTACGCTTCTTTGGGGAACTTGCTGGTGAAGCAGATGGGCTTAAAGTCCAGCAAAACGCCGACTACGGCGCATTGGATTTCTACCTGTTCGATATCGTTGTGGACGGTGTGCGTCTTCCATATCACCATGTCATTGATGCTGTCGGGCTAAAGAAAGCTCCCATCGTTACGTCCGGGGCTTTCGCCGAAGTCATCCAACACGGAAACAAATTCCCCACATTGGTCGATGGCTCATGCACGTGCGAGGGCTATATCCTCCGCTGCGATGCGTCGGGAGAGGTCTACAAGTTTAAAAATGACTTGTTCGTTGAGAAGGTTGTCGGGTCGGGGCTGCAACATCAATACCCGCTGTACGTCACCGAGAACCGCGTTCGCGCTGT